>NZ_CP113932.1:0-2487733 GCF_029392135.1 Acinetobacter sp. ESL0695 | reverse complement strand
TTGTAGTAGTCTAAGCAAATTTTTGTAGTCTTCATCAAAAATTGGATCTGCTTCCCTTAAGCTTAACACTTTTTCACATGCATGCATGACAGTACTATGATCTCGCCCACCAAATGCCATACCAATTTCAGGGAAACTATCACCTGTGAGCTCTCTAGATAGGCCCATAGCCAATTGACGAGGCCTTGCATAAATACGTGTACGTTTAGGACCAATCAACTCTTTTAACGGTACTCTAAAGTACTCACTTACAACTCGTTGTATATTTTCTGTACTAATTGTACGTGCTCGAATAGCCAATACGTCCTTTAATGATTCTCTTACAACATCTAAATCAATCAATGACCCTTTAAAGCGTGCAATAGCGACAACTTTGTTAAGTGCACCTTCGAGCTCTCGTACATTTGCCACAACTTGTTGGGCAATAAATAATGCACAGTTACGCGGTAAGTCAACACCTGTACTTTCTGCTTTTTTCAATAGAATTTCGATACGAGTTTCAATATCAGGTGGCTCAACTCCTACCGAAAGTCCCCATGAAAATCTAGAAACTAATCTAGGATCCAATTCTGTTAATTCTTTAGGATAACGGTCTGACGTTAAAATAATTTGTTTGGACTCATCCAGTAAAGCATTAAATGTGTAAAAAAACTCAACCAAGCTCGCCTCTTTACCAGCGAGTAAATGAATATCGTCGACCAGTAACAAATCTAAAGAGCGACAATTTTTCTTAAACTCTTCAACTTTCCCTTTTTGCAAAGAACTTACAAAGTCTTGTACGAAACTTTCAGCAGTCATATACATGACTCTCGCATTGGGTTTCACATGCAATAATGCATTTCCAACAGCTTGCATCAAATGCGTTTTTCCTAATCCAGTAGGACCATACAAAAATAGCGGATTATGCTGAGATTCTCCAAGATGTGTAAGTGCTTTACGACAAGTTTCTGCAGCCATTTGATTTGAACGACCTTCAACGAAGGACGAGAAAGTAAATAAGGGGTTAAGTTGTCTTTTCTTAGCGGAGGTTGATTTATTTATTGGAGGTGATTCTTTTTTTTCTTTAGGCTGAGAACTCACCTTAGGCTGACTCGGTTTTTCTAACGCAGAAGTTGTTGTTGCGGGTTGTTCACTCGCTTTTAATATTGCGCCAGGTCTTGAGTCAACTATGATTTCAACCTTTTGAACTCTACCTTCTGAAAGTTGTTCAGCTAAAATTGAAATTAACTCAAAATGATGTTCTTTAATATACCGTGTCCAATAGGGATTAGGCGCATATAAAAATAATGTGTTCTCGCGCTCTTCTGCCACCAGTGGTCGAATCCACATTGCAAAGACATTATCAGATAACTCCTCGCGTAAACGAGCTAGACATTGTGTCCAAAGCATGTGAGACCCCTAATTTTTAAATTTAAATACATACCCCCTTTATTGAGGGATCGCTATTTTAGCCAAGTTATCCACATATGTCATAAAAAATTTCATCTTTTATCCTTAAAAAATTACTTTTAATCCACAAAATGACGTTGTGGATAAAGTTAACCACAAGCTGTGGATAAAATATATAGTAAATTTATCCACAATTCTATAAACTCTTAATAACAATCTTATCCACAATATAAAATATTGTTTTTAAATGTTAAATATGACTTATATACAGAAAAATGGCTTCCTAATAATAATAAATTTAAATTTATAAATTTGAATTTATATATAAGAGAGCAATGAGCTGTGGATAAATGAATGAATTTAAATTTAAATTTAATAAATTTGAAAAGTTATAAAACTGTGGATAAGTTTGATGATAAAACTGTTTATAAATAAGAATCTTTGTGCTTACTTACTTTTTATATTGTTTTAGATCTAAAAATTAATCTTTATATACAAGATTAATTTCTGTTTTTCACTTAAAATCGTTGACATAATGTTCAATGCACAATAAAATCGCGAACCTTTAAGATAGATCAATTTTGGAGTTTCGATATGAAACGTACATTTCAACCATCTGAATTAAAGCGTAAACGCGTTCATGGTTTCCGTGCTCGTATGGCTACTAAAGCTGGTCGTCAAGTATTAGCTCGTCGCCGTGCAAAAGGCCGTCATAGCTTAACAGTATAATTGTTAACGCTTCATCGACTTTGGGTGTATGACACTTTATAGTTTCGGCACAGAAAAGCGAATACGCTGTGCCGCCGATTACAAGAGTGTATTCGATGATGCGCTTCTTAAAGTGCATCAACCCCATTTTCTTTTTCTTGCAATTCGATCTCAAGAGCAAAGTCGCTTAGGTATCATTGTTGCAAAGAAAAAGGTTCGTCGAGCGCATGAAAGAAATCGAATAAAACGTATTGCTCGAGAGAGTTTTCGTTTAAATCATCATAATATTGATTTACTCGATATTGTAGTCATGCCAAAAAAAGGAATTGAAAATGTGAGTAATGAAGACTTACATCAACAATTAGCGTCTGCTTGGCATAAATTACAACGCTTATCTAAAAAGCGACATAATAATACGACTACTATCCCACCAAAGTAGAGGTGACCAATGGTTAAACTATTACATTGGTTGGTTCGCTTTTATCAGATTGTTATTAGTCCTCTCATTGGACCTCGCTGTCGTTATATTCCTACTTGCTCTCAATACACTATTGAAGCCCTTCATTATCACGGTGCTCTCAAAGGGAGTGTATTCGCTTTTAAGCGAATATGTCGTTGTCATCCTTGGGGAGGTTCAGGCTATGATCCAATACCCAAAAAAGCAATTCGTTTTATTTCATTTCGGCAAATCAGTTCTCAAATGCATCACGTTGCTGTACCCTTTCGTGAGCATTTTATGAATCAACATCATTCTAACCACTTGGGGTCATAGCTATGCAAAAATGGGCCAGGTTTGCGATTCTCGGAGCCATGCTGGTTACCGCGTATTTACTTGTTTTGGCTTGGCAAAAGGACTATGGTCATACTACAAACACAGCTGTACAACAAAATACTGCTGCTGTTGCTGCTCATGACGTGTCTGCTGATTTGCCAAATAGTCAAAATACTGTGGCAACAGATGTACCGCAGGCAAGTAATGCCACTGCACCGCAAACAAATAATGCAACAACTACATCAGATCAAAAACTGATAGCTGTTCAAACTGATTTATATCGTTTATGGATTAATCCAAAGGGTGGAGATATTGTTCGTCTTGAGTTGTTAAATCATGACTCAAGCAAAAATAGCAATCAACCTTTTGTGATGCTTGAAAGCGATAAAGATCGCACGTATGTTGCTCAGTCTGGATTGATTGGTGCAAATGGACCAGATAGCAGTGCATCAGGTCGTCCATCATTTGAAATTGAAAAAACCAACTATTCTTTAGCTGATGCTAAAGCAGTAAATGGTAAAAATGGCCAAGCAGAGAAAGCAATCTCTATCCCAATGGTATATAAAACAACCAATGGTGTAGAGATTGTAAAAACATTTACGTTTACTGAAGGTCAATATCCGATTCGTGTTGATTACAAAGTAATTAACCGTAGCCAACAAAATTGGCAGGGCCAATTCTTTGGACAAATAAAACGTGATGATACTGTAGACCCAGGTAAATCAAGTCAAGGTATTTTCCAGTTAGGAACATATCTTGGTGGTGCATGGGGTACGCCAGATGAACATTACAATAAATTAAAGTTTGCTGACTTTAATGATGAAAAGTTAAATGTTCAGGCAAAAGGTGGTTGGGTTGCTGTTGTTCAGCACTACTTTGTAAGTGCTTGGATTCCTGGAACACTAAAATTAAGCCAAGCAAATGGTCAACCATATACAGCAGATTTACAATCTCGTAAATCACCTGACCATATGAATATCATTGGTTTTACCTCACCTACTATTACTGTGCCTGCAGGTACAGCAATGGAAGTAGATGCGACATTCTACTCAGGTCCTAAAATTCAGTCTGAATTAAAAGATTTAGCTGTAGGTTTGAACCAAACTGTAGATTATGGTTGGTTATGGCCAATTGCAAAATTATTGTTCCTAGGTCTAGAAACATTCCATAAGCTTGTAGGTAACTGGGGCTGGTCTATTATCTTATTAACAGTTGTTGTTAAGTTAATTTTATGGCCACTTTCTGCTAAAAGTTATCGCTCAATGGCAAAAATGCGTGTTATTGCACCTGAAATGCAACGCATGAAAGAAGAGTTCGGTGAAGACCGTATGCGCTTCTCTCAAGAGATGATGGCGCTGTATAAACGTGAAGGTGTAAACCCATTGTCTGGTTGTTTACCTATGTTTTTACAAATGCCAATTTTCTTAGCGCTTTACTGGGTGTTAATGGAAAGTGTTGAGCTTCGTCATGCACCTTGGTTGGCTTGGATACAAGATTTATCTGCAATGGATCCGTGGTTTATTTTACCATTAATCATGGGTGCGACAATGTTTGGTCAGCAAATGCTGAATCCACAACCTGCAGATCCAATGCAAGCGAAAGTATTCCGCTTAATGCCTATTATTTTCACTGTATTTATGTTGTTCTTCCCTGCGGGTCTTGTACTCTACTGGATTGTGAACAACAGTATTACTATCTTGCAGCAATGGTTTATTGCTCAAAGTGTAAAAAAAGATCGTGAGAAAAAAGCAACAGGCTAATTTACGAGATAAATTACGCTAAACTAAACCGCTTAAGGTAAAATACTTAAGCGGTTTTTTTATTGTACTGTTGAACTGAAAAAGGATGAATAATGATATACAACCAAACAACGATCGCGGCAATTGCAACCCCTCCAGGTCGTGGTGGTGTTGGTGTTATTCGTTTATCTGGTCCTCAGGCCTACTCAATTGCAGAAGCATTGTCAGATAAGAAATTACCTAAAACACGCATGGCAGGGTTTAGGCAATTCTTAGATAAAAATGAGAGTGTATTAGATGAAGGCCTACTTATTTGTTTTCCAAATCCTCATTCATTTACAGGAGAGGATGTTGTAGAAATTCAAGGCCATGGAGGCCCTGTAGTACAAAATGCATTGTTACAAAGGCTATTTGAGCTAGGCGCGATTGCTGCCAAAGCTGGTGAGTTTTCGATGCGTGCTTTTGAAAATGGTAAACTCGATTTGGTACAGGCAGAAGCGATTGCTGATTTAATTGATGCGACTTCGCAAGCAGCAGCACGTTCTGCTGTAAGATCATTACAAGGTACATTTTCTAATAAAGTAAACGCTGTACTTGAAAGATTAATACACTTACGATTACATGTAGAGGCTGCAATTGATTTTCCAGAAGAGGAAATTGATTTTTTAGCAGATGGTAAAATATTAAACTTACTTGATGAAGTACAAGATTCAGTAAAGCAGGTCCAACAGTCGGCATGTCAAGGTCAATTGCTGAGAGAAGGTTTACAGGTTGTTATTGCAGGTAAACCGAATGCAGGAAAGTCTAGTTTATTAAATGCACTGGCAGGAAATGATCGTGCAATTGTGACAGATATTGCAGGCACAACACGTGATGTTCTACATGAAAAAATTACTTTGGGTGGGCTCCCAATTACGCTTACAGATACGGCAGGTTTGCGAGAGACGGGTGACATTGTAGAACAAGAAGGTATTCGACGCGCAATTAAAGAAATTAGCCAAGCAGATTTATTGCTACTTGTTTATGATCTGAATGAAGATGATGAACCCTTGGCATTGGCGAAACATTATTTTGCTGAATATCAGACTCCTAAAAGACTTATTTTAATTGGCAACAAATGTGACCTCACACAGAGTACAGCAACCTTAGTGGACTATCATGGTTTTAGGCATATTTCTATTTCTGCAAAAGAGCAAATAGGTGTTCAAACGCTTATAGATGCGATTACAGCGCATGCAGGTTTTCAACCAGAAGAAGATACCTTTATTGCAAGAACACGCCATATAGACGCGATGAGACGGACACAATCTTATTTAGAAGAAGCACGTGAGCAACTGACAGAATTTAATGCAGGTGAATTGGTCGCTGAATCTTTAAGGTTGGCACAAAATGCTTTGGGAGAAATTACAGGTGATTTTAGTGCAGATGATTTGTTGGGTGAAATATTTGGATCATTCTGTATAGGAAAGTAATTTTATTTTTAAAGTTATAAAGGTATTGTACCTTTATAACTTTAAAACAATCCGCTTATCTATAAAAAAAATTAAAGAATTGATGTTAAATACAGTTTTAGTATTGCAGCATTATTTAAAATATATTTTTTAATAATAGTGTTTGAGATAAAGCCTATTGTTTCTTATTAAGTTAAATAATAAGCTATCTCACTACTATAGTTTTGCTTACATTATTTGTGTAAATTTAATTGCTTTCGTTGAACTTACTCTATAGTGTGGCCTTACAGAACGAGCTAAAACTCTTCAAATGACTGATGTATTTGTTTTTTAAATTGACAACTTTTAAACAGTATTTAACTATTACTAAAATAGCACATGCTTTGAAATGTGCATGAATGGGTATATCTTGGAAAAAATTGTAAATCGTATAGCTATTGCCATAAATGGCGATGAAATTAATGTAAAAATTATCCCTAATGAAAAGCGACAAAATACTACTGCTGGATTTATGAATGTAGAAGTTGGAAAAAAAATTCTTCTAGAGTCTGGTCAGGAAATTAGCTTAAATTTAGATGGAAAACGTTTTTATACCTCATTTAATCAAATGTATAAATTAATCTAATTCACAAATACAGTTTTTTAAATTGTATTTCTACTCACTAGAATTTTGTTTGTCATTATAAGTATTACGCAGTAGCTAATATTAATATTACAATTCTACGTTTCTAATTTGAATTTCAATTTTTTAGTTCTTTTACTAGAAAGAGTACATATATATGTCAAATGTACAAGTTGGTATTGTTAAATGGTTTAACGATACTAAAGGCTTTGGGTTTATTCAAACTTTAAATGGACAAGATGTATTTGCTCATTTTAAAAATATTCAATCTGATGGCTTTAAAAGTTTAACTGAGGGACAGCAGGTAGAATTTACTGTTTCTCAAGCTCAAAAAGGGCTACAAGCAGAAAATATTAGACCGTTATAAAATATACTAATAAGCCTATCAAATTAATTGATAGGATTTTTTATATTTAAATTTGGTAAGTTATATTTAGCTGTAAATAATTTTTTAAGTAAATACTTTCAAAGTTAGTTTAGTTTATAAATTATTACTTTTCACCTTACCTTATTTTGTCCAAACTTGTTTTTGATCCTTCGTATATTTTGTATTTTGAGCCATTATCCCAGATAGTGCATGTGGTTGGTATTTTTCCTCTAAGTAAGATAGATCTTCTGGTTTGAGTTTTAATTGAGTTGCATGAATAGCAGCATCTATTTGGTGTATCTGAGTAATACCCATGACAGGTGCAGTTACCTTAGTTAATAACCAAGCAAGCGAAATTTCGGTCATAGAAACGTGATACTTATGTGCAAGCTCTTCAACACGGTCAATAATGATCTGATCTTGTAAGTGTGTATGATCATACTTCATTCTTGCATAATCATCATGTTCTAATCGATGTGTTTGTATCGTTCTATTACGACATAGACGACCACTTGCAAGAGGACTATATGGTGTGAGTGCTATTTGTTCTTCATGGCAAAGTTGAAAAAGTTCACGTTCATCTTCACGCATAATTAAATTATAGTGGCTTTGGGCAGACACAAAAGGTGTTAAGCGCTCCATTTTTGCCAAAGTATTTGCTTGCGCCAGTTGCCAAGCATAGCAGTTTGAAATACCAATTGATCTTACTTTTCCAGAACATACGGCTTCATGCAGTGCTGTTAAGACATCAATAATCTGGGTGTTATAGTCCCAAATATGATAGATAAAGAGATCAATATAATCTGTACCGAGATTTTTCAGGCTTTGATTTAAAGATTGTGTAATGGCCTCTTTACCTGAAATCCCAGATTCAATTTGCTGTGGCGTACGTGGTAAAAATTTTGTAGCTATAATAATATCTTCACGCTTTGCCATATCTCGTATAGCTTTACCAAGATAACGCTCACTAGAACCGTTTTGATATGCAATAGCTGTATCGAAAAAATTAATACCCTGCTCTAACCCATATTTAATGACCGACCTTGTTTTCTCTTCATTTAAAGTCCATTGATGTTGTCCAGTTTCAGGGTTTCCAAATCCCATACAGCCTATACATATTCGTGAAACATATAAGTCGCTTGTACCAAGATAGGTATATAACATTCTAAAGTCCTTACTTTGCCATCTAAATTTTATACTTCTTGAATGGTTGGTCTGAAAATAATTTCATTAATATCTAAATTTTTAGGTTGTTGAATAGCAAAAAGTACAGCATTAGCAAAGCTTGACGCAGGAATCTCATTTTGCTCATAAAAGCTTTGCGTCGCACTAAGAGACATTTCTGAAGATGAGCCATATTTTAATTCGCTTGCAACTGCACCTGGTGAAATAACTGTCGTGCGTAAATTATAGGGTTTCACCTCCTTTCTTAAACTTTCTGAAATAGCTAAGACAGCCGATTTTGTTGCACTATATACAGCACAGAGTGGCCCAAAAACATGGCCTGCAACAGAAGATATATTAATAATCTGTCCATTTTTCTGTTCTTTCATTATTGGCAATACTGCGGCAATACCATGTAAGACACCACGAATATTGACATCAATCATTAGATTCCATTCATCAACTTTGAGTTCTTCTAAAAGTGATAGTGGCATTACGCCTGCATTGTTTATTAGGACATCAACTCTGCCATATAGTTTTATCGCTTGTGCAACCAGATTTTGAACTTATACCAAATCTCGTACATCTGTTTGAACGCAATGATCGTGAGAAATATTTAACTCATTTGCTTGCTCATGTAGTCTTTCAATACGGCGTGCACCCAAAATGACATTTGCGCCGTGACGTGCTAAATGTTTAGCCATTTCATATCCTAGACCTGAAGAAGCACCTGTAATTACAATAACTTTTTGATTTATATTCATCATATTTATATGCCATTTTAGTGTTTGGATTATTATTCTTTTCCCAACTAAAAAATAAAATACGACAAGACGTTAAATAATATATAACCTGAAGTTGATAATTATCATGTGTTTCACGTGGAACATTGTCTAATATAACTTTAAACAGAATATTTGTATAAATGTGGGTAAACTGAATTTCTAGTGATTTTATGATGTGATGAGTTATGTGGAAAATAAGGTCAGTCTTACTGATGAATTTATTGGTATCAACCAGCCTATTTTCAGATGTAAGTACTTTAAGTGTTCAATTAAAAAAACAATATCCAAATTTGGATTTTCAACATCTTCAATCTACAGAAATGAAAGGAGTTTATAGTGCGTCATTAGACCAACAAATTGTCTATGTAGACGAGCGCGCTGAGCATATACTAGTCGGTTCTATGATTCGTTTAAAAGATCAAAAGAATCTTACAAAGGATTTAATGATACAAAACAATAAAGTAGATTGGGATACCCTACCCTTACAAGATGCTATTAAGATTGTAAAAGGAAACGGTCAGCATAAAATAGCTATTTTTTCTGATCCTAACTGTCCTTACTGTAAAAAGTTAGAGCCAGAATTAGATCGTTTGACGAATGTTACAATTTACGTATTTCTTTATCCTGTTCGCCCTGAATCTGTCTTTTCTTCAAAGCAAGTGTGGTGTAGCACAAGTCGACCTTATTATTGGAACAAGTTAATTCGTGAAAATATTAATCCTCAAAACGATGCCAGTTGTAATAACCCTATTCAAAAGAATTTACTTCTAGGTAAAAAAATAGGAATAGAAGGTACACCGGGAATTATTTTTTCAAATGGTTTTAAAACACTAGGTTATATGTCTGCAGATGAAATTGAAAAGATTTTGAAAAATACAGGAATATAAATAAAAAAAGGCAGTATATAAATATACTGCTTTTTTAAAAATTTTATGGTTTAGTCACTTTTGGTAAAAAAGTTATAAGCAAATAATACGATCACTGCGCCGATGACAGAGGCAATAAAGCCCGCTGATGAATTAGGACCATATAAATGCAACATGCGACCGCCGTATGTTGCAACTAAAGAACCTGCTATCCCTAACAGTGTGGTGACCAAAAATCCTGCTTTGTCATTACCTGGATGTAAAGCACGAGCAATTAACCCGGCTAAGAATCCAATAAAAATGGTGACGATTAGGCTCCACATAATAAGATGCTCCTTAAAGTCTTGGTTTATTTTAGTATTGCGTTTTAGTATTTACGTTTTCTTAAAATTATAATAGACAAAGAATCAAAGATGAATGTTGTTGTTTTGTGCATAAAAAAGTGGCTTTTGCCACTTTTTGTTATAAACCGATTTCGCCAATATATGGAATATGTCGGTATTTTTGATCATAGTCGAGACCATATCCCACAATAAAGCGATCTTCTACCTCAAAACCTAAAAATTTGACATCTAGTTCAATTTCACGGCGTGAAGGTTTGCTTACAAGCGTACATAATTCAATTGAATTTGGACGACGTGTTTGTAGCATTTCTAATACTTTACTTAGCGTATTTCCTGAGTCAATAATATCTTCAACCACTAAGACATCTTTGCCTTGGATATCTCCATCGAGATCTTTTAAGATTTTAACATCTCGGCTTGAAACAGTGCCTCCACCGTAACTGGAAACTGTCATAAAGTCGAGTTCATGCGTTTTCTCAATTGCACGGCATAAGTCAGCCATAAAAATAACAGAGCCACGTAATAAACCAATCAATACAAGCTCTTTATCGCTATTGGCATAGAACTGGTTAATTTGCTCACCTAGCTGTTTAACTTTGGTTTGAATTTCGTCTGCGGAAATCATCACACGCATTGGAACAGTCATGGGAAGGTCCTACTTGTCTGAATAAAAAAGGTGTTGCGTTGCAACACCTAAAAAAACTCATACTAGTTTAATGCAAAAGATAGCAATATGCATCTTTAGATTGATGAGATGCTATTTCTTTAATGAGGTTTTTGCGTATATGCAATTTTTCCATGAATGTATGTGGTGTGAATGTTTCGATCGTCTCCCATGGTAAAGAGTGCAAATAATCGGTCTTCAATACCTTTAGCTTCTGATTGCCTCAATTGCTGTAAAGCAGTAGCATTGAATTGTATAACAATACAGTCTGCCTCTTTGCCAATATTGAAATTTCCTAACTTATCATCTAGATCGAGTGACTTTGCGCCACCGAGTGTTGCATGATAAAGCGATTCAAATGCTGAAAGCTTTTCACCTTGCAATTGTTGAACTTTATATGCTTCATTCAGTGTTTGTAATTGTGAAAAAGATGTTCCTGCACCAATGTCTGTGCCGAGTCCCACTTTGACCTGTTTATCCCAAGCTTGTTTTAAAGAAAATAAGCCACTACCTAAGAACAAATTCGATGTTGGACAAAAGGCAATTGCTGAATCTGTTTGCTGCATACATTGCCATTCATCCTCTTCAAGATGTACGCAGTGAGCAAATACAGAACGGTTCCCTGTAAGACCATAATAGTTATAGACATCTAAATAATTTTTTCTTTCCGGAAATAGTGATTTTACCCATGTAATTTCGTCTTTGTTTTCACTCAGGTGTGTATGTACATACACGTCAGGGAATTCTTGTTTTAGTTGTCCTGCTTTACTAAGTTGTTCAGGGGTAGAGGTTGGTGCAAATCGTGGTGTAATTGCATAGAGTGCTCTTCCCTTCCCATGCCATTTTTCAATGAGTGCTTTACTGTCTTGGTAAGACTGTTCAGCGGTATCACACAGATCTTCAGGTGCATGTCGATCCATCATGACCTTTCCTGCAATAAGGCGCATATCAAATTTTTCAGCTTCTTCAAATAGTGCATCTATGGATTGAGGATGAACCGTACCAAAAACCAATGCAGTGGTAGTACCATTTTTCAATAATTCTTGGATAAAGATTGCTGCAATTTTATCTGCATATGTCTTATCTTTAAACTTAAGTTCAGTAGGAAATGTATATGTATTTAGCCAGCTTAATAGCTGTTCACCATAGGCACCTACCATTTCTGTTTGAGGGTAATGGATATGAGTATCTATAAAGCCGGGAAGAATAAGTTCATTTGGATAATGTTGTACGGTTACACCTTGAGGTAAATATGGCTGTCCATCGTCCCATGTACCAAACCATGTGATTTTGCCTTCACAAGTAATCATTACGCCGTCTTCAATATAGCGGACATGATTTTTAATATCATTCGCTTGGGTGACGGTCTGTGTAATATCTAAAAAATTACCACGAATAACAGAAGATTGAGGAGAGTGTTTCAAAGACATGGTGTGCCTATCTATATTATTTTTTCAATAGATTGTAACTTATTTTTAGAATGGGTTGATGTCATGCGAAAATAAAAAAGGCATGCTTTGCATGCCTTTTTTATTAAGATTGCTGTTGTTTTTTGTCGTAGCGGAGTGAAAGAATCGTGGTAATAATAAGGACAACCGCAATCACACCTAAAGATAACCAAATCGGAATATGGATATTAAACATCAACATGAGCATTTTAAAACCAATGAATATAAGAATAACGCCTAATCCATAAGGTAGATAATGCATTTTTTGTGCTGCACCAGCCAATAGGAAGAACATTGCACGTAAACCCAAAATTGCCATGAGGTTTGCACTCAGTACAATAAATGGATCGCTCGTTACTGCAAAAATTGCAGGGATAGAGTCAACGGCAAAAATAACATCAGAAACTTCTACCAAAATGAGTACGATAAGTAATGGTGTAACAAACAACTTACCTTTTTCACGAATGGTGAATTTATCTTCACGCAAGGTTGGTGTAATAGGTAGTTTTTTTCTTAACCATTTGAGAAGTTTCATGTCCTCAATATCTGGGTCTTCATCTTGCCCTTTTAAGAACTTATAGCCTGTATAAACAAGGAAAACACCAAAGATATAGAGAATCCACGAGAATTCTTGGATAAGCCATGCGCCAATAAAAATAAAAATAGTTCTTAAAATGATCGCGCCAAGCACACCATATAATAAGACACGGCGTTGTAAAATAGGTGGAATAGCAAATGCAGAGAAAATCATGAGCCAGACAAATACGTTGTCAATTGCTAAAGATTTTTCAAGCAAGTAACCTGTAATATATTCTAAGGTTTTCTGATTTGCGATTTCTGTTCCAACGGTATTTTGTAGGTATGCCCAAAGACCTCCTGCAAAGAGTAATGCAACAGTGACCCATGCAGCACTCCAAATCCCCGCTTGTTTTAATGAAACACCCTGTGTTCCATCTTTAGTATCTTTTTGTTTGAAACTTAAAAAGTCAATCAGTAACATCACGGCAACAAGGCAAAAGAATACCCCGTATAGCCAAAAGTTTCCGACAGAGTCCATGTTTTACTCCTTCATCTTGCATTTGGCCATAAAAAAACCTTGACCAGTTGCCAGATGATTTATTTACCCTCTGTGACAACATGATCAAGGTCTTGCCTACACTGTATGATGACAGCGCTCAGGTACCGACTTTGTTTTTGCAAAGTGTAATGACGAAACCTGACACTTAGTACTTTACTAAGTTAAGGAGGCTACTCCCCTTGTTCAATTCTGTTTGAATAGTGTTCATTCAATAGAAATATTTTGTCATATTGTCTAATTAAAAGCAAATATTATTGTTTTTTTAAGGTTTTGATAAGCTTTTGATGTAAGCCACCAAAACCACCATTTGACATAATAATAACCGCATCACCTTCATGTGCATCTTTAACAATGTGTTTGATGATGTCATCTAATGAATGAGTTACGTAAGCTTCATTTTTTGAAGCATCAATGACAGGCTGTAAGTCCCAATTAAGACCTTCGGGTTGGTACCAAATGACCTGATCTGCAAGTTCAGTTGCATGTGCAAGACCTTGTTTATGGGTTCCAAGACGCATTGTATTTGAACGAGGTTCAATCACTGCCCATAAACGGCGCTTACCCAATTTTTTGCGAGCGCCATCCAATGTTGTTGCAATTGCTGTTGGATGATGAGCAAAATCGTCATATATTTCTATACCATCAATCGTATCTAGCAACTCCATACGACGCTTTACACCCCCAAACTTAGACAAAGCCTCACATGCTTGTCCAATGTCAATACCTACATGGTTTGCAGCAGCAATTGAAGCTAGAGCGTTAGCAACACTGTGTTGGCCTGTCATATTCCATTTCACTTCACCAACAAACTGTTGATGATGATATACCTTAAAATGAGAGCCATCTGCTTCAATGAGCTCTGCATATATTTCAGCATCGTTATGTGATGTGAGCGCCGTTCTTGTTACGGGTGTCCAACAACCTTGTTTGAGTACATCATCAATATTTGATTCGGTAATGGGTGCAATAATTTTGCCTTCACTCGGAATAGTACGAACAAGATGATGAAATTGTTTTTGAATGGCAGCTAGATCATCAAAAATATCTGCATGGTCAAACTCTAAGTTATTTAAAATTGCTGTTTTAGGGTGGTAGTGAACAAATTTAGAACGTTTATCGAAGAAAGCAGAATCATACTCATCTGCCTCAACAACGAAGTATTGCCCACCTCCTAAACGTGCGCTATGGCTAAAACCAAGGGGTACGCCACCAATAAGAAAGCCAGGATTTAAGCCTGCTTGTTCAAGTACCCATGCAAGCATAGTTGTAGTCGTCGTTTTTCCATGCGTTCCTGCAACAGCCAATACATGTTTATCTTGTAGTACATGTTCAGCTAAAAACTGAGGGCCTGAAGTATATGGTACACCTTCATTAAGAATATATTCGATAGCATCAATCCCTCGAACCATTGCATTACCAACAATCACTAAATCAGGTCTTGGGTCTAAATGTTCACGATGGTAGCCTTGCATGAGTTCAATACCTGCATTCTCAAGCTGTGTAGACATGGGTGGGTAAACATTTTGATCTGACCCTGTTACCTTATGCCCTAAATCTCGTGCAAGCAGTGCCAAAGAGCCCATAAATGTGCCACAAATACCTAAAATATGCAGATGCATGATTTAATTTTCTCCAAATTTTACTCTGTTCTTTTCTGATGTGAACATGAGTAAGGTGCTGATCTTAATTGAAGAAACCATAGCAAGGCTATTGTAGAAAAGATAGTTATAATTGGTGAAGAAAAGCTGAAATAGCAACCACTACAACGGTGTAGTGTAGTAGTTGCAAGACGATTTATTATTTTGCTTGGTAATGAATTACAGTACGAATAGATTGTCCTTTATGCATCAGTTCAAATGCATCGTTAATTTGTTCAAGTGGCATGGTATGTGTGACAAATGGTTCAAGTTGAATATCTCCTTTCATTGCATCTTCAACCATAGTAGGCAACTGACTACGACCCTTAACACCACCGAAAGCAGTCCCCTTCCAAGTTCGTCCTGTTACGAGTTGGAATGGACGGGTTGAGATTTCCTGTCCTGCACCAGCAACCCCAATAATGACTGACTGTCCCCAACCACGATGTGCCGATTCAAGTGCTGAGCGCATGACATTTACATTGCCAATACATTCAAAAGAGTGATCGACTCCCCATCCTGTCATTTCAACAATAACCTGTTGAATGGGGTGATCAAAATCTTTAGGATTAAGAAAATCAGTTGCTCCGAACGATTCTGCAAGTTTGAACTTTTCAGGATTTGTGTCTACAACAATGATTCGACCTGCTTTAGCCTGCCGAGCACCTTGTACGACCGCAAGACCAATACCACCTAAACCAAAGACGGCGACACTATCACCTTCTTGTACTTTGGCTGTATTGTGAACTGCACCGATACCTGTCGTCACGCCACACCCTAAAAGACAAACTTGTTCATGGTTTGCTTCAGGATTAATTTTTGCAAGAGATACTTCTGCAACGACAGTATATTCACTAAATGTAGAGCAACCCATATAGTGATAGATAGGCTGTCCTTCATAGGAAAATCGTGTTGTACCATCTGGCATTACGCCTTTACCTTGAGTCGCTCTCACCGCGGTACACAGATTGGTTTTACCTGATTTACAGAAAAGACATTCTTTACATTCGGCGGTATATAACGGAATGACGTGATCACCAGGTTGTACACTTGTTACACCCTCACCGACTTCAACCACAATACCTGCGCCTTCATGACCTAAAATTGCAGGAAATACCCCTTCTGGATCTTCTCCTGAAAGTGTAAAGGCATCTGTATGGCAAACGCCTGTATGACTAATTTGAATAAGTACCTCACCCTTTTGAGGTGGTGCAACATCAACTTCTACAATTTTTAAAGGCTGGCCTGGACCAAATGCAACAGCTGCACGAGATTTCATGATAAATTTCCTATAAATTTAAGTATAAAATTATGGGTATAGTTCGGTGCTTCTCATTTTATTATTGCATAAGGATAAGGAAAAAAGGCTGTAAATTTATGTGAAGAAATAAGCTAAGATT
The DNA here is from genome assembly GCF_029392135.1 of Acinetobacter sp. ESL0695. Lineage (NCBI taxonomy): Bacteria > Pseudomonadati > Pseudomonadota > Gammaproteobacteria > Moraxellales > Moraxellaceae > Acinetobacter > Acinetobacter sp. ESL0695. The sequence continues at coordinate 2,471,299 of NZ_CP113932.1, read as the reverse complement.
TTATAATTATAATAGTATTATATTTTATTCTTAATAATAGTTGATATATAAATAATTAATTTTTTAATTGCCGAATACAGTTAATTTCTGCTGTATTATAATGAATATGTTTAAAGGTCATTTCTATCTATCTATGTCTTTATATTAGACATATGATATAAACCTATATTTACCGTGTAAAACAAAAATAAGAGAAATATTTATATTAAAAATAGAAAATAGATTGAAGTAAATTAGCTTATCTCTCTAGGTTTATTATAAGAAATCTGACTGACACGATAACTTTTATCTTTAAGACTAATGACATCACCACGTTGGGCATTTGCTAATGCTGAATAGACTGAAAAATCGATAAGACTTGCATCATCGATATCCATCCATAATGTATTCATTGATATATGATCATTTGTCTTCGTCATATCTTCAATTTTTTGTAAATGCAAAACATGCATGTCATCTGACACCAATGTAATGTATAAATTATTCATGTTTTTCCTGATCTGAAGTAGCCAAATTAAAATATTAATCTCTTCAAATATATTTTTCTGATCTTATCCTATTATATTTGTTAAAAAAATAAAAATATGTAAGCAAAAGCTTACAAGATTTGGATGTTTTTTATTCTATTTTATTTTTATCTTTCATGTTTTGTGAATATGTTCCATACTAATCACAGACGTTTCAACAAGGGAGCAAATTGTGTGAAATTACATGCTTTATGCTATTGCAGTGTGCGTAAAGGGAGCCATGAAACTTTATTAGATGAAATCCATGATATACTAGAAGTCGCAAAGAAATTTAATAATAAACATAATGTTACAGGGGTTTTATACTACTCTGGAGGGCGATTTTTTCAGTATATAGAAGGACTTGAAAGAGTAATTGAAGATTTATTCGATCGTATTGCCGTAGATCCTCGTCATCATTATGTTCATTATTTTGGGACAAGAGCGATACAAAAGCGTAGATTTAATGGTTGGTCTATGAAGTATGTACAAAGAAATTCGCGAGTTGAATTATTTTTTAAAAATCGCGGTGAGAAAACATTAATGTCTTTAGGTTTAAATGACAGTAATCTATCAGATTTTTTGGATGAGTTAGTTCTTGCTGAGCAAGATACGCTTCCCAAAAAATGATGATTGATTTCAATGGATTTTGGGATGGGAGTACATTTATTTCATTATATTGGTATGGTGTAATTGGAATTCTTGACGAAAAAATGGTTAGTGTGGTTAAGGTTGGTTAAAAATATGAAAGTGCGATACTGCTATTTTGGCCTAGTGAGTCGTCAGGAGAATGAAACACTTGTAGATAAACTTCGGTTTATTTATGAAGTTGTATCTAAATATAATCATAAATATAATGTATCTGGAGTATTCTATTATGCCAACCAATCATTTTTTCACTGTATAGAAGGAAATAAAAATACAGTTGATAAGCTGGTTAAATATTTAGCTACAAGTGATAAAATAACTGAAATAAATAAAATAGAAGAAATTGAAATTCAAAATCATCATTATATAGACTGGACAATGAAACATGCCAAAGGATATAAAAATAGAGGAAAAAACTTTTATTAAATGATGAAAAAATAAATGAAATTGAAAGTTTTTAAGTGAATGAAATGACACTTTTATTCTATTTTTTGCATAAAAACTTTAACTTGTTGTTGGGTTGGGAGCGATAGAAAAAACAGTTATAATAAAATGAGTTTAAAGTATTACTTATAAGAAGTAATCGCCTCTATTTTCTACTCTCGGAATTTTAAATGAACATGGCTAAAGTTGAAGCAACACCATTAGTTGGAATTATTATGGGATCCCAGTCAGATTGGGCAACGCTTGAACATACTGCACAGATGCTTGAAAAATTAGGCGTTCCTTTTGAGGCAGAGGTTGTTTCAGCACATCGTACTCCAGACCGTTTATTTGAATATGCAGAAACTGCACGTGATCGCGGTATTCAAGTTATTATTGCCGGTGCAGGTGGTGCAGCCCATTTACCAGGTATGTGCGCTGCTAAAACTGATCTTCCAGTATTAGGTGTTCCTGTAAAATCTTCAATTTTAAATGGTGTAGATTCTCTACTTTCAATTGTTCAAATGCCAGCGGGTATTGCTGTAGGTACACTAGCTATTGGACCTGCGGGAGCAACAAATGCTGCAATTATGGCTGCACAGATTTTGGGTTTAACTCATACTGAAATTGCGAATAATGTTGCATCATTTAGAGCATCGCAAACTGAAAAGGTTGCGAATAATAATATTCCTGGGAATGTATAATTAGAGGAATAATTTATGGATACAACGATTGGTATCTTTGGAGGTGGTCAATTAGGTCGTATGATGGCCCAAGCTGCACTACCTCTTAATATTCATTGTACATTTTACGAAGCAAATGTAACGTGCCCTTCTGCAATATTGGGAAAAGTATTTACAAGTCATGAAAGTAAAGATTTAAAACCATTTATAGAAAGTGCGCCTGTATTTAGCTTAGAGTTTGAAAATACGCCTTTAAATGAAGTTGATGAGCTTGTGCAAAGTGGTAAGAAAATTTATCCACCAAGACAAGCTTTGGCTATTGCACAAAATAGATTATCTGAAAAAAATCTCTTTAAAGCATTAGATATCCCCGTTGCGCCATTCCTTGCTGTGGATAACTTAGAAGATATACACATAGCTGTGGAAAAGTTGGGATTACCAATTGTTCTTAAAACAGCAATGGGTGGATACGATGGTAAAGGGCAATTTATTATTCGTACGCATGACCAAATTTCACAAGCATGGGAAGAATTGGGTGCAGCGAAAAGTCTAATTGCGGAAAGCTTTGTTCAGTTTTCTCGAGAAGTTTCAATTATTGCTGTACGCGGACAAGATGGAGATGTAAAAACTTGGCCATTGGCTGAGAATCATCATCATCAAGGTATTCTATCTCATTCTATTGTGCCTGCACCAAAAAGTGAAAGCTTACAACCTGTTGCACAAGAGTACATTACAAGACTTTTAAATCATTTAGATTATGTTGGTGTACTTACATTAGAACTATTTGTGACTTCGCAAGGTTTGTATGCAAATGAAATGGCACCTAGGGTTCATAACTCTGGTCATTGGTCTATTGAAGGATCAACATGTTCTCAGTTTGAAAACCATATTCGCGCTGTAGCAGGGTTACCGCTGGGTGAAACGGATTGTATTCGTCCTACAGTTATGGTGAATATTATTGGTCAGCATCCTAAAATAGACGATGTTCTTCGTTTAGAGGGAGCACATTTACACCTGTATAATAAGTCTGAACGTGTAGGCCGTAAGCTAGGACATATTACATTAATGCCTCATGATTCAGAAAATTTAACTGATTTGTGTAGAAAATTGGCTAAGATTTTACCTGAACCATTAGCATTACAAAGTGATATGAATATTTAGCTACATATTCATTTCTCATAAAAATATAAAAAAGCGACCTCTGAGTCGCTTTTTTATATTTATTATTTTATCCACAGTTTTCTTATTTAAATTTAATCATTATTTTAAATTTGAAAACTTGAATTCAAAATCTATGGATATGTTTTTTGAATTCAAAGTTACGATTTATATATTAGATTTAAAAAAAATCCTGATATTCTAAAAAAATTAATCTAAAAATTAACCAAGGATTGTATAGATGAAAAATTATTTGAATTTATTTATTTTTCCTATTGTTGCTATAAGTACGATGTCTCATGCAGAGCTTGTTATTAAGTCAGATACACAAAAAATTATGCCTTTGGTTGTGAATGATAAAATTGTCAAAACTGCTGTACAACAGGGAGATTCGGATCTTAAGTTTCAGCAATGTCTCGCTCAAATAAAGCCTCTAGCACTGGCATCTGGTATCCAAAATGATATATATGATCAATATACAAAAAATTTAACACCAGATTACTCTGTTTTAGATAAGTTAAATTATCAACCAGAATTTTCTACCCCTATTTGGGATTATCTATCGGGTCTTGTTGATGATGAACGTATCGCTTTAGGTCGATCACAGTTAAATCAGCATCAACAAGTTCTAAGTCAAATACAAAACAGATACGGAGTTCCACCTGAAGTCGTTGTTGCTGTTTGGGGCGTAGAAAGTAATTTTGGTAACATTGTTGGTAAATATCCTTTATTACAGTCTTTAGGTACATTAAGTTGTGAAGGACGAAGACAATCCTATTTTAGAGGAGAGTTTTTTGCTGCAATTAGAATTTTGCAAAGTGGCGATTTAACCGAAAATCAATTAATAGGCTCGTGGGCTGGAGCATTTGGTCAAACACAATTTATGCCTTCAACCTATGAGAGATTGGCTGTTGATTTTGATGGTGATGGGCGTAGAGATCTGGTTTCTAATACTTCTGATGCGTTGGCATCTACTGCAAATTTTCTTAAAAAATCAGGTTGGCAGACAGGCATGCCTTGGGGCTTTGAAGTAAAAGTTCCATCAGGATTTATATTTAATAATGAAGGAAGACGTAATAAAAAACCTTTGTCAGAATGGCTTTCTAAAGGAATAACGAGAATAGATGGGAGCCCATTAGTTCAAGGTAATATTACTGAGAATACCGTAGCAGGTTTACTCATGCCTGCAGGTAGTAGTGGTCCTAAATTTTTAGTATTTAAAAATTTCGATGCAATTTATAGTTATAATGCCGCGGAAAGCTATGCTTTAGCAATTGCTTATTTGTCAGATCGTTTAAAAGGCAATGGACCTATTATTGCACCTTGGCCAACAGATGATGCAGGAACTTCTAGAGCAGAACGAAGAGAAATTCAAACCTATTTGATCTCTAAAGGTTATGACATTGGTGAAGCAGATGGCTTAATTGGTGACAAAACACGTCAAGCCATTTCACAAGAACAGCAAAAGTTAGGGTTAAATCCAAATGGACGAGCTGGTCAGATGTTTCTAAATAAAATTCGTAGTTTAAAAAATTAAACTGGTATTTTATGAAAGCTCTCTCCTGACAAGAGGAAATACAATATCCAAAGTGAGGGGAGCGATATTTATATCCTGAGTAGCCGATGGGTTAATCCAGATTATCTCTTCAATTTCTGAACATAATTTGGGTTGACCATCGATTTTTACATGATACAAATAAGCTTTCAGATCAAATCCTTTCTCATTTGCAGCTTGAGTATAAAACTCACCATAACTTTTAATAATTGTAGCCTCTAATCCAATTTCTTCTTTTATTTCTCTGATTAAAGCCTGATTTGGGGCTTCACCATTTTCAAGTTTTCCTCCGACTTGCATATAAAAGAGAGTTCCTCTTTTGCGAACCAGTAAAAGCTCACCCTTCTCATTTAAAATAATTGCTGCAGCAACAGTAATTAAATTATTTGATTGATCCATATTATAGTTTCCAAAGTTTAGTCACGTTTAATAACAATATAGTTACTTAATTTAACATTAAAAAAATTAATATAATTCAATAATTTGAAATTAATTGTCTAATATTTATTCATATGTAGGTTTTGGACTACATCATATCTTTGTGAAATTTAATATTCTGTATTTGCCCAACAAAAAATAAACAAAGAATAATTATAAACATAAATACACAACAGAGGGTGGGCAGATAAACCTCTCTATGAAAATAGAGAGGTTTATCTTATTTATAGCATACACAAAAAATTAAGCTTTATTATATATATGATTTTTCAATATTTTATGACTAAGTTTGTCGACAATGTATGCGATAAGGCAGCCAATTGCGCAAAACAAAATACGTAGTAGCGCGCCATGAAATGTATTATGCGATACATCGTATACCGTAACGATAAGTAAGCCTGATAGTGCGATACCACAGTATTCAGCATGTTTTAGAAGTATGCATGTAATTGTAGTTAGTAATATTCCCAAAATTAGTAATAAGTATTCAATATTAATATATGTATGTTCTTTAGAGAATTGTGAAACAAGTAACCAAATAATAACACCTATACTAGAGCCAATGAGATTGCCTGTGACTTGATTAAAATTGACAGGACTATTGGCATCGTATTGAATAGTAAAAAAGGCAGTCAATGAGCTCCATAAAAAAAAGTTGGAAACATGATCCTTATCTATACAAATAGCAAGTAAAGTTACAATCAGGGCGCATGCGAGAATTTTTAAAATATATAAAATTTTTGCTTTTTGTTCTTCGGTAAAGCTCATATGAAAAATCATGATAATTTTAAGCGTCTATATATTAGAGCATAAAAAAACCGTGCATATTGCACGGTTTTTTAGATTTTAAGAAATCTTATTTCTTATCATCTTTTACTTCTTTAAATTCAGCATCTACAACGCCATCATCAGCTTTCTTCTGCTGAGCTCCACCTTCTTGGTTAAATGCATTTGGATCAAAACCTTGTGCACCACCTTGAGCGCCCTGAGCTTGCTCATAAGCACGCTGAGTAATTGGCATTAAGATGTTTTGTAAGCTTTCAGTTTTTGCTTTGATCGCTTCAGCATCATTTTCTTTTGTTACTGCTTCTAGTTCAGATACTGCAGTATTTACAGCTGTTTTTTCGTCTTCGGTAACTTTATCACCTAAGTCTTTTACAGCTTTATTTGCGCTAGAAATGAGTGCATCTGCTTCATTACGTGCTTTTGCAAGATCTTCGAATTTACGATCTTCTTCAGCATTTGCCTCAGCATCTCTGATCATTGCTTCTACTTCTTCATCAGATAAACCAGAGTTTGCTTTAATCTGAATAGACTGTTCTTTACCTGTGCTTTTATCTTTCGCAGATACTTTTAATATACCATCTGCATTGATATCGAAAGAAACTTCAATTTGTGGCACACCGCGTGGTGCAGGTGGAATATCACCTAATTGAAAGTTACCCAACAATTTGTTTTGTTGAGCCATTTTACGTTCACCTTGGTAAACAGCGATATCAACTGCAGGTTGGTTGTCTGCTGCTGTAGAGAACACTTGTGATTTCTTAGAAGGAATCGTTGTGTTCTTTTCAATGATTGGTGTAAGTACACCACCCATTGTTTCAATACCAAGTGTTAAAGGTGTTACGTCAAGAAGTAGAACGTCATTTTTATCACCAGAAAGTACTGCACCTTGAATTGCAGCACCCATTGCTACTGCTTCATCAGGGTTAACGTCTTTACGTGGCTCTTTACCAAAGAATGCTTGTACTTTTTGTTGTACAAGTGGCATACGCGTTTGGCCACCCACTAAGATAACATCTGAAATTTCACTACTTGAAAGGCCAGCATCTTTAAGTGCAATACGACAAGGCTCAAGTGTACGTTCAACTAGATCAGCAACTAATGATTCAAGTTTTGCACGTGTTACATTAATTACTAAGTGTTTTGGACCACTTGCATCTGCAGTGATGTACGGAAGGTTAATTTCAGTACCATTTGAAGATGAAAGTTCAATTTTTGCTTTTTCAGCTGCTTCTTTTAAACGTTGTAGTGCAAGAGGATCATTTTTTAGATTAACGTCTTGCTCTTTTTTGAACTCTTCAACTAAGTAGTCAATTAATGCTGTATCGAAGTCTTCACCACCTAAGAATGTATCACCATTTGTAGAAAGTACTTCAATTTGTTGATCGCCATCTAAGTCAGCAATTTCAATGATAGATACGTCAAATGTACCACCACCTAAATCGTATACAGCAACTTTACGATCGCCTTCTTTTTTGTCCATACCGAACGCAAGTGCAGCTGCAGTTGGCTCGTTAATGATACGTTTTACATCTAGACCAGCAATTTTACCAGCATCTTTCGTTGCTTGACGTTGTGCATCATTGAAGTACGCAGGTACTGTAATAACCGCTTCAGTAACAGCTTCACCTAGATAGTCTTCAGCAGTTTTTTTCATTTTTTTCAAAATTTCTGCTGAAACTTGTTGTGGTGCAAGTTTTTTATCGTTTACTTCAACCCAAGCATCGCCATTGTCTGCTTTTACAATTTTGTATGGCACAAGACCAATATCTTTTTGTACAGCAGAATCTTCGTAACGACGACCAATTAAACGCTTAATTGCGAATAATGTATTTTTTGGGTTAGTTACTGCTTGGCGTTTTGCACTTTGACCAACAAGTGTTTCACCATCTTTATATGCAATGATAGATGGGGTTGTGCGTGCGCCTTCAGCGTTATCAATTACTTTTACTTTTTCGCCTTCAAGTACTGCAACACATGAGTTGGTAGTACCTAAGTCAATACCAATAATCTTAGCCATTGAATGTGTCCTCTAAAATTTATTTTGCAATGTTTTCGCTTGTTATTCGATATGAGAGTGAATCTAATTTTTTCAAGCAAAAAAATTAAAAAAATTAAAAAAATTCTCTAATATTAGTTAATTATTGACCAACAGTAACCATCGCAGGGCGGAGTAAACGACCTGATAATGTGTAACCTTTTTGTAAAACATTTCCGATTTCACCTGCTTTTGCTTCAGGATCAATACCTACCGCTTGGTGTAACTCGGCATTAAAACCATTGGCTGTATCTACAGCAACGATTTCATTTTTTTCTAATGTAGTCAGTAGTGATTTAAGTGTAAGCTCTACACCTTCTAGTAGAGGGCTTTTTTCTTCACTTGTTGCTTGAATTGCACGCTCAAGATTGTCTACAGAATCTAGTAAACTTTTTGCGAATTTTTCTAAAGCAAATTTTTTCGCAGTATCTGCTTCACGCTCAACACGCTCTTTTACTTTTTCAGATTCGTAAATTGCATTTGCTGCACGTGCTTTTTCAAGTTTTAAACTTTCTTCAAGTTTCGTAATTTGGGCTTGTAAATCTTCTGCGCTCACATCAGCTTGCTCATTATTTTCTTCAACCTGAGCTTCTTGTTCGTGTTTTTCTACTTCAGACTGATTCTCTTGAGCTTGGTTTTTTTGCTCGTTCGCCATTGATGATCTCCGTTTAAAAAGTTTTTCAAACATGTACAGTCCTTAATTGGCATCCGTTCAGTCTTGAACAGGCATTATGCTGAACTGCCATGGGAAGTTTGTAAAATGATTAACTTAAAGGTATGGGCGCAAGAGTAAAATTCAAGAACTAAAATTTATTAATTCGCAAATTAAATACAATCCTCATGTTTTTTGAGAAGAATGGGTAAGTTTTCTTGAATAAAAGCAATAAATTTTTGAGAAATGAGTGGAAGATGATGGCGAGAGGTATATACCAAGGAAAGCATAATATCTGGTGCTGTATACTCGGGAAGTACAATATTTAGATTTCCATGTTTTAGGTCGTTTAGTACTACGTATGTCGGTAACATCGCAATTCCACAACCTTCTACACACATTTTATGTAATGCTAATACATCATTACTTTTAAATGTACTCTTTACCGTATAATTCTGAGGTTGTTGATCTCTGTTAATAAAAGTCCAAGTACTCAATTGAGCATAGTGAACAATACAGTCATGCTGAATCAATTGACTTGGATGAGTGAGAGTATCTATCTTGTTTAAATAGATAGGGCTTGCACAAAAAGAAGAGGGGATTGGATAAACTGGCCTTGCAATCAATCCATCTGCAATATTTTGTGCAATCCTAAATGCAATATCTACACGATCTTCAATAAGGTCAATGGTGGACTCACTCAATTGAATATCGAACTCTACCTTTGGGAAAAGCTGACGGAATTGAGCAATACATTTATCTACACCCATTTGAAACAAAAAACTACTGCAAGAAATTCGAATAACGCCCTGATGTTGTTCATGAGCTGCCAATCCATATAGAAGCTTTTCTTGTTGTAAAATATTTTCACAATAAAGTAATGCTTGTTCTCCTGCGGGTGTTAAAGATATTTTTCTCGTGTTTCTCTGAAATAAGCGTGTCGAAAACTTTTCCTCAAGATGTTCTAAATATCGAGATACCATCGCTCGAGAATAGTTAAGATGATCCGCTGCTTTAGTAAAACTTCCGTATTGATGAATAGTCACAAAAACTTGAATGGCTTTTAGGGTATCCATAAAAAATTGTTGCTTATAATGAAATAGACTATCTTAAATGAGCAACTTTAAAGCGTATATAAGAAGATTAAAATAAACTGCTCATAATAGAAGAGATAAAAATATGACGACCATACAAAAGTTATCGGTAGCTTTAGTATTTAATAGTGCGCTGCTTATGCAGAACACTTATGCTGAAAATATTAAAATTCAACCTTTTCTTGCATCCTCTGAACATTTTGGAGTCACATCTACACTGATTGAAACAGATAAAGAGGTAATGCTAGTTAATGCACAGTTTTCAAAATCTGAAGCATTACGTGTCGCTGCAAATATATTAGATAGTGGGAAGACATTAAAAACTATTTTTGTGAGTTATGGTGATCCAGACTATTATTTTGGCCTTGATGTATTACAACAAATATTTCCTCAAGCACAAATTATTGCTACACCTGAAACGGTTAAGCATATCCAAGATACATATCAACTAAAACAAAACTATTGGTCTGTGCAAATGGGAGAAAATGCACCTCATAAAATTATTATTCCTCATACCTATACAGCGAAAGAAATAGATTTTGATGGATTAAATATTCAGATTAAGGGTAAAAAAGAACTAACTTATTTATGGATACCTCACTTAAAAGCAGTAGTGGGAGGTATTCCAGTATCTTCAGGTATTCACTTATGGATGGCTGATACATCAACACGCGCATCTAGACAGGAGGTTTTGGAGACGTTACAAGATATTAAAAAGCTTATGCCTAAAACTGTAATTCCTGCGCATATGGCTCATGGGTCACTACAGAATATGCCTGCTGTAGACTTTTCTATCCAATACCTTGAAAAATACGAGAAAGCTGTAAGTGAAACCAAAGATGCAAACCAACTTATTTCAAAGATGAAAAAAGCATATCCTCATCTACATGAAGTAAGTAGCTTAGAGTTAGGAGCAAAAGTTGTAAAAGGTGAAATGAAGTGGCCATAACAATATAAAAATCAAAAAAATCATGATTATGCATATAGAAAGATATCGCTTTGTTATCTGAGTGTGTCTTTCTATGACCTAAATGAAATTATTATTTTGATATTAAGTGAACAATAAAAGAAGAATAAATTTAAAAAAGAATAGATATAGCAATAGCTTAAGGTAAATTAATTCATGCATGGACAATAAGTATCGATTAACAAAATACATGCTCTGGTAAAGAAAAACTTTAAAAATTTAGCAGATTCAACATATTGAGCGTTTAAAAAAATATGCATGATGCAAATACTCCGATGTTGAGTATTTATTTATTTTCCTTTTAGGAACGAGTGATTGATTATGAAAAAACTAGCTTTAATCTCTTTAACTGTTGTTGGATTCACTTTGTCGGCTGTAGGTTGTGCTTCACAGAAAGCAGAAGAACCAAAAAATACAGCGCCATCTATGACAGCTTCACAAAATACAGATGCATCAAGTGCAGGTTCAGTACCAATGGCTTCAACTGATACATCTGGTCAAATATCATCACCAATGACATCTTCTACAGCTTCAGACGTAACAACAACAGCTCAATAAAATATAGAAAGTAAAGTGATACCTACATATAAAATTGTAGTATCACTTTAACTTTTTAAAATTGTGTTTCACGTGAAACCATGTTACAGATTAAGTTAAATAAAATTTTAGTAATCACGTGTACATGAAAAAATCGATTCTTTTATTCTTATCTACGCTTGCATGTGGGTCAGTTTTTGCAAATACCTATGTAGAGATGAAAACATCTATGGGAAATGTAGAGATTGAACTTAATGATGCCCAAGCACCCCTATCAACAAAAAACTTTTTACACTATGTGAATACTAAGTTTTATGACAATACGACTTTTCATCGTGTTATTCCGGGTTTTATGATTCAAGGTGGTGGATTTGACAAAAACTTTAGTGAAAAACAAACACAGGCACCTATAAAAAATGAGTCATATAATGGTCTACAAAACATTCGCGGCTCATTAGCTATGGCAAGAACTAGCGATCCAGATTCAGCAACGGCACAATTTTTTATTAATACGGTTGATAATCCTAATTTAAATAAAAGTATGTATAACGATGGTTATGCAGTTTTTGGTAAAGTCACTAAAGGGATGGATATTGTAGATAAAATATCAAAGGTAGAAACAACAGATAAAGGCATGTATCAAAACGTACCTGTAAAGCCGATTTATATTGAAAGTATAAAGGTTGAAACTAAAAAATAGCTTTAGCTCCATTTGTTTTGGTTTAAAAGTATCCATATTTAGTAAAAACCGCCCAGTTTCGTCTACAATTTGTTCTATTGACAAATAAAATAGAAATAAAATGGTTTAGGGGGTTGTGTTTGGAATTGATTGGTCTATAATGCGTATCCATCGGCGGTGATGTTGAAAGAAACTTCTTGATAAACAATAACTTAGTTGATTGGTTTAAGATTTAGTTCTTAGATTGATTGAGGTTGAGGTTTGATGAAGAAGATAAAAAAACTTTCAGATTACAGTTGACTTTCTTTAAAAAGAGAGTAATATAGCCGACCTAGCTTGCTGATGACGAATCAGTGATGCGAATCATTAATAGAGTTGAAGAACAACTTGTGTGGATTTTTACTGAGTGATCACTGAATATATTTAAGATTCATTGATTAAAAGTAGAAATTTACTCGAAAATTTATTTGAGAGCGAATATTTTTGCTAGTGATTAATGAGCCAGATTGATTCCCTTAAGGAATTAATGATTTTAACTGAAGAGTTTGATCATGGCTCAGATTGAACGCTGGCGGCAGGCTTAACACATGCAAGTCGAGCGGGGGAAGGTAGCTTGCTACTGGACCTAGCGGCGGACGGGTGAGTAATACTTAGGAATCTGCCTATTAGTGGGGGACAACGTTCCGAAAGGAGCGCTAATACCGCATACGCCCTACGGGGAAAGCAGGGGATCTTCGGACCTTGCGCTAATAGATGAGCCTAAGTCGGATTAGCTAGTTGGTGGGGTAAAGGCCTACCAAGGCGACGATCTGTAGCGGGTTTGAGAGGATGATCCGCCACACTGGGACTGAGACACGGCCCAGACTCCTACGGGAGGCAGCAGTGGGGAATATTGGACAATGGGCGCAAGCCTGATCCAGCCATGCCGCGTGTGTGAAGAAGGCCTTATGGTTGTAAAGCACTTTAAGCGAGGAGGAGGCTTACCTAGCTAATATCTAGGCTAAGTGGACGTTACTCGCAGAATAAGCACCGGCTAACTCTGTGCCAGCAGCCGCGGTAATACAGAGGGTGCAAGCGTTAATCGGAATTACTGGGCGTAAAGCGCGCGTAGGTGGCCATTTAAGTCAAATGTGAAATCCCCGAGCTTAACTTGGGAATTGCATTCGATACTGGATGGCTAGAGTATAGGAGAGGAAGGTAGAATTCCAGGTGTAGCGGTGAAATGCGTAGAGATCTGGAGGAATACCGATGGCGAAGGCAGCCTTCTGGCCTAATACTGACACTGAGGTGCGAAAGCATGGGGAGCAAACAGGATTAGATACCCTGGTAGTCCATGCCGTAAACGATGTCTACTAGCCGTTGGGTCCTTTGAGGACTTAGTGGCGCAGCTAACGCGATAAGTAGACCGCCTGGGGAGTACGGTCGCAAGACTAAAACTCAAATGAATTGACGGGGGCCCGCACAAGCGGTGGAGCATGTGGTTTAATTCGATGCAACGCGAAGAACCTTACCTGGCCTTGACATACTAAGAACTTTCTAGAGATAGATTGGTGCCTTCGGGAACTTAGATACAGGTGCTGCATGGCTGTCGTCAGCTCGTGTCGTGAGATGTTGGGTTAAGTCCCGCAACGAGCGCAACCCTTTTCCTTACTTGCCAGCATTTCGGATGGGAACTTTAAGGATACTGCCAGTGACAAACTGGAGGAAGGCGGGGACGACGTCAAGTCATCATGGCCCTTACGGCCAGGGCTACACACGTGCTACAATGGTCGGTACAGAGGGTTGCTACACAGCGATGTGATGCTAATCTCAAAAAGCCGATCGTAGTCCGGATTGGAGTCTGCAACTCGACTCCATGAAGTCGGAATCGCTAGTAATCGCGGATCAGAATGCCGCGGTGAATACGTTCCCGGGCCTTGTACACACCGCCCGTCACACCATGGGAGTTTGTTGCACCAGAAGTAGATAGTCTAACCCTCGGGAGGACGTTTACCACGGTGTGGCCAATGACTGGGGTGAAGTCGTAACAAGGTAGCCGTAGGGGAACCTGCGGCTGGATCACCTCCTTAACGAAAAGGTGAGACTTGGTAAGAATCCACAACAAGTTGTTCTTCGGTATATTATCTGAGGGTCTGTAGCTCAGTTGGTTAGAGCACACGCTTGATAAGCGTGGGGTCACAAGTTCAAGTCTTGTCAGACCCACCAAAGACGAAAGATAATGTACAATTCACAAATGATTTTAAGCTGGGGACTTAGCTTAGTTGGTAGAGCGCCTGCTTTGCACGCAGGAGGTCAGGAGTTCGACTCTCCTAGTCTCCACCATGATTTTAGTTCGATTGATATTTCAATTTAATTAAGATTAAGCTAATAAATAAGCAAACAGCTTATTTGCTTATAGAGCTTAGTAGAAAGATTGTGTAAGATATGCGACCTTGATATTAACCTCTGTGAGTAATCACGGTACATGACCTGACGAAGGCATGTAAAATCATTAACAGATTATTCAATTTGAGTCTGAAATAAATTGTTCACTCATACATTTTGAAGCGTTTTAATTGAAATTTTAATTAATTTAGATTGAGACAAATTGAAATGAGATGAGAACTAGCAAATTAACTGAATCAAGCGTTTTGGTATGAGATTGAAGCTGTACACCTTGAAGTTCGCGTAAGCGACTGTTTGGGGTTGTATAGTCAAGTAATTAAGTGCATGTGGTGGATGCCTTGGCAGTCAGAGGCGATGAAAGACGTAATAGCCTGCGATAAGCTTCGGGGAGGCGGCAAATATCCTATGATCCGGAGATTTCTGAATGGGGGAACCCACTTACCATAAGGTAGGTATCAATAACTGAATACATAGGTTGTTGAGGCGAACGAGGGGAAGTGAAACATCTCAGTACCCTTAGGAAAAGAAATCAATTGAGATTCCGTCAGTAGCGGCGAGCGAACGCGGATCAGCCCATTAAGTTATCTAAGTTTTAGTGGAACACTCTGGGAAGTGTGACTATAAAGGGTGATAGTCCCGTACACGAAAGGGCTTAGATAATGATATCGAGTAGGGCGAGGCACGTGAAACCTTGTCTGAATATGGGGGGACCATCCTCCAAGGCTAAATACTCCTGACTGACCGATAGTGAACCAGTACCGTGAGGGAAAGGCGAAAAGAACCCCTGTGAGGGGAGTGAAATAGATCCTGAAACCGCATGCATACAAGCAGTGGGAGCATACTTTGTTATGTGACTGCGTACCTTTTGTATAATGGGTCAGCGACTTATATTCAGTAGCGAGGTTAACCGTATAGGGGAGCCGTAGAGAAATCGAGTCTTAATAGGGCGTTTAGTTGCTGGGTATAGACCCGAAACCAGGCGATCTATCCATGAGCAGGTTGAAGGTTGGGTAACACTAACTGGAGGACCGAACCCACTGTCGTTGAAAAGCCAGGGGATGACTTGTGGATAGGGGTGAAAGGCTAATCAAGCCTGGTGATAGCTGGTTCTCCCCGAAAGCTATTTAGGTAGCGCCTCGGACGAATACCATAGGGGGTAGAGCACTGTTTCGGCTAGGGGGTCATCCCGACTTACCAAACCGATGCAAACTCCGAATACCTATGAGTACTATCCGGGAGACAGACTGCGGGTGCTAACGTCCGTAGTCAAGAGGAAAACAATCCAGACCGCCAGCTAAGGCCCCAAAATCATAGTTAAGTGGGAAACGATGTGGGAAGGCATAGACAGCTAGGAGGTTGGCTTAGAAGCAGCCACCCTTTAAAGAAAGCGTAATAGCTCACTAGTCGAGTCGGCCTGCGCGGAAGATGTAACGGGGCTAAAACTATGTGCCGAAGCTGCGGATTTACGCATTAGCGTAAGTGGTAGGGGAGCGTTCTGTAAGCCGATGAAGGTGTGTTGAGAAGCATGCTGGAGGTATCAGAAGTGCGAATGCTGACGTGAGTAACGATAAAACGGGTGAAAAACCCGTTCGCCGAAAGACCAAGGGTTCCAGTCCAACGTTAATCGGGGCTGGGTGAGTCGACCCCTAAGGCGAGGCCGAAAGGCGTAGTCGATGGGAAAATGGTTAATATTCCATTACTTCTGTGTAATGCGATGAGAGGACGGAGAAGGTTAAGTCAGCCTGGCGTTGGTTGTCCAGGTGGAAGACAGTAGGCATGCATCTTAGGCAAATCCGGGGTGCTCTATGCTGAGAGTCGATAGCAAGTAGGTTTACCTACGAAGTGGCTGATACCATGCTTCCAAGAAAAGTCTCTAAGCTTCAGTTACACAGGAATCGTACCCGAAACCGACACAGGTGGTCAGGTCGAGTAGACCAAGGCGCTTGAGAGAACTCTGCTGAAGGAACTAGGCAAAATGGTACCGTAACTTCGGGAGAAGGTACGCTGCTGATGGTGATGGAACTTGCTTCCTGAGCTGTCGGCAGCCGCAGAAACCAGGCCGCTGCAACTGTTTATTAAAAACATAGCACTCTGCAAACACGAAAGTGGACGTATAGGGTGTGATGCCTGCCCGGTGCTGGAAGGTTAATTGATGGGGTTAGCGTAAGCGAAGCTCTTGATCGAAGCCCCAGTAAACGGCGGCCGTAACTATAACGGTCCTAAGGTAGCGAAATTCCTTGTCGGGTAAGTTCCGACCTGCACGAATGGCATAATGATGGCGGCGCTGTCTCCAGCAGAGGCTCAGTGAAATCGAAATCGCGGTGAAGATGCCGTGTACCCGTGGCTAGACGGAAAGACCCCGTGAACCTTTACTGCAGCTTGACATTGAACTTTGACCTTACTTGTGTAGGATAGGTGGGAGGCTTTGAAGTAGTAACGCCAGTTACTATGGAGCCATCCTTGAAATACCACCCTGGTAATGTTGAGGTTCTAACTCTGACCCATAATCTGGGTCGAGGACCATGTCTGGTGGGTAGTTTGACTGGGGCGGTCTCCTCCTAAAGAGTAACGGAGGAGTACGAAGGTGCGCTCAGCGTGGTCGGAAATCACGCGTAGAGTATAAAGGCAAAAGCGCGCTTAACTGCGAGACCAACAAGTCGAGCAGGTACGAAAGTAGGTCTTAGTGATCCGGTGGTTCTGTATGGAAGGGCCATCGCTCAACGGATAAAAGGTACTCTGGGGATAACAGGCTGATACCGCCCAAGAGTTCATATCGACGGCGGTGTTTGGCACCTCGATGTCGGCTCATCTCATCCTGGGGCTGAAGCAGGTCCCAAGGGTATGGCTGTTCGCCATTTAAAGAGGTACGCGAGCTGGGTTTAGAACGTCGTGAGACAGTTCGGTCCCTATCTACCATGGGCGTTGGAAATTTGAGAGGATCTGCTCCTAGTACGAGAGGACCAGAGTGGACGAACCTCTGGTGTACCGGTTGTGACGCCAGTCGCATCGCCGGGTAGCTATGTTCGGAAGGGATAACCGCTGAAAGCATCTAAGCGGGAAGCCTACCTCAAGATTAGATTTCCCTGTGACTTTATGTCACCTAAAGAGCCGTTCAAGACTAGGACGTTGATAGGTTGGATGTGGAAGTGTAGCGATACATGAAGCTGACCAATACTAATTGCTCGTGAGGCTTGACTATACAACACCCAAACAGTTGTATTTCTCTTCAAATAGCTTGATTTAGTGATAAACCTAGTTACAATACAGACCAATTGAATAAACTGTTATGCCAAATTTGGTGGAACAGAGGCAATAATTAAGACCTCAATGTTCTCCATAAAAGTTATGCTGGCGACAATAGCGAGAGTGAACCACCTGATCCCTTCCCGAACTCAGAAGTGAAACCTCTTAGCGCTGATGGTAGTGTGGGGTTACCCATGTGAGAGTAAGTCATCGCCAGCATCTAATTCCTAAAAAGCCTCCACAAGGAGGCTTTTTTTTATGCGTTTTAATTATGATCTAATTCAGAATGAATTTTATTATTTAAAAGTCTAACTTGAGATATTTATTATTAAAAATAAATATCTCTTTTATAGCTCTTATGAAATTAAATGACTTTTTGAATTAAGCAGTAGTAAAATCCATCGCCAAACTGATCGACTGGAAGTAATTGTCGACCAAATTTTTGCTTAATTCCCCAATGATTATTAATTGGTATTTCTTTTGCATCTATATGATTAGAAAAGAAATTTTCCATTTGGTTCTCATTTTCAATTTTTAAAATTGAGCAAGTGATATACAAAAGATATCCACCTATGGAAAGTTGGTTCCACATATTATTCAAGATTTTTTCTTGTAATTCTACTGTTTGAGTAATATCGGACATTTTTCTTAAAAGTTGAATATCAGGATGTCTTCGGATTACACCAGTTGCAGAACAAGGAGCATCCAGCAAAATAATATCAATATTTTCTTTTGACTGCCATGTTGTTGCATCTGAATTGATGAGCTCAATATTACTGTTATTCAGTTTTAAACGATAAAGGTTTTCTTGTATTCTTTGAATTCTATTTTCATTATTATCTAAAGCAATAAGTTTATTTACTTTGAATTTTTCAAGAATATGAGTAGTTTTTCCACCTGGTGCAGCACATGCATCAATGATGGTTTTACCATCAAGCTTCTTATCAAATATTTCGCTAGCTAGTTGAGCATTCTCATCTTGCACAAAAAACAGGCCTTCTTTGAATCCTGGTAATTGAGTTATAGGGATTGCTGAGAAAATCTGTAAACCGCTCTGAGAAAAATTACATTTTTTAGCCTCAATATGATTTTCCTCTAATAAAGCTAAATAATTATTTCTAGTAGTTTGTTTTTGATTAACACGGATAGTGAGAGGAGCATGCTCTTTGAGTGCCAAACATAAATCTTGTATCTGCTCTGGCCAATCTCTTTTTAATCTTTTATATAACCAACTTGGTAGTCCATGTGCATTAACAATGATCTGTTTAAAGTTTTCTTGATCTCTAGAAACCTTTCTTAGAACCGCATTTACAACACCGCTTAAAGGAGAAAAACCTAGTTGTTTAACAGCGGTTACTGTCTCCGATATACTTGCATGAGGGGGAATTCTTGTAAATATTAGTTGGTATATACCAAGATAGATAAGTCCTTCAACGTATGGGTTATTTAAATCTTTTTTTAATAAGGGTAGTGAAGCTGCTTTTATATTATACCAATAGCGCAGTGTACCTAATACCAGTTGGTGGAAAAGTGCTCGATCTTTTTCTGTAATATTATTTAGTTGGTCATCTAGAAGTTTTGATAAGGATTCACCCTCTTGAACTTTAGATAGAAGATAGCCTACTTTTGCTCTTAAGTTAAATTGTAATGGATTCATATGAGCACCTGACCAACTGCTAATTTTTGAGTTTGTAAAATTTGTTCTGAATTAAGAGGTTTTCCCCCAGGCCATTGTAAATTTGTGAGAGTAATCACTGTATTTTTACCACATAAAATACTGACTCCACTATGGTCAATATCTAAAATAGTACCAACCTGTAGATTGTCTAATTCATTATTATTTTTAGGATGACTAACCTTTCCCTTCCAAACTCTAATATTTTCTGCTGAGAGTTGTATAAAAGCAACAGGCCATGGATTAAATGCGTTGATGTTACAAACGATTTGTGTCGCTTCAACATTCCAATCAATTTGAGCTTCTTGCTTCGTTAACTTACTGGCATAAGTTACTTCATCATCTTTTTGTATTTGTCGTTGAGCTAATAATTTATTCAAATGTGTTACAGATGATACTGTCTCAACAATAGCTTCAGCACCAAGCAAAGATAATTTATCATGTAGCGTAGATGTACTATCATTTGATTCTATTGAGCACGATTTCTTAAGCAACATATCCCCAGTATCTAAACCAGCTGCCATTTGCATAATCGTGATACCAGTTTCTTTATCTTGAGCGGCAATTGCACGTTGAATGGGTGCAGCACCACGCCAACGAGGTAAAAGTGATGCATGGATATTCAGACAACCATATTTAGGCATATCCAAAATAGCTTGAGGTAAAATGATTCCGTATGCTGCAACAATCATGATATCTGCATTTAGAGATCCTAATTGTTTTTGTGCTTGAATTCCTTCCTCAGTAGAACTTCTAAAATTTAATGGTTGAAAAACTGGAATATTATGATTTATAGCAACTTGCTTTACTGCTGAAGGTGTCAGTTTTTGGCCACGGCCAGACTTTCGATCAGGTTGGGTGTAAACGGCCACGACAGTATGGTTAGTTTGAAGAAGTGCATTTAAGGCTGTTGCAGCGAATTCAGGCGTACCTGCAAATATAATTCTCAAGCTAAAGTCTCTATTTCTAACAATTGGATAATTCTTATTATAACACCTCCTAAATTTTCTAAATCTTTTTTCAATATTTTAAAAATAATGCATATGTACTTTTTTTATACAAAAAAATAGTTTATTTGTATCAGATTATTAAGAAAATAATATCACTTAAATAGGTATTTTATGAATATAAATTCATTTATTATCATATTATGATTTGATTGATGCATTTTTTATATTTATTATAAATTATAGTAAATAATATAATATAAGTGATAACTGGTTATCAGATATTATTTCAGTATAATGTATAAATATACACCAATAATAGTATGTAACTAAGAGTATTAACTATGAATAAAATTTATAAAATTGTCTGGAATGCAACGTTAGGTACATGGGTTGTTGCTTCTGAACTTGTAAAATCTAAGAAGAAAACCGCTCGAACTATTGTTGGTGCATCAGCATCAATAGCATTAATTACTTTTTCACAGGGTGCTTTTGCGTTGGGGGAGGGAAGTGGAAATGGTGTTAGTGCAACTCCAAAAAGTACAACCAATGCTACATGTCCTACACCAACAGCAACGTATACTGCTGATATTGCATTAGGTTGTGGTGCAACAGCAACAAGCAATAATTCTGCGCAAGGTGGGGACTCTGCAACCAATTCTTTTGGTGCTGTGGCAATTGGTAGCAGTGATAACAGAGGACTTGCTAATGCATCGTATACGATTAACGGAACAACCTATAATACAAAATCAACCACTGCTGCTGGTACTCAGACAGTAGCCATTGGTTCTGGTGTACGTGCTTTAAAAGGTGAGTCGACGGCAATTGGTAATGACTCTGATGCTATCGGTTTTGCCTCTATAGCAATTGGTGGTGATGATATTGGCAGTGTGAGTGATGCAACGAAAACGGGTTATCAATCTGTTACTGGTACTGCATTAGATACCAATAAAGGTCAATATGGTAATGGTGGCTTGACAGGAGGTTACCGTACAACTGCATCGGGCGATGCATCGATGGCTATTGGAATGAATGCTAGATCAGCAGGTGATTTATCTACAGCGTTTGGTACACAAGCAAAAGCAATGGCTAACTCTGCCTTAGCAGTTGGAACAACTGCTAATGCTTCAGGCGCTGGCTCTACGGCTCTTGGTGTAAACTCAAGTGCATCAGCAGATAAAACAGTTGCATTAGGAGCAAATTCACAAGCGACTATAGCAAATGGTATTGCATTAGGTGCTGGCTCAGTTGCATCTACTGCAAGCGGTGTAGCTGGTTATGACCCATCTACAGGCTCAAACTCGTCAAATAGTTCAAGTGCTTGGAAATCTACAACTGCTGCGGCATCTGTTGGTAATGGTTCAACACTTACCCGCCAAATTACAGGTCTTGCAGCAGGTCAACAAGATACTGATGCAGTCAATGTTGCACAACTGAAGCAAACTAAGACATATACTGATACTTTAGCAAATAGCATAGCGAATGTCCTAGGTGGAAATGCTTCTGTAACGAATGGCTCAATTAGTATGAGTAACATCGGTGGCACGGGAAAAAGTACACTTAATGATGCTATAGCGAGCGTACAAACTACAGCGACACAAGCAAAAACCACTGTTACTAAAGGCGATAATATTGAAGTTGCAACGAACCTAAATGCTGATGGTAGTACAAATTATACAATTACTACAGCAAAAGCTTTAAAAGCCAATAGTTTAGCTACGGGTGATACTACAGTAAATAATAACGGTTTAACTATTAGTAATGGACCAAGTATCACAAAAAGTGGAATTAATGCAAATGGAACCTCAGTAACTGGAGTTGCTGCTGGTACCATTTCATCAAGCTCTACAGATGCTGTTAATGGTAGCCAAATTTCAGCAATCTCTAATTCTACACAAGCCTTGCTAGGTGGTAACGCCAAAGTAGGTACGGACGGTACGGTTACGACTACAGATATTGGTGGTACAGGCCAGTCTACAGTCAGTGATGCAGTTGCAAGTGTAAAAGCAGCAGGTGCAGCAGCACAGGCTACAGCAGATAAAGGTTTAAACTTTAAAGCAAATAATGGTACAGCAGATAAAGTTTCCCTTGGTGAAACTGTAACACTTGCTGATGGAACCAATACAACAGCAACTTATGATTCTTCAAGCAATACCTATAAGTACAGTGTTGTCGATGCACCTGTATTCTCAGGTGTGGTTAAAGCCAATGGTTTTGATGCAAATGGTCAAAAAGTTACCAATGTAGGTAACGGTACGATTGGTAGCAATTCCACAGACGCAGTAACAGGCGGTCAAATCTCAACAATTTCTAACTCAACACAAACCTTGCTAGGTGGTAACGCCAAAGTAGGTACGGACGGTACAGTTACGACTACAGATATTGGTGGTACAGGCCAATCTACAGTTAGTGATGCAGTTGCAAGTGTAAAAGCAGCAGGTGCAGCAGCACAAGCTACAGCAGATAAAGGTTTAAACTTTAAAGCAAATAATGGTACAGCAGATAACGTTGCCCTTGGTGAAACCGTAACACTTGCTGATGGAACCAATACAACAGCAACTTATGATGCATCAACCAATACCTATAAATACAGTGTTGTCGATGCGCCTGTATTCTCAGGCGTGGTTAAAGCCAATGGTTTTGATGCGAGTGGTCAAAAAATCACTGATGTAGGTAACGGTACAATTGGCACCAACTCTACAGATGCGGTGAATGGTGGGCAAATTTCAACCATCTCTAACTCTACAAAAACGTTGCTTGGCGGTAATGCCAAAGTGGGTACGGACGGTACGGTTACGACTACAGATATTGGTGGGACAGGTCAATCTACAGTCAGTGATGCAGTTGCAAGTGTGAAAGCAGCAGGTGCAGCAGCACAGGCTACAGCAGATAAAGGTTTAAACTTTAAAGCAAATGATGGAACGACTCATAACGTTGCTTTAGGGGATACGATCACTCTTGCTGATGGAACCAATACAACTGCAACTTTTGATACGACAACCAATACCTATAAGTACAGTGTTGTCGATGCGCCTGTATTCTCAGGTGTGGTTAAAGCCAATGGTTTTGATGCAAGTGGTCAAAAAATCACTGATGTAGGTAACGGTACAATTGGCGCTAATTCCACAGATGCGGTGAATGGTGGTCAGATCTCAACAATTTCTAACTCAACACAAGCTTTGCTAGGTGGCAATGCCAAAGTGGGTACAGATGGCACAGTTACGACTACAGATATTGGTGGAACAGGTAAGTCAAATCTAAGTGATGCAGTTGCAAGTGTGAAAGAAGCAGGTGCAGCAGCACAGGCTACAGCAGATAAAGGTTTAAACTTTAAAGCAAATAATGGTGCTACAGATAATGTTGCCCTTGGTGAAACTGTAACACTTGCTGATGGAACCAATACAACCGCAACTTATGACGCATCAACCAATACCTATAAATATAGTGTTGTCGATGCCCCTGTATTCTCAGGTGTGGTTAAAGCCAATGGTTTTGATGCAAGTGGTCAGAAAGTTACCGATGTAGGTAACGGTACGATTGGTGCCAATTCTACAGATGCAGTAACAGGTGGCCAGATCTCAACAATTTCTAACTCAACACAAGCCTTGCTAGGTGGCAATGCCAAAGTGAATACAGATGGCACAGTTACGACTACAGATATTGGTGGAACAGGTAAATCAAATCTAAGTGATGCAGTTGCAAGTGTGAAAGAAGCAGGTGCAGCAGCACAAGCCACAGCAGATAAAGGTTTAAACTTTAAAGCAAATAATGACTCATCTCATAATGTTGCTTTAGGGGATACAATTACTCTTGCTGATGGAACCAATACAACCGCAACTTTTGATACGGCAACCAATACCTATAAGTACAGTGTTGTCGATGCCCCTGTATTCTCAGGTGTAGTTAAAGCCAATGGTTTTGATGCGAGTGGTCAGAAAGTTACCGATGTAGGTAACGGTACGATTGGTGCCAATTCTACAGACGCAGTAACAGGTGGCCAGATCTCAACAATTTCTAACTCAACACAAGCTTTGCTAGGTGGCAATGCTAAAGTGGGTGCAGATGGCACAGTTACGACTACAGATATTGGTGGGACAGGTAAATCAAATCTAAGTGATGCAGTTGCAAGTGTAAAATCTGCAGGTGCAGCAGCACAAGCCACAGCAGATAAAGGTTTAAACTTTAAAGCGAATGATGGGACATCTCATAATGTTGCTTTAGGGGATACAATTACTCTTGCTGATGGAACCAATACAACTGCAACTTTTGATACGGCAACCAACACCTATAAGTACAGTGTTGTCGATGCCCCTGTATTCTCAGGTGTAGTTAAAGCCAATGGTTTTGATGCGAGTGGTCAGAAAGTTACCGATGTAGGTAACGGTACGATTGGTGCCAATTCTACAGACGCAGTAACAGGTGGCCAGATCTCAACAATTTCTAACTCAACACAAGCTTTGCTAGGTGGCAATGCTAAAGTGGGTACAGATGGCACAGTTACGACTACAGATATTGGCGGGACAGGTAAATCAACACTTAATGATGCGATTGCAGCAGTTTCTTCTGCAGGCGATGCGAAAAATGCAGAAACTGGCAACTCGGTTGCATCTGCATTGGGTGGTGGATCTCAATATGATGCAACGACTGGAAAAGTATCGAGTCCTGTTTATCAAGTAAATGGAAAAGATCAAACAGGCGTAGAAGGTGCAATTAAAGCATTAGATCAAGGATTTACTGTTTCAAGTAATGGGAATAATGCTCAAGCAGTAAAAGCCGGTGATACGATTGACATTGGTATAGCAAAAGATGAGAAGAACCTAACAGTCAATAAAACAGGTAATGATATTACCTATGCACTTAACCGTAACTTAGATGTAGATAGCATTACTGCTGGTAATACAACTTTAGATACCAATGGTGTAAAAGTTACAGATGCAAGCGGGAATACAACACAAGTTGGTGCTTCTGGAACAACTGTGAAAGATACTTCAAATAATGTAGCGACTTATGGTGCGACATCTACAGAATATAAAGATGCAGACAATAAAGTACTTACTACTGTAGGTAAGGATGGTCTAAGCGTTGCAGGTGGCCCAAGTATTACTTCATCGGGTATTGATGCTGCTGGAAAAGAAATTACGAATCTTAAAGCAGGTTCAATCCAGTCTGGTTCAACAGATGCGGTAACGGGTGGACAAGTTGCAGAGATACAAACAAGTCTACAACAACAACTTGGAACACTCGGGACCAATAGTGTTCAATATGCAACCAATAGTGATGGTAGTGTAAACTACAATAGTATTGTCGCTGGCAATGGCAAAGGGACAGCAGTCACTACGGGTACAGATAGTTATGGAAATAATGTTGTCACTGGTGGTGGAACAACAATCTCAAACGTAGCAAATGGTGTGAGTGCATCAGATGCTGTGAATAAAGGACAGCTTGATTCAGCAATTAGCAGTAACATCACAAACGTAAAAGATGGTAATGGCAATGGCGTAAGTGTTACTGGCCAAGTGGTTAACCAAAATTATAGTGCAACAAATCCTAACCAAGATTCACTTTTCTTGACCTATGATAAAGCAGGTCAGACTACTACTGATCAGTTGACGATTGGCGAAACTGTTCAGAAAATGAATAAAGAAGGTGTGAAGTTCGCCCATACCAATAGCACAAGTGGTAAAGACTCTAGCGCAGGTGGTGAAAACTCGACTGCTTTAGGTGTCAATGCAATTGCTGGTTCAAATGCGAACAATTCTGTTGTTATTGGTAATAACTCAAGTGTGACGGGTGCCTCATCGGTAGCAATTGGTGATGGTGCTGTTGCTTCAGGAAACCAATCTATCAGTATTGGTACAGGTAACCAAGTGACTGGAAATAATTCAGGTGCCTTTGGTGACCCATCTATTATTAATGGTGCAAATAGTTACTCTGTGGGTAACAACAATACCATTAGTACAGACAATACTTTCGCTTTAGGTAATGATATTACTCAAACGACAGCAGGTTCGGTTGTTTTAGGGAATAACTCAGCATCTCGTACGGCTTCTGGCGTGAGTGGTTATACACCAACTGCAGCAACAACAGCTGATCAAGCAGCGATTACAGCAACAACATCAACAACAGGTTCCGTTGCTGTTGGTGATGCACAAAATAATATATACCGTCAGGTTACAGGTGTAGCGGCAGGTACAGCAGATAGCGATGCAGTAAACGTTGCTCAATTAAAAGCTGTAGATAACAAAGTATTGGCCTTAAAAACGGAAGGAAATACAATCTCTGACAATGCAGGCCATAGCAATGCATCTACGGCAACCAGCAACACCTTAACAGATGGTACCAATACAACCACGACCACTGCATCTGGAACAACGTATGGTAAAGCTGATCCATCGAACTTAAGTAGTACCCAAGTAAACCAAACTGGTTTGAGCTTTAAAGATGCATCAGGCAATAGCACAGGTCCAAGCGTTACTGCTTCAGGCTTAGATGCAGGAAGCTTAAAAGTTACAAATGTACAAAATGGTACGATTGCAAGTAACTCTAAAGATGCTGTTAATGGTGGTCAGGTTGCAAGTATTTCTCAAAGTGTTGCAAGTGCAATTGGTGGGGTGCAAGTCAATCAAGATGGAACACTTACAAACCCAACTTATAATATTGCTGGTGGAACGCAAACCAGTGTATCAGATGCACTGAATGCCTTAAATCAAGCTGTTGAAAGTGCAAATACAACTGGTAAAGACATTAATGTTTCTAAAGTTACTGTGAGTGACTCAGCAGGAAACAGCAGTGTGACTAATCCAACTGGAACAACAGTTAAAGATAATTCTGGCAACAGTAGTGCAACTACAGCCAATGGTCTTTCTGTACAAGATAGTGCTGGGAATAAAGCGAGCTATGGTGCGACAAGTACGGTTTATCAGGCTGCTGATCATTCAAGTACAACCATTGGTACTAATGGTCTAAGCTTTAAAGACAGTACAGGCAATGCAACTGGGCCAAGTGTTACAGCATCTGGTATTGATGCTGGTGGTAAGACGATTACAAACGTTGCAGCAGGCGTGAACTCTACAGATGCGGTAAATAAAGGACAGCTTGATGCTGCTGTGAATACGGTTAGCAACACAGTGAATACTTTGTCTGATTCGGCAGTGCAATACGACAAGAATGCGGATGGTTCTGTGAACAAAGGTCGAGTTACCCTGGGTGATGGAACGACAGCGACAACACTGACCAATGTTGCAGATGGTCAAGTGGCTGCTGGTTCGAAAGATGCTGTTAATGGTGGTCAGCTTGCGAATGTACAGTCTCAAGTGACAGCAAATACCAACAGTATTAATAGTTTGAATAGTACAGTGAGTGATTTAGCAACAGGTAAGTCGGGTACGATTCAACAAGCTGATAAGAATGGAGACATTAATATTGGTAAAGATTCAGGTGGTACGAAAGTAAATATGGCCAATAACACAGGTGCGAGTCGTACAGTGACAGGCGTATCTGCAGGTGCTGTGAGCTCGACGTCGAGTGATGCGATTAATGGCTCACAGTTATATCAGGCAAATACATCGATTGCGAATGTGTTAGGTGGCAATGCGAAAGTTGCAGCAGATGGGACAATTTCAACAAGCAACATTGGTGGTACAGGACAAAGTACAGTTGATGGTGCGGTGAGCAATCTTAATGGTCGTGTTGGTAATTTAGAAAGTGCATTTAACCAAACACATCAAGAGCTCAGTAAGTTTAGAAATGAAACCAATGCAGGTATTGCGGGAGCAATGGCTGTTGGAAACTTACCACAACCTAGCGAGGCTGGTATGAGTATGGTGAGTGCAGGTCTGGGTGGCTACCGTGGTGAAGGTGCTGTATCTGTAGGTGTAAGTGCGATTACAGATAGTAATAAGTACATTTGGAAATTTGGTGCATCAGCGGACACACGTAGTAATGTGAGTGGTGCAGTTTCCGTAGGTTACCAGTGGAAATAATAAGACCTTAATTTTCTTCTCTAATCTCAAGTCATACGTGGCTTGAGATTTTTTTAAATACAATTAAATATTATATTTAATATGAATTAATATGTGATAAGTATAAAAATTACTAACCGTAAAAATAAATTATAAACCAAAATATATTATTAAAATCAATATTATATATAGATATATACTACACCTTTCAGCATGTTTTATCGAATTTTCAAATATAAATTAACTTAATTTTTATAATATACAAACTAGTTATCATAAATTAGACATGATAATCTAGAGAAAACAAACAAAATTATCGTTTAGGTATAATTATCATGAATAAAATCTATAAAATTGTTTGGAATGCGTCTCTAGGCACTTGGATTGCAGTTTCTGAGCTAGCGAAATCAAAAACTAAAACAAAGACGATTGGTTCGGCAACTTTAATTGCTGCCATGGTCGTTTTCTCCCCAAATGCATTTGCTGCATATTCTGCCCAAGGTTCAGGAGATAATGCCGCGTCCGCCACAGGTAACTACGCAACAGCGATTGGTAACAGTGCAACAGCAAGTGCACAAAGTACATCTGCCTATGGTTCAGGAGCTAAAGCAACTGGATATGGTTCGACTGCGCTTGGTAATGATGCAAAAGCAAGCGGTGCTAACTCTTTTGCTGCGGGTGGTGGTAATAACTCAGGTACAGGTGCAACAGCAAGTGGTAATGCTGCAATTGCGATTGGTTATTTAGCCAATGCTGGAAGTGATACATCTATTGCAATTGGTAAGTCTGCTAATACCACGGGTACAAGTCGCTCTGTTGCAATTGGGGACAATGCGTCTACTGCCAGTAGTGGTAATGGCCAATCTGTGGCTGTAGGTAGTGTAGCTGTAGCAAGTGGAGACCAATCTGTTGCTATGGGTAATAATGTCAATGCTACAGGTAACTCAAGTATTGCTATTGGTGGCGACGATATTGATAAAGTTAGATCTGCTTATAATTCATCTTATAAAACAATTACAGGTGTAGACTTACCAACTGGATATCCTGAAACTACAGCATCTGGTGGTGGGGCAGTCGTTGTTGGTGTTGGTGCAAAAGCGACTGGAAATTTTTCTAGTGCGTTTGGTATGTCTTCCAATGCTATAGGGGATGCTTCTGTTGCATTAGGTACAACGGCAAATGCTGGAGGTCAAGGCGCACTGGCTATTGGTGCCGTTTCAAGTGCTTCAAATACAGGTTCTGTTGCAATTGGTATTAATGCAAAATCTTCAGGTGTGAATTCTACCGCCATTGGTTCTGGTAGTTCATCTTCTACTGGATCTCAGGCGACTGGAGATAATGCTACAGCAATTGGTGGAGGAAGTACTGCTGCTGCCAATGGTACAGCTTTAGGTAAAGGTTCAAATGCTTCAGACAGTGCTACAGCAATTGGTTTAGGGGCGAGCGCAACACAATCAGGTGGTGTGGCTATAGGTTCAAACTCTGTGGCTTCTACAGCCTCTGGAGTTGCTGGTTATGATCCAATTACTGGTCAAGGAAGTACGAACACAACCAATGTTTGGAAATCTACAAATGCAGCTGTTGCTGTAGGTAGCGGCTCGACAGTAAGTCGTCAAATTACTGGCGTTGCTGCAGGTACGAATGATGTTGATGCAGTAAACGTCGCACAGTTAAAAGCGACAAAAAATTATACAGACAATGTTGCTAAGAGTACGGCTACTGCTTTAGGTGGTTCTTCTGCTTTAGACAGTACAACAGGACAGGTGACAACACCAACTTATACAATTACTAAGACAGATGGAACCACAACAAAAGTCAGTGGTGTAGAAAATGCACTGACTACTTTAAATACGGAAGTGGTTAAGCCAATTACTTTTACAAGTAATAATGGTTCAGTGACTAAAAAATTGGGTGAAACCTTAACGATTAAAGGGACAGGTACCAATAGTAACGATCAGTACAATACAGCCAACATAAAAACTATGACTGATAGTAGTGGTAATTTACTTGTTGGTATTGATCAGAACTCGAATTTCCAAACCGTTACTGCAACGGATACGAGTGGCAACAACAGCGTATTGTCTGGAACAGGTACGGCTGTAAAATCTAGCGATGGCAAAACGACAGCAAATTACGGTCTGAATCAGGCGAAATTGACCGACTCTAGTGGCAATACCAACACGAGTACAGCAACCAATAACATCGTTGCTTCAAGTGATGGGAAAACTAAAACTACGACGACTGCAGGTAACACGGCTTACACCGATGGTACCAATAATGTTAGCGTAGGCAATAGTGGCTTGTCTGCGAGCAATGGCTCGAATAGTAGTACTGTTACTGCAACCAATGGTTTAAATGTTACTGATGGCACCAATACAAGCAAAGTAACAGCCACTGGACTTACCGTAAATAATGGTCCAAGTGTTACTACCACAGGTATTGATGCTGCAAAAATGAAAGTAACCAATGTTGCAGATGGTGATGTAAATTCAACATCAAAAGATGCAATTAATGGTAGTCAGCTATATGCCACGCAACAAAGTGGTCTTAACTTTAAAGACAATAACGGCACAGTCACACATAAAAACTTGGGTGAAACCTTAACCATCAAGGGGACAGGAACCAAGGCCGATGATCAATACAATACAGCCAATATTAAAACCACTACGGATAGCAGTGGTAACGTTGTGGTGGGTATTGATCAGAACTCGAATTTCCAAACCGTTACTGCAACGGATACGAGTGGCAACAACAGTGTATTGTCGGGTACAGGCACAGCTGTAAAATCTAGCGATGGCAAAACGACAGCAAATTATGATTTAACTGAATCTAAGTTGACGGACTCTAGTGGCAATACCAACACGAGTACAGCAACCAATAACATCATTGCTTCAAGTGATGGGAAAACTAAAACCACGACGACTGCAGGTAACACGGCTTACACCGATGGTACCAATAACGTTAGCATAGGCAATAGTGGCTTATCTGTGAATGATGGCACCAATACAAGCAAAGTAACAGCCACTGGACTTACTGTAAATAATGGTCCAAGTGTTACTACCACAGGCATTAATGCTGCAAGTATGAAAGTAACCAATGTTGCAGATGGTGATGTAAATTCAGCATCAAAAGATGCAATTAATGGTAGTCAGCTATATGCCACGCAACAAAGTGGTCTTAACTTTAAAGACAATAATGGCACAGTCACACATAAAAACTTGGGTGAAACCTTAACCATCAAGGGGACAGGAACCAAGGCCGATGATCAATACAATACAGCCAATATTAAAACCACTACGGATAGCAGTGGTAACGTTGTGGTGGGTATTGATCAGAACTCGAATTTCCAAACCGTTACTGCAACGGATACGAGTGGCAACAACAGTGTATTGTCTGGAACAGGTACGGCTGTAAAATCTAGCGATGGCAAAACGACAGCAAATTATGATTTAACTGAATCTAAGTTGACGGACTCTAGTGGCAATACCAACACGACGACAGCAACCAATAACATCGTTGCTTCAAGTGATGGGAAAACTAAAACTACGACGACTGCAGGTAACACGGCTTACACCGATGGTACCAATAACGTTAGCGTCGGTAATAGTGGCTTATCTGCGAGCAATGGTTCAAATAGCAGTACTGTTACTGCAACCAACGGTTTAAATGTTACTGATGGCACCAATACAAGTAAAGTAACAGCTACTGGGCTTACTGTAAATAATGGTCCAAGTGTTACTACCACAGGTATTGATGCTGCAAAAATGAAAGTAACCAATGTTGCAGATGGTGATGTAAATTCAACATCAAAAGATGCGATTAATGGTAGTCAGCTATATGCCACGCAACAAAGTGGTCTTAACTTTAAAGACAATAACGGCACAGTCACGCACAAAAACTTGGGTGAAACCTTAACCATCAAGGGGACAGGAACCAAGGCCGATGATCAATACAATACAGCCAATATTAAAACCACTACGGATAGCAGTGGTAACGTTGTGGTGGGTATTGATCAGAACTCGAATTTCCAGACCGTTACTGCAACGGATACGAGTGGCAACAACAGCGTATTGTCTGGAACAGGCACAGCTGTAAAATCTAGCGATGGCAAAACGACAGCAAATTATGATTTAACTGAATCTAAGTTGACGGACTCTAGTGGCAATACCAACACGAGTACAGCAACCAATAACATCATTGCCTCAAGTGATGGAAATACAAAAACCACAACGACTGCAGGTAACACGGCTTACACCGATGGTACCAATAACGTTAGCGTCGGTAATAGTGGCTTGTCTGCGAGCAATGGCTCGAATAGCAGTACTGTTACTGCAACCAACGGTTTAAATGTTACTGATGGCACCAATACAAGCAAAGTAACAGCCACTGGACTTACTGTAAATAATGGTCCAAGTGTTACTACCACAGGTATTAATGCTGCAAGCATGAAAGTCACGAATGTGGCAGATGGAACAATTAGTTCTGACTCAAAAGATGCGATTAATGGTAGTCAGCTATATGCTACACAACAAAGTGGCCTTAACTTCTCTGATAACAATGGTACAGTTACACATAGAAATTTAGGTGAAACGCAGACTATTAAAGGGACAGGTACTAAAGCTGATGCGCAGTACAATACCAAAAATATTAAAACAACCACAGATAGTAACGGTGACATCGTTGTTGGTATTGACCAAAACTCAAATTTCCAGACTGTAACAGCAACGGATACAGATGGAAACAGTGCGGTAGTATCTGGAACAGGGACATCAATTATTTCTAATGATGGCAATAGATCTGCTTCTTATACTTTAAATGGTTCTGTACTAAAAGATGGTAATGGGAATACAAGTAGCAGTGATGCAACTGGTTTAAAACTTACTTCTAAAAATGGTACAAGTTTATCAAGTGCTAACTATACAACAAGCAGTGCTTCTTTAACTGATGCATCAAACAACAATACGACTGTTAATGCAACAGGTTCTAATATTCAAGATGCAAGTGGAAATACCAATGTTGCGAACGCGAGCAGTAACACATTAACATCTAGTGATGGGGTAACAAGTGCAACAAGCACTGCAAAACAAACTACCTATACAGATGGTGTAAATGATGTTGTTGTAGGAACCAGTGGCTTATCTACTGCCAATGGAAAAGCAAAAAGTACATTAACTGCGACTGATGGGTTATCTGCAACAGATGGTACAAATACAAGTAAAGTAACAGCAACGGGTCTTAAAATAAATAATGGTCCAAGTGTTACTACTACTGGTATTAATGCTGCAGATATGAAAATTACAAATGTTGCAGCAGGTACTGCAGATACAGATGCAGTAAATGTCTCTCAATTAAAATCTACTCAAACTGAGCTAACCAATAAAGGTCTAAACTTTGCAGGTGACAGCGGTACAGATGTTGCACGTAAGTTGGGCGATACATTAAGTATCAAAGGTGGTGCAGATAGTACGAAACTGACAGATAACAACATTGGTGTGGTTGCAAACGGCACAGATGGTCTTGAGGTTAAACTGGCTAAAGATGTGAATTTGGGTAGTGACGGTAGCGTTACTGCAGGTAATACATCTTTAAATAATAGTGGATTAACGACTACAGATTCTTCAGGTAATACGGCCACTCTGACGGGTTCAGGGACAAGTATTCAAGGAAAAGATGGTTCATCTGCAAACTACGGTTTAGCAGGAACAACTTTAAAAGATACTTCTGGCAACACCAACAGTACAACCCCGACGGGCTCTACGGTTACAGACAAAACAGGCAATAGTAGTGAAACTACAGCTGCAGGTACAACGGTGACAGCCAAAGATGCTAACGGAAATACCACTGGACAAACAACCTATGGTTCAGATGGCTTTAGTATCAAAGATGGTCCAAGTGCAAGTAAGAGTGGTATTAATGCTGCGAATACAGTGGTTACAAATGTTGCAGCAGGTACTGCAGATACAGATGCAGTAAATGTCTCTCAATTAAAATCTACTCAAACTGAGCTAACCAACAAAGGTCTAAACTTTGCAGGTGACAGCGGTACAGATGTTGCACGTAAGTTGGGCGATACATTAAGTATCAAAGGTGGTGCAGATAGTACGAAACTGACAGATAACAACATTGGTGTGGTTGCAAACGGCACAGATGGTCTTGAGGTTAAACTGGCTAAAGATGTGAATTTGGGTAGTGACGGTAGCGTTACTGCAGGTAATACATCTTTAAATAATAGTGGATTAACGACTACAGATTCTTCAGGTAATACGGCCACTCTGACGGGTTCAGGGACAAGTATTCAAGGAAAAGATGGTTCATCTGCAAACTATGGTTTAGCAGGAACAACTTTAAAAGATACTTCTGGCAACACCAACAGTACAACCCCGACGGGCTCTACGGTTACAGACAAAACAGGCAATAGTAGTGAAACTACAGCTGCAGGTACAACTGTGACAGCCAAAGATGCTAACGGAAATACCACTGGACAAACAACCTATGGTTCAGATGGCTTTAGTATTAAAGATGGTCCAAGTGTCAGTAAAGATGGAGTCAACGCTGCTAATACGGTTATTAGTAATGTAAAAGATGGTACCAATGCAACGGATGCGGCAAATAAAGGCCAAGTTGATGCAATGGGTGCAAGTCTGACCAACAAAGGTCTAAACTTTGCAGGTGATAGCGGTACAGATGTTGCACGTAAGTTGGGCGATACATTAAGTATCAAAGGTGGTGCAGATAGTACCAAACTGACAGATAACAACATTGGTGTGGTTGCAAACGGCACAGATGGTCTTGAGGTTAAACTGGCTAAAGATGTGAATTTGGGTAGTGACGGTAGCGTTACTGCAGGTAATACATCTTTAAATAATAGTGGATTAACGACTACAGATTCTTCAGGTAATACGGCCACTCTGACGGGTTCAGGGACAAGTATTCAAGGAAAAGATGGTTCATCTGCAAACTACGGTTTAGCAGGAACAACTTTAAAAGATACTTCTGGCAACACCAACAGTACAACCCCGACGGGCTCTACGGTTACAGACAAAACAGGCAATAGTAGTGAAACTACAGCTGCAGGTACAACTGTGACAGCCAAAGATGCCAACGGAAATACCACTGGACAAACAACCTATGGTTCAGATGGCTTTAGTATTAAAGATGGTCCAAGTGTCAGTAAAGATGGAGTCAACGCTGCTAATACGGTTATTAGTAATGTAAAAGATGGTACCAATGCAACGGATGCGGCAAATAAAGGCCAAGTTGATGCAATGGGTGCAAGTCTGACCAACAAAGGTCTAAACTTTGCAGGTGATAGCGGTACAGATGTTGCACGTAAGTTGGGCGATACATTAAGTATCAAAGGTGGTGCAGATAGTACGAAACTGACAGACAATAACATCGGTGTGGTTGCAAACGGCACAGATGGTCTTGAGGTTAAGCTGGCTAAAGATGTGAATTTGGGTAGTGACGGTAGCGTTACTGCAGGTAATACATCTTTAAATAATAGTGGACTAACTATAAATAATGGTCCAAGTATTACATCATCTGGTATTAATGCTGCAGGTACTAAAGTAACCAATGTTGCAGATGGTACAGATACATCTGACGCTGTAAACAAAGGCCAGCTAAATACTTTAGAATCTGAAGTTAATAATAAGTTTAATGATCTTTCAACCAAAGGCAGTTCAACGCAGGACGGTTCTGGAAATAGTTCTACAACTACTGCATCTGGTACAACTGTTACAGACAAAGATGGTAATACAAATTCATCTACATCTACTGGGAATACTGTTTCAGGTAAAGATGGTAACAGTACGACGACTACGGCCGATGGTACAACGAGTAAAGACAAAGACGGTAATAGCAATACATCGACAGCAACAAGCAATACGCTTGCAGACAAAGATGGTAATAGCAACACGTCAACAGCAACAAGCAATACACTTGCTGGTAAAGATGGTAACAGTACGACGACTACGGCCGATGGTACAACAAGCAAAGACAAAGACGGCAATAGCAATACATCGACAGCAACGAGCAATACGCTTGCAGACAAAGATGGTAATAGCAATACGTCAACAGCAACAAGCAATACACTTGCTGGTAAAGATGGCAACAGTACGACTACAACGGCTGATGGTACGACAATTAAAGACAAAGATGGCAATAGCAATACATCGACGTCTACCAGTAATACGATCACAGATGGTAAGAATACGACCACTACAACAGCATCTGGTACAACCTATGGCAGTGCAGACCCATCTGATAAAACAAGCACGAATATTGGTCAAAATGGCCTAAGCTTTACAGATGCGTCTGGCAATAAGACAGGGCCAAGTGTGACAGCATCAGGTATTGATGCAGGTAATGAAAAAATTACCAATGTTGCAGACGGTACAGTGAGCCCGACATCTAAAGATGCAGTGAACGGTAGCCAACTTTATACAGCAACCACAGATTTAACGAATAAAGGTCTAAATTTTGCTGATACGAATGGCACAGTTACGCATAAAAACTTAGGTGAAACGTTAACGATTAAAGGTACAGGTACAAAAGCTGATGATCAGTACAATACTGATAATCTAAAAACAACCACAGATAGTAATGGCAATATTGTGGTTGGATTGGATAAAAATGCAACTTTTGATAGTTTAAATGCTGGTGGAACCACAGTTAACTCAACTGGCTTAACTATAAACAATGGTCCAAGCATTACGACATCTGGTATTAATGCTGCAGGTACCAAAGTGACTAATGTTGCAGATGGTACAGATACATCTGATGCTGTAAATAAAGGTCAGCTTAATACCTTACAATCAGAAATGAACAGTAAGTTTGACGATCTTTCAACTAAAGGTAGTTCAACACAGGATAGTTCTGGAAATAGTTCGAGCACAACAGCATCTGGAACGACCGTTACAGATAAAGATGGTAATACAAATTCATCTACATCTACTGGGAATACTGTTTCAGGTAAAGATGGTAACAGTACGACGACTACGGCTGATGGTACGACGACTAAAGACAAAGACGGCAATAGTAATACGTCAACAGCAACAAGCAATACACTTGCTGACAAAGATGGTAACAGTACAACCACTACAGCTGATGGTACGACAACCAAAGACAAAGATGGTAATAGCAACACGTCAACAGCAACAAGCAATACACTTGCTGGTAAAGATGGCAACAGTACGACGACTACGGCTGATGGTACGACGATTAAAGACAAAGATGGCAATAGCAATACATCGACGTCTACCAGTAATACGATCACAGATGGTAAGAATACGACCACCACAACAGCATCTGGTACAACCTATGGCAGTGCAGACCCATCTGATAAAACAAGCACGAATATTGGTCAAAATGGCCTAAGTTTTACAGACGCGTCTGGCAATAAGACAGGGCCAAGTGTGACAGCATCAGGTATTGATGCAGGTAATGAAAAAATTACCAATGTTGCAGATGGTACAGTGAGTCCGACATCTAAAGATGCAGTGAACGGTAGCCAACTCTATACAGCAACAACAGATTTAACGAATAAAGGTTTAAATTTTGCTGATACGAATGGCACAGTTACGCATAAAAACTTAGGTGAAACGTTAACGATTAAAGGTACAGGTACAAAAGCTGATGATCAGTACAATACCGATAATCTAAAAACAATGACCGATAGCAATGGAAATATTTTAGTTGGTTTAGACAGAAATGCGAGTTTCGATAGTCTTGCTTTAGGCGGAACGACATTAAACTCTAGTGGCTTAACTATAAACAATGGTCCAAGCATTACGACATCTGGTATTAATGCCGCAGGTACTAAAGTGACCAATGTTGCCAACGGTACAGATGCCCAAGATGCGGTAAATAAAGGCCAGCTTGATGCTTTAGCAACCAACATTAGTAACAATGTGACGAATGTAACGGATGGTAATGGCAATAAAGTTAATGTAAGCAGTGAAGTCGTAAATAGCTCTCCAAATAACAGCAATACAGAGTCTATGTTCCTGACATATAACACTCAGGGACAAGAAACGACAGATCGTTTAACCATTGGTCAAACTGTTCAGAAAATGAATACCGAAGGTGTGAAATATGCACATACCAATGGTAGTACTGACATTGTAGATGGTAAGACAAATGACTCGAGTGCAGGCGGTACAAACTCGACAGCAATTGGTGTAAATGCAGTGATTAACTCAGGTGCAGATAATACAATTGCTTTAGGTAAGAGTACATCTGCTGCTGGAACAGCGACTAACTCCGTTGTTATTGGTAATAACTCAAGTGTGACGGGTGCTTCATCTGTTGCAATTGGTGATGGTGCTGTTGCTTCTGGTACTCAATCTATTAGCGTGGGTACTGGTAACAATGTGACTGGAAATCATTCTGGTGCATTTGGTGACCCGAGCACAATTACTGGCAATGAAAGCTATGTATTAGGTAACAACAATACTGTAAGTACAGACAATACGTTTGTGGTTGGTAATAACGTTCAAGCAACAACTGCAGGGTCAGTCGTTTTAGGCAACAACTCTGCTGCTCGTACAGGCGCTGGTGTAAATGGTTATGTTCCAACAGGTGCAACAAGTGCGAATCAGTCTGCAATCAATGCAACTACATCAACAACAGGTGCAATAGCAGTTGGCGATTCACAAAATAATGTTTATCGTCAAATTACAGGTGTTGCTGCAGGAACAGCAGACAGTGATGCGGTGAATGTTGCACAGCTAAAAGCAGTTGATGACAAAATACTTGCCTTAAAAACTGAAGGAAACACAGTAAGTGATTCTTCCGGTAATACGAATATTAGTAATGCAACAGGCAATACGGTTTCTGGTAATACAAGTAATGGGGGTACAACAACTTCAAATACCTCTGCTGCTGGTACAACAGTGACTGCAAAAGATGCCAATGGCAATGTTGTCAATAATGCGAACTATAGTGCGACACAGGCGAGTTTGTCTGATGCCAATGGCAACAATACGACCACTACGGCGAATGGTGTATCGGTTACTGGTAAAGACAGTAACGGCAATACAACAAACGCAAACTATGGTGCAAACAATGCCAAATATACAAACGCAGATGGTTCAAGCACGACAGTAGGTGGCAATGGTGTTAGCTTTGCAGACAAAAATGGCAATGCAACTGGTCCAAGTATTACAGCTTCAGGATTAGATGCTGGTAACCAGAAAGTTACAAATGTTGCAGATGGTGCTGTTACTTCTACTTCTAAAGATGCTGTCAATGGTAGCCAACTGTATTCAGTACAAAGCCAGTTAGATTCTCTAAAAACATCTGGAAATACTGTGACAGACAGTACAGGTAATACGAACCAATCTACGGCTACAGGTAATACAGTTAAGGATGCTTCTGGCAATACGAATCAGACAACGGCAACATCGAATACGCTTAGTGGTAAAGATGCGTCCGGCAATGCGGTTAGTTCTACAACAACGGCATCAGGAACAAACGTTGCAACAAAAGATAGCTCAGGCAATGTGATTAATAATGCAAATTATACATCTACACAAGCGAGTTTATCTGATGCGAAAGGAAACTCTGCAACCACTACAGCAACAGGAACGACATATACAGGTGCAGATAAAACAAGCTCAACGATTAACAACAATGGTTTAAGCTTTAAAGATGCATCTGGCACAGCAACAGGTCCAAGTGTAACAGCTTCAGGAATTGATGCAGGAAATCAAAAAGTCACAAATGTTTCAAATGGTAGCATTGGTTCGACATCTAAAGATGCTGTGAATGGTTCACAAGTGTACGCTGCAAATGCTTCTATCGCAGCGGCACTAGGTGGTAGTGCAGCAGTCAATGCAGATGGAACGCTTTCTAGCCCGACCTATAAAGTGGCGAACAGTAGCTACAGTAATGTTGGTGATGCATTAACGGCTGTGGATAACCGTGTTGGAAATGTGGAAAACAATTTGAACCAAGCATTTGCCTATACGAACAACCGTATTAATAAACTTGAAGACAAACTATCTTCAGGTATCGCAGCAACCGCTGCTTTAGAGCAAGCACCATATGTTGCAGGTAAATGGACATATGCGGCAGGAGCTTCTTATTACAATAACCAAGGTGCAATCGGTGCGACATTACGTCGTACAGCAGACAATGGTCGTTGGTCAATGAGTGGTGGTGTCGCAGGTGGTAATAATGGCTCGCCATTATTCCGTGTAGGTATCTCAGGTGTGATTGACTAAGTTATAGACTAGATAAACTGGGATCGTTTGTAGCGTATGACAAGCGATCTCATACCATCTGTTCACAATTTCAAGAGTATAAAACAAATGAAAAAAATAATATCTACATTGTTCATGAGCACAGCACTTACACTTACGATGTTGTCTATGTCAGCTAAAGCTGAGGAGGTCAGTGCAACAAGTGATTCCGATATTCAGTTTCCAGATGTGAAAGATAGCTACTTAAAACAAGTTCCACGTTACGAATACGGCACAATTGCAAATTTATCTACAGGGTTAACAAAGGACCAATACCGTCACTTATTGGGCAACCCTCAGTTCAGTGAGGGCTTACTTTTTGTTCGTACATGGAATTATGTGTTAGATATTCGCGTACCTAACACACAACAATATAAGCGTTGCCAATTACGTATAGATTTTGACAAGGATTATATTGGCGAGCACTTATATTGGAAGGGTGAAGAATGTCAGGGGCTTATGGATTGGGGTGTAAATAATCATCCTGTAATCGTACCTGCACCTATTCCTGTTAAACAAGAAGTGATTCCACATACAGCATATGTATTATTTGCGTTTGATCGTTCAGATAAGAAAGCAATTGTTTCAACAGATAGTCCTATCGAAACTATTGTTCGTGAAATTAAAAAATCTGACACTCAGAAGGTGACAGTGACGGGTTACACCGATACCAAAGGTTCGTATAGCTACAATCAGAAACTTTCTCAAGCACGTGCTAAAACAGTCGAGCAAGCTCTCATTCAGTCTGGTATTTCTGCAGACATCATTCATGTGGTTGCTGCAAATAAGACAAGTCAGTTTGAGCAGTGTAAGGGAGAGCAGCGTACGGTGGCTAAGAGATCATGTGAGTCTCCAAACAGACGCGTTGTTGTGGAGTGGTAATTGATATATTTTAAAAAGCCATCGAATCAGGTGGCTTTTTTATATCCTATAAAAAATATTTATCAATAATAAAAAAATATTCATTAAAGTTTAATCCCTTATTGGGTAAATGAATGATGTTTGGCCTTTTAGAAAGTAAAACTGTTCTATAGAATGAAAAAGAATATGATGATCTAAATTAGGAAATAAATAAGAGATCCTTATTATTAATAATGTAGATGATGAATATATTGAGATTTTGGAAATACGCCTTTGAGTCTAAACGACTATTGTTGGCTTCTTATGCAAGCTCACCCAACCTAATATATAGGTATTGCTGCTTCCAATAAGCGTGATTTTCCATATCTATGATGTTGCATGCTTACCTCATTGTTACGATGGCATGTTTATATAAATCAACATCTAACTTACTGTCACTCTTTGTATGAGAAAGCGAACTGGCTCATTTCATACAGCAATTGTACGTTTAGCCAGAGATCGTAACTCATCTCAAGCATAAAAATTGGAAACACTAATGCCTGATTATCGTTCTAAAACATCAACACATGGAAGAAACATGGCAGGAGCACGTGGTTTATGGCGTGCAACTGGTATGAAAGATGAAGATTTTGGTAAGCCCATTATTGCTGTTGTTAACTCGTTTACGCAATTTGTTCCAGGTCATGTACATTTAAAAGACCTTGGGCAATTGGTTGCAGAGCAAATACAAGCAGCTGGTGGTGTTGCAAAAGAATTTAATACCATTGCAGTCGATGATGGTATTGCAATGGGTCATGATGGGATGCTGTATTCTTTACCTTCTCGTGATTTAATTGCTGACTCTGTAGAGTATATGGTAAGCGCGCACTGCGCAGATGCCATGGTTTGTATTTCAAACTGCGATAAAATTACGCCAGGAATGCTTATGGCATCTATGCGTCTAAATATTCCTGTTATTTTTGTATCAGGTGGCCCAATGGAGGCCGGCAAAGTAAAATTTAGAGGCAATGAAAAGGCAATTGATCTTGTAGATGCAATGGTTGTTGCAGCAGATGATAGCTATACCGATGAAGAAGTAAAAGATTTTGAACGTTCTGCATGCCCGACATGCGGTTCATGTTCAGGCATGTTTACAGCAAATTCAATGAACTGTTTAACAGAAGCACTTGGTTTGTCTTTGCCAGGTAATGGTTCAATCGTAGCTACACATGCCAACCGTAAAAAACTTTTCTTAAAAGCGGGTGAGCAAATTGTAAAAATTGCGAAGCGCTACTACGAAGAAAATGACGAATCTGTATTACCTCGTTCAATTGCAACCAAAGCAGCATTTAAAAATGCAATGACGTTAGATGTTGCGATGGGTGGCTCAACCAATACGGTATTACACTTATTGGCGGCTGCACATGAAGCCGAAGTTGATTTCACTATGGCTGATATCGATCAACTGTCTCGTCATGTTCCTGTACTTTGTAAAGTTGCACCTGCAAAACAAGATGTTCACATGGAAGATGTGCACCGTGCAGGTGGAATTATGGCAATTTTAGGTGAGTTAGAGCGTGCACAATTACTTGACACATCTGTAAGTACAGTACACGAGAAAACATTGGCAGATGCAATTAATAAGTGGGATATCATTTCTCATGAAGATCCTGAAATCTATGAGTTTTATCGCTCTTCTCCAGGTGGTGTACCTACGCAAGTTGCATTCTCACAAAACCGCTACTATCCAACTTTAGATGGTAACCGTGAAACTGGCGTTATTCGTAGTGCAGAACATGCTTTTTCTCAAGATGGTGGTTTAGCTGTATTGTTTGGAAATATTGCTCTTGATGGCTGTATTGTAAAAACAGCAGGCGTAGATGACTCTATTTTGAAATTTACTGGTCAAGCACGTGTATTTGAAAGCCAAGATGCTGCGGTGGAAGCGATTTTAGGGCATGACATCAAGGCAGGTGATGTGGTTGTCATTCGCTATGAAGGCCCTCGTGGTGGTCCGGGCATGCAAGAAATGCTTTACCCTACAAGCTATTTAAAATCAAAAGGATTGGGCAAGGATTGTGCCTTAATTACGGATGGTCGTTTCTCGGGTGGTTCTTCTGGTCTATCTATTGGGCATATTTCACCTGAAGCAGCAGAGGGTGGGGCAATTGGTCTCATCGAAGATGGTGATATTATTGAAATTGATATTCCAAACCGTAGCATGAATGTGAAAGTGGATGATGAAACACTCGCACAACGCCGTGCAATTCAAGAAGAAAAGGGTTGGAAACCAAAAGAAGAGAGAAAGCGTAAAGTCTCTAAAGCACTGAAGATTTATGCACAACACACGACAAGTGCAGCAAAAGGTGCAGTAAGAACGCTGTAAATAATTACTCTTTAAAAACCGCTATAATTCATTTATAGCGGTTTTTTATATAAAAATTAAAACACCCTTAAATTTTCTTTTACAATAGAATATCTCACGCAGAAACTTTAATTTTTGCTAAACTTTAAATTCATCGAACAACAATAAACTTTGAGTGTGACAATCTCATTTGATTCACTTGTTGCCCTCACTGTTGAATGAAGAAATTATATTTAGAGGCGCATTACATGTCTTTTTTACGTCGGTGGTTGGATCCAATTCATTCGAAATGGTTCTATAAGAAACCAACACGTCAGGATGTATTACCTATAGATCAGGGTTTAACAATCCACTTGCGTCTAGATGATGTATATAGTTATCTTATCGTACAGCAGTTGGCAAAACTGAACGAAATTTTAGTGGATGAATTAAAGCCTCTAAAAATTGTAATTTCTAAGCATGTGGCTGTTCCACCGAATAATATGACTGCCGAAGAATGGCAAAATTATACGCTTAATGATGCTAAAAATT
This sequence comes from Acinetobacter sp. ESL0695, assembly GCF_029392135.1. NCBI lineage: Bacteria > Pseudomonadati > Pseudomonadota > Gammaproteobacteria > Moraxellales > Moraxellaceae > Acinetobacter > Acinetobacter sp. ESL0695. Next base: position 2,426,946 of record NZ_CP113932.1, on the reverse strand, counting down.
TAGCAAAACAGCATGGTTTTGGTTACGATGATCAACCAGAACTGCCTTCTCAAAGTGCTTTAGAACAAGCAGAAATTATTTTAAAAAATACACCTTTAAGGGATGAGAAGTTTTTATATTTACTAGAAGATGTATTTCATATGCTGTGGCAACAACAATATGGCAAATTACGTATTTTGTATGTAATGGCCAGCACTCAGCATAAAGCACAACAGTTTCCAGAACGTACATTTAATCAGGACGCAATTCTAGCGAGCTATTTTGAGTTTGGTGGAAAAAAATATAATGCATTTGATGATTTGCTGCGTTTAACGCGCCGTTTAAAGCAACAAAAGTTATTGACGGATAATCCTATTTTCTTAATTAATCATATTGAATGGCGTGAGCATTTAATTAATGATGCTGAAGAGCTTGCAGATATTCAAGCAATGCAACCTGAGCTAGATTTATACATTGCTTTAGAAGATCCAATTAGCTGGTTATTGTTGTCTTATATTAAAGAAGAGTTAGCAGAGTATTATAATATTCAGCTCCGAATTTATCCATTAAGCTATCATGGACGTGATCAATTCGATTGGCCACTCGCTGTAAGATTATCTAAACGTACCAAAGTGGCATTTACACCGTTTTGTCGACCTACAGAGCACGCTACATCGGAGATGGCTAAACTGTTTTATAGTGTAGATGATGATGCAAAAGTTGATACCATGTACCATATTTTAGAAGCTGCTTGGGTACATGGTAAAGACTTGTCTTACAAGCCACATGTAGAGGCTGTTCGCAAAGAACTGTCCATAGATCGTCATACTGAACAAGATGTACAAGCACGTTTAAAGCAAAATGATATTGAGTGTTTGGCAAAGCATCAACCAAACTTTCCTGTGCTTGTACTGAGAGTACAGGGGCGTGTATATACATTTAATAGTTTATATCGGGTATGGATGATTGAAAGTATTTTGAGTCAAGTCTTAGAAAAGTATTATCAATCTAGTTAATTAAAGTTGCCCTGACTTAAATTATCAACACTATTACCACGTTTGTCTTTAAGTTCAGTATTTGCACCTTGTTTAACAAGTGCATCAAGAATTTCTTTACGTTGAAATAGAGCAGCATACATACTTGCTGTCTGACCAGAACCATTGGTTTGATCGGGTGAGCAACCAGCTTTCATAAGGGTTCTTGCAATACGCAATTCACCTTTGAAAATAGCACCCATAAGTGCGGTATTACCTGTCTTATCCTGTACACATGCGTTTGCACCTGCTTTTAGCAACTGATTAACTGCCTCAGGGTGACCATGATAGGCTGCTAAAATAAGGGCAGTGTATCCCTTTTCATCCTGAATATTTAGGTTATACCCAGCTTGAATAAACTCTTGCAACATCTCAGTATTGCCTTGGCGTGCAGCATCAAAATAATACTGATTGAGCTTAGATTTTATTTCTTCAGGTGATGACGTAGATGTTTGGGTCTGAACAGAGGCCGACGTATCTGCAAGGCTGAGCGGTGAATAAGCAAATAGAGCTGCTGTTAAAAATACATATAAAAACTTCATTACAATCCCTCTTTGATGAGACATCATGTATGCATGTCACATACATGATGTTGATTCTCACATTTGTGAAAAATTAGTCTTGTAATTGAGCAGCCATTGCTTTCACACGGTTTACATCAACTTTTGCAATTTTTGAAACACCTGTACCGTATTCAGGATCGGCTTTATATAAGAATGATGCAATTTTATATTTTGCAGATTCATCAGCCCCTGAAAGTGCGCCACCAAAGTTCTCAATTAAGTCACGGCGTTCTGCTGTGGTAAATGAGCGGTATAAATCACCAGCTTGTTTAAAATTCTGTTCTTTTTGAATTTTAGTTTGCTGTGTTTTCCCGTTTAGCGCTGACTCAGTATAGCGAGCAGATGCAACTTGCGGTCTTGGGTTACGTGCACTTGGTTCATAATTAACAGATGATGTTGTATGACCGAAGTTCATTGCACCATCTTGGTTTCCATTATTTACAGCAACCATAGGACGGTTAATTGGTAGGCTTAAACCATTTGCACCTAAACGATACATCTGTGTATCAGAGTATGCAAATACACGACCTTGAAGAAGTTTATCTTCAGAGAACTCGATACCAGGAACGATGTTTGCAGGCGCCATCGCCACTTGCTCAGTTTCTTGGAAGAAATTATCTACATTCTTATTTAGTACCATTTGCCCAATTTTATGTTCAGGAACATTTGGCCAAATTTTTGTCGCATCCAATGGGTTAAAGTCAAATTTGTCTAAGTCTTCAGGAGTAAGTACCTGAATATAAAGATCCCATTTTGGATAGTCACCACGTTTAATACTGTTCACTAGATCAGTTGTCATATGACTATAATCTTGACCTTGAACAACTGGAACTTCTTTTGGTGTTAAGTTTTTAGTGCCTTGTAAGCTTTTCCAGTGGAATTTAACGTAGTGTACTTCACCCTTAGCATTTACAAGTTTATATGCATGTACACCGTTACCATCCATGAAACGGTAGCCTACTGGTGTACCATTGTCTGAGAAAAGCTCTGTGAGGGTACGAGTTGCTTCAGGAATATGTTGGAAGAAATCAAACGTACGACCCATATCATCTAAGTTATTTTGCGGGTTTGGTTTGAAAGCATGAACCATGTCTGGGAATTTAATCGCATCACGAATAAAGAAAGTTGGAAAGTTATTACCTACCAAATCCCAGTTTCCATCTTGTGTATAAAACTTCGTTGCAAAACCACGAGGGTCACGCAATGTTTCAGGGGAATGATTTCCATGAACTACAGATGAAAAGCGTACAAATACAGGTGTTTGTGTTCCTGGTTTAAATACTTTTGCAATTGTTAAGTCTGAGATGTCTGCAGATGGTGTAAATACACCATGTACACCTGTACCTCTAGCATGCACAACACGTTCAGGAATACGCTCACGGTCAAAACGTTGTAGTTTTTGAATAAGTTGAACATCTTGAAGAAGTGTCGGACCATTCGCACCTGCTGTTTGTGAGTTTTGGTTATCTCCAACGAGAGCACCGTTGTCACGAGTAAGTGGGTCTGCTGCAATGGTCATTTGTGATGCAAAAGTCGGAGCAATCAATATTGCGATTGCTAAAGGATGTTTTAAATTCATATTTTTCCTAAAAAACTCAATATCATGCTTGAGTATTAATTTTAATCAGATTATTCTCATATTTAAATTAGATTAAACTGATCTAATTAATAGTTATAACCGATCGTTATATTTATTGACGACTCTACTCAGAGTCACAATTATAATTTAGATCGATGGTTGTTTTGCATTATTATATTTTGCAATTGAACCAGATCATATTTTTAAATTTTTATATGAATTTGTAAATATATTGTATGTAATATTATTTTATAATAGAAAGTTGCGACAAATTGAATTATTCATTTTATCGCAAATTATCTACAGAACACTTAAATTCTAATTTTCTACTTTTAAGAGTTCAACATCGAAAATGAGTGTACTATTCGGTTGTATGGTGTCGCCCGCGCCAATTGTTCCGTATCCCAGTTGAGCAGGAATAAAGAAGCGAGACTTTCCACCTTCTTTCATAGTAAGCAGACCCTGTGCTAACCCTGTAACCACATCCTTGACTTGTAATGTGACAGGTTGCTGGCGTGCAATAGAACTGTCAAATACAGTACCATCAATGAGTCGCCCTTCATAGTTGAGTCGAACAGTACTGGTAGACTTAGGACTAATACCTGTCCCTTCTTGTAATGTAATATATTGCAGCCCTGTTTTTGTGGTGATCACACCAGATTTTTTCATATTTTTTTGAAGAAAGCTGTCTCCTAATTTTTGGTTACTTTCCGCTTGTTGCTTTAACTCCAAAAACTCTTTTGCTTCTGTTTGCTTTTTATAGGTCATAAGTACTTGACCCATCTGTTCTTCATTTAGGGCAGGGGTAGTATTCTGAGCAGCATTTGTGAGGCCTTGAATAAAAGCATCTAAATTAATGCCCTGTAATGCTTCAGTATTATTTTTACCTAGTAAATAGCCAAGACTATATCCTGCTTGATCACTTAAAGCACTTTGAGTATTAATTGTTGTTGCACTAGCAATATTTGTGATACAGGAGAGAGAAAAAATAGCGAAAATCAGATTTTTTTTCATTATTTTATCCTTTGATTGATAATGTAACAAAGGTATCTCAGGAGAGATACCTTTGTATAGTGAATTTCATTAAAAATGTATTTGATGAGACAAACAAAAATTATTCGATACTTTGTAAATCTACATCAACAATTACAGCTGTATTGGCTGGAACAGAAGAGTTAAAGTCACGAATACCTGACGTTAAACCAGTTGGAATAAAGAATCGTGTTTTACCTTTTTCACGCATTGTTTGCACACCTTCTGCAAGTGCAGGCATTAAGCGATTCAATCTTAAGTACTGATCTGTTTGACGAGCCAGTGTTTTGTCATTTAAGTCTTTAATTTCATAAGAAATACGCACATTCTGTTGGTCACGTGGAATACGACCTAAACCTGCTTTCAATACTTGATATTGTAGTCCAGAGTTTGTCGTTACCACACCTAAGCGACGTCCATTTTCAGCAAAGAATGTACGATCGTTTACGTTGCTTGCACCACGTTGTTGCGAGTTTCCAGCTTGATTACTCGCATTATTACGTGAGTTTGTATTTCCTACGTTACTGTTACCAGTATTAGAGTTTCTTGTATTTTGGTTTGTGTTGCTCGAATAGCCTTCATCTCTGCTATTTTGGTTAGAGCTATTACTGCCATAGCTTTCGTTACGTGTATTCTGGTTTTGATTGTTTGAACTGTTCGTGTTTACATTTCGAGAAGAGCGATTATCTTCTTGGTTGCTCGTTCTGCTCGAGTTTTGTCTGTTACTGTTGTTATCGGTATTCTGATTACGAGAGTCTCTTCTTTGCCCATCTTCAATACCTTGACGCAATGCAGTAGATGCATCTTTATTATTTGCGAGTTGCGTACCTAGTCTGTAAGCCTCTTGTTCGCTAACATTGTTGTTACTATTTGCTGTTGCCAATGTTGCTGTAGTTGCTAATGTGACTGAAAATAGGCCAACTATAGTCTTATTCATGTCGATATTCCCAAAAAAAATCAAATAAATTAAGTAATACCTAGCTTACATACACTGAAATCAATGAATGAATAAGGCTATTTAGGTATTGTTTTCCATATAGATGTCTAATGCTCTATACATGAAGTTAGAAGATACTACGGGATAGATTAAAAATAAGTAGTATTTTTTTATATTAACGCTTTATGAAAAATATTCCTAGTCTTGAAATTTTTCAATCTATTTTTATTATAAAAATCAATGGATAAGTAAAGTAAGTTAATGGGTAGAGTATGAGGTGGGATAGAAAATTAACAGATATTTTCTACCCCTAAATGTTTATTTATGTGTTATTTCACTTGTAAAAGTTCTACTTTGAAGATTAAAACACTATTTGCAGGAATATTGCCAACTGGATGTTCGCCATAGCCTAGTTTGGCAGGTACATAAAGCATAATGCTACCACCCTCTTTAATTTTAGGAATACCTTCAATCCAGCCTGGAATAGTTGAGCCTAATGCAAGTTCAACAGGCTCATTACGGCTGTAAGTGCTGTCAAATACAGTACCGTCAACCAGTTTTCCTTCGTAGTTCACTTTAACAGTAGAGTTAGCGGTTGGGGCTTTACCTGTACCTTCTTTCAGAATTTGATACTGTAAGCCAGATGGTGCTGTTTTTATCTCAGGTTTTTTCGCATTGTCTGCTAAAAACTGTTCATTCTTTTTCACAGCTTCTTGTGCTTTTTGAGCTACAGTTTTTTGATAGCTTTCAAAAGCAGCTTTAATTTCATCTTGAGTATAAATTGAGTCTTTATGTGCTTTACCTTCTTCAATACCTAAAGCGAGTTGCTTTGTATTGATCTCAGCAGGAAGCTGGGCACCGAGTTGATAACCTTGGGCATAGCTTAGAACTTCTAAAGGATCTGTGCTTTTTTGATCTTTAGTCGCAGCTGCAGAGGCTTTATTATCTTTTTGTGCTGTCTCTGATTTAGAGCAACCAGTAAGCGGAAGTAGTGTAAGACTGCTGACTAAAATAGCAGCTGAAATAGGTAGAATTTTACGCATAAAAAATCCAAAAAATTACATGAATACGAACTCATATGAACAATTTCCTTTGTTCATAAAAGCATACCTCAGTAAGGTATAACATATTTAAATGACTAAAATAGCACTAGCGTATAAATATGTAAAAAAACATCTTGATACTTTATGTAAAATTATATTTAGAATTAATTATCTGATGTGATTGAAATTTTTTAATAGAAATTTTTAAAATGGCAGAACTTTAAAATTTAGAATAAAACAATTCTAAATTTTATTTATGTATATTTTTTATGGATTTATTCCATCTGTATTATAATATATTATATGATGCCTTAGTTCTTTAAGATGACAAAAAGAATTAACTAAATTTGAATAAAATTATATTCAATTTAATTTAACTAGAATATATCATCAAACCAATAAATTTTTTCTTAATGAAAGCAGAGTTGTTATGATTAAAAAAGCTATTCTTCCAGTTGCAGGTTTAGGAACACGCTTTTTACCCGCCAGTAAGTCTATTCCTAAAGAAATGGTTACAGTTGTAGATCGTCCAGCAATAGAATATGTAGTTAAAGAAGCAGTAGCTGCAGGAATCAAACAAATTATCTTGGTGACCCATAGCTCTAAAGCATCAATTGAAAATTACTTCGACCGTAATTTTGAACTAGAAACAACATTAGAAAAAAAGAATAAAATTGATTTGCTCAATGAAATTACAAAAATTGTACCCGAAGATGTATCTATTATTAGTGTAAGACAACCTCAACCACTCGGTTTAGGCCATGCTGTACTTTGTGCAAAAGACGTTATTGGAAGTGATGATTTTGCTGTACTACTTCCAGATGTATTGGTAAAAGAGAGAAGTTCAGAGAATGATCTTGCACAGATGGTGGCGCGTTTTAGCCAAACGAATGCTGCACAGATTATGGTCGAAGCCGTACCACGAGAGTTGGTAGATCAGTATGGAATTGTTGATGTAGATCAAACACCTCAAATGGGTGAAAGTGTGGTTATGAAAGGCATTGTTGAAAAGCCTTCAATTGATAAGGCACCGAGCAATCTGTCTGTAATTGGGCGTTACGTTCTACCTGCAAAAATTATGAATATTTTAGAAACCACACCTAAAGGTGCTGGAAACGAAATTCAATTAACAGATGCAATTGCAACTTTGCAATCGAGCGATGTGGTTGAAGCTTTTAGAATGCAAGGTGAAACATTTGACTGTGGTAGTAAGTTAGGCTACTTGAAAGCTGTTTTGCACTACGGAATAGAGCATCCTAAATTAGGTCAAGAATTTAAAAAAATGATTGAAGAATTAAATATTTAAAAAAAAGGAAAGTCATGAGAATTGCAATTTATGGAACAACATTAAATGCAGGCGTCATGGCGGGTTTATTTGCAGAATACGGACACCAAGCCTATTGGTGTCAGTATCCTGTAGAAGAATATGGTTGTTCAGTAGAATACCAAGATAAAACCGTTAATGATTTAATACAAAAACAAATTAATTATAAAAACTTAATTGTTTCTGAGTGTGAAGATATTCCAAACGATGTGGATGCGTATTTTCTTGCATTTAATTCGCATGAGTATGAGTTTGCGGTACAGGTATTAAAAAATTTACAAGAACAACCCATTATTCATCCTAAACTTATGATTAATGGGTCAAGTTTTGGTCTAGAAGGTACAAAAAAATTACAAGCTTTTGCAACGAAAGATAATTGGTGTTACTTACCAGATATGGTTCAAGAGGGTAATGCACTTAACAGTATTACCAAAGTTCAACATATTGTTGTAGGTGTCGAAACTGCTGTTGCAAAAACTAAAATTAAAGAAATTTTAAGACCCTTTTATAGTTCAAATCATCACTATTTATTTATGCCTATTCAAGATGCGGAATTTACCAAGCTGAGTATTTCTGGCATGTTGGCAACTCGAATCAGTTATATGAATGACTTGGCACAAGTTGCTGAAAAAATGGGTGTAGATATTGCAAATGTTCGATTAGGCCTTGGTGCTGACTCTAGAATTGGTTCATCCTATTTAGCACCTGGTGTTGGCTTTGGTGGTGAAAACTTTTCACACGATATTATTACACTGACTAAAACCATTGCAGAAACTGGCACACGTAGTGAGTTGTTAGAACAAGTTTGGAATATTAACGAACAACAAAAAGAAGTGTTATTTCGTAAGCTATGGAATTACTATCAATGTAACCTCAAAGGCAAGGTGATTGCCATTTGGGGTGCTTCATTTAAAGAAAATACAGCTCGAATAAATTTTTCACCTATTCATGAGATGTTAACTGCATTGTGGGCACAAGGTGCAACGGTTCAACTACATGACCCGCAGGCATTGCCATTGATTGCAAAGAAATATGGTCGTCGTGATGATCTGATCTTGTGTGAACATCGTTATGAGGCTGTTGAAAATGCAGATGCTTTATGTTTACTGACAGCATGGAAAGAGTATTTAAGTTTAGATTATACGAGATTACATCAGTTGATGAGCCATCCACTCATTCTTGATGGTCGTAACGTATATGATGCAAATTATGTCAAAGCACAAGGCTTTGCATATGAAGGAGTTGGGCGAATATGAGCGACCAAAATATAACAAAGTTCCCAAAAGATATAATGAATACGCCGTACAATAACTTGAAAAAGCTTTCTACAAGTTTACAAAATGTTCATTTAAATGATCTTTTTAATCAGCACCCATCAAGATTCCAAGAATTTTCACAGACTTTTGAAGATCTTATTTTTGATTATAGTAAACAGCGCATTACAGCTCCTGTGCTTGAAGAGCTCGTTAACTTTGCTAAACAACAAAAATTAGATGATTGGATTGGTAAGCTTTTTTCGACTGAAGCCATTAACTATACTGAAAATCGTGCTGTAATGCATTGGGCGCTCAGGTTGCCACAGCAAGGAAGTCAACATCAGCTCTTAGCGAATCAAGTGAATGAACAACTTGAAAGAATGTATGCACTGGTTGAAAAAATTCATCAAGGACAATATCGTGGTGCGACAGGTGAAGTCATCCAAGATGTGGTGAATATTGGTGTAGGTGGTTCCGATCTTGGCCCATTAATGGTAAGCCATGCATTGTCTGATTTTAAGGTTCAGACGAAAGCGCCATTAAAGACTCATTTTGTTTCTACGATGGACGGTAGTCAATTATCTGATCTACTGCATCAGCTACGCCCGGAAACAACGCTCTTTATTATTTCTTCAAAATCATTTGGCACGATTGACACATTATCGAATGCAAAAACAGTACGCTTGTGGCTTGAAAAAGCCCTTGGTCAAACCAATAAGGTAATCAAGAATCATTTTATTGGCGTATCTACAAAGCCTGAAAAAATGACCGCTTGGGGAATTGATCCTGAAAAACAATTTTTACTTTGGGATTGGGTAGGTGGACGTTATTCACTCTGGTCATGTATTGGTTTACCAATTGCACTCACTGTCGGAGTTGAAGGGTTCAAGCAATTTCTTGCTGGTGCCTATTCAATGGATCAGCACTTTCAAAGTGCCCCATTTTTAGAAAATATTCCTGTGTTAATGGGACTACTTGGTGTATGGAATACTAACTTTCTAGACATGCAGACGCATGCAGTTCTACCATATGATGGTCGTTTAAAGTATTTTGCGTCTTATTTACAACAGCTTGAAATGGAATCTAATGGTAAATCCATTCAGAGAAATCATAAAAAAGTTGAATTGAAAACATGTCCAATTGTATGGGGTGAAGTTGGTCCAAATGCCCAACATGCTTTTTATCAGTTACTGCACCAAGGTACACACTCTGTAAGCTGTGACTTTATTGCACCAGTACAACGTTATAATGCAAAACATTTTACGTATGTAGAGAATGCAGATGCATTGGCTGTACAGCACAATTTGGCACTTTCTAATTGTTTAGCACAATCTAGGTTACTGGCATTTGGTAATCAAGCACTTGTGCAAGAAGAGTTAGATCATTTACCTGAATATAAGCAATATGAAGGGAATCAGCCCAGTACGACAATGCTTATTCAGGAATTAAGTCCATATACTTTAGGGGTGTTAATTGCGCTGTATGAACATAAAGTTTTCGTGCAATCTGTCATTTGGAATATTAATCCATTTGATCAGTGGGGCGTAGAAAAAGGTAAGGAAATTGCAAATCAATTGCTCCCTGTTTTAAATGGTGAACAAGATGACTTGTCAGCATTCGATGTGTCTACACAAGGATTATTAGAAATACTGCTCGGTAAGAAGGGTGTCTAATGTATTAGTGACTGGAGGGGCTGGTTTCATAGGTTCACATATGTGTCTTGCCCTTTTAGAATCTTGTCATGATGTAATCGTTATTGATAATTTATCGAATAGTTGTTTAGAACCACTAAAACGTGTAGAAAAACTCGCTCAAAAATCACTAATATTTATTGAGTGCGATATCCGTAATGATCAAAAGCTTAGACAAATATTCAAAGATCATTCAATTGATGCTGTTATTCATTTTGCAGGCTTAAAAGCAGTGGGAGAGAGTCAAAGATTTCCACTTTCGTATTTTGAACATAATATTGCAGGAAGCATTAGCCTATTTAAAGCAATGGAACAGGCCAATGTATTTAATATTGTATTTAGTTCGTCTGCGACTGTGTATGGAGAAAATAATAGATCGCCATACCATGAAAATATGCCTGCCAATACGCCGTATAATAATTATGCATTTACAAAATTGATGACTGAGCAAATGCTAGAAAAATTAGCATTAGCAGATCAGCGTTGGTCTATCGCTCTATTGCGCTATTTCAATCCGATTGGTGCACACCAAAGTGGGCAAATTGGTGAAGATCCACGAGGAAAGCCCTATAACTTAATTCCTCATCTTACTCAGGTTGCTATAGGGAAAAGAGAAAAGTTATCTATATATGGTAATGACTATAACACCCCCGATGGCACATGTGTTCGCGATTATATTCATGTGGTCGATCTAGCAACTGCACATCTGCATGCTTTAGATAACCGTCTAAAAACAAATGGCTGTCGTACTTGGAATATTGGTACAGGGCAGGGGCACTCTGTATTAGAGATTAAAGAAACTTTTGAAAAGGTAAATCGGTTGGACATACCTTTTGAGTATGCACCACGCCGAGTAGGCGATTTACCTGCTTATTTTGCAGATAATGAACGTGCAATGAGAGAGCTTAAATGGCAACCCCAATTTCAATTAGAAGATATGTTAAAAGACAGTTGGAACTGGCAAAGACAAAATCCAATGGGCTTTAAATAATATATTCATTTATGAAAGAGCTTTAAGAATACGTTCTTTTGCCTTTTGTATTTCGCTGACTTTTTCATTGAGTTTTTCTTTTTCAAGATCTGATGCATTGGGATGCTTGTCTGGATGATATTGCATCATTTTTTTGCGATATGCCTTAATTACGGCACTTTGATCATTTGTTTCGGATAGATCTAGTATTCGGTAAGCATCTGATAAGCTCGTCGTATTCGATTCTTCATTTCTATAGTTAGAATTGTCTTCATAGTGAGACTTAAACATATTAATAATGGTTTGATAGTGAAACGCATGCAGTTGCAGGTGCATTGCCAAATTTGTAAGGATTCTTTCCATATCTCGATCATTATAATCATTATAGTTTAACCCTTGGCAACACATTTTAAAAATGGTAATACGTGTTTCATAATCAGAGGCAATACTTAATACACCCCTAAGAATCTGTGATAAATCTACGCTTCGTTCTTTCAATAGATTTTTAAGTAAACGTAAGTCAGTTGCATCTTTGCATTCTGCTTGAAATACATTTTTGACATAACTTACTTTATCTGTTGACCATGTCTGATCTGGAAATGTTGTATAATAACTAACAAGTTCAATAATAGGTTTTAATCGAGTAATGTTATACGGCACTTGGTTTGAGTGCGTATAGTAGTTGTCATGACGACGGCGTGAACGGACAAACTTTTTTTCTTGAGTTGCTTGCAAAAAACACCCAACCAGAAAGCCAATAATTCCTCCTGTGGTTCCCCAAAATGTGCCCCCAATGACCGTTGATAAAATAACGAGCCAAAATTGAAAAATGAGGCCTAAAAAGCATATTCCTATAATAAGAAGAATAATCCAAAGCATAGTGTGAGTAAGATCAAGATTGAAAAATATAAAAATGGATTAGAGCAGGATCGTATTTCACTCTATATACATTACCTATGTTCCACGTGAAACAAAGGAGCTAGCAATAGTCGAGCTATTGCTAGCCAAATTGTTTATTGTGTAATAATTGCTGATACTTCATCTACATAAGATTGTACAGAACGACCTGCTGCTTCTGCATTAATTTCAATATTAAGTCGCAGTAATGGTTCTGTATTCGAAGCTCGAATATTTAGACGCCATGCGCCAAAATCCAAGCTTACACCATCAGTTCTGTCAATCGTTGGTGATTGAACAGCATAATGATCAAAGATGCGTTGAATTACTGTATCTGTATTATTAACTTTAAAGTTAATCTCTCCACTACATGGGAATTTAGCAATCATTTTTTCTACTAAAGAGGAAAGTGTTTGCTGCGTTTCAGAAAGTAGTGAAGTCACAAGTAACCATGGAATCATGCCACTGTCGCAGTATGAGAAATCACGGAAATAGTGATGCGCGCTCATCTCACCGCCGTAAATGGCATTTTCTTCACGCATTACTTGTTTAATAAATGCATGACCTGATTTAGATTGAACAGCAATACCATTATATTTTTCAACAATATCTAATGTATTCCAGATGAGACGAGGATCGTGCACAATTTTTTCACCAGGCTTTTGGATTAAAAATGCTTGTGCAAGTAAGCCAACGATGTAATAACCTTCAATAAACTCTCCTTTTTCATCAAAAAGGAAGCAACGGTCGAAGTCACCATCCCATGCAATTCCCATGTCTGCTTCATGTTTTAAAACAGCTTCTGAAGTACTTGCACGATTTTCGACGAGTAAGGGGTTAGGAATACCATTTGGAAAATTACCATCTGCTTCATGATGAATTTTAATAAACTCAACAGGAATATTCATGGCTTCAAATTTTTCTTCTAAAGCATCAATAACATGACCTGCTGCACCATTTCCTGCATTTACTACAAGCTTTAATGGGCGAATTTTTTCAGGTTCGATATAAGTTAAAAGGTGTTCTACAAACTCAGGTAAAATGTTGTATGACTCTGTCGTACCCTTTTGAGCAATCTCTTCAAAATTGTTTTCTTCAGCGAGTTTTTGAATATCTTTTAAACCAGTGTCTGCACTAATTGGTCGCGCATTTTCACGAACCAGTTTAATACCATTGTAGTCCATCGGGTTGTGGCTTGCTGTAATTTCAATACCACCTTGTACATCTAAATGGAAAGCACCGAAATATACTTCTTCTGTGCCTGTCATACCAAGATCGAGTACATTTACACCTGAATCATTGAGACCACGAATAAGTGCTTCTTTCAAACTTTGACTACTTAAGCGAACGTCGCAACCTACAACAATCGTTTTTGGTTTATAAATTTGCCCATAGGCACGTCCAACTTTATAGGAGATATCTTCATTGAGTTCAGTTTCTAATTTGCCACGAATATCGTAGGCTTTAAAGCAAGTTAGTGTTGTCATAGAGCTCAGTATTTTTTGATGTTTATGAAAAAATGATTATAACGAGCATTTGTGTAATTGTAAGTACAAAAGAAATATTGTATTTATAAAATCAGTTGAATTATAGATTTTTGTTATTTGATTCATATCATAAAATTATAAATTTTTCTGTAAAACAAGACTTTAGTATAATTGATTTTTTTATTTTTTCATAAAATATTAGAGTGGATATAAACTGATAAGGAAAATTGGGATATATATAAGCATTTGATAATTAAAGAAAATAAAAAATGATACATTATTTAACTGGTATCATATGTAATTTTATGTTGACGCTTACATAGCCCATTAGTACATTAGTTCAGTTTTTAGCAGAGCATTATAAAGACTCAACACATGAGTTTTTGCTTTTATCTTTCCACTTCCCGCGGCTGTAATGTCAATATTGATTGCACATGATGGGACTGAGTAGGGTTTTTGGCCTATGAAAAAAGTGAAGATTAGTCTGGCGTGGCAAATCTTAATCGCCCTTGTTTTAGGGGTTATTGTAGGGGCGATTCTACATAATCAACCTGAAGTTAGAGATTATGCAGTTACTAATTTCTTGAAACCTGCAGGTCAGATCTTTATTAGTCTGATTAAAATGATTGTTGTTCCAATTGTAATTTCTACACTTATTTTAGGAATTGCTGGTGTAGGTGATTCTAAGAAACTAGGAACACTTGGATTAAAAACAATTATTTATTTCGAAGTAATTACAACTGTTGCAATTATTTTAGGAATATTCTTAGCAAATACATTCCAGCCTGGTGCTGGTGTAGATATGTCTCTTTTACATAAAGTTGATATTTCTCAATATGAACATACGACTGAGCAAGTTCAATCTGGCTCACATGGTTTTATGCAGACACTATTGTCTTTAATTCCATCTAACATATTTAGTGCAATGGCAAGTGCACAAATGCTTCCAATTATCTTCTTCTCAGTGATTTTTGGTACTGGTCTAGCTGCACTTCCAAACGAAACAAAACAGCCATTATTAGATGTAATGAAATCTGTTTCTGAAGCAATGTTCCGTGTAACACATATTGTTATGATGTATGCACCAATCGGTGTGTTTGCATTAATCGCAGTAACTGTTGCAAGCTTCGGTTTCTCATCATTAGTGCCTTTAGCAAAACTTGTTGCTTTGGTTTATGCTGCAATCTTTATTTTTGGTCTAGGTGTTTTAGGTTTAGTTGCTAAATTCTGTAACTTAAATATCTTTACTATTATTAAAATTTTAAAAGATGAATTAATTTTAGCATTCTCGACGGCTAGTTCTGAAACAGTTCTACCACGTATTATGCAAAAAATGGAAGCATATGGCGCACCAAAAGCAATTTCTAGCTTTGTTGTACCAACAGGATACTCATTTAACTTAGACGGTTCTACACTTTACCAAAGTATCGCAGCAATCTTTATTGCTCAGCTTTATGGTATCGACTTGTCGTTAACTCAAGAGATTGTCCTTGTCTTAACGCTTATGGTAACGTCTAAGGGTATTGCGGGTGTTCCAGGAGTATCATTTGTTGTGTTACTTGCAACGTTAGGCTCTGTCGGTATTCCTTTAGAAGGTCTTGCATTTATTGCAGGTGTTGACCGTATCTTAGATATGGCACGTACTGCATTGAACGTAATTGGTAATGCCTTAGCAGTACTTGTTATTAGTAAATGGGAAAAACAATTTGATGTGGAAAAAGCGAAAGCATATGAGCTTTCACTTAAATAATTTTCATATTAAAAAAAACGGTTCATTATGAACCGTTTTTTTATGTCTATTTTTAGGTTTTTTGAAGCTGCTTTTTATGTTGCATGTAGCTGTATAAGAATATGACTAAACCTACTGCATAAAGAGCAACTGATAGAAGTAGCAGTGAAACACCAGCAGCATAGAGAAGCCATAGTGCATATATTGTTGCAACACCGGCAATTAGAATATGCTTCTGACGTTTATTTCGGATTGACTCTTTTAAGTAAAATGCAGAAACCAAGAAATATGGCAGTAAAATCATGACTGATGAAATGAGTAAAAGCTGAGTATAGTTTTTATTGAAGAAATACACAGCAATAAGACAAAGCTGAACCACGATTGAGGTTAACCAAAGAGATGCACTTGGAACATTATTTTCGTTGGTTTCTAGAAACTTCTTCGGAAAAGCCCCATTTTTAGCAGCCAGAAAAGGAATTTCTGTCGCAAAAAGTGTCCAACTTAAATAAGAAGAAGCAACAGAAATAATTAAACCAACCGTAATAATCACTGTACCTGAAAAACCAATGTAGTGAGACAAGATGGTTGCCATTGAAGGATTTTGCATACCTGCAATTTCTGCACGTGTAGATAATCCGTAGGAGAGGACGGTCACCATAATGTAAAAAGCGAGCGCAGTTAATACACCAAACACTGTTGCTTTACCAATGTCATTTCTATTCTTTGCACGTGAGGATAAAACAACAGCTCCCTCAATCCCTGTAAAGACCCACAGGGTAATAAGCATTAAATCTTTGACTTGTTGCCAAATAGGTACTTGTAAGGAAACGTCGTGAAAGTTAAATTTAAACAGATCGAGTTTAAATGCAAAGAATGTAAATAGAATAAATACAACCATGGGAACAGTTTTCCCAATGGTTGCAACTAAGTTCACAATTGCAGCCTCTTTAATTCCTCGACTAACTAACCAGTGTACAAGCCAAACAAAAATAGACGAGCCGATCATGGCGTAAAGGGTATTGCCATCACCAAAAATGACATGCTCTTTGGTATCTACGAACATTCCCAATGATGCGAAAACAATAACAACATATCCAACAATACCAATCGTCGTACATAGCCAGTAACCCCAAGCAGAGCAAAAGCCGATAAGCTCTCCAAAGCCTGCACGCGCATAGTTATAGATTCCGCCATCTAACTCTGGATACTGTCGAGATAAGAATAAAAGTGCAAATGCTAAGAATAAAATTCCTACGCCTGTAATAAGCCAAGCAATTATGAGTGCTGCTCCGTTAGAAACAGCCGCCATATTTTGAGGTAAACTAAATACACCAGAACCAACCATCGAGCTAAATACGAGTGCTGTCAGCGAAAATAGTCCAATTTTCTGAGACGACATTTACACAGACCCTTTAAAGTACGCAGAAAGGCGTTGTATATGCTGAGGTGTAATACCACAACAGCCACCGATGAGACTTGCGCCAGCATCTTTCCATTCTTGTGCAAAATGTAAGTAAGCTTCAGGACTTAAATCTTGACGAATTTCATCAAGTCCATCGTTTGCTGTTGCATTTTCATCTTGTGGTGGAAAGGCATTTGCATAAGCCCCAATTTGAATTTCTGGTAATAAATATCGTATCTCTTGAATTGCTTTGAGAATTACTTCAGGTTGGCAACAATTGAATAGAACGGCATCTGCACCAATACGCTTTAATAATGCCGCTGTTTGCTCTAGATTTTCGCCAGAGCGTAGGTGAGCGTTCTCCAATGAAATATCGTCTTGTAGGGTAAATGACACCCAATAAGGTTTATTATCTTTTGGTAGTAGTGCGTGTACAAGTTCAACTTCTTTCAGGCAAGATTGAGTTTCGGCTAGCCAAAAATCTACATGAGGTGCAAGCGTTTCAATAATTGGTATTGCAATCTCGTTGACATGATCTTCTTGAAATAAGTCTGCACGATATGATCCGAAAAGAGGTGGTAGGCAACCTGCAATTTGAACCTCTTTTTTACTTTCTTGAACAGCTGCTCTGGCTTGATCAATAGCAATTTGTATAAGTTGGCGACCTTCTTGATGAAATTTCTCTTCGCCAATATGAAATGGGACAACTGCATAATTATTTACAGTAATTACTTCTGAACCTGAGTAGATGAAATCTAAATGTACATCTTTGACAGTAGTGGGTGCTTCCCAAAGTGCTAAAGCAGACCATTCTGGTTGTTTAAACGGTGCCCCACGCCGTGCAAGTTCTCGGCCAACACCGCCATCTAAAATCTTCATAATACACATCTATTTTGTACGAATAGAGGCAGTATACTGAAAACTTTTATACGAAGTTAATGAAGTTTTTGATAATCTTATTCAAAAAAATAGAAAATGAAACCTATTCATCTTTAGGATGAAAATCATTCATAATGCGCCATATTTCTGCCATGTTTCATTGGTTTTGTACTGAGCATAGTGCGATTTTAAATTTTGAAAATACGAGAATTGATATATGCCCACAATAATAAAGAGTACAAAAAATGCGATGGTTCTTAGCTTTGTTTTATAATGACTACTTAAGAAAAAGAATCCTATTACATAAGCAATAATGAGCCCAAGTGGCAAAACGGAATCATGTTTGTATATGAGCCAATAGACGGCTGATATGAGCGTAATGATACCGAATAAGAGTTTATACACCAGATGAGTAAACTTGGAGCCTAACAGGATAAATAAAGCAATTAGGCTAAAGAGAAAGAACTTTACAGCCCCACCAATAATAGCAATGTATGCTCCATGGATCAGCATTAAAAAAATTAAAAGAAAATTTAGTTTGGATAACCATTGGAGGAGAGAAGTATTCATGCTGTTATTAATATTGTGGGAGCTTATTAGTATAAAAAGGGATGAAATTAATTTCATCCCTTTTGTGTGAATACAACGTTATTTACTTTGTGTTGGTGCTGTGAATAAATCCGCAGGTGTCACATAGTTTAAACCAAGTGTCTGGCTCGTATAGTGACGTGTTTGATCGAGTAGATGCGCATCTTCAGGTAACTTTTGTCCATAAGAACGAATAATTTCATGAAGTTTAGGATTCCACTCACCTTTGGTTTGTTCAGGGAATGCTTTCTCAAGTAGGCTTAACATAATATATGGAGATGTTGAAGCACCTGGAGAAGCACCAAGCAACGCTGTTACAGATTTATCAGGAGAAGCAAAGATTTCTGTACCAAACTGAAGTTTTGCAGGTTTACCAGGTTCTTTCTTAATAATCTGAACACGTTGGCCACCTTGGCTTAAATGCCAGTCTTTTGGATCTGCATTTGGATAGTACTTTTTCAATTCATTAAAACGGTCTTCGTCAGACATAAGTACTTGGCTAATAAGGTAACGAACAAGATCAAGATTTTGTAATCCAATGTTTGTCATTGGTAGAACGTTGTAGCGATTTGTCGAAGCCAATAAATCTAGCTGAGAACCATTTTTTAAGAATTTATTTGAATACGTTGCAAATGGTCCAAAAAGAACATACTTTTTGCCATCGATGTAGCGCGTATCAATATGAGGTACAGACATAGGAGGTGCACCAAGATCTGCACGACCATACAGTTTGGCTGTATGTTCAGATGCAACTTTTGGATTATCTGTAATTAAGAACTCACCACCCACAGGGAAGCCTGCATATTGTTCTGCTTCAGGTAAACCTGTTTTTTGAAGCATTTTAATGGCTGCGCCACCTGCACCAATAAAGACAAATTTTGCTTTAATTCGGCTAATTTCACCAGTTTTTAAGTTTTTAGACTCGATAGACCATGTCTTATCTGCATTCTGACTCAGATTTGTAACTTCTGTAGAGAGTGCAAGCTTAAAGTTTGGTGATTTTTCTAAATGATTAATGAGCTGTGTAGTAATCGAACCATAGTTCACATCAGAACCAATTTCCATACGTGTCGCAGCAACTTTTTGCTTTGGATCACGTCCTTCCATGGCCAAAGGTGCCCATTTCTTAATAACTTCAGGGTCTTCTGTAAATTCCATACCCTTAAACAATGGGTTTTTAATCATTGCTGCATAACGCTTTTCTAAGAAGTCGACATTGTCGCCCCAAACGAATGCATGATGTGGTACAGGATTAATGAAAGTATTCGGTTGACCCAAAACTTGGTTATTAACTTGATATGCCCAAAATTGCTTTGAAATTTCAAACTGATTTGCCACATTAACAGCTTTTGAAATGTCCATTTTACCGTCTTTTTCTTCGGTATAATTCATTTCCATAAAGCCTGAGTGCCCAGTTCCAGCATTGTTAAAGCCATTTGAACTTTCTTGAGCGACATGATCTAAACGTTCAAACATGCGAATATTCCAATTCGGCTGTAGTTCGTTTAAGTAAGTACCCAATGTGGCGCTCATGATTCCACCGCCAATAAGGACGACATCAACAGTAGGCTCTTTTGCATCTACTTCAATGGCTTTTGAACTAATTGGTCGGAATAAAAATAAAACGAATAAAATTCCCAATACAATAATGAGTATGAGAAGATATTTCATGAATTTCTTCATGTAAGTTCCCTAAAATGAATAACTGTCCATAGATGAGTGTAAGTACTCAGAAGAAGGTTGGAGATTTTGCAGATTGGCACGGTAAAATATCCATTTACCATCACAGTGAGAGATACGACTCAAGCAATACTTTAGTATTATATCAATGGCTATTTTTTAATAAAAGTTAAAATTTAAAATTCGCTTAAAAAAGTATGAGATCTTATTTCTAAAATGTAAAAAGCCGAGTAAAACTACTCGGCTAAATAGCTACAAAAGAATGAAGAGTTATGCGGTTTCTACTGTTTTTACAACAGGCGTTTCAGGATTCTTCTTACGAATTACTGCGTAGACTACGCCCGTTACAATGCTACCTGCCAAAATAGAAGCAAGATATAAAAATGCATGGTTAATTGCATTTGGAATGAGTAGAACGAAAATACCACCATGAGGTGCCATTAACTGACAACCAAAGAAGGCAACAAGTGCACCAGTAATTGCACCACCAATAATACAGCTTGGAATGACTTTAACTGCATCTCTAGCTGCAAATGAAATCGCACCTTCAGAGATAAAGCATAAGCCTAAAACAAAGGCTGCTTTACCAGCATCACGCTCAGCTTGGTCAAACTTTGCTTTTGCAATAAAGGTCGCAATAGCCATACCTAAAGGAGGAACCATACCGCCTGCCATGGTAGCAGCCATTGGCATGTAAGTGTTGGTTGTAAGTAGACCTACGGTAAAAGCATATGCAGCTTTATTAATTGGACCACCCAAGTCGATACACATCATTCCAGCTAAAATCATTCCCATAAGGACAGCATTACCTGTACCCATATTATTCAGGAAGTGCTTCATAGCATCGAAAATATAGGCAACTGGATGACCTACAACATAAACCATAATTAGACCAGTAATAAGACTGGCAAACAATGGAATAATAAGAATTGGTTTTAGAGATTCGACACTTTGAGGTAGCTTCACTTTCTTGGCAAGAAAGAGCGCAATATAACCTGCAATGTAACCAGATGCGATTCCACCTAAGAAACCTGCACCTAAAGGTCCTGCTGCAAGAAAACCACCAATTAAGCCCGGAGTTAGACCAGGGCGGTCTGCAATAGAATAAGCGATATAGCCAGATAACATTGGCACCATTAAAGTAAGTGCTGTTTTTCCAATGAGTCCCAGATTGGCTGCTAACGTTCCTTCGGCTGGGTTTAAGCCAAAGAAAAGTGAAATGGCTAAAATGAGGCCACCTGCAACAACCATAGGCAACATGTAAGAAATACCTGTAAGTAAGTGTTTATATACACCTACTTTTTCTTTCTTCTCACTTTTTGCTTCATCTTGACTTTGTTGCGTACCTGATTCTAAAACTGTCGCTTCTTTAATTGCATTTGCAAAAGCTTTATCGGTTTGTTTTAGCGCAAAACCTGTACCACAACGATATACACGTTTACCAATAAATCGATCAGTATTTACTTCAATATCCGTTGCTAATATAACAATATCTGCTTCTGCAATACTTTCTGGAGTGAGAATATTTTTTGCACCCACAGAACCTTGAGTCTCAATATTAATTTGATACCCATGCTTTGCAGCACCTTGTTGTAAGGCTTCTGCTGCCATAAAAGTATGTGCAACACCTGTTGGACATGCAGTGATTGCAACAAATTTACTAGCACTTCCTGATGAGGCAGTGCTGGTAGATGCAAGTGCTTCTGTAGTTGTTGATGTATTTAATGCATTGTTTAGAATATCTTCTGCATTATTTTGGAGTACATCTAAGCTCACAATTGAAACTTGTTTGTCTTTTAATGCATCTGTCAAACTTGGACGGCGACCAATAAAAATGACATGATCTGCTTGCTGCGTATCCATGGTTTCCATAGATTGTGCAACAGTGTTTTTATATCCTAGAGATGAAGCAACACTGGCGAGTTTACGTGCCAAAATCAATGCATTGATAGGTTGTTCAGGACTATTTGGAACAAATAAAATATGTTTAGTGTTTTGCATTTTTCTCACCTAACTCAATGAATCAATTGAGATTTGTTGCTTCAGCTTATCAATGGCAGATAGATCTTCAATAGCAAAACCAATTTGAGTTACGGCATTGCTACCGATGGCAGTTGCTGTTTTGAGTGTTTCTTCAGGTGCCGTTTTTGTAAGAAAACCGTGAATCATTCCTGCAACAAGAGAATCGCCAGCACCTACTGTACTTTTTACAGTGACTTTGGGTGCTTTTGCATGTAATGGGTGAGAAGGGTGTAACCAATTCACACCTTCTTCGCCCATTGAAACAATGATATTTTCAATTGTGGCATTTAACTTATCAAATACAGCCTTTTGTTCCGCAAAGGTATTTGCAGGTGCATTATATGCTTCGCTAAGTTCATCTGTATTTGGTTTAATTAGCCATGGATTTGCTGAAATAGCAGCACTCAGTGCTTTACCACTGGTATCTACTGCAACTTTCTTTCCTTTGCTTTTCAGCCATTCGATAAGTTCTATAAGTTCATCAGGCGAGAAACCTTGAGGTAAACTTCCAGAAATTGCAATAATTTCTACCTGATCAATCAATTGACTTATCGTCTCGCGTAAACGATTTTTGGCGTCTTCATCAACGAAAAATCCTTTCCCGTTAATGTCGGTCATTCTTCCAGATTGTTCAGCAACTTTAATATTATGGCGAGTTTCACCATGTATATAAATAAAGTGATTGTCTAAACCTTCTTTTTCAAAGTGTTTATCGAAAATTTGACGATTACTTTGTCCAAGAAAACCAGTAACAATAGGTGAATGACCTAAATCTTTTAAAACCTGCGCGACATTCAGTCCTTTACCAGCAGCTAAACTTTGTGCCGATTGTTGACGATTCACTTCTCCAACTTTCAGAGTATCTAGTTGAAGAGTAATATCAATTGCAGGGTTGAGTGTAATTGTTAGAACTTTTGCCATGCTTATTCACCTAATTGTCTTACTGCAGTTGCACTGTCGCACTGTAATGCTTTTTGTGCAATATTTTGGCATTCAGCAAAGTTCAATGTACGAATTTGTGCTTTTACAAGAGGAATACTTGTACTCGACATACTTAACTCATCTACACCAAGTCCCATGAGTACTGGAACTGCTTTTGGATCTGCTGCAAGTTCACCACAGATACCTACCCATTTCCCATATTGATGTGCAGCACGTACTGTTTGATCAATGAGTAAAAGTACACTTGGATGCAGACCATCTGCCTCAGCTGAAAGCAATGGGTGACCACGGTCAATTGCCATGGTGTATTGGGTTAAGTCATTGGTTCCAATACTAAAGAAATCAACTTCCTGAGCAAGAATAGGGGAGAGAAGTGCCGCAGCAGGAACCTCAATCATAATACCTACTTCTAAATTCTCACATGGGTAATCTTGACGTACTTCATCTAAAATTGCTTTTGCAGCACGCCATTCTTCGACACGTCCGATCATAGGGAACATAATGCGAAGTGGGCGGTTATCAGAAGCTTTTAAAAGTGCAACAAGCTGTTGACGTAAGAGTTCTGGTTTACGCAGTGTTAAACGAATACCACGAATACCTAAGAAAGGATTCTCTTCTTCTGCAATTGGTAAATATGGAAGTGGTTTATCGCCACCTACATCAAGCGTACGTACAACCAGTGGTCTTCCTGCAAGATCATCAAGGACAACACGATAGTCTGCTTCTTGTGTCTTTTCATCTGGAGCACTGTTATGTGCCATAAAGACCAGTTCTGTACGCAAAAGACCTATTGCTTCTGCACCATCTTTTACAGCTTTTCCGGCTGCGTTTACTTTTCCAATATTTGCAGCAATTTCCACTTGATGCTTATCTAGTGTGATTGCAGGTTCTAAACAGTGTTTTTCTGCTTCAATACGAATTTGACGTTGGCGCTCGCGTTCAGCAACAGCATGTTCAATAAGTGATTGAGCTGGATCAATGACAAAGTCGCCATTGTCGCCGTTAATGAGTACAGTTGTATTACTTTCAATTTTAAGAACACTACTGCCCGCACCAACAACAGCCGGAATACCAAGTGCTCTTGCAACAATTGCACTGTGCGCACTTGCACCGCCTACTGCTGTTAAAATACCGGCAACGCGGTCTTTATCTAAACGAGCAACATCACTTGGCCCAACATCATGCATAATTAGGATGTATGGCTCTTGAGGTTCTACAACATCTGGTACACCACAAAGGACAGCCAAAACACGCTCACCAATGTCACGTAAGTCTGCCGCACGCTCTGCGAGTAGGTGATCTTTAAGTTGTTCTTGTGCTTTTGCAGCAGCTTCAATATGTTCGTGCCAAGCAGCAGGTGCAGAAAGATTTTGCTTTAGCCCTTTATGAACGCCTTGAATAAGGTCAGGATCATCTAACATTTCTAGATGTGCTGTAAAAATTTGCTTAATTGCCTCTACTTTGCTTTCAGCAATAAACTGGCGAATATTTTCTTTAACTTGTGCAATTGCTTGTTCAAGTTTCGCAGTCTCTGCTTTTACATTTTTACTATTACGTTCGTATTTAAACTCACGTGGTTTAATGACATGTGCTGGACCGAAAGCAAGACCTGAAGATGCTGGAATTCCAGAGTTTGATTCCTCTTCTTCAAAAGTAAGCACTTCAACTTTATCAGTATTATTGTTCGCTAGTTCTTGTTCATCAATCGGTTCTACTTCTTCGCCTAAGCCATTTTTTACAGCAGCGATAATGTCATCTAATCCAGCAACAGCATCAGTATTTGGTTCAGCAATAAAGGTAAGTACTTGACCGCGCTTACAGCCCAATGAGAGTAATTTAGTTAAACTTTTTGCAGAAACTAGTTGCCCATCATCTGCAGAGACTTGGATGTCGCCTTTAAAGGTTTTACTAATATTTACCAATTGAGTGGCAGGTCTTGCATGTAAACCATGTGCATTGGCGAGTGTTACGCTACGTGACGGCCAGTCAGGAATAATTTCTGCACCAATAATTTGTGCAATTTGATGGCTGTCATTTTCTTGTGTGAGTTTTTCAAGTTGACTCGGATCAAAAAGAATATCCATTAAGCGGTTAAACTGTGGCATATCTAACTGATCGTTGCTTGCGATACACAATAATGTGCTAATGCTTTCGCCTTGGTGCTCAATAGGGTGTTCAGGTTTGATAATACTAACAGCAGGACTAAGGACATGTTCACTTGCTGTAATAGACCAAGTACCTTCACCTAAATGAATCATTTGTTTAGGATCGAGTGCACAAATAAAACCTGGTTCTACAAGTTTTTGTTGTTTGAGTAATTGCGTTGCCTGCCACAGTAAATCATCTGTATCGTTTGCAGGAACTTGAGTTGCAATAAGGTTTTCGTGTAATGCTAAAGAGGGAGGCTGTGCATGAAGGAGTTCTATAATTTGTTCTGCAGATGTTGCATTTTTAACACGGTCTGAAACATCGTCAATCAGTGCTCTTGTCAGTATTTGTAGTACTTGTAAGTGTTCGTCTGATTTTGCAGCGATGACAACAGCGAGATAAATTTTATTTTCTCCGTCCCATACCACACCTTGTGGGAAATGGGCGAGTCGTACACCTGTTTCTAAAATATATTGTCTTGATTGTGGCGTACCATGAGGTATAGCAATACCTTGACCTAGGTAGGTCGCACTTTGTTGCTCCCGTGCTTTTAAGCCTTCTAAATATTCAGGAGTAACTAGTTTATCTTCAACTAAAATGTTGACTAGACACTCTAACGCCTGAGCTTTATCAACAGCATGTTGATCCATTCTAACATGTTGTACATCTAGCGCTAACATAAAAAATCCTTGAAAAACATCATAAATCGAGTTGAGGCGCTGCCTTTCCGGGAAAAATTAAAAGGCAAATTCTACTATGCTTCGCCCTTAAAATCAGTTCTTTTTGATTATTGGACATAATTGTAGATTTAAACCCCGTAAAGTTTACTTGAATTCACTTTAAATAGGGTGATAATTTTGTTTGTATTTTAAAATTACATTTAAATCAGGTGTATATAAAATAAAGTCCTGATTTGTTTTTAAAATATCCATCACTATTATCCTATTTATTTTCCTACACTAGAAATTTATTCCTATGACACCTGCATGTAAGTTATTAAAAGCAAAGAGAATCAGCTATACCATACATGAATATATACATGATGCAAATGCGACCAATAGCTATGGTTTGGAAGCTGTTGAAAAGCTGGGTTTACAGCCTGAGGAAGTATTTAAAACGCTACTTATTACAGATGGGAAGCAGTTCTATGTTTCTGTATTACCTGTTAGCCATCAATTAAATTTGAAGAAAGTTGCACAAGCATTGGGGTGCAAAAAAGTCGTAATGGCTGACCTACATGATGCAGAAAGAATTACGGGTTATTTGGTTGGAGGAATTAGTCCTATAGGCCAAAAAAAACGCTTAAAAACACTACTTGCGATGCAAGCAACCTCGTTAGAGAAAATATATATTAGTGGAGGTCGTCGAGGATTAGATATAGGAATTAAACCAGATGATTTAGTAAGTATTTTAAATGCAAGCTTTGCAGATATTATTTAACTTCATATAAATAAATGAGTTTAATGTATATAGAATAAATATTAAGGAAAAATAAAGTTATGGGAAATAGAGTATTATTTATTGAGTAATGAAATCATTATAATTTGGCGGTGAGAGAGGGATTCGAACCCTCGATACGCGCAAACGTATACACGCTTTCCAGGCGTGCTCCTTCAGCCACTCGGACACCTCACCAATGGGCGAGGATGATAGCGAAAAAAATACAACCTGCCAAGCTGAAATATAAGATTTAAAGCAAAAGGCTTAACTTAGTGCTAATATTCGCCATATGTGCGAAGAACATGTAGTTTTTTTATGCAAAATTCAACGGTAAAACCATCTATGCATGCATTGACACTGGCTGCTTTAGGTGTTGTGTTTGGTGACATTGGAACCAGTCCATTGTATGCAATTCGAGAGTGCTTTATTGCAGCACATATTTCTATCAGTCAATCGACTGTTATGGGGGTGTTGTCATTGGTCTTTTGGTCAATGATGCTTACAATTAGTATTAAGTACGTCACTTTCATTATGAGAGCAGATAATAATGGTGAGGGTGGGATTATGTCTCTCCTTGCACTGAATTTGCGATCGAAAAGACTTGATCATAATAAAAAGATTTATCTGATTGCATTAGGCTTTATTGGTGCCTCCTTATTTTTTGGTGACGGCATTATTACCCCTGCAGTATCTGTTCTATCTGCAGTTGAAGGGTTAAGCATTGTTACACCAAGTTTTAACCAATGGTTGATGCCTATTGCACTTGGAATTTTAACAGCATTATTCATGATACAGCGCCACGGTACAGGGACGATGGGGAAACTTTTTGGCCCGATTACCCTGACATGGTTTATTTCAATTGGTTTGTTGGGTATTTGGAGTATTATTCAAACACCTTACGTGCTGACTTTAATTAATCCGTACTGGGCTGTAAACTTTGTAGTTAGTGAGCCTAAAGTTGCTTTTCTAACGATGGGTGCAGTGGTATTAACGCTAACGGGTGGTGAAGCACTTTATGCAGATATGGGGCATTTTGGTAGACAACCTATTCGTTTAGCATGGTTTACGATTGTATGTCCTTGCTTATTGTTAAATTATGCAGGACAGGGTGCATTACTTTTAAGAGATGAAACTGCAATTTCAAATCCATTTTATCTTTTAGTACCGCAGTGGGGATTATTTCCCATGATTATTCTTGCGGTTGCTGCAGCAGTTATTGCCTCGCAAGCAGTAATTACAGGTGTATTCTCAATGGCAAATCAGGCCATTCAATTGAGATATTTGCCGCGTCTTGCTGTACATCACACATCGGATATAGAGCAAGGACAGATTTACTTACCATTCATTAATTGGATCTTATATGTCTCTGTACTCATTCTAATTTTGCTATTTCACAATAGTGCAAACCTCGCTGGTGCGTACGGTATAGCAGTAACGATGACGATGTTGTGTAGTACCATTTTGGTTTCTGCATATGCAAGAAGTGGTTGGCAGTGGCCTTGGTGGAAAGTGGCTGCATTTGCAATTCCATTTTTATGTATAGATACGGTATTTGTTGCATCAACGTCTTCAAAAATTTTGGTCGGCGGTTGGGTTCCGATAGTGATTGGTTTTGTTGTTTTTACTATATTAATCACATGGAAAAATGGTCGAGAAATTGTGATTCAGCGACTCGAAAAAGATGCGCTTCCACTTGAACTATTTATAAAAAGTGTACGTGCAAGTGACGACACGAAGTACGTACCGGGCGAAGCTGTATTTCTAACGGGTACGCCTAATATTGTGCCTCATGCGATGTTACATAACATCAAGCATAATAAAGTTTTACATGAACGAAACATCATGGTGACTGTCATTACTCAAGATGTTCCATATGTTCAAGATAAAGATAGGCTACATATTGAAAAGTTAGATGATCGATTTTATCGAATCTTTATGTACTATGGTTTTAAAGATCAACCCGATATTCCAGTTGCATTACAGCAAGCGTATGAATCACTTGGTTTTGAATTCGATATGATGCATATGAGTTTCTTTATTTCTAGAGATCGCTTAATTCATACCGTTGGAGAGGGGATGGCACCTTGGCGAGAAAAGCTCTTTATTTCTATGTATCGCAATACAAGTCCAGTGAGTGACTTTTATCTTATTCCGACCAATCGTGTGGTTGAAATGGGAAGTCAGATAGAAATTTAAAAATAAAAAACCGGGCAATTTGCCCGGTTTTTTATTTGCCAATTACATTCCAGCAGGCGTAGATGCTGGCTGTTGGTCAGTATTGTCATTTGGAGTTTGTTGTACATTGCTATCTGGTGAAACCAATGTATATTGCCCACTTTGTAAAAGACTCTTTAATGACCCCGGTTGTCCATTTACAGTCGTCGACACCTGTGCTTGAGAGAGACTTTCTAAGGTTTGACCTGACTCAACAGCAGGTTCTGCAAAAGCAGTTGTTGCAAGAAGACCCGTCGCTAACCCAATTGTCGTTATGATTTTACCCATCATGTAACTCCAATTCACATCAATAAAATTGTTTAAATTATAACAAAGCTACATTCGCATATATTTTATTTATAATCAATTTAGGAAGTATAAAATTTTCATAAAAGCATCATATGTATACATAAACATGAATATTTCGTGGTTTTGTAAAATGCTATTGTTTAATGTATAGACAATTGAGAGATCTTGAATATACTTTCCAAAAGTTGCTTGATAATCTCACCCAAGGACATTTTTTCGAAAAAAATATGAAATATTTAATGGTTCACAAAGTTTTTTCTATTCCAGCAATTTCTCGTTTACGCCGTTATTTGGCATGTACTACAGTAACTACACTTGCTGTTATTGGTGGTCAGGGTGTTTATGCTGGAACGAACTTTTGGAGCAGTTCTTCTTGTCTGAATGAGTTTTATAAAGATACACCACCATATTTAGTCAGAGATAGCTTAAAAAAGAATACGACAGCACTATGTTTTCATGGCTTTAATGTCATGTATTCTGGAATGTCAAAAACGCCACTTTGGAGTGCCGAGCATTTAACGGTACAGCGTTTAAGCCATAAAATTAAACGCGAAGATAGCTTCCATGAAGAAGAAAGAGTGAGTCCTCAGTTTCGTGCAACTTTAAGAGACTATAAAGGATCCGGTTTTGACCGTGGGCATATGTCTCCTAATGGAGATATGCCAGATACGCTTTCACAAGCAGATAGTTTTTCTTTGGCGAATATGGTGCCACAAGCACCTAAAAATAATCAGGATATTTGGAGAAAGCTTGAAGAAGCAACACGTTCTACTGTAACAAAACAAAAACATGATGCTTATGTAATCACAGGCCCTATTTTCTCAGGGAAGAAGCTTTCAACCATAGGTAACGGTGTATTTGTTCCATCTGCTGTGTTTAAAGCTGTTTATTATCCACAAACAGGTGTTATTGGTGCCTATTATGCACCTAATAATAATTCACTCAATGTTCGAGTGGTGAGTGTGTGTGAGATTGAAGACTTAACAGGTATCAATTTATTTCCAACGCTCAATGAAAGTACAAAACGAAAAATATATGATTTACCACTGACGGGTGGTGAGGTGAAACCTGCACAAAAAGCCAGTTATTTAAGTTGGGATGCGAAGAGTGAGTGTGCAGAGCATGTATCAGATGCAGATATACAGTCTTTGCAGAAGCAATTTTATGCCGAGGGACGAACAGGAAATAGTGCAAGTGGTACGATTAGCGGTATTCAAGAGCGTGTGATACAGTTTTTGAAACAACTATTACCGAGTATTTTAGAGTTTATTTTAAAAATGTTGAAAAGTTCATAACACATCTATGCTTGTTAGATAACAATAGAGGACAATAAAATGTTTAAACCGTTTGCAGGTGATGAGTCTTCATCAATTTATGATTTAACTTTGGAAAATGCCGAAGATCGCATTAATATTTATGGGAACTTACAAATTACTAAGGATCAAGAAGGCTTGAAAACAGCAAAAGCTTTGCAAAACTTTATAAATGAACTTGTAAGTACTTTAGAGGGAACTAAAGATTTGCCTGAGAAAATTAAAATTGAAGATGCAAAAGAAATTGAAAACCCCTTTTTATAAGGGGTTTTTCTTTAAACAAGGCGATACTTTATTTTTTGAAAACAAAAGATAAGACAGAAAATCAGTGACATCGTCAGTACAATACTTAAACCTGTTGCAATGTTGAGTAATGCACTAGACCATAAACCAATGGCAAGTGCTACTTGTCCTAAAATGAAAGAGAATAAAACCATTTGCTTAGGTGACTGTGCAAGTAATCTTGCTGTAAGTGATGGAATTACAAGTAATGCACCCATGAGAAGAGATCCCACAGCACGCAACGCCAGCACTGTAAATATAGCAAGTAATATCATGAATATGAGACGTTGAACATTGGCATTGATGCCTTCACTCATTGCTATATCTGGATCAATCGCAATTTGAATTTGTGCACTCCAAAAAAAACGTAGAAGTGTAACTGCGATTAATACAATTAGCCCAAAAAGAGGGAGATCTGACCAACTAATTGTAAGTAGGTCGCCAAAAAGATAGCTGAGTAATTCTGGACGTAAAGCAGGGAGTTGTTGAATAAGTAATAAACCACTGCATAGAAGTGTCGCAGAGCACAATGCTAAGAGTGCATCATTTGGTAGTCGTTTATCGTGTAAAAACCAAAGTAGACTCACCAACGTAAATGCCAAAAGAGATACGCCAATCCACAACGGGAGATTTAAAATTCCTGCAACTGCAACACCAAGTAATGTGCCATGTGCCATTGTATCTGCAAAAAAAGACATACGCCTCCAAAGCATTAAGCAGCCAAGGGGAGCAGTGAGAAAAATTAACAGAAAGCCCATGACCCAAGCTGGGAGCAAAAGCTGTAACCATTCCATCATACGCTATGCTTCCGGTTCTGGGTGAATATGGGGGTGATGCTCATGCTCACATATTGTTGTAGGTGTATCGCCATGTGCACAATGGTCATGATGATGTTGATAAAATGCACGTTGAGTACCAAAAATTGCTTGGTATTCGGGATGTTGTTGTACATTCTCGGGTAGTCCGCTACAGCAAATATGTTTGTTTAAGCAGACAACACGGTGAGTACCTTGCATAACCCATTGTAAATCGTGAGATACCATGACCACAGCACATTTATATCGTTCTGGCACACTACGAACATATTCATACAACTCTGCTTCAGATTGAATATCTAAACCTTGCATAGGTTCATCAAGCACCAAGACATCTGGTTTGCGCAGTAAAGCACGGGCTAGTAAAACACGTTGCCTTTCACCGCCAGAGAGTTGTTGTACTTTAGCGTTTTGAAGTTTTAAAATTCCTGTTTCTTCAATAATTTGATTCTTTGTTTCGATATCACATATTTCTAGTGCAAGTAAGTCCTTTACACGTAGAGGTAGACTATGTGAGGGGTTGAATTTTTGAGGTACATAAGAAAATTTAAGTGGCGTATTCTGCGAAATTTGACCACTGTTTGGTTTTAATATGCCGAGTAGAACCTTAATAAGGGTAGACTTTCCTGCACCATTTGGGCCGATTAAAGTCACGATCTCGTTCTGATATAGCTCAAAATCAACTTTTTTTAATATTTCTCTTTCGTCTATTCTTACATTAATTTCTTTAAGTGACAGAAGTAGGGGAGGGGAGCTTATTGACTGCACTGCTGACATTTTCCAGAAATTTCGATGGTTGTATGATTTATATTGAAATGATCTGAGTTTGCCAATTTTGATAGTTGACTAAGAACATTGTCTGCTGAAGCCTCTTTAACAGATTTACAGCTAGAACAAATGAGAAACGCTGCTTGATGACCTTCACGTGGGTGACAACATGGAATGAATGCATTAATCGAGCTGAGTCGATGAATGAGTCCCATATCTAATAGGAAGTCTAAACTACGATAAACTGTAGGAGGTGCAGCAGGTTTATCTGATGTGTTTTTAATCTGTGCTAAAATATCATAAGCACCAATTGGGCCAGTTGCTTTGAGGATGAGGCTGAGCACTTCTTTGCGTAAAGGCGTTAATCTTGCATTATGAGAAACACAAAGACTTTCTGCATCTGCTAAACGTGTGCTTAAATCTCCATGGTCATGAACGCCATGAACTGAATTATCATGTGAATGTGTGCATGAAGCCATAAATATCACCCAAAATATAAATTTAGCTCCAAGAGCTGAACACAATAGCTTAGCATAGTTCTTTTTAATGTTATAGTATAACTACTCGTTATATTATAACATCTATAGGCTGTAGAGATTACTTCAATGATGACACGTTTTATCGCAACCATAATGCTTTGCTTGTGTAGCAATATACTATGGGCAAAAGGTTTTGTTGTTTCCATTCATCCATTGTATTTGATTGCACAAGAGGTTACAAAAGGTATTGAAAAACCTGAATTACTCTTAGGTAACCAGTCGGGGCATGATATTCAGCTCACACCAGAGAACCGTAAGGCATTACAAGATGCGGAACTTGTGATTTGGGTAGGTAAAGCACATGAAGCTCCTTTAGATAAAATTCTCTCTAATAAAGCCAATGCAGTATCGTTACTAAGTTCAGGCGTACTGGCAACACTTCCTTTGCGTGACTTACAGGGACAAAACATTCCTAACTCTGTAGATACACATGTTTGGTTGGAACCGAATAACGCCGTACGTATAGCATTTTTTATGGCAGCATTACGATCGAAACAACATCCTGAATCTAAAGATCAATATTGGGCAAATGCACGTGATTTTTCTCAGAAACTTCTTGCAGAGACACATAAGTTCGGTAGATATAAAGTGCCTGCACAATATTGGACATATCACGATGCCTATCAATATTTAGAGCGCTCTTTAAACTTACAGTTAGCAGGTGTTCTAACTTCCGATCCACATATTCCTCCTACGGTTTCACAGATCAAATATTTAAATGATCATCGACCTTATCCTCGTATGTGTTTGTTGGCTGAAGGTGAAACAAGTCGTAATCAATATGAAAAATTACAACCTATTCAATTTCAGTCTGTAGAAGAAAGTTTGGCAGGAGAAACCCAATTCATCTCTGCATGGAGTGACCTTGCTAAGAAGGTACATGATTGCGTACAAACTTCGCGCAACTAAAATGGAGCGGGTTTAGCTTAATGTCTAATTAAAAAAACTTGAGTTTTTACTAAAAAGGTGTATAGAAAGCTCGGAAACGATTGCATGTTTAGGGGGGTGACTCTATAATGCCTTCGATTAAAAATGATCGTGAGTTAAACGTGTCAAGCATTAATATGATGAATGAGTATTCATGGCTAACGTAAATCGTCTAATAGATCGTCGATTGGCAAAAGTTTTGATTATTCTACAGGCAATAATGGTGCCCCTTTTAGCTCTAGTTGCATGGATCGTTAAGGATATAACAGCAGCAAAAAGTATTGCACTTGGTGCATTTGTTTGTTTGCTGACAAGTTGTTATTTCTCTTGGCAGTCTTTTCGTGTCGCAGGTGCTCGTGCATCTCGACAGGTTCTATCTAACATGTATAAAGGCATGATGGGTAAATTTGCAATAATGATCGTTGGATTTTTTTTGATATTAAGCAATGTAAAACCGCTGTCACCGGTAGCATTGTTCTGTGGTTTTATACTTGTTCAGTCGATGTCATGGGTTGCGCCATTATTGGTTTCCAGACAACACAAAAAACGAGTGTAGAATAGATCAAAAATTGAATATTATTATAGAGACATGAGATGCCAAGCAGCACGCGGTATTCATTTCTCTTTTTATGATTGACATTGACCAGGTGTGATTTATGGCTGCTGAAGAACATGCCCTTACTTCGACAGAGTATATCAAGCATCACTTGACCAATTTAACCTACGGCAAAATGCCTGACGGTACATGGAAATTGGCTGAGAATGCAAATGAAGCTCAACAGATGGGGTTTTCTGCTATTCACTTGGACTCAATGGGTTGGTCAATTGGTCTTGGTATCATTTTTTGCTTAATTTTTTGGTCTGTCGCTAAAGTTGCTAACTCTGGCGTACCTACAAAATTTCAAGCGGCTATTGAAATGATTATTGAGTTCGTTGACTCAAGTGTTCGCGATACTTTTCATGGTAAATCTCGCTTAATTGCGCCTCTTGCACTAACAATTTTCGTGTGGATTTTCCTCATGAACTTAATGGATTTAATCCCTGTGGATTTCATCCCTTACTTAGCGCAA
Organism: Acinetobacter sp. ESL0695; assembly: GCF_029392135.1. Taxonomy (NCBI): domain Bacteria; kingdom Pseudomonadati; phylum Pseudomonadota; class Gammaproteobacteria; order Moraxellales; family Moraxellaceae; genus Acinetobacter; species Acinetobacter sp. ESL0695. The sequence continues at coordinate 2,392,087 of NZ_CP113932.1, read as the reverse complement.
GTGATCGGTGCAAATGTATTTGGCATGGATCCACATCACGTTTACTTTAAGATTGTTCCATCAACAGACATTAACGTAACTTTAGGTATGTCATTGTCTGTATTCGGATTAATCTTATTCTATAGCATTCGTGAAAAAGGTGTGGGTGGTTTTGTTGGTGAGCTCGCACTTAACCCATTTAACCCAAGTAATCCGTTTTTTAAAGTTTTATTAATTCCAGTAAACTTAGTTTTAGAATTAGCAACTTTCCTAGCACGACCAGTTTCATTGGCTCTTCGACTATTTGGTAACATGTATGCAGGTGAGCTTATCTTCATCCTCATCGCATTGCTACCATTTTGGGCGCAATGGGCATTGTCTGTGCCTTGGGCAATCTTCCACATTCTCGTAATTACGCTGCAAGCTTTTGTATTTATGATGCTTACAATCGTTTACTTGAGTATGGCAAGCGAAAAACATTAATGGTATTGCCTAACTGTATTAATAGGGTTAGGCGTAATTTATATTTTAATTTGGTATAACCTAACCTCTGAGGATTTTTTCATGGATTTAGTAGTTGGATTATCTGCAATCGCAGTAGCTATTTTAATCGCATTTGCTGCACTAGGTACTGGTATTGGCTTTGCATTGTTAGGTGGTCGTTTCTTAGAAGCTGTAGCTCGTCAACCTGAATTAGCTCCACAACTTCAAACACGTATGTTCATTGTTGCGGGTCTTCTTGATGCGATTCCAATGATCAGCGTTGGTATTGGTCTATTCATTCTTTTTGCTAATCCATTTGTAGGTTTAGTAGGTTAATTCGCTATATTCCGAAATTATTTGTTTGAGGAATTGCAATGAATATCAACCTCACATTGATTGGTCAAGCGATTGCATTTGCGATGTTCGTCGCATTTTGTATGAAATTCGTTTGGCCACCACTAATCAATGCGATTAGTGAGCGTCAGCGTCGCATCGCTGATGGCTTAAATGCTGCTGAAAAAGCAAAAGCAGATCTTGCAGATGCTCAGACGCAAGTAAAAAATGAGTTAGATGCAGCAAAAGCACAAGCAGCTCAATTGATTGAACAGGCAAATCGTCGTTCAGCACAAATGATTGAAGAAGCTCGTGCGCAAGCAGCGGCAGAAGGTGAGCGCATTCGTCAACAAGCTCAAGAGTCTGTTGATCAAGAAATCAACTCTGCTCGTGAACAATTACGTCAACAAGTTGCTGCGTTAGCAGTAGATGGTGCAGAAAAAATTCTAAGCCAACAAGTTGATGCAGATGCCCACAATGCCATGCTGACTCAGCTGGCTGCGAAACTATAAGAGAGGCGAAATATGGCTGAACTCTTGACGTTGGCACGCCCGTACGCTAAAGCAGCATTTGCTTATGCTTCTGAGCAAAGTGCAACTGACAATTGGTCTAATGCACTTCAACTGCTCAGTGCTGCGGTGCAAGATGAAGCATTTTCCGCTTATTTAAATCGCCCTGAACTTTCTCCAAAAGAGAAGGTGAAGCTTTTTACGCAAGTATTAGGTGAGCAACAGTCAGAAGCACTATCGAACTTTATCGTACTTCTGGCTGAAAATGACCGTTTGTCATTATTGCCTGAAGTTGCGAATGAGTATGAAGCGCTAAAATCACAAAATAACAATGTAGTGGATGTTGTCATTGAATCGGCATTTCCATTAACAGCTGTACAAGAACAATTGCTTACAGATGCGCTCGTAAAGCGTTTCAATGCAAAAGTTCAAGTAACAGTTGAAGTTAATCCTGCATTAATTGCAGGGGTTGTGATTCATGCAGGCGATCAAGTGATAGATGATTCTGCGCTTAGCAAGCTTGAAAAAATGCGGACTCGTCTTCTTGCTTAACCGCAATAAGACTGAACTAATAAAAGATTGAGGAATAGCGCAATGCAACAACTGAATCCATCCGAGATCAGTGCGCTCATTAAACAGCGTATCAGCGATCTGGACACCAGCGCGACCGCTAAAAACGAAGGCACCATTGTTATGGTGTCCGACGGTATCGTGCGTATTCACGGTCTTGCTGATGCAATGTACGGTGAAATGATCGAATTTGACGGCGGCTTATTTGGTATGGCACTGAACCTAGAACAGGATTCAGTGGGTGCCGTTGTCTTAGGTAACTATTTAGGTCTTCAAGAAGGACAAAAAGCACGTTGCACAGGCCGTGTGTTAGAAGTTCCGGTTGGTCCAGAACTTTTAGGTCGTGTAGTCGATGCTTTGGGTAACCCGATTGATGGTAAAGGCCCAATTGATGCAAAATTAACAGATGCTGTTGAAAAAGTAGCACCTGGTGTAATTTGGCGTCAAAGCGTAGATCAACCTGTTCAAACTGGTTATAAATCAGTAGATACCATGATCCCAATTGGTCGTGGTCAACGTGAGTTGATTATTGGTGACCGTCAAACTGGTAAAACAGCGATGGCGATCGATGCAATCATCGCTCAGAAGAATTCTGGTATTAAATGTATCTATGTTGCTGTTGGTCAAAAACAATCAACAATTGCAAACGTTGTACGTAAACTAGAAGAAACTGGTGCAATGGAATATACAACTGTTGTTGCAGCAGCAGCAGCAGACCCAGCAGCAATGCAGTACCTCGCGCCTTATGGTGGTTGTACAATGGGTGAATACTTCCGTGACCGCGGTGAAGATGCATTAATTATTTATGATGACTTGTCTAAGCAAGCTGTTGCTTACCGTCAGATCTCATTATTGCTTCGTCGTCCACCAGGTCGTGAAGCATACCCAGGTGATGTATTCTATCTTCACTCACGTCTTCTTGAACGCGCTTCTCGCGTATCTGCAGACTATGTTGAGCAATTCACTAAAGGTGAAGTTAAAGGCCAAACTGGTTCATTAACTGCATTGCCAATTATTGAAACTCAAGCGGGTGACGTATCTGCATTCGTACCAACAAACGTAATTTCGATTACAGATGGTCAGATCTTCTTAGAAACATCATTGTTTAACTCAGGTATTCGTCCTGCTGTAAACGCTGGTATTTCAGTATCTCGTGTTGGTGGCTCTGCTCAAACGAAAATCATTAAGAAACTTTCTGGTGGTATTCGTACAGCATTGGCTCAATACCGTGAGCTTGCAGCATTTGCTCAGTTCGCTTCAGATCTTGACGAAGCAACGCGTAAGCAGCTTGAGCATGGTCAGCGTGTAACTGAATTAATGAAGCAAAAACAATATGCTCCATATTCTATCGCAGACCAAGCAATCTCTATCTATGCTTCAAACGAAGGTTATATGACTGACGTACAAGTAAGCAAGATTGTAGACTTTGATACCGCATTAATTGCATATTTCCGTTCAGAACATGCTGATTTAATGAAGCAAATTGATGAAACTGGTAAATATGACAAAGATATCGAAGCTGCAATTAAAGCAGGTGTAGAGAACTTCAAAGCGACTCAAACTTACTAATTTTTAGCATGAGCTTAAATTTAAGTTTGGTTCACGGATCACCCTTCGAAGGCTCTTCATTGAGCTTTCGACGACTAGGTTAAGCGTATGGCAAATTTAAAAGAAATTCGCGCCAAAGTAGCCAGTATTAAAAACACGCAAAAAATTACGCGTGCAATGCAAATGGTGGCTGCTTCTAAAATGCGTCGTGCGCAAGAGCGTATGGCTGTAGGCCGTCCGTATGCCGAAAATATGCACCGTGTTATTGCTCACTTGGTACAAGCGAATCCTGAATACAAACACCGTTATATGGTAGAACGTCCTGTAAAACGCGTTGGTTACATCGTAGTTTCTTCAGATCGTGGTCTAGCAGGTGGTTTGAACATTAACTTGTTCAAAAAAGTTGTTCAGCATGTTCAGCAACAACAAGAGCAATCAATTGAAGTTCAATTTGCTTTAATTGGTCAAAAAGCGGTTTCGTTTTTCAAAAACTACGGCGGTAAAGTGGTTGGGGCAACGACACAACTTGGCGATGCACCAGAACTTGAGCAACTTTCTGGCTCAGTACAAGTCATGCTAGATGCATTTGATAAAGGCGAATTAGATCGCGTTTATCTTGTATCTAACGGTTTTGTAAATGCAATGACACAGAAGCCAAAAGTTGAACAACTTGTTCCTTTGGCTCCGGCAGAAGAAGGTGAAGAGCTCAATCGTGAATATGGTTGGGATTACCTTTATGAACCAGATGCAGAAGTACTGTTAAATGGTTTATTGGTTCGCTATATCGAGTCAAAGGTTTATCAAGGCGTAATTGAAAACATTGCGTGTGAGCAGTCTGCGCGTATGGTTGCAATGAAAGCAGCAACAGACAATGCAGGTCAGCTAATCAAAGACCTACAACTCGTTTATAACAAGCTGCGTCAAGCCGCGATTACTCAGGAAATTTCTGAGATCGTTGGTGGTGCCGCTGCCGTTTAACAATATTGAAATTTGAATTGAGGAGACAGCAATGAGTAGCGGTCATATCATTCAGATCATCGGCGCGGTTATCGACGTCGAGTTTGAACGAAACAGTGTTCCTAAAATCTATGATGCGCTTCATGTTGATGGTACTGAAACTACTTTAGAAGTTCAGCAACAGCTTGGTGATGGCGTAGTTCGTACAATTGCAATGGGTTCTACTGAAGGCCTTAAACGTGGTCTTACTGTAACGAATACGAATGGCCCAATTTCTGTACCAGTAGGTGACGGAACTTTAGGTCGTATTATGGACGTTTTAGGTCGTCCTATCGATGAAGCAGGTCCAGTTGAGGCATCGTCTCACTTACCGATTCACCGTCAAGCACCATCATATGCAGAACAAGCTGCATCAACTGATTTACTAGAAACTGGTATTAAAATCATTGACTTACTTTGCCCATTTGCAAAAGGTGGTAAAGTTGGTTTATTTGGTGGTGCCGGTGTTGGTAAAACTGTAAACATGATGGAGTTAATCAACAACATCGCTAAAGCTCACAGTGGTTTATCTGTGTTTGCTGGCGTTGGTGAGCGTACGCGTGAAGGGAATGACTTCTATCACGAGATGAAAGACTCTAACGTTCTTGACAAAGTAGCGATGGTTTACGGTCAGATGAATGAGCCACCAGGTAACCGTTTACGTGTTGCTTTAACTGGCTTAACAATGGCTGAATACTTCCGTGACGAAAAAGACGAAAATGGTAAAGGCCGTGACGTTCTTTTATTCGTAGATAATATCTACCGTTACACACTAGCGGGAACTGAAGTATCTGCGTTACTTGGTCGTATGCCATCTGCTGTAGGTTATCAACCGACACTTGCAGAAGAAATGGGTGTATTACAAGAGCGTATTACATCGACTAAATCAGGTTCGATTACATCTATTCAAGCAGTATATGTTCCTGCCGATGACTTAACAGATCCATCGCCAGCAACAACATTTGCTCACTTAGATGCAACAGTTGTATTGAGCCGTGATATTGCATCACAAGGTATCTACCCAGCGATCGATCCACTTGACTCAACTTCGCGTCAATTAGACCCATTGGTTGTTGGTCAAGAGCACTATAGCATTGCACGTGAAGTACAAAACATCTTGCAACGTTATAAAGAGCTAAAAGACATTATCGCAATCTTGGGTATGGATGAATTGGCTGAAGAAGATAAATTGGTTGTTTACCGTGCGCGTAAAATCCAACGTTTCTTCTCTCAACCATTCCACGTTGCAGAAGTGTTTACTGGTGCTCCTGGTAAGTTGGTATCGCTTAAAGAAACGATTCGTGGCTTTAAAGGTCTTCTCGCTGGTGAATACGATCATATTCCAGAACAAGCGTTCTATATGGTTGGTGGCATTGACGAAGTGATTGCTAAAGCCGAGAAACTCTAATTTAAGGAGATGATCTCATGGCGACTATGCAATGTGATATTGTAAGTGTAAAAGAGTCAATTTACTCTGGCGCAGTAACAATGCTGATTGCTAAAGGTGCGGGTGGTGAGTTAGGTATTATGCCAAACCATATGCCACTTGTTACTTTACTTCAACCTGGTCCAATCCGAGTAATTTTGGACAATGGTCAAGAAGAAATCGTCTATGTATCTGGCGGTGTTCTAGAAGTACAACCACATGTTGTTACTGTACTTGCAGATACTGCGACACGCGCAGAAAACTTAGATGAAGCGGCAATTTTAGAAGCACGTAAAAATGCAGAACAATTGCTTGCAAATCAAAAGAGTGATCTAGACGCGGCAGCAGCATTAGCATCTCTTTCAGAGATTGCAGGACAGCTTGAAACGATTCGTAAAATTAAAAATCGTGCAATGTAATTGATGATTGATAAGAAGCCACTCACTTGAGTGGCTTTTTTTATTTGGCATATAATGAATGAATACTTAACTTATAACTGAAATCAAATGAACATAAAGACTCAAAAATTTGGTGAGCTAGATATTCTAAAAATAGATAATCATTTTTGTGAAGCGGCTATTTCTTTTCAAGGTGCACAAGTACTTTCTTACCAATTAAAAACACAGAAAGGTATATCTGAAAAATTATGGTTATCTGACTTAAATAAGTATGAGTCTAAGAAAGCAATCCGTGGAGGTATACCTTTATGTTTCCCATGGTTTGGCTCAAGTCCAATAAATAAAAATTATCCATCGCATGGCTTTGCTAGAAATCTTTTATGGGAACTAAAAGAAGTTATTCATAATGAAGACGGGCATCACCTTCGTTTTGAGCTTGTAGACAATGCACAAACAAGAGAAATTTGGCCATTTAAATTTTGTTTAGTTCAAACTATTCATCTTGGACAAAAATTAACGATTGATTTCGAATTAGAAAATAAAGGCGAAGGACAATTTGAGTACTCATTTGCATGGCACAGTTATTTTGCAACTGATATCTTTTCAACGAAAATAGAAGGATTAAAAAATGTAGAATATATTGATCAGTTAAGAAATAACGAATACTACAAACAAGAAGTGACGGACATTTTTGTACAAGAAGAAGTAGATCGTATTTACCCAAAAACCTCAGGAAACTTTAAAATTACATCTACAGCAAATTCTCCAATCTTTATAAAAACGAATGCAGAAAGTGCAGTGGTATGGAATCCATGGATTGAAAAATCGAAACGCCTAAATGATATGCGTGATGATGGATGGAAAGAGTTTATATGCCTAGAGTGTGGTCAAATTGCGCAACCAATTTCCTTGGCACCTAAGGAAAAAAATACATTCACTTTAGAAGTAAATGTATAGTGAATTTATCCACTATACATTTTTGAAATGAGTTATGCGATTGCTTTTTTTATGACGTCAAGTAGTTCGGGATTATCAACAGTCGTATCTGGTGAGAATCGAGCAATGACGTCGCCTTCTTTATTAATAATAAATTTTTCGAAGTTCCATAGGACTTCTGGCTCAGGGTGGATTGAAATATTTGCCTTCTTCAGTTTCTCAGCAAATGCTTCACCACCATGGCGATGAGGTTGGGCATGTGTCAAATAAGTATATAAGGGGTGTTTATCTTCACCTGCAACAGAAATTTTTGAGAAAAGAGGAAAACTAACCTGATAGTTAAGAGAACAAAATTGTTCAATTTCTTCGTCTGAAGCAGGCTCTTGTTCCATAAAGTTATTTGCAGGAAAGCCTAAAATTTCAAATTGATCTGTTTTGTATTGGCTATAAAGTTTTTCTAAGCCTTCGTATTGTGGAGTAAGTCCACATTTAGAGGCAGTATTTACAATGAGTAAAACTTTGCCTTTATACTCTTCTAAGGTGCTTTTTGTTCCTTTAATTGTTTTAACTGGAATATCGTAGATTGAAGTTGTCATGTTTTATCCTATGAATTTATATCTAACATAGATGTTATAACATTTTATATGCGAGAAATGTGGGTTGGTGTTTTCCCCGTATGACGCTTAAAAAACTCAATAAAGCTTGAACAGTGTCTATAACCAAGTTTATAGCTAATTTCCTTAATAGAAGTATTTTGTTTAAGTTGTGAAATTGCGTATAGAATTTTCGCACGATCGCGCCATTCACGAATTGAAATATTCATTTCTTGATGGGTTAGACGAAGTATATGTCTTTCACTTATAGTAAATTCAGATAAAATTTTAGAAGTTGATTCATGTAACCGATTTACTGAAGAAAGCTCAGAGAAAATAGGTGCTAAAATTGAGTGATTTGTTTGAGGTAGGTAGTCATTATAAGTATCTGCAAGAGAAATCTGATCCAAGATAACTTGGAGTAGGTGATGATAATATGAATGTTGTCCTATCTTTTTTAAGCGAATTGCCTCTTTGACTAAAGCATAAAAGAATGGTTGAAGGCTTAATGTCTTAATAGACGGAGCAATTTTATGGCTGATAGATGGGTGAATACGGATACAGACGAAGTGTGTAACTTGATCATCTATAGAGATACAGCAATGCTCAATTTTTGGAGGAATCCATAATCCAAAATACGGGGGAGTTATAAATTTCTGTTCGCCTACCTGTATTTGTAGAATTCCATCAAAACTAAAATTAAAGTCACCCCACAAACAAGCGTGCCAAGATACATGATCTTTTGGAAAAAATACGAACTCTTGTATTTCTATAAGTTCATTTAGTTTCTGCATATCATCTTTAAAGTAGAGAAATTGATAATATTGGCTAAATTGCCATATAAATGTCTTATATTCAATATTTAAACTATTTCAGACATTCAGCAAAATATCTCCATCTTGTATAGTTGGTAGTTTGTATTCATGGAAAAAGAAAAAATATTGCCTTTATGGGCATTTATACTTCCACTGGTTGCTATTATTATTTGGTCATTCAATATCGTTGTTACACGTTATGTGTCTGGTTATATCTCTCCTGTAAGTATAAGTTTTTATCGGTGGTTTATTGCTTTTATTGTATTAACTCCCTTTGTGTTACCGAAATTATGGATAAATAGAAAATCTATTTTTAAAAATTTACCAAAATTAGCCATATTAAGTGCATTTGGTATGGTGATGTATCAGGGAGTCGCATATACAGCAGCACATTATACAACAGCAACAAATATGGGAATAATTAATGCTTTTATTCCAATTTTTACAATTGTTGTTTCTTTCATAATTTTAAAAGAAAGACCAAGTATATATGCGATTGTAGGTAGTATTATTTCTTTGATTGGACTGGTTTACGTAGTATCACAAGGTAATCTAAAAGATTTATTGAGTGCTGGTGCCCATCTAGGCGATATTTTAATGTTATTTGCTGTTTTCTTTTACGCCTTCTATGGTGTTTTTTTAAAAAAATGGCAAATTAAATTACCGATACTGATTAGTTTATATGTCCAAATCTTTCTTGCATTAATTTATCATCTGCCTTTTATTTTTTATTTCGGTCTTGATGAATTAAATCAGCAAAATATATGGAGTATTGTATATGCAGGATTATTTCCTTCTATATTTGCACCTTTATTATGGATGTTAGCTGTGCAATATATTGGTCCGAGTCGATCTAGTATATTTATGAATTTTATTCCAATATTTACAGCTATCATTGCATGGGTTTGGTTGTCGGAAAAATGGACGGCATATCATACAATCGGTGGTGTGATTATTTTATTGGGCGTTGCACTTGCACAACGACAAAAAATAAGACGTTCTATCAATGAAAAGACCGTTAAGAAATAGAAAATAAGTATAAAATTTAGCAATTGATATATTTTTTATTTAACTGTTTTTTTAGATTGATTATCTTATTATGAGATTAATTCTTTGTTTATTTTCGATATATTTGTAAAATAATTCACAAATTATCTATGTAATGATACTTTAGTTTTATATTGAATAGATGTTTAAAGTATTTCTAATAATATTTTTTTTTAGACATAATTCAAATCAATCAAGATTTAACCCTCGGATGTGTATTTCACATCGTTTTCAATGCTCAGTCACCTCTTTTTCGACTGAGCTTTTTTTTAATTTCGAATAAATTTTCCTGTCACTGCATCAATAATTTGACTTGGCTCTGTGCATTTTCCTATCTCACCATTTAAATAATGTACGTTATTAGCAAAGTAGGCTTGTGCTTCTTGCCAATTTTTTGCTGGAGTTTCTCCTGCAGGATTGGCACTGGTTGAAACAATAAAATTATTAAATTGGTTGCAGATCTCACGACATAAGGGGTGTTGAGTGACTCGAACTGCAACAGATAAATGATTGCCTTTAATCCACTCAGGAATAAAATTGTTGGCGGGAAGAAGCCATGTTGTTGCTCGTTCAGATGAGCTTTTTGCGGCCCAACTTTCAATAATACGTTGCTGAATTTCTTGTGAAATATTTTCAAATAAAGGTTCAACTTGTGAAATATGACCGGCGAGTAAAATAACCCCTTTTTCAATTGGTCTTTGCTTTAGTTTTAAAATTTTATAAAAGGCATCTTTATTCATAGGGTCGCATCCTAATCCCCAAACTGCTTCTGTAGGATAAGCAAGAACTTCTCCCATATTTAAAATTTCAGAGGCTTCTAAAGGGGTCTTGACGAACATATTTATTTCACTCATTTTAAACGAGAATATTGTCCCGCATGCTGTATACATAATTCTAACAGCTCAAGCTCCATAAGCTGAGCTGTAATTTCTGCAGTAGATAAAGAAAGGGATGAAGCGATTTGGTCTAAATCCTGTCCTTGCCAAGACAGTTGCTCATATAAATTTTTTAAGTGTACTGGAATAAAGATATCTTCATGAGATGAATGTATTTCTGAAGTTTGAGAGATAGTTCCAAATGAAAAAGAAAGATCTTCAATAATTTGTTGTGGATGAAAAACCAGTGTGGCGCCTTCTCGAATCAGCTCATGACAGCCTTCATATACTTTATCATGAATATTTCCTGGTATGGCAAATACGGTCTTTCCTTGGTTCGCTGCACATTTGGCGGTACCTAAAGAGCCGCTAGGTAAATGTGCTTCAACCACAACAACCCCCAAACTCATTCCACTAACAAGTCTATTTCTTCTTGGAAAATGATGTTGTAGTGGCTTTGTTCCAGGTAGAAACTCGGTAATAATAGTATTTCCCGTTTCTAAAATTTTTTGTCTAAGTTTTTGATGATGTTTGGGATAAGTTTGATCTATACCTGTTGCCATAATAGCAACTGTATTATGGTGACTTATGGCACCTAAGTGTGCTGCTTGGTCAATCCCTTCCGCGAGTCCACTAATGACTGTATACCCTTTTTCTGAAAGATAATAAGCAAAATCATAGCCATTTTTTTCACCGTATTTCGTTGCCTTTCTACTTCCAATGATAGCGATTGATGGTGTATTTAAAAGTTGACTATTTCCTTGACCAAAGAGAATGGGAGGCTTATCAGCATAGTTTTGTAATTGATGAGGATAGGTTGAGTCTGCTGGAGTACAAACAAAATCACAGTACTGAATTGTCTTTTCAATAATTGAATCTAAGTGATGTTGTACTTCTAAATCTGAAAATTGACTTGCTCTTTTAATATGACTTGCATGTATACCAAGCATAGACCATTTGACAATATTTGATGGTAAAAGGGCATAATTTGCACTACCAAAATGTTCTATCAGTTTATAATAGGTAGTTAAGGAATGATTTACCAAGTGCCATAACTTAATTATGGCGACTTGATGTGATGTAATAGGATTAAGCATATAAAACGAAATTATTAATTTTCCACATCGTTTGGTGTAGTAATATTAGAACCAACTTTAACTGGAATAAAGCTTTCTAATACATAAGCATAGCTCAAATGATCAAAAGTTCTAAAAACAATTAATGAACCTGCTTTTTCAGAAGGTAAATTAATGAGCTCATTCGATTTAGGGTCTTTAATCTGATGACCTGGTTGCGAGATATTAAATACTTGACCTGCTTTTAAACCATCAAGTTCACCACGATCTAAAGTAACTACACTATTTTTTGTTGCAGCACCAATAGAACCTAGAACACGAATAATTGAACCACCATTAATTTTTTGTGTGCTTGGATAGAATGTTGATGGTAATCGGATATCTTTCTCTGGAAGTACAACATTGTTTGCACGGACTTCTTGATTGTAGCTTTCTACAATTTCTAAAGTTGCAATATTATTATTAACGCTAGTTGCGAGCGCTCTGGCATTTTGAGTTAACTCATTACCTGCATTGTAGTCATGCCCAGTACTATCTTTAAGGATATATGGCGAAGTCGGTTGGTAAATACCATAGTATTGCCCAGTTTGAATACCATTGCCTTTAACATATACTTTTTGTCCTACCCCTGCCATTAAATGGCTTTCTTCTGCCCCAACTACATATGGAATATCTTTTAGGGTTTCTTGAGGTAAAATGATAGCTCGTTCTAGCCAAACCTGAATGTTTTTAAGTGGAATTACAGGAATAGCTCCATCTAATGGTTGGACGCGAACTTGGGGTTGCAATCGAATTTCACCACGACTTGCTTTACCAGTATGCCTAGAGATAATACCTCTACAACCATCGCCTAAATCTTTGCCTACAAGTGGTGAGTTATTATTATATTTACATAATAGTAAACGATCACCCGGGTAAATTAAATTAGGGTTTTTAATATCACGGTTGTTTGCCCAAATTTTTGGCCAAGCTAATGGTGACTTTAAAAAGACACCTGCAATTCCCCAAAGTGTATCGCCTGATTTAACAATGTAAGTGCTTGGTGCATTATTGTTCAGTTGAAGTGTACTTTTTGCAGTAGCCATTTCTACTGCTCCCATAGAGATACCAATCGTAATTAATGTCTTCAGAGATAAAGACAAAAGTTTTTTTTGTAGCCCCATTGCACTAGAAGTGCGAGTGTAATTTAAATCATCTTTCATTATGTAATGCCTAAAACAGTATGAGTTAGTTACGCTATAATAGCTAAAATATACACTAGTTTGCTATGAAGAAGTGTCTTCATTATGACGCAATAGAATTTTTAGGAGGGCATATGGCCTTATTACCAATTTTAAGCTTTCCAGATCCACGGTTGCGTACCATTGCAAAACCAGTTGAAAAAGTAACAGACGAAATTCGTCAACTGACGCAAGATATGTTCGAAACGATGTATGATGCGCCAGGTATTGGGTTGGCTGCAACACAAATTGATCAGCATATTCAACTTATTGTAATGGATTTGTCAGAAGACAAAAATCAACCGATGGTATTTATTAACCCAAAAATTACACCACTGACAGAAGAAACACAGCAATATGAAGAAGGCTGTCTTTCTGTACCTCAGGTGTACGATAAAGTTGAAAGACCATCGCGCGTCAAAATTGAATATTTAAATCTCGAGGGTGAAACTATTGAAGTTGAGGCAGAGGGGCTTTTAGCTGTTTGTATTCAACATGAAATGGACCATCTCAATGGAAAACTTTTTGTAGATTATCTTTCTCCTCTTAAGCGTAAACGTGCAAGAGACAAAGTTGAAAAAGTGGTTCGTCAACGTGAGAAAGTTGCAGTAAAGCGATAAATGATTATTCATTTTCCAACACTAGAAAGATCTAGTGTTGGAGACAATAAATAAAAAAATAAAGTATTTGTTTAGTAAATATACGGTAATAAATTGTAATTATATTAAGTAATATAACTTTACTATATTGCTGAATCTTATGAAATATCCTTTGCATAAACTCACCCTTGCAATGAGCTGTATTATTTCTTCTATGAGCTTTGCTGATACACCTCAGCCTCAATCAGGTACTGATGTCTTATCAGGATTTAATAAGTTATGGATTTCGGGCGATAGCTTGGCGACAGGAAAAGCAACTGCTGAAGGACAAACAATACTTGATAAAAATTTGAGTATTGTGAGAGATATTGCAAACAATAGAACAAAGCAACAAGAGTTTCAGGCATTTGCTGTAGATTTTCAAAAAGCAGGTTATATGTTAACTGGCGCCTTAGGCCCATTAAAAACAATTGTTCGTGCTGAAGCAAACAGTCAAGCAACCATAGATTATGAAAAAATAACAAGCTTAGATGGTCTAACTGCAACAACGGCAAAAGATAATGGCAGCGGCATTGGAGATAATACCTCTGGACACCTAGGTAAATTATTAGACTTAAGAAATGCAATTGCTAAAAATGCATCATCTAACCCCCCCAAAAAATAAATATAAATATCCGCGCCCATTTATACAAAAATTAAATGGAGAAGATTTAAGTTGGGTTTTAGAAAAACCTTTAGTTGATGTTGGTCGCGCTTCAGCAGGTAGTGAAGGTGGATTTCCAAGTGGACATACCAATGAATCTTATTGGACAGGTTTAACACTTGCATATGTTATCCCACAACAATATAGCGATTTAGTACTTAAAGCAGGGGAAATGGGCTATAACCGTGTCGTTGCAGGTATTCACTCCCCATTGGATGTGATTGGTGGGCGAATGCATGCGACTTATATTGCTATTAATGGACTTGCGAATAACTCCGACTTAAGAAAAGCAGCCTATACACAAGCACAGGCTTTTTTAAGTAGTCAATGTGGTGGCTCAGTAGATGGGTGCTATCAAAATATCGATTTGAATCAACTTTACAATCAATACCAAGTCAATAAAGCACTTTATGATAAATATACTTTTGTAAATGATTTCCCATCACTTGGTAATACGACAGCAACACCTGTTGTACCTAAAAATGCGGAATTACTTATAGAAACACGTTATCCCTACCTAAATGCAGATCAACAGAGAGAAATTTTACTCACAACTTCAAATAAAACAGGTGGTGTGCTCGACAATGGTATGGGCTATGACACGCTTAATTTATATAAAGCAGGTAATGGATATGGTGCATTTAATCAAAAAACAACAATTAATATGGATGCACAACAAGGTGGTTACTCAGCTTCAGATATTTGGCTAAATGATATTAATGGTACAGGCTCTTTAGAAAAATCAGGTACAGGTACGCTTACACTTGCAGGTCATAATAGCTGGACAGGTGGTACAAGTGTACTTTCAGGTAAGTTAGTAGGTAGTAACGGACAGTCATTTGGTCAGGGTCCTGTTACACTAAAAAATGCAAATCTTGAAATGAATACAGCAAATAATGACACGTTAATGAATACGCTCATTTCAGATACGAATAGTCATTTTTATAAAAAGGGTAGTGGAAACCTTACCTATAATGGTGATGGTTCTAACTATAAAGGAACAACACATATTCAAAATGGTGTGCTGAATGTACAAAGTCACTTAAATGGCACAACAGTTGTTGAAAATAACGGTACATTATCAGGTAATGGTCAGCTTCAGAGTCTACAAGTATTACAAGGTGGTACTGTAGATTTAAGCCAAAATACAAATCGTTTAAATGTCATGAACGATCTTGTCATGAATCAAGGCTCAACCTTTAAAGTTATGGCAAACTCAAGTAGTAGCAATGCGAGTGGTATTGATGTTAAGGGAGCAACAAAGCTAAATGGTGGAAATGTTTTACAAGTTGGTATAAATAGTAATTACAATCTACTATCTGAATATACAATCCTTACAGCACAGCAAGGCATAACAGGGAAATTTGACAAAGTATCAAGTGATTATGCCTTTCTTACACCAAAAATTAATTACACCAACAATGCTGTAACATTGCAGCTTTTAAGGAATGATCAAAGTTTTAATAGCGTTGCAGAAAATAATAACCAATACCAAGTTGCAAGTAGCTTAGATCGTTTAGGTTTGGGTAATGCACTTTACAGCCTTGTTGCTAAGCAAACAACAGACCAAGCACGTCAGTCATTTCAAGCACTTTCTGGTGAGGGCTATGCCTCACTTGGTATTAATGCAACACAAGACTTACTTACAAGTGGCGAATCACTTATTTCTCATGAGTACCAAAAGCAGCCATTGGTATGGATGAAGAGCTATGCGAAGAGTATACAAAATAGTGGTAAAGCTGTTGCTGACTCTAAATACAGTAACTATGGTGCCTTAGCTGGTGTGGAAATTCCATTAAGCGATAAAGCTAACCTTGGAGCAACATTAGGACAAGGTCGTGGTACAAGCAAAGTAGCTGCACGAGATTTCACTGCAAAAGATAATAATACTGAAATTGGTTTTTACGGGCGTTATGTTGGAGATTACTCAGGTTCAACAGTTGGCTTAGTGGGTCGTTGGGGAGACGTTTCTGTAAATCGTAATATTAACTTTACCAATATGACAAAACACGCAACGGCAGACTTAGATACACAAAGTATTCAAATCTTTGGAGAGTATTGGAAAAACTTAAATACCCAAGTTCCTTTAACACCTTACATTCGTTTATCTCATGTAATGACACAGATAAATTCTTTTAAAGAGCAGAATGCAGGTATAGCAGGCCTAAGTGGTAATAAGTCTACAATCAATACGACATTCTCTACATTAGGGATGCGTTCAGAATATAAATTACCATTAGAGTCACAAAATTTAGCGGTTCAAGCAGGTTTAGGATGGAGACATGCATTTGGTGATTTAAACTCTAAAGCAAACCTGAGCTTAAATGGATCTCAAAGTTCATATAACGTTGTAGGAACTTCTTTAGCTGAAAATACAGGACTTATTGATTTAGGTATTAAAGCCGATTTAACTCAAAGTCTTGAAATGGGAGTGAACTATAATGGCCAATTCTCAAAAGATATGAATGATAATTCTGGTACATTGAGTTTGAAATATAAGTTTTAATTCAAATTCCAAATAAAAAACCACCAAATTTGGTGGTTTTTTTATTTTTTAAGCATATTTCGTCTACAATTTGTTCTATTGACAAATAAAATAGAAATAAAATGGCTTAGGGGGTTGTGTTTGGAATTGATTGGTCTATAATGCGTATCCATCGGCGGTGATGTTGAAAGAAACTTCTTGATAAACAATAACTTAGTTGATTGGTTTGAGATTTAGTTCTTAGATTGATTGAGGTTAGAGTTTGATGAAGGGGATAAAAAACTTTCAGATTGCAGTTGACTTTCTTTAAAAAGAGAGTAATATAGCCGACCTAGCTTGCTGATGACGAATCAGTGATGCGAATCATTAATAGAATTGAAGAACAACTTGTGTGGATTTTTACTGAGTGATCACTGAATATATTTAAGATTCATTGATTAAAAGTAGAAATTTACTCGAAGATTTATTTGAGAGCGAATATTTTTGCTAGTGATTAATGAGCCAGATTGATTCCCTTAAGGAATTAATGATTTTAACTGAAGAGTTTGATCATGGCTCAGATTGAACGCTGGCGGCAGGCTTAACACATGCAAGTCGAGCGGGGAAGGTAGCTTGCTACTGGACCTAGCGGCGGACGGGTGAGTAATACTTAGGAATCTGCCTATTAGTGGGGACAACGTTCCGAAAGGAGCGCTAATACCGCATACGCCCTACGGGGGAAAGCAGGGGATCTTCGGACCTTGCGCTAATAGATGAGCCTAAGTCGGATTAGCTAGTTGGTGGGGTAAAGGCCTACCAAGGCGACGATCTGTAGCGGGTTTGAGAGGATGATCCGCCACACTGGGACTGAGACACGGCCCAGACTCCTACGGGAGGCAGCAGTGGGGAATATTGGACAATGGGCGCAAGCCTGATCCAGCCATGCCGCGTGTGTGAAGAAGGCCTTATGGTTGTAAAGCACTTTAAGCGAGGAGGAGGCTTACCTAGCTAATATCTAGGCTAAGTGGACGTTACTCGCAGAATAAGCACCGGCTAACTCTGTGCCAGCAGCCGCGGTAATACAGAGGGTGCAAGCGTTAATCGGAATTACTGGGCGTAAAGCGCGCGTAGGTGGCCATTTAAGTCAAATGTGAAATCCCCGAGCTTAACTTGGGAATTGCATTCGATACTGGATGGCTAGAGTATAGGAGAGGAAGGTAGAATTCCAGGTGTAGCGGTGAAATGCGTAGAGATCTGGAGGAATACCGATGGCGAAGGCAGCCTTCTGGCCTAATACTGACACTGAGGTGCGAAAGCATGGGGAGCAAACAGGATTAGATACCCTGGTAGTCCATGCCGTAAACGATGTCTACTAGCCGTTGGGTCCTTTGAGGACTTAGTGGCGCAGCTAACGCGATAAGTAGACCGCCTGGGGAGTACGGTCGCAAGACTAAAACTCAAATGAATTGACGGGGGCCCGCACAAGCGGTGGAGCATGTGGTTTAATTCGATGCAACGCGAAGAACCTTACCTGGCCTTGACATACTAAGAACTTTCTAGAGATAGATTGGTGCCTTCGGGAACTTAGATACAGGTGCTGCATGGCTGTCGTCAGCTCGTGTCGTGAGATGTTGGGTTAAGTCCCGCAACGAGCGCAACCCTTTTCCTTACTTGCCAGCATTTCGGATGGGAACTTTAAGGATACTGCCAGTGACAAACTGGAGGAAGGCGGGGACGACGTCAAGTCATCATGGCCCTTACGGCCAGGGCTACACACGTGCTACAATGGTCGGTACAGAGGGTTGCTACACAGCGATGTGATGCTAATCTCAAAAAGCCGATCGTAGTCCGGATTGGAGTCTGCAACTCGACTCCATGAAGTCGGAATCGCTAGTAATCGCGGATCAGAATGCCGCGGTGAATACGTTCCCGGGCCTTGTACACACCGCCCGTCACACCATGGGAGTTTGTTGCACCAGAAGTAGATAGTCTAACCCTCGGGAGGACGTTTACCACGGTGTGGCCAATGACTGGGGTGAAGTCGTAACAAGGTAGCCGTAGGGGAACCTGCGGCTGGATCACCTCCTTAACGAAAAGGTGAGACTTGGTAAGAATCCACAACAAGTTGTTCTTCGGTATATTATCTGAGGGTCTGTAGCTCAGTTGGTTAGAGCACACGCTTGATAAGCGTGGGGTCACAAGTTCAAGTCTTGTCAGACCCACCAAAGACGAAAGATAATGTACAATTCACAAATGATTTTAAGCTGGGGACTTAGCTTAGTTGGTAGAGCGCCTGCTTTGCACGCAGGAGGTCAGGAGTTCGACTCTCCTAGTCTCCACCATGATTTTAGTTCGATTGATATTTCAATTTAATTAAGATTAAGCTAATAAATAAGCAAACAGCTTATTTGCTTATAGAGCTTAGTAGAAAGATTGTGTAAGATATGCGACCTTGATATTAACCTCTGTGAGTAATCACGGTACATGACCTGACGAAGGCATGTAAAATCATTAACAGATTATTCAATTTGAGTCTGAAATAAATTGTTCACTCATACATTTTGAAGCGTTTTAATTGAAATTTTAATTAATTTAGATTGAGACAAATTGAAATGAGATGAGAACTAGCAAATTAACTGAATCAAGCGTTTTGGTATGAGATTGAAGCTGTACACCTTGAAGTTCGCGTAAGCGACTGTTTGGGGTTGTATAGTCAAGTAATTAAGTGCATGTGGTGGATGCCTTGGCAGTCAGAGGCGATGAAAGACGTAATAGCCTGCGATAAGCTTCGGGGAGGCGGCAAATATCCTATGATCCGGAGATTTCTGAATGGGGGAACCCACTTACCATAAGGTAGGTATCAATAACTGAATACATAGGTTGTTGAGGCGAACGAGGGGAAGTGAAACATCTCAGTACCCTTAGGAAAAGAAATCAATTGAGATTCCGTCAGTAGCGGCGAGCGAACGCGGATCAGCCCATTAAGTTATCTAAGTTTTAGTGGAACACTCTGGGAAGTGTGACTATAAAGGGTGATAGTCCCGTACACGAAAGGGCTTAGATAATGATATCGAGTAGGGCGAGGCACGTGAAACCTTGTCTGAATATGGGGGGACCATCCTCCAAGGCTAAATACTCCTGACTGACCGATAGTGAACCAGTACCGTGAGGAAAGGCGAAAAGAACCCCTGTGAGGGGAGTGAAATAGATCCTGAAACCGCATGCATACAAGCAGTGGGAGCATACTTTGTTATGTGACTGCGTACCTTTTGTATAATGGGTCAGCGACTTATATTCAGTAGCGAGGTTAACCGTATAGGGGAGCCGTAGAGAAATCGAGTCTTAATAGGGCGTTTAGTTGCTGGGTATAGACCCGAAACCAGGCGATCTATCCATGAGCAGGTTGAAGGTTGGGTAACACTAACTGGAGGACCGAACCCACTGTCGTTGAAAAGCCAGGGGATGACTTGTGGATAGGGGTGAAAGGCTAATCAAGCCTGGTGATAGCTGGTTCTCCCCGAAAGCTATTTAGGTAGCGCCTCGGACGAATACCATAGGGGGTAGAGCACTGTTTCGGCTAGGGGGTCATCCCGACTTACCAAACCGATGCAAACTCCGAATACCTATGAGTACTATCCGGGAGACAGACTGCGGGTGCTAACGTCCGTAGTCAAGAGGAAAACAATCCAGACCGCCAGCTAAGGCCCCAAAATCATAGTTAAGTGGGAAACGATGTGGGAAGGCATAGACAGCTAGGAGGTTGGCTTAGAAGCAGCCACCCTTTAAAGAAAGCGTAATAGCTCACTAGTCGAGTCGGCCTGCGCGGAAGATGTAACGGGGCTAAAACTATGTGCCGAAGCTGCGGATTTACGCATTAGCGTAAGTGGTAGGGGAGCGTTCTGTAAGCCGATGAAGGTGTGTTGAGAAGCATGCTGGAGGTATCAGAAGTGCGAATGCTGACGTGAGTAACGATAAAACGGGTGAAAAACCCGTTCGCCGAAAGACCAAGGGTTCCAGTCCAACGTTAATCGGGGCTGGGTGAGTCGACCCCTAAGGCGAGGCCGAAAGGCGTAGTCGATGGGAAAATGGTTAATATTCCATTACTTCTGTGTAATGCGATGAGAGGACGGAGAAGGTTAAGTCAGCCTGGCGTTGGTTGTCCAGGTGGAAGACAGTAGGCATGCATCTTAGGCAAATCCGGGGTGCTCTATGCTGAGAGTCGATAGCAAGTAGGTTTACCTACGAAGTGGCTGATACCATGCTTCCAAGAAAAGTCTCTAAGCTTCAGTTACACAGGAATCGTACCCGAAACCGACACAGGTGGTCAGGTCGAGTAGACCAAGGCGCTTGAGAGAACTCTGCTGAAGGAACTAGGCAAAATGGTACCGTAACTTCGGGAGAAGGTACGCTGCTGATGGTGATGGAACTTGCTTCCTGAGCTGTCGGCAGCCGCAGAAACCAGGCCGCTGCAACTGTTTATTAAAAACATAGCACTCTGCAAACACGAAAGTGGACGTATAGGGTGTGATGCCTGCCCGGTGCTGGAAGGTTAATTGATGGGGTTAGCGTAAGCGAAGCTCTTGATCGAAGCCCCAGTAAACGGCGGCCGTAACTATAACGGTCCTAAGGTAGCGAAATTCCTTGTCGGGTAAGTTCCGACCTGCACGAATGGCATAATGATGGCGGCGCTGTCTCCAGCAGAGGCTCAGTGAAATCGAAATCGCGGTGAAGATGCCGTGTACCCGTGGCTAGACGGAAAGACCCCGTGAACCTTTACTGCAGCTTGACATTGAACTTTGACCTTACTTGTGTAGGAT
This sequence comes from Acinetobacter sp. ESL0695, assembly GCF_029392135.1. Taxonomy (NCBI): domain Bacteria; kingdom Pseudomonadati; phylum Pseudomonadota; class Gammaproteobacteria; order Moraxellales; family Moraxellaceae; genus Acinetobacter; species Acinetobacter sp. ESL0695. The sequence goes on along the minus strand of NZ_CP113932.1, from coordinate 2,370,700 downwards.
AGGTGGGAGGCTTTGAAGTAGTAACGCCAGTTACTATGGAGCCATCCTTGAAATACCACCCTGGTAATGTTGAGGTTCTAACTCTGACCCATAATCTGGGTCGAGGACCATGTCTGGTGGGTAGTTTGACTGGGGCGGTCTCCTCCTAAAGAGTAACGGAGGAGTACGAAGGTGCGCTCAGCGTGGTCGGAAATCACGCGTAGAGTATAAAGGCAAAAGCGCGCTTAACTGCGAGACCAACAAGTCGAGCAGGTACGAAAGTAGGTCTTAGTGATCCGGTGGTTCTGTATGGAAGGGCCATCGCTCAACGGATAAAAGGTACTCTGGGGATAACAGGCTGATACCGCCCAAGAGTTCATATCGACGGCGGTGTTTGGCACCTCGATGTCGGCTCATCTCATCCTGGGGCTGAAGCAGGTCCCAAGGGTATGGCTGTTCGCCATTTAAAGAGGTACGCGAGCTGGGTTTAGAACGTCGTGAGACAGTTCGGTCCCTATCTACCATGGGCGTTGGAAATTTGAGAGGATCTGCTCCTAGTACGAGAGGACCAGAGTGGACGAACCTCTGGTGTACCGGTTGTGACGCCAGTCGCATCGCCGGGTAGCTATGTTCGGAAGGGATAACCGCTGAAAGCATCTAAGCGGGAAGCCTACCTCAAGATTAGATTTCCCTGTGACTTTATGTCACCTAAAGAGCCGTTCAAGACTAGGACGTTGATAGGTTGGATGTGGAAGTGTAGCGATACATGAAGCTGACCAATACTAATTGCTCGTGAGGCTTGACTATACAACACCCAAACAGTTGTATTTCTCTTCAAATAGCTTGATTTAGTGATAAACCTAGTTACAATACAGACCAATTGAATAAACTGTTATGCCAAATTTGGTGGAACAGAGGCAATAATTAAGACCTCAATGTTCTCCATAAAAGTTATGCTGGCGACAATAGCGAGAGTGAACCACCTGATCCCTTCCCGAACTCAGAAGTGAAACCTCTTAGCGCTGATGGTAGTGTGGGGTTACCCATGTGAGAGTAAGTCATCGCCAGCATCTAATTCCTAAAAAGCCTCCACAAGGAGGCTTTTTTTTATGCGTTTTAATTATGATCTAATTCAGAATAGACTTTAATCCAATTTTTTGGCATGGTGATATATGAAAATATATACATTAAAGGATATAAAAGATGTCAACAGATCAGAACTTTCAAGCACCTAAAAATTTAGGTATTGCCGTATATGAGAATAATGCAGAAGCAATTGGCAATACACCCTTAATACGTATTAATAGAATTATAAAAGGTGGAGCAACAGTTCTCGCAAAAATCGAAAGTCGTAATCCCGCATTTTCCGTAAAATGTCGTGTTGGTGCAGCTTTAGTGAAGGATGCGGAACAACGTGGTGTTTTAAAAGAAGGTATGCACATTGTAGAACCTACAAGTGGTAATACTGGTATTGCTCTAGCATTTGTTGCAGCAGCAAAAGGGTATTCAATTACTTTAACAATGCCTGCCAGTATGAGTTTAGAACGACGTAAAGTATTAAAAGCTCTTGGTGCAAATCTAGTACTGACAGAACCAGCGAAAGGTATGAAAGGTGCTGTAGATGAAGCAATACGTTTAGCAAATGAAAATCCTGAAAAATATTTTTTACCGCAGCAATTTGATAATCCTGCTAACCCTAAAATACATGAAGAAACAACTGGTCCTGAAATTTGGCAGGCGACAGGTGGAGAAGTTGATATTCTCATTTCAGGTGTAGGTACAGGTGGAACAATTACAGGGATTTCAAGATATTTTGAGCAGGTTAAAAATAAACCTTTATATTCAGTTGCAGTAGAACCAACTGAATCACCAATTATTACACAAACTAAAGCGGGAGAAACAATTACGCCTGCACCTCATAAAATTCAAGGAATAGGTGCCAACTTCATTCCTAAAAATTTAGATTTAGACTTAGTAGATGAAGTATTACCAGTAAGTAGTGAAGATGCAATTGACTGGGCACGTAAATGTGCAACTCAAGAAGGGATCTTAGTTGGAATTTCTTGTGGGGCAGCATTGGCTGCAGCTGAAAAAGTTGCGTTGAGACCTGAAAATAAAGATAAAACGATTGTGGTCATTTTACCTGATAGTGGCGAACGCTATTTATCCTCAGTCTTATTTGCTGAAGAAGAGTAAAAATAGGGCGAAAGCCCTATTTTAAGGTTGAATGGCTGTAACGGTCATTTCAACTAGTACGTCTGGTGAATACATTTTTGCTTCAACACAAGTGCGCGCAGGCGGGTTTTGAGGATCAATCCATGCATCCCATAAAGTATTCATTGCTTGGTAATCTTTTTCGATATCTTTCAAATAAATAGTCACAGACAATATATGACTTTTATTACTTCCAGCATCAGCAAGGAAGCGATCAATATTATCTAATGTTTGCTGTGTTTGAGAGGTAATATTCTGGCTAGTGTCATCAGCAAGTTGACCCGCTAAATGAATAAGATTTCCATGGATAGCTGCTTCGCAAAAACGATTGGTTTTATGTAGGCGTGTAATACTCATTATTTTTGATCATCATTCATTACATTGTGGTGATCATACTGTAAATCAGCTAATGTTAAAAATACAAGGCTACGAACTTTTACCATAAAGAAAGCTGTGAAATAGAATTACTCATTTCAAGATGGTAGGTGGAAACGCCAACAAGCCGAAAATGAGTATCTATGGGGATATTCATTTCATTAATAAGTAAATCTGTAGCTTGTTTGAGTTGCTCTAAAGACTCAATAGCGTGAGAGAAGCTTTTACTATGTTGTAAAAGTTGAAAGTCACTTTTCTTAAATTTTAAACTGATTCCGTAGGCAATCATTTTCTTTTGCACTAGGCTACCCCAAACTTTTTCACAAAGTTCATAAATATATTGCCTACATCTTTCTATTGAATAGTTTGTGTCGAATGTCTGTTCTTTTGATATTTGTTGACGTATACGCTCATGCTGTACGGGTCGATCATCGATACCTTGAGCATACAAGTAGAGCTGCTTGCCATATTTACCGAAATGATGAATTAAAACAGATTCATCAATTTTCTGTATGTCACCTAGTGTATAAAGATTAAGCTTTTCTAATTTTTCCTGTGTAACTTTGCCAACACCAGGTATTTTTTTTAGAGAGAGGGCAGAGATAAAACTTTGTATATATGCAGGTTTTATAATACATAATCCATTGGGTTTGTACCAATCAGATGCGATTTTAGCAAGAAATTTATTGGGAGCTACTCCTGCTGATGCCGTGAGTCGTGTTTCTAGCCAAATATCTTGCTGTATATACTGAGCAATCTCCGTCGCTGTAGCAATACTTTTAAGATTATTCGTTACATCTAGATATGCTTCATCTAGAGAAATCGGTTCAATAATAGATGTATATCTTTTAAAGATATTATGAATAATGTTTGAGATTTCTCGATATTTGTTAAAGTTTGGTTCAATAATTACAAGTTGTGGACAGCGTTGCTTTGCTCGATGTAATGGCATGGCAGAGTGCAATCCATATTTTCTAGCAGGATAGGAGGCTGTTGTTAGCACTGAGCGTGGATGATCAAATGCAATTACAACAGGCTGATCAATGAGATCAGGTCGATCGCGTAGTTCAACAGACGCGTAAAATGCATCCATGTCGATGTGAATAATCTTACGCATAAATTATTATATGTTGATAGAAATCATAAACTGAGACGCTATTATATTATATAAATTAATCTGCTCCAGCATATAAATCTACTGCTATTTATAGAACGTAGCCACCAAATTTCTTTTTAATAAGATCCAGTTAAAAACCTCTCCTATGTGTTATAGCCAAATGGCTAATAGTATATTTTTTACCAAATATTATAGAGTGGGTGAATAAAAATACTTTTAATGTATGCACATAGGGAAGAAAAATGAATACATATAGCGTAGAAGAAAAACGTAGTCGTATTCGAGGAATTGTTGGTGCAGCGTCAGGAAACTTAGTAGAGTGGTTCGATTTTTATATTTATGCGGTATTTGCAGTATATTTTACGCATGCTCTCACTGCACCAGATATGACTGCTACGACTAAATCGATTTACGTCTGGGGTGTTTTTGCTGCCAGTTTCTTTATGCGTCCAATAGGTAGTTGGTTATTTGGAAGAATTGCTGACCGTCATGGGCGTAAGCAATCTATGGTGATTTCAATATGCTTTATGGCGGTCAGTTCATTCCTATTTGCAATTTTGCCTACTTATGATCAGGTTGGTATTCTTGCACCATTTTTATTGTTAGTCGTGAGGTTATTACAAGGATTATCGGTAGGTGGAGAATATGGCGCTGTTGCTACATATATGAGCGAACTAGGTCTTAAGGGGCAACGTGGTTTTTTTGCATCATTTCAATATGTGACCTTGTCAGGTGGTCAATTACTTGCAAGCTTACTTAGCGTCATTATGTTAACTTTCTTAACGCATGAACAATTAGAAGCAGGGTGGTGGAGATTTCCTTTTGTTTTGGGTGGCTGTGCTGCACTTATTTCCTTAATTGCACGTCGTCGTTTGGAGGAAACTTTATCTACTGATGAGAGTAAAAAAGAAGAGTCGGGTAGTTTAATTGAATTACTGAAAAAACATTGGAAAACCTTTTTATTGGTCGTTGGCTACACTTCTGCAGGTTCGTTGGCATTTTATACAATTACTGTTTATTCAAAGACCTACTTAACGAATAGTATTGGTATTCCTGATAAGACAGTCGGTTATATTATGACAATTGCATTATTGGTCTTTATGTTGGCACAACCTGTGTTTGGGGCTTGGGCAGACCGTATCGGTCGTCGTACAGCTATGCTTGCATTTAGTGCATTACTTGCCATTTCAATTTATCCAGTGATGGCAGTAGGTATGCCTTATTTTTCACACAATATATTTGCGGTAGCAGTCTTGCTTATTTTTATGATGCTTTTACTCAGTTTTTATACTTCTATTAGTGGTTTAGTGAAAGCTGAAATGTTTCCTACTCATGTAAGAGCATTAGGTGTCGGTTTTTCTTATGCTGTAGGGAATGCCTTGTTTGGCGGATCAGCACCCTCTGTCGCTTTACAGTTTAAAGCGATTGGTCTGGAAAATACTTTCTTTATCTACGTTATTGTTATGCTTGTTATCTGTTTCTTTTGTAGTCTAGCCATTCCTAAAGAACCAGAATATTTAGACCACCTCTAACATGTAATATTGAAGAATCTAAAATAAGTACTAGCTTACTTATTTTAGAGCATGCTAAATTTGTGAGATAAGTTAAATGATTAAAGAAAAAAAGCATGATTACGTTACATCACTTAGAGCACTCACGGTCTTTTAGAATTATATGGGCATTAGAAGAGCTTGGTATAGATTATAAGATTAAGTATTACGAACGAACATCGAGTTTTCTAGCACCTGATGCATTAAAGCAAGTTCATCCTTTAGGCAAAGCACCAATTCTGACAGATCAGGATATAGCATTTGCTGAATCAGGTGCAATTTTAGAATATTTACAGATGGCATATGATGGGTCTGGTACATTTAAGCCAAAACAACCTGCTCAATTACAGCATTACCTCTTTTGGTTGCATTATGCAGAAGGTTCGCTAATGCCTTTATTGGTATTTCGTCTGGTTCTTGGTCTAGCCGCACAAAGAGCACCATTTCTTATTCGACCTGTCGCACAGAAGTTTTCAAAAAATATAAAAAGAGGTTTTATTCAACCAAGATTAAGTGATCATGTTCAATATATAGAGAAATATCTGGCTGATCATGAATATCTGGCAGGAGAGTTTTCTTTTGCAGATATTCAAATGAGTTTTCCTTTAGATGTGCTTGCGAAAAAAGTTTCTTTAAATATTCCAAATATTAAACGCTATTTAGCACGAATAGAAGAAAGAGATGCATACCGTATTGCACGTGTAAAAGAAAAACTAGAGACCACTTGAAGTGATATTGGTGAGTGCATGTTTGGCTGGCGAATCTGTTCGCTACAATGCAACCGATGCATTAAATAAAACAGTTAAAAGGCTAGTGGCAGAGAAAAAAGCCATAATGATCTGTCCTGAGTTATTGGCAGGATTCTCTACACCACGACCCCCTGCAGAAATTAAGGGTGGCGATGGCCACGATGTACTTAAAGGTTTTGCCAAAGTTATTGAAAAAACAGGAAAAGACGTTACTCAGCAATATATTGATGGTGCTAGAAAAGCATTAGAGTTTGCTAAAAAGCATCATGTAACGCATGTTGTTTTAAAAGAGGGTAGCCCTTCTTGCGGGAGTGATTATATTTATAACGGTGAATTTAATGGACAAACAAATGTGGGTGTTGGGGTAACAACAGCTTTATTTCGCCAACATCATATTCAGGTTGTATCTGAACATTATCTAAGTGTAGAGGGTCTATAACCATAGTGTGCATTAAAGCGATCACTCATATGACTTGCAGAACTAAATCCATATAAGTGTGCAATTTCTATGAGTGTATGTGATGTATATCTAAGTGCATGATGCACCTTTTCTAAACGTTTTTGCATCACATACTGATGCGGAGAAATATCCATAGATTGACGGAACATGTGTGCAAAATGGTATTCGCTTAAATGTACTTGTTGCGCCAATTGATTCAGTGTGAGCGCTTGATCTAAATGTGCATCAATCCACGCTAAAATATATTTAAGTACTGATGGAGATAAGCCTCCTTTAATTTGAGGAGCATGCCATTTTACATTACTATAATTTTTAACCATATGTGTGAGCAGAAGTGATGCTGCCATACTCATTTCTAAATGATTTTCTTGATGTGCCCAAGCAGGCTGAACCAAATAGTTTTGGTATAGAAAACTCACTTTTGGATCGAGAACAAATGCGTGTTCCTGAAGTTCGATGGTATTTGGAGATTTATCCCAAACCTGTTCTGCAACGCGTGATAGATGCTGTTGTGTGTAATACAGATGTACAAAAGACAGATCACCTCGAATGTCCCAAGTGGATTCTGAATGTTGAGGCATTAAACAAAATTTATTAGGACCTCCACCATTTTTCCAACCTTGTGCTGTTTTTTGGTAGGTTTCATAGCCATCTTTCACATATAGACTGAGAGTGTGATGATTACTGCAGACATTCACGCAATCGTGTCTATTTTTCCAATAAGCAAGTTGAATCCCTGACCCAATATCTACAGAGTTGACCAGTTGAGTTTTGAAACGTTGTAGTTGTTCTAGAATGTCGTACCGCATACCAAAGGGCTATAAGAGAGTAGATTCATTTTTACTATAAACTGATTATCTAATATAAGAAATAGTATAAATACGCAGAAATATAGATAGCGATCGCAAGAATATGGATTCGATGCTTTATAAATTTATGGAAAATATGAATTTAAGCGCTTGAGATTATAAATATGAAGCTAAATTTAATGCTATATGGCTTTGTTGTTGTACTGTGGGGCACGACATGGCAAGCGATTACGCTACAACAACGTAGTTTTATTTCTCCCGAAGTTGCTGTGTTTTGGCGGTTTTTAATTGCAAGTGCTTTATTATTTAGTGTTCTTATCTTATTTAAAAGACTAAAAAAGATTTCAAAAGAAGCCCATTTATTATGTTTACTTCAAGGATGCTGTATTTTTGGATTTAACTTTTTGTGTTTTTACTACGCCGTCCATTATATAAATAGTGGTTTAGAAGCCATTATTTTTTCATTGGCTGTTTTGTTTAATGCGATTAATAGTCGAATTTTCTTTAAACAGGCAATTTCGCCAAGATTTTATATGGCAGCATGTTGTGGTGTATCAGGGATTGTGGCTCTATTTTGGCATGACATTTATGGCGTTAGTTTTAAGCCAGACGTGCTTCTTGGCATTGTTTTATGTTTGATGGGAACTTACGGTTTTTCTCTGGGAAATATGTTGAGTGTTCAACATCAAAAACAAGGGAGAGATATTTTTACGACGACTGCATATGCCATGTTATACGGCGCAATAATTATGCTAAGCCTATCGATCATTCAGGGAAAAAATATCGTACCTCATATACAAATGATTTCTCAAATGGCTATTCTTTATCTGGCTGTGTTTGGTTCAGTCATCGGTTTCTGTGCTTATTTTATTTTAGTCGGGCGTATAGGTGCGAGTAATGCCGCATACAGTACTTTACTATTTCCGTTGGTTGCGCTCATGATTTCTACAGTAATGGAAGGATATGTTTGGACAGCAAATGCTGTGTTTGGAATAGTATTAATTTTATTGGGAAATGCCGTCTTTTTTGTCAAATTACAGCGGTTAAAGCTATTTAAAAATAAACAGGCAATCAACTAATGATTGCCTGTTTGGAATCTTAATTTTTTACGACAATAGAGTCGATACCACTGTTTTGTAAGGTTTGCTGTGCAAGTATGGCTTCTTGCTGTGTTTGATACGGACCTGAGATAACACGATACCAAGTTTGTCCACCTTCTGTGCTTGTAATCACATCGGCAGGCAATTTGTTCATTAAAATTTCTGAACGTCTTGCATCGGCACTATCTGGGTCTTGGAAGCTTTTTACCTGTAAAATATACGAAACTGGCGCTGTATCGTTACCCGTTATTCCTGCATTTACGACATCTGAAGCTGGCTGAGGTGCTTCTACAATAATACTATTTGTCGTTGTCTGCCCTGTTGGAACAGCTTGTTCAGGAATTGGTGTAACCTGTTGCTTTGGCAACTGGTCATAGAAACGATAGTCATGGTTGGTTTCGGTATCTTTACTCATGGTATTTTGGCTGACTTGGGGGTGTTGCACAGGTGCCCAAGGTTTCCAAAGTGCAAAAGTAACCGCACCAAAGAGTACGATCAGAATAATCACAACTGTCCCTAACCAACTAGGAAATAATTTTGATTTAGATGGTTTGGGTTTTTTTGAAACACCACGTTGCACTTTACCAAACACGTTAAGATTCCTCTAACTTACATTGCTTCAGGTGCAGATACACCCAAAAGTGTTAAACCATTACGTAAAACTTGTTGTACATTTGCAGAAAGAAGAAGACGTGCTTGCGTGAGATTTGCATCATCATTCAGTACTTTATGTTCGTTATACCAAGCGTGGAATAGGGCAGCAAGTTCTTTAAGATAGTTACCAACTTGATGTGGTTCGTATGCATGAGCAGCACGTGAAACCACATCAGGATAAGCAGCCAGTTTTGCTAAAATTGCTGTTTCTGCTTCTAGTGTTAAGTGTTCTGCGAAAGGACGTGCATCTATCGTATTAAAAGTAATACCGACCTCTTTTGCCTTTTCTTGCATACGGCAAATACGTGCATGTGCATACTGGATGTAGTAAATTGCGTTATCTTTACTTTGTGATACTGCTAAGTCTAAGTCAAAGTCGATATGCTGTTCACTTTTGCGCATAACATAGTAAAAACGTGCTGCATCGTTACCAACTTCTTTACGCAAATCGCGTAATGTCACAAATTGTCCTGAGCGAGAAGACATTTGCAACATTTCTCCCCCACGCCATAGGCTTACAAACTGTACAAGAAGGACAGTAAGTTTTGAGGAGTCATAGCCTAAAGCATCAATTGCCGCTTTTACACGTGCAATATAACCGTGGTGATCTGAGCCCCAGATATTTACGAGTTGTGTATAGCCACGTTGAAGTTTATTTAAATGGTAAGCGATGTCTGAAGCAAAATAAGTCGCCTGACCATTACGGCGTTTTACAACACGGTCTTTTTCATCGCCAAATTCAGTCGATTTAAACCAGATATTGCCATCTTTTTCGTATAAGAAACCACGCTGTTCAAGCGTTTCTAATGCTTCTTCAATCTTGTCTGCAAGCGTTGCTTCGCTAAACCATTGATTAAACGTAACACCAAACTCACCTAGGTCATCTTTAATATCTTCTAAAATGGCATCGAGTGCTGCTTGATGGAAAATACGGTAGTTTGGCCCAAGGAGGTTTTGTGCATTTGCGATTAAACCATCAATATGCTTTTCTTTATCGCCAGATAGAATAACTTTGTTACCATCTTTATCGAGCTCTTCTGCATATTGAACGTCTTCTGGAACATCTTTATATACGTCTGCAACAGGGAAATTGTATTCAGTTCCATCTTGGTCGAGAATACTTTGTGCAATTTCTTTAACGTAGTCACCTTGATATGCATTTTTTGGAAAAACGAGTGTTTGCCCATTAAGCTCTAAATAACGTAAGTATGTCGATGTTGCAAGGATATCCATTTGACGACCAGCATCATTGACATAATACTCACGATCGACAGTAGCGCCAGTTGCTTCAAGTAGATTAGCAACTGTCATACCATAGGCTGCACCACGACCATGACCTACGTGTAAGCTTGATGTTGGATTCGCAGATACAAATTCGACTTGTACACGTTGCTCTGCATTATGTGTGGTACGACCAAATTGTTCTTGTTGTTGTTGAATCTGATCTAATACAGCATAGCGCTCATCTGCATTTAAAAAGAAGTTAATAAAGCCTGGCCCTGCAATTTCAGCTTTACTAATTTCTGAAACTTGCGGTAACGCAGCCAATATTTTCTCTGCAAGATCTCGAGGTTTCATACCTGCAGCTTTTGAGCCAACCATAGCAATGTTTGACGCAAAATCGCCGTGGCTTCGGTCTTTGGTACGGGTGAGGTGACTTACATTCTTCCAGTCTGCAGGGAGAATTTCTTGAGCAATAAGTGTTTGCACCGCATGGTCTAAAGCTGCTTGTATGGCCGTATTCATATCAATAGAAAAACTGTTGCATAAAAACAGTAAATATACCAAATTTCGGCTTCTTTAGGGAATGTTTCGTATATTTTGACAAATTGACAACGCATATAAAAAGGTTTATTGTTATGTTATAAAGTAACACTAATCTAATTATATTCAGGTACTCATTATGAGAAATATTCACCCTAAATATCAGCAAGTCTTGTTTCATGACACCAATGCAGATGCATATTTCATTATTGGTTCGACATTACAGCCTAAGCAAACAAAAGTTTATGAAGGTAAAGAATATCCATACATGACGTTAGATATTTCAAGTGCATCTCATCCGTTTTATACAGGCGAAGTTCGTCAGGCAAGCAACGAAGGCCGTGTGGCAAACTTTAACCGTAAGTTTGGACGTTTCGCAAAGAAAAAAGCATAAAGTATAGACTGTTAGACCTTTCTCCAATCCTGCCCTTAAATAGAATGAGCCTTTGTTATTTAAGGGTATTTTTTATAAAAAAACTCATCAATGATAAATAAACATATCCATTTCTAAAAAAAACAATTAAGCTTAGAGCAAGATATGATCGCATACTGTTTATACAGTTATGGCAAAGATGAGAGAGCGTATGAATTCTGACTTACCCCAAAAACGTCCACTTTATATTCCTTATGCAGGCAATACGTTATTAGAGCTTCCTTTATTGAATAAGGGTTCAGCATTTAGTGAAGATGAAAGAACACGATTCAATTTACATGGTTTAATTCCTCACGTTATTGAAACGATTGAAGAGCAAAGTCAGCGTTCATACCAACAATACAGTGCATTTAATAGTGATATTAATAAGCACATCTATTTAAGAAATATTCAAGATACCAATGAGACATTATTTTTTAGACTGATTGAAGATCATTTGTCTGAAATGATGCCAATTATTTATACACCAACAGTGGGTGAGGCATGTCAGCGTTTTTCTGATATTTATCGCCGTCATCGTGGGGTATTTATCTCTTATCCTGACCGTGATCATATTGATGATATTTTACAAAATGTGAATCGTAAGAATGTCAAAGTTATTGTGATTACAGATGGCGAGCGAATTCTTGGTTTAGGTGACCAAGGAATCGGTGGAATGGGTATCCCAATTGGTAAGTTGTCTTTATATACCGCATGTGGTGGAATTAGTCCTGCTTATACACTGCCAATTACGATTGATGTTGGGACAAATAGTCAACAATTACTCAATGATCCGATCTATATGGGATGGCGACAACCGCGTATTACAGGAGATGAGTATTACGAATTTGTCGATCATATTATTCGTGGAATTCGCCGCCGTTGGCCAAAAGCATTAATTCAATTTGAAGATTTTGCACAGAAAAATGCATTACCACTATTGAATAAATATCGCGATAAAATTTGTTGTTTTAATGATGACATTCAAGGGACGGCAGCCGTATCTGTAGGTAGTTTGATTGCAGCGAGTCGCGCTGCGGGTAAAGCACTTAAAGATCAAACAATCACTTTCTTGGGTGCAGGTTCAGCAGGTTGTGGTATTGCAGAACAAATTGTGGCACAAATGGTGGCAGAAGGGTTAACTGATGAAGAAGCGCGTGAACGTATCTTTATGGTTGACCGTTTTGGTCTAATTACAGATAATCAGCCGAATGTTTTAGATTTCCAAAAGAAACTTGCACAAAAAGCGTCTGTGGTTGAATCTTGGGATACAACAGATGTTATTTCTTTGCTGGATGTGGTGCAAAATGCGAAACCAACCGTATTAATTGGTGTATCTGGTCAGCCGGGCTTATTTACCGAAGAAATTATTCGCACGATGAATACACATTGTGAGCGTCCGATTGTATTACCGCTTTCAAATCCAACATCGCGTGCAGAAGCTGTACCTGCCGATATTGTTCAATGGACAGAGGGTAAAGCATTAATTGCAACGGGCAGCCCATTTGCACCAGTAAACTATCAAGGCAAACTGCATAATATTGCGCAGTGTAATAACTCGTATATTTTCCCAGGTATTGGTTTAGGTATTATTGCATCGGGTGCAACGCGTGTAACAGATAGTATGTTAATGGCTTCAAGTACAGCATTGGCAGACTGTTCACCGTTATTGCATGATACACAAGGCGATTTGTTGCCAGATGTAAATGATATTAAAGCAGTATCTAAAGTGATTGCTTTTGAGGTGGCTAAAGCTGCAATTGCAGCAGGTGTTGCACCAGAAATTTCAGATGAATTGCTACAAAAGAATATTCAGGATAATTTTTGGACGCCTGAATATCGTCAATACAAGCGTGTACCATTCTAAAATTGAATTTTTAGTAAAAAACACGTGCTAGTCACGTGTTTTTTTATAATTTACTTTTAATCATGAGAAAGTCGATTAGAATATAACAAACAGTAACCTGATGATTGGCACTTCATTGACAAAACGTTTGGGCATTTTTCTGTGCCTTTGCGCATGGAGTTTACAACTTAATTTTTTCTTACAGCCTGTTTTGCAATCTGCAGATCATCAACAAGGTTCACTCTGTGAAGAGCTTCGTATTAGCTTTCCACATCAAGATACTTTACATTCTTCTCATTTTCATCGCACTCAAGTACCACATCAAAAGCATACTTTACATGTCGTTTGCCTATTCTGCTTATTGTATAGTCACGCTTTACCGTGGTTTCCTCAAGTTGAATTTGAGCATGTAAAATGGCTAAGTATATTCTTATTTTTATATGTATTTCGGCTAAAAAATCCTGATATTCGTATTAGAAAATATTGTTTTCCTTTGAGTCAAGCGCCTCCACAAATTATTTAAATTTTAAAAGTAATGACTCAAATAATTGGAAAGGATATTGAAATGACAACAAATGTAAAAAGTTCAGGTAAGAAAGGCTGGCTCGGTGTAATTATTGCGACAGTATGTGGAGTGTTGTTTTTAGGCTTTTTATTTTTATCAATGCAACATGATACACGCAATGTAAATGAATACGCCAAAACATGGTCAGGCGATGGCCAGTCTGCAAGTGAGCCTATGAATATGGATCATATGTCAATGCAACATGACCATAATATGTCTGAGATGAAGCACGACAAGAACTAGGAATAATAAATAAAACAGGCAGATAATCTGCCTGTTTTACTATGTAATTAGTGTTTAAATTTTGACATTGCGTATGTTCCATAATCGTAATTTGCAACCACTGCACCAAATTTATTTAAGCTTTCGGGTGCATCTAATTTTGGAAGTTTTATTTCAATCAATGTCAGTTGTGAAGTATCATTTTCTAAATAACTAAGTGTGTCTTGCAAATCTTGTAATGTTTCCACGTGGAACGTTCTTGCTTCACCGTAGAAAACATGAGCAAGTTCGGTGTAACGCCAGTTTTGGATATCATTGTATTTTGCTTGTTGACCTAATATTTTACGTTCTACTGTGTAGCCACCATTATTTAAAATAAAAATAATAGGTTTGAGCTGATGGCGAATAATTGTAGAAATCTCTTGTACAGTTAATTGTAAGGAACCATCACCAATAAATAGAAGATGTCTTGCTTGTGGACTGGCAAGTAAAGTGCCTAATAAAGCAGGCAATGTATAGCCAATTGAGCTCCAAATCGGTTGAGAAATATATTTCGCTTCAAAAGGTAAAGGAATACTATTTAAGCCAGAACTTGAACAGCCTGCTTCCCCTAAAATAATATCGTTTGGTTTTAAAAAATTTGCAATTGATGGCCAAAGTGTTTTATGACTTAGAGCATCTTTAGGGTTATTCTTTTTAATCGTCAATGTCTGGCTTTGATGTATAGGTTGACTGTCATTTTCTATATGAAATGTTTCATGAATAAGCCCTAATATTTCGATCCCTTCAAAATTCTCATCATCAATTGAAACACTATAGGGTTGAATGGTGATTCTGTTTTCAGGCAATTGATAGTGAAAAAAACCAGTATTGATGTCTGCAAATTGAGTTCCGAAGCAAATAAGACAGTCAGATGTTTCTACAGCGGCTTTGACATTAGGTAAAGATGCGATGCCACTATATGTTCCAAGGTAGTAAGAGGCCGATTCAGAAATAATATTTTTAGCCGTACCTAAGATGGCTAAAGGAATTTTCTGTTTTTCGGAAATATGTTGAATTGCCGATGCAAAACCAAATTTATCAGCCAGATGGTCTATTAATAAAACTGGATTTTTGGCTTCTTGAAGTTTGGATTGAATTTTTTGAGATACCCGTTTTAAGTAGTCTTTATCTGTTTGGTAATGTTGGTATTGGAAGGGTTGAGTCGGTTGTTTAATACGAATATGAGTAATGTCGGATGGTAGTTGGATATGAACAGGTTGTTTATATCGTAGACATGCACTGAGTACACGATCTAATTCATCGACAATATTTTCTGGGGTTAATCTTGTCTGTGCTACAGTAAATGGTCGCATACAATTCATAATATGATCATAGTTCCCATCTAAAAGTGTATGGTGAAGCGGAGCACCATGCTTGACAGCATGTAAAGGTGGAATGCCAGAAATATGCACAATGGGAACATGCTCTGCAAAAGCACCCGCAATGCCATTAATTGCACTTAAATCTCCAACCCCATAGGTGGTGACCAAAACAGAAAGCTGTTTAATTCGAGCATATCCATCTGCTGCATATGCTCCATTAAGCTCGTTACATGTGCCAATGAATTGCAGCCCTCTATCTGCTTCTATTTGTTCTAAGTAAGAAAGGTTAAAGTCGCCAGGTACACCAAAAACGTAAGTAATACCTGCTTGCTTTAAACGTTGGTTTAGGAAATCCCCAATAGCTATATACATTTTTATTCCTTGTGTGACTTGTTTTTGATTAATTTTTATTAGTGTGCGGGTATTTATTCTTTAGTTTAAAAAATAGACAAATATCTTGTGTAATATAAAAGCAATCTTTTTATATTTTTTTGTACGAAAGAAATGGGTAGACATAAATAATGAGATTATATTTTTATAAATATCTTTCTCATAAATAATTAACTTTAACTTTTTTGAACACTAAAAATTATTGTATTTTTATGGTTTCACCTCTCTAAGGTTGGTATAAATTTTGCTTTATTTACAAATAAATAACGATTATTTTTAATCGTTATTTCTGATATTTGAATCAGTTCTTATTGATTGATTTTTGTATTGGCAGGTATATGATAGCGAAAGAAGTTAAATAATAAGTTTATTATTTAACTTCTTTTATTTATATAGAACCAAAAAGTTCTGAATAGAAATGAGCCCAGTAAATTGCAATAAATAATATATTTATCCAATATAAAATTTATGTGTGATGAGCTGCTCGAAATAGCGAAAAGGTCAAGGAACACATGTCAAACCTTTCTTATGTAAATGAAAATACAGATGCTTGGCAAACTTATTTAGCGCAGATTGATCGTGTTGCGCCATATCTAGGTGATCTCAAAAATTATATAGATACATTGAAAAGACCAAAGCGCGCATTAATTGTTGATGTACCGATTGTTATGGATGACGGATCGATTCAACACTTTGAAGGCTATCGTGTGCAGCATAATCTGTCACGTGGTCCAGGTAAAGGTGGTATACGCTACCATCCAAGTGTAGATCTAAATGAAGTCATGGCTTTATCTGCATGGATGACCATTAAAACTGCTGTATTAAACTTACCTTTTGGTGGGGCAAAAGGCGGTGTACGTGTTGATCCTAGAAAACTATCGGCACGTGAGTTAGAGCGTTTAACACGCCGTTTCACGACTGAAATTAGCCCTGTTATTGGTCCACAGCAAGATATCCCTGCACCAGATGTGGGCACAAACCCAAATATTATGGGTTGGATGATGGATACATATTCGACTCAGCATGGGCATACTGTAACAGGTGTTGTAACAGGTAAACCTGTGCATCTTGGTGGCTCGCTAGGGCGTGTACGTGCAACAGGTCGTGGTGTGTTTGTAACTGGCTTACAAGCTGCGAAAAAAATTGGTTTATCTATTGAAAATAGCAAGGTAGCAGTACAAGGCTTTGGTAATGTAGGTAATGAGGCCGCTTACTTGTTTAGTCAAGCAGGTGCAAAAGTTGTTGCTGTACAAGATCATACTGGAACAATTTTTAATGCCGATGGACTCGATGTAAAAGCGCTACAAAACTATGTAGAAGAGCATCAGGGTGTTGCAGGCTTTGAAAATAGTCAGAAAATAGAGAATGAAGCCTTTTGGGATGTAGAAATGGATATTTTCATTCCTGCTGCTTTAGAGGGACAAATTACAGTAGAACGTGCTGAAAGATTATCTGCAAAAATGGTGCTTGAAGGTGCGAATGGCCCGACATATCCAACTGCTGATGATGTATTGTTAAGTCGTGGTGTTACTGTTGTACCTGATGTTATTTGTAATGCTGGCGGTGTAACGGTCAGTTATTTCGAATGGGTACAAGATATGGCCAGCTACTTCTGGAGT
Source organism: Acinetobacter sp. ESL0695 (assembly GCF_029392135.1). Classification (NCBI taxonomy): domain Bacteria; kingdom Pseudomonadati; phylum Pseudomonadota; class Gammaproteobacteria; order Moraxellales; family Moraxellaceae; genus Acinetobacter; species Acinetobacter sp. ESL0695. Next base: position 2,353,511 of record NZ_CP113932.1, on the reverse strand, counting down.
GAAGATGAAATTAACGAGCGTTTGGACAAGTTAATGATTCAAGCAATTGAAGATGTTTGGAATACTTCTGAAGAAAAGTCATGTAGTTTACGTACGGCAGCTTATATTTTAGCATGTGAACGTATTTTAAAAGCCCGAAAAGAACGTGGAATATTCCCAGGCTAATCTCATTTAAATAGATTTTTAAAATGCTTGGGTAAATCCCAAGCATTTTTTTTGATGAATGAAAAATAAAATAATTTTTTTCAGTCGTTTTGTTTATGATAAAACTAATATAGAAAGTCATTTATACAATAGAGGCATAAAATGCAATCGCAAGATCAAATAACTCGTCAAAATTTTGATGATTGGATGGTTCCCGTATTCTCTCCTGCTGCGTTTATTCCAGTCCGAGGAGAGGGTTCTCGTGTGTGGGATCAACAAGGTAAAGAGTATATTGATTTTGCTGGTGGAATTGCTGTAAATAGCTTAGGTCATGCTCATCCTGTTGCTGTAGATGCACTGACAGAACAAGCCAAGAAGTTATGGCACGTGAGTAATATTTATACCAATGAGCCTGTATTACGTTTAGCAAAAAATTTAGTCGACAATACATTTGCAGATAAAGTTTTTTTCTGTAATTCGGGTGCAGAAGCGAATGAAGCAGCTTTAAAGCTTGCAAGAAAGGTTGGCTTAAAAATAGGTGGTGAGCATAAAAATCAGATTGTCTCTTTTAAAAATTCATTTCATGGAAGAACACTTTTTACAGTAACAGCAGGTGGACAACCAAAGTATTCTCAAGATTTTGCACCGTTACCAAAAGGTATAGAGCATATTGAATATAATGATTTGGCTGCTGCAAAATCTGCGATTACAGAAAATACGTGTGCTGTCATTGTTGAGCCGATACAAGGTGAGGGTGGTGTTGTACCTGCAAGTCTCGAGTTTTTACAAGGTCTACGTGAGTACTGTACAGAAAAAGGCGCCGTACTTATTTTTGATGAGGTGCAAACAGGTGTAGGGCGTACAGGTAGTTTATATGCTTATATGAATACAGGTGTAACTCCAGATATTCTAACTTCTGCAAAAGCATTAGGAGGTGGCTTTCCAATTGGTGCCATGCTGACGACAGATCATTTTGCGAATATGTATTCAGTGGGTGATCATGGAACAACATATGGTGGGAACCCACTGGCAAGTGCTGTTGCAAATGCTGTATTTGAGTTTGTAAACACAGATACTGTTTTGCAAGGTGTCAAAAATCGTCATAAACAGTTTGTTCGTGGTCTTGAAGAAATAAATAAATCGACTTCAATCTTTGAGGAAATTCGTGGTCAAGGCTTACTGCTTGGTGCAGTGTTAAAATCTGAATTTACTGGTCAAGCAGGCCGATTAATGAATATCGCGAGTGAGTTTGGTTTACTTGTATTGGTTGCAGGCCCAAATGTCATTCGATTTGCACCTGCATTGGTTATTTCTGAAGAAGAAGTAGAAGAAGGTTTAATCCGTTTTGCGAAGGCAGTACAGCAATTTCTAAATGCCTCTTAAGTATTACGTTACAGCAGATATCAAAATATTTTCTCTGATATCTGCTGTATTTAAAGGAAATAATAATGAAAACGATTGGTCTTTTAGGTGGCATGAGTTGGGAGTCTACCGATCTATACTATCAACAAATTAATCGCGGTATACAACGTGAACTTGGCAGTTTGAATTCTGCTCAAATTATTTTAAATAGTATTAATTTTGCACAAATTGAGATATTACAACAACAAGGAAAATGGAAAGAGGCAAGTGATTTTTTAACAAGAGAAGCTATTAAGCTACAGAATGCAGGTGTAGATGGTATCGCATTGTGCACGAATACCATGCATATTTGTGCTCCAGAAATTATAGATGAGCTGAATGTACCTTTCTTACACATTGCAGATGCAACCGCTCAAGCAGTTTTACAGAAAAATATTCGACATATTGCTTTGCTTGGCACACTGTTTACGATGGAGCAAAATTTTTATAAAGATCAATTACAAAGTCATGATATTAAGGTTACCATTCCTCACGTCGAAGATCGAAAATTTGTGCATAAAGTTATCTATGAAGAGTTATGCTGTGGGCAGATTCATGAGTCTTCTAGACTTCAATTCATAGAAATTATTCGTAAATTAAAAAATGAAGGAATACAGGGTGTTGTTTTAGGGTGTACAGAAATAGGAATGCTTCTTCCCGATGAAAATATTTTAAATATTCCACTTTTTGACACGACTAAAGCACATGTAAATCAGATTATTCAGTTTATGCTAGATTGATTAAGATGAGCTGTCTAAGCGATAGTATTGATATTTTACCCCACTGTCGTGGTAGACCTCATATGTAGGTTGTTTGTAGTCAGACACCCATTCTGTTCCTGTATAACCTGCAATATGCCCATAGCTATGACGTTTTGTTCTTTTTATAATATAAATGTCACCTTCTAGAGGCTGGTCAAAAGCAGGTTGTATTTTTTTATAACCTAAACTTTCTAACGTTTGCCCCCAGTCGGATGCGGCAATAGGATGTTGTAATATTTTCGCTCCCGCCGTTTGTAAGGCAATTCGAATACTTTTGGCACATTGAAACTGGCTTACAGTCGCAGAAATATTTTCTAACGCTTGTGTAAATTTGCTGATATTAATATTGGAAAGGACGTTATGGTAAGTTATTTGTGTTGAATCTTTTGACTCTTCTGAAAAATAAAAGAAAGTTTTTAATCGCTTGTGAAATGAAGTAGAGGATATATTTTTTTGAGAGAGCATTGGAATACTCGGAGTACTTATAAATAAATTATGTGTGATTGGTGATTCAATATTACTTATATCAAAAGTGTATGCACTATGAATCATAAACTATCCTAAAAGTTGTTGTATATATTGTTTTATTTAAGCGTGATTTCAATCATTTTAAAGAATAAGTAGGAAACCTTAAAAATATATTTTTTAATGTATAAAAAAAGCAGATTTTTTTTATCGAACGTCCATGATTTAAAAATGTTGTAAGTTACCATTTAATATTATATTTTATAAAAAAGCAGGGCGAGAAATAAGACTTTACGGCTTATTTTTTGTTCGTATTTTAATCAAAGAAAATAAATTATGTTGCAATGCTTGGATTATACAAAAAATCGATTATGATAAGGCAAATAAAATTTATTACAGTTGCTGACAAGTGATAAAAGTGAATTACTCTAAAATATTTCTGATAGGTTTCTTTTGTACAAGTATTACTGGTTGTACAGTTGTTTCTGGTTTACAAACATATAATGTTCCAGCAGAAGGAATGTACAAAACTGATTTGGGTACAACAGTAAATGTAATTCCTTTAAATCAAAATACAATTCCTCTAGGAATACAGTCAAATATTAATAATCTTGCACAGTACAGAGTACTTTTTGATACTCAGCAACATATCTATAGAATGTATCCTGGCGATATTCTGTCTATTCAGTTATGGAATTATCCTGAAATAGCGCCTCCTTCTACAACAATTAGTAGTGATCAAACAGCACAAGCTTATGGTTATCCAGTTGATCAGGAAGGTTATATTCAACTGCCTTTAATCGGACAATATAAAGCAGAAGGTAAAACACTTTCACAAATTAATAAAGATGTTAAGCATCTATTTAGTCGTTATTTAAAAAATCCAGATGTGTTGGTTCGAGTTGTTTCTTACCAAGGAAAACGTTATTCAGTGCAAGGTAATGTAACAAAAGGTGGTCAATACTATTTAAGTGATCAACCTGTAAGTTTATATGCTGCACTTGGTATGGCAGGTGGCGTAACAACGACAGGGGATAGTACATCTATTTCACTGGTTAGAAATGGTCAAACCTATAACCTGAACACACTTGCCTTAGAAAAAGCTGGATTTTCGCTAAATCAACTACTTATTCAGCCAAATGATACAGTGTATGTGAATGCTAAAGCAGACAATAAAATATACTTGATGGGTGAGTCTGGGAAGAACCAAGCATTGTCTATGCGAGACCAAGGCATGAGCTTGGCTGATGTAATTGGCGAAGGTTTAGGCTTAGATCCCGGCTCTGCAAATTCGAGCAAAGTTTATGTAGTAAGAACGGACCCTAAGCAACGTAGTACAGCGATTTATCACTTAAATCTTTCAAATATTGGTGATTTTGGCTTGGCAACTCAGTTTGCAATGCAACGTAACGATATTGTATATATTGATGCAACAGGTTTGACACGTTGGCAACGTGTTGTGAATCAAATTATTCCATTCTCAAGCACATTATATACGCTTCAGCAATTAGGTAAGGACTAAAAAATGCTTATAAAGAACGTATTGGTCGTTTGCATCGGAAATATTTGCCGAAGCCCAATGGCTGAATATTTTTTAAAAAAAGAGTGTCCTGATCTGAACATATCCTCTGCAGGTATTTCTGCTTTAGTCGATCATCCTGCTGATGATAAAGCTAAACAAACAGCCCAAAGGTTTGATGTTAATTTAGAACCCCATACTGCAAGACAACTTAATCAAGCATTGGTGTCTGATGCTGATATCATTCTTGTGATGAGTTCGCGACAACAACGACATGTTGAACAAACTTGGCCTGTAGCAAAAGGTAAAACATTTCGTCTTGGTCATTGGCAAGATAAAAATGTCGCTGATCCATTCAGACATGAACAATATGTTTTTGATGAAACAGCCGATTTAATTGCTGCTTGTGTAGCAGATTGGAAGAAAAAATTAACAAATTGATGCAGACACTATGAGCTATTCAACAGTAAAAACAGAAGATACAATTGATTTAAAAGAATTATTTTTTTCCCTGATTGCCCAATGGAAACTTATTAGTATCTGCATATTAGTTAGTTTATTATGCGCAGTTTTATATTTAAGAGTGACCCCAAAAGTCTATGCTGTAGATGCAATGGTACAAGTGGAAGACAAAAGTGGTTCTTCATCTGCATTATTAGGTAAAGATCTTTCAGGTATTATTGGTGCAACAGGTAATCAGGTTGCAGACGGTGAAGTAGAAATATTAAAGTCACGTCTTGTACTTGGCGCAACAATTAAGCAATTAAATTTAGATATTTCTATTCAACCAGAACACGATTCTTTTCTTAAGAAAGTATTTAGTCCACTACACTTTAACAAAAGTTATTCAGAGCAAGGTGTAGAGGTTAAAGATGGTGGTCAAAATTTTATAGTTAAAAAATTACAAGTACCTCAGCAATTTTTAGATGCTAAACTTTTACTGACTTTTAGTAACGGTGCATATACTTTAACTGATACGGAGAGTAATAGTGTATTACTGAAAGGCCAACTAAATAAGTTAGAAACATTAAGATCTCCTTCTGGAGAGGAATGGCAAATAGAAATTGATGGTAATAGTCAGCTAAGAAATAATTATCTTTTAACCAAAAATGCAATTACAACAGCAACTACTAACTTTTTAAGTGGTTTTTCTGCACAAGAACAAGGAAAACAAACCAATATTATTGGTCTGACTTATCAAGGGACAGACAAAGAGCTAATTACACATGCATTAAATAATGTTTTGATTAATTATAAACAACAAAATATTGAAAGTAGCTCTGCACAAAAAGCACAAACTTTATCTTTTCTAAATAAGCAATTACCTGAGTTACGTACAGACTTAGATGATGCAGAGAAAACTTTTAACCGTTTTCGAGAGAAAAATAATACCGTTGATATTAATCAAGAAGCACAGCTATTTTTAAAGCAAAGTGTAGATTTAGAAACTCAAAAAATCGTGCTTAAAGAAAAGCAAGCAGAGTTTGCAACAAAATATACAGCACAGCACCCAATGCTGCAGCAAGTGAATGCACAATTAACTGCAATTGATAATAAAATTTCTGAATTGAATAGTAGTCTAAGAAAATTACCCGAAACCCAGCGTCAATATTTACAGTTGTATCGAGAGGTTGAGGTTAAGAATGAGTTGTATACCAATCTTTTAAATACATATCAAACCATGAGTGTCGCTAAAGCGGGTGAAATTGGAAATGTACGTATTATTGACACTGCTGTAGAACCTGTAAAGTCGATAAAACCTCGTTCTTTAATTACTTTATTACTTTCAGTAATTATCGGATTATTTTTGGGTGTTATTATTTCTTTAGTACGTAATCTGATGCGTTCAGGTATAAAAGATACTTCCGAGATTGAGAGTGAATTTGATATTCCTGTTTATGCGACTGTACCTCGTTCTCCGCAGCAACTACTTAAAGATAAAATACTTAAGAAAAAGAAAAATGTCCCTGTTCTTGCACTTAAAGACAGTGACGATATTGCAGTTGAAAGTCTAAGAAGCTTACGTACAGCGATTCATTTTGCACTTGCTAAAACAGCAAATAAAGTGATTATGATTTCAGGCGCATCGCCTGCTGTAGGTAAATCATTTATTTCTGCAAACTTAGCTGTTATTTTAGCGCAAAGTGGCAGCCGAATTCTTCTTATAGATGGAGATATGCGTCGTGGTTACTTACATAAATACTTTAGTCATGAAAATGAACAAGGCTTAGCAGAAGTTCTTACAGAGAAGGCAAACACTCAGACTGTATTAAAAAATACCGAGTTAGAGAATTTACAGTTTATAGGACGTGGTAAAAATCCATCACATCCTTCTGAAATTTTAAATACAGGCCTATTTGAGCGTATGCTCGATGAGCTAAAAACACAGTATGACCATATCATTATTGATACACCTCCTGTTCTTGCAGTGACAGATGCGACCATCGTTTCACAATTTAGTGATGTGAACTTGGTTGTAGTTCGATTTGCGAAAACTGATAAAAAAGAATTAGAGTTAACACTAAATCGTTTCTTAAATGCGGATAGTCAAATTCACGGCGTTATTTTAAATGACATTCAACGTAGTGGTGGATATGGCTATAACTATAGCTATGACTATAAGGCAAAAGAATAAAATACAAAGAACTTGCTTGAGGTAAAAAGAATGAAATTACAAAAAAAATGGATGATACCTTTACTCACTATGGTGTCTTCTACGACATTTGCTCAAGCATTTTTAATGAATGATGCAAGTTTAAAATCTGATTTGAATTGGTTAAACCAACAAGGTGTTATTCAGGTCACGACATCGACTTGGCCTTTGAGTACAGCAGCGATTCAGGATGCTTTACAGCATGCCAAACCTGAAAATACAGCACAACGTAAAGTACTCGATTCAATTCAAAGAAAAATTGATGAGGGTAATACCCTGAGTCAAGTTGAATTAAAAGCATCGACCGATCGTAATAAATTACCTGCAACCTTTGGTAATGATAATGCATCACAAAATCGTGCAAGTTTTACATTGCAAAAAAGTACAGAGAATTGGGATGCTCATTTACAAGTTAATGCAGAAGACCGACAACGCATTGATAACGGCAATAATGTGAATGTAGAAGGTTCTTATTTAGCTGGAAAGATTTGGAATCAATGGATTAGTTTTGGCTCAGTCCCTACATTTTGGGGGCCTGGTCATGACGGTAGCCTTATTCGAGGCGATGCAACTCGACCTGTTCCTGGTTTCTTAATGCAAAGAGCAGAGCAAAAAGCTTTTGAAACAAAATGGCTTTCTTGGATAGGACCTTGGCAATATCAAATTTTTGCAGGTCAATTGCAGCGTTATACTGCTGTTCCTAAAGCAAATTTAATAGGTATGCGATTGACAATACAACCTTTCCAGTCTTTAGAGCTAGGAGCATCTAGAACATTTCAAATTGGTGGCAGAGGTCAACCAAGCGATTTTGATGCCTACTGGAATGCATTTATTGGCCGAGACAATGCGTATGAAAACAATAGTTGGGTAAATAATGATAATGCATCTAACCAATTAGGTGGATTTGACGCACGATTAAGTTTACAGCCATTGTTCAATATACCTGTAGGATTATATGGACAAATGATTGGGGAAGATGAATCTGGTAAATTACCTTCAAGAAATCTTTATTTAGCAGGTATCGATTTCTCATCAAATTATGGTGAATTACCATATCAATTATATGCCGAGTGGGCAGATACTCGTACCAGTGGTAAGGTAGAAGGGTATACATACAACCACCATCAATATACAGACGGATACTATCAATACGGTTACCCAATCGGCCATGGTATGGGTGGTGATGGTCAAATGTACTCTTTAGGTGGAAATATTCAATTAAACGCGACCAACCGTATTACAGGTCGTTTGTTATATGCGAAGCTAAATCAGTCTAATCTAGAAATTAATAAAGCATTTCCAACAAATGATAAAATGAAAGCGATTGAACTGGGTTGGGAAACTCAAGTTAAATCAGACATTCATGTGCAAGTGGGTGCATGGTTAGGTGACTCAGATTACTTAAAAAATGACAGCGGTGCATCTCTTAGTATAAAACTCCCTTTAAACTTCTAAATAAAAAAACTGGTGTTAAATGAATATCTTAGTAACAGGCGGTGCAGGGTTTATTGGTTCTGCTGTAGTACGTTATCTGATTAATGAAACAAAAAATAATGTATTAAACGTAGATAAATTAACGTATGCAGGTAATTTAGAGTCGTTACGAGACATTGAAAATAATGAGCGTTATCGGTTTTCACAAACTGATATTTGTGATCGTGTTAGTTTAGATCAATTATTTAAAGATTTTCAACCAGATTTAGTGATGCATTTGGCGGCAGAGTCTCATGTAGATCGTTCAATTACAGGTTCAAAAGACTTTATAGAAACAAATATTATTGGAACCTACCAACTACTAGAAGCAGCACGTCATTATTGGAGTCAATTGGAGTCTACAAAGAAAAATGCTTTTAGATTTCATCATATCTCTACAGATGAAGTGTATGGAGACTTAGAAGGTACAGAAGATTTATTTTTAGAAACAACACCGTACTCACCAAGTTCACCTTATTCTGCAAGTAAAGCAAGCTCAGATCACTTAGTGCGTGCTTGGCATCGAACATATGGCTTACCTGTGGTGATTACCAACTGCTCAAACAACTATGGCCCTTATCATTTCCCTGAGAAACTCATACCACTTATTATTTTAAATGCTCTCGCAGGTAAACCTTTACCAATCTATGGTAATGGTGAGCAAATTCGTGATTGGCTGTATGTAGAAGACCATGCACGTGCGCTTTATAAAGTAGTTACCGAAGCAGAAGTAGGCGAAACCTATAATATTGGTGGACATAACGAACAAAAGAATATCGATGTTGTAAAATCAATTTGTCAGTTACTTGAAGAGCTTGCACCAAATAAACCAGAAGGTGTGAATAACTATCTAGACTTAATTACTTATGTGAAAGATAGACCTGGTCACGATTTACGTTATGCTATTGATGCAAGTAAGATTGAAAAAGATTTAGGCTGGACGCCTGTAGAAAGCTTTGAAACTGGCTTAAAGAAAACAGTGCAATGGTATTTAAACAATACCGATTGGGTTCAACGAGTTCAAAGTGGCGAATATCAAAATTGGGTAAAAACTCAATATGATGAATAACTGGCTAAATTGAGTCTAATTATGAAAATTTTACTTCTAGGAAAAAATGGTCAAGTGGGATGGGAGCTGCAACGTGCTTTACAGCCACTTGGTGAAGTTTACGCATTAGATAGAAATACATGTCCTACTTTGAATTTAACTGGTGATATTACCAATCATCAAGAACTTCAAAAAATATTTGATCAAATAAAACCCGATGTCGTTGTAAATGCAACGGCATACACTGCGGTGGATAAAGCTGAAACTGAACAGGAAAATGCAGATTTAATTAACCACCAATCTGTTCAGGTTTTAGCAGATCTTGCATGTCAATATGATGCATTGCTCATTCATTATTCTACAGACTATGTCTTTGCGGGAACTGGCAAGAAAGCATGGTTAGAAACTGATACAACTTCACCCAATAATGTTTATGGTGTAACCAAAAGAGCGGGAGAAGTTGCACTTGAAAGCTCTAAAGCAAAGTTTTTAAACTTTCGCACCAGTTGGGTGTATGGCACGCATGGTCATAACTTTATTAAAACTATGCTTAAACTTGCACAAAGTAAAGATGAGCTCAGTATTATTCATGACCAAATTGGTGCGCCTACAAGTGCAAGTTTAATTGCAGATGTGACCGCACATGCAATACGCTATTATTTTGCAAATACAGATAAGCAAGACTCACTGCATGGGCACTATCATTTAGCGCCTCAAGGAGAGATATCTTGGTTTGACTATGCAAACTTTATTTTTTCTATAGCAAGAGAGAAAGGGCTTGAACTTAAAGTAAAACAAGTACATAAAGTAGCAACAAGTGATTACCCAACTCCTGCACAACGGCCTTTGAACTCAAGGCTAAATACTGAAAAAATTAGAACAAATTTTAAAATTTACTTGCCAAATTGGCAACAAGGCGTAGCGCATGCGCTTGGAGAAATCATATGACGACTCAACAGAAGAATCGTAAAGGCATTATATTGGCAGGTGGCTCAGGTACACGGCTGTATCCAATTACTATGGGCACCTCAAAGCAACTCTTACCTATTTATGATAAGCCAATGATTTACTATCCTTTATCTGTATTAATGCTTGCAGGTATTAAGGAAATCCTTATTATTTCAACACCTGAAGATTTACCAAACTTTGAAAAGCTATTCGGTACCGGTAAAGAGCTAGGTATAGAACTGTCTTACAAAGTTCAACCTTCTCCAGATGGTTTGGCGCAAGCTTTTATATTAGGTGAAGAGTTTATTGGTGACGATAATGTATGCCTTATTTTAGGCGACAATATTTTCTATGGACAGCATTTTAGTGAACAATTAAAACGAGCTGCTCAACAAGAAAAAGGTGCAACAGTTTTTGGTTACTATGTGAATGATCCGGAAAGATTTGGCGTTGTTGATTTTGATGATTCAGGTAAAGCGCTTAGCATCGAAGAAAAACCTGAACAGCCAAAATCTAACTATGCAGTTACAGGATTATATTTCTATGACAATGCTGTGGTAGAGATTGCAAAAAATATAAAACCATCCCATCGTGGCGAACTTGAAATCACAGATGTAAATAATGTCTATCTTCAACAAGAAAACTTAAATGTTGAAGTATTAGGACGTGGTTTTGCATGGCTAGATACAGGAACACACGACTCTTTACTAGATGCAAGTCAGTTTGTACAAACTATTGAACATAGGCAGGGCTTAAAAGTCGCAAGTCTTGAAGAAATTTCTTTTAATAATGGTTGGATTAGCCGAGAACAACTATTAGCACGAGGCGAATTCTTTAAGAAAACAGGTTATGGACAATATTTATTAAAACTTCATCAAGAATCTAAATAAATATAATATTTAAGCCTATAAAGAGTACAAATTATGAATATTGTTGAAACAAAAATTAAAGGTTTATTAATATTAGAACCTCGTGTTTTTGGAGATGATCGCGGTTGGTTTATGGAAAGTTTTAATCAGCAGGTGTTTGAAAAAGCACTCACTGATCGTGGCTTGGATGTTCCAAAATTTGTTCAAGATAATCACTCTTATTCACAAAAAGGTGTGCTTAGAGGTTTACATTATCAACTTGACCCACATGCACAGGGTAAGCTTGTGAGAGTAGTACAGGGTCGTGCATGGGATGTTGCTGTAGATATTCGTAAAGATTCTGCAACTTTCGGACAGTGGGTAGGTATAGAGTTGACTGGTGAAAACCATAAACAGTTCTGGATTCCTGCCGGATTTGCACATGGTTTTATTGCTTTAGAAGATAATACACAGTTTTTATATAAAACAACCAATTATTATTCTAAAAAGTGTGAGCGTTCAATTGTTTGGAACGATAAAGATATAAATATTGAATGGCCTATAAGTAATATGAAATTAAAAATTATAGACAAAGATCTATTAGCATGTTCATTTAATGATGCGGCATATTTTACTGTATGAAATTAAATAAAAGTACTGAGAATGCACTCTCTTTAATAGTAGTACAGGTAGTCAATCTAGTTTTACCATTGTTGGCAGTACCTTATTTAGCAAAAGTTTTAGGTCCAGAAAATTTAGGTAACATTGTCTTTTCAATTGCAATAGCTCAAATTTTAGTAGTTCTAACTGATTTCGGCTTTAATTTAAGTGCATCTAGAGATATTGCAATTTATAAAGATAATATAGATAAAATCTTTGAGATATGGGTTTCAGTAACTATAGTAAAAACTCTTCTAACATTAATAGGATTAATAATTTTAATTTTATCTTATTTTTTATTTGAAAGAATACATCAAAATTTTCTAATATATATATTAGGATATACATTAGTAATAGGTAATCTCATATATCCACAATGGCTATTTCAAGGGTTGGAAAAGTTAAGATTTGTAAGTTTTATCCAAGTTTTTTCTAGAATATTAGTTTTTTTCTTACTTCTATTTTTTGTGAAATCTGAGTCAGATATATATTGGGCTATATTTTTTCAATGTGCTGGAGGACTAATAGCGGGATTAATATTAATTCCATCCCTTATTAATATATTAAAGCCTGCACTTAAAAAGATGCCATCAAAAGATATACTACTATCACAAGTAAAAGATAGTTGGATTATATTTATTCCCAATATTTTTGGAAACCTGTATCTAAGTTGTAATACATTTTTTTTAGGGTTATTACTTTCACCTACTTTAGTCGCAAATTACTATATAGCTGAAAAAATGATTAGAGCAGCGATTAGTCTGTGTTCTCCAATAAGTACTGCACTATTTCCTCAACAAGTAAGAAACTTCTCTAAGTCAAAAGAAAGTGCACTCAATGATTCAATGGTAATTATCTATTTTTTATTATCTATTTTTTCTATAGGTAGTTTAATTACATACTTTACATCAGAGTATTTTGTTAATTTATTTTTTGGTAGTGAGTATAAGCAGGCAGGATATTTATTAAAGATTTTTTCTCCCTTACCAATATTAGTCATGTTATCAATAATATTTGCTAATTTAATTATGATACCAGCAGGTTTGGAGAGAACCTTTAGCAAAATTATCATGTACTCATCTATAGTAAATGTAATATTTTTTATGTTATTGGTTTACTATTTTTCTAATACAGGTGCAGTTTTAGCAAATATATTTGTAGAGCTAATTATTTGTTTATCTATGTTTATTGTTTTAAATAAGTCAAAAAATAACCCTTTTATATATTGGAAGAAAGCTATATATAAAATAGTAAATGGAGTAATTAGATGAAAATTTCTGCATTAATTAATACACTTAATGAAGAAAATAATATTGAAGATTGTTTGAAATCACTAGTCTCTTGGGTAGATGAGATCATTATAGTTGATATGTATAGTGATGACAGAACTATTGAGATAGCAAAGAAATATACAGACAAAATATTTTATTTTGAACGAGTAGGTTATGCAGATCCAGCACGTGCTTTTGCTTTAGATAAGGCAAGTAATGAGTGGATTATTGTATTAGATGCAGATGAAATTATCCCTAAAAACTTATCAGAGTATCTAATCTCTTTGGCTAAAGGCAATGAACATGATGCAATTTGGATACCAAGACGAAATTTCATGTTTGGTAAGGAAATAAAACATACAGGGTGGGGAGCATTACAAGATAAACAAATGAGGTTTTTTAGAAAGCATGTAATGAGTTATGGCTCAGAAGTTCATAATTTTGTCCATATTTCTGAAAATGCTCGTATATATATAATTGATAAAGTAGAATTTTCAATTATACATTTTAACTATACTGATATTAATCATTTTATAGAGAAACTAAACCGATATACAACTATTGAAGCTAAACAACTTTATAGAAATAATTATAAAAAAATTACTAATGTAGATATTATTAAAGAATTTATTAAAGAATTTTTTCTTCGATATTTTAGAAATAAAGGATTTAAAGATGGGTTTTATGGTCTTTATCTTTCTATTTTAATGGGTGTATATAAAGCAACAACTTTAGCTAAATTACGTTTAATGAATGATGTAAACGAAATTGATTCTAATTCAGCTATTTTTTCTAAATATAAAAAAATAGCTGATAAATTCCTTATTAAATAAATTTAATTGGTTGTATTATAATGGTTTATTATATTCTTTTAGTCTATGGTGATAAATATTATGAAAATGCTATTAATAAATTAAAAGATATCTCTAAAAAAATAGGAGATAGATCCTTTAACTTAATTGTAGTTAATAATGATAGTACTGTTCATATTCCTAATTCTATAACTGGTGATAACTCTGCTTACGAGTTTTCTGGATGGGATTCAGCAGTTAAAGCTTTAAAGCATAGAATAAATGAAGATGATTATTTTATATTTGCTAATGATACATTCTGTCACCATAGAAAATGGAAATGGTATCAGAAATTTAAATTTTCCTATGCATTTAATATTTTTTTAAAAAATAAGTCTAATGGTATCTGTGGTGATGTCAATAGTTTTGGAGAGAATTTTATTCTTTCAGGAATAAATACTCAAAGTTGGATTAGTAGCTACTTATTTATGATTAATTCTAGTTTAATTCTACATGAGAGTTTTAAATTTGACTCTGTTGAAGATAGTATGAATAAATACGTAAAAAATATATCTGATAAAAATGGTATAGAATTTGTTGATGATTTTGATAGTAAATTAAGTAAACATTTAAATAACTGGTTGTATCCTAAAGATAGTGATGGTTGGTATAATGCCAAAAACTGTAGTAGTAAAAATAAACTTAAAAAATTAAAAAGTATTATAAACGAAAAACTATTATCTATTAATGTATTAAAGTTAGGTGGTAATATTTGTGATGTTAACTCACTTAAAATATTTAGAATCATTGGAATTATTAAGAAAATATTATTTAAGGTGGTTTAATGAAAGCATATTATATTTCTGGGTGTATACCATATAATGGAAAGTCTGGTGGTAGGCTTGCAAGCTATAATCATATTAAAAAAATATGTAATGAATATGATGAAGTTGAAGCTTTTTTTGTAGATATGCATAGTGATATTGATGAATTAGAGGATTTAAATTTTCCAAATAATTTAAAATATACAGTTTATCCTAAAGAATGCTCGAAGTTTAATCCTCGAAGCCTTACCTCAATATTTACACTTATTTATCAAATATTATTTTCTCTTATACCAAGAAGTTTATTTATTGGTAGGTCAAATAAGCTTATTCTAGATATTTATAATATTTATAAAAAAGATAGTGAAAGCTTATTTATCTTTGAAAATATTGATTCCTGTGGGAATTTAAAATTTAATTTTAAATATATATATATATGCCATAATGTAGAAAGTAAACTAAGTTTTGATGCAATAAAATATGCTAAAAAGATAAAAATTCCATTTTATTATTTAAATGCAATTAAAATGTATTTCTTTGAAAGAAAAGTTTTAAAGAACTCTATTAAAAATATTTTTATATCAGACAAAGATATGAGTAGCTTATCTAAGTTTGGGCCATCTAAGTTATATCCAGAATTTATTAGTTTAAAAAATAAATTGTGGAATTTAAATATAACAAATAAGTCAGTTCTATTCTTAGGTTCTGCTCATCATTTTCCTAATCAGGAAGCCGCTAGTTGGCTTCTATATAAGTTATCTGAGTTATTATTTAAACTAGATCCTGATATTACTATTAATATTTGTGGAATGAAACTTAGCGATATTAAAAATAATTCTTCAGGAATTGATTATTTTAATAACGTTAAATTCTTAGGAAAGGTAAGCGATGAAGAGTTACAAAATCAGTTTTTAGCAAATAGATTATTTATATCACCTATAATTTTAGGTTCTGGAATTAAAATGAAAGTTCTAGAGGCTGCATCATATGGTATGCCAATAATTGCAACGCCTGAATCTATAGAAGGTTTAGGTTATTTAAAAGAAAGTGTAATTATTCTTGAGCGTGAAGATTTAGTTAAGTTTTCTGAGAAAGTAGTAGCTACTATTAATAACTTAGAACTTCTTGATTTTATGTCCATAAATTTGGTTGAAGTTTTAAAAGAAAAATCAACTAGTTATGAAAAATACTTCACTTAATATATAAATTTGACATAAGTCGAATGTACAAAGTATTTGGGATAAATGAGTAAATCAATTTTTACAGAAATTAATAGATTTCTAATAGCTATTTCATTAATAGCAACACCAGTTAATCCATATATTTTTGGAATGACATTATATATTTGGATAGTTTTAATATTCTTCGATTTTGAGTTCTTAGCAAAACTAAAATTTGTTAAATTAAAATATATTTTAATTTGTTTATCTTGGATTACTCTTGCTTTAATTGAATTTAAAATTACTATAGCAGTTAAATTATCAATATTATTCTTGGGAATATTGTACTTATGTACTCAAGATAAAGTTATCTTTCCAAAGATTAAGTTAGCATTCATTATTTCATGCTTTTTTTGTATTGCTCAGTTTTTTTTATATTATATAGATCCATCTATATCTGCAAGTATAGCAGGTATTAATATTGGTACATTTATTTGGGGGGAAAATTTTGCAACCCCTGCATATGTAAATCAATATGTTGTTTTCTTATTTCCTCGAATGGCTGGTTTATCAAGAGAGGCTGGTTTTTTTGTTTCATTACTAGGAATAATGGTTTTATTAATTCTATCTAAAAGAAAAAAAATTAATCTTTATGAAAGTGTTTTATATATATCAAGTTATTTTTTTAGTCTCTCAAAAGTATCTATGTCTGTAGTTTTTCTTTTCTTTTTACTCCCATTTAAAAATATTTTAAATAAAATTCCATTATTTCTTTCTATTTTAACAGTTGTTAGCTTATTTATATTATTAGCCTTGAAACTAGATATAAGTCATAATGGTTATTTTTATATAAATGAGTCAATCGCCCATAGATTGTCATCTTCTAGTATGGTTCTTAATATGAAAGAAGGTAATTTTTTATTAGGCTGTAATGAAAACTATAATTGTACTATTAATAATGAAGAGCCTTTATATAATTATCTTAATAGTAGAAACCTTACACCTAATACAGGTATTAATGGAATTTGGGTAGATTTTGGATTATTAGGAATTATACTTTTAGCTATTACACTTTTCTCTTTAAAAGTAAAAACTTTTGACTTTCTAGTCTTAGTTTTAATTACATCGACTGTAACACTATTTACTTTAGATAATTTTGTTATACTAACATATTACTATATTTTAATAAATTGTAGGAATAGTATTTTTAATAAATAATTAAATTTATTCGGAGTTTGAATATTATGATTTATGTAAATGGTAGATTTTTAAAACAAAATATCACAGGTGTACAAAGATTTGCAATTGAGTTGCTCTACTCACTAAGTAAAATACGAGGTGACATAGTTATTTTAGTACCCAATAAAGAAAAAATCTTAAAGCTTCATAACCTTGAAAATTTTAAAGTAATTGAAGTTAAAGGTGGGGATGGTATTATTTGGGAACAAATTACCTTACCTAGATATCTCCACTCTGTAGGTAATCCATTATTACTAAATTTATGTAATACTTCTCCTGTATTCTATAAAAATAAAATTTCAACAGTTCACGATATTACTTTTCTCAAATATCCACAGAGTTACTCTTGGAAGTTTAGAGCTGTATATAGAATTATGATTCCAATGATATTGAGAACAAGTCATAAAATAATTACTGTGAGTGAGTTTTCCAAGATTGATATATGTAACTACTACAATATACCTAGAGCCTCTATTAATGTCATATATAATGCTGTTTCAGATCAGTTTTATGATAAAAAATTAAATCAATCTGAAAAAAAAGGTTATGCCTTAGCAGTATCATCTCCTAACCTCCATAAAAATTTCGGTCCTATGATAGAAGCTTTTCAGAAGGCTAATATTAACCTAGATTTAAAAATTATAGGTTCAATGTCTGGCACTTTTAAGAGCCATAATTATGAAATAAAGACAAAGAATATTAATTTTGTTGGCAGGGTTAATGATGAGGAATTAATAAATCTTTATCAATATGCTGAATTCTTTATATTTCCTTCTCTTTATGAAGGCTTTGGTATTCCACCATTAGAAGCACAAGCATGTGGATGCCCTGTTTTATCATCTAATACAGCCTCTCTCCCTGAAGTTTTAGGTAATAGTGCACATTATTTTAATCCCAATAGTATAGATGATATGACCAATAGTATTAAGGAAATATATAATAATAAAGATTTAAAAGATCACCTAATAGAAAGTGGTCATATAAATCTTAAACGTTTTGATTGGAATATATCAGCGAATAAAATGAACTTAATTATTCAAGAGGTTTTAGGAGTATGAAAGTTTTACATGTTGCTGAAACAGTAAAGGGTGGTGTGGCAACTATCATTGATCAACTTTTATTAGATGAAAGAATTGAAAGCTTTTGTTTGATACCAGAAGCTCATGAGTCTGAGATATCTAATAAAAAGAACTTTTATTTGTATGAAAGAACAGGTCGAAATTTAAAATCATTTATTTATCTTATGATAGCTTTTATTAAATATTTTAATACTGTAAAGCCTGATATTGTACATATTCATAGCAGTTTTGCTGGGATGATCTGTCGAATAATATTATTTTTCTTTATAAGAAAACCCAAAATTGTTTATTGTCCTCATGCTTTTTCTTTTCTAATGGATAATTCTTCTATCAAGAAATCTATATATGCTTGGATAGAAAAAATATTATTGATTAATACAGATATTGTCATATGTACCAGTGAATATGAAAAAAATATCAGTTTACAATATAAAATGCCTACTAATAAATTAATTACTATCTATAATTCAGTGTTACCTCCATTTCATATTGAAAAAGTAAGAAATAATTATAGAAATAATTTAATTAAAGTTTTATTTGTAGGTAGATTGGATCATCAAAAAGGTGTTGATATTTTAGCTGACATAATAAAACTGGTAGATGATAGATTTGAATTTACTATTATCGGTGATTCTGTAGTAGATAGAAAACTTAATGAAATATTTTCATTTCCTGTAAAAAAAATTGGATGGGTAACTAAGCAAGAATTATCAAAATACTATACTCAAGCAGATGTGATTATAATGCCTAGTCGATGGGAATCATTTGGGTTGGTAGCGGTTGAAGCAAATAGTTATGGTAAGCCTGTTATTGCCACTAATTGTACATCTCTTCCTGAGATTATAGAAAATGGAAAAAATGGTTTTTTATTTAAAAAGGATAGTGCTAGTGAAGCGGTATCTATTCTAAATCAGCTGGATATCTTTAAATTAAAGAGTATGGAAAATGAATGTTTAAAAAATTATAAAGATAGATTTTCCACTAAAGTAATGCTTGATAAAGTATTCTCATTATATTCTAGGTTAAAGTAAACATTAACCTAGAATAATTATATTAATTTTAACAGCGTCCGTAAATGTCTTCAAAACGAACGATATCATCCTCACCAAGATAAGAACCTGATTGTACTTCTATGAGTTCCAAAGGTAGTTTTCCTGGATTCTCAAGTGCATGTATTTCACCAAGTGGAATATAGGTCGATTGATTTTCGGTAAGTAAGAAACTCTCTTTACCTTTATGAATTTTTGCTGTACCACTAACAACAATCCAGTGTTCTGAGCGATGATGATGCATCTGAATAGAAAGTTTTTCACCTGGTTTTACAGTAATTCTTTTAACTTGATAACGAGATGAATGATCGATACTGTCGTATTTACCCCAAGGGCGATATACTTCACGATGGTTAAAGTGCTCAGTTCGATTTTCTTTTTTCAACGACTCAACGATTTTTTTAATATCTTGTACTTTAGATTTATCTGCAACCAACACCGCATCTTTTGTTTCAATTACAATAATATTTTCGACGCCAAGTAAGCTGACAAGTTTATTATTGCTATGACAATAACTGTTTTTGCTATCGATGCTAATCACATCGCCATGTAAAACATTGCCATGTTCATCTTTATTTTGTATATCCCATAAAGCTGACCATGAACCAACATCGCTCCAAGCAGCATCTAAAGGAATGACAACAGCATCTTGTGTTTTTTCCATAACAGCATAGTCAATAGAATCTGAGCGACATTGACTAAAGATTTCTGCGTTAATTCGTATAAAGTCGAGGTCTAATGTTGTGTCTTCTATACTTTTTTCACAAGTTTCATAGATATCGTGCGCATGCTGGCTTAATTGTTCTAAGAATATTCCTGTTTTAAACATAAACATTCCGCTATTCCATAAGAATAGACCACTTGCTAAATATTGTTCTGCAACGTCTAGACTTGGTTTTTCAACGAATTTTTTAACGCTGTAACCAGAAAGTACTTCTGCACCTTTCTCGATATAGCCGTAACCTGTTTCCGCATGCGTTGGAACAATACCGAAAGTTACAAGCTTATTATCGTTGGCAAGTTCGATAGCCTGATGAATACCTTGTTCAAATGCAGTTTGGTTTTGAATCACATGGTCTGCAGCAAGTACAAGTAAAATACTGTCTTTATCTTTTTTATTTTGGTATGCGGCAGCAAGTGCAACAGCAGGGGCAGTATTTTTTCCCTCAGGTTCTAAAATAATTTTTGCTGAAATACCAATTTCACGCATTTGCTCTGCTGCAAGAAAACGATGTTCTTCATTACAAATAAGAATAGGTTCTTCACAAGATAAATTTTTGAGTCTAAGAAGTGTTGCTTGGAGGAGAGTATAACCATCGGGTGAAAGTTTTAGAAACTGCTTAGGGTGTTGTGCTCTAGATAATGGCCAAAGTCTTGTTCCGCTACCGCCAGCCATAATAACAGGTACTATTTTTGCAGTCATTTATTCATATTTCCATTTATTAAAACAAGTATTAATTAATATGCCGTCTTTTGTATAAAGCCACGGAGTATGGTCAGAAAAATTAATTTAATGTCTAACCATAAACTCCAAGTTTGAATGTATTCAAGATCACAATTTACGCGTTGTTGCATTTTATCTAAAGTATCTGTTTCGCCACGCCAACCTTTCATTTGTGCCAAACCAGTAATACCAGGCTTGACCATATGACGTAGCATATAATCGGGTATACATGTTTCATAATATTCATTATGACTAATTGCATGAGGTCTTGGCCCAACGATAGACATCGTACCAAAAAGAACATTAAAGAATTGTGGTAACTCATCTAAAGATGTTTTTCTTAAAAAACCACCTACTTTGGTGACACGTGAGTCATTTTTTTTCGCTTGAACGACAGTATCGCCATTTTCCATGACAGACATACTTCTGAACTTCCAAACTTCAATGATTTGTCCGTGTAAACCATGTCTTTTTTGTTTAAAAAGAATAGGGCCTGATGAGGTTGTTTTGACTGCAATCGCAATAATGAATAAAAGTGGTGAAATCAGCAAAATAATAACAAACGAGATACAGATATCTTCTGTTCTCTTTATAACTTTATTTACTCCAGTAAATGGAGACTTTAAATTATTTAGTTTATTTTTTGCCTTATGCGATTGGCTATGAGCATCTATTATCATAGTTTTTTAGAGATATACCAGATTTATTAAAAATTTAATTTAAGTCTATTACTTAAATTTAGTTATCATATTTGGTGCTTACAGATTCTTTAGATATTTACTAAAATTATGATACCGCTAAAAGTACATTATTTTATATGACGATAGCAAGAGGAGAAATATAGTTTCCTTGTGAAAAATCGTCTGTGTTGTTTCAATTCATATACATATACTCAGCATCTGAAAAATGATACAATTATTCGCTATCTTTCTTCTTTAGCATTCTATAGTTGAATCTCATGACGACCAATACTCAAATTACTGAAGACCGTATCCTCATTTTGGACTTCGGTTCGCAATATAGTCAGCTCATTGCACGTCGCGTACGTGATGCTGGCGTTTATTCTGAAATGTATGCTTTTGATATGTCTGAAGAAGACATTCGTGCGTTTAACCCAAATGGTATTATTCTTTCGGGTGGCCCAGAGAGCGTACATGAAGCAGGCAGTCCGCGTGCACCTGAAATAGTATTTAATTTAGGTGTACCTGTCTTGGGTATTTGCTATGGCTTACAAACGATGTCTGAACAGTTGGGCGGCAAAGTTGAGCCAGGTACTGTGCATGAGTTTGGTTATGCAGAAGTTGACATTCTAATACGTGACCAGCTTATTGGTGACTTACAAGACCAAGAAAACCAACTCCATGTCTGGATGAGTCATGGTGACAAAGTTAGTAAAATTCCTGAAGGTTTTAAAGTGACTGCAAGTACACCAAGCTGTCCGTTTGCAATGGTCAGTGATGAAGCACGTCGTTTTTATGGTATTCAGTTCCATCCAGAAGTGACACATACCTCGAAAGGCAAAGAAATTTTATCAAACTTTGTGCATAAAATTTGTGGTTGTCGTAGTCTCTGGACTTCAGAACATATTATCGATTTACGTGTAGAACAATTACGTCAACAGATTGGTAGCGAAAAAGTATTACTTGGCCTTTCTGGTGGGGTAGATTCATCTGTGGTTGCTGCTTTGTTACATAAAGCGATTGGTGACCAACTCACGTGTGTATTTGTAGACAACGGCTTACTTCGTCTAAATGAAGGTGAGCAAGTGATGCAAATGTTTGCAGAGAATATGGGTATTCGTGTCATTCGTGCAAATGCAGAAGAACGTTTCCTTACTGCATTGGCAGGCGAAGTGGACCCTGAAGCAAAACGTAAAATTATTGGTCGTGAGTTTATTGAAGTCTTTGCAGAAGAGGCACGTAAGCTTGATGGCGTAAAATACTTGGCTCAGGGAACAATTTATCCAGATGTAATTGAGTCTGCTGCAAGTAAGCAAGGTAAAGCGCATGTCATTAAATCGCACCACAATGTAGGTGGGTTACCAGAAGACTTGGCATTTGATTTGGTTGAACCACTACGTGATTTATTCAAAGATGAAGTACGTAAACTAGGTACAACACTTGGCCTACCACATAGTATGATTTATCGTCATCCATTCCCTGGCCCTGGTTTAGGTGTTCGTATTCTAGGTGAAGTGAAAAAAGAGTATGCAGATATTCTTCGCTTAGCTGACGATATTTTCATGCAAGAATTACGTAACAGTGGTTGGTACGATAAAACAGCACAAGCATTTGCAGTATTTCAACCTGTGAAATCGGTTGGTGTGGTGGGTGACGGTCGCCGTTATGCATGGGTCATTGCTTTACGTGCAGTAGAAACAGTTGACTTTATGACAGCGCGTTTCGCACATTTACCGTATGAGCTTGTGGATAAGATATCAACTCGTATTATGAATGAAATTAAAGACGTATCGCGTGTTGTTTATGATGTTTCATCAAAACCACCTGCAACAATCGAATGGGAATAAAATTCCCGTCTTAAAAAAAGCAGAAGTTTAAACTTCTGCTTTTTTTTACCCAACTATTGTAGATAAAGTCTTTTTTAAATTGTGATCAACGTCGATTTAAATAAGCACATGTTTTGGCTGATTGAGACGATTCAAAGCTGTATAAATTTCTGACACGTTTTCGCAAACAATCAGTTTTGCTCGGTGTTGAGGTGGTAGAAAACCTTCATTTACAGCATGATCAAGTTGTGAAATTAATGCATCATAGTATCCACAAACATTATAAAGAATCATTGGTTTATGGTGTTGCTCAAGTTGTCCCCATGTTGCAACTTCTAATATTTCTTCAAATGTTCCTAGCCCGCCTGGCAAAGCAATAAAAGCACTTGCACGCTCAGCCATCATCGCTTTACGCTCATGCATAGTTTGTACGACATGCAATTCAGTCAATTCGTTGTGGGCAACCTCATAGTCCAACATGAATTCAGGAATAACGCCTACCGTTTCGCCACCAAATTCAATAAACGTATCGGCAACCTGTCCCATAAGCCCAATACTTGCACCACCATACACGAGATCGAAATGATGTTCTGCAAGTCCTTGCGCGAGTTGTATCGCACTTTCTAAATAAATAGGTTTATTGCCTGAGCGAGAGCCACAATATAAAGCGATTAGCGGTCTAGTTGTCTGTTTTTTTACTTGATCCATAGCATTCACCATATTATCTATATCTTCTCTTTAACATGCCTACCTAAAAATATACAAGTATCTTTTTAGGTAGTAGGGAAATGAAGTTTTCTATTTGGTTTCTAATCAGAATTTATTTATGGTCAAAATTGCTATAGATACTTTTGTGCATCAATCGTCGCTTTCATTTTTATGGTACCTTGTCCGCCAACGACCTCAAAACCTGCTTCGATAACATCAATATACATAGAATCATTAAAATGGTTATCTTTACCACGTGCCATATTTAACCATGATAAAAATGGCTTAGCATTTAAGTTTAAAGCCCCCTTTTTTGGAAGACTTAAATTTCTACCTACGGTATTTGAAGGGACAAAAGTATATACATAATATCCAGTAGCCGCGTTGTAGCCTTCCCACAGGTCAAAAGTGTATCCATTTTCTGTGAGTACATTGGATGCAGTTTTTTCCCCAAGTGGCCAAGAGTTATGATCACCCCAAATCATAATTTCGAGTTGAGGATGGCCACCATTTGCATCGTTGCGCAAGAAAATATCATATGCGAAATTTCCAGCCATATTATTGCCACGTGTAGTGTAGTTAAACTTAAGCGGAATTTGTTTTAAAGAGGATACTTGTGTTGGAAACAATTTATCTCCTGTAGGATTCCAGCCATAGTGTGAACCACGTAAAATAGCGGGATAACCATAAAGACCTTTTTCAGAAATATTAAAATTTACTTCTAACTCAGGCGTTGCTTGTCTACCAAATTTACCCCGAATTAAATGATTTGGGTCATTCCAATTATTGATCCATGCATAATGGGCGTTAAAATTTTGATAAGAACCTGCATGTAATTGAGTTGTACCAAATACTGAAATGATAAAAAAAAGAATAAAATGAAGAAATTTAGGGGAAGTAATCATTCCGAAATCCCTGAAAAAGTCTCATCATACCATCACAAAGAGACAGTAAAAAAAATGTATGTTATTGATTGTAAAGTTATTGACTAGTTTTAATACTTAAAAAAATTATATTTTGTTCAATTTGTAAAAAGTAACAAAAATTAGTGAATTTAAATAAAATCTTTCCTATACTGATTGTTGGTTTAACAACATTTTTATGAATATGGGTTGTCGACGCTCGATAAAACTTTTGCCGCAATTAGAAGAAGCTTGCCATTTTAAGGTAATGCCTTTCTCATTTTTTACATTTCAAGACAATAAAAGAAAATCAATGCAGGAGTATAGTCAATGATGTTTGAATGGATGTCAGATCCTTCGGCATGGGTTGGACTTGCGACACTTGTCATTCTTGAAATTGTACTTGGTATAGATAACCTTGTCTTTATTGCCATCTTGGCAGAAAAGCTACCGCCAGAGCAACGTAGTAAAGCACGCCTAATTGGTTTGTCGCTTGCTCTGTGTATGCGTATGGTACTCCTTGCATCTATTGCATGGGTTATTACGCTAACTAAACCACTATTTTATATTTTTGACCATCCATTTGCAGGTCGAGATCTAATTTTACTTTTTGGTGGTGTCTTTTTATTGTTTAAAGGAACAATGGAATTGCACGAACGCCTTGAAGGAAAAATGCAAGTTAAGGAAGAAAATCCTGTACATGCCGCTTTTTGGATGGTGATTGCTCAAATTGTTGTATTAGACGCAGTTTTCTCTTTAGATAGTGTCATTACTGCTGTCGGTATGGTTAAACATTTATCTGTCATGATGATTGCCGTAGTGATTGCGGTGGGTATTATGATGTGGGCATCTAAGCCACTGATGAATTTTATTAACCGCCATCCAACGGTAGTTATGCTCTGTCTTGGCTTCTTAATGATGATTGGTTTCTCATTGGTGGTCGAAGGCTTTGGTTTCCATATTCCAAAAGGCTACTTGTACGCTGCGATTGGCTTCTCAGTCATGATTGAGTTCTTGAATCAAACCACGCGCCGTAATCAAGAAAAGTTGGTGACAACAACAGATTTACGCTATAAAACGGCTTCTGCTGTCATGCGTATGCTTGGTGGTAAACCAAAAAATAATAGTTCTACAGAAACGATGGATTCAGAAAGTGATGTGCTAGCAACAAAAGCTTTGGCTGATGAAATTTTTGATGGCGAAAACAGTACTTACCATAGTGTAATGGTTCAAGGTGTTTTAGGCTTATCTGAAAGACCTGTTAAGTCTGTCATGACACCACGTCCAGAGATTGATTGGATTGATTTAGACGATACACCTGAAGAGCTACAAGAGCGTTTAATGCAAATGACGCATTCGCGTGTCATTTTTGCTCATGGCGAACTAGACAATTTAGCAGGTATTGCATCTACTCATAAGTTGTTAAATGAGTATGTAGATACGAAGCAATTGCACGTAGAGAAAAGCTTACGTGAACCAATGATTGTGCATGAAAATGCACACGTACTCATGGTAATGGAACAGCTCCGTCAAGCACCTTTGCAAATGGCTGTTGTACTTAATGAGTATGGTTCAATCGAAGGTCTAGTGACACCGATTGATATTCTTGAAGCGATCGCAGGAGAGTTTCCAGATGAAGATGAAATGGAAGCTGTTGCAGAAAGCTTAGAAGATGGCTCTTTACTTCTTGAAGGCTCTACCGATATTCGTCATTTGTCTTTATTGCTAGGTAAAGATTTAGTTGATGATAGTGAAGAATACTCAACACTTTCAGGCTATTTATTATTACATCTAGGGCGTTTACCTGAAAATGGTGATGTTGTACAAGCCGATGGGTATCAATTTGAGATTGTGACCATGGATGGTCATAAAATTGAAAAAGTACATATCGTTTCAACAGAAACACCTGACACGCAAGATGAATAGTCATATTGCAAAATAAACCATGCCTTTTAAAATAGCCCTTTTATAAGGGCTATTTTTATGGAAGATCAGCAACCTTGTCCATGTGGTGGAGGTCTTTATACCGAATGTTGTTTGCCATTGCATCTAGGACAACAGAAGGCAAAAAATGCAGAGCAACTGATGCGTTCGAGGTATAGTGCATTTGTAAAACAACAGATAAATTACATTATAGATACGACAGCGCTTGAACAACAAAAGTATCTGGTCTATGGCGATCTGCTATCATGGAGTCAGGAAACAGATTGGAAATCCTTAGATGTGATTGCTTATGACTATCCTATTGATAAAAATCATGCAAGTGTTGAATTTAAAGCGTATTATTTGGTCGAAGGCCAAACCAAGGCACACCATGAAAAATCTTTTTTTGTGAGTCATCAGTCTACATGGTACTTTCTTGATCCTACGGTTGAGATTGCATATACCATGAAGCAAGCATGTATTTGTGGTTCACATAAAAAGTTTAAGCATTGTTGTGCGAAATATCTTTAATCGTCGAAAGGTGAAAGATTTTATGGAAAAAAACTTAAAATTCATTATCCTGTAAAAGAATAAAAAAGCTCCGTACAAGGAACTGAGTATGCTACTAACCATTATTTATATTATTGCGATTACTGCTGAGGCAATGACAGGTGCACTGTCTGCAGGAAGGCGGAGTATGGATTGGTTTGGCGTAATTCTAATTGCTTGTGTTACAGCACTCGGAGGTGGCTCTGTAAGAGATGTTTTGCTTGGTCATTATCCGCTAGGATGGGTAAAGCATCCTGAATATTTAGTACTCACATGTTGTGCTGCATTGTTTACAATTTTAATTGCAAATTGGATGAGGCATTTACGATCAATTTTTTTATTGTTAGATGCATTGGGACTTATTGGATTCACAATTATAGGGTGTCAGATTGCGATTCAAATGGGGCATGGTTTTGTAGTGTCTGCTGTTGCAGGAATTATGACTGGTGTTTCAGGGGGAATCTTACGTGACATTTTATGTAACGATGTGCCTTTGGTGTTTCGTCGTGAGTTATATGCCAGTATTTCTTTTGTTTCAGTAATTTGTTATTGGTTATGTATTCATTTTGGTTTAACGCTTGAATGGACTGTGGTCACTACGCTTGTTTTTGGTTTCAGTTTGCGCGTTATTGCAATTTATTTTGGCCTAGAAATGCCAAAATTTATTTATCAAGATGATGATGAGCAGTCTGCATCTTCTAAAGATATTTAGGGAAACCCTTGTAGTTTTGTATCCAAAAGTAAAACTACTTCTATGATTGAATTATAATCGTTTCATCATAGAGTGAAAAAGAACGGTATGGATACTCAAATAGCATCAAATACGTCGAAATATGAATTAAATAAAAAAATTCTCTCTGTTGTTATATTTACTTTTTTTGCCTATTTGTCGGTTGGTTTACCATTGGCAATTTTACCCCAATTGGTGAGTCAACAATTGCAATATAGTTCATTTATTGCGGGCGGAATTATTAGTGTTCAGTATTTGGCAACGTTGTTAACTCGACCGAAAGCAGGCCAACTTGCAGATATGCTCGGTGCACGTAAGGTGGTACTGATTGGGTTAGGTTGTTGTGGGATGAGTGGGATTTTTTCCATTATTGCCGTATTTTGTATAGATAAACAACCTGCTTTAAGTTTAATTCTCTTTGCACTTGGGCGCTTATGTTTAGGGGCAGGAGAGAGTTTTGCAAGTACAGGCTCAACGTTGTGGGGAATGAACCTAGTTGATCGTACGGAAACATCGCGTGTCATTTCATGGAACGGTGTTGCGACTTATTCTGCAATGGCATTTGGAGCACCTTTAGGTGTGTATTTAAATGGTCACTTTTCAACATACGCTTTTGCTGTGACAACGCTTGTTCTTGCTGTAATTGGTTTTTTATTGGCATACCGTAAGCCTACCATTCGTGTCAAAGTCGATACGAAAATAGCCTTCTTAAAAGTTGCTTCTAAAGTTTGGGTCTTCGGTGCTGCATTGGCTTTGGGAACAGTCGGTTTTGGTGTTATTTCGACATTTATAACATTGTACTTTAATGAAAGAGGCTGGCCAAATGCGGCTTATGCACTAAGTGTATTTAGTATTGGCTTTGTATTTATTCGACTGATTTTAGGAAAAATGATTCCTAAATTTGGCGGAATTAAAGTGTCATTATTTTCCTTCGTGGTTGAGGCAATCGGTTTGTTCTTTATCTGGGGAAGTACGCATATTAGCATGGCATATATTGGTGCTTTTTTGGTTGGTGCAGGTTTTTCTTTGGTCTTTCCTGCTTTGGGTGTAGAGGCTGTGAAACAAGTCGAAACAAAAAATCGTGGTTCGGCACTGGGTGTCTATAATGCATTTTTAGACATCGCACTTATGTTTATTGGGCCGTTTGCAGGGTTGCTTATTCCACTCATTGGAATGCAAGATTTATATGGTGTTGCAGGTGTTATTACGGTACTTGCCGTCATTTTAATGTATTTTTTAAATAAGAATGCGCAAAAGCCAATTTGAACATTTTATATTGCTATGAGAATTATCAATAAATCAGCGAAAAGTGCGCAAACACTTGTTCTTAGGTGGCACACAGACTAGCATAGGCAACAGATAACAAATCACGAATTGGCCATTTATAGTTATGTCTAGTCTGACTCATCACGCAACTGAAAATCGTTCAGTTGCAGAATTTACTGAACAAGCATATCTCGACTATGCAATGTACGTCATTATGGATCGTGCATTGCCTCACATCAGTGATGGTTTAAAGCCTGTGCAACGCCGTATTGTGTATGCAATGAGCGAACTTGGTTTAAAACATAGTGGGAAACCTAAAAAATCTGCGCGTACAGTAGGTGATGTACTTGGTAAGTATCATCCGCATGGTGATTCGGCATGTTATGAAGCAATGGTTTTAATGGCGCAGCCTTTCAGCTATCGTTATCGTTTTATTGAAGGGCAAGGGAACTGGGGTTCACCTGATGATCCTAAATCGTTTGCGGCGATGCGTTATACAGAAGCTAAACTTTCACAGTTTAGCGAGTTATTACTTTCCGAGCTCGGACAAGGAACATGTGCTTGGCAAGATAACTTCGATGGATCATTAAAAGAACCAGTTCATTTACCTGCTCGCGTTCCAAATATTTTATTAAATGGAACAACGGGTATTGCTGTAGGTATGGCCACAGATATTCCACCGCATAATTTGCGAGAAGTGATTAAGGGCACAATTGCATTAATTCGTAACCCACAACTTACGGATCAAAAAATAGCTGAATATATTCCAGGGCCAGATTTACCGACAAAAGCTGAAATTATTACATCTAAAGAAGAATTATTAAAAATACAGACCACAGGTCGCGGTAGCTATCGTGCACGTGCAGTATATACTGTGGAAAAAAATGAAATTATCATTAGTGAGCTACCTTATCAAGTTTCTGGCTCTAAAGTAGTCACACAGATTGCCGACCAAATGCAGGCAAAGAAACTGCCATTAATTTCAGATGTTCGAGATGAGTCTGATCATAAAAATCCGACGCGCTTGGTTATTGTTTTAAGGTCAAATCGTGTAGATGCGGCAATGGTAATGAGTCATCTGTTTGCGACCACAGATCTTGAAAATAGCTACCGTGTGAACCTAAATATGATTGGTGAAGATGGTAGACCTAAAGTCAAATCAATTCGCCAAATTTTACTTGAATGGATTTCTATTCGTAAGCAGACGGTAACGCATCGTTTAGAATATCATTTAAATAAAATTGAAAAGCGCTTACATATCTTGGCAGGCTTGCTGATTGCTTATTTAGATATTGATACAGTCATTGAAATTATTCGAGAAGAAGATCAGCCAAAATCTGTATTAATGACAAAGTTTGGAATTGACGAAATTCAAGCAGAAGCTATTTTAGAACTAAAACTGCGTCATCTAGCAAAATTAGAAGAGATGGAAATTCGCAAAGAACAAGATGAGCTTGCCGCACGCGCTGCGATTATTCGTGAGCAACTTGAAAATCCTGAATCGTTAAAAACATTAATTATTGATGAACTGAAAGCAGATGCCAAAAAGTTTGGTGATGAGCGCCGTTCACCTATTGTACAACGCGATGATGCAGTACAAATTAAAGAACAAGATCTTGTTCCTGCAGAACCTGTGACCGTTGTATTGTCACAAGCG
Organism: Acinetobacter sp. ESL0695; assembly: GCF_029392135.1. NCBI lineage: Bacteria > Pseudomonadati > Pseudomonadota > Gammaproteobacteria > Moraxellales > Moraxellaceae > Acinetobacter > Acinetobacter sp. ESL0695. The sequence goes on along the minus strand of NZ_CP113932.1, from coordinate 2,322,493 downwards.
GGTTGGGTTCGTGCTGCAAAAGGTGCAGATGTAGATGCGGAAAAATTAAATTATCGGGCAGGCGATCAATATCTTAGTCATGCAGTTGGTAAAACGAATCAGCGTGTTTATATTTTAGATGAGTCTGGTCGTAGTTATGCGCTAGCAATTTCTACCTTGCCATCTGCTCGAGGGCTCGGTGAGCCATTAAGCTCTCGTTTGTCTCCTGCCAATGGTGTTAATTTTATTCAGCTTTATATTGCTGATGAAAAACAAGAAATGATGGTGGCGAGTTCGGCAGGCTTTGGCTTTAAAACGGTGACTCAGTCTTTAGATACCAATGCGAAAGCAGGGAAGGCATTTTTAACTCTCCCTGAAAAATCTCAGGTACTTCCATTACTGCCTTTAAAATCGCAAACACATTTGGCTATTTTGACATCTTCAGGGCGTTTGCTCATTATGGAATTAGCAGAATTGCCAATGCTAAACAAAGGTAAAGGGAATAAGTTAGTACAATTGGACAAAACTGAATCACTACTTGCCATTTTACCACTCAATTTAACAGATACTTTAGAGGTCACAGCAGGGCAACAAAAGTTGAAGTTAAAGGGAGAAGATTTAGCGAAATATATTGGCAAACGTGCAAGTAAAGGGCAGGTGCTCCCTAGAGGGTATCAAAAAGCATATAAGCTAGATGTTTAAATACATCGCTTTTGATCTGTAAATCAATCATTGATGTTACGTTTACATCAATTGAATAATTAATACGTTCTTAAACTGGAGTTAGCTGGCATTATGGAAAAGATATGGTTTGATGAATACAAGCGAACGGGTATTCAAAACGAGATCAAATTGCCACCTGAAAATACTTCTTTAATTGATTTATTTGAAGAAAGTTTTCAAAAATTTGGCTCGCGTGATGCATTTATCTTTATGGATAAAAAGCTAACTTATACAGATCTTGAGTTAGAAAGCCGAAAGTTTGCTTGCTATTTACAAAGCTTAGGGTTAAAAAAGGGCTCACGTGTTGCGATTATGATGCCAAACGTTCTGCAATATCCTGTTGCCAGCTTAGGGATACTACGTGCAGGATGCATCTTGGTCAATGTGAATCCCTTGTATACATCAAGAGAGTTAGAGCATCAGCTAAACGATGCAGGTGCTGAAACACTCATTATTCTTGAAAACTTTGCGTCAGTATATGAGAAAATTATTGGTCATACTCCAGTGAAGCATGTGGTTGTTGCCTCTGTTGGCGATATGCTTGGTTTAGTAAAAGGTACAGTGGTTAATTTTGTATTACGTACGGTGCGTAAGCAAATTCCTAAATGGCATATTTCAGGACATATCTCATTTAATACCGCGCTTAATCAGGTGAACCCAAATCAATATAAGCGTCCTTCACTGAATTTAGATGATACCTTTATTTTACAATATACAGGTGGTACGACTGGTGTATCTAAAGGTGCAGAGCTAACACACCGAAATTTAGCTGCAAATATGCTTCAGATTCGAAATTTATTTGAAAGTAAATTTCGTACAGTAGAAAAACCAGAGTATCGCTTTTTAGCTGCCTTACCGCTATATCATATTTTTGCCTTTACGATTTGTGAGCTTTATGGTCTATGCCAAGGTGCAACTAACTTACTTATTCCAAATCCAAGAGATTTACCTGCATTGGTGAAGGAAATTGCTAAGTTTAAACCGACATTTTTTCCAGCAGTAAACACGCTATTTAATGCGCTTGTACACAATGACGAGTTTAAACAACTTGATCATAGTCAGATGCAAATAGCAGTTGGTGGGGGTATGGCTGTTTTGCCTTCGACTGCTGAAGCATGGAAAAAATATACCGGAATTATTATTCATGAAGGGTATGGATTGTCAGAAACATCACCTGCTGTTGTTTTTAATCCACCAGTTTCAGAAGAGTTTACGGGAACAATTGGTATTCCATTACCGACTACAGACATCGCAATTTTAGATGACGATGGTAAAGAAGTAGCTTTAGGAGAGCAGGGTGAAATTTGTATCCGTGGTCCTCAAGTTATGAAAGGGTATTGGAATCGTCCCGATGAAACAGAAAAAGTGATGACCAAAGATGGCTTTTTCCGCTCTGGTGACATTGGTGTGATGGACGAGCGTGGATATATTAAAATTGTGGATCGTAAAAAAGACATGATTTTGGTGTCTGGTTTTAATGTTTATCCAAACGAAATTGAAGAAGTTATTGCACAGCATCCAAAAGTATTAGAGGTAGCTGCTGTAGGTGTGCCAGATGAGCGCTCAGGTGAAGTGCCTAAACTGTTTGTGGTTAAAAAGGATAACTCACTGACGACCGAAGAGTTGTTGGCATATGCAAAAGCAAATCTAACAGGTTACAAACGTCCACGTTTTGTTGAGTTTATGGATGAGTTGCCTAAATCGAATGTGGGTAAAATTTTACGTAAAGATTTACGTAAACAAGGATAAATATAAAAAAGACCGATTTATCGGTCTTTTTTTATTAAACTTTGCTGCATGACCTGATCTAGATAGGGGCGTGCAACATGAAAAATAATTGTAAATATAAGCATGGTAAAAGCTTGCATTTCAAGCTTATTTAATACCAGTGTGCCATAGCTCAAATAGTTGTCTATACAGCAATACACCACAATAATTGCTAGCCACAATGAAATAGACCAGCGTTTAATACCAACTGCAATCAATGCAAACGTAAGTACAATAATCGTTCCTAAGGTTGAAAACCATGTCCAGTTTGCACAGATCATGCTAATTAAGAAGGCAACAATAGGAAGAACAATCATTAAAATACGATCAAGCTTTTTTTTGGCAAGCTGATGTTGATCTAGTGCTTTTAATAACTCTTGTTGGTCAGATTGTGACATTCAAATCTCATAAAACAGATATATTCACCACTATATTACTAGAGATTTTTAGTTTTTGTTGCCTCTAACGTACCCACAAGTTATTTTTAATTGGTTTTGCAAAGAGGGCGAGCACAAACACAAAAGATACTTCAATTGAAAAAGCCCAATAAATATGACCAAGCATTTCACTGGTTAATTCATAGGTATTCAAATTCCATAACCAACCTTTTACATTACTGTCATATGCAGGGTATCTAAATCCGAGTGCAGGTATTAAAAAACCGTGCATTACTACCGTAATAACAATACCGTATAAAGCACCATAAAATGTACGAATTTTAGGAAAATAAGCTGCAAGAAAAATATAAACAAAAGCAAAGATAAAACTAAAAACCCAATGGTAAAGTGTTACAGCACCACTAATAGTAGTTCCCTGATAAATATAGTCCAAGCTATGTGCATTAATACCAAATGGTTTTAGCCATGCATTAATATGCGCAGCAGGCGGAGAAATTTCACCTGCAATACGTGGCGGCATATTTACTTCAGAGCCCCATTTGACAAGAGAGCTAATAAATCCTGCGACCAGTGTACCTAAAGCCAATATTCTGAGGTTGATGCGATTCCATATCATAATAATTTCCCTATTATTATTGCTTTTGTTTCATAATATCTGACATAAATGTTCTAGTAAAATACTTTACGACATGATTTAGTATTTATTATGATTAAACAATATAGAAGTGAAGAGGGGATTTCATGCAGAGCATAAGTGGCATTGTTTATTTAATTTTAGTTGCATGTCTATTGCCTTATGCTTTTTCAATGATTGCAAAAGTGGCAGGTGGGTTTACCTTTAAAGATAATCAAAATCCTCGCCAGTTTCTATCTCAGACACAAGGAATAGCAGCACGAGCAAACGCTGTACAACAAAACAGTTTCGAAAATTTACCTTTATTTATTGCAGCGATTTTAATGGCTGAATATATGGTCATTGACCAACATGTGGTGATGATTTTAGGGATTGCATATATTGTTTTACGTGTTCTTTATGGAATTTGTTATTTGGCCAATTGGAGTAGTTTAAGATCAATCATGTGGTTCTTGTCTCTATGTTGCCCAATCTACTTGCTTATATTGGTTATTCGCCTAACTTAGGTCAATAATATTGGGAATGATACATATCGCAAAAACGCTTTTTGTATCAATTTAATATAAAATGTATAATTGATAAAGAACCAATCGTAAATACAAGAGTATTGAAATGAGTTATAACAATATCCCTGCGGGTAAAGACGCACCAAACGATATTTATGTTGTTATTGAAATTCCTGCAAATGCAGCACCTATCAAATATGAAGTAGACAAAGATTCTGATGCATTATTTGTAGACCGTTTCATGGCAACTACAATGTTCTATCCTGCAAACTACGGTTATGTACCAAATACACTTTCAGAAGATGGTGATCCTTTAGACGTATTGGTTGTAACACCTCATCCAGTAGAACCAGGTTCAGTGATTCGTTGTCGTCCTGTTGGTAAATTGAATATGGAAGATGATGGTGGAATTGATGCAAAATTAGTTGCTGTTCCTCATGAAAAATTATCTGCACTCTATTCAGATATTCAAGAATATACAGATTTACCAAAATTATTAATTAGTCAAATTGAGCACTTCTTTGCACATTATAAAGATTTAGAACCTGGAAAATGGGTAAAAATCTCTGGTTGGGAAGGTGCAGATGTAGCTAAAGCTGAAATTGTAAAAGCAATTGCTGCAGCAAAATAATTAGATTTTTTAATCAAATAAAAAAAGCCTTCATAGAAGGCTTTTTTTATATTCCACCTTTTAAGTGTGATTTTTATCAATCAATTAAATAATATCGTGATTTTAATACATTTTTATTATATAAAAATATAGAATTATAAATACACTAGAAGACTTATTTTTATATGGCAATTGTAGCCATCTGACGGTGTAATTAAATGAATAAACTTTTTTTAGTGGGTCTATTTCTACTCGGGTCTGCTCACATAAATATAGTACAAGCAGGAAACATTGGCGATATTACTGTAAAAACAGCAATCAGTAATTATAATTTAACGATGCGACAAGTATGGTCTATGCATTGGTCACCTGCATTTAATAAGTGTAGAGCAAACTATCCTCAAACGAAGTCTGTCCAATTACAGCGTTTCGTTTTAAATGAACAAATGTCTCCTGCAAATCTTTTTAGTTTGTGGACTTGCCGAGATACAAAATAACTTTAATAAAAAAACGCCTAATGTATAACATTAGGCGCTTGGCAATCGTATCTAAAATAAAATTAGAAGTTGATTGGATATTCTAGGTATAAACGCCATTCATTTGTGTTTCCTGCATAGTCGTTATAACTTGCATTTGCACGGTAAGTAGAGTTACGTACTTTAAAGCTTAAGTTTTTAGCAAAACCACTTTGAACGGTATATTTGACTTGGTTGAAAATTTCACGCTCTTTAGCATCGTCTGTTTTACCCGCTACATGAATGTTCCAACCATATACATATGCAGTTGTCCATGTTAAGCCAGGAACGCCTAATGAACCAAAGTCTAAAGAGTACATTGCTTGTAATGATTTCTCATGATTACCATTGAAGTCAGAGTAATATGAGTTCGGTAGCCAAATTGACATACCACCATCACCTACAATGTTATAGTCGTAGCCGACATCACCTGTGCTTTGTTGGTATGAAAGCATACCTGTATGTGCGCCTTTGTTATAAGTTGCAGATGTTGCCCAAATATTATTTTTCTTTTCTGTATTATATGGGCCTGTAGGGAACGAAAGAATACGCTCTTTAGGGTTGTCTGAGTCTAAGCTAGCATCATATTTAGTATGGTAACCGCTTAAATCAAATGTTAAAGAACTATCAGACTCAAGTGGTAGTTTATAGTTCACATTTAGGTAGTGACGCTGTAGGGCATCTTTAAATACTGCACCGTAGTATGAACCTTGTAAGTTTTCATCAAACTTATATTTTGCACCCCAAACATCAGCGCGTTTTAAGTGATTACCATCGGTATTAATTTGGTTTGAATATTGGTCTTTTGTGAAGTGACCATAGACAAGCTCTAAATCTTTAATTTCATGACTTGTAACTAACGTCCCTGTGAAGTATTCAGGAAGTAAGCGTAGATCATTACTTGACAGTACTGGTAGTTGTAAGAACTGTGTACCATATACAACGGTTGTATTTGAAATACGTGCTTTTACGTTTACGCCACCACGTGCCCAAATATCTTTTTGTCCATCTTTGTAGAGCATTTGGTTACCAGCATGTGCATTTTCACCAAGTTTAAATGCAAAATCACCAAGTGCACCCACACCAAAACCTACAGTACCTTGTGTAAAGCCCGAATCGAACTTACCGATTACACCTTGGCCCCATGAGCTTTTATCATGTTGACCATTTGATAGGTCACGATAGATCCATCCATTTCGGAGGAGAATAGAGCCTTTTGCATCTTCAACAAAACCTTTTGATTCGCTTTGTTCGCTTGCATGTGTCACTGTTGAAAGCAAAGTCGCTTGAACGATAAATGCGAGTGCGAGTTTCTTGTGTATTTTTGGCATGTGTACTTTCCCCAAGGAGGTGAACTGTAATTTGGAGCTAATCAAACACAGTGGTTTAACAAAAGACCAACTAATCTATAATAAAAAAAACCACAATTGCAAATTTATTTACCGTACATCATATATAAAATGCGGATTTACTAAGTGTTTTTTCCGATATTGATCTTTCTAATGTCATTCTACACTGTATCTATCGATAAAATAATTAGCAAAAAGTATACCAATTTCCATAATTCTGAAAAACTTGTTAAAGTGAAAAAGTAAAAATTAAACAAAATTTTTATAAATACGATTCACTCATTCGATGTTCAGGGGGAAACATGTTTCAAAAAATTCTAATCGCTACCAGTATTTTCACGATGTCTGGTCTAACATGCGCTTCAGAAAATGGACTACAGCCCTATGGTCTAAGTTTTTCAGGAAGTGTTGGTTTAACATCAGATTATCGCTTTCGTGGACAAACACAGACCCAGAATGATCCAGCATTGCAAGGAACTTTTACCCTAGCTCACGATTCGGGTATGTATTTTAGTGTTTTTGCTTCTAATGTTGATTTTGGTACAAATAATCCGAATATAGAATTAGATCCATCTGTTGGTTACACTACAAAGTTACCCCTTTCGGCAACGTTACAACCTAATTTGGATGTGGGTTTAGCATACTATAATTATCCAAGCGGTCATGACCTTAATTATCCTGAATTATATGCACGTCTTACTTTTGCAGATCTTTTTGCGAAAGGTGATAGCTTAATACCTAGTATTTCTTATAGTCATAATTATGGTGGGAATCTTACAAAGGATGCATATCAGCACCGTATTAATAATTGGAATTTTAATCTTGCTTATAGTGTACCTATTAAAGAAACAGGGTTTGGTTTAGTCAGTAGTCTTGGATATAGTAAATCTGATCGAGAAATCGGATTGTATGGTAATGATGATAATTACATCGATTGGAAAGCTGGGCTCACTTATAACGTTCAGGCAATTTCAGGTTTAGTTGCAGAGTTAAGTGCTGTCGGTACAAATATCGATACTACCGGCTATGATCATGTGACTAAACGTGGTGTAGATACAGGAGCGGTATTTAGTATAACAAAATCATTTTAAAGTAAAAAAAGCACCTTTTAGGTGCTTTTTTTATGGAAAAGGACTACGGTATGACAGCGCTTCAGTTAAATGAGATGAATTTATACTTGATGTACCGTCTAAGTCGGCAATTGTACGCGCAAGTCTTAAAATTCGATGATAGCTTCTCGCAGAGAGGCTCAACTTTTTTTGAGCAAGTTCGAGAATTTTCTGACCAGTAGCATCAAGTGATGCATACGTTTGAAGTTCACTGGTCGAAAGTGCATGATTTTGCTTATTTTGTCGTTTTAACTGTTTAGTATGCGCTGCAATAACGCGGTTTCTCACTGTTTCAGAACTTTCAGGTACCGCATTGGATTGTAGGTCGTGAGAGGATAGTGGTGGAACATCAATGTGTAAATCTATACGGTCAAGCATAGGCCCTGAAATCTTGCTCTGATAGCGTCTAATCGTTTCTGGACTACACTGACAACGAGCATCTTGATGAAATGCGTAACCACAGGGGCAAGGGTTCATCGCTGCAATGAGTTGAAAATGAGCAGGAAAAGTGGTTTGCCTTGAAGCACGAGAAATTGTAACTTGTTTTTCTTCAATAGGTTGACGTAAGGCTTCAATGACTTTTCGGTCAAATTCAGGAAGCTCATCTAAAAATAATACTCCTAGATGTGCAAGTGTAATTTCACCAGGTTGAGGCGATGAACCACCTCCCACCAATGCAATACTTGAAGCCGAATGGTGAGGTGCACGAAAAGGGCGCATACCCCAAGTATAACTTTGTTTTGCAACAGAATATATACTAGCTACCTCTAATATATCTTGTGCATTAAGGGGAGGTAAAATACTAGGAAGTCTTGAGGCCAATAGCGTTTTTCCTGTACCAGGAGGACCTCTAAACAGTAAAGAATGCCCACCTGCGGCAGCAATTTCTAAGGCTCTGCGAGGTCTAAGTTGACCTTTCACATCTTTTAAATCAAGCATTGATTTTAATGAATAATATTCTTCTTGATTTGAGTCGTACACTGACATTGAAGAACCATGATTAAAATGATCACATACTGCTTTTAAACTACTCGCTGTATATATTTTTAATTCATTTAATCGGCTGGCTTCTTGTGCATTTTGTTCAGGAAGAATTAGAGCACGTTTTGATTGCTGACATGCAATTGCAATAGTAATTGCACTAGAAACGGGTCTAAGTTGACCATCTAAAGAAAGTTCACCAATAAATTCATAATTTTCGGATTCTATTGGTGAAATTTGCCCAGAGGCTATGAGAATTCCCAGCGCGATTGCAAGATCTAATCTTGCACTGTCTTTGGGTAAATCTGCAGGTGCAAGATTAATGGTTAATCTTTTGGTTGGAAAGGTAAAACCACTATTAATAATTGCTGAGCGTACACGGTCTTTACTTTCCCGTACAGCAGCTGCGGGAAGTCCTACAATAGTCAGGGAGGGTAAACCTTGACTTAGATGGACTTCAACTTCAATGCATGGTGCAGAAATACCAAGAACACCACGACTGTAAACTTTAGCGAACGACATTTTGAACCAAATTGGTGCTTTACATTAGAGATAAAATAACTAATTGTGCACTTTTATTGTGCATTTTTAGAGATGGCATGCTCCAATACAGAGATCTGCTCATTTAATTGATCAATACGTTCATTTGCTTGAGTTAATGCATGCTGATGTCGTGTGAGTTCTTCTTTCGATACGAGATCCATTTTATGAATAGCCTCATTGAGTAATGCACGTAAATGATGCTCTAAATCTGCTTTAGGTTGTTCTATCTGAGACAAAATAGATTGAATTAACTGTTCTTTCATAAAAAACTCGGTTTTGGCTATAAAAATGTAAATTTTTTTAGAATTGCTTCACTATTCTAAAGCATTCATTTCATATTCAATAAACTTTAACAGTAGCTTGAATGTAAAGCATTTAAAATAAATTCTTAATGCTTGAGTTTTCATCAGATTAATTCAATTTTGGCATGAAAATTGAACATAAAAAATGAACCATAATGAAATAATCTGAAGGAATATAAACATGAAGCTTGTAACAGCAATTGTAAAACCATTTAAGTTAGATGATGTTCGTGAGGCACTTTCAGAAATTGGTGTGCAGGGGATTACTGTAACAGAGGTGAAAGGTTTTGGACGTCAAAAGGGGCATACCGAGCTTTATCGTGGTGCAGAATACGTTGTAGATTTTCTTCCAAAAGTAAAAATTGAAATTGCTATTAGCGATGAAATGGTCGATAGCGTTATTGAGTCGATTACACGTGTGGCAAGTACTGGAAAAATTGGTGATGGTAAAATTTTTGTCACTACTTTAGAGCAAGTCATTCGTATTCGTACGGGCGAAACAGGTCCAGATGCAGTTTAGTCTTGGCACAAAGATTGCTAAGAGCTGATTAACTTGCATGAGTATGGGGTAGGGAATATGAAAAAAATTATCATGGCACTGAGTCTGACCAGTGCGCTTCTAAGTGGTGCACCAGCATGGGCAGAAGATACAGCATCTGCACCATCTCAAACCGTGGTTGTTTCTCAGGCTGCAGATCATTCGGCAAGTACGTCTACACCTGCCCCTCAACCTGCTCCCGCACCTGTAGCAACACCTAAATTAGATACAGGTGATACAGCGTGGGTACTTATTTCAACGGCATTGGTATTGCTGATGACCATTCCCGGCATTGCGCTTTTCTATGGCGGTATGGTGCGTAAGAAAAATGTCTTGGGCATCATGGCACATAGTTTAATGGCAACAGCATTGGTCAGCGTTGTATGGGTTGCAGTAGGCTATAGCTTGGCATTCGATGCAGGTAATGCTTTTATTGGTGGCTTCAGTAAGGCAATGCTTTCTGGCATTGGTTTAGATACCTTACAAGGTACAATTCCTGAAGTTTTATTTGTAATTTTTCAGATGACCTTTGCCATTATTACCGTTGCTATCATTAGTGGTTCAGTCGCTGAACGAATGAAATTTGGTGCATTTGTTGCGTTCACAACGCTGTGGATTCTTATTGTTTATGCACCAATTGCGCATTGGGTTTGGGGCGGTGGCTGGTTGGCAGCTGATGGTGCATTAGATTTTGCTGGTGGTACGGTTGTTCATATCAACTCAGGTGTAGCAGGTCTTGTTGCTGCATATATGTTAGGTAAACGTGTTGGTTTTGGTAAAGAATCTATGGCACCACATAACTTAACACTTACAGTTATTGGTGCAGGCCTCCTTTGGGTAGGGTGGTTTGGTTTTAATGGTGGTTCAGCTTTGGGTGCAAACGGTGGCGCAGCTTATGCTTTAGTGACAACTCAAGTGGCAGCAGCAGCAGCAGCACTTTCTTGGTCTTTAATTGAAAAGCTAATTCGTGGTAAAACCTCTGTATTAGGTATTGCATCTGGTGGTGTTGCAGGTCTTGTGGTGATTACACCTGCCGCAGGTTATGTGACCGTTGGCGGTTCACTTATTATGGGTTTACTTGGTGGTCTGATTTGTTTCTGGGGAACAACAGCACTCAAACGTTTCTTAAAAGCAGATGATTCACTTGACGCTTTTGGTTTACATGCAGTCGGTGGTATTGCAGGCGCAATTTTAACAGGTGTATTTGCAAGCTCATTCATTATGGGCGATAAAGCACCTACGAATTTGCTCCATCAGGTATGGGTACAAAGCCAAGGTGTATTAGCAACAATCGCTTATAGTGCAATTTGTACATTCATTATTCTTAAAATTATTGATGTAGTGATTGGCATTCGTGTACCCCATGACGATGAACGTATGGGACTCGATTTAAGCCAACACGGCGAACGTATTGAGTAATCCGATTTAGATCAAAATAGCCTCTATATGGGGCTATTTTTTATTTTAGACACAACATTTAGTATCTGTCAGTTTTTTGATACACTAGAGAAAAATAAATTGGCAGATAGAATTTAAAATGCATTGTCCATTTTGTAATGTTCCTGACAGTAAAGTGATTGATTCTCGACTTGCAGCCGAAGGACGTCAGATTCGCCGTCGTCGAGAGTGTGTCGGATGCGCAGAGCGTTTTACTACATTTGAAACATATGAAGTGGTAATGCCTCGCGTCATTAAATCAAATGGGAAAAATGAACCGTTTGATGAAGCAAAACTTCGTCGTTCCTTAATGCATGCATTACAAAAGCGCCCTGTTACACAAGAGAAAATAGAGGCGGTGTTGAGTGATATTCAGCAAACATTACGTCGTTTAGGTGAGCGAGATGTAAGTTCATTGCGCATTGGTGAAATTGTCATGAAAGCGTTATTTGTATTAGATCATGTGGCATATGTACGCTTTGCATCTGTATATCAAGACTTTCAAGACGTAGAAGCATTTAGAAAACAGATTGAACAAATGCAACAAATGCAAAAAGAGCGCCAATCATGAATACGCTATTTTCACAACAAGACCAAGTATATATGCGTCAAGCCATTGAGCTGGCAAAAAAAGCAATTTATTCGACCAAGCCAAACCCAAATGTAGGGTGTGTTATTGTAAAAAATGGTGAAGTCATTGGACAAGGATTTCACCCAAAAGCTGGACAACCTCATGCAGAAGTATTTGCTTTACGTGAGGCAGGGCATTTATCTGAAGGTGCAACAGCATATGTCACCTTAGAACCATGTGCCCATTATGGTCGTACACCCCCATGTGCAGAAGCATTGGTAAAAGCAGGTGTGAAACAAGTATATATTGCCAATACAGATCCTAATCCGCTTGTTGCAGGCAAAGGTATTTCAATTTTAGAAGCAGCAGGCATACAGGTTAATACAGGACTTTGTGCAGAAGAAGCTAAAATACTAAACGAAGGCTTCTTAAAAAAAATGGCAACGGGAATGCCATACGTTAGACTAAAAGTAGCTTCAAGTCTAGATGGCCGCACTGCTATGGCTTCAGGTGAGTCAAAATGGATTACGGGACAAGAGGCTCGTCAAGACGTTCAGCATTGGCGTGCAATCTCAGGTGCTGTAATCACGGGTATTGAAACGGTATTGGCAGATGATTGCCAATTGAATGTACGCCAGTTAGAAAATATTGAACGAGATGCAATTGTACAGCCCAAAAGAATTGTATTAGATCGTCAAGGGCGTTTACCTTTAACTGCAAAAATTTTAGAGAATCCAGAAGATACATGGGTAATGACACCGTATCGTCAGGAGTTGGCAGATTTAGGTGTTCTTCAGTTTGAGGTTCAACCGCTCAATACTTTATTAAGAGTGCTTGCGCAGAAACATCATATTCATGATGTACTTGTCGAAACAGGTGCAACGCTTTCGACCAGCTTTTTAACTGAAAAATTGGTTGATGAAATGATACATTATGTTGCACCAACATTATTGGGCCAGTCAGCGCGAGCGATGTTCCAAGCTAATTTTTCAATGTTGGCACAGCAACAACGTTTTACTGTGAAAGATATTACTCAATTGGGTGATGACTTCCGCTTAAGGTTGATACCAGTACAAGAGTCATTATGAGTTCAGAAACGACGGTTTATCATAAGCGCCGACATGCGGCACGAACAACAGATGAATACTTGTTCCATCAATTGGTTCCTTATTTAGGCAATAAACGCCGTTTACTTCATCTCATTTTAGAAGCACTGGAAATGACAGGCACGCTAAATACCGATGGTAAAAAAAAGCGTGCGCCCATTTTTGCAGATTTTTTTGCAGGTAGTGGTGTGGTTTCGAGGTTGGCGCGTCAAAATGGTTATCGTGTTATTGCAAATGATTGGGAGCCGTACAGTCATGCACTGAATCATGCAGTTCTTTCTTGTGTTGAAGCTCCTGCCTTTAAAGAATTAGGTGGATATCAAAAAGCGATTGATTACTTAAATCGTTTACCTTTAGCGAAAGGTTGGGTGACTCATAATTTATGCCCACGTAACGACGAAGAATATGATCCTGCGCGCGATCGTTTATTTTTTAAACGTAGAAATGGTATGCGTATCGATGCAATTCGTCAGCAAATTGCAACATGGCAGGCAGAAGGTGCAATTGATGATGTGGAAATGAGTGCTTTATTAGCACCACTTCTATATTCAGCCAGCTTTGTGAGTAATACCAGTGGCGTGTTTAAGAGTTTTCACCATGGTTGGGGTGGAAAAACACAGACGGCACTTGAACGGATTGAGTCACTTTTGTGGTTAACCCCCAGTCGTTTTTGTGAAATTGGTCGTCCGAATCAGGCTGCTGCTGAAATGTGGTGTGTAGATGCACAGCACCTTGCAAATCAAATGAGCGATTTTGAAGTTGATGTGGCTTATTTAGATCCACCATATAATCAGCATGCATATAGTAGTAATTATCATGTTTTAAATTCGCTCACGTTATGGGATCAAACAGATTTACCATCTCCAGATACGAAAGGTTTTAAAAGTGGTATAGATCGGGCATGGCGCAAAGAGCGTCCGAGCTTATATAACTCTTCAAAATATGCCAAAGAGGCCTATGAAAAGTTACTTGCTACGGTAAATGCACGTTTTATCTTAACGAGCTATTCGACGGATGGAAATATTTCGGCAACCGATTTGCTCAAAGCAAATTTAGAACGTGGCAAAGTCACGTTACTCACACAAGATGTACCACGGTATCGCGTGAGTAAACAGCGTCAGTCTGAGCGCGCACGTGTACTTGAATTTATTGTTATTACAGATACAAAGGCCAAATCTGGCCCACCACTGAGACAACTACTCGGACAACTTTACCATTATGCCGAGTTAGGTGGTGTAGATACGACAGGTGTAAGCTCTCAGTTGGCATTATGGTAAAAGGAAGATAACCATGTTTACAGGTATTATTGAAAGTGTTGGGCAAGTGAAAAGCTTGCAAAATGTGGGTGGAGATATTCGTTTAACAGTAGGTACAGACATAGACATGTCTGATGTTCACCTAGGTGACTCGATTGCAACCAATGGTATCTGTTTAACGGTAACAGCTTGGGGCGATCACTGGTATTCGGCTGACGTTTCACGTGAAAGCTTAGACCGTACAACTCTAGGACGTTGGAAAGTTGGACAGCCATTAAATATTGAAAAAGCGATGTTACCTACAACGCGCTTTGGCGGACATATTGTGAGCGGTCATGTCGATGCAATTGGTGAAATTACGCTCATGCGTCATGATGCACGATCATTGTATTTTGAAGTGACGGCACCAAAAGAAATTGCAAAGTACTTAGCAGAAAAAGGCTCGATCACTGTTGATGGTATTAGTCTAACAATTAACCACTTAAATGGTTGTGTGCTTAGTCTAAATTTAATTCCACATACTGCCGAGCGAACTAATATTTCAACATGGCAAGTAGGTACAGCAGTCAATTTAGAAGTAGATATCCTAGCACGCTATATGGAGCGTTTACTTTTAGGTGATCGTGCGGCAATTGGAAAAGAAGATTCGAAAATTAGTATGGAATTTCTTGCGGATCATGGGTTTTTAAAATAAAGAATTCGGCATTATGCCGAATTCTTGGTTTTATTTTCTTCTAGTAAAATTTTAACTTCTTCTTCGGCTGCTTGTTGTAAGTTTTGGTTGAAGCTTTCTACTGATTTTTGAATGTGTTCAATCAGTCCTTCCGCTTCAAGTTCAAGACGTAATTGAATATTTTCAATAACCTGTTGTAGCTGTACATGATTCAGTTTTAATGCTTTGTCAGAGGTTTGAGATGAAGCAGAAGCAAAACTCTGTTTTTGGTAACGACTACTATATGACTTGGTTTCAGTGTTCAGTTTATTTTGTAAAGATTTTAATTGCTCCACTTGCGATTGTTCTTGCAAGCGCTCATCAAGCTGTAAGTTTTTGAGATATTCATCTTCAGCTTTTCTTTGTTTGAAAATTTTATTTTCAAGACGTTTTTGCTCGCGACAACGAGCATCTTCGATCATTTGTGCTTTAAGTACTTCATAGGCGTGTTGAATTTTTTGTTCAGAAGTCGTTTGAGCAAGTTCGTCTGATGCCTTCCATTCGTCAATATCACTTTCAGGTGTAAGGAGCTCACAGATGCGTGAGAGGTCATCAATATAGGTTTGTCGTGCAGCCTGCGGTGTATTTAACCAACGGGTTTTAAAGTCTTCACCAATATCTAATGCCACCAATTTAACTCCTCATGACAAATATTTTTTATAGTTTAAATGTTCTTGGTTCAATACCAAGTTGACGATACTGCTTAAATTTATCTCGGCCTGTTATTTTAGAGGCTTCTGTATTTTCGACAATCTCAATAATGTGTTTAAACGTATCTTTAACAGCAATCACATCATCACTAAAATTAAAAATAATCCATTCACCTTCGGTAGGTAAGTTTCCTGAAATGCATACTTGTCCTGTGGTTTCATCTATACCATGGGTAATAAAACTTGTAGGATCAAAAGACCAAAGTAAATCGTCTAAAGTATGTTGTAATTCTTTCGATGGACAATACCACCATAGTTTTGGTGTGGTTTTTAAAACTTTACGTGCCAAACGACAAGCACTTTGTACTTGTCGTTCAACGCTTTTTTCAAAAAGATAAAAGCTAATAGCTGTCATTATTTCACGCGGTTTGCAATAAATTGAGTCAAAAGTGGTACTGGACGACCTGTCGCTCCTTTGTTTGCGCCTGAAAGCCAAGCAGTACCTGCAACGTCCAGATGTGCCCAACGGTATTCACGTGTGAAACGCTGTAAGAAACATGCTGCTGTAATTGAACCACCTTGTGGACCACCAATATTTGCAATATCTGCAAAAGGTGAGTCTAGTAACTCTTGGTAGTCATCAATTACAGGCATACGCCAAACACGGTCAAAGCTTTGCTCACCGGCTTGTTGTAAGTCTTGTACCAAAGCATCATCTGGTGAAAATAAACCTGTAAGGACTTTACCAAGTGCAACGACACAAGCACCTGTTAAGGTGGCAATATCAATCACTAATTCTGGATTAAAGCGTTTGACATAAGTGAGTGTATCGCAAAGTACAAGGCGACCTTCTGCATCTGTATTTAAAATTTCTACAGTTTGGCCATCCATCGTTTTAACAATGTCGCCCGGACGAGTAGCTTTACCTGATGGCATATTTTCAGCAGCAGCAATCGCACCTACCACATGAATTGGCAGTTTTGCTTCACAAAGTGCACGTAACGTACCAAATACAGAAGCTGCGCCACACATGTCAAATTTCATTTCATCCATACCTGCACCCGGCTTGAGGGAAATGCCACCTGTATCGAAAGTTACACCTTTACCTACAAGTACAACAGGTGCTTCTTCGCGTTGTGCATTATATTCAAGTGTAATAATACGGCCCGGACGTTCAGAACCTTTGCTGACTGCAAGGAATGAATGCATACCAAGTTCTGCCATGTCAGCTTCATCTAGTACAGTTACTTTAAGCTGTTCTGGGAATTCTTTTGCTAAATCAAGTGCAACTTGTGCTAAGTATTCTGGATAGCAAATATTACCCGGACGGTTACCTAAATCTCTTGCCAATGTTTGGCCATTTTGAATTGCTTGAATAAGTTCGATTTGTTGTACTGAGAGCGTTGTCCCTTCAAGCTGAAGTGTTTCAAGAACTTGTTGATGTTTATTCGATTTGAATTCATCGAAATGATAATTGGCCTGTGTTAAGGCAAGTGCAAATGTATAATGGTACTGCTCAGGTAACGCGGTTAAATTTACTGTAATTTGAGAATAGTTTTTCTGCGCAATTTTAATAATGTTTTGTGCAATTTTTGCTATTTTACTACCACTAAGGTTTGCAGGATTGTCTAAACCGATTAAAGTAATGCTTGGATAGGCTTCACTGTGTCCAATGAGTGGCAAAGTTTCATTCAATTGCGCTTTAAAATTTGCATTTTGAATGATTTGATTAAAGTTTTCGAGTGATGCAACATTCGCTTGCTCAATGTTTTGTGCATTTACAAGAGAAAATAGAACTGAATGCGCGTCTTGAGATTGTTTTAAAGTAAGTTTCATACGCTTGCAAAACCTTGTCATAGAGGGTTAATTGTTAGAACAACTTCTATCATCATACTAAGCCAATTTGCCCTTATGGGTATAGAGGCTTTTACTAAAAGTCAAAAGATTGATTTAAAACAAGGTCGAACAGCACTTATTTCAGAAAATCTTTGTTTTATTATAGAGGAAACAAAGGGGAAGGCATCTGATGAGAGGTTATTTATTCTGTGTATTCGGTTAAACTAGCAACATATTTAATTTTCAATGTAAAAATGGAAGTGTCCTTTTGATTATTCGACGTTATCTTGTGAAGCAAGTCGTGTCGACTTCCGTGGTTGTCGTGGCTTTATTAACCTTAATTATGATGGGTGGTCGACTCATTAAGTATTTTGGTGTGGCGGCACAAGGTCGTTTAGATGCCAGTGTTTTATTTAGTATTATTGGCTATCGACTTCCTGAGTTTTTAACACTCATTTTACCATTAGGCTTTTTTATTGGCTTAATGTTGGTGTTTGGGCGTTTGTATACAGACAATGAAATGGCTGTGCTCAATAGTAGTGGTTTAAGTCGTAACCATTTGGCACGCTTACTTATTCCCATGACAGCAGGTGTTATGGCAATACAAATTGCACTGATGGTCTGGGTTGGGCCTTGGGGTGTTTACAAGTTTGAGCAATTAACCAGTGCGCAAGCAGTGAGAACGGGCTTTGACCTCGTTAGACCTAAAGAATTTGTATCTTCTGGCCCCTATACGATTTATGCAAGTGATTTGTCTGAAGATCGAAAAAATTTAAAAGATGTCATCTTTTATCAACGCTCAGAACAAGACAATAAGCCCGATTTAATTATTCTTGCGCGTGAAGCAAAACGTGTTGAAATTCCAAATGATACAGCCAATGTAGTTGATTTATTGGATGGTCGCCGTTATGAGATTTATCAAGGACAGCCACGTTATTCGCAAGCTGAATTTAAAAGCTATCGTTTACGTATAGAAAATGACAAAGAGTCATCGATTGGGAGCAGTGCGATTAACGCCGTGACCATTGGGAAACTTTGGGCAAAAAGAGATGATTCAGTCGTTCAAAGTGAGTTAGGTTGGCGTGTTTTTGGTCCGTGGGTCATTGTTATTGCACTAATGCTTGCCACAGCTTTGTCTGAAGTGAATCCGCGTCAAGGACGTTACTATAAGTTACTGCCTGCAATTCTTATTTTTGCAAGTTTAATTGTATTAATGATGGCGGTTCGAACACGTGTATCACGTGGTGATCTCAGTGTTTGGTTGTATCCTATTGTACTTGTTGCTTATGGTGTGATTACCTTTATTTTCTTGCGTAATCCGAATTTAACACCAAGACTTAAACAGAAATTGAGTAGATGAGGTCTATAAATGTTCGCACGTAGTATTATCGCTAAACATGTGACCTCTACAACAGCGCTTGCCATGCTTGGAGCAACCGCCGTGTTAACACTGTTACAAGGCTTGTTTACATATCTTGCAGAGTTGAGTGCATTAAAGCATGGTTATAATGCACTACAGGCATTGCAATATGTGCTTTGGAATACCCCAGCTTTTCTCTATAAAATTTTACCTATTTCTGCATTAATTGGTGCGGTTATTGGTTTAGGTACGCTTGCATCAAACAGCGAACTGGTCGTGATGCGTTCGATTGGTGTAAGCCTATGGCGTATTGTTGGTTGGGTAGTTCGCTCAGCACTCATTTTGGTGGTTTTGGCATTTGCTTTAAGTGAGTGGGTCATTCCTCATACTAACGAAAGGGCAGATAGTCTAAAGAAGCATCAGAGTATTTCCTCTCTTGGCGAAGTACGTGGATACTGGACAAGGGAAGCACAACGTTTCATTTATATTAATTATGCAAATTCTGAGGGTGAGCTAAAAGGGATTCAAATCTTAGATTTTGATAACAACTACCATCTTAGACAAACTTTGAACGCTGAGGGTGGGCATTTTCAAAAAAATGGTCAGTGGCAGTTAAATGATGTAACGCAAATGACTGTACAAGACGATGGTCGAGCAGTAGAGCAACATTTAGCAACATCAGAGATTGCACTTGCACTACAGCCAAAATATGTGCACATGGTAACCATAGATCCTGAAGATCTATCACCAAGTCAGTTGGTTTCATTTATAAGATATTTATCTGATTATAGTCAGGTTCCAAAGTCTTACCAGCTCGCATTTTGGCAGAAAGTAGGCATGCCTTTTTCTCTTATTGCATTGGTTATTATCGCGTGTTCATTTATTTTTGGACCACTACGCCAACAATCTATGGGTTTTCGTTTGGTTATTGCATTATTTACAGGGCTTGGTTTTTACTATATTCAAGACTTTTTTGGGTATGCCAGCTTAGTTTATAACGCATCACCTGCGTGGTTTGTGTTTACCCCAATTGTACTTATTTTTATTGCAGGTGGGTACTTGCTCAATAGAGCAAAATAAGAAAAAAAGGTTGTATATGCTTTGTAGCTTACAACCTTGGTAACATAGTCGCTTGTTTAAAAAGTATGTAATATGGAAATTTCAATAAACAACAAAGAGAATATACTATGACGGACGTGAAGGCTGGCAAGATCCCACATATCTTAGTCATTATGGATGGTATAGGTCATCGTGAAGCAGAACAAGACAATGCTTTTCTTGCAGCAAAGACACCTAATTTGACCGCAATGGAAGCGAACCATCCGCATAGTTTAATTTCTGGTTCGGGTGAAGATGTTGGCTTACCTGATGGCCAAATGGGGAATTCCGAAGTTGGTCATATGAACCTTGGTGCAGGACGTGTGCTGTATCAAGATTTTACACGGATTACTAAAGATATTCGTACTGGGGATTTTTTTAAGAACCAAGTCTTGGTCGATGCTGTAGAAAAAGCCAAAGCAAAAGATGGCGCTGTTCATATTATTGGTTTGCTTTCAGACGGCGGTGTACATGCGCATGAAGATCATATTGTGGCAATGTGTGAACTTGCATTGAAACGCAATGCTAAAGTGTATTTACACGCATTTACCGATGGTCGTGACACACCACCAAAAAGTGCAGAATCTTCATTAAAGAAACTAGACGCACTATTTGAACAATACCCAAATCAAGGTCGTATTGTTTCTATGATTGGTCGTTATTTTGCAATGGATCGCGATAATCGTTGGGATCGTGTAGAACAAGCATATCGTTTACTCACAGAAGGTGAGGCGGTG
The DNA here is from genome assembly GCF_029392135.1 of Acinetobacter sp. ESL0695. Classification (NCBI taxonomy): domain Bacteria; kingdom Pseudomonadati; phylum Pseudomonadota; class Gammaproteobacteria; order Moraxellales; family Moraxellaceae; genus Acinetobacter; species Acinetobacter sp. ESL0695. Next base: position 2,301,776 of record NZ_CP113932.1, on the reverse strand, counting down.
CGTGTGGCTGCAACGGCTGAAGAAGGTTTACAACAAGCATATGTGGCTGAAGAAACAGATGAGTTTGTAAAAGCGACTCGTATTGGTGAAAAGACACCAATTCAAGATAACGACAGTGTTGTGTTTATGAATTTCCGCGCAGACCGTGCGCGTGAATTAACACGTGCTTTTGTAGAAACAGACTTTTCTGGATTTGAGCGTAAAGTTCAACCTAAGCTTGCAGAATTTGTTATGTTAACACGTTATCAAGCGAGTATTCAGGCACCTGTGGCGTATATGCCAGAACCACTACATAATACGTTGGGTGAGTACCTATCTAATTTAGGGAAAACACAATTACGTATTGCTGAAACTGAAAAATATGCACATGTGACATTCTTCTTTAGCGGTGGCCGTGAAGATGAATATGAAGGTGAGAAACGTATTCTTATTCCATCGCCAAGTGTTGCTACATATGATTTAAAGCCTGAAATGAGTGCTTATGAAGTAACCGATAAAGTTGTTGAAGCAATTAACTCTCAAGCATACGATCTCATTGTAATTAACTATGCCAATGGTGATATGGTTGGACACACAGGTGTATTTGATGCGGCAGTTAAAGCAGTTGAAGCAGTAGATACCTGTTTAGGTCGTGTATATGACGCAGTGATGGCACAGCATGGACATATGCTTGTAACGGCAGACCATGGTAATGTTGAACAAATGCAAGATTACGAAAGCGGTCAGGTACATACACAACATACGACTGAGCTTGTACCATTTATTTATGTTGGTCCAACCAGTGCCACAATTGCAAGTGGTGGTGTATTAGCAGATGTTGCACCTACGTTACTTAGCCTCATGAAACTCCCAATCCCACAAGAAATGAAAGGCCGTAATTTAATTACGTTGAACGAGAAATAGAGGTTAATGGATGATTCACCAACTGAAAAAACTTAGGATTTTACTTGGTTTGCTTGGTTGTATGAGTTATACCAGTGCTGCCACACCAAGTGGCAGCCAAACCCCCGAATATAATGAAAATGAGAAAGCACTCTATAGCCAAGAAATTCCAATTGATGGAATTCAACGATTTGTTCAGATCTATGCACTTATTAAAGATAACTATGTGCGTGAAACCTCAGATGAAGAGTTGTTCGAACAAGCAATAAAAGGCTTAGTCAGTGGACTAGATCGTTATTCAAGATATCTTACACCAGAAGAATATAAGCAACTTGTTCAGTATACGGATGGAGATGTTGCAACTGTTGATTTTGAGCTTATTTTAGATCGTGCACAAAAACAATGGTATATACGTGGCGTCCGCTCGAACTCAGATTCTGCAAAACTGGGAATTCATAATGGAATGCCTGTTTATAAGCTAGATAATATTGAAATTAAAGATCTTACGCCTGAGCAGGTTAAAAATATTTTATTCGGTGCAGTGGGGACTGTCGTAAATATACAAGTTGCCCCAGTTGGACAACCACTGACCGTGGTTCGTAATAAAAAAATAGAAGTAGAAATTGCTGCCAACTTATTAAAAAATCAGGTTTTGGTGATTAAGATTCCTGTATTCCAACAAGAAACGGCAAATGAAATTAAGAGTATTTTGGAACAATATAAGAATACGAAATTAAAAGCAGTACTGTTTGACTTGCGTAATAATCCCGGTGGGTTGTTATCGGCCGCTGTGGAAACAGCAGATCTATTTTTGAATAATGGGACGATTGTCACTACACGAAGTCGATCGGAAGGTAGTCAGACTTTTCAAGCCTTACCCAGTAAAGAATTTGATGACCTTAAACTAGGAATATTGATTAATGGCCGTTCTGCTTCGGCAGCAGAAGTTTTTACTGCGGCATTAAAAGAACATCAACGTGCTTGGGTACTTGGCGAAAAAAGTTATGGAAAAGGGGTTGTACAAAAGTTATTTCCATTATCGAATGGTGCAGCAGTACAAATGACGGTTTCTCATTACTTTACCCCGAATAACAATATGATTGATGGCCGAGGGATACAACCGAATCAAAATATCCCTAGACCGCCAACTATGAAAGATAATGTTTATATAGAGACGATCTCTGAGGCATTACTTAAACATTAACCTTCATCTAAGCCAAACTTTTTTAGGCGATATCGTAAAGAGCGAAAAGACATATTGAGTTTTTTAGCAGCCTGTGTTCTATTCCAGTAAGTTTTATTTAGCGTTTCTATAAGAATTCTTTTTTCAATCGCTTCTAAGTAAGGTTCTAGACCATCTGCCCAAACCTTTTGCATTTCAATTTGAGTTGAGTCATCGGTATACGTAGTAGGGTTGATGACAGGAGTACTTATAGGTTGTGGAGGTGTTTCCACCTGTGGTGTAGGTTTATGTATATTAATAGATTTTAAATTAATATCACTAATTGCATGTCCATCGGACAAAGTAATAGCACGTTCGATAATATTGCGAAGTTCGCGAATATTTCCTGTATAGCGTTGTTTCATAAGCCAGTCTTTGGCTGAAATAGTAAATTCTTTTGTTGGAATTTGCCATTCTGTACATATTTTTTCTAAGAAGTGTTTTGCAAGCAAGATAATGTCTGCACCGCGTTCTCTTAACGGAGGAAGTTGAATGTCCATGACATGTAAGCGGAAAAATAAATCTTGTCTAAACTTTCCTTCCTGAATAAGTTGCTCTACATTTTGATGTGTCGCACTAATAATGCGGAAATCTACAGGAATTTCGGTATCTGAACCAATCGGGCGAATACATTTTTCTTGTACTGCACGTAAGAGCTTCACCTGCATATTCATGGGTAGCTCTGCTATTTCATCTAAAAAGAGTGTTCCACCATCTGCCGACTGTATAAGACCAACTTTATTTTGTGTGGCACCCGTGAAGCTTCCTTTTACATAGCCAAATAATTCACTTTCCATGAGGTCTGCTGGAATGGCACCACAATTAATTGGAACAAAAGTAGACTCTTTACGATGGCTAAGAAGATGAACCAATTTTGCGATAACTTCTTTTCCTGTCCCTGATTCGCCCATAATAAAGACAGGAGCTTGTGTCTTAGCTACTTTTCTTAAAGTATCTCTGAGGGTATTCATCACAGGCGATTGACCAATAAGTAACTTATACTCAATGTCTGATGAATTTAGTTTTTGTTCTGCTGCCTTGTTTGAAAAAGCTTTTTCCAAAAGGTTTTTAAGAGACTCTAAATTGATGGGCTTGCTCAAAAAGTCAAAAGCACCTGCTTTTAATGCAGCAATTGCAATTTCCATATTGCCATACGCACTAAGTACGGCAATTGGCAAATCGTGATAGTGATCAGTCACATATTTGACTAATTCTAATCCACTTTCATCGGGAAGGTTTAAGTCAGTGAGGCAAGCATCATACTTATGTTTGCTAAGCTTCTCTTTGGCTTGTGCGACATCATGTGCAATATCACAATAAATATGAATACGTTTTAAGCTCATTTGGATGAGCATACATAGATCCACTTCATCATCGACGAATAAGATTTTAGGATTATTTATTGTCATCTTGTCTCAATCATTTCTATACCACAACCAGTGGGCACTCAATGCGAAAGCATGTTGCATGCTTTAATTTTATATAGTTTAACGTTGCTTGGTTTGCATCACATAAACTACGTGATAAATACAAGCCTAGCCCAGTCCCATTAATTTCAGTTGTAAAAAAAGGTGAAAATAAGTTTCTAATGTGATGTTCAGGAATGCCCGAACCAAAGTCGATAATATCTATAACAGCATATTGATTTTTTGTATAAGCTTTTACTTCTACGGTAGCCTGCTCTTTTGAAGTATGACGTAATCCATTGCGTATTAAATTAATCAAAATCTGTCTTAGGTGCGTTTCATCAAATTTAATATAAATTTGTAGCAAAATAGATAATTGAATTTGGTCTTTAGGTACATCAGAGAAATCATCTTTTAAACATTCTATCAGAAAATGGTTTAAAAGAATTGTTTTTGTAATAGGGGTTTGGCTTCGTGCCATATCTAGAGTAGATTCAATTGTATGGTTAATTCTAAGGCTTTGTTTCGAAATCATGTTTTGTAACATGGCTCTTTCACTGTCATCTGCATCTGCAAGTAATTCATTGGCTTGAACAATACTAGCCAAAGGGTTACGAATTTCGTGAGCAATGCTTGCAGAAAGCTGTCCTAATGCAGCAAGTTTTAATTGTTGTACATGGTCATTAAATTTTTGTGCATCTTGCATAATAAAAAGTGTAAGTAACTGCTGAGGAACTTTTAGTTTCTGTATTCGGATATGAATCTGCTTGGTTAACCCTTGTGGCTCGAATATAAAACGCTCTCCTTGACTGAGCCGATTAAAGATAATGTACTCATATAATTCTGGTTGAATACTCTGTAATGGTGTGTCTTTAATGGGTTGAGCTGCTTCTATATTTAATAATTCATGAGCTGCTGGATTCACCAAAATGACATGTTGTTTGTCATTAATGACTAAATATCCCATATCGACTTGTTCAAGGATATATTGATTTAGATCTTGCAGTTGAAGAATAGCAATAGATTGTGAGTTATTTACTTTTGTTAAGTTTTCAAAACGTTTGACAGTAAATTGCGCTGTGAAGTAAATAACTAAAAATAAAAATGCAAGAAAAAGCGTACTACCAATATTGTTCAGATGATGGGTATATAGCCATGAGTCTATAAATGGAATATAAACAACAGAAATAATAGAAAGCAGTGTTAAAGAAAGTGCCTTTCGATGAGATAACAGTAAATTAGTAATAAAGATTGTAATTGCAAATAATAAGCTGATATGAAGGTTTGGCGCACCTTGTGCAAAGGTGAGTAAACTAAAACAAGAGACATCGATAATACTAAAAAATATAATTTTTTTAGGTAAAAGCGACTGACTTAAATATAAGAGTAAGAATTGAAGTAGACTAATAAAGGTATATACAATAAGGGTGATGATATAAAATGTCTGATATTTATAGTCATCTGTCGATTGAGATAAATTTAAAAAGAAAATTGCAAGTAAACCACTTGCAATAATCAGTCGATAAATACCATACCATAATCCGAGACGGCGAAAGCTAAAAGAATCGGAAACAACACGCATGATGGTATTTAAGGTTGAACGAGGTTATAACGAATCGCAAGATGCGTTAATTTGACGTCACTATCGATATTTAATTTTTCAAAGATGCGATAGCGATATGTATTTACAGTTTTTACGCTGACAAAAAGCTTGTCTGCAATATCTTGCGCGCTATGACAACTTACAACCATCATGGCAACTTGCATCTCTCGCTCAGAGAGTTGATCAAATGGTGAGAGTTGTGTATCTGCTAAATATGAACTTGCCAGTTGCTCCGCAATATCCGCACTAAAATACTTACCACCTTGGCTTACTTTTTTTATCGCACGTACCATTTCTTCAATGGGTGCGCCTTTGGTAATGTAGCCTTTGGCACCTGCTTTTAAAACCAAAGAAGGGTAAGGTTCTTCAGATAGCCCACTGACAGCAATAATTTTAGTGGTTGGTATACTTTGAACGAGACGACGGGTCGTTTCTATTCCTCCAATGCCAGGCATATTTACATCCAGTAAAATAATGTCTGGCTGATTTTTTCGTGCAAGCACGAGAGCATCTTCTCCTGATTCAGCTTGTCCCACTACTTCGATATCGACCTGATCGGTGAGCATTCGGCAAATGCCTGTTCTTACCAATTCATGGTCATCTACGACTAAAACTGAAATCACGTTCTGGTTACCTCATGAATTGAACTTTTTTGTTACATAAATTTGTTACATAAAGCAAATTAAACTTGCAATCACAACACAAAATTAGCAATGCTATCCTAAAATATTACCTGAAATTTATGCATAATTACTGGTTTTATACAAATCAGTGCCTTGTGCAAATGTAAGGCATATTCGTGGTAATAAGCAAATTTATCTTATCACCTTTTTAGTCGAGTGAAATATTGTGAAAAGTTTAAAGAAGTCTTTGGTACACATGTTAAGTGTACCCCTTTTACTGGGATTAAGTTGCTATAGCTTTGCAGATCTTACAATCGATGGAAAGCCGCCTGTTCATCAAAATTTTTCAACACATGATGTCAAAGAGCTATTGGCAGATGATGATGAGATAAATATTGCGCCACAAGGCAGTACCACGACATCTACAACATTGCGTCCTGCACAACCAGGCGTTGTAGATACTAGCTTCATGAATAATGCAGGTCCAAGTGTTCATGCAGGTTCTGCATTGGTGATGGATGCACAAACGGGTGAAGTACTGTTTAGTAAAAATAGTAGTTTTTCCAGGCCGATGGCATCGATTACTAAGTTGATGACAGCAGTCGTGACAGCAGATGCACATTTAGACATGTCTGAAAATATTACATTAGAGCCAATTGATTTTGATGGTCCTAAAAAGGCAAGTACCAAATTGCGTGTTGGCGACAAAATGAATCGTGCAGAAGTGTTATTGGTTGCACTGATGAAGTCTGAGAATCCTGCTGCTGCCGCGCTAGCAAGAACTTATCCAGGTGGAAAACCCGCATTTATTGCAGCCATGAACGCAAAAGCACGTGAACTAGGAATGAGTTCAACGCATTACTTTGAATCGACTGGTTTGGACCCACGTAATGTTTCTTCTGCAAGAGACTTAGCAATTTTAGTGACTCAAGCTTATAAGTATGGCGTGATTCGTCAGTTCTCATCTACACCACATTACGATTTTAATTTAGGGTATAGAATGCTAAATGCCAGTAACACAAATGCATTGGTACGTAATGGCGGATGGAATATTAATCTTTCAAAAACAGGCTTTATTAATGAAGCAGGGCGTTGTGTTGTTATGCATACCACTGTTAATTCACGTCCTGCTGTAGTAGTGTTGATGGGTGAACCAACCACACAAGCTCGAAATACAGATGCAACACAGCTCCTCAACTGGCTTACAGGTTTACCAAAAGACACCTGATTTTTTATATAGACTCGCTTTTTACAATAAAAAAATCCCTGTGTGCTCACAGGGATTTTTTTATTGCGAAGAGATAGTTTATTTATCCATATGAGACAAGATTGAGTTTTTCACATCATTCATTGTCGCATCAATGGTAAGCATAACTGCATCGGCACATTGTTTAATGGCTGTATCTGGATCTTTAAGACCATTACCTGTTACAGTACATACAATTACTGAACCTTCAGCAATTTTTCCTGCTTTAATGTCGCGAATTGCGCCACCAATAGAAGCTGCAGATGCAGGTTCTACAAATACACCTTCGTACATTGCTAGCATACGCTGTGCATCTAAAATTTCACTGTCTTGTAGTTCATCAAACCAACCATTTGAATCTCGTACAACCGCTTTTGCATGATTCCAACTTTGTGGATTACCAATACGAATAGCCGTCGCTACAGTTTCAGGTGCCTCAATCGGAGCACCACGTAAAAATGGAGCTGCGCCTGATGCCTGATAACCTACCATTTTAGGTAAGCCTTCTGGTTTAGGGCCTGTAAACTGATCTGTTGTTGGATCATAAACAACTTGTTCAAATGCTTCTACAGGTTGATCTGCAACAGCTTCTGTATAACCCATCCAATGCGCAGTAATGTTTCCTGCATTACCTACAGGTAGGCAATGGTAGTCAGGAGCTTTTCCTAAAGCTTCTACAATTTCGTAAGAAATCGTTTTTTGACCTTGCAGACGGTAAGGGTTAATCGAGTTCACAATTGTTACAGGTGCTTGATCTGCCATTTCTTTGACAAGACGCATACCATCATCAAAGTTACCACGAATTTGCATGGTAATTGCACCGTACATCATGGCTTGTGCCATTTTACCCATTGCAATTTTGCCTTCAGGAATAAGTACGAATGCTTTAATTCCTGCACGAGCTGCATAAGCTGCTGCAGCAGCAGACGTGTTACCAGTAGATGCACAAATAATCGCTTTTGAGCCATCTTCAACTGCTTTTGTAACCGCCATAGTCATACCGCGGTCTTTAAAAGATCCTGTTGGGTTAAGGCCTTCATATTTCACATAAATTTCAACATCTTTGCCAATAATACGTGGAATATTTTCAAGTTTAATCAGTGGTGTGTTTCCTTCACCTAAAGAGATTGCACGTGTAGTTTTTGATACAGGTAGACGGTCGCGGTAGCGATCTACAAGTCCAGTATAGCGATTGGCATTAGACATGATGTTGTTCCAAGAAGATGTGTAAAACATGCGAGACAATAATCAGCCTCGCAACTGAGCTTAAATTAATTTTCCAGAGATTCCAAGCGGATTCGAGTCACTTCGCCGTGTGTTGCAGGCAATGCTTGGATTTTAGCAATGGCTTCATCCATTTTTGATTCAACAATTGGATCGGTCATAATGACGACAGGAACACGATTTTTTAAACGTGGTTGTTGCATAATGGCATCGATACTGATCCCACACTGACTTAAAATAGTCGTAATGTCTGCTAAAACGCCTTTGTTGTCATCAACATTGACACGTAGGTAGTATGCAGTGGTCATTTCCTCACGTTTTAGAATTTGAATATCTTCAAGTGATTCAAATGCAAGCTGCGGAATTGTCCCTGAGCCATCTTCGGTGTACGAAATATCACGAACCAAGTCAATAATATCTGCAACAACAGCAGATGCAGTTGGGCCACCACCTGCACCCGGACCATAGTACATAGTTTGACCAACAGCACTTGCCTTAACAGAAACAGCATTTTGAACACCGTTTACATTTGCCAAAGGCTGTTCTTCAGGAATAAGTGTTGGATGAACACGCAGTTCAATACCATTTTCTGCACGACGTGCAATTCCTAAATGTTTAATACGGAAGCCAAGTTCTTCTGCGTATTTTACGTCTTGTGCTGTAATTTTACTAATACCTTCGGTATAGACTTTGTCGAATTGTAATGGAATACCAAATGCGATAGAGGCAAGTAAAGTTAATTTATGTGCTGCATCAATGCCTTCAACATCGAATGTAGGATCTGCTTCTGCGTAGCCTAAAGCTTGAGCTTCTGCAAGTACATCTTCGAACTGACGAGATTTATCACGCATTTCAGTCAGAATAAAGTTACCTGTACCATTAATAATACCAGCTAACCAGTCAATTCGGTTTGCTGCAAGTCCTTCACGCATGACTTTAATAATAGGAATACCGCCTGCAACCGCAGCTTCATATGCAATTTGTACGGTGTTATTGTCAGCCGCTTCAAAGAGTTCATTGCCTTCTTCAGCAAGTAAAGCTTTGTTTGCTGTAACAACCTGTTTTCCATGTTTTATTGCTTCTAAAATTAAATCATGTGCAGGTTGAATACCACCAATGAGTTCAACAACGATATCTACATCGGGTTGGCGAACAATTTCAAATAGATCTGCACTTTGTTGAATACCTTCCAAATTGAGATCTGGGCGTGGACGGCGAGTGCCTACGTGAGTAATTTGAATTTCTCGACCTGTACGGCGTTTAATTTCTGTGGCATTTTCTTGTAATAATTGAAGAACTCCACAACCAACGGTACCAAGACCAAGTATAGCCAGACGAACTGGTTTCACGTCACACTCCAAAATAAATTAGCAAATGATCTTAGATCATAGCTAAAAAAATCGGCAGAGTGTAGGTGAAGATTCGCGAATCTTCACCTATTTTAGTATTATTTTTCTAATTTTTTGACAATATCATCGGCTGAAAGGTAACCACCTAGGTAATGACCGTCTTGACTATATACAGCAGGTGTACCATTTACACCGATATTTAGGCCAAGTGCATATTGTGATTTGACTGGGTTTTGGCATTGTGTTTGTGGAATATTTTCACCTTTTACCACTGAAGCAAATGCAGCTTGGCGATCTTTACTACACCAAATACTTTCCATCATTGGGAGGAACTGATCGCCACGAGGCCATGCAATGTAACGAACCTCAATACCTTTTGCTGTAATTTCTGGCAGTGATTCATGAAGTTTATGGCAGTAAGGGCAGCTTGCATCTGTAAATACATAAATTATATGTTTTGTCTGACCTTGAGCAGGATAAACAATAAGATCTTTTACATTCAATTGTTCAAAGAGTTTTTGGTTTTCTTGTGCCTGCAATCCTTCACTTACGTTATGTAGTTTTGTATCGCCTAAACGTAAAATATCGCCTTGAATAATATATTTACCATCAGATGTAGCATAAACCGATGGCATACCTTCTAAGTTTACCCAGTAAATATTTGGAACTTCCGTCTTTTTAATGTCGGTAACTTTAATTTTAATATTTGCTTTTTCCAACTGCTCTTGGAATGTTTTCATTAAGCGTTGTTTTTCATTGCGCTCTAGAATAGGTGATACGTCACCTGTTGCTGGACTTGTCGCTGTCAGTGAATCTGATTTTGTTGTTTCTGCTTTGTCTTTAGAACAACCAGACATAATGGCAGTTACAGCGAGAGTGCAAGCAAGGAGTGTTTTAGAATAAGGAAATGCCATAAAAAACTCTTTAACTGATCAAGAATAATAAAAATAATGCTTAAGCATATCAAAAAATATGATCAAGTTCGTGAAGTTTCATTACTAAGTGTGACAATCTCACATACCTGTGTTACGGGCGGGGATGATATGTCTCATGTACTTTTTGCAATCTGACTTGTGCCACATGCGTATAAATTTGTGTAGTGGACAAATCGCTATGACCTAAAAGCATCTGTACAACACGTAAATCTGCACCATGATTGAGGAGATGTGTTGCAAAAGCATGTCTTAAAGTATGTGGCGAAAGTTCAGTCTGAATATTGGCAATTAGGGCGTAACGTTTAATGGCATACCAAAAATTTTGTCGACTCATAATTCCACCATGTTGGGTTAAGAATAAATAGTCTGTACTGGTTTTATAAAGGGCAGGGCGTGCTTCATTAAGATATTTTTCAATCCACTCTGTGGCGACTTGTCCGATTGGAACGAGCCTTTCTTTATTACCTTTACCAAGAATGCGTAAATAGCCTTGTCTTAAGTTGAGTAGCTCGATGCGTAAATTAATGAGTTCACTTACACGTAGACCGCTTGCATACAGTACTTCAAGCATGGCACGGTCTCTTAGACCAAGATGTGTGTGAATATCGGGTGCTTGAATTAAAGCTTCGACATCTTCTTCACTTAGGTCTTTAGGAAGCGCTCGACCAAGCTGAGGTGTTTTATGTGTTTCTAACGGATCATCTGTACGGAGTTTTTGCTCGCGCATAAATTTGTAAAAAGACCGAAGCGCAGAGAGAATCCTTGCAATAGAGCGTGGGCTTTTTCCTTGTTTGGTCAGCTCAATAAGTACATCTGAAATATCGTCTTTACACCACTGTGATAGGGGTAAACGACTGAGTTCACTACATTGTATTAAGTCAGACAAATAGGCATTACGTGTATGTGGGCTGACGGTTTGTGCAACCAAATAATCTCTATACCCAATTAAAAAAGAGAGCTTTTTCGGTATTTTGACAGGCGCAGGTACGCGAGGTTTTTTATTGTTTAGCATGGCGATATCATAATTAAAAATAATTTAATTGAGAAGACTAAACTGATAAATGTTGCATTTAGTTAATAGCTGATGATGTGTATGTAAATTGTTCTCATTTATGTTTATAATAATTAAAAATGTTAAGGATGCTGCGCGGTGCTGTTATCAGAGTTAAAGGTCAAGCAAGCTGCTGTTATACAAAAGATTAATCACCTAAATGCTGTGGATGGGCAAGATGATTTAATTGCGAGCCGATTGGAAACTTTAGGATTCTTACCAGGGACCCTTGTAAAGATTATTGCACGAGGCGTTTTTGGTGGCGATCCCATTCTTATTCAGATCGGATTTACACGGTTTGCGCTAAGAAAGTTTGAAGCAGAAAAGATTGAAGTGAATCATGAGGGAGCACCTGTATGAGTGAGGTGCTTCGAGTCGCTTTGGTTGGCAACCCAAACTGTGGTAAAACATCTGTTTTTAATCAGTTAACAGGAACTCGCCAAAAAGTCGGTAATTATGCAGGTGTGACTGTAGAGAAAAAGGTTGGTTTCTTTAATCTACCTTCTGGTCAAGCTGTACGTGTACTGGATTTACCGGGTACCTATAGTTTAGATGCTACAAGTCCAGATGAAGCGGTAACACGTGATGTCTGTTTAGGTAAAATTGAAACTGAAGCAGAACAAGATGCATTTTTGTGTGTTGTTGATGCAACAAATTTGAGTTTACATCTGGGCTTAGTATTAGAAGTCATTGCCTTAGGACGACCTGTTTTAGTCGTTTTAAATATGATGGATGAAGCACGCCGTCGTGGTATTCAAATTAATATTCAAAAACTTTCTGAACGTCTTGGTGTACCTGTTACTGAAACAGTAGCAACAAACGCATCTGGTGTCGCAAACTTAACAAAAGCATTAGATCAAAAACGTTTTAATACACCGAATACAGAGTTAAGTGGTCTGGTTGGAAATCCTCATCAGAAAGCACAACAAATTTTAGATGATGTTATTGTTTTTGCAGATAAAGAAGATAAGCGAACAGCCTTCTTAGATCGTATTTTTCTCCATCCTATTTTAGGATTGGTCAGTCTTGCTTTACTCATGTTTATTGTATTCCAAGCTGTATTTACTTGGGCTGCTCCTTTTATGGATGCCATTGAAGGTGCGTTTAAGTGGTTAGGTGAAGCTGTAGGTAGTGTCATTACTCAGCCAATGCTTCATAGTTTGGTTGCAGATGGGATTATTGCGGGTGCAGGTAGTGTTGTGGTGTTCCTACCTCAAATTCTGATTTTGTTCTTCTTTATTTTGTTGTTAGAAGAAACGGGTTATTTACCTCGTGCAGCTTTTCTACTTGATAAATTGATGTATAAAGCAGGGTTAAGTGGTCGCTCTTTTATTCCGTTGTTGTCTAGTTTTGCCTGTGCTGTACCAGGTATTATGGCCACGAGAAGTATTAATGATCCACGTGATCGTTTAACAACGATCTTAGTTGCGCCACTCATGACTTGTTCTGCCAGACTTCCTGTTTATGCATTACTGATTTCAGCATTTATTCCAAATACGCAAATTTGGGGCTTTTTAAGTTTACAAGGACTTGTATTGTTTGCACTGTATATGGCAGGAATTTTAAGTGCATTGATTGTTGCTTTTATTATTAAGTTATTTCAAAAAGATAAATCTGAATATGCATTGCTGATGGAGCTTCCAAGCTACCGCTTTCCAAATATGAAAAGTATTGGTATTGGTCTACTCGATCGTGGACGTATTTTCTTAAAACGTGTTGGTGGAATTATTTTTGCACTTTCAATTCTCCTTTGGTTTTTAAGTACTTTCCCACAGCCCCCTGAACATGCCACTTTACCTGCAATTGATTATAGCTTCGCAGGACAATTAGGCCATCTGATTCAGCCTTTATTTGCACCAATTGGCTTTAATTGGCAAATTTGTATCGCACTGATTCCTGCAATGGCTGCACGAGAAGTAGTGGTTGCTTCTTTAGGAACGGTCTACGCACTCTCTGGTGCAGATGATGATGCAGTTGCACAAGGTTTAACACATTTAATCAGCTCACCTGACTCAGGTTGGACAATTGCTACTGGATTATCGTTACTGGTTTGGTTTATTTATGCACCACATTGTATCTCTACGCTTGCAACTGTGCGCCGTGAGACTGGCTCATGGAAAATGGTTGCCTTTATGACAATTTATTTGTTTGGACTTGCATATTTTACGGCATTTCTAACTTATCAAATTGCCTCACATTATTTTGGCTAAGAGGAGGCTAAAATGGTTGAAACACTTATCGTTGCTGCATTGGTAATCTGGAGTGCGATTTATACATTTAAGAAGGTTTTTCCAAAATCTGCTTATAAGGTATTTAATCATTTGGCCAATATCTGTGAAAGGCAGGGTTGGCATAAAATTGCAAACTGGATTAGACCTGACATGGTTGCCGGATGTGGTGGTGGCTGTGATTGCAGTAGTTCACCAAGCAAAAGTAAAGTAAAAGTTCCTGAAACTGTTGAAGCAGTAAAATGGAAATAATATTTCTTATAATGAAAAAGCCATCTTAAAGATGGCTTTTTACGTGAATAACACAAAAAAATAGTGATGTTCTTTAATCTATAAAAGCAATCTAAAAAGCAAAGTGCTACCATTCATAAAAGTAAAAGAATGATGCTTGGGGCATAAATGTTAATACAGCGTGGTGGTTTAAAGGTTGTTGTTGGCCTTGGTATATCTGGCGTATCTGCCGTCAATTTTTTAGTAGATGCGGGATATCGTGTCGCTGTAACAGATTCTAGAGAGACGCCTCCTGGATGTGAAAAAATTCCTGCAAATATTGAAAAAGTATTTGGTTCTATTGACGAAGAACTCTTATTACAAGCCGAAGAAATTATTCTTAGTCCAGGTTTACCTTTGGATTTGCCTGAAATTCAGCAAGCCATTACCAAAGGCATTCCAGTGATTAGTGAGATTCAATTGCTTAGACGAGCAACGGATGTACCTGTAGTTGCGATTACAGGCTCAAATGCAAAGAGTACAGTAACTACTTTAATTGGTCAGATGGCGCAGGCTGCTGGAAAAAACGTTGCGGTTGGTGGAAATCTTGGACGTCCAGCGTTAGATTTACTTAAAGATAAACCTGAGTTAATTATTCTGGAGCTCTCAAGTTTTCAACTAGAAACAACATCAAATTTAAATGCTGAAGTTGCTGTTGTATTAAACATGAGTGAAGATCATTTAGATCGTCATGGCAATATGCTGAATTATCATCAAGCAAAACATCGTATTTTTCAGCAAGTGAAGAAGGTGGTTTATAACCGAGATGATGCGCTGACAAGACCACTTATTCCAGATTCAACACCTATACAAAGTTTTGGTTTAAATGCACCAGATATGAATGAATACGGCATTTTAAGAGATACTGATGGCACAATGTGGTTAGCACGTGGCCGTGAACGCTTGTTACGTACAGATCTTATGTATATTCAGGGCATGCATAATATGGCAAATGCATTGGCTTGCCTTGCTTTAGGTGAAGCCATAGGCCTACCTCAAGATAAAATGTTAGATACTTTAAAGACATTTAAAGGCTTAGAGCATCGCTGTGAATATGTGACGACAAAACAAGATGTTCGTTATTACAACGACTCAAAAGGCACAAATGTGGGTGCTACTGTGGCTGCGGTTGAAGGTTTAGGTCAAGCTTTAGCATCAAATACGGCTGGTAAAGTTGCCTTAATTTTAGGTGGTGTAGGCAAGGGACAAGATTTCACTGTGCTTCGCACAGCATTAGAACGTTTTGTGAAGGTGGCTGTGCTTATTGGAGAGGATGCATCTCAAATTTCTCAAGCTATTGATGGAGCAACTGAAGTTGTATTCGCTAAAACATTGCAGGAAGCTGTAGATATTTGCCAAGAGATGACTGTACCAAATGATGTTGTTTTATTGTCGCCAGCATGTGCAAGCTTTGATATGTTTAAAAATTATGGTGACCGAGGGCACCAATTTGTCAAATATGTAGAGACCTTATAAGCATGATTCAAAAAAAAGAACGCTTAGGAGTAAGCCCAAGTACAAAGTTACAAGACCTCTATACACGTATCAGTCATATCCTTCCTAAGGAAATTACCGTAAGAAACATTTTAGTTTTTTGTGTACTGACATTACTTGTGATTGGGACGGTCATGGTGGCTTCGGCATCAATGCCTTATGCTGCAAATGTGCAAAATAATCCGTTCTACTTCTTAGAGCGACATATGATCTCAATTATGATTGCGATGTGTGTTGCTTTTGTCGTTTCAAGATTTGCCTTAGAAAGCTGGTTTAAAAGTATTTTTCTTCTGTGGTTAATTACGATTGCTTTATTATTCGTAACTTTCCTTATTGGTACTGAAGTAAACGGTGCAAGGCGTTGGATTCGTTTAGGTTTCTTTACATTACAGCCGACTGAAGTTGCTAAAATGATTATGGCAATATTTACTGCAGACTATGTCGTACGCCGTGCCAGTGAGGTTAGAGATCGAGGTTGGATGGGACTCATGCGTTTAGCCTTGGTTATGTTCGTTTCTATTGTACTCATTATTCTTGAGCCCGATTTTGGTTCTACGGCCGTAATTGTCATGATGATGGTTGGTGTGTTTTTCCTTGCAGGCGCACCGATTAAACAGTTCCTCGTTATGGGTGGTGTTATTGTATTGGCCTTGGCATCACTGGTTATCTTTGAGCCTTATCGTCTTGAACGCTTAATGTCTTTTTCAAATCCATGGGCTGATCCGCTCGGTGCAGGTTATCAGCTATCGAATGCGCTTATGGCATTTGGGCGTGGCGAGTGGTTTGGTGTAGGACTAGGGCATAGTATGCAAAAAATGTCTTATCTTCCAGAAGCACATACAGACTTTATGTTGGCAATTTTAGGTGAAGAGTTTGGTTTCTTTGGTATTTTTACCATTTTAACACTTGAATTTTTAATGCTCGCATGTTGTGTTCGCATTGGTTATCGTGCACTAAAAAATAACTATCTTCGAGCAGGTTATTTGGCTTATGGCATAAGCTTTATATTTCTCATGCAAATTTTAGTGAATGCGGGTATGAATATGGGGATGTTACCTACCAAAGGTTTAACACTACCTTTTATTAGTTATGGTGGATCATCGCTCATGATGTGTGCAGCAATGATTACACTGGTACTTAAAATTGATGCTTCTACACAAGATGAAAATCCAACCAAAGAGCTTTCGAATTTCTAAAATACACTCAGCGAAAAAAAGCACTTGATCAGAAGTGCTTTTTTTATAGCTAGAAATAGGTACCTGAGAGCATGGTTGTTTGAGGAACATGATGAATTTGCCACTGTTGAACAGCTTGCTTGAGCATATTTGAAGGTCGATCTAGCGCTACATCGGGCTGTTGAAGTGCACTAAAAGCCTGTTGTAAGAGTTTTGATGCATTGGATGGATCGAGTGCTTGAGCCAAATTCTGTTTAGAAAGTTTTTGACCTTGATCATTCATTGCTAGAGGAAGATGTAAATAACGAAGTTGAGGATAGTCAAGTAATTTGCCTAGCCAAATCTGACGGGCAGTATTATCTAAAAGATCTGCACCGCGAACGACATGTGTAATTCCTTGGAGGTAGTCATCCACCACAACGGCAAGTTGATAATTAATGATACCGTCACGGCGTTTTAAAACAAAATCGCCGAGTTCAGTAGCAAGATTAGCGGTTTGCTCACCTTGTAATATATCTATAAAAGTAATGGGATCTTCATTGACTTTGACACGAATTGCCTGATGTTCAAAATCTAAGTGAAGGTTTTTACATGTACCTTGGTATATTGCATTTGATCCGAGCATCTTACGTGTACACTGACAAGCATAGATAGCGTGCTTTTGATGAAGTTGTTCCAATACATCATTGTAGATATCGAGTCGATCTTTTTGAAACAAAATTTGCTCATCAATTTCAAACTCAAATGCTTCTAAACACTGAAGAATATGTGTTTCGCTACCAGGATAAATACGAGGAATGTCTGTATCTTCTATGCGAACCAGCCATTTTCCATGGTTCGATTTTGCTTCGCAATAGCTCGCAACAGCAGTAATGAGAGAGCCAAAATGCAAAGGGCCAGTTGGCGATGGCGCAAACCGACCCCGATAAGGTGTATGTTCTGAGTGTTGATCACTCATGATTTAACCTTTATTTTGTTTTTCTTTAATCTCTGCGAGTGTTTTGCAATCAATACATAATGTTGCAGTTGGTCTTGCTTCTAGACGACGTAAACCGATCTCAACACCGCATGTTTCACAGAAACCATAATCATCATTTTTAATTGCTTCAATTGACTTCTCAATTTTACGAATTAAGCGACGCTCACGGTCACGAGTACGCAGTTCAATCGCGAACTCTTCTTCTTGTGTTGCACGATCATTTACATCAGGAAGTGCTGTAGACTCATCTTGCATCGTGTTTAATGTACGATCAACTTCTGACATTAAGTCAGACTTCCATGCGAGAAGAATTTTTCTGAAGTGCTCTAATTGTGCATCAGACATATACTCTTCATTTTTCTTTGGTTCATACGGTGCAATACCAAAAAGGCTTGCAGTAGAACCGCCACTTGCTGTTTTTGGTTTTGCTTTGCGACCACGTTTGGGTGCTTCACCTTCAACAGCTGTTTGCTCATCTAAGACTTGGTTTAGAGTATCATTTGCCATATAGGGCATTCCTCATCATATACGTCAAAGTTACGTACTCGTTAGGGCGATATGCAAATTTTTATTATTGCCTTTCAAAGCTGTAAAACCAGACTTTTAAGGGCTCGTTATCATAAAGACTTTTTAATGACTTGGATAGTCCTTAAAGCATATTTGATATGAAACCAGTTTTACCGATGAGCTAACTTAATATAATTTCTAAGAAAATAAAAGTTAATAGCCTGAAATATTTTCATTTATTTGGTGTGGGTGTTCATCTAAACGGTGCACTTGAGTCTCAAAATGACCGTTATCGTGTAAATAAAGACAGCGATAACCAGGTTCAATGGTGTCTAAAGCAAAATCTTTACTTTTTGGCTTAAATTGTATGCTTGTTGAAGGGACAGAAAGAAAGCGAATCTGATGAAGTGTAACATCAGTTTCTTGATGAACATGGCCGTTAATTACACCTTTCACCTGAGGATAATTTTTGAGTATCTCAATGAGTTCATTACCATTTTTTAAGCAATGCTCGTCAATCCATTCCGATTTCATGGGTACAGGATGATGGTGACAGCCTATTATTGTATGAAGGTTTGAATGTGTTTGAAGCAGTTCTTCAAGTGTTTGAAGCTGATGTTTGTCAATATATCCATCAATTCGGCCAGAAACAGCGCTATTTAATAAAATAATACACCACTGGTCTAAATGAATGAAAGAAATTGGTTGATTCTGTGGATACGGGAAAATTTCTAAATCATCATGATTACCTGGGGTTTGATAGAAAGGAATATTTAAACTTTCCATATAACTGAGGTAACGACTATACGTTTGGGGTTTGGCAACCTGTGCAATATCTCCTGTATGAATGATCATATCAATTTTATGATTTTGTTCTAATATATCATTCATCACTTGATGAAAAGAAAGCTCAGGATCTATTTTAACGAACTGCTCATCGCATGAATCCATTAAATGTGTATCGCTAATTTGGATAATCGTTTTCATAGAAGATACATTCTCATACAGAGGAGCAGTTAGTTTTGAAGTGCCTGAATATGTTGTTTGAGCCATTGAAGTGCAATAATTACAGGTGCATTTCTTAATTGTTCGTTTAGAAATAAATCTTGAATTTGTGAATAATCAAATAAGTGAAGTTTGATATTTTCACCCTCTTCGGCCAAGCCAAAGATACTGCCACTTTCAGGAAAATCTGCTTGTGCTGTGTATAAGTAGAGTAACTCATCACATGAACCTGCTGAAGGATAAAACGTAAAGAGATGTTCTAAGTCATAGAGTTTACAGCCAGCTTCCTCAATACTTTCTCTGTAAATACACTCTTCAGGCGATTCGTCCCCATCTAATACACCAGCAATAATTTCAAGATGCCAAGGCGTTCTTGTATCCTCTATTGCCCCAATGCGAAACTGTTCAATTAATGCAAAACGTTTTTGTTCATCATTATAGATCAGAACACCAGCAGCCTTTTTACGATGTATTAACTCTCGCTCCACCACCTTAGAAAATTTATCTTGATTAAATAATCGGTACTGGATCGATACTTTTTCTAGTTTTACAAAACCCTGATATATTGATTCTCTTGAGAGAACTTTTATATCCTTTTGTGTATATTGTTCTTTCTTCATCAATATGATCAACTTATATAAAAGCTATGTGTCGTTATGCTAACCGAGATATATCGGAGAGGAAATGCTTATTTTTTATAGAAATGTGAAGCAAAAATAAATAGATAATTTTAATGTGCGTTATTTCACTATTTTTTTATAAATTTTCTGTAAATGCTAAGGAAATAATAGCACAATATACACACAACCTATACAAAGTAGATTGTGTGTTATTTGAACTAATTACGTTTGAGCTTACGCCTGTGTTGCTAGATTTCTCACATTTTGAGATATTTTCATAGAACAAAACTTAGGTCCACACATAGAACAAAAGTGAGCAGATTTATGTGCTTCTTTTGGCATGGTTTCGTCATGCATTTCACGTGCTGTATCAGGGTCTAAGCTTAAATTAAATTGATCTTCCCAACGGAATTCGAAGCGTGCTTTTGAAAGTGCGTTGTCTCTTACTTGTGCGCCCGGATGACCCTTGGCAAGATCGGCAGCATGGGCAGCGATTTTATAAGTAATAATGCCATCTTTGACATCTTTTTTGTTTGGCAAGCCTAAATGCTCTTTTGGCGTAACGTAACAGAGCATTGCTGTACCATACCAACCGATCATAGCAGCACCAATGGCAGAGGTAATGTGGTCATAACCTGGGGCAATATCTGTGGTTAGTGGGCCAAGTGTATAAAAAGGTGCTTCTTTGCATACTTCAAGTTGCAGATCCATATTTTCTTTAATCATGTGCATAGGTACATGACCCGGGCCTTCAATCATGACTTGAACATCATGTTCCCATGCTTTATGGGTCAGCTCGCCAAGTGTACGCAATTCATTAAATTGTGCTTCATCGTTGGCATCTTGTAGACAGCCTGGGCGTAATCCATCGCCTAAACTAAAGCAGACATCGTAGGCTTTCATAATTTCACAGATGTCATCAAAATGTGTATACAAGAAGTTTTCTTTTTGGTGTGCTAAGCACCACTGTGCCATAATCGAACCACCACGAGAAACAATGCCTGTAAGGCGGTTTGCAGTGAGTGGCACATAGTCACGCAGTACACCTGCATGTATTGTAAAATAGTCTACACCTTGTTCAGCTTGCTCAATTAGCGTATCTCTAAAGATCTCCCAATTGAGGTCTTCTGCTATACCATTTACTTTTTCTAAGGCTTGATAAATAGGTACTGTTCCAATAGGTACGGGAGAATTACGAATAATCCATTCTCGAGTTTCATGAATATTTTGGCCTGTAGATAAGTCCATAATGGTATCGGCACCCCAACGCGTTGCCCACGTCATCTTGGCAACTTCTTCATCAATAGAAGAGCCTAGCGCCGAATTACCAATATTGGCATTAATTTTCACGAGGAAATTTCGACCAATGATCATGGGTTCAGATTCAGGATGGTTAATATTTGCAGGAATAATCGCACGACCTTCAGCAATTTCTTGACGCACAAACTCGGGTGTAATTTCTGTCAGATTCTTTGCACCAAAATTTTGACCTTGATGTTGTCGTGAGTCGACAGACTCATGCTGTTTTTGATTTTCACGAATCGCAACAAATTCCATTTCAGGGGTAATGATGCCTTGTTTGGCGTAATGCATTTGTGTGACATTTTTGGATTTTTTTGCACGACGTGGGTTTTGAATATGTGCAAAACGAATATTGGCTGTACGAATATCTTTTGCACGCTGTTGTCCAAAGGTTGAACTTAGATGTGGTAGCTCCTCTGAGTCTTTACGTGCTTCAATCCAATCTTTACGTAAGGTGGGTAAACCTCGATTTAAATCAATATTTATATTTGGGTCGGTATAAACCCCAGATGTGTCATAAACTAAAATGGCATGATTTTCTTCACCACCTAGTCCCTCGGGTGTATTAGAAAGTCTAATTTGTCGCATGGGTACGCGAATACTAGGGTGAGAGCCTGAAATATATACTTTGCTGGATGCAGGTAGAATACGAGTTAAATCCTTTGCATCTTGCTCATGTTGCTTTGAGTTATTAGATAGATTCGTTAATTGGTTCATTGCCATGATCCTTGTGAAAAATCAACGAATCAAGCTCAACCAAAAACGGTGACGGATGTATCCTAATAAAAGAATAAATAGGGCATAAGTTTGAGGTGGCTTGATTCCTACGCAGGTATTAACCTGATCAGGTTCAACGGTACTCACCTTTAAGTTAAACTTAGGTGATCTCAGCGAGTCATTACTCGCGCTCCGTCAAGCGGTGTTCAAAGACTAGCACGTTTTAAAGAGTTGGGTAAATTTAAAACTCTTGTTTTGTCGCAAAGCTACTTGAAATATTTCCTAGATGGGTTACACAAATAGAATCACTGAAACAATCTCGATTAATGTGTGTGCTATCAAAACTTAATGGATCATATAGACCAATATATTGATCTAACTGTTTCATGTCTTTAATGGTTTCAGCACGCTTAGAGCGTTGTTCTACAGGGCTGAGCTCTATTGGAAACTTTGCATCACGCGTTGCTATAGGAATTTCAATGAATTTTAAGAATTTTACTGCACGCTCTGAGAGCTGAGAATGTCCATTTGCTGCAAGGCCTTTAATTTCTTGTAATGCTTCAGGATGAATATTTTCTTCTCCCTCATAATTGGTTGAAATAGGCATATTCGGCAAACCATGAAATAAAAAGCGTGTATAGGCAAACTTAAGGCGCTGAGCATCTTCAAAAAAGATACTATTTGGATAAGAAATGGTATAGCTTTCCCAAAATTGTGCACGATCTGCAATTTCTTGCCATGTTAAATTAAAGGTATTATTTGAAATTACTGGTTGTCTATTTTGTTTTGCTAAATTAATAATAAACATTTGTTCTGCAGCAGGTAAAAAGGGTGCAAAAATATCTTTTAAGTAGTCAGGTTGTCTGCGATATTTCGTTAAGTTATTTCCTGCATCGTATAACTCATAATATGCAGCATTACTTTGATGTTCTATAAGATATTGATCTCGCTTAGAAAAACGAGATTCATAGCTCTGTTGTAAGGTTGGGTAACTACTTGTATTTATTGCATATTGCTCAAAATACTGTTGTTGATCTGGTGTTCGGTCTACAAATAAAAAGCGCTGATACATGGCTGTCGTGGCATAAATGAGTAAGGTACGATCATTCATACTAAATTGAGGTAAACATTGTTTAAGACGAAAGTTAACTTCTTTTAGTGCTTCCACTGTACTTCGATTGTCAATATGCTGTATATCTTGTCTTAAGTAGGTGCATGGACTTTGTATCGATGAAGTTTTATGATCTTGCCGCTCTTTAGGGTAGGATGGGTGACTTTCTTGTTGGCAACCACTGAGTAATGAACAAACTATCATGAATATGAAGACAAGTCTTTCTCTCATATAGTTGTAACCTGCATAGTAATCCTTATCTAAATCTCGATTTTTATCTGTAGAATCTACAGGTCGATCTAGATAATATTATGTATTTTTTCAGCCGAGAAAACTGTAAATGAATACAGCCTTTTAGTAAAAGAATTGAAAAATATAAAATTACTTTAACAATTCTATGAGAGAATTATTTTCACATAACATAACAATTGTAACAATAAACAATTTGAATTATTTATAAATGTATAAATAATGGATAAGCATGTTTTGTAATTGTGATGTTTGTCATTAAATATTAAGTTTAGTGTGTTGTACTTAATGTGTTTTAATTTTTTTTGGAGATACCCCTCTTGAGTGTAAAAAATCCAATGCTGGCACATCACATTTCTTCTCAGTTTAATGAGGAGTTACAAGAAGCAAATGCAAAATTTATGTCTATGGGGGGACTCATTGAACAGCAAGTTACTGATGCAATGCATTCATTGTTAGACAATGATATTGCTTTAGCGATAGATGTTCAGTACACAGAGACAACAGTAAATCGTTTAGAGCGAGAGATTGATGAGTGCTTAACTATTATTCTTGCACGTCGTCATCCTGCTGCAATTGATTTACGTATGGTTATTGCCATGAGTAAAGCCAATACTGATTTAGAGCGTATTGGAGATGAAGCAAATAAGATTGCAACGATTTCACAAAGTTTGAGTGAAGAAAGAAGTAATTCTTATGGCTTTATGGAAGCACGTCATATTGGAAATCAAGTTCGTGTGATGATTCATGAAGCATTAGATGCGTTCGCTAGATTAGATACCGAGCAGGCGCTGAAAGTATTACGTGCAGATGTAGATACCGATCGTGAATATCAAGCAGCAACGCGTACACTTATGACTTATATGATTGAAGATGCACGTCAGATATCTCGTGTTTTAAATGTGCTTTGGGTACTACGTTCATTAGAGCGTATAGGGGATCATGCACGTAATATTGCTGAACAGGTAATTTACATTGTGAAAGGATTAGATGTTCGTCATGCGAGCATGGATGAGATTGAGAAGAAAGTACATGATGATTAGATACGAAAGCGAAAGATAAAAAAAATCCCAAACCTTGGGGGAGATTTGGGACCAATAACTTACATATTTGTTATGTTACGAGAGTTAGTGTCTCTCTATGTGATAAATCATATGAAAAATACAGGAATCTGTCTTTAAGCTTCTTGTAAGGATATGTGTTTTTATAAGCGTTGTTTGTAATAGTATGTAATTATCATTAAATGAGAAAAATAGGGAGAAATATCTAACTCCCTATTTTTTATATACAAATTATTCTGGTTTCCAACCTTCAGCTTTTTCTATAGTTTCATCATTTGAAAAAAACTTTTCTCTTTGCTCTTCTAGAAATTTTTTTGATTCGGGTTCAAACACATTTAAACGCTTCTCATTAATGAGGGTGGTTTGATGTTGAAGCCATTCTTGCCATGCTTGTTTAGAAATATTTTCGAAAAAGAACTCGCCTTTTACTCCTGGAAAGGGAGCAAAATCGAGCCCATCCATTTCTTTTTGATACTTCTGGCAAAAAACTTGACGTGCCATTTTAAACCCTCTTATTTCGTTGCGTATAAAGCTTCAATGCGTGTATGTGCACGTGTGATAGCTGCTTCTACTTGTTTTGGCGCTGTGCCACCAATATGGTCACGTGCACTTACAGATGCTTCTAAAGTGAGTGCTTTATCGAAAACATCTGCTTCAATAAGTGAAGAGAACTGTTGTAATTGTTCGAGACTGAGCTCAGACAAGTCCTTATCTTCTTCAACTGCAAGTGCAACAGTTTTACCCACAATTTCGTGTGAATCACGGAAAGGTACACCTTTTTTCACTAAGTAGTCTGCAAGATCTGTTGCAGTAGAAAAACCACGAAGTGCAGCTTCACGCATAGATTCGATATTCGGTATTAATGCTGGAATCATATCTGCAAATGACATGAGGCAACCACGAACAGTATCAATAGCATCAAATAACGGTTCTTTGTCTTCTTGGTTATCTTTGTTATAAGCCAATGGTTGACCTTTCATAAGTGTAAGTAAGCTAATTAAATCTCCAAATACACGACCAGACTTACCACGAACCAATTCAGGAACATCTGGGTTTTTCTTTTGAGGCATAATTGAAGAGCCTGTACAGAAACGATCTGGAATTTGAACAAATTTAAATTGTGCGGATGTCCAAAGGATTAATTCTTCTGACATACGTGACAAGTGCATCATAATTAAAGATGCAGCAGCATTAAACTCAATAGCAAAATCGCGATCAGAAACAGCATCAAGTGAATTTTCTGATACCTCATCAAAGCCTAGTAATTCAGCAGTATAAGCGCGATCGATTGGGTAAGTTGTCCCTGCAAGCGCAGCAGAACCTAAAGGCATACGGTTTACACGTTTACGACAGTCTTGTAAGCGTTCGGTATCACGTACTAACATCTCGAACCAAGCCATTAAATGATGACTAAAAGTGACTGGTTGAGCTGTTTGTAAATGAGTAAAGCCAGGCATAATTGTATGTGTATGTTTTGATGCGAGCGTTAATATACCTAGCTGTAGACGTTTCAGTGTACTTAAAACAGCATCGATTTCGTCGCGTAAGTATAGACGAATATCTGTGGCAACTTGGTCATTACGGCTACGTCCTGTATGTAGTTTTTTACCTGTAATACCAATGAGCTGTGTTAGGCGAGATTCGATATTCATATGAACATCTTCAAGGTCTATGCGCCACTCAAACTTTCCAGACTCAATCTCTGTTTGAATATTTGTTAAACCGTGAATAATTTCGTCACGTTCTTGGTCTGTGAGTACGCCAACTTTTGCAAGCATCGTTGCATGTGCAATTGAACCAGCAATATCTTGCTTGTAAAAACGTTGGTCAAATTGAACAGATGCTGTAAATTCTGCAACAAAAGCGTCTGTCGCTTCAGAAAAGCGTCCGCCCCACATACCAGAAGTTTGAGATAAAGGTGTGCTTGAATGATTTGAAGATGTACTCATAGTCGCTCTATTACAATAGTTGATAGACTTATTTTAAGGCTCTTTCCTATATAAATATAGGTTTATAGTTATTTATCTCATATATAGGATAAAGACTCTAGTGAAGCTTTGCATAGATAAATACTAATAACTTGGTAATACAGCTTAAATTCAGCATAAAATAATAATTAGAAATTATTTTTGCCACTTGGCTGTTGCTGGCTTTTTGGAAGAAAATTTGTTGGACGATTTCTGTTATTAATATATTGTTCTTAAAATGAATTATTTTATGATTTGTTCATTCGATACTTGTTATAGATAAAACTTGAGTGATTCAACTTGCTTTTTTTTTGAATCGCGTTAAGTTTAGGCTTAAATTTAAATTGTTACTGGTAGCTCATGAAAACATTAAGAATTGCGACACGTCAAAGTCCATTGGCTTTATGGCAAGCAGAACATATTAAAGCAAGATTAGAAAAATTACATACAGCATTAAAAGTGGAGTTAGTCACCTTTGTAACGCAAGGCGATAAAATTTTAGATACTCCTCTTGCTAAAATTGGTGGTAAAGGATTATTTGTAAAGGAGTTAGAGCAGGCATTATTTGATGGTCGTGCTGACCTTGCTGTACATTCTATTAAAGATGTACCTATGCAATTGCCTGATGGTCTCGATTTACCCGTAATTTGTGAAAGAGAAGATCCGTTCGATGCATTTGTATCAAATCACTATGAGAGCTTTGATCAATTACCTCAAAGTGCAGTCGTTGGTACATCAAGCTTACGCCGTAAGTGTCAAATTTTGAATCATCGTCCAGACCTAGTAATTAAAGATCTAAGAGGCAATGTTGGTACAAGATTATCTAAGTTAGACAGTGGTCTATATGATGGGATTATCTTAGCCAGTGCAGGATTAAAGCGTTTAGAATTACATGAGCGTATTCGTCATGGTCTTGATCCTATTGTGAGTTTACCTGCGGTAGGTCAGGGAGCACTTGGTTTAGAGTGTAGAGTAAACGATCAAGATGTACTTGCATTAATTGAACCTTTAAAACATTTTGAAACGGAAGTATGTGTACGTGCAGAGCGTGCTTTCAATGCATATTTAGAGGGAGGTTGTCAGATTCCTATAGCAGGCTATGCAACTTTACTAAATGGGCAAGTTTCAATGGAAGGTAGAGTGGGAAGTGTAGATGGTAAAACGCTACTAAAGGCAAAGATACAAGGTAATCCTGAGCACGCAATTGAAATTGGTCAGCAATTGGCAAAAGATTTGCTTGCACTGGGTGCAGGGCCATTACTAAAAGATCTTCATTTATAATTTAATGTTATTTATTAATACACGACCTGTTGAAAGGGCAGAGCCACTGACCAAGGGTATAAAGCACTTTGGTATAGAAGTACTTGAGCTTCCACTATTGGCATTGAAGCCAATAGATCTCTCTTTGGTGCTATCTGAACAGTTTGAGATAATGTCTACTCAAGCGCAGGTCGTAGTTGTTGTGAGTCCTACAGCAGCAAATATTGGATTAAAATACTTAGAACAATTAGGCTATGAATTTAATGACCTAAATAAACTACATTGGATTGCTGTAGGAGAGAAAACTGCAGAAGTGTTTCATCAAATAGGATTACAAGTACATGTGCCAGATGTAGAGACGTCTGAAGGCATGTTGGCACTTCCTATACTTAAAGAATTAGAGATAAATTGCATTGCTTTTTGGCGAGGTGAAGGTGGACGTCAGTTTATGATGGATCATCTGGCACAGAAAAATATTCATATTCTTAATATGATTTTATATGAAAGAGGTCTTCCTCAGAGTACAGTTACGAGTTCTCAACATGTTGCTGAAATATTAAAACAGTATCATGAAAAAATTTATGTTTGTATAAGTAGCGAGGCAAGTTGGCATTACTGGCTTAATTTATTCAGCAAAGACATAAACATACTATATAAATGTCATTATCTGGTGTTGGGTGCAAGGGTTTATACAATTGTTGCTAAAAGTATTGCTCTGCCTAATATATCTTTAATTTCAAGTTTAAAAGCAGATGAGTTAGGTCGTCTTATGATGTACCCACAGCAGGAAAAGTAATGAATAAATGGTGTCTGGGGCTTTTGGTGGTAAGTTTTTTATGGATATCTAAATTAACCTACGATCAGCAACAGTATGTTCAAGCGATTGATGGTCTGAGATCTCAGGTTACCCGAACAGAGCAATCAATTAATCATGTCAATGATCAAATGGTCGCTGCTCAAAGAATACCGCAAGTGGTAGGGGATGATCATAAAAATAAACCAATAGTCACGACAACAAAAGAAAAGATAAATGAACATGGCACGAGTTCATCTGAAAGTCATCAATCTTTAATTAACCCTATTTTACCTATTCAGCAAGCATTAGAATTGGTTCAATTTGCTTTAAATCAACAACAACGTACTTATGCACTTGAGCATTTACAACAGCTTATACAAAGCCTAGATCGCTATAATATTTCTCCAGCTTTAAAACAAAGCTTGTATACATCTTTAATGACAGATCAACAGCAAATTGAAGCCTTTGATCGTCATCAGCAAGCACAATTAAATTATGCCAATAAATTACTTTCACAGGTCGATCAAGAGCTTTTAGAATTGTTAGACAAAGGTGTGGAAAGTTATCAACCTCCACAGCAAAAAAGTTTTGTAGAAAAACTTATATCCATACAGCCTTTGAATCAGATGAGTACTGATTTAGTCAGCCAAAGGTTGGTTGTAAAAGAAATTCAATTAAGATTGCTTCTTGCAAATCAACAATTGAATATGGGGCAGTATGATGATTATACCACCAGTATTGATGAAGTTTTGTTGCTTATGAAACAGGCACCGCGTTTTAATCAGGATACTCTGCGTGAACAGTTAGAAATTGCGAAGAAAATTTCTTTTGATACTACGCCAAAACTACATACACCCACATTATTGAATTAGGATAACAATAAATGAAGAAAATTTTATTATCCTATATTCTTATTCTCATCGTACTTATCATATTTTGTATTTTATCTAGCTTTGGTACAGAGACAGGATATGTCTATATTTTGTTTAGCCATATGGAAGTACAGACTTCGGTCTTCGGGCTTTTTATTCTTATATGGTTTATAAGCTTATCTATTCAAATGATTGCATATGGTGTAAGAAAATACTTTTATGCACATAAACGTAAAAAACATGATATTGCAGAATTTTTAGCGCTTCATCCTTATGAGAAATTGGGTGTTTTGTGGTTACTGTCTGCGGAAAAAGATAAAAAAGACGTTATTGAAAATATTTTTGCACCTTCCATCTTACTCAATGAAATTATGCGTGCGGCTTTTTTAAGACAAGAAGGACACTTTAGTGAGGCCTTAGCTGTACTGGATCAAACACCGAGTGCTGTTTTTGAATTAGCAACATTACAACGTATTAGAATTTATTTAGATGAAGGTCAAGGGGTAGATGCATTTGCTTATTTAGATCTATTGTCTAATAAACAGGTTGAAACCTCATGGTTAAAAGAAATAGAGTCTAGCTATCAGGCATATTTAGCATACCTTTGGGGAGAGTTTGCAAGCAAGTTTCCATGGTTGTACTTATATGCAAAAGCTTATGGAAATTTAACACCAGAAGCAAATAATAGCTGGCTAATACAAATTTTAAAGACTTTCGAGCAGTCTACCCCTGACCATTTAGAAAAACTTCAATTACGTTATTTCGATTTAAAAACGGATTATATTGATGACACCGTACGCCAAAATAAAATTCTATGGCTGAAGGTTTTAATGCGCTTACCAAATATGGAAGAAGAATATGAATATCTTGCAACACAATTATTAGATGAGATGTTCGACCAAGAGGTTTTTTTGATGTGGTTTGAACAAAAAGTGAAAAACTCATACAATAAATACGATGAAGTTGAGCGTAAAGTGAACGCTTGGGAGGTTAAATATCCCAATATGCCAATCTTTAATTTTATTAAATGGCATTTGTTCCAAGAAACTCAACGCTATGAACAGGCAAATGCATTACTGGATCAATATCCCGATCATATTCTAATAAGCTATTTGCGTGTTAAATCATCAATTTACGGGAATACATCATTATTAAATGATCTAAATCAAGTATTTGAAAAGAATACAAATTTTATAAAAATAAATATTTAAGTTTTATAGTATAGAATAGTAAAGACCAATCAGTTGAAACTTATTTTTGTATAATGATTGTGCTTTTTTATACACTATTTATTACTAAATCTTCGTATGATTTAATTTTAATAAGGTGAAATAATCGTTACTAAATAAGTGAATATTGAATTAATGTCTCACAACGTATCGATTATTTCTTAATGAAAATACTAATATATATTATCTATTAGTATGGTTTTAATGATATTGTGTCTTTTACACTGTATACTTATTTATTATAATTTATTATTATTCGCGTATTCGATACATTTAAATATTAATTTTTATTTTGGGAGAAATTTAAGTGCAAGATATTAGTACATTAAGTGTGGATGAACTAAAACATTTACAACAAGAAGCTGAAGCATTAATTGCGACAAAAAAAGATAAAGCGATTCAAGATGCTTATCAGCAAATCATTGATATCGCATCATCATTAGATCTTTCTGTTGAAGAAGTTTTAGAATATGGCGCGCAAAAACGTAAGGTTACAACACGTAAAACTGTTGAACCGCGCTATCGCAACTATAATAATACTGAGCAAACATGGACGGGTCGTGGTAAGCAACCACGCTGGTTGGTGGCTGAGTTAGCAAAAGGTGCAAAATTAGAAGACTTTCTAATCTAAGATAATATTCTATAGGAAGCTTATAAATATAGGCTTCCTATTTATAAAATAAAATTTATAGATTATAAGAAATTAATTAAATATTTTTTTGTATCGAATAATAGACAGAAAGGTATGTTTAATAATACGGGTATCTATTAACTGAAAAGGATTTTAGTTAATATCATTGATCTATATAATATATAGAAACATGCTATCCTATGAAAAATAAGTTTAAATAGAGATATTGAGTATGAAATGGACACTAAAAGCTCTTTCAAGTGAGTTGAATAATAGTGAATTCAATGTTCAGGAAGATACTCTTGTTGGGCGTCATCAAAGTTGTGGACTCATCTTACAGTCTTCTGAAATTTCACGTAAACATGCAGCTTTTTATATAAAAAACCAAACATTGTGGTTAGAGGACCTTCAGTCTTCGAATGGGACTTATGTGAATGGAAATAAAATTACAGCGCAAACAGCTTTAAAAGACCAAGATACGATTCAATTTGCCACCTTGCAATTTATACTTTTCGTTGAAGATGTAGCTAGTAAAGCGGTATTAGAAGAAAAAGTAGTTGATGAAGGTATGCCATCATTGGCTGAGCGTGCAAAAGAAACACCTTTATCTAAAGATGGAATACCACAAAATATTGAAGTACCTCAGCCACCACCTATTCCA
The DNA here is from genome assembly GCF_029392135.1 of Acinetobacter sp. ESL0695. Lineage (NCBI taxonomy): Bacteria > Pseudomonadati > Pseudomonadota > Gammaproteobacteria > Moraxellales > Moraxellaceae > Acinetobacter > Acinetobacter sp. ESL0695. The sequence continues at coordinate 2,270,101 of NZ_CP113932.1, read as the reverse complement.
GAAGGTGCTGATGTACACGCTAAAGAGTCAGTCGCTTCAAAGCAATCTTCAGTTGACTCAAACTCAGTGAGTATGCCCGAAAATCATGAAACTAAGAAAAATGCTTCTGTTGGTTTAATTACAATTGTGGTGATCTTATTTGTTGCATTGCTATTATGGTTTCTATTTAAGTAGTTACAGTAGAATTTAAAAGCATGCTTAGGCATGCTTTTTTTATAGGAGTTCACAATGACCATAGCGAAACTAGATGAGCGTCAATGCATTTTATTTGATTTAGATGGTACATTGGTCGATACAGTAAAAGATATCACTGGTGCAATGAATCAGGCACTGACGCATTTCAATCTCCCTTTAGTTCAAGAATCACAAATTCGAGTTTGGGTAGGTGAGGGCAGTGAAAAACTATGTAGAACTGTTTTAGCTTCTATGGAGTGTACATTCATTTCACCTGAAGTCCTATGTGCCTACTACTTAAAATACTATGAAAAAGATTTTTGTATATATAGTGGTATCTTTTCAGGTGTTATTGAATTTCTTGAAGTGTGTCGAGCAAGACATCTTAAGATGGCTTGTGTTACAAATAAGCCTAAATTACTGGCGATTAAAATTTTGACTCAACTTAATTTAATTCAATACTTTCCATTAGTCATTGGTGGTGATAGCTTAAGTGAGAAGAAACCCTCTCCGATGCCTTTATTGTATGCGATAGAAAATTTTGCAATTCAATCAAAGCATGTTTTGATGATAGGTGACTCAAAGAATGATATTAAAGCAGCACGTGCTGCACAAATTGACTGTATTATTATGAGTTATGGTTATAATCATGGCGAAAGTATTTATGATAGTCACCCTCAAGAAGTCATTGATAACTTAACTCAATTGTTGAATAACTGAAAATAGGATTGTTTTATGTGTTTAAGGTTGTGCTTACGATGGCGTTGCTCACTATAAATTTATATTTTTGAATGAATAAATAAAGTGAGTAATACGATGAATAAAGAAATTTTTGAGCAACTGACACAGCAAGGCTTTAATGTAATTCCTGTTTATAGACAGCGTTTTGCAGATGCAGATACACCGTTATCAGTTTTTGCCCGTTTAGATAAAAATACACCTTCTTATCTCCTAGAATCTGTTGAAGGTGGAGAAACATGGGCAAGATATTCAATTATTGGTTTGGGTGAATCTACTATTTTTTCGTGTAATAATGGAATTCTTGACATTCAATCTGAAGATGGAAGTATTTCCACAGAAGAAAATGTAGATCCTTATCAGTTCATTCGCGACTTTCAAAGTCAGTTTAAAGTTCCTACGCAACAACAATTGCCTGAATTACCCAATTTTACTGGCGGACTTGTCGGGTACTTTGGATATGATGCGGTAAGATATATTGAACCACACCTTAAAGGTATGGCGCCAGAGGCTGATCCTGTTGGTCTTCCTGATATTTGGATGATGCTTTCAAAAACAGTTATTGTGTTTGATAATCTCAAAGATACATTATTTTTAATTGCACATGTAGATATTGAAAATGGTGAAACATATGAAGATGCACAAAACAAATTAAATCGTTTAGAAGATTTACTCGATACTCCTATACGTCTTAAAACAAAACCACATACATTTCCTAAATTTCATTCTTTAACTGGTGAGGAAGCATACAAAGCTTCTGTAGAAAAAGTAAAAGAGTACATTCGTGCTGGAGATGTGATGCAGGTTGTACCTGGGCACCGAATGGTATCAGATTTTGATGGAGAGCCTTTACAAGTTTATCGTGCGTTACGTCATTTAAACCCTTCGCCTTATCTATTTTTAGTTCAAGGCCATACTATCCAAGATAAAAAGCCATTTCATATTGTCGGTTCTTCGCCTGAAATTTTATCGCGTTTAGAAAATGGAATTGCAACAGTACGTCCGCTTGCTGGTACTCGCCCTCGTGGTAAGACAGCAGAAGAAGACCTAATGTTGGAAAAAGAGCTTCTTGCAGATGAAAAAGAGATTGCTGAGCATCTCATGCTCATTGATCTTGGGCGTAACGATGTTGGACGTGTTTCAAAAACAGGTAAAGTTAAAGTAACTGATAAAATGATTGTAGAACGATATTCACATGTCATGCATATCGTCTCGAATGTTCAAGGTGAAGTGAATGATGATGTAGATGCATTGGATGTGTTTAAAGCAACATTCCCAGCAGGAACGCTTTCAGGTGCACCAAAAGTGAGAGCAATGCAAATTATTGATGAAGTTGAACCTGTAAAACGTGGAATTTTTGGTGGAGCAGTGGGTTATCTAGGCTGGCATGGGGAAATGGACATGTCTATTGCCATTAGAACATGCGTTATTCGAGAAAATCGGGTATATGTTCAAGCTGGAGCAGGTCTTGTTGCAGACTCAAATCCGGAAGCAGAGTGGAATGAAACGCAAATAAAAGCTCGCGCAGTGATCAAAGCGGTTGAATTATCATCAAATGGATTGATTTTATAAGTTTTTTTGCACTTTTTTTAAAAAAGTGCTTGCATCATTTTGAAGTTTTGCTAAACTGCACACCGTTCCGATACGAAATGTACGAAACAACTTAAAACGCCGACATAGCTCAGTTGGTAGAGCAACTGACTTGTAATCAGTAGGTCCTCAGTTCGAATCCGAGTGTCGGCACCATTTTAAAGTTGTTTTAAAGCAGAAGTAAAGGACTGCACTACCAAGTAAGTGTGATAAGGTGGGATTCCCGAGCGGTCAAAGGGGGCGGACTGTAACTCCGCTACGAAAGTTTCGAAGGTTCGAATCCTTCTCCCACCACCATTAACTTCGAATGAAGTGGTAATTATACCAACATGCGGGAGTAGCTCAGTTGGTAGAGCGGCAGCCTTCCAAGCTGCATGTCGCGAGTTCGACCCTCGTCTCCCGCTCCATCGAAGTAGTATCGCTCTTATAGCTCAGTGGTAGAGCACTCCCTTGGTAAGGGAGAGGTCTCGAGTTCAAATCTCGATAAGAGCTCCAGATTTTACAGTTTAGTAGTTTTAACTACACTTCTTAAGAAAGCAGGCTTATTAGTCTGCTTTTAAAGTATTGGGTGTCTAATTTTTAGGCGATATGTCGATGTGCTGAGTTTTTCAGTGTTTTATTCGATGTGAACGAGGATGATCATCATGGCTAAAGCCAAGTTTGAACGTAATAAACCACACGTAAACGTGGGAACAATTGGTCACGTTGACCATGGTAAAACAACTTTAACAGCTGCTATCGCAACAATCTGTGCGAAAACTTATGGCGGTGAAGCTAAAGATTACGCAGCAATCGACTCTGCGCCTGAAGAAAAAGCTCGTGGTATTACAATTAATACATCTCACGTAGAATATGATTCTCCAACTCGTCACTACGCTCACGTAGACTGCCCAGGACACGCCGATTATGTTAAAAACATGATCACTGGTGCTGCTCAGATGGACGGTGCGATCCTTGTATGTGCTGCGACTGACGGTCCTATGCCACAAACTCGTGAACACATCCTTCTTTCTCGTCAGGTAGGTGTACCTTTCATCATCGTATTCTTAAACAAGTGTGACCTTGTTGATGATGAAGAGTTACTTGAATTAGTAGAAATGGAAGTTCGTGAACTTCTTTCTTCTTACGACTTCCCTGGTGATGACACTCCTGTAATCCGTGGTTCAGCATTAGCTGCACTTAATGGTGACCAAGGTGAGTATGGCGAATCTGCAGTAATTGCTCTAGTAGAAGCGTTAGACTCTTACATTCCTGAGCCAGAGCGTGCTATCGATAAAGCATTCTTAATGCCAATCGAAGATGTATTCTCAATTTCTGGTCGTGGTACAGTTGTAACTGGCCGTGTAGAATCAGGTATTGTAAAAGTTGGTGAAGAAGTTGAAATCGTTGGTATTAAAGACACGGTTAAAACAACTGTAACTGGCGTTGAAATGTTCCGTAAACTGCTAGACGAAGGTCGTGCAGGCGAGAACTGTGGTGTTCTTTTACGTGGTACTAAGCGTGAAGACGTACAACGTGGTCAAGTATTGGCTAAGCCAGGTGCAATTAAGCCACACACTAAATTCGACGCAGAAGTATATGTACTTGCGAAAGAAGAAGGTGGTCGTCATACTCCATTCTTAAATGGTTACCGTCCACAGTTCTATTTCCGTACAACTGACGTAACTGGTGCAATCCAGTTGAAAGAAGGCGTTGAAATGGTTATGCCAGGTGACAACGTTGAAATGTCAGTAGAATTGATCCACCCAATCGCAATGGACGCAGGCTTACGCTTCGCGATTCGTGAAGGTGGTCGTACTGTAGGTGCTGGTGTTGTTTCTAAAGTAATTCAGTAATATAATAAATATTAAACCGAGAACGTAGGTTCTCGGTTTACTTTATAGGCTAGTAGTTCAATTGGTAGAGCGTCGGTCTCCAAAACCGAATGTTGGGGGTTCGAGTCCCTCCTGGCCTGCCATTTATTTCAAAGTTAAAGCTTGATGCTGGCTATTTTGTCCTTATAATGATTCGCGAATTCTACGACGAGTAAAAGCATGTCGAATGATAAATCGCGTGACGCATTGAGCGACGCGCCAATTCCTCAGAAAAATACAGCAGCAGAAGTTGTGCGTTCTGGCTCACCTATGGATATTATTCTATGGGTTTTAGCAATTATTTTGCTAATAGGAGCTTCTCTTGTAAATCAATATCTTCCAGCATATTGGGCACCAGCAAGCAATATTTGGGTGCAAATTGGGGCGATTTTAGCTTGTATCATTGTAGCTTTAGGTTTATTATACGCCACCCACCAAGGCAAAGGTTTTGTTCGCTTGCTGAAAGATGCACGATTAGAACTACGCCGAGTCACTTGGCCAACTAAACAAGAAACAGTAACAACCTCATGGCAAGTTGTACTTGTAATTATTGTTGCTGCGATCGTGCTATGGTGCTTTGATTATGCGCTGGGTTGGTTAGTAAAGTTAATGATCGGGTAGAAAGCTATGAAACGTTGGTACATTATTCATGCCTATTCAGGTTATGAAAAACAAGTCATGCGTTCACTTAAAGAGCGAATTCAGCGAAGTGCTGTTGCCGACAGTTTTGGTGAAGTCCTAGTTCCGACTGAAGAAGTCGTTGAAATGAAGGATGGTAAAAAGCGTAAATCTGAACGCAAATTCTTTCCAGGCTACGTGCTTATTGAAATGGAAATGGATGACGATTCTTGGCATATTGTAAAAGAATGTCCAAAAGTTCTTGGTTTTATTGGTGGAACACCAGAAAAACCTGCGCCGATTACCCAAAAAGAAGCAGATGCGATTTTAGCTCGTGTACGTAATACAGGTGAAGCACCTCGTCCTAAGACGATGTTTGAACCTGGTGAAGAATTATTGGTTATCGATGGCCCATTCACAGACTTTAAAGGTGTTGTGGAAGAGGTTATCTATGACAAATCTCGCTTGACGTTAACGATTAATGTATTTAATCGACCAACGCAAGTTGAGCTTGAATTCCGTCAAGTTGAGAAAACAATTTAACTTAATTTGATCGAATGCCTATTTAATTAAATAGGCAATTTATATGTAACAAACATTGGGGAGCCTAGCGGCGCTATTACCCAGAGGTATTTCAAAATGGCTAAAAAGATTGACGGCTATATCAAGCTGCAAGTCCCAGCTGGTAAAGCAAATCCATCTCCACCAATTGGTCCTGCACTAGGTCAACGTGGTGTTAACATCATGGCATTCTGTAAAGAATTCAATGCTGCTACACAAAAAGTTGAGCCAGGTCTTCCAATTCCTGTGGTAATTACAGTTTACAATGATAAATCATTTACATTTATCATGAAAACTCCACCTGCTGCTATTCTTCTTAAGAAAGCTGCTGGTATTCAAAAAGGTTCTTCTGAGCCACATAAAACTAAAGTTGGTAAATTAACTCGTGCGCAATTAGAAGAAATTGCTACGACTAAAGAGCCTGATTTAACTGGTGCTGACTTAGATGCACGTGTTCGTACCATCGCTGGTTCTGCACGTTCTATGGGCTTGGAAGTGGAGCTGTAATAAGATGGCAAAGTTAACTAAACGTCAAAAAGCGATTTCTGCTATTGATTCAAACAAAGTTTACTCTTTGGAAGAAGCAGTAGAAGTAATTAATGGCTTCCCTGCAGCTAAATTTAAAGAATCATTAGATGTTTCTGTAAATCTAGGTGTTGACCCACGTAAATCAGATCAAGTTGTACGTGGTGCGACAACTTTACCTGCAGGTACAGGTAAAACTGTACGTGTAGCTGTATTTGCTCAAGGTGCTGCTGCTGAAGCTGCTAAAGCTGAAGGCGCTGACATTGTTGGTTTTGATGACCTAGCTGAAAGCATTCAAAAAGGTAATCTTGACTTTGATGTTGTAATCGCTGCTCCTGATGCAATGCGTGTTGTTGGTAAGTTAGGTACAATTTTAGGGCCACGTGGTTTAATGCCAAACCCTAAAGTAGGTACAGTAACTCCTGACGTTGCTACCGCAGTTAAAAATGCTAAATCTGGTCAAGCACGTTACCGTGTAGACAAAGCTGGTATTATTCATGCTGGTATTGGCCAAGTTGGCTTTACTGTTGAAGCTGTACGTCAAAACTTAGAAGCACTGGTTGCTGACTTGAAAAAAGCAAAACCTGCGACTTCTAAAGGCGTATATATCAAAAAAATCACTTTGAGCTCAACAATGGGTCCTGGTGTAACTGTTGATGTAAACAGCGTATCTAACTAATTGTTAGAACAGAATTCTTAAATCTCTAAAGATAAAGATGATTATCTCTATCTTTAGAGTGGACTTTGAATTGATAGGTTAAAGCCTATTAGCGTCAAAGACCTCAGGCGAGAAGAAATTCTCTTAATAATTCAGCCTGCGTAGACGCGGTGGTGTGATTTATTCATCCTCCGCGTGTAAGTCGAAAGGCTTACGAATTGGGAGTGTATTCTTAGAATACATAAATCACCTTAGGAGGTTTTACAGTGGCTCTACTATTAGAGAACAAAAAAGAAATCGTTGCTCAAGTAAACGAAACTGCGAGCAAAGCTTTCTCTGCTGTTGTTGCTGACTACCAAGGTTTAAACGTAGAGCAATTAACTCAACTTCGTGTTGAGGCTCGTAAGTTAGGTGTTTCAACACGTATCGTGCGTAACACACTAGCAAAACGTGCACTTGAAGGTACTCAATTCGATATCTTAAGTGACAACCTAGTTGGTCCAACAATTCTCGGTTTTTCAACTTCTGAAGACGACATGGGTGCAGCTGCACGCTTGTTCGAAGATTTTGCAAAAGCAAATAAAGCGTTTGAACTTAAAGCTGCCGCATTTGACGGTAAAGTTTATCAAGGTGCAGAAGTTAGCGTTATCGCAAATCTTCCAAACCAAGAAAAAGCGCTTACTATGCTTGCAAACGTTCTTCAAGCTCCAGTTTCGAAATTGGGTCGCTTACTTACAGCGCTCAAAGAGAAAAACGAGCAAGAAGCTGCATAATCCATTACCTACACCATTTAATTTCCATTTGGAGTTATACTCATGGCTTTAACTAACGAAGAAATTTTAAACGCAGTTGCTGAAAAAACTGTTCTTGAACTTGTTGACTTAATCTCTGCTTTTGAAGAGAAATTCAACGTATCTGCTGCTGCTGTTGCAGTTGCTGCTGGTGGTGACACTGCTGCTGCTGCTGAAGAGCAAACAGAATTCAATGTTGAATTAACAAGCTTTGGCGCTAACAAAGTTGCTGTAATTAAAGCAGTTCGTGAAGCAACTGGTCTTGGTCTGAAAGAAGCTAAAGATCTAGTTGAAGGTGCTCCACAAGTTCTTAAAGAAGGCGTGAGCAAAGAAGAAGGTGAAGAGCTTAAGAAGAAACTTGAAGCAGCTGGTGCTACAGTTACACTTAAGTAATTTACGTCCGGAGTCAATCGTTAAAAAATTGACTCCAGATATGGCTGATGGCTCTTGGGTCATCAGCCTTTTTGCGTTACAATAATCGGCTCGGTTTTTTATTGAACTGTGATATATATCGCAATAATGATAAAAAATCAAAACAATTCAAACGCTTACCAATATTTTTCGTTCTAAAAATATTGTTAAGCGTTTTATTACCACTCTCATTTGCAGCATTTGTAAGTAGTGGTGGCCATATCGGCCTGCGTAATTCCTTCTAAACCTGAACTGCAGGCAGGTTTAGTTTTGTACTTTCCGAGGACTCCAGATGGCATACTCATATACCGAAAAAAAACGGATCCGTAAGAATTTTGGTAAATTGCCCCAAGTAATGGATGTTCCGTACTTGCTTTCGATTCAAGTCGACTCGTACAGAACGTTTTTGCAAGATGGTAAATTACCAAAAAACCGAGAAGATATTGGTCTCCAAGCTGCGTTTCGTTCAGTTTTCCCAATTGAAAGTTATTCCGGCAATGCTGCTTTAGAATTTGTAGAGTATAGCCTTGGTAAGCCTGAGTTTGATGTACGTGAGTGTATTCTCCGTGGCTCAACTTATGCAGCACCAATGCGCGTTAAAATTCGCTTGATCATTAAAGATCGTGATACAAAAGCAATTAAAGATGTACGTGAACAAGAAGTCTATATGGGTGAAATCCCATTAATGACGGATAACGGAACATTTGTAATTAATGGTACTGAGCGTGTAATTGTATCGCAGTTGCATCGTTCTCCAGGTGTATTCTTCGATAGTGATAAAGGTAAAACACATTCGAATAAAACACTTTATTCTGCACGTATCATTCCTTACCGTGGTTCATGGTTAGACTTTGAATTTGATGCCAAAGATTTAGTCTATGTACGTATTGACCGTCGTCGTAAACTTCTTGCGACTGTGATCTTACGTGCCTTAAATTATACTGATGAACAAATTCTTGATTTGTTCTATGAAAAAGTTCCTGTTTACCTAGATATGGGTAGCTATCAAATTGAATTGGTTCCAGAACGCCTGCGTGGCGAAATGGCACAGTTTGATATTGCAGACAATAGCGGTAAAGTTATTGTTGAGCAGGGCAAACGTATTAATGCACGTCATGTACGTCAAATGGAAGCTGCTGGATTAACTAAACTTGCAGTACCAGATGAGTACCTTTACGAGCATATTACTGCAGAAAATATCACGTTACGTGATGGTGATGTAATTCCTGCCAATACTGTACTTAGCCATGAAGTTATGGTGAAAATTGCAGAGGGTGGCGTAAAAGAATTTAACATCCTATTCACAAATGATATCGATCGTGGTTCTTATATTGCTGACTCGTTACGTGCTGATATTACACGTGATCGTGACGAAGCTCTTGTAGAAATCTACAAAGTTATGCGTCCAGGCGAGCCACCAACTAAAGAAGCAGCAGAGAACTTATTTAATAACTTGTTCTTCTCTACAGAACGTTATGATCTATCTGCTGTTGGTCGTATGAAATTTAATCGTCGTTTAGGACGTCCATACGAAGTTGGTACAGATCAAAAAACGCGTGAAATAGAAGGTGTGTTATCTAACGAAGATATTACTGATGTAATGCGTACATTAGTAGATATTCGTAATGGTAAAGGTGAAGTTGATGACATCGACCATTTAGGTAACCGTCGTGTGCGTTCTGTTGGTGAAATGACAGAAAACCAATTCCGTGTAGGTTTAGTTCGTGTTGAGCGTGCAGTTAAAGAGCGTTTAAGCCAAGCTGAAACAGATAACTTATCACCACAAGATTTAATTAATGCGAAGCCTGTTGCTGCAGCAATTAAAGAATTCTTTGGTTCTAGCCAGTTATCTCAGTTCATGGATCAAAACAACCCATTGTCTGAGATTACACACAAGCGTCGTGTGTCTGCACTCGGACCAGGTGGTTTAACACGTGAGCGTGCGGGCTTTGAGGTACGTGACGTACACCATACTCATTATGGTCGTGTATGTCCGATTGAAACACCTGAGGGACCAAACATTGGTTTGATTAACTCGCTTTCAGTCTACTCTAAAGCAAACCATTTTGGTTTCCTAGAAACACCTTACCGTAAGGTTGTTGATGGGCGCGTGACTGAAGATACAGAATACCTCTCTGCAATTGAAGAAGTAGGTACTGTCATTGCACAAGCCGATGCAGTGGTTGATCCAGCAGGTCACTTACTTGAAGAAATGGTTACTGTGCGTCACCAAGGTGAAACACTGCGTATGCCTCCTGAGCGTGTAACGCATATGGATGTATCTGCACAACAGGTAGTATCTGTTGCAGCATCATTAATTCCGTTCCTTGAACACGATGATGCGAACCGTGCATTGATGGGTTCGAACATGCAACGTCAGGCGGTGCCGACACTTCTTGCTGATAAGCCGCTTGTTGGTACAGGTATGGAAGCAAATGTTGCACGTGACTCGGGTGTATGTGTAATCGCACAACGTGGTGGTGTTATTGAGTTTGTTGATGCTTCTCGTGTGGTGATTCGTGTTAATGAAAGTGAAATGGTTGCGGGTGAAGCAGGTGTAGATATCTATAACCTGATTAAGTACACACGTTCAAACCAAAACACATGTATTAACCAAAAAGTACTGGTTAACCTAGGCGATAAAGTTGGCCGTGGTGATGTACTTGCTGATGGTCCATCTACAGATGGTGGTGAATTGGCACTTGGTCAAAACATGCGTGTTGCATTCATGACATGGAATGGTTACAACTATGAGGACTCGATTCTATTATCAGAACGTGTTCTTCAAGAAGATCGTTTAACATCAATCCATATTCAAGAATTATCATGTGTTGCACGTGATACTAAACTTGGTGCTGAAGAAATTACTGGCGATATTCCAAACGTTGGTGAAGCTGCATTATCTAAGTTAGATGAATCAGGTATTGTTTATATCGGTGCTGAAGTAACAGCGGGTGATATTCTTGTAGGTAAAGTGACGCCTAAAGGTGAAACACAATTAACACCTGAAGAAAAATTACTTCGTGCAATCTTTGGTGAAAAAGCTGCAGATGTAAAAGACTCTTCGTTACGTGTTCCATCAGGTACTAAAGGTACTGTAATTGACGTACAAGTATTTACACGTGATGGTCTTGAAAAAGATGAGCGTGCGCTTGCAATTGAAAAAGCACAGTTAGACGCTTACCGTAAAGACTTGAAAGAAGAATACAAAATCTTTGAAGAAGCTGCACGTGAGCGTATCGTACGTCTACTGAAAGACCAAATGTCTAACGGTGGTGGCACAACTAAGCGTGGTGATCAACTCACTGAAGACAAGTTATCTCAACTAGAAATGGTAGATCTACTTGAAATTCAGCCTTCTGATGAAGGTATTGCAGAGCGTCTTACTCAGATCCAGACTTACTTGAAAGAGAAAAGTGCTGAAATAGATGAGAAGTTTGCAGAGAAGAAACGCAAACTTTCTACAGGCGATGAACTAACAACAGGTGTATTGAAAGTTGTTAAAGTATATCTTGCTGTAAAACGTCGTATTCAGCCTGGTGATAAGATGGCAGGTCGTCATGGTAACAAAGGTGTTGTATCAAACATCTTACCTGTTGAAGATATGCCACACGATGCCAATGGTGTACCTGTAGATGTGGTACTTAACCCGTTGGGTGTACCTTCACGTATGAACGTGGGTCAGATTCTTGAAACACATTTAGGTTTAGCAGCAAAAGGTCTGGGCGAGCAAATTGATAAAATGCTCAAACAGCAACGTACAATTGCCGAGCTACGTGAATTCTTAGACAAAATCTATAACAAAGTTGGTGGAGAGCAAGAAGAGCTTGAAACATTAACTGATGATGAAGTCTTAATCCTTGCTGGTAACCTGAAAAAAGGTGTTCCTTTAGCAACACCAGTATTTGATGGTGCTGAAGAAGAACAAATTAAAGAGTTATTAGAACTCGCTGAACTACCACGTACAGGTCAACAAACATTGTTTGATGGACGTACAGGTGAACAGTTTGACCGTCCAGTAACTGTGGGTTACATGTACATGCTTAAGTTGAACCACTTGGTTGATGACAAGATGCATGCACGTTCTACGGGTTCTTACTCGTTAGTAACGCAACAGCCATTGGGTGGTAAAGCACAGTTTGGTGGTCAGCGTTTTGGTGAGATGGAAGTCTGGGCATTAGAAGCATATGGTGCAGCGTATACGCTACAAGAAATGCTTACTGTGAAGTCAGATGATGTTGAAGGTCGTACACGTATCTATAAGAATATTGTAGATGGGAACCATTATATGGATCCAGGAATGCCTGAGTCATTCAACGTATTGACCAAAGAGATCCGTTCTTTAGGTATCAACATTGAACTGAAAAATGGTGACTAAGCTGTAAAGCTTCACGAATTTTCAGTAATAAACAATATTTGTGACCCTGCCGAGTGAATACATGAATTCCCTCGGCACACGGAGAGAAGAATTGAAAGACTTGCTCGATATCATGCGTAAAAAAACGGACTCTGACGGTCATACTCCAGTTGAGTTTGATCGCATCCGTATTGGTCTTGCATCACCAGAAATGATTAAATCATGGTCTCATGGCGAAGTTAAAAAGCCTGAAACCATCAATTACCGTACGTTTAAACCAGAACGTGATGGTCTATTCTGTGCCAAAATCTTTGGTCCAGTAAAAGATTACGAATGCTTGTGTGGTAAATACAAGCGTATGAAGTACAAAGGCGTTATTTGTGAAAAATGTGGCGTAGAGGTAACGACTGCGAAAGTACGTCGTGAACGTATGGGCCATATTGAGCTTGCAACGCCAACTGCACATATTTGGTTCTTAAAATCGTTGCCAAGCCGTATCGGTTTACTACTTGACATGACACTACGTGATATTGAACGCGTATTGTATTTTGAATCTTATGTAGTTACAGATCCAGGTCTAACAGAGCTTGAAAAGTATCAGCTTCTTAACGATGAAGAATACTATACAGCTTTAGAAGAGCATGGCGATGAGTTCTCAGCAAAAATGGGTGCTGAAGCTGTACAAGATCTATTAAAAGATATCGATCTTGAAGCAGAAATTTCTCGCTTACGTGAGGAAATTCCACAAACAACTTCAGAAACTAAGCTGAAAAAAGCATCTAAACGTTTGAAATTAATGGAAGCATTCCATCAGTCAAACAATAAGCCAGAGTGGATGGTGTTAAATGTACTTCCAGTACTTCCACCAGATCTACGTCCATTAGTACCACTTGAAGGTGGTCGTTTTGCGACATCTGACTTAAACGATTTATACCGTCGTGTGATTAACCGTAACAACCGTTTAAAACGTCTTTTAGACTTAGCTGCGCCAGACATTATTGTGCGTAACGAAAAACGTATGTTACAAGAATCTGTAGATGCCTTGCTTGATAACGGTCGTCGTGGTCGTGCAATTACAGGTTCTAACAAACGTCCACTGAAATCTTTGGCAGACATGATCAAAGGTAAGCAAGGTCGTTTCCGTCAGAACTTGTTAGGTAAGCGTGTAGATTATTCTGGTCGTTCTGTAATTACAGTTGGTCCAACGCTACGTCTTCATCAATGTGGTTTACCGAAAAAAATGGCACTTGAATTATTCAAACCATTTATTTTTGCAAAACTACAAGCATCAGGCCAAGCAACAACCATTAAAGCTGCGAAGAAAATGGTTGAGCGTGAAACGCCTGAAGTATGGGATGTACTTGCAAACGTAATTCGTCAACACCCAGTGATGTTGAACCGTGCACCAACACTTCACCGTCTTGGTCTACAAGCATTCGAACCTGTACTTATTGAAGGTAAAGCGATTCGTCTACACCCACTCGTATGTGCGGCATTTAACGCCGACTTCGATGGTGACCAAATGGCGGTTCACGTACCATTGACACTTGAAGCACAGCTTGAAGCGCGTGCATTAATGATGTCTACAAACAACATCTTGTCACCTGCCAATGGTGAACCAATCATCGTACCTTCTCAGGACGTTGTATTGGGTCTTTACTACATCACACGTGATGCAGTGAATGCGCAAGGTGAAGGTATGGTGTTTGCAGATACTCACGAAGTAAACCGTGCTTTAGCAACACGTCAAGTGAACATGCATGCACGTGTGAAAGTACGTGTTCATCAAACTGTAATTGATGAAAATGGTAATAGAGAAAAACAAACTATTATCGTTGATACAACACCAGGTCGTTGCTTACTTTGGGAAATTGTTCCTGAAGGGTTAAGCTTTGACATGATCAACCTTGAAATGACAAAGAAAAACATTTCTAAGTTGATTAACACTTGTTACCGTAAACTTGGTCTAAAAGACTCAGTTATTTTTGCTGACCAATTAATGTATCTTGGTTTCCGTCAAGCAACACGCTCAGGTGTGTCTGTAGGTATGGAAGATATGGTGATTCCACCAACAAAACAAGCCATTATTGATAAAGCAGAAGCTGAAGTTCGTGAAATTGAAGATCAATTCGAGCAAGGTTTCGTAACTGCTGGTGAACGTTATAACAAAGTTGTCGATATTTGGGCGCGTACAAACGACCAAGTTGCTAAAGCGATGATGGATAACTTGTCTTCTACACTTGTTAAAAACAAGAAAGGTGAAGATGAGAAACAAAAATCATTCAATAGTATCTATATGATGTCGGATTCTGGAGCGCGTGGTAGTGCTGCACAGATTCGTCAGCTTGCAGGTATGCGTGGTCTGATGGCAAAACCAGATGGCTCGATTATTGAAACACCGATTAAAGCAAACTTCCGCGAAGGTCTAACAGTACTTCAGTACTTTATTTCAACGCACGGTGCGCGTAAAGGTTTGGCCGATACAGCATTGAAGACAGCGAACTCGGGTTATCTAACACGTCGTCTAGTAGACGTTGCACAAGATTTAGTAATCACAGAACCAGATTGTGGTACTGCTGGTGGCTTAGTCATGACACCATTAATTCAAGGTGGTGATGTAATTGAAGCATTACGTGATCGTGTACTTGGTCGTGTAACTGCTGAAGATGTACGTCGTGCTTCTGATGATGAGATCGTTTTACCGAAAGGGACGCTCATTGATGAAAAAATCGCTGCTTACCTTGAAGAGGCAGGTGTCGATGAAGTTAAGGTTCGTTCAGTTGTAAGCTGTGAATCTACATTTGGTGTGTGTGCGAACTGTTACGGTCGTGACCTTGCTCGTGGTCACTTGGTAAATCCAGGTGAATCTGTGGGTGTAATGGCTGCTCAATCTATTGGTGAGCCGGGTACACAGTTAACAATGCGTACGTTCCACGTTGGTGGTGCAGCAAGCAGAACATCTGCTGCAAACAGTGTTCAAGTACGTAATAAAGGTACTGTACGTTTCCATAATGTGAAAACTGTACAACACTCGAAAGGACACCAAGTTTCTGTGTCACGTTCTGGTGAAGTCGGTATTGCAGATGAGTTAGGTCGTGAGCGCGAGCGTTATAAACTACCTTACGGTGCAAGCATCTTACTTAAAGATGGTCAAGCTGTAGAAGCTGGCGGTATCGTTGCAACATGGGATCCGCATACACATCCACTTGTAACAGAAGTTGCTGGTAAAGCACGCTTCTCACAAATTGTGGATGGTTCGACTGCAACATCGAAAACTGATGACACAACAGGTATGACAACTGTTGAAATCTTACCTGTAACAGCACGTCCTGCTTCTGGTAAAGATTTACGTCCAGCGATTGTACTTGATACAGCAGATGGTGGTGAGCAGTTCTACTTCCTACCACAAAACACAATTGTGACTGTTCGTGACGGCGAAACAATTGGTGTAGGTGATGTTATTGGTCGTGTACCACAAGAATCATCGCGTACACGTGATATTACCGGTGGTCTTCCACGTGTTGCTGACTTGTTCGAAGCACGTAAGCCAAAAGAACATGCAATCCTTGCTGAAATTTCAGGTGTTGTAAGCTTTGGTAAAGAGACTAAAGGTAAATATCGTCTTGTAATTACACCTGATGATGGTGCTGAAATCTACGAAGAATTGATTCCAAAATGGCGTCAAATCAACGTATTTGAAGGCGAGCATGTAAACCGTGGTGAAGTGATCTCTGATGGTCCACAGAATCCACATGACATCTTACGTCTAAAAGGCGAAGTTGCATTAACAAACTATATCGTTAATGAAGTACAAGATGTTTACCGTTTACAAGGTGTAAAAATCAACGATAAGCACATCGAAGTTGTTGTTCGTCAAATGCTTCGTAAAGTAGATATTGTTGACGGTGGTGATACAAGCTTCATCAAAGGTGAGCAAGTAGATTACATCCGTGTAATGCAAGAAAACCTAGCGGTATTGGCACAAAACAAGTTCCCTGCGAAGTTTGACCGTCAATTGATGGGTATTACGAAAGCATCATTATCTACAGATTCATTTATCTCTGCTGCATCGTTCCAAGAGACAACACGTGTCTTAACAGAAGCTGCGGTAACAGGTAAAGAAGATGATTTACGTGGTCTAAAAGAAAACGTTGTTGTAGGTCGTCTAATACCAGCAGGTACTGGTTTGGCGTATCACCTAGAACGTCGTCGTCAAGAGTCTGAAGCTGCAGAATACGAGCTTCACAATGACTTTAGCGACGTTGATCAAGCATTTAGCCAAGCATTAAATGAAGAGCAATTCTAAGTAAAATTAGAATGAATCACAAAAAAGGCACCTTAGGGTGCCTTTTTTATATCTATAGATTGATAGTACCGACGCAATAAAAAAATTGCGGTAGTAAGAATAATAAAAACGGCAAGCAGATAGGAAAAGGTTGCAGTTTTCAGTGTAACAAATTGGTTGAGTATACCCATACCAATAACAGGTGTAGACATACCTAAATAAATAATGACGAAGAAGCTAGATGTAATAGAGGCCTTATAAGCATCTGGACTGTGCTGAGCCAAGTTTGCTAAACACGATCTAAAACTTAGTCCCTGACCCCAGCCACATAGAGCTGTGGCAATACAAAGCAAAGTAAAGCTTTGTAAGGCAATACAAAAGAAAAATGGAATAAGCCCTAATAAAAGAGTGTAGCAGCCAACAAACTCTCTTTTTTGTTTTGGAATGAAAGGTTCACTTACTTGTCCAATTACTGAAGCAATAAACAAAATAAAAATGGTGAGGCCAATTTGAATAGCATGATGAATCTCAAAAATATGATTCAAAATGGATGGAATCATTGAGGAGTAAAATCCCATGACCATAAAACCCGAGAATCCAGCGATAGTTACTGGAACAAAGATACTTTTAACTTCATGAGGAAGTGAAAGCTTTTGTACCTTTAGCTTAATTTGAGAGGCTTTTTTTCGACTTTCTGGAATGAAGTAGAGAACTAAACCTGCAAATAGAGTAAGTATAAGATGAATTAAATAAGGCATCATTTCAGGAGAAGGAAGGGTTTCTATAATGATTCCTCCTACGATTGGTCCTAGACCTAGACCCAAAATATTTGCACCACTTGCGATAAGTGTTGCGACCTTACTCCAATGTTTTGGAGCAAGTTCTAATATCATGACTGTTGCAGTTGATGCATAAAGCCCTGCTGAAAAACCAGAAAAGAGCCTTGCAATAAACCAAAAACCTAAAGCATCTCCGAATGCAAAACAAAGTGCAGAAATAATGGAAAATAAAAGTCCTAAAAATAGCATTGGCTTACGACCTAACTGATCAGACCAACTGCCCATAATGAGCAAGGCAGAGATTACACCCAGTGCGTAGGTTGCAAAAATTAGAGTAATCGTGAGGCTGGTAATATGCTCATGTGCTTGATAAATTGGATAAATTGCTGTTGGTAAGGTTGTACCCAGCATATTAATTAAAAAAACGAAAGCGATGCTTAAGCAAGCTATTGATGGGTTTTTCATTTATTTATCATTTTGATGTATTTTTGATTTTTTTATTATAAATGGATTAGAGATAAAAAAGCCCACGATTGTGGGCTTTTATTTAGATGGCTTTTTTAGGCTTGATAAAGATTATATAAACTATAACCAATAAAATTAACCAGACACCACCTACATAAAGAGCAGGTCTTAAACTTGGAAAATAACCAATTAAACCAATCACAAATAGCATAAAGAGTGTTGCCAAAATAGGTGCAATTGGCCAGCCAACAATAGGAAAATCTAACTGCTTGATTTCATCTTTTGATAATTTTTTACGCATACCAAAGTGAGCGAGTAAGATCATGAGCCATACGTAAACGGTTGCAAAAGTACCAATTGAAGCAATGATTTCGAAAACATTTTCTGGAATGAGGTAGTTTAATATCACACCAACAAGGAGTACACCAGCCATAACCACAACGGTCATCCATGGCACACCATACCTAGATGTTTTACTAAAACTTTGAGGTGCTTGGCCCTTTTTAGCCATACCATACATCATGCGACCAGCACCGAATACATCGCTATTAATTGCTGAAATTGCAGCAGTAATTACAACAATATTTAATACAGCCGCAGCAGATTTAATGCCTAAACCTTCAAAGATTTGTACAAACGGACTACCATTACTGCCGATTTGATTCCATGGGAAAATAGAGAGTAATACGAAGATTGTAAGTACATAAAATAAAAGAATACGAAAAGGTACAGCATTAATTGCATGTGGAATTGCTTTTTTAGGGTCTTTTGATTCACCAGCAGTAATACCGATAACCTCTACACCACCAAAAGCAAAAACAACAACAGAAAAACATGCAATAAAACCTACAATACCATTTGGCATGAAGCCACCGTGTTGCCAAAGGTTTGTGATACTTGGATTAACAGTCGATTGTGGTAAATGAAATCCATAAATAAGAATTCCTAAACCGCCGAGAATCATTGCGATAATGGCACTGACTTTAATAATAGAAAGCCAAAATTCGAGTTCACCATATACTTTAACATGAATGAGGTTAATACCACCTAAGAAAAAAATGAGTGATAGAATCCAGATCCAACGAGGGACATCGGGAAACCAAAAGCCCATATAAATACCAAAGGCGGTCACATCTGCGATAGCAACGATGACCATTTCAAAGACATAAGTCCAACCTGCGGTAAACCCCCAAAGTGGCCCTATGTATTCGGTTGCATAGCGACTAAAAGAGTCTGAAACAGGGTTATGTACTGCCATTTCTCCAAGTGCTCGCATAACAACATAAATTGCGAGGCCTGCTAAAATATAAGCAAGAATAACAGATGGGCCAGCCAATTGAATTGCAGAGGCTGAACCATAAAAGAGCCCAGTTCCTATAGCAGAACCGAGCCCCAAAAAACGTATGTGGCGCGTACTTAATCCACGCTTTAAAGATGATGTCTGTGACATTATTTACTCCAATCCTTGCCACATATTGTATAGAAGCGAGTCAATGAGTCCACATAATATTCATTCATCCTAAACAACTGCTTAAAAACTGTCTATTTTTTACTCTTGTTACTAAGTGGCCATAGTCGATAATTTTGCTCAATTATTTTTTATTTTTATATTATATTTTTAATATAATATATTTTTGGTTATTTAAAATACTTTACTATAATGCTTGGTTATATTAATCCGACTATAATGGTTGGATTAATATAAAACCGACTAAAATAGTATGATTATAATAAAAAACAATATTAAACAATAATTTATTAATGATTATTAAAAAATTATTAAAATAATCTTGCATAATTAATTTAATATTAATAATATTAAATTAATGGTAGTTAAGAAGTTTTTAAAATGATTAAGAAAGCATTATTTATAGCTTTAGTTTCTATTTCTTCTGCAAGTTTTGCAGGGAATTTCCAAGTGAAAATTGGGGCAAGTGCATTAGTGCCAAGTGAAGATAATAATACCTTAGCAAATGGAGCTGTTCCTCATGTGAAAGCAGATACAGCTTATAGCTTTACACCATCTATAGAATATTTTTTTACTAATACAAACATTTCTACGGAACTTTTACTTGCAACTCCGTTTAAACATGATGTGACAAGTAATGGAACAAAAATAGCATCTTTCAAGCATTTACCACCAACATTAACAGTGAAGTATAACTTTAATAATGTATCTCAATTCACGCCATATGTTGGTATTGGTGCAACAGCAGTTCTTCCATTTAGTGAAAAAACAACAGGTCCTATTGCAGGGCATGATCTAGATGCAAAAGTTGCTTATGGTGTTGCTGGACAAATTGGATTTAATTTTAAACCTAAACAGTCAACACACTGGGGATTATTTGCGGATGTGCGTTATGCAAATGTAAAATCTAAACTAAAACTAGATGGTAATAATATTGGTGACCTAAAAGTAAATCCTTGGGTTTATACATTAGGTTATAGTTATCATTTTTAAATAAAATAATAATAATTTTTTTATAAAAATAATAAGCGCTAATAATTAAAATAATAATAAGGCGCATCATAATAATAAATATAACAAGGGTGTTTGAGCCATTTGTCACTACTTATAATAATAAGCGCACCTCGCTCCTCTAGAGTGAGGTTTTTTTATGTCAACTGAACAGTAGGATATTGATGTTTAAAAAAATTAAAAAATTATCTTGAAAAATACTCATGCTTCCTCCATTCATAGGGTATTCATACAATAAGTACCATTAATACGAAGAGGTAATTCATGAGTAGCGAAGGTCATTCACAAAACTATAGTTTCCAAGCAGAGGTTGCTCAACTGTTGCATTTGGTGACGCATTCTTTATATTCGAATCCAGAAATCTTTCTAAGAGAGTTGGTTTCCAATGCTTCAGATGCATGTGACAAACTCCGTTTTGAGGGAATTAATCATCCCGATTTTTATGAAAATGATCCTGATCTTCATGTACGTGTTATTTTAGATAAAGATGCTAAAACAATTACCATTTCAGATAATGGAATTGGTTTAAGCCAACAAGAAGCGATTGATAACTTAGGTACGATTGCTAAATCTGGGACAAAAGATTTTATGTCTAAATTAACAGGCGATCAGAAATCTGATGCGCAGTTAATAGGTCAATTTGGTGTAGGTTTCTACTCGGGTTTTATTGTTGCAGATAAAATAGTTGTTGAATCACGTCGTGCAGGTCTCCAAGAAAATGAAGGAGTTCGCTGGATTAGCGGTGGTACAGGCGATTTTGAAGTTCAAGAAATTGAAAAAACGTCTCGTGGTACAGACATTATTTTGCATTTGCGTGATGATGCATTGCAGTATTTAGAAAGCCATAAAGTTAAGCAGATTATTAATAAATATTCAGACCATATTAGTCTTCCAATTCAAATGCAAAAAGAAGTTTGGCAAGAGGAAGAAACTGCTGAGGGTGAAGAACCTAAAGGCGGTCAAATGGTCAAAACAGATGAATGGGAAGCGATGAACTCTGCAAGTGCATTGTGGACGCGTAATAAAAATGATGTGACAGAAGAGCAATATGTTGAGTTCTATAAAAATCTGACACATGATTATGAGGCGCCTTTGGCTTGGTCTCATAACCGTGTAGAGGGAAATACTGAATATACACAACTTCTTTACATTCCGAGCAAAGCTTCACAAGACATTTTTACACGCGATGCAAAAGCAGGTATTAAGCTTTATGTAAAACGTGTATTTATTATGGATGATGCTGATAACTTAATTCCAAACTACTTACGTTTTGTTCAAGGTGTGGTAGACAGTGCAGATTTACCATTGAATGTAAGTCGTGAGTTATTGCAAGAAAGCCGTGATGTAAAACTGATTCGTGAAGGGAATGCGCGTCGTGTACTTACATTGCTAGATGGTTTAGCAAAATCTGAAGATGAAAAAGACCAAGAGAAATTCAAAAAGTTTTATGCTGAATTTGGTTCAGTCATTAAAGAAGGTTTAGGTGAAGATTTTTCAAATCGTGACCGTATCTTAAAGTTATTACGTTTTGCAACGTCGACTAATGATGAAATTTCAACATCATTGGCTGACTATAAAGCACGTATGAAGGAAGGCCAAAAGTCTATTTATTATGTGACTGCAGACAGCTTAACAGCGGCAAAAAATTCACCACAGCTTGAACTTTTCAAGAAAAAAGGTATTGAAGTTTTACTAATGGCTGACCGTGTAGATGAATGGGCAATGAACTTTGTGCATGAGTTTGATGGTATGCCAATGCAGAGTATTGCTAAAGGTGCGGTAGATCTTGGTGATTTACAAGATGCTGAAGAGAAAAAAGCGTTAGAAGAAGCACAAGCTCAATTTAAACCAATCGTAGAAAAACTCAGTGATGCGCTGAAAGATAAAACGAAAGAAGTACGTGTGACGACACGCTTAGTTGATTCTCCAGCATGTTTAGTGACTAGCGAAGGAGAACTTTCTCCTCAACTTGTGCGTATGTTAAAGCAAGCAGGACAGGCTGTACCTGATGTAAAACCAACATTAGAAATTAATCCTGAGCATCCATTGGTGAAGAAATTGGAGCAAACAGGACAGTTCGACGATCTTGCAAATGTAATCTTTGATCAGGCTGTGATTGCAGAAGGTGGTTTACCTGAGGACCCTGCTGAATACGTAAAACGTATTAATAGTCTACTCATGAAATAATCTAACTCGTTTATTAAGCTGAACGTTTTACGAAACGTTCAGCTTTTTATTTAGAAGCTGGCTTCAAACTGTAAGTTTGAACTAAATGAATAACCATCTGTTGCAGTACTATCGCGATAATAAGAAATATCATGCTCTAAAAAAATCCAGTTTCTCCAAATAGGAACACGCCAACCAAAATAGGGCCCCCAACTTTGTAGTTCTACATCTTTCTTTTCTTTGTTATAGATGCCACTGGTATAAATCCCGTAGGTAATTCTTTTTTTACCAAAAAATTCTTTTTGCATAAAGAGTTTATCGCTCCATGTAAACTCTTCCGCGTAGCTTTTTACAATAGAAAATTGATTCGATGCGAGATCTGTATCGGAGCTTTTTTGAGTAAAATTAAAGTCAGTTTCAGAATAGTTTCTACTTTGAGCACCGTAACGGAAAGTTTGACTGGCATCAAGCTTCCAGTTTAAAAATAAGTCCCAGTTTTTTTCTGCGCTTACTTGAACATACACATCTGTTGTGGAGTTAGATCCGATATCCATACCATTTTCAAATGGGAGCATTTTTGAAAGCTCGCCAAACACCTCACTTACCCAAAGCTTTTCTTTTTCTTTCTTTGTGGTTTTATGCTTGCTTTTATGTATACCTAGCGTCCGCTGTTTAGTATGTTTCTTTTCATCTTTTTGTAAGCGTAATGACAGTGAATCTTTTCCAAATACTTCTAAGAGTTGCTCGGCAAAAGCTGGCGAGTACGGGTCAAAATCTAAAGGAGGTTCTTCTACCGCAGTAATATCCTCTAAAGGGGCAGCATCTAGAGGAATGTTACTATAAGTATTTTTCTTATTTTTTTTATGTGCCGTTAGAGATCGATGTTGAGCACGTTTTAAAATTAGAGAGGTTTGAGAGGGTAAACAGCTTTTGGAAATAGCCGTATATGCCACTTGAGGTAAAGTACATAAAGCAATACAAGAGCAAGTATAGATAATTTGACGTTGGATAAACATCATCTACTAAATACAAAAGTTAAAGGAAAGGGGAGAACAATAAGCCTAACGATATTAACTTAAGTCTTTCTTTAAATGTAGAAAAAACTGTTGTTGTTCGATAAGCCATGTGTAAGCGTCTTTTAATTGACGATACCAGTCAGAATAAATAA
The DNA here is from genome assembly GCF_029392135.1 of Acinetobacter sp. ESL0695. Taxonomy (NCBI): domain Bacteria; kingdom Pseudomonadati; phylum Pseudomonadota; class Gammaproteobacteria; order Moraxellales; family Moraxellaceae; genus Acinetobacter; species Acinetobacter sp. ESL0695. Next base: position 2,246,483 of record NZ_CP113932.1, on the reverse strand, counting down.
TACTGCGATGGGGACCTAAATTAATCCAAATTTGCCAAAATGTTTGATTGGTTTGATAAAGAATTGCCCATTGTGGAGCATTGCATTTATTCAATTGGCTTAAAAGCATTTGCTTATTATGGTATGCACCACAATAACTTTGTTTATATTCAGAGGTTTGTACAATGTCTAAAATAGAGTCTTTTTCCTCAGGTAAAACAGTAGTGTTTTTTTTTGCTTGAAGTAAATTTGGTTGGCTACATATTTGAATAATTTCTTTTAAGCGATAGGTCGCCTTCGCTTTTTCAATAAGCGTATCTGAGTGTTCAATTTGTTTTAAATTATCACGTATTTCTTGAATTAAACGTGCTTTTTCCAATAAATTCATGAGTGAATGCCTGAAATGCAAGATTCAGCTTTTCTTAAGTACTCAGCCAAAACTTGGTTTAATGTAAGTTCTAATAATTTATATTCGACACTGTCAGGGCTTGAGTGTTGCTGAATTAATTTAATCAGTTGATCTATATCTAGCTCAGCTGTTGAAATTTTTTCCTGTAAGAATGCATTGACCTGTTGCATACGATATGCTTTGTTTGTTTTAAAAGTGTAATTATAGTCTTTTTTTGATTAATTAAGTAGCATTCGCAACCATTAATTTGAGAAAATGGTCACGAATTGTTTAATTTGTGGATTTTATTTCACATCACATTGATCATCATTGCACTGAGCTTTATTCTGTTCAGATGATGTGTCTATTGTTGTCTCTTTAGAAGAAAGTGTTTTTTCAATCACTTCTTTAAAAACATGTGCTGGCTGAGCACCTGCAAGTGCAACACGTTGGTCAAATACAAAAAATGGTACACCTGTGACTTTTAATTGATCACGTGCTAAATCTTCGTCATATTTTACAAATTCAGCAAATTCATCTGAATTTAACATGTCTTCTACTTCACCATTGTCTAAACCAATACGTGAAGCAATTTCCTCTACAGTCTCTCGTTCACCAATTGCTAAGCCTTCCGTCATATATGCATAAAAGAAAGCTTCTTTTGCTTTATTACCTAAACCTTTACTTTGTGCAAGATGTATTACACGATGTGCATTAAAGCTATTGCCTGCTTTAGTCTTTCTCCATTGGAAATCTATGCCTTCTTCCGCTGCCATTGCTGCAATTTGGGTTTGCATTTGTTCCATTTCTTCTATACTACGACCGTATTTTTTTGCAATTAATTCAGTAGTAGGTACATTGTAGCTACTCGGCGATTTGGCATCGAGTTGGAAACTATGCCAATGAATTTCAAGATCTAGTTCCATCTCTTTTGCAACACGTTCTAGGCGTTTTTTTCCGATATAGCAAAAAGGGCAAACTACATCTGACCAAATGTCTACGCGCATAAGTATCTCAATAACTAATTCTGATAAGGAATATGATGGAGATCATTATAAAAAAGGCAAGTGGATTTCAACGAACAGACTATTAATTTACGTGCCATCTCAGATATGGATGGCACTTTAAGCTAAACACGCTCGATAATTGTTGCAATTCCTTGACCGTCACCAATAGGTAAAGTGGCGAGTCCAAACAGAATTTTCTTTTGCTCCATCGTGTGAAGTAGGGTGGTGATCATACGTGTGCCAGAGTTACCTTTTGCATGTCCAAGCGCCAAGGCTCCCCCATGGATATTGACTTTATCTTGTTGATCGAAAAGATCTAAATTTTTAAGTATAGCCAGTGTTTCAGCAGCAGAAGACTCATGAATTTCGATGGCTTGAATATTTTTCATAGAAAGCCCTGCACGTTTGAGGGCTTTTTGTGTGGCAGGAACAGCGCCATATCCCACCATTGCTTGATCACACCCTGCAATAGCCATTGAGCGTACGACAGCTCGAGGTTTTAAATTAGATAATTTTGCATACTCATAAGACATAAGTAAAAGTGAAGAAGCACCGGTTGCTGCTTGTGCAATCGTGGCATCGGTAATGATACCCTGAGCAGTGTCAAAAGTAGGTGCGTATCTTTGTAAGTCAGAAAGAGTAAGATGTGGTTGAATGACTTCATCGTGTTTAAATGGTGTTTTAAATCCATTTTTCTTGTACCCGATGGTCGTCATAATTTCTTTTTCAAACATCCCATTTTGTGTTGCTTGCCAAGCACGTTGATGTGATTGAAGGGTGAAAATATCTTGTTGCTCACGGGTAATGCCATTCATACGTGCAAAAATTTCAGCACTTAATCCATTGTGTTGTGTTGTGGTATAGCTTTGATCTTCAGTACCACCCACAATAAAAATATTTCCTTGGTGCATCGCAATTTGTGCGGCAGCAGTATGCAATGCTTGCATAGATGAACCATCTAAGCGATTAATGGTTTGACCACCAGTTGTTTTAGCAAGGTTTGCTAAACTTCTAATTTCACCACCAATATTTTTATTCTCTGAATAAACTGAGCCCCAAATTACATCTTCAATATCATGAATATCAAAATTATTTCTTTCAATAAGATGTCTCACAAGACATGCAGAAAGCTGGCTCGCATGCGTATGTTTAAAAAAACCACTCTCTACATTTGCCATAGGTGTTCGAATTGCATCGACAATAACAATGTCACGTGGATGAGGTTGTGCCATTATTTTACTCCTACATCAAATAAAGACTGACCACTTTTGACCAGTTCTTGTAATAGTTTGGGTGCTTTATAATTTTCGCCTAAATCTGAATAGGTATTACATAAAGCAATATATTCTTTGATTCCAAGTTGCTCGATATAACGACAAGGGCCACCTTTATTTAGCGGAAAGCCAATACTTGTAAGTGCGAGGTCAACTTCATATGCCGTGGAAATAATATTTTCTTCCAAACAGCGTATGCTTTCATTGCATAATGGGATCATTAAACGGTCAATAATTGTATGTGTATCTAAGTTTTTACGTTCGTCTGCTGTAGCAGATTCTAATATTTCATACACTGCACCATCTCTTATTTGTGCATTATTTTTATATTGGTAGAACCCTTTATGATTTTGGCGACCTAAACGTTCAGCAGCATGTAATAAAGAAATGATACTTGTGTCAGCCTCGTAGTGCACACGCTCAGGGTAGCTTTCAGCAAGGAGCTTTGCTATATCTAAAAAAGCTGGTATTCCTATTTTATCGAGGAGTGTTGCAGGGCCATATTTCCAACCAGATTTTTCCATTATTTGGTCGATTTGTTGAAAATCTATGCCTAGGGTAACGAGTGTTTCAAACGCATTGAGATAAGGAAATAAAACTCTGTGAATAAAGAAGCCTGCATTATCTTTCACCAGAATAGGAGTTTTATTTAATGACTTGGTAAATGTCATGCAAGTGGCTATGGTTTCTTGCGCTGTTTCTTCACCGTAGACAACTTCAACCAAATGATTACAACTAATTTCATCTAGAAAATGTAGGCCAATAAACTGACTTGGTCGTTGAAGTGTTTTTGCAATTTGTGTAATAGAGATCGCTGAAATATCTGAAGCAATAATCGTATCTCGAGTAACAATTTGACTTTCGATTTCCTTAATGGCTTGTACTTTCGATTTTGGATGTTGAGCCAAACATTCTATAACAAAATCTACCTTTGAAATCATATCGTGAGTATATGTTGGACGAATACGGCATAAAAGCTCGCCTGTTTTCTGTGGCGAAATATGCATATTCTCAAGTGTAGTACGAATGTTTTGCATGACTTGATTGGCCTGCTCGGCATCATTTACTTTAATTAAAACAGCCTGTGTTTGTATTGCGCTGCGAATGGCTAGCTCGCTCGCTTGTAAGTTTGTACCTAGAATTGCTGTATTTAAAATGGGGGTTGTTTTTTCTTCATATCTTATAAACTGCTGATTGTAAAAACTTTGGTTTTCTACAGCACTAAGAAGGGCTTGCATTTGTGTGAGTGAAAGAATTTCTTTGAAGTAATCCAGTTCAATTTTAATTGCTTCATTACGTGCTAGATTTACAGTTTCTTCAAGTGATTTGATTTGGAGTTTGAGAATGAGATTATGTGTTAAATCTTTTTGTGTAGAGATAACATGTTTTGCCGTATAAAAAGAAACAAACTTTTCTATTTCTGTCATTTCAAGAGGGTTTAGTTTTCTCTCTCTTTGTTTTTTCCAATTAAAATGCCCATGTATTGCATGTTGTAAAATGTCTAAGGCACTGGCAATAACCTGATCTTCATGAACAAGGTTATCAATGAGTCCATCTTTAAAAGCTGAATTTGTATCCCGATCTGTTGTAGCTGTGAACCAATTAATTGCCGATTCAATACCTATAAGGCGTGGTAAGCGAACAAATGTGCTAAATGTAGGAAGCGTTCCCAATGTTGTTGTTAATAACCCAATTTTCAAATGCTCAGCACTAACTCGATAATCACATGCTAATGTAATGGCGAAGTCACTGCCAGTGACATGATGCTGAATTACTGCCACAGTAGGAAAAGGCAAGTCTTCAATATGGTTTGTGAGATCTTGAATTTTAGTTAAATGTGTATGTAGTTCGTCTGTATTTTCTTGTGTATATTGCTGATAAATTTGAATTTCATTTTCTAAAGAACAATGATCTTTTGTAAAGGTAAGAATTAAACCTTGAATATCTTGCTGAGTTTCAATGCACTCTAACGCCGTTTCGAACTCTTCTAAGATGGCATGATCAAACTTATTCACTGAATACTCGTGTGAATGAAAATGTAACTCTGCAATACCGCTTTGCAACATACGAACGGTAATGGCATTGCCAGCATGGATCATGCGCTGATCTCCTTTATTTTTTTGCCAATATTAAACGTATTGCTATTTTGCATATATTTGTATGGATGCACATCAACTTATTGCTGAATATTACGATAACTATATAAAGTCTGCTGTATTATTCTATTTTCGCTAAGTAGCGATATGTGATATGGATGCATTATTAATAAAAAAGTGTCGGAATTAACGGATTTTTAGAAAAATTATAGGTATTTTTTAATTGATTTTCATATAATGAGAATTCTTGAAAGTTAACGTGATTTTTTGTATTTAGAATAAAAGTGATTGCTCTATGACTAAATGGATTATTTTAGCGATATTTGTGATATCTGCACTGTATATACAGTATCGGGGTAAGGTACGTCATTCGTTTTATCGTCAATTTTTTGATCATTCAACACTACTCGCACCAGTTAATTTTTTAATGTATTGCTTTTCTAAAGTGCCTAATCAGCCTTATATAGAAACTCAATATTTTAAAGATTTAAAAGTACTCGATGACAATTGGGAAATGATTCGTGATGAAGCAAAAGCTTTATATGATCGAGGAGGCATTAAAGCATCAAGTACATATAATGATCTTGGCTTTAACTCATTTTTTAAAACAGGATGGAAACGGTTTTATTTAAAATGGTATGAATCTAGCCATCCATCTGCATCTGAACTTTGTCCAAAAACAACAGCCTTACTTAAAACCCTTCCTAGTATTAAAGCTGCGATGTTTACAGAGCTTGCACCAGATAGTCGCTTGGTGCGTCATCGAGATCCTTATGCAGGTTCATTGCGCTATCATTTGGGATTATTAACACCGAATGATGATCGTTGTTTTATTGATGTTGATGGTGAGCGTTATTCTTGGCGTAACGGTGAAAGTGTTGTATTTGATGAAACCTATATACACTATGCTGAAAATACCACTGCTCAAAATCGTATTATTTTATTTTGTGATGTAGAACGTCCCCTCAAAACAAAATGGATGGAAAAATTTAACCACTGGTTTGGAAAGAAAGTCATGACCGCCGCAAGCTCACCGAATGAGGCAGGTGACCAAACTGGAGGACTAAATAAAGCTTTTGGTTATGTATATCAAATTCGTATACAAGCAAAAGCACTTAAAAAAGCCAATAAAACAATATATTACATTTTAAAATGGGCATTAATGTTGGGCATTTTCTTCCTTATTTTTATTCGTCCTTATATTTTTAAATCATAATGTAGCTTAAAAGTGCATCTAAAAAGATTGGATTTTAATCTGGTCTATTGGGTGCATTTTTATTGTTTTGATGTATCTGAGACTTGAAACTTTATCTACGATGTCCAATACATAGCTTATGTTATGTAATTCAATTGATTGAAAAAGGAATACTGTGAATCCGAATGCTCGTCCACATATAGAAAAAGTTCTTCTTCATATGACACAGCTACCTGGTGTGTACAAAATGCTAGGAAAAAATGGTGAGCTTTTATATGTTGGAAAAGCAAAAAATTTAAAAAATCGAGTTTCGAGTTATTTTGTTAAAACGATTGAGCATCCAAAAACACAAGCATTAGTCGCACGTATTTATGATATAGAAACGTTAATTGTTCGTTCTGAAACTGAAGCTTTATTGCTTGAGCAAAACCTCATTAAAGAGCATCGTCCTCCTTACAATATTATGCTTAGGGATGATAAGTCTTATATCTATATTTATGTTTCTGCAGATCGGCCATACCCTAGAATTGCAAGTGGTCGTGGCAAAGGGAATCATCAAACAGGTAAGTTTTTTGGGCCTTATCCGAGTGCACAAAGTGCACGAGATATGTTGTTGACACTTCAAAAGTTATTTAATGTGAGGCAGTGTGAAAATAGCTATTTTTCACAGCGAAAAAGACCATGTCTACAATATCAAATTAAGCGTTGTACAGCGCCTTGCGTAGGACTGATTTCACCTGAAAGTTATGCGCAAGATGTTAAAAACTCTATTCAATTTTTACAGGGTGATACTAAAGCATTGAATCATGAATTGATTCAAAAAATGGAAATGGCTGCTGAACAATTAGAATTTGAAAAAGCAGTATTTTATAGAGATCGTTTAGGCTTACTTCGTGAAGTGGCTGCACAGCAAGCGGTGTATACGTTTAAGGGTGAGGCAGACATTTTAGCAATTGCTTATATGGCGGGTGTAACTTGTGTTCAAGTCATGCATGTGCGTAATGGTCAAATGCTCGGAGGAAAAAGTTATTTTCCAGATATGATGGGAAGTAATTTAGGGCAAATGCTGAGCGATTTTATTGCTAATTTTTATTTTCAGGTTGCAGATGAAATTCCTCAAGAATTGATTGTTAATCAAAAATTGACAGACCAAACACAACTTGAAGAAGCATTTTATGAAGCCTTTAAGAAAAAGGTCACGATTAAACATAGTGTGAGGGAAACTCGAGCTGAATGGCTAGAGTTGGCACAAATGAATGTTCAGCATGCGATTAAAGGGCAATTAAATCATCATTTAGAATTGAATGAACGCTTTCATCAGTTAGAACAAGTTTTAAATAAAAAAGTAGATCGTATTGAGTGTTTTGACATTAGTCATACTATGGGCGAAGCAACCATTGCATCGTGTGTGGTATTCGATCAAGGTGGAATGAGAAAGCGAGATTATCGCCAATTTTCTATTGAAGATATTCAGGCCGGAGATGATTATGCTGCAATGCGACAAGCACTAACACGACGTTATAAAAAAGCATTACTTCCTGACTTACTATTGATTGATGGAGGTAAGGGGCAGTTGCATATGGCAATGCAAGTGATGAAAGATTTAAATCTTGATCCTTTTATGGTGGGCGTTTCTAAAGGTGAGGGAAGAAAACCGGGACTAGAAACATTACATTTCACAAATGGTGAAAAAATACAGTTGCCAGAGGATCACAAAGCGTTACATCTTATTCAACAAGTACGTGATGAAGCACATCGTTTTGCTATTACAAAACATCGTGCAAAACGAGATAAGCGCCGTGCAGGTTCAGTATTAGAAGTTATTCCGGGGCTTGGGCCTAAACGAAGACGTGACTTACTAACGCATTTTGGAGGGATTCAAGGTGTTTTAAGGGCATCTGAAAAGGAATTGACGGGGGTTTTAGGTATTGGTACGTCGATGGCACGTACGATTTATAAGGTATTGCATGAATAATTCGAGGTTTCTTTGAGTTGAGAAAAGTTTATTACGCTTCTAGTCGACATAAAACGTCAATTCGTATAAAGTGACAAGATGTTTCAGTAAAATAATAATGTCTTTGACACGACGTATGTTGAGCATAATCAGCTAGAGTAAATTGGCGGGTGTATATGAGCACAGGGCGGATCCTGAATATTCCAAATATCTTGACGATTGCAAGGATTGTATTAATCCCTGTCTTCTTGGTGATTGCATATTGGCCACCTGTGGTTGGTGTAAGTGGTGTAAATGAAACAATATTATTTCGTCATACGTTATTAACTTCTATATTTCTTCTTGCAGCGGTGACAGATTGGTTCGATGGCTATTTGGCCAGAGTACTGAATCAGACATCGGCATTTGGACGATTTTTAGATCCGGTTGCGGATAAATTAATGGTTGCTGCTGCATTGGTTGTACTGGTTCAGTGGAGGCCATCTATTACGATGGCTTTTGCAGCGATAGTAATTATTTCTCGTGAAATTACGGTATCTGCTTTACGAGAGTGGATGGCAGAACTCGGTGCAAGAACAAATGTTGCGGTATCTACAGTGGGTAAATACAAAACTGCATTTCAAATGATTGCGATTAGTGTCTTTTTGTTGAATTGGCAACCCTTAGACATTTTGGCATATTTATTATTGTATACAGCAGTTATTCTAACCCTATGGTCTATGGTGATTTATTTAAGGGCAGCATGGCCATTTCTAAAACAACCATAATATTTGAAAAAGCCTCTGTTATAGAGGCTTTTTTATGAGTATGAGGTAATATGAATTTAGACTTATTTATGCCTGAACCATGCCAAAACCTTTTACCTTACGATGGTCATGTAGAGGATTATGGTCTTATTTGCACATCTATAGAGTCAAATAAAAGTTTTGATTATCTTTTAAAACACTTAAATTGGAAGAATGATCAGGCATATATCCATGGAAAGCACTATGTAACTGGAAGAAAATATGCATGGTACGCAGACCAAACGGCCGACTATATCTATTCTGGTTTTAAACACAGTGCAGAAGTATGGGACTCATTTCTTTTAAGGGTAAAACAAAGAGTTGAAACCGTATTAAATACGTCATTTAACTCTTGTTTGGCCAATTTGTATATGGATGGAAGTCAAGGGATGGGTTGGCATAGTGATGCAGATCGGTTTCTAGGAAGTCATCCTATCATTGCATCTTTAAGTTTTGGTGTAACTCGTAAATTTAAATTTAAACATAGATTTACGGGTGAATATGTCGATATCAACTTATATTCAGGGCAGCTCATTGTTATGAAAGGAAAGACACAACAATTTTGGTTGCATTCATTACCTAAAATGAACAGTATCTTATCGCCACGAATTAATTTGACCTTCAGAAACTTTCAATATTAAGGTTTTAAAGGTGAGCCAAGATTTTTATTTTAACCTTGATAAAGTGGTCTGAAAGATTTATTTCCTTAAACAAAGAGATGATTAAACATACATCTCTTTGTCAATACAAATCTACTAATACCCACTTGCAAGTCCATCACTTCTTGGGTCAGTTGCTGCACTTAAGATGCCTAATTCATAATTAACTGAAATTGCACCTGCGTGACCCATTAAGTCGGTATAACCCTCTACGATTTCTGTAAGATGGCCACGTTTTTCAAGTGTCTGAATAATTTCGGCAGAAATTCGATTTTCTAGTTTTAAGTTATTTGAAGCCATTCCCCATGTCCGCCCATATAACCAGCGGGGAGCAGCAACTGCTTCTTGTACAGTCATATGATAGTCAACAACACGTGTTGCAATTGCAGCTTGTGTTTGGGGTTGGCCTTCGCCTCCCATAGTACCGTAAATCAGTGTCGGTCTATGGTGTTCATCTAATAGCATTGCTGCATTTAAGGTATGGAATGTGCGTTTTTTAGGGTGTAAACAATTAATATGTGCTTGATCTAAAGAAAAGAAGCTACCTCTATTTTGAAGTAAGACCCCAGTTCCTTCTGGCACAATTGCAGAACCAAAATCATGATAAATGCTTTGTATAAGAGATACACTATTGCCGTCTTCATCGACAATGCCTAACCAAATCGTATCTCCATGCGGGTCTAAAGCAGATTGATTTTTGGCAGAAGTATCCATGCAAATACGTTTAGCCTGCTTTTGTGCATGGCTTTCGGAGAGTAGTTTTTCTACAGGGATATCTGAAAATTCAGGATCTGTTAAATATAAATCTCGATCAATAAATGCTTCTTTGGTGGCTTCAACAATTAAATGATAATAATCGGCTGAACCTTCAGGGGTGTCTTTTAGATTAAACTGATTGAGTATGTTTAATACCTCTAGAGAAGTCATTCCTTGGGTGTTGGGTGGTAAATTATAAGCAGTGTATTGCCGATAAGGAACCGAAATGGGATCGACCCAATTGGCTTCATGTGCTTTAAAATCATTGAGTGTGAGTACGCCGTCATTTTCAGACAAGTCGGCAATAATCTTTTGGGCAATACTACCACTATAAAAAGCCTGTGCACCTTCATTGGCAATGGTTTGAAGTGTTTTAGCTAAATCTGGCTGTTTAAATACTTCACCGATTTGGTAACAGTCACCATTTGGTTTGAGGTAAGTCTTTTTAAAGCTATTAAAGCGCTGTAAATAGCGTGCTGACAGATCATGAGATGATGTATTAATGGTTAGCCATTTGGCAAAAGAGGGGGTAACTGCACAGCCTTTTTCGGCATATAAGATAGGCTTTTGAAAGAGGTTTTTCCAATCTAAACCCGTATTAGAAAATTGTTCTTTTGCATAATGATGGGCTAAATCCCAACCAGAAACTACACCTGGAACGGTATTGGCTGCTAAATATCCTCGACTTGGTATTTTATCAAATCCTCTAGATTTATAAAAATCAATGGTTGCCTTTTCACCTGAACGACCACTGGCATTAATTGCATTGACTGTTTTATTTTTAGCATTGTAAATCAGCCAAAAGTTATCCCCACCAATGGAGTTCATGTGTGGATAAACAACAGCAAGTGTAGCGGATGCAGCAATTGCAGCATCAATCGCATTTCCACCTTGTTGTAGTATTTCAATGGCGGCTTGTGTCGCGAGATAATGAGGTGTAGTCACAGCCGCATTGGTTAAAATAGGATTTTGACTTGCAGATGCTGTCGCGCAATATTTTCCAGATATGGAATCATCCATTTTATTATTTTCTTGCTGTGTTGAATGAATTTGGCTACTCATATCTTTACGACTCTTGCTTATTATTTCACTTTTAGATAAGCAAGAAATGTACCACGATTGGAGTACATTTATATAAGTGGAGGTAAATTAACATTCACCTCCATAGTAGTTTATTTAAATCTTTTCAACTATATGCGCCTGATGTTCAGACTCTACTTGTGCAACAAGGTATTGGTACTTCTTTTCAATTTCTGCCGCATTTTCTTGTAGCATTGAAATCAGTTTCTGAATATTTACAAATTCAAATCGATTTTTAGAACCTACAATGGTGAGTGCAACAGGAGCCAGTTTAGTAGAGTAGCGCACAGGGACAGCAAGGCCTGAATAGTCTGGGTGAATTTCACCTTGAGAAAAATAATAGCCTTGTTTTTTAATTTTCTTTAGACGCTGTAAGAAAGTTGCTTCATCTTTTGCAAAATCTACATTCGACAGTTCTTTAGTATGTCGTTCGTAGAAAGACTGAAGTCCCTGTTTATTTAAATGGGAAATAATAATCTTAGGAGATGAGCCTACATAAGCAGGTCTTGGGCTTCCACGACCATACGATAAGACCATATTGCCTTTAAATGATTCACCATGTAAATCGATACAATAGTCATGATTTAGAAATGTTAGTAGGCAGTTTAACTCAGTCCGTTCAGCAATTTCTTTCATAAAAGGAATACTGATTTGTACGAGTGGATCTGTTGTACGAGAAACATAATCAAGGACTGCAATTTTTGGCCCAAGGGTGTAATCACCCGATGTTCCACTCAGGCGCTGTAACAAATCTGCAGAAACAAGCTCCTTTAAGTAGCGATAGCTTGTTGGACGAGATAGGCCAAGCTCCTCACTAATAATATCTACATTAATGACATGGCGAGATACTGAAAAAAGATCCAGTACCGTTAAGATTTTCCCAAAACTTGTAATAGCCATAATACGTGCTATTCCTAAAATAAAAAATGATATTTCAACCCTAAAGAAAATGCTTTTAACATAAAATTCTCAATTCTCCAAGATAGTAAAAGTTGTATATTATCATAATAAGATATTTTAATTGACTATTGTGTTTTTTTTTGGAAAAATTGTCAGCATAAATATCGAATCAAGACAGTGCAATATACTGTTGCCTGAATAAATAAGGTGTATAAAAACCACTTTATACGACCTTCTATACGATTAAATTTACACATTTGTCAGTTGGGTACTTAGCGCATTTATGCCTTAGGTAAAAATTCACTATGGAAAATAGATAGAGATTTAAAGAATGCGCGCTATAGAGGTAAGGTATGCAATTAATTAAACAACTTTTGGCATTTCGTCCAAGTAAGCTCGATTTAATTTTTGCAATTAAAACCTACATTGCAGCCATGCTTGCGTTATATATTTCATTTGATCTCGATTTACTCAATCCGATGTGGTCAATTGGTACAGTTATTATTGTATCTAATCCCTTTTCTGGCATGGTGTCTTCTAAGGCACTGTATCGCTTGGCTGGTACGGCAATTGGGGCAGTTATTGCTATTATTTTAATGCCAGGTTTAATTAATACGCCTTGGCTATTTTCAATAATTATTGCAGGCTGGGTGGGCTTTTGTCTGTATATATCGCTTTTAGATCGTACACCACGAAGCTATATGCTCATGCTCTCAGGCTATACCGTGGCCATGATTGTGTTTAATTCAATTAATAATATTGATACTCATAATATTTTTGACATTGCTCTTGCACGATTTCTAGAGATAGGAATTGCTGTAATTTGTACTGCTGTCGTTTCTGCAGTTATTTTTCCTATGCATATAGGTCCTGTTATTCAACAGCGTGTAAATAAAAATTTAGTGAGTATTGAAGAGCTATTTTCTCATATTTTAAAAAATGAGATTGAAAAACAAAATTATACGCAGGCATTGGCCACAGTCACACGAGATATGAGTGAAATTCATACTATGGCTGTCCATTTATGGTATGAAAAATCACAACTTAAAGGGATGACTAAACCTTTACAAGAAATGCTTCATCAGCTCTCAATGGCTGTGGCAAATTTAGTTTCAATGTCTGAAAGACTCAAGCAATTAGACCTTCATGATAATGACTTTACACACACACTCAATCAAATTGATGAGTCTGTTCTGAGTTTCTTACGTACTAAAGATCAATGTAATGAAAATAATTTACTGGAACTTCCAGCAGATTTTGAGGAGAAGTTTGACAAGCTGATGTTGAATATGTCGCCTGAGCAAGAAACGATCTTATACAGCTTCAAAATGGATGTCCGTCACTATATTCAAAATGTACGCATTGTGAAATTCATTTGGCAACAGATTCAGCAAGGTCGAAAGAAATTTCCAGAAAATATTATTCCTTTAACAACCAAATATCCGAGTTTACATCGGGACCACGGCGTAGCTATTCGTGGTGGGTTAGCCGCTGCTTTAAGTACATTACTGGGTATATCTATATGGATACTGAGTGGGTGGAAAGCAGGCTATATGCTGGCACAGATGGCAGCAGTATGCGCATGTATTTTAACGGCAATAGATAATCCAATACCTGCACTAAAAATCTTTTTGTGGGGAAGTGTGGTCTCATCTGTAATTGTATTTATTTATGCATTTGGAATTTTTCCAAATATCACCGAGTTTTGGGAATTGGCAGTTGTCTTAGCCCCAACACTTATTGTTTGTGCTTTGCTTATTCCTACACCAAGTCTAATGGCTTTAGGGCTAGTTTTAGGTGTGACAAGTGTGATGGCAATGAATTTACAAAACCGTTATGCAATGGATGCAGTTGCATTTTTAGAAGGGTCGTTTGGAATGATTTTAGGCGTATTGTGCGCTTTGATTTCAATCTATTTTATTCGTGCAATGTCTCCAGAAAAAACAGCCAGTCGAATTCTTACTAGACATTATAAAGCCATGCGTGAGGCACTTTATTTGCCATATGGTACGAAGTTTAGAATTCATTTACGCAGTATGATGGATCGGATAGGTATCTTAAATACAAAAATGGTTCAATCTGATCAATTAAAAATGGCAATGAATGCTGCACTCATTGAAACAAGTGCTGTTGTAGAGTTTGCGCGATTAGATGAATTGGCCAGTTCAAATACATTGGCACCTCAACTACATCATGCTTTAGGTGAACTACAGCAAATACTAGATGACACATTTAGAGAGCTTGAAGAGAAGCTGAGTCTGAGTCATGAAACTCAGCAAAAACTGATGACACAGTTACAAGATGTGGAGAATTTGGTTAATCAGAATCAAGAGCTTCAATTAAAACAGAGATTAAAAAGTAGTTTGAATAATATTCGAAGTAGTATTTTACATGCAGATGCATCCAATCATATTCATGTTGGCGGAGCGATAGCATGAGCGATTTTGACATTTATGGGGTGTTTGTCCCTAGTTTTCTTATCCAAGCGATTTTAGCCTATCTTCTATTTGTCTGTGTGAGAAAGGTGACTGATCGACAAATACAAAATGGCTGGATTGCATTTTCTGGTGTATTTAACCTTTGTCTTTATCTGGTATGTCTTTTGGTTATTCATCAAATATTTGTCTACTTTATTGTGTAATTCATAAATTAAGGTTAAAAAAATGAGTTCTTTTGATGTACGAAAAGTTGTCCGACCCATTGTTATTATTGTGATGGTTGTGATCGCTGTTTTTACGGTGTTGCACTTATGGGACTACTATAATGCAGAACCTTGGACACGTGATGGTCGTGTACGAGGTGATGTCATGCAAGTCTCCTCGGATGTTTCTGGATTGGTTACAGAAGTACTTGTGCAAGACAATGAAAGCGTTAAGAAAGGACAAGTTCTATTTAAAATTGATACAGCCAGACAACTACTTGATGTAGAGCAAGCAAAATCTGACTTAGCTAAAGCGAAAGCAGGTCTTGCTCAGGGTGAGGCCAGTCTCGCACAAGCGAAAGCAAATTTAATTAAATCGGGTGTGGACACGCGTTTAGCAGATCGTAATGCCGCACGTTATGCAGATCTTATGGAAGGGGCTATTTCTAAAAAAGATCAAGATCAAGTGATTGCTACACGTGATCAAGCACATGCCGAACATCAGCAATTGCAAGCAGGTATTGAACAGGCAGAAGCAAACATTAAGCAACAGCATGCATTAATTGAAGTTGCACAAAGTAACTTAAATCTTGCACAGTTAAATTTACAACGCTCAGAAGTTCTTGCACCAGCAGATGGTACGCTAACAAATTTTAGTATGCGTGTAGGTGATTATGTGAAAACAGGCCAAGCAGTGGCCGCAATGGTAGATAGAAAACAATTGTATGTTGTGGGATATTTTGAAGAAACTAAGCTTAATCGTATTCATATTGGAGATAAAGCAACCATTGAGCTAATGGGTGATAATCATCGATTAAAAGGGCATGTTCAAGGAATTGCATCAGGCATTGATGATCGTGAGCGTGCAACCAGTTCATCTTTACTGGCAAATGTGAATCCGACATTTACATGGGTTAGATTGGCACAACGTGTTCCTGTTAAAATTGTACTTGACGAAGACCCTGTAAATCAGATGGCTTTTATGGCAGGTCGTACCGCGACTGTAAGGATAGTGGGTTCTTAACGTTGAGATGCTCGGGATTCCGAGCATTTTTTATGGTTTTACACCGTATGGCGTATGATACCAACTCTCAATAAAAAGAGATGCAGCAAGACTGTCAGCAGCAATTGATTTGCCACGACCTTGTTGTTGATAGTGAGCTAAATCTTCTCTTGCTTCTCGGGTAGTCAAACGTTCATCTACCATCCATGTTTCAATGTTTGTTTGATGACGTAAGCGACGTGCGAATTTGCGAGCGCGAAGAGATAAATCTGACTCAGTGTCATCCATATTTAAAGGGAGTCCAACCAGAAAAATATCTGGTTGCCATGTTTTAACAATTTTTAGTAATTGGTCCCATTGTGGAATACCATCTTTCATTGGGAATAAGGGTAGAGGATTTACTGAAGCTATTGCTTGCTGACCTACAGCAATCCCCATTTTCTGTGTACCAAAATCAAAAGCCATAATCATTTTAGGTTGTTCAGGCATGGCCAATCTCTGTAACTAAGCGGTTAGGGTCAATTCCAATTTTTTTATACGCTGCATCCCAGCGATCATGGTATGGAAGGTTAAAAATCAGATCCATATCTGCATCGCAAATAAGCCAGTCGCCATGTGCAATTTCTTCTTCAAGTTGTCCTTTACTCCAACTGGCATAGCCTAAAGCAATTTGATAGCGACCAACGCCCTCATTATGAGCAATCGCATCTAAAATATCTTTACTTGTGGTAATACATACATTTTCACTAATGGCAATTGAAGAGTGCCATGTAGGTTGTCCTGTATGTAAAACAAACCCTGCTTCAGGACGCAATGGACCACCTTGTAAAACTGCATGTGGGTTCACATGGTCTGCATTAATTTCTAGATCGTGAAGTAGCTCTTTTACTTCAATATCTGTCGGCCTATTAATAATAATTCCCTGTGCACCTTCACTATCATGTCGAACGATATAAATGAGTGTATTGGTGAAAAAGAGATCTGTCGTTTCAGGAGGTGAAATTAAACAGCGATGAGTTAGGTATTGTTTTGCCACCGATTGTATTCTCCCCAAAATCAGGTCTATAGGACGAAGTTTATATTTTAACATACAAGACTTTGTCCTATTCTCCAAACAAAGTAATATGATTTATTTCATTTGAAACTTTAGTTCTCTTAACTGCTTTGCATGTTCTAGGGTCGTTTGATTAATTTCAATACCGCCAGTCATGCGTGCAATTTCCTGTATGCGCTGTTCTTCTGTGAGAGGGAAAATGCGACTACTGGCGGGGTCAGTTTGTTGTTTTTGTACCAGTAAATGATGGTCAGACTGTGCTGCCACTTGCGCTTGATGTGTAATACATAGAACTTGTACATGCTTGGCTAAGCCAGATAGTAGGCGGCCCACAATTTCCGCAGTCCCTCCACTAATACCTACATCAATTTCGTCAAAAACAATCATTTCAGCTTCGGTTTTTTCGGCATTCATAACTTGCATGACCAATGCAATACGTGACAATTCACCACCTGAAGCAATTTTTGCGAGTGGTTGAGGGGGAATACCTTTATTTGCCGTAAAAAGCAGTTGAATTGTACTTAATCCTTCGGCAGTAGGGTGCTCGAGCGCATCGAACTTAAATTCAAATAATGCTTCTGGTAATGCAAGAGACTTTACTTGCTCTGTCAGTTGCTTTGCCAGTGGTTTAGCTGCGTCTTTACGCATCTTGTCCAATTGGTTTGCTGTATTTATAAATGTTTGATAGCTTTCATTTACTTGTAGTGCCAACGATTCAGGATCTTCTAATTGTTGTAGTTCCTCTAATTCTTTTTGCCAAATATTGTTCTGCAGTATTAATTCTTCTGGTGGGATACGATATTTACGAGAAAGACGATGAAAAACTTCAAGCTCCTGATTTAATTGTTCCATGCGCTCAGGATCAAAACTCTGACGATCAATAAATTGACGTAAGTTGGAAGTAGCATCGCTTAACTCACTTTGTGCATTTAATAGCGAGCTATATATTTCTGTTAATTGTTCACTACGACCAGCATGAGTTTCAAGTTTTCTTAAAATATTTGCCAGTTCTTGCGTTATATTTTGTTCATCCTCATCCAGTACATTTAAACTGTAACTACAATCTTGCATGATTGTTTCATGATGACTGAGACGGTCAAATTCTTGTTCAATCTCTACATAGTTATATTGAGAAATTTGTTCTATTTCTTCAAGTTGTAGTTCTAATAATTGGATACGTTGAGCTCTTGTTGCTTGTGCATTGACGGCTTCAGTATGTAATCGAATATTCTTTTGCCACTCTTGATGAGCATGTCTAACTTGTTGTGCCGTGGTATTAAAGTTGCTGTAGCGATCTAACCATTGGCGTGGATACGGTGGTTCTAATAGCTGCTGTTGACTATGTTGACTATATAACTGAACAATAATGCGGCCGAGTTCTCTAAGCTCTGTGAGATTGCTAGGTCTGCCATTAATCCATGCTTTGCTACGTCCTGTCGTAAAAATGACCCGACGTAAATGGATTTCTCCAGAATCGTCAGTTAATTCACGTTGGTTTAACCAGTGTGCTTCTGGCGAGTTTGCATGATAGCTAAAGATTGCAGTCACATCTGCTTTATCTGATCCAAATCGAACCAAATTACTGTCGGTACGCTCGCCTAAACATGCAGAAAGTGCATCGAGTAGAAGAGATTTTCCTGCGCCAGTCTCACCGGTTAAAACATTAAAACCTGGTGGAATATCCAATGCAAGATGGTCTGCAAGGGCAAAGTTTATAAGTGTTAAATGAGTGAGCATAAACGCATCCAAATTGTGCGAAGTATTATCTTAAGATTGATTGATGATTACATGTCATCAAAATTTCATCTTGAAGAAAGATGATACATAAAACTTGTATTGACCAACACTCTTTTAAGCAAAGATAACCGTTGATTTATAGCATCTGATATATCATGATTATACTTATATTTTCCATGCCTCTGATAATAATAGGTTGTGGATACAAATAATATAAAAATGATATAGCACGAAATGATAGCATTTTATAGAAAACCAATATTGTTAACATTGGGTAATCGCAATGCATACATTTTTTCTGGCTCAGTAAAATAAAGTGGAGAATATATACATGTCGACGCAGTTTGATCATGTTTCTGTTGTAAAAAAATCTAATGTTTATTTCGATGGACAATGTGTCAGTCATACAGTCCAGTTTGAAAATGGTACTAAAAAAACATTGGGTGTGATCTTACCTAGCGATCAAGTACTTACATTTGAAGCACATGTGCCTGAACGAATGGAAATCATCTCGGGTGAGTGTCGCGTTTGGATGGGGGAAAGTGAAGAGGCAGAGCTTTTTAGAGCAGGTCAGTCATTTTATGTGCCAGGAGAGAGCATGTTTAAGATACAAGCACAAGAAGTTCTTGATTATGTTTGTCACTTAGAAGGTTAGGTAAATCTAATTAATATCAGCTAAAATAGTCTACAGTCTGTTAGAAATCCTGTTTTGTTTCACTGAACAGGATTTTATTTTTTTCTAGTGTTTTAAGGGTTATAAATTCATGGCAAAACCAGAATATTATTATGGTGTACATTCAGTAGAGTCGTTATTGGAAATTGAACCAGAGCGTGTACTGACACTATTTACATTGAAGGGGCGTGATGATCAACGTTTAAAACACATTTTATCATTGGCTGATCCATTTGGGGTGAGTGTACAAAAAGCAAGCCGTGATACCTTAGAAAAGCTTGCAGGTTTACCCTATCATCAAGGTGTAGTTGCAGCCGTGAGACCACATCCTGTTTTAAATGAAAAAGATTTAGATGCATTATTAACAAAGAAACCAGAAAGTTTATTATTGGCATTAGATCAAATTACAGATCCGCATAACTTGGGTGCATGTATTCGTACAGCTGCGGCGATGGGTGTTGAAGCAGTGATAGTTCCACGTGATCGCTCTGCAAGTCTAACGCCAACTGCACGAAAAGTAGCAGCAGGTGGTGCCGAGAAAATTCAGTTTATACAAGTAACTAATCTTGCAAGAACATTGGCACATATTAAAGAAGAATTTTATTATCACGTTGTTGGAACAATGCTTGATGAAAAAGCACAACCACTCGAAAAATGTAATTTGACTGGTGCTGTTGCAATTGTGATGGGTGCAGAAGATACGGGGCTTAGACCAATTACACAAAGTCAGTGCGATGTAACGGCATATATTCCGATGTCTGGTCAGTTACAAAGCTTGAATGTAAGTGTAGCAACAGGTATGGCACTTTATGAAGCATCTAAACAACGTACTTAAGCCTGATGTGCGAGTACTAAATATTTCTCATGTAGTGGGCAAAGTTGACTAAATAGATCGTCAGGTGATGTTTCATTGAGTACGATATCATCTGCGCGTTTTTGTTTTTCTATTCTTGTCATTTGTGCCGCAATAATTTTCTTGATTTGTTCAAGAGATTGGTGGTCTCTTTGTACTGCTCGTGAGATTTGAATTGCTTCTGTGCAGTCAATTAGTAGTGTACGATCTGTAAGTAAATGTTGTTCTGTTTCAAAAAGTAGTGGTGAAACCAGAATGCTATAAGAGGATTGAGTGCTATTTAATTGCTCAATGATAGAAGCTCTAATTTTAGGATGAGTAATTTCTTCTAGTTGTTTGCGTGCTTTTACATGTTGGAAGATATATGACCTTAAAGCTTGACGATTTAGATAGCCATCGTTTTGGATAGTCCACTCACCAAAAGTTTCTTTAATTTCTTTTAGAGCAGGTTGCCCTGGCAAAACGATTTCTCGGGCAACAATATCTGCATCTACAACAGCAATGCCTTTTTTCTCAAACCATTGGCTGGCAGTACTCTTACCACTTCCTATTCCGCCAGTTAAACCAATGACTAAAGACATACTATTGACCTAAATATATTGCCATAATTTTAGATCCCCATATAAAAGCAATCCAACCTGCGATTGCAATATAAGGCCCAAATGCAAATGCTTGATTCTTTTTGACTTTAATGACAACGAGTCCAATAATTACACCGACCACAGAAGATAGTAAAATAATCAACGGCAGCATCATTGGCCCCATCCATGCGCCTAAAGCTGCAAGAAGTTTAAAGTCGCCGTAACCCATGCCTTCTTTGCCTGTAATGAGTTTATAGAGAATATAAACAACCCATAAACATAAGAAGCCAATGAGAGTACCCCAAATTGCTGTTGTTGGAGTAGTGAATATGCTGTAACTATTTGCAGCAAGCCCTAGACCAATTAAAGAAAAAGTAAATCGATCGGGGAGTAGCTGAGTATCAAAATCTATAAAAGTTAAAGTAATTAAAATCCATGTAAATACAAGACCAAATAGCATTTGTACAGAGGCACCAAATACAATCGCAATTGTTATAGAGGTAACCGCCGTAAGTACTTCGATAAAAGGGTATCTGATGCTAATGGGATGTTTGCATGATGCACATTTTCCTCTTAAAACTAACCAACTAATGAGAGGAATATTATGGAACCATCGTATACCCATATGACATTGAGGACACGTTGAGGCTGGGTGGTTGAGTGTCAATTTCTCATGGTCAATGATAGGTTGATCGGGGTGTAGTAATGATTGACACTCTACTTTCCACTCTTGTTCCATCATTTTTGGTGTGCGCAAGATAACAACATTTAAAAAACTACCTACACACAGACCAACTAATCCAACGACTACATAAAGTAGTGCTGGATTTTCGAGGAATAAAATTAAGATGTCATGCATTAGATGACGGAGCCCATTTTGAAAATTGGTAAATACATGGCAACGACAAGTCCACCAACTAAGATACCAAGAATTGCCATGATTAATGGTTCCATCATTGCTGTGAGGCCATCCACTGCGTTATCTACTTCACTTTCGTAATATGTGGCGACTTTATCAAGCATAGTATCTAATGCACCAGACTCTTCACCAATCGCGACCATTTGTATGGCCATACTTGGAAAACGATCTGCATTACGCATTGAAAACTGGAGTTGCTGACCTGAAGCAACGTCATCACGTATACGCATTACTGCATCTTCGTAGATTACATTATTGGTTGCACGTGCTGTGGATTCAAGTGCTTCAATCAGCGGAACACCTGCAGCAAAAGTGGTTGCAAGTGTACGACTATAACGTGCAATAATTGATTTATAAACAAGATCACCAAAAATTGGTAGTTTTAAAATAAGTTTATCTAAGAAGTTTCTAAACTTTAAACTACGTTTGTGAAGTTGAAGTATGGTAACAACGCTCACCACTATAATGCCAATGAGAATATACCAATATGATTGCATCCAATTTGACATGTTTACAACCATTTGGGTAAAGGCGGGTAGCTCTGCACCAAAAGAAGCAAACATACTTTGGAAAGTTGGTACAACTTTAACCATCAAAATAATGGTCACAATAAGTGCAACAATAATAACCGTTAAAGGATATTTCATTGCCTTTTTAATCTTTTGCTTCAGTATTTCACTTTTTTCTTTATAAACAGCAACACGGTCAAGCATGGTTTCTAGCGCACCCGATTGCTCTCCAGACTCAACCAATGAACAAAAGAGATTATCAAAATACTGAGGATACTTTCTTAGGGCTTGGGTAAATGTATTCCCGCCTTCAACCTCAGATTTAATCCCTAATACTACATCTCGCATGGCAGGATTGTCCAAACCACCTGCAACGATTTCAAAGCTTTGTACTAATGGTACACCTGCTTTCATCATGGTTGCCAATTGTCGTGTAAAAATCGTAATATCTTGAGTTGAGATTTTCTTTTTAATCACACCTTCAAGGATATTCTTTCTTTTTTGTCGAATTGTTGCAACTTGAATACCTTGTTTGCGTAAAGTCACTTTTGCAAGTGCCATATTACGCGAAGATATTTCCCCTTTAACTTTAAGTCCTTTACGGTCTGCGCCCGTATAGGCAAAGTTTAATATCTGATCTGCTTTTTTAGCCACAGTCTAAACCCCAATAAAAAAATTACGTACTACTTGTGACGCGATGTACTTCTTGTAATGATGTTAAGCCAAGAATGACTTTTTTAAGACCTGAACGTCTTAAATTATTAAAACCTAATTTTTCAGAAACATCTGCTATTTGGATAGCATTTGCGTCTTGCATAATTAGTCTAGAAATTTCAGGTGTAACTTTCATCACTTCATAAACACCTAGACGACCTTTGTAGCCTTCACGACACTCAGAGCAACCCACAGGTTGGTAAATCGTAAAATCTTCTTGTAAATCTTGTTCAGTAAATCCCATTTCTAATAAGCTATTTTTAGGGATATCTATAGGTGCCTTGCACGATGGACAAAGTTTACGAACGAGACGTTGTGCAATGACCAAATTGACAGAAGTTGCAATATTGAAAGATGGTACACCCATATTTCTTAGGCGCGTGAGAGTTTCTGGTGCGCTATTGGTATGTAGGGTTGACAGTACCATATGACCAGTTTGAGCTGCTTTAATAGCGATCTCTGCTGTTTCTAAGTCACGAATCTCACCCACCATGATAATGTCTGGATCTTGACGTAAGAAAGATCTAAGTGCTGTCGCAAAGCTGAGTCCAACTTTATTGTTGACGTTAACTTGGTTAATGCCTTCTAAGTTAATTTCTACAGGATCTTCAGCTGTTGAAATATTTGAATCTTCAGTATTTAAAATATTTAGGCCTGTATATAAGGAAACAGTTTTACCTGAACCCGTCGGACCTGTAATCAGTACCATTCCCTGAGGTTGATGAAGTGCATCTAAGAACAATGCTTTTTGGTCTTCATCATAACCTAATGCATCAATACCTAGCATTGCACTTGAAGGGTCTAGAATACGTAATACAATTTTCTCACCAAACAGTGTTGGTAGTGAGTTCACACGAAAATCGATAGCTTTGTTTTTAGAGAGTTTAAGCTTAATACGTCCATCTTGTGGTACACGTTTCTCAGAAATGTCCATCTGAGACATGACTTTCAAGCGTGCTGAAAGACGATTGGCAAGTTGTAACGGTGGAGTTGCAATTTGTCGAAGAACCCCATCTACACGATATCGAACACGATAGCTTTTCTCATAAGGCTCGAAGTGTAAATCTGATGCGCCCATACGAATTGCATCAACCAATAATTTGTTGATATATTTTACAATAGGTGCTTCATTTTCATTGTCTTGATCAGCATCGTCGGCATTCCCACCATCAGTATCCATGTTTTCATCAATACTGATATCAAGATCATCGTCATCAAAATTAAAGTGTGCGTTTTCGTCAAAGTTTTCTTGAATAAAACTCAGTAATTTATTGTGTTCTACAACTACAATTTCTGGTTGTAAGTTACTGTTTAGACGAATCGTATCTATCGCTTCAAGATTGGTTGGATTGCTAATGGCAATGATAATGTTATTACCACGTTGTAACAGTGGTACAATACGATATTTAAGAATATGTTTTGTATCTACTAAGCCTTTTGGTAGTAATGTTTTATCGTATGTAGCAAGATCTAATAGAGGTTCCCCAAACTCTTTAGAAATTATTTCAGCAAGAATCAATGAAGAAAAATTTAATTTCTCAACAAGATACCCCACAATATCTTCTTGGTTTTTTTTTGCTTTTTCTAAAGCATCAAACATTTTTTCTTCAGAAAAATGCCCTTCATCGACGAGTCGACGAACAAAACCTGTTAACCGAGGTGTGACTAAAGAAGGTGCCATAACAAGTAATGCCTAAAATAAAATGATTCAGTAAAATAAAAAATGCCTAAATCTTAACCGTTTTATTATACGGAGAAGATAAAAAAAGGTACACAACTAATGTGTATGTTAAAAGCAATTTACTTCAAAAAAATAAAAAGGTGCTGGTTACTTGAAAATCTTTTATTTAAAACACAATAAATGTAGCAAAAAGCAAAAAAAAACGCAAAGTATTAAAAACTGTGTAAAATAAGTCCATTCTATTTTTTATAAACAAAGAAAGGTGTGTGTATGTCAGCTTCGACAATTGTACCTTGGGTGATTGGGAATTGGAAAATGAACCCAACATTATCAAGTATTCAGGAGTGGACTGAGCAATTTGGTCAATGCTTGCAGCAAGCATCAATTTCAGAAGAACAATGCCATATTGCGATTGCGCCAACATTTATTGCACTTTCTAAAGTACAATCTGATTTTTCATCATACTCACGCAAAGTACATGCCGTTGCACAAGATGTTTCTCGCTTTGAAGGTACGGGTGCTTTTACAGGTGAAGTGAGTGCGACTTTACTTCAAGATAGTCAGATTAATTATGTACTTATTGGACATTCGGAACGCCGTGAATTGTTAGGTGACGATACAGAAGTATTGCGTAAAAAATTAACGAATGCGCTTCAAGCAAGATTAACTGCGGTATTTTGTGTTGGTGAAAGTTTAGAACAACGCGAGCAGGGTATCGCTGAACAAGTGGTATTACAGCAAATTTGTGATATTGCATCTGTTGTAAATGAAACACAATGGCAATCACAAATAGTTATTGCTTACGAACCAATTTGGGCTATTGGTACAGGCAAAACAGCCTCTGCTGATGATGCTCAAGCGATGCATGCAAAAATTCGTGAAGGTTTAAAACAATTGACGTCTTCAGGTGATAAGATTGCGATCTTATATGGTGGTAGTGTGAAACCTGAAAATGCTGAAGAGCTTGCTGCATGTGCAGATATTAATGGTGCACTTGTTGGTGGCGCTTCTTTAAAAGCAGATTCATTCTATAAAATTGCACAAGCTTTTGCTCAAGCAAAATAGGGCAGGGGAAACCTTTTTATATGCATACTTTTGTACTCGTAGTTCACGTTTTATTGGCAGTTTCTATGATTGCACTAATTTTAGTGCAACAAGGTAAAGGCGCAGATGCTGGTGCGTCATTTGGTGGCGGTGGTGCGGCAACGGTTTTTGGTGCTTCTGGCTCGGGTAATTTTTTAACTCGATTAACAGGCGTGCTTACAGCGTTATTTTTTGTCACCAGCTTAACTCTTGCAATTTTTGCAAAACAGCAAACGAATGATGCTTATAGTCTAACGACTGATCATCAGGCACCAGTAACTGCACCGGCTACAAATTCAGCAAACACCACAAAAAGTGCGAACTAATTTGTTAGAAATACTTTTCTTTTCTTTCATAAAAGAATAGAATGCCTGCAAATGCGGTGGTGGTGGAATTGGTAGACACGCTACCTTGAGGTGGTAGTGCTTTCGGGCGTGGGGGTTCAAGTCCCCCCTTCCGCACCAACAATGCAATAATTTGTACTGTTGGAATATACTTTAAAGGCTTAATTCTAAGAATTAGGCCTTTTTTGTATGTGATTATAATGGTTTATAAATTTTAATATCAGAAGACTCAATATATGGCTGAATGCCATTAAAAAGTACTTGAACATGTTTCGTTTTTAGATGTAAGTCTAAATCTTCTTGGCTTTTCCATTCTTCAATAAATACAAACTCACGAGAATTATCTTTATTGATATGGAGAGCATATTTTAGACAGCCATTTTCTTTGAGCGTAGGCGCAATTGCTTGCATGGCAAGCGTCTGTATATTGGCTTCATCTCCAAGTTTTGCAATAAACGTTGCAACTACTGAAATACTCATCGTTTACTCCTATTAAAAGCCTATTAAAACTACTTTTCCTTTTGCCTGACCAGATTCAATGAGTTGATGTGCTTTTGTTAAATTTAATGCACTTATCTGACCTAGGCTCTGATTAAGGGTGCTACGTACTTTTTTATCATCTATCAATTGAGCAAGGTTTTTTAAAATTTCGTGTTGTTTCGAGATATCTGCTGTATTAAACATAGATCGTGTAAACATCAATTCCCAATGGATCGACGTAGATTTTGCTTTTAATGGAATAATATTTAATGACTCTAGATCATCAATTAGTCCAAATTTACCTTGAGGTGCAATGAGGGTCGCAATCTGTTCTATATAATCTGCACTCGCGTTTGTAGAGAAGACATATTTAGGTGCTTGTATACCTAATTTTTTTATTTGTTCATCTAAGTTTTGATGATGATTGATGACGTAGTCTGCTCCAAGAGATGTAACCCATTCACGAGTTTCTGGACGAGATGCAGTTGCAATAATAGTCAGATTTGTCTTAGCTTTTAAAAGTTGAATTGCAATTGAACCGACACCGCCAGCACCGCCAATAATAAGTATACTTTCGTGCTCATTTTCATTAATTTCAAAGCGATCGAACAGCATTTCCCATGCAGTCAATGCAGTTAATGGAAGAGCAGCAGCCTCTTCATAACTAATAGATTTTGGAGCTAAACTCACAATTCTTTCATCTACAGCTTGTAGTTCTGCATTGCTTCCAGAGCGAGTGAGATCTCCTGCATACCATACGGTATCTCCAATATTGAAGTTTTGGACATCTGCACCGATCTCTATAACTTCACCCACAGCATCCCATCCTAAAATTCTATTTTTATCCTGAATAGGAATTTGTTTCTTTCTCACTTTTGTGTCTACTGGATTAACAGAGATAGCATGTATTTTAACCAGTAGATCTTTGGATTGAAGAGTGGGTGCATCTATATCTATGTCTATTAATGGATTAGTGAGATCAGATGTCGAATCTTCTTTGAACGAAACTGCTTTCATCATTATGTGTCCTACTTGTGTTGTGAGAACAGTTTAATTTAACATTGAAAATGATGTATACAGACGAATTTGTAATATAGTGTCAAAAAGGATACTTAAATAATGGGTAAGGCAAAACATTCTCGCTTTGATTGTGCACCCGGGTGTGCTGTAGAGGCAGCGATAGGACTGTTAGATGGTAAATGGAAAAGTATTATTCTTTGGCATTTATTAAGAGAAGAAGTTTTAAGATTTAATGAGCTTAGAAGAAGAATTCCGAATGTCACACAAAAAATGTTAACTAATCAGCTTAGAGAGCTAGAGGAAGATGGTCTCATTACGCGAAAGGTTTATGCTCAAGTGCCGCCTAAAGTTGAGTATAGACTATCTGAATTAGGTATAACTTTAAAACCAATTTTGTTTGCATTAAAAGAGTGGGGAGATGAGCATTTAGATCTTTATGGAAAAGCAAAGTTGGTTTAATTACGTATGGGTATTTAAAAAGTTTAAATACCTATCATCAAAAAAAGAAATACATATATAGAAATAATATATAAGAATAAAAATAAGTTAATATTTAACAATAACTTAATTGATTTTGTAATGAATATTTATATGCATTATATGTACAATTTTTGAATATCAGTTTTATGACTAAGCAAAGCTATTTTTATTTATTTTTATTTTTATTTATTCATTTTAACGTAAATAAAAACAGTGAATGGTAATTCTGCAATGTTATATATACGTTTTATTCAAATCCAACAACGAATGTATTTTCCTTATTAAATAATCAATATATTTTATTTTAAATGGGTTAAATGATGAAAATACAAAATACATATAATGCTTTTTTAAGTATAGGTTTGAGTACATTTGTTTTATACGGTTGTTCTTCTCAGACGGAAACCAAAATTCATGAACAAGAACAGCAGCAAACATTGACGATTGGCTTTCAAAAGTCATCTTTAAGTTCAATTGTTTTACAGACAGAACAAAGTTTATTAAAAAAAGAATTTCCACAACTAAATGTTCAATGGCGTGAATTTCCAGCAGGACCTCAACTATTAGAAGCGCTGTCAGCAGGCGCAATCGATATTGGTTCTGTAGGGAATACCCCACCTATTTTTGCGCAGGCTGGTAATAAAAATATTGTGTACGTTGGTTATGAAAATGTCCAGCCACAGTGGCAAGCAATCTTAGTGTCAGATAAAAGCAGTATTCAAAATATTAATGAATTAAAAGGGAAAAAAATAGCTGTTCAAAAGGGTTCGAGTGCACATGATTTGTTAGGGCGTGTTCTAGAAAAAGCTCATTTAACATGGTCAGATATACAGCCAGTATGGCTTGCACCCGCAGATGCTCGTGCTGCATTAGACAAGGGCTCAGTCGATGCATGGGCAATTTGGGAACCATTTTTAACAGTTGCTCAAGTAGAGGGGCATGCAAGACCAATCATTGATGGTACAAAGTTTGAAAATACATATAACTTTTTGATTAGCCGACCTGATTTTGTAAAAAACCATGCAAGTGAAGTAAAAGGTTTTATACAAGCTTCTAATTTAGCAGCTCAGTGGATTGTGGAACATCCTTCAGAAACAAGAAACTTGTACCAAAAAGCAATTAATGTAAATGCAGAGATTGCACAGCGTGTTTTAGATAAACGATATAAGCCTTCACTCACTAAACCAATGACTGATGATGTTGTTGCAGCACAGCAAAATATCGCAGATCGTTTCGCAAAAGATAATGTAATTCCTCAACATATTGATGTTAAACAAGCAGTTTGGCAGGGACAATAATATGAAAATTTTTTGGTTTATTCCCACACATGGCGATAGTCGTTATTTAGGTACAACAAAAGGTGCAAGACAAGTTGATCATGCATATATGAAGCAGATCGCAACTACTGTCGATAGTCTTGGGTATGAGGGTGTACTTATTCCGACTGGCCGTTCTTGTGAAGATCCTTGGATTGTTGCAGCAAGTTTAATTGATGCTACAAAGAATCTAAAATTTTTAGTGGCATTAAGACCAGGTGTAACGACTCCTGCTTTGGCTGCGCGTATGTCTGCAACTTTTGATCGCTTGTCACAGGGTCGTATTCTTCTTAACTTGGTGACAGGGGGAGATGAGCAAGAATTAAAAGGAGATGGTGTATATGAAGACCACTCAACACGCTATCAGACAGCAAATGAATATGTAAAAATTTGGCGTGAAATTTTAACACGTTCCCATACAGGTGATGCATTTACTTTTCATGGCAGGCGTCTTAGCGTTGATGATGCAAAACTTTTATATCCACCTATACAGAAACCATATCCACCATTATGGTTTGGAGGTTCATCTGAAGTGGCAACTGATTTGGCGGCAGAACAAGTTGATACTTATTTAACATGGGGTGAGCCACCTGAAGCTGTGAAAGAAAAACTTGAAGTGGTGCGTAAAAAAGCAGCTGCTAAAGGCCGTGTATTAAATTATGGCATTCGACTGCATGTCATTGTTCGAGAGACTAATGAGGAAGCATGGGCTGCTGCTGAACAACTCATACAATATGTAGATGATGACACGATTGCTGCAGCGCAACGTAAGATTTCGCAAATGGATTCAGTTGGGCAACAACGTATGGCGGCTTTACATGGAGGCAAGCGTGACAAATTAGAAGTCTCGCCAAATTTATGGGCAGGCATTGGTCTTGTACGGGGTGGAGCAGGTACTGCGTTGGTAGGCGATCCTCAAACGGTTGCGGCAAGAATTCAAGAATATGCCCATTTAGGTATAGATACTTTTATTTTCTCAGGCTATCCACATCTAGAAGAGTCTATTCGATTTGCTGAGTTGGTATTCCCACTCTTGCCACTTGAAACTCAAAAGAAATTGACACAGCCACATTTGACTGGCCCCTTTGGTGAAATTATTGCCAATAACTATACACCTGATACAAAACAGGCAAAGGAGTCAGCATGAGTAGACTTCGAGGTCAGTTAAAAGGCAGTTTATTGCCTTGGATTGTACCCATTATATTAATTGGAGTATGGCAGTTTTCTTCATCTACAGGAATGCTAAGTGCACAAATTCTACCTGCACCTAGTAGCGTCGTAACAGCATTTTGGCATTTACTTGTAAATGGAGAGTTGTGGCGTGATGTTAAAGTAAGTGCAGGACGTGCACTGCTTGGCTTATTTGTAGGTGGAGGCTTAGGTTTCATTTTTGGTCTTCTGAATGGCTCATCTAAGATAGCTTCCACGCTTTTCGATACCACGTTACAAATGGTACGTAATATTCCTGCTCTAGCACTTATTCCCTTAGTTATTCTCTGGTTTGGAATTGACGAGTCTGCAAAATTATTTTTAGTTGCAGTTGGTGTATTTTTTCCCATTTATATTAATACATATCATGGTATTCGAAGTGTAGATCCTCAATTGATTGAGATGGGGAAAAGCTATGGTTTAACGCGTTGGCAGTTATATCGTGAAATTATATTACCTGGTGCAATGCCATCAATTTTAGTGGGTTTACGTTTTGCACTAGGGTTGGTTTGGGTGCTCCTTATTGTTGCTGAAACGATATCTGCGCAATCAGGAATTGGTTATATGACCATGAATGCAAGAGAGTTTCTCCAGACTGATATTGTATTGGTCGGTATTTTGCTATACGCCTTGTTAGGTAAATTAGCTGATGTATTTGCCCAAGTATTAGAGCGTTATTTATTACGCTGGCATTCGGGATATCAAAATAAATAAGGAGAACAATCATGACCAATTTAAGCATCACAAATTTTGATGACTCGGTAGAATTTAGCGTAGAGAAGTCACGTCAAAATACAGCTACGTCAGGTGTTGAGATTAAAATTGAACAGTTGCATAAATACTATGGACAAGTAGCTGTTTTAGAAAATTTAAATTTGAATATCCGCGCAGGCGAGTTTGTTGCAGTTGTTGGGCGTAGTGGCTGTGGAAAGAGTACTTTACTACGACTTATTGCCGATTTAGAAAAAAGTAGTCAAGGTCATATTCATTTTTCTACACGAGATGAAATTAATAAAAATGATATACGTGTGATGTTCCAAGATCCTCGCTTGCTACCTTGGAGAAGTATTGTCAATAATGTGAAACTTGGTTTGCCAAAAGATAAAGAATCACAAGCAGTTGCTTTGCTTAAGCGCGTGGGACTAGAAGATAAAGTAAATTTGTGGCCAAGCCAGTTGTCGGGTGGTCAACGCCAACGGGCTGCACTTGCACGTGCGCTTTTACATCGGCCAAAAGTTTTGTTGTTGGACGAACCTCTAGGCGCACTTGATGCATTAACACGTTTGGATATGCAGAATTTAATTGAAAAGCTCTGGGTTGAACAAGGTTTCACAACAGTACTTGTAACACATGATGTTAGTGAAGCTGTGCAGTTAGCAGATCGTATTATTTTATTAAATCGTGGTGAAATTGCGCAAACATTTCACGTAGAACTCCCACGACCTAGACAAAAAACATCCCAGTTCACAGCGCTAGAGCAAGAAGTCTTACAAGCAGTTTTAGCAACGTAATTAGGTTGTTTCATTTTTGAAACGGTCTCTCTTACACAGCGTATTTCGATTCAAACCTAAAGAACTAAAATAGCTATATAAAAAGATGTTCTTATGGTGTGAGCGTTGACATGAAAAAAGTGATCGGTATTTATCATAATACCCAGAAACATTGGGTGGGCGATGGGTTCCATGTAAGTACGTTGTTTTCTTATAACCAACTTGGGCAAATGCTAAGTCCTTTTCTATTGCTCGACTATGCTGCTGAGCAATATGTGACGCCTTCAAATATACCTAAAGGTGTAGAACAACATCCACATCGTGGTTTTGAAACTGTCACTTTAGCTTATCAGGGTGAGGTTAGCCATAAAGACTCTAAAGGAGGCGGAGGGACTATTAGACCTGGTGATGTGCAGTGGATGACTGCAGGTTCAGGTATTTTACATGAAGAGTTTCATTCAAGAGCATTCACTGAAAAGGGTGGGAATTTTGAAATGGTTCAACTCTGGGTAAATTTACCTACAGCGTATAAAATGACTTCAGGAAACTATCAGACGATTTTGTCTGAAGAGATTCCAAGGGTTGAGTTAGACAAAGTGGGGAGCTTTCTTCGTGTGGTTGCAGGAAAGTATAACGAGTTATTGGGTAAAGCACATACCTTCAGCCCTTTAAATGTATGGGATATCCATTTATCTGAATGCCAATCTCACAAGTTTATTGTGCCTGTTGATCACACTACACTTATTGTAGTGCGTCATGGAACATTGCTCGTAAATAACGCTGAGATTGTTCATGACCATAGTGTTGTCTTGCTTGAAAAAAACAAAGAAACAGAGTTTGAATTAAGCACTGTAAATTCGCAATCCGTAGATTTTTTGATTCTGACAGGTACTCCTCTTAATGAACCTATACAAGGTTATGGGCCATTTGTTATGAATACAAAAGATGAGATTGTTCAAGTATTTCAAGATTTTAGAGCAGGGATATTTGCTTAGAAAATATAGGTCACTTGCAGATATTACAGGTGACCTAATATATTACTTCTTCGGAATAACTTCTTGTTCTACTGTCATATCATAAATATATGCATATTCAGGTGTTGCTGTTTGTGGTTTTGTATTAAAGCGTTTTACACGAATCACTTGGCGTAAACCTGAATCATGCTCATAGCCTTGAATCTCCACAGGGAGAACCTGCCAACTTTCATCTATTCTTGTCTGTACGCCTTGATCATTATATTGAATTTGTTTTACTTGTAAGCATTGTTTTGAACCGTTAGAGGTAGAGCAAGCTTTTTTAGTTGGTGAAATTTCTAGAAAAATAACTTCACCTGTCGATTTGTATTGTGCTTCTGGTTTGAGTGTTCCTTGAAATTTAATTTTTTGTCCTGTCATATTTTCGAGTATGAGGGTAGGTTGAGCAGGGTGTCTCATATCGATACTGACATTTAAATGTGCTTGATTAAAAAACTGGCGTGCAGATTGTTCTTGTGCCATTAAATGTGGTGGACACATCATTAACGTGGATGCAAGCGGAGAAGTATTGATTTGTTTTCCATCAAATTGCCAGACACCCATTAAATGGTTACACCCACTGCTAATAGATAATTTTTTTTCTGCATCTAAATTGAGTGTAATAGGTGGAAGGTTTTCGTGGGTTTGCTTAGACCACGTATAGTCAGCAAGTGTTTGCAGTAAGTTTGGGCTTTTGGCTTCAATCATCATTGCTTCATTATCTTTTAAGTGTGTGGGTAAGCTTTGACAAGCAGAAAAAATGAAGGGAACAGATATAAGTAATAAGTGCTTTTTATTCATTCGGATTTTTCCAATAAAATAATATATTTATAGCTTAAGGATGATTCGACGAAGATACTGTTATTTTGAGTCATGAATGATTTCTATTTGTTGTCGTAACACAATTCATGAGTATTTTAAGCGTTTATTTAAACTTTACTCTATAATACCTCCTTCTTTGGGATAGTATTTTGATATATGCAACGTTTCTTATTATATGCTGCAGGAATTTTGCTTGCTTTGGCTTGGCTTTCTCCATATCACTATATGCCTTGGTTAACATTTTCAAGTGAAATGTTTAGTTATGCCAGTCTATTTTGTCTTCTCGCATACTACTGGAATACTGCATTAAAAATACCCCAAATACAATGGTTATGGTTTGCAATTGCCTTAATCCCTTTAGGACAATGGTGTTTTGGAATAGAGCTTTACTTTAATAAGGCGCTCTTATCCTTTTTTTACCTAATGGGCTTTGCTGCTAGTACGGTATTGGGCTTTAACTTAAGTAAAGATGTTGGATCAGAAAAAATATTAAAAGGTTTAACTACAATTACTTTTGGTGTTGGGCTGATTACAGCAGTTATTGCGTTATTACAGACCTTTGGTTTAGAGAAAAACTTATGGGGCATTATGCCCTTAAAGGGACTAAGACCTTACGCAAATTTTGCTCAGCCCAATAATATGGGAACTTTTTTAATGATGAGTCTAATGGCATCATTTTACTTGTTCGAAAAGAAAATGACGCCTACGTGGTTGAATGTCTTGGGGGCAATACTAATCATTATTGTGCTTACCCTAAGCCAGTCTAGAACCCCTTGGATAGCATCTTGTATTTTAACTGTTTATCTTCTTTATAAGTACAATACTCAAGCATTTCTTCTAAAGAAAAGATATTTACTCTTATGGCCCTGTCTTTTTTTCTGTTGTTTAATTTTATTACCATCAATTAATACCCCCTTGGTTGAAGAGGGACTATCTCATTCAGGTTTAACGACTGTTGTCGAGCGTGCAAGTACAGGCCACGCACGCTTAGGAATTTGGGCTCAGATGCTCTATGCGATTAGAGAACAGCCATGGTTTGGTTATGGATGGAATCAGACCAGTGTTGCACAAATGATGGGCGCAAATTTTATTTCTCATGATGAACGAACAAATAGTGCACATAACATTATATTAGAACTTTTAGTTTGGAATGGTGTGATTCTAGGTTCAATTATTATTGCATATTTTAGTTATTGGATTTTTAAACTCAGTCGCCTCATTAAAACAAAAGAAGCTCTGGTGGCAGCCCTGATGGTAACTCCAGTACTTGTTCATTCAATGTTAGAGTTCCCACAAAATTATGCATATTTTTTATTCCCAGTAGGGTTCTTACTAGGTCTCATTCAGGCTGAAAAATATACGGGTAAGATATATAATTTACAAAGCGGAATAAACACAGCAATTCTTGTTGTGTCTATATTGCTCTATGGGCTAATTTGGCGTGACTATAACAATGCAGTCGATGCACTGGTAAATGGACGTCATTCAGCAGAAAAAGGTATTTTTAAACAACCAACAAATCATATCTTATTTTTAACTGAATATCGCGCAAGAGCAGAATGGTATTACTTAAATCGTTTTAGTTATGTAGATGAAAAGCAACTAAAAGAACTACATAAAGTGGTACTTATATCGCCAACCAATTACGACTTATTTAAGTATGCACAACTTTTAGCATTTAATGGAAAGAATGAAGAGGCAATTCAGCAGCTTGCATATATTGATGGCCTTTACCATGTAAGATATAGTTCATCACAGCTTTTCTTACACTCTGATCATAAAATCGCAATTGATTATGATCAGATAACGCCTAAGAGACTATAAAAAAAAGCTGCCATTGAGGCAGCTTTTTTTATTCTTTTTCTAATTGGCTTTGAATATAGTTTTCAATACCTACTTTATCAGTCAGGTCAACTTGTGTTTCTGCCCAGTCGAAGTATTCTTCTTCAGATTCTAAAATTTCTTGTACTAGATCACGTGTAACATAGTCTTGTTTTTCTTCTGCAAGTGCTACACAAGCAGTCAATACATCAATATTTTCTTTTACCTTACGAATATCGCACTCTAAAACTTCAAGTGTATGTTGACCGATATATAGCTTACCAAGGTGTTGTAAGTTTGGCAGTCCTTCTAGAAAAAGAATTCGTGCAATAACTTTATCTGCATGCTTCATTTGACGAATTGACTCTTTATATTCTGCCGAGCCAAGTTGTTCTATTCCCCAATCATTAAACATGCGTGAGTGTAGGAAATATTGATTAATTGCTGTTAAATGATGATACAAAACCTGATTCAATTGGTTAATTACATCACGATTGCCTTTCATTCTTTTCCACTCCGCATATCTATGATGTCTCGATCTAGATTTAGATTAAGACAGTTGGTTATGCATATGCTAAACAACAACTTGCATGAAAGCGAGATGTTTTTTGAACAGCAAATGGAAATCATAATCGAAAACAATTGTATCAAATATACATTGTTAAAAATAAACCCACTTTAGGCAAGTGGGGGAGGAGAATTTGGCATTTTGCTTTAATTTTAATAAGAATTTATTTTTATAATTATCTTTTAGGCTGCAACAGAAATACGCGCTGCAATTTCTGCAAGTTCTTCATTAATAATGCTACGTGCTTCAGGTACACAACGACCACAACAGGTGCCTAAGTCAAGTAAGTCTCTTACCTCACGAAAACTCTCAGCGCCACGATCAACAGCATCTTTAATGTCTTGATCAGTAATCCCACGACATAAGCAAACGTACATCAGATATACCTACAGATATAATAAATACAATAGTGATATTAATGATAACTATTATCGTTTGTCAATGAAATTAATTTATTTTTTTATTAATTGTCATCGGAAATTTGAATAAAAAAACCACCATAAAAGGTGGTCTTAAGAATATCAATACATTAAGGGAGAACAGCAAAGCCATCCATTTCAACCAGTGCACCTTTAGGAAGACTAGCTACCCCCAATGCTGCACGTGCAGGGTAAGGCTGTGAAAAATATTCACCCATAATTTCATTCACAAGTTGAAAATGTGATAAGTCAGTTAAGTAGATATTCAGTTTTGTAATATCTGCCAAAGAACATTCCGCTGCTGCACATACAGCTTTTACATTATCAAATACACGTCGTATTTGTGCTTCAATACCTTCTACAAGAACCATTGTTTCAGGATCTAAGCCAATTTGACCAGAAAGATATAATGTATTATGAACGAGAATTGCTTGTGAATATGTACCAATAGCAGCAGGTGCATCTGTTGTATGTATAACTTGACGTGACATCTTTTTTCCTTAGTTCTGATTATTGGTTTCTAATTGAATTGGCGCATCTTGTCGAATAATACGAGGGAAGCCAAAATGCATTCTTAAATCACGAATGACTTGAGCAATCTCTTGTCTATTGTGAACAACTAAATTGACGTAAGTTTTTTGTTTCTGTGTATGTACAGACTCAACCCCTGTTTGTGCTTTACGACAGTGATAAATGAGCTCCGAAATTTCCTCATCGTTCATGCTCATATGAACACATAAAAATGCAGGGAAGTTCACTTCATGATTGGTATCTGTATGCCAGAGTAAAGACATAATACTTTCAGGGTGTAAGTGTTGCTCATGAAGTAAGTTATAGCATCGCGTACGATGTACAATTAAGCCACGCCGAGATAAATGGCCTTGTATTGGATCACCTAACACAGGGTTACAACAGTGTGCATATTTTACATCAATCCCTTCAGTTCCTTGAATAAGGCGATGATGTGAAATTATTTCTTCAGAAGCTTCGTGTGTAAATAGATGGTTGGCAACAAGTTGAGGGAGTAAATCTCCGACAGCAATTTGTTCATACAAGGTTTCTTGCGATTCAATATGGCGCCACTCTAAAAGACTTTTCCATTCTTGTGGTGATAATGAAGCAGTGGATTGATTAAATAGCTTAAATGCACGATCTAGGGCTTGCTGACCAATAATTCTTTGCTCTTCTATATCTTGCTCGCGCAAAATATTTTGAATGGCTCTACGTGCTTTTTGAGTGTTTACAAAACTTAGCCAATCTGGATTTGGTGTTGCGAGTACATCGGTGATGATTTCAATGACTTGGCCATTGGTTAAAGGTGTCGATAATGGTTTATGTTCACCATCGATTTTTGCGCCAATCGCATGGTTGCCTAAAAATAAACTTGCCGAATATGCAAAATCTACAACGGTTGCACCTTGTGGTAACTCATGTAACTGCCCATGGGGAGTGTAAACCCAAATTTTTTCCTGATGTAAGTAATCAAGGAGCTCATTGAAGGTTGTTTTTGCACACTCTGTATCAATCAGTGTATTCAAGTTTTTCATTGAAGCTTGAATGGCAGAGCGTGCTGCCTGAGGTGCATTTTCACCCAATACAACACCGAAACGGGCAGCTTTTTGCATGAGTTCAGTTTGAATTGTTACAGATAAAGCCGTTTTTTCGCCTTTCAGTTTCATCATAAGGGATTGATTACCACCCGGTAGAGGGCGTCGAATATGATCTTGAAACTGTAGAACTTGGAAATTTTCACTTAGAATATCTACGAGACGGTCACAATCTGCAATAGTTTCCAACACGATATCGAAATTATGGCTACGTGTGAGTTCCTGTAAGTTTATTTCATTCTTTAAAAAGTGGCGCAATAATTCAATATTATTATTTTTCTTTTGAATTGTGCCTTTAATATGATGTTCTTCAAGAAGTTTATGTAAGTTGTTTTCCCAGATTTGCTGATATTCACAGCGTTTTGGGCGTGTTTCTTGAAGAGCATTTTGCACAGTATTGAATAGATCTAGATCTAGGTTTTGATAACAGAGGTATTCAAGGTTATCTGCCATTTCATTCATACCAACAATACGCGCCATAGGTACAAATACATCATGGGTTTCTTGCGCGATACGAGCACGTTTGTCTGGGCGTAAAGCCCCTAGTGTCGTCATATTATGATAGCGATCGGCTAACTTAATAATGATGACTCTTGGGTCTTGTAAAGTAGCTTGTAATATTTTTCTGAAAGAGGCTGCTTTATTAAACTCTTTATCGCTAGAATGCGTAAGTTTAGTTACGCCATCGACAAGTTCGGAAACGGTTTTACCAAATTTTTCAGCAATTTCATCTTTTGTAAATTCAGTGTCTTCAATGACATCATGAAGTAATGATGCCATGAGTGTTTCTGAATCGAGTCGCATATGTGCCAAAATACAGCTTACGGCAATAGGATGAAGAATATAAGGTTCTCCACTTTTACGTGTAACTCCACTATGAGCCAAGTCGGCAAAGTCACATGCAGCCAATACGCGTTCGACATCATATTCAGACAAATAGACATCTATAATTCGGTTAAGCTGTTGCTTGGCTTGGCTGACATCTTCGCCTGGCATAAAAACACCCTTACGTTAAGTGACAAGAGATAAATACATTCACTATCTAATGAAAAACATTCTAATGAACTTGTCAAATTTTATATGAAGAAAAAGGAAGAATTTTTCAATGATAGTTATCTTTTTAGGCAATTGTGCATAAAAAGCATTCAATAAAAAAAGCCTAGTTGGATAAACTAGGCTTTTTCAGCAAAATAAAACTTAAAAAGAAAAGTTCTCAAGGTTTAAGTTATTTGCAGAAAGAGCAAGGTCAAGGTTTGATGCTTGATAGTCTTGTTCACGCTGTTTTAATATGTCTTTGCTGACATGACCAACGGCAATTTCACGTAGTGCAACAACTGTAGGCTTGTCATTATCCCACTCGACAGTTGGTTCCATGCCTTGACGTGACAATTGGCGCGCACGTTTACTCGCCACAAGAACTAACTCAAAGCGGTTATCTACATGGTCTAAACAATCTTCAACGGTTACGCGTGCCATAACATATCTCTTATATCAGTTAAAATTAACCAGACTGCGAAGTATAAAATGCTTTGCTTGCAGACTCAAGTTTTAATCAATTTCTGTACTTAATAATCGTGTAATTAATGTTTCATGTCGTTGAGCTTGTTGTGACATGACCAAACGATTTGCATTAATTACAGATTCCAAATCATGGAGTGCTTTGTTGAAATCATCATTAATAATGACATAGTCGAAATTGACATATTGATGCATATCTTCAACAGCACAGCTTAAACGATGTTCAATGACATCTACAGCATCTGTACCTCTGTTCGATAAGCGCTGACGCAGATCAAACTGACTTGGAGGTAAAATAAAAATTTGTTTCGATTCAGGAAAAAGTTTACGAACTTGTTCAGCACCTTGCCAATCTATTTCTAACAGGACATCATGACCCTGTTTAAGCTGTTTTCTAACAGTTTCTTGCGATGTACCGTAATAGTTACCAAAAACTTCGGCATATTCAATAAAACCGCCTTGTTCAACTTGTTCAAGAAACGTATCTTTAGATGTAAAGTGATAGTGAACACCGTCAAGTTCGCCAGTTCGTTGGCCACGTGTTGTATGGGAAACAGAGACATGTAAATTTGTAACACGCTCAAGCAAGGCTTTAACCAGGGAAGTTTTGCCAGTTCCTGACGCAGCAGAAACGACAAACAATAGACCTGACATGATATTTTTCCTGATATGATAAAATATCTTCTCTATTTTAAAGTAGACTGTACATAAACTGAATAGTTTATTTGAATAGACTTGCGTTTAAATGCAAAAAAATAGTGATTTCAAGTGTAATTGAGGAATTTATGGAAATTGTATTGGCGAATCCACGAGGTTTTTGTGCAGGTGTAGATCGCGCCATTGCGATCGTTAATCGTGCACTTGAATGCTTTAGTCATCCAATTTATGTGCGTCACGAAGTTGTACACAATAAATTTGTCGTCGATGATCTACGACAACGCGGTGCGATTTTTGTAGATGAGTTAGATGAAGTTCCTGACGATAATATTGTCATTTTTAGTGCGCATGGAGTATCAAAGGCTGTTCAGGATGAAGCTAAGCGTAGAGGGCTCAAAGTTTTTGATGCGACATGTCCTTTAGTGACAAAAGTACATATTGAAGTAACTAAATACGCAAGAGAGGGTAGAGAAGCCATTTTAATTGGTCATCATGGGCATCCTGAGGTTGAAGGAACCATGGGGCAATACGACCTGACATATGGTGGTCATATTTATTTGGTAGAAGATGAAAACGATGTTAAAAATTTAGAGGTCGTTAATCCTGAATATTTAGCATTTGTTACTCAGACCACACTTTCAATTGATGATACTGCTAAAGTTATTGATGCATTAAGACAGAAATTTCCAGAGATTAAAGGGCCTCGTAAAGACGATATCTGTTATGCAACACAAAATAGACAAGATGCTGTTAGAGACTTAGCGCAACAATGTGATATTGTTTTGGTGGTTGGTTCTCCAAATTCTTCAAATTCAAATCGTTTACGTGAACTTGCTGAACGTATGGGGAAAACTGCATTTCTTGTGGATAATGCAGATGAGCTTGATCAAAACTGGTTTGTCGGTGCATGTAAAATTGGTGTGACTGCGGGTGCTTCTGCCCCAGAGATATTAATTAAGCAAGTCATTCAGCGTTTACAAGATTGGGGTGCAGTTTCCGCAAATGAGTTAGATGGTAGAGCAGAAAATATTACATTTAGCCTACCAAAAGAACTTCGTATACAAGTTGTACAGGCTTAGGGTATACTCCCTAAGCTTAGAAATTTTATTATTTATTTTGACTATGTCTATTTGCATAGTGTAATTTTTATACTTTATTTTTGTTGGTTGGATTTTAATGGGGGTTACTGGTATGCGACCAGTAAGGGGTTTTACATTAATTGAACTGATGGTCACAATTGCTGTGCTTGCAATTATTGCAATGCTTGCAGCACCTTCTTTTTCAGATATGATATCAAGACAAAATTTGAACAGTAGTGCTGATAATTTAACTGCGACTTTTTCGCAGGCAAGAGCTAAAGCTGTTTTAGAGCGACGTAATATCACTGTAACTTTAGGTACACAGGCGCAAGCCAATACCGGCACCGTACTGAACTGGGCACCAAGTGGACAAACTATTCAGAAAGCAGCAAGCGGTTCAACTGGTATTGGTTCAATTGTGTTTCGACCCGATGGATTAATTCAAGATCCACAGGATGCTACTAAACCATTGAATAGCAATATAAATATACTTTTATGTAATCAGCCGACTTCTGCAAAATACTCTAAGACAATTACCATTAGCTTTTTGGGAAATATTCGAAATAGTGGAATACAAGGTTCTGGGGGATGTTCATCATGATGAGTCATCAAAGGGGGGTAGGCTTAATGGAAGTTCTCGTTGCTCTTCTAATTTTAGCCATTGGGGTACTTGGTTTCATCGCGTTGCAATTTAGAGCAAATGAAGGTATTTTTGAGGCAAATAACCGAGTTCAAGCAATGAATGTTGCAAGAAACTTAGCTGAACAAATTCGAATAAATACCACAGCACAGAGCAGCTATACGGGTAGCTTATCTAATCTTCAGTCCTCCTCTAATTGTTTTACTAATTCATGTAGTCCAACTCAAAAGGCAGCATTTGATCTAGCACAAACAGCAGCTCAAGCATCAAATTTAGGGATGCAAGTATCTATTAATGGTTGTCCTTCAGCACAAGATGGACGGCAGTGTATTTATGTGGCTTGGAATAAAACAGATCCTGTTGATAATACGGCAACGACGGCGGGTTATGTACCTTGTACTCAAAGCACAAGTAGCAGTTATACCTATACACCTAATTCCACGTGTATTGTGATGGAGGCATACTAATCATGTATTCATCTCAGAAAGGTTTTACGCTTATTGAACTTATGGTCGCCTTAGCTTTGGGCTTAATTATTATTGCCTCTGCGACCATGTTACTTATTTCTGCCCAGCGGAGTTTAGCAGTCCAACAAAGCTCAGCAGAAATTCAAAATAATGCCAATTTTGCTTTTGACTATATTGTGAAAAATTTGCGCATTGCAAATTATGGAAATGATGGCAGTGCAATTAACTTGCAAGCACCTCAGGCAGGTGTCGTATTAAATGATTACAATTTAAGTAGTGACGCTATTAGTAATAATAATCCTAATAAACTATCGAGAAATACTTCAGGGCCAAGTAATGTAAATGTTCAGAGTGATCAATTAGTAATTCAATATGTACCTGTACCATCTCAACAATCTCAAACAAGAGTATTTGATTGCCAAGGTAATGAAATTACAAATACCAATACACCTGTAGTAGAACGTTATTTTATTCGCAAAGATGCTAGCATTTTTAATGGTGAGACCAATGATAATGCCTTGTCGCTTGCATGCGAAGCAGGAACTGCGCAAACGATAGGAACTCGCGATGGTCAAATTATTATGCCACGTGCAGATTATATGCGTGTTTTATTAATCGTTCGTCAATCGAATAATAATTTACAAGAAATGCCAATTAACAGCTATACGAAGAACAGTGGTGATGTTGTGGGTGTAAAAGTAGCCGTATTAGCACGATCTACTCAAAGAGTGGGCACACCATCAGCATTACCAACAACTTTTAATGTTGCCGATCAGTCTGTGTCTTTAAGCAATACTGCGCCGCAAGGATTTTTAAGGGAAGTAATGACGCAAACTGTTGCTTTTAGAAATGCGATGGGGACAAATTAAGATGAATCGATCATTACAACGAGGTGCAACGCTCATTATTGTGCTATGTATTGTATTATTGGTAACTATTATCGCTACGGTTGCTATTCGTCAAAGCTCTGTGTCTTTAAATATTGCAACAGGTGCCCAAGCACAAAAATTAATGATGCAGAACTCTGATGCAGCCCTATTGCGCTTTGAACAACTCCATAAACAAAATAGTAGTGCAGCTGTAAACTCTTTATTTTCTACTATAAAAAAGAATATCGGTAAAGAAGTGGTGTGGTGCTATTCGGATTTACAAAAAGATTTTTTTACATCAAATAAGTCTAGTTTAATTTATTGGATAGCAGGGAACACACAAGCCACCACAATTGGCAATGATGGATTCTGTAGAAGTAACAGTTTTTCGACGGGACGTTCAACTGTTGTTACACAAGTTTCAGCAACGATTTCTTTGACTAATTCTTCAGTCATAACGAATAGTAGTTCAAATGATAATAGTGTACCGCCTGTAAAAATAATCGTTTATACCACATCGTTTATACCAACACTTTCTACTGCAAATGCAGATGCTATTAATGCTTGTTTGTCTACTAGAGTGAGTGGTCGACCTACCTATGTTAATAAGACTGAGAGTAATCCTCAGACATATACTGTATCAGAATGTTTGTCAGGATTAAATGTACCGAATTATACCGCAGTTGCGGAATACCAAAGTGAAAATTAAGGGGGGAGCTTTCATGAAGTCATATAAGAAGGGGAGAACCTCCTTATCTTTTGTTATCGGTACCACATTCGCTACACTTATTGCATACTCCACAGTA
Source organism: Acinetobacter sp. ESL0695 (assembly GCF_029392135.1). NCBI lineage: Bacteria > Pseudomonadati > Pseudomonadota > Gammaproteobacteria > Moraxellales > Moraxellaceae > Acinetobacter > Acinetobacter sp. ESL0695. The sequence goes on along the minus strand of NZ_CP113932.1, from coordinate 2,202,337 downwards.
TATGCAAGTGATACTGAAATTTATCAGCCTGCGAAGAGTGCAAATACCACACTCATGTTCATGCTAGATGTTTCGGGAAGTATGAGTATTACTTATATGGACCGTTTTTTCAGTCGTAGTGATTCGTATACTGCGTGTGATATCCCTCGTCAGTACATGAATACGTTTACAGTAGGCCAAGAAACCTCCACGACAAACCCATCTTATACACGTTATTATTGTGGTATACAGCAGCAAGTTCAGACAGGTACTGAAACGTATCAAACAGGTACTGAAACATACCAAACAGGTACGGAAACATACCAGACAGGTACGGAAACATATGATACTGGTCAAAGACAAAAAATTTATTATTATCGAGGTGATTATAGTTTCTTAGGTTTCCCTCTAGGTTTTTATAGTTGTAATGCAAATACTACTGTAGCCTCAGTAAGTAATTGTAATAGATATATTGGATTGATTAATAGTTTTTTAACTGCGATTAATCAATTCCTGTTTGGTGGTGGACAGTCTGAAGTGATAGGAGGGGATGTTTACTATTATAGAATCGAGCCTGTAACTGCAACACGTCCAACGTATGGTACACGCCCAACGTATGGTACCCGTCCAACGTATGGTACCCGTCCAACGTATGCGATACAGACTGTAAAATATTATGATCGTATTACACGTTTGAAAGATGCAATGTTTGATCTATTGGATGGTACAAATGGCGTTCAAAAATTATCGGATGATCTAATATTAGGTATTTCTGCTTTTTCATATAATTTGAATAGTTATAATAATACAACAGGTTATATTGTCTCTCCTGCAAAGCCTTTAAATACCCAACAGCGCAATGCAATTAAGCAAAAAGTTGCGGCTTTTGTGGGTGCAGGCGGTACACCTACAGCAAATGCATATGCGGATACAGCCTCTTATTTATTTGGTACAACTACCCTTGGTAGAACTTCTAATGGTATTCAAAATGTATTAGATAATACGGAAATTGTTCGAGGAAGACGTTCTTATATACAACCTGCAAGTATAGCGAATCAAAATTCATCTTCTCAAGCATGTAGTGCCCAAGGCGTTTACGTGCTTACAGATGGTTATCCTAATGTATCAAGTATTCCAGTTGCTCGATCGTTAATGCAAGGTGCACTTAATAATGGTTCCTTTAATTGTACTGGGCTAAACTTTGGTCAAAACTCAAGTGCAAATTCTGGCTGGCAATGTATTGCTGATTTCTCTCAAGTTCTTTCCAGTGGCAACGGTACCCCAAGTGGATTAAAAGTAAAAACGGCAACAGTAGGCTTTGGTGGCGAATTTCAGCAAATGACTGATGCCAACAAACAATACGATCCAAATTTAAGTGATAGTCAAAATGCACAAATTATTGATGATGTAAGTGGTTTAAATAATGATGTAAAAAACGCGATGAAATGGGGAGTCTATGGTAAAGGTGGCTGGTATACTGCATCATCATCTTCGGATATTGTAAACAGTGTAAATAGTTTTATTGGAAATGTAAAAACTGAAATTCCAAATGTAACTACAGGTTCAGCAACAATTCCTGTTGATCAACTTGTTCCGTCTATTATCCGTCCAATCGCTTATTTATCACAATTTCAGCCGACACCAGATCAAACTTATAAGTTATGGCAAGGTAATGTTAAAAAATATAATGTCATTAATAATATACTTGTCGACTCTAACGGAAATAGAGCATTTAATACGAACGGTGAGCTTGTTCAGTCTAGTAAAGATTTGTGGGCAAAAGATGACGGTACAGTAGGTGGTGTTAAATCAAGTTTGTTACTCGGAATAAATAGTGCTAATACAGCCAATAGAAAGTTATTAATGAACCGAGCAACTAATGGAGATTCCACACCAACGAGCTTAACTCAGATTCAACCGACAAATCAGTATTTATCTTCTACAGATGATAAAGATAGAGGTTATATCATTTCTTTGCTTGGCTTTAGTGTTGATCCAAATAATCCACCAAATAATGTAAATGCATTAAAACAAATGCCTGAGCTAAGACAAGTCGGTGCCGTGATGCATTCTTCGCCATTACTTGTCACGAATGGAGGAACCATTGGACTTTCATCAAGTGGTAATGTAGTTACTTCTAATCGCCAAGATTATGTTTTATTTGGTACAACTCAAGGGTTATTACATGTTGTTGATGAGTCGACAGGTGTAGAGAAATTTGCATTCTTACCTAATGAAATGGTGAATTATCAGAAAAAAGGGTTCTTAGGATATAAGCTGACCGCTGAAGCAAGTGAAGATAAAATACGTGATCTCTACTACGGTGTAGATGCGCCGTGGAGTGTATATAGCGAGTATGTTCCTACTGCAAGTGATGCCAATACGGTGACTGTAGGACAGGGTGCAAATAATGCACAAGGCTTACAAATGGCATATGGTGGCTTACGTATGGGTGGGCGTAGCTATTATGCTTTAAATCTACAAAATATGGATAATCCATCATTAGCATTTCGTATCGACCCTAATTCTAATAGAATATATTCTAAAGATAGTACGGTTAATAATACCTCGTATGATCAGCTTAAATTTATGGCACAAAGTTGGTCTAAACCAACGGTTGGTTATGTAAATTGGAATGGTACAAAAACCTTAGTTATGTTCGTTGGTGGTGGTTACGATGCTGGTGGGGCTAATGGCGATGGTTACTTTAATGATGATGGTTCGCGTAAAAGCTATGGCGGTTACGAGAATCGTGACTATCAGCAAACTAACGGTCAGGGCGCAGGGGTATATATGTTCGATGCCTTAACAGGAAAACTGTTATGGTGGACAAGTGCCAATAAAGTAAGTAATAACAATGGTGTTCAGTATACTGAAAGTTCAGATATGAAATACAGTATTCCAAGTGAGATAAAAGCTGTTGACACTACAGGTAATGGTCTTATTAACCACTTATATTTTGGTGATTTAGGCGGACAAGTATGGCGTATTGATTTAAATAATTCTGAATCGCCATCTAACTTTGCCAGAACACCTGTTAAAATCTTAAACTTAAATAATCGTCAATATAGCCCAAGATTCTATGAAAAACCTGCATATACCTCTTATGCAAGCGGAACGAGTCGTTTTGGTGTGGTTTCAATTGGTAGTGGTAATCGTAGTCGTCCACTGGCTCAAGAAGGAAGAGGAAGTGAATACCAAAATGATGCAATCTATAATGTTTTTGATAGAGATGTATTAAGATCTGATATTTATACTACACAGACATATAACACATCTGGTATTAAGAAAAATCAACTAGGCAATGCAAACTCTGGCAGTGTTTCCGATAATGTAAGTGGATGGTTCTATGAGTTTGGTAGTTCTAATGCTGATGCGCCAAAACAAGTTGAAAAGGTAATGAGCTATCCAATTGTTATTCAGGGAAGCTTATATGTGACTACTTTCGACTCTAGCCGTGATGGTATACAAGGGCAATGCGGTGCAGGTGTGAAAGGTGGAAGTTCTGTGTATAAATTCAACCTACCATATAATGTTGCTGCAAGTGGAAGTAGTCCGACTGGTTATTCACAAAAAATAGATATAGGTACAGGAATTGTTGCGCCTGCAATCGGACCAAATGTGGGTACAAATGGTGATCCGATAGCAAATGGTAAAACTTTAATTACCAATACACAGCCTGTACCTGTACCTTATGCAAGTACTAAAGGGCTTAAAAAGCTAAGTTGGTATGAGCTGAATAATAACTAGGAGAGGCTATAAATCATGAAACAAAATGGCTTTACTCTTCTAGAGCTGATGGTAGTTGTAGTAATTGTTGCAATTTTTGCAGCAATTGCTATTCCAAGCTATCAGAGTTATATGAGGCGTAATAACGAAGGTCAAGCAATTCAAGAAATGCAGAGAATCTCCGTACTTCTAGAGCGTCACAAGGCACGTAATTTCACTTATAAACTTTTTTCTCTAGATGGAACCAATCAAAGTACAAATACAGTAACTCTACAAAATGGTTATACCGTACAAGTCGTTGATGGAAGTAGTACCTCAAATGCTGTGCCTTTGAATAATGACAACAGCCCAGGTCAAACTTGGGCAATACGTGCACAAACTACTGATCCTCAAAACTTTACTTTGCTTTTAACAAGCCAAGGATTACGTTGTAAAAACCAAGCAGCATCTAATGTCACATTTAATACATGTGGTACCGGCACTCAGGGGTGGTAATGAAAAGTTCTCAAGGTTTTACTTTCATGGAAATGATGATAGTAGTCGCTATTATTGCGATATTAGCGGCTATTGCATATCCACTATATACACAGCATATTGTGAAAACTAACCGTGTTGATGTGCAAAGTGAACTCATGCGACTTTCAACCAGATTGCAAGAATATCGTGTAATTAACCATACTTACCGTAATGCGACTTTAGCGAATATCGGTGGTACTTCGAATTATCCTGCTCAAGGCACAGCCAACTATGCAATTACACTTGCGCTAAATACAGATAATCGTGGATATACATTAACCGCAACACCAGTTGCTGGTAGACAAAATGGCGATGGTGTTGTTTGTCTGAACCAAGATGGTCAAAGATTTTGGTCAAAAGGACAAAATGTATGCACTTTAAGTGCAACATCGACATGGAATGATTGAGAAATAAATTCAAATTTGTGAATAACTCAAAAATTGACCTTTCCCTTCGGGCGAATATATCGTAAAATGTTCGCCTTTTTAGGTTCAGCCGAATCTAAAGAGTTTTCTTAACATGTGAGAGTATTAACATGGTCGTAATTCGTCTAGCACGCGGTGGTGCTAAAAAACGTCCGTTCTATCAAGTTGTTATTGCAGATAGCCGCAATGCACGTGACGGTCGTTTCATCGAACGTATTGGTTTCTTCAACCCAACTGCTCAAGGTCAAGCGGAAAAACTTCGCCTAGACGTTGATCGCTATGCACACTGGGTTGCTCAAGGCGCTCAGCCATCTGAACGTGTTGCTGCATTAGCTAATCAAGCTAAAAAAGCTGCAACTGCTGCATAATCTGTAGTAGGTATAGCCCATGAAACCAACTCAGAATGTACCCGAAGATCGTATTCAGATTGGACAGTTACGTTCAGCATATGGACTTAATGGGTGGCTATGGGTGTATTCAAATACAGAACCCATGAGCAACATATTTGACTATCTTCCTTGGTTTATAAAAACCAAAACGGGATGGCAAACAGCAAGTGTAAAACGTTGGAAGCCACACGGTAAAGGCCTAGTTGTTGCGCTAAAGGATGTGAGTGATCGCACATTAGCGGAAAGCTTGGTAGGTGCCGATATCTGGATCTCAAAGTCGCAACTTCCGAAAGCAGGTGTAGATGAATATTACTGGTCTGACCTTAAAGGTCTAACTGTAATGAGTCTGAATGAAGAAGAGCAAGATGTAAATCTTGGTCAAATTTATGAACTGTTTGAAACAGGAGCAAATGATGTAATGGTGGTTCGCGCCACACCTGACAGCATTGACTCTGAAGAGCGAATGATTCCGTGGCATAAAGATGTTGTACAAGACGTTGATCTTGAAGCTGGTCGCATTTATGTCAACTGGGGCATAGATTATTAATCCACTTTGTGGGATAAGACACAGCAGGAAATAGAGGAGAGTCTGTGTGTTTTTTGCAGTCATTACGCTTTTTCCTGAGATGTTTGAAGCGATTACAGCCTACGGAATTAGCGGGCGTGCAGTAAAAAACGATATTGTGCAAGTCCATTGCATTAATCCTCGTGATTTTGCTGAGGGCAACTATAAAAGAGTGGATGAACGTCCATTTGGTGGTGGTCCTGGTATGGTGATGATGGCAGCGCCTTTGGCAAAAGCAATTCATCATGCAAAACAACTTGCTTCGCAAGCAGGATGTACACGTGTTCCTGTGGTTTATATGTCGCCACAAGGAAAAACACTTCATGAAGACAAGGTACACAGCCTCATAAGTTATGACGGTATGATTGTACTGTGTGGTCGTTATGAAGGCATTGATGAGCGTCTTATTCAGCAATATGTCGATCAGGAATGGTCTATTGGTGATTATGTTCTCTCTGGTGGTGAACTCCCTGCGATGGTGTTGTTAGATACATTAATTCGAAGATTACCGAATACAATGTCTGACGAACAATCTGCGGTGCAGGACTCTTTTGTGGATGGTCTTCTAGATTGCCCACAATATACAAAGCCCAATCACTTTGAGGGATTGTCTGTACCTGATGTATTAAAATCAGGGCATCATGGCAATATTGAAAAGTGGCGCTTTTTGCAAAGATATCAACGCACACTGGATCGTCGCCCTGAGTTGGTCGAAAAAGTTGAGTTGAGTCCACAACAAAAGAAGTGGCTAAAAGATTTAAAAGCTTAAGTTGTTTAAGCGATTTGAAATAGGCTCTTTATTGTTAAATAACAATAGAGGGGAAGATAACCGGGTTGATATGCGTGAAAGCCTCTATCCCCAGCGGTCGTAAGATTAGGTCTTAACCGCATTATTGGAGATTCCCACAATGAGTGGTAAACATCCTTTAGTTCAAGCTGTTGAAAACGCACAGTTAAAATCAGATATTCCTGCTTTTGCACCAGGTGATACTGTTGTAGTTCAAGTAAAAGTAAAAGAAGGTGAGCGTGAACGTCTTCAGGCATTTGAAGGTGTTGTAATCGCGAAGAAAAACCGTGGTTTGAACTCTGCATTCACTGTACGCAAAATCTCAAGCGGTGTTGGTGTTGAACGTGTATTCCAAACACATTCACCAATCGTTGCTAAAATCGAAGTTAAACGTCGTGGTGATGTACGTCGTGCTAAGCTTTATTACCTACGTGAACTTTCTGGTAAAGCTGCACGTATTCGTGAGAAGCTACCTGCTCGTAAAGCGTAATCTTTACTTGAGCTTAAAAAATGCGCCAATATGGCGCATTTTTTTATAATAAAATAATGATTATAAAAATAGAAAATTATAAAAATAGATAATTGTGCTGATGATCTAAAAGAGGTTTGTTAAGATAGTCTGTCTTTTCGTTGTTGTATCAAAATATGTCAGTTCAGAAGAAGAAAATTCAGCGTCGTCATATCCATGGTGTTTTTTTACTAAATAAACCCTTACATTTGAGCTCAAATGGTGCATTACAGAAAGTAAGATGGTTGTTTCGTGCTGAAAAAGCAGGTCATACGGGCGCATTAGACCCTTTAGCAACAGGTCTATTGCCAATTTGTTTAGGAGAGGCGACTAAGTTTTCTCATTATCTTCTAGATTCGGTAAAACGGTATGAAACCACGGTTAAGCTTGGAGTAACTACAACAACGGGTGATGTTGAAGGTGATGTTTTAGAACAGCATCCGATTCCTCATCTGACGAAAGAAAAAATAGAACAAGTTCTTCAAAAGTTTCGGGGTGATATTCAACAGATCCCTCCAATGTACTCTGCGCTAAAGAAACAAGGGAAGCCTTTATATGAGCTTGCCCGACAAGGCATAGAAATAGAGCGTGAAGCTAGGCCAATTACTATATTTGACTTAACACTTGTTTCATTTACAGATGAAACTTTGACATTAGATGTAACTTGTTCAAAAGGAACATACATTCGTGTATTGGGTGAAGATATCGGTTCAGCTTTGGGCTGTGGCGGACATCTTTCAGCATTACATCGTGTTGGCACAGGACACTTTAATTTAATTCCAGAATATACCATTGAGTATTTAGAAAGTTTAACTGAATTAGAACGGGAGGCTTTATTACTTCCTCCATTTGCACCTGTTGAACACTTTACGCAAGTCCAAGTTCCTGAAGGGCGAGCAAAATATTTTTCTAATGGATTGGAAAGTAATATTGATCATTCTGAGGAGCAACAAGTATTGGTATTTGATGGTGATCTTTGTTTAGGTCTTGCCGAGATTACAGATAAGAAGCGTCTTGTACCCAAACGTGTTTTAAACCTACATAAACTTTAAAAGTGAGACCATGTCATGGATGTATTAACGGCAATTACATTGATTGGATTTGCTTTTACTGCAGGTGCAATTGATGCAGCGGTTGGAGGTGGTGGTCTTGTTCAGATTCCGGGTTTAATGAGTACATTCCCTCAGATGCAACCTGCGACAGTAATTGGTACTAATAAGCTTTCATCAATTTTTGGGACAGCATCAGCAGCATATACTTTTGGTAAGAAAGTAAAGTTAGAATGGAAGTTACTGGCCGTAATTGCAATTTGTGCGTTAGTGAGTGCTTTTGCTGGTGCTGCATGTTTATCGCTTATTCCACAGTCGGTTTTGAGACCGCTTGTATTTATATTACTTATCATTATTGCCGTTTATACGTTTATTAAAAAAGATTTTGGACAAAGTAAGTTTCAGCTTAAGATTACTAAGAAAGTACTTATTTATGCTGCTATTGGAAGCTTAATTATCGGGTTTTATGATGGTTTATTTGGCCCCGGTACAGGTAGCTTTTTTATTTTCTTTTTCATTCGCTTTCTGGGGGTAGACTTTGTTCACGCATCTGCCTTATCTAAAATTGGAAATTTCATGACCAATTTTGCAGCGTTGAGTTTTTTTATTCCTACTGGGCATGCAATTATTGGGATTGGATTAATGATGGCTGTTGCAAACGTCATTGGCTCTATTGTAGGTGTAAAAGTTGCATTAAAATATGGCAGTGGTTTTGTCAGAAAAATATTTTTAGTTTTGGTGTCTGTTCTAATTGTACGTATTGGTTATCAAATGATTAAAGGGTAGGAAGCAAAGGATCTTTTAAGATCCTTTATTTTTATGAGATTGAAATTCTTTTTCAAGCTGTTTCTGTTTTTTACGCATTTTTCTTTCTAAATTTAGTTTGGCAAAATGTGTTGAACAAGTACAGCCAATGGATGCAATAATAATTGTAAATAATGCAAGCCATTGATAAATAAGTAATTGTTCATGTAGAAAAATAAATCCTGAAATAGCAGCAATAGCAGGATCTAGACTGGTCAGTGTACCAAAAACTAAAGGTGGTATACGCTTAAGTACAATAATTTCAAGGGTATAAGGCAAGGCACTGGCTAAAATTGCAAGTAAAACAAAATAAACCAGAGCATTGGGTTCAAAAGCATGTGTAAAAGTACCTTGGTAAAGTGCAAATGGAAATACCATGGTTGTACCAATCAGCATACCTAGGCAAGCGGTATGAATTCCTGAAATACCTGCATTCTTTTGACCAGACAGAATATAACCTGCCCAACAAGCGCCTGCACCCAGAGCATATACAATGCCGATCGTGCTTAAAGAATCTTGACTTTGGTTAAAGGGGAAAAGCAGACACATACCTAAAATAGCGAGACCGACCCAAATAAAGTCAAATTTTTGTTTTGCATGAAACAATGCGACTGCCAATGGGCCAATAAACTCGAAAGAAACAGCAATTCCTAAGGGTAAATATTTTAGTGACATATAGAACAAAGCATTCATACCACTTAAGGCGATGCCATAGCTCATAACAGTTTTCCAATGCACACTTTTCCAATGAACTGTCCATAGACGACCAATAATCGCTAGAATAATACCGCCTAGTCCTAAGCGAAGGGTTGCAACGACAAGTACATCGTGTGTTTGAAATAAGATTTTTGCGAGTGAACCACTGCATTGAATACTGACAATTGCAATTAGCAGTAAAAATATCGCAGAGCCATAATTATTTTGATTTTCGACTTTCATGTTGGCCTTTGAGATCATTTAAAATAAAAAGCCATAACTTTTTAGTTATGGCTTTTTTAAAGCAGAGATAGTGCTTAGAACAATACACGAATACGAATTGTACCTTCAACTTGATGAAGCATATCGAGTGCTTCAGCTGAAGTAGATGCATCTACGTCCATCACAAGATAACCAACATCATCTTTGGTCATTAGAGATTGGCTTGAAATATTAATATGCTGTTCTGCGAACAATGTATTAATTTTTGACAATACACCCGGTACATTCTTGTGAATATGAAGTAAACGGTGTTTGCCTTCAGCCAATGGAAGTGCAATTTCAGGGAAATTAACCGCTGAAAGTGTCATACCCTTGTCTGAATATGCAACAAACTTTTCAGCAACTTCAAGACCAATATTTGCTTGTGCTTCCATGGTCGAACCACCCACATGTGGTGTTAAGATCACGTTGTCTAAACCGCGTAGAGGAGATTGAAACTCTTCGTTGTTACCTTTAGGCTCTTTCGGGAATACATCGACTGCTGCACCTGCCAAATGACCAGATTTAATTGCATCTGCAAGATCTTCAATGACAACACATGTACCGCGTGCTGCATTTAAGAAGATAGAACCTTGCTTCATCTTGTCAAACTGAGCTTTGGTAAAGAAGTTACGTGTCGATGGCACATCAGGCACATGTAATGTAACAACATCTGCAGTTTCAAGAAGTTCATTTAATGAACCGACTTGGCGTGCATTACCCATAGGAAGTTTAGTAACAGTGTCAAAGTAGATGACTTGCATACCTAAGCTTTCTGCAAGCACAGAAAGTTGCGAGCCAATTGAACCGTAGCCGACAATCCCCAATGTCTTACCACGAGTTTCAAATGAACCCACTGCTGTTTTTTGCCATCCGCCACGGTGACATGTTGTTGACTTCTCTGGAACACCACGAAGAAGAAGAATAGTCTCAGCTAAAACGAGTTCTGCGACCGAACGTGTATTTGAAAATGGTGCGTTAAATACAGGAATACCACGATACATGGCTGCTTTTAAATCAACCTGATTGGTACCAATACAAAAACATCCAACAGCAATGAGTTTGCTTGCTGCTTCAAAGACTTCTTCCGTTAATTGAGTACGGGAGCGAATACCAATAAAGTGTGCATCTTTGACAGCTTCTTTTAAAGCTTCGCCTTCTAATGCAGTTTTGTGATATTCAATATTCGTGTAACCTGCTGCATTTAATGTATTAATTGCATTTTGGTGTACACCTTCAAGGAGTAAAAAACGAATTTTATCTTTATCAAGAGATAGATGTTGGCTCATTACGGCTCCGCTACAAAGGCCAAATATTGGTTGCAGTATGATAACATAATGATCAACAACTTGTTTATTTCTTGCTAGGTTTGCCAAGATGAGTATTGCAGCACAGTTATCGCCACAATTATTAGCTCAATTGACCGAAATTGTCGGTGAAAGTCGAGTGAAAACAGATGCCAGTAGTTTGGAACATTGGGGGAAGGACTACACCAAGCATTTTGAACCAAATCCATCCGTGATTGTTTTTCCTTCATCCACAGAGCAGGTACAGCAAATTGTTCAATTTGCGAATACACATCAAATTGCGATTACGCCATCGGGTGGTCGTACAGGATTATCCGCAGGTGCTGTTGCAACAAATGGTGAGATTGTTGTAAGTCTAGATAAAATGAATCAAGTTTTAGACTTTTTCCCAGCAGATCGTATGGTTCGTATTCAAGCGGGTGTAGTGACTGAACAACTCCAAGAATATGCAGAATCTAAAGATATGTACTATCCAGTTGATTTTGCATCTGCAGGTTCAAGTCAGATGGGAGGCAATATTGCAACCAACGCAGGTGGTATTAAAGTTATTAAATATGGTATGACACGCAATTGGGTATTAGGCCTAACTGTTGTTACAGGTAAGGGCGATATACTTCGTCTAAACAAAGGCATGATTAAAAATGCCACAGGCTATGCACTACAACATTTATTTATTGGTGGTGAAGGCACTTTAGGCATTGTGACTGAAGCTGAAATTAAGCTAGAGCGCAAACCACATGACCTTCAAGTGATGGTATTGGGAGTACCAGACTTTGATGCTGTGATGCCAATTCTACATGCGTTTCAAAGTAAAATTGATTTAACGGCATTTGAGTTTTTTGGCGAACTTGCAATGCAAAAAGTACTTGATCATGGGCATGTACAGCGTCCATTTGATACCGAATGTCCATTTTATGTGCTAGTTGAATTTGAAGCGCCATATGAGCCAATTATGGACACAGCCATGGAAATCTTTGAGCACTGCATGGAAGAAGGCTGGGTACTTGATGGTGTGCTTAGTCAGAGTTTAGATCAGGTTGAAAGTTTATGGCGTTTACGTGAAGATATTTCAGAGTCTATTGCGCCATTTACACCATACAAGAATGATATTTCTGTCTTAATTACGCACGTACCTGCGTTTATTAAAGAAATTGAAGAGATTGTTGAGCAGAATTATCCAGATTTCGAGATTTGTTGGTTTGGGCATATTGGTGATGGTAATTTACACTTAAATATTTTAAAACCTGAAAATTTAGATAAAGATGACTTTTTTGCGAAATGTAAGGTCGTAAATGAGCATGTATTTAATACAGTTCAAAAATATGATGGTTCTATTTCAGCAGAACATGGCGTAGGTATGACTAAAAAGCCTTATCTTGCAATGACGAGAAGTCCTGAAGAAATTGAATATATGAAAGCATTGAAACAAGTGTTTGATCCAAATTCGATTATGAATCCAGGTAAATTGTTTGACTAACCAAATCTAAGTAAAAAAGAGCGATGTGATATCGCTCTTTTTTATGTTCTAAATCGCTTCTGTGTTTTCAATGAGCCAATCTTTTGCATGACCTGACAGGTGTGGAAGAAGCTTCGTGCGAACCTGTTCATGGTATGTATTGAGCCATTGTTTTTCTTGAGTGGTTAAGAGATCTCGTTGAATGCATGTGGTATTGATTGGGCAAAGTGTAAGATTCTCAAAATATAAAAAATCGCCGTATTCTTGTGTTCCATGTGGAACCAACTGATTTACAATAAGGTTTTCGATACGTATTCCCCAGAGTCCTTCTCTATATAAACCCGGTTCATTTGAAGTAATCATTCCTTCAAACATCGCAGTATTTTTGTTTACTGGTGCATAATAAGAAATACTATGAGGCCCTTCGTGCACATTGAGTGCAAAGCCTACGCCATGACCTGTACCATGTCTAAAATTAAGCTTTTCTTGCCAGAGAGGTTGCCTTGCAATGCTATCTAATAGTGGTGCAGGTAGTCCGACAGGAAAAATTGCTTGTGCAAGAGCAATATGACTTTTTAAAACAAGTGTGTAGTCATGCTTTTGTTCATCTGTGGGTGTGCCAACTGGTACAACACGTGTAATGTCGGTTGTACCATCTATATACTGTGCGCCTGAATCGATAAGTAATAAACCATTGCCTTGAATATAAGAGAATTGTTCTTCTGTTGCTCTATAGTGTGGTAGGGCGCCATTGGCATTAAACCCTGCAATCGTGGCAAAGCTTGCGCCAATAAAACCTTCTTCTTTTGCGCGATATGCAGTAATTTTTTCGTCAATTGTAAGCTCAGAAATAACTTCTCGATTTTTAATAGCACGTTCAAGCCAACTAAAAAAATGACTTAAGGCGATACCATCTTTTAGCATCGCATGCCGAATATGTTCAATCTCGCTAGGTGACTTTATTGCTTTAAAGCGTGTCGACGGATTTAATTCCTCTATGACTTGAGTTGCTTGAGGTAAGGCTTGAACGTGATAAATAGATACTTTATTTGGATCAATGAGTATTTTTTTATCGGTTATCTGTGCGAGAAAATTTCCACTGTCTTCGTATGGAAGCAGATTAATTTTATCTTTTAAAAAAGCTTCTTTAAGTGATTGTGGTATTTTCTCTTCATGAATAAATAAAGTAGTTTCACCATATTTGGAGATATATAAGTGAGCAAGAAAGACAGGATTATATTCGACATCCTGACCGCGGCAGTTTAATAGCCATGCAATGTCATCAAGGCTTGAAATAAAATGCCCATCGATATGTTCATGGGTAAGATACTGACTCACTTGTTGTATTTTTTCTAAACGCGTGAAATGATTTAGCCCTGATTGCATTTCATCAATAGGAAATTTAGGTAATGTCGGGCGATCTTTCCAAATAGGTGAAATAAAATCTTTAGCTATCTGACATGAAATCTTTTTATGGCCAAGTTTTACTGAAAGTTGTTGATACTGGTTTAATGAAAGTGTGCGTCCATCTGTTGCAACAATATCATCTTGTTTTAAATGCTCTACAAGCCATGCAATATGTGTTGAATCTGGTTCAGCAGTAAGTTTTTTTAATTTGATTTCTGTTTGACGAAGTTGTTGTTCTGCCTGCACCCAATAGCGTCCATCTACCCATAGGCCAGCTTCTTCTTGTGTAATCACTAATGTACCCACTGAGCCTGTAAAACCTGAGAGCCAGACACGACTTTGCCAATGTTCAGGGAGATACTCAGACATATGTGGGTCTGCACTGAGAATAATATAGGCATTAATATGGTGTGTCTGCATTTGCTGACGGAGTTGTTTTAACTTTTCTTGTATAGACATATTTTGCATAAAGTATCCGGCCTTCATTCTGAGTTCTTAAATAATATAGCATCTTGTATGATCTGAGTTTATCCAATGCTGCAATGTATGCCGATAAGGGTGAGGTGAGATGAGTCGACCTTTATTTAAAAATATGCTAATGTTGCGCTCCTTGAATTGATCAAAAAATGTCACTGTTTGGTTCATATACAGAAAGCAAATTCGATGCCGCATTTATCTCAATTTATTTAGTGCTGTATGGGCGATTTGCGAAATCCCATAGTCTTTCGTTCAGCAAATGGCACCCTCTGACAGTTTTAAGATGCTTTTGCTGTGCCTCGTTATTTTTTAGAAAAAAATGCAAAATTCTCAAGCAAAAACATTAAGTCTTGCGACCCTAATGTTCCCTCTAGCGCTTGTTCTCTTTGAATTGGCGACTTACATTTGTAATGACTTAATTCAACCTGCCATGTTGCCAATTACACAATATTTTGGTGTTAGTCCAACATGGGCACCTTCAGCAATGTCTTTTTATCTGTTGGGTGGTGCAGGGGTTGCATGGCTCTTTGGTCCATTGTCAGATCGTTATGGACGTAAGAAAGTTTTATTGGCAGGCGTATTATTTTTTACAGTATGTTGCCTTATTATCTTAGTCACGCAAAATATGTATCAGTTTCTTATTTTGCGTTTCTTACAAGGTTCAGGTTTAACGATTGTTTCTGCAGTGGGTTATGCTGCGGTACAAGAGTCATTTGAAGAGCGTGATGCCGTAAAAGTTATGGCAATTATGACCAATATCTCATTGCTCGCTCCATTATTAGGCCCCGTTCTAGGCGCTTTCTTAATTGACCATATTTCATGGCATTGGGGCTTTATTCTCATTGCGCTTATGTCTTTGATCAGTTGGTTTGGTTTAAAGGCATATATGCCAGAAATTGCGCCACCTGCTGAAAAAAAACCAATGCGTAATTTATTCGGTGATTTCAAACAGGTCTATTCAGATCGTCATTTTTTAAGCCTAGCGATTGCTTTACCACTTGTTGTTTTACCACTGATGTTATGGATTTCCATTTCTCCAGTAATGTTAGTCAACGAACTTGGATTATCTAGTTTGCAATATGGTTTATTCCAAGTACCTATTTTTGGTGGTCTCATTTTAGGTAATATCGTTTTAATTAAAGTGATTGATCGCTATGCATTAGGCAAGACCATTTTAGTTGGTTTTCCAATTATGTTGGTAGGAGCAATTATTGCAGCAATGGGTCTAGTTATCCCATCGTTAACTTTACCATTACTGCTCATTGGTTTAACGCTAGTAAGCTTTGGTGAGGGAATTGCTGTATCGGTTGTCTTTCGTTTTGCTTTTTCTTCTTCAGAAATGCCAAAAGGAACAGTTGCAGCTGCGATGTCTATTTTAAATATGCTCTCTTTCTTTGTTGGTATTGAAATTGTGCGTACGTTATATAGTCATTTCCATATGGCAGCTTACTTACTTGCAAGTATTGTTATTATTCTTATTTGGTTTACGTTCCCTCGCCGTGCCTTACTCAAGGGTATGCGTTTAAGAGCAGAGGCTGAAGCTAAATAATTAAAGTTTCAGTATTTGAGCAAAAAGAAAGAGGCGTATATACGCCTCTTTTTTATTTAATTTCTTGTGAAAGAAGCTGATGTTTGAGTGTACTAATTTCAGGAAGCATTTCAATTAGCAAAGAGATTTGTTTCAGGGTGAGTTGTAACTGTGCAGATAAATTTTGCTGAGATGCAAGTATTTCAATTTCTAACAGTTTAGATTCTATATTCTGTTGAGACAAAGGTGACTGCTCAATAAGTACCTCTCTTAATATTTGGCTACACCATTGTAATAGTGACAAAATGTTCTCGTCATCAACAGTATGTCGATGTGCGCCTAAAGCTGATATATAACTGAGTTGACTATGACTGAGTACGAGGTAACGAAATGCATCATGAATAAGTGTTTTATCGGGATTCGGTTCAGCACTTAAGCTTGAAATCATATTTGCAAGCTCTGTTTGTCTATTGTGTGCAAAACGCCGTGCAGTGCGATAAGTCATACCATTGTCACGACCATATTCATATTGGTAAGTAATTTCGTCAAAATAGTCGAGTGTAGCGATGTCACTATTAATAATATTCTTAGAAATATTACGGCATTGCCAGTCTGGCCAAATAAAACTAACTGCAAACCATGCAATAAAACAGCCGATGAGTGTATCTATAATTCTTGGTAGAATAATCTCATAAGCAGAGCCTTTAAGACTAAAAATAAGCAATACCATGAGTGTTGCCATGAGCGTGGCCATGGCATATTTTTTTACGCGAAGATAGAAAAAAAGTACTGCACAGATGACAGTAAGCATGAGCTGACTTTCTGTGTTTTGAATGAAGTATAAGATTGGTACGCCAATGATGACACCAAGAAGTGTGCCCAATGTACGCATTTTTAACCGGCTCTTCGTTGCAAAGTAACTGACTTGGCAGACAAAAAGACTCGTTAAAAGTATCCAGTATCCATTTTTAAAGAATGGAAGCAGCGATATGCCATAACCAATACAAAAGACAAAAGAAATTCTGACAGCATGACGGAATAATGCAGATTGTGGGGTTAAATGCTGTTTGAATTTTAAAACCAGATCATTCCAATCTTGAATATCATTGTCTAATAAGTTTGTATTATCTTGAATAACTGCATGTGTCGTATGCTGATGCTCGTTATGCTGTGTGAGTGTAAGCTGAAATAGCTGTTCGTAAATATTTTTTAAGTTATTAAGAATGAGGCAGAGATTCTTCACTTCGCGGTTGTTAGGATTTTCTTCAATCCAATCATGCATTGAACTTTCAAGTTGAGCCAGTGCGATGGTATGTTCTTTTTTTACTTTATAAGGTCTGTGGTGCAAAATAGATTCTGCAAGATCTGCACAAGCTTGGGAAGTTAAGCGAACTGTTTTTTGTATTCTAAAAATAAGATCGCTACGGTGAAAGTTTATACCAATGCGATCGTAGCTTAGGTAGTTCGATGCAGCCTGCTCATGAATGTCTTGTGCAAAAAAGTGTAGATGCAACGCGCTTAAAGTGTGTTTATTTGCACGGGAAGCTTTTAGTCTAGTAAGTAAAGCGCTTTTGGTTGTATCCAAATGTTGTACTAAATTTGCATTTTTAATTGAAAGCGTTAGAAGTAAATCATGAATTTGTTCTTTATTATTGTCTGGGTCAAACAGCTTAGATTTATGAGTAAGGAGGTCTGAAATTGAAAGGAAAGTTTGCGCTAGACTGTCTTGAACGAAAAGAGTCGGTTTAAGAAGGTAAAACAAAATAGAAGTCATACCATACCACAGTGCACCTAATACAAAACATATGGGTTGAAAATACCATACGTTATGATCTTCTAGGCCAAACATCGTGTAGATAGACAGGAGTATTGTACCAAATGAAATGACGGCGTAACGTTGCCCCAAACTTCCAAGAAGAATAAGGAATCCGCTAGAAAGTGAGAGATAGACAATAAAGAGAAGAGGATAGGGAGCAAGAAATTCTAAAATTGTACTTGTAATAAAAAATAAAATGCATACATACAATAAATTACGTAACCGAATGCTTAATCGATCGTCAAAGTCTGTAAGTGCGGCCGCAATCGTGCCCAACGTAACAGGAACGATGTATTCGGTACAACCGATATAATATAAACCAAGTAATGTGCCTGAAAATACAATAAAAATTTGTAGGCAATAAATAAAGAGAACATTTGATTTATATTGATTTAATTTCTCTAGAAAGCTGTTCACAGACGTTAAAACACCTTTAATTTTTTCTAAAGATTGTTCTTTTTTTGATGTACTGTCAAATATTTTAATGTTTTACATGAGCACTTATAATTTTCCAGATGATGTTGTCTGGGAAACGTACTGGCGACATATCTAAGTTGAAGGGTGTTTGGGCATTACTTCCATCAATAAGTACTGTACCCGTATTTGCGGTAATATCGTTGTAAGTGAGATTGTGCCAATTCGCTTGGTTGTGCCCAGACTTATTTTCATAGACGGTATCAATAACAATCGGATATTTTACATCATGCATATGTACATGATTATAAGAAATATTGGCAACTTCTCCAGCAGCAGATTGGTCACTTTTAATTCTAAGACCATTGGTTGTATGATCCATTGCCAAGTCATCCACTTTTATATTAAACACGCCACCGTTTGTTTCGCTACCAATAGATAAGCCATGTCCTGTCCCAAAAATATTATGAAAGAAATACATATTTTGGGCACTTTGGGTATTTGCTTTAATTGCAATATTGTCGTCACCTGTACTAATCTGACTATAAGCGACTATGACATTTTTTGAAGAAATTGGATCGATTCCATCTGTATTTCTAGCATAGCTCGGTGTTTGAATCTGTATACCCCAAACCATTAGACCATCACTTTCTTTAAATACAACGTGAAAATTGGGTGAATTTATAAGATGAATGTTAGATAAAGTAATATCTTGGCTATGATTTATTTGAATCAATCGTGGATTATTTTGTTTAAGCTTCTTCTCTTTAGCATCATTTGCCAAAGACCACCATGTTGTATTGGCTAGATCCAATAAAGGAAGATTGCCCTGACCGTCGATAGTACCTGAACCATACAAACCACTATGTTTAACATGATTAAAGGTAATAAAAGGTTGGCATCCATTTCCATGATTATCTAATGTGCCACAAGTATATTTACCTGAATCAAATGCAGAAGCACGATTGATGGCTTTGAGAGTAACACCTGACTGTATTACTAATGCACGCTCAGAAGGAATAGAAATTGGACCACTTATAAAAAAATGTTGGTTGTTATTCGACTCAAGATAAACAGCCTTTCCTTTTTCACATTGATCAAGTGATTGTTGAATGAGCTGTGTACTTTCTCCATTTTGTGCAAAAAGTGTCGTACAGCGATTGGGAGCCGTAGGCATTGCAACAACTAGAGCCGAGAAACATGAAAGCATGCCACCCATGAGAATATATTTGGTAAATTTCATCGGAATAATCGCATCAATATTCAATACAATACATCAATCTTAAATGTGTCAACTTAAAATAAAAAACGGCATACCTTAGGTATACCGTTTCTTTTATGGTGCCATACAACGATTAATTTAGTAACCTACGGTAAAGCGTTCACGAATATATTGATTTTTTTCTAATGCATCGACCAAGGCAATTGCATAGTCTTCAGCAGAAATATGGCTACCTTGTTCATTGGTAATAAGCGTATCTTTTGCTATACGAAACTTACCTGTACGCTCACCAGGTTGGAATAATGCAGATGGTGATACGAATGTCCAATCTAAATCTTTAACTTCTTTTAATTGATCTAGAAAAACACATCCTGGCTCTGCTTCACTACGGTATTCTTGAGGAAAATCTGGTGAATCAATAAGGCGTGTTTGATCAGGTAAAAGTAAACTGCCTGCGCCACCTACCACTAGATAACGCTTTACACCAGAGTTTCTTACAGCATCAATAAGTGCTAGTCCATCTAAGTCGGCAAAGCGTACAGCACTAATTACAGCATCGTGGCCTTTTAGAGCTTCAGCAAGCACTTCTCGATCTTTAATATCAACTGCTTTGGTGGTAACAGCATCATTTTTTTCAATTTTATCAGTATTTCTTGCGATTGCAGTGACTTGATGTCCACGTGAAACAAGTTCATTTAAAATGCGAGAACCTGCCATACCTGATGCGCCAATAATTGCAACTTTCATATTTTTGCTCCTATGTTTTATTCTTAGATTATCGTTTTGATTAGGTCTGTTAAATAGGCTAAATTAAGACAAACTGTTGCACTGAATGAAATAATCGATTGTTTATCGGTTCAACATATGTATATGGCCTTTTATTATTGTAGATATTTTTTACATTATGATTGGTGTAGAACAGTCAGTTATGCGTAGAAAAATGTAAGTTAGTTCTCATTCATAGATGTATTCGATTTTTGAAGCCATTCTTTCCATATGGCGAGTAGCAAAGCAAGAATCACGGGTCCTAAAATGATACCAAGGAACCCAAAACTTGTGATACCTCCAATAACACCAAACATAATGATTAAAAATGGAATATTGGTCGTTTTTGAAATAAAGAGTGGACGAATAATATTACTAGAGGGGGTTACGATGAAACAGCCCCATAAGAATATAATGAGTGCTGAAGTGGCTTGGTTTTGCGATATTAACCATAGTGCAATACTGCCATAACATATAGGTGTGCCAAGCGGAATAAAAGCCAGTATAAAAGTAAGTAATGTCATAAGAAATGCATTGGGAATACCAACAACGACATAGCTTAGACCTGCCAATAAAGATTGAATAAATGCAGTAAATCCAATGCCATAAACGACTGCATGAGTTGTTTGCATGATGGCACTTAAATAGGGTTTAAAGCGGTCAGAAAATAGGTTATGTAATATAATTTCAGTGTGTTGCAGCAATTGATCTCCATCTTTGTATAAGAAGAAGAGGGAGATAAGTGTGCAAAATAAATAAAATGCTCGTTGTGTAAATTCATTTAAAATGGAGCGACCATAATCGGAATGGGTTTGAAACCAAGTGATCAGATTCTGTCTAAATTGTTCTGGGTTTTCATTTATACGAGAAATCATTTTTTCTAAAAATTCACTGACCATTGGAATATGTTGTAGTGATGAGGGGAGTCTAACAGGGCCTAAAAATATAACTTTGTATAGTTCATGAAAGAGGGTTTGTACTTCTTGTTGTAAGACCAAAAATGCACATAAAAAGGGTAAACCAATTACAGCCATAAATAGGAAAAGCATAAGAGATGCATTAAATATTTTATGCTGTAAGCCGATTTTCTTCTGAAGTTTACGGTAGAGTGGCCAAGTAATGTAAGCAATAATTATTGCCCATAATATAGGAATAATAAAATATTTAAGAATAGAAAAACTAAGGTATATGAATAAAAGTAGAACAATAAAAATTAAACTGCGCTGTACCACTTGAGGGATAGAATCTTTAAACATACTGTATAGTTATTTTCCAAACGCAAGTCAATTTAAGATCCATCCCTTTATATAATTTAGAACCAAGTTGTGTCATCTTCGATAATACGATCTAAGATAGGTTGCCATTGTTTTTGGATATCTATGAAACGTTTTTGTTGATGATCAAAGATACTTAAACCTTGCATTGCTTGTTGCCCATAAGCACTGCGTTCAGAAATCCATGCTACGGGCTCATGTTCAACTTTTTTAAAAAAATCGAGTACTTCTGGAGAGTGAATATTATGATATTTAACACGATTTGCAACAAGTATAATGTCAACTTTTCCTTTGCGAATACGCTTAATATCTTGTAAACGCTTTAAAAATTTCTTGGTACTGTTTAAATCAAAAAATGAAGGCTGTAGAGGGGTAATAATTGCATGACTTTCACTAATAAGTTGCTCGGCATGTTCACCAGAGACAGCTCCAGGCGCATCAATAATGAGATATTCTAAATCTTTGGGTGCATCACCAATTGAATTTTCATTTCTCCAATCGAGAGAACGAATTTTATGTGCTGACGCTGGGCGTTGTTTAAGCCATTGTAACGTTGATTTTTGTGTATCTGCATCGGCAAGTGCAACTTGATAACCTTTGGCTGCAAGGGCCGTCGCAAGGGTAATCGCTGTATTTGTTTTTCCGCATCCGCCTTTCTGGTTTGCAACTAAAATAGTTTTCATGAGATATCGTATATTCTGATTTGTAATACTGTAACATTCTTTTCATGAATATTTAACCTATGAACCTTGCCAAGATGACATTGTTGCTTTGTTAAAAATTCGGCACACTACTTCATATTAGAGATAACAGGAAAATTGAGAAATGTCTATCTGGGTTGCTGCCTTTATTGGAGGATTGATCGGTGTTGTGCTGACTACACTATTATTGTCCAATTTTAGGAATGGAAAAATTCAAGCAGAGTATGAACAATACATTGCCCAACTTGAGCTTGAACATCGAGAGGCCTTAGAGGAAGCAAGAAGAAAAAGTGTGAATACCAGTAGAGCAGTTTTGAAAGGAAAAATGGCAGAACAATTCGCACCTTTATTTCCCCAATTTAATTATTTACCTGCAGATGCTCGTTTTTTAGGAGACCCTATCGACTATGTAGTATTTAATGGATATAGCGAATTTCGAGATGGTGAAATTTCTGCTGATGAAATTGAGGTTGTATTGATTGATATTAAAAGTGGTAGAGCACGTTTAAGTAAAGGTCAGCAAGCCATTGCAAATGCGATTCGTGCTGGTCGTGTCAGATTCGAAACTATACGTATTGATCAAATATAAAGCGTGTTGAATAAGTATAGGTCATGTCATTTTTTGAAATTTGATTCGAATTATATGAAAAAATACTTTTTTATGTATTAAAAAAACGATAATCTGAGTCTAAGATATGTATGTTCATACAATGCTATTTTGTCAGTTATAGCAACATGAACAATTATAATGAGTGAGCAGAAATGAAGTATGCACTTTGCATGGGCACGCTCTGTACGGCACTTGCTTTGGTGGGCTGTTACAGCAGTAGCCCAACGATTGATGGAAAAACACATGTTTTTACCCTTAAGCAAAAATGTCCTGCATTGTTAGATATGAAAGTCGGACAAAGTCTGATGTTTCATGCACCTGAAAATTTAAGCACAGGCTATCAGTGGCAAATCGTATCACCCTTAAATCTTTTTAGTGTTGATCAAGAAGAACAAAAACCTAAACAAGATGAAAGTAATCCAGTTGTAGGAAAACCTGCGGAAAAAATTTATCAGTTCGATGCCGTGAAAGCTGGTGAAGAAGAGATTCGATTAGTCTATATACGTCCTTGGGATCAATCGTCACCACCTGTCGAAACTTGGCATTGTCGTGTACGTATTTCTTAAGATGTTTTCCATTTCATTAGCTGTTTTTCTGCTTCAATTAAGTCATTGATGTCTGCTGGCTGAGGAGATATTGGCATGACTTGTGTTTTACTTTTCAGAAATAATGCTTGTTGTTCCCAATATTTAGTAAGTAAATCTTTAATCTGCTTGCCTTGAGCAGTATTGAGTTCTAAATCATCTAGCATATTTACTGCAGCACGTGCCTGATCATATTTACGTTGCGTTAAATAATCAGTTCGAAGCATATTTTGGCGTTTTAATTGTTGCAGTTCTTGGTAAATTTCTTGTGTGGTTGTATTGAAATCAGCATTAAATTGATCGAGTTCCTGAATATCTGTTTGATCTTGTGAAGTTGCTGGAATATTACGGGAGGTCGATGAAGCGTGCTCAGTATTATGTGTGTGAATGTCTTGATGCTGATGTACAGCATCTAATTTTTCTTTACAACCTGAAAACAAAAAGACGAAAAGACATAAGGTCATTGTAAAGGGAGAGTTTAAGCTTCTCGGCATATTAGGTACTCATATTGGTTGGCGAATCTAAGCGGATAAAAGTATACACATAAGTATGATATGGAAAATCTATTTGATCTTTGGGAGATTTCTTTAAAAATTGATAAATAATTCTTTCTAAATGATCCTGAATCTCTTTTTTCTCTGTGTTTGTTAGAGTTGAAATAAAGCTAGTAGAGAGTAAACGCTGGCATACAACTTTTTCTACCGTACCACGATGAATGTAGCTAAACCTTTTTTCATAGACGGCTTTGAATAAGTTTTGATGGTTAAAAACTTCTTTCCAGTTAAAATGATGAAACCTTGGTGTATTTCCTTCAAAAGTAGCTATAAAGTTAGATATTTCTTGAACCCATGCATGTGAGTTGTCTCTGTAGTTCCATATGAGTCCCAAATGTCCATTTGGCTTTAAAATTCGATGAATTTCCTGTAACGTATTTATATGAGCAAACCAGTGAAATGCCTGTGCACTCATAACAAGATCGACACTTTGAGATTTCAATGGCATAGCATGACTGAATGCGCGGATGAGTTCAATATTTGGATGTATATGCATAAATTGCTTAGCCATATCATCAACTGGTTCAATAGCAAGAATATGTGCATCTGTATGCGTGAGTACACGCGTAAATTTTCCTGTACCTGCGCCTAAATCTATAGCTGTTGTTAAATTATCAATTTCAAAGTTTTGGATAAGCCAAGGAATTATTTCAGGTGGATAATCTGGTCTTGCTTGTTGGTAAGATTGTGCATTTTTATCGAAAGCATCCTGTGCTGTAGGGTGAATGTTTTGAGTCATGATATATTTAAAGAATGAGTTAAATTTTTAAGTATAGTCATAGCATCTGAAAAGACGCTTGAGTTTATAGCTATTGAAGTATCATTTTGTATACAACATAGTATTTTTAAAATAGGTATTTTATAACAAAGTCTATATGTCGAAATAAATATAATATGGAGGTGAGTATGGCGTTACAACCAAGTATTCCTGTTCATACATTGCATGATGGATATAGTGTACCCGCAATTGGTTTTGGAACATATACGCTAAACGGGAGTGAAGGCGTAAGTACAATGCTAGGAGCGGTGCAACAAGGCTATCGTATGTTAGATACTGCATTTAACTACGAAAATGAGGGGGCTGTAGGTCAGGTATTACAGCAGTCGGGTATTGAGCGAGAAGAGTTTTTTATAACATCTAAACTTCCTGGCCGTCATCATCGATACGAAGAAGCTGTTAAAACAATAGAAGAATCGCTTTTCCGTGCTCAGTTGAATTATTACGATTTATATCTCATTCATTGGCCAAATCCTAAACAAGAACTATTTGTCGAAGCGTGGCAAGCTTTAATTGATGCTCAGAAAAAGGGACAGATTAAATCGATTGGAGTAAGTAATTTTTTACCAGATCATATCGATTTATTAAAACAAGAAACGGGTATTGTTCCTGTTGTGAATCAAATAGAGTTGCACCCATTATTTAATCAACAAGAGCAAAGAGAATATAACCAAAGAAATGGTATTGTAACGATGGCATGGAGCCCATTAGGTCGTGCAAGTGAGGTTCTACATGAACCAGTTTTGCAAAAAATTGCCGAAGAAGTTGGTAAAACCGTACCACAGGTTATTTTGAGATGGCAGTTCCAACTGGGTGTTATTACCATTCCTAAAGCGACAAGTGAAAAAAATCAGATTGAAAATAGATCTATTTTTGATTTCTTCTTAACAGATGAACACGTATCCGCAATTAATGCACTCACTCAGCCAAATGGGCGTTTACAGGCACAAGACCCAGCCACTTACGAAGAGTTTTAAAAGTAAAAAAGCAATGAGTACGCTCATTGCTTTTTCATTTATACAGTTTCGATACTCAACTCATAAAAACGTTGTAATATTTTAGTTAAACGGCGTATTTCAGGCTGAGGCATGCGACTTTCTTGTAGTAAAGTCACCACGGTCATATGTGAGCGCTTAAGTTCTAAAATGGTTGTACAGCCGTTAATATACCGAATATGTGCTTTACCCATAAGACCACAGTGTTTTTGAAGTGCATCTACCATGAGTATTTTCATATTCTCGAAAGTAAATTCAATATCATATTGTTCTAAATCGGGTGCTATAGGTAGAGATGAGATTGGCTGAACAACTTCTGGCGGTTTAGATGTAGCAGTGGTTTCTTGCTGAGGTGTTGGATGAGGCAATATTGACGTTTGTTCAACATTACTTTTAATAGTGGTTTCTTTTCGTTGAATAAAACCTAAAGAAAGTAAGCCCCCGAGTACCTCAGAAGTACACAGTTTTTCTTTTACTGCGGAAGACAGTTTTTCGAAGTCACTGGTACCAATCATGAGTAGTAATTGGCGTTGTTTTGAAGATAGAGCGCGGTCACGGTTTTGTAATGCCGCAAATCCTTCTGAAGTTCTTATATACTGCATGCCCTAGATTCCGAAATGGACAGATGGTTAATTTTGTATCGATACTTTTACAAATTGATGTGACATTTTCATGAAGTTATTGAATTCCATTATATTTTTTATGAATTAAATTAAA
This sequence comes from Acinetobacter sp. ESL0695, assembly GCF_029392135.1. Taxonomy (NCBI): domain Bacteria; kingdom Pseudomonadati; phylum Pseudomonadota; class Gammaproteobacteria; order Moraxellales; family Moraxellaceae; genus Acinetobacter; species Acinetobacter sp. ESL0695. Next base: position 2,176,024 of record NZ_CP113932.1, on the reverse strand, counting down.
GGTGACATATTCTGTTTTATTAATTTATTGATTCATCTCAATTTTTCATAAAAATAGGTATTGGGTTGTTTGTATTTGAGAGGGCTTTTACATAAGTCCTTTCAAAAATGGTATATTTATATCACTCATTTGATTTGGCACGCTAAAACATAGTTTTGCCCTTATATATTTCTATTGTGGCACTTTATAAAAGTTGCCATTTATTTTAAATTTTTCGGTGTGTAATGGATAAGCAAATAATTTTTGAAGACGAACAAATCAGAGTCATTTTTCTGAAAGGCAACTCAGAAGAGTTGATTTTTTCGTTTGGTGATTTAATCACACGTGCAAAAGGCTTAAGTATTAATGCCGAAAAATCTTTAATGAAATATGACTACAATGTCATCGGAATTATGCCTAAAGAAAAGTCATGGTTTCCTGCACAAAGCATGAAAAATATGATGGAAGCGGTTACACCTTATATAGCTCAATTTAAAAAAATTATTGGCTATGGTGGATCGATGGGTGGTTATGCTGTTTTAAAATATTCGAAGTTATTGAATATGTCTCGTGCAATTGCATTTGTTCCACAATTTACCATTGATCCGCAGGAAGTTGAGGATCGTCGCTACGCAGAATTTTTTGATGTTAGTCTACATCGTGATATGAGAATTGAAGCACAAGATGTTTCTGAAGACATAGATTATGTGATTGTTTACGACCCTTACTATGAAAATGACAGAGAGCATTACTTAAAAATAAAACAGGTTTTGCCTAATGTCATGACGCTTAATCTTCCATTTACAGGACATGAGGCTTTGTCCGTTCTGGCCAGTTCGAGTTTGTTAAACGACTTTATTCGACATGATTTAGATCAGCCTTATTTCTATGAACAAATGCGTCAAGTAAAGAAAAAAAGTAAGTTTTATTATCGTAATGTGATCGGGAATTTGATGTCACGCCATAGTAAAGCACTGGGGCGAATTTTAAAGAATAATGATCTACAACTTGATGCACAATATTTAGATCCGACGCTCAAGCAGTTAATTACGCGAGTCATGTTAAGTCGTCGTCAAGTGACAGAGCAAGATTTACAAAAACTCGGAATTAAAGTTAATTTACCACAAGAAAGTCGTCAGCAATTACAGGATAATTTCGGTAATTTTTTAGTATTTAACGTGATTAGTAATAAAGTAGAGAGCTATTCACAAGATGCAATTGATCTAAATAATAAATACTTACTGCCACTTATGGCAAAATCGAGTTGTTTGGTGAGAGTTGAGTTAAATAGTGAGCGCTATTTAATAGCAATGAATGATCGCCGTGTCATGAAAATTTTTAAAGAAGATGATGCACTTACAAGTGACATGAATCCTTTAGTATTGAAGAAATATTTAGATTACTATGTTATTAGTTACAAGAATCTGAATCTAAATACCGATGATCATGGATTATGTAGCTTTGTAGAAGCTCCAGTAAGTGAAAATGAAAAACTGATTTTAGTGTAATACTGAAGAATAAAAAAAGCGCTCATGAGAGCGCTTTTTTTTATGTCTTGATTAACCTTGTAATACCGAGATATCTGCAATTGCAGTAAATAACTGGCGTAGGCGAGTGAGTAGACGTAGACGATTGGCTTTTAACGTTTCGTCATCTGCCATGACCATCACATGATCAAAGAAAGCATCTACAGGTGTGCGTAACGTTGCAAGATGTGTTAATGCCTCTGTGTAGTTTTGTTCTTGAAGAAGAGGTTGAACAATTGGTTCAATCTGCTGAATAGCGCTATACAGTGCCTTTTCAGCATCTTCAATGAGCTTATCTTCAACAATTGGGGCATCTGCTACATTCTCTTTTGCAAGAATATTTGCAACACGTTTATTTGCAGCAGCAAGAGCACTTGCTTCTGGAAGTGTGCGGAAGTGATTGACTGCATTTACACGGCGATCAAAGTCAAGAGGAGAGTTTGGTGAAAGTGCTTGTACTGCTTGAAGTACATCTACAGCCACACCTTGGTCTTCATATTTTGCACGGTAGCGTCCTTCTAAGAAAGTCACAGCATCGCTACGTGTTTTCTCGTGATCTTCAATTACATTGCCATATGCATTTAATGCAAAGTTAACTAGAGTTTCAATAGTAACGTTTAACTGGTTTTCAATAATTAAACGTAGTATACCAATAGCAGAACGTCTAAGCGCAAACGGATCTTTTGAGCCCGTTGGTGCTTGTCCAATGCCAAAGATGCCGACAAGCGTATCTAAACGATCTGCAAGTGCAAGTGTTGTACCTGTCTTTGTTTTAGGTAATGCATCACCTGCAAATTTTGGTAAATACTGCTCACCTAATGCTTCGGCAACTTCATCATTTTCACCTTCAATGCGTGCGTAATAGGTTCCGGCAATCCCTTGTAATTCAGGAAATTCACCCACGAGTTCGGAAGTCAGATCACACTTAGCAAGGTGAGCTGCTTTTTCTGCATCTGCTATGTTTGCACCTGTAATTTGAGAAATTTGCTTTGCAAGCTGTGCAATACGTTCAGATTTATCCCAAAGTGTACCCAATTGTGCTTGGAATACCATTTTTGCAAGCTTTTCTGAACGGCTTGCTAAAGGCTGTTTTTGATCTTGTAAGAAGAAGAATTCTGCATCACTTAAGCGTGGGCGAACAACTTTTTCATTACCTTCAATAATCTGACTTGGGTCTTTCGATTTAATGTTGGATACAGTAATAAAGTAAGGTTGTAATTGATGATCACTGTTTACTAAGCAGAAATATTTTTGATTGTCCTGCATGGTTGTAATGAGTGCCTCTTGTGGTACAGCAAGATAACGCTCTTCAAAAGTCGCTCGTAATGCTACAGGCCATTCTACAAGCGCGGTCACTTCATCTAGTAAATCATTTGGCACAATTGCAACGGCATTTACTTCGTCCGCCAACGTTTTCACTTGCGCTTGAATAGTTGTTTGACGTTTTTCAAAGTCGGCAACAACATATGCTTTTTCAAGTGCTTCGAGGTAGTCATTGGCATGGGCTAACGTAATGGCCTCAGGATTATGGAAACGATGACCATAAGTAATTGCATCTGTTGCATGGTCTTGAATGGTTGCCTGAATGACTTGATCATCTTTGAGTAAAACAACCCATTTAACAGGACGTACAAACTCTGTACGGCTTGCAGCAGAACGCATGCGTTTTGCTATAGGGAGTTGATCTAAAGCATGTTGTAAAATAGCAGGGAGTAGAGCATCTAAATCTTGCCCTTTGATCTCTTTGTAATAGCAAACTTTTTCAACTTTGCCTGCTTGAAATTTCTCTACTTGATCTAGGGTAATACCTTGACCACGCATAAAGCCTTCCAAGGCTTTTGTTGGATGACCTTCCGCGTCATATGCAGCAGGCACGGCTGGCCCATCAAATCGTTTTTTTGTATCTGCCTGTGCACTATCGACATCTATAATTTTTAATGCAAGGCGACGAGGTGCAGCATAGGCTTCAATTTTAGAGAATTTTAGACCAGCATCGTTTAAGCCTTTTGCAGTATTCTCTTTTAACGCATCGCGTAATTTTTTTAGGCTTTTTGGCGGGAGTTCTTCACAGCCGAGTTCAAATAATACCGTATGTTGATTCATTATTTTTTCTCCGCTTTTGCTGCTTCATTGTCAGCTTGTAATTTTAACTCTGCCAATACCTCATCTCTTAAATGTGGTTCTGCCATAGGAAAGCCAAGCTTTGCACGTGCTTCTACATAACTTTGTGCAATAGCACGAGAAAGCGTACGTACACGTAAGATATAGCGTTGGCGCTCGGTTACAGAGATTGCACCACGAGCATCAAGTAGGTTGAATGAATGTGAGGCTTTAATGACTTGTTCGTAAGCTGGCAGAGGTAAATTAACTTCTGTTAAGCGTGTTGCTTCTGCTTCGTAGAAATCAAAGAGCTCAAATAATTTTTCAACAGGTGCATATTCAAAATTATAAGTCGATTGTTCTACTTCATTTTGATGGAATACATCACCGTATGTCACTGTACCGAATTGTCCTTTTGTCCAAACAAGGTCATATACGGAATCGACACCTTGTAAGTACATGGCCAAACGTTCAAGGCCATAAGTGATTTCACCAGTGACTGGGTAGCATTCGATCCCACCGACTTGTTGGAAGTAGGTGAACTGCGTAACTTCCATTCCGTTGAGCCAAACTTCCCAACCAAGTCCCCAAGCGCCAAGCGTTGGAGATTCCCAGTTATCTTCGACAAAACGAATGTCATGTACAAGTGGGTCAATTCCAATGGCTTTTAAAGAGTCTAAATAAAGTTGTTGGATATTGTCTGGATTAGGTTTAAGTGCAACCTGAAATTGATAATAGTGCTGTAAGCGGTTTGGATTTTCACCATAGCGCCCATCTTTTGGACGACGAGAAGGCTGCACATAAGCAGCATTCCAAGTTTCTGGGCCTAAAGCACGTAAGAATGTTGCAGTATGAAATGTTCCTGCACCCATTTCCATGTCGTAGGGCTGTAGTACAACACAGCCTTGCTCAGCCCAGTAAGTTTGAAGGGCAAGAATTAAACCTTGAAATGTATCAATATGAGAAATGGCGCGACTCATGTAGCATCCAATATATTATAAGAAAATTACCTCTAAGTATAAGGATTTTGTGGGGTGGTGGAAAGTCTAATCATCATTCACCCTCTTGCTAAATAAAGAAGGAAATTAATGTTTTCCTTCTTCATAGACATTGCGAAGATGGTTCGACTGATGGTCTATAGCTATTTTTTGTTTAGGAATGAGTAACCATAGGATTAGGTAAACAAGTATGCCAGGAAAGGCTGCACTTATTACAGAAACTAAAACAAAGATAACGCGAAGTAGGTTTGCATTCCAACCGAAGCGCTCTGCGATTCCACCCATTACACCTGCAACAATGTATTGTTTGTTGGAACGATATAAGCCTGAAGATGCCATGATATAACCTCCTATGGGGTATAAGTGTGTAGAACACCTGTTCTTATATAAATAAGGGTAGATATTATAAATTAAACAAATAAATGAATGCTAAAGCGTTAATTTATGTAAATACTCTGCTTATATCGCCGAATATTTATTAGAATGAAAAACCAAACATGCATATGAAACAGCATTTTAAAATAAAAGATATTTTATATTATCTTCAAAGCGTAGCGCGGTTTTGTGTGGTGTAATATCTAGAAGTAAATTTATGTACCTAAATAAGAAAAAACCATTATCTACAGTAATTCTATTGGCTGTATATATAACAACATTCACAGGATGTGACCGTAAAGTAGAAGAGAGTACACAACAGTCTGCTTCAAATGATACGCCTGAGCAGAACATGGACGAAAGAAATTTGTGGCATGTTGCAGGGCAGAGTGTGGTTCCTAAAGATCATGAAAAAAATGGTTACTCACGTGTTCTGACACAAAGTGAAAAAAAATTAGTAGGTCGATATATCGTGACGATTCCTTGCCATGATCCTGTTGCTAGGTGTGGTGAAAAAGAAGAGGGTTCTGTAGATTTTATTTTAAATTTAGCTTCTGATGGTTCCGTTTACCGTCTTATTAAAAGTTTAGGAATGATTCAGTTAGATACGAGAAAAAATGTAGATAACGATCGTCGGTATGATCATTGGAGTCAAATATATATTAATAATCAAATGTATGTTGTGACATCTTATGCAACAGGTATGCATTTTTATTATAAAGTTTTGCCAAATAATAGTTTGATGATGGATTTAAAAAGAACGAGACTTATTAATTTACAAGAGTACCGCCAAGGTTATCCTTTTCCGATACAAGAATATGAGTTAAAGAAACAAGCATAAAAAAAACCTCTTAGAAATCTAAGAGGTTTTTTTGAATCTTGGTGGGTCGTCCGCGACTCGAACGCGGGACCAATGGATTAAAAGTCCACTGCTCTACCAACTGAGCTAACGACCCATAAAGGGTTTCAAGATAAATGGTGGGTCGTCCGCGACTCGAACGCGGGACCAATGGATTAAAAGTCCACTGCTCTACCAACTGAGCTAACGACCCATATCGTCTTGATGGAGCGTATTGTAGCAACTTATTCGATGATGACAAGTCTTATTTAGAAAAAAAACGATTAGTTGTTTATAAAAAATGCAAAAACCTATTTTTTGAGCTAAAAATCAACAAAATTAAGCTTGAGGGGACTAAAAATACGTTTTAACGTAATAAACATTCATGGTGTTTTTTCTTTTATAAGACTGAAAAATAAAATAGCTGCTCGAAAGCAGCTATTTTATTTTTGAATAATGTAAGAAATTATTCTTCTGGTGATTCAGTTGGAGCAACTGCTTTCTTTGGTGGACGGCCACGTGGACGACGAGGGCGTACAGCTTTTTCTTTAGCAGTTGCTTTTACTTTTGTTGCTTTTTTCGGTGTTGCTTCGAGGTCATCGGTTACTTCTGTAGCATCTTCAGTATTTGAAGGTGTCTGTTTATCATCACTTTCTTGAGTAGCTGACTTAGTTGACACTTTCTTTCTTGAAGGTGTTGCAGGCGTTTCATCTACTTTTTGAGTATCTGATACTTGAGCAACCTCAGGGGTAGACACTTGATTTTCTACCACTAGTGGTTGACTACTTGTAACTTCTTCAGAAGGTTGTTCTGCTACTTTAGAGTCAGAGGAAATGACTTCTTGCTGTTGAGCAGTTTTTTCCTCTTCAATATGTTTTGCTTTAGCCTGTTCCAATGCTTGTTCAGCAGCAAGTTTTGCTAAACGTCTACGTTCACGTGGATCATTTGCAACACGAACTTGTTGCGATTTTGGTGGTGTTAACGGAATAACAGCCGCAGGAACTTCCTCTTGTATTGCTTGTGTTGGTAATTCAACATCACGCGTCACTGGAGATTTTTCTGCTTCTACAATGGTTTCTGCATTAATCACTGTATTTGCATGCTGTTCAGTAAACTTCATCAGAGCGCGGTTAAATGTTTGCACTAGACCAAATTGCTCAATGAGCACTGTACAATCTTCACCATACATCTGACGAATTAAGCTGCCTATTGTATGTTGTGCCAAAGCAGGTATTTGCGTTGGTTTAATTGTGATAGAAGGAGCCGAAGAGTTTGCTTTTTGACCTTTCTGACGGCGACGTGAACGTGGATCATTTGTTGCACGTTTCGGTGTAGTGTCTTTGCTTACCTGAGGGGTAGCTTCTTTAACTTCACGTTCAGCTTCAACTGTTTTTGATGCATCTTGCTTAGTTTTTTGTGCTACAGGTTGTTGTGACTTAGGTGCAACAGCATTTTTCACTACAGGAGCCGTCTGCTCAGTCTTTGGAGTATTTATTGGCTTCGTAGAAACTTCTGATGTTTCATTTAAAGCGACAATATTTTTTGTCTCTTTATCAACATTTACGACCAAAGCTGTTGGCATTTCTTCTGAACGCGGTGTATCAATCAAGTCAACTTTAATATCTTGATTCGATGCTATTTTCGCTGCAACCGTTTTTTCTGATTGTTGCTCAAGCACACTATTATCGCGATGACGGTTTGGTCTGTTTGGTCGTTGTTGATTACGATCACGACGAGGAACAGTTTGCTGAGGCTCTGACTGATGTACTTGATTCTGAGACTCGGCTTGAGCTTGAGGAGCAGGTGCGTCTTGTTGTTGCTGACGTTTTTGCTGGCGTTTTAAATCTCGCATTTCTTGACGAGACAGCTGTACCACTTCTTCATGAACCTGATGGTTCGTATTCTGATCATTGTGATATTCACGTTGATCTTTTTGTTTATGATTGCGTTGCTGTTTCTTATTATTACGCTGAGGTTTATCTTCTTTCTCAACCAATTTTTCCGCTTTTACATTGGACGTATTACGCGCCATGTATGCGTTATTGTTTGTGTGTACAACAGCAGGTTCTGCAGTAACTACAGTATTTTGGCTATCAATATTCCCAAACTGTCCACGGCTTACTGCACCATTATTGACCATTTCTTCAATTGCTGCAGCTGCATTATGTGCAGTACGAGATTGATCAGTCGTTTGCGCTTGTTTCTGTACAAATAAGTTTTCTAACCATGCACATGGGCTATTACTTTGCACTGGTGGTACGGCTGGTTGAGATACCTTGTTTTGTACATTTTTCTGTGTATTTTGTTTTTGATTATTATTTTTACGTGTGTCAGCCTGTTGAATCGGTTGCTGTTCAACTTCGTCTAAATGCCAGTCAGAAGATTCGTAACCTAACTCTTTTTCTGTAGAGCGTGTCGCTTCTGTACGCTCATAACTTGTTGGTGCAAAACCTTCTGGATTATATTGAATTTCGTAATGTGGTGTTTCTAAATGTGGGTGTGGCAATACAGTAATACGAACATTCGAAGTTTGCTCTAAGTAAACAAGACTATGGCGTTTCTCATTGAGAAGGAATGCTGCAATTTCTACAGGAACCTCAATTTGAACTTCACCTTGACGCTCTTGTAAAGCAATTTCTTCTACACGGCGCATAATTGATAGAGAAAGCGAACGAACATCGCGAACCATACCTGTACCATGGCAACGTGGGCAAACATAACCTGTTGCTTCTTCTAAAGAAGGACGTAAGCGTTGACGGCTCATTTCCATAAGGCCAAAACGTGATAGTTGACCAAATTGGATGCGTGCACGATCACTTTGTGTTGCATCGCGTAGTTTTGCCTCTACCATACGCTGGTTGCGTTCTTTACCCATATCGATGAAGTCAATAACAACCAAACCACCAATATCTCTTAAACGAAGTTGACGTGAAATTTCTTCAGCAGCTTCTAAGTTGGTATTGAGTGCAGTATCTTCTACATCTTGTCCACGTGTAGATTTAGCCGAGTTAATATCGATAGAGACGAGAGCTTCTGTTTGGTCAATAACAATAGACCCACCAGATGGAAGTTTTACTTCACGTTCATATGCCGTTTGAATTTGGCTTTCTATGCCAAAGTGAGCAAAGAGCGGCTCATTAAGTGTATATGTTTTTAACTTTTCTAACTGACGAGGCATAACAACTTTAACGAAATTATATGCTTCATTAAATGCTTGTTCATTGTCGATGAGAATTTCAGACACATCATCACGTAAGTAATCGCGAATTGCACGTGTAACAACACCTGCTTCTTGATGTACTAACATTGGAGACGGACCAGAACTTGCAGTATTTTGAATTTGAGCCCACAGGTCTAAAAGATGCTGTAAATCTAGTTGTAATTCTTCTTGACTGCGACCAATGCCTGCTGTTCTAACAATAACACTCATACCGCGAGGCATATTTAAAGATGAGAGCATCTCTTTGAGTTCTTCGCGTACAGCACCTGAAATTTGACGGCTAATGCCACCACCTTTAGGGTTATTTGGCATGAGTACCAAGTAGCGTCCCGCTAGGGAAATATATGTAGAAAGTGCAGCACCTTTATTGCCTCGTTCTTCTTTTTCAACTTGGACTAAAAGTTCTGTACCTTCTGTAATGAGCTCTCGAATGTTTGAGCTGTCACGGGCATCTGCATTTAAATAGCTACGTGCGATTTCACGCATAGATAAGAAGCCTTGACGTTGAGCACCATACTCTACAAATACAGCTTCTAAAGAAGGTTCGACACGAGTGACATGACCTTTATATATATTTGATTTTTTTTGCTCTCTGGTACGGTTTTCAAGGTCAAAGTCATATAGACGCTGACCTGTAGTGAGTGCAACACGGACTTCTTCGGCATGTGTTGCATTGATCAACATACGTTTCATGGGTAAATACCTAATCATTGAAACATAACGATAAGCCAGTCTATGTAGTGCAGTGAGGATGTAGAGAATAAAAATGTCTGGTTGTGAGACAGATATAGGTAGGCACTTAAATTCAAGTGGATTTTATTCTCTTTTAATCTTTCAAACTGCGCGTATATCCTTGACTAAAACACCTAAACTTTATCAGTACATTTGTTGTATTGTAAAAATCACTTTGACTATAGTGAAGCGTATTCGTCCTTGTGAGGCGTTCAATACGGAATGTTCATCGTATTAAGGCTATCTACTACAGTATTTCAATACACCAAATGTTTAAGCCTGAATAACGTTCAGGAAGCGACTTATCCGATGTGTTTCAGTTTACATTAATAAACCAATCGAAATTGGCAACAAATCTTTTTGGGGTAGACTATTTTGTATGCAAAAGCAATATTTCACGCGATAGTCTACTGTTTTGCCGATATAATAACGCCTTTGGCATCGGCATATTCTTTTAGGACCACTCCGAGCTTATAATGAAAATGCTTGAACTGTATGATTTATCCATTTGAATGTTGGATATTTTTTGTTCAGCACCTCATTTACGGCGGTATCCGAGCGCTGACTATATCAAACCTTGGGGCATCTGCCTATGGGTTTAGCAGATGTTTATTGTGAAATAATCTTTCTAAGTGGTCATATTTTACGCAAAATTGTTAAATAAAGGTTTAAAAATAGTTGTATGAATTCCAATCAGCAATGGCAAAGTGTCACTTGGTTTGAAGTTGATGAAAATCAAATTGATCAGCGTATCGATAATTTTCTTTTTTCACGTTTAAAAGGTGTCCCTAAAAGTAGGATTTATCGTTTAATTCGTGAAGGGCAAGTACGTGTAAACAAAAAGCGTGTAAAAGCGGAGAGTCGACTAAGTTTAGGCGATCAGATTCGAGTAGCTCCTATCCGCTACGAACAAAAGCAAGAGACAGATATTCCGATGAGTGACCAAGTTGCTCAGGGTTTGCTTAATCGTATTGTATACGAAGATGAAGGTTTAATTGTTATCAATAAACCCTCTGGGATTGCGGTACATGGTGGGAGTGGTATTGCATATGGTCTAATTGAGGCTTTGCGTTCAGCAACAGGGAAAAAGTACCTAGAACTGGTTCATCGTATAGACCGAGATACGTCTGGGTTAGTGATGGTGAGTAAAAAACGAAGTGTCTTGAAAGTACTTCAAGATTTATTGCGTCAGCATAAAATACAAAAAACGTATGCTGCCATTGTAAAAGGTCAGGTCAGTCTAGATGAACAACGTATTAATGCACCTTTATTACGTTATGAGCTTTCTAATGGAGAAAGACGTGTCAGAGTAAGTAAAGATGGTAAGGCGAGTGAAACAATTTGGACAGTAAAACAACGTTTTAAAGCAGCCACATTGGTGTATGCATCGCCGTTATCTGGCCGTACGCATCAAATTCGTGTACATGGTTTAAGTATTGGGCATCCCTTGTTAGGCGACGATAAGTATGGGCATAATGTATCTGATCAGGGTATTGTTGCTAGAAGATTATGCTTGCATGCAATGCGCTTAAATATTCCAAATTATCCTGTAATTGAGGCACCACTGCCAGAGGATATGCAGGATGTATTAACTTCACTGAGTAAAGAATAAAAAATATGGAAAAAGCGAAACTCGTTGTATTTGATTGGGATGGTACGCTATTTAATTCAATTGGCCAGATTGTAGATAGTTTACTTTATGCTGCTCGAAAATATCATCAGCCTTTAACTTCAGATGAGGGTAAGGATATTATCGGGTTAGGATTACCTGAGGTAATGCAACGTTTGTTTCCAACCGTACCAGAATTGCACGAAGATATCTTGAACGCTTATGCTGAACACTATGTTTTGTCTTCTCAGAGCGATTCATGGTTTGAAGGTGTATCAGAGATGTTGACAGCTCTACAGCGAAAAGGTGTGATACTTGCTGTAGCTACTGGGAAAAGTAGGCGAGGTCTTGATCGTGTATTACTTAAAACAGAGAGTAATAATCTGTTTGAAATTACACGAGCAGCAAGTGAAACAAAATCTAAGCCAAATCCATTAATGCTTCAAGAAATTCTAGAACATACACAAATTCCTGTTCATGAAGCAATTATGGTAGGTGACACAAGTTATGATTTAGAAATGGCATCAAATATTAAGATGCCATCTATTGGTGTGACTTATGGCGTGCATTCAGAAGATATTCTAATGAATTACAATCCACTTTGTGTTGTAAATAGTATTGATGAGCTGACAGAAAAGCTATTGGCCTATACTTAAGTAAAGGTATAAGGTATTTGTGTATTGGGAGATCAAATACCTTATTTTATTTAATCGTTTGAAAGTTCAAAAAAGGTTTGCATCATATCGAGTAAGCTTTTTAGCGCAATTGATGTGTTTTCTTTTTTATAGCTCATAATAATGTCGAGTGTAGGTAAGTCTTTTTCTAATGCACGAATAGCAAGGTTGGGTAAGCTACTAAATGGATCTACATATTTTGGTAGAATTGAACAACCTTTATTTGCATTAATGAGTGAGAGTGTATCTACAATCGTTGTAGAGTACTCTGTAACGTTTAAGCGAATATTGTGTTGCTTAACAAAGTGATTTACAGCTTGGTTCATAATATTGAACGTCGATGTTGTTGGAGCAATAAAGCTTAAATCTTCAAGCGCTTTTAATGGAATTTTTTCGAGTTCTGCAAGAGGGTGTTTTTTCGGTAAGATCAATGCAAGTTCATCTTTAAAAATAATTTTATCTTCAATTTTTGCATCATTTACTTTCTGGCGACTAAAGATAATATCTAGTTCACCTTTCTTAAGCGCTTTGTGCTGTTCAAAGTCATCTAGTATTTGTAATTCTATTTTAAAATTTGGGTACTGCACACGAAAATGGGGCAGAATTTTTGGGAGAATACGTATTTCTGCTGCCGTAATAAAACCAATACGTAAAATATGCTGTTTAGATAAGTGAACCTGCCGAGCCATTTGAACTGCTTTATCTGCTTGAGCCATGGTCAAGCGTGCTTGTTCTAAAAAAACAACCCCTTCTTCAGTTAGCTCAACTTTGCGTTTTGTACGATTAAATAAGCGTACCCCAATTTCTTCTTCTAAATCTTTAATTTGTTGGCTGAGGGAAGGTTGAGCGGTATAAAGTCGTAAAGCAGCTTTACTAAAGTTTAATTCTTCTGCAACTGTTATAAAGTATCTAAGGTGGCGCAATTCCATGAGATTGACCTGAGTGTTTTGTTATTAAATTAAATACTTAGTATAGTCTAAACATTTTAAATTTAAACTAGAAAAATAAGAAATTCTTTGAAAAATAAAAAATATTTTTTGAAAAATACCATTTTTTTTAGTAGGTTTTTTATATAAAAGAAATGAAAAAAATCAGGTATCTTATTTGAAATTAGAGACTTAATTAGATGGGATAAATGATGATCTTTTATGTTAAAGATGTAGCAAAAATGTACCAGATATAAAATGTACATATAAAACGAAATATGAGAGTGATATGATGCGTTTACGAAAAATGTAACATGACTTTGTGTTTAACATTCAGACTATTGAGAATATCGTATAAAAATATAAAGAAGAAGGTATGACTAAATCTACGCCATTGCACTATCAGCTTTCTAATAAGAACTGTTGGTCTCATACGTTAATAAAGCCTGATCAGCATTTTGACCACTCTCCAAATTATCATGATGGTCGTTTTCATAATGAACATACGTCAGACAGAAAGGCAAATAAATTTAAAATATTTAAATGGCTCATGGGGCGTAACGGTAAATCTTGGAATATTGATGTCGATCGTGAGTTTGAAAGAGTATTAGCACAATCTGCAAATATGCAGCCTATTCAATCCAATACAGATCCGAAACAATGGAAAGTATGGTTTATTGGTCATGCAACTGCATTGATTAAAATTGGAGCACATAATTTTCTAACTGACCCTGTATGGTCAGAATATGCAGGCCCGAAGACGGGAACAGGTCCTCGTCGCGTTTGTCCAGCAGGCGTGGCATTAGAGAATTTACCCCCAATTCATGGGGTGCTGCTCAGTCATAACCATTATGACCATATGGACATAGCAACTCTAGAGTGGTTGCATGATAAATTTCAAATGCCGATCTATACCGGTCTAGGTAATGGTTATTATTTGCCTAAACACCTTCATGTGATTGAGTTAGATTGGTGGCAGTCTGCTTATTTAGATGACTTTGAAATTGTATATACACCTGCACAACATGGTTCAGGTCGTGGTCTACGTGACCAAAACCGAGCGTTGTGGGGAAGTTTTTGTCTTCGTAAAGATGAGCAATATGTTTACTTTGCAGGGGACACAGGCTATTCAACACACTTTAAAGAAATTCATGCGAAATATGGTGCGCCCCGTGTTGCACTTTTACCTATTGGCGCGTATGAACCAAGACCATTAATGAAATATGTGCATATGAATCCTTACGATGCATTAAAAGCACATATGGATTTGCAAGCTCAACGTTCGATAGCCATTCATTATAGGACTTTTCAGCTTACAGATGAAGGCAGAGATCAGCCAGAGCAGGTGCTTGAACACGCGATTGAACATGCATCTAAGTTAATGAATCCTTTTTATTGTATTCATGAAGGAAAAAAACTCATTGTTTAAAAAAAAGCCTATCTTAAAGATAGGCTTTTTTAATAGCGAATGGGTTATTCAGGATGTCCACTATTTTGTTCTTCGATGTGTCCATCTTGTTGTTGATATGAGCTGTGACCACTTTCATGTAAAGCTTTGCGAACACCTGCTTCATAATCAGGGTGAATACGATTAAAGTGCACAAGCTGACGCTCAATAATTTCTTTAGGTACGCCTTGCATTGCATCGGCAATGTTACTAAATAGACGACTCTTTTCGCCTTCATCAAAGATATTAAATAGCGCTGTAACTTGAACGTAATCGTTGTTACCTTCATCTTCACGGTGGTTAAAGCGATCAACTATGCTTGAGTCAAGTTTTAGAGGTGGTTCTTTAACTTCTGGGTTTTCAACTGGCCCACCAAACGAGTTTGGTTCATAGTATGCATCTGGATTTGGAAAATGCTCCTGAACATTCATTTGACCATCTTTATGGTAGTGATGAACAGGGCAAATAGGTCGGTTTACAGGAATGTTTTCGTAATGTGTACCTAAACGATAGCGATGAGCATCTGCATAGCTGAAAACACGTGCTTGTAGTACTTTGTCTAGTGAAAATCCAATTCCTGGAACGGCATTTGATGGAGAAAATGCTGCTTGCTCGATTTGGGCAAAGTAGTTTTCTGGATTATGGTTAAGCTCTAATACCCCAATTTCGATAGGTGGGTAGTCTGCATGTGGCCATACTTTGGTAAGATCAAATGGATTATATGGTGTTTTTTCTGCCTCTAGCTCTGGCATAATTTGAACTTGTACTGTCCATTTAGGAAAGTCACCATTTTCAATACTGTAGTATAAATCTTCTTGTGTTGTTTCGCGGCTTTCACCCACTTTTTGTTGGCCTTCAGGATTTGTCCAATGGCGATGACCTTGTTGTGTTTTAAAGTGGAATTTTACCCAGAAACGTTCGCCTTGCTCATTCCAAAAAGAATAAGTATGTGAGCCATAACCGTTCATGTGTCGAACATCGGTAGGTAAGCCACGGTCTGACATTAAAATAGTAACTTGGTGCAGGCTCTCAGGGGATTGTGACCAGAAGTCCCACATTGCTGTTGGTGAGCGTAGGTTTGTACGTGGATGACGTTTTTGTGTATGAATAAAGTCTGGAAACTTTAGTGGGTCACGAACAAAGAAAACGGGTGTGTTGTTTCCTACAAGATCCCAGTTTCCTTCTTCTGTATAGAACTTTAAAGAAAAACCACGAACATCACGCTCTGCGTCTGCAGCACCCATTTCTCCAGCAACTGTAGAGAAACGTGCAAGCATTTTTGTTTCTTTTCCAACGCCGTTAAATATTTTTGCACGTGTATATTCAGAAAGGTCTTTTGTCAGTTTAAATGTACCAAAAGCACCCCAACCTTTTGCATGTACAGTACGTTCAGGAATACGCTCTCTGTTTTGGTGTGCTAACTTTTCAATGAGTTGCCAATCTTGTAACAGTAAAGGACCTCTAGGACCAACAGATAGGCTGTTTTGGTTATCAGCAACTGGTGAGCCCGCTGTTGTCGTTTGATGATATGGGCATTTGCTCATGGCTAACTCCTATATTTATATTGTTAGGGCTTGCTATATGGTTATTAAAAATAAAAAGTGTATTAGTATTTATTTTGCGTAAATAATACACAATTATTATCATTCTAAAAAGTACAATTGCGTTGCACTATGTGAATAAATGTAGCATCTAAATATGATATTTCTCAGGTGCTTAAATGTAATTAAGCGACTTAAATCTATATTTTCAATAAAATAATTTTAAAGATTGGCTTTACCTATTAAAGCTATTAAAAAATACGGATTCCAATTTAAAGATAAAAAAACTAACTTAAACAACATTGTTTAGTTGGAGTGGTAACGTGAATAATAAATCGCAAGCGAAATGCCCATTTCATGCAGAGGGCGCAAATACAAATGCAGCTAGCTCAAATACAGATTGGTGGCCAAACGCGTTAAATTTAGATATTTTGTCTCAACATGATCATAAAACAGATCCGATGGATCCAAATTTTGATTATGAGGCAGCTTTTAATTCATTAGATATCGAAGCAGTGAAAGCTGATATTCGTGAACTTATTTCTTCAAGCCAAGATTGGTGGCCTGCTGACTGGGGAAGCTATGTGGGTATGTTTGTACGTACCGCCTGGCACTTGGCAGGAACATATAGAAAACAAGATGGTCGTGGTGGTGCCAATACAGGTAACCAACGCTTTGCACCATTAAATAGTTGGCCTGATAACGTTAATACAGACAAAGGTCGTCGTTTGTTGTGGCCAATTAAGAAGAAATATGGCAATAAAATTTCTTGGGGTGATTTAATTATCTTGGCAGGTACAGTCGCTTATGAAGTTGCTGGTTTAAAAACCTTTGGCTTTGCCGGTGGTCGTAAAGATATTTGGCATCCAGAAAAAGATATTTACTGGGGTGAAGAGCGTCAGTGGTTAGATGCAACCAAAAACCGTTATGAAGATGACCAAGACCGTACATCGTTAGAAAATCCGCTTGCTGCTGTTCAAATGGGTTTAATTTATGTGAATCCTGAAGGGGTAGACGGTAAATCTGATCCTTTAAAAACAGCACAAGACATGCGTGTTACTTTTGACCGTATGGCAATGAATGACGAAGAAACGGTTGCATTGACGGCTGGTGGGCATACTGTCGGTAAAGCACACGGTAATGGTAAAGCAGAATTACTCGGTGCAGATACAGAAGCTGCAGATGTTGAGTTTCAAGGTTTAGGCTGGCATAACCCTGAAGGTACAGGTAATGGTACAAATACCATGGTAAGTGGTATTGAGGGTGCTTGGACAACGAATCCGACCAAGTGGGATAATGAGTTTTTCTACTTACTCTTTACATATGACTGGGAGTTAACAAAAAGCCCAGCGGGTGCAACGCAGTGGGAACCTGTAAATATTAAAGAAGAAGATAAGCCGATTGATGCACACAATCCAAATGTTCGTCGTAATCCAATTATGACTGATGCAGATATGGCATTAAAAATAGATCCTGAATATCGTAAAATTTCGGAACGTTTTTATAAAGATCCTGCTTATTTCTCGGAAGTATTCGCACGTGCATGGTTTAAACTAACTCACCGTGATTTAGGGCCAAAAGCAAGATACTTGGGTACACATGTACCTCAGGAAGATTTAATTTGGCAAGATCCTGTTCCTACGGTGGACTATGTATTAACTGATGATGAAGTAAAATCTTTAAAAGAGAAATTGCTTGCAAGTGGTTTAACATCTGCTGAATTAATTAATACTGCATGGGATAGTGCGCGTACTTATCGTGGTTCAGACTATCGTGGTGGTGCAAATGGAGCACGTATTCGTCTTTCACCACAAAAAGACTGGGCAGGTAATGAACCAGAACGATTGGCCAAAGTCATTGCTACGCTTGAGCAGTTGCAAAGTACTTTAGATAAAAAAGTGAGCTTGGCTGATCTGATTGTACTTGGTGGTACTGCTGCAGTAGAGCAAGCTGCGAAAGAGGCTGGTGTAGAAATTACTGTACCATTTACTGCAGGTCGTGGTGATGCAACGCAAGATCAAACAGATGAATATTCATTTAAAGATCTAGAGCCAAAGCATGATGGTTTCCGTAATTGGATTAAAGAAGACTATGCGGTTCAGCCTGAAGAAATGTTACTTGATCGCGCGCAGCTACTTGGTTTGACTGCACCTGAAATGACGGTGTTAATTGGTGGTATGCGTGTACTTGGTACGAACCATGGTCAAGCTAAACATGGGGTATTTACACAGAGAGAAGGTGTACTTACCAATGACTTCTTTGTAAACCTGACAGATATGAACAATACATGGAAGCCAGTTGGCAAAAATGTATATGAAATTCGTGATCGTGCAACAGGTCATGTGAAATGGACTGCAACACGTGTTGATCTAGTCTTTGGTTCTAACTCAATCTTACGTTCTTATGCAGAAGTATACGCACAAGATGATAACAAAGAAAAATTTGTTCAAGATTTTGTGAAAGCATGGACGAAAGTGATGAATGCAGACCGCTTTGACGTTAAATCTTAAGGTATAAATGCTAAAAAAGACCTCGCTGATGCGGGGTCTTTTTTTAATTAATTGGTCAGTAGGCGATTGGTTTTTACCATATCTTCTAAACCATTATTTCTAAAATAGTGTTCGATCCAGCTTTTTACCAGTAATGGATTATTTAGCGTAAGTACATGCTTTAAAAGTTTTTCTGCATCTTCCATAGAGGTATGACAAATTGCTTTTCTTACGCGTAGAATATTACTTGAACTCATGGAAAGGGTATTGAACCCCATCGCCATAAGTAAAATTGCAGAAAGCGGATCGCCTGCCATTTCACCACAAATACTAATTGGCTTATTATATTTGTGGCACTCATTTACCAGATAAGTTAAGGCTTTTAAAACTGCAGGGTGGTAATGAGAATATACGCCTGATACATGTGGATTATTTCGATCTACGGCCAAAAGATATTGTATAAGATCATTTGAACCAACTGAGAAGAAATCGACCAATTCTACAAATTCATGAATTTGAAAAATTACGCTTGGTACTTCTACCATGATTCCAATTTTAGGCTTATTAATTTTTACTTGTTCTTCTTCCTGTACAGCCAGCCAGTCACGCTCAAGAAGATACAACACTTCTTCAACCTCGCTTACACTGGTGACCATAGGTAAGAGAATATGTAGATTGTTTAGTCCAATACTTGCTTTGAGCATAGCACGAATTTGTGATGAAAAAATTTCTGGGTGATCGAGGGTGAAGCGAAGCCCTCTCCAGCCAAGTGCTGAATTATTTTCATGAATAGAGAAGTAAGGAAGCTCTTTATCTGCACCAATGTCTAAGGTGCGCATAATGACGGGTTTGTTGGCAAAATGGCTAAGCTGTTGGCGATAAATAGCACGCTGTTCCTCTTCTCCTGGGAAACGATCACGGAGCATGAAAGGGATTTCACTACGATATAGCCCAACGCCTTTAGCACCACGTTGGACACCGCGAACAACATCAATCATAAGACCCGTATTTACAAATAATCGAACTTCTACGCCGTCAGGTGTAATGGAATCTTTGGTTTCATACAGTTTTAAGTCTTTTGCTATTAACTCTTCTTCTTTTTGAATTTCTTTGTAGCGTTGGCGTAATCTGCGAGGCGGATTAACAATGACTTTGCCTTGATAAGCATCAATAATCATTTCAACGTCATCGAGCGTATTTACAGGGAGTTCTGTCACACCAACGACTGTTGGAATGCCTAAGGCACGTGCCACAATAACCATATGTGAATTGGCAGCCCCATCACTGGTTACAATAGCGGCAATTTTATCTACAGGAAGCTCAACCAACGCAGCCGTACTAATTTCATCTCCAACAAGAATGCTGTCTGAGCTGAGCTCTTTATGTGAAGAATCTGCTTCTTGTAAGCAAGCCAAAATACGCCGTCCCAGATCTTTTAGGTCTGATACACGTTCTCTTAAATAATCATCTTCCATTTGTGCAAAGAGGGCGCTGTGTTTATCGATCACCCGTTTGACAGCACCTTGTGCCCAACTTCCTGCTCGAATCTCATCTTGAATTTCTTCAGGCAAAGCGTTTTCGTCAAGCATACGTAAAAATACACTAAACAATGCGCGCTCTTCTGACATAAGAGAGTCTTGCATTTTTTCATCGAGTGAGCGTATTTCATTACGTACTGATTCGACGGCTTGTTCGAGTAACTCTAATTCTTCACTAATATCTTCTGCTTCACGCTCTGGTACGGCAGATAGGTCAGCAGGAGGATATAAAATAATTGCACGTCCTAGGGCAATTCCACCAGAACCCGCGACACCTTTAAAAATTTTATAATTTGAAGTGTTAGCAACTTTTCGAAATACATCAGTTGAGCCAACCGCATGTGCATGAGCGATAACACCTGAAAGTTGAGCACATAATGTGACAAGAAAGGATTCTGCAGCTTCACTAAAGTCTTGTTTAAGTTTTCTTTGAACAACTAAAACGCCCATCACCTTACGGCGATACATAACAGGTACGCCTAAAAATGAGTTGAAGATTTCTTCACCCGTTTCTGGGAAATAGGCAAATCGTTCATGCTCAGAAGCATTTTCAAGATTTACAATTTCTTCACGTTGTCCTACTAGGCCAACTAGACCTTCACTTAAAGGAATAGAAATATTTCCTACCGCTTCGCTGTTAAGACCCTTAGTCGCCATAAGTACATAGCACTGATTTCGCTCATCTAATAAATAGATTGAACACACATCGACATCCATCGCAGCAGATACTTGATTTACCATGATATCGAGTGATTCATGTAAACCATTTGAAGCATTAATTTCTTGGACAATTCGTCTTAATGTATCTAACTGCATGTTGGACATGTACTGCATGCTCCGAAGTTAAGTGAGAAGCGATTTTTATTTATAACAGCATCTAAATTTAAAAGCATTCACAAAAAGCATCTCTTTTAGGCTTTTTGTATGGGGAGTTTGTGGCATAGCTCAAGCATTGCTTTTCTATACACATCTCGCTTGAAGTTAACCACCTGACCGAGTGGATACCAATAGCTTACCCATTGCCACTGATCGAACTCTGGCGGATCCGATAAGTGAAGCTGAATATGTTTTGTCGAAGCAATTAGCTTTAACAAAAACCATTTTTGTTTTTGACCGATACACACAGGCTCGGAATCTGAGCGGATATATCGGTGTGGCAGACGATAACGCAACCAGCCTTTGGTTTGTGCAACAATTTGAACGTGCTCTGGCAATAAACCAACTTCTTCTCGAAGCTCTCGAAAAAGTGCTTGTTCTGCTGTTTCTCCATAGTGAATTCCACCTTGAGGGAATTGCCACGCATTATGACCAATGCGTTTTGCCCATAGAACTTGTCCGTTATCGTTTGCCAAAATGATCCCGACATTTGGTCGGAAACCTTCGGAGTCGATCATTTGGCTACCTTAATCTAGTGTTTCTTATTGTCTTTCTTTAGATAGGCTAATAAGGGGATAAACCTCAGCATAAAAAAGACGACAGAATATTGTTAAAATTGCTATGATCTTAACGAATTTCTTGCCTTAAGCGGTGATTGATTTACATTTTTTTTCTTTATTTTTCAAATTAAATGAGAATTTTCATGAAATTGGCTTTGTTTGACCTTGATCATACTTTAATAGATACAGACTCCGATCACTCTTGGGGAGAGTTCTTGGTGACAGAGGGACTTGTTGATCCAGCGTACCATCGACAAATGAATGATAAATTTTATGAAGATTATAAAGCAGGGTGTTTAGATCCAATTGCATATAATGAATTTGTATTTGAGTTTTTAACAAAAAATAGTCGTGATAGATTAAATGAGCTACATGCGTTTTTTATGCAAAAAGTAATTCGACCAATGATGCGAACAGAAGGATTAAAAATGATTCAGCATCATCAGCAATTAGGCCATGAAGTTGTTGGAATTACAGCAACCAGTGATTTTATTACGGCACCTATTTTTCATGAATTTGGCATTAAACATGTTATTGCAACGACAGCCGAGCAAAAAGATGGTATTTACACTGGCAAAGTGGCAGGAACACCTTGTTTCCAAGAGGGTAAGTTGATTCGCCTGAAACAATGGCTTGATGGGCGAACCATTACGGAAAGTTGGGCGTACTCAGATTCATTTAATGATCGCTTTTTACTTGAATACGTAGATCATGCCACCGCTATTTCACCTGATAAAAAATTAATTGAACTTGCCAATGAAAAAGAGTGGCCTATTTTAGATTGGTCTTTAAACGCTTAAGCCTGTGTCATTTTTACCAATTGAATGAGGGCTTCTGCTGCTTTGGACTGACTGCGAGAAGGGTGCCATACGAGACCCAATGTACGCTTAAGTTCAAAGTTTAAATCAAGTTGTTTTAAATCTTGGTTAATGAGCGTTTTTGGTAAAACAGACCATCCTACACCAATAGAGGCAAGCATTCGAATAGATTCTAGTGGATTATTGGTCATACTGGTTTTCGGGCGTAACCCACGTTTTTCAAATTCCGCCAGTGTAATCTGACTCGTATAAGTTTTTGCTGCAGGCAATAAACTTGGGTAATGTGTAAGTTGCTCTAAATCTAAATTAGAAACTTTTGCTAAGGGATGAAATGGTGATGCTACAAAAACCAGTGGATCTTCCCAAATAGGCAAATAAGAGAGTCTGTCATCGCCAGTCGGCGGTAAAGTAAGAAAGGCGAGTTCTAGATCACCCGTAAGTACTTGCTCGTGTGCTTGTTCTGAGTCAACAAACTTTACATCTAACTCGACATGAGGATATTGCTGTACGTAGCTTTTCAAGTAAGGTGGAGCATGATGTAATCCAATATGATGACTTGTTCCTAATTTTAAGCGACCTTGTACTTGCTCGTGTTGATGGCTTAGGTTGTGATGAATATCACCAAGCTCATTGAGCCAAGTTTTTACTTTAGGCAGTAGTGAATAAGCAACATGTGTTGGTTTGATTCCTCTTCCCGCAGATTCGAATAAGGTGACATTAAAGTATTCTTCTAGGCTATGAATTCTTTTGGTAACTGCAGGCTGAGTAATAAATAGATGATCTGCGGCCAGAGAAACAGAGCCTGTTTCCATGACTTTCACAAAGGCTTCAAATGCAGCAAGATTCATAATTTCACCCTTATAAATAATATAATGTTATGCATATTTAATCTTAATATAACTTTTTATTATTTTTATGTGCAAATACATTTTTAGAATAAAGCCACTACATACCTTACTATTTAAAATTGTTACACTCATTTAATTAGATATTTATTCCTAAAAGTTTTTTGATTTATAAAAATGATAAATTAGATTTATTAATTTTGAATTATATAATCAAAGATAATAACCAACATAAACACCCAGTCCAATGGAGTATCACGACATGGCAGGCAAAACTTTATATGACAAATTGTGGGATGACCATTTAGTTAAGCAAAGAGATGATGGCTCAAGTTTAATTTATATTGATCGTCAGCTACTTCATGAAGTAACGTCACCGCAAGCATTTGAAGGTCTACAGCTTGCAGGTCGTCAACCTTGGCGTTTAAGTGCAAATGTAGCAACGCCTGACCATAATGTACCTACATCTAAAAAAGAGCGTGACCAAGGTATTGCAGGTATTGAAGACAATACATCGCGTATTCAAGTACAAACTTTAGATGATAATTGTAAGTCATTTAATGTCGTACAGTTTGGTATTAATGATGTGCGTCAAGGTATTGTTCATGTGGTTGGTCCTGAGCAAGGTTTAACATTACCAGGCATGACAGTGGTATGTGGAGATTCGCATACAGCAACACATGGGGCATTTGGTTGTTTAGCACATGGTATTGGAACATCCGAAGTTGAGCATGTATTGGCAACACAGTGTTTAGTTCAGAAAAAAATGAAGAATATGCTTGTTCGTGTAGATGGTACATTAGGACAAGGTGTTACTCCGAAAGATGTTGTTCTTGCCATTATTGGTAAAATTGGAACAGCGGGTGGTACAGGTCATGCCATTGAGTTTGGTGGACAAGTATTTAGAGATATGTCTATTGAAGGACGTATGACAGTATGTAATATGGCCATTGAAGCAGGTGCACGAGTAGGTCTTGTTGCTGTTGATGAAAAAACTATTGCATATGTAAAAGATAGACCTTACTCGCCAAAAGCTGAAAACTGGGATAAAGCGGTTGCATATTGGAATACACTTCACTCTGATGAAGATGCATATTTCGATACAGTGATTGAAATGAAAGGCGAAGAGATTGAACCACAAGTATCTTGGGGAACTTCTCCAGAAATGGTAATACCTGTTTCGCAAGCTGTACCGACATTAACGCAAGCTAAAGATGATGTACAGCGTAATGACTGGACACGTGCGTATCAGTATATGGGCTTAACAGCAGGTCAACCATTATCTGAAATTCATTTAGATCGCGTATTTATTGGATCATGTACGAACTCTCGTATTGAAGACATACGTGCGGCCGCTGCAGTTGTTAAAGGTCGCAAGGTTGCAACAAGTATTAAACAGGCGATGGTTGTACCAGGGTCTGGTGTTGTTAAAACTCAGGCAGAAAAAGAAGGTTTGGATAAAATTTTCTTAGAAGCAGGATTTGAATGGAGAGAACCTGGTTGTTCTATGTGTTTAGCAATGAATGCCGATAAATTACAAGCAGGTGAACATTGTGCATCAACATCTAACAGAAACTTTGAGGGTCGTCAGGGTAATGGGGGTAGAACTCATCTTGTGAGCCCTGCCATGGCAGCAGCAGCAGCAATTGCTGGTCATTTTGTTGATGTAAGAACATTCTAAGGAGTTTTATAATGAAAGCTTATACGACTGAAGAAGGTATTGTTGCACCATTAGACCGTGCCAATGTAGATACAGATTTAATTATTCCTAAGCAGTTCTTAAAATCAATTAAACGTACTGGTTTTGGGGATAACTTATTTGATGAGTTGCGTTATTTAGATGAAGGATATCCTGGTCAAGATAACTCTAAGCGACCAAAGAATCCAGATTTTGTACTTAATCAGCCACGTTATCGTGGTGCGACAATTTTAGTGACCCGTAAAAACTTTGGTTGTGGTTCAAGTCGTGAGCACGCGCCTTGGGCTTTAAATGAATATGGCTTTAGAACTGTCATTGCACCAAGTTATGCAGATATTTTCTTTAATAACAGCTTTAAAAATGGCATGTTACCTGTCATTTTGTCTGAAGAAGAAGTTGATCAGATTATTAAGAAATGTGAAGCTGAAGAGGGTTATGCATTAACGGTCGATTTAAAGACACAGGAAGTCCGTCTGCCATCAGGTACAGTGTTTCATTTTGAGGTTGATCCTTTCCGTAAGCATTGTTTATTAAATGGTTTAGATGATATTGGGCTCACTTTACAAGATAGTGATGTTATTCATAGCTATGAAGCAAAAACTAAACAAACACGTCCTTGGGTTTTTCAAGATCTAATTGACTAAATTGCTATATTTCAGTGATGGCGAAATTGAATAACTATTGCTAACATAAGGTGAATTATTTTTACTTTTATGTTGTTAGGTTGAACATTTGTCATGCGGAATATTATTGGTAAAAGTGTACTTTGGGGAATGTGTGGAATGTTATTGGCCTCTTGTCAGACATTCCAACATGCACGAGAAACTGCAAATATTCGTTATAGTGCACCTAAGCTGGGCTCTACAGTGGCGACGGTTTATTGTGAAGGGACTGCAAACTGTGAGTTTGAGCGTATCAATAATATTGTTATTGTTGATGAGTCTACGCATTTGATTAATCCAAGTGCGATCGGGCAAGGTTATGTCAGATTAAAGCAAAGGTCTACATTTGATTCAAATGCAATTTTTCTGACCTTACCTGCACAACAACATGAAGTCGTTATTCGTTTTTATCCAATATCTCCCGACCGCGCTGAAAAAATTAACGTTATACAAAATTTTAAACCGAATAAACACTATAAGTTTGTCATGTATCGAGATCGTATTAAACGCTCTAATAATTTACTTAGTGTTTCTGTACCAGACCCGCTGTGTGTGAAACTCATGGAAAATGAGAAAGTCATTCGCCGTTTCTGCAAGCCTTATAATGTGTTAAATGGGCTTGGTGAGTTTATAGAACAAAAAGCAGGATAATGAGTAAGTAATATATCTCGTGCTGGCATATTTTTGATTGATGACATCATCATAACTTTTATCTATGGAATCCTATATGTCAAAGCAAATTCTTATTCTCGCAGGTGATGGAATTGGCCCAGAAATTGTTACAGCAGCAGAGAAGGTGCTTACAGCAGTTAATCATAAATTCAATCTGAACTTAGATTGGGAACATGGTTTACTTGGTGGTGCAGCAATTGATCAATATGGTGAGCCATATCCAAAAGAAACAAGTGATCAAGCAAAAAAAGCCGATGCCATTTTATTAGGTGCTGTTGGTGGACCAAAGTGGGATCAAATTGAGCGCTCTATACGCCCTGAACGTGGCTTATTAAAAATTCGTAGTGAACTCAACCTATTTGCAAATCTTCGTCCTGCAATTTTATATCCGCAATTGGCGAGTGCTTCGAGCTTGAAACCTGAAATTGTAGCAGGTCTAGATATTTTAATTGTCCGTGAGCTGACAGGTGGTATTTACTTTGGACAACCACGTGGGATTCGTGAGTTAGAAAATGGCGAAAAGCAAGGCTATAACACAGATGTTTATTCAGAGTCTGAAATTAAACGTATTGCTAAAGTTGCGTTTGATCTAGCGAGTTTACGTGGTGGTAAAGTATGTTCGGTAGATAAAGCAAATGTTTTGGAAGTGACGGAGCTTTGGAAACAAACAGTAAGCCAAGAACACGCTGAGAACTATTCAAATATTCAGCTTTCTCATATGTATGTAGATAATGCTGCCATGCAATTGGTACGTGCACCTAAACAATTTGATGTGATTGTTACAGGTAATTTGTTCGGTGACATTCTTTCTGACGAAGCTGCAATGTTAACGGGCTCAATTGGGATGCTACCATCTGCATCATTAGATGAAAATGGTAAAGGAATGTACGAGCCATGTCACGGTTCGGCACCAGATATTGCAGGGAAAGATATTGCAAACCCGCTTGCAACGATTTTGTCTGTAGCCATGATGCTACGTTACACGTTTAAAGAAGAAGCCGCGGCAAAAGCGATAGAAGAGGCAGTAGGTACTGTGTTAGATCAGGGCTTAAGAACTGCAGATATTTATTCTGAAGGCATGAAGAAAGTGGGAACCGCAGCGATGGGAGAAGCGGTTGTAAACGCTTTATAGGATTAGTTTTGGGTTGAGTAATGCAATGCATGGCTATATTTAGGTAGAGCTATGCATTTTTTATTTAAGGCCAAATTTGTGTTGTTAAATAAAAAGTTGTCAGCTTTTCATTTAGGGGTGGGTATTTTCTATCTCGTACTCGTCATCATTGCTGTGCTGTCATTTGGTGCAAATCAATCGTTAGACCATATAGCAATGGGTTATATGTGTTTCTTGGTTTTCATGATTGCAATGGATTTCAAAGCATATAGCGAGGTATGTAAGGGGAAAAACTAGGTAAAATTTTATCAAGGATGTTAGCTTGCTTTTTACTGTTAGGTTTTCCTAGTGGCACATGATTGGCTTTTCTTATTTTTTCATATACAAAAGAATCAAATTGGCAAACTTTGAATACTTAAATAAGACATATAAAAAAAGCCACTTTAAAATGAGTGGCTTTTTTTGCTTCGACTAATACTTAACGCGCACGGTAAGTGATACGACCTTTTGTTAAGTCGTAAGGTGTCATTTCAACTTTTACATTATCGCCAGTTAAAATACGGATGTAGTGTTTGCGCATTTTTCCTGAAATATGAGCAATTACTTCATGACCATTTTCTAAACGAACACGAAACATAGTATTAGGAAGCGTCTCGGTGACAACGCCTTCGAACTCAATTAGTTCCTCTTTATTGGCCATAGCCTACCTGAATGAATGAATTAACAAGGCGCAAATTATATACAAATTACTTATCGAAAACAAGCAAGGCCAAAAGGATGATTAGAAATAACTTTCGATAATGAATAAAATTGGACCAAAATATTTCAATAAATTGACATATTCATATTGAGAGTTTTTATAATAGTGGTTAATCTAAGCTTAAGAATGATAATAAATAAGGATAATCGTTGTGAAACAACGAACAGATGGGGCAGTAGTCCTACGCTTAGCCTATGAAGCGATCACAAGGTCTGGTTTACCTGTAGAAAATATTTTGAAAAAAGCAGGTATTACTCAAGATCATATGCGGTTATATCAAAGAGTCCCTCAAAGAGCACAATTTTCGTTTTGGAGAGCAATGATTGCATTGAGTCGTGACAATGATATTGGTTTACATTTGGGGCAGCATCTGCCTTTATTTCGTGGACAAATTATCGAACAGCTCTTTGTGAGTAGCTCTTCCTTTGGAGAAGGATTAAAACGAACTTTACCGTATCAGCGATTAATTAGTGATGCATTTCAAGCAAAACTAGTGATTGATGGTGAGTTATGTTACTTAAAAAATATAACGCAGGCCAGACCAAATAATTTGGTTAATCGTCACTTCTCAGAGTGTGCTATGTCTGGTGTGATACAGTTTTTTAAATTTATGACGGATAATCTCTTTGAACCATTACGTATCGATTTTGACTTTAGTAAAGGTGCCGATTTAAAAGAATATGAAGCAATTTATGGTTGCTCTGTGTCCTTAGGTCAAAAAGAAACTCGATTATATTTTGATAAGAAAATTCTAGACTATCAGTTATGGCAAGCTGAACCGGAGCTACTTACGCTTCATGAAAGATTTGCAACCAAAAAACTAGAAGAATTGGTACGTTATGACTTAATTGACAACGTACAAGAGGTGATTGGTCGAATGCTTGAGAAGGGTGAATTAACCCTTGAAATGATTGCGACAGATTTAGGAATGAGTGTAAGACAATTGAGACATCAATTGAGTGAAGCGAATACCAGCTTTCAAGAATTACTCACAGACTATCGTTGCCGTTTATCCAAGAAATTACTGAAAAATAGTAATGAAAGTATTGATCATATTGTCTGCTTAACTGGATTTTCTGAACCAAGCACTTTCTACCGAGCATTTAAACGGTGGACCAATGAAACGCCTATCGAATATCGTAGACGTAAACAAAGTCCTCTTACATCATCTATTTAAACAGGCCAATTAAGCCACTGTGGACCTAAAGATGGTCTTGGAAGTTCAAATGCATCAGGATAGTAAGCTTGTATAAAGTATAATCCATCTGGTGGTGCTGTAACTCCTGCTGCTTTTCGGTCTTGGGCTGCAAATATGTTGTCGATATGAGATACATCAAAGCAGTCCTGACCAACCTCTAACAGGCAACCTACAATATTTCGAACCATATGGTGTAAAAAACCATCTGCTTGAATATCTAAAATTAAAAATGGTCCATGAGGTGTGAGCGTGCAGTGCTGAACATGACGAACAGGTTGATTAGATTGACAAGCGGCTGCACGGAAACTTTCAAAGTTATGTGTACCTTCAAATTTTTTGGCTGCCAACTGCATCTTTTCAACATTCAATGAGTGATATACATGCGTGACTTGTTTATGTAGCAGTGCAGGGCGCTGAGGTGCATTATAAATAATGTATCGATAGCGCCGAGCAACTGCTTTAAACCTTGCATGAAAATCCATACTCATTGGCTTAATCCACTGAATTGAAATATCCTTAGGTAGCTTACTGTTTGTACCCATAATCCATGCACGGTCTGTTCGAATAGATGGACTGTCAAAATGAGCAATCATATTTGTTGCGTGTACTTGTGCATCTGTACGACCCGCGCCATGAACATCTACCCGATGGTTAGCCACATGACTGAGCGCATCTTCTAAGGTTTGTTGTACGCTACGTACGCCTGTTTGTTGGGTTTGCCAACCTCGATAATGGGTACCACAGAATTCAATTCCAATAGCATAGCGTTGCATAAAATTGCCTTTGTTATTGTTCATTAGACCAGTGTAAAGCACATTGCTCGACTGTAATATGTTTCAAATAGAGATATAGAATTTTTGCATATATATGCGCATGTCCTAGTGTATTTGCTGTAAGTATTTGAGCATCGCTTACCCAACGGCTTACAGCATATCTCTGGTCTATTTCACCAAAAGTAACTTGTGTTGTGAGAATCGGTAAGCAGCCACTTTCTCTCAGTTTTTGAAGAATTTTAATGATTTGATCATTTACAGTAATATTTCCCGTGCCAAATCCTTGCAAAATAAGAAAGTGCGGTGGTTCATTTGCAATAAGACTTAGATTTTTTACTAAAAACTCTGTTGAAACGGGTTGCATCATCCAGTTGATCAGATTTAGCGTGGTTGCACGCGTAATATCTTTATTGGTTACGACATATTGCTGTTGAGGAGTTATAATTTCTTCGTGAGCAGGTATTCCTTCAAACGCATGTAGTGCAGTTGTATGATGTTTAATTGTAGTATGACCATGGTAGAGATAGTGATGAAATGCAAGATAGACGCCACGATCGTATCTTTCGACTTGCTCTAAAGCAAAAATTAAATTATCGAAAGCATCAGTCTCTTCTCTTACTTGTTTACCCTCAACTGTAAGTAGGGGGTATTGACTACCTGTAAGAACTGTACAACTTGATTGTGCTAGAAAATAAGAAAAAACTGCGCTTGCATAGCTGAGGGTATCTGTTCCATGAACAATAATAAACTTTGAATAATCTATTTGTAACTCTTGAATAAGTTGGATTGTTTTCAACCATTCTTGTGCTGTACATGCACTACTGTCAATAATGTCGGGTGCTGCAAAGCAATCAGTTTTATTTTGATAATAAGTGGGTAACACATTTTTGAGTTGAGGTAGGAATTGACTTTCTGGCATCGGGCTCAATGGTGTACCAACACAACCAAATGTACCACCCATATAAATTAATGCAATTTTAGACATATATAAAATAAAAAAAGCAGTCAAGAATGACTGCTTATATTAAAACGAAGCGCTTTAAGATGCTATGCTATTTAATAACTTATCTACTTTCAGCTTTTCTTCTGCTGAGTAATCTTGTTTAGGATCAGTCAGAAGCTCTTTCGCACGTTCTTTTTCACCAAATGCAATATACTGTTCTGCAAGATCAATGTTTAATGCATTTTCATTAAGTGTTTTGAGTTCTGAGAAGTTTTTAACAAGAACATCATTTTCATCGATTTTTGTAGATGAAGTATTCCCAAAATCTAGGTTAAGCGGAGCTAGTTCTGGCGTATCTGATGAGCTATCTTCAGTTGCTTTGGTCGACTTTTCCGCTGGTTGTTCTAATTCAACTTTTGGTTCTTCGGGTACTTTTGTATCGAAGTTGAGTGTCGGTGCTTCTTCTACCTTTGGTTCAGCCTTTTTCTCTGGCTCTGGTGTTGTGTCTGGTTTTGGTGCTTCTTTTTGATCTTCACTTTTTTTACTAAATGTAAAGTCAAGTGGCATTAAGTCTTCTGAAGCTTTTTCCTTTTGTGGAATACTTTCTTTTTTTGTCGTACTTTGTTCAGGTTGAGGCTCAACTTTTACAGTTTCTTTAGGTGCAGATGTTTCCTGTTTTTTAGGCTGTTCAGATACTGGTGGTTTTGGCTGACTTACAGCTTGACCAAGCAGTTCTTCATGACTAATTTGATTGGTAAATTGAGTCTCTTTAGAGAAAACATCCTTCTTTACTTCCTCTTGAGAAGTTGGTTTTTTAGCCTCTTCTTCTTGTCTTTTTGCTTCTTTATACGCATTATTTTTTTCTTTAACTTCTTTAAGTGATTCAAAAAGTTCTGAAGAGCGTAGTTGATTAATTAATTGCTTAATAGCAAGTTCATCGTCTTGTTTCTGATAAATGTCAAGTAATACAAGATATAACTTAGATTGCTTAGGATTTTTATTTAAAGATTGATTGATGAGTGCTTCAGCAGCAGAATAGTTCTCTTGTTCAATCAATGTATGAATTTGCGAATACAGGCTTTCATCTGCTTTAGGTTGTTCAGAGGCAGCAGATGATTTTTGTTCAGCTTGATTCTCTGTTGTTGTTTTTAGATCTGACGGTTTTTTAGGCTGTGTTTTTGGTGCTTCAGCATTGCGCTTTTTTATAATCACGACCGCAATGATTAAAAGTATAACAACGGCTGAAATGATGGAAAGCAACATAGTATTAATACCCCATAAAATTTTAGAAGATCTGAAAATTTACAATCAGATTCTATTCTGCTGCATGCTTTTGCGCATTTTGCTGTTTAAGCAATTCTTGAATCTTAGCTAGTTTAGCATCTAATATCTCAAGCTTAATATTTTTATTTTGCAAACCATGCTCAAGTTGTGCAATTTCACTTTCTAAAGATGTAACTTCTTTTTGCTGTTTAGAATCAGATGGTAAACCTTGTTTTGGTGTAGTCAATTCATTACTTGTCGACTGGCTATTTGCATTTTTATCGGCAATGACAGTCATTTCAGTATGTGTCGTTTTAGAAAGAATAGTCGCTCTTTTGACATCACTTACGTCTAAAACAGCACCTTTTTTAATACGATTTTTATTCCCATGGATGAATGCATGTTGGTTCATCTGTTGAATTTGTTGCATGACAGCATAAATCGATTGATTGGTTTGTTGTGCAATACGTGCAGAAATAGACCATAAAGTATCTTGCTGCTTTACCGTATAAGTATGATCAGATGTATTGTTGCTCTCAGCCTGTTTTTGAGAGGTAACAATCGATTTTTGCTGTACGCCTTGTTTTGGATTTTTCTTTACAGATCCTTTTGAAATTTGTCTTTCATTCAATATGGTAATTGGAATGAGAGGTTGGTCTGTATGAATACTTGGTTTATTAATCGGAACTGTAGGTGCATTACTTTGATTTGGATGAGTAACTTTAAAAGGAAGCTCAATTAATTTTAAGTATTGACCATTTCCATCCTTTGCTTTTAAAACAAAGCGAACATCACCGTTATAGATAGGCCGAGAAGATGTGACTGTAATTACCCCTGTATTCGGGCCTGTACTGCGTAGGAATACGTTTAGGTCACTTGTAATCTCAGCTTTGAGTGAATCAAAACTGACTAAGTCATCATCATCGGCAATATCTGCTTGAATATTCGAAGAAATTGCACCTTGATACGGGATTTCCATATACAAAAGCTGTGCTTTTGTAGACAGAATATTAGGCTGACCAAATGTAAGCGCATGGCTAAATTGCGATATACCAAGACATAAAATGGCATATGAAAGCTTATGGTAAGAAGTCATTAGACATTACTAAACAAAAAATAGGCATCCTATATAATGTAGCGATATGTTAATCGAATGTAAACGATTTAAAAAAAAAGCTAGTATTTTAACTAGCTTTTTGCATTTTCTTAATTTTGTTTGTACTCGATCAATATTCTAAGCATGCGGCGTAGTGGTTCTGCTGCACCCCAAAGTAGTTGATCACCTACAGTGAAGGCACCGAGGTATTCTTTACCCATGTTTAATTTACGTAAGCGGCCTACAGGTACAGAGAGTGTTCCTGTTACAGCTACTGGTGATAAATCATGCATAGATGCTTCACGTGTATTTGGAATCACTTTTGCCCATTGGTTTGATTGTGCAATCATGTCTTCAATTTCATTGAGTGGCACATCTTTACGCAATTTAATGGTAAGTGCTTGAGAGTGGCAACGCATTGCACCAATACGTACACAATGACCATCAATTGGAATAATGTTGGTATTGCCTAAAATTTTATTGGTTTCAGCTTGTGCTTTCCACTCTTCTTTTGACTGACCATTTTCAAGCTGTTTATCAATATATGGAATGAGTGAGCCAGCAAGCGGTACACCAAAGTTCGATTTCGGGAACTGTTCACCACGTTGTAGTTCAGCAACTTGACGGTCAATATCTAAAATTGCTGATTTTGGGTCGTCTAACAATGATTTGGTATTGTTATAGAGATAACCCATACCTGTCAGTAGTTCACGCATGTTCTGTGCACCTGCACCAGAAGCAGCTTGGTATGTCATGGCACTCATCCATTCAACTAAGTTGTTTTGGAAAAGAGAGCCTAAACCCATAAGCATGAGAGAAACTGTGCAGTTACCACCTACAAACGTTGTGGTGCCTTTAGCAAGTGCATTTTTAATTACGTTTGAGTTGACTGGATCTAAAACAATAATTGCATCATCTTTCATACGTAAAGTCGATGCAGCATCAATCCAGTAACCTGTCCAACCGGTTTCTTTGAGTTGACTATAAACTGATGAGGTATAGTCTCCACCTTGGCAGGTAATAATAACATCCATTTGCTTCAGACTCTTAATGTCTGTTGCATCCATAAGTGCTGGGGCGGTCTTCCCGCCAAAAGCAGGTGCTTCACCACCTGCATTACTGGTAGAAAAATAAAATGGCTCGAAGTGCTCGAAATCATTTTCTTCAACCATACGTTGCATAAGAACGGAACCAACCATTCCACGCCAACCGACCAGACCTACTTTCATGTCATTTTGCCTCGGTACTGTGTGTAAAAAATAAATGTGATCTTTGAGTGTATCAAACATCTTTTTAAGTGCAAACGATATATGGCTGAAAAAAACGATAATTTTTAAGTAAATAGCTGAGATTTCATCATCTTATTTTGAAGGCAAAAAAAGATGATGTATTTAAGTGACTTAGCACGATTAAGGTGCATATACGACTTTAGGCGATATATATGCAAGTATCTGCTTAAAAATGAATCTTTGCTATAGCAGATTAGAGATTTAATTTTAATAAATGCGCTCGTATCCTTCAGGGCGAGTTTTAAAACGGCGGTGAAACCACATATATTGTGTCGGTGCAATGCGAAGTTGAGTTTCAATAATTTTGTTCACGCGTGTTGCATCATCTAATTCATCTTCAGAAGGTAAATTTTCAACAATTGGCTCAATTAAAATATGATACTTGGGATCTTTTTCACTGCCATAACGGTAAAAATATAAAGGAATAGCCACCGCTTTAGAAATCTTTAATAAACGACGGTGGGCAGTAACGGTTGCCGCAGGCACACCAAAAAAAGGTGCCATAATGCCTTGCTTTAAACCGAAATCTTGATCAGGGCTATACCAAATTGCATCACCATCTTTTAAATGGCGAATCAAGCCACGCATATCATCATGGTCTATTTGTGATTTATAAATAGTCGCACGACAACGGTAAATGATTAAGTCGAGTAGGGGGTTATTTTGTGGTCGATAAACGACATCGGGTTCAAAGTATTGTGAGCAGATATAACCACCTGCATCGAGCAATGTACTGTGTGTTCCAAGCAGAAGTACACCTTGACCAGAAGCTTGTGCTTGAGTGATATGTTCAAGTCCTTCGATGGTAACTCTATTTTTAAACCAATAGGGTTTATACCAAGCATTGAGGGTTTCGAATGTACCAAGCATCATATCTACAAAAACCTGTTGAGCTTTTTGAAGAACTTCTTCTTGAGACCATTCAGGAAAACAAACTTCTAAGTTGCGGATGGTGGTTTTTCTTCGTGACTTTAGAAGTTTCCAAGCAAGTTTCGCAAGCGTACGTGAAATCATACGTTGAACTGACCAAGGTAAAACTGCCAAAAGCATCAATAGACAAATAGAAATCCATACATTCCAATATCTTGGCAATAAAAAAGACCAATAAAATTTACCAGGAATATAGTCAGGTTGCGTACTCATATACGTGTAATGAACCAGTGAAAAGTGAGCGTGATTTTAGCACGATATGCTTTTAGGGTTGATAGATTGATATTTAAAATGATGAATTTCATCACTAAACTTTTACTTGATAGTTAAGTGTTAATTCACTTGCAACTTTGCCACGGATTCCCCAATTTTCTAAAGGTGTTTCAAAAATAGTGATTTCGATATCTTGCGGTAAAATCTGACAATCGGTTTCTATATTTTTAAATAATAATGCAATAAGCTGTTTCTTTGCAGAAGTAGAGCGTCCTTCAAACATAGATATTTCGATAATCAGATAGTTTTCGCTACGGTCTTGAGGAAATATAA
Organism: Acinetobacter sp. ESL0695; assembly: GCF_029392135.1. NCBI lineage: Bacteria > Pseudomonadati > Pseudomonadota > Gammaproteobacteria > Moraxellales > Moraxellaceae > Acinetobacter > Acinetobacter sp. ESL0695. The sequence goes on along the minus strand of NZ_CP113932.1, from coordinate 2,139,991 downwards.
AATCTTCAGGCTCAAGCTTTATAAATCTCTGAAAAATCTTTTCTGATGGATAGTTTAAGCTTTCCATGAGAGAGCTATGTATCGCTAGAGAGAGTATTTTTCTATATGTGTTTATTGTATGCGTTAAACCGTAAATTTTAATTTGCGACATGAGATCTCTCTATGTTTGGGTATCGACTACTCGGATACCCTAAATAATTTAAATTTTTAAACTTTCTTTTTCATAGCTTTGAAAAGCATTTTCAGCACCCATAATGACATCTTTAATTTTGAAATAACCGCGAGTGTAAGGTTCGGTATCACGAATTTCTTCCCACATAAAATGGTAAGACTTTAAATTTTCAGTTTCACAAATAAGAAAATCTGTAAAATTACTTCCGGGAAATGCTTCTGAGTCACAAAAACGTACTTTTACATCAGGATGTTTTGCAATAATTTTTTCGAGTGATTTTGCATATTCACGGCGTATTTCACGCGGAAGGGTAAGCCAAGATGGATAAAATTCAAGGAGAACAATTTGGATAATATTCATTATTTGTAATTCTATAGTTTTGGGTAAGCGTATTCACAATACACTAAAATGATGACTATTTCTTTTGAATAGATAAATCGATTTAAAAATAAAGAAAATCTACTGATTTTTTTAGTATTTTTACAGGCTCGGGAAGTGCAATTTTTTTGATTATAAACATATGATAAATAAAAATTATTTAGAAAGAATATGATAAATTTTCTAAACCAGAGTTTAATATAGCTAGCTCATATGAGCTAGCTATAATCGGTATAGGTTTATTCGGTGTGACCTTTCACCATGTTTTCTAATGTATCCCAACGTTCTAACTTTTCTAATAAAAGTTCTTCAATTTCTGAAAGACGTTGACTCGCTTTTGTTGCTGCATCTGCGTCTTTAACAAACCAAGAGCCGTCAGCAAGTTTTTCAGTCAGTTCAGATTGTTCAGCTTCAAGTTGCTCCATTTCTTGTGGTAGCTGTTCAAGCTCACGCTGATCTTTATAGCTCAGTTTAACTTTCTTCTGTGCAGATTTATCCGATGTATTGGATTTTGGCGTATCTTTCTTCACAGTTTCAGTTTTGAGTTCAGGACGTTGTGCAAGATAGTCTTGATAACCACCAATGTACTCTTGAATATGTCCTTTACCATCAAACACCCATGTAGATGTAACAACGTTATCCATAAATGCACGGTCATGGCTAATCAGAAGTAACGTGCCTTTATATTCAGCAAGCATTTCTTCAAGTAGCTCAAGTGTTACCATATCTAGGTCGTTGGTTGGCTCATCCATCACAATGAGGTTGGAAGGCTTGAGTAGAAGCTTCGCCAATAAAATACGATTACGCTCACCACCAGACAGGGCTTTTACAGGTGTACGTGAACGCTCAGGAGAGAACAAGAAGTCTTGTAGGTAACTCAAGATATGACGGCGCTGACCATTAATATCAATAAAGTCTGAACCCTCTGAAACGTTATCTGAAACAGATTTTTCAAGGTCAAGTTGGTTACGTAATTGGTCAAAGTAAGCTACTTCTAACTGTGTACCCGTTTTGACTTGTCCATGATGTTCAATCTCACCAAGAATGGCTTTAACAAGTGTTGTTTTACCTACACCATTATCACCCACAAGACCAATACGGTCACCACGTACCACAACAGTAGAGAAGTCTTTAATGAGTGATATATTGTCGTAATCTACACCAAGATTTTCAATTTCAAAGACCAGTTTTCCTGAGCGTTGTGCTTCTTGTACGCCCATATTCACTTTACCTTGCTGTGAACGTCTTGCTTTAGATTCTTCACGCAATGTTTTTAATGCACGTACACGACCTTCGTTACGGGTACGACGTGCTTTAATCCCTTGACGAATCCAAGCTTCTTCTTCTGCAAGCTTTTTATCAAACAATGCATTCTGCTTTTCTTCAGCTTCAAGCTGTTGTGCTTTTAGCTCAAGGTAACGAGAATAATTACCTTCAAAACTTCGTAGCGTACCACGGTCGAGTTCCACAATACGTGTAGCAAGGTGGTCGACAAAAGAACGGTCATGCGAGATAAATAGCAATGTAAGATTGTTTTGTTCGAGTAAGAATTTTTCAAGCCATTCAATGCTTTCTACATCTAAATGGTTAGTGGGTTCGTCAAGTAATAAAATATCTGGTTGTGTAAGTAAAGCGCGTGCTAAAAGTACACGGCGTTTACGACCACCTGACAAATCTGCCAAATCGGCATTGGGATCTAATCCCATTTTACCTAAAATTGTATTAACTTTGTTTTCAAGCGTCCAACCATCCATTTGGTCAAGCTTATGCTGTAAGTCGCCCATGCGTTCACAAGCTTCCATGTCACCCAATACACATGCATCGCTTGCAGTATTGTACTGTTGCAGTACTTGAGCAACTTCACCTGCACCTTCAGCGACGATGTCGGCAACTTTGCCAGAATCCATCGGTACATCTTGGGTTAACATTGAAACAGTTAAGCCATTTTGAATTAAAACTTCCCCATTGTCGGCATGGAGGCTTCCCTCAATAAGTTTGAGTAAAGTAGACTTACCTTCACCATTACGTCCAATTAAACATACTCGCTCGCCACGTTCTAATGTAAAATTTGCGCCGTCGAGGAGGGCAGGCCCACCAAATGCAAGTTGGACATCCCTTAAAGTAATATAGGCCATAATGTTTCCTAGTGTCTCAAATTGAGGAGTGTTAAATGACTAAACCACCTTATGATGATCATGCGTCATTTTCCGCACCCATCGAAGATTTGCAAGTACGAATTTCATTTTTAGATGATTTAGTTGAACAGTTAAATGAACAGTTGGCTCATCAAAGCCAAGAAATTACCGATTTAAAAAAGCAAATGCAGCTTTTATATCGTCGTGTAGAGGCTTCTGATTTATCAGAAGGCATTGCTGAATTTGATCCAATGAGCAACAGACCACCACACTATTAAGTGATATTTGAAGAATAAAGATTGAAAATCTGTTATTCAATATTACTATACACACCTTAACGGCGAGAGTTGCATGTTATATGAAACTTGCCTTTTTTATTCATCTTATGTAACTCTAATAATGCATTAGAGGGAGATAACACAAAAAATGGGTCTTTGGGTCGCCATTATTATTATCGTGTTTGTTGCAGGTTCTATTTTTAGTTTACGCATCAACCCTAGAGAGAAAGCCATTGGTATGATGCGTGATAAAGCAAGACAAATGTCACTGCATCCACGTTTGGTGCCTGCACCTGAATGGACAAAAATACCAAAAATGACAGAAACGCGCGCAAGTATGGTCGCGTTTTACAGCATTCTCTTGCCACAAGCAACGATGCCTCTAATGCGAGCATGCGTTGAAAATAACCAGTTGGTTGTGGTAAATGGTTCAGATAAGTTTCAGCATCTTCAAGTTGACTTAAAAGGTATTTATGCTGTGGAGATGCAGTCGAACTATATTGGACTTTATTGGGATGAGGATGCAGACATTCATGCAACTCAGCTCGAACAAATGAAATCGTATTTAGTTTCTTTAGCAGAAATTTAATTTTAATGATAGGAAAGATATAACATTATGGCGAATGCTCCTCGATCCACATCAAAACGCACCACAGCAAGTGCTGACTCGGCTGCAAAAAAACGCGCTTTAGTGATTGTGGAGTCGCCTGCTAAAGCAAAAACAATTAATAAGTATTTAGGGTCTGAATATATTGTTAAATCTTCAGTAGGGCATGTACGTGACCTACCGACAGGCGGTTCTGCGAGTAAAACAACAGAGAAAAAAGCAGCACCAAGAACAAAACTTACCGAAGATCAAAAAATTGTAAAAGCACAGCAAGCACTTGTAAAGCGTATGGGCGTAGACCCAGAGCATGACTGGGATGCGCACTACGAAGTGCTACCAGGTAAAGAGCACGTTGTTGCAGAATTGAAAAAACTCGCTTCTGAGGTTGATGAAATCTATCTCGCAACCGATTTGGATAGAGAAGGGGAAGCAATTGCTTGGCATTTACGTGAAGTCATTGGTGGGGACAGTTCTCGTTACCATCGTGTTGTATTTAATGAAATTACAAAAAATGCAATTCAAGAAGCTTTTAAACAGCCGACCCGCTTAGACTTAGACCGTGTAAACGCACAACAAGCCCGTCGCTTTTTAGACCGTGTGGTTGGCTTTATGATTTCTCCATTATTATGGGAAAAAATTGCACGAGGTCTATCGGCAGGGCGTGTACAGTCTGTGGCTGTAAAATTGGTTGTAGAGCGTGAACGTGAAATTCGTGCATTTATTCCAGAAGAATATTGGCAAGTTTTTGCAGATACACAATCTAAGGCAGATGCAATTCGCCTTGAAGCAGTTAAACGTGCAGGCAAAACGCTTAAGCTAAAGAATAAAACTGAAACTGATGAAGTTTTAGACATTTTAAAGTCGGCTGAATATAAAGTTGCACAGCGTGAAGACAAGCCAACTAAGGTTAATCCAAGTGCACCATATATTACATCTACGCTCCAACAAGCAGCGAGCACACGCCTTGGTTTCTCTGTAAAGAAAACCATGATGCTCGCTCAACGTCTGTATGAAGCTGGTTTTATTACCTATATGCGTACGGACTCAACTTTTTTAAGTGATGATGCAGTAAATATGGTGCGAGATCATATTCAATCTGAATATGGTGAAAAATATTTACCTGCAAAACCAAATCGTTATGGCAATAAAGCAGGTGCACAAGAAGCCCACGAGGCAATTCGTCCATCGAATGTGGCTTTAAAAGGCGATCAGCTTGCAGGTGCAGAGCGTGATGCACAGCGTTTGTATGATCTAATTTGGCGTCAATTTGTTGCGTGTCAGATGACACCTGCCGAGTATTTGTCATCTACATTATATGTCAAAGCATCTGAGATCGATTTAAAAGCCAAAGGCCGTACACTCGTATTTGATGGTTTTACACGTGTCCGTGGTGCGAATAAGTCTGACGATGATGTGTTACTGCCTGCAGTTCAAGTGGGTGAAACGCTTGTTCTGAATAAGCTTGATCCGAGTCAGCATTTTACCAAGCCACCTGCACGTTTTACCGAAGCATCTTTGGTAAAAGAGCTTGAAAAGCGTGGTATTGGTCGTCCTTCAACATATGCTGCAATTATTTCAACCATTCAAGATCGTGGTTATGTAAAACTTGAAAATCGTCGTTTATTCGCAGAAAAAATGGGTGAGATTGTTACCGAGCGTTTAAATGAGAGTTTTAATAACCTCATGAACTATGCATTTACTGCAGATCTTGAAGGGCAACTTGACCATGTTGCAGTTGGCGATCGCAATTGGAAAGAATTACTCGATACATTTTATGGCGATTTTAAAAAGCGTTTAACGACTGCACAAGGTGCAGATGGCATGCGCCGTAATGAGCCTGTTGAAGTTGCCGATGTGCATTGTCCACAGTGCGAACGACCAATGCAGATTCGTACAGGAACAACAGGTGTCTTCTTAGGGTGTTCAGGCTATAACCTACCACCAAAAGAACGCTGTAAGGGTACACTTAATCTGTCTCCTGTAGAGTCATTGGCTATTTTATCGGATGATGAAGGGGCAGAAACAGCCGACTTAATGTCAAAACGCCGTTGTCCAAAATGTAGTACAGCAATGGACAGTTATTTAATTGATGGCGGACGTAAGTTACATATTTGTGGAAATAACCCTGATTGTGACGGCTTTGAGGTTGAAGAAGGCGAGTTCAAAATTAAAGGTTATGATGGTCCAACTATCCCATGCGATAAGTGTGATGCAGAAATGCAATTGAAAACGGGACGTTTTGGACCATACTTTGCGTGTACTTCATGTGATAATACGCGTAAAGTTTTGAAAAATGGCCAGCCTGCGCCACCACGTGTCGATCCAATTAAAATGGAACATGTACGTTCAACCAAAAATGATGATTATTTTGTGTTGAGAGATGGTGCGGCAGGACTTTTCTTAGCAGCCAGCAAGTTTCCAAAAATTCGTGAAACACGTGCTCCGAAAGTTGCAGAACTTCGTACTGTGGCAGACCAGCTTGATGAGAAGTATCAATTCTTATTGAAAGCACCTGACCAAGATCCTGAAGGTAATGCGACGATTGTGCGTTTTAGCCGAAAAAATCAAAGCCAATACATTGGTTCTGAAAATGCGGAAGGCAAAACCACAAAATGGGGACTGGTTTATACAGATGGCCAATGGGTCGAGCAATAAGTCTTAAAATGCCGATCAAAGATCGGCATTTTTTATGCACTCATACATGTGAGCAAAATCTATGTGGAAAAAGGTCAGAGTGTTCATTCTACTTTTGGTTCTAGGGTATGTTGCTATAGAGGCATGGAAAGACTTAAATCAAAACTGGGATCAAAGCATTGTTGTATTAGTTCATCCTATCAATGCAGATGGCTCACAAAATACGGAAAATTATATTCAGCAATTAAATGCACAGTCTTTTACAGAGACAAGTGAGTACTTAACTGCAAATGCAAAAAACTATCAGCGAAATACGCATTTTATTTTTAAAATAGGGCGTGAGTTAAAACAATTACCACCTGAGCTCCCTGAAAATGGCAGTGCTTTCAACGCAATTTTATGGAGTCTAAAATTTCGTTATTATGCATGGAAACAAACTCAATCTGTAGATGGTTATGCTACCGTTACACTATATTTAAATTATTATGATTCAAATAAATATAAAGTATTAAAGCACTCCACAGCATTAGAGAGAGGGCGTATAGGAGTCGTAAATTTATTTTCTGACGTAAAGCAAAATGAAGAAAATCAAGTGGTAACGGCACATGAATTATTACATGCATTCGGTGCAACAGATAAGTATGACCTAAATACAGGACAACCCATTTATCCACAAGGGTATGTGAATCCAGCTCAACAACCACGCTTACCGCAACATCAAGCAGAGCTTATGGCGGGTTATATTCCTATTACTGAAACACAAAGTAAAATACCGCTCAGCTTACAACAAACTGTTATTGGAAACTTAACAGCACGTGAAATCGGATGGGTGAAATAGTGCCTCTACTATTTATACAGCAATATTAAAATTTTGGGATACAGCAATAATGAGTTCTACGTCTTTTATGGCTGAGTTAAACGATCAGCAACATCAGGCAGCAACGACCACAGCACAAAATTGTTTGGTCTTGGCGGGTGCAGGATGTGGAAAAACAAAGACCATTGTTGCAAGAGCAGCATATCTAATTTCTCAGGGAATACCTGCAAATCAAATTCAGATTTTAACCTTTACACGTCGGGCCGCTAGTGAGATTGTGACGCGCGTCGAGCAGTATTTGGGTACATCCGCACAAGGTTTACGTGCTTCAACTTTTCATACATTCTGTATGTATTTATTACGCCGTAACCGTCAAGCCTTTGGATTAGAAAACTTTAGTATTATTGATCGTGATGATCAGATCATGATTTTTCGCTTACTTCGAGGTAAAGGTAAAGATAATATATTACCTAAAGCGGCTGAACTTTGTGACATATATTCATTTGCAAGAAATACTCAGTGTAAGTTGTCGGTAGCAATAGAAAAAGTCTTACCTGAAGCTATGGAATTTAAATCTGAAATTGCAGAGGTAATGAAAACTTATGAACAGCGTAAGCAAGAGCGCTCATTTTTAGATTATGATGATATTCTAAGCATTGTCGCTGTAAATTTACAATCATCTCCTGCACTTGTGCATTGGGTTAGCCAATTTTGTCGTGTATTTTTAGTGGATGAAATGCAAGATACTAATCCATTGCAATGGGCATTGCTGTCACCTTTTATTGGAAAAAGCCAATTATTTTGTGTTGGTGATGATGCACAATCTATTTATGGTTTCCGTGGTGCAGATTTTGAAAACATTCATTATTTTAAAGATAACGTATCTAATGCAGTTATATATACACTTGAGAAGAATTATCGTTCTACACAAGGCATTCTAGACTTATCAAACTGGTTGTTAGATGTCAGTCCTATACAGTACGATAAACATCTAATTGCTGCAAAATCTCATAATAGCCGGCCACATTTTCATATTTTTTCTAATGAATTTGAAGAAGCAAACTGGATTGCACAAGATCTTATTATTCGTAAAAAACAAAATAATGTTCAGTGGAACGACCATATGGTGCTTGTTAGGTCTGGCTATGCAGCAAGACATATTGAACGAGCACTGATTAATATGTCAGTCCCTTATCAGTTTATAGGTGGGATAAAGCTATTGGAGTCGGCACATGTGAAAGATTTACTGAGTATGTTGCGGGTCGTGTCTAACACTCAAGATGATATTGCATGGATGCGATTTCTTACACTTTGGGATGGTATTGGTGATGTCGGTGCAAGTAAGCTTGCAGTAAATTTAATAAAATGTCAGACCTTGGAAGAATGTTGTAATCATTTAGAGCATCATGGCAGAGTACCACAACATGTATTGCTTATTTTAAAGCAAATGTCAGTTTTAACCGATACGGTTGTGGCATGTATTGAGCTTGCTTTCGAGGCATTACATGAACAACTTGCTGCAAAATACCAAAAGCAAGACTGGTCACGTCGAGAAAAAGATTTCAAACTTGTAAAACAATTGGCACAAAAGCATGCTCAAATCAGCGAATTTTTAGAGGCGTATGTTTTAGATCCTATTTCAACTTCAGAAGTTGAACAATCGGCAGACCACGATATTGTCACGCTTATTACAATACATTCTGCAAAGGGTACAGAAAGAAAAGTATGCTATGTACCACATCTTACGGTAAATCAGTATCCACATGCGAGAGCGCAAGGGGATTTCGATGCTGTAGAGGAAGAGCGCCGTGTTTTATATGTGGCATTAACGCGTGCACAAAATGAGTTGGTTCTTACAAAGCAAGACTTAACAACATGGGCAATGGATCAAATTGATGATCAGGGTAGACCAGTGAGCAGTTATTTCTTTAATCAAGTCCCCTCTCATTTATTGGATGTGACGATACATAAAAGAGATGAGTTTTTTGAAAATAAGAAGAAACCTATAAAAAAGATCTCTTTTGGGATAGATTTAGATTAAACTCGGCAACCCTAGAAAAGAAGAGATACACTACTTCTTTGTGTCATATAAGGTGAATGAATGAAAATTTTAGTGCGTAACTTAGAAAGATCTATTGGTGAGCAAGAGCTTAAAGAACTATTTTTACCATATGGTGAAGTAGAAAGCTGTACGATTATTTTGGATCAGACCACTGGTAAGTCTAAAGGTTTTGCTTTTGTTGAAATGCCACATGGGCGCGAAGCTGTAAAAGCGATTAAAGGTTTAAATACCTTAAAAGTGAAAGGTATTGGTATTCGTGTAAAAGCTGCCGAAGAAAAATAAAGTAAAAATCTATCTAAATCTGACAACATACGCTAATCTGTAATTGCTATGGATTGTTTGTATAGGTAGGAAAATTATGTCTAGAGTTGCTCGTTATCACGCAGATCGAACAAATCAGAAATTGTATTTCGCACGTTTAGCCTGCGGACAAGCAGAGCAAGCTCCTGACAATATCCAAATTATACAAGCTTATAGAGAGTCTGCTGTATTTCATTTACACGGTGCATTTCTTGCATTTTTACAAGAGCTTGTCCGTTATTACCGTTTAAATGATTTTCAACCTACGTTGCATTCGATAGAAATGCATATGTCTGATAAAGGCCAAGTGTCTCCTGAAGTTGAAATATTAAAGCAATTGTCGAGTAATGGTTTTCTTGGCGAATTACAGCGTGCTTTTCGGGCATGTCAGTATGCACCTGAGCCAACTTTACCAGAAGCTGAGAGTGAGACTTCATCAAATCTAATTATAAAAGTAACACAAGGTACACAGTCATGGTTGCCAAATACTGAGATTCTAAGAGAGTGGTATCAAGAACTCTTAGAACTTATAGATGGTTTTCGTGCAGAGATGGTTGAATTTTAATGCACAGTGTCGCTGTTATACATTTTCAAACGACTTGAAATTTTATTTCTAGCACAGATATAAAATACAGGTTTCATATTTTTTTATTGGGTACATCGTTTTGATGTGCGGATGGAGGTTCCATGTCTATACAGCAGTTAAAAGAGTTATTTGGTAATCAAGATGCTGTACTTGAATTGGTACAACTTGAAAGTGGTGAACTTGCTCTACGGAATGCTCAATCTGAAGAGGAACCATTAGTGACCATTCAATTTAATGATGAAATTAAACAACTTTTGGGTGATACAACGAATATGGTTGCCCAAAATATGATTCAAGCAGCATTAATGGGACTGGTTGAGAAACAGGTTAATCAGCTTGATGCCGAAATTGTAGATGAACAGCCTAAATATTTAAGTTAATGTATTTTTTATAAGGAAGGGTAAGCTTAGCTTACCCTTCTTTGCATGTATTTATTTTACATGTGCTTTATGAATTTCATGAAGAATATGTTGGCTCATATTAATTGCCATTTGTTCTTTTGCATAAAAAACATCGCCAATATTGTCTGTACGGATAACCTCTGCTTCTTCTTTATTTTCAGCACAAATTAAGACCTGAATTTCTGAATTTAATTGTTTTGCAATGTCAACGATTCGATGTATATCTAAAAGATCCATCGGAGAAATGACCAATAGGCGGGCATGTTGAATGTGGGCTTGAATAAGGACGCTAGGTTCGGTTGCTAAACCACTTACTGCTGCAATTCCTTTTTCTCGAAGGCCTTCCACAATTTCACGATTTTCTTCTGCGATAACGACTTTTATATTTTGCTGCATTAAAGTTTCGGTGATACGTTTACCTACCTCTCCATGACCAACAATAACGACTTGATCACGTAAGTAAGATTGATCTACTTCGTCAGGTAACATAGCTAAAGGGTCACTACTTCTTTCAAGCAAGCGTGCAAGAGATGAACGTGCGCGGATCCAGCTTTGAACAGGTTCTATCGCATAAAACATAAATGAGTTCAAAGTAATTGAAAAGAGTGCACCTGCCAAAATAAGATTTTGTGCCTCTGTGGTAAGTAAACCTAAAGAAATACCAAGTGCAGCTAAAATAAACGAAAACTCCCCAATTTGTGCTAGGCTTGCACCAACTGTCAGTGCTGTATTTAAAGGGTATCTAAAGAACAGCACGAGTGCCATTGCTGCAAGTGTTTTACCAATGGTAATAATAGCAATAACACTTAGAATATGTAGGGGTTGTTCTATAATAATTCTTGGGTCAAATAACATACCTACAGAAACGAAGAATAAGATTGCAAAAACTTCGCGTAAAGGCAGTAATTCCTCTTCTGCACGGTGACAAAAATCAGATTCTTTGACAACCATACCTGCAAAGAAAGCACCGAGCGCCATTGAAACACCAAAAACGGCATATGCACCATAAGCAATAGAGACCGCACAGGCAACGACAGTTAAGGTAAATAATTCTCTTGAGCCTAGACGTACAACAAAACTCATAATCATAGGTACAAGGCGCTTGCCTATAATTAGCATAAAAGCAATGAAACCAGCGACTTTAAGCAACGTCAGTATGATAATCCAGAGTAAAGAAGAGGTATTTTCTTGACCAGCAAGAGATTTACCTCCGAGTAAAACAGCAACAGCAGGTAAAAGTACTAAAACTAAGACCATTACAAGGTCTTCGACCAATAGCCATCCGACTGCAATTTTTCCATTAACAGAGTCGAGTAAACCGCGATCACTTAGCGCCTTTAAAAGAACAACTGTACTTGCACATGATAGTGTTAATCCGAAAACCAATGATGAACCAAAAGACCATCCCCAAAAAGATGTCACACATATGCCAAGAATGGTTGCAACTAGAATTTGTAAGATAGCACCTGGCAGTGCAATACGTCTCACTTCTAATAAATCTTTTAATGAAAAGTGCATACCCACACCAAACATCAGAAACATGACACCCAATTCAGCCAATTGATTGGCGAGTGCTAACTCTCCGACTGGGCCATAGGTATTGGGGCTAATTGCAATGCCAGCAATAAGGTAGCCAACCAAGGGAGGGAGTCTCAGGCGTGCTGCAATATATCCAAAGAAAAGGGCGAGGCCAAAACCCAGTGCCAGCAATACAATAAGATCGACATGATGTGGCATAGGCAGGTTCCTCAAATAAATACAATATTGTTTTGAGGAATGTTAGTGAGATTGTAAATAAAAAGCAAAAAAAACGACTCCATTTGGAGCCGAATTTTCAAAACTAAAATTATTTGATTTTAGCTTCTTTAAAAATCACATGTTGACGGATTTTTGGATCAAACTTTTTGATTTCCATTTTTTCCGGCATTGTACGTTTGTTCTTCGTAGTAGTGTAGAAATAACCTGTACCAGCAGAAGAAACTAGGCGAATTTTGTCACGCATTGCAATGACTCCTTAGATCTTTTGGCCTTGAGCACGAAGATCAGCTACAACCTTTTCAATGCCCAATTTGTCGATGATACGCATACCTTTAGTTGTCAAACGAAGACGTACAAAACGCTTTTCGCTTTCTAACCAAAAACGGTGGTGATGCAGGTTCGGCTCGAACCGGCGCTTGGTTTTGTTGTTTGCGTGTGAGACGTTGTTACCAACGACTGGACGCTTGCCGGTAACTTGGCAAACCTTAGACATGGTGGAACTCCATTGATTTAGCCAACAGCAAATCTGTGGCCAGTCATAAAACAAACAGATTGAATTTATTCAAGGGGCGTTTTATATCAAAAATGCGATTAAAAGACAAGCGAATTTGTATAAAACACGTCATGATTTGCAGTAACAGATCATGCCTTGATCATTTCGTATAGTGTTATTTATAACGACTTAAATTTTATATCGTAGATTGTCTAAAGTAGGCAATAACAATATACAATTTAAGTTGAGTGTCATAATTAATAAGAGAGATATAGATTATCTTCTCTGTTAAATATAGAAACACATATGTTAAAAATAGCACTATATTGCTTTTGAAATAGACTGCCGTGTAGTATGGATACAGAAAAAATGCAGGTATACTATGATCAAACTATCTATTGAGTATTAGATAGTGAAACGTAAATTCAAAAGCAAAAATAAGAGTGGCAATATTATAATTAAAAAAAATTACTTTGGCTAATAAAAAAATATATAAAATCTAATTTAGAGCAATAACTCTAGATAAAATTGATTGAATCTATCATAATGGTATGGACTTCTATTGGTAAAATAGTAAAGGATAAGTGCATGCTAAAAAACAAAACTTCGAAAACAAAACAGCGTATATTGGATGCTAGTCTGATGCTCTTTAATGAAAAGGGTGAGCGATCTGTAACAACAAATCATATTGCTGCTGCACTTGAAATGAGTCCTGGTAACTTGTATTACCACTATCGAAATAAAGAAGATATTATTCAAGAGTTGATTCATCATTATCAGTATGAAACATTGCAAATGCTTGAATTACCAATAGATAGAACAGTGACTGCCGAAGATAAAATCAGATATTTCCAACTTTTAAGTGAGCAATTATGGAAATATCGTTTTCTTCATAGAGATGTTTATCATCTTGTCGAAAAAAATGATACTTTTAATCAAGACTATGCTCAGTTTTCTAGTCAAGTCATGCAAAAGGTGCAACGGCTTTATCAGTCTTTTGTAGATGTGGGTTTGATGAAACTTAATGCTATAGAAATGGAAGCGTTGATTGTTAATATTTGGATTATCTTAACCAATTGGACAAACTTTCTGTTTATGTCGGGGCATATTAATGATGAAAATCATCAGCAAGAGAAATGGTCACTCCTTGCTTTAAGACAGTTAGTATTGCTTGAATCACCTTATTTGGCAGGTGAGAGCAAAGCTACATATGAAAAGTTATTGGCTTCTATTGATAATGGAAATCTATTTTCGAGCGTTACTCAAACGGCGAGTACATAAAAATATTGTGTCATGCTTTGAAAAACAGGTATTATATTTGGCTGACTTTTTTCTATGTATAAGTGATATAGATCAACATGAATATGACCACTGCAAATACAGCCCGTTTGCTTATCAAGTGTGAAGATAAGCCGGGCATTGTGCAAGCTGTATCGAGCTTTTTGTATCATCAGGGTGCAAATATTACTGCACTTGATCAATATGCAACTGAAGCTCAGGGTGGGCGCTATTTTATGCGTGTTGAGTTTGAGATTGATCATCTTGAAAGCCGTAAAGAGACATTATTAAAAACATTTGGAACAAATGTTGCTGAACGTTATGAGATGCAATGGCGTCTCGCTTTTGTTGGCGACTTGAAGAAAGTTGGTATTTTGGTTTCAAAAGTAGATCATGCTTTACTTGAATTATTATGGCGCCACGCAAGAGGAACATTGCCATGTGAAATTACACATGTTGTTTCTAATCATGAAGCATTGCGTGACTCCGTAGAGCAGTTTGGCATCCCATTTACTGTAGTAAATGTCACAAAAGAAAATAAAGTAGAAGCTGAAGCTAAAATTAATGAGCTTATGCAAGGCAACGATTTATTAGTTCTTGCTCGATATATGCAAATCTTAAGTGAAGAGTTTGTGTCGAAATGGCCAATGCAAGTGATTAATATTCATCATTCCTTCTTACCTGCATTTGTTGGAGCAAATCCATATAAACAAGCGCATGAAAAAGGTGTGAAGCTGATTGGTGCAACAGCGCACTATGTTACTGCAGATCTAGATCAGGGTCCGATTATTGAGCAAGATGTAGAGCGTGTGAGTCATGAGTATAACGTAGAACAATTGCGTGAACTTGGCCAAGACGTAGAGCGTAATGTGCTTGCAAGAGCGGTTCGCTGGCATTTGGAAGACCGCATTATTGTTGATGGAAATAAAACGGTTGTTTTTTAAGAAAATCGTTAAAAAAGGCATGCTTTAAAGCATGCCTTTTTTTTAACCTTCACTATCTTCTTCAGTTGCAAGTGGAATTTCACTAATATCTATTCCGTCTAGATTTTTGTCTAGTGTAAAGTTAAGTCGACCTGCCATAACTGAAGCAAGTTCTTCTAAGCCTTGTTTATTTAAAGAAGAGAAGAGTTGAATTGAGAAGCTCAATTTCATTTTTTTAAGATGCTGTTTTACTTCAAGAAGTGCTTTGTTTGCAGGACCGCGATTCAACTTGTCGGCTTTAGTTAAGAGAATATGGACAAACAATTTTCTTGAGTACGCCCACTCTAACATCATTAAGTCAAAGTGCTGTAATGGATGTCGGATATCCATGAGAAGTACGAGACCTTGTAGACTCTGACGGTGAATTAAGTAGTTTTCTAACTCTTTTTGCCAAACAATTTTCATTGCTTCTGGAACAGCAGCATATCCATAGCCTGGTAAATCAACAAGACGTTGATCGGGATTGCCAAGACTAAAAAAGTTAATCATTTGTGTGCGACCTGGTTTTTTGGATGCACGAGCCAACTGTCTTTGATTGGTTAGTGCGTTAATTGCACTCGATTTTCCTGCATTTGAGCGACCTGCAAATGCAATTTCATAACCACTATCTTCTACACAGAGATTGAGTTTTGGTGCACTCATTAAAAACTCAGCTTTTCTTAGCCAGTTCAAACTCTGTGTTGCATATTCTGTAAGAGCAGGATCTGACTTCTTTTCATAACTGATTTTTTGTTTAGGGGCTAATTTTGCTTTGGTGTCTTTCGACTTCGCATAGCGGTGCATATACAGTTCACGGCAATTAACAATTTATGCTTAGTATAAAGCAAATTAATAACACGCTGTGAACTTCTTATAAAATGACTAGGATATTTTCAAATAGGTGAGAGTCTGTAGACATATGTAGGTTGGATGTAAATTATTTGTTATTGTTTTTTAATTCTGTGATGGCTCTGTGGTTTTATAAATTATTGGCGTTCTTTTTGCAAGGAAATAGAGGGGAAAAGAATGGATAGTATATATGAAAAAGAATTTAAGAGTTCACTACTTTCAGCATATCGCTGGTGAGGGGTTTGGGAGTTTCTACGATTTTCTAAAACAACATGATGCTGTTATTACGGCGACTGAGTTTTTTGCACTACCTATTGAAACATACATAGAAATTGAAGCACTACCCGCAATAGAGGAAGTTGATCTGCTTATTATTATGGGTGGAAAAATGAGTGTACACGATGAAGCACTATATCCCTGGTTAAAAGTTGAAAAAAGGTGGCTCAGGCGCTACTTAGCACAGAAAAAACCTGTTTTAGGATTATGTTTAGGGGGGCAGCTAATTGCAAATGCTTTAGGGGGCTATGTGGGTAATTGTGATTCTAGTGAAGTAGGATGGATTCAGGTAGTAAAAGTAAATGATGTAGGGGAGCCTCATTTCAATTTTCCTGAGGAAATTCAAGTAATATCTTGGCATAAACAGTATTTTGAGATTCCAAAAGGTGCAGTGCAGTTGGCGTCAAGTATACAATGTCGTAATCAAGCATTTCAGATTGGTCATAATGTACTTGGCTTTCAATTTCATCCTGAAATTACAGCATCTTCATTAAAACTGTTTTTAGATGATGAGGCTGACATTGGTACAGGAATGTTAACCTCTCATGAAATAGATGATTTAGAGAAAACGATCTTAGATTCTAACTTTTGGCAGGGTCATAAGCTTGTTGAAGATGCCATTAGTTTTGTTGTACGCGATGAACTCTAAATAGATTTAATCCTAAAAAAAATTTGCTTAATCGTTAGACAATGGTTATAATAGGCCACCTTCAAAAAGAAGGGTGGCTTATCTTCTAGGTAAGATAGCCATATCGTGACAGTCATGGCATCGATCATGACCTTAGTGATTTTCACTGCCCTTGACACTTACCCATAAATAGGTGAGATGCGTCATGGGTGATTCTTTACATATTTTGGCTTGGAGTTTACTGGTATGTCTAACCAGAGAATCCGTATCCGTCTTAAGTCTTTTGATCATCGTCTGATTGATCAATCTGCTCAAGAGATCGTAGAAACCGCTAAGCGTACTGGCGCACAAGTGTGTGGTCCAATCCCGATGCCTACTCGCATCGAACGCTTCAACGTTCTTACTTCACCGCACGTAAACAAAGATGCGCGTGACCAGTACGAAATCCGCACCTACAAACGTTTGATCGATATCGTTCAACCAACAGACAAAACTGTTGATGCATTGATGAAATTAGATCTTGCAGCTGGTGTTGACGTTCAGATCGCATTGGGATAAAGGCTTGTCGGTTGATTAACTCTGTTAATTAAGCCGCATTTTAAGAGGTTTACACACATGGCTATTGGTTTAGTCGGTCGTAAGTGCGGTATGACCCGTATCTTTACGGAAGCCGGCGTTTCTGTGCCAGTTACAGTGATTGAAGTTGATGCGAACCGTATCACTCAAATCAAAACACTTGAAACTGATGGTTATCAAGCTGTTCAAGTAACAACTGGCGAACGTCGTGAATCACGCGTAACAAACGCTCAAAAAGGTCACTTTGCAAAAGCTGGTGTTGCAGCTGGTCGTTTAGTGAAAGAATTCCGTGTAACGGAAGCTGAGCTTGAAGGTCGCGAAATTGGTGGAACTATCGGTGTTGATTTGTTTACAGTTGGTCAAGTAGTTGACATTACTGGACAATCAAAAGGTAAAGGTTTCCAAGGTGGTGTTAAGCGTTGGAACTTCCGTACGCAAGACGCAACTCACGGTAACTCTGTATCTCACCGTGCTTTAGGTTCTACAGGTCAAAACCAAACTCCTGGACGCGTATTTAAAGGCAAAAAAATGCCTGGTCACCTAGGTGACGATCGCGTAACAGTTCAAGGTCTTGAGATTGTATCTATTGACGCTGAACGCTCAGTACTTGTTGTTAAGGGTGCTATCCCTGGTTCAACTGGTGGTGACGTTGTAGTTCGTCCTACTATCAAGGCTTGAGGGGAAATAACGTGAATTTACAAACTGTTTCCGGCTCTGCTGTTGAGTTGTCTGAAGTTGCATTCGGACGTGAATTTAATGAAGCACTTGTACACCAAGTGGTAACAGCTTACTTAGCTGGTGGCCGTCAAGGTTCTCGTGCTCAAAAATCACGTGGCGAAGTTTCTGGTGGTGGTAAAAAACCATTCCGTCAAAAAGGTACTGGCCGTGCGCGTGCTGGTTCTATTCGTAGCCCAATCTGGGTTGGCGGTGGTAAAACATTTGCTGCTCGTCCACAAGACTGGTCTCAAAAAGTTAACCGTAAAATGTATCGCGGTGCTATGCAATGTATTCTTGCTGAGCTTGTTCGTCAAGAACGCTTAGTATTGGTTGAAGATGTGCAGGTTGCTGCGCCTAAAACTAAAGAATTGCTAGCTAAACTAAACGAGTTGAACGCTCCTCGTGCATTGATCGTAACTGATGCAGTAGAAGAGAACTTATACCTTGCAGCTCGCAACTTACCGCATGTTGATGTGGTAGATGCAACTGCAATCGATCCTGTTAGCTTGATCGCGTTCGATAAAGTTGTAATGTCTGTGGCTGCTGCTAAGAAAATTGAGGTAGAACTCGGATGAACAACGAACGTATCTATCAAGTCCTACGTGGACCAGTATTCTCAGAAAAAGCACAAGTTTTAGGTGAAACTGCTGGTGTTCAAGTTTTTAAAGTTGATTTAAATGCAACTAAACTTGAAGTTAAAAAAGCAGTTGAGCAACTTTTTGGTGTTGAAGTTGTTAAAGTAAATACAACAATCACTAAAGGTAAAACAAAACGCTTTGGTAAAACATTAGGACGTCGTTCTGATGTTAAAAAAGCATACGTCACCCTGAAAGCTGGCCAAGATGTTGAAATGGCTGACTTGGGCGATACCGCTGAAAACACAGCGGAATAAGGACGAAAATTATGCCGATTCAAAAATGTAAGCCAACGTCTCCAGGACGTCGCTTTGTAGAGAAAGTGGTTCATGACCACCTTCACAAAGGTCGCCCTTTTGCTGCGTTGGTAGAAAGCAAAAAAAGAACTGGTGGTCGTAATAACAACGGCCATATTACTACTCGTCACGTTGGCGGTGGTCATAAACAACATTACCGTATTGTTGACTTTAAACGTAACAAAGATGGTATTCCTGCTACTGTAGAGCGTATTGAATACGATCCTAACCGTACAGCTCATATTGCTTTATTGAAATATGCTGATGGTGAGCGTCGTTATATTATTGCTCCTAAGGGCTTACGTGCTGGTGATAAAGTACAATCTGGAAACGATGCTCCAATTCGTCCAGGTAACTGCTTACCACTTCGTAATATGCCAATCGGTTCTACACTTCACAACATTGAGTTGAAGATTGGTAAGGGCGCGCAATTAGTTCGTTCTGCTGGTACTTCTGCACAATTACTGGGTCGTGATGGTTCTTATGCAATTATTCGTCTACGTTCAGGCGAAATGCGTAAAGTTCATGTTGAATGTCGTGCTGTTATCGGTGAAGTATCTAACCAAGAAAGCAACTTGCGCTCTCTAGGTAAAGCTGGTGCTTCTCGCTGGCGCGGTGTTCGTCCTACCGTACGTGGTATGGCAATGAACCCGGTTGATCACCCACACGGTGGTGGTGAAGGGCGTAATAAAGGTATTCAACCTGTAAGCCCATGGGGTCAAAAAGCTAAAGGGTACAAAACACGTACCAATAAGCGTACGACTAAGATGATTATTCGCGACCGTCGCGTTAAGTAACAAGTAAAGGAATCTGACTAATGCCTCGTTCATTGAAAAAAGGCCCATTCGTCGATGCGCACTTGTTCGCTAAGGTTGAAGCGGCTGTTGCTAGTAATTCTCGCAAGCCGATCAAAACTTGGTCTCGTCGTTCGATGATCCTCCCAGACTTTGTTGGTTTAACAATTTCTGTTCACAATGGCCGTAACCATGTTCCAGTAATTGTTTCTGAACATATGGTTGGTCATAAACTCGGTGAATTCGCGCCAACTCGTACCTATCGTGGTCACGGTGTTGATAAGAAATCTAAACGTTAATAGGTGCTATGATGGAAGTTACTGCAAAACTACGCGGTGCCGCTATCTCGGCACAAAAGGCGCGTTTAGTTGCTGATCAAGTCCGTGGTAAATCAGTTGCGCGTGCGCTTGACATTTTAAACTTCAGCAACAAGAAAGCGGCTACACTAGTGAAAAAAGCACTAGAGTCTGCGATCGCAAACGCTGAACATAACAACAGCTTAGATGTTGATGATCTGAAAGTTACAACAATCTTTGTTGATGAAGGTATGAGCCTAAAACGTATCATGCCTCGTGCGAAAGGTCGTGCGGATCGTATCACTAAGCGTACTTGTCACATCACCGTTAAGGTAGGGGTTTGATATGGGTCAGAAGGTTCATCCAATCGGTATCCGCCTAGGTGTTGTGAAACGTCATAACGCTAACTGGTATGCGAATCCGAAACAATATTCAGAATATTTACTAAAAGACCTACAAGTTCGTGAGTTTTTAACTAAAAAACTTAAGAGCGCGATGGTAAGTAAAATTCTTATCGAGCGTCCTACAGGCGCTGCTAAAATTACAATTAGCACAGCTCGTCCTGGTATCGTTATTGGTAAAAAAGGCGAAGATATTGAGAAATTACAGCGTGAACTTACTCAAATTATGGGTGTTCCTGCGCAAGTAGTTATCAATGAAGTTGATCGCCCTGATCTTGACGCGCGTCTAGTTGCTGAAGGTATCGCTTCTCAATTAGAAAAACGTGTAATGTTCCGTCGTGCTATGAAGCGTGCGGTTCAAAATACAATGCGTGCTGGTGCTAAAGGTATCAAAGTTGAGGTTTCTGGTCGTTTAGGCGGTGCTGAAATCGCACGTACAGAATGGTATCGTGAAGGACGTGTTCCATTGCATACACTTCGTGCAGACATTGACTATGCGACTATGCGTGCTGAAACAACTTACGGTACGATTGGTGTTAAAGTTTGGATTTTCCGCGGTGAAATCTTAGGTGGCATGAAACAAGTCATGAACCCTGCGCCACAAGAAGAGCGTCCAGCTAAACGTGGTCGTGGTCGTGAAGGTCAAGAGCGTCGTGGTCGTCGCAATGATCGTTCTGCTGCTAAAGGAGAATAATTCATGTTGCAACCTAAACGTACGAAATTCCGTAAAGTGCAAAAAGGCCGTAATACTGGTCTAGCACATCGCGGAAGTACAGTATCATTTGGTACTATTGCATTGAAATCTGTAGAACGTGGTCGTATGACTGCACGTCAGATCGAAGCTGCACGTCGTACTATTAGCCGTCGCGTTAAGCGTGGTGGTAAAATCTACATTCGTGTATTCCCAGACAAGCCAATTACTGAAAAGCCTTTAGAAGTTCGTATGGGTAAAGGTAAAGGTAGTGTTGAATACTGGGTTAGCGAGATTAAGCCAGGTAAGATCCTGTACGAAATGGAAGGTGTAAGCGAAGAATTAGCGCGTGAAGCATTTACTTTAGCTGCTGCTAAACTTCCGTTTAAAACCGCTATCGTGACTCGGACGGTAATGTAATGAAAACTAAAGATCTACGTGAAAAATCGGTAGAAGAGTTGAAAACTTTGCTTGATGAGCAACAGTTAAATCAATTCCGTCTTCGTATGGCGCAAGCAACTGGTCAGTTGGGTAAATCACACGAAGTTGGGGTTGCTCGTAAGACAGTTGCTCGCATAAAGACACTCCTTACCGAAAAACAGGGGAACGGACAATGAGTGAAAATACAGTCCGCACGTTAACTGGCAAAGTTGTAAGTGACAAAATGGAGAAATCTATTGTTGTGCTTATTGAACGCCGAGTTCAACACCCGTTGTATGGCAAATCACTTCGCCGTTCAACAAAATTACACGCTCATGATGAGAACAATGTTGCTAAAATCGGTGATGTTGTAACCATTAAAGAAAGCCGCCCAATTTCTAAAACTAAAGCTTGGACTTTAGTGGAAGTAGTTGAAGCAGCTGCTGAGTAATTAGTTCTTGTTGCATCATTGGTCAATTTCGAGTACGCTATGCGTCTTTCGAAATTGTGACCGGTGATGCTCGGTTTTGGAGTAGGGCAATGATTCAAACCGAAACGATGCTCGACGTAGCAGACAACAGTGGTGCACGCCGCGTACAATGTATTAAAGTACTAGGTGGTTCACATCGTCGTTATGCTTCTGTTGGCGACATTATTAAAGTTACTGTAAAAGAAGCAATTCCGCGTGGCCGTGTTAAAAAAGGCGACGTGATGAATGCGGTTGTAGTTCGTACAAAATTCGGTATTCGTCGTCCAGACGGCTCTTTGATCCGTTTTGATGACAACGCTGCAGTTTTGTTGAATACAAACAAAGCTCCGATTGCTACCCGTATCTTTGGACCAGTGACTCGTGAACTTCGTACTGAACAGTTCATGAAAATTATTTCATTGGCTCCTGAAGTTCTATAAGAGGCAATCATGGCTAAGATCAGAAAAGGCGATCAAATTATAGTGATCGCAGGTAAAGAAAAAGGCAAACAAGGTACTGTTTTGTCTGTTTCGAATGACCGTGTTAAGGTTGAAGGCCTTAACTTAGTGAAGAAACATCAAAAGCCAAACCGTGTAACTGGTGCTGAAGGCGGCATTGTTACTCAAGAGGCTTCTCTTCATATCTCAAACGTGGCAATTTTAAATGCTACAACCCAAAAGGCTGACCGTGTTGGTTACCAACGTGATGAAAATGGCACGAAAAGTCGTGTTTATAAATCAAATGGTGAATCAGTGGCGGTAGCGAAGTAATAGGTTGAAAAGGCAATGGCCAGACTTAAAACACGTTATAACGACGAACTTAAGGCAAAGTTGAAAGAAGAACTTGGCCTTTCGAATGTGATGGAAATTCCTCGCATTACTAAAATCACTCTAAACATGGGTGTAGGTGCTGCCGCAGCTGATAAAAAATTATTAGATGGCGCACTTTCAGATATGCAAGCAATTGCTGGTCAAAAACCAGTACTAACACTTGCACGTAAATCGATCGCAGGTTTCAAAATCCGTGATGGTTGGCCAATCGGTTGTAAAGTTACTTTACGTGGCGAACATATGTACGAATTCTTGGATCGTTTGATCTCAATCACAATCCCGCGTATTCGTGACTTCCGTGGTTTCTCAGCGAAATCATTTGATGGTCGTGGTAATTACTCAATGGGATTGAAAGAACAAATCGTTTTCCCTGAAATCGATTTTGACAAGATTGATCGTATTCGTGGTATGGATATTACTATTACTACGACTGCTCGCACCGATGACGAAGGCCGTGCGCTTATGCGTGCATTCGGCTTCCCGTTCAAATAAGAGGTCGATATGGCTAAGAAAGGTATGGTTAATCGCGAATTAAAACGCGAAAAAACAGTTGCTAAATTTGCTGCAAAACGTGCTGAATTAAAAGCAACTATTGCAAATGTAAATGCTAGCGATGAAGAGCGTTTTGAAGCGATGTTGAAATTACAAGCATTGCCACGTAACGCATCTCCTGTACGTCTTCGCAACCGTTGTGGTTTAACTGGTCGTCCTCATGGTTACTTCCGTAAGTTTGGCTTAAGCCGTAATAAACTACGTGATACTGTAATGCAAGGTGATGTACCGGGCGTTGTGAAAGCTAGCTGGTAAGGGGCGACTATAATGAGTATGCAAGATACCGTTGCCGACATGCTAACACGTGTTCGTAACGCACAAATGGCTAAGAAAGAAACTGTTTCTATGCCAAGCTCTAAGCTAAAAGTTTCTATTGCAAACGTATTAGAGCAAGAAGGTTATATTTCAAATGTAGAAGTTGCTGATAACGAAGGCAAAGCTACTTTGACAATTACCCTAAAATATTTTGAAGGCAAACCAGTTATCGAAACTGTGAAACGTGTAAGTCGTCCAGGCTTACGTCAGTATCGCGGTAAAGATAAAATTCCTAGCGTTAAGCAAGGTTTAGGTATTGCAATTGTTTCTACAAGCAAAGGCATCATGACTGATCGCGCTGCACGTGCTGCAGGTATCGGTGGTGAAGTTATTGCTTTTGTTTCTTAATAGGTGATTCCTCATGTCTCGTGTGGCTAAAGCCCCAGTAGCTCTACCAAGTGGTGTAGAAGTTACTCAGAACGGCCGGCAGGTCGTAGTGAAAGGCAGTAAAGGTACGCTGTCTTTCAACCTGCATGCGCTGGTCGAGCTAAAACAGGAAGAAGGTAAACTTCACCTTGCTCCAGTAAAAGACTCGCAAGATGCTTGGATGCAAGCTGGTACTGCTCGCGCTGTATTAAACAACCTTGTTAAAGGTGTAAGCGAAGGTTTCGAACGTAAGCTACAACTTGTAGGTGTTGGTTATAAAGCTGTAGTTAAAGGAACTGTTGTGAACCTAAGCTTAGGTTTTTCACATCCAATCGACTATACATTGCCTGAAGGTGTAACTGCAGAAACTCCAACTCCAACTGAAATTCTGCTTAAATCTGCAGATAAACAGTTGTTAGGTCAAGTAGCTGCAAATATCCGTGCATATCGCTCTCCTGAACCATATAAAGGTAAAGGTGTTCGTTATTCGGATGAAGTTATTCTTCGTAAAGAAGCTAAGAAGAAATAAGGCGCGAGGTTCTTATGAACGAAAAGAAACAATCCCGTTTGCGTCGTGCGAAAAGCACACGCTTGCACATCCGTGCATTGGGTGCGACTCGTTTGTGTGTAAACCGCACTCCGCGTCACATCTATGCTCAAGTTATTTCAGCAGATGGTGGAAAAGTATTAGCACAAGCTTCTACTTTAGATGCATCTTTACGTAGTACTACTACTGGTAATGTTGAAGCAGCAACTAAAGTTGGTGCTTTAATTGCAGAGCGTGCTAAAGCAGCTGGTATTACAAAAGTTGCATTTGACCGTTCTGGTTTTAAATATCATGGTCGTATTAAAGCCTTGGCTGATGCTGCCCGTGAAGGCGGCTTGGAGTTCTAATCATGGCGAAAGTTGAACAAAACGAAGGTCTCGTTGAGAAGCTGGTTGCCGTTGATCGTGTAGCCAAGGTTGTAAAAGGTGGTCGTATTTTCTCTTTCACAGCATTAACTGTGGTAGGTGATGGTAACGGTCGTGTTGGTTTTGGTCGTGGTAAAGCGCGTGAAGTTCCAGCTGCTATTTCTAAAGCACTTGAAGCTGCTCGTCGTAATATGATTACTGTAGATCTAGACGGAAACACTTTACAACACCCTGTGAATGCTCGTCATGGTGCGAGTCGTGTTTATATGCAACCTGCTTCTGAAGGTACTGGTGTAATTGCTGGTGGCGCTATGCGTGCTGTTCTAGAAGCTGCAGGTGTACATAACGTACTTGCTAAATGTTATGGTTCTACAAATGCTGCTAACGTAGTAAACGCAACTTTTAATGGTTTGCGTGATATGACTTCTCCTGAGAAAGTCGCTGCGAAACGTGGTAAAACTGTAGAAGAAATTCAAGGGTAATCAATCATGAAAACGATTAAAGTTACCCAGACTAAATCTTCTTCGCATCGTTTGAAAAATCACAAACTTTGCCTACAAGGTTTGGGTCTGCGTCGCATCGGTCATACTGTAGAAGTGCAAGATACTCCTTCTAACCGTGGTATGATCAATAAAGTCTACTATATGGTTAGTGTAGAGGAATAAGCCATGACTCTGCGTTTAAATGAATTATCACCTGCAGAAGGTGCTAAACGTGAACACCGCCGCCTAGGCCGTGGTATCGGTTCTGGTGTCGGTAAGACAGGTGGTCGCGGTATTAAAGGTCAAAACTCACGTAAAAGTGGTGGTGTTCGTCCAGGTTTTGAAGGTGGTCAAACAGCGATTTATCGTCGTTTACCAAAATTTGGCTTCACTAGCCAAATGGCACTTAAAACTGCTGAAGTACGTGTTTCTGAATTAAATAAAGTTGAAGGCGATATCGTTAGCCTTGAAACTTTAAAAGCTGCAAACGTTGTGCGTCGTGACCAATTACGCGCTCGTATCGTACTTTCTGGTGAAGTAACTCGCGCATTCACTGTTAAGGGTGTTGCATTGACTAAAGGCGCTAAAGCTGCTGTTGAAGCTGCTGGCGGTAAAGTCGAGGAGTAATTACGAGTGTCTATGTCTCCTAGTTCTTCAGGTCATGTTCACATGATGAAAGGCCAACCGTTTCATGTGAAATATCGTGAAATCATCCGTCGCATGGTGTTTTTAATCTGCGCACTATTGGTTTTTCGACTAGGATCGCATATTCCAGTACCAGGCATTAATAATGCAGCACTTGAACATCTGTTTAATGCAAACCAAGGTACTATTCTTGGTTTGTTTAACATGTTTTCAGGTGGTGCATTGCAACGAATGTCTATTCTTGCTTTAGGGATTATGCCATACATTTCTGCCTCAATTATTGTGCAGTTAATGTCAACAGTAATTCCTTCGCTCGAAGCTTTGAAAAAAGAAGGTGAGCAAGGTAAGCGTAAAATTAACCAGTATACGCGTCAAGGAACACTTATATTAGGTATTGTACAAGCTGTAGGTATGTGTGCAGGTCTTATTAGTCAAGGGATTACTTTGACTTCTGGATTAGAATTTTATATTCCTGCAGTCACATCTTTAGTTGCTGGTACAATGTTCTTGATGTGGCTTGGAGAACAAATTACTGAACGTGGAGTAGGTAATGGTATCTCAATGATTATTTTTGCGGGAATTGTGGCTAACTTGCCAAATATTGCATTGCAATCTTTCTCAGCAGTTGAAAATGGTCAGACAAGCTTAATTGGGGTCGTGGTTTTAGCATTAATTGCATTAGCTGTTATGGCTGCTATTGTATTTATTGAAAAAGCACAACGTCGAATTGCAGTTAATTATGCGCAAAAGCAACAAGGTCGTCGTATTTTTACGGCACAGCAAACTCATTTACCACTAAAGATAAACATGGCCGGAGTAATTCCAGCTATTTTTGCAAGTTCATTGCTGTTATTTCCAGCAAGTCTTGGTCAGTGGGTTGGGAGTGCTGATCCAAATGCTGGCATGCTTAAACGCTCATTGCAAGATTTGGCACTTGTTTTATCGCCTGGACATACTTTGTATTTGGTGCTCTTTGGTGCGTTAATTATCTTTTTCTGTTATTTCTATACAGCACTAGTATTTAGTCCAAAAGAAGTTGCAGAAAATTTGAAACGCAGCGGAGCTTATGTGCCTGGTATACGCCCAGGTGAGCAAACTGCTCGTTATTTAGATCATATTCTCAATCGTTTGACATTTATTGGTGCAATCTACATTACCTTTATTTGTTTAATGCCAATGATTCTTCAAAGTTCATTTGGTATGACAATGAATGTAGGCGGTACTTCACTACTTATTGTAGTAGTTGTTGTGATGGATTTTATGGCTCAATTGCAGTCACATTTGACATCTCACCAGTATGATAATCAAACATTGATGAAAAAAACGACTGCTCATCCTAAGGGATAAGCGCACTTAGAGGTTTTCATCATGAAAGTACAAGCTTCTGTAAAGAAAATTTGTGGTAGCTGTAAAGTTATCCGTCGTAATGGGGTTATTCGCGTAATTTGTAGCGCTGAACCTCGTCATAAGCAGCGTCAAGGTTAATAAAATAACTTAGACTGTTGATTTCAGTAGGCGAATTGAGTTAATATCCGCCCCTTAAGAATTTAATGGGTGGTTAATCAACTCAACTGCCTTTTTGGAGAAAGTGAATGGCTCGTATTGCCGGTGTAAACATTCCGGATAACAAGCATGCTGTTATCTCCCTCACTTACATTTTTGGTGTTGGTCGTCACACTGCAGAAAATATTCTAGCAGCTGCTGGCATTGCAAACACTACTAAAGTTCGTGATTTGGATGATGCTCAGCTTGATGCGATTCGTGCAGAAGTTGCTAAGGTACCAACCGAAGGTGACTTACGTCGCGAAATTTCCATGAACATTAAACGTTTAATGGATTTAGGTTGCTATCGTGGCCTTCGTCATCGTCGTAGCTTGCCTGTCCGTGGTCAACGCACAAAAACTAACGCACGTACCCGTAAAGGTCCGCGCAAACCGATTAAAAAGTAAGATTTCTGGAAGCTAAAAGATGGCTAAAGATACTCGCACACGCAAGAAGGTCACACGTACCGTCTCTGAAGGTGTTGCACACATTCACGCGTCTTTTAATAACACCATTGTTACGATTACCGATCGTCAAGGTAATGCATTGGCTTGGGCCACCTCAGGTGGACAAGGCTTCCGTGGTTCACGTAAATCAACTCCGTTTGCTGCTCAGGTAGCTGCTGAAGTTGCTGGTAAAGCAGCTTTAGATTACGGTTTGAAAAACTTGGAAGTCCTTGTAAAAGGACCTGGTCCAGGTCGTGAGTCTGCGGTTCGTGCATTAGGAGCAGTGGGTTATAAGATTAGCAGCATTACCGATGTGACTCCAATTCCTCACAACGGTTGCCGTCCACCTAAAAAACGTCGCGTCTAAGGAGATACATTCATGGCTCGTTATATTGGTCCAAAATGCAAACTCTCTCGTCGCGAAGGGACTGACCTGCAACTTAAATCTGGCGTTAAACCATTTGACGTCAAAACTAAAAAACACGCGAAAGCACCAGGCCAACACGGTCAATCACGTGCTAAGCAATCAGAGTATTCACTACAATTACGTGAAAAACAAAAAGTACGTCGTATGTACGGTGTTTTAGAACGTCAATTTAGTAATTACTATAAAGAAGCTGCTCGTGTTAAAGGCGCAACAGGTGAAAACTTGTTGAAACTGCTTGAAAGCCGTCTAGATAACGTTGTTTATCGCATGGGCTTTGGTTCTACACGTGCAGAAGCTCGTCAGCTAGTAAGTCACCGTTCTATTACTTTGAATGGCCGTCGCGTAAATATCGCGTCTATTCAAGTAAAACCAGGTGATGTAGTTGCTGTACATCAAGGTGCGAAAGAACAATTGCGTATTAAAAATGCAGTTGAGCTAGCAAGCCAACGTGGTATTCCTGCTTGGGTTGAAGTTGATCACTCTAAGTTTGAAGGTACGTTCAAAGCTGCACCTGATCGTTCTGATCTACCTGCTGAAATCAATGAAAGCTTGATTGTAGAATTGTATTCTAAATAATCCTTGAGGTAGCAATAAATGACGCGTACTGCAAACGAGTTTCTAACTCCGCAAGCGATCAAGGTCGAAGCGGCAAGCGGGACCTCGGCAAAAGTGATTCTTGAACCTTTAGAGCGTGGTTTTGGCCATACTCTTGGTAATGCTTTACGTCGCATCCTACTTTCTTCTTTACCTGGCGCAGCTGTGGTGGAAGTAGAAATAGAAGGCGTCGAGCACGAGTACAGTACTTTAGAAGGCTTGCAGCAGGACATCGTCGAGCTCTTGCTGAACCTTAAAGGATTGTCGATTAAGCTGTTCGATCAAAATGAAGCATATTTGACATTAGAAAAACAAGGTCCAGGAGATGTAACAGCTGCTGACCTTCGTTTACCGCACAATGTTGAATTGGTTAACCCTGAGCATTTGATCGGGACTTTAAGCGCTACAGGCTCATTAAAAATGCGCCTGAAAGTCGCACAAGGTCGTGGTTATGAAACATCTGATTCACGCTTTCCTGAAGGCGAAACTCGCCCTGTAGGTCGCTTACAATTAGATGCAAGTTATAGCCCAATCAATCGTGTTTCATACACTGTAGAAAATGCACGTGTGGAACAACGTACTGACCTTGATAAGTTGGTCATCGATCTTGAAACAAATGGTACGGTTGATCCTGAAGAAGCGATTCGTAAAGCTGCAACAATCTTGCAACAACAGATCGCAATCTTTGTTGATCTTCAGAAAGACCAAACACCTGTTGCTCAAGAACCTCGCGAAGAAGTTGATCCAATATTGCTTCGTCCAGTAGATGATCTAGAGCTTACTGTTCGTTCTGCGAATTGTTTAAAAGCAGAAAATATTTACTACATTGGTGATCTTGTTCAACGTACAGAAGTTGAGTTGTTAAAAACTCCAAACTTAGGTAAAAAATCGTTAACTGAGATCAAAGATGTTTTGGCATCGAAAGGTTTACAACTCGGAATGCGTCTAGAAAACTGGCCACCTGCTAGTCTTCGTATGGACGACCGTTTTGCCTATCGTAGCCGCTAATTAAGTAGGACTATCACCATGCGTCATCGTAATAGTGGTGTGAAATTAGGCCGTACAAGCAGCCATCGTAAGGCGTTGTTCCAAAACTTAACAAATGCTCTAGTTGAGCATGAGTTAATTAAAACAACTTTGCCTAAGGCGAAAGAACTTCGTCGCGTTGCTGAGCCTTTAATCACTTTAGCTAAAAACGATACAGTAGCAAACCGTCGTATTGCGTTTGCTCGTACTCGTAATGCAGCAACTGTTGGTAAATTATTTACCGTTCTAGGCCCTCGTTATAAAGAACGTAACGGCGGTTATCTACGTGTACTTAAAGCAGGTCACCGTGCTGGAGATGCAGCACCTATGGCTTACGTTGAGTTAGTAGACCGTGAAGTGAATACTTCAGCAGAATAATATTTATTCTGATAAAAGGCCGGAACTCCGGCCTTTTTTATTTGCTTAATGATAATGGAAGATCATCAAATGGAAGAGTTAAGTTTAGTACAGAGAAAAACAATTTACCGAGCAAGAAGAGGGCTTAAGGAAATAGATGTATACTTTGACTTATATGTAAAACAATACTATTTAAAAGCGTCTAGTGAAGAACAAAGAATTTTCGAACAGTTAATTGAATATGAAGATCCAGATATTTTAGATTGGTTTATGGAAGTATCCAATGCTCCAAATATCGAAATAAAACATTTGATTTGGCAATTAAAAAAATATTTACATGGCTAACTATTGTTGGAAAATTTATCAGAAAAGTAAAATTAAAAGATTTTTCTGGAGTGTCATATTATTTATTACCATTTATACAATATATCAGTTGCTAGAAATTTCATATGTTTTAGCGCTGAATCTCCTATTGTTTTTGACTTATATATTATATGAAAAAAATAATAAAAATATTTTAGAAATTGCTCAATTAGATAATTCAACTTGGACAATGCTATTTGAAAATAATGATATTAAAAAAATTAAAGTTACATGCATTTTAAACCATTATTTATATTTTTCTATTTATACTAATGATTCTAAAGATAATTTTATTATCTGGCGTGATCAAATATCTCCTGAAAGTTTAAAACAAATAATTAATTTTTCCAAGTTATATAATAACTCTACATTATATGACCTAAATGACATGAAGTAATGTAATTTGGGCGAATGTTTTTATAAATGCAATTTATTAATATCTTAATTACGAGCTAAAGAACATATTTCTAAATACTCAGTTTATAGTAGCATGAGCAAAACCGTCGTTCATGCTACT
Organism: Acinetobacter sp. ESL0695; assembly: GCF_029392135.1. Lineage (NCBI taxonomy): Bacteria > Pseudomonadati > Pseudomonadota > Gammaproteobacteria > Moraxellales > Moraxellaceae > Acinetobacter > Acinetobacter sp. ESL0695. Next base: position 2,108,708 of record NZ_CP113932.1, on the reverse strand, counting down.
TTTTTTATGCTTAACTGTTTTTCTAGTTCAGTAATTTGTTCTTCTTTTAATCGAATAAGTTTATTAATAGTTTTTTCTTGCTGTAATAATTGTTTTTTTCTTTCCTTTAATCTCAGAATTTCATCTTTAATTTTATCTTGTTGCTCTTTCTTGAAAACACTGATTTTATCATGTTGTAAACTTTGAGCCTGTATATGACTTACACAAAAAAATAATCCCATAATCATTAGGATAAACGACTTATAATAGCCCATTCTTATATTCCATATTTAATAGTTTCTAGGCTTAAACTGTATCACACCAATATCATCTTGAGTATTTGGATGTATTTGTTCCGGTGTAGGGCGATTATCTGAATAATCGCACTCGATACATTCAATCCATTCACGCTGTTCATGAGTTAACATAATAATTCGATCTAGGCTATTACATTTTGGGCATCGAACCCCTGCAATAAATCTTTTCTTTATCTTCATATTAGCGTAACTCATGAATGAACGTCTGCTTGCCAGTTTAAGCGTTTTGTAGGCTTGGTGTCCAACCTTGATGACGAAGTAATGCATCAATTTTAGGTGCTCTACCACGGAAGTGTGTAAATGCGGTTAATGCATCATATTGACCCCCAACGGCAAGTATTGATGATCTAAAAGCTTGTCCTGTTTCAGTATTAAAAATACCTTCATGTTCAAATCGATCGAATGCATCGCTTGCGAGGACTTCAGCCCATTTGTATGAGTAATATCCAGCAGCATAGCCTCCTGCAAAAATATGACTGAATCCATGTTGGAATCGATTTTCGCGAGTGGTTGGCAAAACAGCAATTTGATTACGAATATCATCTAGGACATGTTGAATCGCTTCAGCATTTAATGCTGATTTCTGATGAATAGTAAAATCAAATAATGCAAATTCAAGTTGACGAAGTGTTTGCATACCAGATTGGAAGAATCGTGCGTTAAGTAGGGCATCTAATAACTCTTGTGGGAGAGTTTCTTTATGATCCACATGTTCTGTAAGTTGATCTAAAGATTCTTTACCCCAAGCCCAAAACTCCATGAATTGGCTTGGTAGTTCAACAGCATCCCATGCAACACCATTAACACCTGAAACAGAAATATTATCGACCTCTGTAAGCATGTGATGTAAGCCATGGCCAAACTCATGGAACAGCGTAATGACTTCGTCATGGGTTAACAATGCAGGTTGATTACCTACAGGTGGGGTAAAGTTACATACCATATAGCAAATTGGTTTTTGTAAGCCTTTATTTGTTTGCATGCGTGCTCTGAAACCACTCATCCATGCACCACCACGTTTACCATTACGTGCGTATAAATCTAAATAAAATCCAGCAACTACAGTATTATTATCTTCGATTTCATAGTATTTGACATCTGGATGCCATACAGGTGCAGTACGCTCAACAATGTTAAGGTTATAGAGTTTTTTAACAATACTAAATAGTCCACTAACTACTTTCGGTGCAGGAAAATATGGCTTAAGCTCTTCTTGTGAAAGATTAAACTGCTGTTGCTTAAGTTTTTCAGAGTAGTAAGTGGTATCCCATGGCTTAAGATCTTCAATGCCATCTTCTAAAGCAATCGCTTTAAGTTCATTCACTTCTTGTTGAGCAGGTTTTTTTGCATGTTCAGCGAGATCAAATAGGAATTTTTCTACTGTTTGTGCATCAGGTGCCATTTTACTAGCAAGAGAAAGATCTGCATAATTTTCAAAACCAAGAAGTTTTGCCTTCTCCTGACGCAATTTTAGAATCTCTTCCATAATCTGAGTATTGTCTAGATTAGGCTGATCTGCTTGATCAGAGGCTCGGGTGGTATACGCATGATAAAGTGTTTCACGCAATTTACGATCTTTTGCATAAGTCATTATGGCTAAGTAAGATGGAAAATCGAGAGTAGCTACGGGTTGTTCTAACTCTCTTTGTGTCCCATATTGTTTCAGTAATTCAATACTACTTTCAGGAAGTCCTAGCAATTCATCATCGTGAAGTGGTTTAAAGTAAGCTTGTGTGGCATCGAGTACATGATTGGAAAAGTCAGAAGATAGTTGTGAAAGTCTTGCAGAAATTTCTGCATAACGTTTCTTTTGCTCACCCTCTAATGCAACGCCTGAGAGCTTAAAATCTCTTAAGGCAAGACGGATGGCACTTTGTTGGGCTTCTGATAGCGTTGCGAAAACTTTACTATCGTGGAGTTGCTGATAAGTCTGATACAGAACAGTATGTTGTCCCATATTTGTATAGTATTCACTTAATTGAGGCAAAACAGCCTGATAGATTTCCCGTGTTTCATTATTATTCATTACAGCATTCAGATGGGAGAGTAATCCAAATACCTCATCAAGCTCATTACTCAATTCATCAAGTGAATTAATGACGTTAAGCTGATCTAAATTTGCTTGAGGAACGGCATGTAATTGGTCTAAAAAGTTTTGACCCTGATGAATTGCATGTTCAATTTGAGTTTTTAATACAGGGAGTTTAATACTAGAAAAATCGGGGGTAGGTAGTGTTGCTTGTTGTAATGTCATTAAATTCACCAAAAATTGTCTCTATTTATTAGATGTATGTCTGATTACGTGAAAAATCAAGGTTAAGTATTAGATTATTTTTGGGAAGGTGTTTTGAATAAGCCCAAACCATAGTTCGGCCATTGAGTTTTACTTATTCGGTGAGTCGCGTAGGCAACCATAACTAAGATAATAGACCCTAACAATACTGGGAAGAATAAAAAACTCCAGTGATATGTAATTTCATGGGCGGTAAGTAGAATAACTAAAGGGTTTGCCCCAGCTGGTGGGTGAATACACTGGAAAAACTGCATACATGCAATAGACAAACCAACCGCGCATGCAATACTTAAGATAGATGTTCCGAATAAATGAAGAAAAATTAAACCAATTGTAGCTGAAATAAAGTGTCCGAAAATAATATTTCTTGGTTGAGCTAAAGGTGATTGGGGAACAGCGTACAATAGAACACAGCTTGCACCAAAGGGCGCCATAATGAGAAGATGTCCAGATAATTTGGTAATAAATAATAAACAAAGAATACTCATCATTCCTCCTAAAAAACCAACCATAATTTCTTTATTAGATGATTTTGCAGGAACTTTTTCTTTACCGTGAAATATAAAAAACATAAACATATCTCTATATGAGAGTACAGATTTGTACTATTATGTGAAGTATAGTCATATCATTTTAAAAAGTACAGGTCTGTACTATTGAGGTATTATGTCAAAGTCAGCTTTAAAAATATTAGATACAGCAGAAAAACTTTTTAATGAACAAAGCTTTACAGGTGTAGGTGTAGATCTTATTCGTGATGTATCAGGTTGTTCAAAAACGACACTCTATACATATTTTAAAAATAAAAATGAACTTATAAAACAGGTGCTTAGTGTAAGAGATGAAAGATATAGACGTAGCTTAATGACTTATGTTGACAGTCATACAAATGAAGAGAAAATCAATGGTATTTTAAAATGGCATATGGAGTGGTTTCAGTCCAAAACGTTTAAGGGCTGTATGTTTGTACGTGCTGTAGGTGAGTCAGTGAAAACCCAAGAGGAAATCATTGAGTGTGCACGTCAACATAAGGTGTGGTTAAGAAGCTATATTTATCAGGCATGTGAGTCATTTGAAAATCATAGAATAATTGCAGACTTGATTTATCATATTTTAGAAGGCTTGATTAGTCGTTTTCTCGTTGAGGACTACGATGCTGATGTTGCTGAGCAAGCATATATCAATATGAATACCATGATTTCTTCGCTTGAATCTTGGAAACCCCGAGTATGAGACTGATCTCATACTCGGAATAGAGTGATTAGTCAGCTATTTTAGGTTTTGCATTTGATTTCTTTTTTTTCTTTTTTACCTTAGCTTTCTTATCAGTTTTTACATCTTGTTTGGCAGATGATTTGGCCTTCTTACTGTAAGCACTAGGTTTACTCGATTTTTTCTTTTTCTTCGGCTTTTGCTCCTTTGAAGAAGTATTTTGCGGTGCTTCTTCCGTACGTGTCGGTGTGAAAACTTCTTCTTTAACAGTAGACTTTGTTACTCGTGGTGCACGTTCGCGTATAGGACGACCTGAATGCGTAACTTGTTTAAGAAGCTCAAAATCGATTTTACGTTCATCTAAATTCACACCCGCGACTTTAATTTTGACCTCATCACCCAATCCAAAGATTTGACCTCTATTTTGGCCAATCAGTGTTTGACTGCCAACATCATAGACAAAAAAGTCATCGCCCAGTTGGCTGATGTGAATCATCCCATCTACATATAAGTCTTTTAGCGTGATAAAGAGACCAAATTCAGTTACAGCACTAATATGGCCAATGAACTCATCGCCTAAATGCTGTTTCATGTAATGACATTTGAGCCATGATGTGACGCTACGAGAGGCTTCATCTGCACGGCGCTCTGTCTGAGAGAAATGCTCACCTGCATCATCTAAAGCAGCTCCTGAAATAGGGTAAGCTTTCTTTTGTAAGTTTGCTTTAATTGCACGATGCAATAACAAATCAGGATAACGTCGGATCGGTGACGTAAAGTGTGTATAGGCATCATAGGCAAGTCCGAAGTGACCTGCATTTTTTGCGCCATAATAGGCTTGCATCATAGAGCGGAGAAGTACAGCATGAATACTTTGTGCATCTATGCGGTCTTTAGTTGCTTCAATGACACGTTGATAGTCTTCTTGGGTAGGTTGTTCTGGAAAATGTAAACCAAGCATTTTCACAAAGTCGCGTACTTTTTGTATTTTTGTATGTTCAGGCGCTTCATGTACGCGATAAAGCATCGGGATCTCATTTTTTAATGAGAAATCAGCAGCAGCGACATTGGCCAATAACATACACTCTTCAATAAGTTTATGCGCATCATTTCGAGAACGAGGAAGAATCTCTTTAATACCACCTAATTCATCAAACGTCATATAGGTTTCAGTGGTTTCAAATTCCATTGCATGGCGTTGTTCTCTCAGAGATTTTAACACTTGATACATTTGGAATAGGGTATTTAGAGATTTTTGAATATTACGGTCTTGTGGCACAGCATCAGAGTCACCATTAAAGTATGAACCGACCTGTGTATAGGTTAGCCGTGCTTTGGAGTGCATTACGGCAGGGTAAAATTCATATCCTGTTACACGGCCTAAGCGCGAGAGTGTTAGATCACATACCATGCAAAGCCGATCTACATGAGGATTTAATGAGCACAATCCATTTGAAAGTGCCTCAGGTAACATCGGCAAAACAAAATGTGGAAAATAAACAGACGTTCCACGATCTTGTGCTTCATTATCTAACGGTTTGTCTGTACGCACGTAGTGGCTAACGTCAGCAATTGCCACAACAACGCGATAACCACCACCTGGGCGTTTTTCAGCATACACTGCGTCATCAAAGTCTCTTGCATCTTCACCATCAATCGTTACTAAAGGCAAGTCACGTAGGTCTACGCGCCCTTTTCGGTCTGTTGCCGTTGGTTCTTTAAAGCTTTCAGCATCTTCAACCACTTCTTTAGGAAATTCGTAAGGTAAGCCAAATTCTAAAATTGTTTGAGGGATAATAATTTCAGTATCAGCTTTGTCTGCCATGGATTGAACGATATGACCAGTAGCAAAAGTATCTCGCGTTGGGTAGTCATCGATTGCTACTCGAATCGCATCACCAACTTTCGCTTTTGCATGCTCAATCAGTTCTTTTTCTAAAGTAATCGGTTGATGTTGATTGGGTGTGGAAGGTTGGATAAAGTATTCATCATCATGGATAGACAATTTTCCAATAACTTGTTTTACACGATGTTGTGTAACTTCCTCAATATATCCCCACGCTTTACCTTTACGGTCAACTGATGTCTGACGTACTTTAATATGATCGCCGTTAAAGACCAAACGCATTTCTCTTTCAGGCAAAAGTAGGTCATTTTGACCATCAATATTGGCAGACCCTAGACCTTTATTATTAATATATATTGTCGCATCGTGTGCAGGTTGTTCAGGCAATATAGAGTATTTTTGACCTTCTTTGCCTAATTGACCATCACGAATCATTGCACTTAGTCGATGGCTAAGTGCTTCTATACTTTTCTCGTCTTTAATGTCGAAATGGTCTACAAGTTCGGCATGTGAAAGTGGCTTATCTAGTTTAGTCAGTGTTTCTAAAATGAGAATACGGCTTGGAATTGGATTATCATAGCGTTCAGCTTCAGCTTTTGCTTCAGGATCGACCCAGTTTTTCATATATATTTAGCTTCTTATCGCAATTAGGTTTAGCATAATTCATACAAGGAAAGACTGCACGTGATAGATTGCAAATTTGTATGATATCTTTCCTATTGTTAAAATATCTTTTTAAAAACACAAGTAGTTGTTTATAAATACAACAAAAAAGCTAAAATTGCTTAAAAAGTAATTAACTGTTCATTATTTTTATAAAAAATTGAAGACTTCACTTGCGTAACTGTCATTTCCTTTGTATTATTCGTGTCGTTCCGGTGAGATGGGTGAGTGGCTGAAACCACATCCCTGCTAAGGATGCATACGGGTAACTGTATCGAGGGTTCGAATCCCTCTCTCACCGCCACTTTACTTAACGCGCTCATAGCTCAGCTGGATAGAGCACTTGGCTACGAACTAAGGGGTCGGGAGTTCGAATCTCTCTGAGCGCACCAAGTAAAGAAATGAACATGCCTCAGGCAAACAAATTAATGCGCTCATAGCTCAGCTGGATAGAGCACTTGGCTACGAACTAAGGGGTCGGGAGTTCGAATCTCTCTGAGCGCACCAATTTGAAAAATACCGCTTAAATGCGGTTTTTTTGTGCCTAAAATTGACAAATTAAGCTAAGTATCTAAAAATAAAGCAAATTTGATTAATAAAAGCACATTCAACACTAAAATTTAAAAAAAGACTTATCAATTGCTGTAAAGTGCGTATAATGCGTCTCCATTAAGACGATGCGCTCATAGCTCAGCTGGATAGAGCACTTGGCTACGAACTAAGGGGTCGGGAGTTCGAATCTCTCTGAGCGCACCAACTTAAAAAGAAACCGCTAAATAAAGAGCGGTTTTTTTTGTGTCTGTAAAATCAGATCTTCGTTCTAAAGTTCTTCTCTTTATGGTCTAATAAAACAAGTTGTATTTAAACGAAATGACTTGTTATGACTGTGCAAAAACCTGCTTTATCTGTTCAATATATATTAAATTTAGAAGAGTCACATGATGGCTTCAAGCTAATTACACTGGGCAGAAAACAATTTACTCAATTTATTACACCATTAATTAGTATAGGTCTTATTGTTTTTGGATTCTATGTTGGCTTTAATGGAGCAGGTCGCTATTACGTCGGCTTGGGCGCACTCTTTTTATGTATACAGTTGGCTGTGAGATATTGGTTATTACCTATGATTTTTAAACGCCAATTTGTACGCTATCAACTTGGTAAGAGTGAACAAAAGCTTGCACTTTATCAAGACTATGCAGTAATGAGCTCTCATGGACGTGATAGAGAGTTTAGCTATCAAGAAGTAAAGCATTTTGCTGAAGGTAAATTGACATACGTCATTGAATTAAAAACGCGAGTAGTTTACATCGTTCCAAAACGTGTATTAGATACAAGTGATCGTGTACTGTTTGAGAATACGTTTAATAAATTACATCGTTGATTTATTTTTCTTATCTTTGACAGTAACAAAATAATAAATAGGGAAAGAAAATGCAAAGACCATCAAAAATTGTGTGTGTAGGAAGAAGTTATGCTGCACATGCAAAAGAACTGGGTAATGCAGTGCCAACGGTACCTGTACTTTTCATTAAACCGCCAAGTAGTCTTATTACTTTGGATGAAGGTATTGATTGGAATACGAGCTTAGGAAGTTGTCATCATGAGTGTGAACTGACTTTGAGGATAGATAAAAAACTTTCGAAAGAAACCGATCCTCAAATCGCTTTAGAAGCGATTGGTGCAGTCACATTGGGTTTAGACTTGACGTTGAGAGATTTACAAGCAGATTTGAAAGGAAAAGGCCAACCATGGGAACGTGCCAAGGCTTTTGATGGATCTTGTGCATTGGGTAACTGGGTTGATATCCAAGAAGTTCCTGAATGGGACCAGATTTCTTATCGTTTATATGTGAATGATCACATACGTCAACAAGGGCAGACTGGTTTACTTCTTTTTCCTATTGCAGAAATGTTATGCGACATGAGTCAAGCATTTACACTTGAGGAAGGTGATGTTGTGATGACAGGAACTCCTGAGGGCGTTGCAGCTTTAAATTCGGGTGATCAATTGAAAATGGTACTCGAAGGAAAGCATCAAGACTTTATATGGCATACACATGTCAAATAGGGTTTTAAAAAAGACCGCTTTAGCGGTCTTTTTTTTATTTTCTCTCAAACAGTGATGCAAGTGGAATAGATAGTTTTGCTGATAGATATTCATCCGTATCAATCAGAATAGGGCTTAGACGTTTCATCCATTCATCATCAGGATGAATATTGCCAATATCTTTTTTTAGAGGTAAATCGAAAGGAAGCTCAGTATAAAAATCCCAAAAATCAATATGATCGAGATTCCTTGCTAATACATATTCATCAGTGTCTGTTCTGCGAATGATTTGTTGTTTTTCTAAAATTTCAATATATGTAGGCCAGCGACCGACCTCTCCATGACCTAATATTTTAAGTCCTTCTTTTTCGGTAACTGTTTCACCAGTGAGTTGCTTTTTATAGAATAATTCTAATATGTCTAGCATCATTACCATAGGGTGGCGTTTTTGGGCTTTCCCTGTGCTAAACGACGTTAATGCAAAACTGACTTCAACACCAAGTAGTACAATATTCCAAGAAAGAAAGATCCAAAGTAGGAAAATAGGAACAGCAGCAAAGGCACCGTAGACCAACTCATAGCTGGTAAAGTTCGACATAATATAGCCGAAAAATGATTTTAGTAATTGGAAAATTGTTCCACTGAAAAGTGCACCCGCAATTGCAGAACGTAAAGGAACTTCTCTATTAGGAATTGTCCAATAAATGAAGAAAAATCCGAGGACGGTCAAAGCATAAGACAGTAAACCTAAAAAGTAAGTGCTGTCTATTTCATAGCCAGTAAAATTATTGTGAAGGACATTCAACGATGCAACAGCAGAAGAGAGTGCAAAGGCACTTCCCAAAAGAATTGGCCCTAATGAAATAATCGTCCAATAGCGCATAAAACCAATAATACCACTGCGCTTGTCCTTAATTCTCCAAATGCGGTTAAATACATCTTCAATGCTATTGAGCATCATGACAGAAGTGACAAATAAAAAGAGAATCCCTATCGCTGTTAAGTTACTCGATTTTTCGGTAAAAGAGTTAAGTGTTTGGTCAAAAGCAATGGAACTCTTAGGCAGAAAGTTACTATAAATGAGTTCTTGAAGCTGTTGGCGTGCAGGTTCTAATGCCTTAATAGATGAAATAATTACTAAAAATACCGTCAGCATGGGTACAACTGCAAATAGCGTTGTATAGGTTAGAGATGCAGATTTATCTCTACAGCGGTCTGATTCGAAGCGCATGATGACAAAAAGCAGGAATTGAAACCATGTCTTATCATAAAAGGGTAGTTTTTTTAAATATTGCAGTAACATAGATCTTTGCCTAGGTTTTTTTAATACGAATTGTTCCCTAGTTTATAGTCTTCAACAAAAATAGTAAAAAATACCGTATAGTTTATTTTTTAAAAAATGAATGAAAAGACAATGCAACCTTATATTTTGGTGCTTTATTACAGTAAGTATGGCACAACAAAACACATGGCTCATTTGATCGCAGATGGTATCGAGCGTACAGGGATGGCTACAAAAATTCGTACTGTACCCAATATATCTACTGTAGTGAATGTCGCAGCGCCGAGTGTTCCAGATGAAGGAGATATCTATTGTACTTTAGAAGATCTAGAGGAATGCGCAGGGCTTGCCTTGGGCTCTCCAACCCGATTTGGAAATATGGCCAGTGAAATGAAGTATTTTTGGGATCAAACGACCAGTCTATGGTTAAGTGGAGCACTTCATAATAAACCTGCATGCGTCTTTACAGCTTCAGGATCAATGCATGGAGGCCAAGAGAGTACATTGCTTAGTATGTATATACCATTACTTCATCATGGAATGATGATTCTTGGGTTGACCAATGCAACGCCTGCATTGTCAAATACGAAAACAGGTGGAACGCCATATGGCGCGACACATGTCAGCGGCACACGCCATGATCAACCTATTTCAGAAGATGAAAAACAATTATGTATTACGCAAGGTGAGCGACTCGCACAAGTTACGCTTAAATTGCAACGAGCATAAAAAAGACCGCTTTGCGGTCTTTTAAAATTATGCTTGGATAAAAGTCACTTTGCCATCATTTAATGATTGGATACGAGCAAGTGATTCTACGCGATATCCTTTTTCAATGAGGAGATCTCTTCCTGTTTGGAAAGATTTTTCAATTACGATCCCGATACCTACAATATTTGCATTGGCTTGATGAATAAGATCTGCTAATCCAAGAGCAGCTTGGCCATTGGCAAGGAAGTCATCAATAATAAGCACGTGGTCACTACTATGAATATGCTTATTTGAAATTGCGATGGTACTTTCTGTTTGCTTGGTAAAAGAATAAACTTTCGAACGATAGAGGTCATCTTTAAGAGTGAGCGACTGGTATTTACGTGCAAAGATGACAGGCACACCAAGCTCTAAGCCAGCCATAACGGCAGGAGCAATACCTGATGCTTCGATGGTAATGATTTTAGTAATCCCTTGGTCTTTAAAACGTGCCGCAAATTCTTTACCAATTTGCTGCATGAGCACAGGATCAATTTGGTGATTTAAGAAAGCGTCGACTTTGAGAACGTTATCAGATAGAACGATACCTTCAGTTAAGATTTTCTGTTCTAGTGCTTGCACGGGCGGAACCTCTACAAATTGGATGCTTTTTAAGCAAAAGCGTATTTTAAAAAGCATCCTAAAAATTGCAAGTCAAAATTTAAAGAAGTGGCTATTTTATTGCCATTTATAGTTAATTAATGAGATTCCATAAGAATTGGAGCCATCATTGTGTGCAACTTTTACTGGTAAATAGTCAAGTTCAGGTGCAAGCCAAAATAAGGTATTACGCTCTGGTTTGTTATGCTCAAGCTTAAACTTCATTGTTTTAAACGTACCATATTGTGTTTTTATGGTTTCTTCGCCTAGGTTAACAAATTTCCTCGCATCAATTCCTTTAGCATCTGTAATATAGTAAACAGGCTTTAAATGATTATTTTTTAGATCTTCTCTGATCTGTATTTCTGCATTTAATTCATCTAGCGGATTATTTTCAAGTTTGAAACTACGTGATGTACCATCTTTATTTGTAGAAACTTTCTTTTCACTCTGATTGAAGTTAATCGTTAATGCATCAGACATGCCAAGATATTTTGTAGCACGTGTAAAACTGTTTGAGGTCACATTTTGGTTATTGAAAGTGAATTGACTAGTCTCATTTGCAGAGGCGAGAATACCTGCCTTTGCTGAAAATTTATAAACCCAGCGATTATTTTCTAAAGATTGTAATGATCTTGTTGCTGTACTGATGTTGTGCCCATTATAAGAAAACTGATACGTTGCTTGAAATGGTGTAAGTGCAAAAGTGTGTATAGAGAGTAGAGCACTACCAATAAACAATGTACTTTTGATCAGTTTTTGAAGGCGCATGATAATCTCATTCCTTTTTCAGCAGACGTTAAAAATCAATTTTATATATTAATACGTGGATAGGGCCGTTTTGTGCAGAATATGTATGTTCTGTTTAGTCCATTGGTTCTTCTTTTGCCATGTTTTTCATACGCATAATTGCTTCTAAGTTCACTTTCCCCATGACCACAAGTTCAGTTTCTTTAAGTTTTGCATGATTAATGTTTACTTTACTCAGTGTCTCAATAACTGAGCGGTTTTTTCCTAGCCACTTATTTAAGTCTAAATGCAATAATCCATCTTTAACCTCTAGCACATTAAAGTGTTGTAATATTTTCCCTAAAGGATCTTTTTTTAATACTTTTTGGTAAAAGAAAAGCGCCGTATGAATGGCCCATTTTTGTAGTTTATTTTTAAATTTCGCACTGACAATTTGAGTATTACTAATTTGTTCAAAGACAATTAATTGGACTGTATTGTTTAACTCCATTTTAAGCAATTTTAAGTCGACAGAAAGGGTGGTATGTAAACCCTGTACATCAATCGTTGCATAGAGGCGTAGCCAATCATCATGTACGTCGGCATGCAGGTCTTTAAGTAAGCCAACATTATCTGTTACGAAGCGTTTGAGTGTGGCATTTAGGAATACTTGAGATAATGCAAACTCTCGCTCCTCCTCAATAAACCCTCCAGCCTTTTGATATACTGTTTGTATATAGTTAGAGATATGAGTAATAAGCGTTTGCATAGTAAAATGTTCCAAAATATGGGTAACAATATAAATAAATTAGATCAAAAAATAATTTTTTTCGCTAGAGATTAAATATACACTTTCTAATCAAAATGATGTAACGTCGCACAAATACATATTTTTTTCGCATTGTGTCAATACTTTGCTATAGTTTGTACTTTTAACCTTTTTCACTTTTTAAAGATATAGAATAACGGCATATGGGGCAATACATTAGATATATTTCTTTAGGGAAAGATAAAGTTTTAGCATTCTCCGCTGTTGCTGCTATATTGCTACACATAGGATTGTTGCTCATTTCATTTAGAATGCCAGAATATCATAATAATATTTCACAGGATATTACGGTTGTTTTGAACCCCACACATCAAAAGTTAACAGAATCTGATTTCTTGGCCGAAAATAGTCAAGAGGGAAGTGGAAAACTTAAAGAGAAAAAAAAGATTTCAAGTATTGTCCCACCTATAGAAGATACACAAAGTGCAGGACAAGCTCAGGTGAGCAAAGATAACTTTTTACAACAAGAGTCGGTAAGTGAAACTCAAGAGCGGATGCTTGTAACAACTTTAAGTTGGAGAAAACAAGTTGAAAGTCGTGAGCAAATGACAGCAAGAGATCATTTTGAAAGTCGTCAAGCTGAAAAAGAAACCATGATTAAGAGTTTAGAGGCACAGTATCTACAAGAACAACAAGAATATGCAAAGTTAAAACATACGAAGACTGTAGATTCTATTGAAGCGAAGCAAGATATTACTGCAAAATATTTAGAACAATTCAGAGAAAAAGTAGAGCTTTTTGGTAATCGTGACTATCCCCAAGCAGCAAAGCAAAGAGGGCTATCTGGCGATGTTCGATTAATGGTGGTTTTAGAACCTGATGGACAGGTAAAGGCAATTCACTTATTAGAAAGTTCTGGTTTTAAAGTACTTGATGAGGCGGCAAAAAAATCGGTACGCCGTGGCGCACCATTTGGAAAGTTCTATTCAAAGATGAATATGCTTTCAGAATTAAGAATTATAAGAACATGGCGTTTTCATACAGGAGAAACTGAGGTTAAAGCTCAGTAGGTTATTACTCACTAAGATAAGGGTTTGTTAAACCAAGCTTAGCAAGAATCTCTACTTCAAGCGCTTCCATTTCTTCTGCATCTTCAGTACTTGTTTCATGGTCATAGCCAATTAGGTGTAATGTACCGTGTACAAGCATGTGTGTGAAATGCTCAATTGGTGTTTTAACTTGTTCATTGGCCTCTTGTAAAACAACAGGAATACAAATGACCAGATCGCCTAGAGGGAGGCAGTCAATGACATTTAATACATCTTCTGGTAAATCACTTGGAAATGACAAGACATTGGTGGGTTTATCTTTTTGGCGGTACTGAAAATTGAGTTGATGGCTTTCATCAATACCCACACATGCAATTCCAATTTCACAATCTTGTGCAAGTTGAATATGACGTAGTGTCGTTTCAATAACTTTTTTGATATAAGCGCGTTTTAGCACCAATTCAGGTGCTAAAACATCTTGTTGTAGTGAAATACTAATTTTCAAAACAAATCCTTAACTAGATTGATGTTGCTGATCTGCAGCAGAGTCGTTTTCAGCAATAAGCGCTTCTTGTTTCGCTTTGCGTTCAGCACGTTCTTGTGCATTGAGACGTTGCTGTGCATCATCCCAACCATCATAGGCTTCAACAATTTTTTGTACCAGTTGATGTCGGACAACATCGCGTGAGTGAAAGTGAGTAATATGAATTTCTGTTACACTTTCAAGAACACGAAGCGCATGTGCAAGGCCAGATTGTTGGCCACGTGGTAAGTCTACCTGCGTGATATCACCTGTAATTACGGCACGTGAACCAAACCCTAAACGTGTGAGGAACATTTTCATTTGTTCAGGCGTTGTATTTTGCGCTTCATCTAATATAACGAATGAATGATTGAGTGTTCGTCCACGCATATACGCAAGAGGTGCGACTTCAATCACTTGGCGTTCAATAAGTTTGGCAACTTTTTCAAAGCCAAGCATTTCGTATAAAGCATCGTATAATGGGCGTAAGTAAGGATCGATCTTTTGGGTTAAATCACCTGGAAGAAATCCTAACTTTTCACCCGCTTCTACAGCAGGACGAACCAATAAAATTCTTTGAATTTCATTGCGTTCAAGCATATCTACAGCGGCTGCAACAGCAAGATAGGTTTTCCCTGTTCCAGCCGGCCCTACACCAAAAGAAATATCACTTTGCAATATACGTTGTACATAACGTTTTTGGTTCGAGCCTCTTGGATTAATACGCCCTTTACGGGTTTGTAGCCAAACATCATCTAGACCCGTGTGTTCTTGGTTTGCACTCCGATCTGTTTGACTACCTTGAATCATTAAATGTAGCGCATCTGCACTGACTTGTGCAGATGTGGCTTCTTCATACAACTTTTTCAAAAGTGATTCAGTTCTTTCAACTGCATCAAGTTCACCATCAATATAAAAAACATCGCCTCGATGATTAATTTTTACATCTAAGCGCTGTTCAATTTGTTTTAAATGTCCATTATAAGCGCCAAGCATATTTTTAGTATGCTCCATTGAAATACCAGGAAAAGCTACTGTACGTCGAATAGATGCAGTCAAGAGAGTTCCTTTTTTTTGGTTGTTTGATTATTCCTCTACATTACGCTACGTCAGGTTCAAGATTCAAGAGTTCACCGTAAACTAAATTTAATGTTTTAATTTCAGTAATCTTTACCTCTGCAAATTTCCCAATCCAAGAAGTATCTCCAGCTAAAGTAACTAAGCGAGTATTGTCCGCCGTTCCAATCAGCATATTTGGATCTTTATCTGAAACTTTCTCGATTAAAACACGTTGAACTGTATTTTTCATGGCATCCGTTTTGTCGATACTTGAGCGCTTAATGACTTGCTGCACTTGGCTAAGACGTTCTTTCTTCACACTTTCAGGAATGGTATCTTCAAGTTCAGCGGCAGGTGTTCCTGGGCGTTTTGAATAGATAAAACTATATGAATGATCAAAGTCTAAATCTTTAATAAACTGTAATGTTTCTGCAAAATTCTCATCAGTTTCACCAGGAAAGCCAATAATAAAATCACTTGAAAGATGCATATCAGGACGAATTTGACGTAATTTTTCCATTTTTTTGATGTATACATCAATGGTGTGATTACGTTTCATGGCTTGCAATACATCATTTGAACCACTTTGCACAGGTAGATGTAAATGAGAAACCATCTGTGGTAGATCTCTGTAACATTCTATGAGTGCTTCCGAAAACTCAAGCGGGTGAGAAGTGGTGTAACGGATACGACCAATTCCTGGAATTTCAGCCACTAAACGAAGTAGTTCTGCAAATGTACATACATTTCCATCGAATGTTTCACCACGGTAACCATTGACGTTTTGACCTAGTAATGAAACTTCACGCACTCCTCTTTCTGCAAGACTAGAGATTTCTTCAAGTACATCATCGAGTGGGCGAGATACTTCTTCACCACGTGTATATGGTACGACACAGAAAGAACAATATTTCGAACAACCCTCCATGATTGAAACGAAGGCTTTGTGTCCCTCTACGCGTGGCTCAGGTAAAAAGTCAAATTTCTCAATATCTGGAAATGAGATATCTACCAGTTTAATTTTTTCTTTTTTGGGTTTTTGTACTTGGCCTTCATGTTGGTCAAGTAATTGTGGCAAACGGTGTAAGGTTTGAGGCCCAAATACCATGTCTACATACGGCGCACGTTTTTGAATATTGTCGCCTTCTTGCGATGCAACACAGCCACCGACACCAATAATTAAATCTGGATTTTGTTGTTTCAACTTGCGCCATCTGCCAAGTTCACTAAATACTTTTTCTTGGGCCTTTTCACGAATAGAGCATGTATTCATGAGTAAGATGTCTGCTTCTTTCGGATTCTGTGTAAGTACATATCCGTGTGAATCACCTAAGAGGTCTGCCATACGATGACTGTCATACTCATTCATCTGACACCCTTGAGTTTCGATATACAGTTTCTTAATCGAAGACATCTCTGGAGTGTGTAAAGGCTGGTGAACAGTGTTTTCTGAGGCAGCTTCGTCACGCGAAGGAATGAAAGTTTGAACCGTCATGTAGGCTCCTGATACAAAAGGTTAAGCATGAAAGCTAAATTTGGCTTCACACAACAGTAAAAAAGTGGAGCGTTATTTTACCATTTTTCTAAGCAAACAAGTAGTCAATGCCTGTGATTGTTGGATCGTATGAAAAATGGTAAATAATTACACAACATAACAAGAATAAGAGAAGTGTTCACATTAAACTAAGATTAAAAAGTTTAGCATTGAGTGGTGTGTTTTTTATGTGCAATTTATGGGTGGGTGTGTGAGTCAGAAAAAAAATAAATGCTATCTTGGTATCGCTTTATTTCATTTGTCCTTAGGTTGTACAACGTCTATGGCGTATGCATCAAATGAACAGTTTAATGATGCACTTTCTGCAGCGAATGCTGGCAACGTGGCTCAGCTAGACCAATATACACTTGCCATGCAAAATGATGTATTAGGATACTATCCAGAGTATTTTAAGTTAAATACTAATTTAGCGATGCAACCATCATCAAGTATTGTTCAGTTTGCACAAAAATATCCAAATTCTGCAATGGCAGAGAAGTTAGCTGCCGATTATGTTGAGGAAAAGGTAAAGCAAGCTAATTATTTAGATGCTCAACCTGTTTTACCATATGTTACTAATGCAGATACAGCAGAAGATTGCGCGATTGCCCAAGTACGTGCAAAGTCGGGTGATTCTTTGGTGTTTGCTGAGTATAAAGATTTATGGCTAAGTACAAACAGTAATATGCCTGATGCATGTATGGGACTTAATCGTATGATGTCATCAAGCCCATTGATGACAACAGAAGATAAGCAACAACGATTATGGACTCAGCTTAGAGCTGGACAAATTGGGTTAGCTGCTTCAACTGCTCAGTCTTTAGGTCTAAATATTTCTATCGCACAATTAACACAAATTCAGACCAATCCTTTGGGGTACTTATGGTCTGCACCCAAAGCAAATGATACAGATTATGCATATTTAATTTTTGCACTTGGTCGACTTGCAGAAAGTGATTTAACAGCAGGTTTAACGGCTGCTAACCGTGCGGCGGAGGGGGTTCCTCCTGCTGTCCAGAAATATTTATATCGAACTGTAGCGTATATAGGCGGTACAACAGTTTTAAAAAATAATTTCAATCGTATTGTTTTAAACTATTTTGATGCAAGTTATGGTATTCCATTTAGCCAAGAAGAAGCAGAAATTTATGCACGTCAGGCCATTCGTTTTGGAGCATGGGATAGTTTAATTCGGGCTATTTCTGTAATGGGTGTGACCCAACAACAAGAAAGTCGCTGGCAGTATTGGTTGGCAAGAGCAGATGAGCAACAGGCCGATTCGAGCTATAAAAAACAGGCTACTACAATTTACGATAGTCTGGCTGAAGGTGGAGACGATTATTATAATTTATTGGCTCAAGAAAGAATTGGACAAAAATATAATCGTGTAGATAATGCTCAACCCTTAGCGGATGATTTACAGCGCGTGAACCAAGATGTGAATTTTAGCCGTGCTTTTGCTTTACGTAATATTGGTGCGCCTGCAATTTACGCAAATCGCGAGTGGAATTGGGCAGTAAGGCAAGCTTATTTGAGAAAAGACGATGGCTTACTACTTGCGGCAGCACAAAGAGCCTCAAATATTGCTTGGTATGATCGTGCAATTTATGCAGCAGAAAGAACAACCAACAAGCATAACTACACCTTAAGATATTTAACGCCTCATCAGAGCGCCGTTGTATTACACAGTGGAAACGTTGGCTTAGATCCTGCATGGGCATATGGTCTTATGCGCCAAGAAAGTCGATTTGTAACAAATGCACGTTCAAATGTGGGCGCCGGTGGTTTGATGCAGATTATGCCAAATACTGCCAAATTGGTTGCGAGACAAATGGGTGAAACTTATAATCCTGCAGCACTGAGTGATATGAATACCAATGTTCGTTATGGCACATACTATTTGTCCATGATACAAGGGCAACTCAACGGAAATGCAGTGCTTGCAACAGCAGGGTATAATGCTGGGCCGAATCGTGCATTACGTTGGCAACCTACCGATCAGCCTCTCCCAGCAGATCAGTACATAGAAAGTATTCCATTTGATGAAACACGTAACTACGTGAAGAATGTAATGACAAATACAATTCATTATGGTGCTATATTGGGACAGGGACAGCAATACATGAGTAAATGGATGAAAATGATTCCATTACGTGGTCAATAGAAAGAAATATACAATGGTCAGTAGGTTTATAAAATTGATTGGTAGAGTCTATGTCTAAGAGTAAATCTTTACAGTATTTTTCGACATATGGTTTCATGATTATCGTAAGTGCTTTTAGCATGTATACGCTATCATCTATCAGTTATGCAGCAAAAATTGATATGCCTGAGGGTTATATCTTAAATATACAAATGACACCCGCCGTTTGTGCATTTGATCCGAATCAGAAAAAACAAAGAAAGTGCTTAGAAGGGTATGCGCTTACGATTGGTAGTCTTGTGCCAGAGAGTTTTAATAAAAGTGAAGCTTGTGAAACAGAAACTTCACCTATACTTTCTCCATTACAAGCAAAAGTTGTGGCGCGTGTTATTCCTGATGAATCTTATCGAATCCAGCTTTGGCATGCAGTTGGTGGCTGTGTACCTATGAATGCATCGCAATATTTTAGAACCATTATTAATTATGCTCAAAATCTAAAAATTCCTGCGGTACTCACAGATACAGTTTCTCATGCAATTGGTAAACAATCTTTAGAGGAGCAGTTTCTAGGGCTGAATCGTGGACTCCCTGCCCGAGGAATACAGTTAAACTGCCAAAAAGATGGTAGAAATAATATTTTAACGCATATTAGCGTTTGCTATAAAAATAATGGCCAATTTAAGGCATGTCCAGTCAATGTGACATCGAATTGTCCAAGTCAATTTAATATTCAAGGAACGTATTAATAGAACAATTCTTTCGTCTTAAATGGCGATGATTTACCATGCAACAACAAAAAGATTGGAGTACAATATTGGTCGTTTATGATTAAAAAGATTAAATAGAAACTCGCTGTTTAATCATATTAACGCACCTCAAATGGAGATAATTACATGAAGCAACCCGTTCGTGTTGCCGTAACTGGCGCTGCAGGTCAAATTGGATATAGCTTACTATTCCGTATCGCAAGCGGTGAAATGTTAGGGAAAGATCAACCAGTTATTTTACAACTTCTTGAAATTCCAGTTGAGAAAGCTCAACAAGCGCTACAAGGCGTAAAAATGGAATTGGATGATTGTGCATTTCCTTTACTCAGCGAAATTATTTGTACAGACGATCCAAATGTAGCATTCAAAGATGCTGACTATGCCTTGTTAGTAGGTGCGCGTCCACGTGGTCCAGGTATGGAGCGTGCAGATTTATTACAAGAAAATGCAAAAATATTTACAGTACAAGGTAAAGCGTTAAATGATCACGCAAGCCGTGATGTGAAAGTATTGGTTGTAGGGAACCCTGCAAATACCAATGCATATATCGCAATGAAGTCAGCACCAGATTTACCAGCAAAAAATTTCACTGCAATGTTACGTTTAGATCATAACCGTGCGTTAACACAGCTTGCACAGAAGGCAAATGTGGCTGTTGCAGATATTGAAAAATTAACAGTATGGGGTAATCACTCACCAACAATGTATGCAGACTATCGTTTTGCTACAGTTCATGGTGAAAGTCTAAAAGATAAAATTAATGATGATGCTTGGAACAAAGACGATTTCTTACCAACAGTAGGGAAGCGTGGAGCAGCAATTATTAATGCACGTGGTCTATCTTCAGCGGCATCAGCGGCAAATGCAGCAATTGATCATATTCATGATTGGGCGTTAGGTACAAATGGTCAATGGGTGACAATGGGTATCCCATCTGATGGTTCTTATGGAATTCCAGAAGGTGTTATTTATGGTGTACCTGTTACTTGTGAAAACGGTGAGTATACACGTGTTGAAGGTTTAGAAATCGATGACTTTAGCCGTGAACGTATGAATGTTACATTACAAGAGTTAGAAGAAGAGCGTAGTGCAATTGCTCATCTTCTCAAATAAAAAATATAAGAAAAAAGCACCTATAAAGGTGCTTTTTTTGTGCCAAGTTAATTTAATTTTTTATTGAGTATATCTGTAAACCATCGCTCTTTTTGCTGTAAACGGAAAGCGTGATGTTGCTTTAATAGATGTAGATCAAAACAATCTGTATTTGCGTATTTAATCAGCCAATGTCGAGTCATGGCAGTTTCATCTTTTACCGCTGATGCATAAGCAAGATAAAAATAAATATTACCATCTTGGAAGTGTGCTAATGGCTTAAGAATTTGCTGTGTAATAAGTGCAAATTTTTGATCTTGAGATAACTCGTAGTAGATCATATATGCTTTCACGAGTTGAAGTGAAAGATCTATATAATTTGCTGTTGATTGATCTTCAAATTCAATTCTTGCTTGTTCCAATAAAACAATTGCTTCATGTAAGAAGTGAATTTGCTCTTGTTTGTTGCGACTGAGTGTAACCAGTTGAAGACGCAAATCTGCACGCTCCGAAGCAAGCTCAGCAGAGTTTTCCTCTAGATATAATTGGTCAGTTTCACCAATTCTTTGAATAATATCTTTGCTCATAATCGCACCCTAATTTACTTATTTTATGATATGAGGGGTTTTTATTAAAATTAAAGGTTACCATAATGTATGGTCGTTTCTAAGCCATGCGGTAATAGAAAGACGATTTGCTTTAGATATCAACACTTCATGCAGTAAATTACTGTCAAAAACAACAAGGCTATTTGGCGTGGGCTCAATAATATGCCAGTTCATTTGTTTATCTTGCAAGCGTAGTTGTCCACCCAAATTTTGATGCCAAGTGCGATGTAAATAAAAAACAGTAGAAATTATTCGATGATTTTTTTGTTGTGGATTATCTCGGTGTAGTGCATAAAACTCACCTTCGTGATAGCAAGCAAAATGTGCTTCTACATCTTTAATTCCTAAAAAGAAGGTTTGATTAAGTATTTCAGAAAATAAATTCAAGGTCGATAAGTGCGTCTGAGCAAGAGACTCTGTGTCATTAATCCATAAAATATGGTCACTACGAATTTTGCTGATAACACCATTTTGAATACCAGCCTCACGAAAATGATCAAGCTGAGATAAACATTCACGATTTAATGCGTCAAAATATAGGTCATCGTAGACGTTTGGAATAATGCTAAAACCATATTCATCTAGTGAATGAATGATTTTATCCATATCCCAATGAAGTGGGAGAGAAAGGGTTGTCATTTTAGAAATAACAATAAAAATAAAGGGAACTTATTCTAGAGCAAATTATGATTGAGCATGTATGTTTTTTTTCATGTTAATATATTTGTAGAAATGAGGAACATACATATATATGAATTATCGTCACCACTTTCATGCAGGTAACTTTGCAGATGTAATGAAGCACGTTTTACTACTTCAATTACTTACACGCTTAAACTTGAAAGATAAGCCTTACCGCTACATTGATACACATGGTGGTGCAGGAAAGTATGATCTGTCTGAAGCACCCGCGCAAAAATCAGGCGAGTTTTTATCGGGTATTCATCGTCTTATGCAGTTACAACCAGGTCAGATTAAAAAATCTCCTGAGGGCGTGCAACAGTACTTAAAACTTGTAGAAGAACTACGTGAACAAGAGGGGAAGGGTGCTTACCCAGGTTCGCCGTGGGTGGCATTACAAGGGTTACGTGAAATAGATAAGGCAACCGTTTTTGAAATGCAAAGTGATGTATTTGAACAACTACGCCATAATATTCGTGACAAAAAGATGGGCTTGCATGAACGTGATGCCTATGAAGGATTGCTCGGTGTTATTCCTCCGCGTGAAAAGCGTGGTTTGGTTATGATTGATCCACCGTATGAAGTAGAGAGAAAAGACTTTCCACAATTGGTAGAGCTTATTCAAAATGCATACAACAAATGGCCAACAGGCGTATTTGCAGTTTGGTATCCAATTAAAGATCGTGCCATGATTCAGCGTTTTGAAAAGAAAATGATAAAAACAGGGATTCGCCGTCAACTGGTTTGTGAAATCTGTGTTTGGCCAGATGATACACCGATTGGTTTAAATGGATGTGGCCTACTTGTGATTAATCCACCTTGGAAGTTTGCTCAAGAAGCTGAAGAGGCGTTAAAGTGGCTATTTCCACACTTGAAAATGCATGAAACAGGTGGATCATTTGCAGTAAAGTGGCTTGTTGGTGAATAATGACCCCCAATCTGGATATCTAGGAACTAAATATATGACCAAGACACCAAAGCGCAATGGCGATTATTCTGATGATGTTCATGATGGTTTAACATTTGAAGTCATAGAGGAAGAGGATACAAATGAAGGTCAGCGTGTAAAAAAACGTGGGATCTATCTATGGCCTAATCTCATCACAACTGCTGCTTTATTGTCAGGTTTTTATTCCATTGTTGCAAGCATGGATGGCCACTATATACAGGCAATTTATGCCATATTCTTGGCTGCATTGTTAGATGGTTTAGATGGTCGTGTTGCGCGTGCAATTGGAGCACAGAGTCCATTTGGTGAACAACTCGACTCGCTATCTGACCTGATTGCATTTGGTATTTCTCCTGCAATTTTAATGTACAGCTGGAGCTTACATGGCCTAGGGCGTATCGGATTGGCGTGTTGTTTTGTCTATGCTGCATGTGCCGCATTTCGATTGGCGCGCTTTAATGTACAAATTGGTGTTGTAGATAAACGCTATTTTATTGGTATTGCTAGTCCACTGGCTGCAATACTTGTGGTTTGTTTGGTGTGGGTAAGCAAAGATTACTCAACAATTTTCCATGTTAAAGATAAAGCAATTCAGATTGGTTACGCGGTATTTATGGTGGTAACTGGCTTACTCATGATTTCAAATATGAAATATTATTCATTTAAGCAAATGGATAGAAAAAGAGTGCCCTTTATTGTTATGCTGCCAGTTGTGCTTGTTTTAGCAGCGATGACTTACAATATACCTGTTGGTATTCTCATTGTATCTACACTTTATGTACTGTCAGGGTTTATTACGACATTATTTGCACATAAAGAAGAAGCATTGGAAGATGAATAAATAATAAATAACAGGGGGCAGGCTATGAATATTAAATCTCAACCTTCCCCTATATCTTTAGAAAATAATTCAGTTATTGATTTAAATTATTCTCCATTATTTATTAAACACTTAAGTTTGGTTTTCTTAAACCTTCCTAGTCCATTACATTATTTATCTATTCATTTTCTTAGTGGGAGATCAACATCCCCAATTTATACCCCTCTACAAAATCATAAGAATAGATTACATTTATTTATAACAACAAGCGGGCAACTTGCCCAGCACTATACTTATATTTCACTTTTAGAAAGTGGAATAACAAACCAGACAATGATGTCGCAATTATTTAATCTCTCTATAAACAAGTATGAATTTTGTTTTGAAAAAAATGATGAAGTAATGCGAGCGAACTTTATTGTTAACGTATTATGTAATCTTATTTCTGAGCAAGGTGTTCAGCATTTTTTAAAACAATCTATATCCATCTTGGCTTTAAAGGGTTTATTTTACTACAAAAATGAAAAGCTTGAATTACACACGCAAGGTTACTTGTTTACGACCAAATATTTAGATGTTCCTTTTCTGAGCGTTTCGTTTTATATGCGCTTAATCGTGGAAGTTGATGATTTATGTATTTGTTTTCAGCAAATACAATACAAGAAAGATATTGTTCCTCTTCAAAAAGTCACTGTTACCAACCTAAAAGAAGGTAAAGCAAATACATATAGAAAGGGAGTAACATACTCACTATTTAGTGTTCACCCTAAAATTAAAAACTTAACCAAGCATGATTTATATATTCCTAAAGAGTATCAGTGGAAATTACAAATAGATGATTACACTGTTGAGGTAAATGCATTATCAAAAAAAGATATCAAATTAGGTTTTGCCCAAGGCATTACTGATAGTGCATATGTAGATGTAATAATTAATCAAAAAAAATATGAAAGAAAGATAGGCTATGTTGAATATATCGATAGCCGAGGATTAATTTTACAGGAAAGCAAAGAGTCAGATATGCAAAAGATATTACCAAATCAATCTACTTCAGCTTATTTGGCTAAAAATACCGTCAAAACGATTAAAAAAACGTAAAAATACTAGTTTTTGTATATTTTTAGCTCTATTGACAAATAAAATAGAAATAAAATGGCTTAGGGGGTTGTGTTTGGAATTGATTGGTCTATAATGCGTATCCATCGGCGGTGATGTTGAAAGAAACTTCTTGATAAACAATAACTTAGTTGATTGGTTTGAGATTTAGTTCTTAGATTGATTGAGGTTAGAGTTTGATGAAGGGGATAAAAAACTTTCAGATTGCAGTTGACTTTCTTTAAAAAGAGAGTAATATAGCCGACCTAGCTTGCTGATGACGAATCAGTGATGCGAATCATTAATAGAATTGAAGAACAACTTGTGTGGATTTTTACTGAGTGATCACTGAATATATTTAAGATTCATTGATTAAAAGTAGAAATTTACTCGAAGATTTATTTGAGAGCGAATATTTTTGCTAGTGATTAATGAGCCAGATTGATTCCCTTAAGGAATTAATGATTTTAACTGAAGAGTTTGATCATGGCTCAGATTGAACGCTGGCGGCAGGCTTAACACATGCAAGTCGAGCGGGGGAAGGTAGCTTGCTACTGGACCTAGCGGCGGACGGGTGAGTAATACTTAGGAATCTGCCTATTAGTGGGGGACAACGTTCCGAAAGGAGCGCTAATACCGCATACGCCCTACGGGGGAAAGCAGGGGATCTTCGGACCTTGCGCTAATAGATGAGCCTAAGTCGGATTAGCTAGTTGGTGGGGTAAAGGCCTACCAAGGCGACGATCTGTAGCGGGTTTGAGAGGATGATCCGCCACACTGGGACTGAGACACGGCCCAGACTCCTACGGGAGGCAGCAGTGGGGAATATTGGACAATGGGCGCAAGCCTGATCCAGCCATGCCGCGTGTGTGAAGAAGGCCTTATGGTTGTAAAGCACTTTAAGCGAGGAGGAGGCTTACCTAGCTAATATCTAGGCTAAGTGGACGTTACTCGCAGAATAAGCACCGGCTAA
Organism: Acinetobacter sp. ESL0695; assembly: GCF_029392135.1. Lineage (NCBI taxonomy): Bacteria > Pseudomonadati > Pseudomonadota > Gammaproteobacteria > Moraxellales > Moraxellaceae > Acinetobacter > Acinetobacter sp. ESL0695. The sequence goes on along the minus strand of NZ_CP113932.1, from coordinate 2,082,926 downwards.
CTCTGTGCCAGCAGCCGCGGTAATACAGAGGGTGCAAGCGTTAATCGGAATTACTGGGCGTAAAGCGCGCGTAGGTGGCCATTTAAGTCAAATGTGAAATCCCCGAGCTTAACTTGGGAATTGCATTCGATACTGGATGGCTAGAGTATAGGAGAGGAAGGTAGAATTCCAGGTGTAGCGGTGAAATGCGTAGAGATCTGGAGGAATACCGATGGCGAAGGCAGCCTTCTGGCCTAATACTGACACTGAGGTGCGAAAGCATGGGGAGCAAACAGGATTAGATACCCTGGTAGTCCATGCCGTAAACGATGTCTACTAGCCGTTGGGTCCTTTGAGGACTTAGTGGCGCAGCTAACGCGATAAGTAGACCGCCTGGGGAGTACGGTCGCAAGACTAAAACTCAAATGAATTGACGGGGGCCCGCACAAGCGGTGGAGCATGTGGTTTAATTCGATGCAACGCGAAGAACCTTACCTGGCCTTGACATACTAAGAACTTTCTAGAGATAGATTGGTGCCTTCGGGAACTTAGATACAGGTGCTGCATGGCTGTCGTCAGCTCGTGTCGTGAGATGTTGGGTTAAGTCCCGCAACGAGCGCAACCCTTTTCCTTACTTGCCAGCATTTCGGATGGGAACTTTAAGGATACTGCCAGTGACAAACTGGAGGAAGGCGGGGACGACGTCAAGTCATCATGGCCCTTACGGCCAGGGCTACACACGTGCTACAATGGTCGGTACAGAGGGTTGCTACACAGCGATGTGATGCTAATCTCAAAAAGCCGATCGTAGTCCGGATTGGAGTCTGCAACTCGACTCCATGAAGTCGGAATCGCTAGTAATCGCGGATCAGAATGCCGCGGTGAATACGTTCCCGGGCCTTGTACACACCGCCCGTCACACCATGGGAGTTTGTTGCACCAGAAGTAGATAGTCTAACCCTCGGGAGGACGTTTACCACGGTGTGGCCAATGACTGGGGTGAAGTCGTAACAAGGTAGCCGTAGGGGAACCTGCGGCTGGATCACCTCCTTAACGAAAAGGTGAGACTTGGTAAGAATCCACAACAAGTTGTTCTTCGGTATATTATCTGAGGGTCTGTAGCTCAGTTGGTTAGAGCACACGCTTGATAAGCGTGGGGTCACAAGTTCAAGTCTTGTCAGACCCACCAAAGACGAAAGATAATGTACAATTCACAAATGATTTTAAGCTGGGGACTTAGCTTAGTTGGTAGAGCGCCTGCTTTGCACGCAGGAGGTCAGGAGTTCGACTCTCCTAGTCTCCACCATGATTTTAGTTCGATTGATATTTCAATTTAATTAAGATTAAGCTAATAAATAAGCAAACAGCTTATTTGCTTATAGAGCTTAGTAGAAAGATTGTGTAAGATATGCGACCTTGATATTAACCTCTGTGAGTAATCACGGTACATGACCTGACGAAGGCATGTAAAATCATTAACAGATTATTCAATTTGAGTCTGAAATAAATTGTTCACTCATACATTTTGAAGCGTTTTAATTGAAATTTTAATTAATTTAGATTGAGACAAATTGAAATGAGATGAGAACTAGCAAATTAACTGAATCAAGCGTTTTGGTATGAGATTGAAGCTGTACACCTTGAAGTTCGCGTAAGCGACTGTTTGGGGTTGTATAGTCAAGTAATTAAGTGCATGGTGGTGGATGCCTTGGCAGTCAGAGGCGATGAAAGACGTAATAGCCTGCGATAAGCTTCGGGGAGGCGGCAAATATCCTATGATCCGGAGATTTCTGAATGGGGGAACCCACTTACCATAAGGTAGGTATCAATAACTGAATACATAGGTTGTTGAGGCGAACGAGGGGAAGTGAAACATCTCAGTACCCTTAGGAAAAGAAATCAATTGAGATTCCGTCAGTAGCGGCGAGCGAACGCGGATCAGCCCATTAAGTTATCTAAGTTTTAGTGGAACACTCTGGGAAGTGTGACTATAAAGGGTGATAGTCCCGTACACGAAAGGGCTTAGATAATGATATCGAGTAGGGCGAGGCACGTGAAACCTTGTCTGAATATGGGGGACCATCCTCCAAGGCTAAATACTCCTGACTGACCGATAGTGAACCAGTACCGTGAGGGAAAGGCGAAAAGAACCCCTGTGAGGGGAGTGAAATAGATCCTGAAACCGCATGCATACAAGCAGTGGGAGCATACTTTGTTATGTGACTGCGTACCTTTTGTATAATGGGTCAGCGACTTATATTCAGTAGCGAGGTTAACCGTATAGGGGAGCCGTAGAGAAATCGAGTCTTAATAGGGCGTTTAGTTGCTGGGTATAGACCCGAAACCAGGCGATCTATCCATGAGCAGGTTGAAGGTTGGGTAACACTAACTGGAGGACCGAACCCACTGTCGTTGAAAAGCCAGGGGATGACTTGTGGATAGGGGTGAAAGGCTAATCAAGCCTGGTGATAGCTGGTTCTCCCCGAAAGCTATTTAGGTAGCGCCTCGGACGAATACCATAGGGGGTAGAGCACTGTTTCGGCTAGGGGGTCATCCCGACTTACCAAACCGATGCAAACTCCGAATACCTATGAGTACTATCCGGGAGACAGACTGCGGGTGCTAACGTCCGTAGTCAAGAGGAAAACAATCCAGACCGCCAGCTAAGGCCCCAAAATCATAGTTAAGTGGGAAACGATGTGGGAAGGCATAGACAGCTAGGAGGTTGGCTTAGAAGCAGCCACCCTTTAAAGAAAGCGTAATAGCTCACTAGTCGAGTCGGCCTGCGCGGAAGATGTAACGGGGCTAAAACTATGTGCCGAAGCTGCGGATTTACGCATTAGCGTAAGTGGTAGGGGAGCGTTCTGTAAGCCGATGAAGGTGTGTTGAGAAGCATGCTGGAGGTATCAGAAGTGCGAATGCTGACGTGAGTAACGATAAAACGGGTGAAAAACCCGTTCGCCGAAAGACCAAGGGTTCCAGTCCAACGTTAATCGGGGCTGGGTGAGTCGACCCCTAAGGCGAGGCCGAAAGGCGTAGTCGATGGGAAAATGGTTAATATTCCATTACTTCTGTGTAATGCGATGAGAGGACGGAGAAGGTTAAGTCAGCCTGGCGTTGGTTGTCCAGGTGGAAGACAGTAGGCATGCATCTTAGGCAAATCCGGGGTGCTCTATGCTGAGAGTCGATAGCAAGTAGGTTTACCTACGAAGTGGCTGATACCATGCTTCCAAGAAAAGTCTCTAAGCTTCAGTTACACAGGAATCGTACCCGAAACCGACACAGGTGGTCAGGTCGAGTAGACCAAGGCGCTTGAGAGAACTCTGCTGAAGGAACTAGGCAAAATGGTACCGTAACTTCGGGAGAAGGTACGCTGCTGATGGTGATGGAACTTGCTTCCTGAGCTGTCGGCAGCCGCAGAAACCAGGCCGCTGCAACTGTTTATTAAAAACATAGCACTCTGCAAACACGAAAGTGGACGTATAGGGTGTGATGCCTGCCCGGTGCTGGAAGGTTAATTGATGGGGTTAGCGTAAGCGAAGCTCTTGATCGAAGCCCCAGTAAACGGCGGCCGTAACTATAACGGTCCTAAGGTAGCGAAATTCCTTGTCGGGTAAGTTCCGACCTGCACGAATGGCATAATGATGGCGGCGCTGTCTCCAGCAGAGGCTCAGTGAAATCGAAATCGCGGTGAAGATGCCGTGTACCCGTGGCTAGACGGAAAGACCCCGTGAACCTTTACTGCAGCTTGACATTGAACTTTGACCTTACTTGTGTAGGATAGGTGGGAGGCTTTGAAGTAGTAACGCCAGTTACTATGGAGCCATCCTTGAAATACCACCCTGGTAATGTTGAGGTTCTAACTCTGACCCATAATCTGGGTCGAGGACCATGTCTGGTGGGTAGTTTGACTGGGGCGGTCTCCTCCTAAAGAGTAACGGAGGAGTACGAAGGTGCGCTCAGCGTGGTCGGAAATCACGCGTAGAGTATAAAGGCAAAAGCGCGCTTAACTGCGAGACCAACAAGTCGAGCAGGTACGAAAGTAGGTCTTAGTGATCCGGTGGTTCTGTATGGAAGGGCCATCGCTCAACGGATAAAAGGTACTCTGGGGATAACAGGCTGATACCGCCCAAGAGTTCATATCGACGGCGGTGTTTGGCACCTCGATGTCGGCTCATCTCATCCTGGGGCTGAAGCAGGTCCCAAGGGTATGGCTGTTCGCCATTTAAAGAGGTACGCGAGCTGGGTTTAGAACGTCGTGAGACAGTTCGGTCCCTATCTACCATGGGCGTTGGAAATTTGAGAGGATCTGCTCCTAGTACGAGAGGACCAGAGTGGACGAACCTCTGGTGTACCGGTTGTGACGCCAGTCGCATCGCCGGGTAGCTATGTTCGGAAGGGATAACCGCTGAAAGCATCTAAGCGGGAAGCCTACCTCAAGATTAGATTTCCCTGTGACTTTATGTCACCTAAAGAGCCGTTCAAGACTAGGACGTTGATAGGTTGGATGTGGAAGTGTAGCGATACATGAAGCTGACCAATACTAATTGCTCGTGAGGCTTGACTATACAACACCCAAACAGTTGTATTTCTCTTCAAATAGCTTGATTTAGTGATAAACCTAGTTACAATACAGACCAATTGAATAAACTGTTATGCCAAATTTGGTGGAACAGAGGCAATAATTAAGACCTCAATGTTCTCCATAAAAGTTATGCTGGCGACAATAGCGAGAGTGAACCACCTGATCCCTTCCCGAACTCAGAAGTGAAACCTCTTAGCGCTGATGGTAGTGTGGGGTTACCCATGTGAGAGTAAGTCATCGCCAGCATCTAATTCCTAAAAAGCCTCCACAAGGAGGCTTTTTTTTATCCCTATAGTCTTAAAATTTCTAATCAGATGATTTTAGTTGACTATATGCATCTCTTAAAGATGTTCGCAATCCTTCTTCTAAAGTAGGATGATAATATGGCTTGCTAAGAAGCTGTTTTAGATTGGCTTTTTCACTTAGACTCCAAGCGAGTAAGTGAGCTAGGTGTTCTGCTTCGGTAACATAAATCTCTGCGCCTAAGAACTCCTGGGTTGTACTATCAAAATAAACTTCAATTCCACCTATATTTTTACCTAAAACTGTCGCTCTTCCTTGATCTGTGTAAGAAGCAAAACCAACAGTAAACTTATGTTCAGCATCTTTTAATTGTTTATACGACTTTCCAACAACTGCAATTTCTGGAGAGGAAAATACAATCGAAAGGGGAGGGTATGTTTTTTTATCATTTACATTTGGATAACTGAGGCAGTTATTTACAGAAATCTTCCCTTCATAGCTTGCTTCATGTTGAACAGGTGTAGTCGTATAAGCATCCCCAACAATAAAAATTGGATAGTTTTTTAATTGCTTAGTACTATTATCTATAGGTAAGTTTTTAATATCACTAAAGCTTGATTCAATGTTTTCAAGTTTTAAACTGCTGAGTAATGAGGTACGTCCAGTTGCATTTAATACATATTCAACCTTAATTTCCTCTTCATTTTGATTCTCTCGATTCTTATACTTGACACAAACCCATTCTTTTTCTTTTGTTAAAGAGGTTGGTGTGGTTTCAAAGTGAATATTTAATTTTTGATTAAAATTTTCTTGTATTAAACTCTGTATTTTAGGACTAGTCGCAATTGCAATATGTGAACTTCTACTAAATATAGTCACTTCCACACCTAAATGATAGAGTGCTTCAGCCAGTTCCGTTGCAATTGATCCACTTCCAATCACTGCAATAGATTGAGGAAGTTGCTCTAACTCAAATATTGTATCTGATGTAAGTAGGCGGTTACCAATCTTTTCCCATTCTTCATTTCTTCTTGGTTCTGAACCGACGGCAAGTATAAATGATTTTGCTTGGTATGTTTGATTGTTAACTTGGATAGTAGACTTATCTATAAATGATGCAATACCATTTATTTTGTGCTTATCTTTCCAAGAATTTACATCTTCTAAAACTGCTGATGTAAAATGGTCGCGGTATTTTCTAACACGACTCATTACATTAGATGTATCTACTTTTAAGTTGGCTTGAATACCTACATTTTCTAATGTTTGAGCATCGTGTAGCCGATTCGCACTAGAGATAAGTAATTTGCTAGGCATACAACCGACGCGTGCACAAGTAGTATCCCATGGACCATGATTAATAATTAAAATGTTATCAGTATGTTTAACAGCTTGTTTATAAGCACTGATTCCTGCTGAACCCGCACCTATTATTATAATGTCGTATATCATCATTTATATTCATTAGTATTGTGATGATTAAAATATAGCTATTTTTTTATAAGATTTCATAGAATATTGCATTTCTTTACATTCAACAGCTACACAAGAAGTGTGTAGCTGTTGATTAGTTTATTCATCGTCAAGTAAATCCATTTGTTTTGCAATTTGATATAAATTATTTGCTCGATTGCCTGTTCTGCAGAACATGAGAATGGGTTTTGGTAGTTCATTGTAATGATTGGCAAACTCTCTTACATCTAATTCAGTAATCTGGCCAGAAACGACAGGCTGATAAACATAATCTAAACCAGCTTCTCGAGAAGCTTCTTCAATTTGTGCACTTGTAGGTTGTTCTGTACCACCTTCATAATCTGGACGATTATTGATAAGAGATTTAAAACCTTTCGCAACAATTTGGTCAACGTGTTCAGGACCTATTTGTCCTGCAAATCCGATATTTTCGCTCATTCTTTTCTCCAGAAAATTATATATATTCACTTATTTATATCATATCTTGTTATGGAATGTTTACAGCTCTATGGAATGAAAGCAGAATGTTATCGATATTCATATTCAAAGTTAGATGAACAATGATTTTAGTTTGTGTAAGATGTAATGCAAAAAATCGAGTACCTGAGGATAAGTTAAGCCAAAATCCACAATGTGGGCAATGTCATACTGCATTGATTCCTCAGTCACCTATTATTTTAGACGAAACTAATTTTAGTACCTTTATTCAATATCATGATTTACCGATTGTTATCGATCTGTGGGCAGACTGGTGTGGACCTTGTAAAATGATGGCACCACATTTTGAGCAAGTCTCTAGCCAATATAATCGCGTTGTATTTGCCAAAATTGATACTGAAAAGAACCCAAGGCTCAGTCAAGCATTTAACATTAAAAGTTTACCCACTATTGTTATGATGGAAAAAACAAAGGAGTTGGCAAGGATTAGCGGTGCTCTAAGAGGACCTCAGCTAAAAGATTGGATAGATCAGCAAATTGTGAAAGTAGGTAAATAAATATGCAATCAGAAATAATTAAACCTGAAGGTACACTTTCTTTACAAACTATTGCTATGCCTGCTGATACAAACTGGAGCGGTGATGTTTTCGGTGGTTGGATCGTTTCTCAAATGGATTTGGCAGGTGCTATTCATGCAGAACGATTTAGCAAAGGGCGTTGTGCAACAATTGCAATTAATCAGATGTCGTTTCTTGTTCCTGTAAAAGTGGGTGATGTAATTAGTTGCTACACAAAGATATTAAAAGTCGGAAACACCTCAATTCAAATTGCTATAGAGGTATGGAATAGTCATGATGAGTCTAGACCTGCAAAACAAGTAACAGCAGGATTATTCACGTTTGTTGCAGTAGATCAAAGCGGTCAAAAAAGACGAATTTCAGATGAGGTGAGAGAAAATCTAACTTAAAATATGATAAAGATCAGTCTATGTGCTGATCTTCACATGAATAAGGTATGTTGAATATAAAATTTGAAGTTGTATTTTGCAATTATTCATTGAAAGCTGTATTGATTTTAAGTAATTGTTATTAAAGGTAAGAATGATAAATCTAAATTAGATTGACTGATTAAAAAATCGAAGAATTAACAAAAAAAAGATATCTTTGATCATTGAGAAATTGCGCTAAATATTGATTAATGTACCCTGAAAATTGTATTAAAAAATGTTGAATACGATTAGCGCATTTTAGATATTGTACAATGCATGAAAAATAGCGTTACAATGAATCAGTTGTGTGATTTTTATATAAAATCATTCTATTTTATCATGCAAGGAAGAAATTCTATGAGTCGTTTAGCCAAACGTTTTGAACAGCTTAAATCTCAGCAACGTAAAGCACTCATTTCATATGTTATGGCTGGCGATCCGCACCCAGAAGTGACTGTTCCATTATTGCACAAAATGGTTGAAGCTGGTGTTGATGTTGTAGAGCTAGGCTTACCTTTTTCTGATCCTATGGCTGATGGCCCAGTCATTGCTTTGGCTGCGGAGAGAGCTTTAGCAGCTGGTACAAGTACTTTAGATGCTTTGAACATGGTGAAAACATTTCGTGAGCAAGACAAAGAAACGCCAGTAGTTTTAATGGGATATCTAAACCCTATAGAAGTTATTGGCTATGAAAATTTTGTTGCTAAAGCACATGAAAGCGGAGTGGATGGTATTTTACTTGTAGACTTACCACCTGAAGAGGCCGATGGTTTTAATCAAGTCCTTAAAAACTATGATATGAATCAGATATTCCTTTTAGCGCCAACATCTAAAGATGATCGTATTCAACATGTGATTAAACAAGCAAGCGGCTTTATTTATTATGTCTCTTTAAAAGGCGTAACAGGTGCTGCAACGTTAAATGTTGAAGAAGCTGCTGAGCGTATTGCTAAAATTAAGCAGAGCACAAGTGTTCCTGTAGGTGTAGGTTTTGGTATTAATGATGCTGCATCAGCAAAAGCAATGGGTGCAGTTGCTGACGCAGTCATTGTAGGAAGTGCACTTGTTAAACCATTTGCTACATTACCTGCGGAGCAAGCCGCTGAACAAACAGTGAATAAAATCAAGGAGCTTCGAGCGGCGCTCGATAACTAAGTATGAGTCAAGAAGTTAAACCGACAAAAGTCTTAAACCCAGCGACACCATGGACGAATCGTCCTGTACCTGGTATTCATGTTCCAGATGCACAAGAGACTTTGAAATCTAGCTTTACGGAACCAACAGTTGAATGTCCTGAATGTCATGCATTAACTACACGTACAGCAATGTCTTTTAATGCATATGTTTGCCCTCAGTGTGATGAGCATTTGCGTATGAAAGCACGTGAACGCTTAAACTGGTTTTTCGATCAAGTTGATACAGAGCTAGGTCAAGATTTTGTTGCTAAAGATCCATTAAAGTTTGTAGATAGTAAACCATATACACAGCGTATGGCTGAGGCACAAAAAAAGACAGGCGAAACTGAAGCATTGGTTGTTCTACAAGGCTTACTAAAAGGCTTGCCTGTAACCGCATGTGCCTTTGAATTTGACTTTATGGGCGGTTCAATGGGAACAGTTGTAGGTGACCGATTTGTACAGGCTGCTGAAAGCGCAATTGCTAAAAAGCAACCACTTGTATGTTTTGCTGCTTCAGGCGGTGCCCGTATGCAAGAAGGTATGCTTTCTTTAATGCAAATGGCAAGAACATCTGCTGCTATTGAAAAACTAAAAGCAGCTAAATTACCCTATATTGTTGTTTTAACACATCCAGTATATGGCGGCGTGACTGCATCTTTAGCGATGTTGGGAGATGTACACTTAGCTGAACCAAAAGCAATGATTGGTTTTGCTGGTAAGCGTGTAATTGAACAAACTGTACGCGAAAAATTAGATGAGCCATTCCAAAGAGCTGAATATTTGCTTGATCATGGTGTAGTCGATCAAATCGTTCATCGTCATTCATTACGTGATACTGTATATAGAATTATAAGTAAGTTGATGAATGTAAATTGAACGTAGAATCACCATTAAAAACCGATGATTTGATGACATGGCTCAATTATTGGGGCCGTGTCCATGTGACGGGGATTGATCTTGGTCTAGAACGAGTTCTCCCTGTTGCAAAAAGACTTAAAGTACTTAAACCAAAAGCAAAAATAATTACTGTGGCAGGAACCAATGGGAAAGGTTCTACAACCACAACTATCGCAGCGATACTTAATCAAGCTGGATATAAAGTTGCTCTATACCAATCCCCACATATTTACCGTTTTAATGAGCGTGTGAAAATATCAGATGTTGAAGCAACTGATTTAGAATTAGTTGAGGCATTTGTAAAAGTTGATGAAGCACGTCGGGCTTGCGGTCTCAGCCTGTCTTTTTTCGAAGCAACAACCTTAGCTGCATTTCTTATCTTTATCAATCGTGAATGCGATGTATGGGTCTTAGAAGTTGGGCTGGGTGGACGTTTAGATGTCGTGAATGTTATAGATCCAGATCTCGCCGTGATTACAAATATTGGTTTAGATCATACAGATTGGTTGGGAGATACAATAGAAAAGATAGCGACTGAAAAAGCGGGAATTATTCGTCCTAATATTCCTATTATCTTTGCAGGACAACAAGTATTACCAAATGCAATACAACAAAAAGCAGAAGAAAACCAAGCAAAACTATATGTTGTGAACCGAGATTATTTTTATAAAGAAACTGAAGAAGGTTGGTGTTTCTCTAGTGCAGGAGTCACCTTGAATTTACCTTTGGGAAAATTGGCAATTGAAAATATATCAACAGCTGTAGCTAGTATTCTTTTAAGCGATTTAACTGTTTCTGATCGTGCCATTGAACAGGGCGTAAGTTTGGCAAAAATAGCAGGTCGTTTTGACATCCGCCAAGTCGCTGGAAAAACAGTTGTTTTTGATGCTGGTCATAATGGCCATGGTGTAGAATTTTTGTTAAATCAATTGCATAAATTTAGACAATACAATAAACAGTATAGCGGAGTGATTACAGTTTTCTCAATGCTTGCAGATAAAGACATAAATACAGTGACATCCATGTTGAAACCTGTTGTACATTCGTGGAAAATTGCACCATTAACAGGATTACGTGCAGCGAAGCTTGAAGAAATTCATAATGCGCTTAAAGACGAATATGTTGAATGTTGTGCGACCATCGCACAGGCATTTCAGTCTGCATTAATTGATGCACAAGATGATCAGATCATATTAGTTTGTGGGTCGTTTCATACATTAGAAGCGGTTTGGGAGTATATTGAGTCATGTCCATGAATAACAAACAGCGCTGGATGGGTGGTGTTGTTTTATTAGGTGGCGGCGTTCTATTAGGCGCTTTACTATTAAAAGGCGCCAATGAGTTAAAAGGAACTAAACCCGAAGTTCAGACTCAACCAAATACACAACAAATGAAACCATCAATCTCATCTGAACCAAAAATGGGTGAGATGCAGTCTTTACAACCTGTCACTGTTGATGTTGAAACTGAAAAGCGCTTATTAGAGGAACAAAAGCGCGCCAGAGAAAGAGCTGTTGCTGAACAGGAAGCAAAAACACAGCAATATTTGATTCAACAGCAACAGGCAGAAGCGGCGGCTGCAAAAAAAGCTGCTGAAGAATATGCTGAAATTAATGCTCGACGTTTGAAAGAACAGGAAAGTGCTGATATTCCACCTGAGGTGACAACGGCGGCGACGAGTAACTCGAAAACAAAGACTAATAGTACAGAAAGTGTCGATGCAAAACAGCAAGCTGCTATCTTGGCAAAAAAGAAAGCCGAAGCTGATGCAAAACATCAAGCAGATGCAGCTGCTAAAAAGCAGGCAGCAGCAGAGCAAGCTGAAAAGCATAAAGCAGAGTTAGAAGCAAAAAAACAAGCGGATGCAAAGAAAAAGGCTGAGCTTGATGCAAAACGCCGTGCAGAAGAACAGGCTGCAAAAAAGAAAGCTGAACAAGATGAAAAACAACATCATGCAGCTGAACTGAAGAAAAAGTCTGAGGCAGAGGCTGCAAAACACAAAGCTGAACAAGATTCTAAAAAGTCTGAGACCGCGCGTGCGCGTCAAATCATGGCAAATGATGATGACAAAGACGATGAGGATAAACCTGCATCAACTGTACATAAAAAATGGATGGTTCAAGTTGCTTTAGCTGCGAATCAGGCCAATGCAGATGCAATTGTTTCAAAATTAAGAGCAAAAGGTTATAAAATTACGACAAGTCCAACATCTAAAGGTATTCGTATTATGGTTGGACCAGTCAAAGATAAAGAGGCTGCAGATACAGCGCGTAAAAAGGTACAAGCCGATTCAAGCTTGGGTATGCATAATGCTTGGGTGATTGAATGGGTACCTCTTGATCAACGCTAAACGTAAAAGCCTACAATTATGTAGGCTTTTTATTAGGCTGTGGGGTAAATCTTAAGTAGGGCGTAATGGTTTTATAACCTTGGGGGAAACGCTCATTTAACTCATTTTCATCTTTAATAGCTGGAAGGATTACAACATCTTCACCATTTTCCCAATTGGCAGGTGTTGCGACTTTATAGTGATCTGTGAGTTGAAGAGAGTCAATTACACGTAAAATTTCATGAAAATTTCGACCAGTAGATGCAGGATAAGTAATAATTAGGCGAACTTTCTTATTTGGATCAATAATTACTAAAGATCGAACTGTTGTAGTTTCACTGGCATGAGGGTGAAGAAAGTCATACAGTTCAGAAACCTTACGGTCTTTATCTGCCAAAATTGGAAAGTTTACATATGTATTCTGAGTCTCATTAATATCTTGAATCCAACCTTCATGTGATTTTAAGTCATCAACTGAAAGTGCAATCGCTTTGACATGTCGTTTTGAAAATTCTTCTTGAAGTTTAGATGTATAGCCAAGCTCTGTGGTACAAACTGGGGTGTAATCTGCAGGATGTGAAAATAAAATACCCCAATAATCTCCCAAATAGTCGTATAAACGAAGATCGCCAATTGTAGATTGCTGTATAAAATCTGGTGCAATATCACCTAATCGTAAAGTCATTGTTGTTCTCTAATTGAATGATGAAGTAAAAATAATATGGCTTAAATCGTCTCAGATTCAAATCTTCATTTATGCTTTATATATCTATGTGTTATATAAAATGATAATCATTTTTTAAAAAATAAAGAATTATTTATAAATAGCATTAAAAAAATTGCGTGTTTTTGTTCAAAAAACTTGTACTTCAAAAATCTAACACCATAATAACTGGTAATTAAAATTTATTTCATTTTTGACTAGCAAAAATTAGAGAGCTTATTCATGTTGGGAAGTCTGATCGGAGGTATCTTCGGTACTAAAAATGAGCGCGAGCTCAAACGCATGCGTAAAATTGTAGATAAAATAAATGCGCTTGAACCGACGATATCTGCGCTTAGCGATACCGAATTATCTGCAAAGACTCAAGAGTTTAAAGAGCGTTATCAATCAGGCACCAGTTTAGATGCATTACTTCCTGAAGCCTTTGCAGTTTGTCGTGAGGCAGGTAAGCGCATTATGGGTATGCGCCATTACGATGTACAGTTGATTGGCGGTATCACTTTACATGAAGGAAAGATCGCGGAAATGCGTACAGGTGAAGGTAAAACCCTTATGGGAACACTTGCCTGTTATTTAAATGCATTGAGTGGTGAAGGTGTACATGTTATTACAGTCAATGACTACTTGGCACAACGTGATGCTGAACTAAATAGACCATTGTTTGAGTTTTTAGACTTAACAGTAGGTACGATTTATTCGATGCAGGCACCTGATGAAAAAGGTCTGGCTTATCAAGCAGATATCACCTATGGTACAAACAATGAATTTGGTTTCGACTATCTTCGAGATAACATGGTCTTTTCACTTGCTGAGAAAAAGCAACGTGGTTTATCTTACGCAATTATCGATGAAGTCGATTCAATTTTAATTGATGAAGCACGTACACCGCTTATTATTTCGGGACAAAGTGAAGACTCTTCTCAATTATATGCAGCAATTAATGCAATCGCACCAAAGCTTCATCCTCAAAAAGAGGAAAAAGTTGCAGATGGTGGGCACTTTTGGATTGATGAAAAACAACGCTCAGTAGAAATGACAGAAGTCGGTTATGAAGCGGTAGAGCGTGAACTGATTGCTTTAGGATTACTTGAAGAAGGCGATAGCCTTTATTCTGCGACCAACTTAAATCTAGTTCATCACGTTTCTGCTGCGATTCGTGCTCATTTTCTTTTCCAAAGAGATGTGCATTATATTATTCACGATGGTGAAGTCGTTATTGTAGATGAGCATACAGGCCGTACAATGCCAGGTCGCCGTTGGTCTGAAGGATTACACCAAGCTGTAGAAGCAAAAGAAAATCTAGAAATTCAACCAGAAAACCAAACACTCGCGACAACAACTTTCCAAAACTATTTCCGTTTATATAAAAAACTATCTGGAATGACTGGTACAGCAGATACCGAAGCTTCAGAGATGAAAGAAATTTATGGATTAGATGTTGTACTTATTCCTACACATCGTCCTATGGTGCGTAAAGATCATAATGATCTAATTTTCTTAAATAGAAATGGAAAGTATGATGCGATTGTTGCTGAAATTAAGCGTATACAAGAAACACGTGCCCCAATTCTTGTAGGTACTGCAACGATTGAAGCCAGTGAAGTCCTTGCACATAAACTTACGCAAGCAGGTATCTCTCATGAGGTACTAAATGCCAAACAACATGAGCGTGAAGCAGATATTATTGCTCAAGCAGGAAGTCCTGGCTCGGTCACAATTGCGACAAATATGGCAGGACGAGGTACAGATATCCTTCTGGGGGGTAACTGGAAAGCGAAGCTTGCAAAAATTGAAAATCCAACAGAAGCAGATGAGCAACGATTAAAACAAGAATGGCAACATGATCATGAGACTGTCCTGAATGCAGGTGGTTTACATATTATTGGTTCTGAGCGTCATGAATCTCGCCGTATTGATAACCAATTGCGTGGTCGTGCGGGACGTCAAGGAGACCCTGGCGTTTCACGTTTTTATCTTTCTCTAGAAGATGACTTAATGCGTATTTTCGCAGGCGATCGAGTCATTGGTATGATGAGAGCAATGGGCTTAAAAGAAGACGAAGCGATTGAACATAAAATGGTAAGTCGTTCTATTGAAAATGCTCAACGTAAAGTCGAAGCGCGCAACTTTGATATTCGTAAGAATCTTCTCAAATATGATGATGTAAACAATGAACAACGTAAGATTATCTATTCACAGCGTGATGAAATCTTAGCTGAAAGTTCATTACAAAATTATATTGAAGAAATGCATGATGAGGTCTTGCAAGGTTTTATCGCTAACTTTATCCCACCTGAATCTATTCATGATCAATGGGATGTGGCAGGACTTGAAACAGCATTAAAAACAGATTTAGGAATTGAACTTCCAATTCAGCAATGGTTAGATGAAGATCGCCGTTTAGATGAAGAAGGCTTAGTTGCTAGAATTACGGATGCCGTTGTAACACGATATCGCGACCGTCGTGCACAAATGGGTGAAGAATCAGCAGCGATGCTTGAGCGTCATTTTACGTTAAATGCTTTAGATCGCCACTGGAAAGATCATCTTGCAGCTATGGATTACTTAAGACAGGGTATTCATTTACGTGGATATGCTCAGAAAAATCCTGAACAAGAGTATAAAAAAGAAGCATTCAATCTATTTGTCAATATGCTTGGTGTTGTGAAGAACGATGTTGTTAATGATCTTTCAACAGTACATGTTCCATCACCTGAAGAAGCTGCTGCTTTGGAAGCACAACAGCTTCAGCATGCCGAATCAATGAATCTATCTTTTGAACATGATGATGTCGATGGTTTGACAGGTACAGTGACTGCCTCAGAAGAGCAACTATCTACTCAGAAAGAAGAGTCAGACGTAATACCGCCGATGAGTCGTAATGCACCATGCCCATGTGGTTCTGGTCTTAAATACAAACAGTGTCACGGTAAAATTTAAGATTTTACAAAAGCAGAACAAGAGTTCTGCTTTTTTTTGCAGTCAAACATAGGATAGATATTCAATTTGCAGTAAACTTTTCTAAAAGTATGGTAAAAATAGATAGCTATTGGTAAAACTATGAACAAAATAAAACAAACCTTTATTCTTTCAGCATTTCTTATGCCAACTCTGGCATTAGCGACTACAACAGCAAATACAGAGCCTTTCACGACATCTGTAAGCAATGTAAAAGCCGCTCTTGGCCCTCAACAAGCTGAGGTATCATCAAAAGGGAATTCACTTACTATTATTAGCCCACGTACTGGTATTAGCTATACTTTGGGAAATACTGAAGGTCGCTCTATTATCCTCCAAACCGATGCAATTGCTGCTGCAAATAGTACTAATGCTGACCGTATTATTGCAGTGAACCCTGCAATTTCTACTGAGAGTCAAGAAAAAGCAGCTAAAGTATTGGCAGATATGCCTTAAAGCTAAGTAGTTTTATAAAAACCAGTGTGATCACTGGTTTTTTTATATATGAAGTACTCGATTTTTAAAAATAGATTGCATAAGCTAGAAGCTCTTATTAATTATAAATGGAATATCCGATGGCTGTTGGTGATATCGCAATGCCACAAATGCATGTGGTAAAAGGGGTTAAAATAGGTGTGACAGAAGCACATGTACGTTACCCCAATCGACGTGATTTGGTTATTTTCGAGTTTGTAGAAGGCACAAATGTTGCTGGTGTTTTTACACAAAATGCATTTTGTGCGGCACCTGTTCATGTAAGTAAGAAAAATTTGCAAACTGGAGATATTCGTTATCTCATTATCAATACTGGAAATGCAAATGCAGGAACAGGCAAAACAGGCATGGAAAATGCCTTAAAAATGTGTAATGCCATAGCAGAAGCTAGTCATGTTCAGCCCAATCAAGTACTTCCGTTTTCAACAGGAGTGATTGGTGAGCAATTACCAATCGAACGTATAGTAGATGCTGTACCTAAAGCGCTATTAGGTAAAGAAGATGCATGGGGTGATGCAGCAAAAGGTATTATGACAACTGATACTACACCTAAAGGCGCATCAGAAACTTTTGAGTTAGATGGCATTCCTTATGTTATGACAGGAATTAGCAAAGGTGCGGGTATGATCCGTCCCAATATGGCTACAATGCTCAGTTTTGTTGTTACGGATGCCCCTATTCATCAGAATCTCGTGAATAAGTTACTTAAAGAGTCAGCAGATCAGTCATTCAATCGGATTACGATTGATGGAGATACCTCGACAAATGATTCATGTATTTTTGCTGCAACAGGCCAAGCTGGTGGTAAAACAATTGAACATGAGCAAGATCCTAGATATTTAGTACTTAAAGAAGTTCTATTTAGAGTTATGAAACGCTTAGCTCAATTGATTGTAAGAGATGGTGAGGGTGCAACAAAGTTTATTACAGTAAAAGTAGAGGGAGGTGTAAATACAGATGAGTGCTGTAATGTGGCATATAGTATTGCTCAATCCCCACTTGTAAAAACTGCATTATTTGCCTCTGATCCTAACTGGGGAAGAATATTATGCGCGATTGGCTATGCAAATGTAGAAAACCTAAATGTAGAAAATGTACAAGTTTGGCTAGATGAGGTACAAATCTGCCAAGATGGCGGCCTTGCATCGACATATACAGAGGAAGCTGGCGTTGAGGCTATGTCAAAAACTGAAATTACGATTCGTGTAGATTTAGGTCGTGGTGAAGCAACAGACACAGTTTATACCTGCGATTTATCTTATGACTATGTGAAGATCAATGCAGACTATCGTTCATAAGACTTCCTGATAAAAAACCAGCTTAATTTGCTGGTTTTTTTAATTAAAAAGAAATAAGTCATTGAAAACGTATAAAAATAATACTTTTTAAAGTAAAGTGATGAATAAATAGACTTTTGATTAAATAAAGTTGTTTTTTTTTAAATATAGGGCTTGACCTAAAACAACTTCACGCCTAGAATGCACACCGTACCGCACGATGTGTGATACAAAAAAGCTGAGATTAAGCGGAGCATAGCACAGCCTGGTAGTGCACCTGGTTTGGGACCAGGGGGTCGTAGGTTCGAATCCTACTGCTCCGACCAAAAATCGGCGAGATTATCGCATGATATTAGTATCATCGATCATGCGCCTGTAGCTCAGTTGGATAGAGCATCCGCCTTCTAAGCGGATGGTCACAGGTTCGAATCCTGTCAGGCGCGCCATTAGTTGTCTGGTAAGTAGAACTAAAGCACTACGGTGGATGTAGCTCAGTTGGTAGAGCCCCGGATTGTGATTCCGGTTGTCGTGGGTTCGAGCCCCATCATTCACCCCAATTTACGGAGCATAGCACAGCCTGGTAGTGCACCTGGTTTGGGACCAGGGGGTCGTAGGTTCGAATCCTACTGCTCCGACCAATAAAAAGATCCGCGTTAAGCGGTTTTTTTTTGTTTAAAAATCCTAGGTACTAAAAAGAATTCGGAACAATTACAATTGTGACACGACGATTGTTCACTCTGCTGTAATGATCTTTTGTAAAAGAAATAGGTTGGCTTGATCCTTTTCCTAAAGTACGAATATTTTCCTTTTTGAATCCATTCTTATAAAAAATAGAAGCAATATTATCCGCACGTTGTTTAGATAAATCTATATTATAACTTTCGCTTCCTATATCGTCTGCGTGACCAATAATTTTGAGTTTATTTAAGTTGTATTGTTTTAATTTATAAGCGAGTTCCTTTACATTTTCAGAATCTATTTTAGATGGCTTTGCATCATCAAAGTTGAATAAAAGTCGTCTTGGAAGTCCAAGTGCCCATTCATTGTGGTGATCTAGCTTAAATCCTTCTTGTTTTAGCAGGTGTGCTTGTTTCATGCTTACACCACCAGTATGTAAACAGCCACACAATAAGGCAGGCAAGATAAGTAGTAGTGAGGTATAGGTCTTTTTAATCATAATGAAATAGATAAACTTTTATTAACGTGAAGACTTTTTGCTTTATACATTGCTTGATCTGCTCGATTAATCCAATCTTCAGGACTACTTGCATACAAAGATAATGAAATACCGACACTAAAACTAAAATATATTTGTTCGCCATTAAAAATTAATGGCAAATCTGAGGTTTGAAGCAAATCTTGAGATATTTTGTCTATATATTGTGGCGGAACAGATTTTAAAATAATTGCGAACTCATCACCACCTAACCTTGCTATAAAGTCACTATCTCGTAATCGATTCTTTAATCGATTTGACATTTCAATAAGTACATTATCTCCAGCAAGATGACCATATTTATCATTGATCTCTTTAAAATTATTATTATCAATAAAAAATAGAGCAGAATTACTACGATGATAGGGAGAATTAAAAATATTTAATAATCTCTGATGGAAATAAGCGCGGTTAGGGAGTTTAGTTAAGGGATCGTGTTTTGCTTCTAAAGATAATTGTTTATTTTCATCTTTCAATTGAGTATGAGAAACTTCTATTTCTGATAAAAGTTCATTAAAGGTTGAATTAAGATCTTGTAATTCACGAATAGAAGTGTTTGGAAATCTTAAGTTATATGCTTTTTGAGTGCTGACAAGTTGAGCAATTTGAGTGAGTGGTGTAATTGAGCGTATAATGAACTTATAGGTTAACTTTGTCGAGATCCAAAGTGTCAATGCCATAAGTAACATACATATCAAAATACCAATAAAAATAGTAAATAAGAAATCAAGAGCTTTCTCTGAACTCCCATAAATCTGTATTTTTCCAATTACTTTATTTTGATGATAAATTGGAAAACTAGAAGGATCACTAAGAAACCATTTATTAAATATTTGTTCAACGTCTGAAAAATGTTTCGGATTTGAAGCATTGCTTTCTAATAAATTATTCTTTTCATCAAAAACGTAAATAATCCGTATGGAGTGGCCTTCGGTATACTCCTTTGTTACTTGCCTAAGCATTAAGCTATCTTTAAATAAAATTGCGGGCTGGAGGCGCTCACTCAGTGTATGGCCGAGTAAAGAAAGGTTTTGCTGTACATAAGTATTCATTGTAAACGTTGAGATTGCAATGAATGTAAACGTGCCAATAACCAGTATAAAAGTAATGACACATATTTGTGATCTATGAAAGAGTTGTTTTAAGGACGCAGTTTTATGACTCATAACTAGTTATTTTCCTTAACTAGTAGAAGAACCCGTGAGTCTAAATGATACTTTGAATGACTGAGTGCATCTAAATTAATGTTAAATGTAAAATCATCTTTTCTTCGGTATAAGCAAAAGGTGATGGCTGTATCACAATCATGATCATTCATCGTAAAAGATAGTGGACTATATTTTAGTTGCCTCAAAATAGTATTTTGAGATTGGATAGGTGTATCTGATGAGAAAAATACAATATTGCAGCCTATATTTAGAGGTATTGTATGACTAAAAGAAATAATTTTATAACTGTACTTATTTTGCTTCGCAGTTTGGTTGAAGTTTTTAGCTAATTCTTCACTATTGATCACACAAAAAATATGATCCTCTGTATCCCATTGGACATAGCTTAAAATAGATAAAGTAAGTTCATAAAAACTTTTCATTGAAATTGCAAAACTTGGAAGTGAGATGATCAATAAACATAAGCATAGGCATATTTTTTTAAATTTTAAAAAATACATATAAGACTCATGTTATATAATTATTGAAATCTTACTAAAAAGTGATGAGATAATCACCAAAAATACACTTTTTTTCAAAAAATGATCAACTATTGTTCCGTTGACAAATAAAATAGAAATAAAATGGCTTAGGGGGTTGTGTTTGGAATTGATTGGTCTATAATGCGTATCCATCGGCGGTGATGTTGAAAGAAACTTCTTGATAAACAATAACTTAGTTGATTGGTTTGAGATTTAGTTCTTAGATTGATTGAGGTTAGAGTTTGATGAAGGGGATAAAAAACTTTCAGATTGCAGTTGACTTTCTTTAAAAAGAGAGTAATATAGCCGACCTAGCTTGCTGATGACGAATCAGTGATGCGAATCATTAATAGAATTGAAGAACAACTTGTGTGGATTTTTACTGAGTGATCACTGAATATATTTAAGATTCATTGATTAAAAGTAGAAATTTACTCGAAAATTTATTTGAGAGCGAATATTTTTGCTAGTGATTAATGAGCCAGATTGATTCCCTTAAGGAATTAATGATTTTAACTGAAGAGTTTGATCATGGCTCAGATTGAACGCTGGCGGCAGGCTTAACACATGCAAGTCGAGCGGGGAAGGTAGCTTGCTACTGGACCTAGCGGCGGACGGGTGAGTAATACTTAGGAATCTGCCTATTAGTGGGGGACAACGTTCCGAAAGGAGCGCTAATACCGCATACGCCCTACGGGGGAAAGCAGGGGATCTTCGGACCTTGCGCTAATAGATGAGCCTAAGTCGGATTAGCTAGTTGGTGGGGTAAAGGCCTACCAAGGCGACGATCTGTAGCGGGTTTGAGAGGATGATCCGCCACACTGGGACTGAGACACGGCCCAGACTCCTACGGGAGGCAGCAGTGGGGAATATTGGACAATGGGCGCAAGCCTGATCCAGCCATGCCGCGTGTGTGAAGAAGGCCTTATGGTTGTAAAGCACTTTAAGCGAGGAGGAGGCTTACCTAGCTAATATCTAGGCTAAGTGGACGTTACTCGCAGAATAAGCACCGGCTAACTCTGTGCCAGCAGCCGCGGTAATACAGAGGGTGCAAGCGTTAATCGGAATTACTGGGCGTAAAGCGCGCGTAGGTGGCCATTTAAGTCAAATGTGAAATCCCCGAGCTTAACTTGGGAATTGCATTCGATACTGGATGGCTAGAGTATAGGAGAGGAAGGTAGAATTCCAGGTGTAGCGGTGAAATGCGTAGAGATCTGGAGGAATACCGATGGCGAAGGCAGCCTTCTGGCCTAATACTGACACTGAGGTGCGAAAGCATGGGGAGCAAACAGGATTAGATACCCTGGTAGTCCATGCCGTAAACGATGTCTACTAGCCGTTGGGTCCTTTGAGGACTTAGTGGCGCAGCTAACGCGATAAGTAGACCGCCTGGGGAGTACGGTCGCAAGACTAAAACTCAAATGAATTGACGGGGGCCCGCACAAGCGGTGGAGCATGTGGTTTAATTCGATGCAACGCGAAGAACCTTACCTGGCCTTGACATACTAAGAACTTTCTAGAGATAGATTGGTGCCTTCGGGAACTTAGATACAGGTGCTGCATGGCTGTCGTCAGCTCGTGTCGTGAGATGTTGGGTTAAGTCCCGCAACGAGCGCAACCCTTTTCCTTACTTGCCAGCATTTCGGATGGGAACTTTAAGGATACTGCCAGTGACAAACTGGAGGAAGGCGGGGACGACGTCAAGTCATCATGGCCCTTACGGCCAGGGCTACACACGTGCTACAATGGTCGGTACAGAGGGTTGCTACACAGCGATGTGATGCTAATCTCAAAAAGCCGATCGTAGTCCGGATTGGAGTCTGCAACTCGACTCCATGAAGTCGGAATCGCTAGTAATCGCGGATCAGAATGCCGCGGTGAATACGTTCCCGGGCCTTGTACACACCGCCCGTCACACCATGGGAGTTTGTTGCACCAGAAGTAGATAGTCTAACCCTCGGGAGGACGTTTACCACGGTGTGGCCAATGACTGGGGTGAAGTCGTAACAAGGTAGCCGTAGGGGAACCTGCGGCTGGATCACCTCCTTAACGAAAAGGTGAGACTTGGTAAGAATCCACAACAAGTTGTTCTTCGGTATATTATCTGAGGGTCTGTAGCTCAGTTGGTTAGAGCACACGCTTGATAAGCGTGGGGTCACAAGTTCAAGTCTTGTCAGACCCACCAAAGACGAAAGATAATGTACAATTCACAAATGATTTTAAGCTGGGGACTTAGCTTAGTTGGTAGAGCGCCTGCTTTGCACGCAGGAGGTCAGGAGTTCGACTCTCCTAGTCTCCACCATGATTTTAGTTCGATTGATATTTCAATTTAATTAAGATTAAGCTAATAAATAAGCAAACAGCTTATTTGCTTATAGAGCTTAGTAGAAAGATTGTGTAAGATATGCGACCTTGATATTAACCTCTGTGAGTAATCACGGTACATGACCTGACGAAGGCATGTAAAATCATTAACAGATTATTCAATTTGAGTCTGAAATAAATTGTTCACTCATACATTTTGAAGCGTTTTAATTGAAATTTTAATTAATTTAGATTGAGACAAATTGAAATGAGATGAGAACTAGCAAATTAACTGAATCAAGCGTTTTGGTATGAGATTGAAGCTGTACACCTTGAAGTTCGCGTAAGCGACTGTTTGGGGTTGTATAGTCAAGTAATTAAGTGCATGTGGTGGATGCCTTGGCAGTCAGAGGCGATGAAAGACGTAATAGCCTGCGATAAGCTTCGGGGAGGCGGCAAATATCCTATGATCCGGAGATTTCTGAATGGGGGAACCCACTTACCATAAGGTAGGTATCAATAACTGAATACATAGGTTGTTGAGGCGAACGAGGGGAAGTGAAACATCTCAGTACCCTTAGGAAAAGAAATCAATTGAGATTCCGTCAGTAGCGGCGAGCGAACGCGGATCAGCCCATTAAGTTATCTAAGTTTTAGTGGAACACTCTGGGAAGTGTGACTATAAAGGGTGATAGTCCCGTACACGAAAGGGCTTAGATAATGATATCGAGTAGGGCGAGGCACGTGAAACCTTGTCTGAATATGGGGGGACCATCCTCCAAGGCTAAATACTCCTGACTGACCGATAGTGAACCAGTACCGTGAGGGAAAGGCGAAAAGAACCCCTGTGAGGGGAGTGAAATAGATCCTGAAACCGCATGCATACAAGCAGTGGGAGCATACTTTGTTATGTGACTGCGTACCTTTTGTATAATGGGTCAGCGACTTATATTCAGTAGCGAGGTTAACCGTATAGGGAGCCGTAGAGAAATCGAGTCTTAATAGGGCGTTTAGTTGCTGGGTATAGACCCGAAACCAGGCGATCTATCCATGAGCAGGTTGAAGGTTGGGTAACACTAACTGGAGGACCGAACCCACTGTCGTTGAAAAGCCAGGGGATGACTTGTGGATAGGGGTGAAAGGCTAATCAAGCCTGGTGATAGCTGGTTCTCCCCGAAAGCTATTTAGGTAGCGCCTCGGACGAATACCATAGGGGGTAGAGCACTGTTTCGGCTAGGGGGTCATCCCGACTTACCAAACCGATGCAAACTCCGAATACCTATGAGTACTATCCGGGAGACAGACTGCGGGTGCTAACGTCCGTAGTCAAGAGGAAAACAATCCAGACCGCCAGCTAAGGCCCCAAAATCATAGTTAAGTGGGAAACGATGTGGGAAGGCATAGACAGCTAGGAGGTTGGCTTAGAAGCAGCCACCCTTTAAAGAAAGCGTAATAGCTCACTAGTCGAGTCGGCCTGCGCGGAAGATGTAACGGGGCTAAAACTATGTGCCGAAGCTGCGGATTTACGCATTAGCGTAAGTGGTAGGGGAGCGTTCTGTAAGCCGATGAAGGTGTGTTGAGAAGCATGCTGGAGGTATCAGAAGTGCGAATGCTGACGTGAGTAACGATAAAACGGGTGAAAAACCCGTTCGCCGAAAGACCAAGGGTTCCAGTCCAACGTTAATCGGGGCTGGGTGAGTCGACCCCTAAGGCGAGGCCGAAAGGCGTAGTCGATGGGAAAATGGTTAATATTCCATTACTTCTGTGTAATGCGATGAGAGGACGGAGAAGGTTAAGTCAGCCTGGCGTTGGTTGTCCAGGT
This sequence comes from Acinetobacter sp. ESL0695, assembly GCF_029392135.1. Classification (NCBI taxonomy): domain Bacteria; kingdom Pseudomonadati; phylum Pseudomonadota; class Gammaproteobacteria; order Moraxellales; family Moraxellaceae; genus Acinetobacter; species Acinetobacter sp. ESL0695. The sequence goes on along the minus strand of NZ_CP113932.1, from coordinate 2,058,330 downwards.
GGAAGACAGTAGGCATGCATCTTAGGCAAATCCGGGGTGCTCTATGCTGAGAGTCGATAGCAAGTAGGTTTACCTACGAAGTGGCTGATACCATGCTTCCAAGAAAAGTCTCTAAGCTTCAGTTACACAGGAATCGTACCCGAAACCGACACAGGTGGTCAGGTCGAGTAGACCAAGGCGCTTGAGAGAACTCTGCTGAAGGAACTAGGCAAAATGGTACCGTAACTTCGGGAGAAGGTACGCTGCTGATGGTGATGGAACTTGCTTCCTGAGCTGTCGGCAGCCGCAGAAACCAGGCCGCTGCAACTGTTTATTAAAAACATAGCACTCTGCAAACACGAAAGTGGACGTATAGGGTGTGATGCCTGCCCGGTGCTGGAAGGTTAATTGATGGGGTTAGCGTAAGCGAAGCTCTTGATCGAAGCCCCAGTAAACGGCGGCCGTAACTATAACGGTCCTAAGGTAGCGAAATTCCTTGTCGGGTAAGTTCCGACCTGCACGAATGGCATAATGATGGCGGCGCTGTCTCCAGCAGAGGCTCAGTGAAATCGAAATCGCGGTGAAGATGCCGTGTACCCGTGGCTAGACGGAAAGACCCCGTGAACCTTTACTGCAGCTTGACATTGAACTTTGACCTTACTTGTGTAGGATAGGTGGGAGGCTTTGAAGTAGTAACGCCAGTTACTATGGAGCCATCCTTGAAATACCACCCTGGTAATGTTGAGGTTCTAACTCTGACCCATAATCTGGGTCGAGGACCATGTCTGGTGGGTAGTTTGACTGGGGCGGTCTCCTCCTAAAGAGTAACGGAGGAGTACGAAGGTGCGCTCAGCGTGGTCGGAAATCACGCGTAGAGTATAAAGGCAAAAGCGCGCTTAACTGCGAGACCAACAAGTCGAGCAGGTACGAAAGTAGGTCTTAGTGATCCGGTGGTTCTGTATGGAAGGGCCATCGCTCAACGGATAAAAGGTACTCTGGGGATAACAGGCTGATACCGCCCAAGAGTTCATATCGACGGCGGTGTTTGGCACCTCGATGTCGGCTCATCTCATCCTGGGGCTGAAGCAGGTCCCAAGGGTATGGCTGTTCGCCATTTAAAGAGGTACGCGAGCTGGGTTTAGAACGTCGTGAGACAGTTCGGTCCCTATCTACCATGGGCGTTGGAAATTTGAGAGGATCTGCTCCTAGTACGAGAGGACCAGAGTGGACGAACCTCTGGTGTACCGGTTGTGACGCCAGTCGCATCGCCGGGTAGCTATGTTCGGAAGGGATAACCGCTGAAAGCATCTAAGCGGGAAGCCTACCTCAAGATTAGATTTCCCTGTGACTTTATGTCACCTAAAGAGCCGTTCAAGACTAGGACGTTGATAGGTTGGATGTGGAAGTGTAGCGATACATGAAGCTGACCAATACTAATTGCTCGTGAGGCTTGACTATACAACACCCAAACAGTTGTATTTCTCTTCAAATAGCTTGATTTAGTGATAAACCTAGTTACAATACAGACCAATTGAATAAACTGTTATGCCAAATTTGGTGGAACAGAGGCAATAATTAAGACCTCAATGTTCTCCATAAAAGTTATGCTGGCGACAATAGCGAGAGTGAACCACCTGATCCCTTCCCGAACTCAGAAGTGAAACCTCTTAGCGCTGATGGTAGTGTGGGGTTACCCATGTGAGAGTAAGTCATCGCCAGCATCTAATTCCTAAAAAGCCTCCACAAGGAGGCTTTTTTTTGCTTATAGAATATAAACATATATTTATTCAAATTAATAATTTCCGTATAATTTATACATAATGTTTTATAGTTTCAAAACTATAATATTTTCTAGTGAGAAATAAATAGATAACCTCCTACTATTTGATTAACCTATCCTCTTAAATGAATGGCGGTAAGTAAGAAGTGAACATTGATCATGGATAAAAAAACTCCTGCCATAAAAACTCAGAATTTTATTGAAGTTAAAGGTCTTAGCTTTAACCGAAATGAGAGAGTTATTTATGACAATATCGATCTCTGTATTCGTAAAGGTCAAGTCACTGCAATTATGGGACCTTCTGGTACAGGGAAAACGACACTTTTACGTCTTATAGGTGGTCAATTAATACCACAAAAGGGAATGATACTATTAGAAGGTAAAGATATTTCAAAAATGAGTCGCCATGAACTTTTTGCTGCTCGTGCAAAAATGGGAATGCTCTTCCAAAGTGGTGCTTTATTCACTGATATGTCTGTATATGAAAATATTGCCTTTCCAATACGTGCGCATACGAAATTGCCTGAGAATCTTATTGGTGAGCTTGTTTCATTAAAGTTAGAATCTGTTGGCCTAAGTGGAGCTGAGTTTCTTATGCCCTCTGAATTATCAGGTGGTATGAATAGGCGAGTGGCTTTAGCAAGAGCAATCGCTTTAGATCCTGAATTAATTATGTATGACGAGCCTTTTGCAGGTCAAGACCCTATTGTCATGGGAGTGCTCACAAGGCTTATTCGCTCTTTAAGAGATGCTTTAGATTTAACAACGATTATTGTGTCGCATGATGTAGATGAGACGATGTCTATAGCAGATTATGTTTATATTGTTGCGGATGGAAAAATCCAAGGTGAGGGAACACCTGAAGAGCTAAGAACACATCATTCTGCATTTGTTCAGCAGTTTTTAAATGGCTCTGTCGAAGGTCCTGTCGATTTTCAATTTAGCCAAAAAAAATACCTAAACCACGAGGTGGGTACATGAATGCGATAGCCTTATTAGGCAGAAGAGTAATTGATAGTGTACATGGTATCGGTATTGCGACAATCTTATTGATACAAATTATTTGTTCTTTACCTACACGTTTAGGATTTAAATTATTTATTTACCAAATGTATAGAGTCGGTGTCTTATCATTATTGATTGTTGCTGTTTCTGGATTATTTATTGGTTTAGTAATTGGCTTACAAGGTTATACAATCCTTGTTAATGTTGGTAGTGAATCAATGCTCGGTACTATGGTTGCACTGACTTTATTAAGAGAACTAGCACCTGTAGTAGCTGCACTTTTATTTGCTGGCCGTGCTGGATCTGCTTTAGCTGCTGAAATTGGTTTGATGAAAGCCACAGAACAGTTATCTAGTATGGAAATGATAGGTGTCGATCCTTTAAAACGTATTGTTTCTCCACGTCTTTGGGCAGGTATTATTAGTTTACCTATGCTGACGGTCATTTTTGCGGCAATTGGTATTTTTGGCGGCAAACTGGTGGGTGTAGATTTCTTAGGTGTGGATGAAGGGTCTTTTTGGAGTGGAATGCAAAGTGCCGTTCAATTTAGACATGATGTAATAAATGGTATTTTAAAAAGTGTTTGTTTTGCTGTGATTTGTACATGGATTGCTGTCTATCAAGGATATGCTTGTAATCCAACATCAGAAGGTATTGCAACTGCAACAACAAGAACAGTTGTTTATTCATCTTTATGTGTTTTAGGTTTTGATTTTGTGTTGACTGCGGTCATGTTTGGAGGCGTTTGATGAAATCACGTGCAAGTGAGTTGACCGTAGGAATTTTCGTAATAATTTTCGGTACAGCACTATTTTTTTTAGCAATGAAAGTAAGTGGACTATCTGGAAATAATTTAAGCGCAGGTTATCAAATGTCAGCAACATTTGATAATGTAAATGGATTAAAACCCCGTGCTAAAGTAACCATGAGTGGTGTAACAATAGGACGTGTTGACTCAATTACATTGGATCCAATTTCTAGATTAGCAAAAGTAACATTTGATTTGGATGGAAAGTTAACAACATTTACACCTGCTGAGTTACAAACTGTTCAAAAAGATTCCTTAGAAGAGCTGAAATATAGCGATGATTATCAGCAAGCTGATGATGCGAAACGAAAAGTAATGGAACAACAACTATTAGACAATATGAAATCCATTACAAATATAGATTCAGATGCTTATATTATGGTAGCAACGAACGGATTATTGGGCGAGAAGTATTTGAAAATTGTACCTGGCGGTGGCATTAGTTACTTAAAGCGTGGTGCAAGTATTAGCAATACTCAAGGAACAATGGATTTAGAAGATTTGATTAGCAAATTTGTGACAGGTATGGGAAGTGGTAATAAATCTTCTACATCTCAATCTTCAAGTACAACTCAAAGTAATAGCTCAACTCAACCATCATTTACAGAATAAACCTCAAGTAGGAGCGTCATATGAAAACATCATTAAAACAAACAATGATGGCAGGTGTTCTAGCAACAATGGTAGGCTCAGCAATTGCTGCACCTGCTCAGGCACCTTCTGATTTTATTAAAACAGTAGCAGACAGTTTAATTGGTAAGCTAAAAGCAGAGCATGATCATTTGAACAATCCTGCAACAATCAATGCAATTGTAAAACAGAACTTAGAACCTTATGTTGATGCGCAAGCATTCACACGTATTGTTATGGGAACATATGCGTCTCCTCAAAGTAGTACACCTCAACAACGTGCTGCATTTGAATCTAATTTACGCCAAAGTTTAATTCAAAATTATGGTTCTGCTTTAGCGAAGTATTCAAATCAGGGTTACGCTATTCGTCCATATAAACCATCTGCAGGTGCTTATCAAGTCGTGACATTAGACTTTATTAGTCAAGGTCAAAAGACACCAGTAGCATTCCAATTGGCAGACCATGGTTCTCAATGGAAAATTCGTAATATGAATGTTGCCGGGATTGATTTGGGTTTACAGTTTAGAAATCAATTCGCTTCTACGGTACAGCGTAATGGTGGCAATCTAGATAAAGCCATTGCAACGTTTAAACCAGATGCTAATGCAGCAACAAGCAAATAATTTCAAAGGAATAAGCCCAATGGATATACAGTTTAAACAGCAGAATTTAATATTGGTTGGTACAATAGACTTTAAAAATGCAGAAACTGTATATCAGCAAGGGTTATCTTTAATATTGCAAAATAAACAAGATAAAATTTTTGTTGATTTATCTCAGTTAGAACATGGAAATACTTTAGCGCTTGCGGTATTTGTGCAGTGGTTACGCCATACACCTGAGTTAAATGGACTCATTTTTAAGGCTGTTCCAGATAAAATGCTCAAGATTATTCAATCGTGCCATCTTGAAAAAGAACTTCAGATGGTAAGCTAAATAAAAAAGCATCTGTAAAGATGCTTTTTTTTAAATCCATTTTTTCCATTTAAAATAAAAGTATGGACCAATAAAAGATGCACCTAAGAAACTACCTACGATAATTAAACTAACAGGGCTATGTGCATAAGGTAACTCTTCAATATTCATCCCATATACGCTTGAAATGAGCATGGGTGGCGCAAGCATACTTGGTAAAATAGAGAAGCGACGGATCGTATCGTTTTGTTCAGTATTAATAAAGCCTGAGGTTGTATCCATGAGAAAATGGACTTTTTGAAATAAAAATGCATTGTGTTCAATTAAAGAGCGAACATCTTCACTCATTTCGCGAATTTCTGCATCATAAATATGACTACCTAATGCACGAGGGCGTGATAAGAAGCTGAGTAGACGACGTAAATCAATTAAACAAAGCTGTGCTTTACCGAGCATATCTTCTTGTTGTGCTAGACGTGTAATCATGTCATCGAGATCGAGGTTATTCTCTCGATTATGATTGTTAAGTACTTCGGTAGAGTATTTTTCTAGGTCTTTATGAATGTCTTCTAGAATGTCTGCGAGTTCATCAAGTTTTGCTTCGAATAAACCCAACAAAGTCCAAATAGGATCTTGGTAGTTAATATCATAGTCATTTCTACGTGCACGCGAACGAAAAGCGCGAAAAGCCAAAAGTTTTTCACCACGTAGAGTGATTAATCTGTCTTTTTTTAAAATGAAAGCAACTGTTTGAACAGTGGCTAGCATGCTTTCATCTTCATGTTCACTATCGGCTTGGTAATTCTTATTTTTTGTGAGGAAGTAGGTACTAATATGTAAGATACCATCGTCATCTCTATAAAAACGTGCAGATGAAGAAATATCCTCTAGTGATTTAAGTGTAGGTAAGTTTTGATGATAGGCATCAATAACCCATTGCTGTTCCTCTTGTGAGGGTGCAATTAAGTCAATCCAAACTAAGTCTTGATGTAAGTCGAAACCACCATTAATGGTTGCATCTTCTAAACTGCCACGTGTTGTAGCATAAAAAGCTTCGAGCATTGAAGTCTTTCTCCCTTAGGTCGGACAGGGTTAAAACAATGTGTGTATTTTAGAGAAGCTGTACATTAAAAACACGACTAACTTTCGTTTTTTAATAAAAAAAAGTATTTTAGACTATATTAGGGACATTATGATTAAAAAAAAGGACAATAGTATGAATACAGTAGCAATTTTTTGTGGTTCTAAGGCAGGAAATAACCCGATATTTGTCGAGCATGCACAAAAAGTTGGCCAATATTTGGCAGAGCAGGGTAAGACGGTGATTTACGGGGGCGGTAGAACAGGTTTAATGGGTGTTATCGCTGATAGTACATTACAGGCTGGTGGTAAGGTGATTGGCGTAATCCCTACAACATTGGTTGATCGAGAGCTTGCGCATCCTCAACTTACAGAGTTACATATAGTGAGTACGATGCATGAGCGTAAAGCAAAAATGGCAGAACTTGCCGATGGCTTTATTGCTTTACCCGGTGGAGCTGGAACATTAGAAGAAATATTTGAACAATGGACATGGGCACAATTAGGCATCCACTTAAAACCATGTGCTTTTTTAAATATTAACGACTTTTATACACCACTATTGGACATGATTTCTAAAACTGTAGATACAGGCTTTACACAAGCACGATTTGCAGATCATTTGTTTCATTCAGAGTCTATTGAAGAGATTTTAGAAAAGTTTGAAAACTATCAAGCTCCCGAACCAAAATGGGGCGTACAATAAGTTATTTAGGCAGCTGCAATGCAAAAAGCCTCTACATGATTACACCCTAATGTATGTAGCTTATTTTTGAGCGCAAAAATTGAACTACCTGTCGTGATGACATCATCAACAATGAGAACTTTTCTATAGCGTAGCGGACTAGAGGGTGCAATTTCAAATTGATCTTCAATATGTGTTAGCCGTTCTACGCGAGAAAGGCCTTTTTGACTATGCTCATGTTTTCTTTTTATGGGTGTCCAAAGGGGAATATTATATTTTTGAGATAGATGCTTTGCAATTAAATGGGCTTGGTTGTAACCCCTTTGATGTAAACGTGATGTTGAAATAGGCATTGGAACAATCGCCTGAAAGTCTTGAGATAGGTTTATTTCGCTGCAAATTTGTTTAAATATATCGATATACTGGAGTTCCTGATTGTACTTGAACTTCTGAATAACTCGATTGAGTGGAAATTGGTAGGATGCAGCAATAAGAACGGATACTTCTTGCTTTTGAATATATCTTGGTTTGATTTTTAGCTGTTGCCAACAGGCCATGCATAAACTTTGCGTATTATGGATATTGAACTCACCACAGAGAGAGCAAGGTTTGAGGCGATTGAGCAAGTTAAACATAAGCATATCTTGGTGCGTGTGGAAGCCAACGGTTCAGCAAGGCTTCTGCTTTGTCCTTTTCGTTTTTAATAATTTCTTGCGCAACATAATGTGCTTGATGAAGAAGATGTCCATCTCTTTCTAAATTGGCGACACGAAACCCCATATCACCTGTTTGTTTTGTACCAAGAAGTTCTCCCGGCCCGCGAATTTCTAGATCTTTTTCTGCAATCACGAACCCATCATTACTTTCTCTTAAAATAGATAAACGCTCATGTCCATTTTGAGAGAGTGGTGTTTTATAGAGTAATGCACAAAAGCTTGCTTGAGCACCACGGCCTACACGGCCACGCAATTGGTGTAATTGAGAAAGGCCGAGTCTTTCCGCATTTTCAATAACCATAATGGTTGAGTTGGGTACATCTACACCGACTTCAATGACCGTGGTGGCAATAAGAAGTTGCAATTCATTGTTTTTAAAAGCTTGCATGACATTTTGTTTCTCTGAAGCTTTCATTTTTCCATGAACTAAACCAATTGCAAGCTGTGGGAATTTTTCTTGAATCTCTGCATACGTTGCTTCTGCAGCTTGAGCATCTAGCGTTTCAGATTGTTCAACAAGAGTACAGACCCAATAAGCTTGTTTACCTGATAAGCAATTGTTTGCAATACGTTGTAAGACTTCTTCGCGTCGTTCGAGAGGAATGGTCACGGTTTGAATGGGGGTACGTCCGGGTGGTAATTCATCAATAATAGATGTATCTAAGTCACCATAAGCACTCATCGCAAGTGTACGAGGGATTGGTGTCGCAGTCATGACCAATTGATGTGGTGTTGTGCCTGCATAACCTTTGTCTCTTAGGGCGAGGCGTTGGTTTACGCCAAAACGATGTTGCTCATCGATAATAACTAAACCTAATTGTGCAAACTGGACACTTTCTTGAAATATAGCATGTGTACCGACAATGATATGTGCTTCGCCATTGGCAATACTTTCTTCTGTGGTTGAACGTTTCCTACCCTTTTGTTTACCTGAAAGCCATGCGACTTTCTTACCTAAAGGTTCAAACCATTTCTGAAAATTAAGGTAGTGTTGTTCTGCTAAAATTTCAGTGGGTGCCATAAGTGCAATTTGCCAATGAGACTCTAAAGCATGGCATGCAGCGATTGCGGCTACAAGTGTTTTTCCTGCACCGACATCACCTTGTACAAGACGTAGCATCGGTTTGTTCTTTGAAAGGTCTTGAAGTATTTCTTTAGACACACGTTGCTGTGCGCCTGTGAGTTGGAAAGGTAAAGCTGACAAAAGTTGAGGTGCTAAATTGATACTTTCGTCAAAACAAGGTGCTTGAATATGTTGAATATATGCACGTCGTGTGAGTAAGCTAACTTGATGTGCGACTAATTCTTCAAAGATAAGTCTTTGTTGTGCAGGATGAGTACCTTGCGTAAGTTGTTGCATATTGGCACTTAAAGGTGGTTCATGAATGTAGTCAAGTGCATCTTTAAGTGAATAGTTGTGGGTAAATTTGGAAGGCAATAACTCGGGAAGCTGGTGGCTATGGTATGCTCGAGCTTGCTGAATATATTCTCTAAGTTTGGGCTGAGTTAAACCATCTGTACTTGGATAAATAGCAGTAAGACGAATATTTTGTGGTGGCTCATAATGGTCAGCTTTTTGTATTTCTGGGTGATAAAGCTCTAAGCCACGAGCACCAAGACGAACCTCTCCAAAAATACGCACGCGTTGATGTGGTTGTAATCGATCTATTAGTGATTTGTAGATATGATAAAAGCGTAGAGTTACTTTTCCAGATGAATCAGCAAGTGACACAGCCATAGATTTTCGTTTGCCTGGGGGAAAATCGACAGATTGAACTTCCCCTTCAAGCAAATAGCTTCGACCTACATGAATTTGATTCATAGGTACAATAGTCGTACGATCTTCATAGTCTCGAGGCAGATGAAATAACAGATCATCTGTCGTAAAAATATGAAGTTTTTCGAGTAACACACTGGCAGCACGACCAATGCCTTTGATTTCATGAATTAAAGCCATTTCAACTCAGGTAATAGCATGCATATTTTATTTATTGGTTATGGTAAAACATCGAAGCGTATTGCAAAACAATTATTTGCACAAGGCCATCAAATTACAGCCATAAGCACGACAAACAAGACAGATACAGAGATTTGTCATCTACAGCAAGATGTTAAAGCACTCGATTTAAATGGTTTAAAGCCGATTGATCTGGCATATGTTTTACTTAGTCCTAAAGAAAGTAGTATTGAAGGATATCGGCAGACTTATGTTGATACAGTCGCGCCTATCGTAAAAGCTTTACAGATGCATACTATTAAAAGGATTTTTATTGTTTCTTCAACACGTGTGTATGGTGCAGATGAAGGGCAAGAAGTAAGTGATTTAACACATCTTCAACCTAATGATGAACAAGGCAAGTTGCTACAAACAATGGAACAGCTTTATCAAAGTGTGTATCCTAAAGAGGCCATTATTGTTCGCCCTTCTGGAATTTACGGTGAAAGTGTTGCGCGTATGATTGCTTTAGCAAATAAAACAACAAGCTATAGCAAGTGTCATTGGAGCAATCGTATTCATATTGACGATTTGGCGAGTTTTTTAGTTTTTTTAGCAACAAAAGAATGTGTAGAAAGTAGCTATATTGTTAGCAATTCAAAACCATACCCTTTACATGAGGTAATCCAATGGTTTCAAAAGCAACTGAACTTACCCTTACTTAAGTACGAACCTAATCATGTGTCAGGTAAAAAAATCTATGCGACCGCATTGCAGGCCTCAGGCTTTAAGCTTTCACATCAAGATTTTTTTCAGGATTATGAGCATTTATTAAAAAAATAGGTATGTCTATGCATACCTATTTTCATATTTCTAGTAAAAGCCAATTATTTTTTGGCTTTACGCTTTAAGCGCCTTTTTGCATTTTGCGCGGCTAAAGCATCAAGTGCTTCTTTTAACTCTTCATCGCTAAATTGTGTAATGTGCTGAAGCATTTGTAATGTGACATCATCAAGAACAAGGTTGGCATATTGAGCGACATTAGTTAGATATTCATCAAACTCAATGAAGCCTTTTTCATTGGTGCGAATATAGTCTTTTTGGCTCAGAACTTTTAAGAAGCCTTGGAAAAGTGATTTGTCAAAGAATTCAGGTGAGTTGTATTCATATAATACTGAGAAACGTTGACCAAGCAGGTAACTCAAATCTTCAGCCTGTTTGGCTGAAATGTTACCTGAACCACGTTGCGTAATAATAGCCAATGTCATGTAGTAGCGTTCTAGGCTTTGTTTAACAGACGCGCCTAAAATGACAAGTTGATTATGTGCAATGGTGTTTGGTTGTGGACTGTAGAGCACATTGTCTTCATTGATAATAAGTTGAGCATCAGTAAGGGCATCGATATATTGCTCAATCGCAGGTTTAAGCGTATCACCTTCCCATTTCATAAATAATTCAGCTTTTAAGAAAGGGTAGAGCATACTAATGACGTTTACTAAGTCTTTACGACCAATTTTTCCATTTAGTTCAACCAATGATGCAATGAGCGATGGCAAAATGAACGCATGTAAAATGTTATTTCGGAAGTACGTGAGTAATACAGCTTGGTTGTCTTCAATTGCAATAATGTCGCCAAGCGCATGTTGCACACGTTTAAGTAACTTTAACTTAATACCATGACGAATAATTTCTTTGCCTGAAAGTGAAGTCACTTCTGTACGAGTATCATAAGGCAATTGAGTTGCTAAGTTACGGTACGTATCGAGCTGTTTAATAAATAGCTCTTCATCAAGTGTATGTTTTTCTGTTGCAAGTAGAATAAGGGAAATAAGAGAAACTGGATTGATTACGGCTGCATTATTAATTTTTTCTAAGATTTCATATGCTGAGCTTGTAATTGCTGTTGAAACCTCAGGTGGAATAGGGTCATCATTCTTTGCAATTGTAATTTCATCGGCTTTATGGGCTTTGAGTACGTCATCTAAAAAAACAGGTTCACCAAAGTTTAAGTGAACTTTACCAAAAATACGCTCAATTTTACGAAGCGTTTTAACTAAACCTAAAATAGATTCAGCTTCTTTAGGGTTTCCTTGCAATTCACCAATATAGGTAGAACCTTCCATGAGGCGCTCATAACCAATATAGGTAGGAATAAATACAATTGGTTTATTTTTGCCTTTATTGCGCAAGTGGCTATGCACAGTCATGGCAAGCATACCTGTTTTTGGTGGTAATAAACGTCCTGTACGTGAGCGACCACCTTCGATAAAGTATTCTAAGGGTGTATTTCTTGAAACAATGTTATATAAATATTCTTTAAATACAGATGTATAAAGACCATTGCCACGGAAAGAGCGACGAATAAAAAATGCACCACCACCACGAAGAAATTGTCCGACTAAAGGTAGATTTAAATTATCGCCCGCAGCAATATATGGCACCATTAAACCGCGTCGATGAATAATATAAGAAAGAAGTAGATAGTCGATATGACTACGATGACACGGGGTATAGACCACCTCATAATCTTTAGCAAGTTCACGTACAGTATTAAAATTATGTACTTCTACGCCGTCATAGAGTTGTGTCCATAGACGCGTGAGTGCCATATCAGCAAAACGTACTGTAGAGTAAGAGTAGTCCGAAACGATTTCATTGATATATCCAACTGCGCGTCTTTCTGCTTCAAATAAACTAATTTTACTTCTTAAGCTTTCACGACGAATTGCATCTTGAATATTGGTCGATTTAATAATGGATTGAATAACATTACGACGATCCGATAAATCTGGCCCTAGAACAGCTTCACGCTGACGATCTAAATATTGGTTTAGGTGATTAAGAATATAGGTACTTGGTGCTAGATTTGTATTTTGTTCTTTTGCTGTTTGAATAAGTGTTCTGAGTGACTGTTCTGGATGAAACTCTAAGAATGATTGACGACCGTGGACACCAATATTGACCAGTTGCTTAAATTTACTTGGGGTTGCCCATGTATCTGTAAATAAAAGCTTAAGTAAAGAGTCCTCTTTATCTGGTGCACGTCCCCATAATACCGTGACAGGAATAAGCTGAATATCTGCTTCTGGGTTTTTTTCTAAGAATTCGACAAAATGAACAAGCTTTGGTGGGAGAGAATGCTTACTTTCTGTTGCATAGCTTGTTTCTTTTTGTTGTAAGAAAAATACAGAGGTTTTCTCACTAAATTCGTTAATTTCTAAGGGTTCTAAAGCTGGATGCAAACCTAAGCGACGTGTTTCGCCATCAATAACAAGTGCATTGCTACGAGAGTAGGTTTGCAAAACATAGCATACAGCATGTGCAGATGGCTGTTGATCTACCACTGTTTCGACTGATTTTTTTAATGGAACTTCGCCAAGAACACGTGGCTTCACCACAAGATCAAGTACTTTACTTGATAATCTGCGATAGACCTGACCAAAGCTATTCTTGGACATAAAGACTCCTAGTTAAAACGCCACTTGGTGACAGCTATATTTTAAAGTGACGAATTTTATCGTATAGAAAATTCGGATGTGCAATTTTAACCAAAAATTGGCATTTTAGGACAACTAAAGTTGAAAAAAGCAGTTTTTATTCAGTAAAACGATGATTTAGGCCATTTGATATGGGTAAATATCTCAATAACAAGTCCTTATTTGTGGCAAAATAACGAAAAATGATCATAGCAATGCCATATTGTCTTTCAAATATTCTATATAAAATTAAGGTTAATGATGACAAAACTGACTCAAGAGCTCGTTGAATTACTCACTTTAGAAAAGTTAGATGAAAATATTTATCGTGGGCAGAGCCGTAATATTGTAGGTAAACGTGTATTTGGTGGTCAAATATTAGGACAGGCTTTACGTGCGGCATCGTATACAACAGATCGACCTGCACATTCATTGCATGCATACTTTTTATTTGGAGGTGATATTAATGCACCTATTATTTATGAAGTTGATCGTTTAAGAGATGGAAAAAGCTTTGTAAGTAGACAAGTACGGGCAATTCAAAATGGGCGTATGATTTTTACGGCAATGATTTCATTCGCCGTACCAGAGCAAGGTTTAGAATTTCAAAAAGAAGCACCCAATTATCCTGCACCAAATGATTTACAGACTGAACAACAATTAAAAGAAAGTTTAGTTCGATTTATTCCAAAGAGTTTACAAGACAGCTTTATGAAAGAGCGACATATTGAACTTAGACCCATTCACGATGTCAGAAATTTTTTTAACCCTCAGCCTGAACCTCCATTTTATGCTCACTATGTCAAAACGCATGAAAAGCTAAAAGATGAACAAGATACTATTGGTCTACATCAGGCTATTATTGCATTTTATTCAGACTTTACATTAATGACTACAGCATTACGTCCTCATGGTTTAAGCTATTTGTCACCACATTTGCAGTGTGCAAGTATTGACCACAGTCTTTATTTTCATAAACCTGTACGTGCAGATGAATGGATGCTTTACGATATGGAAGCCACCATTACATCGAATTCTAGAGGTTTGAACTATGGCTATATGTGGCAGAACGGGCAATTGGTTTGTAGTAGTACACAAGAAGGTTTAATGCGACTCCGCGAAAGCGATATACAATAAACCTCTTGAAATAAGCCACTTCTATGTGGCTTTTATATACTTATGTAAAAAAAAGAAATAGAAAATGTTGAGCATGTCGTATGATGGCCGATAAGAAAAAGACAAAATGGATAAAGATGAGCTTAAATACTCAAATTTTTATTGCGGCAATACTAGGTATCTGCCTTGGTTTTGTATTGCGTTTATACCCAGACACCAGCTTCTTTACAAGTGGTGTATATGGTTTAAGCATTCTAAGCAGTATATTTATTGGCTTTCTAAAAATGCTTTTAGTGCCATTAATTTTTACCTCTATTGTGGTAGGCGTTGCAAGTTTAGAATCTGGTCAACAACTTGGGAAAGTTTGGAAAGTCACGTTGTTATGTAGTTTTACAACAGTAAGCCTTTCCCTTTTGCTAGGTTTAGGATGTGCACATTTCTTCGAAGTAGGAAAAGGTGTCGATATTGCTTTGTTCAAAAATTCTATGGATCAATATCATTCTTCTGCACCTCATTTAGACGCTTCTTCTTTTATTACGAATTTTATTCAACATACATTAATTAATCCATTTCAAGCATTTAGTGAAGGAAATGTTTTAGCTGTTGTTGTGTTTGCAATGCTGATTGGCTTGGCATTGGTTTACGGTGGTCAGCGCTTTCAAAGAATTAGAGAGGTGAACGAAGAGTTTTTTCATCTTGTGATGATGCTGGTATCGTGGGTCATGAAACTTGCCCCTATTGGTATTTTTGCATTGATGGCAAAACTTATTGCAAAAGAAGACCTAACAGTACTAAGTCGTCTTGCAGAGTTTGCCACTGTTGTGACAGGGACAACAATTTTCCATGGTCTGGTGGTTTTGCCAACCTTACTTTGGATTTTTGGAAAAATGTCGCCGTTAAAGTTCTTTAAAGGTACAAGACTTGCGCTGATTACAGCATTTGCAACAAGCTCAAGTTCTGCAACGATGCCTTTAAGTATGAAGTGTGTACAAGAAAATCTTGGGGTACGTCCACAAATCTCTGGTTTTGTTATTCCATTAGGTTCTCATCTAAATATGGATGGTACAGCCTTATATGAGGCTGCAGCTGCATTATTTATTGCAAATCTTATTGGATTAGATTTAAGTCTAGGGCAGCAACTTATTGTTTGTTTAACTGCCATGATTTCCTCTTTAGGTGCACCCGGTATTCCAAGTGCAGGTATGGTTACCATGATTATGGTTCTGCAATCTGTGGGATTGCCTGCAGAAGCGATTGCAATTTTATTACCTATCGATCGTATTTTAGATACCGTACGTACGGTAGTGAATGTGCAAGGCGATATGATGATTAGTGTTGTAGTGGATCGATTTACTAAAAATGATGATGAAACTTTGGTTGATCATCAACAAGATTTAAAAACATAAGTAATATGTTGAATAAATAAATATTTCAATGCATTTAAATGTGGTATTTCTATAAGATATGTTTAAATGCAATTGAAAATTATTTAGGATAACTCTATAAAAATACGACTATTTTTGTTATGTTATAACTACACATTTTACTAAATTTTATAAATTGGTGTAACTTTTTGAGAAGAAATAGATTTCTTAAAAGAGGTTGCAAATAAAAACTATTCTCATTTATTATATTGAGAATCACTATTTAATTCGAAACGTACAATACTTTATATCTGTATAAACCGTATTGTATGCCACAGGTCATCATTGTGCTATGAGTCATTCTTCCGTACTAAATGCGAATCCTCCTCCTAATAATATGAAGAAAAAAGTGATTATTGCTATTACAGCAGTAGTTATAGGGCACATTGGTGTTTTATTGGCTCTAAGTCAGATGAAACCCGCTGAGTTAAAGCCAATTCATAAAGATCCAATGCAAGTTCACTTCGTTAAGATACAGCAACCACCGAAACCACTTCCGCCTGAGCCAAAGGAAAAACCTAAACCGAAGAAAGAAGTGAAAGAAGTTAAAATTGTTAAAGATCCACCGCCACCACCTAAAAAAGTGGAAAAAATTCAACATGTGAAAAAAGAAGAACCGAAAAAGGTAGTACAACAGGTAGAAAAACCTCAACCTACGCCTGTTCCCCCTGTAATTTCACATGTAGAAACTAAACCACAGCCTGAACCTGCACCAACTCCTGCACCAAAACCTGAGCCAGCGCCTGCACCTCAAGCACCTGCTGAGCCTGCCGAGAAAACAGCTAAAGATGTTGCAATTGGTGGTAACGGTGTGCAATGGAGTCGCTCTCCGAAGCCATCTTATGAACAGAGTGACTTAAAAGGTTCTCCGAGATCGATAGTTGTACTCATTCAGGCCGATGAAAAAGGGAAGATCGTCAATGTGACGATTGTCAAAAGTAGTGGCTTACCTGCACTAGATGAGAAAATCTTACGTGCTGTACGTGGTGCGAAATTTAAACCATACATGGAAAATGGTGTTGCTTACCCAATTAAAGCACAACAACCATTTGACTTAACTTAATTTAAAATTACGGCTAATTTAAAATCAGGAAATCTAATAATGAACTTTTCAGTTTACTGGCAGAGTGCAGATGCAGTAAGTAAAACGCTTTATTTTATTCTTATTGCAATGTCTATCATTACATGGACATTATTTATTGTACGTTTGATGGGCACGCGCCAACTTAAACAACATGCTTTTGATAAACTAGAGCAATCTCTGGCAGCATTTAAAACAAAGTTTACGCATTTAGATTTAGATCAGCGTAAAGCGGTTGCTGAACAGGCGTTGTTACGTGAGATTTCAGAGCAAAAATCTGTAGCAGAAAAGGGTGTTCCTGTGTTAGGAACAATCGCATCTCTTGCGCCATTCGTTGGTTTGTTTGGTACGGTTTGGGGAATTTTCCATGCATTGGTTGCTGTAGGTAGCAGTGGTCAGGCTGGGCTTGCACAAGTTGCAACGCCTGTAGGTGAATCACTCATTATGACAGGGTTAGGCCTTGCAGTTGCAATTCCTGCGGTACTTGCATACAACATCTGTTTACGTGCAAACCGTTCTCTTGCACATGGTTTACAAGACAAAGCGCATCACTTACTCATTGACGCTATGTTATCTTCAGAGAATAATCCTCAAAAACATACTGGAGGTCATGCATAATGGGCTTTCAATTGGGTGAAGATCAAGATTCTGGCATGAATGAGATGAACCTCATTCCATTGATTGATATTATGCTGGTATTGATGATCATTTTCTTAGTAACTGCAACTGTTGCGAATCCATCAATTCCGCTGACTTTACCCAAAACGACAGCGGAAATAACGACTCCGCCACCCAAAGCAATTACAGTAAGTATTGATGCTAAGGGGCAGGTCGCTTGGAATGACCAAATGATCTCATTAGATGAGTTAGCGAAACGATTTCATGAGGCAGGTACAGCAGAACAAAAACCAACTGTACAGCTTCGTGCGGATAAAGAATCTCGTTATGATACTGTAGCGCAAGTCATGTCACGTGCGAGCGAAGCAGGATTGAGTGATATTTCCTTTGTAAGTGAAAATTAAATAAAAAAAGACTGGTTTTAACCAGTCTTTTTTTTTACTTCATTAGATTTTGGAATTTTTTACGAAGTTTTAAAAGTTTTGGTGGAATGGAAAAATTACAGTAGCCTTGCTCGGGATTTTTTGCATAAAAATTTTGATGATATTCTTCAGCTCGATAAAAAGTAGGCACTTTTTCTAGTTGTGTAACTATATCAATACCATCTGCTTTTAATGTGTTTATCATTTCTTCAGCAGTCTGTTTTTGTTCGTGGTTATAATAGAAAATAACTGAACGATATTGTGTACCAATATCATTACCTTGACGATTAAGTGTTGTCGGATCATGCATACCAAAGAATACATTGAGTAAATCTTGGTAGGTGATTTGGCTCTCATCATATTCTACATAAACAACCTCAGCATGTTCAGTTGTACCTTCACATACAGACTCGTAGGTTGGATTTGTTGTTATTCCACCTGCATATCCATTTTCTACTTTAGTTACACCTTTTAGCTCACGTATAACGGCTTCGATACACCAAAAACAACCGCCTCCGAACAATGCTTGTTGCATGAGATATTCTCTTTCATATGAATTTATTCATTATCATATAAATTTTAAAATAAAATAGAAATGATGTTTTGTTGAAAAATAGCGTAATTTTTAATGCCTATTGTTAGATGTACTTATTGATTGAAGAGATAAATATCGTAGTTTCTAAAATGCAGAATACGGTATGAATATTTGCTTGAAGAAAGATTGAGGCTACCTGATTTTGCAAATACGGTGAGTTTTTGCTGTGTATCTAGTTGCTTTTGAAACTCTGAGTCATTCCATAAGTATTTTTCTTTTTCAGGTGCAAAGCGTAACCCATCTTTTAGCTCTAAAGCTGAGCTGTCTGTATTAATGTCCTTCCATCTATTTACAACATATACAGGAGATTTTAAGTCGAGTAAGAAAGGTAAATCATAAAAGTAGAACTGATAAAAAACAATTTTACTCTCTGCTCGAATTATTGGTGCAAAACCAATTTGATCACGATTTGACTTTATATCTAAAAAGTTTACGGCAAAAGTAATGGTCGTACACAATAAAAGTAAGGCATCTAAACTATAATTTAAGAAAGTGAGCCTTCTATTTTTGTATAGTATAATTAGTATACTTAAAACACAAATAAGGGCAGTGGTAGTAATCCATATCGCCCATTGTTGGTTTTGAATAAAAGGATTATTTTTTTTAAATATAGGGGTAAGGGCAAGGCCACTTATACTGAAAAAAAGAAGTATTGGAACTGCATAGACCTGTAGTTTACTTTTTATCTGATGAGTATTATAAAAAGTAAAGGTAGCGATTAGAATGATAAGTGGTGCAATTACAGGAAGAATATAACCTGCCAATTTAGACGGTGGAATTGAAAAGAAGGTAAGAACAGAAATACTCCACCATATGCATAAAATTAAGATAGGTCGTGGAATAGAGTTTAAAGCGACTTTAGGTAGTTTAAAACCATTAATAAGCAGTGAAGGAACGAAACTCACAAATACAATGAGTGCGTAAAAGAACCAAGGTTGCTTGTTATTAAATTCACCTGAGTTAAAACGGCTAAACTGCTGTTCTATAAAAAAGTAATTTAAAAAATTATTATAATTAATTTGTACATTAATGACCCATGGTAGGGCAATGCATGCAAAAAGAATCAAACCAAATGGGTGAAGTACAGTAAGAATCTTTCTATATTCTTTAAGCATCAACATCCAAGGTAAAATAATCATACCTGGAATAAGAATACCAATCAGTCCTTTACTTAAAAAGCCCAAAGCACAAAAAATATACCCTAAATAAAGAATAGTTTTTTTACCTGAAAGAATAAAGTCTACAAAACAAAAAACAGTCAGGCTAATCCATGTAGCAACGAGTAAGTCATGATTAACATATTGTGCACTGCCAAAGATCAGTAGATTGGTTGCAAAAATACCTACAGCTATTTGTGCAATACCTTCATGGATATACTTTTTAGTGAATATAAAAAGACCATACATAAAAAGAATAGCGGATAACGTTGGAACAAGACGAGCAACCCATAAATGAGGTCCAAACACTTCCATTAAAGCTGCAGTTAACCAGTGTAAGAGAGGAGGCTTATGCATAAATGGTAAATCATTGAGCCGAGGAATTAACCAGTCTCCTGTTTCCATCATACGACGGCTAATATCTGCATAACGACCTTCATCTGGTACTGACATTGGTCGAATCATAGACAAAATAAAAAGCCATATTGAAAGAAGACCAAGAAGTATGTTTGAAGACTTAAATGAAGGAAGCATATGGATGTTATTCCAATATTTTAAATGTAAAAAATTTATTAAGTATGAAAGTCAGTATTGCTGTAAGAAAGATGGCAACAATAACGATCCACTGTATAGGAGCTGTATGAAAAATAGCGTGGCCTATAAGAAGAAGACCTTCGTTAAAAAGAAATCCTATAGTGGCCACAAGAATAAACTTCAAAAATGTATGGCCAGAGTTTTGGGTTTGAGTCCGAAATGTAAAATATTTATGACCAAAGTAGCTGACCCATAGGGCAATACAAAAAGCAATAAAATTGCTTAAACTTAAGGCAATACTAAAATATTGATATAAACATATGACAATAAAATAGTGAGTCAGTGCCGCACATATTCCTACACAAAAAAATCTAATGAGTTCAAACATAAAAAATTGGGTTATCGGTGATGATGATGTTCTTGAGCAATAATATATTGTGGTCGACCCTTTGTTTCAGTATATATTCGACTAATATATTCTCCCACGATCCCCAAAAATAAGAGTTGAATGCCACCCAATAGGCTAATAGCGACAATAAGGGTTGCCCAACCGGGAACATCAATGCCTTGAAATAAAGTTTCGATAATAATCCATATACCATAGCTCATAGAGCAACAAGCCAGTAATGCACCAAACCCCATACACAGTCTTAATGGAAGATTTGAAAAGCCTGTTAAGCCTGCAAGAGTTAAATTAAACAGGGCTTTAATATTAAAATGTGTTTGTCCATTTTCTCGCTCAAGCTCAGAAAAGTGTATACCAATAGATTTAAAACCTACCCATGCAAAAAGTCCTTTCATATAACGGTTTTTTTCAGGTAGTGCCTTGAGAGCTGTAACAACTTTACGATCTAATAATCTAAAGTCGCCTGCATTTTCTGGAATTTCAATGTCTGAACTAAAGTTTAAAATTTTGTAATAGATATTGGTGAGGAATTTCTTAAGAGGTGATTCAGTATTACGGTTACGAATGCCATACACCATGTCATATCCTTCCTTCCAAAGAGAAAGCATGGTTGGAATGGCATCTAAAGGATGCTGAAAATCTGCATCAATTAATAGTGCTAGATGTCTATCTGAAACATGATCTATACCTGCGCTGAGTGCAGCCTCTTTACCAAAATTTCGAGATAATTCTAGAATACGTAATGGATATTTATCTAACATAGAAGATAAGGTTGCAATAGAATTATCTTTGCTCCCATCATCGACGACTAAAATTTCAAATTGAATATTTTCAGCTTCAAGCGTCTTTGCCAAAGCAGGGATAAACTTCTGTAAATTCTCACTTTCATTAAAAGCGGGAACGATACAAGATAAAAAAGGAGTTTCTCTGCTCATTATCTATATTGCTCCGATAGGTGCTAATTGAACGTTAAAGCGATGACAGTCTTCTAAAAATTGAGGAGAGCTTAAGTAGTTGTATTCGTTAATACGCGCAAGGTAAATTGGATCTTCTAGCTGTGTTGTTGTAAGGGAAGGGTGACACATAATTAGGGTGTTTTCTTGAGCATGTTTCAACCATTTTTGATTAAGGAAAGCATAGTCGACAGTCGTTGAAAAATTATAAATACCAGCAAAGTAAGCATTTGTTGGGATGTGATGTGTAGTACATAGCGATTGGAGTTTCTTTGCTCCTAATGTATGTAAAATATATGTTTTGAGTTGATAACCTTGAATATAAAGGGGCTGGTTTAGACTTCTAATCCATCCTTTAAATTTTTTTTCTTTTAAAAAACTGATCAAGATTTCTCGAATTACAGGGAACTGATGTACATGCTGATGCCCATCAATAAAATCAGGTTGTTTACCTGTTGCCTCTATAAAATTTCCCCATTGTTTTTCAATACTTTGACGTATGTGATGTCGACTAAGCCTATGGCTCCATGCTTTTCTAATACATGTATTAAGAGAGTAAATATAATCTTCATCGTTAAAGTTGTGTGTGAAATTCAGATGCAATCCAATATTAAAGGGCTGTTGAATATCTAATAATTTAGTTGCATGGTCGAACCAATAAGGAGACTGAGTCATACATGAGGTGGCTTGTATGACTTTCTGATGAAGTAGATGAAGGATGGCATGTGTGATTTCGGCATTCATGGCAAAATCATCTGCACAATAACAAACCAATTTCATGTTACAGTTCCAGATGGCAATATAAAGGAGAAATTCGCGAACAGTTTCACGAGAAGTAGTGACTTACTATTGCCGAGCTGGATTAAGTCTTGATTAAATTTTTGTAATTACATGCAGGAAATATGGGATTTCCACTAGAAATACTATTTTTATGAAGAAATGGCTTGTGGTAAACCTAATCGGATAAGATATGAGAAGTGCTCGCTACTTTGATCTTCAAGATATGTGAAGTTTTTAGTGCGTGGATTAATATAAGCATGCTCATACCATTCTTCAATATTCCATTGGTGATCAAGTACGCCACTGTCATATAAATAATTTGGTAAGTAGCCTGACAGTAGTATTCGATAATCTTTAGGTAGTTGATGTGGATTCACAGCTTGTACCATATCAAATACAATGGTTGTACAGTTACTCGTAAGGGTATTGTACCATCGAGGTGAGGCTTTAAGCTCATCTGCGGTTGTTAGATATTCTTGAAAGAGATGTTGCATTTGATGTTTTTGCATGCGTATAGGGAAAAAATAAACTTTCTCCTTACGAATATTACTGCGTGTATACAGAATATCTTTTTCATCAGAAGCGATAAGACTCAGCTCAAATTGTCTGAAAAACCCTCCAATAGCAGAAAAACCCTCATGTATTTGTTTTCTAATCTCAATTGAAAAGACAATCGGGCGTTGATCTGAAAAGTTAAAACTTACTAATGTGTGTGCGATTTGAGGACCCATCCAATAGGATGTAATAATGTTTACTCCTGTAATGTGGTCAAGATTAAAAACTCTAGTTTCCCAACATACTTCGTAGGTTTTATCTGTATGCCACTTAAAATTACGTACATTATTTAAAGTGATTGTATTCTTATACTTAGAATAAGTGAGTAGTTTAGAAACTTCTGGACTCCAAGCTCTATCTTGCTGTGGCTGAATATGAAAGTACCAAAGTAAACTCAGAAGAACACCCGTTAGAAAAATGGCAATATCAATCATTGGGGTAAAGAAAAAAGAGGTGAAATAGATACCCAAAATACTCAGTGCGAACGAAACCCAAACAGCAATAAGCACCAAAGTTAAAGACCTACCAACGGGTTTATGTACCCACAATGCAAAGATGAGCCAAATACTAAAGCTCAACACAAAGAAGCTAAATAAAAAATGAACCAGCCCTATAGATAGGGCTGAAATAGATGGGTGGAAATCAATATTTTTTATCATTATTGTATTGAAATATAAGTTGTTATTTTCTATAAGTTGCAAACTCAAAATGAGTATTACTGGCCTCATCATAGTGTTTGGAACTGGCTATTTTTTTAAATTCACTTGGAATCGTTGGATAGTAAGCATTACCATTTTCAACGACTAAGTCAATATGCGTGAGTTCTAAACAATCTGCAAGATGAATAGTCTGTTTAAATATTTCACCACCACCAATAATAAAGATTTTTGAAGGTTGTTCACTGTGTGGAACATCTTCTATTGCTTGAGCTAATGCATTTTCAATAGAGTCGGCAGTTTTTACATTTTTAAACTGCCACGATGGATCACGTGTAATGACCCAATTTATACGTTTGGGCAATGCTCGGCCCATAGACTCTAATGTTTTGCGTCCCATAACAATGACGCCCCCTTGTGTAACCTCTTTAAAGTGTTTGAGGTCTAAGGGGAGGTGCCATGGTAAGTCATTATTTTTGCCAATACAGTATTGTTGATCCATTGCAACAACATGCACAATTTCTATATTGTTTATACTCATACAGCCACCGGTGCTTTAATTGCAGGATGAGATTGATAGTTTCTGATTTCAATATCTTCAAACGTAAAGTCAAAAATATTTTTAATTTCTGGATTTAAATATAACTGACATAGTTCAAGAGGATCACGAGACAATTGTTGCTTTGCTTGCTCAAAATGATTGGCATATAAATGAGTATCGCCACCGGTCCAAACAAAGTCACCTACTTCTAGGTCACAAACTTGTGCAATCATATGTGTTAATAATGCGTAGCTAGCAATATTGAATGGTACACCTAAGAATACATCTGCACTACGTTGGTAAAGTTGGCAAGACAACTTTCCATCATGTACAAAAAACTGGAATAGGGTATGACATGGAGGAAGTGCAACTTTATTGGCTTCTTGGGGATTCCATCCCGAAACGATTAAGCGACGTGAATCTGGATTGGTTTTAATTTCGTGGATTAACCACTGAATTTGGTCAAATCCATCTTGCGCATATTGCCCCTGATCCAATTGTGTCGCACCAAAGTTTCTCCATTGATGACCATATACTGGCCCAAGCTCTCCTGCTGGACGGTTAAATCGAGCAGTTTGTTCGGCAGTTGCCCATTCGTCCCAAATACTTACTTTATTGTCTTGTAAGTATTTAACATTGGTATCGCCTTTGAGAAACCATAAAAGTTCTATCACAATCGAACGAAAGTGAACTTTTTTAGTTGTAAGAAGTGGGAAGCCCTTTGTAAGGTCAAAACGCATCTGGTGTCCAAATACGGAGCGAGTGCCTGTACCTGTGCGGTCACCTTTATTACCACCGTTATCTAAGATATGTTGGAGTAAGTTAAGATACGTTCTCATAATATTCCTATCATGTTGCTCAAATATATTTGGAGCAATTTTAAAAAATCAAAATTGTGATGCATCATATGCAATCATTGCTAGCGTACGCAATGTCATACTTTCACATATAGTATAGCTTATTCAGACGAATTTCTTGGCTGTTTGTTTGCATAAATAGAGGCAAGTGAAAAGCCTAAAAAACAAAATAAAATAATTTGTCCAAACAGAAAAATAGATGTGTTGTGAGTAAGTGTGTAAAACAAAACAAAAAATAAAATTGGGGCAAGCCAAATACACCAATAGGGTAATTTGAGCTGAGTATGAAAGTGCATATAAATATACATAACAATACCCACAAGAGTACTGATAATGACCCATAGTGGTGCCAGCTCAATGACGGCTTGTAAGAGCAAAATGAGCACACACGTTAAAATGGTGACAATAAATTTAGTTTGTCTTGTACATTTTTTAGAATACCAATACATAAACATAGTATTTATCTATTTTTTTATAAAAAGGTGATGAATGGATAAAATACAAATTGTAATAATCATTTGTACAATACCTTGAATGCCCCAGTCTAAAATGTTTTGGGTAGCATGAGTAAAAATGATGGCACATAGAAAAGCGAGTGGAATCCATGTAAATACACGGTATAACAACTCTTTAGGATTATTTTTTGTGATATGAATTTTACAAAAACGGCAAATTAAAAAAATAACTCCTGCACCAATAAATAGTAGTGTTAAGTTAATTGGCATTGGAAAGAGATAGTGCAATGTAATAGCAATGAATATTGCAATAACAAGAAAAAATAACTTATGCAATTTAGAATTATTGCGATTAAACCAAAATTCAAGCATGGCAAAGGATTATCAAATTTTTTACTTATTTTAACATATTCAAGGGAGTTTTTACTCCCTTGCTTTGGTCTAGTATTAAACTTTATTTATGTTCCAGTCATAGATTTTACGTTTATATGCAATAACCATAAGTAGAATGCCTGCAATAACCATTGGTAATGATAATAGTTGTCCCTTAGTCATCCAACCAAATAAAATGTAGCCTTGGTCTGCATCGGGCTCTCTAAAGAACTCCATGGCAAAGCGTGCGAAACCATAACCAATAAGAAAAAGTGCAGATACTGCCATGCGTGGACGAGGTTTTGAGCTAAACCACCATAAGATAATGAAAAGTAAAAGCCCTTCGCATAGTGCTTGATAAATTTGCGATGGATGACGAACCAAATGAAGTGGGTCTGTAGGAAAAATCATCCCAAAAGGATAGTTTGGGTCTGTTACAGCACGTCCATATAACTCACCACCAATAAAGTTACCTAGTCTCCCAAACATTAAACCTGTCGGGACACATGGAGCAATGAAGTCCATGGTTTGAAACCACGTTTTTTTATATTTATGACACCATAAAATCATGGCAACCATAACGCCAATAAAGCCGCCATGAAAACTCATGCCACCTGTCCATACTTGAAACAACCATAAAGGATTGGCAATAAACTGATCAAATTCGTAAAAGATGACATATCCAATACGTCCACCTACGACCACACCAAGTGCACCATAAAAAATAAGATCTGAAATCATTTCAGATCCCCAATCTGTACGTTGTTTACTGCGGTATGTAGCAAGACCCCATGCACATAAAAAAGCAAGTAAGTACATGATGCCATACCAATGAACTTTTAATGGCCCAAGCTCGAGCGCAATAGGGTTAATATTGGGGTAGGTCAGCATGGATAATCCTTTTCATTTATGATTGAGAGGATTCTATCTGAACATTCTTAAAAATGTTGTATTTTCAATGTGTAAAATGACTGCATTTTCGACATTATCGAATGATGCGATTCGATTTAAAAAGACTAACCTCTAAAGAAAAAGGTTAGTCTGATCGATATTAACCCGCAATTGTACCGCCGTCTGTTCGTGTAATCACAATTGTTGCTGATCTTGGTCTTGCAGTTGTATTGGTTGGATCAAATTGTGTTGCAGGCCAATGGCTATTTGGTTGATCAAAACTTTTAGATTCTTCACCTGGATGTTGAATATTTACAAATATCGCTTTGTTATCAGGTGTCATTGCAATACCCGTAATTTCACATTCTTTAGGACCAACTAAAAAGCGTCTTAAATTCTCATCATTAACTTTTGCACCGACAATAGTTTCTTGTCCATTAGACGTTGTCGCCGTTGTACCATCACCAACATGTCCAGGTAGAGCAGCCAACATCATGCAGTTTGTCACATCTGTATAAGCGCTATCATCGGTTTCTAACCAAAGGACACCACGTGAATCGAACCACATACCATCTGGACTAGAAAAGTCATTATTGTCAGTTAGACCTGACAGATTAATATTCGATGGCATTGCAGACTCTGCACCGAATAAGTAGATATCCCATTCAAATGTAGTATCTGTAGTTTTATTATTTTTTTCTTTAAATCGAATAATATGCCCATTTACATTACCTTTTTGCAGTTTTTTATCTGCATATAGGTCTTCATAGCTTCTTGGGTTGGCTGCATCTATCGGATATTCAATTCCACGATTTGAATTGTTAGTGAGCGTGACATACACTTCGCCATTTTCAGGATGTACAGTACACCATTCTGGACGATCCATTTTTGTTGCACCAACGCTATCTGCCGCAAGTCGTGCGAAAGTGACAATATCAGCTTGATCACTAAAAGGATAAATAGGATTGGTAAGATCTAAGCCATTTTTACCATAAGTGAGTTCAATCCATTGCCCTGAACCATCTTGGTTAAATTTTGCGACATATAATGTTCCTTTGTCTAAATATTTATCACCTGCTTGATAGCCACCATTCGTATCTTTTACATTCCATTTCGCATCTGAGACGAATTTATAAATGTATTCTCCTTTTGAGTCGTCGCCCATATAAAAAGCAAGAGGCTCTCCTTCAACCACACGGCAAGCACTATCTTCATGTGCAAAACGACCCATAGATGTTCGTTTTACAGGATTATGTTTTACATCAAATGGATCAATTTCAACCATCCAACCAAATGTATTTGGGCTATTGCGATAGTCTTCAGAAGCAGAGGATTGTGTTACATTTGCTTTCCAGCGATCGTATAAGTCCTGAGATTGAACATGTCCAATCGCGGTGTCCCATTCATATTTTGAACTTGAGCCGGCTTTTAGGCCATAACGTTTTAACGCTACAATTTCGTGTGCTTGGCGCTGTTGGTCGTCATTGGCATTGCGTTGAAAATAGCCAATAAAGTTTTCTTCTGTTGTTAAGTAAGTTCCCCATGGTGTGTATCCATTACCACAATTATTGTGTGTGCCTCTCGTTTTTAAGCCTTTAGGTGAGAAAACTGTAGCTAAGCGCTCAGAGCCTTTTGCAACTCCAGAAAAATCCATAGGTGTAGTTGCTGTAATACGACGATTAAATAAAGAATCTTTAATTAGAGAAACATGCTGGGTAATGGGATCTTTTTTAATATGAATAATTGATACACCATGAACATTGGTCTCACGAATAACTTCATCTTCAGGTCGATGTCCATCAATTTTAGTTGGCCCTTTAGGGTGTAAGAACGTTGGATTAATGTATTCATGGTTCATGACTAGCAACCCTTCAGAAGAAACACTTTCATCCATATGTTTGGTTTTTTTATTTAAACCAAAATAGTGCATTCCATCATGACAGTCTCCTGAACGGAATTGAAAGCTCGGTCCCGAAGGAATGTTTTGATCATCCCAGTCTGCGTAAGCGGGATGTATCGCATCTCCTAATTTGTAAAGAACATTGACTTGATATCCTTCAGGTACAGTAACAATATCTTTTTTATTTTTAGCAACAGGTTGGAAGGTCAACTTTTCTGGTCGTTTGGTTTGAGATGAGTGTTGCTGATCTGACTTAGTTGACTGAGCATTGGCATAGCCAGTTACGCTACTTGCAAGTGCTAAGGCAATTGCACCATTCGTCGTTTTTTTAATAAGATCACGACGAGAGATATAATGGTCTAAAATATCATTAAAGTGAGTATTGCTCGATGTGTTGTTATTTAGCTCTTGCTCTTCATGATATGGCGTCTGCTCGGTCATGATGTTTCCTATATTTTATTGAAAATAATTAAATTTTTTATAATCTATCGTTTGGTTGTGAAACATCGCTGACAGTTTGATGACAAAATTATGAAAGAGATGAAGTATGTTTTTTTTCTAACATTTTTCCAAAAAATAGCCCTACTTCAAAAAGCAACCACATGGGTATTGCAAGCATAATCATAGAGATAGCATCGGGTGGTGTAGCAAACATAGCCACAAAAAAACATCCAACAATAATAAATCTTCTTTTTTCTATGAGGCTTTTCGTGCTAACAATGCCTGCTAAAATGAGCAGTAAGGTAATAATTGGAATTTCGAAGGTAATGCCAAAAACTAAAAAGAGTTTAAGACAAAAGGTAAGATAACTGTTGATATCTGTCATCGGTGCAACACTTTCAGGTGAAACACTGATAAAAAAATGTAGCATGGACGGAAGGACGATAAAATAAGCAAAGGCAATGCCACTATAAAATAAGCCAACGCTACCGACCATTAATGGAAAAGTAATATTTTGTTCTTTATCATGCAGTGCAGGTCGAACAAATGCCCAAATTTGGTGAAGAATAAATGGCATAATTAACATGAGCGACACAAATAAATTCAGTTTAAATGGCGCTAAAAAGGTAGCTGTCACATCTGTTGCAATCATGGTTGAATGCATAGGTAGTTGTGCGCGAAGAGGCTCAGATAAAAGTTGGTACGTTTGATTAGCAAATGGCAATAAACATAAAAAAAGTCCGATCAATGCAATCATGATTTTAAATAAATGTTTCCTTAAAATCACAAGGTGTTTATGAATAGGCATTTCCTCAAGTGGAGGTAGTGGCTGATTTGTAGATTCTGGAGTCGTTGTCATACCGCAATCTTTAATTTAGGTGGTGTATTTATGGATGATGCGATGAATGGATAATTGGGGTGGTAGCCATAGTAAATTTTTTGAATAGGGGAAAATGATTTCTTGGTAAATGTTAGCTGAGTTGTAGGTATCATTTTTTTTTCAAGATTCATAGACTGATCATTTAACTTCTTTTCAAGAGCACGAATTTTCTCAATCTCTTGATCCATTTGTGCCTTTAACTCAGATAAACGTAATTCACGGTCAATATCATTTTGAATATTTCCAACGAATCTTTTGCTCTTAGCATACCATTGGCCTATAAATCGAATGGCTTGAGGTAGTTTTTCTGGCCCCAAAATAATTAGCGCAATGATTGAAAATACAAATAGCTCGGAAATACCCACATTAAACATAAATTACTCTGGCTTTGCCGATGAAGCTGTTTTTGCGTTATTTTCTGATGATGCTTTTGGATGGGTATCATCTTCATTCATAGATTTCTTGAAATCTTTAACTGCACCTCCAACATCTTTACCAATGTTTTTAAGTTTAGATGTGCCAAACAATAAAACCACGACAATAAGAAAAATAATGACGTGCCAAATTGATAAACCTGCCATAAGAAGCTCCTTAAGTTTGACACTATCTCAGCAGTTTAGCGTGACATTTCAATGACAGTTTAATTTCATTTTAAAGAAAAATAGAATGTTTTTAGTGGTTTATAAAAGCTTGCTTGAGTTCAAGAAATGTGTAATAAAGAAAATACACAATAAAAATGATGAAAAAATGTCTGTACTACTTCCTATCGTTGCTTTCTTTTTTGGCTGGATCAGCTCGCCATACTCTTTCGTTACGTTTTTAAAAAAAATATTAGCAACTAGCTTGGCGCGGTTTTTTATTCCTTTTGTCATTATCTATAACATGGTGTACTACCAAGCAGGAAGTTTTTCACTCATGCTATTTAGTGGTGTCGCTGCGATTATTTCTTATATTTTTTTAGTGAGTATATTTAAAGATCGCCTTGTTGCGCTATGTGGTAGCTATGTTAACATAGGCTGGTTGGGTTTTCCTTTTGCACTTCTTATTTTTGGTCAATCTGTGAGTGCAGCAATGATTGCTTTATATATTGGCGGTTCAATATTTGGTAATGTTTGGGCTATAAATGCTGTAAGTACTGAAAAATTGCCCATACAGCAAACACTTCGTAAACTATTACAGTCTCCACCTGTGATTGCTTTACTGTTGGCGCTGTGTTTAAGATTGGTCGGTATACAAAATTGGCATTTAGGAGGGTGGGTTTCAAACTTATATAGCTTTGCAAAGTTTGGAATGGTCTTTGCAGGAATGGCAATTTTAGGAATTTGGTTAAGTCAAACGAAAGTCAATTTAGCTGATCTTAAGTTTAGTTTACGTGTGATGTTTTACAAGCTAATTATCGGTATGATCATTTGCTCGGTATGCTATTTTGCATTACCTATTGCATATTTTAAAGCACATATTGCAGTTTTATTTTTCTTATTTTGTCTACCGCCTGCTGCTAATATTGTCGCTATAGAAACTCATTATCAAGGAACGGGGCATTCAGCGCGTTATATTGCAGCAGGTACGATTGTGAGTATGATGGTAATGATTATCTTTGCAGGTCTCTACTTTATATAACGATTTATTTCAAACTTTCGCGAAATTTTTGCATTGCCTGACCGCGATGACTTATTTTATTTTTGTCTGCTTTTGATAATTCAGCACTGGTTTTTTGAAGTTCTGGTAGCCAAAAGAGTGGGTCATAACCAAATCCATTTTCACCACGTATTTCAGGAAGGATTTCGCCATGCCAAGTTCCTTGGAAAACTTGAGGTAGAGGATCATCTGCATGTTCAACAAATGCTAAAACACATACAAACATTCCTTCAATAGGTGTATTCGTTTGGCGATAAGGTGTAAGAGCCTCAAGCAACTTTTGATTATTTGCATCATCATTTCCATGATGACCTGCATAACGAGCAGAATAGATACCTGGTGCACCGCCGAGTAAAGGAACACATAATCCTGAATCGTCTGCGATAGCCGGCTTGCCTGAGAGTTTAGATGCATGACGTGCTTTTAAAATCGCATTTTCTATAAAGCTTAAGCCATCTTCAATAGCATCAGGAATATTTAATTTACCTTGTGGAATAACGTCAATTGGTAAGTTTAAGTCTTGAAATAAATTCTCAAACTCTGCAATTTTTCCTTTGTTATTACTTGCAAGTATAAGTTCACCAGCACTCAGCCATCTTAATTGTGTCATATCGAAAATATAATTAAAAAATATGATTCGATTATGCACAAATTAGAGCATGTTACCAATGAGTACACTCTTTAAAGCATAAAAAAACAGCACAAAAAGTGCTGTTCTATGAGTGAGCTGAGAAATAGATTATTGCGCTTGAATCCATTTATCAGCACGATCAACTGCCTGACGAATTTGATCTGGTGTCAAGTTCGCAGCCAAAGCAGTCTTTTTGTTTTCTGACATATTAATGACTTTATTGTCTAGCATGCCATCGCGTGTTGAAAGTTCATACCATTGGTATGCACCCATATAATCTTTCTTTTGTTCTTCCATCAGTGCAAGGTTGAAGCTCGCACGGTTGTCGCCGTGGCTCGCTGCCTTTTCTAGGTATGTGCGTGCCAAGATCATATTTTTGCTTGTACCCATTCCATCTGCAAGCATACGACCAACATTCAATTGAGCAGATGGAATACCTTGATCTGCTGCTTTTTTATACCAAGCAAAAGCTTGATTTAAATCTTTTTGAATACCTTTACCTTGTTGGTAGTGTGTTGCAACATAAAATTGTGCAGCAGCTTGTCCAGCTTTTGCTTCATTCAATAAATCATTAAAACCCATTGTTGAGTAACGAGCAGCTTGAGATGATGCTGTCGGTTGTTGCTGAGGTGTTGTCAAATAGTCTGCATGTGATAATACAGCCAGTCCAAACAACAGGGTACTTACAAAAAATTTCTTCATAGGGCGCTCACTCGATAAATAGCGACCTCAGCAAACAAGTTTGGTATTCGTTTGCTAAGAAGGCTGTCTTTTTGAGTTACATTGACAGCCAGTCGATTAATAATCCGGATATTATTTTCGGCACAAAGTGCTTCAAAATCTCGGAAAGTACATAAATGGATATTCGGCGTGTTGTACCACATATAAGGTAGTGCATTAGAAACAGGCATTCTTCCTTTAAACGCAAGATAAGAACGAGTCTTCCAATGCGCAAAGTTGGGGAAGGTAATAATTGCTTGTTTCCCTACACGCACCATATCCCGTAATAAAACATCAGGTGCATCTACTGCTTGCAAAGCTTGTGCCATTACAACGTAATCGAACGTTTGGTCATCGAAACGATGTAAACCAAGGTTGAGATCTTGTTGTATAATATTTAACCCTCGACTGACTGCAATTGCAATCTTTTCTTGATCGATTTCTAGTCCATAAGCACTAATATTATGTTTTTTGCTCATATGTGCAAGTAGTTCACCATCGCCACAGCCTAAATCGAGTACTTTTGAACCAGGACTAATCCATTTTTCTGCCAATTGTTGGTCTAATCGCATTATTTAGGCTCCTGAAATGTACTGGCTGAACGAAGATGAGCTTCACCCCCTAAAAACGCACGTAGGGTATTTACATAAAGTGGAATAGGGAATAAGAAGGAATCGTGGCCTTGTTCTGCATCAATATCGAGATAACTTACAGGTTTGTGGTTGGTAATGAGTGCATTTACAATTTCTTCTGAGCGTTGAGGACTAAAACGCCAATCTGTTGTAAATGAAATGACTAAGAATCGACATTTTGTATTGGCTAATGCCTTTGTTAATGAAGATTCATATTCTCGAGATGGATCAAAGTAATCGAGTGCTTTCGTCATAATTAGATAGGTGTTCGCATCGAAGTTACGGCTAAAGCGTTCACCTTGATAGCGTAAATAACTTTCAACTTGAAACTCAACATCAAAACCATACATAAACTTGCCAGATTTTAAGTCACGTCCAAATTTTTGTTTCATGGCTTCTTCGGAAAGGTAGGTAATATGACCAACCATTCGAGCTAAAATAAGCCCACGCCTTGGGTAGCTGTCTTTGGAAAGGTAGTAGCCCTGATGAAAGTCTGGATCTGATAAAATAGATTGTCGTGCAACTTCGTTAAATGCAATATTTTGTGCCGAAAGTTTTGGTGCACTTGCAATAATTGCACAGCGTTCTAAGCGATCAGGGTAATCAATAGACCATTGAAGTGCTTGCATCCCACCGAGCGAACCACCAACGATGGCGTACCATTTCTCTATTTCAAGGCGATCAGAAAGAAGAATATGCGTATTTACCCAGTCACGAACGGTAACGAGTGGGAAGTCTGGGCCATAAGGTAAATTGTCGTTTTCAGGGTTAGGAGAAGTGGGCCCTGTAGAACCATGACAACCACCAATATTATTAACAGCAACTACGAAAAATTTATTTGTATCTATTGCTTTATTAGGGCCAATACAAGCATCCCACCAACCAGGTTTTTTATCATCTTCATGGTGATAACCTGCAGCATGGTGATGACCTGACAGCGCATGACAAATTAAAATTGCATTTGATTTGGTTTCATTAAGTTCTCCATAGGTCTCTACCATAAGCTCAAAACGTGGTAGGACTCGACCACATTCAAGTTGAAGAGGCTGTTCAAAAGAATATTTTTGTGGAGTTACGATACCCACAGAATCAGATGCAAAAGACACGAGTATGAATCGCCTTATTTTTGTAAATCATGAATAATAAAAAGGATACCAACTTGGGTATCCTTTTAAAATAACTATTTTTGTTAAACAGCTTCGGAAACAATATCTGCTGTGCTAAGAACGCCTTGATCGATCAAGCGGTTTGTACACGCAATAATCGCTTCAATAGGTGAAGTAATGGTATTGCTGTGAATACCTGCCGCAAATGCACTACGACCACTGCCTTTTACTTGAATTTCAAGTAATGCGAGTGCTTTTGCATCTGCACCAGAACTAATACTACGCTCTTCATAGTTTAAGACATCAATTGGAAGTTGAAGTGCATTAATAATCGCAGAAATT
This sequence comes from Acinetobacter sp. ESL0695, assembly GCF_029392135.1. Taxonomy (NCBI): domain Bacteria; kingdom Pseudomonadati; phylum Pseudomonadota; class Gammaproteobacteria; order Moraxellales; family Moraxellaceae; genus Acinetobacter; species Acinetobacter sp. ESL0695. Next base: position 2,023,614 of record NZ_CP113932.1, on the reverse strand, counting down.
GGACCATTGCCACGACCTTGTAAATGTTGCGTTTCACCATTTACTTCAATTTCTAAGTCGATGACTTGATCATTGTCTTCTGTAGAAAGACGATATGTTTTTGCACTGTAATGTTTATCTTTAATATCGACATAGGTTGCTTTGAATAGCTTCCAAATTTCGTCTGCTGTAATTTCTTTAGACGTATTGTCTGTATGTGCTTGTACAATTTGACTAAACTCAATTTGTACACGACGAGGCAAGGTAACATTAAAATTAGATTCTAATAAGTAAGCTATACCACCTTTACCAGACTGGCTATTTACACGAATAACCGCATCGTAGTCACGACCCAAATCTTTAGGATCGATTGGCAAGTAAGGCATATCCCAAATTTCTTGTGTTTTTTGGAATTCGAAACCCTTCTTAATTGCATCTTGGTGTGAACCAGAGAAGGCTGTAAATACAAGGTCACCTGCATATGGGTGGCGTGGATGAACAGGAAGTCCAGTACATTCTTCTACAGTTGCAATGATTTCGTTAATGTTTGAGAAATCTAACTTTGGAGAAACACCTTGTGTATACATATTTAATGCAATAGCTGCGATGTCGACGTTACCTGTACGCTCACCATTACCAAAGACACAACCTTCGACACGGTCTGCACCTGCCAAAATGGCAAGTTCAGACGCTGCGATACCGCAGCCACGGTCATTGTGACAATGCACGGAAATAAGTACACCTTCACGACGTGCTAAGTTACGATGCATCCACTCAATTTGGTCTGCATAAACGTTTGGACCTGAAACTTCAACAGTTGCAGGAAGGTTTAAAATAACCTTTTGCTCTGGGCGTGCATCCCAAATTTCTGTCACAGCATCACAGATATCTTTTGCAACTTCTAGTTCTGTAGCAGAGAAACATTCTGGACTGTATTGAAAAACCCATTCAGTTTCAGGTTGTTTTGATGCATATTCTTTCACTTTTTCGGCAGCATTGGTTGCAAGTTTTTTTGCACCAGCAATATCTACGTTCAGTACTTTTTCACGAAATGTTGGAGAGTTCGAATTATAAATATGCACAATTGCACGTTTTGCACCTTGAAGGGCTTCGAAAGTGCGTGCAATTAAATGGTCGCGTGCTTGTACAAGAACCTCAATATATACATCTTCAGGAATGTGGTTTTCTTCGATGAGTTTTCTTGTAAAGTCAAAATCTGTTTGAGATGCAGATGGAAAACCAATTTCAATGTGTTTAAAACCAATCTTGACAAGCATTTGGAACATTTTAAATTTTTGTTCGATGTTCATTGGTTCAAAAATTGCTTGGTTCCCATCACGCAGATCCGTGCTCATCCAAATAGGGGCCTGTGTAATTTCTTTATTTGGCCACTGACGATCTGGCAAGTCAACACGTTGATACATGCGACGATATTTTGTGCTTGGGTCAGCCAACATTTTGAAGTACTCCTGTTTGTAGCCATACATGATGGGTAGAGTTATTGCAAAGCTACATTATTAAATTTTGTGGCATTAGGCTGTCTGTATCATCTATGTAGATAGACAATCTAATTTTATTAGGGAGTAAGTTTTAGGGGGGTGTGTCCTTAAATTAAGTGATATTTAAAAAGCTGTCAATGGTTTTCTTACGCAATGTAGTCTGAAGAAATATCTTTTAAGGTAGCTGTTCCTGCCAAAGCCATAGTAATTTCAAACTCTTCTTTGAGTGTACGAATGACATGTGCAACGCCTAAAGCGCCAGCGGTTGCCAAGCCATAAATATATGGCCTACCAATAAGTACAGCATTTGCCCCAAAAGCAATTGCTTTAAATACATCGGTTCCACGTCGAATACCACCATCGAGTAGAAGTGGATAATTATGAGGAACGACTTGACGAATTTTTTTTAATGATGAAAGTGTGGTGGGGGTAGTATCTAGTACTCGGCCACCATGATTTGAAACAATAATGCCTTGAATACCTTGTTCTAGCGCAATTTTGGCATCGGCAGGATGTTGAATCCCTTTTAAAACAATAGGTAATTTTGTCTGTTTTACTAACCAGTGAATATCTGCCCATTTTGGCGCAAGTTGCATCAGGCCATCAAAAAGAGGATGTTGATGAGGCTGTAAATTTTCTGCGACTAAATGTGCTTTTGTATGCGGATGGTACATGTTTGGAGGTAGGTCAAACTGTGCCTGTCTTTCAGTATCTCTAATACCTTTATGTGGTGCATCTACTGTAATGACAATGGCTTTGTAGTTATGTTCCTCTGCAAGTCGAATGAGTTGTAATGATTTTTCTCGGTTGCCTTGCCAGTACAGTTGAAACCACTTAAAAGGGTTTTCCTTTTTAAGTGCCTGTAATGGTGTATTGGTAAAGGTACTTAATATGATATTACTTTGCATTACTTCGGCAGCTAATGCGGTTGCTTGCTCTGCCTCGGGATGAAAGAGGGCTTGATGACCAATAGGTGCAAGAAAAATAGGGTGTGGATAGTCTTGCCCAAATATTTCTAGATGCGTATTACCGTGTGTAAGATCATTAAGGACACGCGGTAAAATATTAACATCGGCGAATTGTTGTAGATTTCTCTTTAAATTAATTTCATTCATGGCACCACTTTGTAAATATGCCCAATAAGAGGTGGGGAGATGTTTTTTTGCCTCCCGTTCATAGTCGAGTAAGGTGAGTAGATGAGGTGGGATTTTTGTTAAGTGTGGTTCTATGGGCATGGTAGTTATCGCTTTAGCGGTGAATATTACATGTCACTCCATTGTCTCAATAAATTATGGTACAAACCGGTCAGCTTCACAATATCCTTATGATTTGTATTTAACTCTTGAGTTAAAGATTGGATGGACTGATCTAATTCGAAGAGCATCTGGCGTTTAGAATCTGATGCAACAAAACTTTGAATCCAAAAGAAAGATGAAATACGAGCACCATTTGTGACAGGCATGACTCTGTGTAAGCTTGTCGAAGGGTACAAAATAGCATGTCCTGCGGGAAGTTTGATGCTGTGGCTTCCATAGGTATCTTCAATGACCAACTCACCACCTTCATATTCGTCAGGATTGGTGAAAAATACAGTGCATGAAATATCTGTTCTTAAATATTCCTGTGTTTCTGAATTATAGCGAATGGCATTATCAATGTGATTGCCAAAATGTCCTTGATCTTGATAACAATTGAACATGGGGGGGAGAATTTTTTTTGGGAGACTCGCACTAAATGCAAGGGGATTATTTTTTAAGGCAGTTTGAATGATATGCCCCATATATTGCGCTTCATCACAATCTATAGGTAATTGTAAGTTGTTTTTTAAGTGTACAGATTGATGACCTGCTGTTTCTTTGCCATTGATCCACGGTGATTTTTGTAAAAGTTGTCGACATTCATTGAGATGCTTAAGACCAATTAAATTGGGAATTTGAATAATCATAATTTTCCTAAATAAATGCTTGCCTAGTTAAAGGCAAGCATTCAAGGCATCAAATTAGAAACTATAGTTGATGTTAAATACAGCTTGTCTTCCTTCACCAGGCATTGCCCAACCATTATTTCTAATGTGAGTGTAATATACCTTATTTGTAAGGTTGCGCCCAATTAACTGGAAGTTTAAGTTTTTATTCATTGTATATGTAATTGATGCATTGTGGAGTAGATAGTCCTCAGATTGTACTTGAGCAATTTTGTTGTTGGCTGCAGATGTATGTGTGCTTAAGTACATTTTACCTTGGTATGTAGCACCATAGCCTACTTGCCATTGACTATTCAGTTTATAGTTCGTCCAAAGACTGCCTGAATATTCAGGGACTTGAGTTAAGTAATCACCTTTAGAAAAGTCCTGAACACCATTTGCTGCGGTTTGGTCATATTTTCCTTTCATCCAAGCCATACTTGCAGTAATGTCCCACTGAGGCGTGATGTTTCCGACTAAGCCAGCTTCTACACCATTTACATAGTTTTTACCATTTAGGACGTAGTTAAATCCATCATTCCCTTGAACACGCACTTTATTACGTTCGTTTCTAAATCCTGCAATAGTAAGAAGTAGGTCTGGGTTGACCTCCCACTTTGCCCCAATCTCATAGTTTACAGCGCTTTCAGGCTTAACATTACATGTGTTGTTTGCAGAAGTATTTGTACAGGTTTCACTTGCAACACCAATGGTTGGCTTTTGAGAGTTCGCATAGCTGATATATAGGCTAGTCGATTCTGTCGGTTTAAATGTAATGCCGCCACTATAGCTAAATAGGTTGGCATTTTGAGAACCAGTAACAGCACCATTAATATCGCGGTAAACACCATCTGTACGATCGTAGCGAGCACCTAAGTCGAGTAGCCAGTGTGAACCAAATTTAGTGTTATTAAAAATATAGCCATAATAGGTATCTAAGCTTCCAGAGCCACTGCGGCTGTCTGCTTGGATATAATTTGTTGAGTTATTCCAAACATGGTTTGGGTTGTAAACATCCATATTCGGACGAGTACTGGTTGAACCATTTGCATTATTTAAATAACTTCCACTTTTGAGCATGTAATCTTCTTGGCTAAATCCACCACCTACAATGAGTGTATTTTTTATATAGTCTGAACCAAACTTAATTTTAAAGTTACTATCATTTGCAATTTGCTTGGTTTCTGTATCTCTTTTAAATCCACGTGGGCCACTGACAATATATTGGCTAGGGGCAGAGCATTTTGTATAACCTGTTGTATTTGAATTAGTATAAGCTGTTGGTGCCATTCCATTGGCTAAACAGAACGTTCCTTGTGGTGCTGAAATGACAGAAACTTGATGTATGTCGCTTAAGCGAGTGACTGAGTTAAATTGAATATTGTCTGTAATTTCGGTTTTTACTTTTAATAAACCAGTATTATTTGTAATTCGAACATTATCTAAGTCTGTATATCCATAATTATTTTTATTTGAGATACCCGGAACAGCACGTCCGTTATAATAAGGCACACCATATTGTGGATCATTATCGTCTTCTTGATGAACATAAGATAGGGTCGCTTTAGTATTTTCGCCAATACCAAAGGTTACAGATGGTGCAATACCCCAACGCTTTAATTCTTCATCGCGACCAGCATAGTTGTTTTTGTGTCCCATCACATTTAAGCGAAAAGCAACATCATCATTCACAACTTTATTAAAATCACCTGTTATACGAGTGTAATGGTCGGTACCTACGCCTACAGAAAGATTGTTAAAATCTTGATCTTTAGCTGCTTTAGTCACAAGATTGACCCCGCCACTGACTTGACCTGCGCCGTTTTCAACGGAATTAGCGCCCTTTGTGACTTCAACAGCATCATAGTTAAATAAGTCACTGCGTGTGGTGAGGGCAGTATCTCTTAAGCCATCTGCTGTAATGTTACTTGTTGCATCATATCCGCGTAGCGTAATTTTATCACCATAACCGCCACCTCCTTCACCAGCACCAAAAGAAATACCCGGTGTGGTCGAAAGCGCATCTTGTAGAGAGAGTAGGTTTTGTTCTTTTAATGTTTTTTCGGTAATGATCTGTGTGGTACGTGGGGTATCTCTTAAAACTTGTGTTCTTTTGTCAGAGGAGCTTTGTTTTGCATAATGGCTGTTTGAATGTGAGGAGCTTTCAATCGTAGGTAAGTCCGTTACCTCTGATGTTGCAGCCAATGCAAGGTTAGGCAAAGTGATTGCCAGAGCAACAGTTTTTGCGGTGTGGTTACGTTTGTTGATGGCTTTCTTCGTCATCCCATTGATTCCTCATGTACGAATTAAGAGATTTATCAATCCGTTTGTTAATATATGTACTGCTAGTGTTATTATAAATGATAATTATTAGTATTTACAAAATTGGAAAAAATTGATTAATTCTAGGTAAGTTTTTGTTTAATATTATTTTTTTATATCTATATTTCCAATGCTATTATTGTTGTAATTGAATATTTCAATAATTATGAATATTTTATGAATTTCCTAAGGAAAACCTAAGAAAACTAAAATCGAAATGAATAAGATGTTAGATCAACATAAATACTAAAATTTTGGATTATATTATTCATGAATTACTGACTATGACTTGATATCGCGAAGTGCTTTAGTGAGATTACAATCTAAAAAAAACTATGTTAAGGTGGTTGTGTAGTTTATAAAATGTGCAACTTAATGATGGAGAATAGAAATGACAACAGAACATAATGATCATCATGTACATGGAAAAAGCTGTGGACATACTGCAATTAAACACGATGACCACGTAGATTATCTGGTAGATGGTCACTTGCAAAATGAAACACAAGGTGAACATGTGCTGTCTGTAAATGATCAGAATCCTGAAGAGTGTACTCAAGGGCATGAATGCTCAGGTCATGAAAAAGGACATGTGCATGGACCAAACTGTGGGCATGAAGCTGTCCCACATGGAGATCATGTGGACTATTTAGTTGATGGACATTTACATCATCAACACAATGGCCATTGCGATAATCATGGGCCTGTTGAAGTCCTAGAAAAGAAGTAATTAATTAAAATAAATAGCTCATCAATTTAGATGGGCTTTTTTAAATTTGAAGTGCTTATTTTTAAAAATTAACTTTAAATTTTTGAAAGGCATGCGTAAAGTATATGAGCATATAAGATATGAGAATATAAAGTAATGTATTTTTGGAATACGAAAGCTTTAGCACATGAGTTATCAGCCAATACTTTAGAAAAAAAACATTATAAGAACTATTACTTGGTCACAGCAGTTTTAGTTACCTTGGTTTATTACTATGGTATGTATTCTCCTTATGTGGATACTCGTATTATTGGAGTAGAAGGTGCTTTAACCATCACGATTATCGTATATGGTATTCAGCGTGCGTATAAAGCCAATGGTGGTGACAATGGAAGTCACTTCTTAGGGAGAATAACTGCACTATCTTTCCCAATACTAGTACAGACAACAGTTGCAGGTATTATATTTGGTTTAGTGTTATTGGGTCTTTATTCCATGCTTCATTTGTCTGGTACAGCTTTTGACGATTGGTATGAATGGTGTATCTCTGCATTTACAATTTTTTTACAAATTCTCTTTTTTACACGTTTAGTATTTTATATGAAACGTGTTGCATTACATTCAATTTAGTCATAAATATTTGATTATTCAACAAAATAGTGTGCTGCAAAATGTGCATCATTCCCAATGATGTCAAATACATCTTCGCGTAAAGATAAGCCGGCACACTTATCACCAACCATCCATAATCCCAAGGTAGGTAGCATACCGTGATGTAGTGGAGTATCTACCCAGCGTTGCATAATATAACCACTTTGGTCGTAATCTTTAAAGTAAAAGCTACCCGATGCTTCGCCTAAGTCGATATTGTCTTGTATTATGCGAATGTTAGCCCCTTCGCGAGCCAAGATAGGTTTACGTACCCATTTACCAGCGTAATTGGTTTGAGAATCATATGCATAAGACTCAAGTAAGAAGGGATGGTTTGGGAACTTTTTCCATAGTTCAACTAGAAGAGCTTTGTTGGACAAAAGCATTTTCCAACATGGTTCAATCCAATTTGTTTTTGTACTGATATGCTGTGAAAAGGCTTCATCCCAAATCCACTCCCAAGGATATAACTTGAATAGATGTTCAATGGTTTGGTTATTTAGATCGACGAATTCTTTTCCATCCCATCCAATATTTTCCATAGATAATTCATTGACATTGAGGCCTGCTTGAAAAGCAGTGTCCATAAGGTACTCTAAATTTCCCCAATCTTCGCGGCCTGCGCTTTGGCATGCTGCAAAATGTACTGTAGTTGTAGAAGGATATAAATTCCTCCATTGGTCAATCAATGCTTCATGAATACTATTGAATTGATCTCGATTTGGAATAGACTGAACATCCTCAATCCAAAGCCACTGCGCTACTGAAGCTTCGAGTAATCCTGTTGGTGTATCTGCATTATATTCAAGCATTTTGATGTCTTGACCATCGTATGAAAAATCAAAACGACCATACAGTGTAGGCGCTTGATTTTTCCATGAGTGCTCAATAAAAGGAATCGCTTGTTGTGGCAGTTGGAAATAATTTGGGTAGTCACCTTGCTGAATCATATCTTCTACAAGGTGAAGACACATTTGATGCAATTCATTAGAAGCATCTTCAAGTTGTTCAATTTGTTTTAAAGTAAATTCGTAAGCCACACCCTCTGACCAATAAAGTGAGCCGTCTCGTGAAGGAAGATTAAAATAGTCAAAACCAATATCTATGTGTTTTTTTTCCCATTGGTCACGCTTTGGTAGAATCATTCTTTTCATGGCTATCCTCCACCTGAGCCATTGATTTGATCAGACTTGCCAAAGCCCCTACGTGCAACAGGTGTTGATTTAGCCCCAGTATGAATAGCTGCTGATATAATTGGTCGATAGCTTTTATAATTATTTCCTGAACGAGTAATAATACTTCCTAAGTAGCGAACCTTGCGAACTGTTTTATAATATTGAGGTCCAAGAAAAAGTATTTTAGCGCTGGCATTTGAATTCGGTTGCTGCTCACACAGATCAGGGTGCCAATCTTGTTGGCAGTTGTACTGATTATTATATACATCTTGTTGTAAGATATCATTATTTTGACTACATGCAGTCAATAACAATGGAACAACCACAAGCGATAACTTTTTGGTTCGCATACGTACAAAACTCATAAACTATATACTTTTTTAGAAAATATCTAAAACTATGAAATATCTATCTTATTTCTACTGTTAGATAAAGTACAGTATCAAAAAAAGTTAATTTGAGAATTTTATGCGCACATTCATAGTTTCCAATATGGGGTATCTTTATTTATTTGGAATTATTGTCGTCGATGTTTTGATGATGTTTTTTTTGACGCAGGCCAATGGGTTTACCAATTATAAGGCGACTGCATTAAGTTTAGTATTTTATGCGATTACATTTGTATTTGCAGGAATGGCTTTAAAATATTTACCTACTGGAATTGTTTATGCATTGTGGGGAGGTCTAGGAACGATAGGTTGTGTCGTTGTTGCACATTTTTTCTTAGATCAGAAATTGAGTTTTCCTGCCTATATTGGTATTGGGTTTATTGTAGTGGGCGTAATGATTCTTGAGTTTTTCTCTGAAACGTCTAATTAATTTATAGTTTATGACAGTATGGCAAGTATTCAACTGGCCATACTGTGTTCTTCGTTTTAGTATTTAAAATTTAAAGCAAGTACGGCATTACGGCCATCACCCTGCATAGCATAGTGATAATGTCCTGTAGAGAAATAACGCTTGTCTGTAATATTGTTTATGTTGAGCTGTAAATCGATATTACGGTTTACGTTATATTTGATCATTGCATTATAAAGGGTATAAGTTGGAATATATTTTGGCACATTGCTGTTTGCAACATACGATACGACTGAACGATCGTTATATTGTGTTCCTACACCTAAGGTAAGTTGTGGTTGTACTTTATAGGTTGTCCACAGTGTTGCACTGTTTTTAGAAACATATGGAAGAGCTTTGCCTAATCCTGCAAGTGATCTAAGATCTGAAGAAGTTTTAGTCAACTTACTATCTAAATAGCTATATCCTGCAGAGATGTCCCACTTTTCAGTAAGGTTCCCATTCAGACCAAGCTCAAAGCCATTTACATGACTTGTTCCAACATTTGAAAGTGTTGTAATACCTGTTGCTGAGTTTGTTACACCAATACGTGTATTTTGCTTTTCTGTTCTAAATACAGCCGCGGTTGCATTTGCACGATTTTTAAAGATATTCCATTTGGTTCCCACTTCATAAGTGCGTGCTTCTTCTGGTTTTAGGTCATTTGCAGACATAATGGCACTTGTTGCGGTTTGGTCAAACTGATCTGATCCAACAGGAATTGCAGAGGTAGCAAAACTGGCATAAATACTACCATTTTCAGTTGGTTTAAATACTAAACCTGCCTGATAAGAAAAGAAGCTTTTATCGTTAGAAGCACCTTGTCCAGCTGTGTACTGTGTACCTCTTAGTGTAATTGGATAGTTGTATTTAATACTTGTATTAAACTGATCCCATCGTAACCCTAAGTTTAATAACCATTGTGGAGAAAATTCAATACTATCTAAAGCATATAAACCTACATTACGGTTACGTGTTGTTGCAAAGCCTTTAACTGCTGTCGCCTTGTCACTATAAGTATCATATGGATTTGGATTATTCAGTGTTGTACAGTAGCCTATTGTGGGATTCTTACAACTTTCTGAGTTGCCATTATTTGTCTGATCTTGAATATCTAAACTCTTATTAGGGTTAAAGCCATTGAATGCATAAATTCCAGTATCTGTTTCTTGGTAAGTCCAATCTGCTCCTGTACTGAAGCTGTGTTTTATACCTCCTGTATTAAATTTTCCTGATAACGCCATTTGGTCGCTATAAGCATTGGTAGACGAAATTTGACTGACTGCACGACGAAATATACGATTATTATTCGCAATATTTCCTTGTGAGTCATCTGGATTCGTCATGATATAGTTTGTAGAGGCATAATTATAATTAAGTGTGTTTGATAAATTGAGATCTTCATTAAAGTCGTGCTCTAGTTTAAAAGTACCAACCTGATTTTGTCTACGATCAAAATCGCGCCCTTTCCAACCATAATATGTTCCTTTCGCAACGTTATAAGGTGCACCACCTTTTATTGGGAAAGGAATACCTGCATCTGGGTTATCATCACTTTGCAAATAGTAGTAACTGAGGCGTGCTCTTGTTGGCGTACCTAAGCCAAAAACAATACTTGGCGCAATACCTACACGATTGTATTCGGCACCATCTTTCTCACCGGGCTTTTCATTCTGATGTCCCATTACGACCACACGGCCGGCAATGCCATTTCCAAAATCTTTATTTGCATCTAGCGTAATATGGCGATAATCATCTGTACCACCTGCAATGGTTCCTTGATATCTATCGCCTGCATGTGCTTCTTTGGTAATAAGATTAATACTGCCGCCTGCACCACCTCCACCAGAAATTGCTGAGCTAGAACCTTTAGTAACTTCTACTTTTTCTACATCAAACATATCTCTATTTTGTGAAACAGAGTTACGAATGCCATCTACATAAATAGAAGACTGCGCACTATAACCTCGAATATAGGGCATATCTGTAAACGGTGTGCCTCCTTCGCCCGCAGCTAGGGTAACTCCTGGGGTATTTCGTAGTGCTTCGGTTAGAGTATTTGAATGCGTTTCTGCCAATAGTTTTTGTGAAATAACATCAATACTTTTAGGTGTATCTAATAGGGGAGCTACATATTTTGTATTTGCAGACCGATCTGTTTTAAAACTTTGAAAGTCATTATATGGAGTAGAAGGTGAAGCATGTAAGTCAATGGTCGGTAATTGACTGGTATTCTCTTGCGCAATTGCATTGCCTGCAATAATTGAAAGCGATGAAGCGATTGTGGAAGTAACAATTTTCTTATGATTTTTTATGAAGGACATGAGTGTATTCAGTGTGGTAATGTAATTAATTATTAGATAATAATGATAATTGTTAATTTATCTACACATTCAGTATTAAAAAATCCTTAGATTTTTATTTTTCTCAAATAAAATTAAAAAAATATTTTAAATCAATGGTTTGTTGTTTATTTTTATTAACAATAATATTTTAAATAATAAGAATTATTATTCATAGCATATTAAGTCTCAATTAATTTTACTATGTAATTTATATGTTTTATATATAATATATTATTTGAATTATCCAAATTAAGAAGGTGTTAATTCGGATAATGATTGAAGAATTTAAAAGACTTTACGAATTTCTACATTGGGGGAATATTGGTCAAGACGTTTAGATAAAATATGTAATTTACACGTTGGTACTGCAGGGAATAAATGATGCTCAACATGTAGAAACATATTATAAGTGATAAATCTTTTTATAGGGTGACGTAATGTACGTGCCATATAAACATGGTCTTCTGTATCGTGATGTACGGTCCATACTGCAAAGAACGCCGTCATACACTGTCCAATAAGCATGGTTATAAAATGATATTTGATAAAAGAAATATCTAAAACAGTAAATACAATAGTTAAGATGACTATATTTCCGATTAGCTCAAGAGTAATCCATTTTTTTTGAGAAGGTGTGGCGACTTCAAGGGCTTTTTTATGTAATAGGATGGGGAAGAATGGGCCAAATAAAATTGCTTGCCACCAGCGCATTTTTGCACTTTTTGCTTCAATATCTTCTTCAGTCATACAATGTTGATGATGTCTTAAATGATTGATTTGTATTGCATGCATTGACCCAAGCATTAATAGACTTAACATATACATGAACTTATGTGTGAATGGTCTACTTATACCTAAAGCAAAGTGAAAAGCATTATGTACTTGTCTTAAGCCTGTAAGAAAAAACATAAAAGAGCATGGTAAAGCAAAGAGATAATTATTTTTATACGCAAAATAAAATGAAAGCATAAGCCATGGGAGAGAAAGACTCAGCTCTAATAAAATATCTTTAGGTTTTAAAATAAGTAAATCTTTCCACTCCACATTTTTAAGTAAATCTTTATGTAAAGTCATAGTTACAATTAAGTGTTAAAATTTACAATAATAGTACTAAATAATGTGAACTGGTTCAAATTTATTTGAGATTTAAAAGATTTTCCTATTAATCATGTTTTTCTGGAGATTTCTTTTAAATTTAAAAATTACATCTAAAAAAAAATTAGATTGTTGCTTGTTTTTAAATTAGAACTTATCTGTATTTTAAGATGAACGCCTATATGAAAAGAAGAAAGGGATCTCCCTTTAAAATTGTCGAAATTATTCAATTATGGCCTTAATTTTACTATGGTCAGACAAAAAATAAGCAAAACTTTGTATATCTTGTTGCTATAGAATATAATGTGGCACTTTTAAAATTTTGTTATTACTAACCAGTTAAGTGAATAGAGGAAGCCATGCAAGTAACGACTGAAGCGGTTTCGGGCGTTGCCCGTCGTTTAAACGTATCTGTACCGACGAGCCGTGTTAACGAGCAGTTTGAAGCTCGTCTAAAGCGCACTGCCAAAACTGCAAAAATCAACGGCTTCCGTCCAGGTAAAGTTCCTTTAAATGTTGTGCGCCGTGAATATGGTGCTGGCATTTATCAAGAAGTTGTCAATGACGTAATCCGTGACACAGTATTTGAAGCAATCCAACAAGAAAAAATTAATGCTGTTGGTATGCCAAATATTGAAAAAGTTGAAAATAAAGATGATGCTTTGGTTTATGAAGCAACTGTAGAAGTTTACCCAGAAGTTGAAGTAAACGCATTTGATGGCTTAGAAGTTGAACGTAAAACATCTGAAATCAATGATAAAGATGTAGATCAAATGATCGAAAACTTACGTAAACAGCGTCAAACTTGGGCAAATACCAAGGGTATGGCGAAAAAAGACATGCAAGTGACTTTCGATTTCGAAGGTTCAATTGACGGTGAAAAATTTGAAGGTGGTGCAGCACAAGATTACACACTTGTGTTAGGTTCAGGTCAAATGATTCCTGGCTTTGAAGACGGCATCATTGGTATGAAAGCTGGCGAAGAGAAAGTAATTGATGTAACTTTCCCAGAAGATTACCAAGCTGAAAACCTTGCAGGTAAACAAGCGCAATTTAAAATTAATGTGAAGAAAGTTGAAAAACCTAAACTTCCTGAAATTGATGCTGAATTCTTAGAAACATTTGGTTTAACTGAAGAAGATGGCGTAGAAAAATTAAAAGCTGACGTTCGTAAAAATATGGAACGTGAAGTGAAAAATGGTCTACGTAACCAAGTGAAAGGTGCAACTTTTGATGCACTTGTTGCAGCAAATGAAGTTGAACTTCCTTCTGCTATGGTTGCTCAAGAAATTGATCGTCAACGTCAGCAAATGATTCAACAGTTTACTCAACAGTTTGGTGCTGAAGGTGCAAAAGCATTTGACTCAAGCATGCTTCCAGATGACTTATTCAAAGAGCAAGCAGAACGCTCTGTGAAATTAGGTGTACTTGTAAGCAAAGTACTTGCAGATGCTAAACTTGAAGTTGATGCAGCACGTGTTGATGCTTACATTGACGATATGGCTTCTTCTTATGAAGATCCAACTGAAGTTATTGAATACTTCAAAAATGACAAGCAACAACGTTCACAAATTGAAGCTGTTATTTTAGAAGATCAAGTGGTTGACCATATCTTAAATTCTGCAAAAGTTACTGAAAAAGCAGTTTCTTACGAAGAATTACTAAAAGAACAACAAGCTCGTCAGCAACAAGGTTAATTTCTTGTGTGTAAAAAAAGGCGCAATCGAGCGCCTTTTTTTGTGATGTTACAGATTTGTTAATGCTGTATAAAATCAGTCCAATTACTGGAAGCTATTCACAATTAAAACAAGGAATAGTTTTGCAATTTGAGAGATTATCCCTCATATTGTTATCGTAAGTAAGTAACAAAAAATTTTAGGAATAAATAAACTCATGTATGTTCCAAATATAGAAAATGCACTCGTTCCAATGGTGGTAGAGCAGTCCTCTCGTGGAGAACGTTCTTTTGATATTTTTTCTCGTTTACTTCGTGAACGTGTCATTTTTTTAACGGGTGAAGTTGAAGATAATATGGCGAATTTGATTGTCGCTCAAATGTTATTTTTAGAAGCTGAGAATCCAGATAAAGATATTCATCTTTATATTAACTCGCCAGGTGGTTCTGTTACTGCTGGTATGGCAATTTACGATACAATGCAATTTATTAAACCAGATGTATCTACAATTTGTATGGGACAAGCGGCATCTATGGGTGCTTTCTTATTAAATGCAGGTGCAAAAGGTAAGCGTTACTGCTTAGAAAATGCACGTGTTATGATTCACCAACCACTTGGTGGTTTCCGTGGTCAAGCATCTGATATTGAAATTCATGCACGTGAAATTTTATTTATTAAAGAGCGTTTAAACCGCTTGATGGCTGAACATAGCGGACAAGACTATGAAACAGTTGCAAGAGATACAGATCGTGACAACTTCATGACGGCTCAAGCTGCTCAAGAATACGGCCTTGTTGATGCTGTATTAAATAAACGCCCATAAGTTAAATATCATTTATTGGAGTAAGTATGTCCGACAATCCTCAAGGACAAAAGCATTGTTCATTTTGCGGTAAAACACAAGCTGAAGTAGGTAAGTTAATCGCAGGTGAGGACGCATATATTTGTAACGAATGTGTGGACGTATGCCTAGATTTAGTTCAGACCAGTCAACAAGCGGATTCAGGTGATTGGGCGAATAAGCCACTGCCAAAACCACATGAAATTCGTGCTGCATTAGATCAGTACGTCATTGGGCAAGATACTGCGAAAAAAACATTGTCTGTTGCAGTATATAACCACTATAAACGTTTAAAAGTTTCTGATACTGAACGCCAACGCGATGACGTTGAAATTGCGAAAAGTAATATTCTACTGATTGGCCCAACGGGTTCAGGAAAAACATTACTTGCTCAAACTTTGGCACGTTTATTAGATGTTCCCTTTGCGATGGCAGATGCAACTACACTTACAGAAGCAGGCTATGTAGGTGAAGATGTTGAAAATATTGTACAAAAATTACTGCAAAAATCAGATTACGATGTAGAAAAGGCCGAAAAAGGCATTATCTATATTGATGAAATTGATAAAATTACACGTAAAGCTGAAAACCCATCGATCACACGTGATGTTTCTGGTGAGGGTGTACAACAAGCATTATTAAAAATGATTGAAGGTACGGTTGCATCTATTCCACCACAAGGTGGTCGTAAGCATCCACAGCAAGAACTTATTCAAGTAGATACCTCAAATATTTTATTTATTTGTGGTGGTGCATTTGCTGGCTTAGAAAAAATTGTTCAACAGCGCCAAGAAAAAGGTGGTATTGGATTTAATGCAGAAGTCAAAAAGAAAGATGATGCAAAACAAGTATCTGAACTCTTTAGTCAAGTTGAAGCCAATGATCTTGTAAAGTTTGGTTTAATTCCAGAGTTTATCGGTCGTTTACCTGTTTTGGCGACTCTAGAAGAGCTTGATGAAGAAGCATTAATGCAAATTCTTACTGAGCCTAAAAATGCATTAACACGTCAATATCAACATTTATTTGATATGGAAGATGTAGATTTAGTATTTGAACCATCTGCGTTACGTGCTGTTGCGAAAAAAGCATTAGATCGAAATACAGGTGCACGTGGTTTGCGCTCTATCTTAGAGAATGTGCTTTTAGAAACAATGTATGACTTACCAAGCCGTACAGATGTGGGTACTGTTGTTGTAACAGATGATGTTGTCAATAAAGGTGCTCAACCTGAATTTAAGTCGACACGTCAGCCTAAAGCTGATATTGAAGAACCAGAAAAATCTGAATTAAAAGTTGTAGGCTCAAAATCTGCTTAATTCGATAGATTGTAAAAAAGCGCGCAATAGGCGCGCTTTTTTATATTCTTAATTTTTTGATAATAACTGACTTAAAATAGCCTGAGTATCTTGAGCAATTTTCTGTTGGAAACCAGGGCTCTTTGCAACTGTAGAAATGGCCATAGCAAGTTGTTGTTCTACTGCACCATTAATCTGTCCTTGTTTGCTCATAATTGAGCGACCTTCAGGCGATTTTAGAAACTTAAGATAGGCTTGTATTTCCTGATCACTATAATAAGTTGCATATACGCCTTGGATACTTTGCATGATATTCATACGCTGTAAGTATGCCTGAGAGTTCGAAAGCATACTTTGTGTAATTCTTTCTACGGCCTGTTGATCTTTTATAGTGAAATTTGTATGACCTGTATGTTGTTGGACAAGACGAGTAGCTTGCTGTCTATACATTGGCACAATACTGTCAAATGTATGGTTAATCGTGTCCTGTACATGTGTGAGCGTCATTAACTCTTCGGTTGGTGATGCTGCATGACTATAGCTCATGGATGTTATTGCAAAAGTAAATATGGCTAAAGTAGATGTAAAATAGTTTTTGGTCATCCCATTTCCTTTAAAATGAGTGTTTTATTTAAATGGATATTTTATCATTTTAACCTTAGTCTATTTATGGTTGAATGCCAAGCATATTAAAAAGCCCTTTACTAATATTACTATTGCTCATCATATTTTTAATAACAATTTTGTAGGTTTGCTGACTCAATTGAGGCATCTTTTCAGATAAACTACGACCTTCGGGTGTTTGGTAAAAACGGTTAAGTGCTTGAAGTTCTTCTTCGGATAGGTTGTTTTTGTAAAGCTCTTTAAGCTGTGGTTCTATATTATTCCAATAAGATTCTTTGTCTAAACCTAGTAATTTCAGCTCCTGAGGTTTAATCATTGCTTGAGTATTTTCTTTAATCTGTAATACCTTAAATAACTGGTCGATAGAGGCTTGAGAGGCAGGAGTCGCTTGACTAAGCTGACAAAAGAATATTCCACCAAGTAGTAAAATAATTTGATGAATACTTTTAAGTTGCATGAGCAAAACTCTTAGAGAAATGATATTCAATTTAACCCAAATGGAAGTAACAACTGCAATTTTTTGATGTAATTACGTAATAACAACTCTATATATAAGTGCAAGTATTTTGAAGAGGTAGTCATTTGAAAGTCGTATGAATTTTAAACTTTCTTGAGCATCATTTTCTATGTAGGCAGTAAAGTTTTTTATTATCTACTGAGTGATATTTTTGATATGAAGAGTTTATCTTCTTGTATCTAATGATTTCTAAAAATATCTTTGAGAATTAACGCTATCTTTAGTGTTTGGATAGGATTTGCAATACTCCGAGAGATAAAGGTTTTAATCTCTTTATAGGCGCCAGAGTATTCTGCTTTTTAAGAATAATTTGAGTAGCTGATGTTCAAATATATCTGGGTGTTTTTGTAAACATTTCATTGAGGTATGAACGTCGAATAGCTTCTTTAATTAAGTTTTCTTGAAGTGGTAGTGGGACAAAAAATAGATGAACGAATGAAAAGTGGCTTAAGGCTGATGCTAGTAGGCATTTATAGATATTGGACGATAGCAAGATGATGAAAAGTTGTTTAAAGCGGAAGTGTATGCGATTTATCATACACTCCCTTAATGCATTATTTTGATTTTGGTAGTGCAGAGAGAATCTGACTGATTTCTCGTTTCGTTTGTTCTGTCATATTGTGTTGAGCACTAATAACTTGAGTTTTTTGAATAATTGCTTGATTTAAGTTTGCAGTGAAAATAGGAATTTTTTTCACGACAGATAAACCTTCAGGAGACTCTAAGAATCTTTTATAGGCTTGTAACTCTTCTTCTGTATAAGATTGACGATAGAGTTCACTAGCAATTTGTTTCACATCTACAGACTTAGAAATAGTTGTAGTATTTCTATTGAAAATTTGCATAATTTTTTCAATAGCTTGATTATCGGCTGCTGTTAATGTTTGATGGTTTGTTTGTTGTTTAACCAGTTCTGTCGCTTGGTTAATATACATAGATTGTAAGTTTCTAATATTAGTATTGAACTCATTTTCTAGTTGGGTTAGTTCTACAATCTTTTGTGCTGTTGCTGGTTGAGCAGGACTAGCAAAAGCGGTAGTAATTGATTGAGAGATAATAACGGATAACAGAAATGATTTTATATATTTAGTCATTATAAATGCCTTATGATTATATAGGGTTATGATAGAACTTTTGATTTAAAATACTATGACTGAATAATGAAATCAATTCCGCTGATTACAATTAAGTAGACATCGTGTAACAGCTATAAACACAATGTCTACTTTATTGGATTAAAGTATCATCGCATCGATAACAGGGATTTTTCCAATTTTTTCTTGCCAAATTTTAGGGGCAATTGCGTGAATAGATGTACCATTTACATCTACAGCCACAGAGACCGGCATATCTTCAACAACAAATTTATAGATTGCTTCCATACCTAAATCTTCAAAAGCAACTACTTCAGCTTCTCGAATAGCCTTTGAAACTAAATATGCCGCACCTCCTACAGCCATGAGATAAGTGCTTTGATTGTCCTTAATTGCATCAATTGCAAGTGGTCCACGTTCTGCTTTACCAATCATGCCAAAGAGCTTAGTATTTTCTAATACTTTACGTGTGAATTTATCCATACGTGTTGCTGTGGTTGGACCAGCAGGACCAACGACTTCGTCTCCTACAGGGTCTACAGGTCCAACGTAATAGATGAATTTACCCGCTAAATCCACAGGTAAAGGTTGTCCCTGATCAATCATTTCTACGAGACGTTTATGTGCTGCATCACGTCCAGTATACATTGTTCCATTGAGCAGCAAGGTGTCGCCTGGCTTCCATGTATTCATTTCTTCTTGAGTAATGGTATCTAAATTAACACGTTTTGCTTTAGACGTAGACCATGTGATTTCAGGGTAATCATCGAGCTTTGGTGCTTGAATATGTGCAGGCCCTGAACCATCAAGCTGGAAGTGTGCATGGCGCGTTGCTGCACAGTTAGGGATCATACCTACAGGTTTACCTGCCGCATGACAAGGGTAGTCTTTAATTTTAATATCTAGAACTGTGGTTAGGCCACCTAGACCTTGTGCTCCTATGCCTAATGCATTTACTTTTTCAAAAATTTCAATACGAAGCTCTTCAATTTTATTCTGCGGGCCTCGCTTTAAAAGCTCATGCATATTTATTTCTTCCATGAGTGCTTCTTTTGCCAGCATCATGGCTTTTTCAGCAGTTCCACCAATTCCAATGCCAAGCATACCCGGTGGACACCAACCCGCACCCATAGTCGGTACAGTTTTTAATACCCAGTCAACAATAGAGTCTGATGGATTAAGCATTGCAAGTTTTGATTTGTTTTCAGAACCACCGCCTTTAGCTGCAACAGTAATATCAACCTTGTTGCCCGGAACGAGCTTATAATGAATAACTGCGGGTGTATTATCCTTTGTATTTTTTCTACCAAAAGCAGGATCTGCCAAAACGGAAGCACGCAAAATATTAGAGTTTTCTAAGTAGCCTTGTCGAACACCTTCATTAATTGCATCATCAAGACTAAGTTGCAGATCAAACTTTACATCTAACCCTACGTCTACAAATACATTAACAATACCAGTGTCTTGGCAAATTGGACGATGCCCTTCTGCACACATACGAGAGTTAATTAAAATCTGTGCAATAGCATCTTTTGCAGCTTGGTTTTCTTCATGATCGTAAGCACGGCTCATGGCTTGAATAAAATCTTGGGGATGGTAGTAAGAAATAAATTGAAGCGCATCCTTGACTGATGTGATCAAGTCTTCTTGCTTGATAATAGTGGTCATATTCAAAATTCTCTGTAGGCGGGCTGTTAGCTAGCGATTCAGATTATAAAATAAAATAAATAGGTTGTGGTGTTCTGAGCCGAACTATCCCTAAATACCTATAGAAAAATGAATTCTCCTTTATTCCATAAATGTGAAAATTCATGCAAAAATTAAGAATAAAATATAAAGAAATATAAAAAACTAAGTTAAGTAGATAAAGTCATCAATTTTTCGTATTTATGATGTTATTATACTTTTTAATCTATAAGTGAATAAATTTTCAGCGCCATATTATGTTTGATTTAGATAAAGAACGTAATGCTTTTGAGCGTTACATCATTGGGAAATATCCGCACCGTTCGGCAAAAATACTGACTCAGAAGCAAGATGGGGATGAGAGTGTGTATCGTATTGCTTCTATTGAAGAGTGTTGGGAAACGTGGCAAGCACGTGCTGCTTTAAGTGAGACGAGTGCTCATTTATCTGAGACATCTGAAGTGAATTCTCAAGATGATGGAATATATGCACCTAAAATTCCAACTGATAAAATGATTAATTATTGTCAGAAAGAAAAAGAAAGAACAGGAAAATCGAAATCATACATCTTTGATGATATCTATGCGTATAAAATGATGATTGAGTCATTGACAAAAGAGTAAATAGATTAAGCTGAAATATCAGCTTATACCAAAATTTTTAGATTGAGTAAAATGAACATGTTTTAGTGAAAACTCTTGCATAGTTTTCGGTTGCTTTACTCGTGATTAACTCATGCCGCCATTTAAAAAATGATCTTAATTGTGCTATTTCTACATATAAAAAATAGTCATTATTTTTCATAAGTATATCGGGTAAAGATATCCACAATGACAATTAAAATGAAGTCTGAGGATTTTATTTTAAATTTTAGAAAAAATTATCGATTTTAGAAAAAATGATAGTATTGGTTATAAAAGATCAAGCTATGAGTATACTAATTTAATATATGGTTTCATCTTTTTTAGATATGAATCTGGATTAAGAAAAATTCAAGAGCATAAAACAATGGACTTAATAAATTTCAGAGAAGCTAATTTTAAAGATATTCATCAAATTGTAGATCTTGTAAACATTTCCTATAGATCGAAAGATCTTCAAGGTTGGACGTCTGAAGCTAATATTATTGATGGTAATAGAATCAATTATGAACAACTAAAAAAACTATTTAAAGAGGATTCTAAATTATTCGTAATGTTTAGTAGTCAAGAGCTCATTGGTTGTGTTCATATTAAGAAAAAATATAATTCCTGTTATATAGGAATGCTGACATCTCACCCAAAATTTCAGAATATGGGAATAGGTAAAAAAATATTAAAATTAGCAGAAGAGTTCTCAATAAAAAATTATTCTATTAATACATTTGAAATATCGGTACTTTCTTTAAGAAAGGAACTGATTCATTTTTATGAAAGAAGAGGTTATAAATTAACTGGTGAGCGTGATCCTTATCCGATAGATGCGGATGTAGGTAACCCATTATCATTAGATATCGAAGTATTGCATTTAAGAAAACAAATTATTTAACCTATATTTTATTTGAGTCAGTGCATGAGTTATTTGAATGCGAAAGTGTGAGATATAAGCATACAGTATTTAAATTCAAGGCTCATAGATATTATTGGCTTATATAAATTGTACAACAATAAAGTAAATTTTGGTCTTATTTCATGGTGTGACAACTTATAAAAAATTTCAATTTTATAGAATAAAGAACTAAAAAAATGAGAGCTGTATGTTGCGTATAAATGAACATACAACTCTCATCTTTATCTTTTATAATCGAGTTTTTAAATAAGATTGCGATTATTTAATTATTGACGTATTTCGCCGTGGCCTAATACAATCCATTTTTGCGAAGTGAGTCCTTCCAAGCCAACTGGACCTCTTGCATGAATTTTGTCTGTTGAAATACCAATTTCTGCACCCAAACCGTATTCAAAACCGTCTGCAAATCTTGTTGATGCATTAATAACAACAGAGCTTGAATCTACACGAGCCAAAAACTCTTGTGCCAAACTAAAATTCTCGGTAATGATGGCGTCTGTATGATGAGAACCATAGTGGTTGATATGAACAATAGCTTCATTCATATTGTCGACAACCTTGACAGCCAAAATAGGGCCGAGGTATTCCGTATACCAATCTTCCTCTGTTGCAGGATGAACGCGATCACCTAGAATATGCTGTGTCTTCTCGCAACCACGAAGTTCAACACCTTTTTCTTCATATAGTGTTGCAATATGAGGTAAAAATTGATCTGCAACTGCTTGATCAACTAAAAGTGTTTCCATGGCATTACATACACCATAACGATGTGTTTTTGCATTAATCGCAATTGGAGTAGCTTTATTCATATCTGCTTGAGCTTCTACATAGACATGGCAGTTGCCATCTAAGTGCTTAATGACAGGTATTCTTGCTTCATTGGTAATGCGTTGAATAAGGCCTTTGCCACCACGTGGAATAATGACATCTACATAGTCGGTAAGTGTAATAAGTTCACCCACAGCAGCACGATCTGCAGTTTCAATGACCTGTACAGCCTCATAAGGAAGTTCAGTTTGTTTGAGTGCAGATTGAATAGCTTGAGCCAATGCTTTGTTTGACTCTAATGCTTCAGAACCACCACGTAAAATAATGGCATTGCCTGACTTTAATGCTAAAGAAGCAGCTTCAAGCGTAACATTTGGGCGTGATTCGTAAATCATACCAACGACGCCAAGAGGAACACGCATTTTACCCAATTGTATTCCTGAAGGTCTGTACGCTAAATCAGTAATTTCACCAATCGGATCTTTCAGGTTGATAACATCTTTAAGTCCATCTAGCATGCCTTGGAAGCGTTGATGAGTTAACTCTAGGCGATCAAGTAAAGCAGCATCAAGTTGGTTACTTTGACCTCGTTCCATATCAATTTTATTGGCTGCTAAAATTTGAGGTTGATGAGCAACTAAAGCATCATGAATGGCTTGTAGAGCATTATTTTTAGTTTTAGTAGAGGCAAAAGCAAGCACTTGAGATGCACTTCGTGCTTGCTTTCCGATGTGTTGCATATATTGTTCGATAGATTGCTGCATGACTAAAATTAAATCAAAAAATCTTATTTAAATAGTAGCAGTCTATTGAAATAATGCAAATTTTAATTCAGAGACATCCAGTTATCTCTAGAAAAAACTCGCCATCTTTCGTAAAAGATTATTTCTTTGCAACTACAGTTGGGAAAAGATGAGCATCATCATAAATAAATTTTATTTCTTTAAAACCAGCATGTTCGAGCTGTTGTTTTGTTAGGTCTTCAGTTCTGTAAGCACTCCATTTTGCATTTAAAATATCTAAGAAAATTGCTTTTTGTAACTGAAGCGCAGTTAAATTGATATTTTCCATCTTCCATGGAGATGCCGGTGATAGTGTAGGCGGTGGCGTAAGAAAACTGGTAATGAGTGTTCCATCTTTCTTTAGTGCTCTGTAAAACTTTTCATACAGCTTAATCACACGGTTATTATCATGTTCATAGATATTGAGGCCATTACTTGTAATGATGTCGACCTCTTCAGTTAGCTGAATATTCCAAGCATCTTCATGAATTAATTTTAATTTTTCGGAAATTTTTTGATTTTGAGCAAGCGCAAATGCACCATCTAGCGCATCTTTATCTAAGTCTACAGCAATCATTTGAGTATGCTTTAGTATTTCAGCATCTAGTAACAGCACTTCAGACATATAGCCTGATGGAATAGAGGCAATAACTTGATTGGGGGCTGATAATAAAGAACGAATGATCTGTTTAAAGGTATGAAAGCGTTGTCGAGTCGCAAGTGTGGCAGGAATTTCTGCAAATAATGCTTTCTCAGTTTTATTTTTTACAGCTTTTTTCTCATTCCATGTAACGACTTCATGGGTCCAGTGCCCATTTAACCCTTCATGCTGAATTAAAAATTTCCCTAATTCGAAGTCATTTAATTCATTCAATACTTGAATGAGTTGCAGGGACGTATCTGAGTCAAAATTTGTTTTAATTCTTTCTTTGAGGTGAGCAAGGCGCAACTCATTTTCATAGGGAATTTTGTCATCAGTATGAGAAATTAGGTTTTTTGACATGAAGAATACTTAAAATAAATAAAATATTATTTTATATTCTATTCTATGTTTCAGACATAGCAGATTTGTTCAAATCGTTTATTTTTTATTACAGATTTAAGCTGAAGTGATTTCTTAAAATGAAATTCACTTCAACAAGTTTAGATGCTTATATAACTGATTTTGTAACGAATCCACTGACTTGACTACGAACTTCTTCCCATGTCGAATCTAAATAAAGTTCATTGTCAATCATCATTTTTTCAGGAATTTTCCCTCGCATACGTTCTAATCTGGTTTGGTTAGGTAACGGGTAGTTTTGTATTGCTGAAAGTGCAAGTTTGGCTGCATCTCTGTTATTACATACAAGACCCATATCGCATCCTGCCTCAAGAGCTGCTTTAATTCTCTCATCAGCATCACCTACAACACATGCCGCTTGCATTGACAGGTCATCAGAAAAAATAACACCTTCAAAGCTTAAATGTTTTCTTAGAATTTCCTGTAACCAATAACTAGAGAATCCTGCTGGATTACGGTCTACAAGAGGGTAGATGACGTGTGCAGGCATAATGGCATCTAATTGAGGTATAAGCTCACTAAATACCTGCATGTCATTGTCTGAAATTTCATCATAGCTACGATGATCTGTTGCTGCACTGATATGTGAGTCTGCTTTCACTGAACCATGACCAGGGAAGTGTTTGCCTGTGGTTGGCATACCTGCATCATGCATACCTTGCATAAATGCACCTGCCAATATAGGAATATCTTCAAGTCGTGTTGAAAAACTACGGTCTCCAATCACATCACTAATATTATTTAAATCCAATACTGGTGCAAAACTAAAGTCAATTCCAACAGCAAGTACTTCAGTTGCCATTAGCCAACCACAATTTTTTGCAAGTTCAATTGCTGCTGTTGGGTCTGATAAATAGAGTTCGCCCAACTGACCCATAGCAGGTAAGCGTGTAAATCCAGCTTTTAATCGTTGTACACGACCACCTTCTTGGTCTACAGCAATTAAAATATCTGGTCTAACTTGGCGCATATGGTCAGTGAGTTGACGCACTTGCTGAGGTGACTCAATGTTTCGAGAAAATAAAATGACTCCACCCACTTGAGGGTTTGTTAAAATTTCAATATCTTCTTTATTTAAAGAGGTACCTTCTATGTCAAACATGAGTGCGCCAATCATAATAATATTGTCCGTTTATTGTATAGATTTAAAAAATGAGTAAATTTTGCAATGATTTGCTACATTCTGCTAGTAGAGAATATGATAAAACTACATGATGTAGAAGGTATAGTGTATTTAACATTTTCATACTTCATATATTTATAAATTTATGAAAATTGGGTAAACACCAAGGAAATATAATTCGTTTATGAAACTTCAAATAATCGCTTGTGCCATTGCTTTAGCAACTGGTGGTTTGTTTTTTAATAACACCATGTCTAATGCGGTTGCAGCGAATACCGCAGAAGTCACACGCCAAACTATAGAACCTACACAGGCACAAAAGCTAGTTACAAGACAATTGGCAACACTTGTAGACCGTCAACATTATTTAAATATGCGATTAGATGCGACGACTTCTCAGCGTATTTTAGATATGTATTTGGATAGTCTCGATCCTGACCATACTTTATTTCTAGCATCAGAAGTAAATGGTTATAAGCAAAAGTACGGGGCGACACTAGGGGCTGCTTTAAAGGCAGGTGACTTATCGGCTGCTTATGAAATTCATGCACAATATCGTCAGCATTTAGTTAACTTTTATAACTACATGCTTGAGGAGTTGAAAACACCACAGAACTTAAATCAAAAAGGTGTATATTTAGATATTGATCGCGAGAAAGCAGCCTACTTTCAAAATGACAGTGAACGAAAAGACTACTGGCATAAAATTTTAGTATCGCAGCTTATTAATCTTACGATTACCAAGCAAGAAGATGATGCAAAACAAAAGGTACTTAAGGCAGATCCTTCTTTAGCGAACGGCCAAGACTTAACAAGTAGTGAAGATTTAACACCAGCGCAAACATTAAAAAAACGTTATACACGTAAATTAGAAAGAATTAATCGTCTAAAGAGCGATGATGTTTTAGAAAAAATTCTAAACGCGATGACGTTAACGTACGATCCTCATAGCAATTACTTTCCACCAATTGATGCAATGGAGTTGAATCGTCAAACAACTTTGCAATTGGAAGGT
This sequence comes from Acinetobacter sp. ESL0695, assembly GCF_029392135.1. Lineage (NCBI taxonomy): Bacteria > Pseudomonadati > Pseudomonadota > Gammaproteobacteria > Moraxellales > Moraxellaceae > Acinetobacter > Acinetobacter sp. ESL0695. The sequence continues at coordinate 1,997,007 of NZ_CP113932.1, read as the reverse complement.
ATTGGTGTTTCTATACGTCCAGAACGTAGAAATGAAGATTATATAAAAGTAGAAACTATTGTTGAGGGTGGACCTGCAAGTAAGTCAGGACAAATTCATCCTGGTGACCGAATTATTGGTGTTGCTCAAGACGGCAAAAAAATGGAAGATGTCGTGGGTTGGTCAAGTCAAGAAATTGTCGGGCTGATTCGTGGAAAACGAGGAACCAAAGTTACGATTCGTGTGTGGGGTACAGGTGTACCGATGAGCCAAGCACGTAATGTAACATTGACGCGTGACATTATTAAAGAAGAGGATGAAGGGGTACGTTCACGTACCGTTGATATCTCACGCAATGGTGAAGTGCATAAGTTTGGTGTGCTTGAAATTCCATCATTTTATTTAAACTATCGCGCACGCCGTGATGGTGCCGACTATCGTTCAGTTGCTCAAGATACGGCAAAAGCACTTGAATCTTTAAAGAGTCAGCAGGTTGAAGGGATTATTATTGATTTGCGTAATAACCCAGGTGGCTCTTTGGAAGAAGTAGCGAGAATGATTGCGCAAGTGATTAAAACTGGCCCTGTTGTTCAAATTCGCGATGGTAATGGCAACGTGAATATTTTTGAAGATAATGACAATGGTAAGCAGATTTATTCTGGACCTCTTGCTGTTTTAGTGAATTTAGGCTCTGCATCTGCCAGTGAAATCTACTCAGCAGCTATTCAGGATTATGGCCGTGGTGTGATTATTGGCAGTACCACACTCGGTAAGGGAACTGCCCAAGTACAGTTAGATAACATTGCTTATGGTCAAGCGACATTAACGCAAAGAAAATTCTATCGTATTACGGGTGGAAGTACGCAAAATAAAGGTGTAATTCCAGATATTAAACTTGTCGATATTTACAATGAAGAGTTTGGTGAACGTAAAGCGAAAAATGCACTTAAATGGGATACCATTCCAACTGCTGCATTTAAGCGAGAAGGAGACTGGCAACAATATATGCCACAACTAGATAAACTTTCTGCTACACGTGTATCGCAAGATCCTCAGTTCAATTATTTACAAACACGTAGTCAAATTACGAAGAAAGAAGATGACACAAAACGTGTAGAGCTAGATATTGACAATCGTCGCAGTGAAATTGACCGCATGGAGCAAAAAACGCTCGATGCAGAAAACCAACGCCGTAAATTGACAGATCTGAAGCCATATAGCAATTGGGAGACTTATCAAGCATCTTTGGATGCATTGGCTGAGTCACGTGCCAAAATGAAAGTAGGGCAACGTCCGCCTTTACCCGAAGAGCAGGCTTTTGTAACAGAAGCTGCCAATATATTACTTGATTATGCCAAGTTACAACATAAATAAATGATTATATTCAAAGATGTATAGTATATACATCTTTGAATTTTATAGAACTTCATATTTCTGTATAATATATAAGATATAATAAGCACAGATATAACATGATATTGATTGTAATTTTAGAAGGTCTGATTTACTGTTCATGTATAATTTGTTTTTAATATTTTTTTGAAGTATTTTCTTTTTTATATTATTCATAGAATATGAGTAAAGCCAGTTTAAGTTTGGGTTGAATATGTTGGCATTAGGGTATGACATTTGGTTGGTCATTGGCTCAGTCTTAGTTACTTTGATTACTTGCTATGCAACATTTGCAACCAAAAGAATTCTGTTTAAGCATTTTTATAATAATAAAGACGAAAAGCTCGTTATTTTAACCACTGGAATTTTACTAAGTGCGTCTATTTGGTGTATGCACTTCGTTGCTGTGTATGCATGTGACTATCCAGAAGGTTTTTATTTTGACAACAAACTAGTTATTGCCTCCTATGTGGTAGCTTTAATTGCTGCTATTTTTGCGATTTGGATTACAACGCGACCAAAACTTTCATGGGTCAAACTCATGCTTGGAGGCTTTGTTTTAGGTTCTGGTATGGTGGGTATGCACTATATTGGACAGCTTGCGATACAAATTCCAAACTATGTGTTTGATTATGATGGTAAAATAATATTCATGTCTATGATTTGGACAATCTTAGGCTCAGGTTGTACTTTGTGGATTGCGTATAAAATAAAAACAGAAACAAACTATATTCTCTTCTTAAGAATAACTGCAACGTTATTGCTAACAACAACCATATTGGGACTTCATTTTTTAGGAATGATTGCAGTCGGTATACAGCCTTTGCCAAATGAAATGTATCAGACCGTTCCTAATCAAGATAACGCGCTTATTCTAGGATTATTGTTTATTATCTTGGCCGTGTTCGTTGTTGTGTCATTTATATTTTTACTTGAAAGTTGTTTGGAAAAAAGAAATATACAGCTTCATGAGGCCAATAAAAAACTAAAACATTTTATGTTTCATGACAATCTTACACAGCTGCCTAATCGAGCTTATTTAATTAACTATGCAAAAGTGGCTTTGTCTGAGCATCGCTTACATCGCGAAAGTTTGGCTATACTTTTTATCGATTTAGATCGCTTTAAATCGATAAATGATGCTTTTGGTAATCATGTTGGCGATGAGCTTCTGATTCAATTTGCTCAGCGTATGAGTCAGTTTTCAACGCATCATAAGAAAATTTTTAGAATTAATGGTGATGAATTCCTTTTAGTATCTGAGCATACAAACCTAGAACAAGCAGAACAGCTTGCACAGCAAATCTTAGCAATGATGCATGATGGGTTTAGTATTTCTGGTCATATGGTGAATATTACGCTAAGTATAGGGATCTCTCTTTTTCCTGATTATGGGGAAAATTTGCAAGATTTAATGATGCATGCAGATATTGCAAAGCTTGTTGCTAAAGATAATGGCCGAAATACTTATAGTATCTTCAATTATCAAACGGAAGAATATGCAGAAAGATATCAGTCACGTTTGATGAATGATTTATTTGCTGCGATAGAAAATGATCAGTTTATTTTATTTTATCAGCCTAAATTTGATCAAAATCGACAGATATGCGGTGTAGAAGCACTTATTCGTTGGCAACATCCTACACTTGGGCTACTTACGCCGAATCAATTTATTCCTTTGGCAGAAAAAACTGGGTTTATTATTGCAATTGGTTATTGGGTATTAGAACAAGCATGTAAGCAAATTGCTTTATGGGAAGAGCAAGGACTAAAGCTATATCCTGTATCTATTAATTTATCGACTATTCAAATTGAGCATAAGCTGTTAATCCAAACCTTAAAAGAGAAAATCGCTGTTTATAATATTGTTCCTGAACATTTAATGATTGAAGTGACTGAAACCACAGCAATGCATCACATCGATTTCAGTATTCATATTTTTGAAAGAATTCGTGAGTTAGGTATTCGATTATCGATTGATGATTTTGGGACGGGACACTCTAGCTTCTTATATTTAAAAGATTTACCTGTTAATGAGTTGAAAATTGATCGTGCCTTTATTGAAAACTTAACCCCAGAGTCTAAGGATGAAGCGATCTTGGAAAGTTTAATTAAGTTAACTCAGCATTTGGGCTTATCTGTAACAGCAGAGGGTGTGGAAACGGAAGCACAATTTGAGATTCTTAAAAAACTTGGATGTTTGAGTTTTCAGGGCTTTTTATTTGGTAAGCCTGTGCCAAAAGAGGTATTAAAGATTCAATTCCTTTCGAGTAAAATCGAAGAAAATGTAATCAAAAAAGACCAAGATGATACTTCATCTTAAATCTGGAAAAAGGGTAGTAAAGATCATGTGAGTTCTCAATAGGTTGATGCAGTTTCTGGTTCAAGATAGCGACAGGGTATCGAATCAGATATAATCTTTTTAGTTTTTTTATATGCATTTCACATATTGAGTTGCTTTATTGAAAGCTTACAGATGTGTGTACAGATTGAAGATGATTTAAATGTTTAAAGAGCAGTTAGCGAAAGAAGTAAAAGCACGTAGAACTTTTGCGATTATTTCTCACCCCGATGCGGGGAAAACCACTATGACAGAAAAACTTTTGTTATGGGGGAAAGCAATTCAAGTTGCGGGTATGGTGAAAAGTCGTAAGTCAGATCGTTCAGCAACATCTGACTGGATGGAAATGGAAAAAGAGCGTGGAATTTCGATTACTACGTCTGTCATGCAATTTCCATATAAACAGCATACGATTAATTTACTTGATACCCCCGGGCATGAGGATTTCTCGGAAGATACCTACCGTACTTTAACTGCGGTTGACTCTGCATTAATGGTTATTGATGGAGCAAAAGGGGTAGAGGAACGTACGATTAAACTGATGGATGTTTGTCGTATGCGTGATACACCTATTATTTCATTTGTAAATAAAATGGACCGTGAGATTCGAGAGCCATTAGAGCTACTTGATGAAATTGAAAACGTTTTAAAAATTCGTTGTGTTCCATTGACATGGCCAATTGGTATGGGGCGCGATTTTGCAGGCGTATACCATATTGCTGAAAATAAAACGTATTTGTATAAGGCTGGTTTTGGTTCAACCATTACAGATATAGAAGTTCGTGATGGATATGACTATCCAGACATTCGTGACAAAATTGGCGATATGGCGTTTATAGCTTTTGAGGAGTCTTTAGAACTCGTACAAATGGCATCTGATCCATTTGATCAAGATCTTTTCTTACAAGGTAAACAAACACCTGTACTTTTTGGTACAGCATTAGGTAACTTTGCGGTAGATCATGTATTGGATGCATTCGTAAACTGGGCACCAACACCAAAAGATCATCCAGCACAAGAACGTGAAGTATCTTCGACCGAAGAAGGTTTTTCAGGGTTTGTTTTCAAAATTCAGGCCAATATGGATCCAAAACACCGTGACCGTATTGCATTTATGCGTATTTGCTCAGGTAAATATGAGCGTGGTTTAAAAATGAATCATGTACGTATTGGCAAGGATATTCGTATTTCAGATGCCTTAACCTTTTTAGCAGGTGAACGTGAGCATTTAGAAGAAGCATGGCCAGGCGATATTATTGGTTTGCATAACCATGGGACAATTCAGATTGGTGATACATTTACCGATGGTGAAAAGCTTCATTTTACGGGTATTCCACACTTTGCACCTGAAATGTTTCGCCGTGTTCGCTTAAAAGATCCTTTAAAGTCGAAGCAATTACAAAAAGGCTTAAAGGAACTTTCTGAAGAAGGAGCAACACAAGTATTTATGCCACAAATTAACAATGATCTGATTGTAGGTGCAGTAGGTGTGCTACAGTTTGATGTGGTGGCATATCGCTTAAAAGAAGAATACAAAGTTGACTGTATATATGAGCCCGTGAATGTAAATACAGTACGTTGGATTTACTGTGACGATGAGAAAATGTTAAACGACTTCAAGAAGAAAGCACATGATCAGCTTTCTGTTGATGGTGGTGGACACTTAACTTATCTTGCACCAAGTCGTGTGAATTTACAAATTATGCAAGAACGTTGGCCAGACGTTGAATTTAGAAATACGCGTGAGCACTAAACAGACGATTTATTAAAACAGAACAGCTTCTTTTAAGAGGCTGTTTTTTATTATGAATTATATTTTTTATCTGTAAATTACATAACCACTATTGTATATTGGTTTTTTGCATCTTAGCGTAATTGGTTAGATTCTGTAGGAAGGCAAAATGGATTATTCTAAACACAAGCTTCTGTTTTTATGTTGTTCAGTAATCGGCTTAAGTTTTATAACGACAGGCTGTCAAAAGAAAGAGCCATCCACTTCTGAAAAGCCTGCAGTCTCTGAAGTGAAACATGAAGCACCTACATTTAAGTTTACGGGGAATGTTGTGACCACGCCCGTACACTTGAATGAATGTAGTGGGCGAAACTGTCCTGAATTTTCTGTGAAACATATTCAGAGCAACGCTCCTTTTATCGATCAGACCATTCAACAGGCTTCTTTAGATCAACTGAAAGAAATTCTAGAAAGTTCAGATACAACAGCCGTATCAGCATCTAATAGCGCTAGTATACCAGAGACCACCGAAAATGATTATCGCATACAGGTTCAAAAGTATGCCGACTCATTCATGGCACTTGATGAGGCACTTAAAAAGCTGAGTGCAAATGGAAATATTAGTTTGCATGTCGAGCCTAAAATTATTAAGCAAACCTCTCAAATGGTTGTTGTGCAATTGAGTACGGACAGTTTTTTAGGTGGTGCACATGGCTCAGCTTCTCAGCAATATTTCAACTTTGATTTAGCAACCAAACAACAACTGCATTTAGAAGATATTTTACAACCTGAACAAGAAAAAGCATTGGAAAAACTTGCACATGATCAGTTTGAAAAGTGGATCAAACGTGAGAATTTGGCAGAAAGTACCAGTGACTATGAAGAAGCATGGACTTTTAAGCTTTCTCATAATTTCTACTTTAATGACAAGGGGTTGGTATTACAATATGGAGAATATGAGATTGGGCCTTATGTGGTAGGAATGCCAAGTTTCACCATAGGGTATGAGCAACTGGTCGGCATTGTAAAGCCAAATTATTTACCTAAGAATATGTAAGTTATATGAGCTTACAATTATTTGATACACATACACACTTTGATGTGCCTGAATTTGATGAAGACCGTCAAATTCTTGCAGAACAAGCAAAACAATCTGGTGTAAATGCATTGATCTTAATCGGTTTTCTACGCGAACGATTTAATGATTTACTTCATACACATGAATGGTTAAATAATCAGGGAAATATTGTACCGACAAGTCATTTGGCACCTGGTTTACACCCATTTTACATCGAACAGCATAGACCTGAAGATTTAGATATCCTTGAGCAGTTTTTGCAAACACATGAGTGTATTGCAATTGGAGAAATTGGCTTAGATACGTTCTTAAAACAACATAAGGTTCCAGAAGTTTACGAAAAACAGAAAGACTATTTTCTTAAACAATTATTACTGGCAGATCAATACGATAAACCAGTGCTATTACATATTCGAAAATCACATGCCGATGTGCTCCAGCAACTGAAAAAAATAAAGTTTAAACAAGGGGGAATCGCACATGCATTTAGTGGTGGTGTTGAAGAAGCAAAAGCATTTGTAAAACTTGGGTTTAAAATTGGAATTACAGGACAAGTGACTAATCCAAATGCGAAAAAATTACATCAAGTGATTCAAACAGTTGGCGCTGAAAACTTAGTAATTGAGACTGATTGCCCAGATATGACACCTCTTTGTTGCCAAGTTTCAGATGCGACTAGAACCAGAAATACTCCTGAAAATTTATATTATGTTTTAGAAGCCTTGGCACAAGCTTTAAACATAGATAAAGATATCTTAGCAAAGTTACTTTGGAATAATTCGGTTCAAACCTTAAGGCTAAATACGCTGACGATTATATAAAAACACGTTAAAATATACGTGTTAGAGATGAATAAGATTGAGACTGCATGACCGATTTAACTAAAGATGATGAATATGAACGCCGTTTTGCAGGTGTAGAAAAGATTTATACAGCATCGTCTTTTGAGCAGTATACTCAAAGTCATGTCATGGTCATTGGTATTGGCGGGGTTGGCAGTTGGGCAGTCGAAGCATTAGCACGAACAGGTATTGGAGAGCTTACACTCATCGACATGGATGTACTTGCTGCATCGAATATTAACCGTCAATTACCTGCACTGACTTCGACTTTGGGGCATGAAAAAATTGAAGTGATGGCACAGCGTTGCCGCGAAATTAATCCTCGAATTCAAATCAATTTAGTAGATGATTATTTATCTGACGATAATCTAAAAGAAATAATGGCATCTAAGCCTGATGTTGTTTTAGATTGCATAGATGATGTAAAAGCAAAATTTGCATTGATGCTACATTGTCGCTTTAATAAAATTCCACTTATTGTTTCAGGTGGTGCAGGTGGGAAATTAGATCCACTCAAAATTAGAGTGGCGGACTTATCTAAAACAGAGCAAGACCCAATGCTTGCAAAATTACGTAGCCAACTGCGTGCAAAGGGCATATGCAAAAAGCCAAAAGAAAAGTTTGGCATTACGTGTGTTTATTCAATTGATAATCCATTTTCGAGTGCAGATGTTTGTGCAACAGCTGGTTTACGCTGTGGTGGTTATGGCTCGGCAGTAGTCGTCACATCAAGTTTTGCTATGGTTGCAGTTGCAGAAGTTTTAAAAAAATTAGACAAAAAAGTACCGTAATTTATCATCGATAGGTAGAGATTTATCAGGTTTGGCTATGCCTAATTTTTTTAGCAAGTATAGCTAGATCTTTATGATCTGCTTGCTTGTAATCATGCGATGAAATATAGCCTTCGTATTGTTCAAAATAATGGTCTACAGAGGATTTAATACATTGCCAGTGCTCTTGTGCTTGGGCAGTTCCATGCATGGGAAAGAGTTTTGCATGAACATGGTCGACTCCGAAACCTTCAAAAACCATAGCAGTCCGCCCAACATCATTAAAATAATGATCCAATTTTTTAGCGACTTGCTTGGTAAATTTGACTAAATCGCACAAGATATCATCATCTAAGTCGAATGCATAACTACTAAAGTGCTGTTTGGGAATAACTACTGTTGTACCCAGTGTATTTGGATACAAAGATAAAAAGGCAAGAAATTTTTCATCTTCTGCAACAATGTGATGTTCTATTTCTTTGTTAACTATTTTACAGAAGATGCAGCTCATGATTTTACTCAATCAAAACATTTAACTCGGATAAATAAAATAAACGTTTGGGGTTAAATTTAAATGACTTCTTGGTTATTTAGCGCGTTTTTATGCCAATGATACCAACCATAAAGGGCATTAAATAAAGAGGCACATGTCATCATGACCATGGCATAATTGCCTGCGTTTATCCAAATAATAATACCTAGAATATTAGAGCTGATCCATAAAAACCATTGTTCTGAATAGCGCATAGTCATGAGTATTTGAGCAATAATACAGATGACAACTGTAAATGAATCCAAGTGAACCTGTTGTGCATTAAGATATGAAAGTAACTCTGCATATGCAAAAGAGCAAGTCAGCACAACGGTAAGCATGATGAGCCAACCTTTTACAGAAAGATTTTTGACTTGAATATCAGTTTGTTTTTTCGACTCATTATTCTTATGTTTTAGCCAAAAGAACAAGCCAATAAATTGCATGGGTAGATAGAAAAGCCCGCTGAGCATTGCTTCGCCGTAAATTTTATTGTTATATGAAATATATGCATAAAGGGTAGTAGCAATAATACCAAAGAAAAAGTTTTCCATTCTTCCTTTTGCAACAAGCACTACGCAAAGCATATTGGTCAATGCACAAATTAGATCAATTGTGGTTTGTTGCCACCAAAAAAATAAAATGAATTGAATAACAGTAAATACAGTCAGCCAAGTTTTTTCAAATGTTGTCCAGCCTTGAAAGAGGTTCACATATGTTCTCTACATTCTTCTTGGAAATATCATGCAATTTCAATATTGAAATTGCAATCCTGAGGTCAGTTAAAATTAATCTTGTTTGTCAGCTAAGTAAGCTTCTGTACGAATAATGGCTTCTTTCATATTTTTTACAGCATTTTGAATATCTTGTAGAGATTTTGCTTGTCCACCACTGAGTGCTTGACGCCATTTTCTTGCACCAGGTAAATTTTGAAATAAACCTAATATATGACGAGTAATGATTGAAAGTGGTGCACCTTCAGCTAAACGTTTCTCAATATAAGGAATCATTTGTTCGATAATATCGAAACGGTCAGGCGGTGGAAGTTGCCAAAGAGATTCACCTAACTCCGCAAGTAAATAGGGATTATGATATGCCTCACGGCCAATCATCACACCATCGACATATTTTAAATGGTGCTGTGTTTCCTCGACAGTTTTAATTCCACCATTAATTTCAATCGTTAAATGTGGGCGTTCTTGTTTTAAGCGGTACACATCTTCATAGCGTAAAGGGGGGACATCTCTATTTTCTTTTGGTGATAGTCCTTTAAGTAGTGCAATCCGTGCATGAACAACAAAGTAAGTACAACCTGTTTTGGCAACGGTATCTACAAAATGTAGCATTTCCTCATAAGACTGCATGTCATCGATGCCAATACGATGTTTTACATGTACAGGAATTTGAACAGCTTGTTGCATTTGCGCTATGCATGTTGCGACAAGCTCAGGTTCAGCCATAAGACATGCACCAATTTTATTGTTTTGTACACGGTCACTTGGGCAACCGACATTAAGATTAATTTCGTCGTATCCCCAATCTTGTGCCATTTTGCTACATAAAGCGAGATCTTTAGGATCTGAGCCACCGAGTTGAAGTACAAGAGGGTGTTCCTGTTTATTGAAGTCTAGGTGACGTTTTGCATCTCCAAATAAAATTGCACCAGTCGTTACCATCTCTGTATATAAAATAATATTTGGGTTAAATAGACGGGCAAAGAATCGATAATCTTTGGTGGTCCAGTCCATCATCGGGGCGACTGAAACTCTAAAGTTTTTAGAATCAATAAAATCTTTATGTGCTTCAGTCATATAGTTCACCTAGAAGTATGTTTTTACAATAGAGAGGAAAAGGCGGATATATTATAGCGGATTGATCCAAGCGTAAAAACAGTTTGGTGTATTTCTTGCTTGTATCTAATTCAACAAATGGAATAAAAAGATAGGAATAGACAGTGACCAATTCATATTTAACAGGGCAAGCACTTATTGAAGATATACAAGCACAGGCATCTTCACGCGATTTAATTGGCTACGCTGGCAAATATCCGAAAGCCAATTGGCCAAATGGTGCAAAAATCGCAGTGCAGTTTGTTTTAAATTATGAAGAAGGCAGTGAAAATCATATAGAACATGGTGATGAAGGCTCAGAACAGTTCTTGTCTGAAATTATTGGCGCTGCAAGTTATCCCGATATTCATCGATCTATGGATTCTATTTATGAGTATGGGTCTCGTGCTGGTTTTTGGCGTATTCATGAGGAGTTCCAAAAAAGAAATTTACCGCTTACTATATTTGGTGTCGGTATGGCGTTGGCACGTCATATGCCTATTGTGGAAGCGATTAAGCAAGCAAATTACGACGTTGTTTCGCATGGGCAGCGTTGGATTCACTATCAGAATATGAGCATAGAGCAAGAGCGCCAGTACATGCATCAGGCCATGTCTGTGCTAAAAGAACTCTTTGGTCAAGCACCGATGGGATGGTATACAGGGCGAGATAGCCCGAATACACGCGACTTACTTGCAGAGTTTTCAGAGATTCAGTATGACAGTGACTATTATGGCGATGATCTGCCATTTTGGACATCATTAGGGGGCGAGAAAAAACCGCATCTTATTATTCCTTATACATTAGATACCAATGATATGAAGTTCTGTTCTCCAAATGGTTTTAGTTATGCAGACCAGTTCTATCAATATCTGAAGGATGCATTTGACGTACTGTATGAGGAAGGGAGTCATACTCCTAAAATGCTATCTATTGGCATGCATTGCCGTATTTTAGGGCGTCCTGCACGATTTAAAGCATTACAAAAATTTCTAGACTATATTCAGTCTCACGAAAACGTATGGATTTGCCGTCGACAGGATATTGCAGATCATTGGTATCAAAATCACTATCCTGACGCATAAGTAAGTTATTTTTTGGTAGGTGGGGCATAGTCTCCCCACTTACTTGTTTGGATATTGAGTGCATGTAGACCTTCAAGCAGTTTTACGGCTGCTGTTACACCATCAATAACTGGAATACCGATATCTTTCGACAGTTGTTCTACCATTTTAGACATACCACCACAGCCTAATACAATGGCACCAATATCATCGTGTTCTTTTGCCTCGATACAGCTTGCACGTAATTTTGCATAGGCAACATCTTCTTGTTCTTCTAAGGTGCGTACAGGTAAATTGATACAGCGAATTTTTGCACATTTTTGCACAAACCCATACTCATGCAATAAGTGTTCAGCAATAATTTTTGTACGTGCAAGTGTAGTTACTATACTAAACTTCGTTGCAACAAGTGTTGCCATGTGAAAAGCCGCTTCTGCAATGCCAATAACAGGTGCTGTTGCAATTTCTCTTGCTGCATGTAAAGCAGGGTCACCAAAACAAGCAATAATATGACCATCTATTTGTTCAGATTGTGCATGTTGAATAAGTTCTAATAATCCAACACTTGCAATGGCCTCATCATAATGTCCTTCAATAGACGAGACACCATATTCAGGACAAACTGCAATAATTTCAGTTGAAGGTAGAGCAACTTGTGTTGCACTTAGTCCAATAGAGTGTGTCATATCTTTAGAAGTATTAGGATTAATGACTTGTATTTTCAAATGGTAGCCTGCTTTTAATCTATCTAATTCTTGAGAAAGAAGCACAATCTATGCCAATTTATGACTTAATTTTGTTCAAAAAAAGTGCATATTTTTATTTTAGCTTTTAATTTTTTATTATATGTAATTTTTGAATTTTATTTATAAAATTAAATACTTATAAATTTTTGTTGGTAATTTTTTATGATTTGGCTCGATTTATGCTTAGTCAAAAAGAGTAAGAATAAATCGTGAGTTAGGTCTATGAGCAATAAATATAGTGCAAGGTTATCTAACCAAGACTTACAACCTGCGAAAAAAACGTGGTCTTGGTATAACATTTTTTCATTTTGGATGTCTGACGTACACAGCATTGGGGGCTATGTGGTTGCGGCAAGTTTATTTACACTGGGTCTCACCAGTTGGCAAGTACTTTTAGCACTTGTTGTCGGAATTTGTATTGTGCAAGTTTGTGCAAACTTAATTGCCAAACCAAGTCAAATCTCTGGTGTTCCTTATGCGGTTATTAGTCGCCAAGCATTTGGTGTATATGGTGCAAATATTCCTGCTTTAATTCGTGGTGTGATTGCTGTGTCTTGGTACGGCATTCAAACATGGTTAGCATCCAATGCACTTATGCTTATTTTATTAAAATTTTTTCCTACACTTTCTGCTTTTACGCATACAACATTTCTAAATTTGAGTCTATTAGGTTGGGCATGTTTTAGTTTTATTTGGGTTGTCCAAGCTGTCATTTTTTGGAAAGGTATGGAGACCATCAAGAAGTTTATCGATTGGGCAGGGCCAATGATCTATGTTGTGATGCTTGCACTCGTGGCATGGATTATTAATAAAGCAGGTTGGCACAATATTAATTTTGATCTTAGTGAAAAGGATGCTGTGCACGGCAGTGCTGTAGGGCAATTTGTGATTGCGGTGGCATTGGTTGTTTCTTATTTTTCTGGGCCATTATTAAATTTTGGTGATTTCTCTCGCTATACAAAAAATATGTCTGCTGTAAGAAAGGGAAATTTATGGGGTTTACCTGTTAACTTTATTTTCTTTTCGCTTATTACGGTCATATTGGTGTCAGGAACTTTTTCTATTACAGGGAAAATGATTACAGATCCACTTGCAACGGTTGCATTGGTTGATAGTACAACAGCAGTTGTTTTAGGTGTTATTACTGTATTACTTGCGACGGTTGGTATTAACATTGTGGCTAACTTTGTTTCAGCAGGGTTCGATTTCTCAAATGTTTCTCCAAGTAAAATTAGCTTTCGTACAGGTGGAATGATTGCTGCAGTTGGTTCGGTTGTGATTACACCATGGAATTTATTTAATTCTCCTGAAATTATTCACTATACCTTAGATGTACTTGCAGCTTTTATTGGCCCATTGTTTGGTATTTTAATTGCTGATTTTTATTTTATAAAAAAACAAAATGTAGATGTGGATGCACTATTTAGTGAGAGCAAACAAGGTGCGTATTGGTATAAAAATGGTATTAACCCCCATGCAGTTGTTGCATTATTACTATCTGTTATTGTTGGTCTAGTTATTACTCTTACCCCAGCTTTAAGTGCATTTGCACCATTTACATGGTTTATCGGTGTGATTCTAGGTGGGATGATTTATCGCACGATTGCAAGAAAAACCGAAGTTCGTACAGTGGTCATGAAAGAAACTGCTGTACATAAATAATAATATTTCTTATATATAAGCGCGTAGAACATATTTGGTTTTACGCGTTTTTAATGTTTGTATGATGTGAATATGATGAATAGTTTAGAAGAACAGTTAAAAGTAGCCTATTTTTCACTTACACCTCAGGAGAAAAAAGTTGCCGACTTCATTTTGGAACACACATATGATTTAGTGACCTATAATAGTGCAGAAATTGCAAGACTCAGTCAGGTGTCTAAAGCGACAGTAAGTCGATTATTTAAACGACTTGGCTATAAAAATTATAAAGAATTACGTGAACAGACACGTCATTTAAGACAACAAGGCGTTCCTATTGTTGAGAGTACGGATTTTCTCGCCACAGACCAACTGTTTCTTCAACATTATGAACAAGAAAAGAAAAATTTAAATCTACTTATCCAACAACTTCGCGCATCTGATTTTTCCGCGATATTAAATCGCTTAAAAACTGCAAGAAAAGTTGCAATTACAGGGTTTCGTAATAGCTATGCTGTCGCTTTGCATTTGAGGCAGCAATTGTTACAGGTTAGAAGCGATGTATCTCTTTATCCCTATTCTGGGCAGACACTTTCTGAAGAAATTGTTGATTTAACAGAAAAAGATTTCTTTATTTTATTTGCTTTTCGCCGTCGGCCTTCACATCTAAGACACATATTGCAATATTTAAAACAGCATCATGTACCTGTGCTGCTTGTTTCAGAAGAGAGTGCATCAGTGCTTATTGAGTTGTCATCTTGGCACATTCAAATTCGTTTAGAGAGTATCTCGGCATTCGATAGTTATGCCACCGCAATGAGTTTTTGTAATTTATTAAGTAATGCCTTTTTTCATGAATCTTATGATGACTCAAAATCAAGAGTTCAAAAAATTTCTGATGCTTATACGGGTTTAGATGAACTGGAATAGACTCAATTGTCTTTTGGCACATTTGTTGCAATTAAAATAATTATTGAAACTTTTGTTTCAGTGATGGTTAGATCATGGTTCAGATGTATTGATATTGCAGATAATTAAAGGGTTCATGGAAATGCACGATTTAGATATTCATAATTTTAAGCAGATTAATCCACCACATCGTTTACTTATGGGGCCAGGTCCAATTAATGCAGACCCACGCGTATTACGCGCAATGTCAACACAATTGGTTGGTCAGTATGATCCATCAATGACTCATTATATGAATGAAGTCATGCAGTTGTATCGCGCATTATTTCAAACTGAGAATCGTTGGACAATTTTGATCGATGGTACATCTCGTGCAGGCATTGAAGCATTACTTGTTTCTTCAATTCAGCCAGGAGATCGTGTTTTAGTCCCTGTATTTGGGCGCTTTGGTCAGCTACTTTGTGAGATTGCTCGTCGCTGTCGTGCAGAAGTACATACAATTGAAGTCCCATGGGGTGAAGTATTTGACCCTCAACAGATTGAAGATGCGATTATTAAAGTACGTCCAAAGCTACTTTTAACTGTCCAAGGCGATACCTCGACAACCATGCTACAGCCACTTCAAGAGTTAGGTGAAATTTGTCGCCGTCATGATGTGCTTTTATATACCGATACCACAGCATCTTTTGGTGGAAATGAGTTAAAAGTAGATGAATGGAAAATTGATGCTGTTTCAGCAGGTTTACAAAAGTGTTTGGCGGGCCCATCAGGAAGTTCACCAATTACATTAAATGCACGTTTTGAAGATGTTATTCGTCGCCGTAAATGTGTAGAAGAAGGGATTCGTACAGATGATCATATACAAGGTGATGATGAGTTTATCTACTCAAACTATTTTGATCTTGGGATGATTATGGATTACTGGGGGCCTGAACGTCTAAATCATCATACAGAAGCGACTACAATGCTTTTCGGAGCACGAGAGTGTGCACGTATTATTTTACAAGAAGGTTTAACACAAACAATCGAAAGACATGCACTTCATGGCAATGCCTTGTTGGCAGGTATTCAGCATATGGGACTAAATACTTTTGGTAATTTAGAGCATCGTATGAACAATGTACTTGGTGTGGAAATTCCTGAAAGTATTCATGGTGAACAAGTACGCCAAATGTTACTAAATGATTTTTCAATTGAAATTGGAACATCGTTTGGCCCATTACAAGGCAAAATTTGGCGTATTGGTACGATGGGCTATAACGCAAGAAAAGATTGTGTTTTGCAGACGCTTACAGCATTAGAAGCTGTGCTGAATCGACTGGGTTTTTGTACAAAACAAGGTGAAGCCATGCAAGCAGCTTGGAATATTTATGCGTCAGCAGGCGAAGGAGTAAATTCATGATTGAAATTTCTTCGGAATATGCTGAATCTGCTGCTCAAAGAGTGATGGAACGTATAGAGGTGCTTGCAAAAATAAGCAGTGATACGAATGCAATGACACGTGTTTATTTATCTAAGGAACACAAACAGACAAATATACAAGTCGAAGCATGGATGCGTGAAATTGGCATGCATGTATGGCAAGATGAAGTAGGAAATATTTGTGGGCGATATGAAGGAGTTGATGCTCAGGCTCCTGCTATTTTATTGGGTTCACATTTAGATACGGTAAGAAATGCAGGTAAATACGATGGAATTTTAGGTGTCCTTACAGCACTTGAAGTCGTTGCATTTCTACATCATCATAACTATCGTTTACCTGTGGCTATTGAAGTTATTGGCTTTGCAGACGAAGAAGGTACACGCTTTGATGTTACTTTATTAGGAAGTAAGGCACTTACGGGCCAATGGGAAAAAGATTGGCTCGAACGTAAAGATCGTGAAGGGGTTTCGATTGCTCAAGCATTAGAAGCATTTGGTTTAGATCCTAAAAATATTATGCAAGCACAACGTAAAAAAGAAGAAATTCTCGCTTACTTAGAGTTACATATTGAACAAGGACCATGTCTAGAAAATGATCATCTTGCTTTAGGTGTAGTGACTGCTATTAACGGTGCGCGCCGTTTAATGTGCCAATTTAAAGGCCATGCAGGACATGCAGGCACTGTCCCTATGCAACACCGCAAAGATGCGTTGGTGGCTGCTGCCAAATGGATTGTTGCGATTGATGATTTAATACAAAAAGAAGATCCAAACCTAGTCGCTACAGTTGGGTATTTAGAAAATAAACCAAATGCAGTGAATGTGATTTCTGGACATGTGACATTATCATTAGATATTCGAGGGCCTGAAGATACGAAAATAGATCAGGCATTGAAGAAAATATTAGATAAAGCGAATGAGATTGCAAATGACAACGCAATGAGTTTTGAAAGTGATGAGTTTTATAGAATTCAGGCAATTGCTTGTGATCAATCACTTCAAGATCGTTTTGCCTATGGTGTTTCCCAAGTTCAACCAATAACAAAATATTTACCAAGTGGTGCAGGGCATGATGCAATTGCGATTGCAACACGATGGCCTGTAGGCATGCTCTTTGTACGTTGTGAAAAAGGTATTAGTCATCATCCTGCCGAGTCAATGACTCAGCATGATGCAAAGTTAGCTATTCAGGCATATATTCATACAGTATTAACTTGGGTAGATATGTAATACATATGTGCTTTACAGATTTTTTACTGGAACCATATAAATGATAAGATTAAAAAAATTTTATATGGTTTCAATTAAAGGTATATCCTTTTATATTATTGATTTTATTAAATAATAAATAAAAATTAAATATCATTTTTATTTATATCAGAAAACTAAATTACTGAGTATAAAAAATAAAAATATTATTTGTAAAAATAGATTAGAAAACTCTTGAGGCATTGGTAGGAAATGCAATAAATTGATGGATAAAATCAAACGATTACAGTTTAATTTATTTTAACTCCCGAAAATATGTATTCAATTTTGTCATAAATATCGTAATAAAATTTTGAAAATAAGAAAAAATATTTATTTATATAAAAATTTTCTTTAAAAAAATCTAATTTTTTTAAAACATATAAAATTTACCAAATTTTTATTAAAAATAAGTAATTGATATTTAATTAAAAATTAAATTTTATCTAATTTAATAATAGATTATTTTTATAAGTCTTTAAAATAAAAAGAATAATAAACATTGGCTAAGACAAAAGGCTAATTGTGCAGTAGGTAGGAAAACCATTATTTTTTGCAGTCAAACCTTAATATTTTATCGCTTTTAAGGCTGTATAAAAATGTCAACTTGGAAATATTGTTCATTTATTAAATAAATAATGGGTAGTATTTCTTTCTCGATTACATAAAATCAGAGTGACATATCGTACGAAAACTACTTTCGTATTGTTTAATAACGACCTTGGCTTGGGGAATACTCATGCAGATTGGAATACCAACTGAAACAGTAGCAGGTGAGAACCGCGTAGCTGCTACGCCTGAAACCGTAAAAAAATTAATCAGTAATGGTCATAATGTGGTCATTGAGCGTGGTGCTGGTATTAAATCGGCATATATCGACTCAGCATATGAAACTGTTGGTGCGAAGATTACCGAAGATGCATATACGGGAAGTGAAATTATTCTTAAAGTGCGTGCGCCCGTGGCTGATGAAATTCAAAAGGTTCAACAGGGTAGTGTTGTTGTCGCAATGTTTGATCCGTTTCGTAATCCTGAGTTAGATGCCTTTGCTCAACATAAGATTTCCGCATTTGCACTTGAGTTACTCCCTAGAACCTTGTCACGTGCACAAAATATGGATGTACTTTCATCTCAGGCTAACCTTGCTGGTTATAAGTCTGTTCTGTTAGCAGCAAATGCTTACCAAGGACTATTCCCAATGTTAATGACTGCAGCGGGTACAGTAAAACCTGCAAAAGTAGTCATTATGGGAGTAGGTGTTGCAGGCTTACAGGCAATTGCTACTGCGAAACGTTTAGGTGCTGTGGTTGAAGCAACCGATTTACGTCCAACGGCGAAAGAGCAAGTGCAGTCTTTGGGTGGTAAATGGTTAGACGTGCCTATGTCTGAGGAAGAACAGCAACGTGCAGCAGATGCTGCGAAAAATGGTTATGGTTGGATGCCAGGTGAGCAATATATTAAAGATCAAGCAGCTATTGTAGATAAGGCTGTGAGTCAGGCAGATATTGTAATTACTACAGCACTATTACCAGGGCGAAATGCACCAAGGCTAATTAAAGCTGAAACTGTGAAAAAAATGAAACCTGGGTCTGTCATTTTAGATATGGCAGTAGAAACAGGAGGGAATGTTGAAGGTTCTGTAGAGAATGAAACAGTCGTTACAGAAAATGGAGTACAAATTTTGGGTATTCCGAATATTCCATCTACTGTAGCAACAGAAGCTTCAGCACTGTACGCACGTAATGTTTATAACTTCGTAAGTACATTATTTGATGAAAATAAGAAGTTAAATATTACTTTAGATGATGAAATTCAAAAAGCACTGCTCGTTACCCATGATGGTGAGCTGTTGTTAAAGCGTAGCTAAGGAGCGAAAAAAATGATTGAAACTATAACAATTTTTGTCTTGGCTGTATTTGTTGGTTATTACGTTGTATGGGGTGTAACACCAGCTTTGCATACACCTTTAATGGCAGTTACTAACGCGCTTTCTTCTATTGTCATTGTGGGTGCTATGTTGCAGACCGTAGGTTTGCCAATGTTGGGTATTGAAGGAAATGTTGCATTTCAGAGCATAAATGTTGTGAGTGTACTGGGTGCAATAGCAGTCTTTTTAGCAAGTATTAATATTTTTGGTGGTTTCGCAGTAACAGCAAGAATGCTTGAAATGTTTAAACCAAAGCAGAAAAAGAAAGAAGAGGTATAAACAGTGGAATTAATAAGAGAATATTCTGGTTGGTTATACCTTGTTGGGGCAATTTTATTCATTTTGACACTACGTGGACTATCTAGCCCTAAAACAGCTATTCAAGGTAACCGCTATGGTATGGTAGCCATGGCAATTGCTGTTTTAACCACATTTTTTGTGGCAGATCATGTTGTTGTATGGCTTATTTTAGTACCAATGGCACTTGGTGCTGTTGTAGGTGTTGCACGTGCCCGTACTGTTCCTATGACGCAAATGCCTGAAACTGTTGCTTTAATGCACTCATTAGTTGGATTATCTGCTGTATTAATTGCAGTTGCTGCAATTTTACATAATAACCATTTGGTTGACCTATTTGCGCAAAATACAACTGCTTTACAAAGTTCAGGTGTAGAGCAACCACACATGAGCAAAGTACATTTCTTTGAACTATTTGTGGGTTGCTTTGTTGGTGCAATTACATTTACTGCATCATTATTTGCTTATGGTAAGTTGGCTGCGAAAAAATGGGCAAAAACTATTGCGGGTAGTTGGGTTAAACCATTACAAGCTATTTTATTTATTGTCATGATTATTTGTGGTGGTTATTTCTTCACTACAGGAAATATGGCTGCTTTTTGGCTTATGACAGCTTTTGCACTTGCATTCGGTTGGGTATGGATTGCACCTGTGGGTGGGGGCGACATGCCAGTTGTTGTTTCATTACTTAACTCTTTTTCAGGGTGGGCGGCTGCAGGAATTGGCTTTACACTTGAAAACAACATGCTCATTGTTGCGGGCTCATTGGTCGGTTCTTCTGGTGCAATTTTGTCTTACATTATGTGTAAAGCAATGAATCGTAGCATTCTCAATGTATTATTTGGCGGTTCAGCAACTACAGCGGCTGCGGTGGCTTCAGGTGAACAAGTAGAAAGAAACTATCGTTCTGGTTCGGCAGATGATGCAGGCTTTCTTATGTCAAATGCAGACAGTGTTGTAATTGTGCCAGGTTATGGTATGGCACAAGGGCGTGCACAAAATGCAGTGAAAGAGCTTGCGATGTTACTTAAAGAAGAAGGCGTAAAAGTGCGTTTTGCAATTCATCCAGTTGCAGGTCGTATGCCGGGACATATGAACGTATTGCTTGCAGAAGCTGATGTACCTTATGAAGATATCTTAGAGATGGATGAAATTAACTCAGATTTTCCTGCTACAGATGTTGTTTTAGTGATTGGTGCGAATGACGTTGTAAACCCTGCTGCAAAAGATAATCCAGGCTCTCCAATCTATGGTATGCCAATTTTGGAAGCTTATAAAGCACGTACTATTATGGTGATTAAGCGCTCTATGGCAACAGGTTATGCTGGACTAGATAATGATTTGTTTTATGATGAAAAAACAATGATGATTTTTGGTGATGCAAAAAAAGTTGTTGAAGATATGACAAAGTCAATTAATGGTTCTGGTCATTAAGTCGTATTATACTGAAATAGGGCACATTTTAGATGTGCCTTATTTTTTTATATAAAGATAACTATATGTTAAATAATATTTTATTAAAATAAAATGTAATATTTTTTTATTGAGAAAAATTCTTATTATCGTTAATATCCACTCGCTTAGACTTCTGCTTAATTTCCATTTTTATGAAAATATTGACTCATTTTGTAAGAACTGCTTTATCTGTCTCTCTGTTCTCTATATTACAAACAACTTTTGCCAACGAGGCTGTGTTACCTACTATTTTGGTTAACTCAAATGATGATCCTGATATTGTAAAAACAATAGAAAGTTTTAAAACACATCAAACTTTATTTAAAACCGCAAGATCTGTCAGTGTGGTAAGTAAAAAACAGATTGAGCAGAAACAAGCCATGAATTTAACAGATGCACTCAATGGCGTTTCAGGTGTGATCTCGGCACCTCTTGGACGACGAGGTGCAGATGACTTTATTATTCGTGGGCAACTTGCTTCAGATGCAATTTATATAGATGGACTTAGGCAAGCACAAGCAAGCGATTCTCCAGTAGATATTACAGGGTTAGAACGGGTAGAGGTAATTAAAGGACCAAGCTCAATGGATTTTGGTTTGAGTGCACCGGGTGGTTTAGTAAATCTTGTAACAAAACGAGCAATACAGGATAACTTTAATACAGTTGAATTACGCTATGGCTCTCAAGATCTACGCCAAATCATATTCGATACAAACCATACTTTAAATGAAAGTAGTAAAGCTGCATGGCGTTTGAATACTTCATATTCAGATCAAAATGATTCTACAGATAATGTTTATTTTAAAAATTTTTATATCTCGCCAACTTACACCTTCGATTTAGGCGATCAAACCGATTTATCTGTAATAGCAAGTTATAGTCATAAAGAGTATATGAGGCAACAAGGCATACCTGTATACGGTAGTCTTTTAACAAACTCATATGGTCAGCTTAACCGTAGTTTATTCATTGGAGAGCCAGATCAAGACCCTTATATTTCAGATGTATATCGTGTTGGATATAATTTTGCACATCGTTTTAATGAAGGATGGGAGTTTAAACAAAATTTCGCACTTCAGAAAACACGCTTAGATGGACAAGTTATTTTTGCAAATAGTTCAAGTTTAAATAGTCAGACCATTAAACGTTCGGGCAGAGATCAACTATATAAAGATCTAAATTTTAGTGTGGATAATAATTTATCTAAAACATTTGATATGGGGGCGACCCACCATCATGTGATGGTAGGTGTAGATGCAATTCATGATACACGTGATATATGGAATTATACCTGTACCGTAGCAGGAAACTTTAATATTTATCGTCCTAACTACTTAGGAAATGATTGGTGTTCTAAAAAAACTTTGCGTAGCGACAGTGTGAAAACTACATTAAAAACAGTCGGCACTTATTTAAAAGATCGTATAGATTTGACTGAAAATCTAAATTTAGATTTGGGGGTACGCCATGACTGGGCCACAGTATCGGCTTTAAGTCATTATGATCAGTCAGATAACAGTAAAAATAGTCATGCATTTTCAGGAAACATAGGAGTTTTATATGATATTCATCATATTATTTCTCCTTACATGAGCTATTCAACATCATTTTTACCAGTTACTGATGTTGATGAAAATGGAAAAATTTTTGAACCAGAAAAGGCAAACCAATATGAGGTTGGTTTTAAAATTCAATCACCATCTCAGCGAATTCAGGCAAGTTTAGCATGGTTTGATCTTACTCGTTTTAATGTCGTTTCTTCCGATGCAGATGGTGTAAATTATCAAACAGGGAAACAAAACTCAAAAGGCGTAGAAACCGAAATTGTAGCAAAAATTCGCCCAAATTGGCTTGTTTCGGCAAACTATACCTATACGCCTACCGCTAAAATCGTAAATGATGAAATTACAAGCTATATTGGTAAGCGATTAAACAACGTCTCTAAACAAGCATTTAATTTCTCTACGCGTTACGAGTTTTTGGGTGAAATGCTGTCAGGTTGGTATATTGGTGCAGGTGTGCGTGCAGAGTCTGAAAAGACTAGCTATAAATATGCGTATACTGTTCCGGGGTATGCACTGTGGGATGCGGAAGTTGGATATAACACAACACGTTGGCAAGCAAGTTTAAATGCAAAGAACATTTTTAATAAAGAATATTATGCTGGGGGGGTAAACAGTAATATTGTGGCTTTAGGTGATGACCGCCAAGTTAATTTCAACTTCCGTTATAGATTTTAGAAAGATAAAAAAAGCGACATATTCTGTCGCTTTTTATCATTTACATAAAGGATTTTATGCAAGTGCTCTTTCAGGAGTGGCACGCCATAGACTTTCTAGATCGTAGAACTTACGTGCTGTTGGAAGCATCACATGTACCACAACGTAGCCAAGGTCGATAAGAACCCATTCAGCATCGAGTTCACCCTCTACACCAATAGGTCTAAAGCCTGCTTGACGTGCTTCATCTGCAACGTTATCTGCAAGTGCTTTGACATGACGTGTTGATGTACCGCTTGCAATGACAATTGCATCTGCAACATTACTAATTTCGCTAACGTCTAACTCGATGATATCTTTTGCTTTTACATCTTCGAGTGCTTCGTGAACGATGGCTAAACAGCGTGCTACATTTTCGTTTTGCGCATTCATCGCGCTTTCTTGAGAATTAGAAGCGCTGGGCGATGGTTCTAAATTCATAGAAGTCAATAATTCCTGACAATTACTCAGTATGTAATATAGCGTTTTTGCGCACACAATTCAAATATTGTATGAAAGTATCCTGTAACTAACTGCTTTTTAATTAAATATAAATTATTTTCTTATAGGTTAAGGTACTGACTCAATTTTTTCTGAGCAGCTTCACGTGTATGTTGAATGACCTTTTTAAGCTCATTAAAGCGTAGAAGAGTTTCTTGAATGAAACTTTGATCTGCCCGCCGTTTCTCTTTACGCAAAGTTGAAATAAATTGCTCAAAATCTCCAGTAATTTCTTGGAGTTTAGGTGTGCCGACATAGCGCGTAGCCCCATAGAGTCGGTGTAGTACATGCTCTAATTGAGGGAAGTCTTCGAGCTCAATGAGTTGTTGCATTTCCTCAACTTCAGCGTCAAAACTTTCTGTAAGCATTTTAAGTAAATCTACAGCCAATTCCTCCTTATTTGCCGCAAGTTTAACACTTTGTGCCCAGTCCAGAATATTGCTATCCATTGTGGTAGAAAACTCATTGTGTAACGGAGTTTGGTTGTTTTCAAATCGGCTATTTGTCCATGTAGTGAGAATTTGTACAAGCTGCTCTATCTGAATTGGCTTGGTTACATAGTCGTTCATACCGACAGTAAGTAAGTTTTGTTTTTCATCTGAAAGTGCATGTGCTGTAAGTGCAATAATTGGAAACTCTTTACTCTTATTCAAAGTAGATTCTAATGAACGAATTGCACGAGTTGTATCTACCCCAGACATTACAGGCATTTGAATATCCATAAAGATTAAATCAAACGGTTGTTGTTTTTGTTCAATATTATTTTGAATCAGTCGGAGAGCTTCTTGTCCGCTCAGTGCTTTGGTAGTTTTTACTTTTAGCTCTGCCAGTAATGCTTCTAAAACAATAAGATTAGGTAAATGGTCATCTACTGCTAGGACGTGTAAACCTTCACCATTGAAGGTTTTGCTGACATGCTCCTCTTCTACTTGGATTTGGTTTTTAAGTAGCTGAAGTAGGGCGTGTCTACTCAGAGGTTGATAAAGTGGAGTTGCATGAAACTGACTTAATGTATTGGGTTCTAGAGCCATTTGATAGCCATAGACGGCTAAATGACCTTGATAACGCATACGAATTTCTTGAAGTAATGTGTGCGTATCACCTGCATGATCGACAATAACCCAAGTGTCATCGTGATTGGTGAGTTGATTTAAGCGGTTAAACAAGTCTAACAGAGAGGTACTCTCTGTATGTTGGACGTTGTAATTTTCTAAATAATGTCGAAGAATATTTGCTGTGGCTGCATGGGAAATAAAAGATAGAACTTTTACATGACTTAAATTTTCTTTTTGAATGTGTTGCGTACGTTGGTCTAAATCGAATTGAATGTTAAACCAAAATGTGGAGCCTTTTTCCGTTGGCGTGCGATCTTGATTGTCTTCAAAACCAATATGACCATGCATCATTTGTACAAGCTGTTTTGAGATTGCAAGCCCTAAGCCTGTACCACCAAATTGACGAGTAATGGATGCATCCACCTGTGAAAAAGAATCAAATAATTTTTTTCGATCTTGTTCACTTACCCCAATACCACTGTCTTGTACGCTAAAGTAAATTTGACAATGCTGATGGTTTTTATTTTCCAGACGAGTACGGACAATAATTTCACCCTCAGGGGTAAATTTAATTGCATTTGAAATGAGATTCGTCAAAATTTGTTTAAAGCGTAATGTATCGCCAATGACGTACTGTGGTAGGTCATGCGCGAAGTAGAATGCCATATTAATATTTTTCTGAGCGGCCAAAGGAGATAACATATCCATGACATCGAAGATGGTTTCTTCAAGATTAAACTGTGCTGTCTCAAGCTCAAGTTTGCCCGCATCAATTTTTGAGAAATCTAAAACATCGTTAATCAATGCAAGTAAATGTGCAGATGACTTTCGTATAGTTTGTAAATATAGGTTCTGATCATTAGTAAGATTGTCTTGTCTGAGCATGAGGTGGATAAAGCCATCAATACTATTTAAAGGCGTTCTTAATTCATGGCTGATATTGGCAAGAAAAACAGATTTTGATTGATTGGCTGATATCGCTTGGTCACGTGCTTGTCTATAAGTAATATTTTGGACTTCAAGCGTATCTAACGTTCGACGTAAATCATCTTCAGTTTGTTCAGTATGGTCTTTAAGCTCTAAAAAGCTATGGTGCAATCTTTGTAAGGTATTTTCGATATCGCGCTGTAATAGTTTTAGTTCACCACTGCTATTGAGTGTAATAGGCTGATCTAAATTATCTGCACTTAATCGTTGTAATTGCATTCGAATTTCGTAGAGGGGTGCAATCCATCGTCTAGAATAAAAGTTTAAACACATCATGAGTAAAAGAAGTGTAATAAAACCTGTAATGGCCAATACAGTCAGAATACGATAATGTGCCAATGCTAAAGGTTGGTCATCTAATTCAATGAGCAACCATGTGCTAATCCCTTTACTATTGGTCATAATTTTACTGCCATAGACCGTATTGTGATTATACGATATAGGGCCAATAAATCTGGCAGAATCGTTCACTGTGGGCCATGGTAAATATCTACGCTGACCAATGTTGAGTTTAATATGGTTGTCGCTGTCTATAATGGCAACGCGCTGCACATATTGCTCGTTTAAAACGCTTTGTAAAATATTTTCTGCACGTGGTGTAATATTTGGTGAAGTATCAATTGCTGTTGAAAGTAGTTTGGCTGTATGTTGATAGCGTGATAAGGTCGCAATTGCTGCATACTGCTGTTGGCTTTTTGCAGCAACACGCGTTTCGTTAACAACAAGGGTTGTTCCTACAAAAACAAGTACTGAAATTGGAATAAAAATAAATGCGACCAATTGCCCATAGGCATGGTTTAGCTGTAAGCGTTGTAATAGGTTTTTTCTTAATTGCGCCATAATCGAAAATAAACGATTCTTCTTGATCAGAATCTTACCATGCTTTTAATAGGCGGGTCGCGTGTATTCTTTGTAGAAAAAACAGTGAAATGAGTGCAGGATGATTATTTTTTTCATACAATAAGCACACCTAAAAACAGGTACATACTATGAGTGACAATATTCCAGACTTTTTTTCTGACGATTTTTTATTAGATCATTCTGTTGGAAAGACCCCTTTAGTTAGGCTACAACGACTTGGAAAAGATACCAAGGCAATTGTACTTGCTAAGCTTGAAGGGAATAATCCTGCAGGTTCTGTAAAAGATCGTCCTGCTTATAATATGATTATACAAGCAGAAAAACGAGGGGATATTCAGCCTGGGGATACATTAATAGAAGCCACCAGTGGAAATACAGGTATTGCTCTTGCAATGGTCGCTGCTATGCGTGGTTATCGCATTAAGCTTATTATGCCAGACAATATGAGCCAAGAGCGTAAAGATGCCATGCTAGCATATGGTGCTGAATTAATTGAAGTAACTCAGCAACAAGGAATGGAAGGCGCACGCGATCTTGCTTTAAAAATGCAAGAAGAAGGACAGGGGTTTGTATTAAACCAATTTGGTAATCCAGACAATGTTCAAGCGCACTATCTCACGACTGGGCCAGAAATTTGGCAACAAACAGGTGGTCAGGTGACACACTTTGTGAGCTCTATGGGAACAACTGGAACCATTATGGGCGTATCTAAGTATTTAAAAGAAAAAAATCCAGATATTCAAATTATTGGATTACAACCAGAAGAGGGCGCAAGCATTGCAGGTATTCGTCGCTGGCCAGAAGCATATTTACCTACAATTTTTGAGCATGAACGTGTAGATCGTGTTATAGACATTGCGCAAGACAATGCAGAAGTGACCATGCGTCAATTGGCCAAAACAGAAGGCATTTTTGCAGGTACATCGTCCGGTGGTTCGGTCTGGGCAGCATTACAAATTGCGAAAGAGAATCCAGATGCTGTGATTGTATGTATTGTATGTGATCGTGGAGATCGTTATTTGTCGACTGGTTTATTTTCAGTTCAAGATAAGCAATAGGGAAAAAAATGCGTTTACCTGTTCTTGTATTTGATATTGAAACAGTAACTGACTTAAAAGCAGGTGCACACCTTCATGGTTTAGAAGGTTTATCTGAAGAAGATGTTGGACACGCTTTAACAAAATTGCGTCGTCAGGAATCAGGTACAGATTTTCAAAGATTACCTTTGCATGAAATTGTCTGTATCTCTGGTTTATGGGTAGATGAAAAAGGTTTTCGACTCTTTTCTTTTAGTCAGAATGACAATACTGAAACAGAAATTTTACAGAAATTTTTATCTATTTTTCAAAAACGTCGTCCAGTCTTAGTAAGCTGGAATGGTCTACAGTTTGACTTACCCGTGATTTCTTATCGTGCTTTATATCATGGTTTATCTGCACCAAATTTGTTTGATCAAGGTGAGTTGAATCAGCAACGTCGTTTTAGTAATTATCAGAATAGATACCACCATCAACATGTCGATTTAATGGATGTGATGGCTGTATTTAATGGTCGAAATTTTCAGAAATTAGATGATGTTGCTCAATTTTTAGGATTGCCTGGAAAGCGTGAAAAAATAAGTGAGCATATTTCTTCATATATTCAAAAAAATGCTTGGGATCAGCTAGAGGCATACTGTGAAGGCGATGTTCTAAATACGTGGCTAATTTATTTGCGATGGAGCTTATTAAAAGGACAATTGTCATCAATTGACCATTTGAAAGCAGTGCAACAAACCATAGAATATCTGACCAATTTATCCAAACATCAGCAATTTTTAAAGGACTGGGAACATAGTGCACAAAGTACGACTTTCAGTTCAACATTTTTCCTTAAATAATTAGGTTCAGTTTTGAAAAATATTGCCAAACCCCGTTTGAACAAGGTATTCGCATCTCAGTATACGTTTGATGTCGAATCATTGTCGCATGAAGGACGAGGAATAGCTCATTATACAAATCATGCTGAGCATCCAGCAGATAAACAAGGAAAAAAAGTCTTTATTCAATTTGCATTACCGAATGAAAGAGTGAGTGTTAATATTACTCGGCAAAGTAAGCGATTTGAAGAAGGCGATACGATTGATGTGATTGGGGCACCCTCTAAGCATCGTGTCTTACCAATTTGTGATCACTTTAAAGTATGTGGTGGTTGTAGTTTGCAACATATGGAAGCAAACGAGCAGATCCGTTTTAAACGAGATGTATTGCAATCTCATTTTCAACACTTTGCTGGTGTGGAGCCTGTGGAGTGGCTATCTTCTATTCGAGGTAGCCGAGAAGATTATCGTCGTCGCGCACGTGTCGGTATTCGCTATTTAGATAAACCGAAAAAGCTGATGATGGGTTTTCGAGAGCGACAAAGTAATCGTTTGGTTAATATTAATCATTGTCCTGTTTTAAATATAGAATTGAATACAGCACTTCCTGAAATAAGAGCAGTATTGCAAGGGTTAGATGCAAAAAACCATATCGGACATATTGAATTAAGTATGGGTGATAAACGCATTGCTTTGTTGGTTCGTCATACTGCCAATGTGTCTTCATCTGATCTCTCTAAATTAATAACGTTTACAGAGAAAAAGGGTTGGAAGCTTTATTTACAACCTCAGGGGCCTGAAACGGCTCATGAAGTTTATACAAATAAAAAAGATGAAACTGGGTTATTCTATACACTGCCCGAATTCAATTTGAAATTAGAATTTCTACCTACAGACTTTACGCAAGTAAATGCTGAGGTAAATCAGAAAATGATTTCATTGGCATGTAAATTGCTTGACCTAAAGCAAGGTGAGCATGTGTTAGATTTATTTTGTGGTTTGGGGAACTTTTCTTTACCTTTGGCGCGATGTGTTGGTGATACAGGCAAAGTAGTGGCTGTTGAAGGAAGTGAAGACATGGTCAAGCGTGGTCAAAGAAATGCACAGTTAAATGAGATTACACATGCTCACTTTTACTCACAGGATTTAACCAAAGATTTCTCACAACAATCTTGGGCGAAAGAAGGCTTTGATGCATTATTAATAGATCCTCCTCGTGCGGGTGCTGAGCAAGTGATGCATTATATTGCAAATTTTTCTGCAAAAAGAATTGTATATATTTCATGTGACCCTGCAACTTTGGCAAGGGATACTGGCATTTTGGTACAACATGGTTACCAATTAAGAAAAGCAGGAGTAATGGATATGTTTATGCATACCAGTCATGTTGAATCAATTACTCTTTTTGAAAAAATAGAACAGCGTTGCAACGAAAGTGAATAACATAATTATAGGAGATGGGTATGGTCACGGTACGTGAGCAGTTACCTGAGAGACTCACTCAGTTGTCAGAAGAAACGGCTGTAGAGCATGCCTTACAACAGCAGGATTTAGCCGAGTGGTTAAATCGTGTGAGGCAGCAAACAGATGCAGAGCTAATTCAACTCGAAGAAGTTGCACATCGCACGTTAGATAAAGGCTTAAAAATAGAGAAGCCGGGGAGAAATAATACTTTTACTACAGGTATTGGTATTGCAGATATCTTGGCGCATCTTTATGTAGATGAAGCAACACTCATTGCTGCGATGTTGTATCGAAGTGTACGTGAAGGCTTAACCTCTTTAGAGGAAGTCACCGAATACTATGGACAAGAAGTTTTAGAGCTTGTTCAGGGTACACTGGCGATGGGTAAATTGTCAGACCTGATTGAAAAAAATAAACGTTTAGAAGACCATTTTAATAACAATAAGCGAGAACATCTCACTGGCATTTATAAAATGCTTATTTCTGTGACCGAAGATGTGCGTGTGGTATTGATTAAACTTGCAGAACGTACATTTGAGTTGCGTGAGCTTGCAAACTCTCCGAAAGAGCGCCAAGAACGTGTTGCTCGAGAGATTTTGACTATTTATTCACCTCTCGCACATAGGTTGGGGATTGCTCAACTAAAATGGGAATTAGAGGATCTTGCATTCCGTTACCTTGCACCTGATCGGTACAAAGAAATTGCAAAGCTACTTAATGAAAAACGTCTAGAGCGAGAACATTACATTGAATCTGTAGTTGAGCAACTTAAAGGTGAACTCGGAAAAATTAATATAACTGCTGATATTAGTGGTCGTGTTAAACATATTTATTCGATTTATCGAAAAATGAAGAGTAAAAACCTTAGTTTCGACCAACTATATGATATTCGTGCATTACGTGTGCTGGTAAATACGGTTCCAGAGTGCTATCACGTTTTAGGAATTGTTCATCAGATTTGGAGGCATATTCCACATCAATTTGATGATTATATTACTAACCCTAAAGCAAATGGTTATCGCTCATTACATACTGCAGTTATTGCAGAAAATAAGTCTTTGGAAATACAAGTACGTACGCATGAGATGCATGAAGAAGCAGAGCTAGGTGTATGTTCTCACTTTAATTACAAAGAAGGTGGCAAAGCAACAGACTTCTCTTTTAACCATCGTTTACATTCATTACGTGCAGTACTTGAACATTACCAAGAGCGTAATGAAGCAAGTGCACATGCAAAAGATGAAGAAGATGATGACTTTGAGAAAATTCAAGATTTTGAAGACTTTGAAAAGATTTATGTGTTTAGTCGCGATGGTGATATTAAAGAGCTACCACGCGGCTCAACAGTACTAGATTTTGCATATCATGTTCATACTGAAGTTGGAAATCATTGCTATGCAGCACGTGTGAATCAAAGGTATGTGCCGCTAACCTATACTTTGAAAACAGGTGAGCAAGTCGAGATCTTAACAAAAAAAGATCGTGATCCCAATCGAGATTGGTTGGTGAGCTCTCTTGGATATATTCGAACTTCACGTGCAAGAGATAAATTACGTCATTGGTTTAGACAACAGGATCGTAGCAAAAATCTGGAAGTGGGACGAGAATTACTCACGAAAGAATTACAACGTCTTGCGATTCATCCGAAAAGTATTGATCTAAATGAATATTGCTCACACTTTAATGTCAAGTGCGGAGATGACATTCTTATTGGTTTAGTGAGTGGTGATATTAGTCTTCATGGCCTGATGAATCAGGTGAATAGACATATGAATCTAGACCAAGATGAGCCAGAGTTGATTTTAAAACCTGCACTGAATCCACGTGCGAGTCATACACTTTCGGCTCATGGTATTTTAATCGATGGTTTAGATAATGTAGAGCTACACGTCGCACAGTGTTGCCAACCTGTTCATGGTGAGATGATTTGTGGCTATATCACGTTGAACCGTGGTGTAAGTATTCATAAAAAGGGTTGCCCTGATTACAACCGTATGATTACTCAAGAACCAGAACGTGCTGTAGATGCTGACTGGGAGTTACAGCCGACACGTGGTCAAAGTATTCAAATTGTCGTAGAAGCTTATGATCGAAGAGGATTACTCAGAGATCTGACGCAAGTTATTTTTGCTGACCAAATTAATATTCGCCAAGTAAATACTGTTTCAGAAAACGATGGTATTGCGAATATGAAGTTGCTTATTGAGGTAAAAGGTCTTGCTCAGTTGTCTCGACTTTTAGCGAGATTGGAACAGCAACCAGGTATTATTAGCGCGCGTCGTCTTGTACAAGGAAATTAGTTAAACGAGCCAGTCTTTTCTGGCTCTTTATTTGAGAGAGTTATGCCTTTAAATCAGTTGCTTGAAGTGATGAGCGTATTGCGTCAAGAATGCCCATGGGATAAAAAACAAACTCCAAAGAGTCTCACAAAATATGCAATTGAAGAAGCTTATGAAGTAGAAGATGCTGTTCGCTCAGGAAATATAGAGAATATTAAAAGTGAACTGGGCGATCTACTTCTACAAGTTGTTTTTCAATCGCAAATGTATTCTGAGCAAGGCGAGTTTGATTTTAATGCTGTCGTAGATACGTTGACACAAAAGTTAATTCGTCGGCATCCTCATGTCTTTCAAAAGGAAAAATTTGATCATCTTTCAGAGGAGGAGGTAAGGCTGTTATGGCAGACTATAAAAAAACAAGAAAAGTCTGATAACAATATTTCTTCTTCAAAGCTTTCAGATGTAAAGCATGGCCCATCGCTACAGCAAGCACAAGAAATTCAAGAGAGAGCAGCTTCCGTGGGCTTTGATTTTGAGAATATAGATGATGCATTTTTAAAGGTCGATGAAGAGTTAAATGAGCTTAAAGAAGCGATACGTCGTCAACAACAAGCGGATATTCAGGCTGAGTTTGGAGACTGTCTATTTGCACTTATTAATGTAGGAAGGAAGCTTAATCTTTCAAGTGAAATGTCTTTATTGTTGACAACATCTAAATTTCGGAATCGATTTGCGTTTATTGAAGAACATGCAACCGCACAAAATAAAAGTATGGACGAGATGACTTTAAAAGAAATGGATGAGTTGTGGGAACAAGCAAAGGTCATAGAAAATAAATAAAATCAATAATATGATTTTGAAAACAAATATTCATAGATAGGTTTTTTGTGAAAAATGTTATGTAAAAGTGTTTCACAGTGTTTCTCGCTTAGTATAAGATACTGCAAATTGTCCTTGAAAAGGGCAATGCTCAATTATGGGCAACAGTTATTAAAATATTCATTACAGACGTAGGAGAGAGCGTCTTTTGCACACTTTACGCGCGTCAAAATATGGTTTATCCATTAAGAAATTACCCCCTTCAATCATTGAAGTGATTGATGCTCTCAGTAAGGCTGGTTACGAAGCATACATCGTTGGTGGTGGTGTTCGTGATTTAATGCTTGGATTAAATCCTAAAGACTTCGATGCGGTGACCAATGCAACACCAGCACAGGTAAAAGCAGTTTTTGGTCGTCGTTGTCGGATTATTGGTCGTCGATTTGAACTCGCACATGTTTATATTGGACGAGACCTTATTGAAGTAGCTACTTTTCGTGCACCTCCTAAAAAAGAGGTGACTAGTGCTCAGGGAATGATACTACGAGATAATAATTGGGGAACCATTGAGCAAGACTTTGCTCGAAGAGATTTTTCAATTAATGCCATGTATTATCAGCCAAGAAAAGGGATTGTTTTAGACTTTTGCAATGCCATTGCCGACATAAAAAGTAAAACACTGCGTTTACTTGGCGATCCAGCAAAACGCTTTGAAGAAGATCCTGTTCGCATGTTGCGTACTTTACGTTTTGCAGCAAAACTTGACTTTAAGATTTCTGAAGAGATTTTAAATGTTTTTAATGCTGAAACGGCAATGTTACTTAGAGATGTTTCTCCACATCGACTTTATGATGAATCCCAAAAATTATTTACGATGGGGCAGTTACAACGTATTTTACCGTTATTAATTGACTTTGGTGTGTGGAAACAACTTTTTGCAGACATTAAGCCGAATTTAACGCCATTTATTACGCTTGCAGCGAAGAATACAGACCAAAGAATACAGGTTGGAAAAACCATTAATCCAGCATTTTTCTATGCTGTATTGTTATGGGAAAACTTTTTAGAGCGTACACAGTTCTATTTAAACAAAGGTTTAGTACCTGCTGAAGCACGTGCTCAAGCTGGCCTCGATATTCTAAAAAGACAATGTACCCGCACTGTTATTCCACGATTCGCTGAAACTTTTATTCGTGAAGTTTGGGAAATGCAAACAAGATTATTGAACCCTAAACCTCAGCAGATTGAATCTTTGGCAAGTCATGCAAGATTCCGTGCCGGTTTCGATTTTCTATTGTTACGTGAGAAGTCTGGTGATGTGAATACTGAGGATATGGGTTACTGGTGGGATATATACCAGAACATGTCAACAGATGAGAAAGAGTCAGCAATAGCAAAGTATAATCGTCAACGTGTGAAGAAACGCCGTAAGGTATCTTCTGATGTTGCCGAAGAAGTTCCTGTATCTACTGAATCTTCTGTTATAGAGCCATTGGTTGTTGAGCAAGAGAATAATTCACGTCGTGCAAGACGTGCAAAAGCGAAAAGAGTGGCAACATCTTCTCAAGGTAATACAACTGCAGTAAATACGTCGTCTAATATAGAAATTGATGAACGACACCCAATCTTAAAGCGTAAGCGTGTGCAACGTGACCTGAAGCATGTTGTGTTCGGGCCTACGCAATGATAACCACCTATATTGGTTTAGGAAGTAACTTAGGCGATTCAAAAGAGATTTTAAGTGAAGCCGTTGCTAAGTTACATGCATATGGGGATATAAGAATATCGCAGTTATATTCAACCCCTCCTATGGGACCTCAAGATCAGCCAGATTATCTTAATGCTGTACTTGAATTGATGACAGATCTAGAACCTTTGGCACTGTTAGATGTTCTACAGCATATTGAAAATGAATCTGGAAGAGTCCGCTTACGTCGTTGGGGTGAAAGAACATTAGATTTAGATCTCTTGCTATACGATGATGTTCATTTTTCAGATGAACGATTGACGATTCCACATATTGGTCTGTTAGAACGAGATTTTGTTCTTATACCGTTATTAGATTTAAATGAAAGTATAAAAGTGCACAATCAGCGTATATCAGAATTAGATGTCGTGAAAAATAGTACACTTAAACCTATTGCTCTCTCATCTTGGTGGGTAAAGTAAACAACGATATCTTTTATAAAGTATATGCTGTTCGTTGTGAGGAGATAGAATGATTAGCTTAAGCGATTTACGCCGTTTTAAAAAAGAAGGCCGTAAGTTTTCTTGCTTAACTTGTTATGATGCAAGTATGGCAAAAGCAATGGAAATTGCAGAGATTGATACGATATTAATTGGTGACTCGTTAGGCATGACAATGCAAGGTCACGATTCTACAATTCCTGTTGAAACTGATGATATTGCTTACCATACAGCTTGTGTCCGTCGTACGAATCAGCATGCTTTTATTATGGCTGACCTTCCTTTTATGGCATATGCCACAAAAGAAGATGCTTTAAAAAATGCAAAGAAAGTCATGCAAGCTGGTGCCCAAATGATAAAAATTGAGGGTGGTGCTTGGCTAGCAGATACAGTACAGTCATTAACACGTAATGGTGTACCTGTATGTATGCATTTAGGGCTTACACCGCAGTCGGTTCATGTGCTTGGTGGGTATAAAGTACAAGCGAAAACACGTGAAGCTGCAGATCGTTTAATTGAAGAATGTCAAATTTTAGTTGATGCAGGTACTGCGATTATTTTATTAGAGTGTGTACCTGCTCAAGTTGGTAAAGAAGTTTCAGAAAAATTTCCGCATATTCCTGTCATTGGTATAGGTGCGGGTGCAGATACAGATGGACAGGTTTTAGTTGTACAAGATATGCTTGGACTAACGTTCGGACACGTGGCTAAATTTGTACGTAATTTTATGGTAGAGCAATCGGGTAGCCAAGCGGTTTTAAATGCGCTTCAGGCCTATCATCAAGCGGTAAGAGAACAGGAATTTCCAGCTGCTGAACATACATTTCGAGTAGAGTTGTAAACATGAAAACGGAAACCACGATACATGGTCTTACTGCGTCATTAAGCCCAGCAAAACATGCAAAAAAACTCATTGGTTTTGTACCAACCATGGGTAATTTGCACGAAGGGCATTTAAACCTTGTTCGTGAGGCAAAGAAAATTTGCGACCTTGTGGTCGTTAGTATTTTTGTGAATCCAACTCAATTTGGTCCAAATGAAGATTTTGATAGCTATCCAAGAACGCTTGAGCAGGATAGTCATCTTTTAGCAGATGTTGGTTGCGATATTATCTTTGCTCCTGCAGTTGAGCAAATGTTTGCAAAAGCACCAAGAAAAACTAATATTCAAGTTACAGATATTACGGATGGTTTATGTGGCCATGCACGTCCTGGTCATTTTGATGGCGTTGCTTTAATCGTAACGAAGCTATTTAATATTGTTCAGCCCAATTATGCTTTTTTTGGGCAAAAAGATTTTCAACAATTGGTTGTCGTGCAACAATTGGTACGTGATCTGAATATGCCACTTGAAGTGATTGGCGTACCTACGACACGTGCTGAAGATGGTTTGGCGCTAAGCTCTAGAAATGGTTATTTGACTTCCGAAGAACGTAATAAAGCACCTCAAATTTATGCAAGTTTACAGCATGCAAAAGGTGCTTTAGAACAAGGCGAATTGTTAACTAGCGTGCTTGAAGATATGCGAAGTCATTTACAAGCTCATGGCTTCGAAATAGATTATGTAGAGGCACGTACACCTGAACTACAGACAATAACTGATTTTAATCAAGATATTGTGTTATTTGTAGCAGCAAAGCTTGGTAAAACACGCTTAATAGATAATTTAATCGTTCATTTCGCGACTTAGATACGATATCAAGGATATAGTGATGAAGCGTATTTTGATTGTTACAGGCCAATCTGGATCGGGAAAATCTTCTGCACTACAGGTATTGGAAGATTTAGGCTACTATTGTATAGATAACTTACCTTTAGCACTATTGCCTGAAATTGTGTCTAAACTTGACCATGAAAATAATCTTGAGCAATTGGCCTTAGGTGTCGATGTTCGAAGTACACAAGCAGACCTAGAAGAGTTTGATACGGTCTTTGAACAGCTGAAAAAACATGGCTCAGTTGATGTTATTTATTTGAGTACTAGCGATGGTCAGCTGATTGCTAGATTTAGTGCTTCAAGACGTCCACATCCACTGAGTGGTCGTTGTAAAAGCTTAAATGAATGCATTCAGGAAGAAAAAAGTTTATTATTGCCTATCCAACTAAGATCGACTGTAAATATTGATACAACGGATAAGAGTGTGCATGATTTAAAACATACACTTCTATCTAAACTTGGACAGTCAGATAAACTCATCTTAATTTTGCAATCTTTTGGTTATAAGCATGGTATTCCTCTAGATGCAGATTATGTATTTGATGTACGCCATTTGCCTAATCCACATTGGGATTTAAAATTGCGTAAATTATCTGGTTTGGATGAGCCTGTTCAAAAGTTCCTTGTGGAAAGCGACCAAGTCAATGAAATGTATGACGACATTCATACATTTTTAAATAAATGGTTGCCAGCTTTTGCAGAGGGACACCGTCACTATTTAACCGTATCTATTGGATGTACTGGTGGTCAGCACCGTTCAGTTTATATCGTTGATAGACTCAAGAAGGCTTTAGAAGCCAACTGGTCTATCCAAATTTTACACAGAGAAATGAAGCACTGGTCATGATTGACACAACGGTAGATGTAATTAACAAACTTGGCTTGCATGCACGTGCATCTGGTAAGCTTATTGAAGTCACTACAAAGTTCCGTTCTAATATACAAATCGGAAAAGGTGAAAAGCTAATTGATGCTAAAAATATTATGGCATTATTGATGCTTGGTGCAGGTAAGGGAACAACATTACGTTTAGTTGTAGATGGACCAGATGAAGAACAGGCTGTATCGGAAGTACAGGCTCTGTTTGCAGCAAAATTTTACGAGGCAGATTAATCGTGGCACGTCGACCGCAAAAAAGTTATACAAGTGAAGATTTTGAATCATTAGAGGGGCGTGCAAGTAAAAGCGAGCAAAAACGTGCAGTACAGCGAATGGCTGCACTAGGTGAACAACTTGCTGAACTCTCTGAAAAACAGATTCGACAATTGCCTGTAGAAGATCGATTAATAGACGCCTTACTTGATGTGCGTGAAATTACTTCTTTTGAAGCACGTCGTCGTCAATTTCAGCGTATTGGAAAATTGTTACGTAATGAAGATGAGGCTGTTATTTTATCTTATCTTACGCCAAAACAAGGACTCAAGCAGCAGGCTCTATTAACACGTTGGGTAGATCGTTTAATCGAGCAAGGTGATGCAGCAGTGCATGAGTTTAGCAAAAAATATAATGCCACTGAGAAGCATACATTGCGTCAGCATGTGCTTCGTTACCATCGCGATAAAAATTTACAAGCAACGCCAGATGAATTAGAGCAAGCGCGTCAAAAAATTGTAAATTACGTTCAACAAGTTGCATTACTTTCAGATCAAGGAAAAGCCAAAGGCTAAGTACAAATTTCTGAAGCATTGACTGGTAATAAGTTCATATCAATACTTTCGAAAAAGTCTTTATAGATGTAAACTTATTGCCTTAATTTTATACAACCACCGTTTTTATATTTTGAGGTTTCCCTCGATCATAATCTCGCGGTGACATGCTCCTTTGTATGGGGCATCACTCCTTAAGGATTTCTTATGCCAATTATTACATTGCCAAATGGCGATAAAAAAGAGTTTGATCATGCAGTTTCTGTCATGGACGTTGCTCAGAGTATTGGGCCGGGTCTTGCAAAGAATACTGTTGCAGGTCGTGTAAATGACCGTTTAGTAGATGCAAGTGATTTAATCTCTGAAGATTCAACCCTTCAAATTATTACACCAAAAGATGAAGAAGGCGTTGAAATTATCCGCCACTCATGTGCGCATCTTGTTGGGCATGCTGTAAAACAGCTATTCCCTGAAGCCAAGATGGTCATTGGCCCTGTGATTGAAGAAGGCTTTTACTACGACGTATATATGCCACGCCCTTTCACATTAGATGATATGGCTGCAATTGAAGAGCGTATGAAATCTTTGATTGCGCAAGATTATGACGTTATAAAAAAAATGACACCACGTGCTGAAGTCATTGAGTTATTTAAATCTCGTGGTGAAGATTATAAATTGCGTCTAGTCGATGATATGCCTGAAGAAAAAGCAATGGGGCTATATTATCATCAAGAATATGTAGACATGTGCCGTGGTCCTCATGTTCCAAATACTAAATTTTTAAAATCTTTTAAGTTAACAAAACTTTCTGGTGCATATTGGCGTGGTGATGCTAAGAATGAGCAATTACAACGAATTTATGGCACAGCTTGGGCAGACAAAAAGCAACTTGCTGCATATATTAAACGTATAGAAGAAGCAGAAAAGCGTGACCACCGTAAAATTGGTAAAGCATTAGACTTATTTCATATGCAAGAAGAAGCACCTGGTATGGTGTTCTGGCATCCAAATGGTTGGACAATTTACCAAGCGCTTGAGCAATATATGCGTAAGGTGCAAAAAGATCATGGCTATCAAGAAGTGCGTACGCCTCAGATTGTCGATTTTGTACTTTGGGAAAAGTCAGGTCATGCAGCAAACTATGCTGAGAATATGTTTACAACACATTCAGAAAGCAGAAATTATGCAGTAAAACCGATGAACTGCCCGTGTCATGTTCAAATTTTCAATCAAGGCTTGAAGTCTTATCGTGAATTACCAATTCGTATGGCAGAGTTTGGCTCATGTCATCGCAATGAACCGTCTGGTTCACTTCATGGTATTATGCGTGTACGTGGCTTTACTCAAGATGATGGTCATATTTTCTGTACAAAAGACCAAATTGGTAAAGAAGTTGCAGACTTTATTAAACTGACTTTAGATGTATATAAAGATTTTGGTTTTGAAGAAGTTCAAATGAAACTTTCTACACGTCCAGAAAAGCGTGTAGGTGATGATGCACTTTGGGATTTGGCAGAGAAGTCACTTGCTGATGCCTTAGATGAAGCAGGCTTGGCATGGGATCTTCAACCAGGTGAAGGCGCATTCTATGGTCCAAAAATTGAATTTTCTTTAAAAGACTGTTTAGGCCGAATTTGGCAATGTGGTACAATTCAGTGTGACTTTAATCTACCTGAACGTTTAGATGCTTCATTTGTGACAGAAGACAATGAACGTGACCAACCAGTCATGTTGCATCGTGCAATTCTTGGTAGTTTTGAACGATTTATTGGTATACTTATTGAACACTATGCTGGTTTTATGCCACCATGGTTATCTCCAACACAAGTATGTGTAATGAATATTACAGGTACGCAAGCTGAAGCTTGTGAAGGTGTTGTGAAAAAACTTAAAGAGCGTGGTCTTCGCGCTATTTCTGACTTGAGAAATGAAAAGATCGGATTTAAGATTCGTGAACGTACACTAGAGCGCATTCCATATTTACTCGTGCTCGGTGACCGTGAGGTCGAAGAGGGCACTGTCAATGTTCGTACGCGCTCAGGAAAAAATTTGGGTACTATGTCAATCGATGCTTTCGTTGACTTAGTGGAAACAGCCGTTGCCGAACGTGGCCGGTACATTGTGGAGTAAGAAAGATTAAACAGTCTGATCGTAACCAACAAGGTGGTAAAACTAATCGCCCTGCGATTAATGATGAAATTCGTGCAAAAGAAGTTCGTTTAATTGGGGCCGATGGCGAGCAAAAAGGCATTGTTGCTTTGACTGAAGCAATTCGTGTTGCAGAGCAAGATGATCTTGATCTGGTTGAAATTGTTGCCAATGCTGAACCACCTGTTTGTAAAGTCATGGATTACAACAAGCACTTGTTTGACCTGAAACAAAAGCAAAAAGATGCGAAGAAAAAACAGCATCAAGTGCAAGTAAAAGAAATTAAATTACGCCCAGGTACGGATGTAGGTGATTACAACGTAAAATTACGTGCGATTATCCGATTCCTTGAGGATGGCAACAAAGTAAAAATTACGTTGCGTTTCCGTGGGCGTGAAATGGCTCATCAACAACTCGGTTTAGTACAGCTTCAAAAAATTGAGGCAGATGTTGCTGAAATCGGCGTTGTTGAGCAAGCACCAAAAATGGAAGGTCGTCAGATGGGTATGTTACTTGGACCGAAAAAGAAAAAGTAATATTGATCTGCTAGACGATAAAAAGCCAGCTTCTAAAGCTGGCTTTTTATTGGGCATTTAAAAGATTAAGATTGAGTTAAGATATTGGTTTACTTGTGCTTATCAGACAGGTTTATATTATTTTATGTATATCTTGTGATTTCTCTTATTTTTTAAGAACAAAGTTTATTCTGATAGTGAATCAAGCATAAAAGTATTTATATGGTTTAAGTTGTTGTTTTATATGTATTTAATTTAATTCTTAAACTTTTTTATTCATTTTTTTGAATTAATAAGTTTTTTTATATGATCTATTTTAAAAATAAATTCAATAATTTCAATGACTAGAGTGTTTATTACAAATTACATCTCTCATGTATCAGTTTGGTGAAAATGATCTTGTTTACAATGTAAACATGTGTATATTGCTCATTATGAAATAGCGTATCTGATTGAATATCGGTGCCTAAATATAGAAATGAGAAGGGGGCTAACATGAGCCAAGAAGAAAAGTTACCAAAGATTTTAATTGTAGAAGATGATGAGCGACTAGCACGTTTAACTCAAGAATATTTAATTCGTAATGGATTGGAAGTCGGTGTTGAGCCTGATGGTAATCGTGCTATTCGTCGAATTATTGCAGAACAACCAGACATGGTTGTGTTAGATGTGATGCTTCCTGGAGCAGATGGTCTAACAGTATGTCGTGAAATTCGTCCTCATTACCATCAACCGATTCTAATGTTGACTGCACGTACAGAAGATATGGATCAGGTACTTGGTCTAGAAATGGGTGCAGATGATTATGTCGCTAAACCTGTACAACCTCGTGTGTTACTTGCACGTATTCGTGCATTACTGCGTCGTACAGACAAAACAACAGAAGACGAAGTTTCTCAACGTATTGAATTTGACGATCTAGTCATCGACAATGGTGGCCGTTCAGTCACTCTAAATGGCGAGCTTGTCGATTTTACAAGTGCAGAATATGATTTACTTTGGTTACTTGCTTCCAATGCAGGTCGTATCTTGTCTCGTGAGGATATTTTTGAGCGTCTACGTGGTATTGAATATGACGGTCAAGATCGTTCAATTGATGTGCGTATTTCAAGAATTCGTCCGAAGATTGGTGATGATCCTGAAAACCCTAAACGTATTAAAACTGTTCGTAGTAAAGGTTACTTATTCGTTAAAGAAACGAATGGAATGTAAACCATTGATGTTTGTTGCTGTTGCTTTTCCTAAAGGATAGATAGTTCGTGTTTAAACACAGTATATTCTTACGTATCTATGCTGGCGTTGTTATTCTCGTTGCGTTGGTTGCTGTCTTTGGTTACTTGTTGGTACAGGTAATTAACTATCAGCGCGCCCAAGAATACCGTGAGTCATTAACAGATGGTATTTCTTATGTCATTGCACAAGGAATAGAACGCCAGCCAACAGCACAGCAAAAGAAAGATTGGATTTCTGATGCATCTGATCTTTTAGAGTTACCTATTTATTTAGTAGATAGTAGCAAAGTTGAATTATCTCGTTCTGAAAAGAAGCGAATGGATAATCAACAAGCTGTTGTACGTTATGATGCACAAACGTCAGTTGCAGATATTTATCTTGGATTGCCTAGTGATCCAAAGCATTATTTATTTATTAATGCGAACAAAATAGGCGAGCGCCAAATTAAGGCACTTCCTATTTTTATTTTAGACTATCTG
This sequence comes from Acinetobacter sp. ESL0695, assembly GCF_029392135.1. NCBI lineage: Bacteria > Pseudomonadati > Pseudomonadota > Gammaproteobacteria > Moraxellales > Moraxellaceae > Acinetobacter > Acinetobacter sp. ESL0695. The sequence continues at coordinate 1,953,797 of NZ_CP113932.1, read as the reverse complement.
ATTTACTATCCCGGACAAGAAAAAGAGTATTTAGACAAAATACATCGTCACTTTTCTTATCCAATTGAAATTCAGCCTATTTTGAGCCTAGGCTTAGACTCAGAGCAGGTGGGTCGACTGCGCCAAGATCAAAGTATTTTATTGTACCGTGATAACGCTACAATGCGTGGTACAACGATATCTATCGTATCTCCAATACCAAATAATCCATCTGAAGTCTTAGTCATAGGTCCTGTACCTATGTTTAATTGGATGCCATTTCAAATTGCTGCTGGTATTACTTTATTAAGTCTATTCTTATTAAGTTTGGGCGTATATGTGCTTATTTTTCCATTACAAAGAAAAATTAAACAGGCAATTCTTGCACTTAATAAAATTAAAACTGGTGATATGTCTACACGGTTACCTGTAGAGGGTACAGATGAAATGGCAAGCCTATCTTCAAGTTATAACGATATGGCAACACATATCCAACGTTTGATTGAAGCACAGCGTGAGCTTATGCGCGCGGTGTCACATGAACTAAGAACACCTGTTGCACGTATTCGATTTGGTATGGAAATGCTTGCAGAGGAAGAAGAATACGAGTATCGCTTAAGTCAGGTGGAGATGATCGATAAAGATATTGAAGCATTAAATACTTTAATTGATGAAATTATGACTTATGCAAAACTTGAACAAGGTATGCCATCATTAGATATTCAAAGTATAGATATTGCTGGTGTACTTGAGCAAGTAGAGCGAGAAACACAGGCCTTAAAAACACAAAAAGATATTCAATTAATTGCCCCAGATATTGATGTGGTTGCAGATGCAGAGAGAAGATATTTGCATCGGGTGGTGCAAAACTTAGTGGGTAATGCAGTACGTCATTGTGATCAGCGTATTCGTATTAGCGGTGGTGTTGAAGAGGATGGGCAAGCTTATGTTTGCGTCGAAGATGACGGGCCTGGTATTCCAGAAGAAGATCGTGAACGAGTTTTTGAAGCATTCGCAAGATTGGATGACAGTAGAACGCGTGCATCGGGTGGATATGGTCTAGGCCTATCTATCGTGAGCCGTATTGCATTTTGGTTTGGTGGAAGTATTAAAGTAGACAGCAGTCCAGACCTCGGCGGTGCAAGATTTATAATGAGATGGCCTGCTCAAAGAAGTACGGTACAACAATTAAGTAAAACAAATAAAAGCGACCTATAAGGTCGCCTTTTTAATTAATCATAGTCCATTGAATTTGGAAATAAAATAGGCTTTTTTTCATCAATCCATGATTGGATTATGCTTTCAGGGATATTTAGAATTAACTCTTTATCTTCAACATCAATCGCATATTTTTGAATAATACGCTCATCACCCGAAAGTGTTTCAATTTTATACTCACTGGCGATATGTAGAATACTATCTAGATTTGTACTTGTTGCAGCAGTATCCTCTTGAAAAATATGTTTGAGTTTTTCAAAAGAAATTCTAATTTGATGTAAGGTTTTGTCCTTATTTAATTGATCTTCAATATGTCGAATCAATAGTTGTGCATACAAAAAATAGTTTGGTTTATGTGTAAATTCTAGGTTCATTTTTTCTTTCCATTTTTACCTTTTTTATGTCGTCACATTAACAAATTTCGTAGAAATGATTTGTAATAGATTTGCTAAAAATAAGTATATTTTTCAAAGATAAATATTTATATGAGAAATGATTTAATACAAAATTATTTTAAATATAAATAATGCTGTATTTCACATAAATTAATTTTTATGTGCTTATATAAGAAGTATTCTCATTATAAGATATAATAAGGCTTTATTCCGACTATTTTGATTGGTTTTTTATTATTTTATGATTTTGGTAGAAATAAAGAAAAATATAAGATGTATTGAAAAAAAAGTGAATACTTTTTATTTTAATAGTATTCATCAATAAGTATATATACCTAAGTCTTAGGTCGGTTTTTTAAATGAAAGTGTTTAATTTCTAGTCTTTTTGACCTAATGGTATAACCTAGTAAGCAAAATAATAAATGAGTACAATAAATCTGTTTAAAGTTAATTTGTAAGCTATTTTTGAACAGTTATACAAATTTTTGTTTTTAAAACAGGCCAGCCAGGAGTTATCCCCGCATGAGTGCCATTACCTCAGACGATTGGGCAATTATTGCCTTCGTAATCGGTGTTACATTCCTTTGCGTCTTCATGCTTACCGTTCCACAGCTTCTTGGTGGAAAGTCGTGGGGGCGTGCCAAACAAGAGCAGTTTGAGTCTGGTGTTGTTGGTGCAGGTGGCGCACGTATGCGTTTGTCTGCAAAATTCTATCTCGTTGCTATTTTCTTCGTTATTTTCGATATTGAAGCGCTTTATTTATACGCATGGGCAACCTCTGTTCGTGATGTTGGGTGGTTTGGTTATACAACCGTTGCAATTTTTGTGATTGATCTTTTAATTGGTCTTGCTTATGCGCTTTCGACAGGTGCATTAAACTGGTCACCATCAGATCGTTTTAAAGCTGCAAATAAACAATCCCTCGTTAGTTCTGCGCATATGGATATTGCACAGATCACACGTTTCAATTCTGTTGATGAATTAGTAAGAGATCCAACAGGAAATATACCAGCCCAATCACGTGTAAAAAAGAAAGTCATTACTGACAAGGAGTAATACGGGATGAAGTACACATTAACCCGTGCTAATCCGCAAGCGGATGAATATCCGTTACAAGAAAGACAAATTGTGGATGATCCACTTCAGGAAGAAGTGAATAAAAATGTATTCATGACCCGCCTAGAAGATGTTGCCCATAGTGTTGTGAACTGGGGAAGAAAAAACTCAGTTTGGCCATTTAACTTTGGTACTTCTTGTTGTTATGTGGAATATGCAACCACATTGACGGGTGTTCATGACATGTCACGTTTCGGTGCTGAAGTGATTCGTGCATCACCTCGACAAGCAGATTTAATGATTGTTGCAGGGACATGTTTTATGAAAATGGCACCAGTCATTCAACGTTTATATGAACAGATGTTAGAGCCTAAATGGGTCATTTCAATGGGTGCCTGTGCAAATTCAGGTGGCATGTATGACATTTATTCAGTAGTTCAAGGTGTAGATAAAATTATACCTGTAGATGTGTATGTACCAGGGTGTCCACCACGTCCAGAAGCACTCATTCAAGCTTTATTATTATTACAAGACCAGATTCAGTTAGAGCGCCGTCCGCTCTCTGCTGTGATTGGTGATGATCTTCAGCCAGTTTATAAGCCAAAGATGATGCCAGAACGTGACCGTAAAAATGCACAGCGCATTGCGGTAAAAAATCTTCGCTCTATGGATGAGATTAAATAATTCTAACGATAAAAAAATAAAGACTCTGGATGAGTCATTTGTCGTTAAGGATCATTAATAATAATTTGTAATAAGGAAGCCAAAACAATGGCTGAAACGGAAATTGCTATGCCAGACGAATCAAGCAAAGTTGATTCACGCCCAGCATTTGCCATCATAGAAGAATTAAAATCCAAATTTGGAGAGAACTTCTATGTGCAACCGACGTTTGAAGATTTTCCAACGATTTGGGTTGAGCGTGCTCAAGTGCAAGACGTTCTTATGTTCTTGCGTACTATTTCACGTCCCTATGTCATGCTGTTCGATTTGTCGGCAGTAGACGAGCGTATGCGTCAACATCGTGAGGGACTCCCTGCCTCAGATTTTACAGTTTTTTATCATTTACTTTCGTTAGAGCGCAATGCAGATATTCGTATTAAAGTTGCTTTAAACGAAACCGATTTGAAATTGCCTACAGCAACAAATATTTGGCCAAATGCCAACTGGTATGAGCGTGAAGCTTATGACATGTTCGGTATACATTTTGATGGTCATCCAATGTTACGCCGTATTTTGCTACCAACTTATTGGGAAGGGCATCCGTTACGTAAAGAATATTCTGCACGTGCAACGGAATACACGCCATATATGCAGAATCAGGCGAAGCAAGATTTTGAACAAGAGCATTTACGTTTTGTCCCAGAAGATTGGGGACTGAAACGTGGCAATGATGATGAAGACTTCATGTTCTTAAACTTGGGGCCAAACCATCCATCTGCGCATGGTGCATTTCGTATTATTTTGCAACTTGACGGTGAAGAAGTAAAAGATTGTGTACCTGACATTGGCTACCACCATCGTGGTGTGGAAAAAATGGCAGAGCGTCAAACATGGCACTCATTTATTCCATATACAGACCGTGTGGACTATTTGGGCGGTTGTGCACAAAATATGCCGTATGTGATGGGTGTCGAGAAACTTGCAGGTATTACTGTGCCTGATCGTGCGCAATGTATTCGTGTCATGATGTCTGAGCTATTTCGCATTAATAACCATCTATTGTTTATTGGTACAGCGATTCAAGATGCAGGGGGAATGACACCTGTATTTTATATGTTTGCCGATCGTCAAAAAATTTATGATGCAATCGAAGCAATTACAGGCTTTCGTATGCATCCTGCATGGTTCCGAATTGGCGGTACAGCACATGACTTGCCAAATAATTGGCAAAAGCTCATTCGTGACATCTTAGATTGGATGCCTAAACGTTTAGATGAGTATTACAAAGCAGCATTACGTAACTCGGTATTTATTGGACGTACCCGCAACGTCGCGCAATATAATGCAAAATCTGCCCTTGCATGGGGTGTAACAGGGACAGGGTTACGCGCAACAGGCATTGACTTTGATGTACGTAAGTACCGTCCATATAGTGGTTATGAGAACTATGACTTCGATGTGCCTGTAGAGTATGAAGGCGATGCTTATGCACGTGTCATGGTGCATTTTCACGAGATCAGAGAGTCATTAAAAATTGTACAACAGTGCTTAGACAATATGCCATCTGGCGCATATAAAGCGGATCATCCACTGGCAGTTCCTCCACCGAAAGATAAAACCTTACAAGATATTGAAACTCTAATTACCCACTTCTTAAGTGTGTCGTGGGGCCCTGTTATGCCTGCTGGCGAGTCTTCTGTGATGGCCGAAGTTGTGAAAGGAGCGAGTAATTATTATCTCACTTCAGATAAAGCAACCATGAGTTATCGCACACGTATTCGTACGCCAACATTCACGCATCTACAGCAAATTCCATCTGTCATTAATGGCAGTCTTGTTTCGGATTTAATCATTTACTTGGCAACCATTGATGTGGTTATGGCTGATGTGGATCGCTAGGGGATAATACAGATGATGATTTTAACTGATCGAAAACCACGTGTGAATGTTGAGGGAATTTTGACGCAAGAAGAAATTCATGAGATTCAACATCATGTTGGGCATTACCCTTATCCACGTGCAGCATCTTTAGATGCACTCAAATGTGTACAACGTCGAAATGGGTGGGTAGATGATGCACAGCTTAATGCGATTGCACAACTGCTGACTATCAGTACTGCTGACTTAGAAGGTGTAGCAACATTTTATAATCGTATTTACCGCCAACCTGTAGGTAAGCACGTTATTTTACTGTGCGACTCGATTGCTTGCTTTTTAATGGGTGCAGAAACTTTAGCTGAAGCATTTCAGCGTGAACTGGGTATTCAGTTTGGACAAACTACAGCAGACAATCGTTTTACTTTATTGCCAATTTGCTGTTTAGGAAACTGTGACAAAGGGCCAACACTCATGATTGATGAAGACACACATGGGTTAGTAGATGTTGCCTCAGTCAAACAATTGTTGGAGAAGTATGTATGAATACGACACCAAAACCAATTTACGGCGATGGCAACCCTGAAACACATCCTTTAACTTGGCGTTTAAGCCAGCAAGAATATGTTCATTTGCTTGACGACTATGAGCGTCTAGAGGGTTATGCAGGGTTTAAAAAAGCAATTACTATGCAACCTGCAGAAGTATTAGATGTGATTAAAGCTGCGACAGTAAAAGGTCGTGGTGGTGCAGGTTTCCCAGCGGGCATTAAGTGGTCGTTAATGGCACCCAATGATCAGAGTGGGCCACGTTATTTAATTTGCAATGCCGATGAGATGGAACCGGGGACGTTTAAAGACCGTTTGCTCATGGAAAAGCTACCGCATCAACTTATTGAGGGGATGCTTATAGCAGGTTATACGCTTGAAGCAACGCATGGTTATATCTTTATTCGTGGTGAATATATTGAGGCTGCGCAATATCTAAATCATGCACTTGATCAAATTCGTGCCAAGGGATATTTGGGTGAAAATATCTTAGACACTGGTTGGAATTTTGAACTTCATGTGCATACAGGCGCAGGGCGTTATATCTGCGGTGAAGAAACTGCGCTTATTAATTCGTTAGAAGGTCGCCGAGCGAACCCACGTACAAAACCACCGTTTCCACAAGTTGCAGGTGCATGGGGTCGTCCAACAATTGTGAATAATGTTGAAACATACAACAACTTACCTGCAATTTTGCTACGCGGTGCTGAGTGGTATGTTGGCTTATCTGCAGGAAAGTCTAAAGATCCCGGTACAAAAATTTATGGGGCTTCTGGAAAAGTAAACTTTCCCGGACTTTGGGAGCTTCCTTTTGGTACAACGGCGCGTGAAGTGATTGAAGAGCATGCAGGCGGTATGCGTGAAGGCTTAACCTTAAAAGCATGGTTGCCGGGTGGTGCTTCAACTGACTTTTTAACGCCTGACCATTTAGATATTCCAATGGATTCAGACAGCATTATGAAAGCAGGCTCACGTTTAGGTACATGCTTACTCATGGTGTTTGATGAGCAACAATGTATGGTTGCCGCGACACGTAATTTAGAAGAGTTTTTTGCAAGAGAGTCTTGCGGTTGGTGTACGCCTTGTCGTGATGGTTTACCTTGGAGTGTAAAAGCATTACGTGCGATTGAAGCAGGTGATGGGAAGATGATGGATATTCAGCATCTCCAAGAGCTCACAAAAAAACTATGGATTGGTAAAACGTTCTGTGCCCATGCACCGGGTGCAATGGAACCGTTACAAAGCGCATTAAAATATTGGCGTGGTGAGTTTGAAGCAAAAGTGACGGATCGTCCTGTTGTTCAAACGACACATGCTGAACAAGCTTAAGGAATTCGACTATGGCTACAATACATGTCGATGGAAAACAGTATGAGGTCAATGGGTCAGAGAACCTATTGCAAGCATGTCTATCTTTAGGAATAGACATCCCGTATTTTTGTTGGCATCCATCTTTAGGTTCCGTGGGTTCTTGTCGTCAATGTGCTGTGAAGCAATATGCAAACCCAGAGGATACACGTGGGCGTTTGGTGATGTCATGTATGACACCTGCGTCTGACAATACATTTATTTCAATTGAAGACAAAGAAGCCACCGACTTTCGTGAGTCTGTGGTTGAGTTTTTAATGACAAACCATCCACATGACTGTCCTGTCTGTGAAGAAGGTGGTCACTGTCATTTACAAGATATGACAGTGATGACGGGGCATGATCGCCGTCGTTATCGCTTTACTAAACGTACTCATTACAACCAAGAGTTGGGTTCATTTATTGCGCATGAGATGAATCGCTGTATCGCATGTTACCGTTGTGTTCGTTATTACAAAGACTATGCAGGTGGTACAGATTTTGGTGTGTATGCCAATGCATCTCGTGTGTATTTTGGACGTCCTGAGTCAGGTACGCTTGAAAGTGAATTTTCAGGTAACTTAACTGAAGTGTGTCCAACGGGTGTATTTACCGATAAGACACATTCTGCACGTTATAACCGTAAGTGGGACATGCAGTATGCACCAAGTGTTTGTCATGGTTGCTCATCGGGTTGTAATATTTCTCCGGGCGAACGTTATGGCGAATTACGCCGTATAGAAAACCGTTTCAATGGTGAAGTGAATCAATATTTCCTATGTGATAAAGGTCGTTTTGGTGCAGGCTATGTCAATTTAGACAGTCGTCCTCGTCAGCCACAATTTAGAAATAAACATGAAGTTTCTAGCGTTTCAGTAGATGAAGCGCTTGATGCAGTGATTGCAACGTTGAAAGGTAAAAAAGTACTCGGTATTGGTTCACCTCGTGCGAGCTTAGAGTCTAACTTTGCGCTGCGTGAGTTGGTGGGTACATCATCCTACTCGACAGGAATGAGCCAAAAAGAGCAATCTCTTGTAGAGTTGGCTGTTTCTATTTTACAAAGTGAAGGAATTTATAACCCGAATCTACGTGAAATTGAAAGCTATGATGCGGTTGTCATTTTAGGTGAAGATCTAACGCAAACTGCACCACGTATGGCACTTTCGGTACGTCAAGCAGCAAAAAACAAAGCCAAAGAAATGGCTGCAAAAACACGTACACCTGCATGGCTTGCGGAGCCTGTTTTGCGTATTGGTCAAGATGAAAAATCTCCAATTTATATTTTGGCAGCAACACAAACACGCCTTGCTGATGTAGCAACGGCTGAAGTTGTCGCATCGCCAAATGATATTGCGCGTTTAGGTTTTGGTATCGCATCTGTGCTAAAAGGTGAGCATGTTGTTGGTCTAGATGATGATGCTAAAGCGTTTGCTGAAAGTATTGCTGATACGCTAAAAACCGCAAAAAAACCGCTTATTATTGCAGGTACAAGTTTACAAGATGCTTCAATTATGGAAGCGGCGGCTGAGCTTGTACAATCCTTAGATGATAATGCAGGTTTGAGTTTAGTTGTGCCTGAAGTGAACTCGATGGGTGTGGCACTGTTAGATGGTTTAAGTCTCGAACAAGCGCTTAGTCAGTCCTACGATGCGTTGGTTATTGTTGAAAATGACTTATATAGACATTTACCAAATGCACAAGTTCAAACGGCTTTTGAGAAAGCTGAACAAATTATCGTGCTTGATCATAGTGAAACGGCAACACTTCAACAGGCCAATATTGTGCTTTCTGCAGCGAGCTTTGCAGAGGGTGATGGTACGGTTGTTAGTCAAGAAGGGCGTGCACAACGTTTTTATCAAGTCTATGATCCGAGTTACTACAAACCTGAATATGCCATTAAAGAATCTTGGCGTTGGTTGCATGCAATTCAAACGGGATTGCGTGGTCAGTCAGTGTCATGGACTGTTTTAGATGATGTGATTGAACATATTGTGAAACAAGTGCCAACGCTTGAAGCAATTCAAGATGTTGCACCAAATGCAGGTTATCGTGTTCATGGTTTAAAAGTGGCACGTGAACCAAGACGTTATTCAGGTCGTACTGCTATGCGTGCGCCAATTTCGGTACATGAGCCAAAACAGCCTGTAGATTTAGACTCTGCACTTACATTCTCTATGGAAGGCTATGTGGGGCCACAAGATGCATCATCACTTGTGCCGTTTGCATGGGCACCGGGTTGGAACTCACCACAATCTTGGAATAAATATCAGGATGAAGTGGGGGGACATCTCAAAGGGGGCGATTCAGGTATTCGACTTTTCGATCTTTTGCCAAAACGTCCTGCACGCCACTATGTAACACCAGTTGCGACCAGTCAACGTACAGACAGCTTCCATCTTATTCCAATGCATCATATTTTTGCATCAGGTGAATTCAGTATTAAAACACCTGCTATGCAGTCACGCATTCCAGAGGCAACTTTTGCTTTGGGCGAACACGATGCAAAACGTTTAAATATTCAAGACGGACAGCAAGTTACAATTCAAGTTGGTGAAAGCCGTATTTCTTTGCCTGTGCATATCATTGACTATTTGCCTGAAGGATATATTGGTTATCCAATTGGGCAAGCACCGACGGTTTCTTGGGCAGAGCCTGTAGCACTTTCGTTGGGAGCACACGCATGAACGAAAATTTACGTGTACTGCCACAGTGGGCAACGGACTGGCCTGTTGCATACAGTGTAATTCAAGCAATTGTTATTTTATTAGTTGTGGTGGTATGTGCAGCTTTACTGTCTTTTGTTGAACGCCGTTTGCTTGGGTTATGGCAAGACCGTTATGGGCCAAACCGTGTTGGGCCTTTTGGTTCGCTACAAATTGTGGCAGACATGCTTAAGATTATGTTCAAGGAAGACTGGACACCTAAATTTGTAGATAAACTGACGTTCCGACTCGCGCCTGCAGTCGCAATGGCAACGGCTGTTTTATCATTTATGATTATTCCAATCAGTCCTTATTTAGGGGCGGCCGATATGAATATTGGTTTGCTCTTTTTTATGGGAATGGCAGGAATAGCAGTCTATGCAGTACTGTTTGGTGGTTGGTCATCAAACAATAAATATGCACTATTAGGTGCACTACGTTCATCGGCACAAACCATCTCTTATGAAGTGTTCTTAGGTATTTCTTTAATGGGTGTGGTTGCGATTGCAGGCTCATTTAATTTAAGAGATATCGTCGAGTCACAGCGCGATATGTGGAACATTATTCCACAGTTCATTGGTTTTATGGTGTTTGTGGTGGCTGGTGTAGCAGTAACTCACCGTCATCCATTTGATCAACCTGAGGCAGAACAAGAGCTTTCTGAAGGCTACCATGTCGAATATGGTGGAATGAAGTGGGGCATGTTCTTCGTTGCCGAATACGTCAATATTATTGTGATATCAGCATTAATTGTGACGCTGTTTTTTGGTGGTTGGTTAGCGCCATTTAATCTTGATATACCGTTTATTCCAGCAGCGTTTTGGTTCATTCTCAAAACAGCATTTTTTGTCATGATGTTTATTCTTGCGCGCGGTTCATTGATGCGCCCACGCTATGACCAAGTCATGAATTTTGGTTGGAAAGTCTGTTTGCCACTTGCACTCGTTAACCTTTTGGTGACAGGTGCAGTCATTCTACTTAGACATTCAGCCTAAAACAGCAGGGAGAGCATTTAATGATTAAAATTCTAGCTGGTGTTGGCTCAATCGTGCGTTCGTTATGGATGGTCTTTAGCCATGCAACACGTAAGCGAGACACCATTTTATATCCTGACGTACCTGCAGAAGACATTGTTCCTCCGCGCTATCGTGGTCGTATTGTTTTGACTCGTGACCCCGATGGAGAGGAGCGCTGTGTGGCATGTAACCTCTGCGCAGTGGCATGTCCTGTCGGATGTATTTCATTACAAAAAGCAGAGAAAGAAGATGGACGTTGGTATCCTGAATTTTTCCGAATAAATTTTTCACGTTGTATCTTTTGTGGGATGTGTGAAGAGGCATGTCCAACTACGGCAATTCAGCTTACACCCGATTTTGAATTGGGTGAGTATGTGCGCCAAGACTTGGTTTATGAAAAAGAAAACTTACTGATTTCAGGGCCGGGCAAATACCCAGATTATAACTTTTATCGTGTAACGGGAATGGCTGTTGCAGGCAAAGATAAAGGTGAAGCACAAAAAGAATCTAAACCTGTAGATGTACGGAGTTTATTACCATGATTTGGCCATTTTATTTAATGGCAGTCGTGGCCATTGTTTCAACCATTCGCGTTGTTACGAATACGAACCCTGTACATGCTTTGCTTTGTCTGATTGTTTCTTTGCTTGCTGTTGCAGGTATTTTTATGATTGTGGGTGCACCGTTTGCAGGTGCTCTTGAAGTGATCGTGTATGCAGGCGCAATTATGGTACTTTTTGTCTTTGTGGTGATGATGCTGAATCTTGGACAGCATACCATGGAGCAAGAAAGAAAATGGTTGAGCTCCGATACATGGGCCATTCCTGCGTTAATGAGTTTTTTACTCGGTTTAACATTGGTGTGGATGCTTGGCAGTGATTACAACACAAAAAATGCTGTACTGGGTACAAGTTTAATCAGTGCTCAAGATGTAGGAAAAACACTGTTTACACAATATGTCTTACTGGTAGAAATTGCTGCAATGTTGCTATTGGCTGCATTGGTTGCTGCGTTTCATCTAGGTAAACGTGAACCAACTGAAGAACAGGAGCAAAGTAATGGGTAATATTCCTTTAGAACATGGCCTGATCGTTGCGACTATTCTTTTTGCATTAGGCTTTTATGGCGTGATGGTTCGCCGTAACTTCTTATTCATTTTGATGAGCTTAGAAATCATGATGAATGCTGCTGCTTTGGCCTTTGTTTTGGCAGGCAGTGTGTGGGGACAAGCAGATGGACAAGTCATGTTCATTTTTATACTGACGCTTGCTGCGGCAGAGGCATGTATTGGATTGGCACTTGTGCTTCAGTTCTATCACAGATTCCATCATTTAGATGTGGATGCAGCCAGTGAGATGCGCGGATGAATTTTCTATTTTTAACAGTACTATTTCCGCTCATTGGTTTTATTTTATTGTCCATTGGGCGTGACAAGCTCTCAGAAAATATAGCTGCAATTATTGGTGTAGGTTCAGTTGGTTTATCCGCTTTATTTGCTGCGATTGCGGGCATCAGTTTTGTAGGTAGTGGTCAACCTGTTTTTGTTCAGCATTTATGGACATGGTTCGATGTCAATGGATTTGCACCGGGCATTAACTTGCAGCTTGATGGCTTATCGTTACTTATGATGGGAATGATTACAGGTGTAGGTTTTCTCATTCATATCTTTGCATCATGGTATATGAGAGGCGATGAAGGCTACGCCCGTTTCTTCTCATATTTTAACCTGTTTGTTGCAAGCATGTTGGTATTGGTACTTGCAGATAATTTAGCGCTTTTATTCCTTGGTTGGGAGGGCGTGGGGTTATGCTCGTATCTACTTATTGGTTTTTACTATGCTAACCCTTCTAATGGGTGGGCTGCCATTAAAGCATTTACCGTAACACGTGTCGGTGATGTGTTTTTATTAATCGCACTCTTTTTGTTGTATCAACAATTTGGCACATTGCATATTCAAACGATTGTAACGCATGCGTATGAAGTGTTTGCAGGTCAGCATAATTTAGCTTTTTGGACAGCACTCATGTTGTTCTTAGGTGCTGCAGGTAAATCTGCACAAATTCCACTGCAAACATGGCTTGCAGATGCAATGGCAGGGCCAACGCCAGTTTCGGCGTTAATTCACGCTGCAACAATGGTAACAGCAGGGGTTTATCTCACTTGCCGTACACATACAGTATTTGAAATGGCACCTGAAGTGTTGCAGTTTATTTCTGTGACAGGTGCAGTCACTTTATTGGTTGCGGGCTTTGCTGCACTGGTACAAACAGACATTAAACGTATTTTGGCCTATTCGACCATGAGCCAGTTGGGCTATATGTTTATGGCTGTGGGTGCAGAAGCATATCAAGCAGGTTTATTTCATATGCTTGCCCATGCGTTCTTTAAAGCATTGTTATTCTTATCTTCAGGTGCGGTCATTTTAGCCTGTCACCACGAGCAAAACATTTTTAAAATGGGTGGTTTGTGGAAGAAGATTCCATTTGTATTTGCATGTTTTGTAATTGGTGGCGGTGCACTTGCTGCAATTCCATTTATTACGGTTGGTTTCTTCTCTAAAGATGCCATTTTAGGTGCAGTGTATGCACATGGTATGTTAAGCAATTTGCCTTTATACAATACATTGTATTGGATAGGTGTTGCAGGTGCATTCTTAACCTCCATTTATACGTTCCGTCTAATTTGGATTGTATTTTTTGGCAAAGAAAAAACCCATGCACATGCAATCCAAGGTGTGACATATTGGGCGCCGTTATCTATTTTATTTGTACTGTCTACGTTTGTTGGTGGCTTTTTAAAAACACCTGTTGCCAATCTATTAACGTCTGCAAGTATTCCTCAATTTTTAATGCCAGAACAGGTTGAAAGCGCTGTTCATTCTGCTGAGTACACCGCTGTGATTATTGCCTTAATTGGCTTGGCAGTGGGTGTCGGTTTATTTGTATTTGCGTATGGTGCTGTCAAATCATTTGCTAAAACTTGGTTCGGTGCAGGTCTTGTACATATCTTAGAAAATGCATTTGGTTTCGATGCGTTATACAACATTGTATTTGTGAAGCCATATTTGTTATTCGCCAAACTATTTGGACATGACCCAATCGATCGTTTATGGCTCGTGTTGCCTGCAATTGTAAAAGCAGGAAGTGGTTTTACAAGTTCACGTCAAACAGGATCGTTGCGTGAATATGCATCTAGTATGTCATTCGGTGTGGTCGTTTTATTAATGATCTTAATTGCCGTACAGATTGTGGGGAAATAAAATGGAAAACAATTTAATTTTACCCGCACTAATTCTTGTACCTTTTGTAGCAGGTTTTTTGTGTTGGTGTGTCGATAAGGTCGATCAGCATCTGCCACGTTGGATTGCTATGATTGGGATGGTACTTACTTTTGTATTGACGTTATTGTTATGGAGTCAAGGCAATTACCATTTTCAACTGGGTTCAGTACAGCCTACCTTTGCTTCTGAATTTCAACTTCCATGGATTACTAGTCTAGGTATTAGTATTCATTTGGCTGTCGATGGCTTATCTTTAATGATGGTTGGATTGACTGCACTGTTAGGTATTTTGGCTGTTGGATGTTCTTGGGGAGAAATTCAAAAGAATGTAGGATTCTTTCACTTAAATCTGTTATGGAGTTTAGGTGGGGTAATAGGTGTATTTCTTGCCATCGACCTATTCTTATTTTTCTTCTTTTGGGAAATGATGCTTGTTCCAATTTATTTCCTCATTGCATTATGGGGACATAAAGGAGAGAAAGGAAAGTCACGTGTATATGCTGCAACAAAGTTCTTTATTTATACCCAAGTTTGCGGACTCATTATGCTCATTGGGATTTTAGGGCTTGTTGTTTGGGGTTATATCTTAACCAATGGCATGGTGAGTTTCGATTATAGTTTCCTCATGCAAGTTGCACATAACATACCACCAGAGTTCGCTTTTGGTTTTATGTTGTGTCTATTTATTGGCTTTGCTGTGAAACTACCAGTATTTCCTTTACATGGTTGGTTGCCGGATGCTCATGCTCAAGCACCAACGGCAGGTTCTGTAGATTTGGCCGGTATTCTCATTAAAACCGCAGCGTATGGTCTTTTACGCTTCGTTATTCCATTTTTTCCAACAGCATCGGCACAATTTGCCGATACCGCAATTGTATTTGGTTTAATTGGTGTTTTTTACGGTGCATGGTGTGCTTACCAACAAACTGATATGAAACGTTTGTTGGCATATACCTCAATCTCACACATGGGCTTTGTTATTCTTGCAGTCTATGCAGGAAGTGTTTTAAGTTATCAAGGTCTTATGATCATGATGTTGGCACATGGTTTATCGTCTGCGGCACTATTTATTATGTGTGGTCAAATTTACGAACGTCTACACACACGTGATTTACGTTTGATGGGCGGTATGCGCGGTCAATTCCGTTATTTACCATTCTTCCTCATGTTTTTTGTGACTGCATTGGTTGGTATTCCAGGATTAGGTAACTTTATTGGTGAGTTCCTTATTCTTATGGGTGCTTATGCAAAGTTTCCAAAGTTTACGATTATTGCAGCAGTCAGCCTTGTCTTTGCGGGCTTATATGGTCTGATTCTTATTCATAAAACTTTATTCGGTAAACCGAATGAAGCACAGCAAAAACATTATCCTCATCCACTGAAAGACTTAAGTGTACGCGAGATAAGCTTACTCATGATTTGTGTGGTTGGATTAGTATGGTTGGGATTATTTCCACAAACATTCTTAGATATTTCAAACTCTACAATGCATTGGTTAGCCAATAGTTATATTCCTGTGCACAACAGCGTTGAAGTCATGCAACAGGCAGCGACCCAACTTGACCATGTGGAGGTCCAATAATGAATTACTCTGCATTTATACCACTTGTGCCTGTATTTATTGTTGCAATAACTTCTGTGATTGTCATGATCATTACGGCCATTAAACGTAACCATCACTTAATTGCAACGGTGTCGGTCATTGGTTTGAATTTGGCTGGACTCTCTATCTTAATGACGATGTTTGGTGGTGGTTTTAAACCAGCAGACATTATGGGTATGTTTGTTGTCGATCCATTTACGATGCTGTATCAATTACTTATTCTAATTGCAGCATTGGCATGTTGTACGCTATCTCATGCATACATTGAAGGTTATAACAATAATAAAGAAGAGCTTTATATGCTCATGTTGTTATCTGTGATTGGTGCAATGCTTATGGTTGCCAGCAGTCACTATGCATCATTCTTTATTAGTCTAGAGCTGATGTCTGTACCTGTTTATGGGTTGGTTGCATATACACATGAACGTGAAAAATCACTTGAATCTGGAATTAAGTATTTAATTTTATCTGCAACTGCATCTGCAATGTTACTTATGGGTATGGCATATATTTATGCCTATACAGGAACATTATCTTTCTATAATGGGTTTCAGCAGTTACTACATTTAATTCAGGCAGGTAATCCAATGGTCATTCTTGGCATTGGCCTGATTATTTTTGCTGTTTCATTTAAGTTGTCTTTAGCGCCGTTTCATAAATGGACGCCTGATGTGTATCAAGGTGCACCTGCACCACTTGCTACATTTTTGGCAACCGTGGCTAAAGTAGGTACGATTGGTTTATTAATTAGATATTTATTGGCATCGGGTGCAATGATTGCATCAATTACCTTTATTTTATCAATTATTGCTGTACTTTCAATTTTAGCAGGGAATTTGCTTGCAGTACGTCAGTCTAATTTAAAGCGAATTTTGGCGTATTCATCGATTGCTCACTTTGGTTATTTATTGGTGGCATTTGTTAGCAAGAATTACTTTAGTTTAGACAGTCTAAATATGTATATGATTACTTATATACTGACCACCATTGGTGCTTTTGGTGTGGTCACACTTATGTCTAGTCCATATAGAGAAATGGGTGAGGCTGAAGGGTTATCTGCATATACAGGTCTCTTTTGGCGTCGACCAATTCTGACAGCAACACTTACAGTGATGATGTTGTCGTTGGCAGGTATTCCATTAACTGCGGGCTTTATTGGTAAGTTTATGCTTATTAAAGCGACCGTAGATGCAGGGCACTGGTTCTTAGCTGCCATGATTATTTTAGGCAGTGGTATTGGGTTATATTATTATTTACGTGTAACCGTTGTTATGTATATGACACCACCGAAATTGGTCAAGATTGATGCAGCACAACATTGGGGGCAAAAAGCAGGTGGGATTATGGTATTACTTTGTGCAATTTTAGTTTTGCTCATTGGTGTATATCCAGATCCTGTTTTGAAAATCTCAACTGCATCTCAAATCTTAGCACCTATTCAAACGGTATTATTTAATCATTAATACGATTATTTAATCACTTAAAAGCTCTCAGTGATGAGGGCTTTTTTATTTCTACTGAAAACTCGTTATACTATGTCTAATTTGAGCTATTTTTAGGGTGTTCCTCGTGCCAATCCAAGAAATTCGTCATCCACTGATTCGACATAAAATTGGCTTGTTACGCCGTGCAAATATCAGTACGAAAAACTTTCGTGAACTTTCACAAGAAGTCACCATGTTGCTGACGTATGAAGCAACACAAGATTTACTTGTGGTTGATCAGGAAATTGATGGTTGGGCAGGAAAAGTAACGACTCAGCGTATTGCAGGTAAAAAAATCACCGTTGTTCCAATTCTACGTGCAGGCATTGGTATGTTGGACGGTTTCTTAAACCTTATTCCGAGTGCAAAAGTGAGTGTACTTGGTTTAGAGCGTGATGAAGAAACACTAGAAGTACGTACTTACTATAAAAAGCTCGTACCAGATGTGGCAAATCGTATTGCTATGATTATTGATCCAATGCTAGCAACAGGAAACTCACTAATTGCTGCCATTGATGTCTTAAAAGAAAGTGGTTGTAAAGATATTCGAGTGATGGTGCTTGTTGCTGCACCTGAAGGTATTGCAAAAGTTGAAGCACATCACCCAGATGTACGTATTTTTACTGCTTCTGTAGATCAAGGTTTAAATGAGCAAGGTTATATTGTTCCGGGTCTTGGCGATGCAGGCGATAAGATTTTTGGTAGTGTTCAAAAAGACTAGGTACACGTGTTGAGCAAATAAAAAAGGCACTTATTGTGCCTTTTTTATTTACATTTCCAAAAAGCTTTGCGCCTCACAAAACTTCTTAAATGCTTTGAGTCCTGGACCCTGATATTTATGATGATGAATGAGCATATATAGGGGACGCTTTAACTCCCAAAAAGGAGTGCTTAGTTCGACCAATTGTCCAGTTTTTAACATGGGTTTGAGGGCAAGCTTAGAAATACAAGATAAACCTAAGCCACCTGCAATAATTTTTAAAATGGCTTCATTGTGTCCAAGCGTTAAACGAATATTTGCACTGTTTAAATCTTTTAAAATAGCTGTATTAAAAACATCGCGCGTTCCTGAACCTTCTTCACGCAAAATCCACTCAATATTTTCAAAATCTTTAATGGTCAGTGGACGATCTAATTGTGCAAGTGGATGGTCAGGAGAACAGCATACAGACAATTCATCATCACGCCAATGAATGGTATGTAGTTGTGGAAGGTGGCATGCGCCTTCAATAAGTGCAAGATCGAGTTGAAACTGACTGACTGCTTCAATCATTTGTCGGGTATTACCAACTTGAAGTTGTAAGTGAGCTTGAGGATGCTGACCTAAAAAACCTGCCATAAGATCTGGCATAAGATAGTCGCTAATGGTGAGTGTTGCACCTAAACGAAGATCTATACTTTGTAATTCACCTTTTGCAATCTGTTCAAAAGATTCACAACGGCCAAGAATTTCTAAGGCTTGAGGGAGTAAAAATCTTCCCAAATCATTGAGTTGTAGTCTTTTTCCAAGACGGTCGAATAGTGGTGCACCTAGACCGTCTTCTAGGTCAGCTAATGCCATACTTGCCGCACTTTGTGTCAATTTCACCGCATCACTTGCTTTAGTGACAGTTCCTTCTTGAGCTACGGCTACAAATACAGCCAATTGGCGTAAGGTCATGCGCATGGGTTGAAGCCTTAATTGTAAAAATATCAAAATTTCTAGGGTCATGCTAACATGGAGCTACATTTTCATGCACCTTGAAAACATGACTTCTGAAAAATTTAGTGTCGAAAAAGTTTTATCTGTACATCGCTGGGCAACCAATTTGTTTAGTTTTACCATGACGCGACCCGCTCATTTTAAATTTACAGCTGGGCAATTTGCACGTATTGGTATTGAAGTTGATGGCGACTTGGTTGTTCGAGCTTACTCAATTGTATCATCTCCTTACGCTGAAACTTTGGAGTTTTTTTCAATAGTTGTTCCAGATGGCGCCTTCACTTCGCATTTGAAAGATTTGCAAGTGAATGATGATTTATATTTAGAAAAAATTCCGTATGGTTTTCTAACTTTGGCACGTTATCAAACGCCTGCACCGCAGGACTTATGGCTTTTAGGTACAGGTACAGGACTTGCACCATTTTTATCGATGTTACAAGAGTTTGAAACTTGGCAAAATTACACAAATATTTATCTCGTTTATAGTGTACGTACACAAGATGAATTGGCATATGTAGAAAAAATTAAAGCAACGGCTGAAACCTTTGGCGAAGGGCATCAAGGCTTTAAATTCATTCCAATTATTACGCGAGATGAGTCGGCAGAGTTGCACCACCGATTGCCTATTCTTATTGAAAATGGTCAATTAGAAAAAGTAGCAGGACGTAGTTTTGATGCATCATCAAGCCATATTATGCTGTGTGGTAACCCTCAAATGGTAGAGGACACCAAGGAGGCACTAAAATCGCGTGGTTTAACCATGAATCGCCGTGGTGTGGGGAATATTGCTGTTGAAAATTATTGGTAAATAATAATGACGCATCCATCTTTAGGGCCACATGAAAGCAACGAACTAGAATTAATGCTACAAAATAAAAAAGAGCTCGCATTTTTTTATACAGGTAGTGAAATACCTGATGCGTTTAATCCATACCTTAAGACTGGGCGATTGCATTGTAAAACGATTAAGTACGATCGGTTTTTGCAAGGTTTAGATGGAGAGATGTATCAGGTGATTCATTACATTATTTCACAACAACCTGAGTCTAAAAGTGGACTGAGGTTGGCAGCAGTTTTAGCCGAAATTATGCAAAAAGGATTTTGTCCTGATTTAGAGCGAGAAGTCGGTCATTTACTTGGATATGATCATGAAGATATTGAATACTACATTCAACATTGTCAGAGCAGGAGATAAAGTCTCCCTTGTTTTAATGAACGAACATATCCATAAATGTACGAATTTCTAACAGTGCTGTATCTACGCTTGAGGTCAGCCAAGTCGGTTCAAAAAAGCCACTATAAAATTCGAGCCGATCTTGTGGGACAACGATGCGTATAGGACATTCTTCATCTACCAGTTTCCAAGGAATAATTGGTACATCCTGATCTATAAATGGTGCAACATCACGAATATCTACAATCATAGCTACAATACAGTCTGGATAAGGCATCACAGAAAATTCTTCTGTACGACGTCGAATGTACTCTAAATCTTGCCATTTTAGCTGATAAGTTTCCTTATGAAATTTAATCACACCAATTAAATGTTGATCACGTGTGTAATGCAGATAACACTCATGAGTGACATCAGTCGTTAAATCAAGGGAAACAGCTTGTAGCTTGTATGGCATATAAAATGATCAGATAAAAGTGAGCGCGTAATTATAACGTATTTCGCGCGAATGCTAAAACATTATGGAGTCATCTTTGATCCTAAAGAAGCATTAATATAGTTATATGTTTAATGTCATCAAATGCTAATTTTAATTATTCCGATAGAATAAAAAATTACTCTCCAACTAAGTGGTATGTAATATTTATTTAATATTTTTGAAAAAAAATCACATTTTATATTAAATTTGTGTCTTAATTTTGATTATTTATTGTATAAATAATTTTTTCTAATGATCAGTGATGTTTTTTCTCTTTTAGAAAGTTTGGGGTTTGGATATCAAACACGAGCGATTCACGCTCAATTCTCAAGTCTGCTACTTAGTCCACAACTTTTTATACAACGCATCGATGGTCACCATGAAGTGAATAAAGGCCTGAGTTGTGAACTCATTTTAATTGATTTGACTCTAGATAAAAAAACCTAATCGAGAAACTGCAGACCATCAGATTCAAGAACAATATATGTTACGTTGGTCATTCTAAACCATCCGTTATGATGAAAGAATACTATTTCTAACTCAGATAAAATGACCCTTGATGAATTGGAACAAGCATTTAAGAAAAATCGTATAGCCACCTTTCACAAAAATGAGGTTCTTTTTTGTTTTATCAATGAGTTGTTGTAATTGTTGTTTTTGTTCAGTAGAGAGACTGGTTTTTGTGGAAGGTACTCCCATCGTATCTGTAGTCATTCCAGATTGTACACAACCATTTAAGGCTATGCTTGAGAGCAAGAGAAGAGCGAGTTTTTTTGAATCATGGTCTGAAATGTCGGTAAATTAAAAAGTCATACATTAAACTTTAATTCAAATAAGATAATTATTTCACTTAATTTTAAATAATTGATATTTAGTTTGAACATAATATGAAGCCTATATATAGCATCGGAAGTAGGGAGATCTCTCACTAGATTTTTTAGAGTAGATATTTCTATAATAAATCAGTATTTAATACATACCAAAATATGATAGACATTAGGTAAGAGGTTTACATATCGAAAATCGTTAGAATCGTACCTATAACTTGAATCTCGTTATGTTAAAAGCCTATCTAAAAATAAGGGTAATTTTCTATAAAAAAGAGAAATTTGATATCTAAATTGGTTTTTTGGTATGTTTGATCTATATGTTATAAAACAAATATAGTCTAGCCCTATCTATTTAAAAAGTTTTTTTATACTTATTGTTATCAGTTTTTTGATTATGATTAGATATCTGTATACTTATAAGCAAGTCATAACGTTAAGGCAGGTTATATCTATAATAAAGTACGGATGATATGACCTTATAATACGTATAAAAGCAAAATAGTTGGATAGACACATATTTTTATTGTGACTCATATCTCAATTTATTAAAGAAATGATATTGTTTTTATAGTGTTACGGTTATAAGCTAATACGAAGAACGAATGCTAAAGAAATAATGCACTTTATTATTGATGTAAAGATGCTTATCTAAATGTGTAATAAAAACAAGAGGGTATAATAAGATGGATAACTATCTAAAGGGCATGCAAGGAGGATTTGACTTCCATTACTATTGGAGTCAGTTCCAACCAATATTAGGCGCAATCATAATTTTTATTATTGGTTGGATATTGGCACTTGTTATTGCTGCTGGCGTAAAAAAAGCACTAAATGCAATTGATACAAATAAACGTTTGTCTACTGCAACGGGTCAAACACCTGAGTCAGATTATGAAGGGCTCATTTCAAAATTTGTTTTTTGGTTTGTCCTAATTATTGCAGTTGTTGCCTCATTTAATGTTCTAAATATCAATAGTGTAAGTGGTCCGTTTAGTGCCATGGTTACACAAGTATTGGTGTTTATTCCAAATCTCATTTCAGCAGCCGTTATTGGCGTGATCGGTTGGGTTGTTGCGCGTTTAGCAAGAGCAGGGTTAACAAACTTACTAGCAAGAACTGAACTTGATGAAAAATTGAGTGGAGATGTTGGTGTACAGCCAGTTAGCCAAAATATTGCAGATATTGTTTATTGGTTAATTTTATTACTATTTTTACCAATTATTTTATCTATTTTAGGCTTAACAGGTTTACTTGTACCTGTACAAAACATGGTAAATGAGGCAGTTGGTTTCTTACCAAATATCTTCATTGCTGGTGTAATTATCTTTGTTGGTTACATTCTTGCAAAAATCGTACGTGGCATTATTGAAGGTTTAATTAATAGCTTTGGCTTACAAGCACAAGTTGAAAAATTTGGCCTATTTAAAAATACGGGTATTGCAAAAGTTTTAGGTTCTTTTGTTTCAGCACTAATTATGATCACATCATTAATTATTGCATTCGAAGCTCTAGGAATTCAGGCAATTTCTGAACCTGCAACAGCAATGCTTAACCAAATCATGTCTGCGATTCCAAATATTATTGCAGCAGGTTTAATTCTTGTTATTGCTTATATTGTATCGCGTTTTGTTGCGAACCTTGTAAAAGACGTTATTTCTGGTACAGGTGTAGATGATATTCCTGCGAAAGTTGATGTTCAACGTTTCATGGGAACAACAAAAGTTTCAGGTATTGTTGCATCTTTAATTGTATTTTTCACAATGTTGTTTGCGGTTTCTGAAGCAGCAAACCGTCTAGGATTCGATCAAGTAAGCCACTTAATTTCAATGTTTATTGAATTTGGTGCGAATATTTTACTTGGTGCCGTTATTCTGGTTATTGGTTTCTGGCTTGCAAATGTTGTTGCAAACATTGTTCAACGTGGTGAATATAAGAGTTCACGTTGGTTAGGCTGCTTAGTTCGTGTGTTAATCATGGGCTTAGTGCTTGCAATGGGCTTACGTGCAATGGGTATTGCAGATTCAATCGTAAACCTTGCATTTGGTCTAACACTCGGTGCTGTTGCTGTTGCATTTGCACTAGCGTTTGGTTTAGGTGGCCGTCAGCCTGCAGAGCGTCTTCTTACAGATCTTATGGATAAAGCAAAATCTGAAGGTTGTGCTTTAGACAAAAAATCTGAAGATACTTCTTCTACACCAAAGTTGAATGAGACAAACCCAACTAACGAACGTCCAAATGGCGAATAAGCAATAATGGATAAGTAGTTCTTAAAAGTTCGATCATCGTATGATGATCGAACTTTTT
Organism: Acinetobacter sp. ESL0695; assembly: GCF_029392135.1. Lineage (NCBI taxonomy): Bacteria > Pseudomonadati > Pseudomonadota > Gammaproteobacteria > Moraxellales > Moraxellaceae > Acinetobacter > Acinetobacter sp. ESL0695. Next base: position 1,930,143 of record NZ_CP113932.1, on the reverse strand, counting down.
AATCACTAGGAGAAAATGATGAGCCGTGAAAATAAAAAACCTGGTCGTTTTTTTGGACCTTTAGTTATCACTGGTATTACTGCTGGTGTGTTGTATTCGGCATATAAAGCGATTTTTAAAAAGCCCGAATATGAAACAACATATACAGAAAATGATGACTTTACGACGACAGAGCCGAAAAGTGTTTTACATCATAAAGATGATGAAAAAACCAAAAATGTGTCTGAAGAAGAGGAAAAAACTGAATCAGAAGACACACATGAGCCTAAAAAAGATCAAAATAATGAACCAAAGAATGGTTAATTATACATATTCTGCAGCGGCAGCTGCAGATGCCCATGCCCATTGAAAGTTAAAACCACCTAAATGGCCTGTCACATCTAAAATTTCCCCAATAAAAAATAAACCTTTAACTTTATTACTTTCCATTGTTTTAGATGACACTTCTTTTGTATCTACACCTCCCAAAGTGACTTCCGCAGTTCGATATCCCTCCGTACCCGATGGTTTCACAGAAAATGCATGAAGCTGTTTTGCAATTTCATTTAACCTTTGGTCGCTTATTTCGCCAATCGAAGTTTCTGATTCTTGTGCCCAAAACAGTTGTTGAAACTCTTGAATAATACTTTTTGTGGTATATGAACTTAATATAGTTCTTAATAACACTTTAGGTTGTTCTCTTTTTTTCTCTTGAAATAGCTGCAATACATCAAGCGTCGGAAAGAAATTAATCGTAAGTGGTTCACCATGTTTCCAATAATTAGAAATTTGTAATGCGCTTGGCCCACTTAAACCACGATGGGTAAATAGTAATGCTTCGGTAAATGATCTCAGAGAGTGAGATAACGTGACATCTAATGCATTTCCACTTAAACGAATGGCAACATCTTTGATGTAGTCTGAAAAAGTAAATGGAACAAGGCCTGCGCGCGTTGGATAAATATGGTGTCCAAATTGTTTTGCAATTTCATAACCAATACCTGAACCGCCTAAGGTTGGAATAGATAAGCCCCCACTTGCAACGACGAAAGATTCACAGAAGAAATGTCCATGATTGGATGTGACCTCAAATGAAAGATCATCACGCTGATGAACTTCTGTGACTTCATGATCTGTTTCAATCGTGACATGCTGGGTTTTAGCACACTCATCTAGTAGTAAGTTGAGAATGTGCTTAGAGCCTTTTGTTGTGAAAAGTTGACCATGTTTTCTTTCCTCATATTCAACTTGATAGTCAGATACAAGTCCAATGAAATCCCATTGTGTGTAACGAGAAAGGGCAGACTTTACAAAATGAGGATTATGGCTGATATAGTTATCTGGTTCGACATAGAGGTTGGTAAAATTACATTTTCCACCGCCAGACATTAATATTTTTTTACCTACTTTGTTGGCTTTTTCTAATACAAGTACAGAACGACCACGACGACCCGCATGTGCTGCAAGCATGAGTCCTGCTGCTCCTGCACCTAAAACAATTACATCAAATGTTTGTTGTGTCATGACCTTCTGCCGTTAATGAAAAGCGCTGAATTATACGTGATTTCGAATAAACTGTCGTTACATCAAACTCGATTTTCCTTGCAAGCCACCTGTATGAATAAGTAAGATTTTTGTACCTTGCGGGAAAATGGATTGATTAATTAAGTCAAAAATTCCATAACACATTTTTCCTGTATATATCGGTTCTAAAGGCATACCGTATGCTGTTTCAAACCATTTTATAAAACTGATTAGTTCAGGTGAGGTTTTTGCATAACCACCGAAACAATACTCATCTGTAATATGCCAATGTGTTTTGGTTGTCAATTTTTTGAGGTCTTTTGCAAGGAAGTCTCCTTTCAATGCTGAAAAACCCAATATTTTACATGAGGGAGGTGTTGACTGAATTAAACCTAATAATGTTCCACCTGTACCTACAGCGCAACAAATGATATCGTATTGACTCGTTTCAGATGGTTTAAGAATTTCTTTACATCCTTCAATAGCGAAAGCATTGGTTCCACCTTCAGGAATAATATAAATATTGGGATATTGTGCTTTTAATTGTTCTAAGTAATTGTATTGATCACGCATTTTATATTCGCTTCGAGACACAAATGAAAGTTGCATCTGACATGCATCATGCGCAAAGCTGAGAGTATGGTTTAAAGGTTGGTTAGCAAGTTCTTCGCCACGAATAATACCAATACTCTTAAAATTATAATATTTTGCTGCATATGCAGTAGCAGCAATATGATTAGAATATGCGCCCCCAAAAGTAAGAATCTGTGAATATCCTTGTTGTTTTGCTTCTATTAAATTGTATTTGAGTTTATAAAATTTATTGCCTGAAATATAAGGATGGATTTGATCAAGGCGTTTTATATCAACATGTACACCATTTTTAATGGTGACATGTTCAATAGGTGTATAATTTTTAATGTCTTGGAACATAGGGCATTATTTGGCTGAATTTGTATCTACTGAAGTTTCGACAGACATTCCTGGACTTAAACGAGAAAGATCTTGTTGATTGTCATCAATACTAATACGTACAGGAATACGTTGCACGACTTTTGTAAAATTGCCTGTCGCATTATCTGCTTTAAGTACACTAAATTCTGAGCCAGCAGCAGGTGAAATCTGTTCAACGTGGCCTGTGAATTTCTGGTGGTTAAGTGCATCTACAGTAAAAGATGCTTTTTGTCCGATTTTAATACCATCCATTTGTGTTTCTTTAAAGTTTGCAATAATCCAACGTTTAGGAGGAATTAGAAAAAGTAGTTGTGTGCCAGCAGCGACATATTGTCCAAGACGTGGGGTTACTTCACCAAGTTGACCATCCATAGGCGCTGTAATAATAGCGTAATTTTTAGTGATTTGTGCCTGATCTAATGCTGCTTGGCTATTTTTAATTTGTGCATCTAAACCAATTTGTGCAACTTGAGCCGTTTTCAGTGCTTCGTTAGAAACATCTAAATTGGCTTGGGCTTGTTGCAATAAAGCCAAATTATTTTTCACTGACGCATTTGTAGAGTCGAACTCTGTTTTAGAGATTGCACCTGTATTTTGTAACTCTCGATAACGACGTAATTGCTGTAAAGAAAGTTGGTATTGTGCATCTGCTTGCGCAATTTTTGCTTTTGCTGCAAGAATATCTGCTTTGCGTTGCTCAATGGTTTGATTCTGATTTCTAGATGAATTTTTGGCTTGATCAACGGTTGCTTGAGCTTGAATAACTTGTTGGTCGTAACGATCAGGATTAATTTTAATAAGTGGCTGTCCTTTTTTTACATGATCGAAATCATTAACAAGTACTTCTTGAATATATCCATTAATTTGCGACGACAGTACTGTTGTTTTACCTTTAATATAGCTATTGTCTGTTTGCTGAATTGGACTGTTAAAAGGCCCAAGTCGCCATGCCCATAAAATTGCAGCAATACCAATTAATAAAACAAAAAACATTAATATGAGCGTCGATTTCTTCGTTTTAATGAGCTTTCCAACACGAGGAATAGATTTAATTTGTATATTGGCATCATCCATTTTTTTTGTATTTTTTGATTCAGTATCGTTGGTATTACTCATGTTTTTTACTCAAAATGTTAGGCATTCTTTTTACGGGATGCATAAAACTTATCCCACAAAATATTAAAGCTTGTCCAAAGAAATAGAATAATTGCAATCCAGCTATTTAAGTTGATGACATCATTATAAGCACGTACCTGAGCTTCTCGTGTCGCAATTTGTGCCAGTGATTTGACGGCTTGACCTTGATCTTGTGAAGTATCTGTAAGATTAGAACTATATTTTGCTTTGTACTGATTAATTCGATTGGTGACATTTGGATCTGTCGCATCCATAGTTCGGTTAATATCTAACTGATAGACCTGTGTTTGATGTTTTTGATACGTATTATAAAATGATGAGCCTACTAAACTACCAAAGTTTTGGGTGGCAGAAAATAGCACAATAAAGGTGACTACATAGCTTGCACCTTGTTGTAATGTCTTTCCCATACCTGTTAAAAGTAATGGGCCAATAAACACACCATTTGCAAATGCAATGAGGAACTGACTATAAAAAAAGTTTTCTGGACGTACATCACTGGTTAGGTGTGCATCTAATCGACTTGCAATAAGAATTAGGAATGTTGCGAGTAGAAGGTGTAAGACTGTTCTTTCACGAGAAAAAGTAAGTGCACTAAAAACAACACCACATATCGTTGCAATAAAAATAACACTATATAGTCCTACAAATTGGTCTGGGCCCATACCTACGGTTTTTAAAAAATTGACAGCGGCATAACTCTGTTCTGAAAGTAAGAAGCGTAGAAAAAATGCACCAAAAATAAACCGAATCATGGGGATAGTACCCAACCATCGTGTCATTAAAAGAGGGTTAGTTCTTTGATGCTCGTAGAAAAAACCAAATACAATAAGTGTAAAGCCTATAATGAGGATATACGCTAACCATGGGCTATCAAACCACCATAGAATAGGGCCTTGTGTTAAAACAATACATAAACATGCAAAACCTGGTGCAAGAAGTGCAAATGTAAATATATCTCCTTTTTCAAATACAGCAATACGAATACTGCGTGGTAATTTTAATGAAACCACCATGGCATAACAACAAATTGCAAGTCCAAGCTCAAATGTATATAGGTCTTCCCAGTTATTTACATTCACCAGATAAGGGGAAATAATCCACGCAAGTGGTATGCCAAGCTGGCCAAATCCAAAGCCCAAATATAGCCCTTTGAGGCGATGTACCTTACCAAAAGCTTGCATAATGTAATACATGCCTAAAGAGCTAAGAGGAGCTGCCACAAAACCACTAATGCAACGTGCAAAAACAGCCATGTGATAATTCTGTACCAACAGGTGGAGTACCATTACAGCAATAAACCCCAGTAAACCAATCTCTGTGAATGCCCGTAAACCGTACTGTTGCCTTGCTTTAAATAAGATAAGGTTTGAACTGACATTCGCCATTACATAAGCTGCAGGTAACCATGCACCTTCAGAGGGGGTAATGCCATACTGACCTTGTAGTTGTGGTAGATTCGCCGTGATAAAACCGTTGCTTAAACCAGAAGTAATGGCAATAAATGTACCAATAATAAAGTATAGATAGCGCTTTGATTTGGGATGATCTAAAGCTGGTGGAGAACCAGGGATGACTGGTTTTTCATCATCCTCCCATGCAGGGGGTGTTTCTAAATATCTGGGTTTATCATTGGACATGAAATACCTAATCTTTGACAATTATGTGGCGAGATTCGTTCTTAGATTTTTCTTATTCTAAGATGTATTACTTAATATATATTGGTATCGGTAACTTCGATTTATAATAAAAATATTATAAATCAAAGCATATAAAAATATTGGAAATTAAATTTTTTATTATGTAAGTCATACTTATTCACTAGTTATATAGTGAATAAGTGATAAAAAAAAATTATGATTCAAATTAAAATAATTGAATTTTTATTATTAAATAAATCCTTTAAGTTTATTAAATGTTCTGTAACTAAGAAAGTGAATAATGAAAACACAACACGATATTAATCAAAAACAATATGCAGATAAATCGATCAGTTATTTAAATAGCCAAGTTCATGCACAAGGTATTGAGTTCAAAAAAATCATAAACTTAATTTCAAATCAGCAGAAAAGTTGTGTTCTAGATTTAGGGTGCGGTGGTGGTCATGTCTCTTATCAAATAGCACCTTTTGTGAAAGAGGTTGTGGCATATGATTTATCTGCCGAAATGTTGGAAACTGTTAAAGATGCGGCAAATCAAAAACAGTTAAATAATATTAGAGTTCAGCAAGGCCCTGCGGAAAGGCTTCCTTTTTCAGATCAAACATTTGATTTTGTGGTTAGTCGCTTTTCAGCACATCATTGGCAAAATATTAGTCAAGCAATGCAAGAAATAAGACGGGTGCTTACCAAGGGTGGCGTATTTATTCTGATTGATATCGTAGGTTCAAATAATCCAGCATTTGATACATTTTTGCAAAGTATTGAAGTAATCCGAGATCCAAGTCATGTAAGAGATTATAGTTTAGCGGAATGGATTAATTTGGCTGAGAAAGCTGAGTTTGAGGTCGATATTATTGAGAAGCAAAAATTACAGCTTGATTTTCAGCAGTGGGTTGAACGTATGAAAACGCCGTCAGAAGCCATTCATACAATTCGATATTTGCAAGAAAGTGTATCTGATCATGTAAGGAGTTATTTTAATATTCAATCAGATGGAAGTTTTGAAACAGAAGTGGGTTATTTTGTCTTTCGCTAATATCTTATTAAATATGACGTTTATGCCACTGGTGAATGGTGCTCCATCGCCAACTGATTAGAGTCACTACATATAAAATAAGAGAGAAAGATAGTGCCTCGATAAGTAGTCCTGAAAACAATACTTTGGTTATGGTTGTATCAATATACCCATGACCAAAATGCGTTAACCAAGTTGAAATCTGATGGAATGTCGTAAGTAAAACTTCTTTATCAATCATTTGTACATGATAAATTTTACTACCAATCCAAAATGCGATGTAGAGAATAGGTGCAATAGTTAAAGGATTGGTTAACCAAGCAAGACTTAAACCAATGGGTAAATTAACTTCAAGTAATAAAATTGCAATAACAATTAGTATACTATGGAATGGGATAGGCAAGAGTCCAAAAAAAGCGCCAATAAATACCGCTTTGGAAATAGATCTGCGATTAACATACCAAAGTAATGGATCTCGCGTACGACTTCCAAAAAGCTTCATCATCTTTGAAGATGCAACTTTTTCAGAGGTCGGTAGCCAAGATTGAAGCGTTTGTTTTAGCATAATTATCGCGTTATCTATTTCATATTTAGTATAACGTAGATTTAACTGATATTAATTTAATTAATCTTAAATAGAATTTATCTATATGATTTATATAAATAAATATTTTATTTTAAACGTAAGAATTTATAAATAATTATTCCGAAGACCAACCCCCAAAAAGCAGAGCCAATACCAAGAATTTGTATACCAGATGCGCTTAATAGAAATGTAAATAATGATGCATCACGACTGTCACTGTCTTCGAAAGCAACGCTGATGTTGTGACTAATTGTGCCAAGTAGGGCAATACCTGCAACGGTAATAATAAATAACTGGGGTAGGTTAATGAGTAGGTGGGTAAGATATGTTGCAAATATTCCCATTAAGATATAGCAGATGCCACAACATATTCCTGCAACATAACGTTTTTTGGGATCTGGATGAACTTGATGATCTAAGCTAACTGCGGCACTAATAGCAGCTAGACAGACAGAAAAAGCACCAAACGGGGCAAAGCAAGTTTGAGTAACACCAATCCATCCTACAATTTGATTGGTATTTGGTTGATAACCATAACTTTTGATCATGCCAATTCCTGGTAAAAATTGAGATGAGATATTTACAATAAATAGTGGAATTGCGAGGCCGATAATACTTTGCAGAGAAAAAGTGGGACTTATCCATAAAGGTGTTGTGAGCTCAAGAGATAAGCTAGGAATAGAGACATCGCAAAAAATTGTACTGAGTATAAAAGCAATACATACCATAATAACAATACTATAACGTGGTACATAGCGTTTAAGTATGAAATAGCTAGACAAGGTTCCTAATGTAAAAAACCACTGATCTGGCAAATGAATAAATAGATTTAAACCAAATTTAAGTAAAATTCCTGCAAGCATGGCACAACTTAGACTGAGTGGAATTTTAGACATAATTTTTTGAAATATGCCAGAAAAACCAGTGATGGCAACCAATATACCGCATACAATAAAAGCACCAATTGCTTCAGCAAGTGAGTAGTGCTGACTTGATGCAATGATGAGAGCAATTCCTGGTGTTGACCATGCTGTTGAAACGGGGTATTTATATTTCCAAGAGAGTAATGCTCCGATTAGCCCAATAGATATACCTAATGCAAAAAACCATGAAGAAATTTGAGCAGGTGTTGCACCAAGACGTTGAGCTCCCTCTATGACTAAAACAGCTGAAACACTTATTCCAATAATAAAAGTAATTATGCCTGCAAATGCTGCGCTGAGAGAGAAATCGTTTATAAGCTGTTTTAGCATTAATCAGGCCATTTTTAAGAGTTTATGCCGGTAATGTAGCAACTTAATAGAAGAATGTGCTTTCTAATTTAATTAAAAATTAATAAAATTATTTCAATAATGTGTGTTTTTGGGTAATAATATTTAAAAATTATACTTAATAAGGGGATATTATTTATGTCAGACGTTGGCTTGAATCAGCTATCGAATTTAGATTTAAAAATTATGCGTGCTTTGCAAGAAAATGGTCGTTTGACCAATGCTGAGTTGGCAAAAATAGTAGGTATTAGTAGTTCTTCATGTTGGAAACATACTCAACACTTATTTGCAATTGGTGCAATTGTAGATATCCGAGCAATTATTAATCCAATGATGGTGCAAAAAGAAACGGTTGTACTGGTGGGGGTAGTTCTAGATCGTTCTACACCTGATAGTTTTGAAGAGTTTGAAGCTCATGTAAAGAAACTACCAAATGTTTTGGAATGTTATTTAGTTGCAGGGGAGGTTGATTATTTCTTAAAGCTACGTGTTAAAGATTTAGCTGAATTTAATCGATTTCATAGTGAAAAAGTTATTGCATTACCAGGGGTAAGGCAAGTTAGGACATTCTTTGTCTTAAATGAAGTTATTACAGATGGGCTTTTATCTTTTTGATGAAGAAGTAAAACCTCAGTTAAAACTGAGGTTTTACTACAACTAAAATAACGACGGCAAATAAGATGACTGTAGGCAACTCATTGAACATTCGCCAAAATTTATGCGTCTTATAGTGAGCATTATCCATAAGTTTTTTTCGATAATAGCCACAAACAAAATGATAAATGACAAGCAGACCAACTAATCCAACTTTGAAATAAAACCAAAGTGCTTCATGATAATGTCGAGTTGCATCCCCCCAGTCTACTAAAAAGTGTGCCGTAATGAGTGTCGCGATCATTGCTGGCCACATAATTCCACGATAAAGCTTACGCTCCATAATTTGGAATCTTTCATGACTGACTTGATCATTACTCATTGCGTGATAAACATATAATCGTGGCAAATAAAACAATGCCGCGAACCAGCATACCACCGCGATAATATGTAGTGCTTTTACCCACAAAAATGCACTAGAGGGAGCATCCATAAGCCTTCCTTACATTAGCTTTCCCACTTTTTGAAAATGAGACAAGCATTTACACCACCAAAACCAAAACTGTTACTCATTACAGTATTTAATTTTGCATCACGTTTTTCAAGTACAATATCGAAACCTTCAGTACCTTCATCAAGTTCAGTCACGTTAATGTTTGGTGCAATGAAGTCATTTTGCATCATCAAAATAGAATAGATTGCTTCTTGTACACCCGCAGCACCTAGGCTGTGGCCTGTCATCGATTTTGTTGAGCTGACTGGTGGAACATTACCTGTACCAAAAGCATTTTCCATTGCTTTTAATTCTGTAATGTCTCCAGCAGGTGTAGAAGTACCATGTGAATTCACATAGTCTACTTTCTCAACACCATGCTGTTTTGCTTCGTCAAGTGCCATCAGTACACAACGTGTTGCACCTTCACCACTTGGAGCAACCATATCTGCACCATCACTATTTGCAGCGTAAGCAACAATTTCTGCAATAATATTTGCACCGCGTGCTTGAGCGTGTTCAAGTGATTCAAGAACAAGGAAGCCACCGCCACCTGCAATGACGAAACCTGCACGGTCTTTAGAGTATGGGCGGGAAGCAGACTCTGGTGTGTCATTAAATTTATTACTTAATGCACCCATTGCATCGAACAGTAAGCTTTGTGACCAGTGGTCTTCTTCCCCACCACCTGCAAGCATAAGATCTTGTTTGCCAAGTGCAATAAGGTTGTAAGCGTAGCCAATCGCATCTGCAGAAGTTGCACAAGCACTTGCTACAGAATGAGCGACACCTTGCAATTTAAATGCAGTGCCAAGGTTTGCTGTGATTGTGTTTGTCATGTTTCTTGGTACAAAGAATGGACCAACTTTACGAGCACCTTTGGTCTCTAGTATTTCATTCATTTCAACAACTGAAGCTGTTGAACCACCACCTGAACCACCTGCGATACCGTAACGAGGGTTGCCACCCAAGTCAGAAACTTCTAATCCTGCTTGTTTTAATGCATCTAATGCAGAGTTGTATGCATACATTGCACATACACCCATAAAGCGCTTTGTTTTACGATCAATATGGTCAAACTCTTGCTCAGCAGGTGCACTCACATGGCTCTTAAAGTTTAGATCTACATGTACTTGATTAAGGCGAGTACCTGAGATCCCTTTTTTTAAAGATTCAGTGACTTGTTCTAATGAGTTACCAATGCATGAGTTAATTCCCATGCCTGTAATGACGACACGTTTCATCGACAGATCCCTTTAATATGGTGATGAGTAAGTATTATCATTATGATATCAATTACTCATATATTGATGTTTAATGCATAATAACAGAAAGCTTTTTTAAATCTTATGGCAAATGGTATATGTATTTTTAGGATTCATATAAAAAATGAGCATGTTGTCGTATTTAATGAAAAGATACATATTAAAGTTGAGATAAATGGTGTGTAATTCTAATATTTATTAAGTATCTAAAGAAAAATAATTGGGAGATGGATATGCCAAAAACAGGTAATAACCCTTCATTAAAGCCAGTCCATCATATTTTTGGAGTGGCTAAAAAGCTCAGTAGCGAAGCGTTTCAAAAACTCAATGACCATACAATGAAAACAGATCCCATGAAAATGCAAACGAATAATACAACAAAACTAAATAACCAAACTTTAGATAAATCACAATTAGTCATGCGCCAGTACGTGCCAGATATGTCGCAAAAAATATTTGGCAGACATTATGGTTCTGTTTCTAAAATTGCGAGTTTTTTATCTCCAATTGGAGGAGATCAGGTTGCAGATTATTTGTATAATAAGATAAATCAAACAGCTGAAAAAATGAGTACAACAGATCTTATTTTATCGCAAGCTGGTGTAAAATCATTGCAGGACTTAGAGCACGATATTTTACGTGCAGGACGTTTAAGTCAGGCACTCATTGAACAAAATAAATGGCTTGTAAGTATACAAGCAGGCATTTGTGCGCCATTAGGTATTGTAGGATTGGCCATAGATGTACCTTTATCTTTAATTTTTGTATTAAAAACAGTTTACCAGACAGGTCGTGCTTATGGTTTTGAGTTGACCGATAAAGATCAAGATGTAATTCAATTTATTTTTCAAAATATTCCAATTGAAAAGATCGTAGAAAAGCAAAGTCTACTTTTGTTAATTCGATCAATTTCAGGTGCTTTAGAAACACATGATATTCAGAAATTACAAAGTTTTATGGGATCACAAAGTGACTTTGAATGGTTCTCTAATTTATTGAAAGATCAGTCGATTCAGCCTGAATGGCTTGAAAAAATACCTAAGATTTCTTTAGCAAATAAACTCACGCCAGTTATTTTATCTGGTTTGGGGGCAGTATACAGTTGGAAGCTTATTGATGAAGCAGGGCAACAATCACAGCATATCTTTTCTATTGCACGTGATTATCTTTTAAACCACCCCAATGAGCCACTTTCAATTCTTGATGCTTATCAGGCTTCGGTAAAGTCGATAGGAAACAGAAATTAGATATTTTTGTCTAGTTTCATACTGTATTAAAAGATAGCCTGATCAAGGTGTGTTTATATCAATTTTTTTGTCAGTAAATATATTCTTTCATACTTAATTATGCCGATGAGATAGTTAATATTTGTTTTATATAAATTTTTATTGAGTAATCGATTGGATTGACTCTAAAAAGGCTTTTTCATCTTATATTGACCAAGATATAGTTTTTGAATACAATTATGTGCCCTCAAAAAGAGTTAAATTTCCTTTTGTGGGGTTTTTTATTAACGGGAGAATTGCCATATGGCAACAACAAATCAATTGATCCGTAAGGGTCGTTCAACTTTGGTTGAAAAATCCAAAGTTCCTGCGTTGAAGGCTTGTCCACAACGTCGTGGTGTATGTACTCGTGTTTATACAACTACACCTAAAAAACCAAACTCAGCAATGCGTAAAGTTTGCCGTGTACGTTTAACTTCAGGTTTTGAAGTTTCAAGCTACATCGGTGGTGAAGGGCATAACCTACAAGAGCACAGTGTTGTGCTTATCCGTGGTGGTCGTGTTAAAGACTTACCAGGTGTACGTTACCATACCGTTCGTGGTTCATTAGACTGTGCTGGTGTAAAAGATCGTAACCAAGCACGTTCTAAATACGGTACTAAGCGTCCTAAGAAATAATTAGGCCTTAAAACCGAAAAAACCTTTAGCGTTTCGCTTGTTTGATCATTTAGATTTTTAAATCAAGCGACGTATAGTAAGGCCAGCGTCATGTGCATGACACTTTGCACAAACTGCTGGATCATCCTGAAGTGTCATATTATTAGGTGTATTAAAATGCCAAGACGTCGCGTAGTCGCTGCCCGTGAAATCCTTCCGGATCCTAAGTTCGGTAGCCAAACAATCGCTAAATTCATGAACCACGTTATGCAAGACGGTAAAAAATCGATTGCAGAAAGCATTGTTTATGGTGCTTTAGACCGCGTTCAAGAAAAAAATAAAGTAGACCCAGTTGAATTCTTCGAGACTACTCTTGAAAAAGTTCGTCCTATGGTCGAAGTAAAAGCTCGCCGTGTTGGTGGTGCTACATACCAAGTACCTATGGAAGTGCGCCCATCCCGTCGTACTGCTCTAGCTATGCGTTGGTTAGTAGACGCTGCTGCAAAGCGTTCTGAAAAAACTATGGCTTTACGTCTTGCTGGCGAGTTGCTTGATGCGGCTGAAGGCAAAGGTGCTGCAATTAAAAAACGTGAAGACGTGCACCGTATGGCTGAAGCTAACAAAGCCTTCTCTCATTACCGTTTCTAAGCGGATAAAACAGGCCTTCAAAAAAATAATATTAAAAATACTTGTATTTTTAATATTTGAACGCATTAAGTCATTTAGACTTAATGCGTCCTGTTTTATAAATAACATTAGGAATGTAAAACATCATGGCTCGTCAAACTCCTATTTCTCAATACCGTAACATCGGTATTTCTGCACATATTGACGCAGGTAAAACGACCACTACAGAACGTATCTTGTATTACACTGGTGTATCTCACAAAATTGGTGAAGTGCATGACGGTGCTGCAACGATGGACTGGATGGCGCAAGAACAAGAGCGTGGTATTACAATTACCTCAGCTGCAACGACTTGCTTCTGGTCTGGTATGGCTAACCAATTTAAACAACACCGTATTAACGTAATTGATACTCCAGGACACGTTGACTTCACAATTGAAGTAGAACGTTCTATGCGTGTTCTTGACGGTGCTTGCATGGTTTACTGTGCAGTTGGTGGTGTTCAGCCTCAGTCTGAAACTGTATGGCGTCAAGCAAACAAATATAAAGTACCTCGTTTAGCATTCGTGAATAAGATGGACCGTACAGGTGCAAACTTCTTCCGTGTTGTTGAACAGATGAAAACACGCCTTGGTGGTAACCCTGTACCTATCGTAATTCCAATTGGTGCAGAAGATACATTTACTGGTGTTGTTGACCTTCTCGAAATGAAAGCAATTATTTGGGATGAAGAATCTCAAGGCATGAAATTCGATCTAGGTGAAATCCCAGCTGATCTTGTTGACACTGCAGAAGAATGGCGTGTGAACATGGTTGAAGCAGCAGCAGAAGCTTCTGAAGAGCTCATGGATAAATACCTTGAAGAGGGTGATCTTTCTAAAGAAGACATCATGAAAGGTTTACGTGCGCGTACATTAGCATCTGAAATTCAAGTGATGCTTTGTGGTTCAGCATTCAAAAACAAAGGTGTTCAACGTATGTTGGATGCTGTGATTGAATACTTACCATCTCCAACTGAAGTACAAGCGATTCGCGGTATTTTAGATGACAAAGCTGAAACTGAAGCAACTCGTGAAGCATCTGATGATGTTCCGTTCTCTGCACTTGCATTCAAAATTATGAATGACAAATTCGTAGGTAACTTAACGTTTATCCGTGTGTATTCAGGTGTTCTTAAGCAAGGCGATCCTGTATTTAACCCAGTTAAATCTAAGCGTGAACGTGTTGGCCGTATCGTGCAAATGCACGCAGACCAACGTCAAGACTTAGATGAAATTCGTGCGGGCGATATCGCTGCATGTGTAGGTCTAAAAGACGTAACAACTGGTGATACGTTATGTGATGAGAAAAACATCATTACACTTGAGCGTATGGAATTCCCTGAGCCAGTAATTGCACTTGCAGTTGAACCAAAAACAAAAGCTGACCAAGAAAAAATGTCAGTGGCGTTAGGTCGTTTAGCAAAAGAAGATCCTTCATTCCGTGTACGTACAGATGAAGAATCTGGTCAAACAATTATTGCTGGTATGGGTGAACTTCACCTTGACATCATTGTTGACCGTATGAAGCGTGAATTCGGTGTTGAAGCAAATATTGGTAAACCAATGGTTGCTTACCGTGAAACAATTCGTAAAACAATTGAACAAGAAGGTAAATTTGTTCGTCAAACAGGTGGTAAAGGTAAATTCGGTCATGTATATGTTCGTTTAGAGCCAATGGATCCTGAAGGCGATAAAGAATACGAATTTGCTGAAGAAGTTGTTGGTGGTGTAGTACCTAAAGAATTCTTTGGCGCTGTGGATAAAGGTATCCAAGAGCGTATGAAGAATGGTGTCCTTGCTGGTTACCCAGTTGTAGGCATTAAAGCGACATTGTTTGATGGTTCTTACCACGATGTCGACTCTGATGAATTGTCGTTCAAAATGGCAGGTTCTTACGCATTCCGTGACGGTTTCATGAAAGCAGATCCTGTTCTTCTTGAACCAGTTATGAAAGTTGAAGTAGAAACTCCAGAAGACTACATGGGCGATATCATGGGTGACTTAAACCGTCGTCGTGGTATGGTTCAAGGTATGGATGACCTACCTGGTGGTACTAAAGCAATTCGTGCTGAAGTTCCACTTGCTGAGATGTTTGGTTACGCGACACACATGCGTTCTATGTCTCAAGGTCGTGCAACTTACTCTATGGAATTTGCAAAATATGCTGAAACTCCGCGTAACGTGGCTGAAGGCATCATTACTAAATTCCAAACAGGTAAATCAGGTGACGACGAGTAATCTTTCGATTACTATATTACCTAACCCAATTTGAGTTAAAAACCTATTGCTCATAAGTGACCCTTATGAGCAGTTAATAAAGGAAGATCATCATGGCTAAAGCCAAGTTTGAACGTAATAAACCACACGTAAACGTGGGAACAATTGGTCACGTTGACCATGGTAAAACAACTTTAACAGCTGCTATCGCAACGATCTGTGCGAAAACTTATGGCGGTGAAGCTAAAGATTACGCAGCAATCGACTCTGCGCCTGAAGAAAAAGCTCGTGGTATTACAATTAATACATCTCACGTAGAATATGATTCTCCAACTCGTCACTACGCTCACGTAGACTGCCCAGGACACGCCGATTATGTTAAAAACATGATCACTGGTGCTGCTCAGATGGACGGTGCGATCCTTGTATGTGCTGCGACTGATGGTCCTATGCCACAAACTCGTGAACACATCCTTCTTTCTCGTCAGGTAGGTGTACCTTTCATCATCGTATTCTTAAACAAGTGTGACCTTGTTGATGATGAAGAGTTACTTGAATTAGTAGAAATGGAAGTTCGTGAACTTCTTTCTTCTTATGACTTCCCTGGTGATGACACTCCTGTAATCCGTGGTTCAGCATTAGCTGCACTTAATGGTGACCAAGGTGAGTATGGCGAATCTGCAGTAATTGCTCTAGTAGAAGCGTTAGACTCTTACATTCCTGAGCCAGAGCGTGCTATCGATAAAGCATTCTTAATGCCAATCGAAGATGTGTTCTCAATTTCTGGTCGTGGTACAGTTGTAACTGGCCGTGTAGAATCAGGTATTGTAAAAGTTGGTGAAGAAGTTGAAATCGTTGGTATTAAAGACACGGTTAAAACAACTGTAACTGGCGTTGAAATGTTCCGTAAACTGCTAGACGAAGGTCGTGCAGGCGAGAACTGTGGTGTTCTTTTACGTGGTACTAAGCGTGAAGACGTACAACGTGGTCAAGTATTGGCTAAGCCAGGTGCAATTAAGCCACACACTAAATTCGACGCAGAAGTATATGTACTTGCGAAAGAAGAAGGTGGTCGTCATACTCCATTCTTAAATGGTTACCGTCCACAGTTCTATTTCCGTACAACTGACGTAACTGGTGCAATCCAGTTGAAAGAAGGCGTTGAAATGGTTATGCCAGGTGACAACGTTGAAATGTCAGTAGAATTGATCCACCCAATCGCAATGGACGCAGGCTTACGCTTCGCGATTCGTGAAGGTGGTCGTACTGTAGGTGCTGGTGTTGTTTCTAAAGTAACAGCATAATCACTGAAAAGTAAAAAAACGCTCCTTTGGGGCGTTTTTTTATTGCAAAAAATTTGTTTTATCTAGAAAAAACGCTTAAAAAGATTATAATCAGCAAAAATTTACTAACTCATTAATTATGATTCGTTTTATGGAGCAAGCTGATATTGCTCAGGTTTATGAAATAGAAAAAGCAGTACAAACACATCCTTGGTCATTAAAGCAATTTGAAGAAGCTTTAAACTATCAGGCAACAGTATATGTTAAAGATAATAAAATATGCGGTTTTTGTATTTTACAGCCCGTTTTAGATGAGGCGAATTTATTACTTATGGCAGTGATGCCTTCAGAACAAGGTCAAGGAATTGGTCTCAAATTATTAGAAGGATCTTTAAATTTATTAACGAATCATCCAATACAAATTTTTTTAGAGGTTCGTGAAAGTAATCTGGCAGCAATAAAATTATATGAAAAAGCTGGATTCCATCAAATTGATCTTAGAAAAAATTATTATCCCAATAAAGATGGTTCACGAGAACATGCGATCATCATGATTAAATTGTGTAGTGATGATTTTAGTGCATACATGAAAAAATAATCATTTATTTCCCCAAAAGATGTTGCCAATCTGTAGGATAGCTTGTCATTAAAGACTCGCCTAAATGAATGATTTCTTCTGATGATAATTGCTTATTTAAAGTATGCCATTGACCATCAATAAATAATTGAAAAGGGGCATATTGTGATTTGTAATTCATTTTATTAGAGTGGGGTACCCAATAACCAAGATAAACATAATCCAGATTAAGTGACTTCACATATTCGATTTGTTTAAGAATAGCGAATACACCAAGTGAGCGTTTATTCTCTTCAGGTTCAAAAAATGTATAGACTGCAGATAGTCCATCATCTAAAGCATCGCATACAGAAACACTAATAAGCTGTTCATTTTTCCAAAGTTCCAAGAAAAAACTTTCTGTACATGTATGCAGTAAGAACTTTTCAAATTGTTCTTGGCTTGCAGGGTACATATCACCATCTTTATGTCGGATGTTAATATATTTCTCGTACAAGTGATAATGCTGTTCAGTAGCTTCCTGAATCGGTGTAATTTTCATACTTAAGTCTTGGTTACGTTTCCAAGCCTTTTTCTGTTGGCTATTCATTGTGAATTCTTCAACAGGAACACGGCAAGAAAGACATTGTCGGCAAGAGTGACACTCTGGTCTGTAGATATAATCGCCACTACGCCGAAAACCAGTTCTAGATAGGTCTGACAATGTAAGTACGTCAATACGTTGTTTGGGGTCAAGAAAAACCATTCTTGATGGACGTGCATTTAAGTAGCTACAGTCATGTGGAGGTGTAATAAAATACTGTAGCGTACTTAAAGGGGACTTCGGGGTGTATGTATTCATATTCGTCTCCCTCCAGTTTGATTATTTGGAAAGTAGTTGCTTCATATTTGCAATGTTCTTACTAGAAAATACACTGTCCTGATACTTTTTCCAATCAATTCTAGGATGTTTTATAACAGATTGTAACGAATTTAAATAATTCTCTCGACTCATCGTAGTAGCACCTAAGCTAAGTAGGTGATCATTTACCAATTGACAATCGATCCATGGTAGATTCTGTTCAGTTCCTACTAGCATTAGTGTATAAAAAGCCATTTTTGATACATCTGTACGTTGACTAAACATAGACTCACCAAAACAGCCATGACCAATAGTTAAACCATATAATCCACCAATTAGCTCATCTTTGTCCCAAATCTCTATGCTATAACCAAAACCCTGCTCAAACATGGAGACATAGCTTTCAATAATATCTTCGCTAATCCATGTTTCATTGGTGTAATTTCTTGGTAGTGCACATTTACGTATGACTTGCTCAAATGCATGATTAATCGTGATTTTATAATCATACTTTTTCATATTTCTTAATAACGACTTACTTGGAATATAAGCATTCGGCAAGATAATACAGCGTGGTTCAGGACTCCACCAACAGATGGGTTCATCTTCATTAAACCAAGGAAATAGTCCATGTGTATATGCTTCAAGCAGAGTTGAAGGAGAGAGGTCAGCGCCGAAGCAAATTAAACCATGTCCTTCTGGGTCGGCATCTTTAGGCAATGGAAATGTATAATGCGATGGGTGAATATGACTCATAGTTAGATAACAATTTTATTTTAGGTATAAAAGAAAAGCCGTAATAATTACGGCTTTTAAAGTTATTCGATATTGTCTAGATATTTTTCAGCATCTAGTGCAGCCATACAGCCTGATCCGGCAGAAGTAATCGCCTGACGATAAACGCTATCTGCAACATCACCAGCAGCAAAAACACCAGCGACAGAAGTTGCTGTTGCATTACCCGCAGTTCCGCTGTGAATTTGGATATAGCCATCTCGTAATTCTAATTGGTCTTTAAACATCTCTGTATTTGGTTTATGGCCAATTGCAATAAATAGACCTTGGACATCTATATTTTGCGTTGAATTATCTACTGTAGATTTTAAGCGTACACCAGTAACACCAGTCTTATCGCCTAATACTTCATCTACTTGATGATTCCAAACAATTGAAATTTTACCTTCTTTTTCTTTTTCGAAGATATGATCTTGTAATATTTTCTCAGAGCGTAGGCTGTCTCTGCGGTGAACAAGTGTTACATGTGCAGCAATATTAGAAAGATACAGTGCTTCTTCAACTGCAGTATTACCACCACCAACAACCATTACATTCTGATTTTTATAGAAAAAACCATCGCAGGTTGCACAGGCACTCACACCTTGGCCCATAAATGCTTGTTCAGAGGCTAGACCTAAATACTGTGCAGTCGCACCAGTAGCAATAATTAGCCCATCACAGGTATATTCACCCATATCACCTTTCAGGGTAAATGGACGATTTTTTAAATCAACTTCATTAATATGGTCATAGAGAATTTCTGTACCAAATCGTTCCGCATGTGCTTGCATACGTTCCATTAATGCAGGGCCTGTAAGACCTTCAGGGTCACCTGGCCAGTTATCTACTTCGGTCGTCGTTGTTAATTGACCACCAAGTTGTAGCCCTGCAATAAGTGTAGGCTTTAAGTTTGCACGTGCTGCATATACCGCTGCGCTATAACCTGCAGGGCCCGAACCTAAAATGATCAATCGCGAATGGCGAGCGCTCATAAGAATTCCTTTATAATAAATCGTTAATAAAATTATACGCCAAAGAAGAATCTTTGTGTTGTGCGTAAATGTTGATATTATGGATGGGCTAAATCGATTTTAGCTATGTTAATATATAAATACTAACAAAGCGTTGCATATTTTCTTGTATAACATGTGCATAATATTAAAATTAAATCGTTGAAAAAAGTAATTTACTTTATTTCATAAATATTCATTGATTTTTCAAGTACAGGACAGTATATGACTGCGGTGTCGAGTGTGTATGCACAGCGCTTAATTACGACATTATTTTTAGTATCGTTTGGTATTTATTTGTTTTTAGCAACGGTCACATATACACCATTTGATCCTGGGTGGATGCACATATCAAGTGACACCCAAGAAGTATCAAATGCAAGTGGTGTTGCTGGTGCTTGGATTGCAGATTTATTATTTGGATTTTTAGGATGGGCAAGCTTACTCATTCCCATTTTTTTGTTCATTGAAGCGATTCAAGTGTGGTGGCCAAGAAGCTTTTTAAGTCGCCCATTCCGCTATGCTGCTCAGTTCTTTATATTGCTCGCAACTTCAAGTTTACTTTATCTATTTTGGAATGTACCAACCGATGCACTAACGAATGCGTCCGGTGGCATTATTGGTTACGAACTTGGAGAAAGTCTTTCTCATCTAATTACAATTTATGGTGCTAGTTTATTCTTGATTGTACTTTGGGGTGTACTTTTTACACTTGCCTTTGGTATACAGTGGAACAAAACATGGGTAACGCTGCAAGCGACGCCTAAATATTTACAGGATTTATTTTATCGTAACGTACCAGAAGCAGAAGCGGCTTACGATAAAACAACTGCGCCGAAAAAAATTGACAAATTAGAAGAAAATGAAGCAGTCACTCAGGAAGCTGAAAAGGCACCTGTTGAAAACATAAAGAAAGCACCAGATGCAGATCCTGCTGCTGAAAAATTATTTGATGATTTAGTGGTAAAACAAGCTGAGCATGAGTCTGTTACATCAAAAGTTTCAACGCCTACAACGCAGGCTGCTCCTCATTCGTCTAATGCGACTGTTGCAACTGGTCAAGTTTGGCGTGTACCGGATCAAAATACTGAAGATGAACAGCAAAAAGAAATTCATGCATTACTTAAAGCTTCTGAAGATGAAAATACTACTCATACACCTCATTCCAGTGTGAATTGGGATGATGACCAAGTATTTAATGATTTATTAAAGACTGTGCCAAAAGATGCGGTTGCACCAGATGTACACACACCTTTTCATATTGAGTCTGAAAAAACTGAAAATACATCTGTAGCTAAACCATCGGTTGCATCTACAAGTTATGATTCTCATGTTGATGATATTGAAAAATTACTTGCATTGGATCAAAAGGAATCTGAGCCTGAAATTCAGCACACTCCAGTAGAAGAAACCAATAAGTCAGTTGTAGAGAGTAAACCTAGAGAAACAAATAGTTATGCACAGTCTTCCGCTTTTGTCCAAGCAGATATTCAAACACATTTAAATACCACACTTTCAAAAGAAGAGTTTTTAAATGCATGGCAAGAAACTGCTGGAAAACCTGATGAAGAACAAGATGAGTTTGATTTTGATGCACCATTGACAGATGCATCTGGTCGACCAATGTCAAGAGCAATGCAGGTTGTTGCAAAAAGGAAAGGTTTATCGACTTTACCCGAGAAAAGCTTACTTGATGAAGTAGATCCTAATAAAAAAGTAAATTTTACTGAAGAGCAGCTTGCACGACTGTCTGAACTTCTCGAAATTAAGTTACAAGAATTTAATGTCAAAGCAACAGTGGTCGAAGCACAACCTGGCCCTGTTGTTACACGTTTTGAGTTAGATTTAGCACCTGGTGTAAAAGCTTCTAAGGTAACAAATATTTCAAGAGATTTAGCACGTTCTATGTCTATGGCATCTGTGCGTGTGGTAGAGGTTATTCCGGGTAAACCTTATATTGGTATTGAGGTACCCAATAGTAGCCGTGAAATGGTACGTTTAACTGAGCTACTAAATACTCAAGAGTATTTAGATCCTAATGGCCTAATTAGTATGGCTATGGGTAAAGATATTTCTGGACAACCTGTTTTAACTGATCTGGCAAAAGCACCACATATGTTAGTTGCAGGTACAACAGGCTCTGGTAAGTCTGTGGCAGTCAATGCAATGCTTTTATCTATGTTGCTTAAATATACCCCTCAAGATTTAAGATTAATTTTAATTGATCCTAAACAGTTAGAGCTTGCTAACTATAGCGATATTCCTCATTTATTAACACCAGTTGTTACAGATATGAAAGATGCTGTAAGTGCACTAAACTGGTGTGTGAATGAAATGGAACGCCGTTATAAACTGATGTCATTTCTTAAAGTTCGTAAAATTGTAGATTATAATAGAAAAGTAAAAGAGGCATTAGAGACAGGCGAGGACTTGATTGATCCAACATGGAAACCAAGTGATTCAGCGACTCAGGAGCGTGCACCAAGATTACAAACTTTGCCAATGATTGTGATTGTTGCTGATGAATTTGCTGACATGATTATGCAGGTGGGTAAAAAAGCAGAGGAAATGATTACTCGGTTGGCACAAAAATCTCGTGCTGCGGGTATTCATCTATTACTTGCAACTCAGCGTCCGTCTGTAGATGTTATTACAGGTCTAATTAAAGCCAATATTCCAACGCGAGTTGCTTTACGTGTAAATAGTAAAATTGACTCAAGAACTATTTTAGATGCCGGTGGGGCAGAAGATCTTTTAGGTCATGGCGATATGCTGTTTTTAGGACCCGGAAAAATTGAACCTGAACGTTTACATGGCGCATTTATTAGTGATGATGAAGTAAATAGAATTTGTGATGCATGGCGTGAACGTGGTGATCCAGATTATGTGGATGAAATTTTAACGCCATACGATGAGGAGCCATCGGCAAGAGCTAGTGGCGAAGGTGGCGAAGGTGCCTCAGATCGTGATGTACTTTATGATCAAGCCGTGGCTTTCGTACTTGAAAGTAGAAAAGCTTCCGCTTCATCTTTACAACGTAAATTTAGTCTAGGCTATAACAGAGCAGCAAGGCTAATTGATCAGATGGAAGACAATGGCGTGGTGAGTGCTGCTGGACCGAATAGTAAACGTGAAATTTTAGTATAAAAATAGAGCCTCTGAAATAGAGGCTTTCTCTTTTCTAATAAAGATTAAAAGTATAAAATCCCGTTTTTTAAAAGTATTCGGTATTTAAAGTGGTCACATTATTATTCACTTTGGCTTTTATTAATTTGTGTGCATTGCTTACACCAGGGCCTGATTTCTTTTTTGTGACACAAACAGCCATGAGTTACTCAAAAAGAGCTGCTTTATCTGTAGTTGGAGGAATTACTTGTGGAGTATTGTTTTGGTCCCTACTTGCATTTTTAGGTTTAAATCTTATTTTTGAAAAATTTATTTGGCTTCAAAAAATATTATTTGTGGTGGGAGGCAGTTATTTACTTTGGTTAGGTATTCAACTTTTAAAATCCGCTTTCAATAAGAAAAAACCAGAGACATCGTTGAATAGTTCACAAAGAGAAATGAGTCTAAAAAAATTCTTTTTCAAAGGCTTAATGACAAACCTTTCTAACCCTAAGGTTGTGATTTACTTTGGTAGTGTGCTTTCTATATTTTTATCTAATCCTTTGCTTGAACATATCCATGGTTTATTGCTATTCATTATTATTTCAGAGACTCTGATTTGGTTTAGTCTAGTTGCATGTCTTTTTTCTTTACCGCAGTGTAAGGCCTTTTATCAACGATCTATGAAATGGATTGATGGGATATCTGGTGGACTATTTACAGCTTTTGGTATTTTTCTAATTGGAAGATAATCTATTATATAAAATACCTTCCTTAGTTGAAGGTATAAAAAGAAAAAATTTGGTAGATAGTAATTTATTGGGTGGTTAGAAATAGTGCAAAAAAAAATAATTGGAAGATTATGCAACTAGGCAAAACTTGAAAAATCATGTATCTACAAATCACCTTAATAAAAGTTTAATAATTAAAGTGTATATTGATAGAACCTATGGGTTTTATATTGACAGACGATTTATGTGGATTGAAAAATAATAAATTGGTGAATTAATAGTTTTTTTATATTATTTTTGTGACGTATTTATTGTTTTATATTTTGGTACAAAAAAATAATTAGCATAAAAAAAAAGAGAATTTAAGATTTGATTAATCTTTCTGAAAATAAATGATAACTGTTATCAAATATATATTTTATATGATCATAAAAGATGAAAACTAGATATGTCAGTTCCATCGCAACATCTGGTCTTTATCTGATATTTAATCTATGGCGGCATGGGGTGTAAAAAATTGTTTAAATTGAATAAGACGGTTCTAGTATTAGTTTCCGCAATGCTCTTGGGAAACACAGCTGCTTTTGCAGAAGACATGATTGATTATGATGGCAAACCAGAACAAAAGGTGATTTACCCTGTAAATGGTAAGTCAGGCTTTGTTTTTAATAAATTAAGTCAAGCATTTAAGACAAGTACAACTGGATACAACACAATTATTGTTGATAGTAGCACTATGCCTTCAAGTGCACAGATTTCACAAATTAAAAGTTATTTAGATCAGGGTATTACAGTCATTATTGATGCTAAAGCTGGTATGGGGACAGCGCAAGCAGTTGCACAAAAAGTTGCTGGATTCTCGATTAATTCAGAAGCAATCATGATTAAGAAAAGTACAGATAGTAATGGTGGTTATGACGTCACTCCTGTTTCATCAAATGTATACGGTGTTCAAGCGTCACTCGATGATAGTGGTGAGAAAGTATCGAATACTGTAGATGCTGTATTTGGGCTATAGGAGATAAAACATGAAAATTAAACATATTGCATTATCTCTTTTGGCAGTGACATCAACCCAAATTTTTGCAGATCAATGCGAATATCCACACAATGAGCCTGCACTTTTAGGTGATGGGTCTCAGCGCGTTGTTACGCAACAAGCACGTAATACATGGGATGATTGGATTTGGCGTGGTAGACAAGGGGATGGTCAACCGTTTAGATGTCCTTCTATAGGTACACAAAGCTGTATGTATCAGTGGAGTAAGGCACAAACAACAGGCTACAGTTGGGCTGTTGGCGGTACATTTAATGGAGATAAAGTTCCTGTAATTGGTAAATATTTACCAGGTAGTATTAATGGTAGTTATACTCGCAATAAAAGCTTAACAACAACATTTGGTTGGAATGTCACGATTCAGCCAGGTTATTTTGCTGAACCGATTCAAGTAGTGACACGTCGTTGGATGCGTGGTGTATATAAAGGTGCATTTGTACAAACGGGTGGAATGTGTTCTGGTGCGCCAGATTGGGCACATCTGATTTGGCCTAAACGTCATAGTATGTATCGTTGGGATCCAAATCGTATCGCAAGTAGTTGGACATCAAATGTAGAGGTTGGAAGATACGCAACCTATCACGTATATAAATAAAGATGAATGAAGATCTTTATACGTAAGATCTTCATATAAATAAATATTTTTACTTTATAAAATGGGAATTGTGATGAAAAATAAAGCTATTTTACTTCTAGTATGCAGCTTAGTATTGGGTAATACAGCTGCTTTTGCAGAAGACATGATTGATTATGATGGCAAACCAGAACAAAAGGTGATTTACCCTGTAAATGGTAAGTCAGGCTTTGTTTTTAATAAATTAAGTCAAGCATTTAAGACAAGTACAACTGGATACAACACAATTATTGTTGATAGTAGCACTATGCCTTCAAGTGCACAGATTTCACAAATTAAAAGTTATTTAGATCAGGGTATTACAGTCATTATTGATGCTAAAGCGGGCATGGGGACAGCGCAAGCAGTTGCACAAAAAGTTGCTGGATTCTCGATTAATTCAGAAGCAATCATGATTAAGAAAAGTACAGATGGTAATGGTGGTTATGACGTCACTCCTGTTTCGTCAAATGTATACGGTGTTCAAGCATCACTCGATGATAGTGGTGAAAAAGTATCGAATACTGTAGATGCTGTATTTGGGCTATAGGAGATAAAACATGAAAATTAAACATATTGCACTATCTCTTTTGGCAGTGACATCAACCCAAATTTTTGCAGATGAATGCTTATATCCTCGCAATGAACCATTAGTTTTAGGTGATGGTTCTCAAAGAATTATACAACAACAAGCACGTAATACATGGGATGATTGGATTTGGCGTGGTAGACAAGGGGATGGTCAACCGTTTAGATGTCCTTCTATAGGTACACAAAGCTGTATGTATCAGTGGAGCAAGGCACAAACAACAGGCTACAGTTGGGCTCTTGGTGGTACTTTGAATCTAGATAAAATCCCTGTTGTTGGTAAATATTTACCAGGTAGTATTAATGGTAGTTATACTCGCAATAAAAGCTTAACGACAACATTTGGTTGGAATGTCACGATTCAGCCAGGTTATTTTGCTGAACCGATTCAAGTAGTGACACGTCGTTGGATGCGTGGTGTATATAAAGGTGCTTATGTACAAACAGGTGGTAAATGTAATGGTGAAAGTGGTTGGACAATAAGCATTAGACCGGATAGAACGAGTATGTATCGTTGGGATCCAAATCGTATCGCAAGTGGTTGGACATCAAATGTAGAGGTTGGAAGATACGCAACCTATCACGTATATAAATAACAAGACGAAAGCCTTAATTTTTTTAAGGCTTTCTTATTTTTCAAAATAAAAAAATATTTTATATGTAAAATAAATTAATATTTATGTAAAAAAAATGGCAAAAAATGCTATCTAAAAAAAAATAAAACAAATTAATATACATCCAGTTAATATATTTATAGATATATTAATTAATTTTAAATAACTTTGATTTTTAAGTATTTTATTTATTGCTTTACACAAATTTTTAAATTTTAAATGGGTAGGTTAAATGAAAAATTTTAGCAGAGGTGCATTATTTGTATGTACTCTTATTTTGGGAGGAACATCAGCTTTTGCAGAAAATATGGTGAACTATGATGGTAAACCAGAGCAAAAAATTATTTATGCAGTAAATGGTAAATCTGGTTTTGTATTTAATAAATTAAGTCAGGTATTTAAAACAAGTTCTAAAGGGTATAACACAATTATTGTTGATAGTAGTGTGAATCCTTCTACAAAACAGATACAGCAGTTGCAATCTTATTTAGAGCAAGGTGTGACGATTATTATTGATGCAAAAGCAGGTATGGGAACTGCTCAGGCTGTTGCACAGAAAATTGCTGGATTTTCAATCAATGCAGAAGCAATCATGATTAAGAAAAGTACTGACAGTAAAGGTGGTTACGATGTAACGCCAGTCTCATCAAATGTGTATGGTATGAAAACAGCATCTCTAGATGACAGTGGTACACGAGTATCAAATACAGTAAATGACGTATTTGGGTTATAGGAGATAAACACATGAACATGAAACATATTGCGGTATCTCTTTTAACATTGATTTCTACACCACTTTTCGCAGATGAGTGTAAATACCCACGTAATGAACCAACACTTTTAGGTGATGGTTCTCAACGTATTATCAGACAACAAGCACGTAATACATGGGAAGACTGGGTTTGGCGCGGTCGTCAATCAGATGGTCAACCTTTTAGATGTCCACGTGTGGGTACACAAAGTTGTATGTATATGTGGAGCAAAGCACAAACTACAGGTTATAGCTGGGCTGTAGGTGGTACTTTAAATCTAGATAAACTACCAGTTGTTGGTAAAATTTTACCTGGTAGCATTAAAGCTGATTATACGAGAAATAAGAGTATAACAACAACTTTTGGGTGGAACGTGACAGTTCAACCTGGCTATTCTGCTGAGCCAATCCAAGTGATTCAACGTCGTTGGATGCGTGGTGTATATAAAGGTGCTTACGTACAAACAGGTGGTATGTGTTCTGGTGCACCAGATTGGGCACATTTTGCATGGCCTAAACGTCACAGTATGTATCGTTGGGATCCTAACCGTATTGCAAGCGGTTGGACTTCAAATATTGAAGTTGGTAAGTTCGCAACCTACCATATTTATAAATATTAATAGATAAAAGAAAGCCTCAAAAATGAGGTTTTCTTTATTATTGTAAGAATATAATATATTCGGCTATTATATTATATGTTGAATTATTAATCTTATTAAATATCAAATCCAATCAAAAAAATAAACAAATGTGTGATTAATTTGGCACAAAAAGATAATAATAAAAACGAATAATCTCTATATTCTGACCACACGTTAAATTTGTATTTTAAATAGGTTTAACGAGTTTATTAGTTTTCTTTAAATTTTTTTTATTTATAGACGGTTATTAGGAATAATTAAATGATCAAACTCAATAGAGTAGCAATGCTCGCTATTGCGCTTGTATTAGGCAATGCAGTTGCTTTTGCTGATGATACACCTAAAGATATTATCGATTATGATGCTAAACCTGCACAAAAAGTAATTTATCCAGTAAATGGACAAACTGGTTTTGTTTTTAACAAATTAAGCCAAGTCTTTAAGTCGAGTACACAAGGTTATAATACCATCATTGTTGACAGTTCGACAGCTCTTTCAGCTGCTCAAATTACTGAAATCCAGAAATATTTGGAGCAAGGCATCACTATTATTATTGATGCGAAAGCAGGTATGGGGACAGCGCAAGCAGTTGCACAAAAAATTGCTGGATTCACAATTAACTCAGAAGCGATCATGATTAAGAAAAGTGCTGATAGCCTTGGTGGTTATGATGTAACACCAATTGCATCGAATGCTTATGGTTCGAAAGCTGCAGCAACAGATAGCACAAGTACAGCAGAGCATGTATCTAACACGATTGATGATGTATTTGGGTTATAGGAGATAACACATGAACATGAAACATATTGCGGTATCTCTTTTAACACTAATTTCTACACCACTTTTTGCAGATCAATGTGAATATCCACATAATGAGCCTGCACTTTTAGGTGATGGTTCTCAACGTATTATCAGACAACAAGCACGTAATACATGGGAAGACTGGGTTTGGCGTGGGCGACAAGGTGATGGTCAACCATTTAGATGTCCACGTGTAGGTACACAAAGTTGTATGTATATGTGGGGCAAAGCACAAACCACAGGTTATAGCTGGGCTGTTGGCGGTACATTTAATGCTGATAAAATTCCTGTAATTGGAGCATTGCTTCCAGGAAGCATCAATGGTAACTACAGCAAGAATAAAAGTATAACCACAACATTTGGTTGGAACGTGACCGTTCTACCTGGTTATTCTGCTGAACCAATCCAAGTAATTCAACGTCGTTGGATGCGTGGTGTGTACAAAGGTGCATTTGTACAGACAGGTGGTATGTGTTCTGGTGCACCAGATTGGGCTGTGAAAATTTGGCCTAAACGTCACAGTATGTACCGTTGGGATGCAAACCGCATAGCCGGTAGCTGGACTTCAAATATTGAAGTTGGCAAGTTCGCAACGTACCATATTTACAAGTATTAATAGATAAAAAAAGCCTCATTCGTGAGGCTTTTTTTTATGCGTGTTTTTTTAATATTTCTAAAAAAGGAGCCCTTTGCTTTGGAAACTCTGCAATGACTTCTTCTATATTTTGACCTTTTGGATTGGTTGCCTGAAGGTTACGACCATCTTCGATAAATTTCTGAATGAGTCTTTCGAAGTCATGTGCACGCATATGCTTAAAAGCATTATAAAGTACATGATAGTCTGCATCTACACCTGCAGGAGGTAGATGATTTAAGTAAGCATATACACGTTCGTCTGACCATTCTTCATTGAACGTTGCGGGTTGTGAGACAGCCATGACTTATCCTCAAATAAAAAAAGCAAAATAACGTGAGTTATTTTGCCTTGAAATTTAGTAATAAGCTAATCAGTATTGAAATTAACGATCTTCAGGTAAATTGATATTCATTTCAAGCATTTCTAAATTTGCTTCAGAACGAACTTGCATCTGTATGTGTTGCTCATCGACGCCACGTACATACCGATTAACCACTTGCATGATCTCTTTTTTCATTTGATCTATTTTGTCTTGGCTTAGACGACGGCCTAAACCTTGCTCAGAAGCAACAATAACTTTTAAACGATCTTTTGCCGTCTGAGCGCTACTCTGGCGCTCATCGTTGCCGAATATTTTACTCCAGAATCCTGCCATTGTTATGCTCCAAATAAACGTGCCAACCAGCCTTTAGGCTTTGATGTAATATGACGATACGGGCGATCTTCTCCTAAGAAGCGTGCAACAAGATCATCATATGCTTGGCCAGATTGTGTCTCTGTGTATAGGATAACAGGTTTTCCTTCGTTAGAGGCCTGTAAAACACTCGTACATTCAGGAATAACGCCTAAAGTTGGAACACGTAAAATATCTTTGGAAATATCATCGATAGTTAACATTTCTTGACGGTCTGCACGTTCAGGGTTGAAACGTGTAATACATAAGTGTTTACGAATACGTCCTTCGTTTTGCTCAATTTTTTTGGTCTTACTGTCAAGCATTCCAATAATTCGATCAGAATCTCGAACTGATGAGATTTCAGGATTTGTGACAATAATCGCTTCGTCAGCATGGTACATTGCTAAAATTGCACCGCGCTCAATACCTGCTGGTGAGTCACAAATAATATAGTCAAACTCTTGAGAAAGCTCTTCAATGACACGTGCAACACCCTCATCTGAAAGTGCGTCTTTGTCTCTTGTTTGTGATGCAGGAAGAATATAAAGATTTTCAATATCTTTATCGCGGATAAGCGCTTGTGGTAAGCGAGCCTCATTATTAATGACATTTACAAAGTCATATACGACACGACGTTCACAACCCATAATAAGGTCTAAATTACGTAGACCAACGTCAAAATCGACAACTACGGTTTTGTGGCCACGTAAGGCTAGACCTGTTGCAAATGATGCGCTCGTTGTGGTTTTTCCCACACCGCCTTTGCCTGATGTTACGACAACAATTTTGGCCACCTAATCCACTCCTGTTATGTCACTGTGTTTTACGCGACAACGCGTATTCTAAAATTTAATTAATAGGTAAGTTATACCCTAAATATCCAATGCTTCAAATACAAGTTCTTGATGTTCATTTAAGTAAATATGAACAGCCTTTTTCTGTACATGTGATGGAATATCATCTGCTACACAATAGGTTCCTGCAATGGAAATAAGTTCTGCATTTAACTTATAACAAAATATACGGGCAGAAGGGTTTCCACTTGCACCTGCAATAATACGACCTTGTGCTGAACCATAGATATGAACATTTCCACTTGAAATGATTTCTGAGCCGCTGTTCATACTTGCGTTGAGAATAACGTCTCCATTTTCTTGGATTAAACACTGACCTGTACGTAGCATGTCATTATGATAAGAAGTTATATGTGCAGTCGCGTTTGTTTTTTGTGTATTATTGGCTGAATCTTGATCATTTTCAGTCGTTTGCTCAAGGATTTGCTCTGTAGTTGGTTTTATACGTTGTAATGGTCGATCTGCAGGTAAAACAGGGAACTGAATACTACGCGCTTGATCAGTAAGTAGTCCATCGATTACCGCCATAGGCTGTAAATCTAAGCTGAGTAAAAGTTGAATGAGCTCAATGAGCTCTTGTTCCACTGTACTATCAATAATGATAGAAGCACCATGAGATGATGTATCATCAAGCATTTGGGTAAGTTGTTGGCGAATAGCATCATGATTATTCGTATCGAAGGTTAATCTTGAAAAATTAACCATCCTGCCGGTAATGCGTATATCAGCCATAATTGATCTCAAATAAGTTAAAAAGTTTAATAAAGTACATATGTTGTTTAAAATTTAAATGTCATTATCTTGTTGATCTTTCATTTGTAAAACTTGTTGCCATTGTTTTACTTTCACTTGTTTACGTATAGATTTTAAACTGTCATAGACCACAGATTCAACCAATTGTTCCAAAGATCTATTATGAATATTGACTTCACTAAGTTTATTGGCAATTAAACGATAGGTCTCGTTGGGTTGATGGCGATTTCCTTCGGTCAGTGGAGAAATAATACCTTGTGTCATGTTTTCAGTTAGTTTTCTGGCAATGGTTTTAAGCTGGTCTTCTATACGACCGCCGACTATTGGAAAAAGGCGCAATAAATGATGTATTTCAGGGGTTTCTGTGATTGCATTTTCAATAATTTCCCCCATGTTTTTTGAAATAGCAATGCGTTGTTCTTCTAATGTTTTGGCGAGGGTATCTTGAAGAATTTCTGCAAAAGCCTCAGCAAATAGTGTTCTATGGCGATCAACCATGTCATGAATAATTGCTTTATGTGTGGAACTGGTATCGAGTTCTTGTTTAACGCCATCCAGTAGGGTAATAACTACGCGATCTGAAAGCTCTTCCATCACGACACTGTAATAAAAACGTCCAGAGTCTTGCCAAGATTTCGGAATGACTTGATAACCAATTTCATGGAGTCTATAAGCAATAAGGCCTGCGCGTAATAATCTTAAGAATCGAAGTTGAGGAAAAATTGCAAGGACTTCATACCAATGTATAAATGGAAAGAAGAACCACTTTTGATGATGTCGATTTAAGATAGCAATACCCCATCGAATCAGAAGTTCGATCACTAAAAAGCAAATAAACCATCCATCTGTACGTTCTACCCAAGGATGAATATGTATTTGATAATGCGATAACCATTCTGGCAGATGAATGAGTTTTGCAAACCAATGTGCAAAATTACTCATAAGAATGGCATCGCTTGTAATACAAAATAAATTAAATATGATGATTAACATCATAAAAATGTCATAGACCAAATAAGCTTTCCATGTCAGGGAATTATGGTCTATGTGATGAAACTTATTTTTAGATGCTTTGGGCATGCGATCTTAGCTCAATGAATCAGTCAGCAGAATTTTGATACTCTTTTTTAATTTCATCAATAAGCTCATCTTTTTCTTTCCAGCATTTACTTAACCACTGATAGAATTTTGCACGAAATTCACGATCTTCCTCATAATTTCCAGCCAATATCCAATCTGGAATTTCAATTTTACGCATATGTACAACAATTCGTGGTACTTCACCAAGCCAGAATTCACCATAGCCCGGTACACCATCTGGATAAACAATAGTCATATCGACCAATGCATCAATTTTATTTCCTAAGATATTTAAAGCAAGTGCTAAACCACCTGCTTTGGGTTTAAGTAAATGTGCATAAGGTGATTTTTGTTGTTTATGCTTTTCAGGAGTGAGGCGTGTTCCTTCTACATAGTTTAATAGAGTAAATGGTTGGCTTAGAAGTTGCTCACATGACTTTCTAGCTTCCATCATGTCACGATGTTTTAACTCAGGGTTCTTAGCGATCTGTGATTTTGTATGGCGTTTCATCATTGGGAAGCCGAGAATTTTAAATGCTTGGCCAACAAAAGGAATAAAGATGAGTTCCCATTTTGTAAAAAATCGAGTGAGTGGCATACGTGTACGACCAAAATATTGGTTGACTGTCGTATCTACCCAGCTTTGATGGTTAGAGGTCATGATGTATCTACCATCTAAGCGCAAATCTAGCGATGGGTCGATTCGTATATCCCATTGAGTTTCTGACAATACATTGTCGATGAGCCAGTTATTGACAGTAAGCCAATTGTTTGTAATTTGAACGTTAGTTTCATCAACTTTTTTTGATTGTTTAAATAGCTTGGTTAAACCTAAAGCTAAAATAGGAGATCCATGAATTAATGTATTACCGGTAATAACAGAGCCAACGGTAAGCCCACGTGTAATTTTTTTAAATACACTTGATTTTTTCTGTGTTGATGACATGGAATATCCTAAAATCTGCTTTAAACAAGATAATAATCTGAATTGTATAATTTTAGTCGAAAAAACTTAAGAAGCTAGAATATCAATCATATTTTTTTTCGTGAAAGAAGGTATTTATTTTTAAAAGGTGTTTCCTAATTGTTAATAGAATTGATTTTTTTAACAAAAAATACATGTGAATCATTGGATGAATCTTCCATAATTCTATACAAGACATAAACATAACAAAGGGAGTCTACACAATGCGTGCACTCGTTATTACAGGCCTAGTTGGGGCATTAACACTTTCTGGTTGTCAATCTATGGACAACGGAACAGGTAGCGGAAGTGGCTTGAGCCAATACAACAAAACCGCGATTGGCTCACTAATTGGTGCAGCAGCGGGTTATGGTATTTCTCGTTCAAACGCAAACTCATCTGCACAAAATAACCGTGCTTTAGCAATTGGTGCATTGGTTGGGGCAGCAAGTGGTCTTTATTTAGATAAAAAAGAACAACGCTTACGTCAGCAAATGGCTGGTACAGGTGTTGAAGTAAATCGTAATTCAGATGGTTCAGTTGGCCTTGTTATGCCAGGTAACATTACATTTGATACGAATCAGTCAACAATCAAATCGAACTTCTATACAACTTTAAATAAGGTTGCACAAACCTTAACTGAAGACAATAAGAGTGCAATTTTAGTGACTGGTTATACAGACAATACAGGTAATGACAGTATTAATATGCCATTGTCTCAAGCACGTGCTCAGGCTGTTGCAAATTATTTAGTTGCTCAAGGCGTTTCAAGCAACAAAATTAATGCACAAGGTCATGGTGCAGCGAATCCAATCGCTTCTAATGCTACGCCATCTGGTCGTGAGCAAAACCGCCGTGTAGAAATTAGTATTTATGAATCTAAATAAAGTATTTAGAAAATAAAAAAAAGCCACCCTGAGTGGCTTTTTTTATTTTTAGGATTGTATAAAAGCAAGCGATATTTTGGTCAAACACCCAAAAGGAGGTTAGGAATATGAAGATGACATCGTTATAATCACCCTCTAATCATCGAGAGGAAGAACTATGTCATCGGCAAGCCAATTAAATGA
This sequence comes from Acinetobacter sp. ESL0695, assembly GCF_029392135.1. Lineage (NCBI taxonomy): Bacteria > Pseudomonadati > Pseudomonadota > Gammaproteobacteria > Moraxellales > Moraxellaceae > Acinetobacter > Acinetobacter sp. ESL0695. Next base: position 1,895,473 of record NZ_CP113932.1, on the reverse strand, counting down.
CAAGCAACAAGAGGCCATGAAGTATACGCAGGGGCCATTGTTAGTACTTGCTGGCGCTGGTTCTGGTAAAACATCGGTGATTACAAGAAAAATTGCACATTTGGTTCAAAACTGTCGTATTCCTGCACATCGTATTACTGCAATGACATTTACAAATAAAGCGGCACGTGAAATGAAAGAGCGTGTTACTGCATTGCTCAGTCGTGAAGAAGCAAAAGGATTATCAGTTTCTACCTTTCATACATTTGGCTTAAATTTATTGCGTTTAGAATTGAAGCATTTACCCTTAAAAGGTAATTTTTCAATTTTAGATGCAGATGATTGTAAACGTGTACTCATGGATTTAATGCATCAAGATAATTTATCTGGAGCGGAGAGTCGTGAACTGATTGCAAAGGTCATGAAAAAGATTTCCGATTGGAAGAATGACCTTATTTTGCCTGAGCAGGCTCATAGTACATGTGAAACTGAAGAAGATGTTCGATTTGCGCATTTGTATCAGCTGTATGAGCGTAATTTAAGAGCATATAATGCAGTTGATTTTGATGATTTAATTGTTTTGCCGACTCGACTCTTACAAGAAAATGCAGAAGTGCGAGACAAGTGGCAAAATCGTATACGCTATTTATTGGTCGATGAGTATCAAGATACCAATACTGCACAATACATATTGGTGAAGTTACTTGTAGGTGTGATGGGACAGTTCACTGCTGTAGGGGATGATGACCAATCTATTTATGCATGGCGTGGTGCAAAACCTGAAAATATGGCACTTCTTAAAGATGATTTTCCAAATTTAAAAGTGATTAAGCTTGAGCAAAACTATCGCTCTACCAGTCGTATTCTTAAAGCAGCCAACCACGTTATTGGTAATAATCCGCATATTTTTGAGAAGAAATTATGGAGTGATAAAGGGCACGGAGAAGCGATTCGTATTATTACATGTCGTAATGATGATGATGAGGCTGAACGTGTTGTCAAAGATCTGATGACACATAAGCTCATGAATGGTAAGAACTGGAAAGATTATGCAGTACTTTACCGCGGAAATTTTCAAGCGCGTGTACTTGAAACACAGCTTCGCCAAATGCAGATTCCTTATAAGCTTTCAGGTGGAACATCTTTCTTTGCACGTAGCGAAATTAAAGACATCATGAGTTATTTGCGCTTAATCATTAACCCTGAAGATGACAGTGCATTTTTAAGAATTATTAATACACCTAAGCGTTCGATTGGGCCTGTGACGCTTGAAAAACTCGGGTTATTTGCACAAGAAAATAACCTTTCACTACTTGCTGCGGCAGGTGATCAACGTTTAACGATGGTCTTATCTAAAAAAATTAGCTCACATTTATTTGAGTTTGCACAATTCCTACAGGACTATACGCGAGAACTTTTGGAAGACGATAATCCTGTACCTATTGTTCGCCAAATGATTACCGAAACAGGGTATATCGACTACGTGCGCGAACAAGCAGCGACGCCTGCCCAAGAGAAAACTAAACTCGACAATATTGAAACGCTGTATACCAGTATTCAAAGCTTAATTAATCGTGCTGAAGATGTTGATGAAAAGAACATCGAAAGTGTGATTCGTAAAATGGTGCTGTTGGATTTATTAGAGCAACAACAAGAAGAAGAGGACACAGATAAAGTTAATCTTCTTACTTTGCATGCGGCAAAAGGTTTAGAGTTTCCATTTGTTTATATTATGGGACTTGAGGAAGAACTCTTACCTCACAAAAATTCTATTGTAGCCGATACCATAGAGGAAGAGCGCCGTTTGATGTATGTGGGAATTACGCGCGCGCGCCAAGGCCTCACACTTACACTTGCCGAGCAACGTAAAGCAGGTGGTCAAATGAAACAAATGACAGCGAGTCGCTTTTTAGACGAGTTGCCACAAGATGATATTGATTGGATGGGGCGTAAGAAAAAAACACAAACACATGTCGATCCAAAAGAACAAGCAAAAGTCTATTTAGAGAATTTACGTGCGATGTTAAAGCACAAAAATTAATTGGTAAAAGGAAACGATATGAAAGTTCAAGTTAAAGTTTTAGATAAGCGTTTAGGGCAAGAGTGGCCTTTACCAACTTATGCAACGTCAGGTTCGGCGGGTCTTGATTTACGTGCATGTTTAGATGAGACCATTACAATTGAACCCGGTCAAACTGTTTTAGTGAAAACAGGCCTTTCTATTTATATTCAAGATACAAATTTTGCAGGTTTAATTCTGCCTCGTTCAGGACTAGGTCATAAGCACGGTATTGTATTGGGTAATTTAGTAGGTTTAATTGACTCAGATTATCAGGGTGAGTTAATGGTTTCGGTATGGAACCGTAGTGAAAAAGCATTTGCTTTAGAACCAGGTGAGCGTCTGGCTCAATATGTTCTTGTTCCTGTTGTTCAAGCCGAATTTGAGCAAGTAGAAGAATTTGTTGCAACTGAGCGTGGTGCAGGTGGTTTTGGCCACACAGGAAAGCAATAATTTACATGACCTTGTGCGATAACCCGCATAAGGTCTCTTAAAAAGTACAAAATGCTATCTATAACTGTATTTACAAACAAACGAGAAATGAAGACAATTCTTGCTAAGCATATACATATAACAGTTAAATTGAATGACATATTTAAACCCAAGTCAGTTTCCTAAACATATTTTTCGTGCCTACGATATACGCGGAAATTTATCAGATTTAACCCAAGATGTTGTTATTGCTATTGCTTATGCTTTTTTAGACCAATTAAAAAAATCAAAAATAAATAAAATTGTAGTAGGTTATGATGCTCGACTAAGCAGTCCTGTGTATGCCAAGATCATCGAAAAAATATTCAAAAATCATGAGATTGAGGTGGTTGCTTTAGGGTGTTGCTCTACGCCTGTAATGTACTTTTCGGCAAAAAAATATGCAGAAGGTACAGGAATCATGATTACTGCAAGTCATAATGCGAAAGAAGATAACGGTATAAAATGGTTGTGGTGTCACGAACCACCATCTCCTGAAAATATTCAGCATATTTCCCAACAAGCAGAGGCTTATTTAAATCAGAATGTTAAGTTTGATATAGACCTTTCTAATGAGCCTCATTGTATTTATGGCCATATTTCAAAACCTTACGTAGATTATTTAATTAAAGATACAGTTTTGAATCAACCATTAAAAATTGCCTTAGATGGACTGTATGGGTCTGCTGGAAAGTACGCAAAATATGTTTTAAATGAACTCGGTTGTGAAGTTATTGATTTAAGATGCGATGCCAATGGACATTTTCCAGAGCATGCACCAGATCCTTCTAAAGAGGCAAATTTAAGTTTATTAAAGCATGCAATTCGAGAGAACGAAGCTGATTTAGGTATAGCATTAGATGGGGATGGGGATCGATTAGTACTTCTAGATGAACATGCACAAGTAATTAGTCCAGATCGTCTCATCTGTTTATTTGCAAAAATTTGCTTAGAAACACATCCCAATCACGAAATTGTGTTTGATGTGAAATGTTCGAATTTAGTTTCAACCACGGTTCAACAACTAGAGGGTATTCCTGTGATGTTAAGAACAGGAAGTACCTTTTTACGTAAATATTTAATGCAATCTAAACACAAAGCAATTTTTGGTGGTGAGTATGCAGGGCATTATGTATTTAATGATGGCCGTGGTTTAGGTTACGACGATGGCATATATGCTGCTTTACGTGCGATTGAATATTTTACAAAAACTTCTTGTTATACTTTTTCACAACTGTTTTTAGATTATCCTGAGCGATATTTTTCGGAAGATACTTACATTCATACTATTCATTATAAAGCATCAGAAATTTTGCATTACTTTGATCAAAATATTCAAGATATGCCTGTAAAGATAACGCGTGTAGATGGTGTACGTGTCGATTTTCCTTATGGCTCAGGTATTTTAAGAGCATCGAATACAGGAGAGTATTTAACAGTAAGGTTTGATGCACAAAGCCTTGATGCATTTATTCAAATTCGTAATCAATTTGCTGTTATTTTATCGGAAAAATATCCTGAAGTTGCTGATTCGATTACACAAATTGTATTATCTTAATACGCACTCATTATTGTTATTGAAAAGAAGGAAAAGTGTATGGCACATCAACACACTGGTTTAGACAAAGCTCATGTATTAACGGAAGCTTTACCGTACATTCAGCGCTTTGCAGGAAAGACACTGGTTGTGAAATATGGTGGTAATGCCATGACAGATCCTGAGTTAGAAAGCTCATTTGCAAGAGATATTGTTTTACTCAAAACTGTTGGACTTAATCCAGTCGTAGTACATGGTGGTGGCCCTCAAGTTGATGCATTACTAAAGCGTTTAGGACAAGTTTCTGATCGTATAGATGGTATGCGTGTTACTGACAAAGAAACCATGGAAGTGGTTGAAATGGTATTAGGCGGTAGTGTTAATAAATCGATTGTAAATTTAATTAATAAACATGGTGGTCGTGCAATTGGTTTAACAGGTAAAGATGCAAATCTTATTCATGCAAAGAAACTTTTGATGGATAAGCAAAACGAAGATGGTACAACCACTAAAATTGATTTAGGTATGGTTGGAGAGGTTGCAGGTGTAAAAACTGACGTATTAGAGATGTTTACACAAAGTGACTTTATTCCTGTAATTGCACCTTTAGGTGTAGATGAGCACGGTGACACTTATAATATTAATGCCGACCTTGTTGCAGGCAAAGTCGCAGAAGCGCTTAGCGCGGAAAAACTAATTTTACTTACCAATATTACAGGTGTCTTAGACGAGAATAAAAACTTACTTACGGGTCTTTCGACAAAAGAGGTTGATCGTTTAATTGAAACAGGTGTGATCTACGGTGGCATGATTCCTAAAGTAGGTTGTGCTTTAGATGCAGTAAAGGGTGGGGTTATTAGTGCACATATTGTTGATGGACGTGTGCCTCATGCAACATTACTTGAGGTGTTTACCGACCATGGTGTGGGTACATTAATCTCAAATAAAGCCACAAAATAATTATATTTTCTGTACCCGCCTTATTACCCAAGGTGGGTTTGTGACTCATATCACGTTACTTTATCTTTAAATAAACATAAAATCTAATTCTATATTCATTATTTGAATAACTATCTATCAAAAAACACTTTTACATCTATGCTGTCATATTGTAACTTTTAATTTTAATGAAATAGTTACGAAAAGATTTTGCTATGTGCCAGTTACTTGGAATGAATTGTGCGACACCAACAGATATTACCTTCTCATTTAGAGGGTTTTCTCAGCGTGCAGGTGTGACATCAGACCACTGTGATGGCTTTGGAATAGCATTTTTTGAAGATAAAACATGCCGACTTTTTATCGATAATAAATCAGCAATTGAATCTCCAATTGCTGAGTTAATCCGTAATTATCCAATTAAATCGCGTAATGTGATTGCTCATATTCGAAAAGCAACTCAAGGAAAAATTACCTTAGAAAATGCTCATCCATTTGTTCGTGAATTATGGGGTAGACAGTGGGTTTTTGCACATAATGGCGATTTACATGGTTTTAAACCAAGACTAAGTGGACGTTTTGTTCCTGTAGGGAATACAGACAGTGAATACGCATTTTGCTATTTGCTTGACCATCTAGTTGAACGATTCGGATATCATGAGCCGAGTTTAGAAGATGTGTTTGAGGTTTTAGAAGAAATATCACCTGAAATTGCTGAGTATGGTACGTTCAATTTTTGCTTATCAAATGGTCAGGCGCTCTTTAGTTATGCGGTGACTAAATTACATTGGGTTTCTCGCTCATATCCATTTAGACCTGCACATTTAATTGATCTAGATGTAGAAATTGATTTTAGAGAAGTTACTTCTCCTGAAGATCGTGTTGCAGTGATTACAACTGAACCACTCACACATAATGAAGACTGGAAAGCTTTTCAACCTGGTCAATTAATGCTGTTTAGAGAAGGGCATCTGATTAAACAAGCTAAAACACATATTGAGCGATTATTACGAGAAGCTTTAGATCCGAGTTTACGTCGTGTTACAAAGGCAGATGTGTATTAACAATTGGTTTAATAAATAATACATTTGTACATAAAATACTTGATTCTTTTAATTGGTTATTTTTACATTAATAGAAAATTCAATCACTTATTAATTCCTTTTAAAATGCTCGGAATTTTTCCTTATTTTTCAATAAGAAATAGTTGTATATCATATTTATATAATATGAGGGGAAAGATAATAGGTGTAAAAATGAAAGTATTTTGGAATAAAGATTTTGAAACTGGAATTGAGGTCATTGATGAACAGCACAAACGTATTTTAGATTATATTAATGATTTAGACGAAGTGTGTTTTACTCACGACCGTGAAAAAATAAAAGAAATTTTAGATAATATTATCGATTATACACAATCACATTTTACTTTTGAGGAAAGTTTACAAGAAGAAGCAGGATATAGCTTCTGTATCCCTCATAAAAAAGTCCATGATTTATTTATAAAAAAAATTGAGAATTATCGTGAGTTGTTTTTAAAAGGCGAGAATATCGAAGAAGATTTATATCAAGCTTTAACCAAGTGGTTAATTAATCATATTAAGCATGATGACGCAGATTATGTAGATGCCGTTAAAGAAAATATGAAAGGCATTATTAAAGAAAAAGAAAGAAAAAAAGGAAAAGGATGGTTTGCTCGCTTTTTTGCATAATCTATTTAAAATCACAAGAGCACAATTTCTCTTGTGATTTTAAAATTTAATCTTCGGTAATCTTTGATTTTCAGCGCTGAGAAAGGCAAAATAACCCATCATTTTTATAAAGCTTCGGATACAGGATAGACCTATGTCTCGATGGTTATCGCCACTTATGGCGTTCTGTTTGTCATTTATGCTAATTAGTACGTTTGCACCGATGGTTGGACTATCATTAGATAGACAATTAGATTTCTGGGCATTGTGGCTAATTACTGTATTTATTCTCGCATTGCCTTTTGCATATGGAGAATTTGCACTCATAAAACGCGCAAAAACAACAGCTTTAAATGCACTTATGAGTTTAACCAGAGAAGCAGATGCTTCGATGCAATGGCGAATTGTAGGTTGGTTATCTGTAATATTTATGCCTTTTCTTGCAGGAGGAATGATTGCAAATACAGCGCATATAGGATTGTCCTTTTTGCATTTTTCTTGGTCTGAAAGTATTTCATGTCTAATTCTTGCAGGCATTGCTTTTGTACTTTCATTCTTGCCACGTCAAATTCTTATTATTCTAAGTGCAATTGCTGTCGTTGCAGCCATAGTCATGGGTAAAATGTTTGGTACACCATTGACTGCATGGCACATGACACCAGTAACACTGAGTGAGTGGGGAAGTGCGGTATTACTTACATTGGTTGCAAGTGGACTAGGATTGGGTGTTTATGCCCAGTCCAATGCTCAGGCTGCAAAAGTAACAGAAAATACAACACCTTTAGTTTTACCTATTTGGGTAGCACAGATATTAGCAGTTGTTGTATTCGGATTTTTCTCAGCTCAAACTGAAATATCTGAATTAACTTTATTAACAACTATGGTCTTTGGTGCTGCATTACTTTTACAGTTTGCTAAACAGCAGTTACAAGAGCGCCAAGTTTCCATTATTGTGCAATATGCTATTTTGCTTGCCCCATTGTGTATATGGACTATGACAGTTGCATTGCCTGTACTTAATATGGTGATGATGCTATGGGGCTTAGTCACTTGTTTAATTTATGCTATTTTCGTGGGCTGGATTATGAAAATTAGCCATTTACGAAAAGCATTAAACTTTAGCAATGAAATGGTTTATAACGTGTGGCGTATTGCTATACGAGTGATTGCGCCATTGTCCATTATATTGGCAATTGTAGGTGTTGTTTTAGGTAGATTTTAAATGGATTATATTTGGGTTGTCTATGCAGGGGAGTCGAAGCAATTTCATCTGCAATTAGATTTCCAAGAGGGCATGACCATACAGCAAGCCATTTCACAAAGCGGTTTATTAGACCAAGTCACTTTACCAGATCCCTTGCATGTGGGTATATTTGGTCAACAAATTTCTGATTTAGATCGATATGTTCATCGCGGTGACAGAATAGAGATTTATAGACCTTTAAAGATAAATCCAAAAGATATACGGCGTAATCGTGCTGCAAAAAATCCCGTAGGATGTATTACGAAGGGTAATCGGTTTAAGCAATTATCTTGAACGAAAGAAAAACCCCATGAATTGGGGTTTTTCTTTGACTGTAATCACTAAATGTCATTACAATTATGGCATGTTTACGATACCTTCTTTGGTTGGTGGTAAGCCAGGTTGTGCATTTGGAATACTGTCTAATCCCTCAACTTTACTTACGTTACCTGTATCATCGAAGTAAACACTAAGGTGTTGTCCTTTTGCCTCAGGAATCTTTGCTTTTTTAGCATATGTTCCTGGGATATAATTGTAAATATAATCCCAACGCAATGGATTTAGTGGATCAGCAATTGTTGGGCTACCTAACAAGAAGCGTACTTGTTGGTAACTCATACCAGGCTGCACTTGAGATGCTTGTGCTTTGGTTAAAGGCGTTCCTTGAGGAATGTCAATTTTATAGACACAACCTGCGAGCAATGAACTGACGAGTAACGTCGTCAAAATAATTTTTTGCATTTTGCTACACTATCCAAATCAATTTTGATGCATTTAGTCTAAGGATAGATCATACTGCATCTAAACTCTATTGCATATTCCTACTTAAAAATTGTTGAGAGACTTTTCATGGCTATTTCGAATCAAGACTTACGTAAAGCAGGACTGAAGGTAACCCTTCCAAGAATTAAAATATTAGAGCTTCTTGAAAATTCTAAACCTCACCATTTAAGTGCTGAAGACATTTATAAAACTTTGCTCGACCAAGGTGAGGATGTAGGATTAGCGACTGTATATCGTGTACTTACTCAGTTTGAGTCTGCAGGAATCGTGCAACGTCTTAATTTTGAAAACAATCATTCTGTATTTGAAATTATGCAAGACAGTCATCACGATCACCTTGTATGCCAAAACTGTAATAAAGTACTTGAATTTACCAATGATATTATTGAGCACGAACAGCATGAAGTTGCCAAAAAGTTTGGTTTCACGCTTACAGGTCACTCTTTAAACCTATATGGTTTTTGTGATGAGCCTGAATGTCAGGAAGTTGCACGTAAAAAATAGTTTGCTACATAAGTCAAACAATTCAATAAGTAAAAAGGCAGCCTAAGCTGCCTTTTTATATTTATGACTGACCATCGAAGGTAAGTCTTTGAGTTGAGGAAGAACCCTCATCGGAAGATAGTTTAATTTTTAACCTTAGATCGTTTGGTGTATCTGCATGTTTTAAAGCTTCTTCATAACTGATCACATCTTCTTTATATAGGTCAAAAAGTGCATGATCAAACGTTTGCATTCCTAACTCTCTAGATTTACTCATAACCGTTTTAATGTCATTAATTTGACCTTTGCGGATGTAATCTGAAATGAGTGGACTATTAATCATAATTTCAATTGCTGCACGTCTAGACTTTTTATCTACTGTTGGAACAAGCTGTTGTGCAACGATTGCCCTTAAGTTTAAAGACAAATCCATATAAATTTGATTTTGCTTTTCAGTTTCAAAAAAGTGAGTAATACGATCTAGTGCTTGGTTTGCATTGTTTGCATGCAATGTTGCTAAAACAAGGTGACCTGTTTCCGCAAACGCAAGGGCATAGTCCATAACTTCTTTTGTACGAATTTCACCGATAAGAATCACATCAGGTGCTTGGCGCAGTGTGTTTTTTAATGCGACTTCAAATGATGCCGTATCAATTCCGACTTCTCGTTGAGTAACGATACAACCTGCATGATTATGAATAAATTCAATAGGATCTTCTACAGTAATAATATGACCTGTTGAATGTTCATTACGGTATCCAATAAGCGATGCCAAAGATGTCGATTTACCTGTACCTGTGCCACCTACAAATAAAATAATACCTCTTTTACTCATAATGAGTTCTTTCAGTACACCGGGAAGCTTTAGACTGTCTACAGATGGAATTTTATGTTCGATACGACGGATCACCATACCCGGTAAATCTCTTTGATAAAAAGCACTTACACGGAAACGACGATCTTTCTCACGGTTCGTAATGGCAAAATTACATTCTTTGGTTTTGTTGAACTCTTCCTTTTGTGTGTCACTCATAATTGAATGAATCAACTGCTTGATCATATCTCCATTTAATTTCGTACTAGAGATAGGAATCAGTTGACCATTGATCTTCATAGAGGGTTCGCGATCTGCTGTGATAAACATATCAGATCCCTTTCTTTCACTCATTAAATTGAGCAAATCATTAAAATCCATACTCATTGTTTTTCACACCTATCGCTTAATAGAATGATTCAGGAGTTTTAGCAGCGGATTGTGCTGCCTGTTTAGTAATCAGACCTTGGGCAACGAGTTTTTTTAGACTCTGATCAAGTGTAATCATGCCTTGTGCTGAGCCTGTTTGTATTGCCGAATACATTTGAGCAACTTTATTTTCACGAATAAGGTTACGAATTGATGGAACACCAAGCATAATTTCGTGGGCAGCTACACGACCACCGCCTGTTTTTTTCAGTAATGTTTGTGAAATAACAGCTTGTAATGACTCAGAAAGCATTGAACGAATCATATCTTTTTCTTCTGCTGGGAAGACATCTACAATACGGTCAATCGTTTTTGCAGCAGAGGTCGTATGGAGTGTACCTAATACAAGGTGCCCCGTCTCTGCAGCACTTAGTGCTAAGCGGATTGTTTCTAAATCACGCATCTCACCTACAAGAATAATATCTGGATCTTCACGCAATGCAGAACGTAGAGCAGGTGTAAACCCATGTGTGTCGCGGTGTACTTCACGTTGGTTAATTAGGCATTTTTTTGATTCATGTACAAATTCGATTGGATCTTCAATAGTTAAAATATGCTCGTAGCGGTTTTCATTAATATAGTCGAGCATTGCTGCAAGTGTTGTCGATTTACCAGAACCTGTTTGTCCTGTCACTAAAATGATTCCACGAGGAGTATCGCAGAGCTTTTTAAAAATCTCTCCCATGCCTAAGTCGTCAAGTGTGAGTACTTTAGAAGGAATGGTACGAAATACAGCCCCAGCACCACGATTTTGATTAAAAGCATTCACACGAAAACGAGAAAGGTTTGGAACTTCAAACGAAAAATCAATTTCTAAACGTTCTTCAAAGTCATGTCGTTGTTGGTCATTCATGATGTCATAAACAAGACGATGTACTTCTTTGTGTGAAAGGGCAGGTAAATTAATGCGTCTTACGTCCCCATCTACACGAATCATTGGCGGCAACCCTGCAGATAGGTGTAAGTCAGAAGCTTTATGCTGTACACCAAACGCCAGTAATTCTGTAATGTCCATAGATTATCCCCAATACAATGTTATCAAACGTATAATTCTTATAGAATGATAGCGATTTTCTGAGAATCAGACCAATGCTTTTCTGTTATAAATAGGAAAAATTTCATGTATCAATTTTTAAAAGCAAGGCAAGGTGTTCTTGCACAGATTGAACAGGCTTGTCAGCAAGCACAACGAAATGTGAGTGAGGTACAGCTATTGGCTGTTTCAAAGACACATCCAAGTTCTGCTTTAAACGCAATGTATGAATCTGGACAACGTGCATTTGGAGAAAATTACCTACAAGAAGCATTGCAAAAAATTTCAGATTTAAAAGCACTCGATATTGAATGGCATTTTATAGGTCATGTGCAAAGAAATAAAACCAAACTGCTGGCTGAAAACTTTGCATGGGTTCATGGTGTAGATAGACTTATTATTGCACAAAGGTTATCGCAACAGCGTCCTGAGCAGTTAGCACCGATCAATATTTGTATACAAGTTAATATCGATCATCAAGACAGTAAAGATGGTTGCCACCCAGATGAAGTATTGGCATTAGTGAACGACATTATACAACTGCCCAATATTCACTTACGTGGGCTAATGGTCATACCTGCACCAAATCATACTCAAGCATTTACAGATGCAAAGCAATTATTTGAAAAAGTACGTGAAAATTATCCAAGTTTAACGACTTGGGATACACTGAGTATGGGAATGTCTGGTGATTTGTTGGATGCAATTCAAGCGGGATCAACTATGGTGCGTATTGGTACAGCACTTTTCGGACAGCGTGATTATCAGTAAAGGAATATAAGCGTTGCAACCTCAAACCAAATATATTGCACTTTTAGTGGCACTGACATTTTTTATGGAAAATTTAGATGCCACTATTATCGTAACTGCTTTACCAACCATGGCAAAGACATTTAATGTGATGCCAATCGATTTAAATATTGGAATTAGTGCATATCTATTGGCCGTTGCAACTTTTATTCCTATTAGCGGTTGGCTTGCAGATCGTTTTGGCGCAAGAACAATATTTATAAGTGCAATTGTCCTTTTTACAATCGCCTCTGTCTTATGTGGTTTAAGTAACAGTTTAGAGATGTTTGTTTTTGCTCGCGTACTCCAAGGCATTGGGGGGGCAATGATGGTTCCTGTTGGGCGCTTGGTAGTTATTCGTAAAGCACCAAAAAATGAGTTGGTTCGAGCAATTGCTTATATTACTTGGCCGGGTCTTGTAGCACCTATTATTGGGCCCGCCTTAGGTGGTTTAATTGTTACGCATGTCTCATGGCAATGGATTTTTTACATTAATATTCCTTTAGGAGCAGCAGCGATTTATGCGAGCTATCAATTAATTGAAAATGTAAAAAATAATGATGTTGGTCAATTTGACTTTATTGGATTTACTTTATTGGCAACGGCGTGCTTAAGCGTGATGTATGCCATGGAAAAATTAGGACAACAGCTAGATCAGATGATGCCATATTTGCTATTAGCAGTATTTGGGGTTGCCATTTTTATGGTTGCTATTGCTTATATGAAGCGTATTCAGTATCCATTACTGAAATTTGATGCATTTCAGCAAGAAACATTCTCTGTCAGTATTATTGGAGGTTCAATTTTCAGAATCTCGATGAGTGCGATTCCTTTTCTACTTCCACTTTTGTTTCAGCTTTCTTTTGGGTTAAGTGCATTCCAAGCAGGATTACTCATTTTGACTGTTTTTGTTGGAAACTTAGTCATGAAACCCTTTACTACAAGACTTATGAAACATTTTGGATTTAGGAAAATTTTGATTGTAAATGGAATAATTGGAGCATGTACGATAGCCAGTTCAGCGCTATTTACTCCTCAAACACCATGGATAATTATGATTATACTCATGTTTATGAGTGGTTTAAGTCGTTCTTTACAATTTACGTGTTACAACAGTCTAAGTTTTGCAGATGTATTGCCTAAAGATAAAAGATATGCCACGACCCAATTTAGTTTGTTTTTTCAAATTAGTTTAGGTATTGGGGTTGCACTTGCTGCATTAATTTTGCGTGCAACCATGTATGTGCATGGACATGCACAGGCAGAACTCATCGACTTTCAAATTACATTCTTGATGATTGCTTTCGTGTCGCTATTTGCTTTAATCGATGCTTTTCTTTTAGCAAAAGATGCAGGTGATAGCGTAAGTGGATATCAACATCGTTTAAATTAACCAATAATTTCAATCTGACTGGTGCCTGAGCCCACTGATTTTACTTGAACTTGTACAGGAATACGTTCATGCATTTCTTGTACATGAGAAATTAGAATGACTTTACGTCCTTGGCTTTGCAAACGATCTAAAGCATCCATCACAATGTGCAAGGACGAGGGATCTAAGGTGCCAAACCCCTCATCAATAAATAAAGACTCTAAACGCATGGCGCCAGAGGCCATATTTGCAATTGCTAGTGCAAGTGCTAAAGATACTAAGAAAGTTTCTCCGCCTGAAAGGGAGAGTACAGGACGAACTTCACTATTCATCTCATGGTCGATAATTGCAAGTCCTAAGCTGTGTTCAATACGTTTAAGCTCATAGCGTGCAGATAATGGTTGTAATTGTTGATTTGCATATTCAATTAGAATATCTAAATGATGTTCTTGTGCAATTCTTCTAAATTTAGCTCCATCTTTACTGCCAATTAGCTCAGAAATTTTACCCCATCGATTGACCTGTTGCTGAAGTTCTTCTATGTCTTTTGCATAATGTTTTTGTTGTGCGATTGCTTGTGCATTACTCATTAATTTGGCATTTATTTCATCGCGTGAATGGCTCAGTGTTCGAATTATTTCTTCATTTTCTCTCAGATACTCATCAAGACGATGGAATTCGTTACTAGGCTTCTTTTGCTGATGAATCAGGTAACTTTGTTTGGTTTGATCATATTCAGTTTCATAACGAATATGTTGTTGCTGAATATCTTGAATATGCTGTCTAAGCTCTTGAATCTCAGTAGGCGTAGTTTTTAGGCAGTAATCAATTAAAGCATCATCAAAGACAGGATGCGCTTGTTGCCATCGTATTTGTTTTTCTCGCTGTTCTTGTTCATAGGTTTGCCACATTTCTAGATTTTGTTTAAGTGATGTGAGTTCATGCTGTTGGGTGTGGTATAAGTGCTCAATTTCTGAAAATTGATTTTTAATATTACGATATTGTGCATTGAGCTGATTTTTATGATCGTATAAGTACGTTTGCCAATCTTTTATGGTTGCAAATGTAATAGTTGAATGCCTTTGAATGAGTTGATTAATCTGATCTCTAATATCTAAACCTTGTTGTTTTGTACCCAGTAGTTTTTGCTCTAACGCTGTACATTCTGTATCGGTGGTTGTTTGTTGATGCGTGAGTAATTGTTTTTTATGCACTAATGTATCAATTGACTGCATACATTGTTGATAACTTTGTTGAGTATGATGAAGTTGTTGAACACTTAAAATATAACGATTTATACAATCTAACGGAGCTTGTTTCCATTGATTTTTTTCATTGTCTGTTAACAGATGTCTATCTATAAATTGAACTAATTTTTCGAACTGCTCAATTTGATAGATAATATTTGCTTCTTGATTTTGTTGCTTAAGTTCCTGTTTAAACGATATTAAAATTTCTTCTTCTGCCTGAAGGGTGATACTCAGGTGCGAAAGTGTAGATTCCAATATATTAATTTCATACTCAAGTACAGTATATGACTGCTCTAAGGAGAACTCTAATGTTAATTTTTTAAAGAGTTCTTCAATTTGATTCCAATGTTCAATTTGATCATTATTTGCTTTGATCATGTCATTTCTTAGATGATGAACGGTATTTTCTAAGCGTAAATAATATTGCTGACTGGTCTGCCATTGCGTAAAAGCATAATCCTTACGTTGTCTCGCTTCTTCTTCTTGCTGTTGATGAATGCTATTTATCGCATCCTCTAATAGTGATTTTTGTTCAATGTAAGGATGTGCTTTACTTCCACATACGGGGCAAGGATTATCTGTGGTTAATGCAGCACGTAGGCGAGTGATATGTTCTGACTGAATTAGCTTTTGTTCATTAATTATTTTTTGCAGCGTCGTCAGTTCCTGCTCAGCATTTGTAAAGGTTTCGTGACTTTTCTGAACGATTTCTTGTTCAGCTAACAGTATATTTTCTTGTTGTTTAATATCATCTTCTTGCTGCTTAATTTGCTGTTTCTTTTCATTATAATGTTTTAAATGTTGATAGAGTTGTTCAGCCAGTTGTTTTTGCGATTTTTGTGTGTCATAGACTGCTTGGTGTTGCTGATAATTGGTTTCTAATTGATCTAAGTTGCCATATGTTTTGATCGTTTGTTCGATGTTTCTTTGACGGGTCTCGTAACTTTGTTTGAATTGTACTATGTCAAACGACTCGGATTGCTGTCGATAGATATCTTGCCCAAGACGTTCAATTTCGTAGAGCTTATCGATATTTGCTTTAGGCTCTTCGGCAAGTTTTAAAAGAAACTGATATTTTTCAATATCTAACTCGAATTGTTTTTGTTGTGAAATTAAATTATTTTCTTGAATACTTATATGATTGAGTGCTTCTTCATGTTGTGTTCGTAATTTTGTTTTTTCATGAAGCTCATTTTTGATGTTTTGGTATTGTATTAGATAATGTTCACGCTTTGCATCGAGTTCAAAGCCTTTTTGTAGTTCAGGTTGAAGTTGTTGTAATTGATTTTCATAATTTGAAATATCTTCTTCATATTTTCGTACAAGCGTTTCTTGTTCTAAAAAGCGCTGTTGAGTCTGCTGAAACTGTTGTTTATAGTCAGTATAGTGTTGTCTAGATTGCTCTTGTTGTTGTTTGGCTTTAATCACTTCTTGATAAGTATTTTGTATTTCAGAAAATTCACTGAGATGTTGAAGTTGCTTTTTATACTGCGCTAATTGGGACTTTTCTACTTTTACTTTCTCTAAATTTTGTTCTTGCTCATTTATTTTATTTTCTAAGCGAGTTTGCTCTATGTACCATTGTTTTGCATATTCAAGCTGTTGTTGCTTGAGCTGTATAGCTTTAATCTCATAATCCAATTCGTATTTATTCTTTTCAAAAATCTGTACTTCTTCTATAGATAACAATTGGATATGCTGTGAAAATTCTTGTTTTTTATCAAGTTCGACTTTAATTTCTTTGGTTTTTTCAAAAGCACGCTGGCTAATTAAGCTAAAAATATTTGAATTTGTTAAATATTCGAGTAAGGCAGCCCGCTCATGATCTTTTGCTTTTAGAAAAGCACCCACCTCAGATTGTGCAAGTAATACAGCACGTGTAAATTGTTCAAAGCTTAATCCAATTAAGGATTGGATACACGGATTACATTCTGAAATCTTCTGTGTCAGTACACGATTGTCTTCTAAACAGGTTACAGCGCGGTCGACTTTTAGGTTGCCATTGAGTTTTTTATAAGAGCGACGTATATCCCATCGTGCCCGATACCTTTTTTGATCAAGTGCAATAAATTCGACTTCTGAAAACCCACTAATTGCACCACGGCGTAAGATATGTTTAGTGTCTTTAATGGAAATATCTTGACCACTTACATCTGTTAGGCTACCTAATGCACCATTTAAACGTGGAATTTGATCAAAAAGTGCTAGGCACATTGCATCTAAAAGCGTCGATTTTCCTGCACCTGTTTTACCTGTAATTGCTATCAATCCTGCATTTGCTAAGGGCTGTGATTCAAAATCTATACAGTGTTCGCCTGCAATAGAAGCAAGATTACTTAAGCGTAAGCACAATATTTTCATGAGCTATCCTTCATTCGATGTTGTGTTTTTATGCTGCATTTCTTCAGCTTCATGGAGCAGAGTTAAAAAGTCTTGTTTGACTTGGTTGTCTGTATCGTAGCCCATGTTTTCCCATATTTGCTCAAATAAGCTTTCTGGTGTAGGTGGCTCTAAATCGATTTTTGAAATTGGTTGGTTTTCATCCTCTGATTTAATGACAGGTTTACGCATAATCCTTGTAAGTCGATAGCGTTGCTTAGGTAAAAGTTCTTCGATTTGTTGACGTAAATTGAGGGGAGGCGGTGTATAGCTGTAATATTCAATATCTACAAATTCACGTTCATCTACAGGAAGAGAGCCTTCACTGGGTAGATTTTCTAACTGATGAAAGATTTCTTTTAACTCACCTTTAAGTGCGTGTAACGCTATTGATCTAGGGATAACTAATTTTTCATACGTTATTTGATCTTGTGTGACTTGATTGGGATCAATATGAATATCTAGTACTTGATGTTTGTAATGAAGTTCACTAAAGGATAGTGGAATGGGCGAACCACTATAACGGATGTGTGTATGACCTACTTTTTGAGGCTTATGTAGATGTCCAAGTGCAACATAATCTACATCTTTATGAAAAAGGTCTGTCGAAAGAGCATCTTGGTTTCCAATGACAATACAACGCTCAGAATCTGATTCCTGTCCACCTTGCATATGGGCATGAGACATGACAATGAGTGCTTGTTCGTGTGTTTTACGCCGTTTGGCTTCTTCGATAAGTGTTTTATGGAGATAGCAGATAGCAGATTCATTGTCCTGCGTATGCTCATTGAAGCCTGTAATTTCAGCAGGTCTTAGAAAGGGAAGAGCCACACACCAAGCAACAATAGTTCGGTTTTTATCGTAGATAGGTAAAATGAGATGATCTAAGTTAAGTTGTTTATCTTCTGTCCATTGAATAATACCAACAGCTTTTGCATTATATTTTTCAAGTAAAGGGTCAACTTGCTCGATACGATAGCCTGAGTCATGGTTCCCTGCAATCATGAGGGTTTGCATATGGGGGGCAATTTTATGAGCACGTGCTAGAAACTGATAAAGTTGTTTTTGTGAGGCCGAGGATGGATTAACAATGTCAAAAATATCGCCAGCAATAAGTAGTGCATGTGGTTGTTTTTCTAATATTTGTTTAAGTAACCAAGTTAAAAATTTTTCATGTTCAAAATGGCGGGAGTAGTTATGAAAAAGTTGCCCTAAATGCCAGTCTGAAGTATGAAAAAAATGTACAGTCATGAGTTACTCTTGTCTGAAAGAAAGCTAGCAGAGGTAATTTAACAGAGTTTTTTTAAATATTGAATATTTCTTACAAGAGGTATGCTATAACTGTAGAAAATAGAAGAATATAGGCATGCAATGACCATACATTATTATAATGTTTCTATAACTTGGGAAGGAAACTTAGGTGAAGGAACAACCTCTTATAAAGCATATCAAAGAGATTTTAAAATTACACATCCTCATAAACCTACTATTTTAGGCTCTGCCGATCCTGCATATTTAGGCGATAAAAGCAGATGGAATCCAGAAGACCTGATGCTTTCGGCCGCTTCAGCATGTCACAAACTATGGTATTTACATCTTTGCGCAATCAATGGGATTCATATTGTTGCTTATACTGATGATGCAGAAGCAGAAATGGAAGATTATCACCCTATAAAAAGGGGGCATATTACACAAATCTGTTTGAATCCACGTATCACTTTAAAACAAGGTGCAAACTTAGAGCTTGCAAAGAAATTACATGATTTGGCTCATCATGAATGTATGGTTGCAAACTCGGTGAATTTTCCCATTTACTGCAAACCTATATTTTCTTTTAATACTTAAAAAATAACCGACGTATTATATGTCGGTTTTATTTAAGATTTTGCGCAATAATTATTATATTAGAAATCATATACTTTGATTGTTAAATATAAATGACAATAAAAAAAGAGCCAAAATTGGCTCTTTTTTTCTTTCACGGCTTAACCTACTTTTTTAGGTGCGTGATGATGTTTTTTGTGTGCATGCTTCTTATGGTGCACTTTTTTTGCATGGTGTTTGTGATGTGGTGCTGGTTGTGGTGCAGCAGGCGCAGCCATTGCTGTTGCTGTGAATGCAGTTGCAGTAAGACCAAGTGCTAATACAGATAATATTTTTTTCATAAATTAAATCTCTCGTGAGTAAAGTTGGGTTTAAATCTCGATAAACCTATAATGAACGAAAGATGTGGATTATTTATGGACGAAATATATCAACTTATATTGTCTAAGATACATATCATAGTGGTTCGACAGAACTTAAGTTAAGAGATTTTTATATTATGAAAAAATTAATAAAGAATTAATATTCATCTTTTTTGAATATCTAAGTAAGACGACATCGATAGATTTTATCTAAAAACTTAGCCAAAATGGTAGATATAGAAAAATAAAAGCCAATGATCCGAGTGATGAAGAATCATTGGCTCAAAAAAGTCTTTTCGAGTGGGTTATTTTTAGAATACCCAAGACAAGTCGAGTTTTTATCTCTGACTAAAGCCACTAGATAATCACTTTCTTATCTAGTTTTGAGGCTTTGTACCCTATATAACGTTAGAATTTTTAAATAGGTTGACAAAGAAATCAAAAAAAATTAAAAAAATAAATAAATTTTAAAGTTGGTTCATTTTGAAAATCTCTCTTAAAAAATATTATGCATGGTTTTTATTGTTTTGTTTTCTTATGACTTGCATAAGTGGTGTGTTGGCGACTGTTTTACCACGTGAATTATCACTTGTTTTCATGGTTCTTCCTTATTTGGTCTCGATGATTGCTGTTCTATATTTATTTTTGAAGCAACACCGCCGTGCACCAACAGTTGAAGAGAGAAAAAGATTTACGCTAAGTTTAAATCTTCTTTTTTGGCTATTTAATTTAAGTGGTTTCTTTTTAGGACTACTTTGGACTTCTTTTTCTGAGCCTGAAATTTGGCAATATACAATCAAGATGCTTTTTCAGCCTGCAACGTTAATGATTATCGGCTTATTTTTTATTGTAATTGCATTGCCTTTAATTGCTGTGACATTTTGGTTTTATGGAAAACAGGCTGAACGTATGGCTTTAAAAATGTTTGGTCATAGATACTAGTTGACTGGGTTGGTAGGGGGTTGGGTCTTCAATACAGGGCTGCTTTAATATAAGTTGTCTAAGAAGTCGTGCAGATGCTGCTCCCATACACAGACCGTTACGAAAGTGTCCTGTATTAAGCCAAAGATTACTTAGTTGTGGGTAGGTGCCAATATATGGAATACCAGTTGGAGAGCTAGGACGTAGACCCGTCCATTGTTTAATAATGGGAAACTTTTGTAGCTCAGGAATCATTTCGAAACAAGCATTTAATATATTTTGTTGTGTGTGCATGCAAAGAGCTTTATCAAACCCAATATCTTTCATGCTAGAACCACAAACAATATGACCATCTTTACGTGGAATAAGATACATTACCTCATTCATGCACATGGTAGTTAACCAGTTCTTGGGTGTTTTAAATAAAACCATTTGTCCTTGAATGGGATAGACAGGAATTTGTAGATTAAGCTGAGCGGACCAATTCGCACTCCATGCACCTGTAGCAATAATAGTATGATCATGGGAGTAAATCACTTTTTGCTCATCTTCAATACCAGTCACGTAACTGTCTTGAATATAGAATTTAGAAATCTTAATATTCTCGTGAAATGTAACGTTTGATTGGTGCTTTAAATAATTAATTAAAGACTGTAAAAGACGAGGATTTCGAACATTGGATAATTCAGGAAAAAAGAGTGCTTCTTGAAATTGTTTTGAAACTTTAGGGTTAAGTTTTTGTATGTCTTTTTGCGTTAAGTGCTGACATATTTGCATAGGTTCTTGGTGAGTGTTTGCATAATTTAGCCCAATATCAAAATCCTTTTGGTCAAAAATAAGCATACCAGTTTGTTGTATTTGGAAATCAATTCCTGTAGTAGGAAGAAGTTTCTGATTCCATTCGGTATAGAGTGCTTTTGCGTGTTTTGCTAGTGCATTTACGGGTTGAGGGTATCTCCAAGGATACATGGGCGATAAAATTCCACCACCAGCCCAAGAAGCTTCGCGACCTGCTTGTTGTTGGTCATAGATGTGAACTTCAATACCTTGTTCCGATAGCTCTAGTGCAGACATGAGTCCATTAATGCCTGCACCAATAATTGCAACATTCATGAATTGAAGTTATTTCATTTCTTTTAGTTTGCGTGCAGCATCTTCTGCAAAATAGGTCCAGATACCGTCTGCACCTGCACGGCGACAGCCCAATAAAGACTCTAAAATAACACTTTCTGAAAGCCAACCATTTTGAATAGCACCTGCAAGCATTGCATATTCACCACTCACTTGATATATGAATGTAGGAATACCAAAAGTATCTTTTACTTCACGAACAACATCTAGATACGGCATACCTGGTTTAACAATAACCATGTCTGCGCCTTCTTGGATATCTAATGCAATTTCATGAAGTGCTTCTGCGCGATTTCCAAAATCCATTTGATAGTTATTTTTATTGGCACCTTTTAGGTTCCCTGATGAGCCTACAGCATCACGGAAAGGGCCATAAAAACTAGAGGCATATTTTGCCGAATAGGCCATAATGTTTGTATAGATATGTCCATTTGCTTCTAGTGCGTGTCGAATGGCACCAATTCTTCCATCCATCATATCGCTCGGTGCAATGACATCAGCCCCAGCTTCTGCATGACTTAAAGCTTGTTTTACTAAGCATTCAACAGTTTCATCATTAAGTACGTAACCTGTTTCGTCTGTAATACCATCTTGGCCATGCGTTGTATATGGATCTAAAGCCCCATCTGTAATGAGTACCATTTCTGGTAGTTCTTTTTTGAGTAAGCGGCAAGTTTGCTGTACTAAACCATCTTCTCGCCAAGCTGCTTCGGCAGTCAGGCTTTTGTCTTCCTGTGGTGTTACGGGGAAGAGAGCTAGTTTTGAAACACCTAGTTCTAATAATGTTTCTGCTTTTTTTAAGAGGAGGTCTGCAGATAGGCGCTGAATATTTGGCATACTCGGTATATCTTGTGATTGTTTTTCACCAGGAAGCACAAAGACAGGATAAATTAAATGATCACTCGTCAGGTGTGTTTCTGTTACCATGGATCTTAATTTGTCATTTTTTCGAATTCTACGCATGCGTGTTGCAGGAAAAGCAGGACGATTGAACGTATATGTCATCACAATCTCGATCATCAAGGTTTAAATTGACTGTTATTGTAGACCTTTAGAAAAAAAATTGGGAAAAAATCTCAATTTTCATATATTTGTTATAAATAAGCTGTTTTCTCAGATAATAATATTAAAATCATGCAGTTAAGTTCTGAAAAATAATTTAATTTTAATGTATTATATTATTAATTAAATCGAAGTATTGTTTTAATTAATATGAATTTTATATATAAAATGAATAGCTTATATTGAGCTATAGGTATATTTGTAAAGTATTATAAATATGAAAATTATAAGAATTAACTATTCAATTATTGATCAATAAAATATTAATATTCTCATATTTTGATTTTTTAGTTTAATATTTGCAGTCTAATATCTATGTAAGATACGAAGCAAATCGTGTTTTCAGTACATGCACACACATGATGCAGTATCGCCAAAATAAGAGTGATTTATAGGGTTAAATATGACTGAAGAACAGACTCCCGCTTCTCAGCAAACAGTACAAAAAGCGCCAGCTTCTCAAGCAAAATCAACACGTAAAAAATGGTTATCTATCGTTGCAATCTTATTTATCATTTGTGCAATTATTTATATTGTATGGACCGTGTTCTTTAGTCATGTTGAAGATACAGACAATGCCTATGTGGGTGCAGATACTGCTCAAGTAAGCTCTATGGTTGGTGGACAGGTGAAAAGTGTGTCGGTTGAAGACACGCAACGTGTCAAAGCAGGTGATGTATTGGTTGTGATTGATGATAGAGATGCAAAAATTTCTTTAGCACAGGCAGAAGCAGATTTAGCAAAAGTTAAGCGTCAATATACGCAGACGCAGGCCAATAGTGGTTCTTTATCTTCTCAGATTCAATCGACTCACGATGCAATACAAAGTCAGAAAGCACAAGTGGAAAAAGCGAAAGCAGACTTGGAAAAAGCAACAGCTGATTTTAAACGCCGTCAAGAACTTAGTGCTTCTGGTGCAATTTCTAAAGAAGAATATGCAACGTCACAAAATGCTTTAAATACAGCAAAAGCCAATTATGGTGTTGCTCAGGCTGGCTTATCGCAAGCTGTTTCAAATCAAAAAGTTGCTCAAAGTAATTTAGATGCAAACAATGCTTTAATTAAAGGTTTAGATCAGGAAACTACACCTGATGTACTTGCAGCACAAGCTAAAGTTGACCAAGCGCAACTTAATTTAGATCGTACAGTGATTAAAGCACCTGTTGATGGCATCGTCACCAATCGAAATGTACAAATCGGTCAGACTGTCTCAGTAGGATCTTCGTTAATGCTCGTTGTTCCTGTGAATAAGCTATATGTCGATGCGAATTTTAAAGAAAACCAACTTGCCGATGTAAAACCAGGACAGTCTGTTACGCTTACGTCTGATTTGTATGGTGATGATGTTGTATATCATGGCAAAGTCGTTGGTTTTTCTGGTGGTACAGGCGCAGCATTCGCTTTGATTCCAGCACAGAATGCAACAGGAAACTGGATTAAGGTTGTACAGCGATTACCTGTACGCGTGGCATTAGATGAAAAAGAGCTTGAAAAACATCCTTTGCGTGTCGGTTTATCTATGACTGCAAAAGTCGATTTAAAGTCGAAGTAATTCATCATGAGTAAATTTGTGCCTCTAGGTGATCTCACTGGGAATAAATTATTATTAGCAACACTTGTCTTGGCATTGGCCAATTTCATGGTTGTTGTAGATACAACCATCGCAAACGTTTCTGTTGCACACATTACGGGAAGTTTGGCTGTTTCGACAACACAAGGTACTTGGGTTATTACTTCCTATGCAGTGGCTGAAGCAATTTGTGTACCTTTAACTGGGTGGCTGGCAGGTCGGTTTGGTGCAGTTCGCGTATTTGTATCTTGTTTAATTGGTTTTACATTATTTTCAGTCTTATGCGGATTATCTAATTCTTTAGGGCTTTTGGTATTTTGCCGAATTGGACAGGGTCTATTTGGTGGACCCTTAATGCCATTAAGTCAAACCTTATTGCGCCGTATTTACCCTCCTGAAAAACATGCACAGGCGATGGGAATATGGGCAATGACGACGGTTGTTGGTCCAATTGTTGGCCCAATTCTAGGTGGATGGTTTAGTGATAGTTTTTCATGGCACTGGATTTTCTTTATTAATTTACCTATCGGAATTATTTGTGTTTTTGGTGCATTTAAACTCTTAAAGCCTGCTGAAACTGAGACTCAACTTGTTAAAATTGATGCAATTGGATTGTCTTTGCTTATTATAGCGATTGGTGCTCTACAACTTCTTTTAGATCTTGGTCATGACCATGATTGGTTTTCAAGTAACCTAATTTGTACATTGGCTGTAACATCATTTATTGGCTTTATTATCTTTGTTATTTGGGAACTGACTGAAAAAAATCCTATTGTAGATATTTCTATTTTTCGGCATTCCGGTTTCTCACTTGCAGTTTTAACCATGGGATTTGCTTTCGGCGCCTTTTTTGGAAGCATCGTATTAATACCACAGTGGTTACAAACAAATATGGGGTATACCGCGACATGGGCAGGCTATTTGACGGCAACCATGGGATTGGGAAGTGTGACAATGTCTCCTGTCGTGGCAAAGCTTTCCACAAAATTTGATCAGCGTGGTTTGGCTTGCTTCGGCTTGTGTATTTTAGGTGGTGTCACGTTAATGCGTGCCTTTTGGAACAATGAAGCAGATTTTATGACTTTGGCTGTGCCACAAATTTTACAAGGTTTTGGAGTCCCATTTTTCTTTATTCCATTAACTAATATTGCTTTAGGTTCTGTACTTCCAAATGAAGTTGCAGCGGCTGCAGGTTTAATGAACTTTATGCGTACAATGGGAGGAGCTATAGGCGCTTCTTTAGCTGTAACGGTTTGGGATGATCATGCCAGTATTGCACGAAGTGAAATTGTATCTAATATGGATATAAAGCCGACTTTAAACACTCTTCAACATCAAGGGTTTAGTTATGATACAGCATTAGGCACGATTTCGAACTTAGTAAATAAGGAGGCCTTAACTGTGGCAGCGGATCATGTATTTCTTGTGTTTTCTATGATTTTTCTAGTAGGGGCAATTATTATTTGGTTTTGTCCTAAGCCAAGAAAAATTGAGGGTGGACCCTCACATTAATACCTTAACCTATAGTATTTTTCTTAGAGTATGTTATAATTGCTAGACATACATGGGGATGTTATTGGCTTCGACGCTGGTGATGAAACTCATAGATGCATGCCGAGAGCGCATTTTCTCTCGTAAATAAAATTTGCAATTTTATAGTCGCAAACGACGAATCTTACGCTCAAGTAGCCTAAGGGCTACTAGTCCGCTTATCAGATTACTTGTGGCCTGATAACCCGACAGAAGCGAACGCACACAAGTCCGTATAGAATCAAGCCTTGGGGTTCTATATCAAACTTAAAGGATCGCGCTTTTAACCCTGTTCGTCGGGTCTTTAAGTGCTAAAATAATAGACGATATCTAAGCATGTAGTATTCTGGAGCGTAATGCTGGCGGACGCGGGTTCAACTCCCGCCATCTCCACCAAATTTTTATCCAGTCTCACAAGACTGATTATAAAAAGCCTTTAAATTCAATATTTAAAGGCTTTTTTATTTGCCTATTTATCCGAAGTTATCCGATTGAATATGACCTTGTTTTTGCCTAATTGGGTAAAAAAAGGGAAAATTTACCCAATCAATAATGAAAGGTTCTAGGTGATGGCATCAACACAATTAACAGATAGTCAGTGCAAACAAGCAAAGCCGAAAGACAAGCCTTATCGTTTATCCGATGTAAATGGTCTATCGCTACAGGTTTCTACAAACGGCACAAAATATTGGAATCTACGTTTAACGATTAATGGTGACAGGAAGTCTAAATCTATAGGTAAATATCCAGACATTAGTTTAAAGAAAGCACGTGATATGGCTTCTAGACTTAAAGTCCAATATGCAGAGGATAGCAGTCTGGAATCTCCAAAACCTCAATTTAGTGAAGTTGCCGAAGATTGGTTTGAAAATCAAAAGGGGACATGGTCAGATAAACATATTAGCAATGTTAGGGCGTCTCTAGATGAGTTGTATCTAAGTTTTGGTAATCATGAGATAGATAAATTAACAGCACCTATTATTCTAGAAGCGATTAGAAAAATTGAGAATAGAGGATCTTTGGAAGTTGCGAAGAGAACATTATCAAGATGTGGGATGGTAATGAAGTATGCGATTGCACATAGTTATAGACTAGATAACCCTGCATCAGACTTGGTATATGCATTGAAATCTAGGAAAGTAAAAAACTTAGCATCGTTACAAGCTCAAGACATGCCTGAGTTTCTAAAGAAGGTACGCATGTACCCAAGTGATGCTCAAACACACCATGCAATTATGTTGATTATGCTTACAGGTGTAAGGGTAAATGAGTTACTCAAAGCAACTTGGAGTGAGTTTGATATAGAAAATAGAGTATGGGATATACCAAAAGAACGAATGAAAAATGGTTTACCTCATCGAGTACCTTTAACAAATTTAATGCTTCAAGAGTTGAAAGCACTTAGGTTGACACATAATGAAGAATTACTTTTTCCTCATCGTTTAAATAGCAAGGAATCTATGCGTAGTGAGTCAATTTTACAGGTGATTAAGCGTTCTGGTTACGCAGGTAAGATGACAACTCATGGTTTTAGATCATTGTTTAGTACGGTTTTGAATGAGTCTAATTTGTTTAATTATGATGTTATAGAAAGACAGCTAGCACATGTTCCACAAAACCGTATTCGTGCTGCTTACAATCGTGCTCAATATTGGGAAGAGAGGGTTAAGATGATGGATTGGTACGAAGCTAAGGTTATCGAGTGGATATCTTAAAGCAAAGGCCTAAGCCTTCGCTTTATTCTCTTCTTCCACCTTTTCTAGCTCTAGTTTAATAATTTCAGAGAGTAGTAACTCTTTCTTTGTCCCTTTTAAGCTACTCAATTTTTCCAAATTATCCATAGTTTTTTTATTTAATTTAATGTGATTGTCTTTTGCCTTACTTGCTAAGTAATTTTTTTGTTGCCAAGCTTTTTTGACTCTATGAATATATTTATTATATTCATCAAAATCTTCTAGTCTTTTTATTGATAAATAAGATATTAAACTTGATCTATCATGAACAATATATTTATATTTAATGGATATCAAATCTATATCAACTCCTTCTAATAGAGGTCGTGTAATACCTATTATTTTATGGGTATTGGATTTTCTTGATTTTAGTGTGTTTTCGCCCATCCAACTTATAAATTCTTTATTATTAATATATGATTTTAAATCCTTGTTTATGCTGGTTTTTAATGAATGAATTGTTTTTATATTATTAATTATAATACTCTCTTTTTCACTGATTATCATCTTTGATAAAGATATGAGGAAAATCTTGTTCACCACTTCTTGATTTGGGTTTTTATTATTTATACGCTGTATTAAGTTATATATTGGTATTTCATTGTATTTTATTTTTTGTATGTATGTTTTATATTTTTTAATTTTAAATTTTAAAATATTCTTATGATTTGAAAAAATAAAATCATTTTTTCTTAGTTTTCTAATTAAGAATAATCTAGCTTCACTAAAGCTATTATTAATAATAAATTCAGTAAATTCATCTTCACTTGGAACATCTCCTAACTCTAATAGATGAATTTCCACGCATATATAAGTTAAAAGAAAAATAAGCTCATCATCAGGTGCTTTTGTTAATAGTGCAACCAATTCATCATCTTTTGTAGTATTCATTCCATTTACTCTTAATTGTAAATTATCCTAATTTATAGGCTAGCATAGTTTGGCTATTTATAGTCATTTTATAGTGATTTTTTAGATAAAAATATAGGGTTTTTATAGAGTTTTTCTTAGTATTTTTTTACATTAAATATGATATATATAAGAATTTTTTAGTATTTATTATTTTAACGCATAACTTTGTCTGAAAAAATAGGTCACTTATATGTAAGGAGGGTAAGTGATTCTTGAGCTTGTTTTTAGTGTATATGGAGAAAACCATTTTTTATTGGTAATGATTGTTGGAGGATTAAGACAGGTTAGACCCAAGTTTTATTGAAGGTTATTAATATTATTAATATCTCATACATCATACTTACTCATCTTATTATGAGTGATATGGAATACCTCATTAGAGGCTATAAATATCTTTATACCTGATTCAGGTCTTCTATGTATTCAGCATAGGAGATACTTAACATGAATAATCAAAGAGAGTCAGATTTACTCATTGAAATTGAGAGTACTACTGAGAGTTGGGTTAAACATGGAATAAAAAGAAATCATCATTTTTATACTAGATGTGCATCACTGTTATTTGATTTTAATGAGATATATGAACCATCTTATAGCTACTTTGGTTATATTAATGCATGGTGTGACTTTATAGAAAATCATGATATTAGAACCTTAAGTTATAGTGAGTTGGTTGATTACATTTATGATGAATATAGTTTAAGTGAGTGGGAAAGGTATTTATCATCCTATCGTGATTTACATCAATATGATTTAAAAAGGCATTATGAGAATGAATCAAGAAATCAGAAGTCTCTCGCTAAGAAAATAAGATATGCATTAAATCAATATTCTAAATCTCTAGTCGTTCGTGTAGATCTCGCTTATTCAAAACAAAATAATCATATCGATATTGAGACATTCTATGAGGATATTCGTGAGTTACGAAAACACTTAAGTCAGCGTAAAGGGTTTCTAAAAGACTTGGTAGACTATGCATGGGCATTAGAGCAGGGGTCGGATAAAGGCTATCACTGTCATGTGCTAATGATCTTTAATGGGCATAAAGTACAAAGTGGTTGGGGCGTTGCAAGCAAGCTTGGTCAAGTATGGATTGAAGATATTACTTCTAAGCAGGGAAGTTATTTTAACTGTCATGACTCCAAGCAAGTTGCACGTTATACCGATCTAGGAATATTAGGTATTGGACGAATTTATCGAAATGACATTGAGGCATGTGAGCGTTGTGAGAAAGCAGTAAGTTATCTCACTTGTCCTGAGAAAGAAGAGCAGTATTTAAGGGTTAAATGCACTAAGAGAATGCGTACTTTTAATTAGTGGTTCTTGGATGAGGACATGGAAAGATATCCTTACCATTCCATGTCTTATTACTTAAGGGTTTATTGTGGAGGTGGCCCATAGAGGTTTTCTTCAGTTGAGCCTTTTGAAACTGCCCAGTAGAGTATGACTACACTTCCAAGTAATGGAACAGCAGAAACCAGTACCCACCATCCTGAGCGGTTAATGTCATGTAAACGTCGGACGGTCACGGTAATTAAAGGAACAATGAAAACGATCAGAGCAATGTTAAAAAGCATTTCATGTATTCTGTCTGTAAAGATGAATATCAGTGTGGCACACAATTGGAAATACCAATATTCAGGGCGTGCAGCACGACCATTGATATCAAAAGACTTTTTAAAACAAGTCCAGACTGACTTTTGATATTCATCAAGAATCGCTTGAAATTTATTTGTCTCAGCCTGTGCAGTATCTTTTGTTTGACCGTTTGATTCTGTCTGTGGGTTTTTGATTGATGTACTTGTACTTGGCGTCACAACAAAGTAAATATTGATTGCGTTGCCTGTCTCTTCATCAACCTCAAAATCAACATGTTGCCCACGTTTAGGGTGGAGTTGTTCTTTCCATTGATCACCTGTGAAGTGATATCTTTTTTCATCTAGGGTAATGATCCCTTTGTTGCTTTGTACCGAGAAATCTAAAACTGTACCTTTCATGATCATTTATCCATTCTTATTGTTAAAAATTAAAGGTGTAGCTACCTTGATCTGTATCTACAACGACTTCTTTTACTTGTGTGTCTTGGCAACGTAGGCTCGCTTGTCTTGATTGCCCGAATTTGAGATATGAACTGCCATTGTTTCCAAGCCAAGATGAGACTGAACAATTACCGCGATTAATGGATACATGAAAGATAGAAACATGATCTACGACGGATTGAATGTTGAGATAGCTAATGTATGGAAAAGGGTAGTATTCATTGGGTGCTTCTTCGGTACTAAAGCTGAGTTCGACGGGGGCTTTATCTGAAGCAGATGAATCATTGTTATCGTTACTGCTGCATGCACTCAGCGCAAAGAGTACACATAGACTTAAAACTATTTTAGTCATGGCTTATCCCTACCTTAAACGGCAGTTGTATTTGATTGTTGTATGTTTTAGAGATGAGAAATCAGTACAGATTCAAGGCAGAGATAAGGGTTTTAAGTTGTTGGGTATGGGAATAAGCGTGATAGATGTTTGCATGAGATTTGATCCTGTATGTTGTTCAAATTCTGCCGATCACTCACTGTCAATTGAGATGGTGGCAGAACGAAAGAGGGTTGACAGACTGGACATACAGAAACCAGCACGCACGAAGGCGTCCCCCTCCCGTTCTACCGCAAAGGGGGACGAGAAGGTGTTCGCACAAGTGTGATACTCAGGAGTACTTTCACCTGATGCGCTGTATGATCGGTCTGTCAAAACCGTCTGGCAATGTAGGCCAGCGAGCTAATGATAATCGGAGCAGTTTTAATCGTCAATTCAGATCTGTGCTATTTTGGGTTATGTATTGCTTTTGGACGAATTAAAAAATATTTTAGATATATATCATCTAGATGAGAAACATCTTTTCTTTGTTGGAGAGATGACCATTCTATATATGATCTAGAGGTTTTTTATTATGAGTATTTATTGTCCTTATTGTGATTCCATCCGTGTGAGTCGTGCAGTACAACCGACAGCATCAGAGCAACACAATACATCATCGCTTTCATCAGCAGCTTCTTTTGCCACCATTGGTGCATCTTTATCGAAAACAGTACCATTAGGGATTACTCCTTTATTTGGCGGTATTGCAGGTGCAGTTGTAGGAAGTGTACTTGGTGGTGTGTTTAGTGACCCTCAACCTAAAAGACAAGCAAGACCTGTGCAATGTTTTCAATGTGATGATTGTGGTCAATATTTTTATTAAGGAGCAATGAAAATGGCACATCAAGTTGAAAGCATGGCGTATGTTGGTGATACACCTTGGCATGGTTTGGGTGAGCAATTAATGCCTAAGCAACCGATTGAAGTTTGGGCAAAGCAAGCAGGAATGGATTGGCGTATTGAATCATCCAATGTCAGTTACTTTGCTGAGAATGATAAAGCACAGCAAATCATTCTTCCTTATGAGGAGCAACGAGTACTGTATCGTTCAGACACGCATGCACCTTTGTCAGTTGTGAGCCAGCGTTATAAAGAAGTTCAACCATTAGAGATTCTTGAGTTTTATCGTGATCTCACTGAGCAATCAGGTTTTGAGCTAGAAACCGCAGGTGTACTTAAAGGCGGTAAGAAGTTTTGGGCATTGGCACGTACAGGACAAACAACCGCTTTAAAAGGTAAAGATGTCTGCAATGGCTATATCTTATTGGCAACCGCATGTGATGGGACATTAGCGACTACGGCTCAATTTACATCTATTCGTGTGGTATGTAATAACACTTTAGCAATTGCCCTTAAAGGTGCAACGGCTGGTGCAGGGATGGTTAAAGTCCCTCACAGTACGCATTTCGATGCGGAGAAAGTGAAACAGCAATTGGGGATTTCAGTTCGTGCATGGGATGAACATATGTATGAGATGAAACAACTGTCTCAGCGTAAAGTTACACAGCAAGAAGCATCCAATTACTTGAATGCGGTGTTTAACAATACTTCGATGGTCTCTCCCGAAGACAATCTGATTCAGTTCTATCGTCATGTCGCTGAACAAAACCAAGCAAACCAAGATACCAAAGCAGAACCCAATGGTCGTGCGATGAGTAAAGCCATGGAGATGTTTAATGGGCAGGGGCGAGGAGCAACACTCTCTTCAGCAAAAGATACTGCTTATGGTTTGCTCTGTTCCATGACGGAGTTTGTTGATCATGAACGACGTGCCATGAGTAATGACCATCGTTTAGATTCTGCATGGTTTGGAGCAGGAGCGAATCTAAAGCAACGTGCGCTTGAACAAGCAAGAGCATTTGTTGCTTAGTTAGCAAAATTTATCTATCGCACTAAAACACAAAGCCATGTCCCTTTCGGGACATGGCTTTTTTTATGCCACATTTTATTCTACTGAGGTCAATATGAATCAACCTATGATTACACCACAACCAAGCCCAT
Organism: Acinetobacter sp. ESL0695; assembly: GCF_029392135.1. Taxonomy (NCBI): domain Bacteria; kingdom Pseudomonadati; phylum Pseudomonadota; class Gammaproteobacteria; order Moraxellales; family Moraxellaceae; genus Acinetobacter; species Acinetobacter sp. ESL0695. The sequence goes on along the minus strand of NZ_CP113932.1, from coordinate 1,862,764 downwards.
ATCTGCCTAAACCACTATCTTCAAAACCAGTCACTCCGAAACGTGTTGCGAATACCAAAGGCATGGATTATAGCAAATGGCTAGAAGTTAGACGCCAAGGCATTGGCAGTAGTGATGCTGCGGCTGCATGTGGACTTAATCCATATATGAGTATGCTTGAACTCTGGATGTTGAAAACAGGCAGAACACCTTCTAGTCCACAACAGGAAGCAAGCAATGGCAATAACCCTTTATATTGGGGGCATCAGCTTGAACCACTAATTGCAGATTTCTATCAACAATATACAGGATATAAAGTCAGACGAGTCAATGCAGTCTTACAACATCCTGATGAAGATAAGTCGTTTATGTTAGCCAATCTAGATTATGCCGTGATCGGTGCAAAAGACATTCAAATCTTAGAATGTAAAACCGCAGGGCAATATGGTAGTCGGTTATGGAAGGATGGTGTGCCACTGTATGTACTTTGCCAAGTACAACATCAATTGGCAGTGACAGGTAAACAAGCTGCCCATGTCTGTGTACTACTATGTGGCCATGAAACACAAATCTTTAAAGTCACACGTAATGAACAAGTCATTCAAGTCCTAATTCAGTCAGAGCGTTACTTCTGGCAGTGTGTAACAGATGATCGACCGCCTGAACCCGATGCATCAAAGTCGGCAGCCAGTGCCATTCAACAACTGTATCCGAAACATGAGCCTTTAGAGAGTGAAGACTTTAAAGAAGATGGTTCAGCGAATCGTTTGTTCGATGATCTCTTGCTTGAGAAAGAAAAAGTTGAAACACATCAAAAGAAATTTGAGTTGTTAAAACAGCAAATTCAAATGTGTATGAAGCATGCAGAAAAAGCCATCTTTCAACGAGGTATGGTGACGTGGAAAGCATCGAAAGATCGAGTGAGCTTAGATAGTAAGAAACTGCTTAAAGCACAGCCTGAGCTGTTAGAGCAATATGGAGAAGTGAAAGAAGGCAGTCGTCGTTTTCAAATCTATACTGACTAGATCAATATAGATGCTAGATGCTAAAAGCCTAAGTAGAGTAAGCCCAAGAGTAAAAGGCAATCCATAGCATAAACAAATCCATCCCACTGCCAACGCAGTGGGATTTTTTTATAACTAAAGAAAAGATAAAGGTGATTTAGATGGTGAAAGGTTTATTAATCACACCGCCAGTGTTAGGCAGAATCAGCATTGGTCGTGTTGTTGAAAAGAATGGTAAACGTCAACCTGAAAAAGATGATCAGTTCACTATTACTAGTCAAATCCAAAATAAGGAGGGGTGGGTTAAACACCCCTTAGATGACAAGCTAAGAGTAAATAATGGTGATGGGAAGCTACGTCAGATTCCAGTACGGATGATCTTTAATGATCCTGAGCTGAACTTACGTGCGGAATATAGCTTGTTTGACCGACAAACAGGTCGCCCAATTTGTGTAGGTAATGGCGAAGTCTGTCATCGTATGACGCAACAAGGCATAGAAAAGCAAGTCTGTCCAACACCACATTTATGCCCGATGGGACAAAATGGTGCATGTAAACCATATGGTCGGTTGTATGTGAACTTAGATGAAAGTGATGAACTCGGAACATTTGTATTTAGAACCACAGGTTTTAATAGTATCCGTACACTTGCAGCACGGCTTGCTTATTATCAAGCAGCCTCAAAAGACCGTTTGTCATGTTTACCATTACAATTGGTACTGAGAGGCAAAAGTACAACGCAGAGTTATCGTACGCCAATTTATTATGTCGATTTAACTTTGCCTGAAGGGGTGTCTTTACAAGATGCGATTCAACAGGCGAAAGAGTTAGATCAGAAAGCGAAAGAGAGTGGCTTTGACCAAAGCCAACTCGATGCTGTAGCGAAGTTGGGTTATCAAGCGGTGTGTTTTGATTTAGAGGAAGCCGAAGAGGAGGTCATAGATGGAAGCGAAGATGCTCAACCGTTAAAAGAACAGAAGATGGATGTCATGGAATTACAGCATGGTTTGAAATCATCGGTTCAGTCGGTGAGTTGAAGTCGAAGGGTTATGGCTCAAATGGGTAGAAAAATAAGGCGTTGCCCTATCATTTGAGCGTAATCCGACGCTCCGTAAAATGGAGAATCAAGACATGACGACATTTGTAGGACAAACCTTTCAGATTAATCAGTTAATCAACATTAAACAGGTTGTTGAAATCATTGGTGTAAGTCGTTCAACGATTTATGAGATGATGGATGAAGACTCTCAATATTATGATTCAACATTTCCTAAAAAAGTAACGATTACATCTAAACGTATTGGTTGGTCAGCTTGGGAGATTCATCAGTGGATTGAAAAGAAATTGGCAAACCGATAATAGTAGGGAGCGAAAGCTCCCTTTTTATTTATTTTTATCTTGAGGAGGATTTGTGATTAGCCAATGTAATGTTGTTGCAATTGAATTGTAAATATTAAAAATGAATGAACTAAGTTCACAGAATAGAAAAGTAGTACTCGTAACAATAATAGTGAGAATAGAGTAGTTTGTATACTTGTATATTATATTAGTGGTTTTTATTGATAGTCCTGTTCTACTTAGACCTAGTGGAATGTCTTTTAATGTAAAAATAATAAATAGAAAGAAACTGAATATTAAAAAATAAATAAATACTCTAATAAAAATAAAATGCACTTTTTTAAAAAATGGAAGCCTAGTTTTAGAATCTATACTATTTATCATTTTTTTTTGTAAATCTAAAGGTGTTATTGTACAAAAAATAGTGTATCCAGCGATTAGAAAACCTAGGATTGACAATAGAGATGAAAATAAAAATGATGATAGGTCATTGATTTTATTGAATCCATCTGAGATGCTTAAGTTGCTAATAAATATAGTAATGAAAAAAATCAAACCTATAGTTAACGAGAAAAAAATATTAAATCTAGAGATTGGAATAGCTCTAGATTTAATATAAATATCTCTTAAATTCTTCTCTTTTAAAAGGTTAGTCATTCCTTATACTCTTCCTTTTGTATAGATGAAATATTAAGTTTTTCAATATTATCTATTAATTTTTGTGTTTTAACATCTGTTTTCTTTACTCTGATTTCTTTTGATAGAATAATATTTTTAAACTCTAAAAACATATTAGAAACAGTAGCCTTAATATTATTTTGTATAACTTGTATTGATCTGCGGATTTTTATATCATCATTTTTAATTCTTAATTTATTTCCATTTATATCTACACCATCGAGAACAACTGTTTGATTGCCTTGCATCGTCGCTTTTCTAGCTTCATCGGCTATTACTTCTTTATTTAAGCCTTTTTTGTTGGTAATTTCAAATTTTCCTTGACCATTTGCATCATCCAAAGTTTCCTGCATTTGTCTAAACATGTCCTCTCCATCTATTTCAGAGTTACGATCATTCAGAATAAAAGAAACTTTTTTTAATGTATCAAATAGATAAATATTATCCTTGAGACTTTGTTGATTTGTAAGTGGCGTTATAGTTAACTCAACGATAGGAAATCTTTTTAAAAAATCTACACCTTCCTCTTTTGGTAAGCTTTTGTGATAATTCATTTGCTCATTTCGTAAGAAATATATTAATGTGCTTCTAAAGTTATCTATAGTAGGAGCATATTTTGTTTCAGCGGCATAAAGTAATCTATGATTGTTTAGAATTAAAGTGAAAATTGCAGATGGTGCTGAAGGAAGGTTTTGTTTATCTCTTAAAATATTTCCAAAGTTATCAACATATTGTTCACGTTCAAGAATAGTTTTTTTGATGAATCTTCCTGTGATAGCAATAATATCTTTTTCGCCTAAAGTATCTTTACCTAGATTAGTCAAAGATACTTGATCAAAATAAAAAGTACTTTTTCCAGCTTTACGAAATTTTTCTTTGAAAAAAGACGGCTCTATTACCTCTTTGTATAGATCTAATAAATTATTTTCACCAAATTTACAAACTAAATTTGCGATTTCTAAATTTTTTTCTATAGTGGCCATAATATTAAATGTCATAGTTTTTAGGTTTATGAGCAGCCTATCCTAAATTTGATCTGAGATCGAATTTTTGAAAGAAATTATTAGTATTTTTTTAAGTTGCTTTTATTTAAATTAATTAGCTATTTCATAAATCTTTATTTTTCATGATTTCGAGTATATGGTGTTTTAAACTTTTTATAAAAATCATTACAAACCCATTTAGGCAGTAACTGAAATTTCAATTTAACGGTAGAGTTGATATCATATATCGAGAATATTAAACAGTGATAGATAGGAATGAACAAGCAACAACTCGCCTCAAAAATTTGGGATTCAGCAAATAAAATGCGCTCAAAAATTGAAGCAAATGAATACAAAGACTATATCTTAGGTTTCATGTTTTATAAGTTTCTATCAGATAAAGAGCAAAAATTTTTACAAGAACAAGACTTTACTCAGGCGGATATTGAAGCCTTATCAGAACAAGATACGGAAAGCGTTGATTATATTAAAGGCAGTTTAGGTTATTTTATTGCTTATGAAAATTTATTTTCCACATGGCTAAAAAAAGGCAATGACTTCAACGTTGCCAATGTTCGTGATGCACTTTCCTCTTTTTCACGCTTAATTAGCCCATCACATAAAAAAGTATTTGATGGCATTTTTAAAACACTGGAAACAGGTTTAAGTAAACTTGGCGACAACTCAAACAGTCAAACCAAAGCAATTAGTGATTTATTGCAACTAATCAAAGTTATTCCAATGAGTAATAAGCAAGACTATGATGTTCTTGGTTTTATTTACGAATACTTAATCGGCTCATTTGCAGCCAATGCAGGTAAGAAAGCAGGTGAGTTTTATACGCCGCATGAAGTGTCTGTATTGATGTCTGAAATTATTGCACATCATTTAAAAGATCAACAAGAAATAAAAATTTACGATCCAACGAGTGGTTCGGGTTCATTGTTGATTAACATTGGTAGTTCAGTTGCTAAACATGTGAATGATGCGAATAGAATCAAATATTACGCACAGGAGTTAAAGGAAAATACCTACAACTTAACCCGTATGAACTTGATCATGCGTGGCATTTTACCCGCCAATATTGTTGCTCGAAATGCCGATACTTTAGAAGATGATTGGCCGTATTTTGATGACAATGACCCGATTAATACCTACGAGCCGTTGTATGTCGATGCAGTGGTATCGAATCCACCGTATTCACAAGCGTGGGATTCTTCAAATAAAGACTCTGATCCACGTTATGCTCGTTTTGGTTTAGCACCAAAAACCAAAGCCGATTATGCTTTTTTACTACATGATCTTTATCATTTAAAACCAGATGGTATTATGGCGATTGTTCTGCCACATGGTGTATTGTTCCGTGGTGGTGAAGAGGAGCGTATTCGTAAAAACCTGCTTGAAAATAAACATATTGATGCAATCATTGGTTTACCTGCTAACATTTTCTTTGGTACAGGTATTCCAACAGTCATTATTATTTTAAAACAGCGTCGTCAAGAAAGTGATGTACTTATTGTTGATGGCTCAAAAGGCTTTATAAAAGTTGGTAAAAATAACCATCTACAAGCATCTAATATTAAGAAGATTGTTGATACTGTTCTACAGCGTAAAGATATTGAGCAATTTTCTAAATTGGTTAGCTTGGAAGAAATTCGTGAGCAAGGTTATAACTTAAATATTCCTCGTTACGTAGATTCGTCTGCAAAGGCGGAAACTTGGGATATTTATGCGACTATGTTTGGTGGTATTCCAGAAAAGGAAATTGATGCTTATGCAGAGTATTGGCAGGCATTTCCTGAACTTCGTAAAGACTTATTTACACACAGTGATACGCCTTATGTTGATTTAGCAACGTCAGAAATACATAACGCCATTCACGAGCACGATAATGTTCAAACATTTAAAACACAATTTAATACAGCTTTTGCTCATTTTCATGATTATTTAAACGCTGAGTTGATTGGCAAGATGAAGACCTTACATATTGCTCAGCAAGAAAATATTTTAAGTCAGGATATTTTTAAGCGTCTGGAAAATATTCCTCTCGTTGACAAATATCAAGCCTACCAAGCCTTAGATGATCAATGGCAAAGCATTGTAGGGGACTTGGAGATTATTCAGTCTGAAGGTTTAAATGCTGCCAAAATTGTGAATCCTCATATCATCACTAAAAAGAAAGATGGTAAAGAACAGGAAGTTCAAGACGGTTGGGAGGGGTATGTGTTGCCATTTGATTTGGTACAAGAGCATTTACTCATTGATGAGCTCACCGCTTTGCAAGCCAAAGAACGTGCTTTAACTGAAGCCAGTAGCGACATTGAAGCGATTATGGAAGCATTGTCTGAAGAAGATAAAGAAACCCTATTAAATGATGCCAATGATGCTTTTGTAACCGCAGAAATTACAAAAGCGTTGAAACAAGCATTTGAAGAGATTGAAACGCCTGAAATCCGTGCGATCAATGAACTATTAGAATTGCTTGCGAATAAAGCGAAAAAGCCTGAACAAGAACAGTTTGTACGAGCGCACCCTGAAGTACAGTGGGCGAAAATTGAAGCTAAAAAAGATGGTACTTATGCGGTGGCTAAAGTAAAAGCCTATTTGAAAACCTTACAGGCAGCTTTTACATTTGAGAAAGACTCCTTGGAAGCAAAATTGTTGCAAGTGGAGGACTTACTTGTACAAGAAAAAGAATTAAAAGCTGAGATTAAAACCGATACCAATACTTTACACTTGTTGACTAAAACAACGATTGAAGCCCTAGAGAACGCTCAAGTTTTAGAGCTGTTGGAAGCGAAGTGGGTACAACCGATTGTTTCTGCAATTTTGGCATTACCTAATGAAGTGATTGAGCATTTAACCGATGTAGTGCAGGCTTTGGCAGATAAGTATGCAGTGACTTATACCGAAACCACGCAAAACCTGACAGAAGCAGAGCATAGTCTTGCGAGTCTGATTGATGATTTAACAGGTGATGAGTTTGATATGCAAGGTTTAGCACAGTTTCAGACTTTGTTAAAAGGGGCATGAGATGGAAAAAGTAAAATGTCCTGAGGTGAGGTTTAAAGGGTTTAGTAATCGTTGGAAGCAACAAACTTTAGGTGATATGTTTATACCATTATCGAATAACACGCTTTCAAGAGCTGATTTAAACTATGATAATGGGCGGATAAAGAATATTCACTATGGTGATATCCTTGTAAAATATGCTGCTGTTCTCGATTATAAAAATGATAAAATACCGGTTATTACAGATGGTGAAATTTCTGACTTCAAAAGCCAATTATTGCAAAATGGTGATGTCATTTTTGCGGATACAGCAGAGGATGAAGCTGTCGGCAAAGCTATTGAAATAAATGTTCCTGCCGATACTTCTATTGTGTCTGGTTTGCATACAATGGCATACCGTCCAAAAGTAAAATTATCATCTTTTTACTTGGGTCATTATCTTAACTCAAATGCGTACCATCATCAGCTTTTACCCTTGATGCAAGGTGTTAAAGTGCTATCTATTAGTCGAACTAATCTTGCTAAGACTATAGTAAGATATCCCTTATCAGAACAAGAACAAACCCAAATCGGTCACTTTTTCCAAAACCTAGACCAATCCATTGCTTTGCATGAAAAGAAGCTTGCCCAAACGCAAAACCTTAAAAAAGCCATGTTGGAAAAAATGTTTCCAAAAGCAGGAAGTAAACAACCTGAAATTCGGCTAAAGGGGTTTAGCGGGGATTGGGAAAAGAAACTTTTAGAAGATGAAGTGGAATTCTTTAGTGGATTAACGTATTCACCAGATGATGTCACCAACAAGAATGGAACATTGGTTTTACGATCCTCAAATGTTCAAAATAATCAAATTTGCATAGATGATAATGTATATGTCGTTCATGATGCTGTGAATGTCTGTAACGTAGAAGTTGGTGATATTATTGTTGTGGTACGAAATGGATCAAGAGATTTAATTGGAAAACATGCTGTCATAAATGAGCAAATGAAGAATACTGTCATTGGTGCATTTATGACAGGAGTAAAGGCTAGAAATCCATATTTTATTAATGCTTTATTTAATACAAATTTATTTGATTTGGCTGTTAGTCGAAATTTAGGGGCTACAATTAATCAAATTACTACAGGAATGTTTAAGCAAATGGAGTTTAAGTTTCCTGATAAAACTGAGCAGATTGCAATAGGTAAATTTTTTAAACAGCTTGATGAAACCCTCACATTACAACAGCAACAGCTTCAAACCCTAAAAAACCTAAAAAAGGCATTTTTAGAAAAGATGTTTGTTTAACTTTGTACTATCAGTCGTTTGAAACTTCATGCGACTGAGTTCTAAAACGCATATTACTTGATAAAAGCACATAGACCATGACATTTAAAAGCGAAAAAGAATTTGAACAAGCATTTATTGAAACCCTATTTAACAAAGGGTGGGAAAGTACGGTTTTAAAAAATCCAACAGAACAAGACTTAATTAACAATTGGGCAAACATTCTATTTGAAAATAACAGTAGTATAGATCGCCTCAATGGTCAGCCATTGACTGACTCTGAAATGGCGCAAATACTCGAACAAATTAAAAACTTGCGTACACCTTTGGCACTTAATGGCTTTATTAATGGTAAAACAGTTTCGATCAAACGAGATAACCCCAATGATCCAGCACACTTAGGTAAAGAAATTAGCCTCAGTATTTATGACCGCCAACAAATTGCGGCAGGCGAAAGCCGTTATCAAATCGTACAACAACCAAAATTCCCAACATCTTCACCAATTTTAAATGACCGACGTGGCGACATTATGTTGCTAATCAATGGCATGCCCTTGTTTCATATCGAATTGAAACGCTCAGGCATTCCTGTGAGTCAGGCAACACACCAAATTGAGAACTATGCCCGTTCAGGTATCTTTTCAGGACTATTTTCATTGGTGCAAATTTTTGTTGCGATGAACCCCGAAGAAACCAAATACTTTGCCAATCCTGGGCCCGATGGATCATTTAATTCAGATTACTATTTTCATTGGGCAGATTTTAATAATGAACCAATCAACTATTGGAAAGACATTGCAGGTACATTGCTGTCTATTCCGATGGCGCATCAGCTCATTGGGTTTTACACCGTAGCGGATAAAACCGATGGCGTGTTAAAGGTTATGCGCAGTTACCAGTATTTTGCAGTCCGTGCCATTTCTGATCGTGTTGCTCGTGTTGAATGGGATGGACGAGATCGTTTAGGAGGTTATATATGGCATACCACTGGTTCAGGTAAAACCATGACCAGTTTTAAATCAGCTTATTTAATTGCCACGTCTAAAGATGCAGATAAAGTAATTTTTCTGATGGATCGTATCGAACTGGGTACGCAGTCATTAGAACAATACAACAACTTTGCAGATACAGATGATTTTGTACAATCTACCGAAAATACCCATGCATTGATGAGTAAACTGAAAAGTACTAACCCGAATGAAGTCTTAATTGTGAGCTCAATTCAAAAAATGAGCAATATTCGGGATGAAGAAGATGGAATCAATGCAGATGATTTAGCACAAATTCAAAATAAACGTATTGTGATTATTGTTGATGAAGCACACCGATCAACAATGGCGGCAAATTTAACATCGAATCAAACTGGTCAAGACCCAAAATCAGCCAAGTCAAATGGTATGTTGATTACGATTAAACACACCTTTCCTAAAGCAGTCTTCTTTGGTTTTACAGGCACACCGATTCAAGAAGAAAATGAAAAAAATAAGAATACGACAGCGACTGTATTTGGAAATGAGTTGCACCGTTATAGTATTGCAGATGGTATTCGAGATAAAAATGTACTCGGTTTTGATCCCTATTTAGTATCAACCTATAAAGATTCAAAATTACGTGAAGCTGTGGCTTTGGATGAAGCAAAAGCGAATACCGTTCAAGAAGTGATGGCTGACCCTAAAAAGAAAGAAATTTATTTACGTTTTATGGATAAAAGTCAGGTCGATATGGCAGGTCATTGGGATCAAGTCAATAACTATGTTAAAGGCATTGAAGATTACTTGCCCACAGAGCAGTATCGTCGTCCAGAACATCAAAATAAAGTGGTTGAGGATATTTTAGAAAACTGGATTCAATATAGCCAAAATAATAAATTTCATGGCATGTTTTCGACCAGTAGTATTGCTGAGGCTATTCAATATTATCGTTTATTTAAGACGCTTAAACCTGAGCTAAAAATAACGGCGTTATTTGATCCGAATATTGATAATAATGGAAAGGCGAAGTTCAAAGAAGAGGGCTTAGTTGAAATTATTAGCGACTATAACACACGTTATGGCATGGATTTTAGTTTAGCAACACATGCAAAAATGAAGCGTGATATTGCAGACCGTTTAGCCCATAAAGAGTTGTATAAGCGTGTAGAACATACCCCAGAAAAACAGCTTGATCTATTGATTGTAGTCGATCAAATGCTCACAGGCTTTGACTCTAAATGGGTGAATACCTTGTACTTAGATAAAATGCTTGAGTATGCAAATTTGATTCAGGCATTTTCACGTACTAACCGTTTATTTGGTAAAGATAAGCCATTTGGTATTATTCGATATTATAGACGCCCTCATACCATGAAACGTAATATTGATGCAGCAGTAAAGCTGTATTCGGGCGATAAACCTTTGGCTTTATTTGTAGATAAACTGCAAGATAACCTAATTAAATTAAATTATTTTTTTGATGATATAGAACGATTATTTAAAAATGCTGGTATCAAAAACTTTGAAAAGTTACCTAAAGAAAAAGAGGCTTGTGGTCGGTTTGCAAAGTTATTTAAACAATTCAATGAGCACCTAGAGGCAGCAAAAATCCAAGGGTTTAATTGGAGTACACTGATCTATCATTTTGACGATAATGATGCGAGTAAATCACCATTTGAAGTTCTAATAAACGAACAAACATATCTTATTCTTGCCTTACGTTATAAAGAATTATTTTCTCAAGGTGGAAGTGGAGGTGGTGGAGGTAGTATTCCATTTGAGATAGATGGTTATTTAACTGAAATTGATACCGATAAAATTGATTCAGATTACATGAACAGTCGCTTTACCAAATATTTAAAAGCATTGCATGATCGTGAAAATACCATTTCGGTTGAAGAAGCATTAAATGAGCTGCATAAGAGTTTTGCTACTTTAAGCCATGATGAGCAAAGAGTTGCAAATATCTTTTTACATGACGTTCAACGTGGTGACCTGAAACTACAAGAAGATAAGTCATTTAGGGACTATATTACAGAGTATCAATTTAAAGCCAAAGAAGATGAAATACATGCTATTGCGACTTCTTTTGGTTTAGATGAAGCTAAATTAAGACAACTGATTAATGCACATGTTAATGAAAATAATATCAATGAATTTGCACGTTTCGATACATTGTTGAATACAGTAGATAAGACAAAGGCAAAGCAATACTTTGAGAAACAAGAAGGTAAAGTAATACCACCTTTCAAAGTTAATATGAAAGTTGCAGCCTTTTTAAAAGAATTTGTTTTAAAAAATGCTCAGTCTTGACTGGTTAGATTTTCGAGGAAATATGAAATACCAACCTCCTTATACCATCACATCTAAAATAATTCATCTGATTGTTCAGATTAGTGAAAACATAGGGCGTTTGACTGTTTTAGATGAAATCCAAGATAGTTTAAAACTGAGAAAAGCAAATCGTATTCGCACTATTCAAGGCTCATTAGCGATTGAAGGAAATACATTAAGTACAGAGCAAATCACAGCAATTTTAAATGGAAAGCCTATCATTGCGCCCCCTAAAGAAATTCAGGAGGTTCGCAATGCCATTAAAGCTTATGACGCATTTCAAAAATGGCAACCTAGTCTTGGATCCGATTTGCTTGAAGCACATCAAGTATTAATGGCAGGATTAATTGATGAGGTTGGGCAATACCGTCAAGGTAGAGTCGGTGTAATGTCTGGCAGCCAAGTCATACATATGGCACCACCAGCAAATCAAGTCCCTCGTTTAATGAGTGATTTATTACAGTGGCTTGGAGAAAGTCAAGAACATCCACTCATTCAAAGTTCAGTATTTCATTACGAGTTTGAGTTTATACATCCTTTTGCAGATGGCAATGGACGAATGGGAAGGCTTTGGCAAACCTTAATACTGAGTCAATGGCATCCAATTTTTATCAATATTCCTGTTGAAAGCTTAATTTATCAAAATCAGAGAGCCTATTACGATGCTTTACAAGCAAGTACAAATCAGACTGATTCAGCTCCTTTTATTGAATTTATCTTGCAAATGATTTTGGACGCTATTTTAAACTCAAACATGACCGCTCAAGTTGGCGATCAAGATACCGCTCAAGATAACGAGTACGTAAGTCAACTGATTAATAAAATGCACAAAGGAAAAGAATATAGTCTGGTTGAGCTTATGGACTTAGTTCGCCTTTCACATAGGGCGACATTTCAAAAAAACTATTTAAATCCTGCTATTGAAAGTCACTTAATAGAAAGAACAGTGCCTGATAAACCGAAAAGTCCAAAGCAAAAATATAGGTTAATTGCATAAGATTTAGTTGAATATTAATAGGATCATACCATCGTACTTATATTCGATATCTTTTATTAGGCCGGCACCGCCCCAAATTTGTTACCAATAAGAATTAGAGTTTTATCTTTTGTAGATATGGTTGGCCTTTTGAAAATTTATATTTAAAAGAAGTATAAGTATAAAGTTGTTCAAGTTTAACTCGAGCTTTAGATTTATTTGTCAGAAATAATTGAGATTGCTTCTTCTTCGAGTAAATATAGTTCGTTAATTAATAAAAACTCACGATACTGATGAACTAAGGTTTCCTCTTTTTCACGGTGAGCTCTGGCATTACGGAATGCCATATACGTGCCTTTAAATAACTCTGCTCTACCATTTATCTCAGAATGATCAGGCACTTCCCAAGTTAATAAGGCATTTTTACCTTGAAAAGCTTGTTCAAACAGTTTTTTACTAGATTCATTGAGATTTGTACGTTCTCTAATGATATCTTCTAAGCGTTTATATGCCTTGCTTAATGCTGAATCTGGATCTTGTTTAAAGAGTAGAGCAAGATCAAAAATTCTGTCATCAATGATTGAATACGGTAGCTCTAATGGGTAGTAACGTTTTTGCTTTAATGCTTGATTAACTTCGCCTTCGAAAGGGTGGATATAGTCATGTAAACGGATCGGACGGATGATTTTTTGTTGGAAAATGAAATCGATATCTTGATCAGTCAATAATGATTTATTTAGCTTGTTGATAAGCTTTGATGGGATGAGTACTTCTTCTATATCGATTTGATGTCTTCTTAAGGTTGCTAGTGCTTTTGCTAGTCCTTCTGGGCCTTCACCTGCATAACCCGATGAAAAACCTGATCGAATAATGTAGTAGCTGTCAAATTGATCTTTAAATATAAACGCATGGAATTGGTCGCTTGTGAGCAAACGTGCATCAGTGAAATCTACATTTGTCTGGATTAAATTGCAAAGGCTATAGAGACATGTTTCTGTTACTCCAGCTTGAGCTAAGTAATCTATGTGGTAATAGTTTTCAGTTTTAAACATTTTTAATAATTAATAAATAGTTGTTTGAAATATGATGAAGTAAATGAGATTAGAAATCTAGAGTTTACAGAGCAAATTTGATGGGATATCTGGCGAGTTAATTTGATGCCTTCACCTAAAATTATCATTGGTATTAAAAATAGACTTCCCCTTGCTCATAAGAGCAGGGGAAGAGAAATATGCTCAAGATCTAAATTACAGTCCTAAAACAGCCTGATAAGGTTTAAACCCCTCACGAACAGCATTAGAAACTAACTGAGTAAAAGCTTCAGTTTTTCCGTGTGCCATCCATTGATCTAGAGCCTCATAATAAGCTAAGCGATTTTCAACAGTAATGACACAGGGTGGATAGCCCGCTTTCATAAGTTCTAAATTCATCAGAAGTCGAGAGGTACGCCCATTACCATCAATAAATGGATGAATACCAACAAAATCTGCATGTACTTTGGCAGCACGTTCAATAGGATGAAGCTTATATGCTTCAGTCTCGTACCAGTTGATAAGTTGACTCATTTTATCGTTCAATAAAGTGTAATCAGGTGGTGTAGATGTAGCACCAGATATTAATACATTTTGCTGGCGATAACGTCCCGCATTTTCATCATCAATGTTTTTTAAAATAAGTTGGTGAATATTCCTAATCTGCCATTCTGAAAAAGGCTCCTCTTTGCGAATAATATCTTCAACATAGTAAATTGCATTTCTGTGGTTAATAGCTTCAAAATGTTCTCTTAACGCTTTGCCACCAACAGTGATGCCTTCAAGAATGACCTTAGTTTCAAGTAGTGTCAGCGTATTTCCTTCAATTGCATTTGAATGATATGTCCAACGAATTATAAGATCTTCTTGCAAGTTTTTTACAATGGTAGGTGAGAGAGGACGACGTTGATCTAATTTATTCTTTAAATCATCAATAGCTTCAAACATGGTCTTATCCCTAAACATTACATGACTCATAATACATGAAAAAATCAAGCGTTAAAAATGAAATGATATAACATTACATTTTAGGATTGCTCGATGGATGTTATAATATGGCTTGTTCAAATCCGTATTTAGGAGTTTAACAAGCGACATAAATACCCAATAAAAATGCTTTGGGTAATAATTGGGTAAAATATATCTTTATCTTGAGTAAAATTATTTAATATCAATAACTTGTTTTTTGGTTAAACTGACGCCATCTCCACCATATACTTAAACTTATATGCTCTAATATGAAAAATGTAAGTTATAAAGCCTTAATTCTTAACCGATTGAGGCTTTTTTTACGTCTAAGCATAGTGTTATATGCACAAATATAGCTTTATATAGTATTACCTAGCTTGTATCCATACGTGTATCCTTTCATATTTATTGAAACCTTAGGGATACAAGAAAAATGAAAAGAAGCCAAATTAAGAAGCGACGAATGACAGATACGACATTGGCAAGCCTTGAGCCTGAGAATAAAAGTTATCGGAAACTAGACGGCAACGGTTAAAAGAACGGTAACAAGTCATGGCAAAGCAAATATAAGAAACCATGTGGTAAGTGGTCATAGCTAGGTATTGGTGGCTATCCTGAAATAGGTGGACAGCTTGTAAGAAAGAAAGTACAAGACTTCATTACAGATATTGGCAAGAGTGCAAATGAAACCCTTACCAAGGATTTTTATCCTAATATAATGAAAGTTAACAATACTAACTTGTGTTATTGTAATGAATTATAATATTTCTAGGTTTCTATTCTTCTGGTATTGAATACTATGTCTTTAATACAATATTTAACGTGGTCTATAATAATATTTTTTCCAATAGTTGCATCATCAAATTGATCATATAGTTTAGGATCAAGTATCTCGCTAGTATTTTTATTTATCCATAAAAAATAAGAAAACTCTTGATGATGGTAAGGATATTTTTCTTCAACTTTTTTAATATGTAAATCGATTTTATGGTTTGAACTTAGTATTATAAACCGCACTTGAAATATTCCAAAAAAATTACTCAAACAGCTCATCAAAAATCTTAATATGATTTTTAGATTTATCTTTACATTTTTTGTAATAATTGTGATTAATTTTACATATATAAATGTTGTTGTAGAATAAATTATCTATTAAAGAATATTGCGTAACTCTCTTGATGTTTCTTCAAGTAAAGGCAGAATCTCTTTGACTAAGTATGCTTCAGTGGTTCTTGTGGTGGGTGAAACAATGTTTAAAGCAGCAATTACTTTGGAGTATTGGTCACAAATTGGAACGGCAACAGCATGTATACCCAGTTCATGTTCTTCACTCGAATAACACCAACCTTTTTCTTTAATTTCAAATAATAACGCTAAAAAATCATTATGGTTTGTATAAGTGTATTTAGTTAATCGTTTGAGAGGATATTGTTTTAGCCATTCATGTTGTTCTTCCTCTGTTAAGTTTGCCAATAAAATTTTACCTGCAGATGTAGCATGGGCAGGTAACCGATTCCCTAAGTGTAATCCGTAAGGATTAACACGATCGGTTTGTTGATGAGATGAACTTCGAGCGATAGTAATTGCTTCATAATTATCTAATACCATTACAGAATAGATAAGAGAAGTCTGTCTAGTTAATAAATTAAGTAAGGGCTGTGATATTTTAGGAAGTTGAGCTGCTCCAAGATATGATCCTGATAACTTGAGAACTTTGGGAGATAGATAAAAGTAGTGCCCATCAAACTCTAGATAGCCTAAATACTCTAATGTCAGCAGATGACGACGTGCTGCTGCTCGTGTCATGCCAGTTTTTTCGGCTGCCATTGTAATATTTAAACGATGGCGATCAGTCCCAAAACTATCTAAAATTGATAAACCTTTACTTAGACCAGCAATAAAATCTTCATGACGAATGGTTTTTTTATTTGTTGGATTAAGACGTATGTGATCTCCTTCAGTTAATTTTTTATTCATAACTTTTTTCAATCCATGAAAGTGAAGGGGGTATATAGAATAATCCTAAATGAACAGAATTAAGCATGTTTTGTTCGATGATCGAACATAATGTTTTGAGATCGAACAAAATAGAAATATCTCCTCTAGAAGTTTACTCCAAAATTATAAAAAATATTCAAAGATAAGGACGCAAATACTCTTCATAGAGCATAGTGCAAGATTCATATAATTTTACTTATTGAAATATAAGTATTTTCTTTTATTTTAAATTTGCTAGATGCATATTTGCACATTGGAGTTATCTAAATGATAGATAAAAGTGCAGTGAACTTAAAGGACGCACTTGCCCAAATCAAAGATGGTTCAACCATTCTGATAGGTGGCTTTGGAACGGCGGGTCAACCTGCAGAACTTATTGATGGATTGATTGAGCTGGGTCGAAAGGATCTGACAATCGTAAGTAATAATGCAGGAAATGGGGAATATGGTTTAGCAAAACTACTCAAAGCAGGAGCAGTTAAGAAAATTATATGCTCGTTTCCTCGTCAGTCTGATTCATATGTTTTTGATGAACTCTATAGAGCAGGGAAAATTGAACTTGAGATTGTTCCTCAAGGTAATTTGGCATGTCGTATCCAAGCAGCGGGTATGGGATTAGGGCCAATTTATACCCCTACTGGGTTTGGCACATTATTGGCAGAGGGTAAACCTACACTGAGTTATGAAAATAAAGACTATATTTTAGAGACTCCAATTAAAGCAGATTTTGCCTTAATCAAAGCATATAAAGGGGATCGTTGGGGTAACTTAATTTATAGAAAATCAGCACGTAATTTTGGACCGATCATGGCAATGGCTGCAAATGTAACAATTGCGCAGGTTAGTGAAGTTGTCGATTTAGGCCAGATTGATCCAGAAGTAATTGTAACACCAGGGATTTTTGTTCAATACGTGGTGAAAGCATAAAAGCAGGGAGCTTTAATATGAGTTATGAAAAACTTAGCCGTGATGCTATTGCACAGCGTGTTGCACAGGATATTCCTGAAGGTTCATACGTCAATTTAGGTATTGGACTACCAACGAAAATATCTAGTTATTTGCCTAGCGATAAAGATATTTTCTTACATTCAGAAAATGGTTTATTGGCCTTTGGCCCTCCACCTGCGGGTGGAGATGAAGATCCTGAGCTTATTAATGCAGGTAAAGAGTTTGTAACCATGCTTAAAGGAGGAAGTTTTTTTCATCATGGAGACTCTTTTGCAATGATGCGTGGTGCTCATTTAGATATTTGTGTTTTAGGTGCATTTCAGGTGGCTGTAAATGGAGATCTTGCGAACTGGCATACTGGTGCACCTGATGCGATTCCTTCGGTGGGTGGGGCGATGGATTTGGCTGTTGGAGCAAAAAAAGTATTTGTAACCACAGATCATCTCACTAAGAAGGGTGAGTCTAAAATTGTTACCTCTTTGACTTATCCAGCAACAGGAAAAAATTGTGTAGATCGTATTTATACCGACCTCTGTGTTATGGATGTGACGTCAGAAGGATTAAAAGTAATTGAAAAGGTAGACGGTTTAAGTTTCGAAGAGCTACAGCGTCTAACAGATGCGCCATTAATTGATGCAACTGAATCGGAAGGATCGACTACATGAAAAATGCATATATTGTCGATGCTATACGTACGCCATTTGGACGTTATGGTGGGGGACTTGCGTCTATACGTGCAGATGATTTAGGTGCAATCCCTATTTCTGCATTAATGGAGCGACATAAGAATGTAGATTGGTCACAAGTAGATGATGTGATCTACGGATGTGCCAATCAGGCAGGTGAAGATAATCGGAATGTAGGACGTATGTCTGCATTATTGGCAGGTTTACCTCCTTGTGTTCCTGCAACTACAATAAATCGCTTATGTGGGTCATCGCTAGATGCAATTGCAATTGCTTCACGCATGATAAAAACAAATGAAGCACATCTCGTAATTGCCGGTGGCGTAGAAAGTATGACTCGTGCACCTTATGTGATGGGTAAGTCGGAGACATCATTTGCACGTTCGCAAATAATTGAAGATACCACGATGGGATGGCGATTCATTAACTCAAAGTTTAAGGCAATGTATGGAACAGAAACTATGCCTGAGACTGCTGAGAATGTTGCAACTCAATTTAATATTAATCGTGAAGATCAAGACCGCTTCGCTTATCAAAGTCAAAAACGTACAGCAGACGCACAAGCTCGCAACTATTTTGTCAAAGAAATTGTGCCAGTAAACATTCAACCGCGTAAGGGGAATACGATTGTAATTGATTCTGATGAGCACCCCCGTCCAACAACGACCTTAGAAGGGTTATCGAAACTTAAAGCTATTGTCAAAGCAGAGGGTACGATAACTGCGGGGAATGCATCTGGAATTAATGATGGTGCTGCGGCTTTGCTTATCGTATCTGAAGAGGCTATTGAAAAATATCATTTTAAACCGCGTGCCAGAATTATTGCATCGACTACAGTGGGTATTGAGCCGAGTATCATGGGATTTGCACCAGCACTTGCGATAAAAAAATTACTCAAGCAAGTGGATATGACCCTTGATCAAATAGATGTGATTGAACTAAATGAGGCATTTGCAGCACAAGCTTTAGCATGCACTCGAGATTTAGGTTTGAAAGACGATGATTTACGTGTGAATCCCAATGGTGGTGCAATCGCTTTAGGTCATCCATTGGGTGCTTCAGGTGCACGTTTGGTACTAACAGCATTAAATCAGCTTGAACAAAGCAATGGGCGCTATGCACTGTGTTCGATGTGTATTGGTGTAGGGCAGGGAATTGCCTTAATGATTGAAAGGACAGTTGAATAAACAAAAGGAAGTGATTATGCGCCAGCTCTATGCCAGCCTATTTTATCAGAACAAGGTCGTTGATATTTTTAGCGATCGTGCTTTGATATCTTATCTCATCGATGTTGAAGTTGCCTTAGCAGAGGTACAGGCTGAACTTAATATTATTCCAATAAATGCGAGTAATACCATTCAACACGTGGGTTTAACTGCTTTAGATAAAATAAGTTTTGATGATTTAACTGTTGCTACAGGGCTTGCAGGTAATGTCGTTATTCCTTTTGTTAAGCAATTTACAGCGCTTGTAAAAGAAGTAGATGAAGAGGCATCTCGTTATGTGCATTGGGGTGCAACAAGTCAAGATATTCTAGATACGGCTTGCATTTTACAATGTCGAGATGCACTCGAAATAATTAAATCAATTCTCTTAAAATGCTATCAAACCTCTCTTTTCCAAGCGGATCAATATCGTAGTCAAGTGATGATGGGAAGAACATGGTTACAGCAAGCACTTCCCATTACTTTAGGACATAAGTTTGCACGTTGGGCTTCTGCATTTAAACGTAATTTAGATCGCATCGAAGAGATTGAAAAAAGGGTTTTTGTCGCGCAGTTAGGCGGTGCAGTAGGTTCATTGGCATCTTTAGGGAAAGATGGGACAGTCGTTGTTCAAACTTTTGCGCAAAAACTACAGTTGTCTCCTCCTGTCTGTACATGGCACGGTGAGCGAGATCGAATCGTTGAAATTGGCAGCATTTTGGCATTGATTACAGGCAATCTTGGCAAAATGGCCCGAGATTGGTCGTTACTCATGCAAACTGAAATTTCTGAAGTTTTAGAGCCCTCAGCTCAAGGTCGGGGTGGCTCTTCAACTATGCCACATAAGCGTAACCCTGTGGCTGCAGCATCAGTACTTGCTGCTGCAAACCTTGTTCCAGCGTTAATGTCGAGTCTCTATCAAAGTATGATACATGAGCATGAGCGTGGCTTAGGTGGATGGCATGCAGAATGGTTGTCTTTACCTGAAATATTTAAGCTAACTGCAGGTGCATTAGAACAAACCTTTGCTGTTCTCAAAGATATGGAAGTAGATGTCGAACACATGCATTTAAATCTTGAGCGTACAAATGGTTTAGTGATGGCTGAAGCGGTGATGATGGCTTTAGCACCTTCACTTGGCCGCTTAAACGCGCATCATATTGTTGAAAAAGCATGCCAGCAAGCAGTTGCAGAGGGTATTCATTTGAAAACTATTATTTCTCAGATGGACGCAGTCAAAGCGCACTTTAGTGATCATCAGATTAATGAAATATTCGATCCGACATCTTATTTAGGCAATATTCAAGACCAAATTGATGCCGTCTTGCAAGAAGCAAAGGAAGAATAAAATGAATTATAAAAATGAGCATATTCAAGTGGTAAGTCGGGCAGGAAAAATACTTGCAGTACAAATGGTTGGAAAAAGTACAGCGCCTACAATTATGTTTTCAAATTCATTGGGTACAGATCATGCAATGTGGCAATCACAAGTTGCGCAATTGAAACAAACCTATCAGATCATTACTTACGATACACGTGGACATGGGAAAAGTGAGGTTGCTAAAAGCAATCAGTTAAAAGACTTAGCTGAAGATGTCATTGATATTCTTAATGCACTTGAGATTAAGAAGGTACACTTTTGTGGTATTTCGATGGGAGGATTAACTGCACTGTGGTTAGGTATCTATCAGGCTGAACGTTTCCATAGCATTACCATCGCTAACTCGGCAGCTAAAATCTGGAATGAAGAGGGATGGAATACACGTGCAGATGATGTTGAACGTCATGGTTTAGATGGTTTAGTTGCATCGACACATCAACGTTGGTTTAGTGATAGTTTTGACTATAAACACGATGATGTCGCACAGCTCGCAATTCAAAGTTTAAAAGATACAAATCCTCAAGGGTATGCCGATGCATGCCGTGTCTTAGCAAGAGCAAATCTTCAAGATAATATTTCTGTTATTTCTATTCCAACACTGATTATTGCTGGCAAAACGGATCCTGTAACAACGATTAACGATGCAACATTCATGCACGAACATATTGTAGGAAGTCAGTTGTATTTGATAGATGCATCTCACCTTTCTAATGTTGAGCAACCTGAATGTTTTACTCGCGCCTTAGATAGTTTTATTAAATCTATTCAGTAACTTCTCAAATGAAAAGGACTTTAAGCCAAGGAGGCAAGGATGTCCAAGGATTATAATGCGCAAGGTCATAGTTTAGATGCTCAAGCACTTATTAATAATGCTCCATTTAGTAGATATCAGTGGCTCATCGCAATAATTTGTTTCTCTATTGTATTTGTTGACGGTATTGATACTGCGGCAATGGGATTTATCGCACCTGCATTGGCACAAGATTGGGGAATAGACCGTTCTGAGCTTGGCCCTGTAATGAGTGCTGCATTGGGTGGAATGATTGTAGGTGCATTGGTTTCAGGCCCAATGGCTGATCGTTTTGGGCGTAAAATTATCCTAGCTTTGTCGATGCTCATGTTTGGTGGTTTTACCTTGGCATGTGCATATGCTTCGAATTTAGAGAGCTTGGTTATTTTTCGTTTTTTAACTGGTATTGGTTTAGGTGCAGCAATGCCGAATACCACTACACTTTTTTCTGAATATTGCCCAACACGTATGCGTTCATTTTTAGTTACCTGTATGTTTTGTGGTTATAACTTAGGAATGGCAATCGGTGGCTTTTTAAGTAGTTGGCTTATTCCAACTTTTGGATGGCATAGTTTATTTCTACTTGGAGGTTGGGCCCCACTATTTTTAATGTTGTTGGTAGTCTTTGTATTGCCTGAATCTTATCGTTTTTTAATTGTTAAGAATTATCCTGTAGAAAAAATTAAACATATTTTACAACGTATTGTGCCTGATCAAGTGCGTGACGTTAGAAATTTTCATATTCCCCAAGAAAACATTGAATTAGCAAATAAACATAATGTTTTTGGTATGTTGTTTTCATCTAAATACATCAAAGGCACATTATTGCTTTGGCTGACTTATTTTATGGGGTTGGTCATGATTTATTTGCTCACGAGTTGGTTACCAACGCTTATGCATGAAACAGGAGCATCGCTTGAGCGTGCAGCATTTTTAGGCGGGTTATTTCAATTTGGTGGCGTAATAAGTGCTTTATTCATTGGTTGGGCAATGGATCGCTTTAATCCAAATCGTATTATTGCAGGCTTTTATTTGGCAGCAGGTCTTTTCGCAATTGTGGTTGGCCAAAGCTTAGGGAGTCCCACTTTACTGGCTCTATTTATCTTGTGTGCGGGTATTGCAGTCAATGGCGCACAATCGGCAATGCCTGTTTTAAGTGCACGATTTTATCCAACGCAATGTCGTGCGACAGGGGTGGCATGGATGTCAGGTATAGGGCGTTTTGGTGCAGTCTTTGGTGCTTGGATTGGTGCAGTACTTTTAGGCAACCATTGGTCATTTACCATGATTTTAAGCATGTTGATTATCCCAGCATCTACAGCAGCAATAGCAATCTTTATTAAATCATTTGTTGCACATACCGATGCAAGTTAGTGAGAGGTACATCTAATGAATGACAATGAGCGTTACAAGCAAGGTATAGCGGTTCGCAGTGAAGTTCTAGGTGAGGAACATGTGAGTCGTTCTATTCATAAATTAAATGATTTTAATGATGACTTTCAGAATTTTATTACTCGTTTTGCATGGGGAGAGATATGGTCACGTCCAGGTCTGACAAGGCATACACGTAGTTTAGTCACAATTGCTATTTTACTTGGACTTGGTCGGGAAGCTGAGTTAAAAATGCACTTAAGAGCCTGTTTTAACAACGGGGTAACTAAAGAAGAGTTAAAGGAATTAATTCTGCATTGTTCACTATACGCAGGTTTACCTGCTGCCAATGCTGCTATGCATATGGCGGAAGAGGTATTTGAAGCATTGGATATCCAACCTGAAAAAGTGAATCAAGATTTATAAGGAAAGAAATCATATGTCAAAGCTGATATTAGGTACTTATGCACAGCGTAATAGTGATGACCATCCGCCTGCTTACGCACCAGGTTATAAGACCAGTGTACTGCGTTCGCCTAAGAATGCACTTATTTCAATTGCTGAAACTTTAACAGAGGTCACTGCACCTCATTTTTCACCCAGTTTATTTGGTGAAAAAGACAATGATCTTATTCTGAATCATGCAAAAGACGGTTTACCAATTGGTGAGCGTGTCATTATTCATGGCTATGTACGTGATCAATTTGGACAGCCTGTTAAAAATGCATTGCTTGAAGTTTGGCAAGCAAATGCTTCTGGACGTTACCGACATCCGAATGATCAATATATTGGTGCGATGGATCCAAATTTTGGTGGCTGTGGTCGTATGTTAACAGACGCTCATGGTTATTTTATATTTCGTACGATTAAACCGGGTCCATATCCTTGGCGTAACCGTATAAATGAATGGCGTCCTGCACATATTCATTTCTCATTAATTGCAGATGGTTGGGCACAACGCCTAATTTCACAATTCTATTTTGAGGGTGATCCTTTAATTGATACTTGCCCGATTATAAAAACGATTCCATCTGAACAGCAACGTAAGGCACTTATTGCACTTGAAGATAAAAGTAATTTTATTGAAGCAGACAGTCGTTGTTATCGATTTGATATTACCTTACGTGGTCGTCGGGCCACTTATTTTGAAAATCACCTGACTTAAAAAGATGGAGTTTACAGAATGAATAATTGGAATATTCAAGAAATGAAAGAAACACCCTCTCAAACAGGCGGCCCTTATGTACATATTGGTCTATTGCCGAAACAGGCCAATATTGATGTATTTGCATATAACTATGACAACAATCTTGTGCAGGACAAAACAGAAGGTCAGCCTATTCGTATAGAGGGTCAAGTATTTGATGGCTTAGGTTTACCTATGCGCGATGTATTACTAGAAATTTGGCAAGCCGATGCAAATGGAGCTTACCCAAGTACAGCAGATATACAGGGCAAGCAAGCAGATCCTTACTTTGCTGGTTGGGGAAGAACCGGCGCAGATTTTAAAACTGGTTTTTGGCATTTTAATACGATTAAACCCGGTCAGGTGAAAGGACGAAAAGGTGCGCTACAAGCACCACATATTGCACTTATTATTTTCGCCAGAGGAATCAATCTTGGTTTGAATACCCGTATTTATTTTGATGATGAAATTCAAGCCAATCAAGAAGATCCTGTTTTAAATAGCATTGAATGGGCGACTCGCCGACAAACTTTAATTGCCAAGCGAGAAAACCATGAAAACGAGATTGTTTATCGATTCGATATTTATATTCAAGGAGAACATGAAACTGTATTTTTTGATATTTAGCTGATGGCATGAGAGCAAGCTTTATACATGAAGTATATCGCTTATTCATTTTACAAGGATATGTAAATGATGAATTTTCAAAGTGTTTTGAAAAAAATATATTGTGGTGTGTTGATGTCATTATCCATTATTTCAACTGGATATACTTCAGAAAATATATCTCCAATAGCAAAGAACAACTATGTCGTTAAACATTTGAATTTGAGTGAGTTACCCGTTAAAACGATTGTACCTATTGCAGCCACAACTAGAGTGCAGGCAATTGCTCAGGCAAAGCAAATTGCAATGAATAAAGATGCTGATATTGCTGAGTTTAGAGTAGATTTACTCGATTTTGCCAGTGATACCAAGCAAGTCATTGCTTTAGGAAAAGAAATAAATGACATTCTAAAAGTTAAGCCTTTATTGGTGACCATTCGCACTGCCAATGAAGGTGGGAAGCTTAACGTAAGTGATGAAATATACGAGAACATTTATAAAGCCTATCTCGAAGCTCCATTTTTTCAATTAATTGATATTGAAATGTTTCGTCATGAAAATATCGTATCTGAATTGACCACTTTGGCACACCAAAAAAATATTTTGGTTGTAATGTCGAATCACGAATTTAATCAAACACCTAGTGAAAAAGAGATTGTTCGCCGTTTATTAAAACAAGATCACATGGGTGCGGATATTTTAAAAATAGCTGTTATGCCAAAGTCTAAACAAGATGTTTTTACTTTGATGAATGCAACGCTTGAAGTAAGCGAACGTACTCCAAAAACGTTATTAACGATATCCATGGGACATTTAGGTCAAATCTCTCGAGTTGCTACAGCAAACATGGGTGGAAATCTAAGTTTTGGAATGATTGATAAAGCCTCAGCACCTGGTCAAATTGATGTGACAGAGCTGAAGAAATTTCTTAAAACTGTCCAGCCTATCCAATAAATGATTGACAAAGGAATATGTCATGAAATCTAAATCTCTCTCTCTTTTCATTTTAAGTCTAGCTACGTCATGTTTGACGATGGCAGAAACATATCATGTCAATCGCTATGAAGATGATGGCGAAAAGGGCTCATTAAGATGGGCTATTGAACAGTCTAATGCCAATACAACGCAAGAAAATCAAATTCTGATTGAAGCCGTGGGGCAATCACCTTATGTGATAAAAATAAATAAGCCATTACCACCGATTCGTTCCTCTTTAAAAATTATTGGGACACAATGGGAAAAGACAGGCGAGTTTATTACGCTTGATGGTTCGAACTATATTCCTGATGAAGGTGTAAAAGCCTGTCCTGGTGCAGTGTCAGGGCAGTATGGAACTAATGTGCGAACAATGACCCTACCAGGTCTGGTTTTACAGGATGTAAATGGTATTACAATTAAAGGTCTTGATATCCATCGGTTCTGTATAGGTATATTAGTTAATCGTTCGAGCAATAATCTTATTCAGCATAACCGAATTAGTAATAATTATGGTGGCTCAGGCATTATGATTACTGGAGATGATGGGAAGGGTAATCCAACATCGACCACAACGAATAATAACAAGGTGCTTGATAATATATTTCAAGACAATGGTGATGGGTTAGAACTCACACGTGGGGCTGCTTTTAACCTTGTTGCAAATAATTTATTTACAAACAGCAATGCAAATCCAGAACCATCGCAAGGAATTGAAATTTTATGGGGGAATGACAATACGATTATTGGCAATAAATTTGAAAACTATTCAGATGGTTTACAGATTAATTGGGGAAAGCGTAACTATGTTGCTTATAACGAGATTAGTCAAAACTCACTGGGTTTAAATCTTACAGGTGATGGAAATATATTTGATAGTAACCGAATTCATAATAATCGTATTGGTGTGGCTATTCGTTCAGAAAAAGATATCAATGCACATATCACACTGACAAAAAATCAGATTTGGAATAATAGTAAGGACATTAAACGATGTGAAGCAGGTGGCTCTTGCATAAAGAATCAGCGTCTTGGAGCCATTATATTTTCCGTGCCTGCACTTGAGCATGAGGGTTTTGTTGGCTCACGTGGAGGTGGTGTCGTCATTGAACCGAATAAATTACAAAAAACATGTAGCCAAAAAAATCAAGAAAACTGTAATCCGATACCTAATCAAAATATTCAACCACCTACATTAAGTTTTAAAAATAAGGAAGTGACTGTACAGGTAAAGGGCATGCCTAATCATCGCTATAAGGTTGAATTTTTTGGAAGTTCTCATGCTTATTTACATGAAGCTGAACAATATTTAGGGTCAAAAATAGTAGTCACAAACTCCGAGGGTCTTGCCAAAGCAAATTGGCGACCAAGTGTAATTATGCCTTCACTGACTGCAACAGTTACAGATGATTTGGGTGCAACCTCCGAACTAAGTCAAGCTGTTCAGACCAAATAACAATATTTGAATAAGGATATTGTTTCAGTCTAGGAATGAGGAATATGAGATGCAACATGTACTAAAACTAGGTGCAGTGTTGGTAACACTTTTGAGTAATCAAATTCTACTGGCACAAGATGATCGGCAATGGTTATTTGGCGATTGGGATGGACAGCGCCAACAACTTGAAAAACAAGGCTATAGATTTACAGCATCTATTATGAGCCAAGCAGCAACGAATTTAGACGGTGGGTATAATACCAACCGTACATTTGAAAATGCGGCACAGCTAAGTTTAGGTGCAAATCTAGATTTAACTAAGATTGTAGGTTGGAAAGATACGACGGCTACAGTTTTAATTACAAAGCGAGACGGAAATGCTTTAACCCTAGAACGTATTAAAGACCCTCGGTCGATCACATTAGGAAATACGCAGGAAGTTTATGGGCGTGGAAAAATTTGGCGACTTACACAGGCATGGGTCAAAAAAGGATTTAATGACAATACTGTTCAGTTAAAAATAGGACGTATGGGAATGTCTGAAGATTTTAATAGTTCACAATGTGAATTTCAAAATCTTCTTTTGTGTGGTGGACAATTAGGTAAATCAATTGGTTCGATTTGGTATAACTTTCCTGTTGGTTTATGGGGTGTAAATATCAAATATCAGTTTGCCCCTGACTGGAACATTGGTTTAGGTATTTATGAAGTAAATCCTGATAACGTGAAAACGATATCGAATCGAGATGGCTTTAACCTAGACATGAACCATGTTAAAGGTGCAACCTTACCCGTTGAGTTGGTATGGAAACCCAAGCTAAGTCTGTTTAATGGCTTACCTGGTGAATATAAAATCGGTGCTTTGTACTCTACAGCAGATGCCAATGATGTCGTGAATACAGCAAAGCTACATAATAATAAACACAGTTTTTGGTTAAACACCCAACAGCAATTGACGAGCCATCAGGGTGATGAAAAAAGAGGTCTTTTTGCTAGCTTAAATATGGTTGTCAATGACAAAGCAACCACCGCTGTACAAAGTACTCAGCAACTCGCATTTTGGTATAAGGGTTTTTTTGACTATCGTCCCAATGACTCAATAGGGTTTGGACTTGCGAATTATGTTGTTAATAAATGGTTACGTGATCATCAAATAGCGCTGAATAATAGTCGTAATTATACGGAATATGACATGTTTGCTGTGGATTATGTGCCTATTCAATCTGATGAATTAAATGTTGAGTTGAACTATACATACCAGTGGTCTCCTGCTGTGATGATACGCCCAAATGTTCAATATATTTATCAGCCAGGTGGAATTAAAGATATTCAAAATGCATGGGTTGCAGGGCTGAGTATGCGTTTAAATTTTTAACTTGAAAATGTATTAACCCTTTATGACTACGATTTACAGAGTTTTGGACGTAATAGTCATTGTGATATATGGAGAGATGGATGTCTCATTCTCAAAGAAAAGCCAATATTTTATTCAAGATATGGTGTGTAATATTGGGTCTTGTATTATTACTAACAAGTCTATTTTACATTATTGGTGGTGGTAAGCTCGTAAGCCTCGGTGGCTCATGGTATTTCTTGCTTACAGGTCTCATTATTCTTGCTTCATCTTTCTTTATATTTAAAAGAAAGTCACTTGGTGTTCTAGTTTATATATTTGCATTTGTCGTGACCGTAATTTGGGCACTTTACGATGCAGGTTTTGATTTTTGGGCATTACATTCTCGTTTAATGTTTCCTGCGGGTTTATTTGCTGCATTGCTGTTTACTCTTCCTTATCTGAGTGAGCATAAAGCAACTGGATATAAAAAAACTTCATATGCTTTGGGTGGACTTACTGTTTTAGGAATGATAGTAGGTCTATACGGTATGTTTGTCCCTCATCCTACAGTGAAGGCTTCAGGTCAAGATCAAAATTTAATTCCTGTAAACCCTGACAATAAACAAGTGAATTGGCAAAATTATGGTAACGATGCTGGAGGGAGTCGCTTCGTTGCGTTAGATCAGATCAATCGTACCAATGTGAAAAATCTTAAAGAAGTATGGCGGTTCCGTACTGGTGATTTTACTACGGGTACAGGAAATGGGGCTGAAGATCAAATGACCCCTCTGCAAGTTGGAAATAAAGTATTTTTATGCACGCCACACAATAATATAATTGCCGTAGACGCAGATACCGGGAAAGCACTTTGGAAAGCCGAGGTAAATTCAACTGCGGATGCTTGGGAGCGTTGTCGAGGTGTGGCTTACTTCGATTCGACTGAACCTTTAATGCAACCTACTTTAGCAGGTGCGACACCTATACCGACGGTATCAACGAATTCATTTTGCCCAAAACGAGTGTATACCAATACAGTAGATGGGCGATTAATCGCAGTGAATGCAGATACGGGTGAACGCTGTAAAGATTTTGGTGTAAATGGTACGGTCAATTTACATGAAGGTCTGGGTGATGGCACCAAAGCACCACGTTTTGAAGTGACTTCAGCACCGACTATAGCAGGGACTACCATTGTAGTGGGAAGTCGAATTGCCGACAATGTTGCAGCAGATATGCCAAGTGGGGTCATTCGTGGGTATGATGTGATTACAGGTAGATTGCGTTGGGCATTTGATCCACGTAATCCAAATACGAATGAAACACTAAAATCTGGAGAGATTTATAAGCGTAGTGGTGCAAATGCTTGGGCAGCAATGTCGTACGATCCAAAGATGAATACTGTCTTCTTACCTATGGGTAGCTCATCTGTAGATGTATGGGGAGGAAATCGTACTGAAGCTGATCATAAATACAATACCTCTGTATTGGCACTAGATGCGACAACAGGAAAAGAAAAATGGGTTTATCGTACTGTAAATAATGATTTATGGGATTTTGATTTACCAATGCAACCGAGTTTAATCGACTTTCCAATGAAAGATGGAACATTGAAACCAGCTGTAGTCATTGGAACAAAGTCAGGTCAGTTTTATGTATTAGATCGGGTTACAGGCCTTCCGCTTACTAAAGTCGTGGATCAGGAAGTAAAGGTTGCAGATATTCCAAATGAGCAGTACAGCAAAGTACAGCCTCGCTCTGTAGAAATGCCTCAGATTGGGAATCAGACACTTAAAGAATCAGACATGTGGGGAGCAACGCCGTTCGACCAGCTACTTTGTCGAATCAGCTTTAAATCAATGCGTTATGATGGGTTATACACTGCACCTGGTACAGATGTTTCCTTAAGCTTTCCAGGGTCACTCGGTGGCATGAATTGGGGCTCAATAGCATTTGATCCAACTCATCGTTATATGTTTGTGAATGATATGCGTCTAGGTTTATGGATTCAGCTCATTAAGCAAACTCCTGAAGATATAAAAGTTAAGGCAAATGGGGGTGAAAAAGTAAATACTGGTATGGGTGCTGTTCCAATGAAGGGCACGCCTTATAAGGTAAATAAAAATCGATTTATGTCTGTGCTGGGAATCCCATGCCAAAAACCACCATTTGGAACACTTACTGCAATTGATTTAAAAACACGGGAAATAGCATGGCAAATTCCTTTGGGTACTGTGGAAGATACAGGGCCACTAGGAATAAAAATGGGCTTGAAAGTACCTATTGGTATGCCAACGATTGGGGGGGCAATGGCAACGCAAGGAGGACTTGTTTTCTTTGCAGCAACGCAAGACTATTATTTAAGAGCATTTAACTCATCAAATGGTCAGGAGCTATGGAAAGCGAGATTACCTGTAGGAAGTCAAGGAACACCAATCAGTTATGTTTCACCAAAGACAGGAAAACAATACATTGTTATTTCAGCAGGTGGAGCACGTCAATCACCAGATCATGGGGATTATGTGATCGCGTATGCGTTAGATAAATAGACAGCGAGATATAAATTTAAAAGAGGGAATAAAAGATTTCCTCTTTTTTATTAAGTCAGTACAGTTGTCATATCTCTTTTAGAGAAAAAAACGATGACCTAAAGATCATTTTTTAGAAAATTAATTATTCAAACCAATTGCTTTTAGCGCACTAAATGTATAGGATAAATCATCTTGAATGTACTCGCGTACTTCAAAACATATATTTAGTTTTTAAAATAGCACATCTATTGAAATGTGCATGAAATGGTACAAATTGGAAAAGATTGTAAAACGTATAGCCATTGCAATAAATGGCGATGAAATTCATGTAAAAATTATCCCGAATGAAATGAGACAAAACACTTCTACGGGGTTTATGAATGTAGAAGTTGGGAAAAAGATTCTTTTAGAGTCTGGTCAAGAAGTAAGTTTAAACTTAGATGGGAAAAGTTTTTATACTTCGATCAATCAAATGTATAGATTAGCGTAATTCAAAAATATAGCGACTCCGCTGTATTTCCACCCACTAGAATTTTGGTTCTTCATTATAATAATGACGCAGTATTTATTTCAAAAGTCCTACGTTTTTAATTTGAAATTTCAATCTTCTAGTTTTTTACTAGAAAAGAGGACATCTCTATGTCAACAAATGTACAAACTGGCGTTGTTAAATGGTTTAACGATACAAAAGGTTTCGGCTTTATTCAAACACAAGATGGTCAAGACGTATTTGCTCATTTTAAAAACATTCAATCTGAAGGTTTTAAAAGCTTAACTGAAGGCCAACGCGTAGAGTTCATCGTAACTCAAGGCCAAAAAGGTCTACAAGCAGAAAACATCCGCGCGCTATAATTTTTAGCAAACGTGATATCAGCCTATTAATTTAATATTAGTAGGCTTTTTTTATACATTAAACTTGAGAAACTTACATAGCTTTACGCTAAATACAATATTGTTCAAATAGAAAAGTATTTGTGTAGATTTAAATGTTGAGTGTAATGTTGTATGCAATGAATGTTTATATTGCACCTATGTACTAGTAATTCTGTATGAATTGGATTAGCTTATAAACACGCTAATTGCGGCGTGAAAAAATAATAGGAAAATAAAATGACAATTAATACTCAAGAAATTAAAGAACATGCAAACGTTATCGCTTCTTGTGGAAAGCACATTGGCACTGTAGACCACTTAGAAGGCACTGATCAGATTAAATTAACCAAAAATGATTCTAGCGATGGTCATCATCATTTAATTCCAGTAGCGTGGGTTGCTGAAGTCAAAGATGGTGATGTCATTTTAAGTAAAAATGCACAAGAAGTTGAAGACAGTTGGAAAGCGCTATAATGTATTTAAAGCGCATCTGCTAAAGTTAAAAGGACATAAATTATATTTATGTCCTTTTTATTTTTACCAGTCATATTTTATTTGGATTTAAAATAATACACTTTTTGATATTAATTTTTTGGTTTTATATCATTAAATATATATTGCGGAAAATAAAAACAAATTATTTTTTTAGGGTGTTAATTAATGAATATTAAAATTATTACGGCAAGTATTCGTAAAGGTCGTATTGGGCCACAAATATCGAATTGGATTTTCGAATATATTCAAAAAAATATGCAGCATGATGTAGAAATTATTGATTTAAAAAAATGGAATCTTCCCGGTGATGATGAGCTATATTTACCAGCGACTGGTCACTATATTCAATTACATACACAAAAATGGAGTAAAAAAATAGAAAGTGGAGATTTATTTATTTTTGTTTTTCCGCAGTACAACTGGGGATATCCTGCTGCACTAAAAAATGCAATTGATCACTTGTATCATGAGTGGAGTGAGAAACCCGTATTGATGGTTTCATATGCAAATAGAGGTGGGGGCAAAGCAGCAAACCAGCTTCAGCAAGTTGCTGAGGGGTTGCATATGCATAATTTAAGTGATCGGTTAGAAATCAGTTTAAAAGATATGAGTTTTGATAGTGAAGGACAGTTAAATCAACCTATTATCAGTTTATATCCTTACGAGAAAAAATTAAATAATTTATTATTTGAATCATTTGAATTTATTAAAAATAAAACCTTATAAATTATTTATTTTTTTATAATTGGAAAAAGAGTAATAATATTTAAATAAACACCATATATTTGAAATATTTGTTTATTAAATACATATAATTAGATAAAAAATACTTTTTTATAATCTGTTATGGTTTTTTTTCTATATCTGTATCTAGAATATAAATATCTAAGTGCTATGGTTGGTTATTTATAAACCCAGATTTTTTAGATTTCTAGGAGAGATAATGGATTTAGGTCTAACAGCGCTAGAGCTGGCGAGGATTCAGTTTGCCTTTACCGTATCCTTTCATATTATATTTCCAGCTACGTCTATTGGTCTTGCCTGTTTTTTAGCATTACTCGAGTGGCGTTGGTTAAAAACAGATGATCCAGTGTATAAAGACTTATTTAAGTTTTGGATTAAAATCTTTGCGATTGCATTCGGCATGGGAGTGGTCTCTGGTGTCGTCATGAGCTATCAGTTTGGAACAAACTGGAGTGAATTCTCTAGAATAGCAGGCAGTGTTACAGGCCCTTTATTAACCTATGAAGTACTTAGTGCATTTTTCTTAGAAGCAGGATTCTTAGGAATTATGCTATTTGGTTGGGGGCGTGTAAGTAAAAAAGCACACTTCTTTGCTACCTTAATGGTGGCAATTGGAACATGTATTTCCATGTTTTGGATTTTGTCATCAAATAGTTGGATGCAAACGCCACAAGGTTTTGCTATAGAAAATGGCATTATTGTGCCTACAGACTGGTTTGCGATTGTTTTTAATCCATCATTTCCTTATCGCTTTGCACATATGGCAACGGCTGCATTTTTAGTGTCTTCTTTACTTGTTGTTGGCGTAGCTGCATGGCATTTGCTTAAAGGGCGTCGAGATGAATTGGTTAAGAAGTCTTTTTCACTAGGACTATGGATGGTGTTAGTCACCTCTATAGGTCAAGTATTTATTGGCGATCAGCATGGTTTAAATACCCTTAAATATCAACCTGCAAAAATTGCAGCAGTTGAGGGGCATTGGCACACAAATCATGACGAAGGTATGCCTTTACTTCTGTTTGCAATTCCAGATATGCAAAGTGAATCAAATAAGTTTGAAGTAGGTATTCCGAATTTAGGTAGCTTGATTTTGACACATAGCCTAGATGGTACTGTCAAAGGCTTAAAAGAATATCAACCACAAGATCGTCCAAATGCACTTATTGTATTTTGGAGCTTTAGGGTGATGGTAGGCTTAGGAATGCTTATGGTTGCATTGTCACTCATAGCACTTTGGCTTAGAAAAAAACAAAGACTGTATACATCACATTGGTTTCATCGATTCGCTACAGTAATGGGGCCAACGGGATATATCGCTTTACTTGCAGGTTGGGTTACGACCGAAGTGGGTCGTCAACCGTGGGTTGTCTATGGCGTTATACGTACTCAAGATGGTTTGTCTCATACAGTGTCTGCCGATCAGGTTGGAATTACACTTATTATTTTTGTTCTGGTCTATGCCGTAGTTTTTGGTAGTGGTATTTACTATATGTTGAAAGTCATTAGAAAAGGTCCTGAGATTGTATATTCAGACTTATCTGAGCCAGTGGGTCATGGGCATTTTAAAACACCAATGCGACCATTGAGTGCAGTGGATGATGATTTAGATACAACGAAGAAAGGAGAATAATGATGCTTGATCTTTCTTTAATTTGGGTTGTCATTATTGCCTTTGGTGTATTTACTTATGTTGTACTTGATGGTTTTGATTTGGGAATAGGCATTTTATTTCCTTTTATTAAAGATCATCAAGAACGTGATGTCATGATGAATACTGTTGCTCCAGTATGGGATGGTAATGAGACATGGATGGTTTTAGGTGGTGCGGGGTTATATGCTGCATTTCCATTGGTGTACTCCACAGTATTATCTGCACTATATATGCCTATTATTCTTATGGTCATTGCACTGATTTTTAGAGGCGTTGCATTTGAATTCCGCTTTAAAGCACATAGAACTAAATACTTGTGGGATATTGCATTTATTTGGGGTTCAATTTTTGCTAGTTTCCTTCAAGGGGTAATTTTAGGAGCATATATACAAGGTATTCGAACTGAACA
The DNA here is from genome assembly GCF_029392135.1 of Acinetobacter sp. ESL0695. Classification (NCBI taxonomy): domain Bacteria; kingdom Pseudomonadati; phylum Pseudomonadota; class Gammaproteobacteria; order Moraxellales; family Moraxellaceae; genus Acinetobacter; species Acinetobacter sp. ESL0695. The sequence goes on along the minus strand of NZ_CP113932.1, from coordinate 1,827,605 downwards.
TGGTGTGTTTGCTGGAAATGCTTTAGATTGGGTTACACCATTTTCTTTATTTACCGGTGTTGGGGTTGTCGTCATGTATGCTGCTTTAGGCTGTGCTTGGTTAATTTTAAAGACTGAAGCCAGTTTACAGCAGATGATGTATTCGCTTATGCCTAAACTAACATGGGCATTACTGTTTATATTTTTGGCAGTTAGTGTATATACGCCATTACAACATGCCGCAATAGCCGCACGTTGGTTTGCGATACCTAATATTTGGTATTTAAGTCCTATACCAATTTTGGTACTGCTTTGTAGCTATTTAATTCTTAAAGCATGTAAAGGCGAGCATGATAAAAAACCATTTATTTATACCTTAGGTTTAGTCTTTCTTGCTTTTATTGGATTTATGGTGAGCTTATATCCATATATTATTCCGCCGTCAATTACAATTTGGGAAGCAGCTTCTCCACGTTCTAGTCAGTTATTTGCTTTGGTTGGGGCAGTCATCCTTATTCCTATTATTATGATCTATACCGCAATGTCTTATTGGGTGTTTAAAGATAAAGTGAGAGTAGGAGATGAGGGATACCATTAAGGAGGTTTATATGAAGAAGTCTTTTAAACATTTTTCATCGACACAATGGTTTATTCTATTATGGCTCTTGGGATTCTTTGCCTTAGCTTTAATTGCGGGTATGTTTAAATTACTTTTATATTTTGCGTACTAGCCTATAAGAAATTGATCAATCTTGGCCAATATTGTCAGGGTTGATCAAAAATTTACGTAAATTTTACGCGAAATTATTTTCCTTTATAGAGAATTTACGGGAAGACTTTAGATAATTCAGATCACATTTTTGTAAATGGTATCTGACATGTGGGAAGTTCTTTCCGTATTTGTTGTTTCATTATTGTTGGCATATCCTCTAGGCGGATATCTTGCAACGATTTTGCAAGATCGACCAATGAAAAGTGACAGTGTATTTAAATGGATTGAGAAACCTATTTATGCGCTGATGGGTGTTAAAAATAATGGAATGAATTGGAGGCAATACCTATCTGCTTTTCTCTTAAGCAATGTATGTCTGCTTATTTTTAGTATTATTATTTTAATGACTCAAGCATGGTTACCATTAAATCCAGACCATGTTCCAAATATGAGTTGGGACTTAGCACTTCATACTTCTATCTCTTTTTTAACCAATACAGATCAACAGCATTATTCAGGCCAAGCACAATTATCATATTTTTCACAAATGACGATGATTACGGGCTTGCAATTTCTTTCTCCCTTAATTGGTCTAACCCTTGTTGTTGCCGTCTTACGCGCTTTATTTTTGCAACCTAATCATAACAAAAATGAAAAAACATGGGCTTCAATTAATTTAGGAAATTATTGGCGCGATATTGTTAGAGTGCTATTTAGGTTTTTATTACCCATAACTTTTGCTTTTTCACTTTTACTTAATAGCCAAGGTGTGCCTTCGACATTGTCTGCAGGGCCTACTGTTCAAACTATAGAAAATAATTCACAACATATTCCTCTTGGTCCTGTCGCTGCGATGGTGGCAATCAAACAATTGGGGAGTAATGGTGGTGGTTGGTATGGTCCAAACAGCGCAGCGCCTTTGGAGAACCCAACGCCATTTTCTAATTGGCTCGAAATGGTCGCAATTTTACTTATTCCACTAGCTGTTATTTTTATGGTGGCAAGGTTCGTACAGCGTAAAAAACTGATGTGGATGATTTTTGGCAGTATGTTGTTTATGTCGATTATTTCTACAAGTTTGAGTTTATGGACAGAACAATATTCATTACAACCCAATGATGCTTTATTAGAAGGAAAGGAAGTTCGATTTGGTGCTGAATCTTCTGCATTGTGGAGTGCATTAACCACACAAGTAAATAATGGCTCTGTAAATATGATGCACGATTCGCAGTCACCTTTAACAGGATTGATCGAGATGTGTAATATGCTGATTAATGCCATTTGGGGTGGCATTGGATGTGGCTTATTACAGTTTCTTATTTACCTGTTCTTGGCTGTATTTATTGCAGGCTTAATGACAGGCAGAACACCTGAAATATTTGGCTATAAAATTGAAACGACAGAAATTAAGTTGTTATCTGTGGTTATTTTACTACAGCCTATCGTCATTCTTATGTTAACAGCAATTGCCTTGGCGAACCCAGCACTTACAGGGAATTCAAACCCTGCTTTTCATGCAATTTCACAAGTTTTTTATGAGTATACCTCTGCTTATGCAAACAATGGTTCGGGTTTTGCGGGACTAGGAAATAATACCGTATGGTGGAATGTATCTGCCAGTATTGCTTTGCTTGCAGGCCGTTATAGTACCTTAATTGTTCCTTTACTGATTGCTGTAAGCCTTGCATCTAAGCAAAAAGTGGCTCAGGGCAAAGGCACATTAAATATAGAGTCAGTGACCTTTGCGCTCATGCTTATAGGTATTGTCCTTATTCTTACATTGTTGCAATTTATGCCTGTTTTAGTACTAGGCCCAATTGCAGATTTCCTATCTATTCAAGTTTAAGAGGCAAAGATATGAAACATGCGATCAGTTCTAAAGCAAATTTTTTGAATAAAGAGATTGTTCAACATACATTTATTAAATTTTTACCGCAGTACGCATTTAAAAACCCTGTGATGGCATGTGTATGGCTAGGTACAATTCTTACTATTGGGGCAACAATATTTGGTTATAGCCAACTTGGGTTAGGTATTAGTTTAAGCTTTATTTTATTCATTACGATTTGGTTTGCAAATTTTGCAGAAGCAATTGCAGAGGCAAAAGGTCGTGGACAAGCATCTTCTTTAAGACAGGCACGTGAAAATTTATTTGCCTATCGTCTTATCGATGATCAAAGTAAAACTGAAAAAATTGCAGCTCATCTTCTTAAAAAAGATGATGTTGTAATTGTAAAAGCTGGCGAACTCATTCCTGCCGATGGTGAAATTATAGAAGGTTTTGCGACGATTAATGAGTCAGCAGTGACAGGTGAGTCTGCGCCTGTGCTGCGTGAAGCTGGTACAGATAAAACGGGTGTGATTGGTGGAACAAAAGTTTTAACGGACCAAATTATTGTCAAAGTGAGTAATGAGGCTGGCAATAGCTTTTTAGACCGAATGATTGCACTTGTAGAGGGTTCAAGCCGTCAGAAAACACCCAATGAAATTGCTTTGGGTATCTTACTTAATGTCATGACAATAACGTTTATTGCGGTTGTGGTCACACTCCCTTTTATTGGATCAATCGTTCATATTCAAATAAATATTGTACTTTTGGTTGCGCTTCTTGTCTGTCTCATTCCAACTACAATTGGTGGTTTACTTCCTGCAATTGGTATTGCAGGGATGAATAGGGCACTCAAAGTAAATGTTTTAGCCAAATCGGGTAAGGCTGTAGAAGTAGCAGGCGATGTAGATGTACTACTGTTAGATAAAACGGGAACAATTACCTATGGTGATCGTCAAGCAACTGCATTTTATCCACTGACTGGAGTGACCTCATCGCTTTTAAGACAAGCAGCGATGAGTAGTTCTTTTGCCGACCCAACACCTGAAGGAAAGTCAATTGTGAAACTTGCCCAATCTTTGGGAGAAACGCTTGAGTCTGCCTCAGATGCTGTATTTATTCCATTTAGTGCAGCTACACGTATGTCGGGTGTCGATTTGAAAGATGGTACAAATATTCGTAAAGGTTCACTTGACGCAATTTTAAAATTTACAGCAATGGATATTACGCAACTGAGTGAATTAAAAATCAAAGTAGATGAAGTTGCATCCAAAGGTGCAACTCCATTGGTCGTGGCATTAAATCAGAGAATATTGGGTGTTATCGAATTGTCTGATGTGATTAAAGAAGGCATCAAGGCAAGGTTTGATCTCTTTAGAGAAATGGGTATAAAAACCATAATGGTTACTGGTGATAACCCACTTACAGCAGCAGCAATTGCAGCAACGGCTGGTGTAGATGACTATATTGCAGAGGCTAGACCTGAAGATAAATTGGCATGTATTCGAGCAGAGCAAAAAAAGGGGCATTTGGTTGCAATGGTTGGAGATGGAACAAATGATGCCCCTGCATTAGCACAAGCAGATATTGGCTTGGCAATGAACTCAGGAACACAAGCTGCAAAAGAAGCAGGAAATATGGTTGATCTTGACTCAGACCCTACTAAATTATTAGATATTGTTGAAATTGGTAAACAGCAATTGATTACACGAGGTGCTCTAACCACGTTCTCACTTGCAAATGACGTTTCAAAATATTTTGTTATTTTACCTGCCTTATTTGCTGTGGCTGTACCTCAATTAAATGTACTTAATTTTCTCAAGCTTTCTAGCCCAACAAGCGCAGTGTTATCAGCACTTATTTTTAATGCCTTGATTATTCCTGCACTAATTCCACTTGCATTACGTGGTGTTAAATTTAAACCTGCGAGCGCACTAAGTTTATTACGCCGTAATATGCTGATTTATGGCGTAGGTGGCGTAATTTTACCTTTTATTGTCATAAAAATGATTGACTTAATTGTAAGTTGTTTCTTATAGAGTTTGGAGAGAAAAATGAATACACATGATACGGCTTTAATCTCTGAAGAGAAACAGCCTGTAATAAGACAAAGTATTGGGTTAATGGTTTTAGGGTTTATTGGAACGGGTCTAATTTATTGTGTTTTACAAACAAATATTGCACAACTGATTTTTCCATTTCAGGCCAATGGGAGTGTTATACAACAGCAGAGTAAAGCAGTTGGTTCGTTGTTAGTTGCTCAAAACTTTCATAACCCTCGTTATTTTCAAGCACGACCGAGTGCAATTAATTATGACCCAATGGCAATGGGAGGAAGTAATTTAGCAATAAGTAATCCCGATTTACTTAAACATATTTCTGAACGTAGACAGCAGTTTGCAAAATTCAATGATGCCGATTTACAGAGTGTACCTTTAGATATGTTAACTGCTTCAGGAAGTGGAATTGATCCTGAAATCTCTCCTGAAAGTGCAGCGTTGCAAATAAGTCGAGTAGCAAAACAAAGACATATCGCTATTGATGAAATACAGAAACTGGTGAATGCCTATACCTATGACAAGCAATTTGGTTTTTTAGGCATGCCTCGTGTTAATGTTTTACAGTTAAATCTTGCACTTGATGCCTTGCAACATAATCATTCATAAAGAGCAGACAAGGATGTAGTGTCATGGACATTGATCGTAATGTAAGAGCAGATGCATGGCTATCTCATAGTCAACGTGATGAGCAAGGTCGCCTTACATTATTTCTTGGCGCTGCTCCGGGTGTTGGTAAGACTTATACAATGTTAAGTCGTGCTCATGAGTTAATGGCTCAACAAATTCATATTGCTGTAGGAATTGTGGAAACACATGGACGTGTGGAAACAGAAGCACTTGTGGCAGGATTAAATGTGATACCCAGAAAAAGAATTTCATACAATGATTATTTCCTAGAGGAAATGGATTTAGATGAGATTTTACGGGTAAAACCACGGATTGTTTTGGTCGATGAGCTTGCACATACTAATGTAAAAACAAGTCGACATGAACATCGCTGGCAGGATGTAAATGAACTTTTAGATGCTGGAATTGACGTTTATAGTACGTTAAATATTCAGCATCTGGAAAGTTTAAATGATGTCATATATAAAATAACGGGTATACGTGTGACAGAGACAGTACCTGACGGTTTCTTTCAACGATTAAAAGACATCCGCTTAGTTGACTTACCAATTTCTGAATTATTAGAACGTTTAAAACAAGGCAAGGTTTACATTCCAGAGCAAGCACAATATGCATTAAATGGCTTTTTTAAAGCCAATCATTTAACAGCATTGCGTGACCTTGCTTTACAGTTTGTTGCTGAAAATGTCGATGTTCATTATAGAGAAAATGGGCAAATCTTAGGAAAAACGGTTCCTATTCAAAGTCATCTGATGTTAATCATGTATGATGGTCATGCATCTGAAGACTTGGTAAGAAGGGCACATCGGCTAGTGCAACATTCTAATACTCTGTGGAGTGTGGTTTATATTGGGAGAACCAAAGTAAAAGGTGCTCAATCTTTATTAGTAACAAAAGTTTTAAGTCTAGCAAGACAGCTTGGCGCACAAACACATTATATTTATTCTGATGATGTTCCTTCTAGTATTCTCAATACAGCATATCACCATGGTATTTCTCAAATACTTCTTGAATATCCAGTATCATGGTCTTTAGCTTCATGGAAATATCGAAGGATAGTGCAACAGATTTTATCGAAATCACACCCTTTTGAAGTTACTTTAGTGCAAAATAAGCACTCTACAAAAAATACTCAACAGTCTATAAAAAAGATGATCTTTACTTCAAAAATAACTTTAAAAGAAAGTATTGAAAGTGTCATTATTATTGCTTTAGGGGTACTGTGTGCAAGTATTTTAGATCATTATGTGGGTTACAATGATTTAGCAATTATTTTTATTTTAACAGTAATGATGATTGCTGTACGTACACAGATGCTTATGACGATCTTGAGTGTATTTTTATGTTTTATTCTTTATAACTATTTATTCATTGAACCACGATATACCTTACAGATTAGCGCTCACGAAGGTGTTATTACCATATTTTTATTTTTAGGCTGTGCTCTTATTGTCGCTAGGTTGGCGAGTCAACTAAAAGAAAAAATAAGTAGTCTAAAAACTGCAAACTCGATTGCGATGCAACTTCAAGATTTAGAACGTAAACTTTCAAACTGTTTGAGTCTAAATGATGTGATGAGTATTGCAAAAGATCATCTAGAAAGAAATTTACACGTCGATATTTGGATACGTTTCGGAGATTTCTCTCAAACAATAGATGTTTTATCTGAAAAAGAAATTATTGCAGCCGATTGGACACAAAGAAATCTTCAGCCGTGTGGTCGTTTTACAAAAACATTAAACCAATCTGATTGGTGGTTTATACCTCTTCCTTTACAAAAGGAGAGCGGTGTAATTGGTATAAGATATCATTCCCTAAAGAAAAAACTGAGTTTTGAGGAGCATCGCCTGATCGATTTAATGATCGAAGATATTATTCAAACTGCTTCACGAATACAGTTGTCGTTACAGTTAGAAGATGCTCGGGTAACCAATGAAACAGAAAAATTACGCTCAGCATTATTATCATCTGTATCACATGATTTACGTTCGCCGTTGGCAGCGATGATTGGTGCTGCAGATACGCTTCGTTATTTTGGGAAAGATATACCAGAATCTGAGTATATGGAACTGCTTGATATGATTCATAGTGAAGGGGGGCGTTTAGATCGTTATATAAAAAATTTATTAGATATGACGCGATTAGGGCATGAGGGGTTAACGCTTGCAAGAACAGAAGTGTCCATTGAAGATGTGATTGATTCTGCAGTCAAACGCTTAATTTCTTATCAAGATGATTTAAAAATCAAATGCTATATTCCTGCTTCTTTACCTCCAATGAGTATTCATCCTGCTTTAATTGAACAAGCAATTTTTAATGTTTTAGAGAATGCTGCAAAGTTTTCACCTGTAAATGTTCCTATTGTAGTCAAAGCCATTAACTTGGAAGATCGAATACTACAAATAGATATAATTGATGAAGGGCCAGGTATACCTGAAGTAGAAAGAGACGAAATTTTTAGTATGTTTTATACCATGCAACGAGGAGATCGTAATCCGACAGGGACGGGCTTAGGATTAACCATTGTTAAGGGAATTGTAGGTGCGCATATGGGAAAAATTGAGGCCTTATCTGCATTTGAAACGTATGGGACGCTTGTAAGAATACAACTTCCTTTTCATTTAGAAACGAACCATTAGGAAATATTTTGAGTAATCATAAAATTTTAGTCATAGATGATGAGCCTAAAATTAGACGTTTCATAGAAATTGCATTAAATACTCAAAGTTATGATGTGTTCTTAGCTGAAACTGGTTTGAAAGGCATTCAAATTATGATTGAGAAAACACCCGATTTAGTGATTTTAGATCTTGGTTTACCAGATATGGATGGCTATGAAGTATTAAAAGAAATTCGGAAATGGTCAGTTATACCCATCATTGTCTTATCGGCACGACCAGATGAAAATCAAAAAGTATTATTGCTAGATGCGGGGGCAAATGATTACGTAACGAAACCATTTAATATTCAGGAACTATTTGCACGCATTCGTGTAGCAATAAGAAATAGACCTATTACTATCGATATACCTCAAGTCTTTAACGATGGCTATCTATATATTAATGTTGCAGAGCATATTGTTAAAATTAATAACATTGTTATCAGTCTTACTAAAAAAGAATTCCAATTATTGGCTTTTCTATTGAAGTCTGAAGGCCAAATTGTAGAACAAGCAGATATTATTCGTGAACTATGGGGAAATACACATACAGAAGATACGCACTATTTAAGAATTCTTACCAAGAAACTTAGAGATAAGATAGGTGATCATGCATCAACACCAAAATACATTACTACCATCTCGGGGGTTGGACTCAGGTTTGAAAAACTTTAGAAAAGGGGTGGTTTTATTCATAAATATCACTTTAATTTTCACGGTAAATAAATATTGAAATTTAAATTAAAATTAATAAAATCATTAATTTGGGTGTCTTATATAATTATAAAATAAGATTGATTTTACAAATTTCATACAATAGAATCGCGTAAATCTTAGTTGCATAATTGGCCTGAACGTGAAATCAAAATCATTGAAACTCTTTAGCATCTTAGCCATGGCTATTTCAGTGACATCTTGTGGATACAATACTATTCAAAAACAAGATGAAGATGTAAATGCCGCTTTATCAGAAGTAAATAATCAATATCAACGTAGAGCAGATTTAATTCCGAATCTGGTAAGCGTTGTAAAGGGTTATGCAACGCATGAACGTGAAACGCTACAATCTGTGATTGAGGCAAGATCGAAGGTTGCAGGCATTAAGGTAGATAAGGGATTGTTGGATAATCCTGAACAGTTTAAGCGTTATCAAGAAGCACAAGATCAACTTTCAGGCTCATTGTCTCGTTTAATGATGATTACTGAAAGTTATCCAAACTTAAAAGCCAATGAAGGTTTTAGAGACTTACAAGCACAATTAGAAGGCACAGAAAATCGGATTACTGTTGCAAGAAACCGCTATATCAAAAGTGTTCAGTCTTACAATACTTTTATTCGCCAATTTCCAACTGTCATTACAGCCAAAATTATTCATGCTGAAGTAAAGCCTAATTTTAGTACGATTACACCAAATTCAGATCGTGCACCTCAGATCTCATTTGATAAGCACTAATGAGTATATAAAGAAAGTCTCTGCTTTTACGCAAGACTTTTTATCTAATAGAGATTGATGGCTGAAAGGTTTCTATGAAGTATAGATTATTGTTAGCATGTTTTTTAACATGCTTTTTATTTGTTTTTTCTCATGTCAGAGCAGAAGAAAGTGTAGATTATAAAACGCTTGCACTGAATGAAATTCAGAAAAGTGGTACTCAATCTAGGGTATATGACTTTTCTAAAGTTTTATCTCCACAAGAAGTAATAAGCTTACAGTACAAGATAGACGCATTAAGAAAAATATCTTTAAATGTGGGTATCATTGTCGTACCAAGTACGGGAGAAGAATCTATTTTTGACTTTTCAATAGGAGTTGCTGAAAGGTGGAAATTAGGTAATGCAAAGACAGACAATGGTTTATTAATTGTATTAAGTACTCAAGATAAAAAAATCCAGATTTTAACGGGTAATGGGCTAGAGGGGGATTTACCTGATGCCAAAATTCATAGAATATTAGGAGAAACATCAAGCGAGTTTAAGAATAAAGCGTATTTCAATGGATTATCCCTTGTTCTAGAAAAAATTAGTTTAGTAATAGATAAAAACTCTACGGTGATGCTAGAGCAAGCGCATGCTTCAAACTCAAACCACAAAATGAGCGATGAAAGTGAGCCAAAGAGTTCGTATTCTATAAAAGACTTTTTACTGTTTATTTTCTTAATATTAATTATATTTATTTCTAATAAAATTAAATATTCAAGAGTTAGCTATAGCTTTAGATTTACCCGTAACGGCATAAAAATAGATCGCAAAACAGAATTGTTCCAACGTAAAAAAGAAAAAAAGTCAGCCATAGATATCGTACTGGGAGTGATTAGTATTTTATCTTCTGCACGTAATCATAATACAAAAAGTGATGGAAGTAATGAGTCTAATTTTGGAGGAGATTTTAGTGGCGGGGGAAGTTCGAATAGCTTTGAATCATCAGAAAATGATAAAAAATAAAAAAAATTCGTCCACTTTATAATTAATAGAACGCTTGCAAGAGGCGCATGAGGCGCCTCTTAAATAGATAGATTTACTTTGCACCGCTGACGTTAACGGCAATTTTATATAATGAGCTTCCACCTGCGACATACATAATTTTCTTGCCATCTGGCAACGTCGTAAATACCATGTTTGCAACAGTGGTTGGGAATTTAAGGCTACCTAAAGCTGTTCCATTTTCTGAAAATACATGGATATACTTTCCACCTGTCACCCAGATGTTTCCTTTATCATCTACAGCAATTCCATCGGGTACGCCTGTGTCAATTTGTGCAAGCATTTTTCCATGGGTTGTTTGTTTATTTGAATCAATGTCATAAACAAATAAATGTCTATGTAGCTTCTTATCTTTTTGGTCGTGTGCAATTTGAGAGTCAGTTAAATATAATTTCTTCTGATCTGGACTAAATGCAATACCATTAGGTGTTTTTACTTCAGGTGTATTTAATCGTACAATTTTGTTTGTTTTTGGCGAAAAACGATAACTAAACTCACCACCTTGCACAGGGTTTCCACCATAGCCTTCATCTGCTTTTTTAATCCCAAAAATAGGATCTGTAAACCAAATATCACCGTCTTTATCGACAATGACATCATTAGGGCTATTGAGTTTATTTTTTCCGTATAGATCGACTAAAACTCTCCAAGAACCATCTGCTTCTAAACGTTCAATAGCACGTTTTCCATGTGAGGCAGCAATGATTCTTCCTTCAGTATCTATGGCATGACCGTTTTGAAATTGAGCAGGCGAGAGCCAAGTGCGAACCCCTGTCTTTTCATTCCATTCTAGAACACGGTTATTCACAATATCACTCCAAAGTACCGTACCATCTTTTAATACGATAGGGCCTTCACTCCATTTTGCTTGGTCTGTAATACGCTCAATTTTCGCATTTGATGGAATAGGAAGTGTCGCTTGTGTAAGAAAACTGACAGAGCAAAGTGCTGATAAAATAAATAACTTTTTAAACTGATACATAGTAGACCTATTGGCTTATTATAGAGAGCAATTTTATCAATTTGCTTTTTGAGGTTAGGGTTATTTTTTGTTGTAAATCTATAGTGTAATCACCATGTTCGTGGTTCATATTTGTATATGTTTTTTAAGTGTTTTAAAAATATGAGGTTCTAAAGATTGTGCGACATTAAACCGCATGAATTGATCGGCATGTTTTGAGTGGCTAAAGGCTGTACCTGCTGCAAGAATTAAATGATCTTTACGGCAGTTTTCAGTTAATGCAGTCGCACTTACATTTTCAGGAAGCTGACACCATAGAAACATTCCATTTTTAGGAATCGTCCACGGAACAATTTCAAGTTGTTTTAATTCTTGAATGACAAAAGCACGTGCATGGCTGAGTCTTTGATTGATATATTCAAAATGGCGTCTGTATTGAGTATCTTTCAAAGCTTGATGTACCAAAACACTACTAAGTTGATTGCAATTAAAATTAGTTGCGATTTTAACTTGTGTCAGACGTTTTATATATTGAGTCTCTGCTGCAATATAACCACATCTAAAAGAGGATGAAAGGGATTTAGAAAAACTACTAATTTGAATTACATTCTCAAAATTAGATAAAGAAGCATATCGTGGAGATGGAATTATTTCGAAATCACTATAAATATCATCTTCAATAATAATTACATTTGCTTCTTCTGCCATTTTTAATACTTTGTAGGCTGTACTAATGTTAAGTGATGTGCCTGTTGGATTGTGTATCCCAGAATTGGTAATGTACATTTTAGGCGAGTGTTTTAAGGCTTCTTTGAAATAATTTAAGTCAGGCCCCTGAGGGGTAAAAGGAATAGCAATAATTTGAAGCTTTAATAAATTAAATAATGTAAAAAAATTAAAATAGCATGGATCATCTACAAGAATCGTATCGCCTACATTTAGATGTGCTCTACAAATAATATCTAATGCTTGGGTGCTACTTTCTGTAAGTAAAATCTGGTCATGATGAATAGACGTACCATAATAATTGATGCGTTGAGCTATCACTTCTCTTAAAGGCTCATAGCCAAGTACAGTGCTGTAGGTAAGTAACTCTTTGGCGGGTTTATTGCTCAGTTCTTTAAGCGACTTTCTTACAATTGATTCAGGCATCCAACTGGTAGGCAACCAACCACACCCAGGTTTTAAGTGATCATCAGACGCAATTAAAGATTGATGTGCGATCCAGAAGGGATCTGTTTGCATTTTATATTGTGATGAAAGGTCTATTTTATGGTTGGTATATGGCATTTGCTTAACAAAGTATCCAGAGCCATGTCGAACTTCAATTTTATTTTCTACAACCAATCTCTCATAAGCCTCAAGTACTGTAGATACAGAAAAATTAAGTGATTTTGCTAACTTTCTTAATGAGGGAAGTTGGCCACCGGGGAGTATTTCATGGCTTTCGATACGTGCTTCAATAAGTTGAATAACTTGCTGAATCTTTGTAGTTTGTTTTTTTACCATAACAGTTGCAACTTAACACCCAAACAGTTCTTTTTGATTGTATTGGGCTGATACTCCTTTTACTAGAGATATTTTGAGATAAAAGAAGAAAATAGTTTAGGGTAGTGATGTGGTATTTATTGAAGATAGCTTGCTGGCACAAAGCCTTATATTGGGTATATTATTTTTAACATTTATTTCTTTTTTAGCAGGATATATTGACTCCATTGCAGGCGGAGCGGGGCTTGTACTTATTCCTGCTTTTATAGTGAGTGGTATTCCGCCACATGTCGCACTTGGTCAGGAAAAACTTGTCAGCACTGTAGGTACACTTGCAGCCATTAAAAATTTTGCTAAAAGTGATTCCATTATATGGAGAATTATACCCCTTGGAGCAGTAACTGCACTTGTAGGTGCATATATTGGTGCAAAGTTAATTATTAGACTTCCTTTAGAAATTTTAACCTATCTTATTATCTGTCTTTTACCAATCGGGTTAATCATGACTTTATTAAAAAGTCGTTTAGCTCGTATGGATAATCAACATCAGAATATATCGATCTCTAAATTATTATTAATGACGGTTTGTTTCTTCGTCGGTTTCTATGATGGTTTTTTCGGTCCAGGTACGGGTAGCCTCTTTATAATTGCGCTATTTTTAATAAATAAGCTTCCACTACTACAGGCAACCGCAACATCAAAAATATTTAATTTTACTTCCAATATTGGTGCTTTTATTAGTTTTTTTATCGCTGGGAAAATGTGGATTATGATTGGAATACCGATGATTTTTGCCAGTTTCTTAGGAAATCATCTGGGAAGTAAATATGCAATAAAGACACAAGGACAAGCTGTTAAAAAAGTTCTCATTATTACAGTTATGTTCATGATAACTAATTTAATTTTTCAAATAAGATAAGGAATAGCCATGTTAATTATTGTTACAGGTGCGTCATCAGGATTTGGTTATCATATTTCAAAACAACTTATTCAGCACGGACATCGTGTAATAGGAATTGCAAGAAGAGCAGAGCACCTTCAGCATTTGCAACAAGAGTTAGGACGTGATTTTTTTCCATTGGCTTTAGACCTTTCGCAGCCATATGTATATCTTGAAGAGAAATTTAAGTCTATTCCTGAGCGCTTTGTTTTGGAAAATGTCGATGTTTTAATTAATAATGCGGGTTTAGCACTCGGTTTAGAGCGTGCCGATAACGCACAAATAGACGATTGGAATCAGATGGTCGATGTAAATATTAAAGGCGTATTGGCCATGACCAAACTGGTACTTCCATTTATGGTAAAAAAGAAATCTGGCTATATCATTAATATGGGTTCTATCGCAGGAAGTTATCCCTATCCTGGAGGACATGTATATGGTGCAACCAAAGCATTTATTAAGCAGTTTAGTCTTAATTTAAGAGCAGATCTGGCTGGAATGGGTATTCGTGTATCGAATGTAGAGCCAGGTTTGTCAGCTGGAACAGAATTTTCGTATGTGCGTTTTCGTGGGGATACAGAGCGAGTAAAAGCCCTATATGAAGAAGTAGATGCTATTCAACCTGAAGATATTGCAAATACTGTATTGTGGTTAATTTCACAGCCCAAACATATAAATATTAATCGTATTGAGATCATGCCAATTTCACAGTCATCTTCTGCGTTAGATGTAGTAAAAGGTTCTGTATATGCAGATAAATTTGTGAGTCCTTGATGAATGTATTCAAACGAATAACAAATTTGCTTTCGTTTTAAGCAAAGATAATATAAAATACGCCCTTCCTTACCTGCAGGCTACTTACATGGTGTAAGCAAGCTAAACAGGTGTCCAAAAGAGGTTACTATGGCTAAGCTAAAAACTCGCCGTGGTGCAGCTAAACGTTTTAAAGCGACTGCAAACGGTTTCAAGCGTAAACAAGCGTTCAAACGCCACATTTTGACCAAAAAATCTGCTAAGCGTATCCGTCAATTACGCGGCTGTGTAATGGTTCACGTTAGTGACGTTGCTTCAGTTCGTCGTATGTGCCCATACATTTAAGGAGATTATAAATGGCTCGTGTAAAACGTGGTGTAGTGGCGCATCGTCGTCACAAGAAAATTCTTGCTCGTGCTAAAGGTTACTATGGTGCTCGTTCACGCGTTTATCGCGTAGCGTTCCAAGCAGTAATCAAAGCAGGACAATATGCTTACCGTGACCGTCGTCAGAAAAAACGTCAATTCCGTGCTTTATGGATTGCGCGTATTAACGCTGGTGCACGTCAAAACGGTTTATCATACAGCCGTATGATTGCTGGCTTGAAAAAAGCACAAGTGATTGTTGACCGTCGTGTATTAGCTGACATCGCTATGCATGATTCAGTTGCATTCGCTGCTTTAGCTGAAAAGGCTAAAACTGCTCTAGCTGCATAAGTTTAGAGATTCTAAAAAGACCGCTTTTTGCGGTCTTTTTTTATTTAAAATCCAAAATAATAAACCAGTGCACCAATAATAATTGTAATGAAAATAAGTGCTATCACACTTTTAGTAGAAGCACTTGGTTTGTACTCTGGGCTTGAGTTCTCGTTATGATCAAAAGGTGAGTTACCTAAAATAACTTTACGTTTTGCTTCCTTGTAATGATTTGCTGTTTTCACAATAAGTTTTGAAAACAATTCATCTACTTTTTGCGAGAAGGATTGCATTTCCGCTGTTAAGCTATTTGATTCTTTTCTGTGTTTTTCAATCTGTTGATCTAATTGCTCAAGTTTAAAAAGAAACTCATGTGAAATTTCTGCGTGGTAATCTTGAGGTAAAAGAGACTGACTTTCGGGATTAGATGTTCCCGTGTAATAAGCGGTATTTAGTTCATTTACCGTAAAGTTTGTAATATAGGACTGATTGAAAATCTCTTTTTCAAGGTAGTCGCTAATATTGTCCCAATTTGGACGGTTTAAGTCTAAATTAACCTGTTTAATAACTTGTTGTGGTAACTCAAAATCCCACATTGTCATAAGTTTACTTTTTAATTGCTGTGCTGTTGGGACCTCATATTCGTTATCTGCGGTATACCATTCGGCAAGCTCTTGACCAAAAAGCCAAGCTACTTTCTTTTGGGCACTGTGAGCAACAATAAAATGTGAAAATTGCAATAGCTCAATGTTTGGATTTGGGTTAGTACCCTCTTTTAATAAACTGGCTTCATGTAAACTCAGCTGTGTAACGCCTTGAGCTTTTAAATTTTCTAGCCAAATTTGAAAATGCTGCGCAAGTAAATGTTGTGTTTGTAAGCTACGAAATTGCAGTAGAACATTTTGAAAAATGTCATGGTTTACCCAAGTATTAAAGCTCAATTGATTTTTCAGAAACTCATTTCCATAAGTCACAAGTACGAGCTGTTGTTTCCAAATTGGATCTAAAGCCATAATTATTCTCTATAGTGTGCAAGTAGGGGATAAATAGTTTTGATTTTTAGATGAAATACGATCTTTTATAACTACGATTTTAACATTTTTCATAGGTACGGGTGTAGGGAAATTTTACTTACTGTGAAAACTTCATTAAGTCTATGAAAAGCTGTTAGAATGGCAAAATAATTTTTCTAATTTTTATAGATGCTTTGAGAGTAATTATGTCACTGGAAGCTTTGACCAATGAAGCACTGAGCGCAATCGCAGCCGCTCAAGACCTTGCAACCTTAGACCAAGCCCGAGTGCAATTTACTGGGAAAAAGAGTCAGCTTGCTGAGCAGTCAAAATCTTTGGGTAAAATGGATCCTGAACAACGTAAAGTTGAGGGTGCAAAAATTCATGCTGTGCGTGAAGCAATTAATAAGGCACTCACCGAAAGACAGCAAGTATTACAACAACAAGCGCTAGAAGCAAAACTAGCGAGTGAAACAATTGATATTACATTGCCGGGTCGTGGCCAGCAAATGGGTAGTATTCACCCTGTGACTCAGGTACAAGAGCGTATTTGCCAATTCTTTACTAAAGCTGGGTTTACTGTGGAAACAGGCCCTGAAGTTGAAGACGATTACCATAACTTTGAAGCACTGAATATTCCGGGACACCATCCTGCACGTGCAATGCACGATACATTTTATTTCGATGCCAACCATTTGTTACGTACGCATACTTCAGGTGTGCAAATTCGTACAATGGAAAAACGTCAACCACCGATTCGTATTGTATGTCCAGGGCGTGTTTATCGTTGTGACTCAGACCAAACACACTCACCGATGTTTCATCAAATCGAAGGTTTGTATGTTGCAGAGAAGACGAGTTTTGCTGAGTTAAAGGGTTTATTGGTAAATTTACTTCAGGCCTTCTTTGAAAAAGAATTAAAAGTAAGATTTCGTCCATCATATTTCCCATTTACAGAGCCAAGTGCAGAAGTGGATATTATGGATGAGCGTGGTAAATGGCTTGAAGTACTCGGTTGTGGCATGGTACATCCAAATGTATTGAGTGCTGCTGGTATTGATCCTGAGAAATATACAGGTTTTGCTTTTGGTCTAGGTGTAGAGCGCTTCGCAATGTTGCGTTATGGCATTAATGATTTACGTATGTTCTATCAAAATGACGTGCGTTTCTTGCGCCAATTTGCTTAGTTCAATCGATATTCAAAATAGATCCAAAAAGTTTTAAGGTTATATATCAAATGAAAATTAGTGAAAATTGGTTGCGTACGTGGGTTAACCCTGCAATTGATAGCGCAACACTTGCAAATCAATTGACTATGCTTGGTCTAGAGGTCGATGAAATTGCACCTGTAGCAAAACTATTTACAGGTGTTGTTATTGGTGAAGTGCTTACAGTTGAGCAGCATCCTGATGCAGATCGCCTGCGTGTAACGACGGTTAATATAGGTGAAGGTGAGCCCTTACAAATTGTTTGTGGTGCACCGAATGTGCGTGTTGGATTGCGTGTGCCTGTTGCAACTGTTGGCGCTGTATTACCAGGCGATTTTAAAATTAAAAAGGGTAAGCTACGTGGGGTTGCCTCACATGGCATGCTATGTGGTGCTTCGGAAATTGATTTAGAAGATCAGATAGATGGTTTATTAGAGTTGCCGAATGATGCACCGATTGGTGTAAATATTCGTGAGTATCTAGAACTTGATGATCAAGTGATTGATATCTCTATTACACCGAACCGTGGTGATTGTTTTAGCGTTCGAGGTATTGCTCGCGAAATTGCTGTAATTAATCAGTTAAGTATTCATGAGCCTCAAATAGAAGATGTTCACAGTACTCTTCAAGAAACAAAGCAAGTCCATTTAAAAACTGAAGGTGTGCCACGCTATTTAGGGCGTGTCGTGCGTAATGTAAATACGCAAGCGAAAACACCAGTATGGATGGAAAAAGCCTTATCTCGTTCAGGTATTCGTTTACATAGTTTTTTGGTTGATGTGACGAATTATGTATTACTTGAATTAGGTCAACCTATGCATGCCTTTGACTTGGCAAAACTAGAAGGTGACATTCAGGTTCGTCAAGCAACAAAAGATGAAAAACTTAAGCTCTTAAATGAACAGGAAGTGGTATTAACGGACGATATCATGGTCGTTGCAGATGATGCCAAAGCACTTGCAATTGCAGGAATTATGGGTGGTCTTGCATCGAGTGTAACAGATGAAACTACTGATATTTTCTTAGAAAGTGCTTTCTTTGCACCGTTGGCTGTAGCAGGACGTGCACGTCGCTATGGTCTACATACTGACTCTTCTCAGCGTTTTGAACGCGGTGTAGATTTTGAACTTCCACTAAAAGCACTTCAACGTGTTTCTGCTTTAATTGCAGACATTGCTGGTGGTGAGTTCGGTCCTATCGTTCAAACTGAACAACGTGAATACCTTCCACAAAGAAATACAATTCAGTTGAACAAAGGTCAAGTCGAGCGTTTACTAGGTTATGGTATTGAATCATCATTTATTGCTGATGCTCTAGAGCGTCTAGGTTGCAAAGTCACAGAGACGGCTAAAGATGAATGGTCAGTAGTACCACCATCGCATCGTTTTGATATGGTCATTTATCAGGATCTTATTGAAGAAATCGTACGTATTCATGGTTACGATAATATTCAAATCAAATTACCGCAAATAGATGTCGCTTTATCTCACTATAAAGATCAGTTTGAAGTTTCTCAATTACGTCAAACGATTGCAACTTTGGGATATCAAGAAGCTATTAGTTTTAGTTTCTCAGATGCTAAATTAGAAAAACAATTAAATTCTGCTGTGAAACCACTCATGTTGGCCAACCCAATATCAAGTGATTTGGCAGCGATGCGTAGTACTTTACTGTCGAGTTTAATTCCGTGTGTTCAATATAATTTAAATCGTCAGCAAAGCCGTGTACGTTTCTTCGAGTTGGGTTTGCGTTTCGATTATCAAACAGCATCGAACTTAGATGAATTAAAGCAGATTCCAACAGTTGCAATGATTGCTGTCGGTTCTCGTGTGCCTGAACAATGGCATGCAAAAACACAAGACATGGACTTCTTTGACTTTAAAGGTGAGATTGAAGAGGTTATTGCTGCAAGTCGTTTAAATGTTGAATACATTCGTTCAGAGCGTGAATGGTTGCATCCTGGTCAGTCTGCTGAAGTTATTGTAAACGGTCAATCGATTGGTTATTTGGGACGTTTACATCCATCTCTTGAATCTTCACTAGATTTAGGTGTAACTTGGGTAGCAGAACTTGATCAAAATGTCATTTTGCAATCTTATGTATCTAATTTTACAGAATTATCACGTTTTCCGTCGGTTAGACGTGATATTGCGCTTTTAATTGATGATAAGATAAGTGTAAAAGAAATTCAGCAGTTGATTGAGAAAACTGGTGGAGAGCTTCTCGACTCAACATGGTTGTTTGATGTATATACTGGACAAGGTGTTGAGGATGGTAAACGTTCACTTGCGTTTGCACTATTGTGGCAGCATCCATCACGTACTTTAGAGGATGCTGAAATTAAAGCAGGTATGGATCAAATAATCGAAGTGCTGGAAAGCACATATCAAGCAACATTGAGGGCCTCATGACAGCATTAACAAAAGCAGAAATGGCTGATCATTTAAGCGAGCTTACAGCACTAAACCGCCGTGAAGCTAAGCAAATGGTTGAATTATTTTTTGAAGAAATTAGTCAATCACTCATTGCAGGGGAACAGGTAAAATTATCTGGTTTTGGAAACTTTGAGTTGCGTGATAAGCGCCAACGTCCTGGCCGCAACCCAAAAACAGGCGAAGAAATTCCAATTTCTGCACGCCGTGTAGTGACTTTTAGAGCAGGTCAGAAATTTAGACAGCGTGTTGGTACAGAGCAAGATTAATTGTAAAAAAGCCTTCATATAATGAAGGCTTTTTTTATATCTGTTGCCATTGGTAAAATTTGATATCTGCAAGTGCTAGCATTGCATGATCATTTGGCGAATCACCATAAGCATAGATTTTATTATAATCGGTCAACTCATACTGCTGTTGAATACGATTTGCCTTTTCAATTCCACCGCAATCTCCATGACGGAGATGACCTGTATACAAATCATGAGTACTTTCTAACTCATTGCAGATGAGATCTAAACCATACTGTTGACACCATGGTTTTAAATAAATATCTAAAGAGGAAGAAACAACAACGACACGGTCGCCTTGTGATAGATGCCATTGAATCTGTTCTAATGCATTTGAGCGTATAATCTTGTTTAAATAGTGAATTGCAAAATCATTTCCAATCTTTATTAATTTATCTTTTGGATAGTTTTTAAAAGCTGTATGACAGAGTTTCGTACGAAATATACGATCTGTAATATATTTAAGCTTATATCCAATAAAGTAAGGACTAAGTTTGACGATGTAAAAGTATTTTTGAATAGGATTTACTGTCAAAGTTAGAAAGGGACCAAAACTGTCTTTATGTGTAATGGTTTCATCGAAGTCAAATAAGGCTAAATTCATTATTTTATTTTTTATATAATAAAAAAGAGAGCAAATGCTCTCTTTTTGTATAATTCAAAGTAATTTGAATTATTGAGCAGCTTGAGACGCAGCAGGAGCAGCATCAGTTGCTTGAGCAACAGAAGCAGCAGCGTCAGACGCAGCAACAGTAGCTTCAGAAGCAGCAGTAGTTGCTTGAGCAGCAGCATCAGATGCAGCAGCAGTAGCTTCAGATGCAGCAGAAGCAGCTTCAGAAGCAGCAGCAGATGCGTCAGCAGCAGGAGCTTCTTTCTTAGCACAACCAACGAAAGCTAAAGTTGTAGCTACAGCAGCTACGATAGCGAATTTTTTGAATAACATGGCATCACTCTCATAAAATAATAGAGAAAAAAAACCAACGCTAACTTGTTTAAGCTTTTATTATCCCTATACGTTTTCGATAGGTAACAACGCACGGAGCAAGTTAACTGGCATGCGTGTATGCTATCACTGAGTTTATGGAATTACTACTAGGTATATTTAAAAAAAACGAAAAAATGATCATTTTTTGTTTGTTTTTTAACAGAAAATAACAATCAATAATGAAGAGTATATTGGAGTAATTGTCGATTAAGTTACTTAAAAATAGGTGGTTTTTCGATTATTAAAAAAGTATATATTTATATCTGATAAGTGCATCACAATCGCAGAATATACTTTGTTATTTTATGTAAAAACAAATCTTGATCTATAAATTTTAATTAAGTAATTACAAGCACTTGAGACATTTATTAAAGAAATATAAAAAAAGCCCCACAAGTTTGTGAGGCAATTTTCATTTTAATTTTATATGTGTGAATTTAAACAAATTTCTACTGTTTTCTCTTCATTTGTTCAAAGAAGTCATCATTTGTTTTGGTTTCTTTCATTCGGTCAAGTAAGAACTCAATTGCATTGAGTTCATCCATAGGATGTAAAAGTTTACGTAAGATCCAAACTTTACGTAAGCTATCTTCACCCATAAGACGCTCTTCACGACGAGTACCTGATTTTTTCATATTCATTGCAGGGAATACACGTTTTTCAGCTATACGACGGTCTAGAGTAATCTCTTGGTTACCTGTACCTTTAAATTCTTCGTAAATGACTTCATCCATTTTACTGCCAGTTTCAATAAGAGCAGTAGAAATAATTGTCAGTGAGCCACCTTCTTCAATATTACGTGCAGCACCAAAGAAACGTTTTGGTCGTTCTAGTGCATGTGCATCTACACCACCTGTAAGTACTTTACCTGATGACGGAATAACTGTGTTATATGCACGTGCAAGACGAGTAATAGAGTCAAGCAAAATAACAACATCTTTTTTATGTTCTACAAGACGTTTAGCTTTCTCGATAACCATTTCGGCAACTTGAACATGACGTGCAGGTGATTCATCAAATGTTGATGCAACAACTTCACCACGAACAGTACGTTCCATTTCTGTTACTTCTTCAGGACGTTCATCAATAAGAAGGACAATGAGGAAAACTTCAGGGTTATTGCGAACAATAGACTGTGCCATGTTTTGTAAGAGCATTGTTTTACCAGCTTTTGGCGGTGCAACAATGATAGAACGTTGGCCTTTACCAATTGGCGCAATGAGATCGACAACACGTGCTGTGAGATCTTCACTTGAACCATTACCTAATTCCATAATGAGTTGTTCTGTAGGGAACAGTGGCGTTAGGTTCTCAAATAAAATTTTGTTACGTGAGTTTTCTGGTGTGTCGTAATTAATTTGGTTAACTTTTAATAATGCAAAGTAGCGTTCACCTTCTTTTGGTGGACGAATGGTTCCCGCAATGGTATCGCCTGTGCGTAAGTTAAAGCGACGAATTTGAGATGGACTGACATAAATATCATCAGGTCCGGCAAGGTATGATCCTGCTGCTGAACGCAAAAAGCCGAAGCCGTCAGAAAGGATCTCTAAAACACCATCGCCAAAAATCTCTTCGCCATTCATTGCATGGCGTTTTAAAATAGCAAAAATAATATCTTGTTTACGGTTACGTGCCATCCCCTCAAGGCCCATGAACTCTGCAATTTTAATGAGTTCGCCAATCGGTTTTTTCTTGAGTTCAGTTAAATTCATATGTGGTTCAATATAGATAAGAACATCGGAGTCAAAAAGAGAATAGATTTAAGATTCGACCAAATGTACAAAGCATTGAGCAGTTTCTTTTGCACAATACAAACGCAGAAATCTGGTTAATTGTTTTGAAGATAAAAGTAAACAATTGCTTTGCCGAACGGCGATCTTATGTGTTGTATCTTTTCAGAAAAAGTGTAGCTGAGTTTTGCTGCATATTTCTTGGTTTTAAAATATAAGTGACTGACGGTTAATTGTCAATTTTTTAGAAAGAAAATACGCCAAATTTATGACGTATCTTCTTATTATGAGGTTTTAAACGTTTTCATCAATAAATGAAACAAGTTTAGAGCGTGGTACAGCACCGACTTGTTGAGCCACAACTTCACCATCTTTGAATAAAAGAAGGGCAGGAATATTGCGGATGTTGTAGTTCACTGCAGTCTCTTCACAGTTAGTGACATCAACTTTTACAATTTTAACTTTACCATCATACTCGCGAGACAAATCTTCTAAAACAGGTGCAATTGCTTTACATGGACCACACCATGCTGCCCAGAAGTCGACCAGTACAGGTGTTTCAGATTCTAAGACGTCTACTTTAAAGTCTGCATCTGTTGTGTTTACAAGGTTTGACATTGAATGACTCCAAATTAGTTTTATTACTGTGGTTGTATATAAGTATTGCACAGCAATTTTCAAGCGTATAGCTATTTAAAAGAACTTTAATCATGTCTATACAGATTGTCTAACAGAGATTAACGATATCTTTTATTGTTCCCAACAATTGAATAAATCATAAAAAACACGATTTTGAATCGTAAAAGCACTTTTCAATCTAAAGAGAGTGGATTACTCTAAGTAACAATTCATTTTGAGTTTTTTTGCACGATGTCCGATTTTCTGATAGATGAAGAATTGCTTGCAGCAATTGATATGGGGTCAAATAGTTTTCACTTAGCCATTGCAAAAGTTGATCATGGTGAGGTGAAAAAAGTTGTTTCAATGTCGGAAAAGGTACAACTGGCTGCGGGTTTAGATGAAGACGAAAATTTAACAGAAGCGGCACAGCAACGTGGACTGGCATGTCTTGCACGTTTTGTTGGGCGTTTAAGCTCTGTACAAACCAATCGGTTGCGTATAGTTGCAACGAATGCTTTGCGTCAAGCAAAGAATGGCCACGAGTTTATGCAAAAGGCTGCTGAAATATTACCAAAACCAATTGAGATTATTGCTGGACGTGAAGAAGCCAGACTCATTTATTTGGGTGTGTCGCATACTATGGCAAATGGTGGGCGTCGTTTGGTGGTTGATATTGGTGGCGGGTCAACTGAATTTATTATCGGTGAAGAGTTTGAACCCATTCATACAGAATCATTGCAAATGGGATGTGTTGTATTTACAAATCGTTTTTTCCCAAATGGCGATATTTCTCATAAAAATTTTCAAAAAGCATTTGTAGCAGCTTGTAAAGAATTAACAGCGATTGCAAATACTTATCGTGCTGAAGGATGGGACACTGCGGTAGGCTCAAGTGGTACGATTAAAGCATGTCGTCAAATTATGATTAACATGGGTTTAAGTGATGAACAAGAAAGCATCACACGTGAAGGCCTAGAAAAATTAAAAGATAAACTTTTAAAATATAAGCATGTTTCAGATTTAGATTTTGATGGACTAAAAGAAGATAGACGAGCAGTTTTGCCAGCTGGCCTTGCAATTTTATACGCTATTTTTGAAGTGATGGAAATTGATCGTCTTATGTTCTCTGATGGTGCATTACGAGAAGGCGTCATGTATGATTTGTTGGGCCGATTCAAACATGAAGATATAAGAGATCGTAGCGTACAAGCGTTGGTTGGGCGCTATGGTGCCGACGTTAAACAAGCAGATCGTGTGGTAAAAACAGCACAGTATTTGTTTGAAAATGTTGCGGATGATCTGAAATTAACGAATGAAGACAGTGACTTACTAAGAAGAGCGGCTTATTTGCATGAAATTGGGTTAGCAATCAGTCATGGTGGCTATCATCGACATGGTGCATATTTACTGCAACATTCAGATATCCCAGGGTTCTCACAAATTGATCAAAACCATCTGTCTGAGTTGGTAGCACATCATCGACGTAAGATTAAAAGTGAAGCAAAAAATGAAACGCTTAGACATGGTGGAATGTCACTCGTTTACCTTTGTTTGCTCCTAAGGTTGGCGGTTTTATTAAATCATAGTCGTAGTGATGAGATGCTTCCTGCCATTGAATTAAAGGTACTGAATGAGCAACAATGGCAACTGACTGTTTCTGGCGATGCGAAACAATGGCCATTACTGGTTGCAGATCTGCATGATGAGCAAACGCAATTTAAGCATTGGGACATTGATTTGATCATTCAGTCGGAAAAATTTATCGATTAACTCGATTTAGTTAATTTAAGGATAATATTCGACCTATGAAAAATAAATCGGCTCAAACGAAAGCATGGAAAACAGTGCAAATTGCACGTCATCCTGAACGTCCACAGTTTTTAGACTATGCCAATGAGCTTTTTGAAGACTTTGATACCTTACACGGTGATCGCTTATTTGGTGATGATGGTGCAATGATCGGTGGCCTAGCTCGTTTTGACGGTAAACCTGTGATGGTAGTTGGCCAACATAGAGGGCGTTCTACTCGCGAGCGTTTACAGCATAACTTTGGAATGTGTAATCCAGAAGGATATCGTAAGTCACAGCGTCTTTTAGATTTAGCAGAACGTTTTAACTTACCTGTACTTACATTCATTGATACAATGGGTGCATACCCAGGTATTGGTGCAGAGGAACGTGGGCAAGCAGAAGCAATTGCAACAAGTCTTGCACAGCTTGCAAGTCTAAAGGTTCCTGTTATTGCAACAGTGTTGGGTGAAGGTGGATCTGGTGGTGCACTTGGTATTGGTGTTGCCGACCGTGTAATTATGCTGTCACATAGTATTTATTCTGTGATCTCTCCAGAGGGATGTGCATCTATTTTGTGGAAAACAGCAGAAAAAGCAGAACAAGCCAGTGAAGCATTGGCATTAACGGCAGACAAACTTGTAAAAATGGGTATTGTTGAGCATGTTGTTGATGAAGGCGAGGGTGCCCACTTAAATACTGAGCAAGTGATGCAGCGTTTAAGAGAAGTTTTAAAAGAAGCTTTAGCAGAGCTAGAACCAATGGATGCTGATGAGAGATGCGAAGCACGTTACCAACGTTTGATGAAGTTTGGCAGCGACAATCCAGGGATTGTATCTTAGCAAGAGCAGATTCTGATTTCTCAGAATATGACTTCTTGATTGGGTGTAGCGGTGGCATGGATTCCATGCTGCTGCTTCATCTTTTTTCTACTTTATTTCCTCAGCGCGTTCGCGCGATTTATGTAGATCATCAATTACAATCTTTAAGTAAAGACTGGGCTCAGTTTGTTTTCCAATTTTGTCAAAAGATGAATATACCATGTGTTATTGAGCGAGTGGTGGTTCAGTCTGGAAACTTGGAATTACAAGCACGTCGGGCTCGTTACGATGCATTTAAGAAAAATCTTCAATCGAATGAAATATTAGTTCTTGCACATCATCAGCAAGATCAGGCAGAAACACTTCTTCTAAGGCTATTCTCGGGTGCAGGTGTCACTGGGCTTTCTGCTATGAGAGAAATTGACCGTCGTGCAGATTTAACAATTTGGCGTCCATTACTTGGTTTGTCTAGACAGCAGCTTCTACACTGGGTAACACAGTTTCAACTTAAGTTTGTAGATGATCCCACAAACTTTGATGAACATTATGATCGTGCTTGGGCAAGAGCAATACTGTGGCCAGTACTAGAACAAAGATTCCCAAAGATGCAAAATTCAATTGCACGTACTGCATATCTTATGCAAGATGCAGATGAAATTTTACAGGAAGTTGTTCAACAAGATATTGATGCATGTATTTTAAACGATAAATTAGACTTAGAAAAATTTCTTAAACTCTCTTTACCGAGGCAAAGGAATCTTCTTTCATTTTGGATGAAAGACACCGATGGCTATAGGCCAAGCTTGGCAATGATTGAGCGTGTTCAAAATGAGGTAATACATGCACGTCCAGATGCAAAAGCTGCATTATTTTGTTCGCCATTTTGGTATACTCGCTTTCAGGAAAAGTTGTATAAACTGGTTGAGTCTGAATATTTAGCACAGCGGTATGATGTTGTTCAATCTGAAAGCGTGTATATCATTGGAGATGAAACATTACAGTTAAGCAGTGGTTTGTTTCGTTGTCAGATAGAAAACCAAATCGGTTTAAGTGAAGAGCTACTGCATGTAGAACTTCAAATAAGACCACGAATAGATGGCGAAAAAGTGCATTTATATGGAAGAGTCGGGCATTGGCCTCTAAAAAAAGCGATTCAATCGGCTAAAATTTTGCCTTGGCTAAGGCACAGAGTCCAAATTCTGCAATTTAAGAATGTTATTTTAGGTGTGTTTACTCCACAAGGTTTTTGGTTGGCACAGTCTAAATATTGCAAAAAAAATGGCTGGCAACCAAAGCTGATAAAAAAGCATTGAGGAAGAATTGCGCGGTATGGATATAAATGTACTATTAAATCGTAAAATTGGTTTCATTGGTGGTGGCAATATTGCTCAAGCAATTATGAATGGTTTGATCATTCAAGGCTTTCCGCGAGAGCAAATTTGTGTGACTGAATCTACTGAGAGCATACGCAAAGTTTTACAAGAAAAAGATATTAGCCTTTTTACCAACAGTGCAGATATGTTGTATTGGGTAGATGTTGTTATTCTTTGTGTAGAAGCGAGCGAATTAGTAGATACATTAAAACCATTAAAAAATCTATTTAAAGAGAAATTACTTATTTCAGTTGTTCCAAGCGCAACAATTTCAATACTTGCACAACTTACAAATACATATAATATTGTAAGGGTTATGCCGAATATACCTGCATTGGTTCAAACTGGTGCGCATGGCGTATTTGCATTAGATACGGTCAGTGAGGCTGATCAGCAGTTAAGCTCTAAAATTTTTGCAGTGACAGGATTGTGTATTTGGGTGAAATCTGAAGAGGAGCTCGATGCAGTAACTGCAATTTCTGGTTCGGGGCCAGCATATTTCTTTTATATGATGGAAAGTATGATTCGAGCTGGTAAAAATATGGGGCTTGATGAAAAAACAGCTTCAGCACTTACCTTACAAACCGCTTTAGGTGCTGCCCAAATGGCAATTAGTAGTGGCTTTTCTCCAGCAGAACTACGTAAACAAGTTGTAGTGCCTCATGGAGTAACGGAGGCAGCTTTGCAAGTATTTGACCGAGAGTCTATTTCTCAAAGTATACAAACAGCACTCGCAGCTGCTCAAAAACGTAGTCAAACGCTAACTCAAGGACTTAGCGAAAGTACCAAATCATCAAGTTAGGACATAATATTTATGGGTGCAAATAGTGCGCAAATTTTTAGCATCTTATTGAATGCTGTTATTTTATTGATATTTGGAAGGTTCTTGATACAGTTGGCTATGGTAAGTCCATATAATCCAGTTGTACTTGCAACAATGAAGGCAACAAAGTTTGTAGATACGTTTAGCCGAATTTTTCCAACAGTTGCAAAAGGCAGAGTAAATTTAGCTGCTATTGCACTTTTAATCGTGCTATGTCTATTTAAAAATTTTGGTGAAATGTATTTATCTGGCACACCACCGTATAGTGCATGGTATTTGATTGTCTATACTTTTGTGACCATGATTCAAGCACTGATTAGTATTTGTCGTTATCTTATTTTTGCAACGATTATACTAAGTTGGGTCGTATTGTTTACTCAATCTAGATCTCCATATATTGAAGTTATTCAAGAGCTTGCAGAGCCATTATTAGCTCCATTCCGTCGTATTATGCCGAATATGGGTATGATTGACCTGTCACCGATGGTTGCATTCTTAGCACTATATATGGCAGAAATTTTAATGAATGAGGTGGCGAGAGTACTATTAAGTGGGCTCTAAACATATTTATATATAAAAAAAGGCTATCATTGCGATAGCCTTTTCTTATATAGAATAAGGAATTGAATATTTATAAATTGCAAGAAAATGCGAGCCTGCACCAATTAATACAAAAATATGCCAAATTGCGTGAGTATAACGAATTTTCTTTAAAGCATAAAAAATAGCACCAATGGTATAAGCTAAGCCCCCAATAACCAATAAATTTAGGCAATCTGGAGAGAGATATTTCTTCATATCATCAAACATGAGTACAGCAAACCATCCCATAGTGATATATGCAATGAGTGATACTTTACCAAAACGATGAGCAAAGAATATTTTAAAGATTGTACCTATGGCGGTCATTGTCCAAAGTGCAATTAAAATATAGTGTGCTTTGGGTGTTGGAATATTTAGATATAGCAATGGAGTGTATGTACCTGCAATAAGGTAATAAATAGCAGTATGATCCAGCTTTTTATACCAACGTCTTGCTTTAGCAGTCTTTGACCAATGATAAAGTGTAGAGCTTGAGAGTACGAAAATTAAACCAAAGCAATATACCCAAATGCTTAACCAACTAAGTCCTGCAAGAAATTGTGTTTTATAAATGAGTTGAATGCTTGCAATGATTGCAATTACAGCACCTAATCCATGTGTTAAAACATTTAAGCGTTCCTCTTGTATGTCATAGTTTAAGATTTGATCTGTTGTCATCATATTCACATTATTAAAAATACACTTGTATATTAATTCAGTTTTGATTTTAAAGTAAGAAGATTTAAAATGGAATTGTAACTTTATTTGGATATTGGTCATGGTAGTTCAACATTTTGCTTCTGAGCAGGAAAATCAGTTTTTTTACGAGATTGAAGCATTATTGAATACAAACGCTTTTGAACGTCTTGTGTTGAGTAAGTATCAAGGTGAAGAGGAGCACCTTGAAAAAATAAGTTTTAGAATTATAGAAATTCAACAACGTATAATGATTTCATCGGTATATCGTTACCAAACCCAAGATGTGACAAAAAATTACACGGTAGATGAAGCTATTTTTCAGATAAAACAATTGCTTCCTCATGCTAAACAAGCAAATTTGTGGAGTAACAAAAATGAATGGCAACTCAAAAGAGCCAAGAAAAAAGTTATTTTGACACAAGCAAAGACACAACAAGGACGTGTATTATCGAATACAAATCATGATCGTGAAAAGCAGCGATATATAGATCAACAACAAGATTATTTAATCGATTTAGGCGTTACAGATCAACAGCATAAAGTTATTCCAAGTATGGCCAGAAAATGGAAGCAAATTAATAAATTTATTGAAATTTTTTCTGGTGCTTTAGATCATATTAATATGAAAGATGAGCAGTTACATGTTGTGGACTTTGGTTCAGGTAAAGGCTATTTAACTTTTGCAATGTATGATTATTTAAATAAAAATGGATGGAATCCGCATTTGACGGGTGTTGAGTTACGAGAGAATTTAGTCAATTTTTGCCAAAAAGTTGCAGATAAAAATGCGTTTAATTCACTCGATTTTTTCCAAGGCGATGTGCGTAGTTATTCACCCGAGCATTTAGATGTCATGATTGCACTACATGCATGTGATATTGCTACAGATTTTGCTATTCACTGTGGAATACGTTTAAATGCTTCTATGATTATGTGTGCACCATGTTGTCATAAAGAGTTACGCCCCCAATTGCGTGCGCCTGAAGTATTACAGCCAATGTTACAATATGGTATTCATCAAGGTCAGCAGGCAGAAATGTTAACAGATACTATTCGTGCACTTTTGTTAAATGCATATGGATATGAGACCAAAGTTTTCGAGTTTGTTGCCTTAGAACATACCAGTAAAAACAAAATGATTTTAGCTGTGAAAAAGCAATCTGATGATGCCGTGCCTAATCAAGAAATTATTAAGCAAATTCAAGAGTTAAAAGAAATGTATGGTATTCAAAACCATAGTCTAGAACGTTTATTGGCAGATGAGCAGGTAGATCGACAAAGAGAAGGATGTCGTTGTTGATGGATTAAAAAAGGCAGTCTAAACGACTGCCTTTAATCATTAGCTCAATCTATAGATACCAGATTGCCAAGGTGCTAATTGAACCTCAGTTGCATGCTCTTGAATAGGAGATTTTGCACTACTTTCAATAACAGTAGATGTAATTGAAAGATGATCTGGTAATGAATAGTGAACGTCATGTTCTGAGAAGTTCACAAGGATTAAATATTTATAATCGCCATCAATCCGTGTATATGCATATACTGTATCATGACTTAAATCTAAATCATGATAACTGCCATAGGTGAGGGTTGGTATTTCATGTCTGAGTTGAATGAGTGATTTATAGTAGCTAAATACTGAATCGGGATCGTTAATTTGGCGAGCTGCATTAATTTCTTTGTAGTTTGGATTCACTTTTAACCATGGTGTGCCAGTAGTAAAACCTGCATTTTCTGTATCGTCCCATTGGAAAGGCGTACGTGCATTATCGCGAGAAGTATATTTGGAAGCTTTAAGAAATTCATCTGCAGGAACTTTACCTGTTTTTACGAGGTCATCCCAAAAACCTGTAACCCCAATATCATCAAAATCTTCAATGGTTTCGAATGGATAATTGGTCATACCTAACTCTGTACCTTGATAAATAAATGGCGTAGCAGGTTGGGTTAAAATTACGGTTGCTAATGCTTTTGCAGACGCAGCACGCCATTCTGGACGGTCATCGCCAAAGTGAGAAACAACGCGTGGGTTATCATGGTTATCTAGGAAAAACGCATTCCATCCATGCTCACCCGCTGTTTGGTGTAAGTCATGAATAATTTTTCTAAAATGAGGAAGTGTCCAGTCTTTACGACGCCACTTTTCGGCATGGTCTACATCTAATCGTACGAGATCGAATGTAAATGCCATGTTTAACTCTTTGCGACGGTGATCGGTAAACTTAATTGACTCTTCTGTGGGAACACCAAAAATTTCACCTGCAGTAACTACATCATACTCTGAAAAGACTTTTTCATTAATTTCACGAATATATTCATGAAGACGAGGCCCTTTGGTATATTCTTCATCAAAGTTAAGGACTTGTTCATGGGTAAACTCAGGAAAATCTGGAATCTTTGAAAAAGTGGCAACAGTATCTAATCTAAATCCTGATACACCTTTATTTAGCCAAAAGCGAAGCATTTCGTATAAATCTTCACGTACTTTTGGGTTGTCCCAATTTAAATCAGGCTGTTCTTTGGCAAAGTAGTGTAGGTAATATTGGCCAGTTGTATCATCTTTTGTCCAAGCAGACCCACCGAAGAAAGATGGGTAGTTATTGGGTTCATCTCTCCAAAAGTAGTAATCACGATAAGGATTATCTTTACTGCTTCTACTTTGCACAAACCATTCGTGTTGATCACTAGAGTGGTTAATCACAACATCAACCATTAAACGCATACTACGTTTTTGCATTTCAGCAATCAGACGGTCGAAGTCTTCCATGGTTCCATATTCTTCCATGATTTTTTCATAGTGACGAATATCATAACCATTGTCTTTGTTTGGTGAGTCATAATGAGGATTAATCCAAATTGCATCAATACCCAAGTTTTTTAAATAGTCTAATTTTTCAATAATACCGTTAATGTCTCCAACGCCACTACCATTTGTGTTTTTAAATGAACGTGGATAAACCTGATAGAAAACGGCTTGTTTCCACCATGTTGGAAGCTGTGACGATTTTTGAATTTGAGTCATAATTTTCCCACTATATTTTTGAATATTAAATCAATTTGTATTAAAAGAATTTGCGATAACTAAAGTTATTCTATATAGAACATTCTATTTGAATTAATAATGATTGTATGATGGAGTTTGGTTATTTATTTAACAAAATATGAAGAATATGATAAAAAAGCCCTATCAAATGATAAGGCTTTTTATGATTAGGATTTAAAGATTAGTTAATTTTGTAGATTCCTGACTGCCATGGTGCAAGCTTAATTGAAGTTGCATTTGCTTTTACAGTTGATTTGGCATTGCTTTCAACGACAATAGACTGGATAGAAATTCCTTCCGGTAATTTGTAGTTAATCGCTTTTTCCTTAAAGTTTACAACCACTAAATACTTTTCATTACCATCGATACGTGTATATGCGTACACATTATCATTATTTAAGTCTAGATCTTTATACTCGCCATAAGTTAAAGCAGGAATTGCATGTCTAAGTTGAATCAGCTTACGGTAGTAGTTATACACCGAATCTGGATCATTAATTTGACTTGCAGCATTTACTTCTTTGTAATTTGGATTGATTTTTAACCATGGTGTACCCGTTGTAAAGCCTGCATTTTCATTTGCATCCCACTGAAATGGTGTACGTGCGTTATCGCGACTTGTAAAACGAGCAGCTTTTAAGAATTCTTCTTTAGACACTTGACCTGTTTCTACAAGATCTTTCCAAGAACCTTTGACACCAATATCATCAAAATCTTCTATACCTTTAAATGGGTAGTTGGTCATACCTATTTCGGTACCCTGATAAATAAATGGTGTTGCACGTTGAGTTAGAATGACTGTAGCTAATGCTTTTGCAGAAGGTACACGCCATTTTGGACGATCGTCACCAAAGTGAGAAACAACACGTGGATTATCATGGTTATCCAAGAAGAAAGCATTCCAACCATATTGGCCTGCCGTTGTATCTGCTGTATTTACTGTTTGACGGAACTTAGAAAGAGTCCAGTCCGTACGACGCCATTTTGCTTTTGGATCAACATCGATACGAATAAGATCGAACGTAAATGCCATGTTTAGCTCTTCACGACGACGGTCTGTAAATCGGATAGAGTCTGTTGCTGGAACACCAAAAATTTCACCTGCAGTGACTGCATCGCTGTAATGAGAGAAAACTTCTTGATTCATTTCATGAATGTATTTGTGCAGATTAGGGCCTTTGGTATATGCCTCATCGAAATCTTTTTTCTGATTTTCAGAAAGATCTGGAAATTCAGGTATTTTTGAGATAGTTGCAACGGTATCTATACGCATTCCAGATACACCTTTATCCAGCCAGAAACGCAGCATTTTATAAAGGTCTTGTCTAACTTTTGGGTTGTCCCAATTTAAATCTGGCTGTTGTTTTGCGAAGTAATGTAAATAGTACTGATCTGTTTTCTCATCTCTCGACCAAGCTGATCCACCAAAGAAAGATGGATAATTATTTGGTTCTTGTCCATTTTTTCCATCTTGCCAGAAATAATAGTCGCGATATGGATTATCTTTACTGCTACTACTTTGAATAAACCATGGGTGTTGGTCACTTGTGTGGTTAATAACAACATCGACCATTAGACGCATATTTCGTTTTTTCATTTCAGAAATAAGGCGATCGAAGTCTTCCATGGTGCCATATTCTTTCATGATGTCTTGGTAATCGCTGACATCGTAGCCGTTGTCTTTATTTGGTGATGCATAATGCGGATTAATCCAAATTGCATCGATCCCTAAATTCTTTAAGTAATCTAATTTCTCTATAATTCCGTTAATGTCTCCAACACCGCTTCCATTGGTGTTTTTAAATGAACGTGGATAAATTTGATAAAATACGGCTTGTTTCCACCAAGCTGGCAGTTGTTCTGACTTTTGAATATTGTCTTCGGAAACTGATGTGACTGACGCAGGCTCCGCTGCAGTTGCGGTTTGAACCCCAGAAAAAGCCATTGCTATTGCAAAAAAAGGCGCAATAGCAGAATTAAATCTGCAATTAAGCATTACGTACGCTCCATGGTCGTTATATTTAAACTGTCGAATGATCCTTATATATTTATAGTATATATTATGTAAAATAAAAATATGGCTAAAAATTAATCTTTCTCTTTAAGGAAGGCTTAAGTTATTTTTATTTAAGGAAATTTATATTAAAAAATGTGAAAACCCTCACGAAATGTGAGGGTAAAAGAGAAGTTTTTATAAAGATCCGTGTAATTGTCTATAGAGACCTGGGGTTACGCCTGTCCACTTTTTAAATGCACGGTGGAAGGTACTGGTTTCACTAAATCCAACCTGTTGAGCAACATCTTCTAATGTAAGCTTGGGCTGTAGTAATAAATGAATCGCAGCATCACGACGTAGAGCATCTTTCACGCCTTGATAACTTCTACCTTCCGAAGCAAGTCGTCTACGTAGGGTTTGTGGTGAAAGATAGAGCATGGAAGCAACATCATTTAATGTTGGCATTTCTTCGCCAATATGGCTTTTAAGCACATCACGAATACGAGAGGTTAGAGAGTTAGTATTTTTAAATTTTACAAGTAGTTGTGCAGGTGCATACTTTAAAAAGTCTTCTAGTGTATCTGCATTCTGACGGATTGGAAGATCTAAATAGTCAGCAGCAAAAGTGACTTCTGTTCTTGCCATATCGAATTGAATCACAGGTGCAAAGAATAAGGCATCATATTCATCTGCTTGTTCGGGGCGACTATAGTTAAAATGAACACGCTCTAGAGGGATTCTTCGATCAATGAGCCATGATGCGAGGCCATGCCAAATCATAAGCATGCTTTCTGTCATGAAGTGATCAGGGTCTTCTGTTTTGGGGACAAAAGGTACAAAACGTGCTTCATGTTTATCGTGTTCTAAACTAATAAACCAATCATCGCCAAATAAACGATAGAACTGTGTAGAAAGTTCTAGTGCTTCTCGAAGAGTTTTGGCATGAATAATGAGTTGGCACATCATTGCAAATGTACCTAGGCGTCTTGGTTGTGCAGAAAAGCCTGCATGTTCGTCCTGCGTAACCATCCAGAGCATTTTAATAAATCGGGTATATTGCTCAGGAGAAATACGTGCTTTGGATTGTTTCAATAACTCTGCTTCAATGCCTACATGGGAGAGAAGCGTTTCAACATCCATACCGAGTTTTTTAACGCCTTTAAGCGCCGCATTGACAAAGTAAATGCTAATTGTATCACGACTCACGTTGAGTCCTTCAATAGCTTTTATATTCACAAATAATAAACCTAGATGATTGTTGATGAATAATAAGACAAATTATATTGCGTTATGCAAGATAAAATATGTCACTTGAGTTATTGAAAATATCTACAAGAGAATACTTCAATGTATTTAAAATCATAGCATGCTTATTGTAGCATAAAAGCTTAAAATAGAGTAAATACTTTATTATGTCGGTTATTTTTTACTTAGTAACAAAAAATATTTATTTAAACAATTATTCTTATTTTCTATAAGTTTCTATCTAATTGATTATTAAGTTTTTATTTTTTAATTTGGTAACAAATTATTTAACCTTTGTTACAAGAATAATAGTATTCTATATCATTCAACAAAACAACAAAGGTTATGTACAAGTGGATATGTCTTCATTAATCTTTCGTTTATCTATGTCTGTATTTGTGGTATCAGGATTGACCCAAGTACATGCAGAAAATGCTTTTAATGCACAAAGCCCTTATATGTTAGGTGACTGGAATGGCGAACGGACGGCATTAAAAGAGCAGGGATACGATTTTTCACTAGAATACGCAGGTGAGCTTGCCAATTTGATGGATTCAAAAACAGCATCAAATCATGGTACAGAATATTCAGATCAAATTGCTTTAGGTGCAAATCTTGATTTAAGTAAGATTTTAGGATGGAGTGATACTCAAGCACAGATTACGATTACACATCGTAGCGGCCAGAATTTAACAAACACTTCAGATGCACTTCGTGGGCAACTGAGTTCTGTTCAAGAAGTTTGGGGTCGCGGTCAGACTTGGCGTTTAACAGATTTATGGATTAAAAAACAATTTTTAGATAAAGCGCTTGATGTTAAAGTAGGGCGTTTTGGTGAAGCTGAAGATTTTAATAGTTTTGAATGTAACTTCCAAAATTTAACATTGTGTGGTGGTCAAGTCGGTAACTGGGCTGGCGATCAATGGTACAATTGGCCTGTAAGCCAATGGGCAATGCGCGTTAAATATAATCTATCTCCAGATGTGTATGTACAAGTTGGAGCATATGAGCATAACCCTGAGAATCTAAAACGTGGAAAAGGATTTAACCTAAGTACAGACGGTTCAAATGGTGCAATTATTCCTGTAGAAGTTGTATGGCAGCCTAAGCTTTTAAATGAAGCACTTCCTGGTGAATATCGTTTAGGGTATTACTACAGTACAGTAGATACAAATACAGCAAATCAGAAGATTAAAAATAAACAGGGAAGCTGGTTCTCTGCGAAGCAACAGCTTACAGCGCATCATGGTGATAAAAACCGTGGACTTACAGGATTTGTAAGCACATCATTTTTTGATCATGACGTAAATGATATAGATGATAGTCAAGTCTCCAATATGCAAAATATTGGGTTAGAATATACAGGCTTGTTTGATGCACGCCCGCTTGATGAACTGGCTTTAGGTTTAGGTCGCATTCATAAGGCAGGTGAGCAATATGATGACGAATATAATGCCGAGTTTTACTATGGTATCCATGCTACGAATTGGTTAAAAATTCGTCCAAATGTACAATATGTTCATCATGTTGGTGCATTAAAAGATGGGAATAATGCTTGGGTGGGTGGTATTAAATTCATCACAGTATTTTAATTTTGAGTCAGTACCCTTAAAATAAGTTAAGGGTACTTATTTATACAAACCTAAATCATTCTTTTTCGTAAAGACTTCGGGTGATTCAGGTTTGTTTTATTTGTATAAAATGGTTGGCTTCGGACTAAAATGGGCGTTGGTGCCTGTTGAATTAGCTCAAGCCGGAAATTAGAGGTGATTATGGATCAACCCTCAAAGAGTTCAGGAATGAGGAACTTTACTGCCTTTATATTGGTGGTATTAGGCCTTGTCGTTCTAGGCGGTGGTGCTTATCTTGCGGTACTAGGCGGCTCTCTTTACTATATTATTGCTGGTCTGATGTTGTTGGCATCAGGTATTTTGTTATTCCGTCGTTCAATCGCGTCTTATCTTGTATACGCTGTGTTAATGTTGGGCACAACCATCTGGGGGCTTTGGGAAGTCGGTTCAGATTTTTGGGCACTCGTACCGCGTCTTGATATTTTAGGCGTTATTGGCGTTTGGATGCTTATTCCTGCTGTAACGAATGGAATACAACAGCCAAAAACACCAAGCCGTATGACATTGGCTGCAACCCTTGCGTTTGCAATTATTGTCATGGTGTACTCTATTTTTAATGATCCGCAAGAAATTAACGGTGAAATTAAAACAAGTCAGCCTGCGCAAGCAACGACAACACCTGGGGTTGCAGATAGTGATTGGCCTGCATATGGACGTACACAAGATGGTCAACGTTATTCTCCATTAACACAAATTAATGATAAAAACGTTCAAAATCTAAAAGAAGCTTGGGTATTCCGTACTGGTGATTTCAAAACTGCAAATGATCCAGGCGAGATTACTAATCAGGTTACACCAATCAAAATTGGCAATAATATGTACATGTGTACAGCACACCAATTCTTGATTGCTTTAGATCCAAAAACTGGTCAAGAAAAATGGCGTTTTGATCCAAAGCTTAAATCTGATGTAACTTTCCAGCATTTAACTTGCCGTGGTGTGTCTTATTACGATGAGAACAACACTCAAGAATTTGCAACAAGCTTGAAATTCAAACAATCTTCTTCTACTCAATGTCCTCGTAAAATTATTTTACCTGTAAATGATGGCCGTTTAGTTGCAGTAAATGCAGACAATGGTAAGCCATGTACAGACTTTGGACATGATGGCGAAGTTGACTTACAAAAAGATATGCCTTTCCCTTATCCGGGCGGTTATAACCCAACATCTCCACCTGTTGTAACTGGTACAACAATCATTATTGGTGGTGCAACAACAGATAACTTCTCTACAGAAGAGCCGTCTGGTGTAATTCGTGGTTATGATGTAAATACTGGTAAACTTTTATGGGTATTTGATACAGGTGCACAAGATCCAAATGCGATTCCTGCGCCAGGTCAAACATTCGTAAATAACTCACCGAATGCGTGGGCGCCATTATCTTACGATGAAAAATTAGATATCGTTTATATTCCAACTGGTGTGGGTACGCCTGACATTTGGGGTGGAGATCGTAATGATCTTAAAGAACGTTATGCAAACTCTGTACTTGCACTAAATGCAACTACAGGTAAGTTGGTATGGCACTTCCAAACAACCCATCATGATTTATGGGATATGGATGTTCCGTCTCAACCAACATTGGCTGATGTGAAAGATAAGGACGGTAGTGTTGTCCCTGCGGTTTATGTGACTACAAAAACAGGTAGTGTCTTTGTTCTAGATCGTCGCGATGGCCGTGCAATTGTTCCAATTACTGAGCGTCCTGTACCTCAAAAAACATTAATTGGTCCTGAAACTAAGGGTGAACGTTACTCTCCAACGCAACCTTTCTCTGATTTGAATTTAGCACCAAAAGATAAATTAACTGATAAAGATATGTGGGGTGCCACAATGCTTGATCAGTTATACTGCCGTGTTTACTTCAAGACATTGAACTATCAAGGAATTTATACACCACCATCTGAAAATGGTACGTTGGTATTCCCTGGTAACTTAGGTGTGTTCGAGTGGGGTGGTATTTCTGTCAATCCTGATCGTCAGGTTGCATTGACAAATCCACTTGCATTGCCATTTGTAACACGTTTGATTCCACAAGATCCAAATCGTAAGATTGAAACAAAAGGTGCAGGGACTGAACATGGTGTTCAACCAATGTACGGTGTGCCTTATGGTGTTGAAATCTCTGCATTCTTATCTCCACTCGGTTTACCTTGTAAACAACCAGGTTGGGGTTATGTTGCAGCTGTCGATTTGAAAACGAATGAGATTGCTTGGAAAAAACGTATTGGTACGATTCGTGATAGCTTGCCGAAATTATTCCAATTACCAGCACTTAAAATTGGTGTTCCTGGTCTAGGTGGTTCAATTTCAACAGCAGGAAACGTTATGTTTGTTGCTGGTACGCAAGATAACTATATTCGCGCATACAATATTACGAACGGTGATAAGTTGTGGGAAGCACGTTTACCTGCTGGTGGACAAGCTACTCCATTAACTTATGAAATTGATGGTAAGCAGTATGTTGTGATTATGGCTGGTGGTCATGGTTCATTTGGTACGAAAATGGGTGACTACTTAGTTGCTTATGCATTACCAGATGCCAAATAATAGACCTTAAATAAAAAAGCCCAGTTTAGACTGGGCTTTTTTATGCTTAATTTTCGCGTTATCAGTAAAACCGCTATTAAATATGCAAAAAAAGCATTTCGTTGATACGTTAAATCATTCTATGCTATGAACATAGAACTTGAACTTACTAGCTAAACGCCATGTATTTATATACTGATTTCGATCAGCAACTGGTAGATGAACGAGTTGCACAATTTCGTGACCAAACACAACGTTATTTAAAAGGTACGCTTACAGAAGACGAATATCGTCCTTTGCGTTTGCAAAATGGACTATATGTTCAACGGTATGCACCTATGTTACGTATTGCTGTGCCATATGGTCTAATGAATACCAAGCAATTAAGAAAAATTGCTGATATTTCAAAACAATATGACCGTGGATATGCACATATTTCTACACGTCAAAATATTCAGTTAAACTGGCCTGAGCTTGAAGATGTGCCAGATATTTTAGCTGAACTTGCGACGGTTCAGATGCATGCAATTCAAACCAGTGGAAACTGTATTCGTAATACAACAACAGACCAATATGCAGGTGTGGTTGCAGAAGAAATTGCAGATCCGCGTCCTACGTGTGAGCTTATCCGTCAGTGGAGTACATTCCATCCAGAATTTGCGTTCTTACCACGTAAATTTAAAATTGCAGTATCTGCTGTAGCAGAGACAGACCGTGCAGCTGCGTCTTTTCATGATATTGGTGTATACATTGTTAAGAATGAGCAAGGTGAAATAGGCTATAAAGTGAAAGTTGGGGGAGGTCTTGGCCGTACTCCGATGATAGGTAGCGTCATTCGTGAGTTTTTACCTCGTGAAGAGCTTATCGCCTATTTAGATGCAGTGTTACGTGTATATAACTTGCATGGTCGTCGTGATAATAAATATAAAGCACGTATTAAAATACTTGTAAAAGCAATGACACCAGAAGTGTTTGCTGAAAAAGTAGAAGCTGAGTTCTTATATACAAAAGAAAACTTAACCGTTGATCCAGCTTTACTACAAAAAATGGATGCAGTATTTACACCATTTGAGTATGAAGTACGTCAGGATGAAGACTTTGCTGAGCTATTTGCACAGTATCCAAAATTTAAGCAATGGTTTAATGTAAATACCCACGCCCATAAAGTTTCAGGTTACCGTATTGTAAATATTAACTTGAAACGAGCAGGTATTGCACCGGGTGATATGACGACTGAAGAAATGCATTTTATTGCAGATCTAGCAGATAAATATACATTTGGTGAGTTAAGAACAACACATGAGCAAAATATTTCGCTTGTAGATGTTGCAC
The DNA here is from genome assembly GCF_029392135.1 of Acinetobacter sp. ESL0695. NCBI lineage: Bacteria > Pseudomonadati > Pseudomonadota > Gammaproteobacteria > Moraxellales > Moraxellaceae > Acinetobacter > Acinetobacter sp. ESL0695. The sequence goes on along the minus strand of NZ_CP113932.1, from coordinate 1,786,281 downwards.
AAACTGAGCTTTTTGAATTGTGGCAAACGCTTGAAAATGCAAATATGGCACGTGCACATATTGGATTCTTAACAGATATTATTTGTTGCCCAGGAGGGGACTACTGCTCGCTTGCGAATGCGAAGTCTATTCCAATCTCAGAGGCAATTACACGTCGCTTTGATGACCTAGATACCATTTATAATATTGGTAAACTTGACTTAAATATCTCTGGGTGTATGAATGCATGTGGTCATCATCATGTTGGTCATATTGGCATTTTGGGTGTAGATAAAAAAGGTGCAGAGTTCTATCAAATTACTCTAGGTGGTAATTCGAATCATGATGCGTCAATTGGTAATATTCTTGGCCCATCGTTTGCAGCAGAGGCTGTACCTGATGTGGTTGAAGAAATATTAAATACCTATTTAGACTTACGTGAGCCTGAAGAGGAATTTATTGATACTTATCGTCGTGTAGGAATTGCACCATTTAAGGAGAGAGCATATGCCTAATATTGAATTACCTGTGCTTTTAAAAAATGGTGAGATTGTTGAAAATACTTATCGGCTTATAGAGGACGATCTGATTGTTCCTGAAGGCGATGTATTGCTGACTGTTGAACAATTGGAGTTACTGGAGAGTATTTCTGGTAAGAAAGCACTTCTTATAACTGTAGACAGTTCTCCTGAAACCACAGAGTTACCACTAAGCAAACTAGATACGATTTTTATTGAGTTTGCAGGTTTTAATGATGGACGTGGTTATTCTTTTGCAGCACTTTTACGCCGTCAAGGTTTTAAAGGTGAGCTAAGAGCAATTGGAGATATCTTTAAAGATGTGCTGAACTATTTAAAGCGCTCAGGGTTTGATAGTTTTGTCATCAAAGAGGGTAAAGATGTTCATGAAGCAGCATCTGGCTTAAATGATTTCAAAGCGCCATATCAACAGTCTACGGCGGTCACTAGTGCACATTACCAAACAGGTTCTATTGTGTAATAGAAGATATGGTTTAATAAAAAGAGTTTCTTAGTTCCTAGGAAACTCTTTTTTATGTGGTTTACATCTGTCATATTCAGTTCTATGCTTGTCTTCTAAAACGAATAAGAATGTTATTTAAAAATGTACTATAAAAGTATTCCAAAACATCCACATATCCATTGGGATGATATGTTTCAAACAAATATTAATAGCTGTAATGAACGACTTGTGAGTACAGATATTCTAAGGTCACATCGTATTTTAACACATTCAGCATATTTCTTAGCTGGTATTAGAGGTGCTTTACCTACCTGTTATGTAAGAGCGTCTTTAATAGAAAAGTTAATACAGGTTGGTAAATCTTTACCTCCAAACATATATTTAATGATCTTAGATGGTTGGAGGCCTGTAGAAGTTCAAACACGTTTAAGAGAAAGTTTTTATCTGAAAATTCAGGAAAAATATAAGCATCTAAGTATCTCCGAACAACAAGAAATATTAAATCAGTTTGTGGCATTACCAAATGAAAATCCTAATCGACCAAGCCCTCATTTAACAGGAGGATCTGTAGATGTCACGTTATGTGATAAGGATGGAAATATTTTGGATATGGGAACAGCTTTTGATGAAATTCATGCTTTGAGTTTTACAGACGCTTTGGAAGGTATGCAAGAATATCAAATGGCTTGTAAGCATCGCCGTATTCTTTACTGGGCAATGACTTCAGCAGGATTTACGAATTTGCCTTCTGAGTGGTGGCATTTTGACTATGGTAATCAGTTGTGGGCATATACGACCAAACAGCAGAGTGCGCATTATGGAATAGCCTCTTTATCTAGCAAATAAAAAAGAAGCCATAGAGGCTTCTTTTTTAAGGTAATAATCAAGCTTCTACCAACTAAGCGCACCACCTGTTTGGTAATCAGTTACGCGTGTTTCAAAGAAGTTTTTCTCTTTACGTAAATCCATCATTTCTGACATCCATTGGAATGGATTGTTCACGCCTTTATATTGTTCAGGTAAACCTAACTGTACAAGGCGACGGTTACAAATGAATTTTAAGTATTCTTCCATCATCGCAGCGTTCATGCCCAATACACCACGTGGCATAGTATCGCGTGCATATTCGATTTCTAACATTGTACCTTCAAGAATCATTTGAATAACTTCTTGTTGGAACTCAGCTGTCCATAGATGTGGGTTTTCGATCTTGATTTGGTTAATCATGTCGATACCGAAGTTCACATGCATCGACTCATCACGCAAGATATATTGGAACTGTTCTGCAACACCATTCATTTTGTTACGACGACCCATACTCAAAATTTGAGTAAAGCCACAGTAGAAGAATATACCTTCTAACACGCAGTAGAATGCAATAAGGTTACGAAGAAGCTGTTGGTCAGTTTCTGGTGTACCTGTTTTAAATGTTGGATCACCAAGCGCTTGCGTATATTTCAGTCCCCATGCTGCTTTACGTGCCACAGATGGAACTTCACGATACATGTTAAAGACTTCACCTTCATCCATACCTAAAGATTCGATACAGTATTGGTAGGCATGCGTGTGAATTGCTTCTTCAAAACCTTGACGCAAAATATACTGACGGCATTCAGGGTTCGTAATTAAACGATAAATTGCTAATACAAGGTTATTTGCAACTAAAGAATCTGCTGTAGAGAAGAAACCAAGTGAACGCATAATAATTGTACGTTCATCTTCAGTTAATCCATTTTCAGATTTCCAAAGCGCAATGTCATGGTTCATGTTAACTTCTTGAGGCATCCAGTGGTTTGCACAGCCATCAAGATATTTCTGCCATGCCCATTCATACTTGAATGGAACAAGCTGATTTAAGTCGGCACGACAGTTAATCATGGCCTTATCGTCAACTTGTACACGACCTGCACCCATTTCAAGCTCTTCTAAGCCCGGTGCAATATCTAGATTCTTTAAGGATTCAGTTGCTCGAACCATTGAATCGGTTGTATGTTCTGAGGTTCTTCCTCTTGTTGCATCGGCGTTAGAATTGTGAGTGTCCGTCTGCGATGGTTGCGGATCAGATACCACTTGTGACTCAGGCGCTTTTTTCTGTTCGACGGGCGTAGATTTGGACTCTGGAGTCTGTTTTTTCGAATCATCTTCAAAATCGTCCCAACTTAGGATAGACATAATAGTTCTCTCTTCGTTGTGTATCTTATATTAGACATCTTACGACGAAGATGTCTCTACTATACGTTTCTTCTGAATAAGCGAAAATAAATTTAAGTAATTTATTTTTGCTTACGCTTTTCTTGATAAACCTTATAGATCACGTAAACAATTGGAATGCAGAATATGATGTAGGTTAATACATAAAGGATCAAACCAATTTCATAATTACTCGATAAGTGTGCAAACATTTTTGATCCGTAAAATATAAGGTATGTCTAGAAGCACATATAGAATGTGCTTCTAAGTTTTATTTATTGGCAAGCTTCGCAATCAGGATTGTCAATTGAACATGCTTGTGGCACTGGCGCTGCTTGTGAAAAACCTTCTTCAGAAGCAGGTGCTGCTGCTTGAGGTGCAGGTGAAGAAACAGTTGTTGTTTTCACTGCATTTAATGCACCTGTATTAATCGTTGATTTCTCAGTAGATGTCGCGCCTAATGCTCGAAGGTAATACGTTGTTTTTAAACCACGTAACCAAGCCATTTTATAGGTAATATCAAGTTTCTTACCATTTGCACCACCAATATAGAGGTTCAATGATTGTGCTTGGTCAATCCATTTTTGGCGACGTGATGCAGCATCTACAATCCAACGAGGTTCAACTTCAAAAGCGGTTGCAAACATTGCCTTTAAGTCCTCAGGAATACGAGCAATCTTTTCTACAGAACCTTCATAATGCTTAAGATCGTTAACCATAACCACATCCCATAATCCACGTTCTTTTAGTGCACGAACAAGGTATGGGTTGATGATTGTAAACTCACCTGAAAGGTTAGATTTTACATATAGGTTTTGGAACGTTGGCTCAATTGATTGAGAAACACCACAAATATTCGAAATAGTCGCAGTTGGTGCAATTGCCATCACATTTGAGTTACGCATACCATCTTTTTGAACTTTCTGACGTAACGTATCCCAATCTAAACGCTGTGAACGATCTACTTCAAACATTTTTTCAGGACGTGATTTTGCAACAAGCTCAAGCGAATCAATTGGTAAAATACCTTGATCCCACAGAGACCCTTTAAATGTTGAATACGTACCGCGTTCTACAGCAAGGTCGCTAGATGCTTGAATTGCATGGTAGCTAATTACTTCCATAGATTCATCTGCAAATGAAACTGCTTGGTCTGAACCGTATGCCATGCCCATTTCATAAAGTGCATCTTGGAAGCCCATGATACCCATACCCACAGGGCGGTGCTTCATGTTTGAATTTTTTGCTTGAGGTACAGCGTAGTAGTTGATGTCAATAACGTTATCAAGCATACGTACAGCGGTCTTAATGGTACGTTCAAGTTTTGCTTGATTGAGTTGACCATTTTCAATGTGACGAACAAGGTTGATTGAACCTAAGTTACATACCGCAATTTCATCTTTGCTGGTGTTTAATGTAATTTCTGTACATAAGTTAGATGAATGAACCACGCCAACATGCTGTTGAGGTGAACGTAAGTTACACACATCTTTGAATGTAATCCATGGGTGACCTGTTTCAAACAGCATAGATAACATTTTGCGCCATAAGTCTTTTGCACGCACTTTCTTGTGAAGCATATCTGCAGATTTTGCAATGCTTTCGTAGTGTGCGTAGCGCTCAGCAAATTCAAGGCCTGTAAGGTCGTGTAGGTCTGGCGTTTCTGATGGAGTAAATAGCGTCCATTCACCATCTTCAATCACACGTTGCATAAATAGGTCAGGTACCCAGTTTGCAGTGTTCATGTCATGTGTACGACGACGGTCATCACCTGTATTCTTACGTAGCTCTAGGAATTCTTCGATGTCTAAGTGCCAAGTTTCTAAGTATGCACATACTGCACCTTTACGCTTACCACCTTGGTTTACCGCAACAGCTGTATCGTTGGCAACTTTAAGGAATGGTACAACACCTTGTGATTTACCATTTGTGCCTTTGATGTATGAGTTTAATGCACGAACTGGTGTCCAGTCATTGCCTAAACCGCCAGCCCACTTTGAAAGCATCGCATTGTCACGCATTGCACCATAGATGTCATATAGATCGTCATCAATTGTGGTTAAGTAGCAACTAGATAGCTGTGGGCGTAGTGTTCCAGAGTTGAATAACGTTGGCGTAGAAGCCATGTAGTCAAAGCTAGATAATAGGTTATAGAACTCGATAGCACGCGCTTCACGGTCATCTTCATTGAGTGATAGACCCATAGCAACACGCATGAAGAATAATTGCGGAAGCTCGAAACGTACACCTTTAGAGTGAATGAAGTAACGGTCAAATAGAGTTTGTAAACCGAGGTAGGTAAACTGGTTTGAGCGTTCAGGCTGAATTGCTGCTGAAAGTTTTGCAAGATCAAATTTCAGAAGTTCAGGAGAAAGTAAATCTAACTCGATCCCTTTTTTCAAGAATGCTTCAAGTGCATCTGCTTCAGATGTTGTTACATCTAAGTCTAAAAATGCTAAGCCTGTTTTTACTAATTCGTTACGTAGTAAGCGAGCAGTCACGTAAGTATAATTTGGTTCTTGTTCGATGCGTGTACGTGTTGCCATAATCATCGTTGTGGCAATATCGCTTTCTTTTACGCCGTTATAAAGATTCTTAACTGTTTCTTCTACAATGGCTTCAACATCTACACCCTCTAAATCTTCAGCAGCTTTACTAATTTCTGCATGAAGTTCTGCAAGGTTTAAGGGTTGGAGTTGTCCATTTTTATCTGTAATTTGTAATGTTGGGTGATGGTTTTCGCTGACTTGTTGACGAGCACTTGTACGTTGTTCACGGTAAATTACATAAGCACGTGCAACTTTTTGCTCGCCTGTACGCATAAGCGCAAGCTCAACTTGGTCTTGAATCTCTTCGATGTGAATTGTGCCGCCTGACGGTAAACGACGTGTAAACGTATTCGTTACCATCTCTGTAAGTTCTGTAATACGGTCATGGATACGGCTAGAGTCAGAACTTTGCTGACCTTCAACGGCTAAAAAAGCTTTCCCAATTGCAACAGAAATTTTTTCAGCGTCAAAAGGGGCAACATCACCAGTGCGTTTGATCACTTGCAGTTGACCTGGGGTTGATGAGATTACGCTCATGTTAGCTTAGCTCCATTGTCTTCATTGTTATGTTTATGGACCATTTGAATCGGGTGTTCTAACCACGATGTTTGAGGAATAAACACAAGACTTAGTGGTTTAAATTAAAGTAAGCCACAAGATACGGTAAAAAAAATTGAATATCAATATTGACTTTTTTATATTTAGATTTTCTTTGGTTTTGCTTTTGTAGGTGTGTTTTTAGTTAAAAGTTTCATAAAAAAAGCAAGAGGAATAGCATAACAAATTTCAAAAAAATGAGTGTGGGATAAGTATGTGGATAACTAAGAAATATTTGAAAAAAAAGTTCAAGTGAAAATAAAAAGAGCAAATCGAGCTAAATTTTCATGAAGAATTTCTGCCAGAATCCTGCAATAAATATTTATGTATAAATTCAGTGAATACACTTTTAGAAAATAAAAGCCTTACTTTAAGTAAGGCTTTTAAAGAGAAGTTTAAGAAACTTTATCGCCTGGCTGTGCACCTGAATCTGGAGAAAGAATAAAGACACCTTTTTCACTACCAGCAGAAAGGATCATACCGTTTGAAATACCAAAGCGCATTTTACGTGGTGCAAGATTTGCAACGACGATAACTAGCTTATCTTGTAAATCCTCAGGTGCGTAATAGCTACGAATACCACTAAAAATATTGCGAGGTTCGGATTCTCCAACATCAACTGTAAACTGAAGAAGTTTATCTGAACCATCGACCGTATTTACAGCAAGTACCTTCGCAACACGTAAGTCTACCTTGGTGAAATCATCAATATGAATGGTTTCATCTGCGGTTGCAGGCGGTGGTGTTGGTTTCACTTTTTTTGCCGTTTTTTGCGGTGCAGGGGCAGGAGTTGCTAAAGAGTCTTTAGATTCATCTACCATTGCATCAACTGCTTTTTTATCTACACGTTGCATGAGCGGTTTAAACGTCGCAATTTTATACTCAGTGAGTACTTGAGTACGAGATGCGAAATCAAAACGATCGAGTTTTAAGAAGCTTTGAACTTCTTCAGCGAGGCTTGGCAGTACAGGAGCAAGATAAATAGCCAACTGACGGAAAAGGTTTATTCCTACTGAGCAAATGTCATGAACTTGCTGTTCATTTCCTTCTACTTTTACAAGTGCCCATGGTTTTTTCTCATCAATATATTGGTTTGCTTTATCTGCAAGTGCCATAATTTGACGAATCGCTGTACTGAACTCACGCGCTTCATAAGACTTCGCAATTTTATCGCCTGCATCTATAAAGCTTTGAACCAATTCAGGTTCTGAGCAGGTACTAGAGAGAGTGTCATTAAAGTTTTTGTTAATAAACTTGGCACAACGACTCGCGATATTGACGACTTTACCGACTAAATCAGAGTTTACCTTCTGAATGAAGTCATCTAAGTTTAAGTCAGAATCTTCAACCTTATCTGAAAGTTTAGAGGCAAAGTAATAGCGTAAATATTCAGGATTTAAATGCGATAAATAGGTTTCAGCTTTAATGAATGTGCCACGTGACTTAGACATTTTCTGTCCGTTTACAGTCAAGAAACCATTAACAAATAATCCTGTTGGAGTACGGTAACCTGCACCTTCAAGCATTGCTGGCCAAAAGAGCGCGTGGAAATAGACGATGTCTTTACCAATGAAGTGATAAACTTCATTTTGGCTATCTTTTTGCCAGTAGTCATTAAAATTGAGATCAGGACGTTTTGTTTGAATATAGTTTTCAAAACTTGCCATGTAGCCAATTGGTGCATCTACCCATACATAAAAGTATTTATCTTTTGCATCTGGAATTTCAAAGCCAAAATAAGGCGCATCGCGTGAAATATCCCAATCAGCTAATCCTGCCTCAAACCATTCATCTAATTTGTTGGCAATAGAAACGGGGAGTCGGCCTTCGTCACGAGTCCACTGCTGTAAGTATTTTTCATAATTCGGTAATTTGAAAAAGTAATGGTCTGATGACTTTTCAATAGGCGTTGCGCCACTTAAAGTTGAGCGGGGATCTAATAGCTCAGTCGCATTGTATGTGGTGCCACATACTTCACATGAGTCGCCATATTGGTCTTCAGACTTACATTTTGGGCATGTGCCTTTAATAAATCTGTCAGACAAAAACATTTGTTTTTCTGGGTCAAATAATTGACTCACAGGACGAATAGCAATGTTTCCAGCTTCTCTATTTTTTAAATAAATTTCAGAAGCACGAGCTTGGTTTGTTTTGCTATGGGTAGAGTCATAATGATCGAAGCTAATACCAAAACCTGCAAAGTCACGCTCATGTTCTTTTTGTACGCCTGCAATTTGTTCTTCTGGAGAAATGCCATTTGCCTCTGCGCGTAGCATAATCGCTGTACCATGCGCATCATCCGCACAAACATAAGTTACATCATGTCCCATCGCTCGCATGGCACGAACCCAAATATCTGCTTGAATGTAGCCGAGTAGGTGTCCCATATGGATTGGGCCATTAGCATAAGGTAAAGCGTTGGTGACGAGTATTTTACGCACGGATGTTATTCTCTCATTCGTATTCACAAGCGAATGATTTTACCTGACTTATACCGCTCTTGTATAATGGAATCCCTGAAATCTTTTCAAAAGCTGAATAGATAGTCGATAAAATAAAGTTTTCTTACTCTTATAACTTTTATAAAACCTATGCTCATAATGAATGAGCGACTTTAAATATATTTAAGTTTTTGATACAGCTAGTCATTTCAGTCCAGATCGAATGATTTGTATGTAATTGGATATAAAAAATAAAAAGAAAAAACGTATTTCAAAATATTGACGCAGATTGTGACATATGTAATTGTTTTGTTTCAAAGTGCTTATATTGGTAAAATATGCTTAATAAAAAGCAAATATAAGATTAATTTATACAGTTAAACAACGATGTAATTTATATAAGGATAATGTAATGACTGACAATAATACTTTTGACAACCTAAAAGATAAAGCAAACGAACTTTCAGAAGAAGCAAAGCAAAAAGCGCAAGAAGCTCAGTCAAAAGGTGAAGACAAATTAGACGAGCTAAAGCAACAAGCTTCTGAGAAAAAAGAAGAAGGCCAAGAAAAAATTGATGATTGGAAACAAGAAGCACATGACAAGCATGAGTCTTTGAAAGAATCATTAGACGAAAAAGTTGATGAAGCAAAGCAAAAAGCGCATGACATTAAGGAAACTGTAGGTAATAAGTTTGACGAACTGAAAGAAGCAGCGCAAAAAAAGTTTGATGACTTAACTAAATAATACAACTAAGCCACCTCATTTTGTGATGAGGTGGCCGTATTCAGGCATAGCCGATAAGAGAAAAATACTGTTAAACTAGGTGATCTTATTTGCTGTTCTGGAGCATGAATATGTCATGGTTTTCTTCACTAAAGTCGGTTTTTTCACCTGCTAAAGGAGTCAGTGAAGATGACATCCAAACTGTCTTACAAAACTATAAACTTCCTAATGATGACAGCTTAAAAAGCCGTATTACTGCCTTACAACTTCAAGATTATACTTTGCAGTTGACTATGAATTGCTTTCCATCCGAAGCAAACGATTTGCAAAAAATTCATGATGATCTCTCTGCCGCCTTACAACAGTGTGGCATTCAAACGTTGAACCTCCATATTGTTCAACAAAAAGAGCAAAAAGCTAAAATTCCTCCCACTGTCGATGCTGCACAGAGCACGAAAAAAAGTGTGCCTAAACAAACTGAAATTCCTGCTCATCCTCGAATTAAAGATGTCATTTTAGTCTCGTCTGGTAAAGGTGGTGTAGGTAAATCGACAACGACTGTAAATCTAGCATTGGCGTTACAACAGCAAGGAAAAAAAGTTGGTATTTTGGATGCAGATATTTATGGCCCAAGTATTCCAACGATGTTAGGAAATGCAGGTAAAACACCATTAATAGAAGATGAAAAGTTTATTCCATTAGAGGCTCATGGAATGGCTGTACTATCTATCGGTCATCTAACCGGGGACAATAATACCCCTGTCGTTTGGCGTGGTCCAAAAGCAACAGGTGCACTCATGCAGTTGTTTAACCAAACATTATGGCCAGAGTTAGATGTTTTGGTGATAGATATGCCACCGGGTACAGGGGATATTCAATTGACACTTGCACAGCGCATACCTGTGACTGGCGCTGTTATTGTAACGACACCACAAAATATAGCACTACTTGATGCTGTTAAAGGAATCGAGCTATTCAATCGTGTATCTATCCCTGTATTAGGTGTAATTGAAAATATGTCCACACATATTTGCTCTCAGTGTGGTCATGAAGAAGAAATTTTTGGAGTAGGCGGTGGAGAAGAATTGGTAAAACAATATAATATTCCGCTATTGGGTCGTCTACCACTTGAAAAAACAATTCGTGAAAATACAGATCGTGGTTTTCCAAGTGTGCTTGCAAAAGATGCAGTCGCACCTCACTATCTAACAATTGCTAAAAACACATTGTCTGCTTTAGCCAAAGCTCCTCAAAGATCGAGAGATACAAACCGTATTTTTTAACTAACAAGAGTTAATGGGTTTATGCTGAGTATGTCCCATCATATTCAGCGTAACTCGATAGAAAACTTCTTTATTTGAACTACAGTAGGCAAAGTGCCCAATATAACCTTGAGGTAGGCCTGTACTAGATTTAAAAATAATAAAATTTTTCCTTAGACTTCCATGCCATGTGAGTTTTCCGTGCTTAAGTACGAAAGGCGTAAACTCTATTTTTTGATCATTCTGATTAAATTGTTTATCTCTATTTTTATCAATATATAGCAAGGCCCCTTTGCTCCAATCATTATGGTTTGTACAAGTCACGCCGTTGATACTTGGACAAATCGTTACATCTTGCTGGCGAAGTCTCGCTTCTACTTTTGCATTTTGAACTAGTGTTTTAAGGTAATGAATTGTACTTTGACTTTCTTGAGATGCGTATAAGCCAGAAAAATTGGGTAGGGCAATACATAAGATAGTGGCTAATATAGATATTGAAATTAAAAGTTCAAGAACCGTAAGGCCAGAATGCGAGTGGTACACGAGAAGCTATTTCAAAAGCTTTATTATATAAAAAAGTATATTTTAAGCCAGATAAAATGTTCCATTTTTTAAGAAGGGGCTTCGTCATCTTAACCCCTTCCTTTAAAATTTATTGTGTAAGTTCTAAAGCACGTTGATAAGCAACTTTCTTTTTAATACCAAAGAGGTCTGCAGCAAGCTGAGAAGCTGCTTTTACGGACAAGTCTTTTAACATGCGTGTAAGGATTTCATCTAGTTTTTCTTGCTGTAAATCTTTTTGTTGTGTAGACCCTGCGACTACTAAAACGATTTCACCCTTTTGCTGATTTTTATCATGCTCAATAAAAGAAACCAACTCTGCAAAAGTAAACTGCTTAATGGTTTCAAATGTCTTTGTAATTTCTCGTGCAAAACCTACTTTTCGTTCAGAGCCAAATACTTCAGACATGTCTTTCACACACTCTAAAATACGATGAGGTGCTTCGTAGAAAATCATGGTTTGTGTTTCATTTTTTAATTGTTCGAGTTGAGAAATACGTTGTGAAGAGCGAGAAGGTAAGAACCCTTCAAAACTAAAGCGATCACTCGGTAAACCAACAGCACTTAACGCAGCGATGGCAGCACATGCACCAGGAACGGGAGTCACTCGTATATGATGCTCTTGTGCAGCACGCACAAGTTTAAAACCAGGGTCACTAATCAGTGGTGTGCCTGCATCACTAATCAATGCAATACTCTCACCAGATTTTAAGGTTTCAAGTAGTTGGTCAATCTTATGAGACTCATTATGATCATGACATGCTGTTAATGGAGTATTAATATTAAAATGTTTAAGAAGTTGAATAGATTGGCGTGTATCTTCAGCTGCGATTAATTTAACCTGTTTGAGGACTTCGATCGCGCGGAAAGTCATATCATCTAAATGCCCAATTGGGGTTGCAACGACAAATAATTGTGCATTCATACTCATGTACTTCTTTCCTAATCAATCAATAACTCAATAGTGTACCCGATTTAAAAAAAGACGTGGGAACTGATAGTCATGTTAATATTATTGTTTTTTATAAATTATGATGTGGGACACGAAAAAAATTGGGCTTTGGGGTGAAGCAACGGCTTTATCTTATCTAGAGCAAAATGGATTTAAACGACTTCAAACACGTTATTGTTCTCGTTATGGAGAAATTGACTTAATTGTTGAAGGAAATGGTACGATTTTATTTGTTGAGGTAAAGGTAAGAAGATCGCTACGTTATGGAAATGCAAGTGAATCTATTACGATCACTAAGCAAAGAAAGATTATTAAAACGGCATATGTTTTTTTACAAGAATATCCTGTTTATGAAAGTTATGATCTAAGATTCGATGCTATTTGTATTCAAATTAAACAACAAGTTGCAAAACCTATACTGCAAGATTTTTCGTTACTCAATTATGATTTAGAGTGGATTCAAGATGCATTTAATTTGGATGAGGTATAAGCGTATACTGAATTGTAACTTATCTAAAGTTAAACGGTGATAAAGGAGTTTATTTGGGTGTCTAAGCGTATTTTTCTTGCTCTTATATGTGCAGCAAGTTTGTCGGGTTGTGCGAGTTTTATTTCTGGTGGTACAGGTTCTACACCAGTTGGTACGGAAAGTGGTGTGCGTTCATTGGGGCAAGTACTGATTGATAAGTCTATTGAACGCACGGCTTATATTAATCTTTATAAATTAGATTCTCGTTTTAAGCAGTCACGTGTAAATATTAAGAGTTTTTTTGGAAGTGTGCTGATTACAGGACAAGTTCCTGATGAAAGCCTTAAAAAATTGGCCGAAGATAATTTAAAAGCAATGAGTGATGTGAAATCTGTACATGACTATATGACTGTGGGAAGTCAAATTAGTTATGGCACGATCATGCAAGATGCTACAGTGACTGCAAATACACGTGGTCTTATTGCAAGAGCTCCTGTTATTTCAGACAGTAAAGTACTTGTACATACAGAAGATGGTGTTTTATATGTGATGGGGCGCTTAAATAATGCTGAAATTGCAGATTTAAATAATGTGCTTGGACAAGTCGGTGATATTACAAGAATTGTAACCTTAATTGATAATATTCAAAGTACAGGAGCGCAAACACCTCAGCCTACAGTTCAAACGCCTGTAGCTGTTGCAGGATCACCTGATACAACTGGTACCGCTTCAACAACACCATATAATTATTAATTCTATGCGAAAAATAAAAATTAAAGAAAATTTGAACTCAATGTTTTATCCACATTGGGTTCAAATTAAAAATAGAGTTGAAGAGTTTAGATTGTACGACGTTGTGAGTACACGTCTAAATCGTTGGACTCCGCGTGAACACTTTGACCTTGTTTCTAATGTTTCGTATGGTGAACATGCTCGTCAAACATTTGACTTATATCGTACAAAAAAACCAAGGCAAGAACCTGTACTTATTATTTTTGTGCATGGTGGTACGTGGTCTCATGGTAAGAAGGAAGACTACTTATTTGTTGGTGAAAGCTTCGCTAGAGAGGGTTTTGATGTTGCGATTATCAACTATCGATTAGCACCTGAGTTTAAATTTCCTGCCTATGTGGATGATTTTGTACTTGCTTTAAATCATTTAGAAAAACAATTGCCTTCACACCAAATGGTATTGATGGGACATTCAGCGGGTGCATTTAATATTATGTCTGCAGTCTATCATCCTCAAAAATATGCATTTCATGCTTATAGTAAAATTAAAATGATCATTGGATTAGCAGGCCCATATCATTTTAATTACATGGGAGATTCAAATTTAGAGCAAGCTTTTGATGTGAAGCGGACTAAAGAAGAAACAATGCCTTATTATTTTGTGCAGAATAACAATATTGAACACATCCTATTACTTGCTTCTAAAGATTTTTTAGTTGCGCGTAGCAATACAATGGACATGCATGCTGCATTGAAGGCTCAAAAGAATAAAAGTAAAGTAGAAGTGATTCCTAGAACGGGGCATATTAGCTTAATTGGTAGTTTATCAAGCCACTTAAGTCAGTTCTTTAAAACAAAAACTGTGATTCTTCGTGAAATTGAGCGTTGTTTAAATCAATCATCATCCTAATAGACTAGGATGATGATTAGAGGTTTTAAAGCGGTATACCTTGGGTAATGTGCATGATTAATCGATGCGCGATGCTACCAGCATGAGGGACTTCGGGTAATGCAGTTTGTTTAAAAAATTGCGCATCAGCAATTTCATCTTCTTGAATTTTAATGTCGCCGTCTGCATATTCTGCATGAAATGCGAGCATTAAATTACTTGGGAACGGCCAAGGTTGACTTGCTAAGTAGCGAATATTTTTTATATGAACGCCGACTTCTTCCAGTGTCTCACGCGCAACCGCCTGTTCTAATGTTTCGCCAACTTCAACAAATCCTGCAATTAAACCGTATACATTATCTTTACGATGAATCGATTTTGCTAAAAGTACTTCGTTATCACCACGTGTAATAATGGTGATGATACATGGGCTAATTCTAGGATACTGACGATAATGACAATTTGGACAGACCATACAATGTTCTGTATGGTGCATTCTGGTTTTTGTTCCGCATTGGCTACAAAAACGATGTTTCTTTTTCCACTCTAACAATTGAACAGCACGACTGGCTTGTTCAAAAGTTTGATGATCCCAGACAGGAATTAGTTGGCGTAAAGATACAAATTGAAATCCATTTGGAATTTCATCGTTTTCATTCCATTGTCTTGCAATGGCAGTACAAGGTTCATCTAGTCTAATATCGGCTAAACAAGAACTAACTTTGGGCAGTTGCCAGTTATGGTCAACAAGCAACTGCTGATTTTCATAAATATATGCTATTTTTTCTTGTGACATAATTATGCGGCATGTTGGAGTTTTTGGCTATTCTCTAGAGCAACATCAAACATTCCAAACATGACAGGCTGTTTATTTGCAATTTCTTCTAAACTTACTGCAATACTTGCGCATACGCTTAAAATAATTTTGATGTCATTTTCTTCAAGAACTTCTTTAGATTTTACAAACTTAGCACAGTTTAAAAATGCATGGTAAATCACTTCACTATTAAATAAGAATAGAGAAGCACCAGCCATTTCTTCAAGTGCGTGTGGAAGTTCTTCAAATGAAGATTTATCTTCCGACTCATGATAACCAGTCAATAAGTTTGCATTTTCTTCAACCAACTCATGTAACTCTTGTGCAAGTGCAGTATAGGCATTATCTAAGCGGTCAAGTGCAATATTAGGGTTATTCACAGGTCTTTGTAATAAATCAGGCGTATTTTTACGGATAAACAAACCTAACTCATTTAGCGCTTGCAGTAAATTTTGCATGAGCTCTTGTGTTGTTTGGTCTTGCTGTAGTTGCTCTACGCTAGTGAGTGTATCTAAATGGTGAGTCAAGTTTGCTGAAATATGATTGAGGTTCAGTATTGTGAGTGTATTACGAATTTCCAAAAGTTGTTTATGAAGGCTTTGGAAGCGCTCCGCATTCATTGTTTTATAGTTAAACTCAACTTCTTGGTGAACAGACGTAATTTCCTGACTAAGGAGCTCTACAACGGCATTAATCGTTTCATAATCTGGTGCACGTAGTTTTTGTTGTAGCTCCACAAGTGCTTGATCGGAAATAATATCCTGTTTTAAGGAGAGTTGCGTTTTTAAGTCTTCTACGATTTTAGAATCTTGACCCAAGCAAATTCGAAGGACATTGGCAAATTCTGATTTTGTAGGTTCAAATGTTGCTGTCGAAACAAAAAAGTGTTCGATATTTTTTTCAATCTGAATGAATGTTCTTAGGCGAGGTGTGCTAAAGAATGTTTGATCAATGTTATTAAATGTTTGATATACAAACTTCCAATAATTCGAACTTGGTGTGTTTTCAGATTGGTGTACAAGTTGTTGACCTACAGCAATAAGTGCTGCTTTATCTAAACCTGTCAGATGCTGTGTTAAAAGTTGCTTTAAACATATTTTATAGAGCTGGTGCGTATATAGAGATTTCTCAGCTTTTTCTATCTGAATGTTTAGTGTAGGTTGTTCAGAAAAGTGGTGTTCGAGTCCAGCACCTTCTTGAGTAACTGGGTGGTTTAGTCTTGCTTCTAACTCATTGAGATGTTCAAGTAAAAAAGCAGGTACATTCTTTTCTTCTAGACAGCTAAATTCGATATAGCGTTTTACACCAAGCAATGACTTACTAATGATGTGTATATCTTTGACATCAACTTTTTCAGGCGTTTGCATCACTTGCTGAGTAATTTCAGCGCTGTAATCAATAATTTTACCGAGTGTAGGCTGATCAATCAGATAAAGTACCTTTGCACACTGACTAAGCTGTACCACAGCATCATCGAGTCCAAAAGGTAGTTTTTGATCTTCGACCAAACTAGAGATGAGCGTTTCTATTTGTTGGATCGAATTATCTATTTCGGATTTGACCATCAGTAGTGCTGTTGGGTTGAAAGATGTAGAGATTTGATCCGACATGAAATATACCTATCTATTAATCCGCAGCAGTGAGCGTGCCTTTACTTATTAAGATAATACAGTGAAAGCATGAATAGTAAAATAAAAAGAGAACCAATTTCTATATCATACGCCACCTTTGTTTCAATGAAACGAATGTGTGTATTTACCCCAGTTTTGCAAAAATGCTTGGTTCACCATTTTTTTGAGCAATTTCTTCTAGCCATGCTTCGTGTGCTTCTAACTCTGAGTCTAGGGCATAAATCACAGGTAAAGCAACATTTATATGTGCTTTATGCTGTATTTGATCTGAATTTTGTGAATCTTGTGACAAAGTATCCATATCAAATGCAACTTGGCCACCTGTCATTGCTAAATAGACGTCTGCTAAAATCTCGGCATCGAGTAGGGCACCGTGGTATGTCCTGTCTCTTGCAGGAATTTCGTATCTTCTTACCAAGGCATCAAGTGAGTTCTTTTGGCCAGGATGTTTATTTTTCGCCATTGCAAGTGTATCAGTGACTTGACACACATCTGAGAGCTTTTGAAACCCAGCTCTTTCAAATTCCATATTAAGGAAGTTCATATCGAAAGATGCATTGTGGGCAATAATTTCGGCACCTTTTAGGTACTCAAATAAAGTCTGAGAGATTTCTTGATATTTCGGTTTGTCTGCTAAAAATTCATCTGTAATACCATGGACTTCAACAGAGTCACCAACAGGTTTTTCAGGATTAATATAAATATGAATGGAGCTACCAGTTAGCTTTCGGTTAATCATTTCCACGGCACCAACCTCAATAATGCGGTCACCATCTTGAAAATAAAAGCCAGTCGTTTCTGTATCTAAAATAAGTTGTCTTGGACCATGGATATTTTTTTCTTGAGGCGTAATTTTAATATGGGGGTGCTGTATTGAATTGTCTACCTGATGTTCAATATGATCTGTATCCTCTTCTTTTTCATGTAAATCAAATCCAAAAGGGTCATCTAAAATCCAATCATCTTCAATTTTTTTTTTCTTAAACTCGTGTGCTGGCCCCGCATTTGGATCTTTTAAGAAGTCATCTGCACCTTTGTTTGCAAGTTGATCAGCCATTTCGTTTCCTTCATGACCTGCATGGCCTTTAATCCAATTCCACTCTATATTTCTCTGTTGGCAAACTTCGTCAAGTTTTTGCCATAAATCTGGGTTTTTAACATCTTTCCAGTTTTTTTTCTTCCAACCATGAATCCACTCGGTAATACCTTGTTTAACATAATTGGAATCTGTCCAAATAATGAGTTTTGCATCGACTGGGCAAAACTGAACTCCCTCGATTGCTGCAGTTAGCTCCATACGATTATTTGTTGTTAGTTTTGCACCACCAGACAGTTTATGTTCCCCTTCTGGCATAATGATATAAGCACCCCAACCACCTAATCCAGGATTCCCACGACAAGCGCCGTCAACATAAAGTGTAATTGTTTGTGACATGATACAAAATCCAAACTAAAAGTTGTGGTGAAACGTTTTATTCTACCGTGCAAAATGCTTGTTTTCAGTAGTTTTACAAGATTTTTTAATTTCTTGTAACACTTAATGTAGACTAGCATAAATTAGAGTGTTGTACCTTAGGTCAGCTTTAATAAAATGGAACAAAGAATTAGTACCTCACGGCTTGTTTGGGATTGTATATGTTTAGACCTACCACGGTATTGTGGCAAATTTCTGCACCGCAAATTTTTAAAGTATCATTATTAGGTTCAACCGTTGCAGCGTTAATCTTAAGTACGGGGTGTAGCTCTACACCAACAAGAACACAAACAACAGCAATTAAGTCGAAGCAAGTCGGTTCATCTGATTATTTGGATGTGAGTTCTTTAGATTCTTTAGAAGATTTATTGTCCGCAACAGATATGCGTGCAGTAGAGGGAGATCGACTTCTGATTTTAAAACATGGTGATGTTTGGAAACGCATGACTGTTGGTTTTAAAATGGATGAGACACATTGGGACCCGCGTATTGAGGCTCAACGGAGTTGGTTTATTTCGCGCCAGCCGTATTTAGATCGTTTAAGTGCACGTGCCAGTCGTTATTTATATCATACGGTGAAAGAAGCTGAACGTCGTGGTATGCCAACTGAATTGGCATTATTACCAGTGATTGAAAGTTCTTATGACCCAGCAGCAACAAGCTCGGCTTCTGCAACAGGGTTATGGCAATTTATTCCAAGTACGGGGAAAATTTATGGTTTGCAACAAACCAGTTCATATGATGGACGCCGTGATGTCGTGGAATCTACGCGTGCTGCTTATGAGTTCTTAGGTAGTTTATATAATCAGTTCGGATCTTGGGAATTGGCACTTGCAGCTTATAATGCAGGGCCAGGGCGTGTTCAGCAAGCAATTAATCGTAATGCGTCTTTAGGATTGCCAACAGATTATTGGTCTTTAAAATTGCCTGCGGAAACCATGAACTATGTTCCACGGTTTTTGGCAGTTGCACAGATTATTAAGAACCCTCGTGCCTATGGCGTAACATTGCCACCTATTGCAAATAGACCTCACTTTAGAGAAATAAAAATACAGCCTGGTGTATCTATGGCACAGATTGCTGATTTATCTGGGCTTTCTCGCACAGAGTTATATGCACTGAATCCAGGTTATCGTGGTGACTATATTGATACGGATAGTCCAGGAAGGATTTTAATTCCTTCAGATGTTAGTCCAGCAATAGATCGTAAATTACTTGCTTTAAAAGGTACAGGATATACAGGCAATAACACTTGGGTAAATACTGCATCTTCATCTGTGAAAAGTACAGTGACAACACAACCTGTTATTGTGGGTAGTGCTAAACCTATTCCTGATCGTAGTCGTGCAAATACCCCAGTCAATCCAGATGCTCTTGCAGCCTTTGCAAATAATGCAGATGTACCGAGCGCACCTCGTATTCCTGTTGCAGTAACCAATGCAAGTAATTTAAAAAAGCCGGTCAATACCGAGCCACCAATTTCAATTCGTGAAAGAGATCGTATTTTATCTGAAATTAAAGCAGATGATGCCAAAGAAACAGTTAAAAATGTTGTACAGCCTATAGCGGACACATCTGAACAGCAACAAGTGATTAATGAAATTAAAGCTATTGCGCCTTCTGGTACACAGGTTGTCGATCCTTTAGATGGTAAAATTAAGTTAACTGCTATTCAAACCAGTCAGTCTGTTGCTGATAGTGAAGGTAAAGAGGTTACTAAAAGCTTCTCTTATCCAAAAAATGTTGTGGATACGGTTACAAAAGACTCAGATGAAGCAAAAAGAAATAAAGATAGAGACTATATAAAGACAGATACAGATATTGTTGCAGTGACACCAAAAGGTGAGCGTAGTACTTATACTGTTGTTGCTGGAGATACCTTAGCTACAATTGCGATGAAAAATGGTGTGAATTGGAGAGATATTGCAAAGTGGAATCAGATTGATCCAAATGCGCCGTTATATGTAGGGAATACTTTATATTTATATGATGCAAAAATACAAAAGTCTGCACCAGAGCGCCCTGAGAGTTATATCGTTAAAGCGAATGACAATTTAACAACTCTGGCAAGTCAATTTAATATCTCCGTGAAAGATTTGGCAGATTGGAATGGTTTATCGCCAACCAGTAATTTGCTAATCGGTCAAAAGTTAGTACTTAAAGCACCGAAAGATGTACCTGAAGTAAGAAAATCACCTAAGGTGAAAACACAGGTTTATAGCGTAAAGCGTGGTGAATACCTGAAGTTAATTGCAGATCGATATGGTTTATCTAATCAAGAGCTTGCAGATTTAACACCTGATTTGTCTGCAAACGATAGCTTGCAAGTAGGACAAAAAATTAATGTTCCTGTAACGCAGGTGGACGATAAAGAAAAAGATAAAGCAACTCGTAGTAGTGAAGTTGTCACGGAAGCTTATAAAGTGAAACGTGGTGAAACACTTAATTCTATTGCAGCTAAGTCTTATTTGTCTTTAAATGAATTGGCAAAACTCAATCATGTGAAGAGCAATTACCAAGTTCGTGTTGGTCAAACAATTAAAGTACCGGAGGGTACTCAAACACCGACAGAATATACCGTTAAAAGCGGTGATACGCTATCAAGTATCGCATCGCACTATAATTTACAAATAGAGTATTTAGCACAGCTGAATGGTCTGTCGAGAAATTCTGGTGTACGTGTAGGCCAAAAGCTGAAATTGGATGATGATGACAATACGGATACAGCTACATCTGTGGTGAAGCCGACAGTGCAAACTGAAAAGGTGAAAGAGAAATCTGTATCAAATTTGCAAAGTGGTAAGGAAACTGAAAGTTATACAGTTCAGGCAGGTGAATCATTACATGCGATTGCAGCACGTTATGATCTCAGTGTGAAAGATCTTGCTGAAATGAATGATCTTAAAATGAAGGCGAATTTACGTAAAGGTCAGGTTATTCAGGTACCAAAGAAAACAGTCGATTATAAGGTGAAATCTGGCGATAATTTGATTCGTTTAGCCAACAAATATGGGATTGAACCTAAAGTATTGGCAGAAATGAATGATTTGAAACCGAATGCACAGTTACGTTTAGGTACGGTTATTCAGGTTCCAAACAAGTAGATCACTTAAAGGAGGGATTTTAAAATTCCTCCTTTTTTATTAAATGTTAGACAATAAAAAAGCCCAACATAAATGTGAGCTTTTAAATATATGGCGTCCCTACGGGGATTCGAACCCCGGTTACCGCCGTGAAAGGGCGATGTCCTAGGCCTCTAGACGATAGGGACGTATAGAAGTGGGCTTATTCTATTCTGCAGGAATCAGTGTGTCAAGTGTATGTGGAGCAAGTTTGTTTAAAATATAGCAAAATAGTTCGGCAGTTTTCTCTGTATCATACAGTGCTGAATGTGCTTCTTTACCATCAAATTCGATACCCGCTTGGATGCACGATTTAGCCAACACCGTTTGTCCAAACATCACTGCACTTAGTGTAACTGTATCGAATACTGAGAAGCTATGAAAAGGGCTTTGGTTTTTTGTACCAGTACGATCTACTGCTGCACGTAAAAAACTTAAGTCAAAATGAGCATTGTGCCCAACTAAAACGGCATGCGAGCATCTTTGTTGACGTCTAGTTTCATTTAGTGATTTAAAAATACGTTTTAAAGCACTCTTTTCATCTTCAGCCATTGCAATTCTTAGAGGGCTGTAAGGGTCTATACCAATAAACTCTAATGAACGACGATCTAAATTCGCACCTTCAAAGGGATTAATATGAGCATGTATAGATGGCCCTGGTACAAAGATACCCTCATCATTATAGACAATTGGTATACATGCAATTTCTAGTAGAGCATCTGTTTGAGGGTTGAAGCCTGCTGTTTCCACATCCACAACAACAGGCAAAAAGCCACGGAAACGTTGGCCAATCAACGGTGTATTGACTGCTTCTGTCACATTTTTCTCCATTGAATTGTTTGTCCTGCATACAGTGGAATAATTTGTTGGTCTTCCAAATAGCTTAAACTTGCTGGAATAACTTGATCTTCTTTTTTAAGTGTAATGGTCGATGTATTTCTTGGTAGTCCATAGAAATCTGCGCCAAAATGGCTAGCAAAACCTTCTAAGCGATCTATTTTACCTACCTGATCGAAGGCCTGAGCATAAAGTTCAATTGCAGTTGGGGCACTATAACAACCTGCACATCCACATGCATTTTCTTTAGCATCTTGAGCGTGTGGTGCACTGTCTGTACCTAAGAAAAATTTAGGACTTCCACTTGTTGCGACATCTAATAAGGTCGATTGGTGTGTTTGACGCTTTAAAATAGGTAGACAATAGAAATGTGGTTTTATTCCACCTACAAGCATATCGTTACGATTAAATAAGAGATGCTGAGGTGTAATTGTCGCTGCTACTTTCTTGCTTTGCTCTAATACAAAATTCGCGGCATCGCTGGTCGTAATATGTTCTAGAACAATTTTTAAATCAGGAAATTGTTGAATAAGCGGAGAGAGTACTTCATCTAAAAAGCGTTTTTCCCGATCAAAGATGTCGACATGCTTATGTGTAACTTCACCATGAAGTAATAATGGAATTTGATGTTTTTCCATTTCTTCAATGACCGCATAGACTTTGCGAATATCGCTAACACCATTATCTGAATTGGTTGTTGCACCTGCAGGATATAGCTTAATTGCGTTTACACAATCAGATGCTTTAATTTTAGCAATTTCACTGGGCAATGTTTGATCTGTAAAGTATAAAACCATACGTGGATCAAAAGGATTACCTTCTGGAACATGTTGCATAATGCGATTGCGGTATGCGATGGCCTCATCTACTGTTTTTACAGGTGGAACAAGGTTTGGCATGCAAATCGCACGAGCAAATTGTTGAGCAAGATCAGGTACTGTACGTTCAAGTGCAAGACCATCTCTAAGATGCGCGTGCCAATCGTCTGGCTGAGTCAATGTTATTGTATTCAAGGTCATTTCAAGCTAAAAAATAAAGTAAATGATAATGCATAAAGCTCAAAAATCATAATGCTGTGTGATTACAGCAATGCTTATGTTTAAAGAAGCAAGCTAGAGATCAGAAAATAATACTTAAAAAAAACTGCTCGTGAAGAGCAGTTTTTTAGGTTTTATTTCTTTTTGGTTTCAAGCTGAGGCACAGCAGAACCTTGAGCAATGGAAAGCAAACCAGTTTGGCTATAGATTCCAAGTTTTGCGCGCGTGTCGATAATATCTAAGTTACGCATAGTCAATTGACCAATACGGTCCATTGGTGTGAATGTTGAATCACCTTTTTCCATGGTTAAGCGTTCAGCTTCATAAGTTAGGTTTGGAGATTCTGTATTTAAAATACTATAGTCATTCCCACGACGCAGTTCTAAAGTCACTTGACCAGTGATTGCTTTTGC
This sequence comes from Acinetobacter sp. ESL0695, assembly GCF_029392135.1. Taxonomy (NCBI): domain Bacteria; kingdom Pseudomonadati; phylum Pseudomonadota; class Gammaproteobacteria; order Moraxellales; family Moraxellaceae; genus Acinetobacter; species Acinetobacter sp. ESL0695. Next base: position 1,762,624 of record NZ_CP113932.1, on the reverse strand, counting down.
AACCCAACGCTGAGCTGTTTCACGTAGCATGAGTGCTTGTGAATCAAACCAACGACCTTGGTAAAGCAAGCGACCTAGGCGTAGACCATTAATACGGTATTGTTCAATGGTGTCTTCATTGTGTATACCTGTAACAAGGCGGTCATAAGCAGCATGAAGTAGTGCCATACCTGGAGCTTCATAAATACCGCGAGATTTTGCTTCAATAATACGGTTTTCGATTTGGTCAGACATACCTAAACCATGACGACCACCAATTTTATTGGCTTCTAAAATAAGGTCTACAGGGTTGTCAAAGCGAGTACCATTAAGTGCAACAGGCATGCCTTCTTCAAAAGTCACAGTTACTACTTCAGGTTTAATTTCAACATCATCACGCCAGAAGGCAACGCCCATGATTGGTTCAACAATTTTTACACCAGCATCAAGATATTCGAGATCTTTTGCTTCGTGTGTTGCACCTAGCATATTTGAATCTGTTGAATATGCTTTTTCTTTTGACATTTTATAATCAAAGCCATTGTCAATCAGGAACTGTGACATTTCAGCACGGCCACCTAATTCATCAATGAATTGTTGGTCTAACCATGGCTTATAGATTTTTAGTGCTGGATTGGTAAGCAGACCATAACGATAGAAACGTTCAATATCGTTTCCTTTGTAAGTAGAGCCATCACCCCAAATATTTACATCATCTTCTTTCATGGCTGTAACAAGCATAGTTCCTGTTACAGCACGACCTAAAGGTGTTGTATTGAAATAAGGGACACCACCTGTACTGATGTGAAATGCGCCACATTGAATTGCAGCAATACCTTCTAAAGCAAGTTGAAGTCGGCAATCAACCAATCGGGCTTTATCTGCACCATATAGTTCTGCTTTTTTTGGAATGGCATTGTAGTCATCTTCATCTGGTTGACCTAAGTCTGCAGTGTAAGCGTAAGGTTGAGCGCCTTTTTGCTTCATCCAAAGTAATGCTGCAGATGTATCTAAACCACCAGAGAAGGCAATACCAACTTTTTGCCCTACAGGTATATTTTGCAAGATTGTTGCATTATCAGTCATTGTGGATCCTAATATTATGAACTCGATATCGTAAAGAGTATCACCGAAAGCGTTTTATTTTATAGATTTCATTCACCAAATTTTATGGTAAAAAATAACATCAATAAAATGATAAGACGATTGCTGACTTAAAATGATCAGTGTATCTATATATATATTATTACTTAAAAAAGAGCAGATACAAAGTATTGCATCCGCTTTTCGTTATATTTTAAATAAAACTTGGTAATAGAATGAGTAAAATAATGGTAGAGAATAGCGTCCATTTTGTTACATAGTACATCGAACGATTTCTTGCCTTGAGTTCTCTTCCTTTGGTGTGAATGGCATATAGATATTTAAACGCCTTATTAATTCCACCTGTTTGGTCTTGGTCGTCATTGGGTGAGCTTGCTGCAGCCATAACGTTTCGACCAAACCAATGGTTAAATCGCTGTGCCCAATTCCATTTCATTGGACGCTCAATATCACAAAATAGAATGATACGGGTTTGTTCTGTTTTATTTTGTGCCCAATGTACATAGGTTTCATCAAATAAAGTGGCTTCGCCATCTCTCCAGCTATGACGTTCGGTATCAACCTCAATAAAACAATCTTGATGATTTGGGGTGGAAAGTCCTAAATGATATCTAATAGAGCCTGCATAAGGGTCTCTATGTTTTCCGAGATAGCTTCCAGAAGGTAGTTCTGCAAACATTGCCGCTTTTACCGAAGGAATTTTTTCGAGTATTGCTACGGTTTTAGGGCATAGTTGTTGTGCAGATGGATGAGAGTCTTTATACCACTTTAAATAAAATCTTTTCCAACCACGTTTAAAAAATGTGTTAAAGCCTGCATCATTATTACTTTCAGCTGCTTTAATTTGATGGTTTAACTGAAGTGCTTCTTCTCTGATAATTTCCCAATTATCTTGTAAAGGTTTTAATTCGGGAAAGTCTTTTAGATCGAAGAAAGGTCGATTTGGTAACTTAGAAAAGCCAGTCATAAACATATTGACTGGGCCTAAAAAAGTCGAGTGGTCGAAAAGCTGTCTAGAAAATTTTAAACGAACCTGACCTCTATAATAAGTATAGGCTAGACTCGCGAAAAAAATTCCAACGATGATGAGTGCATACATAGATACTTCACTTTAGAAACAGGGCACACAGGTTCTAAGCTATACGCTATGTGTACGCTTAGTATTAGTACAGGTGAAAACGGTAAAACATATTTTTTTAAAAATTTGACTTAATTCATAGATTTTTTAGTAAGAAATTAAGTGCTTGAGTATTTTATTTCATATTTTTAGGATAAACAAACTGTTTATTATTTATATTTTTATATATTATTAAGTTTAGCTATTTTATTGTCTTTTAAGGCTTCACTCTACAAAATAAAAACAAATATTAATTTGATGAATAATAATATGAAATATATATGATTATAGTAAATATGTTTTTTGTTTTTTAAATAAAAACCTAAATAATATATAATGGTATTTATTTAATTATTTTTTTTAATATACAATTTTATGGGTATTTTATAAAAATACATTTTTTATTTTATTTGGTTTTAAAGAAGAAGATATGAATATTAATAATTTTAATGAAGGTGAATTGGTTTTTTTAGAGGAGCATAATAAAAAGCTTATTAGAATGAAACGGCATCCAGTTTTTAAAGAAATTCATTCATTAGATGATCTAACCTTGTTTATGCAATGGCATGTATTTGCTGTTTGGGATTTTATGACGCTTGTAAAACGACTACAGCAAGATTTTACATGTACTTCTATTCCTTGGGTTCCTCCACGTAATGTAATGGCTGCAAGGTTAATTAATCATATTGTTCTGGGTGAAGAAAGTGATGATATTGTAGGGAAGTATATAGGAAGTCATTTCGATATTTATCTTGCTGCAATGAAAGAGATTGGTGCAAATACATCGCAGATCGAAAAGTTTATATCGCTTTTAAATAGTAAGGTAAGTTTTTATGATGCTTTAGATATTGTTGAAGCCCATCCTAAAATTCGTGAATTTGTTACCAGTACATTGGAATTAGCAATTCATGGTACAACTGAAGAGGTTCTTGGAAGTTTCTTTTATGGTAGAGAAGATTCAATTCCTCAGATGTTTACTTCTTTGTTAGATTCTTGGGGAATTCCTAATGAAACTGCACCAATATTAAGAAGTTATCTAGCGCGTCATATTGAGTTAGACAGTGAAGATCATGGCCCCGCAATTAAAAAGATTATAGACTCAGAAATAGGGCACGACCCTAGCAAATTACAAGGTTTTTTCTTAGCAGGTGCTGATGCCATTGAGCGAAGAATTTATTTGTGGGATGGCCTATATGCACAATTACGTGAAATAGTCTAAATTTTAAGTAAAGTAGCGTGGCTAGTTACAAAAAAAATGTAACATATACTCAGTTCAATGTCAGAATAGTGTACGAATCATATTTTGCATAAAGAAAAAATCCTGTAAGTATTTCATATGTTTATAGGATTTTAAAAGATTGGGAAGAATATATATTTATGTTTGAGTCTTTTTTTCCGACGCCACGTCGCTTTTTTTTATCTGCGATTATTTGGACTGTAGTTAGCGTTGGTCTTTGGTATCTTGGGGGAAAACATTGGGGTGTTTATCTTGGGTTTAATCAAGATTATGCAAAGGCAGTTCTACCTATAGGCATTAGTCGTTTTGTATACCCTGTATTTATTTGGTTCTATATTTGGTTTTTTATTTCGATATTAATTTTTGCTACCTTTTGGAAGGTTATAGCAAACCATAAATGGCATACTTGGTCTATTTGGGGATCTGCATTTATTCTTTTTAATATTTGGTTCAGCGTTCAAGTGAATGTAACGCTGAACGAGTGGTATAACCCTTTTTACGATCTTATTCAAAATATGCTTTCGAATAAGGGTGGAAATGTCCACGATCTTTATATGGGAACATTAGATTTCTTAAATATTGCAATGGTCTATGTGACAATAGCAATTATTAATTCGTTCTTTACGAGCCATTATATATTCCGTTGGCGTATGGCAATGAATGAATATTATATTCAGCAATGGCCTAAGCTTCGCCACGTAGAAGGTGCTTCTCAGCGTGTGCAGGAAGACACGATGCGATTTGCCTCTATTATGGAAGGGTTAGGCGTAAGTTTGATTAATGCAATTATGGTTCTAATTGCATTTTTACCAGTGTTATTTAAACTTTCTGAACATGTAAAAGTCTTACCTTTGGTGGGTGAAATCCCGCATGCTTTAGTATGGGCTGCAATTGTTTGGTCTGTTTTTGGAACACTCTTAATGATGGTGATTGGTATTAAATTGCCAGGACTTGAGTTTAATAACCAAAAAGTTGAAGCAGCCTATCGTAAAGAGCTTGTTTATGGAGAAGATAGAGAAGAATATGCTCAACCATTAAAACTTAAAGAACTATTTTCTAATGTGCGTACAAATTACTTTAGGCTTTATTTTCATTATGCTTATTTTAATTTAATTAGTACATGGTATTTACAACTTGATATTTTATTTAGTTTGGTTGTATTGTTCCCATCTATTGCATCTGGAGTCTTAACATTAGGCTTACTCACACAGATAGGTAATGTCTTTGATAAAGTACGAGGCTCATTCCAATATCTTATTAGCTCTTGGAAAACAATTATTGAATTACTCTCAATTCATAAACGTTTAAAAGCATTTGAGTCGGTATTAAAATAATAAAAGGGCTTAGTCCCTTTTATTTATAAGTTGACTGATGGTATTACAAAGAATATATAGAGCTTGCTCATGTCTTGGTGTGAGCTCAAACGAACTATTGATACGTAAATAGTTCTGTGGCGATTGGTCTATATTAAATAAATGGCTTGGCGTAATACCAATATTTTTCTCAATGAGTATATTAAACAGGTCAATACTATTTATATTCTGTGGTAGTTCAATCCATAAAAAATATCCACTTGAATAATAATGTATATGACACTCCTTAGGAATATGTTTGGAAAGCAAACGATATAGATTGTTTTTACGTTGATACAATTGCTTTCTTAACTGTTGTAAATGCTTGTCATAATACGGTGTAGCAATAAAATCGGCTAAGGTGCTTTGAATGAGTGTATTGGCAGACAATGTACTCATAAACTGTAAGTGTTGAATTTTTTCAGAGAAATGAGTGGTTCTGACCCACCCAATACGGATGTTTGCACCCAATACTTTGGAAAAAGAAGAACAGTGTAAAACTTTTTCATTATTTAAAAAATAACACATAGGTAAGGGTCTATGCCCTGCATAGTACAGTTCGTGGTAAGTATCATCTTCAATTAAATAAACGTCATGCTGTTGCAATAACTCGGCAATTTTTTTCTTAATTTCATCTTGTACTGTAAAACCAATAGGGTTATGGCTATTGAGCATAAACCAACATACTTTAATTGGATATGTAGAGAGAATGTTTTTAAATGCTTCAAGGTCAAATCCATATTGCATATCTGTAGGAAGCGTAATGACATGTAACCCCAGACGTTCAGCAGCTTGCCAAGCACCATAAAAGATTGTGTCTTGCAACAAAATATAGTCACCAGGGGTGGTTAAGGTTTGCAACGAAAGGTTGAGTGCATCTAATGCACCAGAGGTAATAATAATATCGTTTGCATGGGTAGGAACACCTTGAATGTTATATCTATTCGCAATTTGTTGCCTCAGTTTTGCATTACCAGGAGGCATGTTCTTATTAATGCCATCTATTGGTTTTTTCTGTGCATAGGTAGCAAGAATTCGCATGATTTTAGCGTTATAGAGGCATTTCTCGTCGGGAAACGCTGAGCTAAAATATAATTGATCTAATCTTTGTGTTGCTTTTAAATAAGAAAAAACTTTTGAATTTATTTTAACAGTCTGTGGTCCAGAGGTATAACTATCATTGACCGTTTTTGGTGTATAAGATTCGGCTACAAAGAAACCAGATTTTTCTTTTGAATAAACACGTCCTTCAGCAACTAATAACTGGTAAGCATTGAGTACAGTCATTAAGCTATAGCCACTAATTTCAGCTTGGACGCGGATAGAAGGTAATTTGGTATGAGGGGAGTAGCTGCCATTCTCAATCAATTGTTTTATTTGGTGGACAAGCTTTTCAGATTTATACATGTGATTTGCAAAAGAAAATCGTATTCATCTATTTATAACAGATTGAAGAAAAATATGGTATATGACGCTCATCTGTTATAGTTTTTTAGAAGAAAACTGTATCTACACGTTTATCTGTATTACTTAGATAATGATAGTACTCTTCTACTATATGAGAGCAATGATGAAAGATGATATTTCAAAAAAAGCACCTCAATATGCAGACAGTACTATTTCAAAAAAAGCCTTTAATCGCTTAATTTTTTGGTTTGCATTGTATGCTTTATTATTTTGTATTGGGGTAGTGATTGCAGTAGGTGCAGATATGCCTTAGTTTGAGGTATAAGATAAAAGTCAGATAAAAAAAGCGAATAACCAGTATTCGCTTTTTTTGTGCCTATAATACTTAAGAAAAGTCGAGCTGATTTTCAAACTTTTTAAGTACATGACGTGCCATTGCAAGATTTGCCTTTTTACGGTCAAGTGCAACATATAAAAATAAATCTTTATTGCCTTTTAAAGGGCGGATTAAGTGATATTGCTCAGTCAACGTGATTAAAATATCTTCAATAGTATCATCTAGACCTAAAGATTGAGCCACTTTTCTTTTTGCACGGATGACTTCAGTATTACCTGCAGAAGCAAGATCTAAATCTATACCTGTGCCTTCTGTTGCTAGAGGTAAGCCACTTTCACTGTCGACAAGTGAAGCTGCAATGAATCCATCTAGTTCATCACTTAGAACTTCTAATTTGATAGCCATAACCAGGTTCTCCAAAAATAGAAACTATTGATATAAATAGTTTCTTCATTAAGCTTTATATTCGCTTAAAATAATGTCCCGAATAGTCGAAACTTCCCAAAAATCTTATAAAACCATCTATTACTGATAATCTCTTTATATGATTATCATATTTACTAGGTATTATCTTAATATATCTATTTCGTAAATTAATGTATTAAGATAGTACTTTTTATGATCAGTTAATTATCACTTTTAACATGAAAAAAACTTTAATGTTTAAATGAAAAAAACATTTAAGCTTATTGATTAAAATGATAATTTGTTTAGGTTACAAATTGTAATTGTGATTATATTCACATTTTAATGGGTTGTATAGCATGTTTTTTAATCTTAAATATAAGTCTTTGTAATTAAAAAAGATATTCTTTTAATGGGTTTAAATGTATATTTTATTCGAAAGAGAGTGCTTTAATTTATTAAAAAAACAACACAATATATATGTTTTTATATAGTGTATTGTTTTTAATCATTAAGATGAATTAAATATAACTATTTTCATGTTTTTTTAATAAAACTATGAATGAGAAACTATTTAATCGATATATTTTGTTGGAAATTCAGAAATTCTTTCTAAATAAAAGAAATTATACCCACCCTCTAGAATAAAGTTAGGCGCACCTTCAAATGGTTTACCACTCATAATACCCATAACTGTATTTTTATCTATTTTTCGAAAGTGATCAAAAAGTGGTAAATGGTCATAAATCATGGTTGCAGATGTTTTTGCTCTAAATGTAACATCCCACATTGTTGCTTCTCCTTTCATTAGTTGATTAGAGAAAAGTTCATTATGCTCATTAAAGCATATTGCAGGTATAGCATTTAAATTGCTTTTGAACCATTTTCCAAACCAATTGATTTGTTGTAGCGATTCAACATTCCATGGACCATCGAAAACATCACCTTTCCATTTACCCCAAACTTCTTCTAAAGAGATAGAGGGTAAGCTATCAAAAAAGTTTAGCAACTCATCAGATGAAGTAAATTTTTTTTCTTTAAGTTTTTGGAATTGATCTAAGTAATTATTCATGTGTATACCTTCTATATTAGTTAATAGATGTCTCATGAGTTTTCTTTTAGAGGTTTAAGCCATAAAAAGAAGTAATCACATTTTTTAAACTCCATATCTATATTTCTAGAACATCCGTGTAGTAATGACTATTTTCTTTTTTGGTGAGTAGGTACCTCAACTCTATTTATTGAAATAACTCATTTATTTTTATACTAAGCCTATGAGTAGGCTTCGCTATTACTACTTTACTTTATACTTTTTATTCAAAACTATTATTTTCTGTATATGTACTATGTTAATTTGATTATTCGTTTAGATAAAATTCTGTACTTAGAGTTATGCCTATTAAAATAACTTTATGACAATAGGTCTAAATAAGAATAAAACAATTATTTATATTCAATCAGTTGTGTTTTATTGATGAGGTTAACTCATCTTCTAGTATTTATCGATATTTCATACTTTTTATAAGATAAGCGTGAATAAAAATAAACGTTTTTTACAGTCTGATAAGTTATTTAATGAAAAGGTAACAAAGTGAAAAATGATACATGTAAAAGCAAATAAACCTCGCACGAGCGAGGTTTATTTAATAAAAATAGTAACTTTAACCTAGTAGCTGTTTCATAAGCTGATTTACTTGCGCAGGGTTGGCTTTACCACGTGATGCTTTCATCACTTGACCAACTAAGCCATTAAATGCTTTCTCTTTACCAGATTTGTACTCTTCTACCATTTTTTCATTGGCAGCAAGTACTTCTTTAATAATGGCTTCAATTGCACCTGTATCTGTTTCTTGCTTTAAGCCTTTGTCTTCAATAATTTGGTCAGCAGATAAACCATTGCTTTCCCACATAAAGCCAAAGACTTGCTTTGCAATTTTTCCACTAATTGTATTGTCGACAATACGAGCAATCATGCCACCCAACTGCACTGCTGATACAGGCGATTGGTCAATATTTAAATCTGCTTTATTCAGTGCACCTGAAAGTTCACCCATGACCCAGTTTGCTGCAAGTTTCGCATTTTTAGCCCCACCAGCAGCTTGGACTGTTTCTTCAAAAAAGTCTGACAATTCGCGGCTGAGTGTAAGTACACGAGCATCATATTCAGTAAGTTGGTATGCCTCGATGAATCTTTCACGGCGTGCTTGTGGTAACTCAGGCATATCGGCTTGAATTGCTTGAATTTGCTCTTCAGAAATACGTACAGGTAGTAAGTCTGGGTCAGGGAAGTAGCGATAGTCATTCGCTTCTTCTTTTGTACGCATAGCACGTGTTTCTAATTTGTTCGGATCAAAAAGACGCGTTTGCTGAATGATCTTTCCACCGCTTTCTAGAACATCAATTTGACGTTCAATTTCAACTTCAATCGCTTTTTCGATAAAACGGAATGAGTTAATGTTTTTGAGTTCACAACGGGTGCCAAACTCATCGCCCGGTTGGCGAATAGATACGTTACAGTCGCAACGGAAAGAACCTTCAGCCATATTGCCGTCAGAAATACCTAACCAACGTACAAGCGTATGAATAGCACGTACGTAAGCAACTGCTTCTTCTTTTGAGCGCATATCTGGCTCAGAAACAATTTCAAGTAGTGGTGTGCCTGCACGGTTTAAGTCAATACCGGTCATGCCTTCGAAATCTTCATGTAAAGATTTACCTGCATCTTCTTCAAGATGCGCACGTGTTACACCAATACGTTTTGTTGTACCATCTTCAAGGTGAATGTCGATGTGTCCCTTTCCAACGATTGGATTGTCCATTTGGCTAATTTGGTAGCCTTTTGGAAGGTCTGGATAAAAATAGTTTTTACGTGCAAAAACAGAAGCACGATCGATTTCTGCGTCAATCCCTAAACCAAAGCGAATTGCTTTGTCTACGACTTCTTTGTTTAGTACAGGCAAGACACCAGGCATTGCTAAATCGACAAGACTTGCTTGTGTGTTTGGTTCTGCACCAAATGCGACACTTGAGCCAGAAAAGATTTTTGTATTGGTATTAAGCTGTGTATGGATTTCTAATCCAATCACAACTTCCCATCCATCAATTAGCTTCGCCATTATACATTCTCCTCAGCAATTGCAGCTCTTTTGTTATGCCATTCAGTTGCTTGTTGGTATTGATGTACCACGGAAAGCAATTGAGATTCAGACCAATAGTTACCAATAAGCTGTAAGCCTACAGGAAGATTATTTTGATCGAAACCAACAGGAGCATTGATTGCTGGGTGTCCTGAGAGGTTAGCAGCAAGTGTATATAAGTCGCCTAAATACATTTCTACAGGAGAAAGTGATGCACCAATTTTGTAAGCCGTTGTTGGTGCAGATGGAGCGGCAATTACATCGACGTGTTCAAATGCTTTTAAGAAATCTTCTTGAATGAGGCGACGTACTTTTTGTGCTTTTACATAGTATGCATCGTAAAAACCTGCAGAAAGTGCATAAGTACCAATAAGAATACGGCGTTGTACCTCTTCGCCAAATCCTTCAGAGCGTGAGCGTCTGTAAAGGTCATCTAAATCTTGAGGATTCTCACAGCGATGTCCAAAACGAACACCATCATAGCGAGATAGGTTTGAAGAAGCTTCAGCAGGCGCAATTAGGTAATACGTCGGTACATACGATTCAACCATAGTTAAATCGACATCGACAAGAATCGCACCGAGTTCTTCAAATTTCTTGAGTGCCTCTTCAACACGTGCTTTTACTTCGGTATTTAAGCCTTCAACTTCAAAGTATTGTTTAGGTATACCAATACGCAAACCTTTTAATGAAGTTTGGGTTAGATTGCTCACATAGTCGTCTACAGGCGTTTCTACAGAAGTAGAATCTTTTTCATCATGACCTGCAATCACGTTCATGAGATAAGCACAGTCTTCAGCAGAGTGTCCCATAGGACCTGCTTGGTCGAGTGATGATGCAAATGCGATCATGCCATAACGTGAAACACGACCATATGTTGGTTTTAAACCTGTAAGACCACAAAATGACGCAGGTTGACGAATAGAACCACCAGTATCTGTACCTGTTGCAAAAGGTGCTAGACCTGCGGCAATTACAGCTGATGAACCACCAGAGGAGCCACCTGGAACATAATCTAAATTCCACGGATTTTTCGTTGCACCATAATATGAATTTTCACACGTTGAACCCATAGCAAACTCATCCATGTTTACTTTTCCTAAAGTAACTAAATGAGATTGTTGAGTTTTTGTAACGATAGTCGCATCATAAGGCGAAATAAAGTTATCAAGCATTTTTGAACCTGCAGAAGTACGAACTCCTTGAGTACAAAAAATATCTTTATGTGCGATTGGAATACCTGCAAGTGCAGATGCATGGCCAGTTTTTAGTGCAGCATCTGCAGCGTCTGCAGCATTTAAAGCTTGCTCAGCTGTAACTGTAATATAGCTGTTAATTTGTGTATCGAGTTTGTCAATACGTTTTAAATAATGTTCTGTCAATTCGCGTGATGAGAATTGGCGCTGTTGCAATCCCTGAGAAAGTTCGCGAATAGATAAGCGATGTAAATCTGTCATAGTATATTCTGTATCATTAAAGTGAGCGGAAAGTATTATTCAATAACACGAGGAACAAGGTACAAGCCATCTTGTATTGATGGTGCAACCTTTTGATATTCCTCACGATGATTGCTCTCAGAGATAGTATCTTTACGTAATGGTTGTGGGCTGTTAAACGGACTTTTTAGTGGTTCAACACCATCTGTATTAATCTCTTTTAATGTATCCATCATGTCTAAAATTTTATTTAGACTTTGTGCGTATGCATTAGATTGCGTATCATTGAGCGATAATCGAGCAAGATTGGCAATGCTCGTAATGGTTTGAGCATTAAAATCTGAATGCTGTGCATCTGGTGTAGACATAACATCACCTAGTCAGTATCAAAAAAAATTGAAATATCGTGTTATATGATAAGCGATTGACTTGTTCAAATCATCACATTTAGTTAAAGTTGCCAACTTGCGTCCATATTTGTAGAAACTGGGAACGACCCGTGATTTTAAAACGACTAATTGGCTTGTTTTCGCCAGATCTCGCTATTGATTTAGGTACAGCGAACACACTTATTTATGCGCCTGGACGAGGCATTATATTAAATGAACCGACTGTTGTGGCAATTCGCCATAGTGGCTCACAAAAAATTGTGGCTGCTGTTGGTTTAGATGCGAAACAGATGCTTGGTCGTACGCCGGCTAATATTTCTGCAATTCGACCAATGAAAGATGGCGTTATTGCTGACTTTGAAGTAACTGAAACTATGTTAAATCAGTTTATTGGTAAAGTGCATGAAAAGCGTCTTTTCCCGCCAGCACCCCGCGTTGTAGTGTGTGTACCGTGTAAATCGACACTTGTTGAACGTCGTGCAATTCGTGAAGCTGTATATAATGCAGGTGCTCGTGATGTACGTCTGATCGAAGAACCAATGGCTGCTGCAATTGGTGCAGGACTCCCTGTAGAACAAGCATGTGGTTCGATGGTGGTTGATGTTGGCGGTGGTACAACAGAAATTGCTATTATTTCATTACAAGGCTGTGTATATGCAGATTCTCTACGAATAGGTGGAGATGTATTTGATGAACAAATTATAAATTATGTACGTAAAGCACATGGTTGTGTGATTGGTGAAACAACAGCTGAATTGATTAAAAAAGAAGTTGGCATGGCGGTTGCCGATGAAAATAATCAAAAATTAGAAATAGAAGTACGCGGCCGTAATTTAGCCGAAGGTGTACCACGTTCAATTACAGTGACCTCAGATGAAGTAATGCAAGCGATTACAGATCCTTTGCAAAGTATTGTGAGTGCTGTGAAGTCAGCTTTAGAGCAAACTCCACCAGAACTTTCTTCTGACATCGCAGAGCGTGGCATTGTGCTCACAGGTGGTGGTGCATTATTACGTAACTTAGATAAGCTCCTTGCAAGAGAAACTGGCTTACCTGTAGTTGCTGCTGAAGATCCTCTGACATGTGTAACACGTGGCGGTGGTAAAGTTTTAGAGTTCTTTGATAATCCAAATCACGACATGCTTTTTGTTGGATAAGTCATCAGTATAGGGTGAGGCGGTGCAACCGAATATTTTTTCAAGACAACCGCCATCTTTTCGCTCATTCATTATTGCAGTCATCACATGTTTAGTTGTGCTTTTTTTCGATTGGCGCATGCCACATGTGATACAACCTGCAAGGGATGTCATGTATTCGCTGTATAATCCAATTTATACCGTTGCAAGTTATCCAATAATGTCGCGAGAGTGGCTGAGTCAGCAAACAAAATCTGAAGAACAGTTACGCCGTGAAAATACGGCGATGCAAGCTGAGTTACTACAGGCACAAGTCCGTTTGCAAAAACTGTCCGAACTTTCAGCCGAAAATACTCGGTTACGCGGTCTATTAGATACACCACTCATTATTGATGGGCGTATGGAAATTGCTGAGGTCATTGGTACAGATACAGACCCTCTAAGGCACATTATTGTCATTAATAGAGGTATTGCAGATCATTTACGTCAAGGACAAGTCGTGCTTGATGATAAAGGGATTATGGGGCAGGTTATTAACGTATCTTCTCATAATGCACGTGTTTTACTGTTGTCAGATAAGGAAAGCTCATTGTCTGTACGTATAGAACGTACGGGAATGCGTGCAATTGTCTCTGGTACAGGCGATTTAAGTAAACTAAAAATGCAATATGTACCTACAAGTGCAGATCTAAAAGTAGGTGATAATGTTTATAGCTCTGGTTTAGGTGAACATTTTCCAGCGGGTTATCTGGTTGGAACAGTCTCTAAAATTCAGCGACAAAATTCGGGTGAGTTTGCTCAAATTGACGTTACACCATCTGCGCAATTGGCTGGTGGACATTATGTGGTCGTTTTATTTTCTGACTCGTTAGCGAAGGAGCAACCCTATGTTAACCGCTAACTATAAGCCTGCAAAAAGAAAAGACCCATTAATATTTATCATCTTATCAGCGATTTTTGCATCTATTGTCACTGTTTATCCATTTTCTTATGAAGTTGCTGCATGGCGACCTATAATGATGATGATGGTGACGCTTTTTTGGGTACTTTGCCAACCCAGTTGGTGTGGCGTGTGGTTTGCATTTGCAATGGGAATTTTTACAGATTTACTCATTGATGCACCACTTGGACAAAATGCTTTGGCTTATGTACTTATTTCATTTGCTGCGAGATACTTTGTCAGAGAAAGAAGGGTTTTAACTTTCTTAAATTTATGGATTATCGCCATTATTGCTATTGTAGCTTATGTTTTATTTATATGGGTTGGACAGACCATGGCAGATGTAGACTATCCATTAATGAGACGCTGGCCCCCAGTGATGAGTAGCATTATACTTTGGCCAATTTTGTATTATAGTTTGAAAAAATGGCGAGCTTAATTTTAGCATCTGGATCTCCTAGACGTTCTGAGTTATTGCAACGTTTAGGTATCGCTTTTGAAACTTATAGTCCAAATATTAATGAATCATTGTTAGAAAATGAATCTGCACAGGACTATGTTGCTCGGCTTGCTTGTGAAAAAGCAACACATGCTTTACAACTATTTCCAGATCATGTCATTTTAGCAGCCGATACCTGTATTTCTTTAGATGGAAACATCATCGGTAAACCCAGATCAAAAACACATGCTTTTGAAATTTGGCAGGCACTTTCGGGACGGCAACATGAGGTGTTATCTGGGGTTTGTGTGATGACAGCAACACAAAAATACGATTGTGTGGTAAATACACAAGTTTTATTTCAGAAACTAAGTTATGATGAAATGCAAAGCTATTGGTCAACTGGTGAACCTATAGATAAAGCAGGTGCTTATGCGATTCAAGGCATTGCTGCAAAATATATTCCAGAAATACATGGAAGCTATACCAATGTGGTTGGACTACCTTTACATGAGACGGTTAAATTACTAAAAGCAGTTAAGGCACTAAATTAATTGCTTAAAAAAATTCTTATAACATTTTGAGTTAATTATGTCTGATGAGCTATTCATTAATGTCACGCCGATGGAGTGTCGTGTGGCATTAACGGAGGATCGAGTTGTAAAAGAGGTCTTTGTCGAGCGAACTTTAAAAAGAGGGTTGGTAGGCAATATTTACAAAGGGAAGGTGGTTCGGGTTTTGCCCGGAATGCAGGCCGCATTTGTTGATATTGGTTTATCTAGAACTGCTTTCTTGCACATTAATGATATGGTTTGGCCAAAAGGAAAAACTGCTCCGAACGTATTTGAGTTATTACAGCAAGGACAAATCATTACTGTGCAAGTGATGAAGGATATGCTGGGTACAAAAGGTGCACGCCTCACAACAGATATTTCATTACCATCACGCTATTTGGTGTTGATGCCATTTGGGAATCATGTAGGGATTTCTCAGCGAATTGAATCTGATGAAGAGCGAGAGCGTCTACGTCATATTATTGAAAATATAAAAACAAAATATTTACTTCCAGGTAGTGTTATTGTACGTACTGCTGCTGAAGGAATTGATGAGCTAGCTATCGATCAAGATATGGCATATTTAAGTAAGCTTTGGAATTACATTCAACGTAAAAAGCAAAGTTTGCTTGTTCCATCTTTAGTTTTTGAAGAGTTGCCATTACCTCAACGTATAGTACGAGACCTATCATTAGATAAAACAGAAAAAATTTATGTAGATTCAGAAGATGTATTTTTAAAACTTGAAGAGTTTATTGCCGAGTTTATGCCAGAAATGAAGAGTCGTCTGGTTCATTATGTAGAAGATAAACCACTGTTCGATTTACACCATATTGAAGAAGATATTCAAAAAGCATTACAAATTCGGATTGCTTTGAAATCTGGTGGCTATTTGATGATAGATCAAACAGAAGCAATGACGACTATAGATGTGAATACTGGATCATATGTGGGTGGACGGAGCTTAGAAGATACGGTTTACCGTACAAACATGGAAGCCACTGAAGTTATTGGAAGACAGCTACGGTTAAGAAATTTAGGTGGCATTATTATTATCGACTTTATCGATATGCAAGAAGAAATACACCGTGCAGAAGTTTTAAAGTATTTTGAAGCAGTTTTAGAAAAAGATCATGCAAAAACAAAAATTACTCAAGTTTCTGAGCTTGGGCTAATTGAGATGACACGAAAGCGTACGCGAGAATCATTAGAACATTTATTGTGCGATTCGTGTCCAACTTGCCATGGCCGTGGATTTGTAAAAACTGCCGAAACAGTATGCTATGAGATCTTTCGGGAGATGATGCGATTTACACGTACGTATCCACATCAAACGGGTTTTGTTGTGGTTGCAAGCCCCGTGGTTATTGATCGTTTGCTTACAGAAGAAGCAACTGCTGTTGAAGATTTAAGTCATTTGCTCGACAGAACAATTAAGTTGCAGGTGGAAACACTCTATACACAAGAGCAATATGATATCATTTTTGGGTAGAATTGTAACAACATATATATTATGACTTGTTACAACTGACTGTTTACTTTTTTGTGTGATTTCTCAATACTATAAATCTAAGCTAGCCAAAGATGAAAAATATCATCTTAGCCAATCCAGGGGGCAAGAATGCAATTAGAAGAGAATTATATGCAAACTAATACACAGAACTTAAATGAGACTCAAACTGTTAAAAATGACTGCTATATGGTAGATGATCAGGGTAAAGAGATCCAGATTACAACAACCATGGTACAAGACATGTGTATCGAGTTGTTAAAACAATGCCGTACAGTAAAAAACTAGAGAATTCGTTTCTCTAGTTTTTAAAGTCCCCCGACTTGGAGCCCTCTTGCATCATCTTGAGGGCTTTTTATTGATGATCAATTAACTTTTCATAGTGTCTAATTTCATCTTCTAAGAAAGTGATTAATGTTTGTATTCTTGGAACGGCATTTCTACAAGCGACTAATCCGACTTCTAATTTATCCTGATAACTTGTAAGCGTAATATTTAAAGCTTGACCATCGAATACGACTGATGCAGGATAAATTGCTTCTAATGGAGCACCATTCCAGTAAAGTGTTTCTTTAGGGCCTGGAACATTCGAAATAACAATATTAAAAGCCTGTTTTTTAGGCATAACACCAGAGATAATATTTAACCCCGCTGCTGCATATACAAAAGCACTATAACTGAGAATTTGATTTTGTGTCATGCGTTTAAAGCGCATTTTTGCAGTGCGTACACTATTTGAAATGGTATAAATGCGCTCTAGATGATCAGATGTATGTGTTGCTAAATTTGCCAATATCATTGTAATACGATTACTAACAGCAGAATCATCTGTACGAATGGAAGCGGGTACCATCGCAATCAGTGGTTTTTCTGGAAGCTGGTTAAGATTAATTAGATACTGTCTAAGAGCACCTGAACAGATTGCTAGAATCGCATCATTTAATGTCACATTTAAAGCATTAGAAATGTGACGAATTCTTGCTAAATCAAATGACTGGGCTGCAAATCGTCTAGATGCACTCACACGTTGGTTAAATATACTTTTTGGTGCTTGAAAGCTAGTAACATAATGCGGATCAAATCTACGATCATGTAACATTGCCTGTTTAAGTTCCTGATATACCACTTGAGGTGTTGTTGTAATCTGCTCTTTAATATTTTTTACAGTATGAAAGGCAGCTTTAAATTTATTTTTCGAATTTTTCTTTGAAATTGTATCGATACTCCAAGGAGGAGTAATATGATGCGTATAAGGATCTTTTGCAAAAGATTTTTCCATCAGACGCATACTACCAATACCATCGACAAGCGCATGATGAATTTTAAAATAAAGTGCGAACCGATTGTCTTCGATACCCTCAATGAGTGTACATGTCCAAAGTGGTTTCGCTCTATCTAATAATGCGCTATGTTCTTGTGAAATATGAACAAGTAATTCACGTATACGACCAGGATGAGGCAGAGAAATATGACGAAAATGGTGGTCTAAGTCGAATTCAGAGTCTTTATCCCAAAATAATCCATTCAGTTTATGGTTAAAAGGAGAAACAGGAATTGATTTAGATTTTCGAATATCTGCAACGAGATTTTGAATAAAATTATCCTGTGCATTTTCTGGTATTTTAAAGAGAAATAGCCCGCCAACATGCATCGGTTGCTGTCTTCTTTCCAATGATAAAAATATCAGATCTATCGGATGTAATGGACGCATGTTATGAATCTCTTGGTCATGTCAATGATTTATAAAGCGTAAGTTTAAAATGAATGAGACCGAGTTTAAATCTTTAATTTGTTTTTGTTTGGCTAAAAAGAAAAAAGCCACTGTAAACAGTGGCAGATAACATATTTTATTTTAAATTTCCTGCGTGCAAACCACACTCTTTATGTGTTGCTTCTTCCCACCACCAACGACCTTCACGTTCATGTTGGTTAGGTAAAACAGGACGTGTACATGGTTCACATCCAATTGAAATAAAACCTTTCTCATGAAGTGAATTGTATGGAATTTCCATCATACGAATGTAGCTCCATACTTCAGCACTAGTCCAGTTTGCTAAAGGATTATATTTAATCAACTGTTTATTGGGACCAGAAAATCCTGCATCAAACTGAATTACGGGAATATCATTACGTGTAGGACTTTGATCTTTACGTTGGCCAGTAATCCAACCATCGAGTGTTGCAAGTTTTTTTCTTAAAGGTTGTACTTTTCGAATACCACAACACTCTGTATGTCCATCTTCAAAAAAGCTAAAAAAGCCTTTTTTTGTAACGAACGCTTGTAGAGGTTCTGCTTCTGGTGAACAGATTTCGATGTCGATATTATAAAATTTACGCACTTTTTCAATAAACTGGTAAGTTTCTGGATGCAGACGACCTGTATCTAAACTAAATACCCGAAAAGGTTTGCGTAGACGGTAAGCAAGATCAATGAGTACTACATCCTCTGCACCTGAAAAAGAAATTGCGATTTCACCTGTTTGATTTAGAGCAAGCTCCATAATCTCACTGGGTGATTTATCGAGATATTCTTCAGAAAGCGCATCAATGATGTCGATAGAAGGGATTTGAGAAGTCATAATTATTCCTGGCTGTCGGCTTGGAGCAAAAAAAAGAGACAGGGTAGAATCGCAAGTATTCTAAAGTAAATGTGAGAAAATATTTAGCATTAAAAAATAAAAGCTTATTCTTAAATAAGATTTAGATATTCGTGAATTGGTTAACTCAGTATGTTTATCTAAATATTTCAAAGTTTGGCTATAATAGAGACACTATACAATACTCAATTTAAATAATGACAATTATCCAAGCAACTTTAACAGATATAAAAACGATTCAGCAGGTAGGAACACAAAGTTATTACGAGTCTTTTTTAGACTTATGGACAAAAGATGGTATAAAAAAATTTATAGAAAAGGCGTATTCATTGCCAAAATTACGAAGTGATTTAAAAGATAAAGAGATATATTGGTTTTTATGTTTAGACAATATGGGCAACTGTATTGGTATTGCGAAAATTATCTTAAATGCCATTGATGAATCAAAAGCAGTGTTAGAGAAAATTTACTTTCTAGAGGAGGTTAAAGGAAAAGGCTATGCACAGAAACTTATTCAGTTCCTGATTACATTTTTAAAATCAGAGAAACAAATTAGCCTTACCTTAGAAGTTCTTCAAAATAATGTGCGAGCCATCTCTTTTTATAAAAAACAAGACTTTGTGATTGAAGAGGCAAAGCCCTATTCTACAGATCTGTGTGAAATAGGTATGTACACAATGACACGCCAATTATAGAAATCTAATGAGAAAAAGGAAATGTAAAAATATGATGTGATTGTCTTATTTTCTTACAAATAGGATTGTATAATTATAAATATATAAGTCGTATAACAAATACGCACTAAAATTTACTCTCAATAAAATTTGTAAAGCCCTATGAATATACCTCCTCAACCAGCTCAAAACGGTAGCTGGGTGAGTGTTATTGCCTTAGCACTCGCCGCATTTATTTTTAATACAACAGAGTTTGTACCTGTTGCATTATTAACTGATATTGCTAAAAGTTTTGATATGGAAGCTGCGCATGTTGGTTTAATGATTACTATCTATGCATGGGTCGTGGCATTAACAGCATTACCGATGATGCTCGTTACTAGACACATGGAGCGTAAAAAATTACTACTTTCTATTTTTTTACTATTTATCTTTAGCCATCTCATTTCTAGTATTGCATCAAATTTTACAATTTTATTGATTAGTCGTATTGGAATTGCACTTGCACATGCTGTGTTTTGGTCAATCACAGCGTCATTGGCTGTACGTGTTGCACCTTTAGGGAAGGGGGTACAAGCCTTAGGCCTATTGTCTACGGGAACAGTGCTTGCATTGGTTTTAGGTATTCCCTTTGGACGTGTGATCGGTGAGTTATTTGGTTGGCGTATTACATTTAGTATCGTAGCTGTGGTTGCGGTATTTGCTGTAGGTATTTTATGGAAGACACTACCGTTATTGCCAAGTCAAAATACAGGTTCCATTGAAAGCCTTCCAATTTTAATGAAACGTCCTGCATTAATGCTTTTATTTGTTACTACGGTAATTGTGGTTGTCGCTCAATTTACTGCTTACAGTTATATCGAACCGTTTACAAATGAAATTGCTCATTTTACTTCGGATCAAACGACTACTTTATTATTGGTTTATGGTGGGTCTGGTATTTTAGGCTCTATTCTTTTTAGTCGATTAAGTCGAAAGTTGCCAAAAGGTTTTCCTATTATCTCAATTGCAGGGCTTGCAGTATGTATGCTGTTACTGTTGCCATTGGCTGTAAGTGTTTGGGGCATTATGGCGGTGTCAGTTGCTTGGGGCATATTTATTATGATCTTTGGATTGGTCATGCAATCTAAAGTTTTACAGTTGGCATCAGATGCAACGGATGTTGCTATGTCTTTGTATTCAGGTTTATATAATGTTGGTATTGGGGGCGGTGCCTTATTAGGTAGTATTGTTGGGCTAAGTTTAGGAATGAAATACATTGGTATTGTGGGTGGAGTACTTGCAATAGTAGGATTAGTTTTAGCACTTTTCATGGTGAGTCGAAAAGACTTTATGCCTCAGGGTTAATATTATTTGATGATTTCCCCACGTATTGGAAGGAGTACTTATCCAATGCGCGGGGATAGAATAAATAGAAGAAGATATTCTTTAATACGGTTAAATAGAGCGCCGTTTAAAGTATTTAAAACAAATAAACATTAAGATAATCCAGATAGGAATCATTAATACAGATTCTTGAAAACCTTGAGACCACATAATGCAGAGTATTAACGAAATGAATCCAAGCGCCAAATAGTTGCTAAATGGTGAAAATAAAGCAGGAAAATGAGTTTTAATTTGGTGCTTTTGCATAGTTTTTCGGAATTTTAAATGAATTAAACTAATAACAGCCCAGTTTAATACTAAAGCGCCCACCACAATATACATTAGGTGTCCGAGTGCTTGTTCAGGAAATAGATAGTTAAGAATAACACAACCAAAAATAATGCCCGAAGCAAATAAAGTTGCAAAGATTGGTGTGCCATTATGGTTAATACGTGAGAACAAACGAGGTGCATCGCCCTGTTCTGCAAGACTGAAAAGCATACGGCTGTTGGCAAACATACTACTATTGTAGACAGAAAGAGCAGATGTCAAAATAATGAAATTGAGTAAGTGAGCTGCCCAACCAATGCCCAGTTGGCTAAAAATAATAACAAAAGGGCTTTTATCTAAGCCACCCAGTTCTAACTGATTCCATGGAATGAGTGAGAGTAGAATGGCCAATGTACCAACATAAAAAATAAAAATTCTAAAAATTACCTGATTAATGGCCTTTGGAATGGTTTCTTTAGGGTTTTCAGCTTCGGCGGCGGCTGTTCCAATAAGATCAATCCCTCCGAATGCAAACATAATAAATGCAAGCATATAAAAAAGCCCTTCAAAACCATGCGGAAAAAATCCGCCATGTGTCCATAAATTAGTGATGCTTACAGAAGAAAGCGCTGGTGCAGTAATAATTAAATATATACCAAAGACAATCATTGAAATGACTGCAATGACTTTAATAATGGACAGCCAAAACTCAGACTCACCATAGAATTTCACATTAAGCGTATTTAACGCAGTCACAATGACGAAGAAAAACAGAGTTGAAATCCAAGCCGGTATATGTGGCCACCAATAGTGTATATATTTGGCAATGGCTGTGAGTTCAGTCATGGCAACCAAAATATTTAAGATCCAATAATTCCACCCTGTGAGAAATCCAGGGAATTTACCCCAATATTTATAGGCAAAGTGGCTAAATGAACCTGCAACGGGTTCATGGGCAATCATTTCTCCAAGATGTCTTAAGATAAGAAAGACCATAAACCCACCAATAGCATAGCCTAAAATGATGGAAGGACCGGCAGATTGAATAACTTTTGCAGAACCTAAAAATAAACCAGTTCCAATGGCACCGCCCATTGCAATAAGTTGAATGTGTCTACTTTTTAGACCACGCTGTAATTCAGGTGTTGTATTACTCACAAAAAGGTAACTCGTTAATATTTTAAATAAAAGGTTTATCGAATTGTTTTAGATGCATTTATGCGATAAATGACATACAGGATTGCTGTCCAAATTGGCATAAAGATAACTGATTCAGCAAACCCTTCTTGGCACATAATATAGAGAACTAAAGCAATAAAAGTTAAGACAAGATAGTTGCTAACAGGAGACCAAAGTGCAGGAAAACTTGTCTTTGTTTGATGTATCTTTATTTGTTTTTTAAACTTTAAATGCGTAATTGTAATCATTGCCCAATTAAGAACTAATCCCGCGACTGAAATATACATTAAATGACTTAATGCTTTCTCTGGTGCAAAATAGTTGAGTAAAACACATAAAAATATCAGAGCTGCAGAGAGTAAAACACAATAATAGGGAATGCCTTGCTGATTGGTTTTTAATAAAAATTTAGGAGCACTTCCTTGTTCGGCCAAACCAAAAAGCATACGACTATTTGCAAACATACCACTGTTATATACAGATAAAGCAGCTGTGAGAATAATAAAATTAAGCAGATGTGCTGCCCATTGAAAACCAAGTTTACTAAAAATAAGTACAAATGGACTCTTTTCCAATCCACCTAATTGTAGCTGATTCCAAGGTACTAGAGATAATAAAATAGCGAGCGAGCAGACATAGAAAATAAGCACTCTAAAAACCACTTGATTAATGGCTTGAGGAATTGATTTTTTAGGATTATCTGCTTCTGCTGCTGTCATACCAATGAGTTCAATTCCTCCAAAAGCAAACAATATAAATGCAAGCATATAGAAGAGACCTTCAAAGCCATGTGGGAAAAATCCACCATGCGTCCAAAGGTTACTAAAAGATTCGGTACTGTGTGCAGGTGCAGTAAAAAGTAAATAAAGACCAAAAAGGATCATAGAGATCACAGCAACCACTTTAATGAGTGCAAGCCAAAACTCAGATTCTCCAAAAATTCGGACACTGGTTAAATTTAATCCTGTGATGACGACAAAGAAAAAGAGTACTGAAATCCATGCAGGTATTTGAGGCCACCAATACTGGATATATTGAGCCACAGCCGTGAGTTCTGTCATGGCAACAAGAAGGTAAACAATCCAATAATTCCAACCTGTAAAAAAGCCTGCAAAAGGGCTCCAATATTTATACGCAAGATGACTAAATGAACCTGCTACAGGTTCTTCGACAATCATTTCACCTAGTTGACGCATAATGAGGAAAGCAATTAACCCAGCAATTGCGTAACCCAGAATAATAGATGGCCCAGCCGATTGAATAATGTGAGCAGAGCCTAGAAATAAGCCTGTACCAATTGCACCGCCCATACCAATTAATTGAATATGTCTATTTTTGAGACCACGTTTTAGGTTAGATGATGTTTGACTCACCAAAATCTGCTCAAGTTGAAATTTGACATATTGTAAATGATTGTAAGTCAATCGCATAGCAGTGATAAATATTCACACAACAACAAAAAGAAAAAAGATGATCTATCTAAAATATATGTGTTTTAAACAACTTATTACGAGAAAAAAATAACTTGGTTCAAAGAATTTAAGATAGTTTTTGAAAAAAAATAGATTTAACGCGATAATAGGACTTTGTTTTGAGATTTTTTAAATGACAATTCCTGCTTGTACTCAATGTCAGTCAGTTTATACCTACTATGATGGCGATTTAATTATATGTCCAGAATGTGCACATGAATGGAAGGAAGGAGAGCAGAGCACTGATGAAAATCAATCTGTAATTGTTGATGCACATGGTCAAACATTGGAAGATGGTGATAATGTGACGGTCATTAAAGACCTAAAAATTAAAGGTTCTTCATCTGTGGTAAAAGTAGGAACCAAAGTAAAAGGAATTCGTTTAGTTCCTGACGCAACAGATGGGCACAACATTGACTGTAAAATTTCTGGTATTGGTGCCATGAAATTGAAATCAGAATTTGTGAAAAAAGCATAATTGAACACATACGAGGCAACAGTGTCATCATTAGCTGAGATATCTTCAGATTTCTTAAAATCTGCACAGCAACAAATTCAACAAGATTTAAAAGTGGCGTTGGACTCCTTTTCTATGCCCGAGTCACTTCATCAAGCGGTTTACCATGCCGTTATGTTGGGTGGCAAGCGTATTCGTCCTGCTTTAGCTTATGCCGTTGGTGGGTTAAAGGAAAATGTAGCGGGGTGGGCAGCAATTCGCCGTGCTGCTGTTGCGGTGGAACTTATTCACTGTTATTCATTAGTACATGATGACTTGCCTTGTATGGACAATGATTCCTTGCGACGTGGCCAGCCTACGTGTCATGTTAAATTTGGTGAAGATACGGCTTTATTAGCAGGTGATATTTTACAATCGATGGCTTATGAAGTGATTACTAGTCGATTGTTTGATGAATCTGTTCAGTCGATAGACAGTACAATTATATTAAAACAAGTACAAATTTTGGCAACTGCAAGCTCTAAAATGGTGGGTGGGCAAACACTCGATTTGCAGTCTGAAGGGATTGCGATTGACCAAAATACGTTGGAAGCAATTCATCATAATAAAACAGGCGCACTCATATTGGCAGCAATTACCATGTCGGCTGTTACTACTTTTGATACTGCATCCAATGAAATGCAAAAACTAAAAGAATTTGGTCGTGCAATTGGACTAGCATTCCAAGTGCAAGATGATATTCTGGACATTATTGCAGAGACTGAAGTTTTGGGTAAGACTGCAGGGAAAGATTTACAAGTTGAAAAATCGACGTACCCTGCATTAATGGGGCTTGAGCAAGCACAACATTATGCCAGTCGTTTGCATCAAGAGGCATTAGATGCACTTGCATATTTTGGAAATGATGCAGATGAGTTGCATCAAATTACCCAGTTCTTACTTAAGCGGAAAAGTTAACTTTTCCCCATAATTCCCCGAATTGTATTAAGGACATCGGCTGGAAGTACGACCGTTTTTGAATTGTTTGATTTTGCCATATCTTGCATAGCTTTAATATATTGTTCACCGAGTAGGTAAGCAACGGGCGTTTCTTTCTCACCAACTGCCGATGTTACAAGTTCAATAGATTTCTGTGATGCTTCGGCCAATACTACTTGTGCTTCGGCATCGCGTTTAGATGCTTCAAGACGTCCTTCAGCTTCTAAAATCGCAGCTTGTTTTTCGCCATCTGCTTTAGTTACAGCAGCACGTCTTTGTCTTTCTGCTGCTGCTTGTTCTTCCATTGCAGTTTGCATGGTTGTCGATGGCTTAATATCTTGTATTTCTACAGTCTTTAAGGTAATTCCCCAGTCGGAAATATCATCAGAAATAGCAACTTTGAGTTTGGCTTTTATATGATCACGCGATGAAAGAGCATCATCTAAATCCATTTCACCTACAATCGATCTTAAAGATGTTTGTACGAGATTTTGAATTGCCCAGTTAAAGTTTTCTATTCCGTATACTGCTTTTTCAGGAGTGGTTAAATTAATATAAGCAACAGCATTCATTAATAAAACAGCATTATCTTTAGTAATTACTTCTTGTGAGGGAATATCTAGCACGATATCTTTCGTTGTTATTTTATATGCCACTTCATCGACATAAGGAATAATAATACTTAAACCTGGATTTAAAGTGGTGTGATATTTTCCGAGACGTTGCACAATCCATTTATATCCTTGAGGAACAATACGGACTCCTTTTAGAATAGTAACAACTACAAAAACTAAGAATGCAAGACTGATAATTGTTGTAATAGACATATTGGCCCTTTAATGTGAGGTACGTGCTTCAATGCTGAGGTGGGGAGTAACAATAAACTTATTTTCTTTGAACCCAATAATTTCAATTCGATCACCGACATTTACAGGTTGATCTGCTTGGCTTGTCCACTCTTCATGACCAAGAAGGGGAATGGAAAAACGTACTTTGATTTCATGTTTTTCTTTTGAAAAAACTTGTATAACAATACCCGTTTGTCCAATTAGCTCTTTGAAGTCTGAAGCATTTTTCTGATGACGTTTTGTTATTGGCCTAATAAATTTGAACCAAAGAATTGTATTTGCAATTGAAAAAATAGCCCAAATAAGAATTTGTAATGCTGTACTCATCCATGGAGAGAGCCAAAAAAGTAAGCTCACCATAACTGCTGCAATGCCAAACCACAAAATTGCAAATGTACTTAAAAAAAGTTCTAGCAAAATGAGAGCAATGCCAAGCACGAACCAATGCCACGGTTCAAGTACAATATTCATGAAATATCCTTATATATAAAATCAGCATCACTTTGCTTACTTTAGCAAAGGATGCCTGAAAAACATACATGTAAGGAAAGAATAAATTAAAATTTTGCTTGTGGTGCAGGAGCGTATGCAGCAGCAGAATTTTTAAATTGAGCAATGGCCGTATCAATTTGTTTTAACTGAGCTTGTGCTGCCTTTTCTCCTTCTATAATTGCCTGATTTGCAACATTAAGATCCATTACACCAATGTGATCGACTTTAGGGCGTATAATTACACTAGCATAGCGCAATTCATCTTGAATACTTTGTTGGCCCATAATATTAATGGTTTGATCAAGTAGTCCCCACATATTACTGGCTGTCGTTTTTGTGCCCGCTGGACGTGCTGAAATATCTACTGCAATGACAATATCTGCCCCCATTTCTTTTGCAGTTTTTACAGGAATAGGACTCACTAGTCCACCATCTACATAATCTACGCCTGCAATTCTAGCCGGAATAAATACATTAGGTATGCTACAAGATGCACGTACAGCCTGTCCTGTATTACCACGAATAAAGTCTACTTTTTGCCCATTATCTAAGCGTGTAGCAACTGCTGCAAAACGTATCGGCAGTTGCTGTATTGGTTTATTGTCAACCTGTTTGTTGATATAGTCTTGAAGCTTTTGACCAATTAAAAAGCCCTGTCTACTAATGGTGAGATCTCTAAGGTCTGACTCTTTGAGTTGATAAGCAATTTGTTGCATTTGATAAGGTGTCTTTCCACTTGCATAGATGCTTCCTACGAAGCTTCCCGCACTTGTGCCTGTTACAATTTTAGGTTTAATTCCATGCGATTCTAGGACCTTGATGACCCCAATGTGTGCAAAACCTTTAGCTCCACCACCGCCAAGAGCAAGAGCGATGACAGGATCTCTTGGTTTTGGGCGAACTTTTTCTGTGGTTGTACATCCGAAAAGGGTGCTAAATATAATAAACAGAAGTAAAAAATGACGAGTGTTTGTCATGGTCGGATAGATCAAGTATTCACAATAAATGGGCACATATCATCAGATTTTTAAAAAATTTACTAGCCCATTTTAGTTGTTTTATCGGATTTCATATGAGTTGGTAATTTTATTTTATCTGATGGGCATGAAAGAAGAAAATTTTATCTAAAAAAACGTACTGATATATCAGAGTGGTAGCATCATTTTTGTTTTAAGACAAAACCTAAGTACAGTTGTAAGCAATCATTTATGTTGCTTAAATTTAAAATATGTAGTCATAGAATGGTAACAATTGCATTGAAAAAAGTTGCTAACAACGCCAATAAAGCTTTTATTTTTGTCATTATTTAAAAATAAAAGACCAGCTTAACCATCATTTGTATATGACAAATCTGTAATACATATACGCCATGTCTTCTATTTATGTACGTTATATCTCCATAGCATAGATTAATTTTATAAAAAACATCGCCTTAAGTATATTTTTTAGATTCCAATATCTCATTAGATTATTTTTTATTTTAAATTATGGCACATATATTGCATATTAAATTGATGGATTTATTCTCATTTTAGATTTATATCTAAAATTAAAATATATTTCATCTTTATTAGATATAGTATGATGTTTTTATTACAATTATTTATTAAAAATCAATATATTTTTTTATCATATAATCAAAAAATGGTAACTTTATTGAGAATATAATTTGTTTTTTTCATATTTTTGTAATAATTTATTGTTTTATTTGTCACGTAAAAGCCTTGTCTTTAACTGATAAGGCAGTTTGTTACAATAAAATTTATATTTCTATACCTTTTGATACGCAATAAGTGGTTTTTTGTTTAAAAATACGACTTTTGGCGTATGTAAAAATGAAAATAATAGAAATATTATTAAAAAATTGTAACGACTGTCATAATTTTGTTACTTTCATTTGCAATATTGAATGGTAATTTCGATAGCGATGATTCTTTTTTAGGATGGAGAACTCTGTGGTTAAGGTGAATAAACTAGCACTTTCTATTAGTGCAGCTTTAATTTTGGGGACTGTAGGGTCTGCTCAAGCTGCAACAAAATCAAACACGCAGCAACAACAAGTAGCAGATTTACAGGCACAGGTTGCTCAACTACAACAACTTGTACAACAGCTTTCTAGCCAACAGCAACAACTTGCAGGTCAGCAAAGCCAGTTGTCTGGACAACAACAGCAACAAGCTGTTCAATTACAGCAACAAGCGATTCAATCTTTGGAAAAACCAGCAATTGCACCTAAAGAAGCAAGTGCTAAGCCAGGTTGGATTGCTTTAGCAGACGGTCAAACTCAGTTAAAAATATACGGTAGTGCACGTGTAGACTCTACATATGACTTTGCAGGTGGTAATGCCTCAACAACTGATATATATAATATAACTAATAAGGTCCCATTAAACTCTGCAAATGCACCTAAAGGCGCATTGAACGTGTCGGCAGCAAACTCACGTATTGGTTTAGATATTCTTAGACCAACAAGTTATGGTGACTTAACTGCGAAAATTGAAACTGACTTTATGGGTGGTAGTTATACCAATGGTTATGGATCTTTCCGCGTAAGACATGCATATGCATCTTTAGATAAATGGTTGATTGGTCAAACAACTTCACCATTTGTAAATGGAGATACAGTACCAGATGTTGTCGATCCGAATGGCCCTATGGGTTCAGGCAGTCGTCGTAATGTTCAAGTACGCTATACACAACCGATCACTAAAAACCAAAAAGTGTTAGTTGCTGTTGAAGGCGGTGATGTAGATAACTTTAGTGGCACAAGCCAAACATCGGGCGGTGGTCGTTTACCTGCTTTAACTGCAAGATATGATATTGCAACTGCAGATAAAAAAGGCTTATTACAAGTTCATGGTTTGCTTCATGAAAATCGTGTAGCTACTAATGATAGCAATGACAAAGAAGGTTTAGGTTGGGGCGTAGGTGTTGGTGCAAAATACAACCTGACACCAAGCGACACATTATTTGCAAACTACTATCATGTAAAAGGTGATAGCCGTTATATGCTTTACAGCAATAGTGCGTATGTAGCGACTGCAAATGGTACTTCTTATAACATCAACCCATCTGAATTTAACTCTGCTTTAGTAGGTTATGGTCATAAGTGGAATTCAGAATGGCGCTCTGGTTTAGCTGCAGGTGGTATTTGGTATAATGATACGAATGTTTATGCTAAGAGCTCTGGAAGTGCAAATAAGACCCAGTACAATATTATTTTGAACACATTCTACACGCCAGTGAAGAATGTTGATATTGGTGCAGAATATACTTATGGTCAACGTCAAACGTTTGCTGCAAGTACTGCAACAACATCGGATAAAGGTGATTACTCTCGCTTAAACTTAATGGCTAAATATAGTTTCTAAGCTATAGCAAGTCAGTTTTAGTTTAAAAAAACCGCAATAGATCTATCTGTTGCGGTTTTTTTCTTTAAATCTGCTAAAGTGCGCGCGTACATTTTGTTTATTTTGAATGTATAAAAAATAGTTTAAGTCTTTCTTAAGTTCAAAAACTTAAATTGCAATCATTCTAGCGGAAGTAGTTATTCATGCCTTTGTTTCAATTCATCAGAAGTAAAATGCCCGTTTTGAGTTTAGGGAGGTTTAACTTCATTCTTGCAGTTTGGTTGGCTTGTGCACTTAATTTAAACTTCTTTAAAAAAGCACTGATGTATTCTGAACTGCATGGTATGGAAGCAGTGCTTTGGGTTGCTTCTTTAGTAATTGTTCTTGTTTCATACTATTTTATTGTAATTCAGTTAATTTCATGGCAATGGTCCAAAAAAATTGTAGCTGTTTTATTGCTTATTATTGGGGGTCTTAGTTCTTATTTTGTAAATACTTTGGGTATTATGATTACCCCAGAACAAATCCAAAATATGATGCAGACTGACTCTCGTGAGGCATTTGCACTCATCTCAAGCGATCTAGCATTTTGGGTTTTCTTGTTTGTTATATTGCCTAGTCTTGTTCTATGCTTTTTGCCAGCCAAAAAAGAAATTTTTTTCAAAGTCTTGTTGAAGAAATTGACCAGTATTATTGTGACTTTAGCAGTTGCTGGCGCTGTTATTTATATGAGTTATATTGATTTCAGTTCATTATTTCGTGGGCATCGAGATATTCGAGACTTAATTTCTCCAAATAATGTATTTAATTCAGGTTTAAGCTATTACAAAAAATTATCTTATAAACCTTTACCTCTAATACACTATGGTGAAGATGCTCAATTTACAAAAATACCTGAACAACCAAAATTAATGGTTCTGGTCGTAGGTGAAACTGCGCGTGCAGAAAGTTTTTCATTAAATGGTTATCAGCGAAATACTAATCCAGAGCTTTCTAAAATTAATGATTTGATTAATTTTAAAGATGCCCATTCTTGTGGCACGGCAACAGCAGTTTCTGTACCGTGTATGTTCTCAGGTATGCCAAGAACGAGTTACGATAGTCGGTTAGCTTCACATAGGGAAGGATTGCTAGATATTGCACAACGTGCGGGTTATAACGTCACTTGGATTGATAATAACTCAGGCTGTAAAGGTGCTTGTGACCGTGTTCATCAGTATCAGATTCCTGAAAACCTGAAAGCTAAATATTGTAAGCCTACAGGTGAGTGTGATGATGAAATTCTTGTCGACAGTCTAGAATCGTATATATCTACAATTCCTAAAGAGGATAAAAGACCTCAATTAGTTGTCTTGCACCAAGTGGGAAGCCATGGCCCAGCATATTATGAGCGTACTCAACCGCAATTTGAGCACTTTAAGCCTATTTGTAATACAAATACCATTCAAAATTGTGAACATCAAGCATTGATCAATACTTATGATAATAGTATTGTTTACACAGATTACATTTTGAGTCAGGTCATTAAAAATCTTGAGAAAAATGAAAAATATCAAACAGGTTTTTGGTATTTATCTGACCATGGTGAATCTACAGGAGAGAATGGTTTGTATTTGCATGGTGCACCGTATGCATTTGCACCTTCTCAACAAACACATATACCAATGATGATGTGGTTTTCACAGGCATGGCATAAAAATAACATGGCTCAATCGAAGTGTTTACAATCTCAACAAACACGTACTGTTGGTCAAGATAATTTATTTCCAACAATGTTAAGTTTACTTGATATAAAAACGCATGTGATTAATCCAGATTTAAACATGCTGTCGTATTGTCACAGTGAATAAATAGAGCAGTAAATACTATGACGAAAATATTAATAATTGAAGATGACTTCATGATTGCAGAGTCTACGATTACTTTGCTGAAATACCATGGTTTTGAGGTAGAGTGGTTTAATAATGGTTTAGACGGCTTGTCTCATCTAGGAAAAAACCAATATGACATGATTTTACTCGATCTTGGTTTACCTATGATGGATGGTATGCAAGTGCTTAAACAGATTCGTCAGAAAACTCAGACACCTGTACTTATTATTTCAGCACGTGATCAACTTGAAAATAGAGTAGATGGGCTCAATCAAGGAGCAGATGATTATCTCGTTAAACCTTACGAGTTTGAAGAGTTGCTTGCGCGAATTCATGCCTTGCTAAGACGTGCAGGGTTAGATGCACAAAATACCCCAGCAGATAAAATTTTAAATAATGGCGAACTTGTTTTAGATATTGAACAACATATTGCACGTTATAAAGGTCAAATGATTGAGTTATCTAATCGTGAATGGGCTATTTTAATTCCTTTAATGATGTATCCGAATAAAATCTTTTCTAAAGCGAATTTAGAAGATAAGTTATACGATTTTGACAGTGAAGTTTCGAGTAATACGATTGAAGTATATATTCATCACTTACGTACTAAATTAGGTAAAGATTTTATTCGTACCATTCGTGGTTTAGGTTACCGTTTAGGACACAATTCTTAAAGTCGATGGAAAAGCATAGTTCACTTAATACTCGCCTTGTTGTACTTACTTCACTTTTGAGTGTGGTAATGGCGTGTGTCCTTATGTTTTCTACCTACCATATTGCACTAAAAGAGTTAACACGTATTTTAGATGCACAAATGCAGTTTTTAGCAAGTCGGGCAACAAGACTTGATCTGAAAAATACGCATAGCCAATTAAATTTAGATCCAGACAAACAGCAAGAAGAATTATTTGTTGATATTTGGTCTTATGATGACATTGATGAATTAGAAAAGAATCAATTACTCGTACCACAAGTAAAAAAAGCGGGTTTTTATCAGCATGAAACAGATTCTGGTACGTGGTATACCTATGTTCTACCTACGAAGGATTATCAAGTTCAGGTGAGTCAGCATCAACGTGTGAGACAAGTGCTTGCACTAGAGTTAGCAGGCAGTATGGTTCTGCCATTTTTGCTGATTATGCCATTGGCTATGTTAATTATCGTTTGGATTATTAAACGAAGTCTTAAACCTCTAGATGATTTAAAAAGCGAACTAGCGCAACGTGATTCGAATGAACTAACTCATTTGACCAATACACAGTACCCGATTGAATTGTTGCCTGCTGTAAAAGAAATTAATTATTTATTTGATAGAATTTCTACAACTCAACAAGAACAGAAGCAATTTATTGCAGATGCAGCCCACGAGTTAAGAACACCAATTACGGCTTTAAATCTACAAACTAAAATCTTACTTAGAGATTTTCCTGAAAATCCTGCACTCTTAAATTTAAGTAAAGGGTTGGCACGTATACAGCATTTAGTTAGTCAGTTGTTGGCATTAGCAAAACAAGATACAGCATTACATGTATCTGAACAGCCCAAAAAGTTTTTACTTAATGATATTGCGTTGAATTGCGTAGAACAGTTAATGAATCTTGCAATGGAGAAAGAGATAGATTTAGGTTTTGAACGTAATGATGAGGTATTAGTACAAAATTTTGAGCCAACAATCCATTCTATTATTTATAACCTCATTGATAATGCAATTAAATATACGCCACATTCAGGGGTGATTAATATTTCTGTATATGAAGAAAAAGATCAAAAGTTAGGTTACGTATGTATTGAAGATAGTGGTCCGGGTATTCCAAAAGAAAAGTATGAAGAAGTATTAAAACGTTTTTATCGTGTGCATCATCATTTAGAAGTCGGTAGTGGCTTAGGGTTATCTATTGTACAGAAGGCAACACAACGGGCAGGGGGGAATTTATTTTTAGGTAAAAGCGAGGAACTTGGTGGACTAAAAGTATCCGTACAAATCCCTTTAAAAATTCACGCCTCAGAAACCACTTAATGAGATAATGCCTCTAAGAGGTCTAATGCAGACTTCATTCTTTTACCATCCCTTCCTAATTTGTCGATACCTATTTTATTGAGCCATTTAAAGCGAATACCAACTGTACTCAGTTGTTTAATGACTTTGGATTCACTTGCTAATTCAGTTTTTAATAAGTTTTTAATCGCTTCTGATTCATTGTGGTTAAAACGAAATGCAGTAGAAAAGATTAAACATAACCAGTCTCTCGCTTGGCACGTTTGTAAATCTAAAAAGTAACCTGGATCTGTTTCAAAATCTATAAATGAAATATTAAACTGACTGTCGACCAGAATATTTCTTGCAAATGCCTCACTCAAATAACTCTCTTTTGCATGAATCTTTTTAATTTCAATAATGGCTTTTCTTAAAAGAATAATCCGATCATTCAGAGATTCTTGACGACCTAAGGCTTCATCTAATTGCATTAATCCTTGATCTGTATATGAGATATCCTGAATGAGAACACCATCATGGGTTTCAGCCAGTATTTCAGGTACAGATATACCAATATGATGTAACTCTCGAATGCGTTTCATCTCACAAAGAATAGATTTTCTTCCACCATAGTTTGGAACAGGTGTCAAAATCTGCAAGTTGAGAAATTTAGAAAGCCAAAGTAATGGAAGGTAAATCCACCAAGGATGACGGATACTTGCTTTTTTTAACCACACTTTTATGCCATCGACAATATAAGATTCAATTGACGACGTTTGTTTACTAATATGTTCAGTAAGGAACGTTTGATATTTTTGCATATATGATCTTGGTGCAGCGATTTGATTAGGGAGTCATCCAGACTATTTATATTTTATATTTTTTATAGATAAATATGTCCTATACAGATTATACCATGCTTTTATTAGGTTTTTATGAGGATGAAATGAAATTTTCCTTTCTAAAATATAAAAAAAGGGGCTGATTTTTCAGCCCCTTTTAAGAAAAGAAGAGATTACAAATTCGCAATCTGTTCCATATTATGTTTTACCTTTTCAAGCTGTGCGACAAACTCAGCAAGTTTTGCTTTTTCACCTTCTACGACAGCCGGCGGTGCTTTTTTCACAAAACCTTCATTGGCAAGTTTGTTTGCAATTTGATCATGTTGCTTTTGAACCTTGTCTAAATCTTTTTGGAGACGGGCAAGTTCTGCTTTAGGATCAATAAGACCTTTCATTGGTACAAATACAGATGCATGACCAATCACACTTGATGAAGAAAGAGGTGGCTCTTGTGAGTCGGTAAGGAACTCGATACTTTCAACTTTTGCAAGTGCTTTAAATAGAGGTTCAATACGTTCAATACGGGTTTGCTCAGCATCTGTAATATTTTTTAGTAATACGGGTAATAGACGCGCATTCCCTAGACCCATTTCACCGCGGATATTACGAACTGCACCAATTAGACTTTGTAACCAACTCATATCGGTTTCAGCCTGCTCATTTATTTTCTCTTCTTCAGCAACAGGATAGTTTGCTGTCATGATAGTGTCACCTTCACGACCAACCATTGGAGCTAAAGTTTGCCAAATTTCTTCTGTAAGATATGGCATGAGTGGGTGAGCAAGACGTAAAGAGGTTTCCATAACACTAAGAAGTACACGTCGAACTTCGGCTTTACGTTCAGCAGACACATTTACATCGTTTAAAACTGGTTTTGTCAGCTCGACATACCAGTCACAATATTCGTTCCAAATAAAGTCATAAATATTTTGTGCAGCAATGTCTAAACGGTAAGTTTTAAAAGCCTGATGTACATTTGCTTCGGCTTTTTGTAGACGGCTGATAATCCACTTTTCAGGAAGTTCCCATAGGTCTGGATTGGCAGTCTGAGCAACGTCTTGACCTTCAATGTTCATTAAAACAAAACGAGTTGCATTCCAAATTTTATTACAGAAATTACGGTAACCTTCGACACGTTTTAAATCGAATTTGATGTCACGACCTGTATTTGCAAGTGCGCAGAATGTAAAACGTACGGCATCTGTACCATATGAGCTAATACCTTCTGGGAACTCTTTACGGGTAGATTTCTCGATTTTTTCTGCTTGTTTTGGATTCATTAAACCAAAAGTACGCTTCTTCACAAGACTTTCAAGATCAATACCATCAATAAGGTCTAAAGGATCTAATACATTTCCTTTAGATTTTGACATTTTTTGACCTTCGCCATCACGTACAAGTCCATGCACATAGACTGTTTTGAATGGGACTTGAGGCGTACCATCTTCATTTTTCATAAAGTGCATAGTCATCATAATCATACGGGCAACCCAGAAGAAAATGATGTCAAATCCTGTTACGAGAAGATCTGTAGGATGGAATGTTTTTAAAGCATCGTTGAGTGCATCTTTTGCAACATCACCTGTCCAACCTAATGTTGAGAATGTCCAAAGCCCAGAGGAGAACCATGTATCTAAGACATCTTCATCTTGGTTGAGTTCGATGTGGTCTGCAATGTTATGTTTTTGACGAACCTCTTCTTCGTTACGTCCGACATATACGTTGCCTTCAGCGTCATACCATGCAGGAATTCGGTGTCCCCACCAAAGTTGTCTAGAAATACACCAGTCTTGAATGTTGTTCATCCAAGCCATATACATGTTGGTGTATTGTTCTGGAACAAACTTAATACGACCATCTTTTACAGCTTCTACAGCAGGCTCAGCAAGAGGCGCAATTTTTACATACCATTGATCGGTAAGTAGTGGTTCTACAATTACACCTGAACGGTCACCACGTGGAGCTTTTAAGTCATAAGGTTCAATTTTTTCTAACCAACCTTCAGCTTCAGCTTGAGCAATCATTTTCTTACGTGCTTCAAAGCGCTCTAAGCCAACATAATCACTTGGCGCAGGAATGGTTTTTGAAATTTGTTCACCTGCTTTTGCGATATATTCAAGCTCGGCAAGTACTTCTGCATTCTTATTAAAAATGTTAATAATTGGTAGGTTACAACGTTTACCTACTTCATAGTCATTAAAATCATGTGCTGGTGTGATTTTTACACAGCCTGTTCCAAAATCTTTTTCTACATATTCATCTGCAACAACAGGAATGAGACGGCCACTAATTGGAAGAACGATGTTTTTACCAATAAGATGCTGATAACGTTCATCTTCAGGGTGTACTGCAACAGCACTGTCACCTAGTAATGTTTCAGGGCGTGTTGTTGCAACAATAAGGTAATTGTCACCATTTTGGGTTTTAAGTGATTGGTCTTCAAAAAAGTATCTGAAATGCCATAAAGAACCTTTTTCTTCATGGTTTTCTACTTCTAAATCAGAAAGTGCAGTTTGGAATTTTGGATCCCAGTTAACTAAGCGTTTACCGCGGTAAATTAAACCTTGTTCATGAAGTTGAACAAAGACTTCTTTGACAGCATGAGATAAACCATCATCCATAGTAAAACGTTCACGAGACCAATCTACAGATGAGCCAAGTCTACGGATTTGTTGTGTAATCTGACCACCAGATTTTTCTTTCCACTGCCAAACTTTTTCAATAAATTTTTCACGGCCTAGATCATGACGGCTGATATTTTCAGCGGCTAACTGACGTTCTACAACCATTTGCGTTGCAATACCTGCATGGTCTGTACCAGGTTGCCAAAGGGTATTTTTGCCCATCATACGGTTATAGCGTGTAAATGCATCAATAATGGTGCTATTGAAGCCATGCCCCATATGTAATGTACCTGTTACATTTGGTGGTGGAATCATGACACAAAATGAATCGCCTTGTCCTGATGGTTTAAAATAACCATTTTCTTCCCAAGTTTTATACCATTTTTTTTCGATCTCAGTTGGATCGTAAGTTGTTGCAATATTCTGAGCTGAAGTAGCTTGTGAGTCAGTCATAGTAAACAGATCAAAAGTGAATGAATAATTAGAGGTATTGTAGCAAAAAAAATAATACTTGAGCGGACATGTATCACTCTGTGCGATATAACAACAAAGTGAATAACGTGGTAACTTATAGCAAAATAATTTGGGATTTTTGATTTATGTCGTATGCGGTATATTTACGAGTAGAAACACAAACCTATGAAAAATTTATTTCTATTCAGCAGCGCCTTCAAGCTGGGGAAAAAAAGAAGTTAGCGCATGAATTAGGTGATGTTTTAGCAGATGTGTCAGTACAAGTGATTCAACAAGCATTTATAAACCTGCTTGAGCAACAAAAACGCCGTTTAACTCGACCAGAAGGTCATCAGATTGCAGCAGATTCTGAGAAAGTGATTGAACATGTATTATCTGCGTTTAAAAAATATTTACCTTGGGCAATCGCATTGTTTAGTAATGAGCGCTTAACACCATTGGTAAATTATTTTGCAAATATGGTAAGGCGTGAAGGTGATCAAGTATATGTTAGATATGACGTAGACCCTGCTGTGATTAAAAATACTTTAGATAAGGTTGAAGTGATTCGTGGAGGGGATGCAAGTGAAATTGCACCAGCATTTGATTGTTTGAATCAGATCATTGATGCAGGTGTTGATCAGTTAATTCGGCAACCCAAAGCTTTATTGAAGTTTAATTTAGTTGTAGATAAAACACTGAATGGCGTTATTCAGGTGAGTACAAATATGGCATATAAGCGTTTATCTTCATTGGGTAAAGAAGTAGAAATTGGCTCTGCACCTTATTATATCGATCATTTTATTCAATTTTTGCATCATGAAGCATAAAATAAAAAACCCACATATATTATGTGGGTTTTTTTAAATGATTATTTATTGTTAGATTGTACTTCAGCACTAGACGGTTGATGATAGGTTTGATCTGTGCTGTACGCTTTGACACCACCACCTAACGTTTTATACAACTCAATTTGGTTATTTAGATTACTTAATTCTAAGCTAAGTAATGCTTGCTGAGCAGTATAAGCATCTTTTTGAGCTGTAAGTACATTTAAATAGCCATCCACACCTGCACGATAGCGTGCATTAGAGAGTTGGTAAGTACGATTGGTTGCAGATACAAGACTACGTTGGGCATCTAGACGTTCGCCAATATTTGCACGTGTTGCCAATGCATCACTTACTTCTTTAAATGCAGTTTGAATGGTTTTTTCGTATGAAGCCAATGCAAGCTCTTGGTTTACCTTAGAGATCTTAACATTTGCTTTACGTGTGCCCCAATCAAAAATTGGTAGATTTAGAGAAGGTGCAACTGACCAAATGAATGAACCTGATTTAAATAGATCAGAAAGTTCAGATGAAGCCAATCCCGCAGAGCTAGTTAAGCTAATCGTTGGGAAAAGTTGTGCTTTTGCAGCACCAATATTTGCACCAGCTGCACTTAAACTATATGCAGATTGTTGGATATCAGGTCGATTATTCAGTAAATCACTACTTAGTCCAGTTGCAAAAGTTTTTTCATTTGTCACACTACGAATTGTACTATTTGGTAGAAGCTCTGTTGGTACAGACTGTCCTACCAATAGGTTTAATGCGTTTTGTGCTTGTGCTGCTTGTGTACGATATGTCCCTACATCTGCACGAGCCGTTTCTACTGAAATTTGTGCTTGACGTAGAGGTACTTCGCTATCTATACCTACATCAAAGCGCTTTTTATTCAGATTATATGCTTGCATCTGAGTTTTCAGCGTGTCTTCAGCGAGTTTCAAGTTGGCATTTGCATAAGAATATTGTAACCAAGCTTCTGCAACTTGACTAATCAGGCTAATTTGCGTTGCATCACGTGTACTTTGCATTGCAAGATAACTATCTAATGCAGCATCTTTTAGACTCTTGAGTCTTCCCCAAAAATCTAATTCATACGATGTTACGGCAAGACCTGCTGAGTAAACATTTCCAGTTACAGGTTGGCCAGTCAGTACGCTTTTAGAACGTGAGCGGTCAAATTCTGCGCTTGTACCAAGTGTTGGTAAGCGATTGTTTTCTGTGATGTTATATTGTGCTTGTGCTTTTTGAATATTTAAGATTGCTGTACGCATATCTCTATTATTTTGCAATGCAAGGTCTATAACTTTGACCAGTTGAGGGTTAGAGAAAAAATCTTTATACCCTTGTTCTGCAATCGATACCCCAGAACTATGCTGAGTCGCATAGTCTGTAGGAATATCTGATTTTACAACAGGCTCTGGCCCGCGCATGCTTTGGCAGGCAGCCAAAGCAAACGCAAGAGAGGAGACTGCAATACTACGACCTGTAATCGACCATATATTTTGCATCACGATTTATGCTCCTGAGTATTTGCAGTTTTTGGTTTATATTTAAAGATACTACGAATCCAGACAAAGAATACTGGAATAAAGAAAATACCTAATAAACATGAGCTGATTACACCACCAAGTACACCGTAACCTACCGAGTGTTGGCTACCAGCACCAGCACCAGTAGAAAGTGCTAATGGAAGTACACCAAAACCAAATGCGAGTGTTGTCATAATGATTGGACGTAAACGCATTTTTGCAGCATGTAAAGTTGCTTCAAAAAGCTCTTGCCCTTGTTCTTGAAGTTCTTTCGCAAATTCTACAATTAAAATTGCGTTTTTAGACGAAAGACCAATGACAGAGATCATGGCGACTTGGAAGTAAATATTGTTGACCAGATTTGGATTTTTTAGAACGAAGAAACCGAAGTAGGTTAGGGCTACAGCACCAATAATACCAAGTGGAATAACTAATAGTACTGAAAATGGAATTGACCAACTTTCATAAAGTGCTGCAAGACAAAGGAATACAATAAGCAATGAAAGCGCATACAAGTATACCCCTTGAGAACCAGAATCTTGTTCTTCTAGAGAAAGACCTGTCCACTCATACGAGAAGCCAGATAAACCCATAGAAGGAAGTTTCTGCATAATCTGTTCCATTGCAAGCATTGTTTCACCAGAGCTAACGCCGTTTGCTGGAGAGCCTTGAAGCTCCATTGCTGAAACACCGTTATAACGTATTAGGCTTGGAGAACCATATGTCCAGTTTCCAGATGTAAATGCAGAGAATGGAACCATGCTTCCTGCAGAACTACGAACGTACCATTTGTTTAAGTCATCTGGCATCATGCGTGAATCCGACTGACCTTGTAAATAAACTTTTTTCACACGTCCGTGATCTAAGAAGTCATTTACATAGCTACCACCCCATGCAACGCCCATAGTCGTGTTAATATCTGCGATACTCACACCTAGACTACCAGCTTTGGCTTGATCAATTTTTACTTGGTACT
This sequence comes from Acinetobacter sp. ESL0695, assembly GCF_029392135.1. NCBI lineage: Bacteria > Pseudomonadati > Pseudomonadota > Gammaproteobacteria > Moraxellales > Moraxellaceae > Acinetobacter > Acinetobacter sp. ESL0695. The sequence goes on along the minus strand of NZ_CP113932.1, from coordinate 1,721,363 downwards.
GTGGTTCATCTTCCATACCATTTGGACGGATCATGCCAATACGTTTATCTTTAGATGCTAGACCTAAAATTGCATTACGTGCAGCCAGTAATTTTTCATGCCCTTGACCATTCACATCTTTTAACATGAAGTCAAAGCCTTGGCTTGTACCAAGTTCAGGCATTGCTGGGAGCTGAAGTGGATAGATTAAAGTTGCATCTTTTACGATCGCATTTAGTGCAAGCGCACGCCCAGTTAAAGCACCAATTTGAGTTTCTGGTGTTTTGCGCTCACTCCAATCTTTTAAGCGTACGAATGCAATACCTTGGTTTTGACCTTGTCCTGTAAACGAGAAACCAGAAACACTAAATACAGACTCGACAGTATCTTTTTCTTTATGAAGATAGTAGTCGGTAATCTGATCTAACGTCTTGTCTGTACGTTCCAAACTTGCATTGGTTGGAAGCTGTACAAGTGTTAAAACAACCCCTTGGTCTTCATCTGGTAAGAATGAAGTTGGAAGTGTTTTTACAAGGAAACCTAAAACAACCACGAGTAAGATATAAAACACACCAGAAATTAAGCGGTGGTGAGTCATTCGATTCACACCGTTTTGATAGCGATGTGCTATACGATCAAAGCTATGGTTAAACCATCTGAAGAAACGCGCAAAGATTGAGTTGCTTTCTGGTTTATTCTCATCGTGCTTTTTCAAAATAGTGGCACAAAGTGCAGGTGTAAATGTCAGTGCAACAATTAATGAGAGAATCATTGCAGTGACAAGTGTAATAGAGAACTGTCTATAAATTACACCTGTTGTTCCTGTGAAAAAGGACATAGGTACAAATACAGCCGTTAAAACTGTGGTAATACCCACCAACGCACCAGAAATCTGCGTCATTGAGTTTTCAGTAGCTGTAACAGGGTCTAAGTGTTCCTCTGTCATAATACGTTCAACGTTCTCTACAACAACAATGGCATCGTCTACTAAAAGACCAATTGCAAGTACCATTGCAAACATCGTGAGTGTATTGATAGAGAAACCTAAAATATTGATAACTGTAAATGTTCCAAGAACAACAACAGGTACCGCAAGTGTCGGAATAATTGTTGCACGCCAGTTTTGTAGGAACAAGAACATGACGATGAATACAAGAATAACCGCTTCAACAAGGGTGTGCGCTACATTTTCAATAGAAATTTTGATAAATGGTGTGCTGTCAAATGCAATTGTATCTTTTAAACCATCTGGATAGTTTGGTCTTAAGCTTGCCAAAGCAGATTCAATATTTTTTGCAGTTTCAAGTGCGTTTGCACCTGTTGATAGTCGAATAGCAATACCTGCAGCAGGTTTACCATTAAATTTCGAGTCAAATGCATAATTCGATGAACCTAACTCAACTTTAGCTACATCTTTTAAACGTACAATTGCACCTGCATTATTTTTCAAAATAATGTTTTGAAATTGTTCAGGTGTTTGTAATAGGCTTTGAGCATTAACGGTTGCGTTAATTACTTGACCCGATACTGCAGGAGCACCACCTAATTGGCCGCCAGCAACTTGTGTGTTTTGTGCTTGTATTGCCGCTGAAATATCTGCAGGTGTTAGTTGGTAACTGGTCAGTTTTGCTGGATCTAACCAAATACGCATAGCGTAAGAACCACCAAAGACTTGTACTTCACCTACGCCAGCAACACGACTAAGAGGGTCTGAAATATGACTGTTTACGTAATCTTTAATGTACGCGCCGTTTAGACTATTGTCTGGCGAATAAAAAGAAATAACTTGTAAAAAGCTTGCACCAGACTTCTTAATTGTTACGCCTTGACGTTGAACAGATTCAGGTAAAGAGGCAAGAGCAGTCTGCATCTTATTTTGCACTTGTACTTGTGCAATATTTGGATCAATCCCTTGCTTAAAGTTGACGTCAACTTCTACTGAACCTGTCGCAGAACTGGTTGAGGTAATATAACGTAAACCATCTAACCCATTCATTTGCTGTTCAATAACTTGTGTTACTGTATTTTCAATGGTTTGGGCAGATGCACCTGGGTAAGTCGCTGCAATAGAAATTTTAGGTGGAGCAATTGTTGGATATTGTGCGATAGGCATACTAAACAGAGAGATAATCCCTGCGAGCATAATCACTAAGGCAATTACCCATGCAAAAATGGGGCGGTGTATAAAAAATCTAGCCATCTTATCCTACCCTTTTGCTGTGTTTTGGTTGGATGGAGATTGAGCTTGATTGGTATTTACTGGCTTTTCTTCTGTTGCAGGTTGATATGGTTTAATCTTCACTTGCTGACCAGCTTTTACTTTAGCAACACCATCTACGATTACTTTATCACCAGGGTTTAGCCCCTTAGTAACGATCCAGTTTTGATTTTGTGTGCCAGACGTTTGTACAACACGAGATTCTACCGCACCTTTTTCGTTTACAATCGATACAACCGCATCATTTGAAGGCGTGCGTGTTAAAGCAATTTGTGGAATTAAGTATGCATTAGGAATAACGCCTTGTGAAATTTCAGCAGTTGCATACATTCCTGGTAGCAGTAAGTGTTTAGTATTTGGAAATACTGCACGTACAGTAACGGTACCTGTTTGCTCATTTACATTGGCATCTGAGAAGGCAAGAGTACCCTCAGTATTGTAGTAGGTTCCATCTTCAAGTTTGAGCTTAACTTTAGTGTTGTTACTACGATCGATACTACCTTGGCTTAAGTTTTGACGTAAACGCAAAAGCTCGGTACTAGATTGATTGATATCAACATAGATTGGATCGAGCTGACGAATAGTTACCAAAGAATTGGTTTGATTCGCAGTCACAAGAGCACCAGCTGTAACAGAGGAAGGCCCTGATTGACCTGAAATTGGTGAACGAATCGTTGAGTAGCCTAAGTCAACTTCAGCATTGCTTACTTGTGCACGTGCAGCATCTACTTGTGCTTTGGCTACATTTACTTGTCCAACAAGGTCATCATAATCTTGTCTTGCAACTGCATGACTAGATACCAATTCCTTATAGCGGTTTAATTTAATTTGCAGTGATTTCAGGTTCGCTTCTTGTTGTAATAGCGTTGCCTTATAATTTTCTACGCTTGCTTTATTTGTACGAGAGTCAAGTTGATAAAGCGCTTGCCCTTCATGAACAAAACTCCCCTCTGTGAACAGGCGACGTAAAATAATACCACTGGTTTGTGGTCTCACTTCTGATACTTGGTAAGCTGTAGTACGCCCCGACAGTTCGATAGATTGCTCTACACTTTGTGGCTGTGCAGTCAGAACGCTAACTTCTGGAGTAGGTGCCTGTTGTTGACCTGCACTTTGACCGTCTGACGAAGCGTCTTTTCCACACCCTGTAAGGGCTAAACTTACAGCCAAAGCACAAGCACTGAATGTTGGTGCCCAAAGTTTAGCTGACCTCATTCTTTTCACCTCTTTTTGAATTTTAAATTTCATTGTTAGATTTTGTTTACTTATGATGATAAGTAGAACCAATAAGTAAAGAAACCCAAATATGGCCAATTCTTTAGTTTGCATAATTTTTACCTTCCGAAATTATAGGAAGGCGCATGATTTTTTAACCCAAGAAAAAGCAAAAATACATTCGATACCGTGAAATATCGTGTAGGGTTCTTAACAATCTGTACTTTGGGATATATGTAAAAAATAAGGTCAACTACACAATATTTTAAAAAATAAGTTTTGCCATATTGTTTTAGAGTTAAATAAAAGCAGTATATGGAAAGAACATATTTCAGAAAAAATGATGTACGGCTTATCTGTTTTATATTCCAGTTTAGGATGAAGCTATATGGAAAATTGCTCGTATTTCTAATGTATAGAAGGGGAGAATATATCCAATATTTAGGTTGAAAAACATGAGTGTAGGGCACAGTGTGCTTACACATTAAGAGAATACTACCTATGAAAAATAAGTAATACACCATGTATTACACCTATTAAAGTTAGCAGATTGTTAGGGTTAATGAGTCAAAGTGTACTCGCCAGTACACTTTTTTTCAAGATACAAATCGGCTCTACATAATTTATATACAGATACTGTAGAAATATAACTGAAAATAAATTTAGTTATCTTTTTTTTGTGTTTGTTTTACGTCATTGGTTATTGATACTTTCTCCTTAGGTGGCCAGAAGAAATCACTAGGTCGGGTAAAAAAGTGTGTGAGAACAAGTTTAGCAAGAGGTTTCCATTGTTCGAATTTTACTCTTCTGGCACGTAAGGCCACAATAATGGTTAAACTAAAGCTTACAAACAAGTTTGTTAAACCAATTAGAGCTACTCCTAAACAAGAGATTAAAATTAAACCAAGATCAGGGCTCCCACTCACAGAAAGTAAACCCTGTATTAAGTTTGCAGAAGCAAAAGCAATATGACGTATATCTAAAGGTAGGCCTAAGATAAAGCCCAGCGTTCCCATACTGCCAAGCATAATACCAAAGAGAAAATTCCCAGAAATTGCGCCTAAGTTTCTTTCAATATAGTCGGCAAATTTGTTTTGACGTTTCTCTCCAAGCAATTTACGCAGGCCACGATGCATTTTAAGACGAGGTCCTATTTTTCTATAAATTGCCATGTTATCAAAATAGCCTGCAATTAAGCCTGATAAGAATAAACATACACCTGCAATTGCTGCATGTGGGACGGCAAGGGAAGTAAACGGGTCTAAAGTATGTAAAAGATTGGTGGCTTTAATATTGTTAAGTAATTTTTCCCCAAATAATGCTGGCCATGAAAGTGTAATGATTGCCGCAACAGGGATCGCAATTGAAATATTACCCAATATAGCAATAAACTGAGTGCGAATAATATTAACAATAAGTTCTGTAAGTTCTGCCAGTTGAGTAGTTCTAGACCCTTTTCTTTGTTGTACAGTCGCTGCAAGTGCAGCAGCCGTCATTGCGGGCTGTTTGGTTGCAACTGTAAAATGTAAAACATGAATGAGAACAAACCCTAAACTATAGTTCATGCTGTAAGTAAGTGCATGTAAAATAGGTGCAAGAGAAAGTCTTGCGAGAAGAATTTTAATTACAGACATCGTAGCAATAATTGTACCTGCGCCTGCCGCTGCCTTGTACATTGCAAAAAAGCCATTTTTATCTGTGCTGACATAGTGCTCACCAGTTTTACTGGCATTCTCTGTCACTTGAAGCGCAAGTAATTCACTATTCGCCGAAAGCAGCGCACCAACACGTTTTTCACTATGATTCGCTTTGACTAAATCGTAAAGCAAATCATGTACAGCTTTGCCTTGTGTTTGTGTATGATCACTGACAATCTGTAGAAGAATTTCTAATCGTTCTAAACTTTGTTCTAGAACAGTTAGTAAATAAGTAAGTGTTAAGCTTACGCCAATCCGCTTTGTGGAGCGACGAATACCATTGACTACACCTAAGCACTGTTCAATCATTACAAATGCTTGTGCAGCATCGGGTGGAATATATACTCCAACTTGTTGGGCACTCTCTATAGAGTTTTTATATTTTGCAATGAAGTCTGTAATTTCACGATTTTGTGCAAGAAATGGTGACTCATGTTCATTCAGTTTTGGTTCGGCATAAAGTAGTTCAGGAAATAAACCGATCCCACTAATTCGATAACTTAATATATTAATTGCTTTAAGAATATTCTCTTTAATCTGACTTTTTTCTACAAGTAAATCTTGCTCAATAGTGAGTTGCTCGAAAATTAATTTCCAGTCTGAAACTTCTATGCCTTCCAACCAATACTTATCGCTAGACAAATAAAAAACTTTTCCAATAAGTTCTTTAATTTGAGCGTGGTCAATAATGGGTGGAAGAAGATGGTACATCATGCGCTGATTAAGCTGATTCCAAAAACCATCGAGTGCCAAAATACCACTGTCTGCATATAGGTTAGATTGTTTGTACTGTGTAATAAGTTTTAGAATGTATTGACTAAGTACATATTTAAAATGAGGAGTTTCCTCCAATGTCTGAATAAATATTTGAATATTTTTTTTTACTTCTTGTGTGTTCTTAGGATTTTTAGGTCTAATTATAGCTATGAGATGAACGAGTGGTTGTTCGTTTAAAACAGCTTGAGTTTGTCCAAGCTGTTGTTTTATTTCGTTATAAACCACATTAAATGATTTTTTATTCATAGTTTAAACTTTTATTATTGAATACGGTTAAGCGCCATCATTGCCAAATTGTAGAGTGCTTGTTTAGCAGGGCTTTCAGGAAGTACATTTAAACCATTAATGGCATTTTGAGTTTCTTCATGAGCACGGCGTCTGCAATATTCTAAAGCACCACTATTTTGTACAATTGAAATTACCTGATCTAAATCGCTAAGACCACCAGTGGCAATGCTCTTATAAATAATATCGTGTTCAGGTCCAGTTGTGTTTTTTAAAGCAGCAATGAGCGGAAGAGTTGGTTTACCTTCCATAAGATCATCACCAATATTTTTACCTAATACCTCTGCATCGGATGTATAGTCTAAAATATCGTCAATAATTTGAAAAGCATTTCCAAAGTGCCCAGCATAACGTTTTAGACCATCTCTGTATTCTGGTGTTCCTGCCAGCATAGCTGCCCCTTCGGTTGCTAACTGAAACAAACGGGAGGTTTTACCATAAATAATATTTAAGTAAGTTTCTTCTGATGTATCGGGTTGGTGTTGTGCTTGAAGCTGTAATACTTCACCCTCAGCAATCTCACATGTCCCTGTAGAGAACTCTTTTAAAAGTGGCATATTGTCAAGATCAACAAGAAGATCAAAAGATCTTGCAATCAGAAAATCTCCGACTAAAACTGCTGTTTGATTGTTCCAAGTTGCATTTGCTGTTGGTCTGCCACGGCGTAAATTAGAATCGTCAACAACATCATCGTGCACAAGCGTTGCGGTATGTAGCATTTCTATGACTGCGGCAAGGCGCTGGGTGCGTAGTAGATCTGTTTCACCACAAGCTTGGGCAGCAAGTAAGCACATAATAGGCCGCATTCTTTTACCACCAGCTTCTACCACATGTTTGCTGACAGACATAACTAGTGCAACTTTTGAGCTGATCCCTTCGTTAATAAATTTATCCATTGCAGTAAAATCAGCAGCAACAGGTGCAAGAATATCGTGCTTGAAGTCGATGGCCATAAAATTAAAAACCTTTAAGGATGTAGAAACGTTTTTTTCAAGACTAAAGTGATACTCGTGATTGAGTGTAATACTTTAGAGTTAGCGATAAAACCTCCGTTTTATACCACAAAAACGAACATTCTTTATAAAACTTCTGCCTCTTTGGTGCCTATTCTTTCTAAAATTAGGCAGTTGTATTGATGAAATGATTGTATAAGAAAAAAACAACTGATAGGACTTGTTGTTTTCCCATTTTTTACTTAAAATAATCCCCCTTTATATACCCCCAGTGGCGTTCGTTTTAAGATCAGTATATTCCTTTACTGGCACGGCGACACGGGCAAGTTGGAGTACACCTATGTACGCAGTAATCCAAAGCGGTGGTAAACAGCACCGTGTGGTTGAAGGCGAAACCCTTAAAGTTGAATTATTGAAAGCTGAAACTGGCACAACTCTTACATTTGATGATGTATTAATGGTTGTAAACGGTGACAGCGTTCAAATCGGTGCTCCAGTTGTAGCTGGCGCTAAAGTAACTGCAGAAGTGGTTAGTCATGGTCGTCACGACAAAATTCGTATTGTTAAAATGCGTCGTCGTAAACACTACCGTAAACAACAAGGTCACCGTCAATGGTTCACTGAGTTGAAAATTACTGGTATTTCAGGCTAATCACGAGGAGTAAGAGACATGGCTCATAAAAAAGCTGGTGGTTCGACACGTAACGGTCGTGATTCAAACCCAAAAATGCTAGGTGTTAAAGTTTACGGTGGTCAATCTATCGCAGCTGGTAGCATCATTGTTCGTCAACGCGGTACTGAGTTTCACGCTGGTGCAAACGTTGGTATGGGTCGTGACCACACTTTATTTGCTACATCTGATGGCGTAGTTAAATTTGAAGTGAAAGGTCAGTTTGGCCGTCGTTATGTAACTGTTGAATCTGTTTAAGATTTAATCATTACGTAAAAAAAGCTCGCATATTTGCGAGCTTTTTTTATTTTAGAGTGTTTTAGACCAGTAATCTTGTATGCTTTTAATTAAAGAGGGTGGAAGTGGAACATAATTTAATGTTTGAGCATCTTTTTGCCCATTTTCTAAAGACCATTTAAAAAATTTTAATGCTTCACTATTATCAACTTCTATTTTTGGATTTGGTTTGCGCATAATAATGAAGGTCGTTGCTGTAATTGGCCAAGATTGCTCACCTGAAGCATCCGTCATAATATTATAAAAATCTGTGCTTGGACTCCAATGAGTATCTGTTGTGGCAGCCTGAAAAGACTTCTGATCAGGTTGTACAAATTTACCTGCTTTATTTTGTAGGGCTGTATAGCTTAAATTATTTTTTAAACTATAAGTCAGGTCTGCGTAACCAATAGAGCCTTTAATTTGTTTAATTGAGCGTGCGACACCATCATTTCCTTTACTTCCTATACCCACAGGCCATGCAACAGATGTACCTTCACCAACTTGAGATTTCCAAGTCGGACTAACTTTTGAAAGATAATTGGTCCAATTAAATGTAGTCCCTGAACCATCAGAGCGACGTATAACTGAAATACGTTGGTTGGGAAGATTTAACTGAGGGTTTAATTTTTGAATTTGTGGATCATTCCATTGAGTAATTTTACCCATATAGATATTGGCTAAAATAGGTCCTGTGAGTTGTAAGCTCCCGGGTGAAACACCTTCAATATTTACTACGGGTACAACACCGCCAATAACAATAGGAAATTGTTTTAAACCAGCTCTACTTAGCTCTTCAGAGTTTAGAGGCATATCTGATGCACCAAACGTTACTGCGCCTGCTTTAATTTGTGCGATACCTCCTCCAGACCCGATAGGTTGGTAATTTAATTGGTTTCCAGTTTTTGCCTGATAAGTTTCTGACCATTTTGATAGTACAGGATAAACGAAAGTTGCCCCAGCACCTTTAATTTCAGATGCTTGCACTTGAGTGATGAATGAAAAAAATAGTGGTGAGATGATACCTATAACAGATTTTCTTAAAATATTTTTAGAGGAAAAGCGCATAAATTGTCCTTGATTTTGATAATTTATATTTAACTTTGAATGATTTAAGGTTAAATCAAGGCATGGAATTTTATAATTCAATTATTACAATAATATATAATATTAAAAAATATTTAATTTAAGGGTTAAGGTTTAATCTTATTCTTTGCTTTGATTAAAAAAGTTTGATTAATTTACATTAGTCCGTTAGTTCATACACAAATATGAGGCACAATAATACAAAAATCTTTATTTTTTATATTGTTAGATTTGATAAGCTTAGCGTATAAATCGTTTCGAATATAACTTTGTGTCTAATCAAAGGTGAAAAATGAAGATGTTCCGTAAAACATTGAGTGTAGCCGTTATAACTATGTCGACGTTTGCACCTATTTTAAGTGTAACAGCCGTTGCCGCACCTATTGCTGCCTCAGAACAACAAGCGACTCAAAGTCTAGTTAAGCAATTAACAGGATTACATAGCTTCACGGCTAATTTTGAACAGAGTACGAAGGCTACAGGTAAAGTTGTGAGCCAAAAGAAAGGTTTAACCGCTCAGCATTTAAACCAGACATTTACAGGTACAATTAAAGTCGAACGACCAGGAAAATTCTTTTGGGAAACTACACAGCCCTCTAAGCAAACTATTGTTACTAGTGGTAAAACAATTTGGATCTATGATCCAGACTTACAACAAGTCGTACGTCAAAGTATGAGCGATCAGGTCGCAAATACCCCAGCACTATTATTGTCAGGTAATACAAACAGTATTATGCAGGCATATAAAGTGACACAGCCCGATCAAACAAAAACGTACTATACGCTTACACCAAAAGCCAAAGATACAGCTTTTCAAGATTTAACCATTAGTTTTGGCGCACAAGGAGCACCTGCCTTGATGATCTTAAATGATTCACTAGGTCAGGTAACAACGGTTCGTTTTAACCATGTTGCAAAAAATGTAAGTATTCCTGCTAGCGTATTTAACTTTGTACCACCCAAAGGTACAGATATTATTGATCAATAAAAATGAAAAAATGCTATGTAAATAGCATTTTTTTTGTTTAAGGATACATATTTAGTATTTTTTTATTGAATGCAAAGTTTGTATAGTATAGGTAAATCAGTTTTAGGTTGTTTTCTATGTATTTACAGCAAAAAATGAGATTGGCTGTACTATTGTCTAGTTGTTTATGTAGTCTTATGTTTGTAGGATGTGAAAATAAGCAAGCACCATCAAATAATAATAAAGGGGAGACCAATCCTCCAGCGAGCGTGTCTGAACCTGTTCCAGACTTAGCAAGTACACCTACAAAAATTCATGCTGAAACTATGTCGATGTCATTGCCTCAGAAAGTTTCTTGTGAAGCAGATGAGTGTACTGAATATAAAGTAGATACAATTGAGACCAATGTAGATTGGATCAATGATTATTTTGTGCATCGTCTACAAAAAGATGCCCCATTGGCTTTTCAAAAAACAGCAAATTTACCTGCATCAACTTTAACACCATCCCAAATTAATCAAAGTACTTATCGTGTTGGTTTCTTAGGGCAGAAAGGGCATTTGGCAACTTTTGTTTTAGATACGACAACCTATGCTGCCGGTGCTGCACATGGTATGTATCATCATGAATATATTATATTTGATATAAATACCCATAAACGTATTGGAATGTCTGATTTATTTAGTTCAGATAAACAAGTAGCAGTTTATCAGGCTGTATTTGATGCAAATCAATCTTGGTTAGAAGCACATGGTATTCAATCTGGTCGATTAGAGCCTACCGATAATTTTTACTATAATGATAAAGGTCTTGTATTTGTTTATCCATTGTATGAATTGGCACCTTACTCCGAAGGAATGACTGAATTGGTCTTGCCATATCATGCTACAAAAGGGTTGATTAATCCTGAATATTTACCAAAATGATGATTATACCTACAGTCATCTACGAAGTTAGATGTGCTGTAGGGGATTGTCGCGAAGTACGTTTATTTTTATGAATGAACAGATTACACTATATCTAGTTTTTTCATTCAATCAGACGAGCTATGATCGACCCTAAACTACTTAGAAATAATATTGAAGCTGTAAATTTAGCACTCGCGAAACGTGGTGTTCAACTTAATGTCGATGAATGGGCATCTTTAGAATCACGCCGCAAAGAATTACAATCTAGAACAGAAAATTTGCAAGCAGAGCGTAATGCTGGTGCAAAGCAAGTGGGTCAAATAAAAAAATCTGGTGGCGATGCATCTGAAATTATGTCACGTATGCAAGCTATTGGGGATGAAATTAAAGCTGCAGAAGTAGAGCTTTCAGAATTACAAAATGAAATTGAGCAGAAACTGTTATCAATTCCAAATTTACCAGATGAGTCTGTACCAGAAGGTAAAGATGAGGCAGATAATCTTGAAGTGATGACATGGGGAACCCCAAGACAATTCGACTTTGAGATCAAAGATCATACAGATTTAGGTGAGTGGATGGGTGGACTCGAGTTCGAAACCGCAACTAAGCTGACAGGTTCTCGCTTTAGTGTACTTAAAGGGCCACTGGCACGTTTACAACGTGCACTTACACAATTTATGCTGGATACACATACACTCAAAAATGGCTACACTGAAGCATACGTCCCTTACTTGGTAAATGCTGATAGCCTAAGAGGAACAAGTCAACTCCCTAAGTTTGAAGAAGATTTATTTAAACTACAAGGTGAGAAAGAGTATTACCTTATCCCGACAGCAGAAGTACCTATTACAAACTTTGTCCGTGACGAAATTATTGATGCAGATCGTCTTCCATTAAAATATACAGCCCATACGCCATGTTTCCGTAGTGAAGCTGGTTCTTATGGTCGAGATACACGTGGTCTAATTCGTCAGCATCAATTTGATAAAGTTGAAATGGTTCATATTGTAAAACCTGAATCTTCAATGGAAGCATTAGAAGAATTGACTTCACATGCAGAAGGTATTTTACAAGCGCTTGGTTTACCATACCGTAAAGTCTTGCTTTGTGGTGGTGATATGGGGTTTGGTGCTGTAAAAACATATGACTTAGAAGTATGGGTGCCAAGTCAAAATACATATCGTGAAATCTCTAGCTGTTCAAATATGGGAGACTTCCAAGCTCGCCGTATGAAAGCACGTTATCGTAATGAACAGAAAAAAACTGAGCTTGTACATACTTTAAATGGTTCAGGTTTAGCTGTTGGACGCACATTGTTGGCTTTGATGGAAAACTATCAACGTGCTGATGGTTCTATAGAAATACCAGAGGTATTACGTCCATATTTAGGCGGTCTTACGTTCATCGATTAACTGCGAGTCAAGCAAACTTTCACCATTTAAGGTAATTTGTCATTAAGGGGTTTTTGTGGATATCTTTCCAATTTCATTGAAATTGAAACAGCAGTTATGTCTTATCGTAGGTGGTGGAAGTATTGCTTTTCGTAAAGCATCGTTATTGGCAAAAGCTGGTGCAATATTGCATGTAATTGCACCAGAAATTGATGAAAATCTAAAAATGCTTGTACAAGCATCTCATGGTGAATTGGTATATAAACCATTTGATGAAGCAGATTTAAATAAACCGTATAAGCTTGTGATTGCTGCAACAGATCAACCAGATGTAAACCATCATGTTTTCGTGGTATGTGAGCAGAAAAATTTATTGGTGAATAGTGTAGATGATATTCCAAACTGCCGATTTATGGTACCTGCATTGATTGATCGATCTCCGTTAGTAATCTCGATTGCATCTAATGGAACATCACCTGTATTGTCGAGACAGTTACGCACACAACTCGAGACATTAATTCCGCATGGTATGGGGAAACTCGCTCAGTTTTCTGGTGAGTGGCGTAAGGCTGTGAAAGAGAAAATTTCTAACCCAGACGAAAGACGTATTTTTTGGGAAGATTTGTATGCAAGTCCTTTCAAAGAACAAGTCTTTAATGACAACTTAATTGTTGCAAAACAAATGATGGAGGATGCACTTGCCAAATGGACCACACCAAAAGGAGAGGTATATTTGGTTGGTGCAGGACCGGGTGATCCTGAACTGCTTACTTTAAAAGCACTTAGACTCATGCAACAGTCCGATGTTGTTATCTATGATCGATTGGTTTCTCCACCAATTTTAGATTTATGTCGACGAGATGCAGATAAAATTTATGTGGGTAAATCACGTTCGAACCATGCTGTACCCCAAGAAGGTATTAATCAACTTTTAATTCAGTATGCGTTAGAAGGGAAGCGTGTATGTCGTTTGAAAGGTGGTGATCCTTTCATTTTTGGGCGAGGTGGTGAAGAAATCCAAGAACTGGTGACAGCAAATATTCCTTTCCAAGTTGTACCTGGAATTACAGCTGCATCGGGTTGTTCTGCTTATGCTGGTATTCCTTTGACCCATAGAGATTATGCTCAGAGTGTTAGGTTCTTAACTGGCCATTTAAAAGAGGGTTCCCCAGAGTTACCTTGGCCCGAACTTATATATGAAAATCAAACTTTAGTACTTTATATGGGGCTCGTTGGTTTAGAGACAATATGTAATCGTTTGATTGAGCATGGTCAAAGACCAGATATGCCTGTTGCTTTAATTTCGAAGGGAACCACACCAGAGCAAAAAGTGATTGTTGGTAATCTAGAAAATATTGCAAAGAAAGTGGTGCAACATGAAGTACAAGCACCAACATTAACAATTATTGGTGAAGTTGTGAAGTTGCGAGAGCAACTGCAATGGCAATAACTAAAGCCATCTGAAAAGTAGAGAAAATGTTGTGATACATGTTGTTTTGTTTGAACCTGAAATTCCAAGTAATACTGGTAATATTATTCGTCTATGTGCAAATACAGGTGCACAGTTACACTTAGTTAAGCCACTTGGTTTTGAGTTGGATGATAAGAAATTACGACGTGCAGGTTTAGACTATCATGAATATGCGCGCATGAAAATTTGGGATAGTTTTGATGAATGTCTTAAGCATTTAGAGGCACAGGGAGTATTGCATGTATTTCCACTGACCACCAAAGGCAAGGCAACACCTCACACGGTAAATTTAAATCAACCAATTGCGTTACTTATGGGCCCTGAAACTCGCGGGTTACCTGAGGATGTGCGCAAAATGTTTCCTCAGCAACAATGGATTTGTTTACCTATGGCTGAGAACTCACGGAGTTTAAACTTGTCGAATGCAACAGCAGTAATTGTGTATGAGGCTTGGCGTCAGCAAGGGTTTAAACCACTTATTTAATGACAATTGTCATACTCTTTTTGTGCAAATAGAACTTTATCGATATTCTTTTCTGCCCATAATTTCATTTGATATGCAGTTTGGGCAAAATCCTTTCCGAACGTTGTGAGTGTATATTCAACACGAATAGGTGATGTATCTAAAACTGTTCGCTGTATAAATCCGTATCGCTCTAAATGTTTTAATTTCTGAGAAAGTACTTTTGGTGAAATTCCTTCTATTGTTTTTTTCAGTAAATTAAAATGTTGAGCATTTTCTTCTAGTGTAGTAATAATTAATAATACCCACTTATCTGCCAAAGTCTCAAAAAATAAACGTGCTGGACAATCCATGCTACATACATTGTAGGCATTAAGTTGACTCATTTTTCCTCCCAGTTACATCTAGGTAACTTATTGACACTTAGTTTCTAAAGTATATTATCAATATGACATAAAACATAGAGGTGAGATCATGGCTAAAATTGCAGTTGTTTATTTTTCAGGGTATGGACACACGAAAGTTATTGCAGAAACCTTTGCAAAGGCTTCAGATGCAACATTGGTTGAAATTAATTTAGAAGGTGAAGTTGCACAAGAAGGTTGGGATGTTTTAGAGCAAGCAAATGCAATTGTATTTGGTGCACCAACATATATGGGTGCAGCACCATGGCAGTTTAAAAAGTTTGCAGACGCCTCATCTAAAATTTGGTTTGTACGAGGTTGGCAAGATAAAGTATTTGCAGGGTTTACCAATAGTGCAAGCTTAAATGGTGACAAACAAAATACACTGATTGAACTTCAAACACTGGCATCACAGCATGGTGGAATATGGGTAAGTTTAGGCTTATTACCTGCAAATACAAAAAACTCAACACGTAATGATGTTAATAATTTAGGCGGTTCAATCGGATTATTGGTGCAGTCGCCATCTGATGCAAGTGTAGATGAGATTCCTCAAGGTGACTTAGAAACGGCAAGAGTATTTGCAAAAAGAGTTAAAGAAATTACTGAAAAAATAACAGGACTGTAGCATCTAATATAAAAAAACCAGCGATCTAGTCGCTGGTTTTTTTATTTAATCGTTCTTATATTGTGGAGGTGGAATTTTAAATCCTTTTGTTTTATAACCTAGGAATAAGACCCCAATAACGGCCCATACAATTCCCCATTTTAATGCAGTGTGATCGATTTGCAGCCACAGCAGACCTACTGCAATAAAACCTAGACTAGGTATAACAACGTAGTTAAAAATTTCTTTAGGCGTTTTGACACGACCTTCGCGTAATGCATACTGGGAAAGTACAGAAAGATTTACAAAACTAAATGCTGTTAACGCACCAAAACTAATTAAAGAAACAACGTGGTCTAAATCTGTAAATCCTGCAGATAGTGCAATTATTCCTACCAAAATAATATTAAATTTTGGTACGGCTGTTTTGGTACTAATTTGACCAAAATATTTTTTATTAAATACACCATCACGTCCCATAACATACATTAGACGCGATACACCTGCATGTGCAGAAATCCCTGATGCCATTACGGTAATGATTGCAAAACCAAGAATAACTGATTTAAAAAGCTCACCACCTACAATACGTAAAATATCGGGTTGGGTTGCATTTACATCAGCAAAGTATTGACTAGGATTACCTGGAAAGTACAGTTGCATGAAATATGTTGCTGCGATAAAAATTAAGCCAGAAATAAGTGCAGTAAGAAAAATTGCACGTGGCAGAACTTTATCGGTATCATGCGTTTCTTCTGCGAGAGAGCTAAGAGCATCGAATCCTGTGAATGAGAAGCATAAAATGGTTGCACCACCGATGAGTGTTCCAATTTGTGCATGCTCGCTAAAAAAAGGCGTAGTTGACCAAATATGTGCATCGTGTGATTGAGACAAGCCTAGCGTGTTTAGCGCAGTGTTTCCTACAAGTAATTGTTTAATAATTAAAAATGTAAAAATAACAATGACTAAAATCTGAAATAGTACGATTAGACCATTTAGGTTTGCAACAAACTTGATGCCCCTTAAATTGACCCATGTCATGAATAACGTTAAGCCTACAACCCAAACCCAATGATTTACATCCGGGAACATGCTGGTAAGGTAAATGACAGCCAACAAAATATTGACCATTGGACTTAAGATATAATCAAGAAGTGATGACCAACCTACCATAAATCCAGCATTTGGATGAATTGATCGTTGGACATAAGTGTAGGCTGATCCAGATGATGGATAGCGCTTAATCATATGGCCATAGCTTACGGCTGTAAAGAGTACAGCTAAGAGTGCAAAAAAGTAGGATGTTGGAACATGTTGAGCACTGGCCTCAGATACCATTCCAAAAGTATCGAATAAAGTCATGGGTTGGATATATGCAAGCCCAATAACAATAATATGGCCAAGAAGAAGAGATTTTTGCAGTGAAGCTGCCGGTTGAGTCCCAGAAGTATTATTCAACGGCGATATCCTCATATTTTTGATCAACGATCAACTAGAAATTTAAGGATCGTGTAGGACGAACGATCCCACCTGCTTTTTTAAGTGAAGCGCGCAATTCTATAGTAAGATTCTTAATTTTGTAAGGAAAAATAGTTTTTTTAACAAGATTTGTTTTTTCTTACACTGCACTTTCTTATTTATATAATAAAAAAAGCTCAAAATACAAACGCTTTCGAGCTTTTTTAAATACTATTTATTTTTCCTATTACCATGCTTTCTGTAATATGTTTTTTAAATCGGTTAGAGTAACTTCTTTAGGGTTATAAATAATTGAACCATCATCAAGTGCTTTCTCTGCAATTTCATCAAGTTGCTCAAGTGAGACCTTATGAGTTTCTCTTAAGGTTCTTGGTAGTTGAACTTGCTCAAACAAACGATCTCGCATTGCTAGAATCATATTAATAACATGCTCTGCACGATGTTCTTCAGGTGTGTTTGCATATATTTCTGCACCTGCTAATGGGAGGAGAAGATCTGCGACTTTATTGGCATTCATAGAAAAATTATATTCTAAAACGTAAGGTAGAAATAAATTCATACAAATGCCATGTGGTAAATGTGCAACTGCACCAAGTGCATGACCTAAAGAGTGAACAAGACCAACCATTGAGTTTGAGAATGCAATGCCTGCCATTGTGGACGCTTGTGATAATTCAAGGCGTGCTTGCTCATTTTTAGGATTTGCTAAAACAACGAATAAATTTTCTGAAATCTTTTTTATGGCAGCCGTTGCATATGCGTCACTTAGCGGATTAGCAGCCATACAGGTATATGCTTCAATGGCATGTGTAAGTGCGTCCATGCCTGTCATAGCAGTAATATGATTAGGTAGGGTTAAGGTCATTCTAGAATCTAGAATTGCTGCATTTGGCATTAAATAATTTGATGCAAAGGCTAACTTCACATTATTCTTTTGATCTGCGACTACTGCAACCATCGTAGCTTCTGAACCTGTACCTGAAGTTGTTGGAATAACAAAGAAAGGTTTTAAAGGTTTAGGTAGATTATGGGCACCTGAATATTTTAAAAGATCGTCTCCACCTTCGGATACTAAAATATTAGTGGTCTTAGCAGTATCTATTACTGAACCACCACCAATTGCTAAAATTGCATCACATTCATGGTCTCTATATGCTTTTGCAGCAGTTTGTACCGTTTCTAAACTTGAATCTGCAGGAACATCATCGAAAATATAACCGATTTGCTGTTCAGCAGCTAAGAAAATATCTTCTATAGGAGAAAGTAAGCCATTATTTTTTATTCCTTTATCTGTAATAATCATTGGTTTTTTTGAACCCAACGCATTTAGTTCAAAAGGAATATTTTCTAATGCGGCATGACCAGCAATAATTTTGACTGGGCAGAAGAACTCGTAATATGGCTTGCTCATAGAATTAACTCCGTTTTAGAAAAGATTGTGCAATTTTGATATAGATACGACTAGCATGATTTATCTTTTCTTTAAGTTTTAATTGCTCTGGATAGTTTTTTACAGCCAAGGTTGCAATAGGTTTAGGCAAAATTAACGCTTCCATTTTATTTAGGCAGCGTACGAGACGAATGGCATAAGATAAATCTCCATCTGCAACCATTCGATCGTTTGCAAATGCACGTGCAGTACTTTCTTGGAAAGAAAATACGAGGTATGCATGGTAAATATGTTTAAAGATAATACTAAGATGAGGCTTGGTGGTGTCATCTATTAATTGAAGTTGTTTATTATCTAATACTTTAATTTTAAATGATGGGCCATGAGGGAATACTTTCATTGCAAAAATAAATCCAGTAGGAAATCCTTGAATTTCTTTTTGAATTTCGTGGTCTATTTGGCTTGCTGTAACCAATCCTCTCCCAATGACTTCCATCATTAACTTGACATACATATGCTGTATGTTGGGTTTGATTTGACTTATTTGCATGCGATATCCCTATTCATGGCTAATGTGAATATTTTGAAAGTATACCTTATTCGATAAGTAAGAAATAATATCTTGGTAGAGGATGTCTATTGATGGCGGTGAAGAAGATACTAGATTATGAACACGAGTCATTTCTAAACCAGCATAGCCACATGGATTAATTGTTAAAAAACGTTCAAGTTGACAATCGATATTGAGTGCAAATCCATGATAACTACGACCTTTACGTATTTTAAATCCTAAAGAGCCAATTTTTTTTTCGTCGACATAAACACCAGGTGCATCTGGTTTGGCATAAGCTTTAATCTGATAGGCTGAGAGTAGCTCAATCATCATATTTTCAGCAAAACTTACTAATGTTCTTACATTCCAAGATAAACGATTTAAATCTAGCAAAAAGTAGGCAACGAGTTGACCTGGGCCATGCCAAGTAACTTGTCCTCCACGGTCTGTTTGTACAATGGGAACGTCACTTTTAACAAGAATATGTTCGGCTTTGCCTGCCTGACCTTGAGTTAATACTTCTTGATGCTGCAATAGCCATATTTCATCAGGTGTTATTTCATCTCTCTCATTCGTGAAGTTCTTCATCGATTCAAACATGTGTTTGTAATCTTTTGGTTCATTAAAGCAACGAATTTTCAGGAGAGGTGAGGTAGCAATGTTAGACTCACACATGTGATATAACCTTGGTTTGATCTTCAAATAAAAAGAAACCAGTCACTGATGTACTGGTTACTTTATTTTATAATGCGGTTTTAATCAGCGGACAAGCAGCGAGATCTGCATACAGCGCATGGACTTGCTCGAGTTCATCAAAACGTAAATTAGCTGTAATTGAATGATACTTTCCAGTACGTGAAGGTTGTACAGTAAGCGTTTCCTTTTTGAAATCTGGGAAATGCTTGAGTAAAATATCAACAACAGCATGATGTAGGTCATCACCAGCTTCACCAATGAGTTTAATTGGATAATCCATAGGGAAAACCCAAAGATCTTCACGTAATTCTCTTGATGGGGTACGGTCTAACATATGCGCCTCTTTATGTAGAAACGTCTGCAAATACGCAGACGTTTTTTATATCAGATATATCCTTATATAAGGATATATCTTATTTTTTCAACCTAAAGGACTTAGTCATTTTCTAAGAATGAGCGTAAGTGTTCAGAGCGAGAAGGGTGACGTAGTTTGCGTAAAGCTTTTGCTTCAATTTGACGAATACGCTCACGAGTAACGTCAAATTGTTTACCTACTTCTTCAAGTGTATGATCTGTTGGCATATCAATACCAAAGCGCATTTTTAATACACGTGCTTCACGTTCTGTTAAGTTTTCAAGAACATCACGTGTTGCTTCTTTTAAACCTTCAGAAGTTGCAGCATCTACAGGAGATGTAATATTTGCATCTTCAATAAAATCACCTAGGTGCGAATCTTCATCATCACCAATTGGCGTTTCCATTGAAATTGGTTCTTTTGCAATTTTTAAAACTTTACGAACACGAACTTCATCCATTTCTAAACGTTCACCAAGTTCTTCTGGAGTTGGTTCTCGTCCCATTTCTTGTAATAACTGACGTGATACACGATTAATTTTATTAATCGTTTCGATCATATGTACAGGAATACGGATAGTTCTCGCTTGGTCTGCAATTGAACGTGTAATTGCTTGGCGAATCCACCATGTTGCATAAGTTGAGAATTTATAACCACGGCGATATTCAAACTTATCTACAGCTTTCATCAGACCAATGTTACCTTCTTGAATAAGATCCAAGAATTGTAGGCCTCGGTTTGTATATTTCTTTGCAATAGAAATTACAAGACGTAAGTTTGCTTCCACCATTTCTTTTTTCGCACGATGAGCTTTTGCTTCGCCAACGGTCATGCGTTTAGAAATATCTTTAATTTCTGCTACAGATAGACCGAGGTCTTTTTCTGTGTCTGCAATCTTTTGTTGAAATGCAATAATATCTGGACGTACTTTTTCTAAATAAGCGCGCATTTCAGTTGGCGTTACTTGAATTTGCTCATCTAACCATGCCAAATTAGATTCTTGCCCTGGGAAAGTTTTTCTAAATTGGTTACGATCCATACGACCACGACGTAATGCATAGCGCATAATTTCGCGTTCAGATTGGCGGATTTGTTCGTGTGTACCACGAATCATTTCAGAAATGATTTCAAATAGACGAGGAGTAAACTTAAACATCATAAAGACAGTTGCTAAGTTTTGTAGAGACTCATTCGCTTCTTTTGATTCACGGCCATATTTTGCCACAACTTCTTTTGTTGAAGTCCATGCTTGTTGCAACTCTGAAAAGCGAACACGTGCAATTTCAGGATCTGGTCCAGAATCACCTTCTGAATCATCTGACTCCGAATCTGACTCTTCGTCATCTTCATCATCTTCGTCTAATTTGTTGTCTTTTTTAGATTTATTTGAAGTACTAGTCGATTCTTCATCATCATCTAAATGTGTTTCATCTTCTAATACTTCAGGAATTTCTTCATCTGATTCAGGATCTAAATAACCTGAAAGAATGTCTGCTAAACGACGTTCACCGTTGTTGTAATCTTCATATTCTTTAAGTACGACTTCGACAGCATTTGGCCAGTAAGCAATAGCATGTAATACGTCACGAATACCTTCTTCGATGCGTTTTGCAATACTAATTTCACCTTCTCGAGTAAGAAGCTCTACCGTACCCATCTCACGCATATACATACGCACTGGATCAGTGGTTCGACCAGGTTCACTTTCTACCGATGCTAAAACAGCCGCAGCTTCTTCTTCTGCAACTTCATCACCAGCATCTGCGGACTCACCAAACACAGTGTCATCAGTTTCAGGAGCACGTTCATGAACAGGAATACCAACATCTTGAAGCATTTGAATAATGTCTTCTATTTGTTCGCTTTCGGTAATCGAGTCTGGGAGATGATCGTTAACCTCAGCGTAAGTTAAGTAACCTTGTTCTTTGCCTCGGCTAATCAGAGCCGCTACTTGAGAAGTAGGGGAATTCATATCGCTCATCTTATGCTTACTCTTTAGTTGAATCTGTGGCAGTGAAAAACCGTGCATTATAGCACAATTTACCAATATTTTTTTAAGAAATGATATTTGCTATTTGACATTATATCAAATCTAGTGGGTTATTGTTTTTTATATCGGGGCATATCTATTTTTTTCAAGGTTATGCCTTGTCATGATCGTCATTAGGATTAAATGATATTGGTAAATTCTACTATAAAAAAAGCAGTTTTAATGGGAATATCAGTATATAGCGACTTTCTTCTTGACAAAGTGCTAGAAGAGAGATAAATAGCGGATTGAAAGGTATTGTTTACTGAGGTGTAGTTGAGTGTCTTCTACAGATTTTGAATTAGATGAAAGTTATGATGATGATAATGGTTTCGATGAGTCATCAAGTAAAATCACTGCAAAAGAATCATTAGAGAAGCGTCGTCTAATTGATGATTTACTTGCACAACGTCGTCTTGAAAAAGAGTTAAAAGAATTTGATTTTGACTTTGACGATGATGATTTTGATGATGAAGACGAGTAAACCTTTTTACCGTTGTCATAAATCAATGTTATTCTCTTGGGAAGTTTAAACAGGGTGATGGAAGAAAATATGAGTGCTTTAGATTTAGATCTCTTGGCTGAATATTTAGATGGTGACCAAAATGAACATGGTCTAGATTTTGCTGCAACTCATGGTTTTCTTAGCGCAATTGCGGTAGGACCTGTGTTCAAGCCATGGTTGGAAGAATTATTTGATCATAAGCAAAAGGCTGTGCCTCAAAATATTATTGAACAAATTAAACTGTGGTTAGATGATCTTAGACAAGACCTTTCAAATGAGGAAGGTATTGTTTTCCCATTTGAGGTTGAAGAAGCTGATGTTGACTCAAGTTTAGGTGACTGGTCAGTTGGTTTTGTCGATGCGATGTTCTTAAATGAAGAAGCTTGGTTTGCTCCTGAGTTTGAAGAGCAGTTAATTGATCTGACTCTACCAATGATGGTATTTAGTGGTATTGACGAAGAAGATGCCCAAATGGAATCCTTTCGTAGAAATGGTCAGTTAATGGATGAGATTGCTGAAGAAATTCCAAATAATTTGAATGAGTTATATTTAATGTATCATACGCCAAATGCATAAATATTAAAAAATGCCTCTAATTTAAGAGGCATTTTTTTGTTAAATACTTCAAAAAATAAATTGTTAATAACTATTGTTTTCGGTATATTAAGTGTAATCCCGAGCGGTTAATACCTAAATTCTACATAAAAGTTTAACAGGGGTAACTTGTGTTAATACAATTATGCTATGCAAGCACGCGTAAAGATCATCAAGAACTCTTACAAGATCTAAGTGATATTTTAACTGTATCTATTCGCTTTAACCGCCTACATAATGTTTATGGTGTTTTGTATTATGCACACAATTCTTTTTTCCAGTGTTTAGAAGGGGAGAAAGAAACCGTCGAAAAAATTTTTGAAAGTATTAAAAAAGACCAAAGACATCAAAATGTGACCGTACTTAGCAAAAAAGAAGTCGATCAAGTGGCTTTCTCTGATTGGTCTATGAAGTATGTTCAAAGTAATAGAGGTGTAGATCTCTTTTTTAAAGCAAAAAACTATGAATATTTTCAACCAACGAAGTTAAATGATATTCAAGTCGGAGAATTTATCCAGCATCTGTTAGAGGCTGAAGAAGTGACTTTAAGCAAAGTAAGTGCAGATGCTGAGTCATTTAATAATAATAAAGGTTATAAGCGCGGTTATATTAGCTATATTTAAATATATACTTTAAAAAAATCAGGTTAAAATTTATCCTGATTTTTTTGTGCTTGAAATATGTTTATTCTGTTTGTTTTTTGTTAATATATTTGTATATTAATTGTCAAAGCTGAATCGCAGATATGTCTTTTAAGTTAAAGCCTTTGCATTCGTTATTTTTGTTTTTTGGGGTGTTTTCAGTACAATCAGCATATGCAGTTTCATGGGATGCTTTGGAACCTGTAGAAGTTGAAAGCGAATCTGAAATACAAACTCAACCTATACAAGAAGAACAGTCGCAAGTTGTTATACAACAAGAACAGCAAGTATCACAAAAAGAGAAAAGCTCTACTGGGCCGATGTATTTCAGCCTAACACCGTCTATCCTTACAGGTGGTGAAGCGAAAGAGTATGTCTTTAATGGTAATACTAGAGATATGATCAGTTTACTAAACTGGGAAATAAAAAATGCACCAACGATTAAAGCAGATTTTACTTGGGAGTTAAGATCTTGGCTGACTATGAATATTAATGGTTGGACTACGCTTTCTTCTAATACAGTTACAATGAATGACTATGACTGGAAAGATCCTCAAGCAAGATCTTTAAATACAGATTGGTCACATCATCCAAATACATCATTAAATTCTGCAAACAAAGTTGATATTAATTTTACTTCTTGGTTTGTACAGAAACCGAATTATAAAGTAGGTATATTGGCAGGTTACGAGCAAAGTCGCTTTAGTTGGACAGCAAAAGGTGGTGAATATCATTATGGTGTAACGGACTCTTCTGGAAACTACATACAAGGAACAGCAATGCTGTTCGAAGGAAAGTTTGCTGATGATAGGGTTTTAATCGGTTATCAACAAAAATTTAAAGCACCTTATATTGGATTAGTTGGTCGTTATACCAATAATAAATATGAGTTTAATGCGATTGCGAAAATGAGCCAGTGGGTACGGGCACGTGATCAAGACGAGCATTATGCAAGAAATATCACCTTTTATGAAAAAGGTGAAATGTCAGATTATTATTCTGTGACACTGAATGGAGGTTACTATATTTCTCCTAAAGTAAAACTATTTGGTGAAGCGACTTGGAATGATTATAAGTTTGCACCTGCAACCACCACCATTAAAGGCAATAGCAGCTATAAAGGAAATGCAGGAATTTCTTCTAAGTATTATAACTTAGGCATTGGTGCACAATACCAATTTTAAAATAAGTCAAAGTGTTCATCGATGTAGCCTTTAATTTCTTCGCTATGTAATGAGGCGAAATGATGGCTAGTTGAAGGAATAACTTTGAGTTCCGCCTGAGGTAAATAGGATTTGAGCTTAAGCGCAATTGCGAGTGGGCTAATCGGATCTTCATCTGCCCAAATAAGAAGAACTGGTATTTTTATTGATATCAGTTCTTTTTCATAATTGGCTTGAGTTTCTATAAACCAGTCTGGCATCTGAGCATTTTATTTCTGAATGTCCGCTCTCCAATCGTCTATATCAAACTCATCTAGACTTATACCGCCTGACGTAGCAACGAGTACTAGGCCTTTCATGAAGCTCTTGGCTTCTAAAGCTGCTCGTATAGCGAATAACCCTCCCATCGATTGAGCAACTACAATACTCGGACACTGAATTTGTAAGAGCACATGATCGCTGAGTTGTTCAAAAGACTGAATATGTGGTACAGGCGGTTCGTTATAAAATCCAGGGTAGGAAATAATTTTACAGGTGTGAGGCGTATTTAAGTACTTTGTAAGGAGGGGTTGCCAAAAATGGGTATTTCCTGAAGCGCCTGGAAGAAAATAAAAATGAGACATATAGTGAATTAATTGTGACTTTTGCCTTAACTTTAAGCGAAGAAGTTCAAAAAAGCACTTTATTTATATGTGTTTTTCAAGAAGAATAGCACCCTGAGTGCGTGCTATGAATAATTTATAGCAAGGCAAAGACATGGTTTTTAGAAAATTGGTATCGTATGCGTTTAAGCAGTTTAAAGCTTTCTGGATTTAAGTCATTTGCAGATCAGACTACACTAAAATTTAAGGCAAATCGTAGCGCGATTGTGGGACCAAATGGTTGTGGAAAGTCAAATGTGATTGATGCTGTACGTTGGGTAATGGGGGAGTCTAGTGCTCGTCAATTACGCGGTGGGAGCATGCAAGATGTCATTTTTACAGGAACAGCAAAGCGTAAGCCCGTAGGTGTTGCAAGTGTTGAATTACGTTTCGACAATACATATGGAAAACTGGGTGGTGAATATAATGCATATACGGAGCTAGCTGTACGTCGGCAGGTAACGCGCGAAGGAAAGTCTGAATATTTTTTAAATGGAACACGCTGCCGCCGTAGAGATATTACAGATATTTTTCTAGGGACGGGTTTAGGTCCTCGCTCTTATGCAGTGATTGAACAAGGTATGATTAACCGGTTGATTGATGCAAAACCTGACGATATGCGTGTCTTTATTGAGGAAGCTGCTGGAATCTCTCGTTATCAATCTCGTCGTAAGGAAACCTTACAACATTTAGAACAAACCACACAAAATTTGTCGCGTTTAGAAGATATTGAGAGTGAATTAAAAGCACAGCTTAAAACCTTAAAGCGTCAATCTGAAAGTGCTATACGGTATCAACAGTTAGAAAAAGAAATACTTACAATAAAAGTAGAAATATTGTCTTTTCAATATGAAAAAAGTACGAAGTTACAGCAAGAATATAGTCTACAAATGGATGAACTTGGGGAGCGTTTTAAGCAAATACGTTCTGAGTTAAGTACCGTTGAACATAACTTAAATGATGTTGGACAAATATTCCAGCAATTGGTAAGAAATGCTTCACCTTTACAGCAAGAATGGCAAATTGCTGATAATAAAAAACAGTCTATACATATGTTGTTGCAGCAAAAAACTCAACTATTAGATCAAAATCAACAACAACTCTCGCTGTTAACACAACAAAAAGATGATCTAAAACAGAAAGTAAAACTAATTGATATTCAACTTGATGATTTATATACCCAAAAAGAGGATTTACAACAAAAGGTAATTGAAGCTGAAAATGAATTGGCGCAAAAAAGAGCTTCTGTAGAGCATGTCAATATTGCTTATAAGGAAAAGAGAAAAATATCAGAAACATTGTATCAATCTTTTGAGAAGCAAAAACAAAAAAATGAAACACTTAAGTCTCAACTTGAGCAGTTAATAAAGAATATTCAAAGAGGACAACAACAAAAAGAGATTTTGTTAGCTCAGTCTGACAAATTAAAGAAAGAAAATGATGATGGAGTATTACAAGATTTACAGCAAGAGTATCAAGATTTGTTGGCAAGTATTGAACTTACTGAAAAAATCTTAACAGATGATCAATATAAACTGAAACAGTTTGAGCAAAAATACGATGAAGCGAAAATTAATTATGATCATACTTATTCGCAAATAAGTGCTTTATGTCAAGAGAAACAGAATTTAGAAAAATTACAAGTTAAAAAAACATCTTCTCAAAGTAAGGGTAAGAATCAACAGTTAATGCATGTTCTGCAACTAACTGCCCAAGCGAAGCCATATGCAAATCTTATTGAAAAATTCTTAGCTCAATGGTTGATGGCTGATATCTTAGTAGATGGCCATGAATTGTGTACAGATGTTGCTAGGCAACTTATTCCAAATGAAAGAGAAGTGGTTTCCGATCTAGTTTTAAATTTACCTACATTATCTTCAT
The DNA here is from genome assembly GCF_029392135.1 of Acinetobacter sp. ESL0695. Taxonomy (NCBI): domain Bacteria; kingdom Pseudomonadati; phylum Pseudomonadota; class Gammaproteobacteria; order Moraxellales; family Moraxellaceae; genus Acinetobacter; species Acinetobacter sp. ESL0695. The sequence goes on along the minus strand of NZ_CP113932.1, from coordinate 1,694,068 downwards.
GGATTAAAGTACCAGTGTTATCCCTATATCGAGATGTGGGATTAATAGATACGCTAAAAAATGGATTACAATTACAGCATCAATTACAACAAGGTCAATCTATACTGACACTTGATGGTTATTGGATTGGCTCAGATTGGATCGTAGCGTTGTTTTATGATGATGGTAGTAAAATAGAGGGTGTTTTAAGTCATCAGGTTCGTCTAGAGGAAATCACAATTGCGCTAGAACAACTTGAAAAAACGCATCAAACCCACGAGTTGTTACTCAGTGAATTCAAAGACCAATGTATACAACAAAAACATATTATCGAAGCACAGCAAGTCCAATTAAAACAACAACATCATCAAGCACAAGACGCTAATATTGCTATAATTAAGACACAAAGTCAGAAGCAAGCCTATATTTCACACTGTCAACAATTAGAATCGCAACTGAAACAACTAGATTTTCAGCTTGAAGAAGATGAAATGCAAAAAGATGATATAGATATTGATTTGCATGCTGTACAAATAAAATTAGACGATTTGCAATCTGAATACAATCAGGCACAAAATCTCTTTTTAACATCAGAAAATGATGCAGAAACTTTAATTAGTCAGATCAAATTATTGGAAGATAAGCATCGTGAGGTGAACAATCAGTTCAATCGTTGCCAACAAGACATTAGCCTATTAGAAAAAGATGATTCTTTTTTTAAATTACAATTACAGCAATTGCAAACACAAATTGTGCATCTAGATACACTGATAGCACCTTTAGAGGAAGAAATTCCTGTGTTACAGCAACAATATGAAGCTCAAACAATTATTGTAGAGCAGCTACAAAAACAACTAAGCACATGGCAAAATGAATTAAATTCAATTCAAGAAAAACAGCAAGCTCTTACAGAAAAAAGACATCAACTTGAAGTGGATGATCAGCAGATTCGTGACTTATTAGAAGAAAAACGCTTAGCTTGGCATACGGTGAAATCTGATTTAGATCATTATCATGAGCAACGAAAAGATTTAAATGTAGATTATCTGAAAAATATACATATTGATGTCTCAGCACATCAGGAAAAGCTAACAAAATTACAAGCGCAATTTTCTAAATTAGGTGCTGTAAATTTGGTGGCTTCTGCTGAGTATGAAGATGTAAAACAACGCCATGAAGCACTAGTACATCAAATGTCAGATTTGGAAAATACGACACAACAATTACATGCAGCGATGAAAAGCATCGATCAAGAAACAAAAAAGCTTTTTATGCAAACATTTGATAAGATCAATGCCGAATTAAAAGTTTTGTTTCCAAAAGTATTTAGTGGTGGAGAAGCAAGTTTAAGTTTAGAAGACGATTGGCAGTCTGGTGTTAAATTGATGGCAAGACCTCCAGGTAAGCGTAATAGTTCATTGGCGCTTTTGTCTGGTGGTGAAAAAGCTTTAACAGCATTATCACTGGTTTTTGCAATTTTTAGATTAAACCCAGCACCATTTTGTGTACTAGATGAAGTTGATGCACCATTAGATGATGCAAATGTCGCCAGATTTTGCAATCTGGTGAAAGAACTTTCAGAACAAGTACAATTTATTTACATTACCCATAATAAACTAGCAATGACGATGGCGACAGATCTGCTTGGTGTTACAATGCCTGAGCCAGGAACATCAAAACTAGTTACTGTGAATTTAGAAGAAGCGAAAGAATACGGCTTAGTTGCGGAGTCTTGACATGGAAACAACTACAATTATTGGTATTGTCATTGCAGTAGGTATTATTATCTTTGCATTGTATATACTGTTAAGAAAACCAAAAGAATTTGTACCGTCACTCGATGCTGAGCTACATATTAATCCGGAAACAAATCAACCTGTTTTACCACGATTTGTTCGACAGCAATTGAATATGATTGAGTTTGGTCAAAAAACTAAAAAGAGTATTGATAAGCAAGCTGTACCTGAAACTCAAGAAAATAAAGAAAATTCGGCTGAGAAAGAATCTGAAGTAGCGATAGAATCTCAAGAAGCCAAAACGATTGATGATGTGTCTAAAGTATCTGAAGAAAAGATTCAAACTGAGAAAGTTGAAAAAATATCTTTAGCTGAGCCGGAAGTAGCAAAGGTTGTACCTGAAAAAAAAGAACAAGCAGCAATGACTCAAGCTCAAGCAGTTCAGGTTGTAGAAGATAAACCTAAGAAAGAACCCGTATATCATTTAAATAAGGATATAGAAAAAGCTGAAATTAAAGAGTTTGATGAAGAAAGCTCTATTTTGGATATGCATTTAAATGAGCAACAGCGATATGATGATGAATGCTCATTGGCAAATGCACAGCATATTATTAGCTTAAATGTTTATCCTGGGCCACGCTGTATTTTGTCTGGTGATAAAACACTAAAAATATTACTTAAATATGGATTACGTTTTGGGGAGTTATCTTGTTTTCATCGCTATAAAAATATAGATGATACAAAAGATGATCAATCACAAGCACCTTTAATGTTTTCCGTACTAAAAATTTCTGATGAAGGCCCAGTTGGCTTTGACTTAGAAACACTTTCTACAGAACAAGTGCACGGTTTAGCCTTCTTTTTAGCATTGCCAAATACATATGCACAAGAAGGCTTCGATACCATGGCTAGTACTGCAGGGCTTATTGCAAGGGAAATTGATGGCAAAGTATTTGACGAAAATAACGATGAGTTATCTGTCCAATTGAAAGAGTATTGGCGTCGTCAGGTCATTGATTTTAAACCAACAGCATCGGCCTGATCAATTTTAAAAATAAAAGGCGGATTGTTCCGCCTTTTTTACGGTGGTTTTTATGGTGAATATAGATAAAACACAAATTGTGAGTCGTATGCGACAACTCATTCAATTGTTAGCGAAACATAATCATGCGTATTATGTGATGGATGAACCAACAATTTCTGATCATGAATATGATCAGCTATTTCACCAGTTGAAAGATTTAGAGACAGCATATCCTGCCTATATACAGCACGATACACCCACGCAACGTGTAGGTGGAGAAGCATTAAGTAAGTTTAATACAGTTGTTCATGCAGTACCTATGCTGTCGTTAGGAAATGTATTTAATCAAGAAGATCTATTTGCATTTGCTCGCCGTGTTGAAGAAAGATTACCAAACCAGCATGTGAACTATGACGTTGAGCTAAAGTTAGATGGTTTGGCAATTTCCTTATGGTATGAGCATGGAGTCTTCGTAAAAGGAGTAACACGTGGGGATGGTGAAACTGGAGAAGAAATCACACAAAATGTGAAAACTATTCGTAATTTACCGAAGATACTTCATACAGGCAATGTTGAGTTACCAAGTTTATTAGAGGTACGTGGTGAAGTACTCATGCCCAAGTCTGGATTTGAAAAGTTAAATAAAACCAATGAAGAAAAGGGTGAAAAAACATTTGCTAATCCACGTAATGCAGCAGCAGGAAGCTTAAGACAACTTGATCCAAACATTGCTGCATCTAGACCTCTTGCTTTTTATGCCTATGGAATTGCGCAGTGTGAACCTGCAAATACTTTAGAAACAATGCATGAGAGTTTACAGTGGCTTACAGAATTAGGTTTTGAAATTGCAGAGCGTCAGTTCCTTTGTAAATCTATTCAAGAGGTTCAGGAAAAATATGAACAAATACAAGAGGAGCGCGATCATTTAGCTGTCGAAATTGATGGTATGGTTATTAAGGTAGATAGCCTAAAACAACAAAAACAGTTGGGTTTTCTGAGCCGAGAACCACGTTGGGCAACCGCCTATAAATTTCCTGCTGTGGCTGCAATCACTAAAGTGGAAGGTATTGATTGGCAAGTTGGCAGAACAGGAGCTTTAACGCCTGTTGCACGTTTAACCCCTGTACTTGTCGGTGGTGTAACTGTATCTAATGTAACCTTACATAATATTGGAGAAGTACACCGTTTAGATGTACGCATTGGCGATACGATTAGTGTATATCGGACTGGAGATGTGATTCCAAAGGTTGAAAAAGTTTGGCACGATCTACGAGTAGAAGATCTGCAAGAAACGATGCTTCCTGAAAGCTGTCCTGTTTGTGCATCTCCTGTGGTTATGCCTGAAGGAGAAGCCCTTGCACGCTGTTCAGGTGGGTTATATTGTGCAGCACAACGCATAGAAGCAATACGCCATTTTGTCTCTAGAAAAGCGATGGATATAGAGGGGCTTGGTGATCGCTGGGTTGAGTCTCTTTTACATTTAGAGTTATTAAAAGATGTTTCTGATATTTATCATTTGAATAAACATAAAGAGACACTTCTAAATATAGAAAAAATGGGTGAAAAATCTGTACAGAATCTCTTTAATGCAATTGAAGTTAGTAAAAAAACCACACTGGCACGTTTTATTTATGCCTTAGGAATTCGAGGGGTAGGTGAAACAACAGCACGTATGTTAGCGACCACATTTAAAACGTTGGAAGCTTTGCGTAAAGCAGATACTGAATCCCTGAAAAAAACACCAGATGTTGGAGAAATTACAGCAGAATGGATTGCTGATTTTTTTCAGGCTGAACATAATATTGAAGTGATAGATAAACTTTTAGAAAGTGGTATACATTGGGACGCGCCAAGTGCTTCTACATCACAGCCTTTAAACGGTGAAAGTTGGGTGCTGACTGGAACACTTTCAGAACTAAATCGAGATCAAGCAACACAAATGTTACAAGCGTTAGGCGCACGTGTAAGCGGAAGTGTTTCAAGTAAAACAAAATGTCTGGTTGCTGGTGAAAAAGCGGGTTCTAAACTTGATAAGGCGCAAAAGTTAGGTATTCAAGTTTTATCTGAATCTGAATTTCTTATACTTATGAAAGATTATGGACAAACACCCAATGAGGCTGATGAATAAGATTCATTCTTTTTAGTTACAAAAAAGATCATATTGTAAATATGGTCTTTTTAAAATTTAGCTGATGTTAAACATCTATTTTTTAATAGGAAATTATTTTTATAATTGTAAATGCGTATGCTTCTCATTTTAATTATATAAAAATCAGTAACTTATGCTTATATTTGTTTTGCAACTAGATTGAAAAAAAAGCATAATGTCTTTATTGAATTAGGAGAACTCAGATGCGTGGCAATCCAGAAGTTATAGATTACCTTAATATGCTAATTGGCGGCGAATTGGCAGCTAGAGACCAATATCTTATTCATTCTCGTATGTATGAAGATTGGGGTCTAGGTAAAATCTATGAGCGTATTAATCACGAGATGGAAGAAGAAGCATCACACGCAGATGATATTATTCGCCGTGTGCTCTTCCTTGGTGGTACGCCTGATATGGGCCGTGATGACATTGATGTTGGTACAGATGTGATCTCTTGCTTAAAAGCTGACTTAGCATTGGAGTATCATGTTCGTGAAAAATTGGTTCAAGGAATCAAACTTTGTGAAGAACATAAAGATTATGTAAGTAGAGATATGTTGCGTCGTCAGCTATCTGATACAGAAGAAGATCATACTTACTGGTTAGAAAAACAAATCCGTCTTGTTGAATTAATCGGTGAACAAAATTACATCCAATCACAAATGTAATTTTTATTTGAATAAAAAAGCTGCCAATAAGGCAGCTTTTTTTTCACTATAATTAGCGTTGAATATCTCGTTGTGTTTCGCCAGTATAGAGTTGACGTGGACGACCAATTTTATGAGCTGTCGATTGCATTTCTAACCAGTGTGTAATCCACCCAATAGTACGTGCAAGCGCAAAAATAACAGTAAACATAGAGGTAGGAATACCAATTGCTTTTAAGATAATTCCTGAATAAAAGTCTACATTTGGATATAAATTGCGTTTGATAAAGTATTCATCTGAAAGAGCAATTCGTTCAAGTTCCATAGCAAGTTCAAGTTGCGGATCATTAATACCTAATGCACCCAGTACTTCATCACAAGTTTCTTTCATGACTTTAGCACGAGGGTCGAAGTTTTTATAAACACGGTGGCCAAAGCCCATCAGTTTAACTTCTTTGGTTTTAACTTTCTCCATGAACGGTGCAACGTTTTCAACTGAACCAATTTCATCAAGCATTTTTAAAACAGCTTCGTTTGCACCACCATGTGCAGGCCCCCAAAGTGCTGCAATTCCTGCTGAAATACATGCGTAAGGGTTAGCACCAGTAGAACCTGCTAAACGTACTGTAGAAGTAGACGCATTTTGCTCATGGTCTGCATGTAATGTAAAGATACGATCCATAGCTTTTGCAAGAATTGGATTTACCTTATAGTCACGATCGGCAGGTGTTGCAAACATCATATGCAAAAAGTTTTCTGCATAATCTAAGTCATTTCTAGGATAAATAAATGGTTGCCCTACAGTATACTTGTAGCTCCATGCTGCAAGCGTAGGTACTTTTGCAATTAGGCGAATAGCTGTAATTTCACGATGGTTTACATCATCTAAGTCGAGATTGTTGTGATAAAACGCAGAAAGCGCGCCAACAACACCTACCATAATTGCCATAGGGTGTGCATCGCGACGGAAACCATTAAAGAAACGGCTGACTTGATCGTGTACCATAGTATGGTTACGAACCTGACTATCAAATTCTTTTTTCTGTTCAGGTGTCGGTAATTCGCCATTTAATAATAAATAGCATGTTTCTAAATAGTCTGTTTTTGTTGCCAGTTGATCAATTGGGTAGCCACGATGCAGTAAAATTCCTGCATTGCCATCAATATAAGTAATTTTTGATTCGCAAGATGCTGTTGCCATGAAGCCAGGATCAAAAGTGAAGTGTCCTGACGCAAGGACATCCTTAACATCAATAACGTCTGGGCCTAATGTACCACTGTAAATGGGTAACTCTATTTCTTGTCCATTAAGTTTGAGTGTGGCTTTCTTAGTATTTGCTTCAGACATTCATAGATCTCCTGTCCTGGTGAATGTAATCCGATATGTTTAGTCGCTTTATCTGGCATAAGCTGGATAAAGCAGCCTCTTGTCACTGCCTGTGTTTGCACTCTGCATGGGAGTTTTTAATGAATTTCCCTTTTTATCTTGTATGCAAAATGAACATATCACGTCCTTATAGTTCTCAATGTACAGCAAGATAGGGGAGAAAATATAGTAATTTATTTTTTATAAGTGAGAAAATACAGAGTAAAACTGACCAAATTATGTATTTTTTTTAGACAGTAGAGGTCTGAACCTATATAAAAATAAAGGTTTGGAACACAGAAATATTTAGTAAAACATTTTTGTAACGCTGGTATTTTTTGTCAAAAAAAAGATTAAAAAAAGATCGCTTATTTTCATAAAAACATCATATTTATGAGATAAGCTTAAATAAAACAAGCATTAATTCTTCTGAAACGCAAAAAAACAATTTTGAATCAAAAAAAAATAAAGATAAAAAAAGTCACTAAAAATATGCAATATATCAATATATGAGAAAATATAAGTATTTAAAAATAAAAATAGATGATTGATTTTGGACGATTTAAATACGGTTTAGGGACACATTTGGTTTTTATAAATGATTATTATTTAACTAAAATTGAGTCATTTTAGGGCAAGAACCTTGTTTGAAATTTGTCAATAGGCGTTCTATAATTCTCGGACATAGAAAAGAATTTAGGCATGATGCCTAAATAATATGCTAGCTTTCCTTTGAATTAATCTAACAAACTCCAGAGGGAGTTTTTACTTACAGGATGCCCGCTGTGAAAAGCAACAGACCTGTCAATTTGTCCATGGGACAGGTGTTAGCGGTTAATTTACGCTCTCCCGTGGCTATTGCATCAATCCTACACCGTTTGTCTGGTGTAATCGTATTCTTGTTGGTTCCAGTACTTTTATGGATATTGGATAAGTCATTGTCTTCTCCTGAAGGCTTTACTTATGTGAAAGAACAAATTTTTGGAAGTTTCTTCGTACGCCTTATTGTTTGGGCTTTTGTTGCAGGATTAATTTACCATTTCATTATGGGAATTAAACACTTGCTTGCAGATCTCGGATTTAATGAGGAACTACAGAGTGGTCGAGTGGCAGCTACAGTTTCATTGGGCTTGTCTGCGATTGGGATAATCGCAGCGTTTATATGGATCGTAATCTAATGAAAAGTGCTACAGGTTTAACAGGCTCCGGCTCACGTGATTGGTTTATTCAACGTGTGAGTGCTATCGTTTTAGCAGCATATACTGTAATTGTTTTTGGATGGATTTTGTGTCATAGCGGTTTTAGCTATGAGCAATGGTCTGGTTTTATGATGACGCTTCCAATGAAGATTTTCTCATTGCTTGCGATTCTTTCTTTAGTTGCTCATGGATGGATTGGTATGTGGCAGGTCTTTACGGACTATGTTACGACACGTCACATGGGGCCATCTGCATCGGGTTTGCGCTTGGTTCTGACGACAGCAGTAATTATTGCTGTATTCGTTTATGCAATCTGGGGTATCCAGATTTTTTGGGCAAACCGATAGATAGGAAGACATCATCATGGGCGCAATTACTCCCAAAGAAAATTATTCAAATATTCAAAATTTAACATTTGATGCTGTCATCGTAGGTGGTGGTGGTTCAGGTATGAGAGCTGCGTATCAACTTGCTCAAGCAGGTTTAAAAGTTGCTGTTCTTACCAAAGTGTTTCCAACACGTTCACATACAGTGGCTGCTCAAGGTGGTATTGGTGCATCGCTTGGGAACATGCAAGAAGATAATTGGCACTATCACTTCTATGACACAGTAAAAGGTTCAGATTGGTTAGGTGACCAAGATGCAATTGAATTTATGTGTCGTGAAGCACCTAAAGTAGTTTATGAACTTGAACACATGGGTATGCCTTTCGACCGTAACAATGATGGTACGATTTATCAGCGTCCATTTGGCGGTCATTCTGCAAACTATGGTGAAAAAGCCGTACCACGTGCATGTGCGGCAGCTGACCGTACAGGCCATGCGCTTTTACATACGCTATATCAAAGCAATGTAAAAATGGGTACACAGTTCTTTGTAGAGTGGATTGCCCTTGACCTTATTCGTAACGAAGAGGGTGATGTACTTGGTGTAACTGCATATGATCAAGAAACTGGTGACATTGCAGTATTCCAAGCTAAGGCAACATTATTTGCAACAGGTGGTGCAGGCCGTGTGTATCGTGCATCAACCAATGCCTATATCAACACTGGTGATGGCTTAGGTATGGCTGCACGTGCTGGTATTCCGTTGCAAGATATGGAGTTTTGGCAGTTCCATCCAACAGGCGTTGCTGGCGCAGGCGTACTTCTGACTGAAGGTTGTCGTGGTGAAGGTGCAATCTTAAGAAATAAAGATGGCGAACCATTTATGGAACGTTATGCACCAACATTAAAAGACCTTGCACCGCGTGATTTTGTATCTCGCTCTATGGATCAAGAAATTAAAGAAGGTCGCGGGTGTGGGCCAAAAGGTGATTATATCTTGTTAGATATGACACATTTGGGTGCAGATACGATTATGAAGCGCTTACCATCAGTTTTTGAAATTGGTAAAAAGTTCGCAAACGTAGATATTACAAAAGAACCAATTCCTGTTGTGCCTACTATTCATTATCAAATGGGTGGTATTCCGACCAATATTCATGGTCAAGTTGTTGTTCCAGTAGGTGAAAAAGATACATCTTTAGAAGCAGGTTATGATGTTGCTGAAGATAAGTACGAAAGCAATAGTCAGCGCAACTTTACTCAACCTGTAAAAGGCTTGTATGCGATTGGTGAATGCTCATGTGTATCTGTTCATGGTGCAAATCGTTTGGGTACAAACTCTCTACTTGACCTCGTAGTATTTGGAAAAGCAGCAGGCGAGCATATTATTGATTATGTGACTAAGCATCATGGCGATGATTATGCACCACTGCCAACAAATGTTCTTGAACAGACGTTAGCGCGTGTAAATAAACTAGATAACTCCGTATCTGGTGAAAATGCCCAAGATGTTGCAGATGCGATACGTGATATTGTACAAGACCATGCAGGTGTATTCCGTACTCAAGCGTTACTAGACAAGGGTGTGAAAGAGATTCTTGCACTTGAGCCACGTGTGCGTAATATTCATTTAAAAGATAAATCTAAAGTATTTAATACTGCACGTATTGAAGCACTAGAAGTAGAAAATCTGTATGAAGTTGCGAAAGCAACCCTTATTTCGGCAGCAGCACGAAAAGAGTGTCGCGGTGCACATACAGTTGTAGACTATGAATTACCTGCTGATCATCCAACATATTCTTACGGTCGCCGTGATGATGAATGGATGAAACATACACTTTGGTATGCTGCAGATAACCATTTAGAGTACAAGCCAGTGCGGTATAGCCCGTTAACTGTTGATCCTATTCAACCGAAGCCACGTACATTCTAATTGGGAGATAGAAATGAGTAGTAGAGGAACACGTACTTTCGAAATCTACCGCTATGATCCTGATAAGGATAAAGCGCCATACATGCAGACATTTAAGTTAGAGCTGACTGAGAAGCATCGTATGTTATTAGATGCATTGTTGGCACTGAAAATTCAAGATGAAACGTTAACGTTTAGACGTTCTTGTCGTGAAGGTATTTGTGGTTCGGATGGTGTCAATATTAATGGTAAAAATGGTTTGGCTTGTTTGCAAAATCTAAATGATTTACCAGAGAAAATAGTCATTCGTCCACTGCCAGGTCTACCTGTAATTAAAGACCTTGTTGTAGATATGAATCAGTTCTATGATCAATATGACAAGATTCAACCTTTCTTAATTAATAATCAGCCTGCACCGCCAAAAGAGCGCTTACAGACACCAGAAGAGCGTGATCATTTAAATGGTCTGTATGAATGTATCTTATGTGCATGTTGTTCGACATCTTGTCCTTCATTTTGGTGGAACCCAGATAAATTCCTCGGCCCATCTGCATTGTTAAATGCATATCGTTTTATTATCGATTCTCGTGATACAGCAACAGCAGATCGTCTTTCACGTTTAGATGATCCGTTTAGCTTATTCCGTTGTAAAGGTATTATGAATTGTGTATCTGTTTGCCCTAAAGGTTTAAACCCAACCAAGGCAATTGGTCACATTCGTAATATGCTTTTAGATCAAGCAGGGTAACGAGTTGTAAATAAGAGCGCACTTGGGTGCGCTTTTATTTTATTTATGTAAATGAAAGCCTGTAATGCGTTTGTTTTTCTTGAAAAAAATGTGTACTAAGCTCAACATTAGAAATAGTGATAAACATACACCTTTTATTCATGAAATCCTGATGACAAAAGGCATAAAAAGCGAAAATACCTGTGATAGAATTTCTAGGCAAGAACATTGAAAAAAGCCAGCTTAGCCATGCTAGATAGTATGAAAAAACAGTAAAGTGTACACAAGGATTGAGTCGCTTTAGAAAAGCTAAATAGTGGTTTATTTTTTCTAAGTCGATTAGTAAAAATTGCACAGTGTAAAACTGGGTATATAAATGAGTGATGTTGAGTGAGATTGATGTCTCATTATAAGTGTTAGGTGAGTATTTGATCTAATACGAGGCCTATATTCAACAAATATTATTCTAGTCGGGCATAATGTTAATCGTATTTTTAACTATTGACATGATCGATCATGGGTTGCTTCACGAGTAGCCTGTAAATGTTTTTGCAACAAGGAAATGGGTCCAAAAATGCAAGAAGTTGCTGACGCACTGCGTCTCGATACTGAACTTTCAGCTGATAGTGCAGCATATATTGAACAACTATATGAGCAGTACTTAACTTCTCCATCTACAGTCAGTGAAGACTGGCGTAAATATTTCGATAAATACCCTAAGGGCGATCAACCACACGGATCTGTGCGTGAACAATTTCTATTACTCGGTCGTAATTCAAATCGTGGACAACCAATTGTACAAAGTACAGTAAGTACAGAGCATGAACGCCGCCAAGTGGGTGTATTACAACTCATCGCAGCGTATCGTAACCGTGGTCATCAAAAAGCACATCTTGATCCTTTAGGTATTGCAGATCGTGAAGAAGTACCAGATTTAGAGTTAGGCGCACATGGTTTAACTAAATCTGATTTAGATACGATCTTTAATACAGGTAATTTAGCGATTGGCAAAAGTGAAGCAACGCTAGGCGAAATGGTAGATGCAATGGAAGCAACCTACTGTCAGTCTATTGGTGCTGAATACATGCACATCGTAAATACTGTAGAGAAGCGTTGGATTCAACAGCGTCTAGAAGGTGCACGTGGTCAATTTAATTTCTCAGCAGGTCAAAAAAAGCACGTCTTGGAACGTCTAACTGCTGCTGAAGGTTTAGAAAAATATTTAGGCAATAAATACGTTGGTGCAAAACGCTTTGGTGTGGAAGGTGGTGAATCTTTTATTCCTATGGTAAATGAATTGATCCAACGTGCAGGTGCAGTCGGCTGTAAAGAAGTCGTTATTGGGATGCCTCACCGTGGTCGTTTAAATTTACTTGTTAATATTATGGGTAAAAACCCAGCAGATCTTTTCGGTGAGTTTGAAGGAAAGTCGCTGACTAAAAAAGGTTCTGGTGATGTGAAGTATCACCAAGGTTTTTCTTCAAATGTGGTCACACCTGGTGGTGAGGTGCATTTGGCACTTGCATTTAACCCGTCGCATTTAGAGATTGTTGGCCCTGTTGTAGAAGGTTCGGTAAGAGCACGCCAAGTTCGTCGTAAAGATATTGGTGGTGATGATGTTCTACCAATTATTGTACATGGCGATGCTGCATTTGCTGGTCAGGGTGTGAATATGGAAACCTTCCAAATGTCACAAACTCGTGGCTATACGGTAGGTGGTACAGTTCATATTGTGGTGAACAACCAAGTTGGTTTCACAACATCAAATCCTAAAGATGCGCGTTCAACTGAATACTGCACAGATATTGCAAAAATGGTTCAGTCACCAATTTTCCATGTAAATGGTGATGATCCTGAAGCTGTTGTATTTATTTCTCAGCTTGCACATGATTTCCGTCATACATTCCGTAAAGATGTTGTGATCGATTTATTCTGTTATCGTCGTCGTGGTCACAATGAAGCTGATGAGCCTTCTGCAACTCAGCCGATGATGTATAAAGTGATTAGCAAGAAGCCAACTACACGTACACTATATGCAGATAAATTGGTACAAGAACAAGTTTTAGACCGTGGTGAAGCTGACAAAATGATTGAGCATTACCGCTCAGACTTGGAAGCAGGTAAGCACGTTGCAAATGCCTTGGTGCTTGAACCAAACAAGAAAATGTTTGTCGACTGGAAGCCGTATCTTGGTCTAGATTATACCGATAATTGGGATACTTCATTCGATATTGAGCGTTTGAAAGAGCTTGGTCGTAGAATGCATACATTACCTGAAGGTTTTGAAATGCAACGTCAGGTATCTAAAGTGATTGACGAACGCTTGAAAATGCAAACAGGTGAAACGCCATTAAATTGGGGAGCTGCTGAAACCTTAGCATATGCCACAATTTTAGATGATGGTTATTTAGTTCGTATTAGTGGTGAAGATGTTGGACGTGGGACATTTTCACATCGTCATGCAAAACTTCACAATCAAAAAGATGGTTCAGAATATCTACCACTTTGTCACATTAAACAAAATCAGCCACGTTTTGCACTTTGGGATTCATTACTTTCTGAAGAAGCTGTGCTTGCATTTGAATATGGTTATGCAACAACACAACCACATGCCTTGGTCGTTTGGGAAGCACAATTTGGTGACTTTGCAAACTGTGCACAGGTCGTCATTGACCAGTTTATCGCATCTGGTGAAACGAAGTGGGAGCGTGTATGTGGTTTAGCAATGCTTTTACCGCATGGATTCGAAGGTCAGGGACCTGAACATTCGTCTGCACGTTTAGAGCGTTTCTTACAATTGTGTGCTGAAGACAATATGCAAGTGGTAACACCAACTACACCAGCACAAATTTTCCATCTTTTACGTCGCCAAGTTGTTCGTCCGTTACGTAAACCACTTATTGTAATGTCACCTAAGTCGTTATTACGCCATAAGTTGGCTGTTTCAAGTTTAGAAGAACTTGCACATGGTCAATTCCAAACAGTTATTGATGATGTAGACCCATTAAATAAAGCGAATGTAAATCGCGTCGTACTGTGTGGTGGTAAGGTTTACTACGATATTTTAGAAAAACGCCGTGAAGTCAATCTGGAAAATGTTGCAGTTGTACGTGTAGAACAATTGTATCCATATCCAGCACAACGTTTAGCTGAAGTACTTGACGCTTATCCGAATGTAAAAGATGTGGTGTGGTGTCAAGAAGAACCACAAAACCAAGGTGCTTGGCACTTTATTGCACCACGTCTATTTGACGGATTTATGAGTGCAGGAAAACAAATTAAAGTTCATTTCGCAGGACGCGAAGCTTCGGCAGCGCCTGCGTGTGGTTCACCGTATTTGCATGCAAAACAACAAGCTCAGCTTATTTCTGACGCGTTGGCGATTGAAGCTGAATAATCAGGAGAAATGATAGAAATGGCAACCGAAATTAAGGCACCCGTATTTCCAGAGTCAGTAGCAGATGGAACAATTGCTACTTGGCACAAGCAAGTAGGTGAAACAGTATCACGTGATGAAGTGATTTGTGATATTGAAACAGATAAAGTGGTGCTAGAAGTTGTTGCTCCTGCAGATGGTAGTTTGGTCTCAATTGCTAAAAATGAAGGTGATACAGTACTTTCAAATGAAGTGATTGCACAGTTTGAGGAGGGTTCTGTACCCGCTGTATCGACACAGTCTTCTGAAGTTAAAGAAAGTGTAGAAGTTGCTTCTTCAAAAACAGAAGCAGGTGCATCTGCTATTGTTGAGCGTGAACAAGTACAGCATCAGGCACCCTCTGTGCGTAAGGCTTTAACAGAAACAGGTATTTCGGCTGAAGAAGTACAGGGTACTGGTCGTGGTGGTCGTATTACAAAAGAAGATGTTGTTAATCATCAAAGTAAGCCAACATCTGCACCAGTATCTCCTCAAGTCGCTCCATTAAGCATGGCTGTAGGTGAGCGTATTGAAAAACGTGTACCAATGACACGTTTAAGAAAACGTGTGGCTGAAAGATTACTTTCTGCAACACAAGAAACTGCGATGTTGACGACATTTAATGAAGTCAACATGAAGCCAATTATGGATATGCGTCAGCAATATAAAGATCTTTTCGAAAAACGTCATGGTGCACGTCTAGGCTTTATGTCGTTCTTTGTAAAAGCGGTAACTGAAGCATTAAAACGCTATCCTGCAGTGAATGCATCTATAGATGGCGATGATATTGTCTATCATGGTTATTACGATATTGGTGTTGCAGTTTCATCTGAGCGTGGCTTGGTTGTGCCAGTCTTACGTGATACAGATAGATTGAGTTATGCAGAAGTTGAAGCGGGCATTCGTGGATACGCTGAAAAAGCACGTGATGGTAAATTGTCTATTGAAGAAATGAGCGGTGGAACATTTACGATTACGAATGGTGGAACATTTGGTTCATTGCTTTCTACACCTATTTTGAACCAGCCACAAACTGGTATTTTAGGTATGCACAAGATTCAAGAGCGCCCAATGGCTGTCAATGGTGAAGTGGTTATTTTACCGATGATGTATCTTGCTTTGTCTTACGATCATCGTATGATCGATGGTAAAGAGGCTGTTGGATTCTTAGTAACAGTGAAAGAGCTTTTAGAAGAGCCAGCAAAACTAATTCTCGATCTTTAATTTTTTAAACGAACAGCTATAAAAACCACAATAAGTTAAACCACTTATTGTGGTCTATGGAGATAAATATGTCTCAACAGTTTGATCTTGTTGTGATTGGCGGTGGGCCAGGTGGTTATGAAGCTGCAATTCGTGCGGCACAGTTAGGCTTTAAAGTTGCATGTATTGAAAAGCGTATTCACAATGGAAAACCATCTTTAGGCGGTACTTGTCTAAATGTGGGTTGTATTCCATCAAAAGCATTACTCGATTCATCTCATCGCTTTGAATCTACGCAACATGAGCTTGCAGATCATGGTATTACAACAGGTGAAGTATCTGTTGATCTTGCAAAATTACTTGCTAGAAAAGATAAAGTTGTAGAGCAACTGACAGGTGGTGTCGCTCAACTTCTTAAAGGCAATGATATTGAGTGGTTGCAAGGTACGGGGAAACTCCTTGCAGGTAAAAAAGTAGAATTTGTACCGCATGAAGGTGAAACACAAGTTTTATCACCGAAGTATGTAATTCTGGCATCAGGTTCTGTGCCTGTAAACATTCCTGTTGCACCTGTAGATCAAGAGCTTATTGTCGACTCGACAGGCGCATTAAGCTTTCCTGAAGTACCAAAACGCTTAGGGGTTATTGGTGCGGGTGTTATTGGCTTAGAGCTTGGTTCTGTATGGCGTCGTTTGGGTGCAGAAGTCGTTGTGTTTGAAGCGATGGATACATTCTTACCAATGGCTGACAAAGCACTTGCAAAAGAATATCAAAAAATTCTGAAAAAACAGGGTCTAGATATTCGTATTGGCGCTAAGGTGGCAGGTACAGAAGTTAATAATAACGAAGTATTGGTTAAATATACGCAAAATGGTCAGGAACAAACAGAAACTTTTGATAAGCTTATTGTTTGTGTCGGACGTAAACCTTATGCAGCTGGTCTTCTTGCTGAAGACTCGGGCGTTAAAATCACAGAACGTGGTTTCGTAGAAGTGAATGATCACTGTGCAACATCTGTAGATGGTGTCTATGCGATTGGTGATCTTGTACGCGGACCAATGCTTGCACATAAAGCGATGGAAGAAGGCGTAATGGCTGTTGAGCGTATGCATGGTCATGCGGCTCAAGTGAATTATGATACCATTATCAGTGTGATCTATACGCATCCTGAAGCTGCTTGGGTGGGTTTATCTGAAGAAGCAGCGAAAGAACAAGGCTACGAAGTGAAAGCAGGGCAATTCCCATTTGCTGTAAATGGTCGTGCACTTGCAGCAGGCGAAAGTGCTGGTTTTGTCAAATTTGTGGCAGATGCAAAAACAGATCGTTTATTGGGTATGCATGTTGTTGGTCCAGCAGCATCTGATATTGTTCACCAAGGTATGATTGCACTTGAGTTTGTTTCTTCGGTAGAAGATTTGCAATTGATGACTTTTGGTCACCCGACGTTTTCAGAAGTCGTTCATGAAGCTGCATTGGCTGTAGATGGTCGTGCGATTCATGCCATTCAGCGTAAGCGTAAGTAAAGTTATTAGAACCTCAAAGCGGTCTTAAAGAGGCCGCTTTTTTTATGAATCTACAGACAAAAAAATACGCAATGGTTGGGGACACATTGCGTATAACAACGAAACTTTATGTTCTTTGCATAAATGATTATATAAAATTTATGCAAATAGTTAAGTCACTGTTTGTGATAAAATGTCAGCGTATGTAGTTTCATGAGTAAAAATGCGAGACATGACGTCCCCACGTTTCTCACTTGTACTATTAAAACTTAAACATCCCTAAACCTGATTTAATTTCATCTAGAGTGCTTTGAGTTAAGATCTGACACTTCTTTGTACCTTCTTGTAGAACATCCATAATGTAGTCAGGATCTTTTGAAAGCTCATTTCTGCGTTCGCGAATTGGTGTAATAAGTTCTTTTAAAATACCTTCCAAACGCTTTTTAACAGTGCCATCGCCTAAGCCACCACGACGGTAGTGCGCTTTTAAGTCTTCTAACTCTTCTTTATTTGGATCAAAAGCATCTAAATATGTAAATACAACATTGCCTTCAACTTGACCGGGATCTTCAATACGAAGATGATTTGGGTCTGTATACATGGCATTCACTGCTTTTTTAATGTCTTTATCAGTTGCGTTTAACACAATCGTATTGCCTAAAGATTTAGACATTTTTGCTTTACCATCGAAGCCTGGAAGACGCCCGACGTTTGATAATAGTGCTTTACACTCTGGCAGAATATCATTGCCTATTTGTCTATTAACACGACGTATAATTTCATTGGTTTGTTCAATCATTGGTATCTGATCTTCACCAACAGGTACAACAGTGGCTTTAAATGCAGTAATGTCTGCCGCTTGTGCTACAGGGTAGCAAAGAAAGCCAGCAGGAATATCACGCTCAAAACCACGCATCTGTATTTCTGATTTAATGGTTGGATTGCGTTCTAGACGAGCAACAGTCACGAAGTTTAAATAAAGCATGGTCAATTCATTTAAAGCAGACAAGTGTGACTGTACACAGATCGTTGTTTTCGTTGGATCAATGCCGACAGCTAGGTAATCTGTTGCAACTTCTATAATATTTTTTCTTACTTTTTCAAAATTATCAGCATTGTCTGTGAGTGCTTGGGCATCAGCAAGTAAGATGTGTTGATGGTGAGAATCTTGTAAACCTACACGTGAGCGTAAAGAACCAACAAAGTGTCCTAAATGTAACTGTCCTGTTGGACGATCCCCAGTTAAAATAATTGGACGTTGATTTTCTACTGTCATACTATAATCCTAAATGAGCGATTTAAATTTTAAGTTACGATATTGTACGTCATAAATTGACCCGCTGTATCATAGATATAACGGTTATGTGTTGATATACAGGCTTTGTATTGATATTGCGATATTTACTATTTAAATAGCAAGAAAACAGATTAAAATAAAGTATAAAAACCAAAAAAGAGATGAAAATGGCTGGTAGCTTACTTCTTTTGCTAGATGATATTGCATCTACGCTAGACGATGTTGCTGTAATGAGCAAAGTCGCAGCAAAAAAAACAGCAGGTGTATTGGGCGATGATTTAGCACTCAATGCTCAGCAAGTCACAGGCGTAAAAGCCGACAGAGAATTGTCAGTGGTATGGGGCGTTGCAAAAGGCTCCTTCCTTAATAAATGTATTTTAGTTCCTCTTGCCCTTTTAATTAGTGTTTTTGCCCCATGGTTAATTAATCCTCTACTTGTAGTGGGTGGTTTATTCCTTTGTTATGAAGGGATAGAGAAAGTCATACATGCTTTTCAGAAAAAGAAAGGGCACGCGCATGATGATACAGAGGCTGAGCTTTCGGAAAAAAATGCAGAGGCTTACGAAAAAGACAAAATAAAAGGTGCGATTAAAACGGATTTTATTTTATCAGCCGAGATTATTGTAATTACCTTAGGCACTGTAGCAGAAGCGACATTATTAGATAAAGTTATTGTCATGAGTTTAATTTCTATTGCAATGACGATTGGTGTCTATGGTTTTGTCGCTTTAATCGTAAAAATTGACGATTTTGGTTTGTATTTAAAAAATAAAACACAAGCATGGCAAAAAACAGTAGGTGGCCTATTACTCAGCTTTGCACCAAAATTAATGAAATTGCTTTCTATTGTAGGAACTATTGCAATGTTCTTGGTAGGTGGTGGAATCATTAGCCATGCTATTCCTGCTGCACATCATTTTACAGAAGACTCTGCAGATTATGTGGGTTCTATTCCAAATGTGGGCACAATATTAAGCAGTACGACGCCTATGTTTATTAATTTGGCGCTTGGACTGGTTGCCGGACTTATAGTATTTATTGTCGTGGGAACAGCAAAAAAAGTATTTAACAAATCTTAATATTTTAAAGAAAGGGAATAAAATGCGCTGGAAAGACCGAGAAGAGAGTACCAACGTTGAAGACCGTCGAGGTGGTGGTGGTTTAAAAGCAGGTGGCATTAGTATTATTGGCTTAGTCGTTGCATTTGTGGCATGGAAGTTTTTTGGTGTAAATCCTCAGCAGGCGTATCAGGTAACTAAACAAGTGACGCAGCAACAGGGACAAAGTGAAAGTAAACCTTTAGAACATCAAACTGTAGATCAGGCTGAAGCAAAACAATTTTCTGCAACGGTATTGGCAGATACTGAAAAAACATGGACACAGATTTTTCAGGAAAATGGAAAACGTTATACCGATCCAAAATTAGTTTTATATAGTGGTTCAACAACGACTGCTTGTGGTGCGGGACGTGCTGCAATGGGACCATTTTATTGCCCAACAGATCAGAAAGTTTATTTAGACACTTCATTTTTCCAAGAAATGAAAAATAAAATGGGAATTACAGCAAGTAGTAACCAAACTGAATTTTCAAGAAAGGATCAGGCGGGTGATTTTGCCTTGGCTTATGTGATTGCGCATGAAGTGGGTCATCATGTCCAAAATTTATTGGGTGTTTCTGATCAAGTGTATAATTTGCGCCGTCAATCAAGTGAAAAAGTAGGGAATCAGCTTTCAGTAAAGCAAGAATTACAAGCAGATTGTTTTGCTGGTGTATGGGCAAAACGTACAAATGATCGCGTAAAATTTCTTGATGAAGGTGATATTCATCAAGCAATGGATGCTGCTGAAAAAATTGGTGATGACTACTTGCAAAAACGTGCGACAGGTCAAGTTGTGCCAGATAGCTTTACTCATGGAACCAGTGAACAGCGAATGCATTGGTTCGATCGAGGATTTAAATCTGGCAGTATCCAAGATTGTGATACATTTAATACAACGATTTAAGCTTAAAGGGATATTTAATATATCCCTTTCTATATTCAGCTGAATATATTTTGATGATGATGTAAGTTGTAAGTAAAAGGTACGTGTACGTATGGGAAGTTATTTTATATTACAGGTGTTTACTGTAATTTTTGCCTTATCTATTGCAACGACGATATTTAATAAGCGTATTTTGGGTTTTCCTCAAGCGATTGGTGTTCCGATTGTTTCTGCACTATTGGTTTTTATTTTGCAGTGGGGTGCAAGTTTACTCAGCGGAAATCAATTTATTACTATTAATATTCATAATATTGAAAATGCAGTCAGGCATATTGATTTTTATGATTTTTTAATTAATGGTGTGATCTGTTTTATTTTAACATCTTCTGCATTGAAATTTAAAATATCTGATTTAAGAAATCATTGGAAGCCTATTGGTATTTTAGCAACCATTTCTTTAGTGCTTTGTGCAGTATTATTTGGTGGTATGTTATACGGATTTCAATTTTTAATTGGTAGTCCTGTCCCTTTATTGGTGTTGTTACTTTTAGGCTCGGCACTTGGTGCAACAGATCCAATTGGGGTAAAAGGTGTTCTAAGTTCTGTAAGAGCACCACACCATCTTATTGTTAAATTAGAAGGTGAATCATTATTTAATGATGCAATGTGTATTGCCGTATTTATGACATTGTTAAATGTAATTCAGGGTAATCATTTTACGCTGGCGGGCACATTAGAAACACTACTGTACGAAATTGTTGTTGCTGTCTTAATTGGTTGGGCATTTGGTACAGGAATTTTAAGACTTTTACGTGGTAAGCATGAGCACGAATCATTAATTTTAACGACGGCATTATTGGCTTGTGGTTCTTACTTAGTTGCATTGTTTGCACATGCTTCAGCGCCTATTGCTTGTGTGATTGGTGGTTTAATTGTAGGTAATAAATGGGAAGAAATTTTAGGCGAGCGGGAAACGACTGAGATTAATCACTTTTGGCATACAGTTGAAGGTATTATTAACTCATTTCTATTTACGCTCATTGGCTTAGAGCTTTTCATTTTAGACTTAAATGCAGATATGATTTTAGGCGGAATGGTTGCATTTATTATTCTACATATCTCTCGATTTGCAGCAAACTTTTTGTCTTTTGCCTTTATTCCTGCATTTAGAAAAAATAGTTATAACGGAAGTTTAACTATTTTAAGTTGGGGAGGCGTACGTGGTGGTATTTCGCTGGCCTTGATTCTTGCTGTAGCTAACCATCCATCATTAAGTCCTTATAGTAGTATTCTCATTGGCTATACTTTTATTAGTGTATTAATGTCTGGATTGGTATGTGGGCTAGGCTTACCTGCTGTAATGAATGCTTTTTATCACAACCCTAATGAGGAAATGACTGGATTAAAGGGTTGGTATCAACGTTTATGCCATAAGATGAATCGCACAGGCGTGAAATATATTGTTGGAGAAGATACGGAAGGTAATGAAACCATTAGTATTTATAACCCTGAACAAAATATTGATGTGATTGATGCAGATGGTGTTGCTGCAGTACATGATCCAAATAAAGTGGTTGAGATGAGTAAATTGGAAAATCCAAATAATTTCTAATCGAAGTTAAATAAAAAACCAGCATTTATGCTGGTTTTTTTAAGTCTTCTATTTAAGTTTATTGCATATTCTTTGGAAGTTTATATGCAACGAGAGCATCACTTACACCTGTGCGCATGAAGTGATGTCCACCTGCCATAATGACAAGATATTGTTCACCATTAATTGAGTACGTCATAGGTGTTGCTTGACCACCTGCAGGAAGTGTGTCACTCCATAGCTCTTTACCTGTACGTAGGTCTAATGCACGGATTTTATTATCTGTAGTTGCAGCGATAAAGATAATATTTCCTGCTGTAGTAATTGGACCACCATTGTTTGGTGTACCAATATTAATAGGCATGTGTGTCGCCATATTAAATGGACCATTACGTTCAGCACTACCTAGCGGATGTTGCCATAAAATTGATTTATTGTGTAAATCAATAGCAGTAATCATACCGTATGGTGGTTCGCTACATAACATACCTGTTGGACTAAAGAATGCGCTAATTTCAATACCATATGGTGTATCTGCCATTGGTCGACCAATACCACCTACAGGTTTATAGTTTTTAGCATCCATCGATTCTAAGCCATCTTTATTGGCTTGTGCACGTGTAATAAGCTGACCGTACATTGGGTTATTATTCCAGTTCGCAATAATCACACCACGATTGCTGTCATAAGAGTAACTTCCCCAATCGCTACCACCATTATTTCCTGGGTACATGATAAATGGTTTATCTAGACTAGGTGGTGTGTCGATCCCTTGATAGTTGGCTTTACGATATTTAATACGACATATCATTTCGTCGATTGGTGAAATACCCCACATTTTCGTTTCATTTAGATCTGGGAAACCTAAGCGTGGAATGTCTACTGAGAAAGGTTGTGTCGGAGAACGAGGATCATCTTTTACACCGCCTGTTGTTGGAACAGGACGTTCTTCCACACGTGACAATGGTTTGCCATTTTCACGATTTAATAAGAATGTTTGGCCAAGTTTTGTTGGTACTAACATTGCTGGAACAGATTTTCCATCTGCATCTGGATAATCAATCAGTGTTGGCTGTGAGCCTAAATCTTGATCCCAAACATCTTTATGTACAGTTTGGAAAGTCCAACGCAAGTCACCAGTTTTTGCATCTAAAGCAACCAATGAAGCATTTACTTTTTCTTCTTCAGGACTACGCATAGCAGTATAGTGATCTGCAGCAGCGTTACCCATAGGAATATAAACCAATCCTAATTTTTCATCACTAATCATTGGTGCCCAAGAGTTTGGTGTACCACGACTATATTCTTGTCCAGGTTTTGGTTCGCTATGGTCATCTGGACGTTTCATGTCCCATGCCCATTTGAATTTACCCGTTTCCGCATCGTAGCCACGAATTACACCAGATGGTGCCCAACGACGTTGGTTATCACGTACTTCATGGTTTACGATCACAGTATCATCTACAATTGTTGCAGGTGATGTGACTGAAACAAAACCTGGCACTGTATGGCCAAGACCTGTATTTAGATTTGTTGTACCATGATCACCAAAGTTTGCACATGGCTCACCTGTTTCGGTATCTAAAGCAATTAAACGCATATCTAACGTGCCTAACACAATACGTGTATGGCAGGCTTGACCACGAGGAATAACTTTAGATTCGTAATATGTGAGACCACGACATGCAGCAGTATATGGAATGCTTTCATAAGCAACGTTTGATTTAAACTTCCATACTTCTTTACCTGTTGCTGGGTCTACGCGACTAACATTATTGGTTGCACTACAAACATAAAGACCGTTACCGACTTTAATTGGTGTGTGCTCAGCAGCCCATACATCTTTTTTGCCCGCAGGAGGTAAGTCACCTGTGTGATATACCCATGCACGTTGTAAATTTTTTACATTGTCTGCATTAATTTGTTTTAATGGAGAGTAGCGTGTGCCATCTGCATCACGACCATAATATTTCCAATCAGAGTCGGATTGTGTTGGGTCGCTACTGATGTCTCCGCTTACCAATGGTTGATTTGAAATTTCTTGTCCAGAACTGTAGCTATCATGCGGTACAAATGCCAAAACCAATGCAATTGCAAAGCAAACAACAATAATTCCTGTGAGAATACGAGATAATTTTTTACTTACACCATGGCCAATTTGTGGCAATAATAGTGTAAGGAAAAAAGCAAATACAGCAAATACAGCAAGACGAGGAACCCAGCCCCAAAAGCGTGATCCAGTTTCGTATATTGTCCAGATGATTGTTGCAATAAAAAAGGCGCCAAAGAGTTTGGCACCCATGAGTTTGTTTTTAAATAGTAGTATGCCTGAGAAAACCAGTACCAAGCCTGATATTAAATAATACCAAGAACCACCGAGTGTAGTGAGATAAATACCACCAAACAGTAGAGGTAAAGCGAATAATGTTAAAATGATTGCAAATATTTTAACGGGGACAGAGCTACCCTTTGTTGTTTCTATTTCCATATAACCCTCCTAGGAGATTATTTACCTTATTAAATATTTCTTAAAAAATATTTAATTAAAAAACATAAAAGTCATTTATATTTTTATTAAGTATTATCTATTAATTATTAATATTTATTTAAAATATAAAATAATAATATTTTAAAAAATTAATTAATATTAATAATGCGATTTTATTATATAGGTATGGTGGGGATATTTAAATAAGAAGGTCTACAGATAATATAAGATATTTTATTATCTGTAGATATTTTATTATTTTAAGCAGGTGGGAAGCCATCTTCATTTAATGCTTCACGAACTTTAGCTTCAGGTAAATCTGTATTTACCTCAACTTGTTTTGTGTCTAAGTTAATATTAACTTGTGCATTTTCATCGAGTGATTTAATAATTGCAGTTACACCACGCGCACAACCACCACAAGTCATATTCGGAATTTCAAATTGCATTTTGCACCCCTTTGGGTTGATGATGTGTAAAGAGTTTAAACCTTCCCATAGGGAGAAGGTCAAGCTTGACCTTAACATGATGTAAAGGTTTAAACTAAAATTAAATAATCAGGGATACAGAGGCGTATGATGAGCGCTCAAAAAAATGAGACACTGGAACTGACCGTACAAGGGATGACATGTGCGTCGTGTGTTGGACGTGTAGAGAAAGTCTTAAAAAAACAAGAAAATATTGAAGAAGTAAATGTAAACTTGGCAACAGAGAAGGTCATCATATCTGGACAAGATTTAGATAAAGCACAAATTAGGTCTGCTATTGAGCGAGCAGGCTACGATGTGGTACTACCAAAAACCAATCGTATTGTTCTGAATATAGACGGTATGACTTGTGCATCGTGTGTTGGGCGTGTGGAGAAAGTCTTAAAAAAAATAGCAGGTGTAGAAAACGTTTCTGTAAATTTGGCAACAGAAAAAGCAGTAGTAGAAGGTGTTACTGGTTTAAAAACTGAAGATTTAGTAAAGGCTGTAGAGCGTGCTGGTTATGGTGCATCTTATGAAAAAAATCAACATACTGAAAATATTATAGATTTAAATATACGAGGTATGACTTGTGCATCGTGTGTTGGACGTGTAGAGAAGGCTTTGCTAAAAGTTGAAGGGGTAGATGATGTATCTGTTAACCTTGCTACTGAATCTGCACAAGTTCATCTGCAGAAAAATATTTCTCCTGAAATACTTATTCAGACTGTAGAAAAAGCAGGATATCAGGCAGAAATTAAAAATAATCAAAGTGAGGATAAAGAAGAGTCATTAACACAAAGAAGAGAAAAAGAAGCCAAAGTACTCAGGCGCGATTTAATAATTGCTCTAATTTGTACACTTCCTATTTTTGTTTTAGAGATGGGAACACATATTTCCACGTCTTTTCATCATTTGGTTCTTAGTTATTTAGGCCAGTCGCTGAGCTGGTATATTCAGTTTGCATTAACAACTTGTGTACTTATATTCCCAGGCCGTAGATTTTACCAAAAGGGATTACCTGCTCTATTTCGTTTAGCGCCAGATATGAACTCTTTAGTAGCTTTGGGTACGCTAGCAGCATATGGTTTCTCATGTATCGCGACATTTTTACCATGGTTACTTCCTGAAAATACAGTAAATGTTTATTTTGAAGCTGCTGCTGTGATTGTGACATTAATTTTATTAGGGCGCTATTTAGAAGCAAAAGCAAAAGGAAAAACCTCCCAAGCGATTGAACGTTTAATAGGTATACAACCTAAAACAGCACGTATTTTAAAAGCAGGTGAGTTACTTGAAGTAGATATTAAACAAGTGATGGCTGGAATGACAGTTGTTGTTCAGCCTGGTGAAAAAATAGCTGTAGATGGTACGGTCTTAAAGGGTCATAGTTTTGTTGATGAATCCATGATTACAGGAGAGCCTATTGCTGTCAAAAAAGATAAAGACAGTCACGTTGTTGCTGGTACAGTCAATCAACAAGGCATTTTACATATTCAGGTAAGTGCGACTGGAAGTGATACGGTATTGGCACAAATTATTCGTTTGGTTGAAGAAGCTCAAGGCTCAAAGCTCCCAATTCAAACGATGGTTAATCAAGTCACCATGTGGTTTGTTCCCGTTGTTATTGTTCTGGCAGTGATTACTTTCATTGCTTGGTTGGTGTTTGGACCAAGTCCCGCTTTTTCATTCGCACTTGTAAATGCTGTAGCAGTATTAATTATTGCATGTCCATGTGCCATGGGTTTGGCAACGCCTACATCTATTATGGTAAGTACAGGGCGTGGTGCAGAAATGGGTGTTTTGTTTAGAAAAGGCGAAGCATTACAAACGTTAAAAGAAGCAGAAGTTATTGCCTTTGATAAGACAGGTACGTTGACCGAGGGTAAACCCAAATTAACTGATTTAATGACCATAGATAATCAAAATAAAGCAGATATCTTACGGTATATGGCATCGGTAGAGCAGTATTCTGAGCACCCTGTTGCACAGGCAATTGTCAATTATGCCAAAGACCAACAAATTACCTTGTTTGAAGCAAATGAAATACAAGTTGTTGCAGGTTATGGTATTCAAGCCTTTGTGAATCAGAAACGTATTTGTATTGGTGCAGATCGTTTTATGAAAAAATTAGGTTTAGAGGTCAAAACATTTGCTGTCAAATCAGAACAACTTGCACAAGATGGGAAAACGCCTTTTTATATTGCAGTTGAGAATACGGTAGCTGCAATTGTAGCAGTAGCAGATGATATTAAACCATCTACTTATAAAGCGATTCAGTCACTTCATGAACTTGGTCTAAAGGTTGTTATGATTAGTGGCGACAACTATAAAACTGCGCGTGCAATTGCGAAAAAATTAAAAATTGATGACGTGATTGCAGAAGTATTACCAGAAGGTAAGGTAAATGCGATTCAGAAACTACAAAAAGAGTATGGCAAAGTTGCCTATGTAGGAGATGGTATAAATGATGCACCTGCCTTAGCATCAGCCGATATTGGTTTAGCTGTAGGAACAGGTACAGATGTTGCGATTGAGTCTGCAGATGTTGTATTGATGTCTGGGAACTTACAAACAGTCACACATGCAATTGCATTAAGTAAAGCAACTATTCGTAATATAAAGCAAAATTTATTTTGGGCATTTATTTATAATATTGCACTTATTCCTATCGCAGCAGGGGTTTTATATCCTTTTTATCATATTTTATTGTCACCAATGATCTCGGCTTTGGCGATGGGTTTATCTTCAGTTTTTGTTTTAACCAATGCACTGCGTCTAAAACGTTTTCATTATTCGGAGTCTAAAGGCGGAGCGTAATAATTATATGAATATAGGACAAGTTTCAAAACAAACAGGATTGTCTAATAAGATGATTCGTTACTATGAGTCGATTGGGCTTTTACCTAAAGTACAACGTACTGAGGCGGGTTATCGCATTTACAATACTGTTCATATTCAAACATTGCATTTTATTTTACATGCTAAAGCATTAAACTTTTCTACCGACCAAACCAAGGCACTTTTGCAATTATGGCATAATAAAGATCGCCATAGTGGAGAAGTAAAGCATCTAGCGCTTGAACATATTGAACAGCTTAAAAATCAGATTGTGCAATTAGAGCATATGGTTGAAGTATTGCAAGAAACAGCAGCCTGTTGTTCAGGAAATGAAAAAGCAGATTGTCCAATTTTAAACAAAATTGAGCAAGGAGAAAAAAGCATTTGGTTTACAAAGTAGGCCAAGTTTTTTATAAAAACAATAAGACTATAGTTGAGCATATTTTTTTGTGTTTGTGTGAAATCTATGCACACCTGAGTATAAATCTATGTATATAATGATGAAACCATAGAGTGGACAGAGTGAATTATGTTTCAGCATGTTGAGCCGTATGCGGGCGACCCAATCTTAAGTTTAATGGAAAAATTCCAAAAAGATGAGCGTGATAATAAAGTTAATTTAAGTATTGGCTTATACTACAACGAAGACAGCATTGTTCCGCAATTTAATGCAGTAAAAACAGCCGCTTTAGAAATAGGTAAGAATGTAGATAAAGCAAAGCTTTACTTACCAATGTCTGGCTTAAAAAGTTATTGCGATGCCACACAATTATTGTTGTTGGGTGAAGAAAGTACGGCAAGAGCTGAAAAACGTGCTGTGACAATTCAAACATTGGGTGGGTCAGGCGCATTAAAAATTGGTGCAGATTTCCTTAAAAAATACTTTCCAAAGTCGAAAGTATGGGTAAGTCAACCGACTTGGGAAAATCATATTGCTATTTTCCAAGGCTCAGGGTTTGAAACAGCAGAGTATCCATATTTTGATGCACAGACAAATGGTGTTGCATTTGAGGAAATGTTGAATTGTTTAAAACAACTTCCTGAAAATGATATCGTACTGTTACACCCTTGTTGCCATAACCCAACAGGTGCAGACTTAGTTCCTGAGCAATGGGATCAGGTGATTGAAGTATTACTTGAACGTAAACTTATTCCTTTCTTAGACATTGCATACCAAGGCTTTGCTGAAGGTCTAGATAAAGATGCTTATCTGATTCGTGCATTAGACAAGGCAGGCGCAAAATTTATTTTAAGCAACTCTTTTTCTAAAATATTCTCTCTTTATGGCGAGCGTGTTGGTGGCTTAACTATTGTTTCAGAAAATGCTGAAAGTGCTGAAAATGTATTTGGTCAGTTAAAAGCAACAGTACGCCGTGTTTACTCAAACCCACCAACAACTGGTGCGTTACTGGTAAATGCTGTATTAGAAAATGATACATTACGTGCTGATTGGGAAGAAGAATTAGAAGGTATGTGTGAGCGTATTGCTAAAATGCGTACCATTTTACGTGATGAGCTTGTTCAACGCCTCCCAGGTAAAAACTTTGACTACCTTGTAAAACAACGCGGTATGTTCAGTTATACGGGACTAACGGCAGAGCAAGTAGATGCATTACGTGATGATTATGCAATTTATTTACTTCGCAGTGGCCGTATGTGTGTAGCTGGTTTGAATCAGAAAAATGTTTATTATGTTGCTGAATCTATTGCAAAGGTTCTAGCTGATTAATATACAGATAACAAAAAGGACTGCCTGTGCAGTCCTTTTTTATTTGATGGCAGTGATGAAAACTACTGCATCATCTCTTCGTTAAATTCACGCTTTGGTGCTTGGCGTACAGGCTTATCATCTGCTTTATAATATGGCGCAGTTGAACGTGGTAACTTTTGTCCACGTATGGCATCTGCAATTTTTTCACCAATCATAATAGTAGTTGCATTTAGATTACCTGTAATAATAATAGGCATAATGGATGCATCGACGACTCTTAAGCCTTCTAAGCCATGTACACGACCCTCGTGGTCTACAACGGCCATATCATCTGTACCCATTTTACAACTACCACATGGATGGTACGCCGTTTCAGCATGGTTACGAACAAATTCATCAAGTTGCTCATCTGTAACGACATCTTTACCCGGACTAATTTCACGACCACGATATTCGTCTAAAGCAGGTTGATGCATAATTTCACGTGTTAGACGAATACAGTCGCGGAATTCTTGCCAATCTTGTTCTGTAGACATGTAGTTGAACAATAAGCTTGGATGGTCATGTGGATTCAATGATTTAATGCGTACTCGACCACGAGATGGTGAGCGCATAGAACCTACATGAGCTTGGAAGCCGTGTTCTTGTACGCCATTGCTACCATTGTAGTTAATGGCAACAGGCAAGAAGTGGTACTGAATATTTGGCCATTCAAATTCAGGGCGACTACGTATAAAACCACCGGCTTCGAATTGATTTGATGCCCCAATACCTTCACCTAGAAATAACCATTTTGCACCAATTGCAGGTTGGTTATGCATTTGCAAAGCAGGGTAGAGAGATACAGGTTTCTTTGCTGCGTACTGTAAGTAGAGTTCTAGATGATCTTGTAAATTTTCACCAACACCCGGTAAATGATGAACAACAGGAATACCAAGTTCTTCTAAAAATGCCTGATCTGCAACCCCTGAGCGTTGTAAGATTTGTGGTGATGCAATTGTACCTGAACAAATGAGTACTTCACGACGTGCTTTTACAACGGTCGGTGTGGTGCTTTCACCTTGAAGATATTGGACACCTGTTGCGCGTTTACCTGAAAATAAAACTTTATCTGTAACCGCGTGAGTAACAATCGTAATATTCGAGCGTTTCTTTGCAGTATCTAAATATCCACGTGCTGTACTGGCACGACGGCCTTGTTTTGTTACAGTGCGATCCATTGGGCCGAAGCCTTCTTGCTGGTAGCCATTGAGGTCATCTGTACGTGGATAACCAGCTTCTACACCAGCTTCTACCATGGCATGAAATAAAACATTATTTCCAGCTTTTGGTGTAGTTACGCTAACAGGACCTTCACCACCATGGTAATCATTTGGCCCAATATCACGTGTCTCAGCTTTACGATAATAAGGTAAGCAATCTGCGTATGACCAATCTTCTAAGCCGGGAAGTTTTGCCCAGCCATCTAGATCCATGGCGTTACCACGAATGTAACACATACCATTAATTAAAGATGAACCACCTAAGCCTTTACCGCGTCCGCATTCCATACGACGGTTGTTCATATGTGGCTCAGGGTCAGTTTCATATGCCCAATTGTAGCGTCGACCTTGCAATGGGTAAGCTAATGCGGCTGGCATTTGTGTACGAAAGTCTGCACGGTAATCTGGTCCACCAGCTTCTAAAAGCAAAACAGTGGTATCTTTATCTTCTGTGAGGCGTGTTGCAAGTACATTACCTGCAGAACCGGCACCAACAATAATGTAGTCATATTCTTGATTTGCCATCATTCTATCCTTATTGTTTAGCGGTAATCGGGAAGTGGCATACATAATGAATGTATGCCTTTATGGGAGAGGAGTGTTTTAGAAAATAGAGGCGTATTCACCCATCTCAACTTGCACAGATTTAATGCGCGTATAGTTCTCCAAAGTCGAAATACCGTTTTCTCGACCAACACCAGATTGTTTATAGCCACCTACTGGCATTTCCGCAGGGGATTCTCCCCAAGTGTTAATCCAACAAATACCTGCTTCAAGTTGATGAATAATACGGTGCGCACGCGCTATATTTTCACTGACTACACCTGCTGCTAGACCAAAGTGTGTGTTATTTGCACGTGTAATAGCTTCTTCTTCTGTCTCATAAGTGAGGACACTCATCACAGGACCGAAAATTTCGTCTTTTACAATATCCATTTCATCTGAACAATCAGTGAAAATTGTTGGTTCTACAAAAGCACCCTGAGCAAGTTCGCCTGTTGTTGCACGTTGTCCACCACATAGAAGGGTAGCTCCTTGTGTTTTACCTTTTTCTAAGTAAGACAGTACTTTTTCCATGTGTGGGAAACTGACGAGAGGTCCCATATTGGTTTGTTCGTCCATAGGTTGCCCAAGACGAATATTTTTAACGCGTTTTAGAAGAGCTTGTTCAAAATCATTTTTGAGTGATTTAGGAATAAAGACACGTGTACCATTTGTACATACTTGGCCTGTACTAAAGAAGTTTGCCATCATAGCGACATCGGCTGCACGATCAAGATTTGCATCTTCACAGATAATTAGTGGTGATTTGCCGCCAAGTTCCATAGTCACTTCTTTTAAAGAAGAACTTGCAGCAGTTGCCATGACTTTTTTACCTGTAGGGACAGAGCCTGTAAATGAGATTTTTTCAATGACAGGATGTTCGGCAAGCATAGCACCGACTTCCCCAAAACCTTGAACAACATTAAATACACCTGCAGGTAGGCCTGCTTCGGTATAAATTTCTGCAAGTTTAAAAGCGGTCAGTGGTGTGACTTCACTTGGTTTGAAAATCATAGCGTTACCAGCTGCAAGGGCAGGTGCAGATTTCCAAAGTGCGATTTGAATAGGGTAGTTCCAAGCACCAATACCTGCGACAACACCTAAAGGCTCACGGCGTGTATAGAAAAAGCTAGAGTCACGTAGAGGAACTTGTTCACCTTGAATAGCAGTTGCTAGACCAGCGTAATACTCGAGTACATCTGTACCCGTAACAATATCTACAGTCGATGTTTCGCTATAAGCTTTACCTGTATCTAACGTTTCTAGTTTAGCCAGCTCGTCATTACGCTCACGAAGCAGATCGACAGCACGACGTAAGATACGTGAACGTTCTACTGCAGTCATTGCTGCCCAAATTTTTTGCCCTTTTTGTGCGCTCTGAACAGCTTTTTCAATGTCTTCTTGAGATGCGCTGTGAATATGTGCAATTACTTCGCCAGTTGCAGGGTTTATTGTCTCAAAGGTTTTCTCTTGTGTTGAGTTGACATATTCGCCGTGAATATAAAGTGGATGAACGGGTGCATGACTCATGATTCAATCTCCTGCAACTTAATATGTGTATTTAAATAGTTATAAGCAATATGGCGTGCTTGTTCTGCATCGAAAGTGTCTTGATAACTCATTAGACTGCCACGTAACCAAAGACCATCAATGAGTGCAGCCATACCACGTGCTGCAATATCTGCTTTTTGTTTTGGTAGTAATTTAAGAAAATAATATCTTAAATTTGAATATAGCCGTTGATCGTTTACTCTTTGTAAACGCTGTAATTCAGGGGTATGTAAACTGGCTGCCCAAAACTCTAACCATAAACGCATAGCCTTCGCACTGGTCTGACTTGCATCGAAGTTTGAGTCAATAATTGCTTTAATAATTTCGGCAGGAGCTTTATCTGAATTTTCTCGGTACTGCTCTGTTTGAATTCTTAATTCATTTAGCATTGCACGCATACATGCATTAATCAGACCCTGTTTATCACCAAAGTAATGACTGACGATTCCTGTAGATAAGCCTGCTTTTGCTGCAATTTTGGCAATTGTTGTATTGGTTAGACCAAGTTCATAAATGACATCGAAAGAGGCATTGATAATCTGCTCTCGGCGCACGTGTTCAGGTTTTACTCGACTTGTATTCATATGACCCTAATGCCATTTTCATATTCAGAATATCGCTTAATTTGCATAATAATATATCATTGATTGAACGTTCAATCAATTGGTGTATAATCGACCATGAAAATGTCGTTGTCATTTTATTCACTGTATATTTTCGTTTCTATTGGGCTAAGTGATTTAAAAAACTTAGGTGGAACATTTAAGGTTGTGAGGGTTTTTCAATACAGTAGGATGTACTGTATGCCATAATTTGTCCTTTATGCAATTGAGGCATAAAGTCGGTATAAGCCGAGTAGAGTCAGAGGAATGTTATTGTACTTAACAATCTTTTTTTAAATGATTCTATATTCTCTCATATCGTTGTTATATAGTTTTAGCTCAGCGAGCTAATGCCATTATAAATATGAAAGATTCATTCATTTCTCGCTTTTAGATGAACCATCAGGTTGATATACCTGTCCTAGATGTGTGACATCTTCGAAAAATAAAGTGCAATAACTGCATCGAATGTATAAGTACATGCTTCATGATGATGAAATATGTATTTAAAAATGAGACACAGATTTGTGCATTTAAAACTTTTTACGCGAAGTAAAAAGTTATTTTTATGAATAAAAAAGAGGATTGTATGAATCAAGATAACTCCTCCAGTACGCAGCACAAGATTGTGCCCACTGAAGATAAACTCAACCATGTTGTATTTTATGTTTCTGCGGGTCTTGTGGTGGTGTTTTCCCTATTCACGATTTTGTTTAATGCTGAAGCGTCTAAAGCTTTAGACGTCGTATTAGATTGGGTAACATCTACGTTTGGCTGGTATTACTTTGCAATTGCTTCTTTATATATTGCTTTTGTTCTTTTTCTTGCTTGTTCCCGCTATGGTGATATTAAGTTAGGGCCTAAACATTCTAAACCTGAGTTTAGTATGGTGAGTTGGGCATCTATGCTTTTTGCTGCTGGTATCGGGATTGATTTGATGTTTTTCTCTGTTGCAGAACCGATTACACAGTATATGCAACCTCCTGTTGGACAGGGTCAAACCATTGAAGCTGCGCGTCAAGCCATTACATTTACAATTTTCCATTATGGACTAACGGGTTGGTGTATGTATGCCTTAATTGGTATTGCACTGGGCTATTTTGCTTACCGTTATAACTTACCTTTAACCGTACGCTCTGCACTTTATCCAATTTTTGGAGATAGAGTGAATGGTATGATCGGTCACCTTGTCGATATTGCTGCAATTTTAGGTGCAATTTTTGGACTTGCAACAACCTGTGGGATTGGGGTTGTACAGTTAAACTATGGTTTATCACTCATCTTTGGTGTGCATGAAGGTTTAACTGTACAATCGTGGTTGGTTGTTTTTGCGGTTTGTATTAGTATTATTTCTGCAACAACAGGTGTCGATAAAGGCGTAAAATTCCTTGCAGAATTGAATATTTACTTTGCAATCGGGTTGTTACTATTCATTTTGTTTTTGGGCGATACCAAGTTTTTATTAAACGGTATGGTATTGAACATTGGAGATTACATTAGTAAATTTCCTTCAATGACATTAGATACTTTTGCATATAACCAAGATCAAAATAAACATACTACAGAGTGGGTGCGTGATTGGACACTTTTCTTCTGGGCATGGTGGATCGCTTGGGCACCATTTGTAGGACTGTTTTTGGCACGAATTTCAAAAGGTCGTACAATTCGTGAGTTTGTTGTTGGTACGCTAATTATTCCTATTTTATTTACTATTGCATGGTTATCGGTTATGGGTAACAGCGCATTGTACCAAATCATTCATGGGAACCTTCAGTTCGCACAAGAAATTCTGGCAAAGCCTGAGCTCGGTTTTTATAAGCTGTTATCTTTTTATCCATGGTTCTCATTTACTGCAGTACTTGCATTTATTACTGGATTATTATTTTATGTAACATCAGCAGACTCTGGTGCAATTGTACTTGGAAGTTTCTGCTATCGTTTAAAAGATGTGAACAGTGATGCACCGAATTGGATTCGTATTTTCTGGTCAGTTGTGATTGGTGTGTTAACCATTGCAATGCTTATGTCAAATGGGATTAGCACATTACAAAAAGCAACGGTAATTATGGGGCTACCTTTTAGTTTTGTCATGATTTTTGTGATGATCGGTATTTTAAAATCGTTGCGGTTAGAAGATCATCGTTCTCAAAGTGCTTTGTTAAATGCTGCACCTGTGGTGGGTAATGTTGATATTCTAAACTGGAAACAACGTTTATCTCGAGTGATGCATCATCCTGGGAAAAAAGCAACATTACAGATGTTGAATGATGTATGTGATCCTGCTTTAGAAGAGGTGATGAAAGAACTAAAAGAGAAGGGTGTTCAAGTCACTTTATCTAAAACTCAAATGGAAGAAGATCTAGATAGCGAGTTATATCATATCGATCTGACGGTAGACTTACATGCCGAGCAAAACTTTGTTTACCAAATTTGGCCACAGCGTTATCATGCACCTGAATTTAGTAAACGTAGCAAATTAGGAAATACCTATTACTACCGCTTAGAAACATTCTTGTTCGAAGGTAGTCAAGGGAATGACCTTATGGGCTACGGTAAAGAGCAAGTGATTAATGATGTTCTAGATAAATATGAACGCCATTTAACATTCTTGCATTTGAATCGTGAAACGACGGTAGGTAAAACGCTCAGTTTCCCAGATCCTAAAGACCAATAATTTGAGTAGCGCCATAAGATGTTAACCTCTTATATTCACTCGTTTGCGTTATTATTTTCGCTTCTAAATCCTTTCCTCATGAGTATCTACATGGTTGGAATGATTAGAAATACAGATGCGAAAATATTTAATAAAGCATTAATACAAGGAAGCTTTATTGCTTATGCTGTTTTTGTATTTTTTGCATGGGGTGGTGAAGCGATTTTTAATAAGTACTTAAATGTACGTTTTGAATCATTTCAAATTTTTGGAGGTATCATCTTTTTGGTGATTGGTTATCGCTATGTGTTTCAGGGTGCAGATACGATTGGAGAAATTCGTGGTGCGCCTGAACACTTGGCAGGAACTGTAGCCATGCCATTTATGATAGGACCAGGTACGATTAGTGCCGCGGTTGTAATGGGAATGGATATTAAACTTTGGGGTGCGATCGCAGTTATAGCAGTAACATTGGTACTTACATCGTCTATTTTAATACTCATGAAATTTCTACACGATAATTTACGTTATAAGCATGCTAAATATGTCGATTATTACTTTGATATTGTCGGGCGTTTGTCTGCCTTACTCATAGGTACAATTGCAATTGATATGATTGTGACAGGAATTACTCGTCTCGTACAAATGGGTGGCGTACATTAATGCTAGATAAGCACTAAAAATGATTATATTGTTCTAAAAATAGAACATAAAAAACTTTTTATAATATTTTATTTAAAATAAAGAAAAAATAAAATTAATTTATCAGACATTATAGATTAAATAATAGGAATATTAAAATGAATACATTACGTTATTTTGATTTTGGATCATCAAAATCTTTTGTATTACTGGTTGCACGCATTCTTTTAATCGTTTTATTTTTGCTTTTTGGTTTGCCAAAAATAACAGGATTTAGTGGAACTGTGGCGTATATGGCATCAATGCATACACCTTTACCTACCGTTGCTGCAGCAGTTGCTGTTTTAATGGAAGTTGTAGGGTCGATTCTTATTCTCATTGGTTTTTATACGCGTCCACTTGCTGTTATTTTTGCTTTATATACTTTAGGGACAGCAATAATTGGTCATGCATATTGGTCAATGACAGGGGATGCTGTACAAATGAATATGATCAATTTTTATAAAAATGTAAGTATTATGGGTGGATTCTTATTATTGGCAATTACAGGGCCTGGTCATCTATCTTTAGATCGCCGTTAATTAAGAAAATAGAAAAAAAGGATGGTAAATACCATCCTTTTTTATGTAGTTATACTTTGGTCTATTTGGAGTTATTCTTTAGTCTGAAATTAAGATTACTTTAAGGTTTGGTTAAAAAATAAGAATACGCTTAACTGAAGTGAACCCAGTATAAAGGCTAAGGAGAGTCGAGATGCAAGCAGGAAGTCAGCAATCTCGCATACGTGATATTTTTAATGTTACAAGCGGAAATTTTTTAGAACAATACGATTTCTTCCTTTTTGGATTATATGCAAAGTTTATTGGAGAAACCTTCTTTCATTCTGACAGTACATATGCAGCACTGATTAAGACATTTCTAGTTTTTGCAGTAAGTTTCTTTATGAGACCGATTGGTGCGTTGGTATTAGGTCCATATGTAGACCGAATTGGGCGTAGAAAAGGACTTAT
This sequence comes from Acinetobacter sp. ESL0695, assembly GCF_029392135.1. Classification (NCBI taxonomy): domain Bacteria; kingdom Pseudomonadati; phylum Pseudomonadota; class Gammaproteobacteria; order Moraxellales; family Moraxellaceae; genus Acinetobacter; species Acinetobacter sp. ESL0695. The sequence continues at coordinate 1,656,242 of NZ_CP113932.1, read as the reverse complement.
GGTAACGCTCACCATTATGGCATTTGGTTCTTTAATTATTGCATTTACACCAGGGTACGAGACACTTGGTATCGCAGCTTCGTTACTTATTTTAGTAGGGAGACTAGCACAAGGTTTTTCTGCTGGGGTCGAGTTAGGTGGTGTGTCTGTTTATCTTTCTGAAATCGCTGATGATCACAATAAAGGTTTTATTACCAGTTGGCAGTCTGCTAGTCAGCAAATCGCCGTCATTTTTGCAGCACTTCTTGGTTTTGGTGTGAATCAAATTTTTACCGTAGAACAAGTGTCTGCATGGGCATGGCGAATCCCGTTTATTATTGGATGCGTTATTATTCCTGCAATTTTTTATTTACGTGGAAATTTAAAAGAAACACAAGCATTTGAAAATCGTAAAGAAAGTCCAACGACTAAGCAAATTTTTGCAACCCTACTTAGTAACTGGAAAGTTGTTATTGCAGGTATGCTTATGGTGGCAACGACAACAACTATGTTTTATTTCATTACGGTATACACGCCAACATACGGTAAAGAAGTACTACATCTGAGCACTAAACAGAGTTTAATTGCAACGATTGCAGTTGGTGTCAGTAATTTTGTGCTTTTACCTATTGGAGGCATACTTGCCGATAAGTTTGGGCGTAAAATCATGTTAATGACTATGACCATCCTTATTTTATTTTGTGCCTATCCATTGTTAAATTGGTTAACAACTGAAATTAGTTTGACACGTATGCTCATTGTTTTAGGTTGTTTTTCTCTAATGTATAGTTTTTATAATGGTGCGATGGTAGTTACATTGACTGAGATTATGCCTGCATCTGTACGTACGGCAGGTTTTTCTATTGCTTACAGTTTAGCGACCTCAGTTTTTGGTGGTTTAACGCCTGTAATTTCAACATATATCGTGCAACAGACGGGAAGTCAGAGTACACCAGCTTTTTGGCTTATGAGTTCTGCAGTACTTAGTCTAATTTCTTGTTTATACATATTTTCTGTTGCAAAGTTGCACCATAGTTCGAAATTGCTCCCAAGACAGCATTAAGATGTTTGGTTTTTAGTCAGCTTTCTTTAATTTGATGAAACAATATCCAGTTAAGTGTGTTTTTTTGGAAAAGCACTTGCTTGGTGGAAAAAATATTTATAATATACGCCACATGGAAGCGTGGCAGAGCGGTTTAATGCACCGGTCTTGAAAACCGACGAGGGTTTACGCCCTCCGTGAGTTCGAATCTCACCGCTTCCGCCAAATTCTAAAAAGCCACTGATTTTCAGTGGCTTTTTTTATTTACAATGAAAAATACTTTAATTCTAAAAAAATATCCCTAAATGACGAAAAAAACAGAGAAGTCCGTGATTTTCTATTGTATTTCTAGGTTAAGCTTTTTATCATGGCACGCCTTATTTTCGCGATTCGCTTGGGATTAAAATTTGACTGATTTTTTAACCAAACATCTGATTCATCGTGACGAAGACTTCATGGTCATTCATAAGCCAGCAGGTATACTTAGCGTACCCGGTCGTGGGGATGCTCTGTATGACAGTGTACTGACTCGCTTAAAAACTCTTGAGCCCAACACGTTACTAATTCACCGTCTAGATCGAGATACATCAGGCATACTGGTATTCGCATTAACACGATTAGGTCAAAATAAAATTTCTAGACAGTTTCAAGAGCGCCAAACAGAAAAAACATATCAAGCATTGGTCGCTGGTGAACTGTATGGACAGGGAGAGATTAATATTCCTGTCATTTACGATGAAACACGACCGCCACTGCATATTGTAGATCAATCGCATCATAAAGCAGCAATTACACACTGGAAAGTTCTAGAGCAACTTGAATTAAATGGACATCGAGTGACGCGTGTTGAATTGACACCGATTACTGGTCGCGCCCATCAATTACGTGTTCATATGCAATATTTAGGGCATCCAATTGTTGGTGATACCTTATATGCATCACTTGAGCAACAACAATGGTCTGATCGATTGTGCTTACATGCATATCAATTAGGGTTTTACCATCCGCAAACAAATGAGCAGTTACATTTTGAATGTGCTGTACCGTTTTAACATATTTTAAAAAATTGATCGTATTTCAAACTCACTTTTTTGTGGTTTTTATGCGAAAATATTTGTATTAAAACTAAAAGCAAATGTATTGTTTTTAGTATGAATTTAAAAAAGGTGAGAAAATTGCAACAGTTCGCTATTGGTCAGCGTTGGTTATCCGATACAGAAACAGAACTTGGATTGGGTGTTGTTATTGATGTAGATGAGCGTTCTGTAAGCATTTTGTTTCCTAAAAGTGATGAAACACGTGTTTATGCAAAAACAAATGCGCCATTATCTCGTATTATTTTTAATGTAAAAGATGAGTTACATGATCAAGAAGGTCTGACATGGACGGTGGAATCTGCTGAAGAGCGTTTTGGGGTAATTCGTTATCATGCTGTACGTACTCTTGAAAATGGCGAGATTGAAAAAAAGACGTTAAACGAAACTCGCTTAGGTGCACATATTCAGCTTTCAAAACCTTTAGATCGACTACTCGCAAGTCAGGTTGATGCAAAGTCTTGGTACGACTTACGTATAGAAGCTTTGCAGATGGAAGCCAACATGAAAACCAACCCATTGCGTGGTTTGATTGGTGCACGTGTTGGATTAATTCCACATCAACTTTATATTGCGCATGAAGTAGGTAAGCGTTTTGCTCCACGTGTTTTGTTAGCCGATGAAGTGGGTTTAGGAAAAACCATTGAAGCGGGTTTAATTATTCACCAGCAACTTAAAACAGCACGTGCTGAACGTATACTTATTCTTGTCCCTGATTCATTACAATATCAGTGGATGATTGAAATGCGTCGTCGTTTCAACTTGAATTTCTCTATTTTTGATTTGACACGTACTGCTGCTATTCGTGAGCATGATCCTGAGCTTAATCCATTCCAAACTGAGCAATGTATTATTGCAAGTGTTGATTTAATGGTAGATCACGAAGATTTACGTGAACAGGCATTAGAAGCAGGATTCGACCTACTTGTAGTCGATGAAGCACACCACTTAATGTGGAATGAAGAAGAGGGTGGTAACGATCGTTACGATCTTGTAGATGAATTTGCTGAACAAACTGCTGGTGTACTTTTACTGACTGCAACACCTGAACAATTGGGTGTTGAAAGCCATTTTGCACGCTTACGCTTATTAGATCCTCAGCGTTTTAGTAGTTTAGATCGCTTTTTAGATGAAGAAGAGAAGTATCAACATACTGCGAAAATTGCAGAAGTATTAATGTCTGATACACCTCTGACTGAAGACCATTTACAAGTTTTAGAAAAACTTTTGGGTCATCGCATACAAGATCAAGAAGATCAGCGTTATCAAGCCATTCAAGAGTTACTTGATCGTCATGGTACAGGGCGTATTTTATTTAGAAATACACGTGAAGCAATTCAAGGCTTTCCTGGTCGAGATTGTCAGCCTGCACCGTTGCCTGCACCACAAAACTGGTCGAAAGATGGTAAATTACGTGAGCAAATGTGGCCAGAAGAGGCACAGATAGACGGTGCTTGGATGCAACATGATCCACGTGTTGAATGGCTTATGGATATTTTGCGTAAAGACCTTAAACAGAAAAAGGTGCTTTTAATTGCAAGAAGTGGTCCTGTCGTAGAGGCTTTAGAAAACGCATTGCGTTTACATGCAGGCATTCGCACGGCAATGTTCCATGAAAGCATGAGTCTGTTAGAGCGAGATCAGGCTGCGGCATATTTTGCTGAAGAGGGCGGAGCACAAATTTTATTGTGTTCAGAAATTGGTTCTGAAGGACGTAATTTTCAATTTGCAAGCGACCTAATTTTATTCGATTTACCTGCAAATCCAGATGTACTTGAACAACGAATTGGACGATTAGACCGTATTGGTCAAGAAAACCGTATTCAAATTCATGTGCCTTATTTGCTAGGTACTGCACAAGAAAGAATGTTCCGTTGGTATAACGAAGCATTAAATATTTTTAACCATATTTCACCAACAGCACAAACTCTACAAGAAAACTTTATTGTAGAGTTAAAAGATTGCTTACTTGAAGATAAAGGTGAAGTATTTGAGGATCTTCTATCGCGTGTTACGGTTCAGCGTCAGGCACTAGAGCAAGAGTTACAAGAAGGTCGAGATCGATTACTTGAATATAACTCATGCCGTCCTGTGGTTGCACAAAATATTGTGCAGGCTTTAGATGATTATGATGATAATTCAACTTTACCTATGTTTGTAAAAAGATTTATGTCATCAACAAATATCGATTTTGATGAACAAAGCAATGGTACAGTAATTATTAAGCCGACAGATCAAATGCAAGTTCAAGGTTTAACTCTTGAAGAAGATGGTATGACGGCAACTTTTTATCGTGATCAAGCACAAATTCGTGAAGATGCACAGTATTTGACATTAGAGCATCCATTTATTGAAAGTATGATGGAAATGATTCGTACACAATCGTTTGGAAGTACGAATGTCGCTCTACTTAAATCAAATGCGATTAAACCAGGTGCTGTATTGGTTGAGGTGTGGTTTAAAGTTGATGTGATTGCACCAAAAGCATTGAATTTACCTGCAAGTTTGCCAACACAGTTAATTCGTGTATTGCTTAGTGAGAATGGGCAAGATTTATCAGGGAAAATAGCACCTGAAATATTACGTCCACATCTTAAGCATTTAGATGGTAATAGTTGCCGTCAAATTGTTAAAGCGCGTCGTGATACAGTTGAAGAGCGTTATGAACAAGCGTTAGGCCTAGCTAAAGAGAAATTACCTGCATTTAAAATACAGGCAAAGGAAAATTATTCAAAGCAGTGGCAGTATGAGATTGATCGTTTAACTTATTTAAAAGCTTTTAATCCAAGTATTCGTCAAGATGAAATTGAACGTTTACAGAAATTACAAGCGGAAGGCTTGAGTCTACTTGATCATCTTTCTGTAGTTCCAGAAGCAATTCAAATTTTAGTAACTGTAAAAGCATAGTTTTGAACAATAAAAAAAGCCCTCATATTTGAGGGCTTTTTTTATTAAATCATTTTTGCTTCTTTCAACTCTAATTTCAAATATGCATAAAAGATTGGTGCTGCAATAAGGCCACCCATACCAAAAATTGCTTCGAAAATAAGCATTGCTAAGAGAACTTCCCAAGCTTTAGCATTAATTTTTGTACCAATAATTTGTGCATTAATAAAATATTCTAGTTTATGGATAAGAACTAAATATACTAAACATGCAGTTGCAACAGGTAAGGAAATGGTTAATCCTGCAATTACAATCAGTGAATTGGAAATCAGATTACCAGCAATAGGAATTAACCCAAAAATGAATGTAAGAATAGTTAATGTTTTAATAAATGGTAGGCTAACACCAAAAATAGGTAAAATAACAAAAGCAAAAATAATAAATAAAACGGTATTAATAAGAGAAATCTTAATTTGTGCAAAAACTACATTACGAAAAGATGTAGCCAAGTAACTAATACGATCGAACATAGCTGCTTTGAAAGCAGGTTCATCTTCTTTGTTGCGTGTTTGCAAAGAAACCAAGATACCTATAATAAGACCAATTAACCCTGTTGCGATATTATGTAAAAGATCAGTACCTGCATGACGCAATGTTTCAATATTGTCTTTTAAAAAGTCTACAATATTATCTTTGGTATCAGAAACATCTTCAGGAATGTAACTTGGTAAATAATGTGCAATTTCTTGTTGAATACTGGCCAGTGTTTTATCGATTTGGTTGCTAAAAGCTGTAAGGCCAGAGCCTTGTAAATCATGTAATACGAAGCTGACTAGACTCGTTAGCCCTAAAATAAGAATAGAAACAATGATAACGCTAAGCACAATACTTGAAATAATTTTAGTTTTATTGCTTTTGGTGTATCGATCAATAATTGCACTCATTGAGCGAATGATTTCATAAATTAGAAATCCTGCAAAAAAACTCGAAAGTAAATGCAGGGGAATAATACAAATTAATGCAACAAGTATAAGAATGTAACTTGCAATAACACACTGGCGGTCACTGAATAGATTCATCATTTATCGGCTTTTAATTTAAAAATAATAAAAAACAATCGTTGGTTTTATATGCTTGCAAAGTTACTTATGTTGTTGTTCAAGCATACGCGCACCTTCTAAGATCATACGTATCATAAGCATGGTTTGTTCAGCTGTTCTACGACGCTCCTTTGACGATAGGTCGAGGACTTTTGCACCCATATTAAAGACCAGTTGAGTAATACCAATGGCAACAATCTCTGGATGAGCCATTTTACTGTTATGCAAGTCTTCTAAGCGGATGAGATCTTCTTGTAATTCTTGTTGAAAAAAATTCAGTTGTAGTTCCACTGCTTGTTTATAAGAGATGGAGCCTGTGTAACCTTCACGTAAAAGTAAACTTAGATAGCCTTCATCTGTATCGAGTTGCTGTAAAAAAATTTCGACAGACGAGCGGATAATACTGTCTTGCTGAGTAGCTTGTAATCTGGCTTCACGAATAATCTGTCGTAATACAAGACCTGCACGATTAATAAGTTCAATGGCCAGTTCATCAATATCTTTAAAGTGTCGATAGAAACTATTGGGTGCAATTCCTGCTTCACGCGCAATTTCGCGTAAGCTGAGAGATGCAATACTTTTTTGTGGCCCAATGAGGTTAAGTGTTGCTTGGAATAATTCTTCTTTTGTAATAGTCGCTTTTCGACCCACTGTACGTGCCGAAGTTTTTATGGGTGTAACCGATACATCAATTGGATGTGAAGTTGTTGTTGATGAGGAGGCCATACTATCCATGGTAAATGATCTTTACTTGGATTATAGCCTTATATGGATGGAATAAGGAATAGAGTAACGAAATGTTTTGATGCTCATTAAATACTATACATATATATATACATGTGTATAATAATTAAAAAGTCATAAATTAGAGATGACCTAGATGCATGTAGTACAGCGAAAAAATACAGCCTTAAATTTTTTATCTGGCAGTGTTTGTGATAGTAATTTATTAAATTTTTGGATGCAAAAATTAAATCCATTATGGTCAACACACCAGATGTTAGGACAAATTTGCCAAAAAGAATATATTACTGCCGATACGGTTTCTTTGAAAATTCGTTGCAGCAAACGTATGAAGTTTGGTTTAGCTGGTCAGCATCATCCTGTTATTGTTGAAATTGATGGTCGTCGTTTAGAAAGAACATATAGCTTGACACAGCTAGATGATGAACATGTGAAGCTGACATTAAAAAAAGTGCCAAATGGTATTGTCAGTACATGGCTTTGTGATACCTCCAAAATTGGTGATGTTATCGAATTTGGTATGCCATATGGGGATATGTTGCCGCAGAATTATGATGATAAACAGTTAATTTTACTGGCAGCAGGTAGTGGTATTACCCCGATGTATAGCATGTTATATGCAATGGCAAAATCGGGAGAGTTAGCCAATTATCAAGTTCATTTATTGTATTGGGTTAAATATGAAGATCAGGCTGCTTTTGTAGATATCTTTGATGAGTGGTCGCAGAAATATCCTCACTTTAAATATGATGTATTTTATACACAGTCCGAAACATCAACGGCTTCACGCTTAAATGAAGAGCATGCTCAGGAGATTGAAAACCTCGATCATAAAGTTGTTTTTGCTTGTGGACCATCTGGTTTTGTTCAATTGGCAAAAGAGATATTTCAAGATGCAAAACTTTTTGATAGTGAAGCTTTTAGTTTATCTCCTATAGAAAATACTGAAGAAGGTACGGTTCAAGTCACTTTAGCGCGTTCTAATAAAGTGTTAGAAATTCCTAAAGGGCAGTCAATTTTAGATGCACTTGAAAATGCAAATGAGAAACCAATTTCAGGCTGTCGTATGGGTATTTGTAATAAATGTGCATGCCATAAAGTTACAGGTACGACTAAAAATGTAGCAACACAAGCAGAAAATTCAGAGCCGGGAAGTTTATTGCGAATTTGTGTAAATTCAGCAAAGTCTGACCTTGTTTTAGATTTATAAAGAGAGCCATATCATGAATATGCAGGTAAAGACACAATTTTTTAAAAATCCTAAAAATCGTGAGTTAACACAAGCAGAACTAGATGCTTTGGCTCAAGAATTAGATCAGATTAAGCAAGAAGTTTTAGATGACTTAGGCGAGAAAGACGCAAAGTATATTCGAAAAGTTTATTCGGCAGTACGCTATACAGGCATCGCAGGACGTGCTCTATTATTTGCTGGATGGTTTCCGCCAGCATTTGTTTTAGGAGCAGGGTTACTGGGAGTGTCTAAGATTATTGAGAATATGGAAGTTGGTCATAATGTCATGCATGGACAATATGACTGGATGAATGATCCAAAATTTATGGGTCAAAATTACGAGTGGGACATTGTAGGTACGGCAGATAACTGGCGTCAAACACATAATTATACACATCATACCTATACCAATATTAAAGGTATGGATGACGATATTGGTTATGGGTTACTTCGTCTTTTCCCTGAGCAAAGATGGAAAAAAGGCCACTTATTGCAACCACTATACAGCCTTCCATTTTGTATGTTATTCCAATGGGGTGTAGCAATACAAAATCTTGAGTTAGGAAAGTTCTTTGTAGGACGTAAAACAAAAAAAGAGCTGTGGGATGAGTGGAAGCCTGTTCAGGATAAAGTTGCTAAACAATTGTTTAAGGACTATGTATTCTTTCCATTGATTGCTGGCCCAAGTGCGTTACCTGTATTGCTTGGTAATTTTGTTGCCAATGGAATTCGTAATGTATGGACATTTAGCGTGATTTTTTGCGGTCATTTTACGAAAGATGTTGAGGTGTTCCCAAAAACAGTATTGCAAAATGAGAGCAAAGGACACTGGTATATGCGTCAAATTCGTGGATCATCTAATTTAAAGGGTTCCGAATTATTCCATATTCTTACAGGTCACTTGAGTCATCAAATTGAACATCATCTATTTCCAGATGTTCCGGCACGTCGTTACAGAACCATGGCTCCAAAAGTAGAGGCCGTTTGTAAAAAATATGGATTAAATTATAACAATGCAAGCTTGTTTAAACAGTCTAGCCAAGTAATGGGACGTATCTTAAAATATGCTTTTCCATTTAAAAAGTAAGTATTTAAAAGCGCAGTTTAAACTGCGCTTTTTTATGAAACTGTACAATAGGTATGGCAAACTTTTTTAATGAATGACCGTATATCATTGGTAGGTTCATCAAATTCAATTTCAATATAGTCGTAATCTACATTGTCTTGCTCTTCAGATTTAATTTTTACTATGGCTGTCTGATGAAGCACTTTAATTTCTTCAATTACATTTATAAATTCACAGTCGGTATCGTTTAAAGTGAGTATAAGCTCATGGTTTATACCTTGACTAAGAATGATGAAATCAATTGGGTCATCTACATCATCGTAAAATGCTATAGTTGATAATGAGCTGTCTTCAGTGAAGCTAATATGATGAGCGTGAAAGTATTTCATATTTTAAAAAAGAGTTTATGATATTGATATTGTACCGTGAATGAGAAAAAAGAATAAAAAATTAATATGTTTTATGAGACATGAGAAAGAACAATACATAAATATAAAATTTCAATCGTAATTTAATGAAATAATAAAATGATGAAAAACAATATAAGGGTAATACAAATGATAAAAAAGAATCTGATTGCTTTGGGTTTATTTACTATAATGGGTGTAACACAGCTAAATGCTGCACAACCAAACCAGCTTTTATCTGATAAAGTCGCGCAAGCTGAATTTAAAAAAATAAGCTTGAATAAGGCATTACCTCGTTGGACCAAGCAAGAAGGGACGACATCTGCGACAAAAACAGTCAATATTGGTAATAAAAGTTATCAGATATTTAACGTATGCCAACCACATAATTGTTTTGCAGAACAAGTGGTTGTAGCTTATGCACCCTCTACAAAAGAAACGTCAGCAGTTTATTCCAAGTTTAATGAAAAAATGGGAACACAACAATTAACATGGATGACGAATCAAGCTGAAATATCGATCGAAGTTAAAACTGTTCTACTTTCATCTTTAACTGGGGCTTTAGAAAACTATCCTCAGAAGTTCAATTTTTAGCTCATGAAGTTGGGTCATTAGAATTTTAATGACCCATACTGAACACGTTATTTAAGTTGAATACTACCGTTTGCATTTACAGTAATTTTAGTATTTCCAGCATCAAAATTTTGTGAAGTGTCTGCATTGACTGCTGCAGCTTTTGCAAAACTTGCACGTAACATCATGGGCTGTGCAAACTGCTGATTATTATTGGTATCTATATTTAAATTAATTAGCTGATAAGTGTTTTTTCTCCAAACTTGTGTTAAAGCATTAGCACGTTCTTGGAAGTTTTTTGATGCCTCTAATACCAACTCATTTTCTACTTTTTTACGTTGTGCATCTGAAACGTTAAAGTGAATAGATGAAATTTGGAAACTTGTTTGTAGCTCACTAATTGCTAAACTCATGGCCTTAAAGTCACTACTTTTTAGTTGAATTTCTGCTCGACTACGCCATTCTTTCAACTTTTGATTATCGTCGTAAATAGGGTAGGTACTTTGACCACCTGTTTGTGTCTGAATCTGAGCATAGTTTTTGGTAATTTGACTTGCTTTATTCATTGCTAAAGTAATTTGATTTGCTAAATCTGAAGGCTGTTTACTGCTTTTTTCAATGAAAAGTACGGCTTGCATCTGATCATTATTTACTTCTTTAGATGCATCTGTTTGTATATTAATCACATCGTAGTTTAATGGCGCGTTGTCTACAGCAAATGTTGATGTTGTTACAGCACAAAGTAATCCAGATAAAATTAAAAATCTCATAAAATAATCCTATGTATATCATCTAAAATATTACTGAGTCTTTTAGATAAGAACGATTTTTTTTGTAGCTGGTTTGTAAGATTTTTGATAAGTTTTAATAAAAATGAAATGCTAGAAAGCATATGATAAACAATAGGTTAAATATTTCTATTTATCTGTTCTGTGATTTGATGAACAATTTTCGTTTTAGCAGTGGACGAATGAAAATCTTTGATTTGAAGATTGAACTCATTCATGTTTAAACTAGAGAAGAAGTAAATAAAAATGATCGTTTTATTTAATGAAAATAAAGTTTTTAAGGGTCTTTATTTTTATATAAAAAAGCGTATCATCGCCTATCCTAGTTATAAGTTATATATCTTTATACTTAACTAGAAATCTTAAAAGCGCCGAGTCAAAAGACCACACGTCACCAGACTTATTTCTTTCAACCCTTATCAGAGATGGTAATCCGATATGAGCGTTAATTCTGTGAATCCTGCCACTAATAATTCTACTAACGAATACTACCTGACTCGCCAAAGTCAGATGGAATCGAATGTTCGTAGTTATCCACGTAAATTGCCGTTAGCAATAGCGAAAGCACAAGGTTGTTGGGTTACGGATGTTGAAGGTAAAGAATACCTTGACTGTTTAGCTGGGGCAGGAACGTTGGCTTTAGGCCATAATCATCCTGCAGTGATCCAAAGTATTCAAGACACCCTAGCAAGTGGTGTTCCATTACATACTTTAGATTTGACTACACCTTTAAAAGATAAATTTACTGAAACTTTACTTTCTCATTTACCAGGCGGTAAAGAAGAGTACTGCTTACAGTTTTGTGGCCCGTCTGGCGCAGATGCGACAGAAGCTGCAATGAAACTTGCAAAAACGTATACAGGTAGAGGCGCTGTTGTGAGCTTCTCTGGCGGCTATCATGGTATGACACATGGTTCGTTATCTGTAACAGGTAACTTAGGCGCAAAAAATGCCGTAAGCAATATGATGCCAGGTGTACAGTTCCTACCGTATCCACACGAATACCGTTGCCCACTTGGTTTAGGTGGAGAAGCGGGTGTAGACGCATTAACATACTACTTTGAACAGTTTATTGAAGACGTTGAAAGTGGCGTAACAAAGCCTGCTGCTGTTATTCTCGAAGCGATTCAGGGCGAAGGCGGTGTTGTTGTTGCACCAACAAAATGGTTACGTAAAATCCGTGAAGTGACAGAAAAGCATGGTATCGTTTTAATTCTCGATGAAGTGCAAGCTGGTTTCTCGCGTTCAGGTAAAATGTTTGCATTTGAACATGCAGGAATTGAACCAGACATTATTGTGATGTCAAAAGCAGTTGGCGGTAGTTTGCCATTGGCTGTATTAGGTATTAAACGTAAATTTGACGCATGGTCACCTGGTGCGCACACGGGAACATTCCGTGGTAACCAATTGGCAATGGGTACAGGCCTTGCATCTTTACAAGTGATTAAAGAGCAAAACTTGGCACAAAATGCACAAGAGCGTGGCGACTATATCCAAGCTGAAATTAAAAAGCTTGCACAAGAGTTTCCATGTATTGGTAACGTGCGTGGTCGTGGATTAATGATTGGCGTAGAAATCGTTGATGAACGTTTACCTGCAGACCATATGGGATCTTTCCCTGCAGATTCTAAGTTGACTGCAGCAATCCAAGCAACATGTTTCAATAATCAACTCTTGCTTGAAAAAGGTGGACGTAACGGAACAGTTATCCGTTTACTTTGCCCACTTATTATTACGCAAGAAGAAACTGAAGAACTGATTAAGCGCTTCAAAAAAGCACTTGCTGAGGCTCTTACCTCTGTAAGAGGTGCTTAACCAATGGTTGATTTTGCACAACATCGTCAATCATTGCTTTGCAATGATGCACAATCCATTGCCGACTATGAGTCGGCAATGGAAAAAGCAACTGAAGCGGTAAGTGCTTGGTTGCAAAATGATAAAATGTATACAGGTGGCAGTATTAAAGAGTTGCGTTCTGCAATTTCATTTAATGCAACCAAAGAAGGTTTAGGTGTACAAGTTGCATTGCAACGTATGATTGAACTTTTTCTCAACAAAAGTTTAAAAGTACATCATCCTCACTCTTTGGCACATTTACATTGTCCAACAATGGTGGTTAGCCAAGTTGCAGAAGTTTTAATTAATGCAACAAACCAATCTATGGATTCGTGGGATCAAAGTCCTGCGGGTTCCCTGATGGAAGTCCAGCTGATTGACTGGCTACGTCAGAAAGTAGGTTATGGCGCAGGGCAAGCAGGTGTATTTACTTCAGGTGGTACACAGTCTAACTTGATGGGCGTTTTGCTTGCACGAGATAAGTGTATTGCAACTCACTGGAATGGTCATTCTGTACAGCGTGATGGTATTCCAAGTGACGCGATGAAGAATGTCAAAGTCATTTGTTCTGAAAATGCACACTTTTCTGTACAAAAGAATATGGCATTAATGGGTATGGGCTTTCAGTCTGTAGTCACTGTTCCTGTAAATGAAAATGCTCAGATGGATACCCAAGCGCTTGAAAAGACGATGGCCCATTTGAAGTCTGAAGGGAAAATTGTAGCTTGTGTGGTTGCAACCGCAGGTACAACTGATGCTGGTGCAATTGACCCTCTTAAAGAAATTCGTGCAATTACTGAAGCCTATGGTACATGGATGCATGTAGATGCAGCATGGGGCGGTGCACTTATTCTTTCAAATGATTATCGCCACTGGTTAGATGGATTAGAGCTTGCAGATTCTGTCACATTAGACTTCCATAAGCATTATTTCCAAACGATTAGTTGTGGCGCATTCTTATTAAAGGATGAAGCGAACTATCGTTTCATGCACTATGAAGCAGAATATTTAAACTCTGCCTATGATGAAGAACATGGCGTACCTAATCTTGTTTCTAAATCGTTGCAAACAACGCGTCGTTTTGATGCGCTGAAACTATGGATGACTGTTGAAGCTTTAGGTGAAACACTCTATGGTTCAATGATTGATCATGGTATTAAACTTTCTCGTGAAGTTGCAGATTATATTCAAGCAGACGATGAGTTAGAATTGTTGGTTCAACCACAATTTGCATCTGTGCTATTTAGATTAGTGCCGACAGGATATCCAAAAGAGTTTATCGATAGCTTAAATCAAAACGTTGCAGATGAATTATTTGCGCGTGGTGAGGCAAATGTCGGTGTAACAAAAGTGGGTGATACACAGTCTTTAAAAATGACGCTATTAAGTCCTGTTGTAACATTAGAAAATGTAAAAAGCTTGCTTGATCAAATTAAATCTGAGTCAAATCGTATTAAAGATCAAATTGTGGCAGGTACATATACACCACCAATTGATTGATAATAAAGTAAAAAAGGTCACGTAAGTGGCCTTTTTTTATGATAATATTTTGTGCATGATTAAGGTGGATTTAATATTAAATAATTAGAATTTTGTATAAGACTATAAATTATAATTAAAGTGTCATAAAGATGTAACCAAACTGTCATTTAAAGAAACCAAAATAGATTCCAAGAGAATACGACAAGATATTGCTCAGTAGCACCAGCGATATCACTTTTAGGTTTTGAGAGATGACAATGAAATTAAGTAAGAAATATGCGGCAATCGCATTAGCAATTTCTAGCGCAGCATGTGCACTTAATGCAAATGCAGCACGTGAAACAATTCAAATCGCTGGTTCTTCAACTGTACTCCCTTATGCAAGTATTGTAGCAGAAGAGTTCGGTAACACCTTTCCACAATTTAAAACACCTGTAGTTGGTTCTGGTGGTACATCTGGTGGTTTAAAACAATTCTGCCAAGGTGTGGGCGACAATACGATTGATATCGCAAATGCATCTCGTAAAATTAAAGAATCAGAGCTTGAAACTTGTCATAAAGCTGGTGTGAAAAAAATACAAGAAATTAAAATTGGTTACGATGGTATTGTTTTTGCATCGAATGCATCAAAGCCAGCCTTTCATCTAAAACCATATCATGTATTTACTGCATTGGCTGCTCAATTGCCATCTAATGGGAAACTAGTACCAAACCCATATACACATTGGAATCAAATTGATGCTGCTTTACCAAATGAGCCAATTACATTGGTCATTCCTGCATCTAATCATGGAACACGTGAAGTTTTCCAAGAAAAAATGGTTGAAGCAGGTTGTGAAACATACAGCTATTTCAAAGGATTGCCAAAAGATGCACAGCAAAAAGCATGTTCTAACTTCCGTAAAGATGGCCGCGTTGTAGAAATTGCAGGTGATTACACAGAAACATTAGCACGTTTAAAAACTTCTCCAAATGCAGTTGGTGTATTCGGTTTAGGTTTCTATGACCAAAACAAAGATCGTTTACGTGTAGCAACAGTGAACAATGTTACTCCGAGTGAGCATACTGTACTTGATGGTACGTATCCTGTCTCTCGTCCACTTTACTTTTATGTAAAAGGAGAACATACGAAAGTAATTAAAGGATTACCTCAGTATGTAGAGTTTTTCCTAAATAAGAAAATCTCAGGAAAAAATTCAAAGCTTGATAAAGCAGGCTTAATTTCTATGTCAGATGCTGAGCGTGCTCAAATATTAGCTGACTTTAAAGCAGGAAAGTCTGTTAAGTAATTAGCTTTTAAAAAGGTGGAGTGAGGGGGCTCACTTTCACCTTTTTTTATATTTTAGAAATAAATAGCGGAGAGAAGATGAATCTGCTTCTTATAGGTGTATTACTTGCTTTTATTGCAATAGGCTATCAGCTTGGTCTGAAAAAGAGTCGTAATATAGCGGGTCAGGGAAATAATTCGGCTGTACTGCACTCAAGACCTGGTTACTATGGTTCATTGGTTGCTTTATGGTGTGGTATTCCATCATGCTTGATTTTTATATTATGGAGCTTGTTTGAGCCAATGATGTTAAGTCATATGGTTTTCAGTCAAGTACCAGCAGATGTTTTGTCTCATCTCGATCCAGCAGGAAAATCTGTTCTATTGGATCGTGTAAAAGCAATTGCATCGGGTTTTGGCGTAACTGATCAAGCACAACCGTATGAACTTGCAATAGCAAAACAATATGCAGAAGCATTGAGCATTGGAAACTACGCACAATTTGTAGTGGTTATTTCTATTGCACTGGCAGGTCTTGTTTTTGCAAATAGAAAAATAAATAAAAGTTTTCGTGCACGTAATTACGTTGAACGAATGATTAGTATTAGTCTGGCATTATGTTCTGGTGTTGCAATATTAACGACAATCGGGATTGTAATGTCAATGCTGAGTGAAGCATTGAGATTTTTCCACTTTGTAGAGCCATCAGCCTTTTTCTTTGGACGTGAATGGAACCCTGGATTTAGTACGACAGGAAATGCTGAGGGAAGTTACGGTTTACTTCCATTGTTATGGGGTACTATTTTAGTCAGTATTATTGCGCTTTTGGTCGCGATTCCAATTGGACTATTTATTGCAATTTATCTTGCAGAGTATGCATCACCTCGTTTAAGAGCATGGGCGAAACCAACAATTGAAATTTTGGCAGGTATTCCAACAATTGTTTATGGTGTCTTTGCGTTAATGGTAGTAGGGCCATTTTTTAAAATGTTGGGAGACAGTGTCGGTTTACATATTAATGCGACCAGTGCACTTACCGCAGGCTTTGTCATGGGTGTAATGATTATTCCATTTGTATCTTCATTATCGGATGACATTATTACTCAGGTACCAAGAACTTTACGTGATGGCTCTTTAGGTTTAGGGGCAACAAAGTCTGAAACGATTCGCCAAGTGGTTCTGCCGGCAGCACTTCCCGGTATTATCGGAGCATTTTTATTGGCTGCATCTCGTGCCATTGGTGAGACAATGATTGTTGTACTCGCAGCAGGAAATAGCCCGTTGCTTCAAATTAATCCATTGGAAGCAGTTTCAACAGTGACAGTAACGATTGTAAATCAGCTGACTGGAGATACTGATTTCGCAAGTCCTCAAGCGTTGGTTGCCTTTGCATTAGGTCTGACCTTATTTGTAATTACTTTGGGCTTAAATATTGTTGCACTGTATATCGTGCGTAAATATCGCGAGCAATACGAATGAGCATGAATACTATGAATACATCTACATCTGCGGAAACGCTTACAGTGAAAGAGCAAAGTGATCAAAGAAAAAAATTGATTATGCAGTCTTTGGGTAAGCGTCATAGAAAAGAGAAGCGGTTTAAGATCTTCGGATTCAGTGCAGTTTGTATTGGTTTGATGTTCGTTGCTATATTATTTGGTAGCATTTTATATAAAGGTTTACCTGCATTTTGGCAAACCAGTTTAACTGTACCAGTGTATTTCGATCCAAAAATTATTGATGCAGGTGCACCACCAGTTAAAGAAAGCAATGAATCGCCAGCGGTATTTAATGAGCGCTATGTCGATTGGCAAACAAAAATGGGCATGGTCGATTGGGATGGTATTATCGCCAAATCAGTCGTTGCACAGCATAAAGATATCCAAAGCAAGCAGGATGAGCTTAGTAGCATTTATACAAGCTCAGAAACCTATCGCCTAAGAGATATGGTTTTTGCAGACCCAAGTTTGATTGGTAAAACAGTTGAGGTAAAGCTACTTGCAGATGCGAACGTAGATGTATGGTTGTCTGGGAAAATTGATCGCTCTTTACCAGATGAGCAACAGCAATTAAGCCCAGAAGTAAGATCACTTGCAGATGAGTTAAAAGCAAAAGATATTTTACAAAATACGTTCAATTTTCAGATTTTTACCAATACAGATTCGCGGAGCTCACCTGCAAGCAGTGGTTTAGCTGGTGCATTTGTTGGCTCTTTATTCATGATGCTTATTGTAATCTTTGTTTCTATTCCTATCGGTGTAGCAAGTGCAATTTATCTTGAAGAATTCGCGAAAAAAAGTGTATTAACAGATATCGTTGAAGTTAATATTAATAACCTAGCTGCTGTACCATCGATTGTATTTGGTTTACTCGGTGCAGCTATTTTTATCGGTTGGATGCATTTACCACTGTCTGCACCGTTAGTAGGTGGTCTAGTATTAAGTTTAATGACTTTACCTACAGTAATTATTACAACACGTGCATCTTTAAAAGCTGTTCCGCCTTCAATTCGTCAGGCTGCGCAAGGCTTAGGTGCATCTAAAGTACAAACAGTGTTTCATCACGTGTTGCCTTTAGCGCTACCGGGAATTTTGACGGGTGCAATTATTGGTGTAGCACAAGCATTAGGCGAAACAGCACCTTTATTATTAATTGGAATGAGTGCTTTCGTTGCAAGTGTTCCGACAACACCAGTAGATCAATCAACAGCATTACCTGTACAAATTTTCTTATGGCAAGGTAATGAGTTGCGTAATTTCTTTGAAGGAAGAACCGCAGCAGCGATTATTGTATTGTTAGCAATGATGATCGGTTTGAATGGTTTGGCTATTTGGCTAAGAAAGAAATTTGAAGTACGTTGGTAATTGGAGAGCGTCTATTATGAATACATTAAATCCAACTCGTACAGAGCAGAATCAAAAAGATATGACAACAGATCAAGCACAATCTCGTATTAGTATTGGTAGTTTTGAACAACCAAGCGTTGCGCCATCATCGAATGATGCAAAAAAGAAAATCAAATTGCGTACAGAAGATGTACACGTATATTATGGCGAAAGTGAAGCAATTAAAGGAATAGATTTAGATATCTATCAAAACGAAGTTGTTGCTTTTATTGGTCCGTCAGGCTGTGGTAAATCTACATTTCTTCGTACGCTCAACCGTATGAACGATACGATTGAAAGCTGTAAGGTAACTGGAAAAGTGATGCTGGATCAGCAAGATATTTATGATCCAAACTTAGATGTCGTTTTACTGCGAGCTCAGGTGGGTATGGTATTTCAAAAACCAAACCCATTTCCAAAATCGATTTTCGATAATGTTGCATATGGACCAAAACTCCATGGTTTAGCACGTAATAAATACGACTTAGAAGAGATTGTTGAAAATAGCCTAAGAAAAGCAGGACTTTGGGAAGAAGTTAAAGAACGTTTAAACCAACCTGGTACAAGTTTATCGGGTGGTCAGCAACAACGTTTATGTATTGCGCGTACCATTGCAGTTAGTCCAGACGTTATTCTTATGGATGAACCTTGCTCTGCATTGGATCCGATTGCTACAGCAAAAATTGAAGAGCTTATTTCTGAGTTATCTACACAATATACAATTGCAATTGTGACACACTCAATGCAACAAGCAGCAAGGGTATCGAATCGTACAGCATATTTCCATTTAGGTGATCTAATAGAAGTAAACTCTACCGAGAAAGTATTTACTCAACCAGACCATCAATTGACTGAAGCCTATATTACTGGTCGTTTTGGTTAAGAATCGCTTTTTTATTGTAAAGCCTCTAAGACTTAGGGGCTTTTTTAATGTAGGAAGCTAAGTTAAATTATGTTAAAACTTATTTATTTTGTACCGGCCTCTCATTTAGAAATAACTAAAAATGCTATTTTTGATGCAGGTGGGGGATGTAGTGATCATTACCGAGAATGTGCTTGGCAGACCAAAGGAATTGGACAGTTTAAGCCTGCAAAAGGTGCTGAACCATTTATTGGAAACCTTGAGGAGTTAACCACATTAGAAGAATGGAGAGTAGAGATTCTGATTGATGAAACCCTTGCTGATCATATATGCAAGAGATTAGTAGAAGCACATCCATATGAAGAGCCTGCATTTGAATTAATAGCGCTATACTCACTGAAAAAATAATATGTTTGCTTGCATTGGATATATTTTTTATTATAAAAAAACGATTTTTGAAAAAATACTTATGGATACTTTAGATTATCTCGTTTTCATTGGAAGGTTTCAGCCATTTCATTTGGCACATATGAAAACAGTAGAGTTGGCTTTAGAACAAAGTAAATACGTTATTATTGCTTTAGGCTCTGCACAACCAGAGCGTACTACCAAGAATCCATTTTTAGTACAAGAACGTGAGCAGATTATCTTATCTAATTTTAACGAAGAAGATTGTAAAAGGATTATATTTGTACATATTGTCGATGTATATGATGATAAAAAATGGGTCGCGTTGGTCAAGGAGAAAGTATTAGAAAAAACAGGAGTGAATCAGAAAATTGGTTTGATTGGTCATTTTAAAGATAACTCGTCATATTATTTGGCACTTTTTCCAGATTGGAAATTGGTCGAGCTAGACAGTCTAGAAAATGCTTTGTCGGCAACACCTATTAGGGAAGCTTTTTATGCAGGTGAAATTCAGGAACAATATTTTCCTCATGGAACGATCAAATTTCTAAAATCTTTCATGAAAAATCCAATGTATGATACGCTTAGGACACAATTTTTTAAGGATCAGGTTGGAAAATCTAACTAAACTATGGTGTGTACTTATGATTGGGGCAGCATGTGCTTAATATAAAAAAGGCAATGATTCGATGCCTATCTATAGTTTCTTTATTTTGCTTAATAGCAAGCACGAGTATTGTAAACGCAGCAGATTTAAAATTTGCCGATGATGGGGAAGTCGGATTTTTCATTAAAAAATTGGGAATGAAAGTCATTGATGCCGATTTTCAACAAGTTGAATCTAATATTCGATTTGATCCAAATCATTTAGATCAAACACAAATTCACTTTGTCATTCAGGTAGATAGCATAGACCTAAGTAATAGTACCTTGCATGATATGCTACTGAGTGAAGATTTATTTGATGTTGCTAAATATAAAGAAATAACATTTGATAGTACACAAATACAGTCTCTAGGAAGCAACAAATACAATGTTTTTGGTAACTTGACGATTAAGGGTAAAACCAGACAAGTTGTATTCTATACCACTATTGAACCTGATAGTGACGGAACATTCGACTTTAAAGCTGCTACACAAATACAGACAAAGAATTTTGCAATGCAGTCTAAATTTGGTTCTTTAACCGATCATGTTGATATCTTTGTAGATGGTTCATTGGTTAAAAAATAAAGTCAGTATGAGAGTACTGACTTTTACTTTATATTGATTGCAGTGTTTTTAAATCTTCTAAAACCTGTTCTGCATGGCCAGCAGCTTTAACTTTTCTATAGCTTTTTACAAGCTTTCCTTCATGAAAAATAAAGGTTGATCGCTCAATACCAAAGACTTTCTTACCATACATATTTTTTTCTTTAATCACATCAAAATGCTTACATAGAATTTCTTCTTTGTCGCTAATCAGGTCGATCGTGAGATTTTGCTTTGTAGTAAAGTTCTGATGTGTTTTTACAGAGTCACGAGATACTCCAATGATCTGAGTATTTAGTGCGTTGAATTGATCTTTTAAACAAGAAAATCCAACAGCTTGTGTTGTACATCCAGGTGTCGAATCCTTAGGGTAAAAATAAATAATTAGCCATTCATGTAGGTATTCAGATAGGTTGATATGGCCAGAAGTTGTTGCAAATTCTTGGTTAGGTAAATCTATTTGTTCTGACATAAAAAAGTTATCTCCGAAAAGTAAACTAGCCACATAAAGTGGCTAGTTTTTGTATGTAACGATATTATTTAGAAGCTGCTTGAGCCTGTTGTTTCATCGCTTCTTCAGTAAGTGCTTTAAGTTTAGCAGTTAACTGAGGGCCAAAACAGTTTTGGATTTCTTTGTTTTGTTGTTGGATGAAAGGTAGAGTGCTTGGGCTCTTTTTCTGGTTCACTGTGCTAATAATTTGCCATTCTTGAGCTTTTGTAATTTTACCTTCTGCTTCTACTTGGCATTGGCAGAATTTATCTGCTTCAGAAGCAGTTAGTTTACCCGCTTTGCTTGCACTTTCTTTACAGTTACTTACAAGTGCTGCATGTACGTTTGTACTTTTAGATGGATCTTGAGCAGCATGCGAAGCTGTTGCTGTAAAAGCAACTGAAGCAAATAATGTTGAGAGAATTAATTTTGATTTTAACAAATTCATATAATTTACCTTTTTATGAAACATAGCGTGTAGGGTCATCAACTTTCGCTTCGAGAAATCCTTCTTTACGTAAGCGACAACTATCACACTTACCACAAGCACGTCCTTGTTCATCTGCTTGATAGCAAGAAACAGTTTGACTGTAGTCTACACCATGTTCGATGCCTAAACGTATAATATTCCCTTTGGATAAATGTAACAGAGGTGTTTCAATTTTAAGTGGTTTCCCTTCAACACCTGCTTTTGTTGCTAAAGCAGCCAAATGTGCGAAAGCTTCAACAAACTCAGGTCTGCAATCTGGATAGCCAGAATAATCTACAGCATTAACACCAATTACAATGGCTTCTGCTTGGAAAACTTCTGCTGCTGCTAAGGCATAAGACAAAAATATCGTGTTTCTTGCAGGAACATAGGTAATTGGAATACCTGATTGTGCTTCTTCTGGCACATCAATACTATGGTCTGTGAGAGCGGAACCACCAAGATTTCCAAGATCAATATTAATAATACGATGAGGGATATTGGCTTTTTCAGTTAAGTGTTTTGCTGCTTCAAGTTCTGTAGAAGAACGTTGACCATATTGGAAGCTTAGTGCAATACAGTTATAATTGGATTGCGCCCAAGCTAAACAGGTTGTTGAGTCTAATCCACCAGACAATAAAACGATAGCACGAGGGCGCATGTATTTTCTCCAAAGTATATGTAGGGTTGAATTAACGTCCTGTTTCGTCTTGCCAAAGTAGCTTATGTAGCTGTAATTGGAAGCGGACAGGAAGTCGGTCTTCTAAGATCCATTGAGCGAGATTTCTTGCAAAGGCAGGAAGTTTGGCATTGCCTTTTTCTACTGCAAATGCAGGTGAGAACCAAACGGTATTGACCTTCTTCTCAAGTTGATACTTTCTAACTTGTTCTTTTGACCATTCATAATCTTCACGGTTACAAATAACGAACTTGATTTGGTCTTTTGCAGTTAAATATTCAAAATTTTCAATTAAATTACGATGTGATTCACCAGATGTTGGTGTTTTTAAATCTAGAACTTTAGATACGCGTGCATCTACTTGTGCGACACTGAGTGCACCACTTGTTTCGAGTGAAACCTCAAACCCTAAATGACATAATTCATTTAGTAATGGAATACAATTTGGTTGAGCCAGTGGTTCTCCACCTGTTACACAGATGTAAGGGGTATGATGAGACTTGGCTTTTTCAATAATACTTTCTAAGGATTGTCTTTTTCCACCTTCAAATGAATAGGTGGTGTCACAATATGTGCAACGTAGAGGACAACCTGTTAGACGAATAAATACGGTGGGTAATCCTGCTGTATCTGCTTCACCTTGCAATGAGTAAAAAATCTCTGTAATACGTAGTCCAGATGAAGGATCCGTAACAGGAATTGTTGTTGAGCGAAGGGGAGAGTTCATAGCAAAATCAACCATATTAAAAAAGAAAAATCTCCACAACCTATTGGTTGTAGAGACTCAATAGATACGAAAATTAGTCGGCGCGAAGTAAATCATTTAAGCTAGTTTTTGCACGAGTTTGTGCATCTACTTTTTTCACAATGATTGCTGCATATAGGCTATATTTGCCATCTTTAGATGGAAGACTGCCCGGAACAACCACAGAACCTGCTGGTACACGGCCGTAATGAATTTCGCCAGTTTCACGATCATAGATACGTGTTGACTGACCAATATATACGCCCATAGAAATAACAGAACCTTCTTCAACAATAACACCTTCAACAATTTCTGAACGTGCACCGATGAAGCAGTTATCTTCAATGATGGTTGGGTTTGCTTGTAATGGCTCTAATACACCACCAATACCAACACCACCTGATAAGTGTACATTTTTACCGATTTGAGCACATGAGCCAACAGTTGCCCATGTATCTACCATAGTGTTTTCGTCTACATATGCACCAATGTTTACGTAAGAAGGCATAAGTACAACATTTTTTGCTTGGAAGCTACCACGACGTGCAACAGCTGGTGGTACAACACGAACACCTGCTTCTTTAAATTGTGCTTCCGTCCAACCTGCAAATTTAGTGTCTACTTTATCAAAGAATGCAAGATCACCTGCTTCAACAGGTTTGTTGTCATTTAACTTAAATGATAGTAGAACAGCTTTCTTTAACCATTGATGAACAGTCCATTCCCCATTAATTTTTTCAGCAACGCGTAATGAACCATTGTCTAAACCTTTAAGTGCCTCATCAACAGCATGACGAACTTCTGCAGGGCAATCTGCAGCTGTAAAATTCGCACGATTCTCAAAAGCTTGTTCAATTATCGTTGAAAGTTCAGACATAATATTCTTCCAAATCTTGTTTAATTTAAAAACTATCTTAATTTTACACTAAAAACAGTCCGTGGGGGACTGTAAATTTTATCATACCTCATGAAAGAGGCTTTTTTGATTGTGCGTTTATATTTAGAAAAGTCAATTCATTAGTTAGAAAAAATTGAATATTTTCATAAAATAGGCGTTTAAACCTATCTACTACAAAATGTAAATATTTAAACTTAAACAACCAAGATTTTAAGCATATTGCACGATACAATAGAGTAAACCTCAAAAAGCTGATGTTTAGTACTTCTTAGAAAAAATTAAATAATAGTGATGATGAAAGTTGAATATTGAGTATAGTGTGAATAAATTCCTTTTTTGTATCGTTGTATGTAGTGCTCTAAATATGACCAACTCATTTGCCGATGAACAAGTTATTCAGGGCGGAGAGTCTACTGCTGCACAATATATTCCAAGTGCATTAAGTGCAGATGTTGGTCTAAATGGTCTAGGTATTGCAATAAATTGGGATTTAGGTAGCCATACAAATCTTATTTTAGGCTATGAACATGGTATCGGAGATTTAAATTGGCAGAACCATGTCAATATTTCAGAAAATAAATATCAGGTTCATCAACATCATTATGCTAACACTTATATAAATGCGATTTATTACCCATGGGGTAGAAGCGAAAAAACGATTATTCAGTCGACATATATTACAGGTGGTGCAGGGTATATTCGTAAAAGCTATTCTTTAAATATTGATAATCGGAATGTGCCAGTATCTTATCGCCACTCAATATCTCCTTACGTGGGTTTGGGTATAAGGCCACTACTTACGCCGCATTGGGGGGCTTTTGGTGAAATAGGAGCATATTATTTGGGGCAACCCCATGTAGATACCGATCAGAGTTATATAGCGAATCAATTAAAAAATGAGCATCAATATCAGTGGTTACCTGTTGCAAAGATCGGAATCATTTATAAATTTTAATATTAAAAAAGCACCTAGAAAGGTGCTTTTTTATTTAAGATGTTTATCGCAATCTAGACAGCCAGTCTCCAACCATCTGTACGATTTGAACTAAAATCAGTAGAGCAATAATTGTTGCAATCATGATAAAGGTATCAAATCTTTGATAGCCATACGAATAGGCAAGATCTCCAATTCCACCGCCACCAACTACACCAGCCATTGCGGTTGCACCAATTAAACTAATATTGGCACTGGTTAAGTTAAGAATGAGTGAACTACGTGCTTCAGGCAAAATAAACTTGAAAATGATTTGCGCTGGAGAAGCTCCCATTGCTTGTGCAGACTCAATAATTCCTTCATTCACTTCAAGTAATGAGATTTCGATTAGTCTTCCCATATATGGGCCAATATATGCAACTAAGGGTACAATTGCAGCAGCAGTACCGATCGTTTTACCAGTAATAAACTTTGTAATTGGAATGATTGCAATCATTAAAATGACAAAAGGTAAGGAGCGTAGTCCATTGACGATAGGATTCAAAATTTGATAAATAAAGCGATTAGGCAATATTCCTGTTGGTCGTGTAACCAAGAGGGTAATTGCTTGTAGAAAGCCCCAAATTGCACCAAAAAAGAATGCAATAATGACCATATAAATGGTTTGCTGGAGCGCAGATACAAAGTCATCTACAGAGACAATACTATTCCAAAAAGGGTGTGTAATTTGCGCTAACCATGCAACAAAAGCATCTCTCATTTTTGCTCTCCTGCTTGTGACGCAACAGAAACACCATATTTTTCTAAATGATGAATTGCCCCTTCAACTGCTGAAGGTTCTCCAAGAATTTGAACAAACATTTGACCAATTACTGTACCATCAATTTCAGTCATAGAAGCAAATAAAATATTTAAACTAACATCAAATGCTTTAATCATGGATTGAATTACAGGTTCCTGTGCAGATTTTCCTAAAAACTGTAGACGATATATGCTGTGGTGATGCTGGTTTTCTAGCTGTTTTAGAATGTTGGTCGGTAAATGTTGCTGTAATACGGTTTGTATAAATGTTTGTGTGGTTGGATGTTTAGGCTGGCTAAATAGCTCAACTGTAGAACCTTGTTCGATAACATGACCTGCCTCCATCACTGCAATATGGTCACAGACTTTCTCAATAACATCCATTTCATGGGTGACCATAACAATAGTAATGTTTTGTTCTTTATTAATTTTTTTTAGTAGATCTAGAACAGATTGAGTCGTTTGTGGGTCTAAAGCAGATGTTGCTTCATCGCAAAGTAAGATTTTAGGATGATTAGCAAGTGCACGCGCAATGCCTACACGTTGTTTTTGGCCACCTGAAAGTTCATCGGGGTAAGCATTTTTTTTGTGTTCGAGATCGATAAACTGCAATAGTTCGTTTAAACGCTTTTCACGTTCTGTTTTGCTATAGCCAAGTAAACGCATAGGCATTTCAATATTTTCTGCAACGGTTTTTGTTTGCAGTAAATTAAAATGTTGGAAAATCATACCAATATTAGCGCGTTCTTGACGCAATGATTTTGCATCTAAAGCGGTAAAATCTTTTTGGTTAATAATGATCTGACCTTCGCTTGGACGTTCAAGTAAATTAATTAAGCGGATTAATGTACTTTTTCCTGCACCACTATAACCAATGATCCCGAATATACTCCCTTCAGGAATTTCGAGATTAATTTGTTTAAGCGCATGAACAGTTTGTCCTTTCAGCTTATAGTGCTTTGAGATGTTTTTAAATTGAATCATTTGGTTAAAAACTATGCTAAAAATAAAAACAGGTAAAGTAGAAATACCTTACCTGTTTTAGTGGAATATGATTACTGCTGATTTTCAGTTAAATAGCTAATTGGTTTACTAACGTCAATTTTAGTACCACCAAAGCGTTCAGCAATGAATTTTTTCACTTCTTCACTATGATAGATCGGTGCAAGTTTTTGCAGGGTCGGATCATCTTTTTTCGCTTCAGAAGTTACAAGTAAATTAATATTTAATTTTGTAGATTGGTTAACAGGTTCGTAAAATAAAGCATCTTTAAGTACGTTTAGTCCACCTTCCATTGCCAATGTATTGCCTAGAGCAATAGCATCTACATCGCCCATTACGCGTACAGCAGTTGCCATTGGAATTGGCTTAAGCTGTAAGTTTTTTGGGTTAGCTGTAATATCTTTCAGGTCGCCATGGATTGGATCGAATCCTTCTTTAAGCTGAATAAGACCTGCAGCTTTTAATAAAGAGAGTGAACGTGCTTCATTTGAGGTATCGTTTGGAATAGCAATAGTTGCGTTATTCGGAATTTGATCTATTTTCTTGTATTTGCTTGAGTAGATTCCCATTGGTTCAATGTAAGTTGTCGCAATAGGAACAAGCTTTTCTTTACTTTGCGTATTATAAGCAACAAGGTAGTTGTAAGACTGAAATGCATTTACGTCAATTTCACCTGCAGCCGTTGCTTTATTCATTGCAACGTAGTCAGGCATATTTTTTACGTCAAGCTTGATACCAGCGTCTTTTGTTGCAGGAAGTGTTGCTATATAACGCCATACATCTGTATCTGAACCATCTGAACCTAGAACAATTGTTTTTAATTCTTTGCCATCTGCTGTTTTATTTTCAGCTTGGTCTGATGGAGTTTTACTGCAACCTGCAGCAAGAGTAAGACCTGCACCTAATAATACAACACCCAATAATTTTTTCATGAGGGGTAATAATCCTGATAAAAATGTTTGTAAGTACAAAAATAATGACTGAGTAAAGCAAGCTATTTCTTTAATATTTTGTTCATGTCTGTATCTCAATAGTTTGAGTATATTAGACAATGAATATCTAGCATCCTAGATGAATATCAATAAATAACAAGTATAGTGCGAAATCAGTATAAAGTTGCCGTTATCATACCAAGAAATCTTCATGCAATATAGAGATGATTGTACTTTGCGTTGTACAAGTTAAGCAAATCTATTCCTTTTGAGGAGCATTTCTGTGTGTTAAAAATTTCTTAATAAGGCGGAGTATAAAGTGTTTGTTATATAAGTCAAAACAATAAAATTCACAATACTTATGAATTTTTTTCATTTAGATAGGCAGTTTGCGAGAATAGCTTTCTTGTGAAAGCTATTCTTTTATTACAAATTACTGAATATTATTTTCACGTGCGATTGCACGATATCCGATATCGGTACGATATTGCATACCATCGAATGTGACCTGACCACATACTTCAAGTGCATTAACTTGTGCTTCTAAAACAGTATCACCTAATGCAGTCACACAAAGAACACGGCCACCTGCGGTTACTACATGACCATCTGCTGTGGTTGATGTACCTGCATGGAATATTTTTGTTCCTTCTGGAGATTGGCCTAAACCTGAGATAACATCACCTTTACGTGCTGTTTCGGGATAACCTTCCGAAGCAAGAACAATACCAATTGATTTACGCTCATCCCACTGAGCTTCACTTGGTAAGTTTCCTTCAACACCTGCAAGAATAAGGTCTACAAGAGAAGACTGTAAACGCATCATAATTGGTTGTGTTTCAGGGTCACCAAAACGACAGTTAAATTCGATGACACGTGGTTGCCCTTGTTCATCAATCATGAGTCCTGCGTATAAGAAGCCTGTGTATGTATGACCATCTTTTGCCATACCTTCAATAGTTGGACGCATAATCTCATTCATTACACGCTCAAAAATTTCAGGTGTAACGACTGGAGCAGGGGAGTAAGCACCCATACCACCTGTGTTTGGTCCTTGATCACCCTCAAAAATACGTTTGTGATCTTGTGATGTTGCCATTGGTAAGATATTTTTACCATCGACCATACAAATGAAACTTGCTTCTTCGCCCGCTAAGAATTGTTCAATAACAACACGGCTACCTGCGTCGCCAAATTTGTTACTAGAAAGCATATCATCAATTGCTGCAAAAGCTTCGTCATTGTTCATTGCGACAATCACACCTTTACCTGCTGCAAGCCCATCTGCTTTAATTACAATAGGCGCACCATGTTTTTCTACATATGCTTTTGCAGGAGCAATTTCTGTAAATACTTCATAAAATGCAGTTGGGATGTTGTATTTTTTTAGAAAATCTTTTGCAAATGCTTTTGATCCTTCCAATTGAGCTGCGTACTGAGTAGGCCCCCAAATTTTTAAGCCAGCATCTTGTACAGCATTGACAACACCGTTAACAAGTGGTGCTTCAGGACCAACCACAACGAGATCAACATTATTTGCTTTTGCAAAATCAATAATTGCGTTGTTGTTTAAAATATCTAGTTGTATATTTTTGCATTTTGACTCTGTTGCAGTACCCGCATTGCCAGGTGCTACAAATACTTGACTGACTTGGCTATCTTGAGCAATTTTCCATGCAAGTGCATGCTCACGTCCGCCACTACCTAAAACTAAAATATTCATAGATGAATCTCCATAAATGAAACATCCTCAATGTATGAATATGAGGATGTTTCTCTTAAGTATGAGTGTTAATTGTTGTTATTAATGACGGAAGTGGCGCATACCAGTAAATACCATTGCAATACCAGCTTCGTCTGCAGCTGCAATAACTTCTTCATCACGCATAGAACCACCCGGTTGAATGATGCATTTAATACCTGCTTTAGCAGCATTATCAATACCATCACGGAATGGGAAGAAAGCATCTGATGCCATAACAGCACCTTCAACCACAAGACCTGCATGCTCTGCTTTAATTGCTGCAATACGTGCCGAGTTCACGCGACTCATTTGACCTGCACCTACGCCAATCGTTTGACGATTTTTTGCATAAACAATTGCGTTTGATTTCACGTATTTTGCAACTTTCCATGCAAAGATCAGATCTTCAATTTCTTGTTCTGACGGTGCACGCTTTGTAACAACTTTCAGCTCATCTGCTGTAATCATGCCTAAATCTTGATCTTGAACAAGCAAGCCACCGTTTACACGCTTATAGTCTAACTGTTGCACGCGCGCATCGATTGCAGGAAGTTCGCCACATGTAAGTACGCGGACATTTTTCTTCGCACCTGTAACATCTAATACGCCATCTGCAATACTTGGTGCAATAATCACTTCAACGAATTGACGTGAAACAATTGCTTTTGCAGTGTCTACATCTAACTCACGGTTAAATGCAATAATACCGCCAAATGCTGACTCTGGATCAGTTGCATAAGCAAGATCGTATGCTGCTTGAATACCATCTAATGAAACAGCCACACCACAAGGGTTTGCGTGCTTAACAATAACACATGCTGGTTTAACAAAAGATTTCACGCACTCTAGTGCAGCATCTGTATCTGCGATGTTGTTGTACGAAAGCGCTTTACCTTGCAATTGTTTAGATGTAGATACTGAAGCTTCAGTTGCTGTTGACTCTACATAAAATGCTGCTGCTTGATGTGGGTTTTCGCCATAGCGTAAATCTTGTGCTTTATTAAGTTGTGTATTAAAGGTACGAGGGAACATATCTGCTGTTTCACCCTCATTTTTACCAACACGTGCACCAAGATATGACGCAATCATACCGTCATATTGAGCTGTATGTTCAAATGCTTTTACAGCTAAGTCAAAGCGAGTTGCTTGTGATAAAGCACCTGATGTTTTGAGTTCGTTTGCGACATCAGTGTAGTCTGAAGCATTTACAATAATACCTACAGAAGCATGGTTTTTCGCTGCTGCACGTACCATAGTTGGGCCACCAATATCGATGTTTTCTATAGCATCTTCAAGCGAGCAATTTGGCTTAGCCACAGTTGCTGCAAATGGGTAAAGATTCACAACGACAAGATCGATAGCAGCAATATTGTGTGCTTGCATAACATCTTCATCGATACCACGGCGTGCTAAAATTCCACCATGAATTTTAGGATGTAGTGTTTTTACACGGCCATCCATCATTTCAGGGAAACCTGTATGTTCAGAAACCTCAACAACAGCGATGTTGTTTTCTTTTAATAGTTTATACGTTCCACCCGTAGATAAAATTTCAATCCCTAAATTGGAAAGATTTTGTGCAAATTCAACAATACCGGTTTTGTCGGAAACGGAAATTAAAGCGCGTTTGATTGTCATGATATATTTAGTCTTTGAAGTTAGAAAACAAAAGGCAAAAAAAATGCCCACGAAGACGTGAGCATTTTATCATTTATTCACTCATTAAACCGTGAGCTTTTAACTTTTTACGTAAAGTACCACGGTTTAGTCCTAAAATTTCCGCTGCACGTGTTTGGTTGCCACGGGTGTATTCGAGAACTACAGACAAAAGAGGTTTCTCCATTTCTGCTAGCACCATGTCATACACCTGAGATGGTTGCTCACCTTGCAAAGATGCAAAATAGTGACGAACCGCGCGGTCCACATGGATGCGAAGCGCTACATCAGATTGTGCAGTAAAAATAGGAGATTTGCTATTCATGCGTTTTAATCCGAAATTAATCTAAACCACTTCGGGTGGGAGAGTGGTTATATTTAAAGGGGTAAAGTATAAGAATCACACAAGGTGATGTACTTATAAAATTCAATACAGCTTGGCATATTCTACTCGTTTTGGTTGAAAAATAAGCGTAACAAATATTTAGAATTTGTTACAGCAAGAATTTTCAGAAACAAAAAAAATACTCAATGCGCAATAAAAAATGCACATTTAGAAATTTCTTTAGTTATGGGAATTATACGAGATATATGTTTGGTCAAGCATTAGTGGCGCGTATAATAACACTCTCGACAGAAAAGTGAGTAAATATGAGGCAATTTTTTTTATTTTTTTAATCGTTTTTTTGAATTAAATTTCATTTTTTATTGTTTTTGTTTTTGTATAAAAATAAAAGATATTATTTGATTGATATTATATAGCGAGATATGTTTAAGAATGATGAAAAAATTATTTAGATAAAGTAATAGCATCAGATTTCATCGACTGCTTAATTTCTAAAGAATGAACATTGTTGTAAGAAAAGGGAACATCAAGTCTAAAATCTACTCTTTGTTTTTTCAGCAATACATTTTTATGTCTAAAATAGTAGGGTAAATACATTTCTGGAGAGAATTGGAAAGGTTTAATTCTTGTCTTTGTTAAATGCACGTTCAGCTCAATTTGTGGTAACTGTTGTACATCTGGGCTCAGATTTTGAATGAATCCTGTAACTGTTGTGACATAAGGCGAGCTTTCTTCAACCTTTAAGACTTGAATTTGAACCATATCTTGCGTGGTTGATGAACATGATTTTTTTGCGCAGTTATTTGCTGTGATAGATTTCCAAAATGGAAATTGATGTAAAACCTTTGTATTGTGTGTGAGAATATTAAAAAGAAGAATGAGAATAAGTACACTACCGAGTGCAATCAGCAATAAAGATGCCCATTTAGGTCGTCTTTTATGTGGTGTACGCGATGTTGTCGCCCGAATATTTACTTCACTGTGACGTGTATGATTGAGATGAGTGAGTAAGTTAATGCTAGAAGATGCATTACGTGTATGAAATACTTCTAAAGCAGAATATTTCGCAATGTTTAAAAAGTTTGACTGTGAAAGTTCTTCTTCATTGAGATGCCCACGCATCATATGATGGTAGGCATTAAATGTGGAACGGCAATGACTACAACACACTTTTCCTTGTGCAACAGACAAATGCATCATAGAAACAAGATACTTTGTTTGACATGTTGGGCAAGTGGTCTTTATATGTTCCATGAGAAAACTTAATTGTGATGACGATATCCTGAAATTCTGCACCAACATTCTTCACGTTTTTCTATTTCTGTAATATTAAAAAACGCTTGATATGTTTCGCTCACTTCTTCCACTTGTTCTTCAATTACACCAGCTAAAGCAAACTCGCCACCTTGTTTAATAAGGCGGCTAAATTCTGGTGCAAGTGCAATTAATGGTGCAGCAAGTATATTGGCAATAAGTACATCCGCTTCTTGCTGAACTGTTTGGTTAAATGCATCTGGTAAGTCTACAAATAGTTTATCGACCACGCCATTGAGTTCTGCATTTTGTTTTGTTGCCAATACCGCTTGTGGATCTATATCTGTTGCATAAACTTGTTTTGCACCAAGAAGCAAAGCTGCGACACCTAAAATACCTGAACCACAGCCATAATCAATAACGACTTTGTCTTTTAAATCGGTTTTACCTAGCCATTGTAGACATAAGAATGTACTGGCATGGTTTCCTGTACCAAATGCTAATCCTGGGTCTAGCTTTAAATTAACTGCATTTTTTTCTGGTGGTTCTAACCATTCAGGAACAATCCAGAAGTTTTCAGCAATTTGGATAGGTTCATAGTAATCCATCCAAGCACGTTCCCAAACTTGGTCTTCTAGCTCATCGTGTGAAATCTGAGTATTTGCTGGAAGTTGTAATTGAGCAAATGCAACTAATGAGTTGACGTCAATAGGTGCTTCATCATTTTGTTGATAGATGCCTGTAACGATTACTTTATTCCATAAAGGCGTTTCACCTGGTAAAGGTTCAAGCAAAGCTTGGTCTTCTGCATCATCTAGTGTGACACTGACAGCACCTAAAGAAAGTAGGAGTGTTTCTGTTGATTCAACATCTGCTTGATCAACAGTAATATGGATTTGTAGCCACTTCACGCAAATAACCTAATTGTTTGGGAGTTAATTCAATCTATTGTAACGAAAATTGGGATATATAGGGAGTGGTGAAAAGTAGATTTTAATAAGCGATCTATTTTAGACCGCTTATCTTTGTTTAATGGATAGTATGCTGCTTAAATTGATCTAACTCTTTACGACTAAAGCCTCTAGACATAAGAACACGTTTAATACCCCTTACCACATATTCATCATGTGCAGCTTTTAAGGCTTGAATCAACTGTTCATTACTTTTACATGAGCAGTCATTTTCAATACAGGCCATATTGTTTTTCTGACTGTTTTGCTCATGTTTCGAATTAAATAATTTTTGCCAAATACTCATAAGAGCGTTCATTGCAACCTAACATTTCTTGAAATATAAATAAAAAAAATAAAAATACAAGAAGTCTGTTTTCTTATACAAATGTACATTATTTCTATTTAAAATGGGTCCAAAAGTTTAACTATCGTAAAAACAAGTAATTAATGATTTAAAATGATGTCTTTTTATTCATATTTTGAAACAATTTAATAAAATCAAAAAATTATCGTAATTTTCAATTAAAAGTAATTTAGATAAATAGATTTGATAATGATCAGAAAAGTTGATATATCAAGAAGAAAGAGAGAGTAGCTATTTTTATACTCTCTCCAGTTGGCATTACTTTTTAGTCAATAGTAAGCCGCTTTCTACATGATGTGTGTGCGGAAATTGATCAAATAATGCAAAGCGTTGAATATGATGTGTTTGGCAGAGTATGTCTAAATTTTCTACCAATGTGTCTGGGTTACATGAAATATAGATAATGTGTTTGAAGTTTTGTAATAGCTTTAATGTGTCGAGATCTATACCTGCACGTGGTGGATCGACGAAAACTGTACCAAAGTCATAACTAGAAATATCGATGCTTGCTTCTTGGAGGCGTCTAAATTCGCGTTCACCGTGGAAAGCTTGCGTAAACTCTTCCGCAGCAAGTCGTGCAATTTGAATATTATGAATAGCATTTTTATTAATATTCCATTCGGCAGCATGTACAGAAGATTTTGCAAGTTCTGTTGCCAAAACACGGTTAAATTTTGTAGATAATGGCAATGTAAAGTTTCCGTTACCACAGTAAAGTTCAAGTAGGTCACCTTGACATGTGTCTGCAACATCCGATGCCCATTGCAACATCTTTTGGCAAACAATTGCATTTGGCTGAGTAAAGCCATTTTCGATTTGTTTATAGAAGTATGTTCGATGGTCTACATCTAATTTTTCAACCACAAAATCGTCACTTAAAACGAGTTTCTGACCACGACTGCGACCAATAATTTTAATATTCAGCTGTTTTGAAAGGGCTTGTGCAAGGTTTTGCCAGTCTTCATCAAGTTTACGATGGTAAATAAGGCTGACGAGCATTTCACCACTTAAGCTTGCTAAAAAGTCGATTTCAAAGAGTCTATGGTGTAAATTTTTCTGCCCCTTGAGTGCGTCTAGGAGCTTCGGCATAAGGTCATTAATTGCATGACAGGCGATAGGGAAATGATCGACACGAACGGCTTTTTTATTCTTTCCTGTTTCATCGCGTTCAAACATTGCATAGAACATATCGTCATCTGTATGCCAGATACGAAATTCTGCACGCATTCTAAAGTAGTCACTAGGGGAGTCAAAAACTTCTAATTTTGGCGGATTAAATGCTTCAAACTGGGCTGTAATACGCTCAATTTTGGCTTGCAGTTGTTGCTGATATGCAGATGTCATAAATGGATGATTACATGCTAGAAAAAAAGAGAGGCAATCTTAACAAACAACGTGAACTACGCCTAGTCATCTATCGTTTGAAAACATTGCCTCCAAGGAGTAAAACTTAAGTTAAGCAGACTCCTCCATGGTCATTAAACTCGCATTACCACCTGCAGCTGTCGTATTAATACTGACTGCATGTTCTATGACGAGCCGCTCTACAGGAATATCACGACTCTCCGATGCTAGATGATGAATCGAAACAATCGCACCTTGATGTGAGGCAATCGCTTGTTGTGTTTGCATCAATTGCTCTTCATCGCCGTGATGTAGAACGGCATCGAAAGCTTCTTCATGGAGTGATGAAATGACTGCAATACGTGAAACA
Organism: Acinetobacter sp. ESL0695; assembly: GCF_029392135.1. Taxonomy (NCBI): domain Bacteria; kingdom Pseudomonadati; phylum Pseudomonadota; class Gammaproteobacteria; order Moraxellales; family Moraxellaceae; genus Acinetobacter; species Acinetobacter sp. ESL0695. The sequence goes on along the minus strand of NZ_CP113932.1, from coordinate 1,620,360 downwards.
ATTTCTTTTGGCATTTGGGTCTGATATTTTTCAAAAAAAGGAGTTCCTTTTTTCATTACAGGCTGTGCATTTACAGCAAAGATGCTAAGTAGTTGATCTACAAATTCTTGATCTGTGTTTGCTAAGCTCAAAACTCTTTCACGTGGTTGCATAGTGTAATGGTTACTTTCACCTGTAGGCCCTTGAAGCTCATATGTACGGCCAACCATAAATGGCTGATGCTGTTGAATGTCTAATGTAGGGAATGTTTTTTCTACCCATGCTTTAAACGTATGGAAATGACTAAAATACTCTTTTGGTGTTTCGGTCATTTCACGTTTTACTGCAAAAGGTGTTTGAACATTTTTAAATGCATGACCTTGTGTTAGGCGATATGCATAGAGTGGGCCACCTGCTTTGGGGCCAGTGCCTGAGAGTCCTTCGCCACCAAATGGTTGCACACCAACAACAGCACCTACAATGTTGCGATTAACGTATAAGTTCCCCACTTCTGAAAGGTCAATCACTTTTTGGATGGTTTCATCAATACGTGTATGAACACCCATGGTAAGCCCATAACCTTTATCGTTAATACGGCCAATAAGTTGTTCAAGCTCATTTTGTTTGTAAGTAATGACGTGTAAAACAGGTCCAAAAACTTCACGCTCTAAATCATCTAAGTTTGGCAATTCAATCATTGTCGGTGGTATGAATGTGCCTTGTTCAATTGCTTGTTTTTGCAATGGTTCATCTAAAGTAAGTTGATGGATTGCATAACCTTTAGATTTCATTTTTGCAATATGGCGTTCAATGTTTTCTTGCGCTTCAACGTCAATTACAGGGCCAATATCTGTTTTTAGATAATGTGGGTTACCTAGGCGAAGTTGTTTCATTGCACCTTTAAGCATCGTCATGACACTCTCTGCACAATCTTCTTGTACACAGAGAATACGTAAAGCTGAACAGCGTTGTCCTGCGCTGTCAAATGCAGAGCTAACGACATCAAGCACGACTTGCTCTGTAAGTGCAGATGAGTCGACAATCATGGCATTCTGTCCACCAGTTTCTGCAATAAGCGTGACTGGATTACCTTCAGGAGTAAGACGCTTAGCCACTGTTTTTTGAAGAATTTTTGCAACTTCTGTCGAGCCTGTAAACATAATTCCTTGAACGCGTGAATCTCCGCTGAGTTTTGCCCCTACAGTTTCACCTTGTCCTGGTAAAAATTGCAAAGCAGCTTCAGGAATACCAGCTTCGTGTAAAATTTTAACAGCTTCGTATGCAACAAGTGGCGTTTGTTCAGCAGGTTTTGCAATGACACAGTTTCCTGTAACCAGTGCAGCAGCAATTTGACCTGTAAAAATAGCCAATGGGAAATTCCATGGACTAATACATAAAATCGTACCTAATGGTTTAATTGGTTGTGTCGCAGAGAATGTTTCTGCTTGTTTTGCGTAGTAGCGTAAGAAATCAATTGCTTCACGTACTTCTGCAATTGCATTCATGTAAGTTTTTCCACTTTCACGGCAAAGTAAAACCATCAGCTCAAGAAGTTGAGCTTGCATCGCATCTGCTGCGGTTTCTAAATGTTTTGCACGTGCTAACACAGACATATGTGCCCAAGTAGACTGCATAGTTTCAGCTTGAACTAAAGCATGTTCAACATCGTTTTCATCTGCTTCAATCACTGATCCAACAACATCGTTATGTTGAGCAGGATTAACGACAGGTTTTCCTTGCGTAACTTTTTCAATCTCTACATTTGCAATGAGCGGCTTGCTGAGCCATTGATGTTCGTATAAAGATTTTGCAACTTCATTCAGTTCAAATAGACAATGGTCGTTTGCTAAGTCTGTACCTGCCGAATTGAGTCTGTCCTGACCATATAAATCTTGTGGTAAAGGAATATTAGGATGTTTTGCACCAATGACTTTTTCTTGCATTGCTTGACGCTGAATATCATCAGTTGGGGATTGAATTAATTCATCAATTTGAATGGTCTTGTCTGCAATACGGTTGACAAACGACGTGTTTGCGCCATTTTCAAGTAAACGGCGTACTAAATAAGCCAATAACGTTTCGTGATTGCCTACAGGTGCATAGATACGGCACGGAATTCCGAGTTTATTGACAACACGTTTGTATAGAGGTTCGCCCATACCATGTAGGCATTGAAACTCATATTGTCCTGCGACATATTTTTCGGGTTCAGCCAGTTCATAAATAGTCGCAAGCGTTTGTGCGTTGTGTGTTGCAAACTGAGGGTAAATATAGTCAGGTTCAGCCAATAATTTTTTTGCACAGGCAATATATGAAAGGTCTGTATGCACTTTGCGTGTAAACACAGGGTAGTCAGATAAACCTTCGACTTGTGCTTTTTTAATTTCGCTATCCCAGTATGCACCTTTCACTAAACGAATCATTAAGCGTTTTTCACTGCGTTTTGCAAGATCAACAATGTAATCTACAAGTGGGAAACAGCGTTTTTGGTAAGCTTGAATTACAAAGCCAACTCCATTCCAGCCTGCAAGTTCAGGTTCGAAGCAAAGACGTTCTAAAAGCTCTAGTGAAAGTTCTAATCGCTCACTTTCTTCGGCATCAATATTTAAGCCAATATCGTATTGTTTTGCGAGTTTTGCAAGTTCAACAATGCGTGGGTACAGTTCATCGTGTACACGATCGTACTGTGCACGGTAATAACGTGGGTGAATTGCAGAAAGTTTAATCGAGATGCCAGCACTTTTGTAAACGCCTTTATTTTGAGAAGCTTTACCGATTGCATGAATAGCATTGACATAATCTGCCATATAACGCTTCGCATCATGATCTGTAAGTGCGGCTTCACCAAGCATATCGTAAGAATAAAGAAAGCCTTCTTTTTCAAGTATTTTTGATTTTTCTAGTGCTTCGCCAATGGTTTCACCAGTAACAAACTGTTCACCCATCATACGCATTGCAACGTCTACAGCTTTACGGATAATGCCTTGTCCACTTCGTGCAAGAAGAGAAGTGAGCATACCTGATAAACTTTTTTGCGCAGGAGGTGCCATTAGTTTTCCTGTAAGCATTAGACCCCATGCAGCTGCATTTACAAAAACAAGGCTACTTTGTCCTACATGAGACTTCCAGTTTCCTTGATTAATTTTGTCACGAATGAGCTGATCACGTGTTGCTGTATCGGGAATACGTAATAATGCTTCTGCAAGACACATAAGTGCGATGCCTTCTTGTGAAGAAAGCGAAAATTCTTGTAGTAGTCCTTGAACAATACCTGCTTTTCCAGATGCTTTATTATTTTCACGGAGGTGTTGTGAAAGTTGGAAAGCCAAATCATAGATTTTCTTATCGAGTTCGGACGAAACTTGCGTGAAATTTAATAATGTTTCAACGGCTTCAGTCTCTGTACGACGCCAATTTGAATTAATGGCATTTTCAAGCAATGTTTTGCCATGAAGAGGGGTAATATCTTCGAAAGTAGCAGGGCGAAAAAATACATTGTGGCGTTGTGTACTCATATCATCACGTCCTAAAAATATGTGACAAATTGGCGTTGCTTAATAAGCCGAATCATTGCAAAATCGTGACAGAATAACTCACTATTTTTTGGGCTCTTTTTAGAGAATTATGCTATGCCTGAAGTTAACTTCCAACCAGATCGAATCGATTTGAAAATATTAGACTTACTACAAAAAGATGGTCGTATTTCTAATACTAAACTTGCTGAATTGGTAAATTTATCAGCAACAGCAGTTTTAGCACGCGTACAAAGACTGGTTTCTGAAAAGTATATTTTGGGCTACCACGCACATCTTAATCCAGAAAAATTAAACGCAGGATTTTTGATTTTCGTTGAGGTTTTGCTAGATAAAACAACATCTTATGTTTTGGATGATTTTGTTGAAGCGGTGAAAAGCTTTCCTGAAATTCTTGAGTGTCATATGACCAGTGGTGGCTTTGATTTTGTATTAAAAGTACGCAGTAAAAATATGGAAGATTTTCGCCGTATTTCGGGTCAAGTGCTTTGGAAATTACCCGGGGTGAAGGAAACAAGAAGTTATCCTGTCATGCAAATGGTGAAGGAAACTCACCAACTTAAACTGAATACAAAAGCTGAAAAATTACGACCATAGTCTATAAAAAAGCTTCATTTTTAATTTAAATTTGATGAACTTGCCAAGCTAAAAATGACTAAAAAAGAGGTTTTAACCTCTTTTTTTATATTTCAGTGAAAAAAAACATCAAAAAGGTAGTTTTTTTAACTACCTTAAAATGGAGTTCTTTAAAATAAATACCCATAGACCAATGAAAATATGGAATTTATTGCATAAAGTGAAGAAAATCACTTTATTGTTTATGGGCTTCATATATCATGATAACTATTTCGAGTTGTTATGACTGTACAATACCAAAAGGGTAATTTATGAATACGTCGCCATTGATTCGTATCGAAAAGGATTTATTGGGAACAAAAGAAGTACCAGCAGATCGTTATTATGGTATCCACACGTTAAGAGCGTTAGAAAACTTTAATATTTCAACTTTAACCATTGGTCAGCAAACACATTTTATTCGTGCCCTTGCGCAAGTTAAAAAAGCATCTGCAAGAGCAAACTTAGCCGTTGGAAGACTGAGCGAACAGCAAAGCGAACTTATTCAAAAAGCCTGCGACTTGTTAATTGATCATCCTGAAAATTGGGAAGCATCTTTTCCATTAGATGTATACCAAGGTGGGGCTGGTACATCAATTAATATGAATACCAATGAAGTCATTGCAAATATTGCTTTAGAAATGATGGGGCATCGTAAAGGTAAGTACGATGTACTTCATCCCAATGATCATGTAAATAAATCACAGTCGACCAATGATGTATATCCAACAGCATTACGTCTGGCAACTTACAGCGTGTTAGATGAGCTCTTTGAAAAGCTACAACATTTAATTGCATCTCTTAGCCAAAAGGCACTTGAGTTTAAAACAGTAATTAAAATGGGGCGTACTCAATTACAAGATGCTGTACCGATGACATTGGGTCAAGAGTTCCATGCCTTTGCAACATTACTCAAAGAAGATATGAGCTTAATTAAACAAACTCGTGAGCTTCTTTTAGAAATCAATTTGGGTGCAACAGCTATTGGAACAGGTGTAAATACAGTACCTGGTTATGCAAAACTGGTTACTAAGCATTTAGAGCAAGTCACAGGTTTAAATGTTAAACCATCTGCAGACTATGTCGAGGCAACCAGTGACTGTGGTGTCTTTATTATTGTTTCGAGTACGTTAAAACGTTTAGCTGTAAAACTTTCAAAAATTAGTAATGATTTACGTCTATTAAGTTCTGGTCCACGTGCGGGTCTAAATGAAATTAATTTACCTCAGATGCAAGCAGGCTCTTCAATTATGCCTGCAAAAGTGAATCCTGTTATTCCTGAGGTGGTCAATCAAATTGCATTTAAAGTGATTGGTAATGATTTAACAATTACTTTTGGTGCTGAAGCAGGGCAAATGCAGTTAAATGCAATGGAGCCTGTAATTGCTTATTCAACACACGAATCTATTCAAATTTTGACACAAGCAATTCGTACATTAGATGAGAAATGTATTCAAGGCATTACTGCCAATGAAGAAGTATGTCGTGATGAAGTAATGCGTAGTGTAGGGATCGTAACTTTACTTGATCCTTTATTGGGTCATTCATTGTGTGATGAGATTGGTAAACAATGTATCGCGGAAAATAAAACAATTCCTGAAGTTGTTTTAGAGCGTGGTTTGCTTTCAAAAGATGAGCTTGATGAAATTTTTAAATTTGAAAACTTAGTTTCAGAAATTTCAATTATTCCAGATGAAGAAGTGGTACAAGTAAGCTAAGCTCAAGAACGAGAAAACAAAAAAAGCCAAGTTATTAACTTGGCTTTTTTATTTATCTTATAGGTTTAGTTTAGTGCTGGTTTAGCAGCAGACATTGCAGCAGCGACGGCATCATCTTCTGACAAGTTGCCACTTTGTGGTTTTGCTGTTTGATGATGTTTTGGTTTCACTACTTCAGGCGCAGAAGCAGTTGATACTTTTTCTACGTGAACTTCAGGAGAAGTTGCAGGTGTTGTATCTTTATCTGACTTTTTAGGCGTCTCAGATTTATATTCTCTGCGAATTTCAGTGGTTGTATTTGCAGTCTGTTCGCGTTCAACTTCAACCATTTTAGGTGGTTGTTCTGCATTTATCTTACTATGATGCTCTGGTGGAACATCATGTGCATGTTTATGCTCAGGCTCTGCCATAGGTGCAGATGCATTGTCCCCATCTTTATTAATTGATTGTAATTGTTCCGAAGCGACATTTTGTTGTGTTGTTTGCTCTGGAGATTGTTTATCGTTATTTTCGGGTGCTTCTTTTTTAGAACAGGCGGTTAAAACTAAACCTACCATGATAGCACCACAAATAAGAAGCTTTCTGTTCATGTTTATACGTTTCTAATTTACATTACGAACTTACTATTATAACAAGAAAAACGAGATTGCAAATATTCAGTTTGCGCATTCAAATTAAAATAAATCGGTGATAATATGCGCAACTGTGAATTGTTATGTGAATAGATGCTGAATGACTTTGCTTTATAGGGGCAGAGTAAAGTAAAATTGCCCAGCATTGCATGCCTGTTTAGGCTTGATTGTACGAGAACTCGAATGACCCATTTTATTTTCGTTACCGGTGGTGTTGTATCATCATTAGGTAAAGGTATTTCAGCCGCTTCGGTTGCTGCACTTTTAGAAGCCCGTGGCCTGAGTGTCACTATGGTGAAGATGGATCCATATATTAATGTCGATCCAGGCACAATGAGTCCATTTCAACATGGTGAAGTTTTTGTAACCGAAGATGGTGCAGAAACAGATTTAGACTTGGGCTATTACGAGCGATTCTTACGCCGTGCAAAAATGACCAAACTCAACAACTTTACCAGTGGCCGTGTATACCAAGATGTTTTGAATAAAGAACGTCGTGGTGACTACTTAGGTGGTACTGTTCAGGTCATTCCTCATATTACCGACAACATTAAAGAACGTGTACTTCGCGCTGGCGAAGGCTATGACGTTGCGATTGTTGAAATTGGTGGTACGGTTGGTGATATCGAGTCGCTGCCGTTTATGGAGTCCGTTCGCCAACTTATGGTAGAACTTGGCCATAAACGTAGTATGTTAATGCATTTAACATTGCTTCCATATATTAGCTCTGCTGCTGAGTTGAAGACAAAACCAACACAGCATTCTGTAAAAGAGCTTTTATCTATTGGTATCCAACCAGATATCTTAATCTGTCGTACAGAGCATGATGTTGATGCGGATACAACCCGTAAAATCGCATTGTTTACCAATGTTGAGGCACGTGCCGTTGTCGTATGTAAAGATGCGAAAACGATTTATCAAATTCCACGTAATTTCTACGAGCAAAATGTTGACGATTTAATTTGTGAACGTTTTGGTTATAACGACTTACCAAAAGCTGACCTGTCTGATTGGGATCAAGTGTGTGAAGCGCTTTTCAACCCAGAGTATACCGTTCGTGTTGCAATGGTTGGTAAATATGTAGAGCTTCCTGACGCATATAAATCTGTTAATGAAGCATTACTACACGCAGGTATTCAAAACCGTGTGAAAGTGCAAATTGACTATGTAGATGCACAAGCATTAGAAAGCGAAGATATTGCAATCTTAGATACAGCTGATGCTATTTTGGTACCGGGTGGATTTGGTGAGCGTGGTACTGAAGGTAAAATGGCTGCAATTCGCTATGCGCGCGAAAAAGGCATTCCATTTTTAGGTATTTGTCTAGGTATGCAATTGGCAGTAATTGAATATGCACGCCACGTTGCACAAATGCCTGAGGCAAGTTCTACCGAATTTAATCGCGCTACAAAATATCCATTGATTGGTTTAATCACAGAATGGTTAGATGAACGTGGTGAATTACAGCAGCGTAACTTAGAGTCAGATCTAGGTGGTACTATGCGTTTAGGTGCACAAAAATCTGAACTGGTTGCAGGCACAAAAACACGTGAAATCTACGGTAAAGCTGAAATCACAGAGCGTCATCGCCATCGCTATGAAATGAATGATCGTTTCATCGAACCATTAGAAAAAGCAGGTATGCGTGTATCAGGTTATTCTTCTGTACAACATTTAGTAGAAACAGTTGAAATTCCTGCACATCCATGGTTTATTGCTGTACAGTTCCATCCGGAATTTACAAGTTCACCACGTGATGGACACCCATTATTTGCAAGTTTTATTGATGCTGCAAAAAAGCAAAATCAAAAAGGCAAATAAGGTTACTTAGGAAGTTTAAATGTCACAATTAAAACCTCAGGAAATTGTACGTTTAGGCGATATACAAATGGCAAATCACTTGCCATTTGTACTATTCGGCGGAATGAATGTACTTGAATCTAAAGATTTAGCATTTGAAATTGCAGAATCTTATATCGAAATTTGTAAACGTTTAGAAATTCCATACGTTTTTAAAGCAAGTTTTGATAAAGCAAACCGTTCTAGCTTGCACTCATTTCGTGGACCAGGTCTAGAAAAAGGTATCGAATGGTTGGGCGAACTTAAAAAGCAACTCAATATTCCTATTATTACAGATGTACATGAGCCATATCAGGCAGCACCAATTGCTGAAGTCGCAGATATAGTTCAACTTCCTGCATTTTTAAGTCGTCAAACAGATCTTGTTGAAGCGATTGCAAAAACAGGCGCGATCATTAATATTAAAAAAGCACAGTTCTTAGCACCAAGAGAAATGGATCATATCTTGCAAAAATGTTTAGAAGCAGGTAATGATAAGCTCATCTTATGCGAACGTGGTTCTGCTTTTGGCTATAACAATCTTGTGGTCGATATGCTTGGCTTAGACATCATGAAGGAAATGAATGTTCCTGTATTTTTTGATGTAACTCATGCGCTTCAGACACCAGGTGGGCGTGCAGATTCTGCAGGTGGTCGTCGTGCTCAAATTAGTACTTTAGCACGCGCAGGTATGGCAACTGGTCTTGCTGGTTTATTTTTAGAAGCACATCCAAATCCAGATAAAGCGCGTTGTGATGGTCCATGTGCATTAAGACTTTCTCAGTTAGAGCCATTTTTAGAACAGACTAAAGAATTAGATACGTTGGTAAAAGGGTTTGATAAATTAGATACGCACTAATGCACTGAATGCATTAGCATTATAATACATAGGAGTTTTTATGAGCCAAATCGTTGATATTCGCGCACGTGAAATTTTAGACTCACGCGGTAATCCGACTATAGAAGCAGACGTTATTTTAGAATCTGGTGTTGTTGGTCGTTCTTGCGCACCTTCTGGTGCATCAACAGGCTCACGTGAAGCCTTAGAATTACGTGATGGTGATAAATCACGTTATTTAGGTAAAGGCGTTCGTCAAGCAGTCGAAAATGTAAATACTGAAATCAAAAAAGCACTTGTTGGTCATGATGTATTTGATCAAAAAGGTCTGGATGATGTCATGATTGCATTAGATGGAACAGAAAATAAATCTAAGCTTGGTGCGAATGCAACTTTGGCGGTTTCTCTTGCAGCAGCACGTGCCGCAGCAGAAGAACAAAAAACTCCATTGTTCCAATATATTGCAAATCTACGTGGACAAAAAACTTTATCTATGCCTGTGCCTATGATGAACATCATCAATGGTGGTGCGCATGCAGATAATACCGTAGATATTCAAGAGTTCATGATTGAACCAGTTGGATTTACTTCTTTTGCAGAAAGTTTACGTGCAGGTGCTGAAACTTTTCACGCTTTAAAATCTGTTCTAAAGAAAAAAGGCTTGAATACTGCAGTGGGTGATGAGGGTGGCTTTGCGCCAAACCTTCGCTCTAATGAAGAAGCAATTACAGTGATCTTAGAAGCAATTGAACAAACTGGTTATAAATCAGGTTCAGATATTATGCTTGCACTAGATTGCGCAGCTTCTGAGTTTTATTCAAATGGCCAGTATATCCTTGCAGGTGAAGGGAATAAAGCGTTCACAAGCAACCAATTCTCTGATTATTTAGCTGGGCTTGTAAAACAATATCCAATTATTTCAATTGAAGATGGCTTAGATGAATCTGACTGGGAAGGTTGGTCGTATTTAACATCAATTCTAGGTGATAAAATTCAATTGGTTGGTGATGATCTATTCGTAACGAATCCAAAAATTTTACAGCGTGGTATTGATGAGAAAATAGGCAACTCAATCCTGATTAAATATAATCAGATTGGTACGTTAAGTGAAACGCTTGATGCTATTTACCTTGCTAAACAAAATGGTTATACAACTGTTATTTCGCACCGTTCGGGTGAAACTGAAGACTCTACAATTGCTGATCTTGCTGTAGGTACAGCAGCAGGACAAATTAAGACAGGTTCTTTATCACGTTCGGATCGTGTTGCAAAGTATAATCAGTTACTACGCATCGAAGAATTAACCAAAGCGGTATACCGTGGCCGTGCAGAGTTTAAAGGTCTAAACTAAAATTTATGCTGACTTTTATAAAAGAGGCTTTTAACTCTTTTTCAAGTCGACTTATATTGGGGCTTGCTATTATTTTAATAGCAGGCTTTCAATATATGTACTGGTTTGGAGAAGGTGGTTATTACGATCATCAAAAATTAATGCAACAAATTCAACAACAAGAAGATACGAATAAGGATTTAAAAGAAAGAAATCGTATATTAGGCGCTGAAGTTTATGATTTAAAAAATGGTGCTGAAGCCGTCGAAGAACATGCCAGACTGGATTTAGGTTTAATTAAGCCAAATGAAACATTTGTTCAAATGAGTACACTTACATCACCACAAATGCAGGAAAACTATATTTCACCTGTAGAAAGTAAAAATACAGATAGCGAAGATGAAGACAGCCCAGACCTCCACTAAAATTTGGGCAATTGTGCCAGCGGCTGGTTCAGGCAGTCGTTTTTCTAAAACAGCACTTAAACAATATCAGATGATTGAGCGTAATACTGTCTTGGAACATACAGTAAATGCGATTCTTAGTTTATCTCGTATTGAGGGATGTGTTTTAGCAGTAAGCCCAAATGATACTCATATACAATCGCAGAAATTTAAAAAGCAAGACAAAGTTCATTTCTGTTTTGGTGGGCAAGAGCGAGTACATTCTGTTTTAAATGCACTTTATTATCTTCGGCAGTTTTCAGCTGAAACAGACTATGTATTGGTTCATGATGCAGCAAGACCATGTATTTCAAGTGATAGCTTAAAAGCATTAACCGAATATGTTTCAAAAAATAAGGTAAGCGCCATTTTAGCTACTCCTGTTCGAGATACGCTAAAACGTGCGTGTAATTTAGAGATTACACAAACTGTAGATCGTACAGGTTTATGGCAAGCTCAAACGCCTCAAATGGCACAAATCGGGCATTTAATTGATGCATTAGAATACGCCTTAGCAAACAATCTTATTGTTACCGACGAAGCGAGTGCTTTAGAGCTTTCACAGATGCCTGTACATATTGTACAAGGCCGTTCAGATAATATTAAAATTACTTATCCTGAAGATTTAGAATTTGCCCAACTTGTTTTAAAATCTAGATCTATGATCAGTTAATCATAGAGTCGATAAATGCCACTAAAATGTTGACATGTTGGCTGATCGCTTTTTAATGTGAGCAGTGCTTTTGATTGTTTTAATTCATAAATACACTGATCATCTGTATTTTTTAGTTGAATAGATTCGTTAGTAGTGTTGTTGCTATAGGCGATAAGAAAATGTTGACCTTTTTCATGATGCTTGTGTGTATAAGACAAACCTTCGACCTTAATTCTTTTTTGATCAAGTTGATGTATTTGTAAATAGGTGTTTGGTGTAGCGACTTTACCTTGAGTATATTTGAAAAAATGTTGCGTTAAACTTTGATTTAGTGATGAATAAGTATTTAACTCATCTATTCGGCTCGATAATTCATTTTGAATGCATTTGTCGGCTTTACATTTATAAATACGGTGTAACCATAAATTCTGTGTTTCATTAATTAAATGTAGAGGTGCATTAGTGGTTTGTTGGGTGGTATCTAATAAACTCAAGACCTGATCTCTTTGTGTTTTATAGTTGTCTTTACAAAAGAGCGCTCTAGCGTGTGTATCACATATCTTTTCAGGTGCTATGGTATAGGCAAATGTTATGGTAGGCACAATTGCAAGTGTGATAAAAAGAGTATTCTTTATGAGATTTGAATTATGAAACGACATCATCGCTTATACTTGGTTATGTAGTACTAAAGGTAATATAGCGAAAGATTGAGTAGAAAGACAAGATATCATTTTATATGAAAGGAAGTTTTACATTGGTTGCAAAAATTAGAATTGGTCAGGGTATAGATGTCCATGCATTCGAAGAAGGTGATTTTGTTACTTTGGCTGGACTAAAAATTCCACATACACAGGGATTAAAAGCACATTCAGATGGCGATGTTGTATTGCATGCGTTAAGTGATGCATTGTTAGGTGCATTGGCTTTAGGCGATATTGGACAACATTTCCCTGATACTGATCCAGAATTTAAAGGTGCTGACAGTAGAGTGTTATTAAAGCATGTGTATGAGCTAATTGTAAATCAAGGTTATATATTGGGTAATGCTGATATTACAGTAGCTTGTGAACGACCTAAGCTTGCTAAGCATAATTTGGAAATGCGCCAAAGTATTGCAAATGTTCTAGGTGTAGATGTTTCTCAAATTAGTATTAAAGCAACGACAACCGAAGCGTTAGGTTTTACAGGTCGCCAAGAAGGTATCTTAGCAACCGCAACAGTACTTATTCATCAACAATAGGGCCATCACTACTTTGTAGCGCCTGTTGTAGTTCTTGTGTTGCCTTTCTTCCTTTAAGTTGCAAGGCAACACTATGTATTAAACCTGTCCATGTTTCATTGGGTTCCCACACTTCTTCTAAGTATTGCTGTGCAACTGCAATATCAATGTTCATATAATATTGTCTATATAGAAATATTAAGGCACTTGCACGTTTATTTTGGGCACAATGTAACCAAACTTTCTGATCTTGTACAAGAAAGTTAATTGTATCTAGTGCAAATAATGCTTGGTCTGTATTTGGCGTATCCCAACAGATGGGAAACTGCATGTAATTTAATCCTAAATCTAAGCAAATTTGATCTTCATTATCTAAGTGTTCTGTCGAACTATTTAGTGCCAAATTAATAATGGTATGAATTCCATATTCTTTAATTTGTTGTAGTTGATCTTTTGTAGGTTGTCCCGAAGAAAATAGATGTTCGTGAACATACTGGAATTGGGGGATTTGACTTAGTGCATTTTCAAGATTATTCATAAGTATTTATATAAAAAACGCCATCATAGATGGCGTATAGTGTGCATTATATTAACGTTTTGGTAAAACATCTTTTAATGCTTGGTGCATTTCTAAAAGCACTTTTTCTGTAGTATCCCAATCGATACAGCCGTCAGTTACAGATTTTCCATATTCAAGGTCACATAAGTTCGCAGGAATATCTTGTCTGCCACCTTTTAGATGACTTTCCACCATTAAACCAATGATAGAACGGTTACCATTTAAAATTTGTTCGGTAACATTTTTTAACACTAATGGCTGTAAATATGGGTCTTTGTTTGAATTGGCATGACTCGCATCGATCATAATATGATGTGCAACTTTGGCTTTCGTTAACGCATCTTCAGCAGCAGCAACTGAGGTTGCATCGTAGTTTGGTTTGCCATTACCACCACGAAGAACTACATGACCGTATTGGTTACCACGTGTTTTAATAATAGATACTTGTCCATCATTATTTAGGCCTAAGAAATTATGGCCATGTTTCACAGCTTGCATTGCATTAATCGCAACGGTAAAGCTTCCATCTGTACCATTTTTAAAACCTACAGGTGATGATAGTCCCGAAGACATTTCACGGTGTGTTTGGCTTTCAGTAGTACGCGCTCCAATAGCTGACCATGAAATAAGATCTTGTAAATATTGAGGCGAGTTTGGATCAAGTGCTTCAGTTGCACAAGGTAATCCTTTTTCATTTAAATCTAAAAGCAGTTTACGGCCAATGCGTAAGCCTTTTTCAATATCGAATGAGTCATCCATATTTGGATCGTTAATCAGACCTTTCCAACCGACTGTTGTTCGTGGTTTTTCAAAATAAACGCGCATAATAATATATAGCGTATCTTTGACCTTTTCGCTTAATGCTTTTAAACGGTCTGCATATTCATGTGCTGCTTGAGGGTCGTGAATAGAACAAGGACCAATAACCACAAATATACGCTTGTCTTCACCATCTAGAATTTTACGTACTTGTTCACGTCCTTTTAGAACAGTTTCGTGTGCTTTGTTCGAGAGTGGTAATTCTGCTTTGAGCTGTGCAGGTGTAATGAGTGGTTGCATGCTACTAATATTGACATCATCAATATCATTTGAAATGGTCGAATTGTGTTGTTCAGTATTCATTGCCGTTAATGATCTAATTTAAAAAGGTTAAGAATGCTTTAGACTATAAAGCGCGCGTATGAAAAAAACAAATATTATTGTTGTGCGAATGTCGATTCATTTTCATGGTTAAGTTGTTTTAGTCTGAGGTTGTGAGAGTTCTATATTCTGTTGTGCTTTCACAGGCTTCGTTTTGGTTGGATGAAGCATAAAGTTAATTCCGAGAAGAAATAGAGTTATTCCTAAAACTTTACGAATAAACTGTTCTGGCATTTTACTGCTAATGAGTGTCCCAATCACAATTGAAGGAATTGAGCCCACTAAAAGCCATCCCAATAGTTTAAAGTCGACATTACCTGAACTCATATGTGCTAAACCCGCCACAAAGGTTAGACAGACGGCATGCACAACATCTGAACCAATGATACGAATCATCGGCAAATTAGGGAAAAGTAAAATGAGTGCCATTACCCCAAAAGCCCCAGCACCTACAGAAGAGAGGGTAACAAATACGCCCAAGATAATACCCATAAGAATAATATAAACGCGTTTCTTACGACCAATTTCAAAATGAGACGTATCTTGATGATGAAATCTTTTAAAAAAGAGCTCAATCTTATTTCTAAAAATAATTGAGATACCTGTAAGTGTGAGCATAAAGCCCAGTACCATTGTTAAGACTGCCTTATAGGTATTGGATTGGCTCAGATAATTTTCTAGAACCCAATGCGTAGCAAAAGATGCAGGAATACTGCCAAGAGATAACCAAAGTACAATTGGCCATACTACATTTAATTTTTTTGCATGGACCAAAGAACCACAAAACTTTGAGATAGAGGCATAAATGAGATCTGTACCAATGGCAATATGGGGTTCAATTTTAAATAAACTGATGAGCATAGGCGTCATAAGTGAACCACCACCAACGCCTGTAATGCCGACACAAAAGCCAACGAGCATACCTGCGAGTATAAATTGAATCGCGTCATACATGATGATTATGCCAATATCTTAAAATATGCATATCTTATGATTTTTTCTGCGAAAGAGTTGTCTTGATTCTTCATTTGCTTATCTTTAAAAATAAAAAGCAAATGAGAATTATTTATAATTAGGCGATAAGATTTTTTAATCTATCTTTTAAGATACCTCATATTGCTTTAAGTATATGAGGTATCTATGAAATTAAAATTTGTAGGTTACACCAAACTGTGCATTTCTCCCTTGTCCCGGATAAACATACATATTAAATGCACTGCTATCATAGTTTTTGTCGAAAAGATTTCTGATGTTTAAACTAAATTTTAGATTCTCAGTTGCTTTATATGTCGCAAGTAAGTCTGTAGTAGCGTAAGCAGGCATATCATAACTTGTATTTGAAGTCAGTCCTTTTCTTCGATCAATAAAGTGTTGATTAATTCCCAAACTTAACCCATTGAGTTGCCCTAATTGAATGTCATACATTGCTAAAATATTTAGGCTGTTTTTTGGGATGTTGGCAAGGCGAGTCCCTTTCTTCAAAGTATTATCTTTAAGCACAGCAGCATCTACATAGGCATAGTTTCCAATAATTTTGAATGAGTCTGTAATTTGTCCAGTAATATTGAAATCAAACCCTTTACTAGATACTTCACCTGCTGCAATTGACTTGGTTGTATCTAGTGGGTCTAAAGTAAGTACATTTTCTTTCTTGGTATAATATACTGCTGCATCTATATTTAAGCGATTTGGAATAATCTGCCACTTTGATCCAAGCTCATATGACATGCCAGTTTCAGGTGAGAAACCTTTACCAAATCGATCTGCACCTATATTTGGCTTAAAGGATTTACTTATACTGGTATAAAGGCTGAAATCATTGTTTGGGGTAAAAATAAGCCCAAATCGAGGTATGAGCGCATCTTCACTGGCTGTCCAACCCGAAGAAGCTAAAAAATCTGTATAGTTATCTTTATACGTTTCATAACGTAGACCCAATAATGCCTTTAACTGTGAAGATAAGGCAATTTGATCTTGAACAAAGTATGCTTGGCTTTTTAACGTTTCATGATCATGTGTGGTTACACTTGTTAGTGCAGGAAGTGTTTGACCTAGTGTAGGTTGATTTATGTTTAAGTCAAAATTAGCACTTTTAGGAGAGCGAATAATAAAGGAGCGATAGTCATATTCTTCAAGCTCTACTCCAGAAATAAGCGTGTGTTGCATATTAAATAAGTCAAATTGACCTGTAATATTTACTTGGAGGTCTTTATCTTCCCAAGACAAATGACGCCAATTGTAGTTACGTGTAATGACATTACCACTGGTGTTGGCTTTTAAACCATAAGCTTCTACAGCATAGCCCTGTAAGTCACCTTTTAAATATTGCCCACCAATATTGAGTTTCCAGTTTGGACTAAGTGTTTGCTCTAAGCGTAGTTGAACCATGTCGTTACTATTGGTTAACTCATTTCTATCTTTGCCTGATTCCCACCAGTTTGTGCTTGAATCAAAATTTGTCTTGCTTTGTCCTGTGTATCTTGTAAAGCCTCGATCTAAAGGGTGTTGATTCCTTAAGAAGTCAGCTTCAAGTATAACCTTGGTTTGATCAGAAGGTTGCCATTGTAGGACAGGGGAGATATCCCATCTTTTGGTTCTAACACCCTCTCTATAGGTGTCACCTGTTTCAGACATAGCATTTAAACGATAACTAAATGTTTTACTAAGTGGGCCTGTTGTATCTAAAGTGCTTCTAAATAATCCTTCGCTATCTATAAGTGCACCGAGCTCTGTAGATTGCTTATTTTGAGGGGCTTTACTTACGATATTGAATGTTCCCCCAGGATCAGTTCGACCATACAATGTTGCGGCAGGCCCTTTAATAATATCAATATGTTCAATGGTATTGCTATCTGGTGAATTAGGGTAACCACGATTAATTGGAAAACCATTTTTAAAATATTCACCACTTGTAAAACCACGAACTGTATATGTGGTTAAACCTTGACCTCCAAAGTTATTACCACGGCCAATACCCGCAATATCTAAACCATCTGACAATCGTGTTGCTTGAATATCATTCAAAATATTTTTATTGATGATGATTACTTCTTGTGGTGTTTCTTGAATAGATGTTGGTGTTCGTGTTGAAGTATTTGATTGATAGTCTGAGTATGTTTGCGTATTTGGCTGAAATTGTAGAGAAATGGTTGGAAGAACCTGATCATCCGCAAAAGCGGTATGGTATATAGAGCTAAAAATACAAATATAAAGTAAGTGCTTGTTCATTATCACTTCCCCAAAAATAAAGGGTGATTATATAGAGATCTTGTTCTTAATCAATAATGATTATCAGTATCTTTTAAAAAATGTACTTACTTTATGTCTTATGCTGAATGCGTATAATAGGAGTTGAATACAGTAAGGAATTATATTTGTGCAAAAACAACCCTTAAGAATTGGTATGGTCGTTGGTGAGGTCTCTGGAGACACGCTTGGGGCAGAGCTTATACGTCAATTTAAAGCACAAGGTATTGATGCAATTTTTGAGGGAGTAGGTGGGCCACAAATGATTGCAGAGGGATTCGAGAGTTTTTATCCAATGGAAACATTATCTGTAATGGGTATTGTTGAAGTTTTGAAAGATTTAAAGGCACTGTTTGCCATACGTGATGGTTTAGTTGAAACGTGGACAAAAAAACCTGTAGATGTATTTATTGGTATTGATGCACCTGACTTTAATTTGAGACTCTCTAAAAAAATTAAGCAAAAAAAACTTCCTATTAAGACTGTTCAATATGTAAGTCCATCTGTGTGGGCATGGAGACAAAAACGTGTTTTAGGAATTCAAAAAACAATTGATCTCGTATTATGTTTATTCCCATTTGAAAAACACTTTTATGCAAAACATGCCGTTCCTGCAATTTTTGTTGGGCACCCACTTGCGAAAAAAATGCCACTAGAAAATGATACTTTAAAGGCGAAAACAGAATTAAATCTAAACAAAGATGTGGCTTATATTGGGTTATTACCAGGTAGTCGCCGTGGAGAGGTTGAGCGTCTAGCACCTTTGGTTTTTGGTGCGGCAGAAATTTTACAAAAAGATTATCCGAATTACGAATACTTGGTACCTGCAATTAATGAAAAAAGAAAAATCCAGATTGAAGAAGTATTGTCATCCTATTCTTTAGATTTTCAGCGTAAAGTACATATTTTAGAAAATACACAAACTGAATCGAAAATAGGTCGCCAAGTTATGGCAGCGAGTGATATTGTCGCACTCGCCTCTGGAACGGCTACGTTAGAAGGTATGTTGTTACATAAACCCATGGTTACTTTTTATAAGCTCAATTGGTTTACTTATCAGATTGCAAAAAGAATGGTCAAAATTCCTTATTTTTCATTACCTAACATTATTGCTGGTAAAAAAATAATTGATGAGCTTGTACAAGACCATGCAACGACTGAAGCCCTTGCACAAGCTCTAAAAAAACTAGTGAATCAAGAGGCTGCGCAGATTCAAAAAATGCAACATCTCACCGCACATAAGCAATTGATTTCAGGAAATACTGAAAATCCAGTTGAAGCTATTTTAAACTTAGTGGCACGGTAAGATAGCGTTAAATTTAATGAAAGCGAATAATGAGTTCGTATCCTGTATATTTACGAATATTAATCACGCCGGTATCTAGCATGAGATACTGGCCTTTAATCCCCTGTAGTATCCCTTGTATAGTTGGTGTTTTATCCAAGTTTAAAGACTTAATTTTGGTAGGATATTGTGCAATCGGATAAATAAATGATTTCGGCTTTTCAGATAAAAGAAGTTCTACATCTTCATTAAAATCTAAATTCAGTGAAAATTCATTACTAATTTCTTCAATTTGATCTTGGAATTCTCCAATTAACTCATCTCGAATTTCCAAAAGATCAAGTGGTTCAGGGGAACCTTTCAAAAGCTTTCGCCAATCTGTTTTATCAGCAACTTGTTCGGCGAACATGGTTTCTAAGTGACCTGATAAACGGCGTGAACCGACTTTCATTATTGGTAAAGCTTGGCTAGCGCCTTGGTCTAACCATCTTGTTGGCATTTGACTAATACGCGTAATACCGACCTTTAGTCCACTCGAATTGGCAAGGTAAACAATATGTGGCTGAAAGCATACACGCTGTGCAAAATCTTCTTCTCGGCATGTACCCATATGGTAATGACAAGTTTCTGGCTTCATAATACACATATCGCATTCAGCTTTTGTTTTAAAACACTTAAAACAATGTCCTTGTGAATAAGATTTAGGTGTTTTTTTTCCGCATGATGTGCAATAAATATTTCCTGTCCAAGAAATTTCAATAGATTGACCCAATGAAAAAGGAATATCTACTTTTGAGCGATCTAAAATAAATGTATATTCAACATTTGCCTGCTCAGTATGATTTGGTGTAACACTGTGGTTGGCTAAATTAGCATGCATTTTATGGCAAACGCCTTGAAATTCCATACAAAATTCTCGCTAAGACTTAAAGGTGTAGTTTATGAGTGAGCAGAACGTCATTACGTCTTTGCTAGATGATTTGACTCAAGCGCAGTCGATTAGAACTGCAATATGTATTGGGCAAAATATGACGCAATACAACGTCAATAAAAAAATACAATGGCAATATTTTAACGTAATTGAGGTATTAAATCTGCCATTTACTCAGCGTTATGACTTGAGTTTCGTTGTTTTTAATGATGAAGTAGAACGATTATCTCTATCGGAACAGACACATTTAATTGTAAAGCTAAGAGATTTATGGGCAAAACATGTGGTGGTCATGTGTTCAAGTCGATATACCAATTTAATGCGTGAATTGGGATTCTCTCAGATGTTGCGTGAACAAGGAGAAGGAGATAGTCCGATACTTGAACTCTGGCAGTTTAATATTTTAGATTATAAAAGTACGCCAGATTGGCTTAATTCAAAATTCTGGGCAAATCCTGAGAATTGGAATAAATTTCGTTGGTAATAAGTCTTTAGATAATCATAGTAGAATCTGCTATGGGCAGTGTATCCTTTATAGTGCAATATAATATACTTACGTAGAGGTTTATCTAACTGATTCATTGATGTTATCAAAAATGAACAGAAGAGCGATATAAAATAAGATAAGGTTTTTTAGATCTAACTTAAATATAAATTATAGAGGTTAATAAAATGACAGACTTAACAAGTATTGTAGAAAGTTTAGCTAAACAAGCACTAGGTGGTCAGGCAAACCAGAATAATTCAGGTTTGGGGGGGATGCTTGGTTCAGTATTGGGACAACTTGGTAGTGGACAAAGTAACTCATCTTCAGGTGGTTTGGGTGGTATGCTTGGTGGTGTACTCGGGTCGCTCACTGGTGGAAACTCAAATAGTGGAAGTGAGCAAGCTGGAAACTCTAGCTCAGGTACACAGTCTTTGCTTGTTGCAGTTGTTCCTTTAATTTTATCTTGGATTCAGCAACAAGGTGGTTTACAAGCTGCTTTAGATAAATTGCGTGGTTCGGGTTTAACCAGTCAGGTACAAAATTGGGTTGATCCATCAACTTCAAGCCATGATGATGTCGCGAATGATCATGTTCAAAACTTATTTAATGATCAGGATGTTGAACAAGTGGCTGAACAAACGCAAACACAAAAGCAAGATGTATATGGTGCAATCGGTACAGTCCTTCCACAAATTATTAATGCCTTAACACCAAAAGGTGAACAAACCAATAGTCAAGAAGCAAATGATGATATCCAGAAAGTTTTAGGCATGGTTTCAGGCTTTTTAAAATAGTTTTCAAAATAAAAAAAAGGTGGCTTTACGCCACCTTTTTTTATTTCTGTACTATAGGAATAGGAGAGGCTTTTTGTGGAGATTTTAATATCTCTTTTGCTTTTACAAGGTCGATATCTTTTTCCCATGTTGCAATAAATACAGTTGCAACACAGTTTCCAATAAGGTTTGTCATTGCTCTAACAATTCCAATAAACCAATCAATTGATAAAAGTAGTACTAGGCCGATGGTTGGAATGTCTGGAATGATTGAAAGTGTTGCAGCTAGAATAACAATGGCTGATCCTGGAACACCATGTGCACCTTTAGAGGTCAAAAGCGAAACAAAAAGGATTAATAATAAGTGCGAAAGACTTAAATCGATATTACAAGCTTGAGCAATAAAAATAACACCTAAAGTAAGATAAATAGAAAAACCATCAAGATTAAAAGAATATCCTGTTGGTATAACTAGGCCAACTGTACTGTCTTTTACACCTAGATTCTTTAATTTTTGCATAATTTGTGGAAGTACAGCATCAGAAGAAGCTGTGCCTAAGACTATTAATAATTCTTCTTTGAAATATTGTAAGAACTTAAAAATATTTAGTCCTGAAAGTTTTAAAATAGAACCAAGAATACAAACTACAAACACTATGCAAGTGAGGTAGAATAAAATAATGAGGTAACTTAATTTAAATAATGAACCTAGACCAAATTGCGCCGTGGTGTAGGCAACAGAGCCGAGTACACCTAATGGTGCTAAACGAATAATTAATCCCATCATTTTAAAAAGAATTTCTGAAATAGATTCGAGAAATGCTTTGGTTGGCGTTGCGATATTTTTAGGGACTAAGAGCATGCTTACACCGAATAAGATTGCAATAATTAGAACCTGTAAGATATCTCCTTTAGTAAAAGCATCGAAAATAGTACTTGGAATGAGGTGTAGGAAAAAATCGGGAATAGATTGAAGGTGTTCTGCACGCTGTACATACGTTGTTAAATCATTACTATGCAAACTACTTAGTTGGATATTCATATTTGCGCCAGGCTTGAAAATATAAGCCACTGCAATGCCGAGCACCAATGCAATCGTTGAAACAATTTCAAAATAAAGAATTGTTTTTGAACCGACACGTCCCATCTTTTTAATATCGCCAGCACCATAAATACCCAAAGTAATGACGCAAAAAACAATAGGTGCAATGAGCATTTTAATAAGAGAGATAAAACCATCACCAAGCGGTTTTAGGTTAAGTGCGAATTGATGTGTTGTTACACCAAGACCAATACCAACCACTAGCGCAATGACCACTTGTAAAAATAAGTTTTTTCTGAGTAATCGAAACATGGTTATTCTCAATATGCCATTATTATTTATTTTATAGATGCAATAATTGTTCCAAGATATAGGTGACTTTATGATTTAATTATTTTTTGTGAAATATAATATTGGAATGAAGATTGGTTTTCATATTTATGTTAAATAAATTATGAACTTCCCTACTAGGTAATACATGATTAAATTTCTCCCTAATTATAAAAATTAAAATTTCATTAAAAAAACTGATTATATTTTTCAATTAATCGTTTATTTTTATAATTAATATTATATTTTTTAGAAAAAATAAATATGAAAAATAGGTCTATGTGTAATGCTTGAAAGAGTTAGGTCAAGGATGGTGCTTTAAAAGTATGTTGAAAATTAGATATATATTAAATATAAATTAAATATATATTATATGGTAATGTGATGAATTCTTATTATCATTAAGATATAACTATGATTCAAATGCGCTATAACATCTTATATTTTTCTGTTGTGTCCTCTATTTTATTGTCAGTCTCTTCAGTATATGCAAATTCTAATAATGCACAAAATCTTCCAACAATTCAGTTGAAATCTGAGGAGAAAGAAGAGCATATCGCAAAAAAAGCAGTATCAGGCCTAAAGTCAGATACTCCTTTGTTTCAAACAGCACAATCAGTAAGTGTTGTGACAAGTGAACAGTTAAATCAAAAACAAGCTTTTACACTAACAGATGCAATAAAAGGAATTGCTGGAGTGTCAGCTGGCAATCGTAGCCGAAGAGGGTGGGATGACATTATTATTCGTGGGCAAAGTGCTTCAAACCAAGTCTTTATAGATGGTTTACGTCAGGGTACAAGCTCAGATGTTGCGATTGATTTATCTGGAATGGATCAGGTACAGGTAATTAAAGGACCTGCATCGGTGAATTTTGGTCAGGCACTTCCAGGCGGTATTGTAAATTTAGTATCTAAACGTCCAGAGGCGAAGAGCTTTGCAAATGCAGATGTAACTTATGGAAGTTATGCTTTTCGACAAGCTCAATTCGATCTTAATTATAGTCCGAATGAAACTAAAGAAGGTGCTTTTCGATTAGCTGGGCGTATTGCAGACCAGAACGATCCTGTAGATCAAGTTTATTTTAAAAACTTTTCGATTTCTCCATCTTATAATTTTGACTTAGGAGATCAGGCAAAACTATCTACAGTTGCTAGCTATCAGCATCGTGAATACTTGCGTATGCAAGGACTACCTGTCATTGGTACGCTTAAGCCGAATCCAAATGGGCAGTTGGCAAGTTCTACATTCTTTGGAGAGCCATCATTTGGCCCATATAAAGGCGATGTTTATCGTTTAGGTTATACATTTAACTATGCCTTTAAAAATGGATGGAATTTTGAACAAAATGCAGCAGTGCGCAAGGCAATTATGGATGGTCGCTTTGTTTCAATGGTGCAATGGGTACCAACCTCTAACTTTACAACCATCACACGCCAAGCGAATGTACAACATTATAATAATTTGAACTATACCATCGACAACCAGTTAAAAAATACATTTCGATTTTATGGTATGGAACACAACATCTTAATGGGTGTTGATGCAATGAAAGATCGCAGTGAGCAAAGTAACTTTAATTGTAAAATAGATAACTTTAACTTTTATAAACCGATTTATAATACGTATGTAGACTGTAGTAAACAGTTGTCGCCTAAATCGACAGTTTCCAAAACTGAATATGTTGGTGTTTATCTTAGAGATCAACTTACAATTCAAGATAATCTAATTCTAAATCTTGCAGGTCGACACGATTGGGCAAAAACAGCTACAGATAATTTAATTACGGGAAAAAGTACAAGTCAGAATCATCATGCATTTACTGGAAGTGCATCTGCTTTATATAACATTAATCATTGGGTTGCACCTTATGTAAGCTATTCGACATCGTTTACACCGACATCGGGTACAGATCGTCAAGGTCAAGCATTTGATCCTCAAACAGGAAAACAGTTAGAAGCAGGTTTTAAATTCCAGAATGAAGCTCAGAATATACAAGCAACACTGTCTTGGTATAACCTTGTATTAGATAATGTCTTGGTCACAGATCCAAACAATGCTAGTTTTCAGGTACAAGATGGACAGCAGAAAACGAAAGGAGTAGAAGCCGAATTAACAGCGAATCTTTCTGATCGGCTTCGTTTAAATGCTTCGTTTAGCCATATGTACGAAGCAAAAATTAGCAAAGATACGAATAGAAATAAAATTGGACAGCGTTTAGAAAACACCCCCGAGAATACATATAGTCTATCTATGCGTTATTACCCAGTGAGTGATTCTTTAGGATGGTATCTTGGAACTGGAGTGCGTGGTGAAAGTGCAAAACCAATTACGGGTGATGCTTCAATAGATGTACCTGCATACACAGTATTTGATGCTGAGGCTGGATATGAGGCTCAACATTGGGGGGCTCAATTGTCTGTATTGAACATGTTTGATAAAGAATACTATGCGGGCAGTATTGCAAATAAAGATAATACGAACCGATTGGTTGCATTAGGTAGTCCACGTCAAATTAATTTTACACTTAAATTTAAGTATTAAATTATTTTAGAGCTTTGCTTTTAATTATGAAGGCAAAGCTCAATGCAAATAAATCTATTTTTCACAAAAGTTAAACGTAAAATTAATATTATTTAAAGGTAAGTATTATTTTTAAGAAAAATCGATCATGTTAATGAATAAAAAAGCACTTTCCCTTACATTATTAACGCTGTCTATAATGATGGTGGGTTGTGGGCAGCAACACTTAGTAAATAGCAGTAAAACGAATGTCAGTGAGCCTAAAAAACCAAAAAATATTATTGTTCTTATTAATGATGGTGCAGGTGTAGGAACATGGGATGCAACAGCAAATTGGCAATATGGTGGCAGAGACAAAACACCTTATGCAAATTTCCCTGCAAAATATGCCATGACAACGTACCCATTAAATACATCAAAAAGTCCAACGAATAATGCAGATTCACTGGTTAATTACGATGCAAAACAGGCATGGGATGTTACGCCTACACAGTCTACAAAGTTGCCATTTAAAGGCTATGAGTATTTGTCAAAAAATCCAACAGATAGTGCGGCAGCAGGTACAGCACTCGCATCGGGTAAAAAGACATTTAATAATGCAATTAATTATGATAATTATGGCAATCCTATAGATTTTATTACTTTAACTGCAAAGAAAGAGGGTAGATCGACAGGTGTGATTACAACAGTACCCTTTTCACATGCGACACCAGCTGCTTTTGGTGCACAAAACATTTCAAGAAATAATTACCATGCTATTGCACATCAAATGCTTTATCAAGGTCATTTAGACCTGATTATGGGAACGGGTGCACCTGATTATAATGTGAACGGTACATCATGCAGTCAATTGGTAACCAATGAATCCACAGCAGGATGTGATGAAAAATCTAAATCTACGTATATTTCTGCCGATGACTGGAATAAGTTGAGTCATGGTCAAATTATTCCACAAAATAGTACTGTGGCGTGGAATGTCATTCGTGATGTGGAAGACTTTAATGCTTTAGCGAATAAAACAAAAACATATAATGGGCCTGTTTTTGCCTCTCCAAAAGTTGCTAATACACTTCAGCAGGCTCGACAAGCGAATATTGTTGGTAAAGATATTAAGAACCCGTCGGGTGATGCCTATATTAAAACTGTACCTACATTGAGTATTATGACTAAAGGTGCTATCCATCAATTAAGTAAGAATCCTGCGGGTTTCTTTTTAATGGTTGAAGGTGGGGCAACAGATTGGTCTGCGCATACTAGCTCATGTAGTTCGCAATGGAATTATGGCACCTGTACCAATGAGCCTGAGTATGGTCGACTCATGGAAGAAACGAAAGATTTTAATGATGCCGTTAAAGCAACAATTGATTGGGTCGAGAAAAATAGCAGTTGGGATGAAACTTTAGTGATTGTGACAACGGATCATGACAATGGTATGCCAATGGGTGCGCAAGCGAACACCCAACCGTTTCAATTAATTGAGAATAAAGGCAAAGGAAAAGTACCACAATTTACTTTTAGACCTACAGGCGATCATTCAAATGCATTGGTGCCATTATGGGCTAAAGGTGCAGGATCGGAACGATTTACAAGTCATGTAAAAGGTATTGATGCTGGGTATGCCAAATATACAAAAATGAATGATGGTCGTTATATTGATAATACGGATGTTTTCCAAGTTATTAACGAAGCACTTGTAGGAAAATAAGCCAATTCGGCTAGGTATGAAACTACCTAGCCGTTACCTCATTATAGTTGTTCTAAAGCAAGTTTAATTTTTTCAGCTGTTGCCTTAATTTCTTCTTGATCTCCCATTTCAGCAGCATGTTTGCGTAGTTCATGTATAGAACTTGGAATAAGATGAAAATGTACATGCGGTACTGTTTGACCTGCAGTTTCTCCCGAAAGTTGCATAAGTACAATACCTGAGGCATCTAAAGCTTTTTCAATCGCACGCGCAACTTTTTGTACAATTTGTATGGTATAAGCAGCATCATCGGCAGATAAATCTAATAAAGTCACTGCTTCTGCTTTTGGGATAACGAGCGTATGCCCTTGTGCTTGAGGCATAATATCCATAAATGCCAAAGTTCGATCGTCTTCATAGACTTTAATTGCAGGAATTTCACCACGAAGTATTTTGGCAAAAATATTTTGAGTATCGTAATGTATAGACATGTTTTAGCACTAGTTTATAAGGTTAAAACAATAGAGTATATGATGTAAGGGGGAAGAGGGAAGTCTAGGCTCACCGCATTTGCAGTGAACCTTACAAAATAGTATTAATCGCAGTTTAGCGATTTTTGTTGTGCCTTAATCTGATCTAAACGTTCTTGCTCACGTTCAGAAAATTTAGGTTTTGTCGTGTAGCAGTTGTCATTGCCGTATTTAGCTTTAGCTTCTGCATCTTTGAAACAAAAGCCTTTAGCTGCATAAATAAGGTTATAGTCATCTTCCAGTTTTTGACACGCCTGAGTTGCAGGTGCTGCTACTGCGTATGTGCCGAATGAGCCAAGCACAGTTGCAATGATGACAGCAGATAACTTTTTCATAAGCGTTTCCTCAAACAAATGAATTGTGTTTTTATAACACATACTCTTTATATGGGGAAAGAATACGTAAAATCAAGCTGTTTATTCAATAGTCACTTTGTTGAACATTTCATACATTTTTGCAACGTTAGAAAAATCACTTTGGTGCTCTACCAAATTGCTTGCTGCTTGTATAAGGCTTTGTGATGCTGCGATGACGGGTGCAGAAAGCTTCGCGCTTTGGACAAGATCTAAAGCAATTCCTGTATCTTTTGCCAAAAGAGAAAGGGCAAAAGTATCTGGAAAACTACGGTTAAAAATACGTTGAGGCAATACAGCAGAAGTAACCGTGCTTTGTCCGCTCGAAGCATTAATACATTCAAATGCTTCTTGCAGATTTACACCATGTGATTTGAGTGTAGATGCTCCTTCGCATGCTGCACATAAATGGACAGCCATAAGCATATTGTTCACAGCTTTTACAGCAAACCCTGAACCTGAGTCACCGACATGTTTAATGAGCTTTCCAAGTACTTGCATAGCAGGTAGTGCTTGTTTAAAAGCAGTAGGATCTCCACCTACCATAAACGTAAGTGTTGCATTTTCTGCCCCAATAGTTTGACCACTAACAGGTGCATCTAGATATGAAACTCCTTTTTCTTGCAGCTCGATTTTTAGTTTTTTTGCACTTTCAGGGACACCGCTTGTACAGTCTACCCAAATTGCACCAGATTTAATGGAGAGTGGTTTAATTAAGGCTTCTACATCTGCACTGGTAGGTAAGCAAGAAAAAATAATATCGGCTTGAACAGCCTCTTCTAATGTTGCTACTTGTGTACCATATTGTTTTGCATGCGCTTGTGCTTTATTCGAAGTTCTGTTCCATACGAGGACTTGTGTAAATTTTTTTGGTAGGTGTGCTGCCATTCGGTAGCCCATTGCACCAAGTCCAATGAAAGAAAGAGTTTGGGTCATAATTATCTCTAGTAATTGGTTTTAGGTTATTTGAATATTATATTTTCAGTCTAATGAATTGAGTGTTTTTCAACAATCATTAAGTTATATTTATAATTTATTTCATTTTTATACACTTAAACATGAATTTTTCTAAATTAGTAAAACCTTTATTCTTTTTTACTTGACCAGCTTGTAAGTTGGCACTCACAATGAAAAGAATGTAAGTGAAGAACGCATGAGTAAAAGTGTATGAATCAAGAAGAATACGACCAATTTCAAATAGATACTTTAGCCATTAGAACAGGACACACTCGTACACACGAAGGTGAACATGGCGAACCTATCTTTTTAACCTCATCATTCGTCTATAAAAATGCACAAGAAGCTGCTGATAAATTTCAAGGTAGAGAGAAAGGAAATATTTATTCTCGTTTTACCAATCCAACAGTGAGTATGTTTGAAAAAAGACTGGCTGCATTAGATGGCGGTGAACGAGCAGTGGCGACAGGTTCTGGTATGGGAGCCATTTTAGCGATCATGATGGCTTATTTAAAAGCAGGTGATCATGTCGTATGTTCTAGAGATATTTTTGGTTCAATTGTAGGGTTATTTGATCGTTACATTGCAAAATTTGGCGTAGAAATTACGTATGTTGATTTAACAGATTTATCTCAGTGGGAAAATGCAGTACGTGACAATACAAAGCTTTTCTTTTTAGAATCGCCTTCAAACCCATTAGCGATGATTGGGGATATTTCGGCTGTAGCAAAACTTGCCCATGCACATCATGCCCTATTGGTTGTAGATAATACATTCTGTACACCTATACTACAGCAACCAATTAAATTTGGTGCAGATCTCGTGGTTTATTCAGCAACCAAATATATTGATGGTCAAGGGAGAGCGTTAGGTGGTGCAGTCGTTGGAAAACATGATTTGCTTGAAGAAGTTTTTGGTGTAGTTCGGACATTAGGTCCATCAATGAGTCCATTTAATGCATGGGTCTTTTTGAAAGGTTTAGAAACGTTAAAGTTACGTATGAAGGCCCACTGTGAAGGTGCACAACAAGTTGCAGGTTGGTTAGAAAGTCATGACAAAGTAGAGCGTGTTTACTATTCGGGCCTTGAAAGCCATCCAGGACATGCTTTGGCAAAATCGCAACAATCTGGCTTTGGTGGAATTGTTTCCTTTGAAGTCAAGGGTGGAAAAGACGCAGCATGGAAAGTTATCGATAGTACACAATTTATTTCTATTACAGGAAATTTAGGTGATGTAAAATCGACAATTACACATCCTGCAACAACAACGCATGGGAAACTATCTAAAGAAGCACAAGCAGCAGCAGGGATTAGCGAGGGCTTAATTCGACTTTCTGTTGGTTTAGAAGATATTCATGATATTATTCGTGACTTATCTCGTGGTTTAGATTTGATTTAAAAGTTGGAGCTTTTGGTATGAATATTAATATGCTGATGCAACAAGCGCAGCGCATGCAAAAAGATGTGGAAGCGAATGCTAAAAAGGCAAAAGAAGAGCTAGCACAAACTGAAGTTCATGCAGAAGCAGGTGGCGGTTTAGTAAAAGTAACCATGACATGTCGTCATGTGGTAAAGCGTATTGAAATTAATCCTGAATTATTACAGGATGATGCGGATATGGTTGAGGATCTGATTGCTGCTGCAATGAATGATGCTGCTCGTCAAGCAGAAGAAATTTCTGAAGCGAAAATGAAAGATGCCAATTCAGGTATGGGACTTCCTCCTGGTTTAGCAGGTTTATTCTAATTGAAAGGGGTTATGCATGTTTAGTCACAAATTTGATGACTTAGTACACGCATTACGCCGTTTGCCAAGCGTTGGGCCAAAATCGGCTCAGCGCATGGCACTTCATTTGATGATGAAAAATCGTGAAGGTGCAATGGTACTTGCAAACGCTTTAAGTGAAGCTGCTCAGCATATTCATAGTTGTTCGGTTTGCAACTCACTTACAGAAAATGATATTTGTGATATTTGTACTGCACATAATAGAGATGACTCATTAATTTGTGTTGTTGAATCGCCTGCTGATGTTATGGCAATTGAGCAAACAGGAAGTTTTAATGGTAAGTATCATGTACTTGGTGGCCATTTATCGCCATTAGACGGAATTGGGCCAGAAGAAATAGGTATTCCTCGTTTTCTTGCACGTCTTAAAGAAGGTGTTATTGAAGAAGTCATTTTGGCAACCAATGCAACTGTAGAAGGGCAGGCTACAGCACACTACTTATTAGAAGCTTGTAAACATTTGCCAATTCGTATGTCACGAATTGCTCAAGGTGTGCCGCAAGGAGGGGAGCTTGAATACGTAGATAGTCATACACTTAGCCAAGCAGTGCATCAAAGAATGCAATTTAAATAGTTAACTTTAATTATTGATATAAAAATATACAAAAGCATCTCTTTTTTTGTATATTGACGTAATAAAAAGCAAATTTTAAGATGCAATTGAATAAAATTAGGCACAATTTCATTACAATTACTAAAATACCCCAACATGATCTATTCGCCTGAATAAGCATGCCTGTGGTGAGATTAAGAATTTTCATTAATAGCTAGGTAATCAATAAGGCATGTATCAACTTATTCAACATCAAAGTGAGCTTCTTTCTATTTTAGATAAGATGAAACCCACATCTATATATGCCTTAGATACTGAGTTTGTAAAGGTGGATACACTTTGGCCTAAATTGGGTTTATTTCAGATAAATTTAGATGGTGAAGTATATTTGCTTGATGGTGTTCATTTAGATTTAAGTCTATTTTGGCAAAAATTGATTCAAGCAAAACAAAATATTTTTCATGCTTGTAGTGAAGATGTCGATCTTTTCTACTGCTATTCTAAAATTAAACCACTCAAGAATATTTTTGATACTCAGCTTGCGATGTCATTTTTAGGACATGGTTTACAGGTAAGTTATCAAAATGCTTTGCAAATGTATTTGGGTGTAGACATAGAAAAAGATCATACACGTTCGGATTGGACAGCCAGACCGCTGAGTCAAGCACAACTGTGCTATGCTGCAAATGATGTAGAGTTTTTACCTCATTTAGCAGAAAAAATTAAACAAGAGTTGCAACATAAAAACTTGTTGGCTTATGTTGAAGAAGACTGCCAAAGCTTGGCTTATGAAATTAGTTTAGAAACATCTACCGAAGAACTCTATCGGGATGTAGGAAACTATCGTCACTCTCGTAAACAGTTAATGCAATTACAACAACTGAGTGTATGGCGAGAACAATTAGTGAAAGCACTGAATATTCCTCGCAGTTTTGTGCTTAAAAATAATATAATGATTGAATTGGTAGAGAAAAATCCAAGGAATCAATTTCAACTTTCTCACATTAAAGGGATGCGTCCGAATATTATTCGAGAATATGGTAAAGTTATCTTGGATCTTTTACAGTTCTTACCAGAAAAAGAAGAGTGGCCTTTAAATTTGGCAAGGCCTGTAAAACAAATTTCTAAAGATATTGCCGAGCAAGTGGAAACCATTATCGAGAGAGTTTCTTTTGAAACAGGTATTCCTCGAGCAGTACTTATGAGAAAAAAATGGTTGAATGAGTTGTATCATCATGTAGTTTTTTATCATCAAGATATCAACCATTTATCTTGCTATTTGAAAGGGTGGCGCTATCCACTATTGGTTCAGCCATTATTAGAAGTTTTAAAAGCTGATAAACACAATTTGGCACAGCAAATGAAAATACGCAAATAAAGAAATTTCAGCTACAATAAATACTAGATTCAAAGTTAAAAATACGAAGAGCACTATTTATGCATTGTGATATTTATCGTTCAAGTAAAAAAGATGAAATGTACATTTATGTGACATCAAATATGAATGAAACGAAGTCAGAAGATAGCGATCCACTCGAAAATGTACCAGATGCTGTTCGTCAGGCATTTGGTCGTGCAACATTTGTAATGCATCTTGAGTTACATGAAGGGCGTAAGTTAGCACGTGCAAATGTATTACATGTAATAGATTCACTGGAGACGAAAGGATTTTTTCTTCAAATGCCTCCTGAAGGTTTAATTAATCCGAATGCTGTTGCACCAGAGGGCTTACGTGGTGCCTAATGAAAATATAGGGATTTTACATCAGGTACTTTCTGTACTTGATGTATTTCCAGAGGAAACAATAGCGATCGCCGTATATGGTGTAGGCGCATTTATTATTTTACTGTGTTGGTATTTAATGACAAAACCTTATTCGAAGTTTTGTTCTATTTCCACCTTAGTTTTGTTTGCATGTTTCTTTACGCCTACAATTTCTGAAGGTACAAATGCATTGCTATCGCCAGCAATATTTGGTTTGCTTTTTGGTGTGGTAACAAAGGATCAGGCATTAATTTGGGTAAATTCGGCTTCAATTTTGTTTGTTGTTGGTTTGGGCTTAGTTGTCGGATTCTTCTTATTGAAATTCTTACAGAATAAAAACACATAAAAAAACGCCACCTAGGTGACGTTTTATTAAGCAACCATGGTTGCCATCTTTTGCCAATACTGTGCTTTGTAGCTATCACGTTCTACACGGAAACCTTGGTTATATAACTCTGCTAAGAATAAAGCAGCCTTCCCATGACCTGCACGTGCAGCATTTTCTAAGTCGGTAACCGCATCTGAAAAGTTCATTTGCGATTGAATAGTATGTACCGCAGTTGCGTATACATTCTCTAAGTCGTGTTGAGAAAGTTGTTGAATCATATTAAGCTCCTTATTTTAATTATGATTTAGGGCATCTCATGAGCCCTATGTACTTACAATTTTAACTTCAGTTTGTTAAACAAATATTACATTTGAAAGAATTTGTCAACTAGAAAAATAAGTTTATGTAAGTATTTTTAAGTTTATTTGACTCATTACTAAATAGAATAAAAAGGTGTATAGTAAAAATATAAAGATTAAAAAAATTTAACTAACAACAGAGGGTATATAATAATGAGTACTTATACAATTGATGGATTCAACTTTGATTTGCCTTTAAATACAGAACAGATCAAAGCGCTTGCGAAGTTTCACAGAGAGCAATTGCATAACGCAGTATATCATGAAAATGAGCAAATTGGTAGCGTTGGTATTTCACAGCGCGCAAAGATCGCGGCATTCTTAACTTCTCTAGATTCACAAAGCCGTTCTCATTTTTACGACACTTATAATAACGAACTAAAAGGTCTCGCGGGATTCGATGATACCCCTGCAGACAGTCATTCACATGAGAAAGAAATGAATCCATTTATTTTATTTGTGGGGCTCGCTATTGTAGCCGTAGTTCTGTATTTTGCCTTTGTTGCTCATATCACACCAACAACCTGATTTTTTTAACATCATTATATAATTTTAAGTATTGTACTACGTGCATGATCGACTTACACTGACGTGAGTAGAGGTTGGTCATGCACAGAATCCAGAACTTTTTTCACATTTGTCGGCAAAAAACGAATTTTAATCTTTCTATACAATTACTCCCTGCTGTTGGAGTATGTTTTATTATTGGCATATTTCTTATTTTTTCAGGTATTTTACTTTCAAGCGATGTCACACAAGAGCAATACCGTGAAATTCAGACGATGGCAAAGCAAATCGACTATCCACAAACGCAGACAATGGCTTATCACTTACTTACCAATGAAGTTATTCGTAAAAATGACTATTTTCGTTTAGTAAGAGCTTATCAGTTTGAAACTAAAAATATAAAAGTCTATCCACCAGAAGGGCGTTAAGTCTGATTTATATGACCTATTTAAGTGATCATATTAAATTTATGTTAAAATTAATCTTTTAAATTATGCACTGTTTTTCAAGGGATCAGCATGCAAGAGCAAAATAATGTATCTCATAAGTTTCTAATTGATGAAGAAATTGGTGATGATGATGTCACATTACCCAATTTACCTGCTGTTGATGTCCCAATTGTAGATACAAAAAAAACCGAGCCTGTTCAAGTATCTGAAACACGATCTCCTGAACCTATAGATTCAGAGAATGAAGATAAGCCAAAAGGTGGTTTCTTCAGCCGTATGAAAGAAGGTTTGACCAAAACCAGAAAGAGTTTCACTGATGGAATGGTGAATAT
Organism: Acinetobacter sp. ESL0695; assembly: GCF_029392135.1. Taxonomy (NCBI): domain Bacteria; kingdom Pseudomonadati; phylum Pseudomonadota; class Gammaproteobacteria; order Moraxellales; family Moraxellaceae; genus Acinetobacter; species Acinetobacter sp. ESL0695. The sequence goes on along the minus strand of NZ_CP113932.1, from coordinate 1,585,646 downwards.
TCTTATCGGCGGTAAAGAGATTGATGATGAACTGCTAGAAGAAGTTGAAGAACAATTATTAGTTGCAGATATTGGTGTAGATGCAACAAAAACGATTATTGCGAATCTGACTGAGCGTACAGCACGTGGTGATCTGATTTACTCGCATGCTTTATATAAAGCGTTACAAGAAGAACTTGTGAACCTATTGGCGCCACGCGTTGAAGCACTTCAAATTGACAGCCAAAAAAATCCTTATGTTATTTTAATGGTAGGTGTAAATGGTGTAGGTAAAACGACAACCATTGGTAAGCTTGCCAAAAAGTTACAAGGTGAAGGTAAAAAGGTCATGCTTGCCGCAGGTGATACATTCCGTGCAGCAGCAACAGAGCAACTTCAAATATGGGGCGAGCGTAATGAGATCCCTGTTGTTGCCCAAGGACACGGTGCAGACAGCGCATCTGTTATTTATGATGCTTTTGAAAGTGCACGTGCTAAAGGTGTAGATGTGCTTATTGCAGATACAGCAGGGCGTTTGCATAATAAAAGCAATTTAATGGAAGAACTGAAAAAAGTAAAACGTGTAATGCAGAAAGTTGACCCAACGGCACCGCATGAAATTATGCTCGTTGTAGATGCGGGTACAGGTCAAAATGCGATCAATCAGGTGCAAGAGTTTGATCAGGCTGTAGGATTAACAGGTATTACGATTACAAAATTAGATGGTACTGCCAAAGGTGGCGTATTGTTTAATATCGCAAGTAGAACACATGTGCCAATTCGATTTATTGGTGTTGGTGAAAAAATTGATGACCTACGTCCATTTTCTGCAAAATCATTTGTTGCTGCATTGTTTGAAACAGAGAAATAGTTCACTGTAGTAACTGATTAGTCGATAAGCGTCAATAATAAATTGGCGCTTTTTTATTTTATTATTGCAAAAATAGGACACTGCGTTGATTGAATATCATATATTTATGATAGACGTTCTCTATAAAATAGTTTCTAAGAAATAGGTTCGTTTAACGACATAATATTATAGTGTGGAGAAGAAAATGTCATTTATTCAAGAAATTGAAAAACGCCGTACGATTTATGCTATTGGAAGTAATGTTCAACATTCTAACGAAGAATTAGAAGTACTTATTAAAAAAGCCATTCGTTTGAGTCCTTCTGCTTTTAATTCACAATCTTCTAGAGCCGTTATTTTATTTGATGACTCACATAAGAAGTTTTGGGAAATTGTAAGAGAAACCTTACGTCAAATTGTTCCTGAATCTGCTTTTGAGGGAACAAACAATAAGATTAGCAGTTTTGCAGCAGGCAAAGGAACGGTTTTATTTTATGAAGACCAAGATATTGTAAAAGGCCTTCAAGAGCAATTTGCAGCTTATGCTGACAATTTTCCAATTTGGTCAGAACATTCAAGTGCGATTGCCCAATTTGCTGTCTGGACTGCACTTTCTGAAGTTAATGTTGGTGCTTCATTACAGCATTATAATCCGATAGCAGATGCAGAAACAGCAAAAGCGTTTGGTGTGCCTGAAACTTGGAAACTACGCGCACAATTGGTCTTTGGTTCTATTGAAGCACCTGCTGGTGAAAAAGAATTCATGGAAGATGATGCACGCTTCAAGACATTTAAATAGAATTTTTTAGTTACTAAAAGCCAGGTATTGCCATAATGCTTGGCTTTTTATTTTATAAAAAGTATATATTTATAGTTGTAATATAAGATTTAATTTGAAAAAACGATTGTAGCTATAAAAATATTCTGTTTTAACTATAGGTCTAATTTATGTATGATTTGCTTAGTTAAAAAATTACTCCATTGGAGACTAAATAATGTTAGACCAAAATATTAAAGCACAGTTAAAAGCTTATTTAGAACGTTTAGAAAGCCCTGTTGAGCTCGTTGCATCTTTAGATGAATCTGATAAAGCAATTAAAATTAAAGAGCTAGTCACTGAGATTGCAGAGTTGTCTGATCAAGTTACTGTTCGTTTAGATGGTCAAAATGTTCGTCGTCCAAGTTTTGGTATTGCAAAAGCAGGTGAAGAGCCACGTGTATATTTTGCAGGTCTTCCAATGGGACATGAATTTACATCTCTCATTTTAGCATTACTCCAAGTTTCTGGTTATGCTCCAAAGGTTTCAGATGAAATTCTAAATCAAATTAAAGGTTTAAATTTAAAAGCTAACTTTGATGTGTTTGTATCTTTAACATGTCATAACTGTCCTGACGTTGTTCAGGCACTGAATTTAATCGCCATTTATAATCCAAATACTACAGCAACGATGATTGATGGTTCTTTCTTCCAAGATGAAGTTGAAGAAAGAAAAATTATGGCCGTACCAATGGTTTTTCAAGACAATCAACACATTGGTCAAGGTCGTATGACTCTTGAGGAGATCGTTGCTAAATTGGATACTCACTCTGTTGAAAAAGAAGCTGAGAAATTAAATGCGAAAGAAGCGTTTGATGTACTCGTCGTAGGTGGGGGGCCTGCCGGCGGTACATCTGCAATCTATGCAGCTCGTAAGGGGATTAACACAGGTATTGTTGCTGAACGCTTTGGCGGTCAGGTAATGGATACGATGGATATTGAGAACTTTACAACGGTACAGCGTACGGTTGGGCCTCAATTTACGAGTGACATGGAAAAACACGTTCGTGAATATAATGTTGATATTATGAATTTACAGCGTGTAAGCCAAATTATTGGTGCAGATCAAACAGAAAATGGACTGGTATCTGTAGAGCTAGAAAATGGTGCAAAACTTGAATCAAAGTCTGTAATTCTTTCTACAGGTGCACGTTGGAGAGAGCTAAACGTTCCTGGTGAGAAAGAATACCGTACACGTGGTGTTGCATATTGTCCACACTGTGATGGCCCTTTGTTTAAAGGCAAACATGTTGCTGTTATTGGTGGCGGTAACTCGGGTGTAGAAGCTGCAATTGATTTAGCTGGTATTGTTGAGCATGTAACACTGATCGAATTTAGTGACCATTTACTTGCAGACCAAGTACTACAAGATAAATTGCACAGCTTACCTAATTCAACAGTCATTATGAGTGCTCAGACAACTGAAGTTTTAGGTGACGGTGCTCAAGTTACAGGTCTAAAATATAAAGATCGTACAACTGAAGCAGTACATACCGTTGAACTGGCAGGTATTTTTGTCCAAATTGGTTTATTACCAAATACAGACTTCCTTAAAAATAGTGCTGTAGAACTGTCTAAACGTGGGGAAATTGTAATTAATGAACGCAATGAAACCAATGTAAAAGGTGTTTTTGCAGCAGGCGATTGTACAACTGTGCCTTATAAGCAAATTATTATAGCAACAGGTGAAGGTGCTAAAGCAGCGCTATCTGCATTTGATTATATTATTCGCTCAGGAAACTAATTCTGTGTTGCTAGAAGAGCTAAGGAGTTATTCTTTAGCTCTTTTTTTTATTTAAAATATCTTAATACAAATAATTCGATATATTTTAAAAAATTCTAGCCTATCACGTATGATGATAGGCTAGAGATTTATAGAATATTGAGTGCCTGAAACTTAACAAGTAAAGCTTCTTTTGTTTCGTAATATGAAGGATGCTGTTCTATACAGTGAATCGGGCATACTGCAATACATGTTGGATGATCGTAAAATCCCACGCATTCTGTGCAGCGTACAGGATCAATTTCGTAAATTTTCTTACCTTCTGATATTGCTGTATTGGGACATTCAGGTAAGCACATATCACAATTAATACAGTCTGTTGTAATGATTAAAGCCATGCTATTGAATGTTGTATGCCAATGATGATGAAGGTATATCATTTACACGATGGGGCAAATTTCGAATGAGAAGTGCAAACTGACAGTCTAATGTTTTTAGTGGACTTGGTATTTTTACAATATGTCCTGAGCCCTTTGCACTTTCGATCGCTTCATGTTTCCTATTTAGCATTTCTTTGAGTGTAAAGGATATATTGCCTTTTGGTGTCATAAGCTCTAATGTATCGCCAATCGTAAAACGATTCTTGACATCAATCGTGAGATATCCATCTTCATATTGAATGACTTCACCGCAAAATTGTTGATAATCAAATTTTGAAGAACCATGAGTGTAGTTTTGATATTCACTATGCACATGACGTCTTAAAAAACCTTCTGTATATCCTCTATTTGCAAGCCCATCGAGCTGATACATAAGCTGTGTATCAAATGGTTTAGCATTTAAAGCATCATCGATCGCTTTTCGATAAATTTGAGCTGTTCGCGCGCAATAAAAATAAGATTTAGTACGACCCTCAATTTTTAATGAAGTCACTCCAATTTTTGTTAAACGCTCTACATGTTGGACTGCACGTAGGTCTTTAGAGTTCATAAAATATGTTCCATGCTCATCTTCTTCTGCTGCAAAAGCATCTTCATTGTTACGTTGTAATAAAATAGATTGTGTATTTTGAATTTCTTTTGTAGGAATGATGTCGCCTAGGTGATCTTCTTGAACATCCAATACTTTATATTCCCAACGACAAGCATTCGTACAAGCCCCTTGATTTGCATCACGCTTGTTCATATATCCTGAAAGCATACAGCGTCCAGAATAGGCCATGCAAAGTGCGCCATGTACAAATATTTCTAACTCGATATCAGGAACATATTTTTTTATTTCTTCAATTTCTTCTATAGATAATTCACGAGATAAAATAACGCGTGTTAGTCCGTAGTTTTTCCAGAACTTAACAGTCGCCCAATTCATAGCATTGGCTTGTACAGATAAGTGTATATCTATAGTGGGAAAATTTTCACGTACAAGCATAATTAAACCAGGATCAGACATGATGAGAGCATCTGGTTTCATATCGATAACTGGTTTTAGGTCGGCAAGAAAGTTTTTTAATTTACTGTTGTGGGGTTGGATATTAACCACGACATAGAATTTTTTGCCTAAGGTATGTGCCTCCTGAATACCAATCTTTAATGTTTCATGGTCGAACTCATTATTTCTAACACGAAGGCTATAGCGGGGCTGTCCTGCATATACTGCATCGGCACCATAAGCGAAGGCATAGCGCATATTTTTAAGTGAGCCGGCAGGAGATAAAAGCTCTGTTTTCATGGTTAAAATAAAGTCTTAAAAAAAATAGGGGATTATTTTATTGCCTCTGAAGTATAGACTCAACCTAGTAAATTTGTCGGAATTTAATTTGATCGTTCTAATCATTCATTGGAGTGTTCTATTTGTTGAATTGTTCTATGTATTTCAAAGTTTCATACTTTTTACTAAGTAATAGAAATTTTAGGATACATAAAATGAAGAGTCATTCAATACGGCAACCCGTCTTCTTTGTTTCACATGGGGGAGGGCCATGGCCATGGATGCCAGTATTAAGAAAACAATATACGCAACTCGAGCAGTCACTTTCTCAGATTCTGAAAGGTCTAACGCAACAACCTCAGGCTATCTTAATGGTTTCTGCACATTGGGAAGAGCGTATTTTTACTGTTCAAGGTGCACAACATCCAACGATGTTGTACGACTATTATGGCTTTCCTCAAGAAACCTATGCAATTGATTATCCTTCTTCAGGTCACGCCGAGCTTACGAAACGTGTTGTCGAACAATTACAAGCTGCAAATATTGATGTTTCTATTGATAACTCACGTGGCTATGATCATGGCATGTTTGCACCTATGCAAGTTATTAACCCCAAAGCGGATATTCCTGTGGTTCAACTTTCATTAAAAAAAGGTTTGGATCCAATGACACATATTATATTGGGTCGGCAGTTGGCAAAATTACGTGAAGAAAATATTCTTATTATTGCAAGTGGTTTGACCTACCATAATTTATCTCAGTTTAATGCAACAGCAGAAAAAGAATCAGGTTTATTCGACACTTGGTTGAATGAAACTTTGGTGAATTATGATACGGATATACGGAATCAACGCTTAATTCATTGGGAAAATGCCCCTGCTGCACGATTTGCTCACCCCAGAGAAGAACATTTACTTCCGATTATGGTTGCGGTAGGTGCAGCAGAAAATGAACAGGCTATCAGGAATTATCATGAATCCAAATTTCTTGGTGGAATATCTGTATCAGGCTTTCAATTTGGTCACTTATGATTAGTCAAAACGATAAATATCCATTCCTAAAGTGCCCATAGAAAAGCTACTGTGTACAATACTAAAGCGATGCCCTGTACCCATAGCAAAAAATAATGGTGCAAGATGTTCTAATGTGGGATGGTTTCTCTCTAAATGAGGTAAGCTTTCCCAATTCAAGACTGCTTCAAAATCTTGTTGCTGTAGCTTTTGAACAATATAGTTTCTAAATTTAGAGGCCCAAAGCGGTGTATCTAAATGTTGTTTTTGCCAAGACAATTCTGACAGGTTATGCGTGATGCTACCCGAACCAATTAATAAGATTTGTTCTTGGCGTAATTCTGCAAGGATTTGGCCAATGGTGTATATGTCATGTGCACTTCCTGTCATTGGTAGAGAAATTTCAATAACAGGAATATCTGCATCAGGGTACATATGCAATAAAGGCATCCATACCCCGTGATCCCGAGGTCTTGTACTATTTGCATTCGCATGAATATCTGCATCCGCAAAACGAGTCAGTAAGCGCTCTGAAAGCTCAATTGCACCAGGTGCAGGATAGCGAATATCATATAGTTCTTTGGGAAAACCACGAAAATCATGCCAAGTTTCAGGACGAGTTGCAGTGCTTACTTCAAGTGTTTCGCTTTCCCAGTGTGCTGACATCACAATAATTGCCACAGGTTGGGGAAGGTTTATACTTAAGCGATGTAATGCAGGACCAACTTGTTCAGGGTCAAGTGCCAACATTGGGGAACCATGTGAAATAAATAAACCTGGAAGTGTTTGTCGGTTCATGCGTATCCTTAAAAATAAATACACCCATAAGCAAATTGTTTAAGCACGATGATATGGGTGGTTGTGATTAATACTCATTGCACGATAAAGCTGTTCGATGAGCATGACACGAACAAGTGGGTGAGGCAAAGTAAGTTTTGATAATGACCAATGCCATTTTGCTGCTTGACGGACTTGATCGCTTAATCCATCGGGACCGCCTATCGCTAAAGCAATATCTTGACCTTCTAGCATCCAATCTTTCATTGTTTGAGCCAATTTTTCAGTACTTAATTCCTTGCCATTGACCTCAAGTGCAATCAAAATTTCATTGGGCTTTAATGCCCCTAAAATGGCTTCGCCTTCGATTTGACAGTATTTAAAGATATCTGCATCTGAGTCATTTTTTCCTCGTTTTGCCATAGGTAATTCTACAAATTGGGTTTGTACAAAAGGTTGAATACGTTTGAGATAATCATTTACACCTGTAAGTACCCACGCAGGCATTTTTTGTCCAATAGTAAGGATTCTAATTTTCATAGAGAGAAAGACAGTTTGACTAAAAGCCGATAATTATAACGTGAGAAATAGAGAATCTTAAATATTTAGACCGAAGATAGATCAATTACACGATCTACAAGCTTTTTATAAAATATATGCATATTATACATTTCTTACTTAATTGTTTACAGCCTATAACATGATTATTCATTGAAGCTCTCATATTGAAGGTTAAAGTAGATCTAAAGAGTTAGACAAGGCTTTAACATGTTGAAATTTAAAAAACGTTTTTTCACTGTCACTTTACTTTGTGGTGCGACACTCATGAGCGGATTGGCTTCTGCAGATCCATGGGATCGTGGCGGAGACGATCGAGGACCAGGACCAGAAGGTCGTCAAGCTCCAATGCAAAATCAAGAGCGTCATGGTGGTCATAGAGACCGAGATGTTGGACGTAATGAACAACAAGATATGCGTGGATATCCAAATTACTACCATGCGCCTTCAGGTGGTCAATGGCAACAGGGTGGTCATATACCTAAATCATATTGGGGAAGAAACTATCGCGTAGACAATTGGCGTGATAATGGTTTACCACCACCACCAAGCGGACATCGTTGGTTACATGTAGATGGTCAATATATTTTAGTTGCAGCAGCAACAGGTGTTATAGCAAGTATTTTACTACACCATTAATTTATAGATGAGAATAAAAAGCCACTCTTATGAGTGGCTTTTTATTCTTGAGTGACTAGTGTCTAGTCACTTTGTTTTCGGTAACAGGTTTTGCCAAAGGGGTAGGTAAAGGCTTTGGCATCTCTGTCAATGCAAATGGAAGAACATCATCAATTGTTTTCACAGCTTTGATTTCTAGTCCTTCTTTAACATTATCAGGGATCTCAGCCAAGTCTCTTACATTGTCCTGAGGAATAAATACGAGCTTAATACCGCCACGATGAGCCGCGAGTAATTTCTCTTTTAATCCTCCAATACGTAGCGCGTGTCCACGTAGTGAGGTTTCACCTGTCATTGCGATATCTGCACGAATTGGTATACCTGTAAAGGCAGATACAAGTGCTGTTGTTAAAGCTAAACCTGCTGATGGTCCATCTTTAGGCGTAGCGCCTTCTGGTAAATGCACATGCACGTCTGTTTCTTCAAAACGTGTTGATTCAATACCGAGTTCGTCTGCACGTGTTCTTACAACAGTCATTGCTGCAGTAATAGATTCTTTCATTACATCGCCGAGAGAACCTGTTGTAACAAATTTTCCTTTTCCTTTAACTGTAGCGACTTCAATGGTTAATAGCTCACCACCAACAGATGTCCAAGCTAAGCCATTTACACGGCCAATTTGAGCTTCTTCTTCTGCAACGCCGTAGTCAAATTTGTGTACACCTAAAAACTCAGGTAAGTTTGACTCTGTTACATCAATATGCAGGTTTTTCGCCTTTTTACTAACTGCTTCTTTGACCACTTTTCGTGCAATTTTAGAAACTTCTCGCTCGAGGCTACGAACACCAGCTTCACGTGTATAACGACGTACAATATCTCTAATTGCTTCTTCATGTACAGTGAGTTCTTTTGGACGTAAGCCATTATCTTTCACTGCTTTTGGAACCAAATAGCGAGAAGCAATATTTACTTTTTCCTCTTCTGTATAACCTGGTAGACGAATAACTTCCATACGGTCTAGTAAGGCTTCGGGAATATTCATACTATTTGCAGTACAAATAAACATGACTTCAGATAGGTCTAAGTCTAGATCTAAATAGTGGTCGTTAAACTTACTGTTTTGTGATGGATCAAGTACTTCAAGAAGTGCAGAAGCAGGATCACCACGGTAGTCTTGAGCCATCTTATCAATTTCATCGAGTAAGAAGAGAGGATTCTTCACACCTGATTTTGTTAAAGATTGCACAATTTTTCCTGGCATCGCACCAATATATGTACGACGGTGCCCACGTATTTCTGCTTCGTCACGCACGCCACCTAATGCCATACGAATAAATTCACGGCCTGTAGCTTTAGCGATAGATTCACCAAGAGAGGTTTTACCCACACCAGGAGGACCTACCAGACAGAGTATAGGGCCACGTAATTTTTTCACACGCGATTGAACAGCTAGATATTCGACAATACGAGCTTTAACTTCATCTAAGCCATAATGGTCTTTATCTAAAATTTCTTGTGCTTTGTTCAAGTTAATACTAACTTTGCTCGCCTTGTTCCAAGGCGTATCTAAAATAACATCTAGATAATTACGAACGACAGCAGCTTCACTTGATGCAGGTTGCATTGCCTTGAGCTTACGAAATTCAACTTCTGCCTTTTTACGAACATGTTCTGGCAGGTCTGCCTCACTAAGACGTTTTTCTAACTCAGCAACTTCATCGTCTGCACCGCCATTCATGTCTGAAAGTTCACGTTGAATAACTTTCATTTTCTCATTTAGAAAGTATTCACGTTGGTTCTTTTCCATTTGGCGTTTTACATTTTCATGTAAGTTTTGCTCAATTTGCTGTTCTTCAGACTGTTGAAGAAGGTAAGTCATCAGCTCTTTTAAGTGAGCTTCAAATAGGTCTTCTTCTAAAAAGTTCTGTTTTACAGCAATGTTCAGCGGTACACGTGTTGCTACAAAAAATAGAAGTTGTAGTAGGTCATCTATTTTATTTGCTGCTGCAATAAGTTCACGTGCATTACGCAGTTTTGCTTCTGCATATTGGGCAAATAGACCTTTAAGCTCTTGTAGGCGATCTGATTGCGCTTCTTCATCTAAGCCAACATGAATTGGGCTTGGATTATGCTGTGCAGTAAAGTGGCTTTCTTGCTCTGAAATACTTTCTAATTTTGAGCGATATAAACCTTCAATTAATACTTTAATACAGTTTTCATCATTCTCGTGATTAACAACTTGAACAATTTTTGCAACTGTACCGTATTGATATAAGTTTTCTTGGTCGATATCTTCTGTTAGGGAATCTTTTTGCGCAACTACAAATACTAAATTGTCACTGTTACGCGCCACATCAACAGCTTTAATCGATTTTTCACGACCAACAAAAAGTGCGATTTGCATGTGAGGATAAACCACCACATCTCGTAACGCTAAAAGAGGTAATTCGTTTGGAATATTTTTAAGTTCATGAGAACTTTCATTATTCATAATTTGTTCAGTCATGGGGCACTCCTAATGAGTGACAACATTGTTGCCATATATTTTTATAGTGATGCACTTTTTTTAAATTACAAGGGGAATATATTAAAAAAGACTAAAAAACTCGGGATTCGTCGAAAAAAACAACTAATTATACCTCTTTGAGTTAAACTTATGATAATGAGATGGGGTACATAAAGCGTCAATCGGCTGATCCCATGCTCTACGTACTAATGGTGTAGAGATCAACTGAAAATCATGTGCCAAACCTACTCTATAAGGCGTGGTTGGGCAATCAGCTAAGGTTCGATCATAAAACCCACCACCCATGCCGAGTCGGGTCCCATAAGCATCGCATCCAAGCAGTGGCATAAACAATAAATCTAAGTTTTGTGTGTGAATACCTCTATGATTTTGTGGTTGATACATGCCAAGTTGATGCTTGCTAAATCGATAGTTGAGGTATTGATTCTTTGTAACTTTCACCCATGTTAAGCGTTGGTTCATTTCACATATTTTTGGAAGATACACTGTTTTTTTAAGCTTAAAACAGTATAAAAAAAAGAGACGAGTTTCAATTTCTCCAAAGGCATCTAGATATAAACCAATATGCTTTGCGTGTTGGAATTGACTGAGGTGCATGATTTTAGATAAACATGCATATGCTGCTTGTTTTTGCTGAAAAGAGGTAAGCAATTTTCTTTGTTTTCTAAGTTGCTGTCGTATGGAATGCAGAGAAGACATAGAAAGAGACGCTATGACATAGTGAACAGATAAGTTTATACAATAAACTCATCTGCTCATATTGTAGAATATAAATTATTTCTCAGTTTTTGGTGTTGTATGAGCTTCAGAGGCAGCTTGCTGTAAGTTACCTACTTTTGCTTGAAGTTTTTGCATGATGTCTAACATTTGTTGTTGTACATCATTGACCTTTTTCTGAAGATCGGTCATTTTCTTTTCATCAGGTGTTTTTGCAATACTTTCTTGAGCAAGCTCTAGACCATAATTGTTTGATTCTACCATTTTAATGCGTAAGCTATTTACTTCAGCACTTTTGAGCGTAAGTGAAGTCAGTTCCGTATTAAAGCCATCAACAAAACTTTTCATTTTTCCAACTATGGCTTGAATTTGGTCTTCTTTACCAGATTTTTCTGCTGCCACAGCTTCTTCTTGGAATTTCACACCTTCTTGAGCTTTTTTATTAGACAGTTCTTGAAGTGCTTTTAAATCTGCTTTGATATCCGCAACATTGTCTTGGCTATATGTTGGTGTTGCTGGAGCACTTTGTTGTTGTGCTTGAGAATCATTGTGTTGAGCTGATTCTGGTTTTTTTGCACATGCACCAAGTACAAGAGTAGAAGCACAAAGTGTAGCAAGCATTAATTTTTTCATGATTCATCTATTCCATAATTTTAATACGCGACAATATAGCACTTTCACCTTCATGATGATAAGTGCTTGTATTTTGGGATTTCATTTATTTTTATGAAGAAATATATTCTGTTGTATTGATTTGTTAACAGCACCAATAAAAAAACCAGCTTTAAGCTGGTTTAATTTAGATACCATTTCAAAATATTAAAATGGTGCCCGGGGCCGGACTCGAACCGGCACGCTTTGTGGGCGGGGGATTTTAAATCCCCTGTGTCTACCTATTTCACCACCCGGGCATGTGGCAGATAATAGATAAAATGAATGAGGAATGCAAGTAATTTTGTGCTTAAATGTAGGTATTTTATACAATTTTTATAAGATAAATCTTTCTCAAAAAATAATTAATAGAATTTTCCTATATAAAAATCGCTTATATTTATTGAAAATGAGAATTATTATATGTATCGTTTAGTTTAAATTTTGTTGCTTTTAGTTATATGAAAAACACTTCTCGATTCTCAAAGACTCTTCTGTCAGTTTCTTTACTTAGTATTACATATGCGCATGCAAATGATTCTTTAATGCTTCCTACAATTACTTCGTCTTCACAAGATGAAAATGCACAGCATTATGTCGCAAAAAGTGATATGTCGACTTTACGTAGTACACAAAAGAATCTTGATACACCGCAAACGGTGAATGTCGTACCACCTCAGTATATTAGAGACTACGAGCCAGAAAATTTGGATAATGCACTCACACAGGTGAGCGGTATTACGCAAGGAAACACCTTGGCAGGTACACAAGATACGGTTATGAAAAGAGGCTTTGGGGATAACCGTGACGGTTCAATTATGGTAAATGGTATGCCAATTGTTCAAGGGCGTACCATGAATGCGGCGGTCAGTAAAATTGAGGTGTTGAAAGGACCTGCAACATTGTTATATGGGATTATGGATCCGGGTGGGATTGTGAATGTTGTAACTAAACAGCCCCAACAGAAACAAAGTACAGAGGTTTCTATTTATGGCTCGAGTTATGCACGTGGAAAAAATGGGGTAGGTGCAAGTGTAGATACGACAGGGCAAATTGGAACAAGTCAGTTTTCTTATCGTCTGATCGCTGACCAATCGAGAAAAGATTATTGGAGAAACTTTGGATACAATAATCAGCAGCTTATTGCACCAAGTGTTCAATGGGATAACGGTCAAACAAAGATAAATGCAAGTTATCAATATCATAAGTTTGATGTACCTTTTGATCGTTCTACTATAATTGACCGTTTTGGAACAGGTAAGGTACTTCCTATCTCAAAATATATGCGTTTAGATACAGCTTCTAATCAAATGAAAGGTGAGGATCATCTTGCTCAATTGACTTTAGATCATTATTTAAATGCAGATTGGATGCTACATGCAGGTTATAGCTATAATAAAGAATTATATGATGCGGGACAAATGAGAGCCGTACCAGGTTCTTTAAATACCACAACCCATACATTAAAACGCAGTAATGATGCCACGACAGGTGCAGAAAGTATTTCGAGTTTTGGAAATATTTATCTTAATGGTAAAGCCTCAATTTTTGGTTTACGCCATGATATTCAGATAGGTACTGAAGCATCTTATGTACAGTATTATCGTAAAGATTTATGGCGTACTGTTGCTGCTAATCAGAAAAGTATCAATTACGAGACGCTATCTGGTTCAAATGTTGTCTTACCATCTACAATTGATGCTACAGCAAGTGATCAAACCAATAACTTACACACTTATGGCTTTTACCTACAAGATTCTGTATATCTAACTGATCAATGGATTGCAGTGTTGGGCGCACGTTATACACATTGGCAACAAACTGCAGGGAAAGGTCGCCCGTTTAATGTAAACACTGATACTAACGATGGTAAATGGTTACCAAGAGCCGGTTTGGTTTATAAATTTAATGACCAAATCTCTACTTATGCCAGCTACACTGAATCATTGAAGCCAAGTTGGACGATTGCAGGGTATAAAACGCAATTAAACAATGCAACCCCGCCTGAACAAGCAAAATCTTATGAAATTGGTCTCAAGTATGAGATGGATGACCGTCTTACTGCCAATTTAGCACTGTATGATATTAAGAAGACCAATATCATTGATAATGATACTTCTTTGAATATTTCAACTGCACAAGATGCCAGATCTAAAGGGGTAGAACTAGATATTTCAGGGCGTTTGACGGATAAAGTTGATGCTGTTCTAACTTATGCTTATACACATGCAAAAGTAACAGACTCTACGAATGTGACTGCGATCGGGAAATACTTGCCGAATGTTGCAAAAAATACTGCATCATTGTCGTTGTCTTACGATTATGGCCAATTTGCAAATGGACAGTTAAGATTTGGTGCAAGTAGCAATTATGTGGGCAATCGTCCAGGTGATCAGTCAAATAATTTTAAACTTCCAGACTATACTTTAGTAAATGCATTTATTAGTTATGACACATTGCTTGCTGGAAAGAATTTGAATCTGAAGTTCAATGTAAATAATTTATTTGATAAAGATTATTTTACCTCTACTACAGGTTTAGATGGAGCTGCTTACTTAAATGTATCTCGAGGCGATGCGAGAGAATTTGCACTCAGAGCAACCATGAAGTTTTAACTTATACCTAATCATAAACCAAGAATTTCTCCCTATTCTTGGTTTATTTCTATATAGGAATATATATGCTCTCATTATTACGTTATATTTTTTTAACATTTATTGTTGTTTTTATATCACAAGCCCACGCTGTACATATTATGCTGGTTTCTCAGATGAATGGTGTTGATATAAAGTCCGATCGTACGATTCAAGCATATTTACAGAAAAAGGGAAATACGGTTGATCTAGTCGATCAGTCAATTGATCCATCAAAAATTGAAAATATAGACTTAGTACTTATTTCTTCTACAGTTGCAGCTAAGAATTTAAAGATGGGATGGAAGACATTGCCTATTCCTTTAATGACTTGGGAAAACGATTATCTTGATGATTTAGCGATGACTGGTAAACGTATTCATTTAGATTTTGGTGAAGTAGAGAAAGAAAGATATCTTTGGTTGGTAAACCAACCACATTCATTGTCTGCTCATCTAAATGCTGGTGTAGTGAATGTCTATAAGGCTCAAGCACCTATGAGTTGGGGAAAGCCAGGATTAGGTGCAATAATTATTGCTACAATTTATGGACAGCCTGAAAAACCTGCGATTTGGGGTTATGAAAAGGGGAGTACTATGGATTATGAAAGTCTAGCGCCTGCACGTCGTTTAATGTTCTTTCTAAGCAATGATACATTTAATAATTTATCTAATGAGGGTTATGTTTTATTTGATGCAGCTATAGATTGGATGCTAGAAAAATAAAAAAACCAGCTATAAGCTGGTTAATTTTGGCACCATTTTAAGTGTTTTAAAATGGTGCCCGGGGCCGGACTCGAACCGGCACGCTTTGTGGGCGGGGGATTTTAAATCCCCTGTGTCTACCTATTTCACCACCCGGGCATGTGTGATGAATCTTAGAGAATTATATAACTAATAGCAAGAGATTATTTCTTTTATTGCTGATGTTTTATTCAAATCGAAAATAGGTGTATAAAATAAAATCAAAATTAATAAGATAGTAAATGAATTGTTTTTTTTAATGTCTTTATAAGAAATGGTTCGTATAAAACCCCCAAGAATTTTAAAAAGAGTATTTTAATGAATTTATTCCATGTCATTATACTAGCAATTATTCAAGGGCTTGCAGAGTTACTTCCAGTTTCAAGTTCATCTCACGTGATTTTAGCTGAAAAATTGATGGGTTTTGATCCTTCGGCACCTGAGATGACATTCTTATTGGTTATGTTACATACAGGAACGATGTTTGCAGTTATTGTTTATTTTTGGAGTTCATGGAAGAAAACATATTTTTCATCGGTACAGAACTTTAAAAAGCAAGCATTTTATATTATTGCTGCGACAGCAGTAACTGGATGCTTAGGATTGGCATTACAATCGTTTATTAAACATGTATTTTTTGGCAATGCAGAAAGTTTTGAGATTGAACACCTTTTTAGTAACTCTAAACTCATGGCAACAGCATTATTTGCTTCAGGTATTATTATCATTTTGTCATCTCGTTTAAAGCAAGATCAAAAATATGAATTAGATCTAAAAAAGGCTTCTATTATTGGAGCAGTCCAAGCGCTTTGTTTACCGTTCCGTGGTTTTTCACGTTCAGGTGCTACCATATCTACAGGATTATTGCTTGGATTATCTCGTCAAAAAGTTGAAGAATTTAGTTTTGCTTTAGCTGTTGTGCTTACACCAGTCATTATTCTTAAAGAATTTGTACGTTTATTACATACACAAGCTGGAATGCATGTACATATGAGTCAGTTCATTGTGCCTAGTTTAGTAGGAATGGTGGCAAGTTTTATTGCAGGCTTAGCCGCATTAAAATGGCTATCTTCATGGTTAGAAAGTGGACGTTGGCATTTATTTGGCATTTATTGTATGTGTTTTGCTGTTGTTGTATTGGCATTAACCTAACAATATATTTTAAGTGGGCTATCATCACATAGCCCATTAAATTATAAAAATAAGATACAAAAAAACCAGCTTATAGCTGGTTAATTTTGGCACCATTTTAGGTGTTTTAAAATGGTGCCCGGGGCCGGACTCGAACCGGCACGCTTTGTGGGCGGGGGATTTTAAATCCCCTGTGTCTACCTATTTCACCACCCGGGCTTTACCAAGATTGGAGGCGGAGGTCGGAATCGAACCGGCGTACACGGAGTTGCAGTCCGCTGCATGACCACTCTGCCACCCCGCCATGTCTTGGTGATGCACATATTAGCAACCTTTTGAAAAAACACAATAGATAATTGTGGATATATGTTCATAAAATCAACATATAAAATAAAATTGCTAAAATAATCATGTATTATTGCGTTATTAGTTTAAAAATGATCTGTGGAGATGCGCCGTGGCACTGGTTCTAGATGGAAAGGCATTAGCAAAAACAATTGAGAGTAACTTACTTCAACGAGTAGAGGTACTTAAGGCAAAAACTGGGCGTACTCCAATATTAGCAACAATTTTAGTTGGTGATGATGGCGCATCTGCAACATATGTACGTATGAAGGGAAATGCATGTCGTCGTGTTGGAATGGACTCATTAAAAATTGAGCTTCCTGAAAGTACAACGACGGAAGAGTTACTTGCTGAAATTGAAAAATTAAATGCTAATCCAGATGTTCATGGTATTTTATTACAACATCCTGTACCTGCACAAATTGATGAGCGTGCATGCTTTGATGCTATTCGTTTAGAAAAAGATGTCGATGGCGTGACTTGTCTTGGTTTTGGTCGTATGGCAATGGGAGAGTCTGCATATGGTTCTGCTACACCTGCAGGAATTATGACAATTCTTCAAGAAAATAATATTGAGATTTCAGGAAAGCATGCGGTAGTGGTTGGTCGTTCTGCTATTTTGGGTAAGCCTATGGCAATGATGCTTTTACAGGCCAATGCAACTGTTACAATCTGTCATTCTCGTACTCAGAATTTAGCTGAACTTGTAAAACAAGCAGACATTATTGTAGGTGCTGTAGGTAAAGCAGAGCTTATTCAGAAAGACTGGATTAAGCAAGGTGCTGTTGTAGTTGACGCTGGATTCCATCCTCGTGAAAATGGTGGTGTAGGTGATATTCAGTTGGCTGGTATCGAAGAGATCGCTTCTGCTTACACTCCAGTACCTGGTGGTGTTGGACCAATGACGATTACTACATTGATCCGTCAAACTGTAGAAGCTGCTGAGAAAGCATTGGCTTAAACGGTTGATTTCATAAAAAGCACAGCAAAGCTGTGCTTTTTATTTAGGAGTACATTGATAACGTACGACAGTTAAGGTATTAGGATGTGTACCTAATGCTGTGCGTGAAGCCATATTGTTGTCGCCTGTATTGGTGTTAGCAAGTCCAAAAGTTGTTTTGCTATGTCCAATATTAATACCGTTAGATGGGTTTGTATTGGCAGGGTTAATAATTTCATCTGTACTTAGAATTTTTACATTGTAGCTTTGGTTTTGACCTAAAGTTTTCTTACACGCATTTTCAAGTTTAGTTTGATTAAATGCATGATTTGGTTGTACCGCTAAGGTGTAGCTAATAATCGCACTATTATTTGTTTTGCTCTCTAATTGATAGCCTGCATTACCATTGTATTTTTGAGGTACATTTTGGCAAGCCGTAAGAGAGAGTAAGGCAATTGATGAAGTTGTAAATATTAGTTTTTTCATCATAAGTTTTCCATATCTATTGTTGTAGGACGTGAAAGCATATTAAGCTTAAATATTTAAATTTTCTATAGAGATATTATAAAAATGGCCACGATAATGTGGCCATAATTTACTGCTATATGTTTAAAATATTAAGCATATATATTTTCTTTTAATTTTTCTAACAAAGTTTGCTGTCTTTCGATTAAAGCTTGTGGAAGTTTATGACCTAGCTTCTCAAAAAGCGCATGATGGCTTTCAACCTCTTGAATCCAAAGCGCTTGATCAAGATCGGTCACTTGTTCAAATTGTTCTTCAGAAAAGTTGCTTCCAGTCCAATTTAGATCTTCGTATTCTGGAACTAGTCCAATTGGTGTTTCAGTTGCATTCGCTTGACCTTCACAACGTTGAATAATCCATTCGAGTACACGCATGTTTTGACCAAAACCAGGCCAGATGAAATTGCCTTGATCATCACGACGGAACCAGTTTACATTAAATATTTTTGGAACTTTTGTCCCATGAATTTTCGTTTGTTTTTCTAGTTGATCGCCGATTTGTAACCAGTGGTCAAAGTAATCTGCCATGTTGTATCCTGTAAATGGCAACATAGCAAATGGGTCACGACGTACAATACCTTGTTGTCCAACGGCTGCTGCAGTTGTTTCAGAACCCATAGTAGCTGCTTTATATACACCATCAACCCAGTCAAATGCCTCTGAAACTAAAGGAATGGTATCAGCTCTACGGCCACCAAAAATAAAGGCAGAAATTGGTACACCCGCTGGATTTTCCCAGTCGGCATCAATGGATGGACATTGCGATGCAGAAACTGTAAAACGAGCATTTGGATGTGCAGCTTTTTCACCGTCTTGATGTGGTTGACCTTTCCAATTTGTTAGATTGTTAGGTACTTCTTTGGTAAGACCTTCCCACCATACTTCACCTGTATCAGATACAGCAACATTGGTATAAATCACATCCTTATGCAAGGTTGCCATACAGTTTGGATTGGTTTTTGTATTTGTACCTGGTGCAACGCCAAAGAAACCCGCTTCAGGATTAATCGCGTAGAGTTGACCATCTTCACTTGGTTTAATCCAAGCAATATCATCCCCAACGGTTTCTATTTTCCAGCCATTATATTCTTTTGGTGGAATAAGCATCGCAAAGTTCGTTTTACCACAAGCAGATGGAAAAGCTGCTGCAATATAATGCTTTTTACCTTGAGGGTTGGTGATGCCTAGTATAAGCATGTGTTCTGCAAGCCAACCTTGTTCACGCCCCATAACGGATGCAATACGTAATGCAAGACATTTTTTGCCAAGTAATGCATTTCCACCATAGCCAGAACCAAAAGACCAGATTTCTCGTGTTTCAGGGTAGTGGACAATGTACTTTTCTTTATTGCACGGCCATGCAACATCTTTTTGATTTTGAGTAAGTGGCATTCCTACACTATGTACACAAGGAATGAACGCGCCATCTGTACCTAAAACATCATATACTGCTTTACCCATACGAGCCATTTTGCGCATGCTAACAACTACATAAGGTGAATCTGTAATTTCAATTCCAATATGCGCAATATGACTACCTAAAGGTCCCATGGAAAAGGGAACAATGTACATGGTGCGTCCTGCCATGCAACCTTCGAATAAATTAGAGAGCTTGTTGCGCATAACAGTTGGGTCTTCCCAATTGTTTGTAGCACCCGCATCTTCTTTATTTTTACTACAAATAAATGTGCGATCTTCAACCCGTGCGACATCTGATGGATCTGAGTTTGCAAGATATGAACCAGGATGCTTTTCTTCATTTAGGCTCTGCATTGTGCCATTAGAAATCATCTGTTGAATAAGGCGGTTGTATTCAGCTTCACTACCATCACACCATTCTATATGTGCAGGTTGAGTTAGCTTTGCAATTTGTTCCACCCAAGCAATCAGTTTAGGATGGTGAACAAACTTGGGTGTATTCAATTGCATCATGGTTTTACCCTAAATAAGTATAAATCTGTGGTATATAAAATCTATAAATATTAGAGCACACTCAACGTTGAAAATTAATATGTAAAACTTTAGTATAAGTTCAAGTCTATCTAAATCAGTAAAATAAATAAGAAATAGAAACAAACACTTATTTTATTTTAACAACTTACATTTCTTTTATTTATGAGCTAAAATAATTCATTTATTATTTAAATATTTATAAAAAACAATAACTTTTTTAATTATTTTTAATCTCTAGATTTTATTGTTTAAGATTCATTTTAGCTTACATGCTTAATATATTGTATAAAAATTGAGTAGTAAGAGCGTCTTATGCTAGTTCATTTATCTGATTTGCATTTTGGTGCAGAAAAGCAAGAGTGTTTGTTGGCAATCAAACAATTTTGTGAAAAACATCCGGTCGAAATTATTGCAGTAAGTGGTGACCTCACACAAAGAGCAAGAAGAAATCAATTTTTAAATTGTAAAACATTTTTGGATGGATTAAATATTCCTTATTTGGTTGTGCCTGGCAACCACGATATTCCTCTTTATCATATATGGAATCGTATTTTTAAGCCGTTTAGTGGTTATTGTTCATTTTTTGGAAAAACTGAAAATATTTTAGAAACTGCAAACTTTTATTTGATCGGTATAAATAGTATTCGTCCTCGCTATCATACGAAGGGATTTATTTCTTTGGCGCAATTAAATGATGTTTCAGAGAAATTAAAGTATGCTCCTGAAAATAAGTTAAAACTTATTGTAGTGCATCAGCCATTTTATGTCGCACAAGACAAAGGGCATGGCTATAAAGATTGTCCCAAATATGCCCAAACTGCGTTGGAGCAATGGTGCAAATACGATTTATTTGGTTTGTTGCACGGACATTTACACTTAACAGGCATTTATGATTTAACAAAAATTTATCGATTGGATGCTTGTTCTATTTTTGATATTCACTCAGGCACATCCACCTCGTGGAGATTACGTCAGCAAGAACCAAATGGTTTTAATGTTATTTTTAAAAATGGCTGTATTGAACACTATGTATTTGATGAAGAAAATAGCGAATTTATTCTAAGAAAAACATAAAGTGATTAAAAAAAATCCAAAAGATATTTTTTTTTATTTTTTGCCCTTGAAGCTTTTATTTAAACCCCCAAAAAAATGTCATCGGAACAATGTGTTAATAGTGGTATAAATCATACTGAAAAGGCTGCTATTAATTTTTGAAACAAGACTTAGTCTGATGGAGTTTTACATATGAGCAACATTCGCCCATTACATGATCGTGTCGTTATTCGCCGTGTTGAAGAAGAAACAAAAACAGCAGGCGGTATCTTACTACCTGGTTCAGCAGCAGAAAAACCATCTGAAGGAGAGGTCATTGCTGTAGGTAATGGTCAAATTACTGAAAATGGTGTGCGTGCTTTAGATGTGAAAGTTGGCGATAAAGTGCTTTTTGGTACTTATGCAGGTACAACTGTTAAAGTTGATGGTGAAGAGTTATTAATTATGAAAGAGTCTGACATTTTAGCTGTTTTAGAAAGCTAATAAGACAACACTCTCATTTGTATCAGATCAAGTAAATCAAAGATTTTGGAGTAATATCATGTCAGCTAAAGACGTAAAATTTGGTGATTCAGCGCGCTCAAAAATGATTGCAGGCGTAAATGTACTTGCAGATGCGGTAAAAGTAACTTTAGGGCCTAAAGGTCGTAATGTTGTGATTGATCGTTCTTTTGGTGCACCACACATCACTAAAGATGGTGTGACAGTTGCAAAAGAAATTACATTAAAAGATAAGTTTGAAAACATGGGTGCACAACTTGTGCGCGAAGTATCTTCAAAAACAAATGATGTAGCTGGTGACGGTACAACAACAGCGACTGTGCTTGCTCAAGCGATTGTAAATGAAGGTGTTAAGTCTGTGACTGCAGGCATGAACCCAATGGATCTAAAACGCGGTATTGATATTGCGGTTAAAGTTGCTGTTGAAAATATCCGTAAGAATTCAACGCCTGCGAATGACTTTAAAGCAATTGAACAAGTGGGCTCTATTTCTGCAAACTCTGACCATACTGTGGGTAAATTAATTGCTCAAGCAATGGAAAAAGTAGGCAAAGAGGGTGTAATTACTGTTGAAGAAGGTTCAGGCTTTGAAGATGCACTTGACGTTGTTGAAGGTATGCAGTTCGATCGTGGTTACCTTAGCCCGTACTTCTCTAATAAGCAAGAAACCTTAACGGCTGAACTAGAAAATCCATTTATTCTTCTAGTTGATAAAAAAATTAGCAATATCCGTGAGTTGATTACAACTTTAGAGGCAGTAGCTAAAACAGGTAAGCCTTTATTAATTATTGCCGAAGATGTTGAAGGTGAAGCATTAGCAACACTTGTTGTAAATAATATGCGCGGTATTATTAAAGTATGTGCAGTAAAAGCACCTGGCTTTGGTGATCGTCGTAAAGCAATGCTTCAAGATATTGCAATTTTAACGGGTGCAAATGTTATTTCTGAAGAAGTGGGTATGTCTTTAGAAAAAGCTTCTTTAGAAGATTTAGGTACTGCACATAAAGTAACTGTATCTAAAGAGAATACTGTAATTGTTGATGGTGCTGGTAATGCAGCAATGATCGATGAGCGTGTTCAACAAATTCGTGCACAAATTGAAGAATCAACTTCTGAATATGACCGTGAAAAGTTACAAGAGCGTGTTGCTAAGTTAGCTGGTGGTGTTGCTGTAATTAAAATTGGTGCAGCGACAGAAGTTGAGATGAAAGAGAAAAAAGACCGTGTAGACGATGCCTTGCATGCAACACGTGCTGCAGTTGAAGAAGGTGTTGTTGCGGGTGGTGGTGTTGCACTTGTACGCGCAGTAAACTCACTAGATGGTTTAACTGGCGCAAATGACGATCAAACAGCGGGTATTAATATCTTACGCCGTGCAATTGAAGCCCCTTTACGTCAAATCGTTGCAAATGCGGGTGATGAACCATCAGTTGTAATTAATGCAATTAAGCAAGGCGAAGGTAACTATGGTTACAACGCTGCAACTGGTGAATATGGCGATATGATCGAGATGGGTATTTTAGATCCTGCGAAAGTAACGCGTTCTGCGCTTGAGCATGCTGCATCTGTTGCAGGTTTAATGCTAACTACTGAAGCAATGATTACAGAAATTCCTGAAGAAAAACCTGCTGCTGCACCTGATATGGGTGGAATGGGCGGAATGGGTGGAATGATGTAAGCCACTTGTTGTTGATTTAAATTATTGATAATATTTAATTATTTTTAAATATAAAGCAAAGTTACTCACTTTGTTACTCACAAATTAATAGATCAACAAAAAAAGACCACATAACGTGGTCTTTTTTTATCTTTCTTCATTAACTTGCGATTTCCACTTCTGTTAGTGTGATACATGTAAGTACATAACTATTAAGCCAGTAATTCTTACGACCATCTTTTAATGGCTGAGCGATTCGTTTATCTCTTACTCTAGTATATAGCTCATTTTCACTAATATTCATTCGCATGGCAAATTCAGCAGTAGATACACGTCGTTCTGTATTTGACAAATCAATCATAAATCCCATTTCATACCTCACGCATACCGATAACTAACGTTATTACATTTCTTCACCCAAGGCTTGAAGCGTTGCTTATAACAGTCTTTGCAATTCGCTTCTAAGCTATAGGTGCCATCTTTTTTAATATAACCAGTGCCGTAGAAAAACTCTTTCGTGGCAGGGAAGTACTCGCCACAGTGAATACATTGTTTTTCTGTGCCGAGTTCGGTTTGGATGTATTTACTCATGCCACACCTCTATATTCTTTTTCATGGCTAAAGTTGGCCTCAACTAAGGCTTGCGATAGTTGAGGGCATACCGAATTACCAACCATTCTTGTTTGCTCTGTTTTAGTTAATTTGATTTCATTGCCATGTTCATCTAGCCCTTTCTCAAATACATATGATTTTGGGAAGCCTTGAGCTTTGAAAAGTTCAACCGGTTGAAGCATACGAAAACCAATATCTACAATTTGATATTCAATTTCATTTACTTTAACTAGCCCAAATCGATCACGTGTGGGAATAGTTCTTAAAGGTTCATTTACGGAATTTCCATCTTTTTCATTACCGTAAAATGCGGTTAAGAATGCACGAACTTCAGCAAACTGATTGACAGTCGTCATCGTATGTAATGGCTCGTTTAAGCTCTGCCCAGTGCAGTTATTCTTCATTTTTGATAAATGACTAATAGCAAGTGAGTTGTGGTCTTTAGCTGTAATCGTGTGTACTGGGTCTTTAATAGAACTACCAACTACACCAGTGTAGTTTTTAGCTAAGAAAGCTGAGACCAATCCATGATGATTACCTGTTGTTATAGTATGTAAAGGGTTGGCTAACGTATTACCAGGATGTCCTGAAGTATTAACAACTAAGCTAGGAGCAATCAGAGCATGATGGCCGCCTTTTGTTTGAGCACATATTGTTCGCAACGGTTTATTAATCGGCATACAACGTTTATTCGATGCATTGGCACATTCAGTGAGAACAGGTGCAATATTATTCACAACAAATGGTTCAGGATTGTCGAAAACAAACTTTTTTAATCCACCTGCAATACGCTCTAATGTTGCATTAGCTAATGGGCGTGCACGTGTAAAAATACTTGGGCATTCAATAGACCAATCTATGCATTCAGCTGCAGTACGCCATGGTTTTAATTTTCCTTTTTTTACTGCAAAGCTATGTGGGTTGCCATGTGTTGGTTCGGGCCATTTGATTGGCAGTCCATCGCGTCTTGCGATTAAGAAAAAGCGTTTACGAATGGTTGGTGATCCATAATCACAAGCACGTAATTCACGGTAATCAACTTTATACCCTTGAGCTTTTAATGCATTTACAAAACTATTAAAGGTTTTTCCCTTGCTATTCGGGCACGGTTTACCATCTTTACCCAATAACCCCCAAGTCTTAAACTCTTCCACATTTTCAAGCATGATAACTCGAGGGCGTGTTTTTGATGCCCAACGCAGTGCAACCCAAGCTAGACCACGTATTTTCTTTTCAACAGGTTTTCCACCTTTTGCTTTAGAGAAATGTTTGCAATCTGGTGAGAGCCAAACAAGACCGACAGGTTGATTTCTTGTTACTTCAATAGGGTCAATATCCCAGACCGACTCACAGTAATGCTTTGTACCAGGGTGATTAATTCTGTGCATAGCCAAAGCTTTAGGGTCGTGATTGATAGCAACATCGACTGGACGACCAAAAGCACTCTCAATACCTGTACTTGTTCCACCACCACCTGCAAAGTTGTCGATAATGAGTTCATCAGGTAGAAACTGAGTCATCATCTTATTCATGGTCTTTCTCCACTGCTTCGATCATGCCAACACTCCTATTTAATTCTTGAAGATCTGTTTCCCGTTTTCAGTTAAGAACCATCGATACTCAATAGTTCCAATTTTTCGGACAATGTTTAATTTTTCTAATACTATTAAATGTCTTTGAGCACTTCTTTTAGACATGCCAGTTTTTTCTGATACTAATTTAGAAGTACAAACAGGGTTGTTTTTCACAATTTGTATCGTTTCTAGGCAAATACTAAAATATGCCTCGACCCTTTGCTTGTGCCTCATAATTAACTTCCAAAAACAATGTATGTATAGCAAGTGACACATCGACCTTCTGTGTCACATTCCATAAGCTCTTTACAGTGAAAGCAGTATTCAAATTTCATCTAAGCGTTGCCATGAGTTTGAGTTAATGACTGCTTCTTATTGCTACATGCACTTACAATTTCCGCTTCGTAATCGGTGTTTTTGAATTGTGAGTAGATAATTCCAAGTTCAGCCACATCTGATGTTGTTTCTATGCGTTGAATTGCTTCATCGAATGCAGCTTGCATCGCTTCTTCTTGGCTACGACCATCATTAAGCCAAGCAAGAATACGTTCACCTGTTTTAGCTGTAATAACTTCACCATTTGTGCTAAATAGCTTGGTACGATCTTTTGTAGCTAGAGCAGAGTGACCATCATGAACAACATCCAATGCGACTGTTAACTCATACTCAAAACCATCACGTTGCTCAGCTTTCATACCCAGCTTAAGAATCTTTTTACCTTCACCTTGTACCGTCTCAGTTTTGGCACGTGTAGTTGTAATGATGTGCATATCCGTTTGAAGTAGCGCATCAATAAACTTACGATGGCGTGGCGTAGTTTCAGACCATGCACTCCAAGAGTTTCCACGGAAACGTGTTCTAGCTATTTCGTCATTGATTTCTAAACAACCACCTGTACCAGTCCATTCGTGTGTTACAGAGTCAATAATAAGAACGTCATAACCCATGTTGTGTGCGGTTTGGATCGCACCGACATATCGCTCAGGTGTGTAGGGTGGGCGTAGTGGCAACGTATCAAAAACAAACTCATTGGCGTACAAAGAAGCCGATTCATTTTCTGTATCAATAACTGCAATTTTCTGACCTAAACCACTTGCTAAAGTAAGTGCAGAGTAGGTTTTACCACTACCTGATGGGCCATTCAGGTTAAGCTTTAATTTCGCTTTTTTACGCTCAGCCTTAGTAAATACAAAGTGTTCCATGATTAATCTCCTTTATATTTTCTTGTTGAGTAGATTTCAGGTTGTTGAATAGGAGTAGGAGCAAGGACAATGCGCTCAGGCTTAGGTGGGCCATAGATCACAGGCTCTTCTTGACCAATCAGGGTCATACAATCCTCTTTGTAGTGATGGTTCTTTTCCCAATAACCACCAGACTCAAGCCAAAAGTAGGTTTGACCATTTTCAACTTTTAGAAACACAGTCTTGTCACCAAGAGTTCTATAGTGAGTTGCTTCGTCTTTGCTACCTGGATACATGCCAAACTTAGACATGAAATCCCAATATGATTCAGTACTTGAAAATCTTTTAGCTAATGCGTTCATGCGTACACCTCACCAAATAGTTCAGCTTCTTCTTGTTGACGCACTTGGTTTTTAATGTGCATCGATTCTTGGGTGAGCTTGGTATGCTCAGCATTGGTTAAGTGACCAAGCATGTAGAGTGTTTCGACAACGGCTTGTTTTTCTTGCCACGTATCGTTTTTGAATACGTTAAGAACGTGTTGTGCTTGAGAGTCTTGAACATTCATTAGAAATTCACTCCCAAAAACACAGCGATAGAAACCAAAATAGAGAAGGCCGTTAGAGTTTTAGCATCCTCAATCAGACGCTTTTTAAATAACTTCTTGTTTTGATTGCGGATTAGCTTTTTAACTAATCCTTGTTGATTTGCTAGATTGTTCTGTTGCATAATTACCTCGTTCCGATGAAAAGCCCACGATTGTTTAGCGACTGATGTGGGCTTTTTGTTGTCTGGATGAGATATAATTTAGTATTTACTAAATACTATGTCAATAGTGTTTACTAAATTTATTTACTTTTGTTATTTAGTATTTGGTAATATACCCCAAAAGAAAGCCCCATCTTGGTGAGAGATAGGGCTTTGCGCTGATAGAGTAATTTTAATTTTTAACTATAAGGTTAATTGCTTAGATCATATAGGCTATTTCTCAGATAAACCGTATCTCATAAATCCAGTACCCTTCAAACTTGAAAAGATCAGTTGCTCATAAATATTAGTATGCCTTAGTTGTAAAGTCCTCATACGATATTGTACAAGAAATAACTTGTCTGTTTTTCTAAACTTCTTCTTTAAGTGTTTTTCCAAATGTTCATAATATACCGGTGCAAGTATTTGAGTATCCTTGGGAATATTTTTTAACTTTTCTATACGTCTATAAAACACCAACTTGGTAATTAAATCTGTGTATGGTTTTGAGATATAGCCATCAACAGTTTTTACTAGTAATTGATCTGGCAGGAATATAAATAAGTTTTTATTGGATTTAATTGTATAAAAGTCCAAATTGCATCTCAATGAAGTGGTAGATTTTATTCTTCTTATTTTTAATTTTTTGTATGTCAAACAGTATCTAGCAATACTAGTGTATTTGGGGGTTGGATCTAGTAAATTTGAAGTTACAAACCACTTTTTCTTTGACTTAGTTATATTCTTTATACCATTAAGTTGATCTAAATAGTTTTCTGCGCTCTGCTCATCTAGGAAGCTATAGATAAGACTTATTTTTTTTCTTAATGTAGTGAAGAAATATATACCTATATTGAAAAATATAAATAAGATCAGAGATGATAAGACTTGAGGAGAGTTTACATCATAAATTAAAATAAGAACCATTAATATAATTACAGAGATAGCAGAAGAGTAGATCCAATAGTTGGGGATTTTATCTTTTTTATTTAACTGTTTTGCTAAGCACTCAAAATTAGTATGCTCAACCTTATTACTAGACTGTGGTGTGATCCTTTGATAAATCACATTTTGTGGTCTTACTTTTACAATGTATTCCATTTGAATGAACTAAATATTTAGACCCATTAATTCTATATAATTTCTCTAACTATAATCATTATACTACTAAAGAAAGCCCCACATAGTGCAGGGCTGAATAGAAGTTGATAAGTTTTAGGCTACTTCTTTATTCCACCTAAGAATTTCATGAGCTAATCCTTCAAATGATGTTGATGTATAAAGCTCAATACCTTGAGGTTTTAAAGTACTATCGATTTTATCTACAACTTCATCAATTCGATCAATTCTAGATTGTTTTAACGATAATAAATTATCCTGATTTGGTTTTAACAAAAATAAAGCAGGGTCTCGTTTAAGTTCAGATGATGCTGTTCGTAAATCATTTATAGCTTGTAGATAATCAGCCTTAATTCTTGAAGGATCAGCAAATACAACACTAGCCCAATTTCCAATAGTTTTTCTGTGAGTGGGGCGTAAAGGGATATGGATATTTTGTTTATTAATTTCTACTAATCTTGAAGGCGGTATTAGAGTATCAAAAATATCTCCAGTTGAATCTAGCCTTTTCAATTCATCGATAAGATTGTTGCTTAGTTGCTGTAGATTTAATGAATGAAAGCCTGCATTATTACGCTTTTGAGGTGTTTTAGCTCGACCTAAAGGTACAGCGATATCAAATAAATGTTCTATTAATTTACTTCCGCTTTTACCACGAATAACCCCATGTTTTTCAAAACATAATTGTTTTGATAACTCTAGGCATCCATCATAAGCCCACATTTCTGCAAGTTTTGTAACTCTTTGAGCATGGTACTTCATATCTTCATCAAAAAGGCATTTGAATCGATCAAAATTGTCGCCATCAATTGTTCTTACAAAAATTTCTTGTTCTGTTTTTAAGACTACACCCAGATTAAAACATTCCCTTGATGTAAGATCAGGAGTCCATTTTATTGTCATCCATTCACCACAAATATTAGGAGTAGAAGAGTTATTAGCAAGTCTTTCTAGTATTGACATTTAAGCCACCAGTCCTATTCTGTTAGCAAATATGATGCTTGATTGATGACTGCGATAATGTAGGAATTCATGAAGAGTGTCTATATATTTCTGATGTTCATTAATCGGTATATTAGATACCTCTAGCAAATTTCCCCACCAAGTTATTAAGAGTTCTTGAGTAGTAATAAAGCAATTCTTATGGTGATTCTTTGACTCAACAGCTTTGTGTTTTAAATTAAATTTAGAAAAATCTTTTGATGATGTAGCTTGTCCATCTAATATATTTAGCAAGTGATTGTTAAAAATTTGCTTTTTATCTAAGGAAGGTAAGTTTTTAATCCAATCTATCCGCCCTAAGATTTCGCCATGATCGATGATTCCCATTTCACCATCACCTACCATAACGAGGTTACCAATATTCCTATCATTATTTGCAATAAAGTCATCAAATGCGATTAGTTCTGGTAGATTCTTTTGATCGCAAATCAAATTAAATGCATGGGCAATTTTTTGTTGGGTTCCAATAGGATCCTGTTCGTATAATTCTTCAATATTATTAAGTTGAAAAACACCTTTAATACTAGAGCCACATTCTGTTGTAATCCAAGCCCAAACAGTTTCAGTATTATTTATATCTATTGCTGGTAGGTAGTCTGAGTAATATATTTTATTTAACGGTATTAAGGCAGCACTATCAGGCTGTTTTAATCCAAGTGTTTTTGCAAGTAAAAAACCAGTTAATTCATTACAAATTTTCATTATTCTATTTATAGATGGATATACCTTTACATAGCATTTTCGTATTGTTCCATCGTCCCATTCAATGCTAGCTTTTCTGGTCACCCCCATCTGACCCTCAGTTACCATCTCATGTGAAGTCAAGTAAGACGATTCTGGTAGCACAATTATACCCATAATATTTTCCTTTTTCTGCTATAGCTTCCGAGTAATCCAATCACGATATTGTATTTAAAGATTATTATTAATTTCGTCTATCACGTTTTGGTCTTGAACCACCTAGTGGTCTAAAGGCATCAATTACTAAACCAACCAACTCAGTACCTTCTTCAAATTCAATAATATTCGGCTGAAAATTAGGGTTAAGTGCTTGTAAGTATTTACGCCCATCAGTTTCTATAACTAATTTTTTAAATGTTGCATCAGTATTGTGGCGTACAACGATTAGATCACCTGATATAAGCTCCGAAGTGCATAGGCTGGGGTTTATAAGAATGTAATCGCCTTCCATGTATGTTGGGAAATTACTAATGCCAACAACTTTTAAATAAAAGCACTCTTCAGGATCATCCATGCTTAAAGGTGGCAACCAGTCACTAATTTCTGATCTATTTACTGTTTCAACAGAAGTCATCGTACCTGCTTGTACCCAAGAGAGTACTGGCAATAATTTTGATGTTACTGGAACTATGTTGTTATCTAATTTTTCTATTTCAGTTGATGGAGTGTTTTCTTTGTCCAAGAAACCTACTTCCAATCCAATTTTCTTTTCTAAATTTCTAGCAGCTCTTTCACCAAAACTTCCATGACCTTTAACAAGTTGAGAGATATGACTAGGGTTTAAATCAAAGTGCTCACAGAAGGCTGCATCCGATTTAGATTTCCCTGAATTGATAGCAGTATCTATAACTGCGCGCAAATTTCTGCGTCTTAAAGCGATGATATCCATGATTAGTATTTCATATAGTTTTTAGTAAAAAGTAAATTCGTATTTGCTAAATTAATCTTGACTTCTTTGTTTGTTAAATTTAGTATTTACTAAATAATGTAATGGAGAAACAACATGCATTTTACGAACATAGAAAACCTCAAAAATTATCTTGCAAACATGACACCTAACGATCGAAAAGTATTTGCTGAAAAGTGTGGAACAACTGTTGGCAACTTAAACCAAGTTATTTATGTAAATAAAAAATGTGGTGCAGGTTTAGCAATTGAAATTGAAAAAGCAAGTAAGGGAAAAATCTCATGTAGTGAGCTTTGCCCAGGTGTTGATTTTGGATATTTGCGAAGCCAACCGCTAATTGCTTAAACAAAACTAGATTGGAATGACATATGAGAAGTCGAAGCAACTTAACTGAAGAAGTAGTTAAGAGTAAAAAGAAGTCAGTTTGTATGCCTACACATCTACCTGAAGAAGTTGCAGAGCATATTGCAAGAGAAGCGTATGAGCGCCACTGGTCAAATAGCCAGTATTTACGTTGGTTAGCCATAGAAGATATGGAACGTTGTGAAGATGATAAGAATCTTATGGCGGAAGTATCGGGAATACCTAGAGAACGCTTTGAATTATTTGAACAAAGTAAACAATCCGTACGGAAAGAACGCAATAAAAAAGCCTGATGGACTAGATCAGGCTTTTCAATTCAACTTCACGGTAAGAGAAATTAAATATGCAAGGTAATTTAGCACAAGAATCGCTGAGTATTCAAGATACAGCAGAAACACATAAGTTTAAGGCGGTGCAAGCATGAGTTTAGATACAACTATTTGGGCTTGGAAAGCCGAAGTAACTAGTTCTACACAGCGTTTAATTTTGCTTTCACTAGCAGATCGTGCAGGTGAGAACCATAAGTGTTATCCAAGTATTGTACGTATGGTTAAAGATACGAAAATGAATCGTAAAACCATCATTAAAGTATTAGATGATTTAGAACAACAAGGCTTTATTAAGTTCACAGGTCAAATTGTAGGTAATGGCGTAAAAGTTTATCAATTGCTGGATGTATCGGGTAGAGAAGATGGTTTAACTAGTACCAAAAAGGGGACTAGTGGTAAAAACGGTACTTGTTCCAATTTAGGTACAGGTTCCAATATTGGTACTAGTACCGAAAACGGGACAGGAACCAGTACCAAAAACGGTACCGAGACCAGTACCAAAATTGGGACACAGAACCTCCCAAGGAATCTCTCAATAGAATCTAAAAATAAAAAAGACTGGTTCTCTTGGAAAAAATTAGAATTTGAACTTTCGTATTTGCAAGATCCAAACATGATCGATGAGATCAAAAAATCATCTTGGTTCGAAAGAGAAAAAACGGCGTTTGAAAATTTCAATGCTGAAACGAATCTGAGTGACGATATGATGATTTATCACTTCGCTGACAAACTTGTTCAAGCGGTAGCGAAATATCGAGCACTGAGCAACCCAGCAGAGAATCGAAAATCATCTTCTGAAAAACCAAGCACGGCGAAACTTTCTGAGAAACAGATTTCCATGTTTGCTCAAAAGATTTCTAGATTACCTGAATACGCTGGTAAACATGGCCAAGTTGGTGAGAGCTATGAAGACTTCGCAAATCGTATTTCTGACAAACTTCACGATGACCAAGGATTTAAAAGTTTAATGCCGTACCTCAAGCAAGTGGGTTACAAGCAAAGTGGTAGAGGGGCGTAATCATGGGTATTTATCAAACGAGTATTTCACAAGCATTGACTGCTCAAAAACAAGAAACTGCAAAACAAGCCATCGAATCACTTTTTGGTCACTGGTCTTTAGATCAAATTGCAGAGCAGATTCAAACGCCGTATAAATTACTTGTAGATCTAGTGGTTGGTATGCCTGTCCCTGAAAACGTTGTTTGTGAAGTTTTAGAAAAGCTGGGTGTGGTGGTATTTACAAAAACGGAAATTTCATGGTGAAAACATGAGTAATTCACTAAGATGGAGTGAACAACAGCTTGAAGCTCATTTAAATAGACGCGAGAATAAACTTATAACATCCATAGTTAAACAAAATGTAGAAAATGGCATCAGTGTAGCTAATCAGTTCAAACAAGGGGCTACACGCCAAACGAGTATTCAAAGAGGAAGTATAATTTTAAATTGTGAAATTGGTCTTATTCCACCATCTGTTAATCACTATTGGCTAGCAAGTGGAAAACGAAGATATTTAAGTGAAAGAGCACGTAAGTTCCATGAGGTTGTACGTCAAATTGTACCCAGTCATCAATCGACATCACGCTTAAAGTTAAATGTAACTTTTCATTTTCCAAATAAGCGGTGTAGAGATATAGATAATTATTTGAAAGCAACGATAGATAGTCTAGTGAAATGTGGGCTATGCAAAGATGATGAACAGTTTGATGAGTTGTTAGTAAAGCGTGGGAATGTGATTAAAGGTGGTTTGATTCGTCTTGTTGTCAGTGAGATTTGCAATGGATGAATGTAATTTAATAGTAGATGATCTCGCTTGTTTAGATACTCCTTGCACACGTTTTGTAGAAGCACGTCAAAAAGCAAAGCGATTCTTAAAAATGAAGCGTAATTATAAATGTCCTGACTTCGCACGTATGATTTTGGATCTACGAAATCTAGGTTGGTCACATGAAAAGATCGCCGTTGTGCTTGATGTAAGCAGTTCATCAACTGTGAGTGCATGGGCTACTGGTACACGCCCTTTCTACGAGCATGGAGATATGTTTATTGAGTTATGGAAAGACCAGACACGTTTAGATCGCTTCCCTAGAGAGGGTGAAAGAGAGTACCAATATGATATTGGCCAACTGGGCTTAGGCATACCAGGACATCAGATCTATTTTGCAACGGCGAATAAAGCTATTGTGGAAAATAAACCTGAATCATTAAATGAATTACTTGATGATTTTGCGGAACAAATTGGGTTAGATCTTAATTAGGAGCTGTTTATTTGTAGTATGATAGCGGAAAAATATTTGGATAGAATAATGGTAAAAGATAATACAAATTATGATAAAGAAATGTTAACTAGTTTGTTCTTAAAAGTAACAGAATCAGGTGACACGTTAATAGAGCATTGCAGAGAAGTAAATCTAGAATATATATCAGAAACAAAAAATGATATAATAAATGGGGTTGTTGTTCATATTACACATTTAAATTTCTATCTTGAATATATCAAAGAACATTACAGCGTAGATCAGGATAGGTTAAAAACTCAAATTGATGGTAAAAATTTTTTAGATAAGCTTGAGCATGTAAAATATGAACTCTCCGAAGCAAACTTAACTATTAATAATAAGTTAAAAAATAATAATATGTTAACAGTTGATGATTCGATTAATGCTAATAATATTGTATTTGAAGTTGTACAAAAATTTAATAATAGTAAATTGCTTCAAGATCTAGTCATGCACTTTATTTTTATTGAAAAAGGAATAAGTGGAAAGAATATTGAAAAAGAGCTAGCAGATATTGATACCCAAAAAAGTAATTTAGCTTCTTCACAACAAAGTTTAGATGATGAATATAATAATCTTGATGAAAAGAAGCAAAATCTTGCTAAGGAATTGGAAAGTTATTCTAAGAAAGAGAAGATTCTATCTGAAAAATTAGATCAAGTTGAATCAGAGAAGAAAGAATTATCAGAACTAAAAAATGAAAAAATAAATAAATATGCAGAAAGAGCCTATTCAGCAGCAGCTAATACTTACTTAAAACAAGCTAAGCATATGACATGGGCATTCTATGTATTTGCTGTAATTGGTTTAGCCACGGGTATAACTTTAAGTATCCTTTATCCAATCGATGCTGAGCATATTGCTAACCCTATCATACAAAAAATTATTGTTGCCTCGGTATTTATTTTATTAATAACATTTTTTTTAAGGCGTGCTTCACATTATAGCAGTCTTGGTTTTAAGGCTAAGCAAACATCACTGGAGTTAGAGGCTTTACCATTTTTTATGAGAAATGTAGATAGTGAGAAACATCATGAAATTTATACCAATCTCGCTGAGAAGTATTTTGGTAAAGAGTTGGATCAAACACAAAATCATAAAATAGCTGATATTGTTCAAGATCAAATGAAAATGAATATTGAGGTTATAGCGTCAGCTGCTCAAGCAATTAAAACTGTAAGTGAAGCTAAAAAATCTAATTCTGAACCTGAATCTAAACCTTAAGCTAATGCTTTAATAGCTAATTTTTGATGACTAGTAAAAGTTATAATATGATTGGATAAAATTTATTGGGGGTGGTGTGGTGGAAGATGAGGATTTAAGAAGTAAAAAGACTTTATTAGATATGCGGCTGAAAGAAATAAAGGGTATTCTTGTTGAAATACACAGTCATTTTTTAACTTTACCAATTCCTTTTGCTAAAATGGCTGAAGATATTGATAGATATCAAATTAAATTCGATCAAGTTATATCCACAATGATACATATCTATGATACGAAAGGTACGTTTTGTTCTTCTTATCGCAACAAGAATGAATCTATTTTAGATATGCTACAATCCTATATTAAAATTTTAAAAGAAATAATAAAATCAATATATATGATTGATACACAAATAAAAGATCTGGATGATGAGGATCAGGATGAGATTGATTTACTTTATAATCAACTGAGGATGATTGTATTACATGAAATAGATAATATGTTTTCAGAAGTTAAAAGACAATCTGAATATATTTCAGACTATAGAATTAAATTTTTTAATAGTTTGGCTGAAGCACGTTTAAAGGATATTGAACATAGAAAATATTTCCAAGAGCAAGAAATAGAGAAGTTAGGTATTGCTAAAAGATATTATGAAAGCAAGAGAACAGAAGAAGCTTATAATACATCATATAAATATCATAGAAATCGAGCAAGGTTTTTTGAGTCAGGTTTTTTACTTGTAATTTTTACTGGTTTTTTCATATATGAAACAATTAATACAGTATTTCCATATAATTCATTAGAAATAGTTAAATCACTTCTACCAAGGTTATTTTTTCTGTCTGCATTTATTTTATTAATTACCTTCTTTTTAAGACGAGCATCTCACTACAGAAAAATAGCACAGCAAGCCCATCAAACATCATTGGAGTTAGAAGCTTTACCTCTGTTTATGAAAGGCCTTAGAGAAGAAGACAGGTATGATATATATAAAGATTTAGCAACAAAGTATTTTGGTCAGAAAGTTGATCAAACTCAGAACGATAAGTTAGCCGACATAGTCCAAGACCAGGCCAAAATGAGCATTGATATTGCAAAAGCTACCACTGAAATGGTAAAAAGCTTAAAAGATGTAAAATCTGATCAAGACTCTAAAAAAGATGATTCAAAATAATACCCAACAAACCTAATCAATCTACATTTTAAATTAGCCCTTATACACCATGAGGGCTTTTTTATGTCTGCAGAAAAGTATCCAGTAAGCTATGGAACATCAGAGGGTAGAACCATTAAACAAAATATTATGCAAGCAACTCAGTGGAGTAAATACACTTTTGAAGAATGGTGTCGTCAACTTGGTGCATGGATTAACGGTGACAGTGAACGAATGATTAAAATTGTTAAATTTATGCCGACAAAGCGCATTACGCAAAAGCAAAGGGAAAAACTACTTGCGATGTATATGGGCGATAAAAGTTTAATTGATATGATCTTTGATCATAAAAAAGGTACTTGTTGCAATATGGATTGTAATGAGGCTAGAGCAATACATCGTATATTCATAGATATTAGTGTAATTGATGATGAAATTTTAAATGATTGGATATCCTCCGTCTGGTCACATCATGTATTAGGTAACTCGTTTCGCCGTATAGCAGAGGCTAGTGATACAAGTGTTAATCAGATCCGTCAGGATGTGAAATGCGGTCTTGCTTATATTAAGAGTAGATATCCTAGTTTTAGTTTTGAAACTTTCCAAAAAAAACACTTGAGTGTGCGCACGGGTTATGGCATATTTGTGTAAAAGTAGACAAGCTATATTTAGATGTTTACTGATCTTTATTAAAGCTCGCCGTATGGTGGGCTTTTTTATTTTTCAAAAATTAACGTCTCTTTAAAAAAATTATTATTAATAATGCAATGATATTCATTTAAGCTTAAACCTTAATTTTAAAAAAATTGGTTTAGTTTAATGATCATTTTAAAAGAAGGTTACGAGGCTTTTGATAAATTTCTTAAAACTACACTATCGCAGGTAGTTTTAAGTGGTACATGTTTATTATTTTTATATAAAGCAACGACTATGGGGTTTACTGTACAGGCCAGTACCGTATTTATAAGCGCAATATTATCTATTTTTATAGCAATATTTTGGATTATAGGAAATATTCAAAACTTCTGGAATAGTTTTTTCAATGTATGCTTATCTGAAAGAGTTGACTGTGTTAGTTATAACTCGAATGGAGAAAAATTCTTTGATATTAAGGACATTAGAAAGATTTGGAAGGTAAGCAAACGATTAGTATTAGAAATTATATTTGTTATAATAACTATTTATTTTATGCTTGTCATATTGTTTTTTCAGATATTTATTTATATTAATCAAATGAGTATAGCTCTGCATATTTAGATGAAAATAAAATTAGGGATAGGTATATCAGAAGATACGGGTAATAGTGCTATCAGTTTTTGTAGAGCGGTTTTTTAATTAATGTATAATTGAAATAATGCATTTTTATCAATAAAAATAGATGAAAAAGATAACTGATTGGATTCAATTAAAATGTTCGTTAGGTATAGTGATTATGGGTTATATAGCCTACATAGTAATCATTATGGTCTTGTTGATAAATAATTTCAGCGGTTTTATTTCACCATTAACAACCCCCATGACATTAATTTTTGGTATATATGTTTGGAAATGGCAAGAAGGCCAAAAGAATCAGACTGCTGAAAAAAGTGAAAAAATAAAAAAGTGCAAAGAAAGGGCTGAAAAGGTATTTCATACTTATATTAAATATGAGCGTTCAATCCAAAAAATACATAGACTATATGAAAGCATTGGTAAGAAAGGTAATCATCAAGAAAGCATAGAGTTTACAAGTCAAGTAATGGATAAACTTGGCAAAGAAATCTTAAATTATAATTCCTTATATGATGATATCTATTATGAAATATTATTAAGTTATTTTTTAATAGAAAAAGATGGTACGCAAAATGTTTACGAAAAATCAGCATCTATGACAAACATTTTTAAGGACTATAAATATTATGTACAAAAGCTTAGCTCCTTGCTTAATATTCGTAATGAAGATCCCCTAAAAAAACACATGGCTTTAATATTAGAGAAAGTTAAATTGCAAGACCAGATAAAAAATTTGGATTTTGGTTATGAAGAAGATAAAAGCAAAGTCATTTACACCGAACCTAGACAAGAAATTAAAAAATTTTGTGAAAAAATAGAAAGCTCTTTTTAAAAATAATTTGAACTTAAAAACCACATTTCCAGTTTTGCTAATGTGGTTTTTTATTGTCACTAACAATCTGTCTCACTCAATAGTAAAGGAGTGCTTATGAACATCATAGAAGCACGTAAGCACTTAAAAAAATACCAAGTAGAACTCAACAAATACCAAAGCTTATCTCGTGAATTAATGAGCTATGACGATTTAATTCATACAGACAAGAAGATTACTTATTTCAAGAAGTGTATAGCGAACATTAGAGAACAGCTTGATGCGAAGTAACCAACGTTTAAACGCGGTTAGATCATTGCCTTGTGTGAAGTGTGGTAGTCCTTACTCTCAAGCAGCACATAGTAATTTTACTGAACATGGGAAAGGTCGAGGTATTAAGGCCAGTGATGAATTTACGATACCGCTTTGCCATAAGTGCCATTATGAATTCGATACGTACTCAAGCATGAAACGTGATGAGTCGAAGTTGTGGTTTGAACAGATGTTAGCTAAGACGAATCGAATGCTTAGTCTAGATGAGAGTGAGGTGTTCTGATGTTAGAGGTATTAGGTGTTTTATTTTTACTTGCTATAGCGTTCTTTGTGGGTTTTACATATTGCTATGCAGATTTTAGAGAGTCTGCTGAAAATGGAAAGACTATCCTATTTCGTGGCGTACCTTATAAGATTGTGAAGCAACAATTAGAAGACAAGTAACCGGGTAACTAAACGTGGAGAAATGACGATGGATCTAAAACAAACATTCGTCATTAAGTCACATGCCGACCAGTTACGAGTTCAAGACTGCTTAAGCAGAAACAGAGAGGAAGCTTTAGAAAATAAGACACCTCTCATTGTTAAAATATCAACTAAGCAAGAAGATCGAAGCACAGCACAAAATAGATTGTACTGGAAATGGCTTAATGAATGGTCCAAGCATATTGGATCGGATAAAGACTCAGAGCATTTCTATTTTAAAAAGAAGTTTCTCATAGGGATATATAACCGAGATGATGCTGAATTTGCTGAGATGTGTCAGGCGATTAAGCGGCTTAAAAATAATGAGCAGGAAGAGTATGAAGCAATAGCTCAGCATGTCATTCGTATGACCAGTACAACAAAAGCAAGTGTTGCTCAGATGAGCGAGTATTTAAATAACATTCATGATTTTTGTATGGTGAAGGGGAAGTATTTGGAAACGCCTGATGATTTGCGGTGGGTGGTTGAAAATTTATGATTCAACATCATTAACAGCAATATGTTCAAAATAGATAAGGAGTACTTTAATAATGCAACAATATAAAATCACAATTGTAGAAATTGATAAAGATTCATTAAACGAAAAACAACCGAAAGTTGAAAAATATGCTTTTTGTGAACCTTCTCAAGAAGAATGGGTAGAAATTAAAAGTTATCAGGAAGGCAATATACCATTAGCAAATTTTACTTCTTACATAATTCTTGATGGAGAAAAATTATATAGAAACTCTAACAAATATTATGAGAGTAGTAATGGGGAAATATATACGGTTGTTAATTAGATTTCAATATAAGATAAACCACCTTCGGGTGGTTTTTTACACCTAAAATTTGGAGAATAGTATGGCGAACCTCACGCCTAAACAGCAAAGGTTTGTCGATGAGTATTTGATAGACCTGAATGCAACTCAAGCAGCAATTCGAGCAGGGTATAGTGAAAAGACAGCACATTCAATTGGAGCTGAAAACCTTATAAAACCTGAAATTCAAAAAGCCATCTCAGATGCCAACCAAAACCGCCAACAACGTACAGCCATTGATGCGGACTATGTACTAAGACGCTTGGTTGAAATTGACCAGATGGATGTCTTAGACATTATGGATAATGAATATAATTTTAAACCAATAGGTGATTGGCCTAAGATTTGGCGACAGTATGTTTCAAATATTGAGAACCTTGAACAGTTTGAAGGTTCTGGTGAGGATAGAACGCAGTCTGGTTGGCTTAAAAAAATCAAATGGCCAGATAAGGTTAAAAATCTTGAACTAATTGGTAAGCATGTTTCTGTCGGTGCATTTAAAGACAAAGTCGAGCACAGTGGCGGTATTACAGTATCGTCTGTTGCTGACCTAATGGACGATATAGGAGATGATGATTTGTAGGAGGATCTATGCTCACAGATAAGCAGAAGAAACTTCTTAAAAATCGTTATTGGCGCTTAAACCATCTTTATAAGATTGAAGATAAGACTGGCAAGTGTATCACTTTTAAGATGACACCTGAACAGATCGAATACTTCGATAACATGCATGATCGGAACATTATCTTAAAAGCACGTCAGTTAGGGTTTACGACTGAAATGTGCATCATGCAACTTGACCTCGCACTATTTCATAGAAAACACTGTGCTTTGATTGCACACTCACTTCCTGATGCTGAGCGTCTATTTCGTAATAAAACACAATACGCTTATGAACGACTTCCTGGCGATGTAAAACAAGCAAATCCAATTGTTAAAGCCAATACCAGTGAGCTTGTATTTAAAAAGGGTGGCAGTGTCACTGTATCAACATCATTTCGAGGTGGAACGCTGTATAGCTTGCATGTATCTGAGTTTGGGAAAATCTGTGCTAAGTATCCACAAAAGGCAAAAGAGATTGTTACAGGTGCATTTGAAGCGGTGCCATTGGGTGGAAAGATCACTTTAGAAAGCACAGCAGAAGGTAAGCAAGGTTATTTTTATAACTACTGCCAAGAATCTGAAAAGATGGCTTTGCTCAAAAAGGCTTTAAGTCCCCTAGATTGGAAGTTTTTCTTTTTCTCATGGTGGAAGAATCCACAATATGCGATTGATGTTATTGAGCCATTACCTGAACGGCTAGTGGCTTACTTTAGTGAGTTAGAAGTAAAGCATGGCGTTGTAGTCACTGAACGTCAAAAGGCGTGGTATCACTCGAAAGAAAAAACACTTGGTGAGGATATGAAGCGTGAATACCCAAGTATTCCTGCAGAAGCCTTTGCTCAGAGTGTTGAAGGTGCGTACTACAAGAATCAGTTTAAAGCGATCTATCAAGATGACCGTATTGGCGCATTGCCTGACAACTCACATTTACCAGTAATGACCTTTTGGGATTTGGGTGTATCTGACTCGATGGCTATTTGGTTTATTCGTAAACTTTCAGATACGTGTTACCAGGTGATTGATTACTACGAAAACTCAGGTGAAGGCTTACGGCATTATTTCAAAGTGCTTAAAGACAAACCTTATAAATATTCTAAACATTACGCACCGCACGATATTAAAAACAGATCCTTATTGAACGATGCAAAGTCTCGCCTTGATGTGGCAAAAGAGGGCTACATGATTGATGGTGAGCTGTATTCAGTAAAGTTTGAAGTCGTTGAAAGTATTGGTGTGATGGATGGCATTGAGCAAACAAGGGAAATCTTAAAGTACTGCGAGTTTGATGAGCATAAATGTGAGCAAGGGATTTCGCACTTAGAGAATTATCGTAAAGAGTGGAATGATAAAGCAGGGTGCTGGAAAGACAATCCATTGCATGATCATACCTCGCACGGTGCAGATGCGTTTCGTATGTTTGGTGTGGCAATGAATAAGCCGAAAAAACTAACTTCATTAAAAATAGGATTTGCACGATGACAGACGTTTCATTTCCGCATCCTGACTATATTGCTAACCTACCAATATGGGTTAAGGTTGATGATGTCTGTCAGGGGCAGAGCCAAGTTAAAAAGAAAGGTGAAACCTACCTTTCTAGACATAACAAGCAAGACACATCAGTTGAAGCACAACAACAATATAAGACGTATCTTGAACATGCAGTTTTCTATGGTGTGACAGGAAAAACACTAGGTAGTTTGGTTGGTGCTGCATACGCAAAACTCCCAGACTTCCAAAGACCGAATGAACTCGATTACTTAGATGTAAATGCGAATGGGCAAGGTATGAGTGTCTATCAACTGACACAGACGGCTCTACGTTACTTATTAAAGCATTATCGTTGTGCGTTATATGTAGACTTTCCTCAGGTTGAGCCGTCCAAAACACGCCAAGATGATAAGCAAAAGAACGCCTATGCCATGATGCATGTTCTACCTGCTGTTGCTGTAATCAATTGGGATACAGTAATGGTGGGAAATCAGCAAAAGCTTTCATTGGTTGTTATCAAAGAAACAGTGACTGTACGTGAGAATGATGAGTTTGAGATGACTACATCAGCCCAGTACAGAGTATTGCGTCTTGAAAACTTAAATGGTCAGTATGTCTTTACGATACAAGTTTATAAAAGCACAGATGACAGTCTATTCTCACCTCAAGAGAAGTACACGCCTAGAGACTATAACGGCAATACATGGAACTACATTCCATTTACCTTTATTGGTGCTATAGACAATTCACCAGCTTTAGATAATCCACCTTTATTGGAATTAGTCGATTTAAACCTTGCTCATTACCAAGATTCGGCGGACTTTCAAGAGTCCGTTTATTTTGTAGGACAACCTCAGTTCTCAATGCCTGATGTTACTGAGGATATGTATGAGCTCATTAAAAAAGATGGCTTATATATCGGTTGTAAAAATGCGTTTCCCACAAAAATTGAAATGGTCCAAGCACAGCCAAATACACTGTCGCAAACTGCCATGGATAAGAAGTGGGAACAAATGAAGGAAATTGGTGCACGTCTGATTGAGCAAGGCTCTGCAACAAAAACAGCAACACAAGCTAATAATGATGATGCTGTGCAGCATTCAGTTTTATCTTTATGTACAGTCAATATCAGCAGTGCATTTACACAAGCATTGGGGTGGATAGCTCGGTTTATGTTGCCAAATAGCGACAGTCTGAACAGTGAAGACCTCATGTTTAGTATCGATCAAGATTTTAGTAAGCCTCAATTTGATCCTGAACGTGCCAAGCAATTATGGGAAGCGTGTTTATCCAATCGCTATCCGTACAAAGGTTGGTATGAGTATCAGCGTACTGGTGTAGTGCCTGATTATTCTTGGGAAGAAGTACAAGCATTGCTTGAGGAAGAACGGGTCAATGCGCCACTTGGTGGTTATCAGCCTAATGGAGTAAGCAATGGATCAGGACAATCTTAATGATCTAATACAACATCAAGCATATCTATATCGTCTGTCTTCAAGTGAAGTCGTGACATTGTTAAAGGCATTTGATAGCAATACGAGTCAGATGCTTTCACAATTGAGAGATTTGCTTGATGATTTAAGTGATGCCGAAAAGACCGCATTAATGTCAGGCCAGTACACCACCAATAACCTAAAAGACATTCAAACTCTAATCCAAGAATGGCAACAAAAGTTAAGTGCAGTCTTACTTGATGGCTTTAATATCAGTGCGACAGCATTAGCAATCTATGAGGCACAGTATATTGCAAGAAAGTTTGCAGATCAGGCAATTAAGGCAGATGGAAAAGCTCTAATGAGTCAGGTTCAAAATATGCCATTAACGGGTGGAGCTTTGGTTGATTCATTGTTTAGTAAGATTGCAGATGATACAAAGCTAAAGGTTGAAAATGTATTACGTGATGGGATTAACCAAGGACAGACGAATCAGCAAATAATGCAACGTATACGAGGTACAAAGCAGTTTAACTATCAAGATGGGTTGTTAAACCAATCTCGAAATAGTATTGATGCTATGGTAAGGACAGCAAGAAGCCACGTCTCAAATGTTGCATACGTTAGTACCTTTGAAGCGCTTGGTGCGAAGTATCTTAAGTTTGTATCTGTACTTGATAGCAGAACATCAAAAATATGTGCAAATCTTGATGGCATGATTTGGAGAGTCGGAGATCCTGATATAAGAAAGCCACCTTTACATCCCCATTGTAGGTCTATTTTGGTTGGTGTAGATGCGTCAGGTGAAACGATAGGGCAACGTCCATCAAATAATGGTAAAGACATTAAAACAGTGGATAGCAATACATCATTTAAGGAATGGTTTAATAAACAAGATGAAGCGTTTCAAAAGAACTGGTTAGGGCCTGCACGGTATAAGTTATATA
Organism: Acinetobacter sp. ESL0695; assembly: GCF_029392135.1. Lineage (NCBI taxonomy): Bacteria > Pseudomonadati > Pseudomonadota > Gammaproteobacteria > Moraxellales > Moraxellaceae > Acinetobacter > Acinetobacter sp. ESL0695. The sequence goes on along the minus strand of NZ_CP113932.1, from coordinate 1,540,906 downwards.
AAGATGGTAAGTACAGCTTAGACAAGTTTGTTGATCCGTTGTCGGGGCAAGTTTTTACGTTGAAAGAATTAAAAGCCTTAGATAATTAAATATAATTTATAATGAATATTTATTTTGATAAATCATTATGGATATTTCAGGAATTAAAGACTTTTTTGATGCAGGTAAGCTAGTTTCTTCTCTATTTGTTGCGGTAATTATTGGCCTTTTATCTCTTTATGCAAAAATCAGAACTAGTTTATTTATGCAGGATATAATTGCTTCGAAAAAATACAATAGAGAAAAGAAAATTTACTTACAGGCACTAGGTGCAGAATATGTTTGTGAATCTACAAAGAAAGAACTAAGGTATGCTTTGGAGAAATTAGAGCTAGAAAAAATCTTAAATTTAGAAGATAGATTGCCAGTTTTACAATATTTACATGGTTTTGAAAATACTAAGTATGCTGTTCGCTTATATAAAGCCTGTGGTAATGTAATTGATTTCGATACAGAGGAAAAGAAATTTGTATCAAAAGTCTTGATTGATGAAAAGTTTAAAAAAAGTGCAAATAAAAATGTATGGATAGGTACAATCCTCTATTTTTTAATAGTAAGCCTAGACTATTTAGGACTTATATTCACTCTAAATCAAATTTCTCAAATACATTTAACTAAGGAATATTTAATAGGTTTAGGGTTTTTAATATTTATTATATTTTTAATAATTGTATTCTTTGCAATGAAACTGTTTGAATTTTTCTTGAAGAAGAGAAAAATTATTCATTTGTTAGAAAAGAAAATACGAAGAAAGGATTTGTAAAAATTTAAAACACCACTTATTGGGTGGTGTTTCTCAAGCAACAGCGCAAAAAATTTATAAATAACTTTAACAATGGTATTAATTTTAGCCTAACCCTTAAATTGATGGTCAAGTGTGTTAGGCTAAAAATTATTTTTACGATTATGCAATTTTTGCATATATTCTTCTGTTAGATGGTCTTCAACAATTAGCCAGTTAAGGCTTCCTACACCATCATCAACAATATCAAGGTGGTTATTTCCCTGATAAACAAAGATCTTCTTTGTTAAAAAAGCAAGCTTATACTTCAATTTGGTTTGCTCTAAGAACTCTAGAGATCTTTCTATATCATCTTTTAATTCACTAAAATCTTGAGTAAAGTCTATACCACTAAAAGCACCTAATAGCTTTCCAAATACTAAGCGCTTTTTTCCATTTGGTAATTTAATAAATTTAATATCAATTTCTTCAGCACTAACACTACTATTCTTAATGGTTAAGCCCTTTTCAATTAAATCAATTAATGCAGAATTTAAAGAAAGTTCTTCACCTTCTGCATATTTTAAAACTTCTTGGTATTGATTTTGAGGGATTCGAATTTGAGTTCTTTTCCAGTCATCTTGGTTTTGAGGTCTAATTTTTTCAGCCATTTTCGTATCTCAAAAACTATTTGACATAAGAATAGTGCTATGGCATTGTGTTGTCAATGACATAAAAGTTATGTCAAAAATAAAACGCCCCGAACATCTTGGCGGATAGCGGGGCGAGTTATCAATCTTCAGCGAGAAAACTGATATGACAAGTCTAGCACTATCATTTAATGATGTGAACTTTTCACCTGTACAAAATGACAATCAAATTTGGCTAACAGCTTCTGAATTGGCAAGGGCATTAGGTTATAAACAAGAAAATGCTGTTAGTAAAATCTTTAATCGAAATGCCGATGAATTTAGTGAAGAAATGACGAAAGTTATTAAGAATCCTCAGCTACCCAATTTGGGTATGCGGATATTTAACTCTCGTGGCTGTCACCTTATTGCCATGTTTGCTCGTACAGATGTGGCAAAAGCATTTCGCAAATGGGTACTTGATGTTTTAGACAAAGTTTCAGGTAAACCTGTTGCAGTTGCTAAGACCCACAAAGAAGAAAGAGCACCATTAACAAGTGCGGTAAATTTACTTGTGGCAAAAACAAAGCATCTCAACTACAGCGATGCATATAAGCTTGTGCACCAACGTTTTAATGTAGAGCATATTGATGAGATACCTTATGATGCTATTTCTATAGCAGTCGAGTATGTTCACCAACTGATTGCTTTATATAGTACCGCCATTAAACCCAATAATGAGATATTTACAAATAATGCTAAAGCATTAGCTCATAGTATGTTTTGGGTTTCTGCTTGGTGGCGGTGCTATTCTGATGCATTTAGATTAATTAATCCAAGAATGGCAGGACACATCAATGATCATTTTATTGATGGAGCATTCATTGCATCTATTATTCTAGGACAAGATGCAAGAAAGTTAAGTTTACAAATTCTTGAAGACTTGCCTTATGACTTAAATAGTCATGACAAGATAGATTTTTTTAGAAATAGACAGACAAGATAGTTATTGAAATTAAAAACCACCCTTTAAGGGTGGTTTTTTTATGCCTACTGAAAGCGGATGCCGACAGCGAACCGAGTGGATACTCATTAAATAGTAAAGGTTGGATAACCCATGAAAATCAAAACAGTTGAAATTGAAGGCAAATCATACGCGGTCTTAAATGATCAAGGTTTGCCTGTTTATATACATGATGATGGTAAAGAGGTTGGCTTTGATGCTGTGCAAACAGTTGCAAAAATTGGCCAATTGAATGCGGAAGTAAAAAACCATCGTGAAGCCAAAGAACAGGCTGAAACTTCACTCAAAGCATTTGAAGGCTTAGATGCAAGCAAGGCAAAACAAGCCTTACAAACCGTTCAAAATCTTGATGCTAAAAAACTTGTGGATGCAGGTGAAATCGAAAAAGTGAAAACTGAACTCACAGAAGCACTCAAACAAACGTATGAACCTCAACTTCAACAACTCACAAAAGAACGGGATCAAGTGCAAAACCAATTACACCAAGAGTTAATCGGTGGTGGTTTCGCCCGATCTAAGTTTATTCAAGACAATATCGCGATTCCTACTGACATGATCCAAGCCACTTTTGGCAATAACTTCAAAATTGAAGATGGCAAAGTGGTGGGTTATGACGCAAATGGTCAAAAACTCTATTCACGTACTCGCCCAGGAGAAATCGCAGGCTTTGATGAAGCATTAGAAACCTTAGTGAGTGGATACCAATATAAGGACTCAATTCTTAAAGGCAATCAGTCATCAGGTGGCGGTTTTAGTGGGCAGGGGAGCAAATCTCATGGACCAAAATCATTAAGCGAATGCAAAACGAAAGACGAAAAAGTTGCTTATCTCAAGCAAGCGACAGAAAACCAATAATTTAATGAAGGAGAAGGCAGATGCCTTTTGATTTACAGGTATTTAATAAACAAACTTATCTCGCAATGACTGAAACGATTGCTCAAGATGTAGATAAGTTCAATGAAAGCTCACAAGGCTCAATTGTTCTATTAAACAAAGCAACGAATGGTGACTTCGATATCGAAGCATCATTTAAAAACATCAGCGGTTTAGTGCGTCGTCGTAATGCCTATGGTGATGGTACAGTACAATCCAAAAAGTTAGAACAACTGTTGAATGTTGCAGTGAAAGTCGCAGCAGGAACACCACCTATCGAGTATGAAAAGCAGCAATATCTATGGGTACAACAAAACCCTGAATTAGCTGCACTCATGATTGGTGAGCAACTTGCTAAGGCAAAACTAGGCGATATGTTAAATGCTGGTCTATCAGGTGCAGCATCGGCTATCTCAGGAAATGCTGCAGCTGTAGAAGGTGATGGGACATCTGATCCAAGCTTCCGACTTTTAAATAAAGGTGCTTCACGTATGGGAGACCGTTCAGGTGCTTTACGCTCTTGGATTCTTCACTCAACGACAATGCATAACTTATTTGATAATGCATTAACCAATACAGAGCGCTTGTTCTCTTACGATGGTATCAATGTTGTACGAGATCCATTTGGCCGTGTATTCGTTGTGACAGATTCTCCAGCACTATCAACCACTGCAAGTGCAAATACCTATTACAACACTCTTGGTCTTGTTGAAGGTGCATTGGTGATTAGTGATAACCAAGACTTTAATGCTGAATTGGTACCAACAACAGGTGGTGAAAATCTTAAATATACCTATCAGGCTGAATGGTCCTATAACGTCGGGGTGAAAGGTTATGCATGGGATCAAGCCAATGGTGGTAAATCACCAAGTGATACAGCAATTGCAACGCCAACCAATTGGGATTTAACAGCCTCAAGTATTAAAGATACTGCAGGTGTTTTGGTTAAGTCGAAGTAATACATTGCCCCGAAAGGGGCTTTTTTAATGGGTAATATGAATAATGAAAAAGAAACTTTGGTTTACCGATGATTTCTCACCAGAATATATCGCAGAAAAACAATCAGAAGGTTGGTTATTGCGTAAAGCATCCGCTTGTCATGCCTCAGATACAGTGGAAGTGTGCGATGAAGTCGGTGGTGATGTACCTGAGCAGTATAAGAATACAGTACCTACTTTTGATACAGAAGGATTTGTACCACTTGAGCAGTTTGATGCAGTGTCCAAAAAGTTACAGGAGACAGAGCAACAACTGACGATGGCTCGATCTGAATTTGTGACTTTTCAGAATGATGTTGATGCTATGAAAGCGAGAGTTGCTTTGCTTGAAACTGCAAATTACAACGATTTAAAAATTGATGACTTAAAGGCACTACTCGCATCAAAGGGTATCGAATTTAAGTCAGGTGCATTAAAAGATGAACTGATTACGCTATTGCAGGGTTAAAAGTATGGGCTTTATCTCAATTGATGATGCAAATAATATTTTAGGGATGAGCTTTGCACCGGACAGTGATAAAGCTCATTTAGTTCTACTTGCAAACACTTGGATGAAAAATCAAATTGGTTTTGAGCCGAAGATAATTTCCGACAACTTAAAAGTTGCTGCATCTGAAATCATTAAGGGAATTCTATCAGGGGATCTATATGCAGGTCAGGCCGAAAAGGTTTTAAGTAAAACAGTATCTGCACAAACAGGAACCAGTGTTGCCAAAACCTTTGCTGAAAATAGTCGTAAAGTTTCTAAGTTTGAACAGATTGCACTGGCATTAATTGATGCTGAGCAGATCAGAAAGCCAATGTTTACTCTGCCAATGACAAGGAACTAATCATGGGTATTCGTGATGATATTCAATCAGAACTAGCAGAAGCTTTTAATGATGATTTGGCTGATGCCATAAATACCTTTACCTGTTCAAAAGTGACTTACTCAGGCAAATACAATCCTGTCACTGAACAATATGAAGGTGAGCAAACCTTAACATATCAAGGTCGTGGGGTATTGTTTGGCTCGTACCAAAAAGACCTAGTAAAGCCGAGCGATTATCAGGCTGATGATGCAAAAGCCACAGTTCTACAAAATGAAGTCACGGCAGAACCTCAAATAAATGATGTTTGGGTAACCAGTAAGGGTAATTTTAAGATTATTAATATTGGTGCCGACACAACGGACAGTATTTGGAAAGTTCAGTTGAGGAAAGCATAGTCATGGGTTGGACACTAAATCCGAGTGAATTTTCAAAGATGATTGAATCTGATCTCACTGAAAGACAACGAGCTATTGCATTGACTGCTTTGACAGGAATCGTGTACCAATCGCCTGTAGACAAGGGCGTATTTCGTGGCTCTCACAATCTAAGTATTGGACAACCTGATTATAACTACAACCCCAATAATGCCGATAAGACCGGACAAGCCACCATCTCGAAGGGGATATCTAAACTTAACGGTCTTGTGCCATTTACCACGGTATATATTCAAACCAATGCACCGCAGGCAATGAAGATTGAATACGGTGCATTCACTGAAAAGCCTGAAACGGTTAAAACAATTAATGGTTATTCAAAGAAAGCACCTCAAGGCTTATACGGTCTTACATTCGAACTCGTACAAGAGAAATATAAATGATGACACTCACACAGGCTCATACCGCTTTACTTGAGCGTGTGAGTCAATTCACTGGTATAGATCAAAGCCGTATTTTATACCCACAAAGCAAACAGCCATTTACGGTACCAACAAGTGGTCTGTGGTGTTCAGTTGATATTCTTGCAAGCCAATCGCTGATGAGTGGCATTGCTGATGGTCCACAAACACGTAGAACATCAATCATTCAGATTACATGCTATGCAAGGCCGAATACAGGTTTGTTAGAGCTAAACAATTTGGCTGATTCGTAGCTAAATCATCTTGAGTATTACCAAGTAGATCAGCTTGAATGTTTGAATGGTGAAGTTGTACAAGATGAAAATACTGATTTTGTGATACGGTATATTCGAGTACCATTCAGGATTAATTAAATCTGTGATTACGAGCTAAAAATGTGTAATTTAAATAACCTAATAAATAATGTAATAGACTCAAAAGCGAGAGAAAAACAATTAAAAAGCATTATTGAAAACTCTACTTCTAAACTAGATGCTAACTACTTTAAAAAAATATTATCTTCTAATGTGAAAATAATTATTTTTGCTCAAGATCCTTATTTTACTGAGGCTTTAGCAATACCTATTCTTTTAAAAAAATTTACTGATACTTTAAAAAAAGATATAGGAAAATTGGTCTTTGAAGATATTTTGTGTAATAAATACACTCCAAAAGATGGTGAAACTAGCTCAAATTTTGCATATCGCCTTTTGGAAGAGGAAGGTATCCTTTTTTTAAATAGCAAATATTGGACAGTAGGGAGACATTATGTTGAATGTAATGAATCAAACTCCTTAAATACATCTATTTTAAAAAAGGTATTTTTAAAATCCAATAATTTATCTATATATTGTATTGGAAAACCAGCCAGTAAATGCGTGAAAGATATTTTAAAAAAATTAAATAAATGGCCTGACGCTGATATTGAAAAAAAGATTCTTACTGAAAATCTTCCTAATTTTAGTGTTTGTCAAAGCCAAAACTTGCCACTTCAAAAAGGGCTTCTTAAAATTCACTGCATGAAATATCCAAAACCCAAAAAACCGTAAAGTAATCCCACAGCAAAAATATACCGCCATTTAGGCGGTTTTTTTATACCTAACATTTGGAGAATGCCATGAGCTCAGGTGCTCGTATTAAACTTTATTACTGTGCCGAAGATACACCAGGCACAACCCCAAGCACACCAGTATGGAAAACTGTACGTCGTGTTAATGATGGTCTGACTGAGAATGTCACCACTGCAAAATCTGACAGTGTTGTCGATACACGATTCCGTCAAGGTGGTATGGCCACTGAATCTGAAATTACAGGTACGTTAGAAGTCGAATTATCCGTGGGTCTATTCGATGAGTTCTTGTCAGCAGTGGCAATGAATGATTGGAACAGTGACGTACTCAATTTCGGTGGTAATACACGTAAAACATTTACCTTCGTCAAAGTCTTTGATGATATTGGTCAGGTCTTTATTTACCGTGGTGTACGCTTCAACCAAGCAACAATTAGTATTCAAACCACAGGTAAGGTTTCAACGAAGTTCAACTTGATGGGTACTGACTTTGAACGTGCATCAGCAAATCCAGTCACCAACCCTCAACCTGTTGCTGATTCTGTCATTGTATCGGCTTTGAATGTAGGTGCATTGACTGTAAATGGTCAAAGTGTTGTGGGTACAGCTTGTCTACAATCGGCTGAATTGACCGTTAATAATAACCTTGAAGCAATTCGCTGTATCGGTAGTCAAAAGCTATCTGCTCAAACGTATTTAAAAAAGATGGTTGATATTACATTGAATACGTCGTACTCATTTTCGGCTCAGTCAGCGACCTACATCGACTACATCAAAACTCGCGCAACGATGCCAGTGCACTTTGAAATTGCAGATCCAAAAGGCAACAAGTATGCCTTTGACTTCCCACAGCTTGAGGTTGCAGAAGCCAATCACCCTGACGGTGGTGCGGAAGATATGATTAACGTCAGCATCAACTATAACCATATCAAAGTGTCACCAACCATCACACGTACGTTAGCTAAAACAGGAGGTTAATATATGCTAATCAAGATTGAACAACCGCCTAAAGCTGAGTTTTCACAAGTTTGGTGTGATTATAAAGATGGAGTTCGACTGCTCATTGCCAGTTCAAATAAGCCATCATTTAACCGCGCACTTGAACTGAATAACATGCAAGCTGAACAAGAGTTGCAAGGTGCAAAAGCAATTACAGATGATACGGCAGAAGGCTCTAAGTTAGCCTTTAATCGTGCAATCTCACATCTATTACTTGGCTGGACTGGTATTGATGCAGAACCAAACAAACCATTTGAGTACAGTGCTAAAAATGCTGAGATTCTATGCACACAAACGCAAGAGTCATTAGAGATAGCGACATTTGTTATCAATAAAGCATTTGAGCTTGAAAAGGATTATACAACTACACTGGCTGAAGAGGTGGGAAAGTCCTCAGACTCTACGAGCAAAGAAAGTACGGAATAACGACTGAGCACCAAAGAAAACAACGTGAGGCTTTGGGGCTTAAAGCGTCTGAGCCAATCAAGCCAAGTTTTACCGCATCTTATATTTTAGGTGCGTTTAACATTATTTCTCGATCACGTCGTTATATCGAAGCAATACCTCTTGATCTATCACTACAAGATATTCAGGCGTACTTTCAGGTATACGGCTGTGATATTGAAACGGTGGTATTTGTAGAAAGTATTCTTGCTTTAGATGATAAATTTTTGAAAGATTGTAGGTGTAAATTGTAAAATTTGTAACAATGCTTATAATATATGATAATTAATGTATATTATGAATGGATAGTATCAAATGAAACGTTTTTTAACAGCTTCTCTAATTTCAACAACATTATGTTTTACTGGCTGTGCAAGTATTATTTCAGGATCAACTCAAACGTTGTCATTTAAATCAGTACCAGATAATTCTAAAATTACAATTACTAACCGTAATGGTGAAAAGATTCATACAGGTCAAACTCCAGCAACAGTTACGTTAAAAAAAGGAGCTGGTTACTTTAAATCAGAACAGTATCAGGTAACTTTCTCGAAAGATGGTTATGAGACAAAAACTGTTATGGTTACTGGTGGTGTGAGTGGTTGGTATGTAGCAAACTTATTATTTGGTGGTCTGATTGGTCTATTAATTGTGGATCCATTAACAGGTGCAATGTATAACTTAAGTCCTGAAGATGTTAATGCTGTTTTAGAGGCAAATAATGTTAAAACGACTGCCAATACAAAGTCTCTAACTGTTGTTTTAAAACAGGATGTTCCTCAAGAAATAATGGCACGTGCTAATCTTTTAAAATAAGAATTTTAAATAAAAAGAATCCTTCATTTGAGGGATTTTTTTTATTTAATCATAAGCACTATAAGGTTAGGAAAGAAAGTATTTAATTTAAGATTAGAATGCTAAGTTTACTTCTCATTATATGAATGGTCTTAAAAATGAAAAAAATACTACTGATCACTATTTTAAGTGTAATAACAACAGCTTCATTTGCTCGTAATGGATCTTCTTATAGTGGCTACTCTTATGGTAGTCATGATACTGAAGTATCAGGTTATACGCGTAGTAATGGAACATATGTTGAGCCATATCATCGTAGTTCGGAAAATAATACTCAAAGAGATAATTATAGCAGCATAGGAAATACAAATCCTTATACTGGAGAAGAGGGAACACACGTTCCGAGTTATTAAATCAAGCTATTAAAAAGCCACCTTCGGGTGGTTTTTTTATTCAAAATTTAAAAGAATATTTCTTTACTATATATTCACATTGTTGTTATATTTCGGGCGAAATTTAACAAAGAGTTACACAATGACTAAAATACTCGCTGGATTATCATTAATAGCTATAACTTCTTTTGCTAATGCTGCATCAGTATCACTTGAATACACTGGTATGAATGCAAAATCCCAAGATAATAATGGAACATCTAATTTAAATGGTATTGGTCTAGGTATATCTAGTAATCCTACAAATCATGGATTATGGGCTAAAACACAGTACCAACATGCAAGTAAAAATGATGTTGATTACTTTGATATTGCTGGCGGTGTTCAGTATAACTTTATAGCAAATGATGACTTTTACCTTTTAGGTAAATTAGGCTTAGGTTTTGCGACTGCAAGTAGTTCAGCTTTACAGAACAATGTAAATTTCATTACTCTACCTGTTGGTTTGGAAGCAGGTTATAGTCTGACACAACGATTTTCTGTATATGGTGGTCTTGGTTATAAATTCCTATGGGAAGTAACTAAGCCAACGACGTGTAATAATGGTACACAGTCAAATAGTACAGGTCGTGGTACTTGTTCATCTAATGGTGGAATTAATCATTATAATGACAAAGCAGGTGATTTTAATGGGGTCACTTATAATGTAGGTCTTAGATATAATTTCTAATATTTAAGATTATAAAGACCACCTTCGAGTGGTTTTTTATTGCCTAATAAATTATATTCACTTTAATAATTAGGAGTGAATATGAAAAAAATAATTTTAGGGTGTTTTGTTTCTCTTATAGTTAGCAACACTTTTGCTAAACCCCCTCATGTCAGTGAAGATCAACATGAAGAAAACTGCAAATCAATTTCTGCATTTGCATATATGGCGATGGGTGCCAGACAAAATGGAACAACTTTATCTGAAGCACTTGACATTGCTAATGGTATTACTGACAGAAGACAGAGAGATATTGGAAAGAAAATAGTTGTAGATGCTTATAAGCAGACTAAATATGCATCACAAGAATATAAAGATAATGCTCGTTCAGATTTTGCAGACAAGTATATGTTAAGTTGTATGGAAATGTACAAGAATTCAAACTCTTAAACCCCTATTACAACATTACAGCCCACCAAACGGTGGGTTTTTTATTGCCTAAAATTTGGAGATACAACTCATGGCAGAAGCTAAAAGCCGTTTGGTAATTGAAATTAGTGGTGAAAATGCTAAAAGAAATGCGGAAGCTTTAGCTGCTGCTTTGAAAGAAACAACCAAAAGTGGAGATGATGCGAGTAAGGCTGTAAAAACCTTTGGTGAAAATGCGAATAAATCTAGCCAAGGTGTGGGAGCACTTGCTACATCTGCAAAAAAGCTTGCTGTAGTTATGGGTGGCTATATTTCAATTTCAGAAGCCATTAATAAATCTGATATGTATACAGGTCTACAAAATAGACTAAAACTTGTAACGAGAGGTCAAATTGAGCTAAACCAAGCAATGAATGACACCTTTAAGATTGCACAAAATACGAGACAATCGTGGGAAAGTGCTGCTCAGGTTTATCAAGGCTTTGCCAATAATGCGAAAACTCTTGGCTTGAGTATGGAGCATACTGCAAGCTTAACCGAAACGGTCTCTAAAGCAGTTGCTATATCAGGATCAAGTACAGCATCAGCAGAAGCGGCATTGGTTCAATTCAATCAAGCTTTATCCGCAGGGACATTACGCGGTGAAGAACTTAATTCAGTCATGGAACAGGCTCCCGGACTTGCAAAAGCAATTGCCGAAGGGATGGGAATTACAGTTGGTCAATTGAGAACGGTTGCCGCTACGGGATCTATTACATCTGAAGCACTTATTAAAGCTCTAGATAAATCTAAAAAATCTGTAGATGAGCTTTTCTCAAGAACAGATTCAACAATTGGTCAGTCATTCACAATATTGAATAATGAAGTTACTAAGTTTGTGGGTGAGGCAGGAAAGGGCAGTGGTACTGCAAAATCATTGGCTGATGGTATTCAACTTATCGCAAATAATTTTAATACCTTCGCCAATTTAGGTGTTGTGACACTAATGGGTTTAATTACAACACAGATTGTAAAACAAACCATTTCCATGACACAAAGTATTGTGCAGTGGAATTTAGAAACACGTGCTGTACTTGCAAACAACGCAGCAAAAATGACAGCCTTTACTTTGGGTCGTTCATTAATTGGTGTAATTGGTGGGCCAGTTGGTTTAGGTATTGCTGTTGCAGGTGCCGCAGCTTCTTATTTTGCTATGAGAGATAGTACATCAGAAACAAATGAGAAATTAGCGGAACAAACGAAGACAGCACGTAAAACAAGAGAGGAGCTTTTAGCTTTACAAGGTGTTCAAAAGAAAGGAGCAGTCGATGATTTAAAATCATCTTTTGAAGGTCAAAATAAAGCACTCAAAGAAGCAAATGATATTTTTAATGGACATATTATTGATTTACAAAATACCTATAAGTTTAGTAATCAAGTCGCTGATATTTCTAATCGAGTAAGACAAGGTACGCTTAGTCAATCAGATGCTATAAAAATGTTGAACAAGCTTGACTATGTAACACCAGATCAATTGCGACAGCTTCAACAGGACAATGATACTTATGAGGAAAAAAGAGGTTTAGTTAATGCTGCTTCTGAGGCTTTAAGCTTTTTTGGTATCAAAACTGAGATGGCAGGTAACAAAGCGCAAAATGCAAGTGCTTTAGTTGATAAGAACTCAGATTCATTAGATAAAAATACGATTGCAGCAACAAATGCAGCGAAAGCACAGAAGGCTTTTTTCGATAAGCTAAATACCGATACAGACGAAGCTAAATTTAAACTTGCTTTATTGAATGCTGGCTACACGAAAGAAGTAGCGGATAAAGTTGCTGAATTGCAGGAAGCAAAACAAAAAGTCGCACCTCAAGGTACAACTGCAATAGTTTCAACCTCCGAGTTAGATAACATCAAAAAAGCAATGGATGTAACTAGTGCGCTTAAGGACAAAGAAGACACTATTACCCAAGCAAAACGTAATCAAACGAAAGAACTTGAAAAGCAACAGCAAATATTACAAGTCAATTCAAAAGTTCGATCGTTAGCACAGCAATATAATTTCTCAGGAATAGAGCAGAAACATGGCCTAACAAATGGATTACTTTCAGCAATTGTAATGAATGAAAGTCGTGGTAATGCCAAAGCTTATAATGCCTCAAGTGGTGCACAGGGAGCATTTCAGATGTTACCAAGCACGGCAAAGCAATATGGGGTGAAAAATAGCTTTGATATAGGTCAGGCTGCCGAAGGTGCTGCAAAGTATTTAAGTTATCTACTCGAAAAGTTTAATGGAAACTTAGAAAAGGCTGTACGTGCCTATCATGCAGGTGAGGGAAATGTTGAACGTGGTACAAAACTTGGTTCGGTAAACAATAAATATGTCAAAGATGCTTATAGCTATTTAGCTGGTATTAATGGTTACAGTGGTTCTACGAAAGATTTTAATTCATCTTTAGGTGATCAAATTAAGCTGATTCAGAAATCACAAGATGATATTAAAAAACTGAAAGAAGAATATGATACGGCTGATGGGAAGCGTCAGACTGATCATATTAAGCGCATGGCAGATTTGCAAAAATATGGTTTAACTGACCAAATGAAACAAGAGCAGTCAAACTATGAAGCTCAAACGCAGTTATCTAAAATGCAGTTTGATCAACAAGTTAATGGTTGGGCTTGGGTTGGACAGCAAAAAATAGCAAATGATGCTGAAGTAAAGAAACAGTTAATGCGGTCATCGACTGATCTTACAGAGGAGCAAAAACAAGAAAGAATCAATGGTATCAATGATGAAGCTATCTATGAGTTGGCCAAATATACAGAGACACAAGATGCAAAACTTCGTGTACTGAATGAAACAAATGAAAAAGAGTTAGCTCAGGCAAAGCAAAAGGTACTGTATTACTCTTTATCATCAAGTCAACGCAAAGGACAGGATTTAGTTAATTCTGAGAATATGGCATACACGTCAAATGATGAGTCACTTAAGAAGAAGGATGAAGATTATAAGTCTCAATTAGAGCAACGACTTATAGATCAGCAGACATATGACAAGTTGATTGAAGATGCAGTCAGAGCTCATGAGGAAAATAAAGCTGCTATTCAAGCTGAATATGCTGATAAAGCAAAAGAGTTACAAAAGTCTGAGTATCAATCTCAGTTACAGATCTGGGGGTCTTTACTTAGTCAGGGACAGAATACTTGGTCTCAACTTACTCAATCAGTGAAAGATGCAAGTGGGGAGCAATCTACTGCCTATAAAATTGCCTTAGCAGCCCAACAGGCATTCTCTATTGCTTCAACGCTAGTATCGACTCATTTAGCTGCTGCACAAGTTTTAGCAGATCCAAGTGCATTAACATTAGCTCAGAAAATGACATATGCTTCCATGATTACAGGTATGGGTTATGCAAATGCAGGACTTATCGCAGCTCAGACCATAGCAGGCTTCTCAGAAGGTGGCTATACAGGCTCGGGCGGTAAATATGAAACAGCAGGTGTGGTGCATAAAGGTGAGGTTGTATTCTCGCAAGCTGATGTGGCTCGACTAGGTGGTGTATCTGCGGTTGAAGGTATCCGAAAGGGTATTAAAGGCTATTCTGATGGTGGTGTGGTTGGTGGTGCTTCTAGTTCAATTTCAAACCAGTTAAGTAGTGGTAGTCAGCAACAGGGTGATGTGAATATTGAAGTAAATGTCACAGGTTCAGGTACAGCAACATCAGGTGGAAATACTGACAATCAAAAACAGCTAGGGCAAATGATTGGAAATGCAGTGCGTACAATCATTCGGCAAGAACAACGACAAGGAGGGCTACTGAGTAAGTAGTTTATGACAGGAGGTAGGCCACTTTTTAAGAGGCTTACTCCTAAATAGTGTGATTTAATTATCTTAATATAATTTAATTGTTAATATTATGTATATATTGATTATAAAAGCGTAATCCATTACTTTTATTGTCCACATAACTATTTAAGAAATGAAAGTGAGTTATTTTAAGAAATTTTTAGCCATCACATTAATCTTTGTGATGCAGTTTCAATCTGTTCACGCCTCTGTGGCTATAGGTGGCGGTTGGTCACTGGGTAATTCTGTGGTAAATGGCGCAACAACCACATGGGAAGCTGTAAAGAATGGTGTGAGGTCAACAGTAGCTATCTCGCCTAGTTCTGCACAAGTGGCTAAGAACCTAGTTAAAGGAGGATTAGTTGGTTTAGCAATGAGTGCTGTGACACAGGCTCTACTCGATGGTGTTGATTATGTAATGGATCCTGCTAAACAGGAATTAAAATACAAGCTAAAAACTTGCGTAAATAGTTCTTCATGTATTTATATACGCTACTCTTATTTTACTAGTAATTGGCCACAATTAGGTTATGCTTCTTCCATAAATACATTAATGAACAATTTATCAGTTAGTGCACAGAAATATTACCGGAACACCAAAGTGACGGTTAAATTTCTTGAATACGCAGATAATGACCTAAGCAAATTACAAGGATGTCCTGGTTATTTCGAAATTTCTTACAATGATAGTCGTGGAGATAGTAGGGACTATTCACAAGTATGTAGAAAGTATGAGGGTACTTATAAAGATTCTGCTGATAAAACAATTCCTCTCACCACATTAGCCACACAGATCATCAATTTAGCAGAACAAGGGAATCCAGACGCTAAAGCCTATATTGCCTCTGTAGTACAAGATATGCTTGAGCATGATGAAGATTATAGAAAATCTTTAGAAGCTCAGTTAGATGCTAAATTAAAAGAAGCACAGAGCATTGGAAGCAATAACGGAAACAACAATAATGGGGGGAATAGCAACAGTGGCAATAATTCTGCTACTAAGCCTGTTCCTTCCACTTCTGGAAACTCAACGACTGCCAACCCAACACCTCCTAATAATGATGATGAGGAAGATGCTAATCAGAAGATTGATAACTTGCTGAAAAAGACAAATCAGGTGAAAAAAGCACCTGAAGATGCTAAATCAACAAATAATAATATTTATGAAAGAATTGGACATGGTGGTTTCGATCAAGTTATGAAAGACTTTAATTCACTAGGATTAAAGAATATTCGTACAGTGCGTTCTAACCCAAATGATACGGTGACTATTGGTCAACTTCGGAATAATCAATGGGTAACAGCTCGTTCTTATAGTGAAGATGGTCGTCCTACTTTAGAAATAGCAAAAAGAAATATAAAAATTCGATACTGATAAAGGAGATCACATATGTCTATTTGGGTTAAACACGATATTGATCAAATAAAAGATTTAAGCTGTCCATTTTTATCAAAATTTTATTTAAATAAAGATGAGTTATATCTTGATTTTTGCTTTGAAGACTCTGAAAAAAAACTGAGGCTACATTTTGAGCATCATATATTTTTTAGAAAAATATATGAAGGTTTTGCTTTAAATACTCTAAATGTATCAGATTTT
The DNA here is from genome assembly GCF_029392135.1 of Acinetobacter sp. ESL0695. Taxonomy (NCBI): domain Bacteria; kingdom Pseudomonadati; phylum Pseudomonadota; class Gammaproteobacteria; order Moraxellales; family Moraxellaceae; genus Acinetobacter; species Acinetobacter sp. ESL0695. The sequence continues at coordinate 1,524,712 of NZ_CP113932.1, read as the reverse complement.
CATAACAAAACCCGATTATTTTCAACAAGCCAATCTAGCTTAATTGATTGGTTTGATCAACAGAGTAATATGTTATTTAAAGGTACTTATAAACACTACGTAATTACTAGCCAAGATGATGTTATTGAAGTTTTAGCTAGGAATCCACCTAAAGTTCTTTAGCCAATTTTCATAAGGAGAAATATTGATGATATCGTCTTGGACTAAACACACCGTTAATGGCTTAGTAAATATCCCATTTTTACAAGATATTATAGAAAAAGGTGGTGCAATTGAAGATGAAAGAGGACTATTTTTAAAATTACAATTCACATCTGGAACCAAACTTATAAAATTTGGATTTCCTCGTTTAATGAGAGTAATGGATAGGAATATACAATTACAAAATTTAGATGACAAATCGTGGTTATTTACATCTGAAAAATCTGATTTAATGGAGTGGTTTAATGAAGAAAACTACGGTACATATGAAGGTGTTTGTCAGCACTTTATAATAATTACTCAAGAAAAGATTATAGACATCTTTAGTGATGAACATCTTAGCGAGTCATACCCTAAAATTATTTCTACTGAGTAGTAGACTCAATATATGAATAGCCACCAACTAGAAGAAGGTGGCTTTTTTATACACTGATGGGTAGTTTTGAAGTGAACAACAAATATGAAGAATTGGCAAAAAAAAGAGTTTAACAGATACTTAGATGTACCATTTTTGGATAAATTCACCTTTGATGCAGAAGATGGTTTATTTTTTGAATGTTATTTTGATGAGAGTAAAAAAATTGTTAGTTTTGATAGTTACTTGGTACTCAGAACCATAAATGAAAGTGATGCGTTTAAAATATTGGATGAACAAAATTTTGATGGTACAGCTTGGTTTTTTACTTCAGAAGATTCTGAATTAATTGATTGGTTTAACGGACAAAGCTCTGATATTCATAAAGGAAAATACCAACACTGTATAATATTGACTCAAGAAAAAGTTATAGAAATTTTAAGTCAACAAGCACCACAAATAACCATAGTGGAATAAAGAATCTTAAGGAAAACAATGAAATATTATACTAGAGAGTCAATAGAACTTGAGGATTATGTTGAATTAAGCAGTAATGTGTTCGGTATTGTTGTTGCTATCATTCAGGAGTCTAAATATTCTAAATTATATCCAAAAGAAGAGTGGGATTATTTAGAATATGGATTACTAGTTTTATCCGATCAAGCAGGATTAATTCACTATCCTCAAGTTACAGAGGAAATAACATTCGTAAATCACAATCAAGACAAATAGTGATTTCTGAGAACCATCGAAACAAAGCCTTACTTGTGTCATTGATCTGGCTAAGTAGGGCTTAGGAATTTTAATAAATTTAGAACTAATGGTTAAACAGTTTTATGAACAAAGAAGATCTATTAGCACAAATAAGCCAAGAGTTCAAAAATGTCACTTTAGGTGATGCCTATACTCTAGCTGAAGAAGATTATTACGATACTAGTCATTGGCATTTTGATGAAAAACATATCGATTCTAATTTAACCCGTGAAGAATGGGATAAGCGAGAAATTGAGGGAATGACAGAGCACCGTTGGTGGCTACTGGAGGAAATTGAAGAAGCTATTGAAGCTATTAAAGGAAAAAGGAAAATGTCTAATAAGTTTCCTAATCCACTAGATGTTTCTGTTGAATATTTAAATAGGTATAGAGAAGGTTTTATATTTTTACAACCCCAAGCATATTTATTTTACACACCATCAATAATGATTCATAAACTATGTAACCCAGATTATATTGATGGATTTAGTTTTAATTCTTGGTTAAGTACACTAATTTTTAAAACAGAAGATTTTAATACGCTGTTAAATTATTTTAGTAAAAAACAATTTAGTATACTGATAGATTTCTTAAAGTATTTAATGGGTTTAGATACTGTTGATGAGTTTGATAAAGAAAAAATTCAAATCGCTTTAACTCAAATTCAATCATTCAAATTTGAATAACACTCTTTTAATAATCACAGAAATAAAGCCTTACTGATCTAGTTAGTTAAGATTTTATTCCTATATTGTGAAATACCTTTATGATAGATAAAATTGAAAAAATCATTTCTCAGTTACATGATGCAAGACTGTTTGGTTTTCTTTTAGATATAAACCCAAATACAATGGATTTAAATTTAATCCTATATGTGCAAATCTTTTCTGATTACGATTGCGACAGTGATTTATATTCACTTGAAAAAGCACTAGTGGTATTTGAAAGAGCTTCAATCACTAAATTAAGTATTAATAATGATTTATCCAATGGGCAGTTTTTCATTACTGATATAATTATTGAAAAATTGCTAGATGATAAATTCACATTTAATTTTATATTTAATAAGACATCAATAGAATTAATTTTAGTTGCAGAAAACATTAATCTTATCTCTTCTGGGAAAATAGAAGAGAAAGACTGGCAATTCTTACCAACAAATTGGGAAAATCTTTTTCACTAATTTATTTCAAACCAATAAATCCTACTTGTGTCATTGATCTGGCTGAGTAGGACTTCTCTTTGTAGCTTAAATCAAATTAAAGACCACCTTCGGGTGGTTTTTTATGAGTAAAAATCATGAGCGACAGACAATTCACATTCAAATCTGATTTAGATGGCAACTCAAATACCCAAACCTTTAACACACTGTCTAATGTGTTTGGTGATGGGTATGAGCAAGATGCATCTGTCGGGATCAATAATCGAAAAGGGCAGTGGAGTTATCAACGAACCGCGTTAAAAGATGAAATCTTAGCGATTAAGTCGTTCTTTGATGATCATAAGGGGGCAGACTCATTTATCTGGGAATCGCCTTTAGATGGCACAGTCCGAGTTAAAACAGATACCAGTTATACGCCTACATGCTTAGGCGGTAGCGTCTGGCGAATCTCAACCACATTTAAACAGCAGTTTTAAAATCAAATCAATCAGTGCACCGAAAGGTGCTTTTTTTATGCCAAAAATTTGGAGTCGATATGGCGAAGCAAACCGTAAATATTGGTGCAAATGCCAATGATGGTTCAGGGGATGCTGCACGTTCAGCATTTAATAAGCTGAATCAAAATGACAGTGAGTTATATAGTCAGCTTGGGGCAGATGCGAATGGGAATCTACCAAATGCATTACCTCTCACTAAAGGAGGCACTGGTGCTACAACACCTGAAGGTGCTGCTGCCAAACTTGCAACACTTGGTGCAGGACAGACATGGCGCTCAGTTAAAACAAACCGTTCAATGGACACGACTTATGTCAATACAACAGGGCGTTTAATTGCAGTATCAATTCGTTTTGAATCTATTTTTCACGGAATTGGTGATGTAAGGATTGGACTTTATACCGGGAGCCAATTGCAGCAACAGGCCTATCAACTTAATGCGAGAGGAATTGGATTATTCTGTATTGTTGAAAATGCACAATCTTACAGCTTAAAACTTTTGGCTGGAACACTGCCAAATGACTTCTCAATTGAAGAATGGAATGAACTCTCATGAAATATTATAAAAAAGATGATCAAGTTTACGCATTTGAAGATGATGGCTCTCAAGACGATTACATCACATCAGATATGGTCTTAATGACGGCTGATGAAGTTGATCGCCACTTGAATCCTCAGAACTATTTAACTGATGAACAAAAGCTTCAAATTAAAAAAGATGGCAATTTACAAAAAGCACAGTCTGAATATGACATTGCCACATTAAAGATTGATGCACTCTCACAACAAATCGAAGATGAAGATGGTGATATTAAAACACTCGAGTCTACGAAAAACATGTGGACAGATTACCGAAAATCTTTAAGGGCCTATCTTAAAACCGATGGATCGGGCGATTTGCCAGTATCACTACAAGCCACTTAAACAGTGGCTTTTTTAATAGGAGTTCATCATGTCGTTAACTTCTGATGTACAAAAACTGTATATTGATGGTCTGATTACACTGTTTGAATTGGATGCCACCAATTTGGGTGCTGGTGTACTGCGCTTTCATGGCCATATCTCTTATCAGGATTGGCAACGCATTTATTCAACAGTCGATAGTACAAGTATCACTGCAGATTCAACCTCAATTCATGCTGATAAGTTATTTGATGTAGGTGGTGAGCAAGTCTGGTACCGAAACATCATCTTTGATGGTCAAACCTATGAGCCAATGGCACTACAGGTTGATGGCTTAGAAATGAGTTCAACAGGTAAGGCCTCCACACCCACACTGACGATGGCCAACAGCATTAATGGGGTACAAGGCGCAGTCTCTGCTTACTGTTTAAACTTTGATGATTTTGCCGGTGCAAAGCTAAAAGTGATTCGTACCTTTGCGAAATACTTAGACAGTGAAAACTTTAGCCAGGGCAATCCGCATGCCAATGTGAATGAGTCTAAAACACAAGTGTGGTACATCGAGCAAAAGACTTCTGAAAATATTCAAACCGTGGCATTTGAGCTGTCTAACCCAATTGACTTCCAAGGCTTAAAAATTCCAGTACGTAATATTACAGGTTATTGCCAGTGGGCCATTGATGGCTACAGAGGTGAGCAATGTCAGTACACAGGCATGAAGTACTTTACAGATAAAAATGAACCTACGGATGACCCAAGCCAAGACAAATGTCGTGGTGATTTTAGAGCATGTAAAAGTCGTTATAACGAATCCAACTATGGCGGTTTCCCTGCATCGAGCTTGATAGGAAAGTGATATGAATATTTCTGAAAGTCTGAGACAGCAAATCATTATTGCGAGTCGTGATGCTTATCCTGATGAAATGTGTGGTGTGGTAGTGGACGGTGATTTTATTCGTTTGGACAATGTTTCTAAACGTCCACAAGAACACTTTGAAATGGATCCAAAAGGACTAGCTCGATTAGAAGATCGAGGAGAGATTGAAGCGTATGTGCATAGTCACCCAGATGGTACAGCGATTGCTTCAGCACTGGATAAGCATCAGATTGAACTGCACGGTAAGACTTGGATCATCTGTGCCTATCCAGCGGCCGACATTCAAACATATGAGCCATGTGGCTATCAAGCACCTCTTGTTGGACGTTTGTATCACCACGGTTGGCAAGATTGTTATACCTTAATTCGTGACTTTTATAGTCGTGAAATGGGGATTGAGCTACTTGATTTTGAGCGTGATGATCGTTGGTGGGAAGCCAAAGACCACGCCTCATTGTATGTGGAAAACTATGCCAAGACAGGCTTTGTTGAGGTGAGTGAACCACAATATGGTGATGTATTGCTGTGCAATGTTGGACGAACTGAACACCCAAATCACGCACTGATTTGGTTGGGTGAGAAGTGGCAGTTAAAGACTGAAACAACAGATCCGTGTCATGGCAATAGTCTATTTCTACATCACCCATATAACCAAAGCTCTAAGCGTGAAATCTATGGCCCGAATTGGTTAGAAAGAACTGTGAAAGTATTACGTCATAAAGGAGTAAGTTGATGACTACAGACTACGGTAAACAAATGCTACATTTAAAGTCTAAGTATGATTTATATTGCAAAAAAAACTTTGAAGAATACGCATTATCACAGGGTTTGGATATCACACTTAGAGATAATGGAGAGGGCTATGCTGACGAGAAAACACGGCTAATTTGCCAAGGTTTTTTTGCACGAGGGTTTGACTTAAGAATGGAAGTTTTTAAGTTGAGTGATATGGTCGATGAGCACCATAAGGCGATTCGTGAAGAAAGGAAAGCCCTTGAAGAACTCAAAGCCACCAAATAGGTGGTTTTTTATTATCTAAAAGGTGAGTTATGAGCTTTAAAACGATTCGTTTTCATGGTGTATTACGTGAACAATTCGGTAAAGAATGGCGGTTGCAAGTGGACTCGGTTCAAGAGGGTATGCGACTGCTTTCGGTGCAGATCAAAGGGCTTGAACAGTTCTTTTTAAATGCACATTTAAAGGGCTTACGCTTTGCTATCTTTATCGATCATCGCGCCACCATTTCTGAACAAGAATTGGATATGCAGAACAACGCTGAACTGATTCGGATTGTGCCAATTGTCGAAGGTGCTGGCGGTGCACTGCAAACGGTACTCGGTGCAATCATGATCGGTGTGGGTGTATTCACTTTTGGTACAGGTACAGTTGTCGGTATGGCGTTGATCGGTGCAGGGGCAGGCATGGCCATTGGTGGTGTGACTTCAATGCTGATGCCCAAAGCCAATACCTCTGATGCCAATGATTCTAATAAATCCAATTACGGTTTTGGTTCTGCGGTTACGACAGTTGCCCAAGGCAACCCAGTACCGATTCTGTATGGCCAACGTGAAGTTGGTGGTTTCATTATCAGTGCAGGGCAATATCCTGAAGATATGTTGTAAATAAATAGATGAAATGATTAGACGCTTTATGCGTCTTTTTTATTGGGAAAATTCAATGAAAGTACAAGGCGCAAAAGCAGGTTCAGGCAGTACACGCCAAGCCGTAGTTGCAGACGATTCTGCACAGTCAAAAACCTACATGAAAGAACTGTTCGGTATGTCTGAAGGTGAAATTGAGGGCTTGGCCAATGGGTTGCAGTCTGTGTTTTTGTCAGACACACCACTACAAGATAGTAATGGCAATAATAACTTTAAAGAAGTGACGGTAAGCTTTCGACCAGGAACCAATGATCAAACCTATATTGAGGGTTTTCCTGAAGTATCCAATGAAATTGATGCAGGGGTGGAGTTAAAAACCAATCCTTGGGTTCGTTCAATTACCAATCTCGATATTAATGCAGTTCGGGTACGTTTACGCTTTGGTGCACTCAGAACGACCAATTCAGGTAATGGTGATGTCACTGGTGTCACTATTCAATACGCCATTGATGTAAGTACTGATGGCGGTGCTTATGTTGAAATGGTCAATGCAAAAATCAGTGACAAGACCTCAGATAATTATGAACGTGCACATCGCATTGATTTACCGCAAGCCACTAGCGGTTGGAATATTCGCGTGAGACGACTCACACCACCGGCACATTCTGATTATGTGACAGATCAGATGTATGTTGCATCAATTGCTGAAGTGATCGATGCCAAGCTACGTTATCCAAATACAGCCTTATTGGGCTTGCAATATAATGCTGAAAATTTCTCAAGTGTTGCTAAAGTATCTGTCGATTTAAAAGGTCTTAAGATTCGGGTACCAAGCAACTACAACCCTGAAACACGTACTTACACTGGCATTTGGGACGGTTCATTTAAACGTGCTTATTCTAACAATCCAGCGTGGATCTACTTTGATTTATGCACTGCTAAACGTTATGGCTTAGGCGATAGAATCACTGATCAAATGCTTGATAAAGCCAGTCTCTACCGATTGGGACAATATTGTGATGGGCTAGTCAGTGATGGTCAAGGCGGTCAAGAGCCACGCTTTACTTGCAATATCTATATTCAATCTGCTGAAGATGCCTATTCTATTTTAAGTAAATTGGCAGGGGTATTTCGTGCCATTTCTTATTGGGATGGCAACGCGATTATGTGTGATGGCGATATGCCACAGGATGTGTTTTTTAACTACACCAATGCCAATGTCATCGATGGGCATTTTGAGCGCTCAGGTACACCTTACCGAGATCGTCACAACGTGGCCAAAGTGGCTTGGTCAAACCCACAAAACCGTTATAAGACTGAATATGAAATCATTCGTGATGAACAGGCGATCAGTAAGCAACGTGTGATTAATGTGGTTGAGGTGGATGCTTGGGGTTGTACCTCACGTGGTCAGGCACAACGTGCAGGACATTGGGCTTTAAAATCTGAGCAGTTAGAAACCCAAACGATTCATTTTAAAGTCGGCTTAGATGGTCATATTCCTGTACCGGGTAAAGTGATTTCTGTTGCTGATAACAATTATGCCGGGCGGTTCATTGGTGGACGTATCAGAGCTATTTCAGAGGATTTAAAAACCATCACCTTAGATCGTGAAGTGACAGCAATCAATGGTGATAAGTTTCTGGTCAATAGTGAGCAAGGGCAAGCCACCACACGGTATATTGCCAGTGTAAATGGTACAACGATTACGGTTACACAGCCTTTTGATCAAGGTTCAATTGCAGTACAAAATGTATGGACCATTGACTCAAGTATTCTTGCAACACAAAAGTTTCGTGTACTCAGTGTGAAACAAGATGAAGAGCATCAATTCTCAATATCTGCACTCGAATATAAGTATGAGAAATATGATGCGATTGATCGTGGTGCCTACATTGACAATACTGCACCGATTTCAGTGGTTAGCCCAAGTACACAAGCTAGCGTTAAAAATGTCACGATTTCATCGTATGACCAAGTGCAACAAGGTATTAATGTTGCAACTATGATCATCGCTTGGGACAAAGCAGACTATGCCGTCAAATACTTGGTGGAGTGGAAAAAAGATGATGGCTCTTGGATTAAAATGCCACTGACTGGCAATACATCGGTTGAAGTACCTGGTGTGTATGCAGGCAGTTATATGGCTCGGATTACTGCCTATTCAGCTTTTGAAAATGCATCGTTGCCAACAACTTCTGTTTTGACTGCTCTTTCAGGTAAACAGGGTAAACCACCCAAACTGGCATACATTCAAGCCACAGGCACCATGTTTGGTATGAAAGTAAAGTGGGGCTTTCCAAATGTAGGAGCATTAGATACAGCCTATACAGAGATTGAATATTCAACAACTTCTAACGGTGCAAATGGTGAGGTGTTAGGTTCATATGCCTATCCAACCACGATGATGCAACAACAAGGATTATCAGGCAATTTAACCCTTTGGTACCGAGGTCGCTTGATTGATCGTATTGGTAATAAAGGCGATTGGTCGGATTGGACCAGTGGCACATCTACTGCACAAACGACTGATATTTTAGATGCGCTTTCAGGTCAAATCACTAGATCCCAACTTGATAAAGATCTTAAATCTCAGATTGATAAGATCGATACCATTGCAGGGCTTGATGGTGATGTGGGCAACATCATCAATAAAGTGAATGAGGTACAGCAAACGGCTGACAGTGCTTTATCCAAAGCACAGCAAGAAGCGCAAGATCGTGCAACTGCAGTTCAAGGTTTGCAAGACTCGCTTGATCAGGAAGGCAAGCAACGTACTGCTGCAATCAGCACTTTGAATGATGGTTTGACTCAAGAGCAAAAAGTAAGGAGCGATGCAGATACTCAAATTCTGACTGAGGTAAAAACCTATAAGGAAAGCACAGACACAAGTTTAGCAGCTGCACAATCTTCAATTGATCTGGTCACAACAGCACAAACCGCCACTGCTAAAAAGCTTGATGGGGTGTATGCCAAAGTGACACCAATTACGGCTGATTCAACAACGCTCACAGCCGATAGCATGAGCAATGAAGCGTCCTCATGGACAGTGCAATCCGCTATTGCAGATGGTGATAATGCACTTGGTCAGCGTATCGATATAACGCAAGCCAGTGTTGCCGATAACAAAGCCTTAATCCAGTCTGAACAAACTGCACGTGCCAATGCAGATTCAGCACTGGCCACTCGTATTGATACCGTGACAGCCAGTACTGCAAGCAACGCATCGTTAATTCAACAGGAGGCAAAAGCACGAACTGATGCAGATACCACACTGACACAGCAAATCAATACCGCGCAAAGCACAGCAGACAATGCTAAATCACTCATTACCACTGAATCAACCACACGTGCCAATGCTGATACAGCACTTGGTCAACGTATTGATACGATTTCTGCCAAAGCCGATGGCAATGCCTCTGCAATTGTGCAAGAGCAAAATGCACGTGTGGATGCAGATACAGCCAATGCGAAAGCCTTAAGTGATTACAAGTCGCAGAATGATAAAGCGGTGGCAGGGGCGACGCTGTCAATCGATACACTGACAACCCAGCAAAAAGCACAGTCTGAGAAATTAGATGGTGTATATGCGAAAGTCACACCAATTACTGCAGACTCGACAACACTCACTGCAGATAGCATGAGCAATCAAGCTTCAAGTTGGACGATTCAATCTGCAATTGTGGATGGAGATAATGCACTCAGTCAGCAAATCAACACACTGCAAGCACAAGTCGGTACAGATTTACAGCAAAGCATTGCTGCGATTAAGCAAGAAGTCACTGCAGTTGCAAGTAGTACTTCAGCAACGGCTCAGTCTGTGAATACCCTACAAACCACTGTGAATGGTAATACAGCATCTATCCAATCACAGCAAACTTCTATTGATGGTTTAACTGCAAGGGCAGGCTTTAAATTAGAATCGGGTAATGTACTCGGTGGTGTGCTAGTTGAAAACAATAGCAAAACAGTAGATGCCATTTGGCGTGTAAATAGCTTTGCCATTGCACCACCAGTTACGGCAACGGATCAAACACCAGCATATATGTTTGTGTATCGAGCAACAGCGACTACTTTGCCAAATGGTACCGTGATTCCAAAAGGCTTGTATTTGGATAGTGCTTATATCGACCAGATTGATGCTAGTAAAATTTATGTACAGAAGCTGAGTGCACTCTCTGCGGATTTAGGTACATTCACAACATCAAACGATAAAGGCACGATGACGATTCAAGGCACAAGTATTGAAGTAAAAGACACCAATGGCGTGGTTCGTGTCAAGATGGGGATTTGGTAATGGATAAATTGGTTTGTAATATCGGTGGTGAGTTGTTTTCACCACTAGAATTTGACTTAGCGATTTCTTATATCGCAACTAAAGTTCAACTACCCAATAAAAATCGTACCGGGGACAAAGCCTCATACGAGTTTAATATTGATCCAAGTATTAAGAATCCTACCTTCTACTTGCAAGGCGATCCGGGCTTTCGTATGGGTTCAACCAGTAACCCCACCAACTTACGTTATTTACCAAGTGTCAATTTCTATATGGAAGATTTAGGCAGTAGCAAATGGCGCGTGACGTTGGTGGCCAATTACCGGGAAAGCAATATGAGTACGGTAGATATTCCAGATCCAATCATGAGAGACAGTATGCAACTGCTTGTTGTGGGCTATCGAGGGGCATAAATGACAACCTATTTTCAAGTCAATGGCGCGAGTGGTGAGGTTGCCATTGATGATCAATTTGAATGCCCGAAGTTCTTGGCCAAGTATCGTGTTACTGCCAAAGACTCATCTTCTGCAGCAACACCTGCAGGAGATTATCTTTTAAGGCTCGATTATCAAAAGTATTTGCCATATCGCAATGTCTATACTTTTATGCGTTTTAAGGATCTACGCAGTATCGGCGTGGATATGGATACCACAGATGATAGCGTTCGTGAGTTTGCATCAAACATTCTGATCTTTATCAAACCGATTACGGCTAATTCAGGTTATAGCTTGGATGTGAAACCAAGATTTAAGATGGCAACATCAGGTTATCGTGCTGAAGAGTTTGGTGTGTATAAGAGCAGTGATGGGTATTACGAACTACAAATCTTGTTATATGCCAACGTACAAAACTTTGAAGCCTTGATTGCCTTATATACCACAGCACCTTTAATTCCAGCGAGTAGTGGCATTTTGGTTTTTAATGCACAGAGCAAACTCTTATTCGATGGTACGAAAGGATACTTACAGCATGTAAAAACCTTATCAGGTGGGATTAAGGTCGGGAGCAGTGTCAGTATTGCAGGGTCTTACTCGGTCACATTGCCCACCAATTTGAATGTAGATCATCTTTTTATCAGCTGTAAAAGTCCATTACCGTATTACGGTGCAGACAACATCAATAATAAAGGGGTGTCAGTGGATTTCACCTTTTACTATCCTACATTCACGGTCAGTTCAAATACGCTCAAGATTGATATTAAAGCCGAGCATGTGGTGACTTATTCCAATACCAATGCACAGTTAAATCAGTTTTTTGAAACGCTGATCTATTGTCCTTTTCCTGAAGGGATAACCACCTTAACCCCTTAAATCATACATCTACCTAAGCACCTTTCGAGGTGCTTTTTTTATACCTAAAAATCACTAAAAAAATAGACACACTAGAGGCAAGCATGACAGATCGGCAACAACTGGTAGATACAGCAAACACGGTCTTTACCAATAAAACAACCCAGATTGGCGCATATACAAGTACAGGTGCAGGGATTATATCGGCACTTTCAAAGATTGATTTGGTTGCACAGATTTTCTTATGTATTGGCCTAATCACACTCAGTATCACGATTTTAAGCTTCTTGATGAATTGGCGATATAAGTACAAACAAGATAAGCGCGAGCAAGAAATTCACATCGTCAAAATGCAGTTAATGAAAGAAGGGAAATGGCATGGACAAGAATAAATATCTTATTTTGGGTTCGATTGTTGCCGCAATAACAGGTGTGCCTTCGGCTTATTACTTGACTGGTGTAAGTCCACATGGTGAACAAGAAATTGCACAGCATGAGGGTTATCGTGCTAAACCTTATCGAGATCCGGGAGGTGTAGTCACACAAGGACATGGTTCTACATTTAGACCAGATGGGTCACGTATCAAGATGACAGACAAGGCGATTTCTAAAAAAGAAGCATTGCACTATTTACATGCACATATCGCTCGTCATCAAAAAGTATTTAATCACTCTCTACGCAACATTCGCTTATCTCAGACTGAATACGATATCTATGCAGATTTCGTTTATCAGTATGGGATTGATGCTTGGAACGAGTCATCGATGCTTAGACACTTACATCATGGCCAGTATGTTCAAGCATGCAGAGCGTTAGAGAAATGGCGTTTTAGTCGAGTAGGTAAAGTCAAAGTGGATTGTCGAATCAACTCGAAATGTCGTGGTGTTTGGAATCGTCAGAAATGGCGAATTGAAAAGTGTTTAGAGGTGAACCGATGACTTATCTATTACTGGCCTTGAAGTACTGGCGAGAATGCTTAATTGCATTACTCGCTTTTTTAATTCTGTGCTTACTCATGATCTTGAATCACAAAGATCACAGTATTGAGAAACTGAAGCAAGAGCATATTAGTTATGTGCAGGAACAAAAACAGAAATATTTAGAAGCTGCTCAACAACAGCAAATCGAAATGAATAAGGTGAGTGCAGACTATGAAAAACTTAAATCTGAGCAAGCAACAAAAGTTGAATATGTCACAAGGACAATCAATAAATACATTGATCGCCCTGTCTATCGTAATGTGTGCATCGATGATGATGGTCGGGTGCAGCTCAATGAGCTCATCAAATCAAGTCAAGCCACCAGTACAGATACCAAGTAACCTTTTACAGCCTTGTCCTGATCTTCAAACATTAGATGAAAATACAGGAAGGGCGTGGATTCTTTGGTCGGTGGATACAGTGAAGAAATATAATGACTGCAAAATCAAGCATAACCACATGATAATTTTAAATAAAATATCTTAATATCAAGTTTTATTTACCCAAATTTTAATTGATTCTTGTGATTTAGACAGATCTGTTTTAATTTTTTCCCACTCATTTTTTAGGAAGATCTGTGATAATTCAAGAAAATCCTCTCTATTGGCGGCCATATTTTTATAATCCTCATTATTTTTTAATTCTTCAATTGTATGTCCAGAAAAACTTAACTCCATTTTCATAGCATACTGTTCTATAGATTCCATTTTTTTTATTATTGAATTTACAGGTTTTTCATATTTATTATTCAACATGATTGTAATTTTTGATCTTAAGTTAATGAGTTTCTCATAGTTAATATCCATTTTATTTTCTTTTTCTTGGAGTTCCGCTGTAGGGGTTTCTATTGCATTGATTGAATTATTAAATTTGGCTTTATTGAAATCTAAAAAACATTTTTGAATTTTCCTAGATTCAAAAAAATAATCAGAAAAATGTTGACGTATTTCTTTAATCCATTCTTGACGCATCTCAGATATCAATTGATTTTCATTTTGAACAGTTTGATATAATATTTCATGCTTTTTTAGGTCTAACTGCTCTTTTTGTATTTCCATTTGTAGTCTGAGAGAGCGTCCATTAGTAACCATAACGGTAATAATAGTTGTTACAGAGCCTATTAGCGCTGTAATTGCAGAAATTGCAGCAGCAAATATTGCCGCATTATCTTTATTGTATGCGGGTATTATTTTTATGATAACGATAGCAAGAAAAAAACCAATACCTAAAGGTATTGAAGACAATAAGAGAATCTTTAATTTATCTTTACTTATTTTCATATCTTAGATTCTCCACCCATCAATCATATCAGCCCAAGCCTGCATCATTTCTCTTCTACTATCTAACCATTTAGCATGATCGTATGATGCGCGTGTACGGTCTCCTTTAACATGAGCCAACTGCAATTCAATCCAATCGGTATTAAAATTAGCTTCATGTAATTGAGTTGATGCTGTAGCTCTAAAATCATGCATAGTAACGTGCGGTAATCCCATGCTTTTAATCGTATTATTTAAAGTAGTTTTACCAATCATGGAGTAACGATCTGTACCAGGGAAGATATAAGGACTTTCAGGGTAGAGTGCAAATTGCTCTTTTAAAATCGTCATCATTTGATCGGACAGGGGAATAACATGAGTTCTATTCTTTTTCATATTTCGATGACCTGCATCTAAATCCGCTTTAGATACAAGTGGAATAGTCCAAGTTCTATTTTCAAAATCAATAAACTCTTTTTTAGATCTTCTAATCTCGATAGTTCTCAACATCGTATATATTGCAGACTTTAATGCATTTTTAACACTTTGCGAACTTTTTGAATTAGGTATAGCGCTTAAAAGTTTTGCTATATCTTCTTTGTCGACTGGTTGAGCATGTTGAACATCCGGTCTACTCAAATACCCACGAAGTGCATAGGTTGGATCTGTCTCAATTCGACTGGTCATAATTGCATATTGCATGACTTCACACATAATTTGACGTATCAAATTACCCTTGGTTGCTCCAGTACCACGGCCTGATTTTTGAATACGTTGAATTGCATTATCTAAAACAGTTCTAATATGAAGGGATGTAATAGTTTTAACAGGTAGTTTTGCAAGAACAGGGTAGATATCTTTAGGCAGATAACGATTTCTTAATGATAGCCATTCTGCAGATTTAACTGACTTCTTGAATTCTAGATATTCTTCAGCAACAAATTGAAAGGTCTCTTGTTTAGTTTGTATGGCCAATATTTTTTCATTCTTTTTATATTCTGAAGGATCTATTCCTTTTTCTAGTTGTTCACGATATTCTAGTGTTTTAGCCCTAGCATAAGCTAAGCTAATTTCTGGATACTTTCCAATTGTCACCATTTTTGCAGTATTTAAGTGACGATAGCGATAACGCCAAATCTTACTACCAGTTGTACGTATTTCAAGACAGAGTCCTGAGTGGTCAGCAACTCGATACATTTTGTCAGTAGGCTTTAGGCGTTTGATTTTTAAATCATTTAGCATGATGTGTGAGTAAGGATTATTTTAGTTTAGATTACTCACAATCTTACTCACAAAATTCTCTTATGTCACATTATAAAAGATTAGATGTAATTAGAATAATGTCATATAAGATAAAAAATGGCTTTGCTCAGATTATAGAAGATTAGTTAAGATTATTATAGTGTTCAGAATGATGTAATTCGCCCAGCGTATTTTAAAATAAAGAAAACCCTCTAAGTCGAGGGTTTTCTTTTAATTTTGGTGTTAGACCATTTCAAAGCTATTTTTTTTACAACCTATGATTTGCATTGTAATATTTTTAAGTTTTGCTTTATCTTTTTTAAAGCCCTCAATAACAATATAAAGATCTGGATCGATTTCATTTATCTGAGATGCATCGATAATAACATATTCATTCTCTTTTACTTTTGATAATACTTTACTTAGCATGGCTCGATTTAAAAAGCTGACATGACTTAATAGCTGAATATGCGTTGTATTACCATTTGGATTTATTTCATAGCTAGTATGAATGCCACTGTGAAGATTATGATATAAGATAAACGCTAAGCTGACGGCGATGCCAAATATAACACCAACTAGTAAGTCGACTGTAACAATAATAATTACTGTAGTTATAAATGGAAGAAATTGCTTCCATCCTTTTTTATAAAAATTTATGAAAAGTTCTGGCTTTGAAAGCTTATAGCCGGTAAGAAGTAAAATAGCTGCAAGAGTAGATAGTGGAACATAATTGAGTAGTGGTGTGAGGAATAAAACTGCGATTATGAGTAATAAACCATGTGTAATAGCTGAAAACTTAGTTTTTGAACCACTTGTTGCATTAATAGAGCTACGCACAATAACAGATGTAATTGGCATTCCACCAATAAAACCAGAAAAAGTATTTCCAATACCCTGTGCAAAAAGTTCTCTATTTGGGGGAGAGGTACGTTTATATGGATCCATCCTATCAGCTGCCTCAAGGTTTAATATAGTTTCTAAGGAAGCAATAATCGCCAGAGTAAAAGCACCAATATATATTTGGCTAGAATTTAAAAAAGAAAAATCTGGAAAGAAAAATAACTTTTCATGAGAATTTAATATTTGAGGTAAATTAATTAAATTTTCATCAAATATAATTAGACTAGAGTTAGATTGGATAAAAAGAAAATTAAGAAGCCCAGCTAAAATAATTACAATCAGCATTGATGGAATAGGGAGCTTTTTAAATTTTGAGCTATCCCATACGAGAATAAATATTAAACTAAATATACCAATAATTGCTGAACCAATATCGAACGGATGATCTAGCATTTGTGCATTTAGTTGATTTAACCGATCTAAACCAAATAGTAGAGGAATTTGGCCAATAATAAGCATTAAACCAATACCAGCAAGGAGTCCGATAATGACACTATTTGGAATATAATTTGCAAAAGCACCAAGTTTAAGAACACTAAATACGATTTGTATAACACCCGCCAATACGACTGAAACTAAAAATGCTTGATAGTTACCATTTAGAGCATCAAGTTGTGTAACTATAATTGCAGTTAGCCCTGCAGCAGGTCCAGAAACACTTAGATGTGATCCACTTAATGTGCCAACAACAATACCTCCAACAATACCTGCAATAATTCCAGAAAAAAGTGGTGCACCTGAGGCAAGTGCAATTCCTAAACATAAGGGGAGTGCAACTAAAAAAACAATTAAGCCAGATACTAAGTCTTCTGAATATAGTGTTTTTCCTAAAACTTTAAATTCCATATGAACCCATCACTATTTTGATTTAAATATATTCATAAGCTTGGTCAAAGTAAGCCCATATATACGTTAAATACTTATATGTGATCTATGAATATAACTATGTGTATATTCTGTCATTAAAATAACCTTAAAATAATGTATGTTTTTTGATTATTACAGTGTTTAATTATGATTGTTAGGTAAAGCTAAATTCTTTATTTATCTTATTAATTTCAATAACCTAAGCTTACATGAAAGCCATTAAATTTATTTTTAGACAAATCCAAGTCAGATGTGGAAAAATAGCTTCTTTAAAATAAGCCAATTAACAATAAATAATATTTTGTAATCTATCATTAAAGAATATTTATAGTTGATATGAATAAGTGATAGATATTTTTTCACAGTATAAAGAGGAATAAGTCATAAAATACATTAAATTAAGTTTTTTTTAAGTTAACAATTTTATAGTGAAAACCATAGGAATTCTGCTGTATTTCCTATTTTTGAGTCATACTCCTACTGACAGAGTATGGCTTTTTTTTTGTCAGAATTTATAAATAAAAAGCCCCCAATAATGGAGGCTTTTATTCAGACGATAAATATTATGGGCAGTTATAGCGTTGTAAAGCTTCAACTCTTTCATCAATACTTGGGTGCGTTTGAAAGAGAGCAGCTAGACTGAATCCTTCGCTTTTTCCTTCTGTAATTGCGAGTGCTTTCATCTCTTTTGGCATTTGATCTGGCATACCACTTTCTGCTTTTAAGCGTAGTAAAGCGTTGATCATAGCTTGTTTACCTGCAAGTTGTGCACCTGCTTCATCTGCACGATATTCACGGTAGCGTGAGAACCACATTACAACTGCACTTGCGAGTACACCAAAGACGATATCTAACACCATTGTAATCACAAAATAAGCAATTCCAGGTGGATCTCCATCTTCACGACCAAGCAAGTTACGATCGATAAAATCTCCCACAACACGTGCAAAGAACATGACGAACGTGTTTACAACACCTTGTACTAAAGATAGGGTAACCATATCACCATTTGCAACGTGGCCAATTTCATGACCAATTACGGCACGAAGCTCGTCTTGACTCATGTTTTCAAGTATTCCACTTGAAACAGCAACGAGAGCATCGTTTTTATTCCAACCTGTGGCAAAGGCATTAGACTGATACGATGGAAAAATACCTACTTCAGGCATTTTAATGCCAGCACGTTGCGATAATTCAGCAACAGTTTGTAATAACCATACTTCTGCTTGGTTACGTGGTGCATTGGGGTTAATCAGCTCCGTACCTGTTGACATCTTTGCCATCCACTTCGACATGAACAAAGAAATGAGGGAACCAACCATGCCAAATACAAAACACATGACCAGTAAATTACCGAGCTTTAAACCACCGGCACCGTGATAACTTCCGACACCTAATACTGACAAAATAAGACCAGCGACAACCAGTACCGCGAGGTTGGTTAGCAAAAACAAACCAATCCGCATCATTGAGTATATCCTCTTATAATAAAAAATAGACACTCTTGTAGGAGAGTGTTCTCTCTACTAATATGTAGTTTGATATTTTAAAATTCAAGTATTTTTTCAATAAATTGGTATTAAATTGCTAATTATGTACAGTTACTGAGGTATATGTACCATCGGATAATTGTATGATTTTTGACTCGTGTTTGATGGTAGGAGTAATACGTGTTGTATTCAGTGACTGTGCTTGCAAACGCTCTGTCTGGTTCTGACTGCTTGTAAGCTGTAGCTCTGCACGATAGAGATTATTGTAACGGTTTAAAACACGTTTTATATAGTCTTGAGTCTCTCTAAAAGGTGGTATACCGCCATATTTCTGTACATTTCCTTCACCTGCATTATACGCTGCAAGTGCAAGAGTGGTATTTCCATTGAATCGTTTGAGAAGAACACTTAAATATTGCGCTGCACCATGAATATTTTCTTCAGCATTATAGCTATCTTTGACGTTAAAACGTTTTGCAGTTGCAGGCATAAGTTGCATAAGCCCTTGAGCACCTACCGGAGAAGTGGCTCTCACATTAAAGCCAGATTCTGTATGCATAATTGCTTTAATTAACCCAGCAGGAATACCATGCTGTTGAGCAGATCGGTGTATAAGTACATCAAATAAGTTTTTATTTTTACTAAAACTAGGCAAGACAGATGCTTCTGAACCGCCCCAATTGCGATATGAGTGTATATTACTGTCTGGGTAATAGGTAATTTTAACAGTTTTTAATAGTGTGTTTTTCTGGGCTTGGTTAGTAAATAAATAAGCACCCTTTTCATCTTGATAGGTGTAAATCTGCCCAGCATGCGCTAGCATATTTATCCCCAGATATAAAATTATAGAAAAAAGTAACTTAAATATGTGCATTCAAGGATTCAGTAAAATTGTGAACTATGTTGGATTTTTAGCAATTTAGAGGAAAAAAGCAAGCAAAATTTTGTTAGTGACGAATAGTGCTACGAGTATGTCAAATACTCACAGCACTATATCTATGAATTTTAACCAATTTGCTGTCTTACAGTTGCACGCACTTTAGATTTTTTCATTAAGCGCGTTTTTGCTGCTTTTTTCTGTTTGATCGGGCGTTCGTTATAAAGTTTCAGTACAATGACAGTAATTGCTAAAATTGCAGTGATACCATTTGCAGACATAACAGGAATATCATTCATTTTATAACCATAAAAAGTCCAACTGGTCACACCAAAAAATAAAGCTGCATACATGCCTAATGAAACGCCTGTTGTATCTTTTTTACGAATCATATGTATGACTTGTAAGCAGAACGACCCTGTTGTGATCCATGCTGCAAGAGCACCAAGAGCAACAGGCCAATGGTAAAGTGAAATTACAGAAATCGTAACCGCAATAATCGTTCCAATAATAAGAAGAATATCTTTTTTATATTGACTGTTCATTTTTTACATCCTCATTATTTTCTTGCCTCGATACAAAAAAATGGTGTTTAACTTCATGTATAGCATTAACTAAATGTTGCTGGAATTCTGCTTTTGTCGTAAGAGAACCAAAGAGTACCTCAGTTTGTGTAAAAGCGATTTCTGGCGATGGCGAAGTAAAGATAGCTTCAAGATCTAATGTTTCAAATTCACGATCTTCATAAGCGAAAGTTAAAGCTTGGCGGTAAGCCTTCTCTAGGAATAAAAAGTAAAGTGCTACAATTTTAAGTGCGGCATGAGGTATTTTATTTTGATTCAGACAATCCTTAATTGTAGGAACAATAAAACCATGCAACTTAGAAATACTATCTGAAGAAACTCTCGCTACTGTATCTTTAACATAGGGATTTCTAAAGCGATTTAAGATACCTTTGCATTCAAAAGCAGTGTCGATTTCGATTCCATGGCTTTTTAATGCGAAAGCAACTTCTTTTTCTGAGTATTCTTGAATAAGATTTTTAATATATTGATCTTTTAAGACTTCGTGAATATAGCTATACCCAGTGAGAGCTCCCATCCATGCTAAACCGCTATGACTCGCATTTAGAAGTCGAATTTTTGCCTCTTCGTAAGGCGCAACATCTTTAACAAATTCGACGCCAACACGCGCCAAAGATGGATGTGCATCTGCAAATTTATCTTGAATAACCCATCTTGAATAATGTTCACATGTAACTGGTGCAGCATCGTAAGGTTGCCCATGGCTCTTCATACGTGCATGAGTACTTTCGTCGAATTTAGGGGTAATCCGATCAACCATACTGTTAGGTGTGGCTACGTGGTCAGAAAGCCAGAGTAGAAGTGCTTCATTATTTTTTGCTTTAACAAAATCGATAAGACCTTGTCTAAAACTATCTCCATTGTTTCTGAGATTATCGCAACTCAAGAGAGTGATTGGCGCATTTTGATGCATACGCTCATTAAGAATTGGGTAAAGGGCACCATATAATGTTTCAACTTCATTCTTTGCATTTAGATCATTTTGAATACTTGGATGGCAGAGATCTAAACTTCCTTGATCTGTAAGATAGTATCCTGTCTCAGTAACAGTGAATGAAATAATTTTAGTATTTTTCTGGATACCGATCTCTATTGTATTAGAAATAGAGGGATTCCAAAGAATAATATTTTTAACACAACTGATTGATTGATAACTTATCTCACCATCGGGTGAAATAACTTCTAAGGTATAGGTACCGTTTTGGCTTTTAAGTTGCTGTAACAAATCTTGGGAACTACTATTGCGAATATTCGCTAGATGCATTTCCCATGATGTGTCACCGAGTTGGTGTAGCAGATTTAGGTAATATGCTTGATGCGCTCTAAAAAATGCGCTTGCACCTAAATGTAACCATGAACTCGGTGGATCAGATCTAAGCGTGGGCTTATTCAAACTTACTCCTTCCTCATTGAGGTTCTTTTGCTCGTTTTTAGCTTATCACAAGATTAGAAAATTAAAATTTATCATTGGTTGTAAAATGTACTTATTTTATATATTTTCGAGAAGGATTTTAAATCTTTGATTATTTTTTTTATTGAGTTTTATAAACTTTATTTTAAAATAAGATTATATTTTTCAATAGATTAAATTTAATGTGTTGGCTTATTGATTTTTATTAAATTCTTTAAGTAGGTACTGATAGATTTAGTAACAACTTTGTAAGAAATAGTCATTTTAACTAATAATGTTACGGAATATTTGTTTAAAAAATACACTATATATTGTAATTGTGTTTACAAATAAAGCAATTATAAGAGTCAACTAAAAAAAATTATTTTTTTTTCATTAATCTAATCTTGACTTAATTAAGTAATTGATTTTTATGGTATTTTATTTATGATTAAAAATTAATCAATTTAATCGAAACCCTTACTAGGACTAGGGAAAGTTTTGTCAAGAAGTAAAAAGTCCACAAATTTATCCACAGGTTTTGTGGAAAACTACTTTTATACTCATTCCCCTTAAATATGTTCTCATATTTGAAGTAAAAACGTACATTATAAAGCCTTAAATATGAACGATTAATGAAATAGATTGAATTGGTTCTCTAGATGCAATAGTTGTCAAAGGAGGCATAGGCAAAAAAATTATCGTAATAATTCATGTTGCATAGATGCGTATTTGATAGGAATCATATAGAATCGTGCGATATTTTTTTAAGGGTTTGTATCGTCTATGTACTCTCCAATTGAGTCCAAACAAGGATTTAATTTTAAACCAGAGCTACCGACCAGTTCATCTTATTACCGGTTGTTAAAGAAGCTACGTCGCCAAGTTGGTCATGCCATTCGTGATTATCAAATGATCGAAGAGGGTGATAAGGTGATGGTATGTATTTCTGGTGGTAAGGACAGTTATACATTGTTAGATATTCTGCTAAATTTTAAACGTGTTGCACCTGTAAACTTTGATGTAATTGCGGTCAATCTAGACCAAAAGCAACCGGGATTTCCTGAAGATGTTTTGCCTGCTTATTTAGAAGCAAACAATATTCCATATTATATTTTGGAAAAGGATACCTACAGCATTACAAAACGGTTAACGCCAGAAGGTAAAACATATTGTGCAGTATGTTCGAGATTACGCCGTGGTTCATTATATGGGTTCGCACAAGAAATAGGAGCAACTAAGGTTGCTTTAGGACATCATCGTGATGATATTATTGCAACATTCTTCTTAAATCTGTTTCATGGCGGTAGCTTAAAAGCGATGCCACCGAAATTATTATCTTCAGATAAAAAGAATATTTTAATACGTCCTTTAGCTTATGTTGAAGAGAAGGATATCATTAAATATGCTGAGATGAGAAAGTTTCCAATTATTCCGTGTAACTTGTGCGGTTCTCAGGAAAATCTGCAACGTGCAATGTTAAATGACATGTTAAGAGAGTGGGACAAGCAATATCCTAAACGTTTGCATAGCATATTTGGTGCGTTGCAAAATGTTTCTCCTTCCCAACTTGCAGATCGTGATCTATTTGATTTTGAAAAACTTGATGAACAGCGAGAGTTCGATCTTAAAAATCCTGAAGAAATGAAGAATCGACTAGATGTTGTAAATTTAGGATTTGCAGCCGAATAATGAGTTTTCATTTGGTGTGATCTTTGAAGATCACACCTAAATCTAAATATTATAATGATCATCGTTTATATTTTATGATGAATAATAATAGTATGTTAAATTTTGAAATGAGATATTGCGCTGTAATATCATAGGAATAAACATTTAGAGGAAGAATAATGCCAGCATTTTTAACAGAAGCATGGTTTTCCAAAGTTGATGAGTTAACAACTCAAGCTGGAGATTTAAATTTATCACCAGCACTGCAAAGTTTAGCAATTAATTTTATTGTCAGTGATGTAGCAAAAGGCGTGACAGAACTATCCCTTGCAAGTGGCAAGTTTAAAAAGGGTTTAGCAGATAATGCAAAAACAACATTAAATATGGATGCAGATACATTAAAAAAAGTATTTCTTCAATTTGATATGACAGCTGCTATGCAAGCATTTATGACAGGTAAGATAAAAGTTCAAGGTGATATGTCTCAATTAATGACATTACAAACAGCTAAACCAAGCCAAGAACAAAAAGCATTATTTAAAGAAATATTGGCACATACTGAATAATAAAAAGGCGAACATAAATGTTCGCCTTTTTACTAAACCTCTATAGGTTGAGGTTCATTTGCCTGCTGAATGTGCTCTAAATACGCACGTATACGTGTAACGTATTGGAGTGCTTGTTTATATTTAGAATTTGCATTCTGATTTTTCTGCAAATAGCTATAAACATTAATCCATTCTTCAGGGTTTTTACCTTGCTTTTCAACTTTGTTTTGAATGCTTGATAAAGCACCTGGACCCATATTGTATGCTGTTAATGCATACCATGCTCTGTCAGGGTATGGAATAGTGTCATATTGCTCTAACAACTGATCTAAGTACTTTGCACCGCCTTGGATGCTTTGTCTAGGATCATTTCGATTGGTGACACCCATTGCTTTGGCTGTACTGTTTGTTAGCATCATAAGACCACGAACACCAGTCGGAGAAACTGAATCAGATTTTAAATAAGATTCCTGATAGCCCATTGCCGCTAAAAACTGCCAATCTAAATTGTATTTGCTTGCTTCTTGTTTAAAGCTTGCTTTATAAATTGGCATGCGTGCTTTTAAGTCACGCTCTACAATATCCCATGCATTGGGTTCTACAATATTATGATTGTAGAAAGAGGCAAGTTGATCAATTGACCCATCATTTTTTGCCTGACATGTAAAACCTGTTGCTGTTTGCGCAATAGGATCTTCAGCATTATTTACAACCAAGTTGATATTGGTATCTAAGCCATTTTCTGATAAAGCATTAAAGTTTCCGCATGTCGCAGAGAAGAAGCTCAATTTCTTTGCTTCGATATCATTCATTGTGGCGTTTGTTAAAGCGATATTGGCTTTACCTTGTGCAACAAGATCTAATGCCGCAGTATTGTCATTTACGACTTTAAAATCTAGTTGTACATTTAAACTTTTTGCATAGTTACGCATAAGATCGTAACCAAAACCATGCAAATTTTGGCCATTGTTAAAAACAGTACTTGGGTTTTTAACAGCAACAACGGTTAAACGATTTGAATCAATCACGTGTGCATATTGTGTTGTTTCCTCTTTTTTTCCAGTAAGTGCATGTAGTGGAAGAAGTGGAAGCATTGCAGCTGTAATAATGGATAAACGAACAGGGAGTGAGTTTGACTTAAATTTAAGGCGCAAGCGCCCTGAAATTTTCGCTGACTTACTATGCATAGTGGCTCCGAAACAGAAAATAACCCCTAAGATCAAGAAAGTGACCCAAAATATTGCTTAAATGTGCAATCGAAAAAGTAAGGAAGGGGTAGAGTCATCATTAAAATAAATGATGCAAATTTAACAGAGGGTCTATGCTTTTTTAATTTGTCTGTAACAAATCGTAAGCATAGGCGAAAAAACATACGATTAACTTAAAGTGTGAATAATAAATAGATCAAAACGAAATGTCAAACAAATAATAAGTCCAAGTTTTATTGAGATATACGATTGTTCTGCTAACTTACAGTTTTTACA
Source organism: Acinetobacter sp. ESL0695 (assembly GCF_029392135.1). NCBI lineage: Bacteria > Pseudomonadati > Pseudomonadota > Gammaproteobacteria > Moraxellales > Moraxellaceae > Acinetobacter > Acinetobacter sp. ESL0695. Next base: position 1,499,504 of record NZ_CP113932.1, on the reverse strand, counting down.
TGAGTTTTAAAAAATAAAAAAACTTAGCCTAAATGCTTTAAAAGAGTGAATTAGAAATAATCTGTCATAGTGTATCTAAATGTTTTTTGAGATAGATAAAATTAATTCTGTGTATCTTTCTTTAGAATATAAAAAATAATCCGTACTATTTTTACTCAGTTGTTTGATATTTTTGAAAAAATAGTTGCTAAATTTTTCATAATTGATATTATAGCCGTCATTGGAAGCGTGGCAGAGCGGTTTAATGCACCGGTCTTGAAAACCGACGAGGGTTTACGCCCTCCGTGAGTTCGAATCTCACCGCTTCCGCCAAATTCTAAAAACTCGTAAAGTTTCAAAGCTTTACGAGTTTTTTTGTTTATATGCTTACCAAGGTAATACCTGATTATCTTCAAAGAAGCTACCTGATGGTCCATCTTCAGGTAAAAGAGCAAGTTGAACCGCCATTGCTGCACCTTCAGAAATTGGACGTCCTCCTGTTGTATCTGCAATCAGTTCTGTTGCTGTAAAGTTTGGGTTAGCAGAGTTTACTTTAATTGGTGTGTCTTTGAGCTCCCATGCGAGTTGGATTGTGAGCATATTTAAGGCAGCTTTAGAAGAGTTATAACCAATAAGTTTAGTTGATGCATGTTCCCATGAAGAATCTTGGTTAAGGGTTAGTGAGCCTAATCCGCTAGAAATATTTACAATACGTCCAGCATGAGATGCTTTGATAAGCGGTAACATTATTTGAGTTACATTGAATGTTCCAAAAAAATTAGTATCAAATGTTTTTTTAATTGTATTGATACTTGTTGTACTCGGAGTACCGTCATCTGCCTTCAAAATACCTGCATTATTAACTAAAATATCAAGTTTATGTTCGTGCAGTTCTAAATATGTATATGCGTTGCTAATGCTTTCTTGGTCATTTAAGTCAAGTAGAATATACTGAACTTGCATTAATCCAAGCGTTTTTAGTTTTTGAACAGCACTTTCGCCGTAATTAGCATTACGTACTCCAATATAAATTTTGATTCCTTTTAGACCGAGTTGTTTTGCAATTTCAAAACCAATACCTTTATTTGCACCTGTAATGAGTGCGACTTTTGATTCTTTGGTATTACACATAAATAGTCCTATATTTATTTCAGTATTTGAATGACTTGATCTGTAAACAGAGAAAGTTCATCATCTGTTTTATTCATGGCATCATATAAAACAATAGATGAAGTGTATTTCATACCTACATATAAGGCACTCGCTTTCATCGGAGTAAATATTTCTTCAATATTACTTTCAATAATTCCTTGTTTAGAATATGTATATTGACTTGCGCCTGCTGAAGAAATGATTAGCATTTCCTTGTTCTTTAAAGCATGTCCATCTGGACCAAAAGCCCAACCATATGTCCAGACTTCATTTAAATAAGACTTGATCATTGGAGTAATATTAAACCAGTGAATAGGAAATAAAAATACAACTCGATCTACGCCTTTGTATGCTTCTTTTTCCTTAGCTATATCAAAGGCTGCTGAATTATTACCATATATTTTCTCAAGATTTCTTACTTCCACATTTTCTAAATGCTTCATTGCATTTTCAATATGCTTAATGATTCTAGATTGATGTAAATAAGGATGTGAAGTAATAACAAGTGTCTTCATCATTTAAGCCTCTTTATTTGTGTTTGGATGAAAAATGCCTTCTACAAGCCATGCATGGGTTGTAGAAGCTTTCTCGCGGAAGGGAACGATGTCTTGATATTCTTTTGATGCATACCAAGCTTTTGCTTTTTCTAATGTTTGAAACTGTAAAATAACTAAATGTCCTTTAGGGGGCTCTCCCTCAAGGGTGTAAACATGTGCATCGTGGACAATTAACTCTCCACCATAGGGTAAATATGTTTGTGTGACTTTATCTTGATAAGGTTTCATTTCCTCTAAATGATGAATAATCACATTGAAAATGAAATAGGCTGGTTTTTGTTGGTTCATATTCTTTGTCCCTATAAATTTGAATAGGGAAATTATGAATAAAGTTATTATTAACTAGAATACTATATAATGTTAAAATATAATTAACTTTAAGTTTATAATTTTGGTAGAGGGTAGAATATGGAGGTTTCGCAACACGTACGTGCAATTTTATCCTTTGTGGAGGTAGCAAATTTAGGCGGTTTTGCAGTAGCAGCAAGAAAATTAGAAGTCAGTCCTGCTGCCGTTAGTAAAAACGTAGCTGGGTTAGAAAGGGCATTAGGTGTCCGTCTTATTAATAGAACAACAAGAAAGATGAGCCTTACTGAAGAAGGAATTGTATTTTTATCTCAAGCACGGGTTGCATTAAATGCATTAAATCAGGCAGTAGAACTGGTTGCAGAGAAGAAAACGGATATTAGTGGGCATATTCGCATTTCTACGAGTACCTCTTTTGGAAAAAATCATTTATTACCTATTATAACTGATCTACTAAGTATCTATCCTTTATTGAAGGTAGAAGTTGATTTTGATGATCGTATTGTGGATGTGGTCAGTGAAAAATATGATATTGTTATTCGTGGTGGAAGAATTTTAGATTCATCATTAATTTCACGACCTATTTGTCAATTAGGTATGGTATTAGTTGCTTCTCCAGATTATCTTTCTGAGTATGGCGTACCTAAAAACTATAAAGAACTTAAAAACCATAGATTGATTATAAGACGATTTTTAGGGGGAACAATATCGCCTTGGAATTTTAGAAGTGAAGATGGTTCTTTAATAACTTATGAGCCTGATTTTTCTGTATTAACACTTTCTGAGCCAGAAGCTCTGGTCGATACAGCCTGTTCAGGTATTGGGATTGCTCAAGTGGGTGTTCATCAAGCAATAAAGCATTTAAAAGCAGGACGTTTAAATACAGTATTAATGAATGAACATGAAGGAGGCATTTATGAAATGGTTTTACAGTATCCACATCGCTCTTTCATTGCATCTCGTGTCAGAATTACAATTGAATATTTGTTGAATAGGTTTAAACAAGATCACATATTACATATTGATTTAAAAACACTGAATATGTATAAGTTTAATGAAATATGACTCTAAACTTAAATTATCTAAAGTAGCTATATTTAAAGCTTAGAACTATATTTTTTGTAAAATTTGTCTCTCATTTGATCGAATCTGTGAGATTTTTATAAGTGTTGAGATGTTTAAATAAACCAAAAATAAATATCATGTCGATATATTGTATTAACATAAGGCGAATAAATGCTTATAGCAAGTGATCACAAATTTTTAATCACTGTATTAAAGATATTTGTAATAACAAGTATATGTTATTTCTTGGGATACCTTGCACGGCCTTATGAAGATCTTTCAGCATTTCTTCCTGCTAATGCCATTATTGTGGTTCTTATTTTAAATTCTAAAATGAGTGATAAATTTGCTTTTTCATTCATTTTTTATTTACTACTTTCGGTATTCGATTTTATATTTTCTCCTCGATTAAATCCATTTTATATTAACATTCCTAATCTAATTTTTGTAATTACAACGGCAATAGGAATTAAAAAGCTTGATCTTGATTTAAAGTTTCTATCTGAAATTAAATTATTAAAGATTTTTGCTATTATTACTTTAACTTCGATGATTACAGGTGTTGTGGGGGGAATGACAGCATTTGAATCGGGAAACTTTCTGATTTCGATGGCAACATGGATTTGTGTGCAATCATCTACAGCAATATTAGTTATTCCATTATTATTAATGTATCAGACTCATTTTTATCCAAAAAATAAATTTAATATTTATCCTTTACTCGCTTTAGTTTTGTATTATGTATTTATTTTAAATTTTCCTGTTGCTGTTAATATTTGTTTAATTGTTCCAATTCTTATTTTATGTGCAATTTTTTATAATTTAAGAATAACTTCATGGTTGGTAACATTAAATGGATTTTTTTTAATATTTCTTATTTCATATGGGTTAATAAAAACTGGTAGTTATTTAAATGATAGTATTATTTTTACAAGTTTAAATTATTATCGAATTTCTATTGTAGCAGCTGTGTCAAGTGCTTTGTTTATTGCTGTATTAATTAATAATAATGAAATGATTAAAGAAAAATTGAGAAAATCACAATGGACAGATGATTTATCTCAACTTTGGAATAGAAAAGGTTTAATTCAAGATATTAAAACTGGGAGGTTCCTAGGAAAATCTGATTCAATTTTATTGGCAATTATTGATATTGATGATTTTAAAGTTATTAATGATTCATTTGGACACTTAATGGGTGATAGAGTCATTATATTTATTGCAGAGTATTTAAATCAGTTCTTTTCCCATGCAGGCTTATATCGTTATGGAGGAGATGAATTTATTCTTATTATGAATTTAGAGCCTGAACAGAAATATCAGCATGAGCTTGAGGACTTTAGCTTTAAATTTATAGATGCATGTTATGCAGAATTTGAAATGGCGGTAACATTAAGTATAGGCTATACAGTTTTATTTGAGCATCAGCTATCACTAGATAATTTTAAAAATTTATTGGCGCATGCAGATCAGGCATTATATCGATCTAAGAGTTTAGGAAAAAATACTGTTTCAATTTTTTAGAGTATGGGAGGGGGAGGGATGTTATACCTCCCATCCAAGTTTATACTTTAGGTAAATCAAACCAGATCATTTGAGTATCTTCTAGAGCAACAATTTCTGAAAGTTCTGTAAAAGCTAAAGCATCTCCAGTAGAAAGAATCTCGTTATGTATACTTACTTTACCTGAAATAATATGTACATAATTTAAACCGTGGTTAGATTTAACATCCAATCTAGAGTTTTGTTTTAAATGAGCTGTTTTGACTTCCGTATTTTGACGAATATGCATCGGTGCATTGTCATTTGGCCCTGCAATGATATGCCACTCATTTGGATGCTCGCGTGGATCACATTTAATCTGCTGATAAGTCGGGGCTGCATTTTTGATATTGGGTTGAATCCATATTTGTAATAGGTGTACAGGAGTGTCCTGATCATTAATTTCACTATGTCTAACGCCAGTACCTGCACTCATTAACTGCCATTCACCAGCACGAATATGACCTTCATTACCCATGCTGTCTTTATGAGTAATTGTGCCTGATAAAACACAAGTCAGAATTTCCATATTATCGTGTGGATGCGTTCCGAAACCATTATGTGGAGCAACAGTATCGTCATTAATGACGCGTAATGCACTCACACCCATAAAACGTGGGTCATACCAATTTCCAAAAGAGAAGCTATGATAGGTATTTAACCAACCTGCTTGGACATGGCCACGATCTTCACTACGATGTAAGTAGGTTTTCATAATTACTCTCAATCATTATTTATTTCTTATTGTCTATTTTTATATTTTTTTTATACTGATTAAATGGTATGGATAAAACATATTGTTCTATTTATAGTACGAAGAAATATAGATGATGAGCTAATAGCTAGCTCATCATTGGTGTACTTTAATTACTTTGTTGTACCAAACTTAAAGATTGTGACATTGTCATAAGTTTGTCCTGGTTCCAAGCGAGTTGAAGGGAAATTCGACTTGTTTGGACTGTCAGGGTAGTGCTGCGTTTCTAATGCAAACGCATCTGCTTGACGATAAAGCGTATTATTGGCACCAATTACATTACCCAATAGATGATTGGCAGTATAGAACTGAATACTTGGTTGTGTTGTAGAGATCTCTAAGGTACGTTTAGATTTAGGATCGACAACTAAAGCAGCTTTCACAAGTTTATTGGAATTCTCTTGCTTTAATACCCATGTTTGATCGTAGCCATAGCCATATGCCAACTGTTCATTGCCCTGACGAATATCTTTAGAAATTGTTTTAAGTTTTCTAAAGTCAAAAGGTGTACCTGCAACAGGTGCAAGCTTTCCTGTTGGAAGTGAATTTTCGTCTGTAGTAAGTGTATGATCTGCATTTAGTTGTACAAGGTTGTCTAATACGCCGTACGGACTATTTTTTACACCAGAAAGATTGAAATAGCTGTGGTTTGTAAGGTTCACAACAGTAGGTTTGTCTGTAGTCGCCTTGTATTCAATTTTGAATTCGTTGTTGTCTGATAAGCTATAGATCACTTCAACGTTTAATTGACCTGGAAAACCTTGGTCGCCATCAGGACTGGTTAACTTGAGTACAGCCTGTACAGTAGAACCTGTTTTAATGGTTGGTTCTACATCCCATACACGTTTGTCATAGCCTGGATTTCCACTATGAAGTGTATTTGGTCCATTATTTTTTTCTAGTTGGTATGTTTTACCGTCGAGTTGAAACTCTCCTTGACCAATACGGTTCGCATAACGTCCAATTAAAGCACCAAAATGAATGCCTTCTTTGGTATCTGTTACTTCGTATCCATGTAAGTTATCGAATCCTAAAACAATATTTTCTTTTTGACCTTTTGAGTCGGGGGTAATAATTTGTGTAATCACACCACCAAAGCTAATAAATGATACTGACACACCATTTTTATTGGTCATGGTGTATTGTTCAACAGCTTTCCCATCTTGCGTTGTACCATATGGTTTACTTGTAAGTGTCGCTGCACTTGCAGTTGCACAAAGAGTTAGCCCCGCAAATCCCGCAAGAAAGATATTTTTTGCCTTCATTAAATGATCCTTTTTAATATCCATAACCTATTACTTATTGACACCATAAATTCATTTACAGTGCTTAAGCGTTCATTCATTTCGCTTAATTGTGTTTGTATATTAGCAAGTTTTATATAATGAGTTTAAATTTAATTTAAATAAATTGTATTTAAAACAGACAAAAGAATAAAGTTTATAGTTTTAATGAAAATATAAAAAAGGCTGAGCCATAAATTGACTCAGCCTTTGAGTCAGTTTTATGACTTGATATTTTGAATATGTTTATCGATTTGTTGTGCTTGATCTTCTGCATTACCAGTATAAGTTGCAGGAGTAAGCTCAGCAAGACGAGCACGTTCTTCAGCCGGAACTTGAGTTAGCTCTGTTCCATTGACAAAATCTACCATCATTTCACGAGTCATTGCTTGACCACGAGTAAGTGCTTTTAATTTTTCGTATGGTTTTTCAACATTATAACGACGCATTACAGTTTGAATTGGCTCTGCAAGAACTTCTTGAGACTGATTAAGATCTTCTAGAAGGCGTTGTGCATTTAATTCTAGTTTACCTACGCCTTTTAAGCATGCTTCAAATGCAATTAAGCTTTGTGCAAAACCAACACCCATATTGCGTAATACCGTTGAGTCAGTTAAGTCACGTTGCCAGCGTGAAATAGGAAGTTTTTCGCCAAGATGTGCAAGTACAGCATTCGCAATTCCTAGGTTACCTTCTGAGTTTTCAAAATCAATAGGGTTTACTTTATGTGGCATAGTAGATGATCCAACTTCACCTTCTTTCAGGCGTTGTTTGAAGTAGCCTAAAGAGATATAACCCCAAACATCGCGGTTGAAGTCGATGAGAATCGTGTTGAAACGACGTAACGCATCAAACAACTCAGCCATGTAATCATGTGGTTCGATTTGAGTGGTATATGGGTTGAAGCTTAAGCCTAGAGATTCTACAAATGCTTGAGCATGTGCTTCCCAGTCAATGTTTGGATAAGCAGAGAGGTGTGCATTATAGTTACCTACAGCACCATTGATTTTACCAAGTAGTTCTACGTTTTCGAACTGCTTAATTTGACGTGCTAAGCGGTATGCAACGTTAGCAAATTCTTTCCCTAATGTTGTTGGACTTGCAGTTTGTCCATGTGTGCGAGAAAGCATTGGCTGACTAGCGTGTGTTTTTGCGAGTGTTGAAATTGCATTTAAAATTTCTTTCATCGATTGAATTAGAACATCACGACCTTGTTTCAGCATAAGCGCATGTGACAAGTTGTTAATATCTTCTGAAGTACATGCAAAGTGAATGAATTCACCTGAGTCTTTAAGTTCATCAAGATGTGCAATTTTTTCTTTAAGAAAATATTCAACAGCTTTTACATCATGGTTTGTTGTACGTTCAATTTCTTTGATACGTAAAGCATCTTCTTCTGAAAAATCAGAAACAATTGCATCTAAAAATTGGTTGGTCGAGTCAGTGAATGTTTTTACTTCTGTAATTTCGTCATGTTTTGCGAGAGCTTGCAACCAACGAATCTCAACTGTAACACGTGCATGAATAAGGCCATACTCAGATAGGTAAGGGCGTAAAGCATCGCACTTGCTAGCATAACGTCCGTCTAATGGTGAAAGAGCAGTTAAAGCGTTCATAAGGTTTCCTTTGAAATGGGGGCAAACACTTGAAAGTGGTTACTTCTCTAAAAGTTGAAATTGTGTACGTGCAATAGTATGGATATCTTTAACAATCTTATTTTTTCCAAAAACAAGTTGTATAGAGCGACCACCGACCTGACGCCATAAATGTGCCATCTGTAGGCCAGTAAATAAAGATGCACGAATTCGATTGGTATGCTGACTATCTTTGAATGCTTCGGGATTTCCACGGACTAAAATACGTGGTTCAATTTGTGCTGCAGTCTCTAGATAAGCTTGCGCGAGATTTGCAATAATACTAGGGTGCATATAGTTGTAATCAAAGAAAGAGAGTTGTTTTAATATTTTTTCTTGAGTCTGATTAATTATTTTTACAAATTGTGGATTTTGATATACTTTTTTTTCTAATTGCAGAAGTGAAAGGGCATAACTGGTTGGAAGACGCGCTACAGGAAGCTTGGGTATTTTACGAATTGTCCTTTTGTTAAAAGGAATATGAATACTGTCCTCTAAATTTTTTAAACCAAGTGTAAGATCATTGATTTCATGGAAAAAGTCTAACGTATTTAAGACTTTTCCTTGCTCGAGGTCAGTTGGACGAATATTCAGACTGGCTTTAATGAGTTGTTCAAAATAGAATGTGCCATTCTCATTCATTTTGCTTAAACCTGTCATCGCAGTCATATGGGTTAGCTGAGCAGCTTGAAATACGCCAGCTAACGCCAAAAGTCGATTCTGACGACGGGTTAAGTCTTTAGGCTGTTGAAAGGGTATATCAACCATGCCTTATGTTTCCTCTTGATTCTATAAAAAACTTGGCTTTGGTGCATCTGTATGGAGAATAACCCCGCCACCTAAACAAATTTCATCTGTATAAAATACGACACTTTGACCCGGTGTAACAGCGCGTTGAGCCTCATCAAAGACAACACGAATACCATTTGTACAGTTCTCATCTTTAAAGACAGTACATGCTTGGTCAGGCTGACGGTAACGTGTTTTCGCAGTGCAACGCAGACCTTCTTCTGGAATAAGTTGTTCACCTGCAACCCAGTCAATGTCCTTGCTCCATAGTGTTGTACTTTGCATTAACGGATGCTCATGTCCTTGTCCAACAACTAGTCGATTTCCTGCAATATCTTTATGTAGCACAAACCATGCACCTTCTTGTGCATTTTTCATACCACCTAGGCCAATACCACCGCGCTGACCCAGCGTATAATACATCAAGCCATGATGTTCACCAACGGGTTCACCATTTTCTAAAACAATTTTACCTGGCTGAGCGGGTAAATACTGCTTAAGGAAATCATTGAAGCGACGTTCTCCAATGAAACATATACCTGTTGAATCTTTCTTTTTAGCAGTTGCAAGTCCTAGCTCCTCAGCAATACGTCTTACTTCTGGCTTTTCAATTTCGCCTACTGGAAATAGGGTTTTGTTAATTTCACGTCCGTGTACGGCGTGTAAGAAGTAACTTTGATCTTTATTATTATCTAGACCACGTAAAAGCGGAGCATATTGATCGCCATAACTATTTGTTTGTGTTTGACCACGACGTGTATAGTGACCTGTTGCAATGAAATCTGCACCAAGAGTCAATGCATGATCAATGAATGCTCTAAATTTAATTTCTTTATTGCATAGAATGTCTGGGTTTGGCGTGCGACCAGCAGCATATTCTGCAAGGAAATGTTCAAAAACACGATCCCAGTATTCCATTGCAAAGTTTGCTGTATGTAATTTAATTCCCAATTTATCTGCAACGGCTTGAGCATCTGCAAGATCTTCGAGTGCAGTACAATATTCCGTTCCATCATCTTCTTCCCAATTCTTCATGAAAAGACCTTCAACTTGATATCCTTGTTGAAGTAATAAAGCAGCGGAAACTGAAGAGTCTACACCACCTGACATACCGACGATGACGCGTTGTTGCATATGACTAGGCATCCAAATTTGGAGTTAAAAGGGGAGTGAAAGGATGTTCATGAATAATTGAAAGGGGGTACTTCTTTCCTGCTTCAAAATCTTTAATAGCTTGATTCACTAAAGGGCTGCGAGCACGTGCAGACTCATCGAGTTCATCTAAAGAAAACCATGTGGTGTTGACGATATCTTTATCTAAAACAGGGTCAATAGCAGTTTTGACAATATGTGCTGCAAAGCAAAAACGAAAAAAAGTTTTGTGCGGTGCCATAGGAGGGCGGTAAGTATAAATACCAATCAGATGGTCTATTTCTACAGTGTGGCCTGTTTCTTCAAACGTTTCTCGAATGGCAGCATCGATGAGTGTTTCACCACATTCAACATGACCAGCAGGTTGGTTATATACTGTATGCACAAATCCCTCTGAATGTTCTTCGACAAACAGATAACGATCAGATTCTTTAATTACTGTTGCAACAGTAACGTGTGCAGTCCAGTCAATTGCCATAAAAAAGAAGCATCATGATTCAAAAAACGTATTTTACGCAATTTGAATGCATGATGCTATGTTTCTTACCGAAAACTTAAAATTATTTTAAGTTTAAAGAAGGTTGCTAAAGAATTGTTTAATATGATCAATCATTCGAGAGAAGAAACCTGCTTCTTCAATTGCTTCTAGAGCGACCACAGGTTTTTCCGAAATAACCTTGCCATCTAGTGATGCAACTAACTTACCGATGACTTGACCCTTTTGTAATGGCGCATTAATTGACTGTGAAATCTGTAAATCTGTTTTAATGTCACTTGCTTGGCCTTTTGGCATTGTTACACTGAAGTCTTCAGCAAGACCTACAGGTACTTCATTTTTTGTACCAAACCAAACTTTTACATTCTTTAATGACTGATCTGCAGATTTAACTTTTACAGTTTCATAGTTTGCATAACCCCAAGCGAGAAGTTCACGTGTTTGAGTTGCACGTGCGTTAATACTTGGTGCACCAAAAACGACAGTAATTAATCGCATTGGACCACGTTTGCTAGATGTAGTTAAACAATAACCAGCTTCATCTGTGTGTCCTGTTTTTAATCCATCTACGGTAGGGTCTGTGTAAAGAAGTGGGTTACGGTTACCTTGTTTAATATTATTGAAAGTAAATTCTTTTTCAGAATAGATCGGATAATATTTTGCACTATCATGAATAATATGTTGTGCTAAAACAGCCATATCTTTTGCAGTAGAGTAATGTCCATCTGCTGGTAAGCCTGTAGAGTTTACGAAGTTGGTATTAACCATACCAATCCGTTTTGCCTCTTGATTCATCATGTAGGCAAAGGTACCTTCATTTCCAGCGATGTGTTCAGCCATTGCTTTTGCTGAATCATTGCCAGATTGAATAATGATTCCTCGTAACATTTGCATAACAGTTGCAGTCCCATTGAGTGGGACAAACATACATGATTCGGATCTGTTGCCACGACACCATGCATCTTCATTCATACGGACATTTTCATTTTCTGTAAGTTGTCCTTTAAGAAGTTTTTGCTCCACGATGTAGCTTGTCATCATTTTTGTCATGGACGCAGGTGCGAGTTTTTCGTTCTCATTTTTCGCTGCTAAAATTTGACCCGTTTGGTAGTCCATTAAGACATACGACTTGTTATCTAATTCAGGTGGCGAAGATAAGACAGTTGCTGCAAAGCTAAATGAAGGTAAAAGGAGAAGGGCAGCAAAGGTACTTTTTCTGCTCATTTAGGGTCATTCCAATGGTTAGCGTCTATGTGAATTTGCATTTTAGGTTAAACATAAGTGGACTGCCATACGCAGTACACACTTATTTTACATTGTATTGTAAAGGAGTTATGAACCTTTACTTAGCGTTGTAATTTCTTTACATATTTCTTTATTTTGATTGTCACCCGCTTTTTTTGCATCAGCGCGTGCTTGAGTTAAAAATGGTTTAAAATCTTTTTGTTTTGCTCGAATTTGTAAGGCACGCACAGGGTCTTGTATACCAGGCATATTTTCTTTAACAAGTTCTGCATAGCCAGATTGGTATGCTTCATCTTTTTTAAAACCGTAACCTGGACAAATTTCAGATAAAACATATATCGCTGCAAGTTCCTCTTGTGTTACACCACCTTGATTCGGTGTAACATCGATATTTGTTGCATCATCATTCGATTTTTTTTCTTTTGCTAAAGTGAGCGTAGAAGCTGTAGTCGCAATCAGACCTGCAAATAATACTGTCAGGAGGCGTTTACTTATTTGGGATATCATCATAAGGTTTTAAACATTAGTTTTTTCAACATACTTAGGATCTTAAACAAATTTTCTAATAATGAAAGCAATAAACTGTATAAAAGGTGTATAAAATGAATGAAATATATCTTTATTCATATTGTGTTGAGATGAGTGAAAAGCCATATAGGCGCTGCATAAATTTTCCTATGTTTTAGGGTGTGACTCTTATAAAACATTGCTATTTTTTTGTGACTTTTAATACATATTTGTTGCTTTATAATTTATGATATTAGAGTGAATAACCTTGCTTAAGACAAGCATGTGGTATAGACGAGAGCATTGAATGCTTTACGATGAATAATAATATATAGAATTATAGTTGATCTGATTAAACTGACATGAAAAATCAACTTTGTATTGTGGGTTCACAAACTGTAGTTGATCATATAATACTAGAATGACTAGCCTTATAAATATTTCAGTCATTATAGGGTATAAGGTTTTGACTATTTGAATCATACAGATTTTAAAGTCTTTGTGGAAAGGAGCCCCATGGTGTTATATGGGAATCTATTATTTAATGGAAAAATAATATTTATCAATGCTTAGCTGGTAAAAAGAGAGTGAAATAGATTTAAATGAATATCCTAGTTTCAAATGACGATGGTGTTTTTGCGCCCGGTATTCAAGCTTTAGCAGAAGCGTTAAAGCCTTTAGGTCGCGTAGTTATTGTTGCACCAGAATCGGAAAGAAGTGGATTCTCAAGTGCCTTAACTTTGGATCGACCATTACGTCCAATTGAAATTATGCCAGATATTTGGTCTGTCAATGGTACACCTGCAGACTGTGTTTATCTTTCAATGAATGGGCTGTTTGATTTTGAATTTGATCTCGTGGTCAGTGGAATTAATAGTGGAGCAAATTTAGGTGATGATGTTTTATATTCGGGAACTATAGGTGCTGCATTTGAGGGGCGACTAATGAAGCAACCAGCCGTTGCTGTTTCATTGGTGGGACAAGATCCGAGTCATTATCTTTCAGTTGAAAATTTTAGAAAGGCTGCTAAATGGATGGCAGATTTTATACAAAAGGGTTTGCCACAGGTTCCAGAGAGACATATTTTAAATATTAACGTTCCTGAAATTGATGAAATTAAAGGTGCATTGGTGACGTACCAAGGGCGCCGTATGCAATCTAAACCAATTACCAGTCAAATAAATCCGCGTGGTCATCATGTGTATTGGATTGGGTTATCAGGTGAGGCTATTTTAGAACCGAGCATAGATGATTCAGGTTATGTATCCGACTTTTATGCCATTAATCATGGATTTGTCAGTATTACTCCAATTCAAATGGATGCGACAAATTATAATATTCTCCAACAACTTGAGGATCAATTAAAATATTAAACGTTGGCTTATTGTTTTATAATAAAAAACAGTTCAGTTTTACTATACAATTTCTGAGTAATTTTAGCCCATTATAAAATTAAATGAATCATTGAGATGAAGAGGGACGTCAATGCAGATGTTAAAAGAGCAGTTTACTCGTACTCATAAACAAACATTAAAGCCTGTGCTTGTATCATGTTTAACCTTGTCTGTATTTGCTTTTACAGGATGTGCATCAAAACCGCAAGTGATGACTACGCGTGCTTTGCCTGCTCCAGATTTATATACGGTAAAAGCCGGAGATACTTTAAGCGGTATTGCAGCGCGTTATGGGGTGAATTATCTTACTGTGGCACAAATGAATAATATTCCTGCGCCCTATACGATATTTGTTGGTCAGAATTTAAGGATAAAAGGGGGAGGTGTTCAGCCGGTTGTATCAACCGCGAGTAATGTTGTACGTTCTACGCCAAGTGTACCACCAATCCAGACACAAAGTATTCCTTTACCATCTCAAAATAATGCACCTGCTATTGCACCTAAACCTGTGGCAACTGCGCCAGCTATTCAGACCCAAACGACCTCTACAGTAGCAGGCCTACGTTGGGTTAAACCATCTAATAATCCAGTTATTGCGAGCTACAATCCGGCCAGTAACATTAAAGGAATTCGTTATAGCGGACAAATGGGCGATCCTATTTATGCGGCAGCAGATGGACAAGTGGTGTATGCAGATAATGGTTTAAAAGAGTTTGGTAATTTAGTTCTTATTAAACATAGCAATGGTTATATTAGTGCATATGCACACAATAGTAAGATGTTGGTAAAAAGTGGTGCCCATGTCAAAGCGGGTCAACAAATTGCTGAAATGGGTAATTCTGGTACAGATCGTGTGATGCTCGAATTCCAAATTAGAGCAGAAGGAAAGGCAATAGATCCTGCACGTATCCTTTCAGGAAGCTAGGCCAAATAGAAGTACTCAGCTTTAGTTGGCTGAGTGCTTCATTTGAAATTCGATTAAGGCAGCTTAAAATAATACTATTCTCAATAAATAGTTTAAAAAAACAACAATTTGAAGTGAAATGTTACGTCTAAAGGTATCTGTTTATGCAAAAGGCTTATACAATAGGACGTAGTCAGACAAGCGATATTAACAACCTTTGGGTATAATACACGCAAATAATTGAGGATTTATCTATGACTGAACAAGCACGAGATACTGAAGCATTAATACGTGAGCAAATTGCTAAGCATGCCGTATTACTTTATATGAAAGGAACACCACAGTTTCCACAATGTGGTTTTTCTGCACGTGCAGTAGAAGCGCTAAGCCAAATTGGACGTCCATTTGCTTATGTGAATATTTTAGAAAATCAGGATATTCGTGCGACTTTACCTAAGATTGCAAACTGGCCAACTTTCCCACAACTATGGGTTGCAGGGGAGCTGATTGGTGGTAGTGACATTATTTTGGAAATGTTCCAAAGTGGTGAGTTAAAGCCATTAATTGAACAGCACAGTGCTGCACCAGAAGCTTAAGCTATATTTTAAAGCGCCGTATGGCGCTTTATTTTTTGAGTTATTTGAGTTATGCGTATTAGTTTAATTGGGGCTGGCCGAGTAGCCAATCATTTAGCAAAGGCTTTGGTTGATGCTGGTCATCATATTATACAAGTATATAGTCATCATCAGAACAGTGCAGAATATTTGGCTCGGAAGGTAAATGCCATTGTGGCTTATAACTACCAAGATTTAGATCCAAATATAGATTTTATTATTATTGCTGTTACAGATGCAGCGATTCCAGAAGTGGCATACGCTTTGTCGACCTTGGAACTTAAAGCCTGTATTTTACATACATCTGGTAGTACTCACCTCAATGTACTTACAGAGTATTTTCCTAGAGCTGGTGTGTTGTATCCTTTGCAAACATTTAGTCTAGAGAAACAAGTAGATTGGAAAGAAATTCCTTTACTTATAGAAACAGCCCATCATCACGATCTTGAATCACTTGAAGAAATGGCAAAAACACTTTCTTCAAATATTCATATTTATAACTCCGAACAGCGTCTAAGTTTACACCTTGCTGCGGTTTTTGCCTGTAACTTTTCAAACTATTGTTATGATATTGCACAACAAATTGTTGCCCAAGAAAAAGTAGATTTTTCTCTTTTATCTCCTTTAATTCTTGAAACGGCAAAAAAAGCTACACAGTTTATACCTAGTAAAGTACAAACTGGCCCTGCATTACGTCAGGATGATACAATATTAAGTTTGCATAAGGACTTGATGGCGCAAAAGAACCAAAAAGATTTCTTAGAGGTATATCAAGTATTAAGTAATCAGATTAAAACAAGACATAAAAAACCCGACATATGAGTCGGGCTATAGAGACTTACTGAATTTTCTTAAAGATAAAGTCATTAATTTTGTGGCCAGATTCTAATCCACGTCGTTCAAACTTTGTGAGTGGTCGCCATTCTGGGCGAGGATAACTATTTCCCTTACCAGCTAAATTTTCTAAACGAGGGCGATTATCTAAAACATCTAGCATCCATTCTGCATAAGGTTCCCAGTCTGTAGCACTGTGAAATGTACCACCAAGAGCAAGCTTATTTTCTACAAGTTCCATACGTTCATGCGCAACAAAACGGCGTTTAAAGTGTCTTTTCTTCTGCCAAGGATCTGGGAAATAAAGTTGGATACAGTCGATACTATTATCAGGCATCTCTTTTAAAACTTTAATTGCATCCGCATCTAATACTTTTAGGTTTTTTACTTCTGCAATACCTGCCTCATACACACATTGAGCAATACCAGGGACGTGGACTTCAATACCTACATAATTGCGTTCGGGGTTTGCTTTAGCCATTAATACTAAAGAGCGGCCCATGCCAAAACCAATTTCAACAGTAAGAGGGCGTTCTGGGTGTTCGAAATGTTGGCGTAAATCTCCAACTGGATATTCCAAAATTAGATCACGATATTGTTCTAAAGCGGCAGTCTGTGAGGTATTTAGCGGAGATGAACGGCGCATAAATGTTACAATCTCACGGTGCTCATGCAAATTATCTAATTCTATAATTTGAGGTTCAAGCTGATCGTTATTCATAACTTTGGAATCATTACAATAATTAGAAAAGCGTTATTTTAAGTACTCGTACAAGTAAGTCAAATTGATTACTCAAATAATTCATAAATAATTTAAGATATTAAAAAGTTGTTCTATTTTTAGGACAAAACGTTTTATAAATTACAATGTATTCTTACATTTTATATCGTTAAGATAAAAACAAGAAATTATTGATGGAATAAAACGATGTTTAATAAAAAAGCTTTATTGGGATTGTCTTTGGGTTTAATGAGCGCTGTTACATTTGCAGCACCTATAACTTATAAAATAGACCCTGCACATACGGCAACACTCTTTTCTTGGAATCACTTTGGCTTTTCTACACCAACAGCGAATTTCTCAGATATCCAAGGCGATATCCAAGTGGATGAAGCACATCCAGAAAAATCATCTGTAAACGTAACGATTCCTGTAAGCAGTGTAAATACAAATGTATCTGCATTGGATAAAGAGTTTCAAGAAGCAGCATGGTTTAACAGCGCACAATATCCAAATATTACTTTTAAAAGTACACGTGTAGAAACCAAAGATAAAAAACATTTTAAAATCTTTGGTGATTTAACTGTAAAGGGAACAACAAAACCAGTTGTATTAAATGCAACTTTAAACAAACAAGGTGTTCACCCAATGAAGAAAGTAGCAGCAATAGGATTTAACGCTACAACCTCTTTTGATCGCTCTGCGTTTGGTATAGGTAATTATGTTCCTAATGTGAGTGATAAGATCACTGTAAATATTACAACTGAAGCATCAGTAGATAAATAAAATAATATATAACAATGGCTTAGTCTTAAATATTGTTTTTGACTAAGCCTGTATTATCAACAATATTTCAGCCAAAAACTTATTATTTTAAAAATAAGAATAAATTTACACCACTAATTTTTTCATAGTTCGTCAACTTAAGAATGAATATCAGTTATGATATTCAATGGAGTGGTTAACAATAAATTTTTAAATATGAGATAAAATAATATAACAGAGTAAATCGATGAACTATCACTTTTATGTTCATAGAAGATTTAGCGTATACTTATGAAAGTTATACCTAAATTTTTAGATTCTACGAATGTATATATATAAAAAGATTTTAAAAACTGTTTGTAGCGAAAATATTTATTTATAAATATACGATTATTTAAAGGCGATTGAATTTGTTAAAGCATCATAATAGGCTATGCAGGAATTTTAAATAAAATCTGAAAAATATTATTTGAGAAGTTTATAAATCGTTATTAAAAAAATATGTCTTATAGGTTTTTTATCAAATATAAAATAGACTAGTTAAACGCTTTTTGTTTAATGGTTCCATCAGCGATATGCTATGCTCATGCAAATTAGGGCAGTGATAGTAGCGATTATTAATACTAATAATGCTATGACTTTCCAAAAGTCTGCTTCTGGGATGTCATTGAAGTTGATTTTAGCTGGTGGTAGATCACTTATTGAGACTGAGCTTCCTGAGAAAAAACCTAAAATGATGATTATAAAGACTATACAGAAGCCTACAAAGTATAATATTTGCCATGCAATATTTAAGAATTGACATAAATATGCTTTGAATATCTTACATTGATACATATATGGTTTAATTGATATATTTTTTCTAAATATAACATACTTTTGATGGTAAGTGTATATGTGGTGCTATGTTGTAAGTTGCTATAAGAAAAATAAAAAAGTTTTGCACAGTTTTGAAATATAAGTATTTTTAAAAATATAAATATATTTGAAAGGGTATAAAAAATATTTAATTAAACTATAAAAGCTCTCTATAAACCATTGTAGCCCATTTTGGTATGGGAGTATTCTATTTCATACCTACTACTATTTATATAAAAGGTTGGAATTCAAGATTTATGGAACTTAAGTTGGATAAAGATATATAAATTGAAGAATTATTATTCAATATTTTGGAATATTAAGGCTAATTTCTATTTAGACAAGAATAACTATTTTTTCTTTCAGTAGATTAGGATACTATTTCTTATAAATTAATGAGCTATATATGATTTATGGATGTAACAACTCTATTGACTCTAATATTTGTTTTAAATTGCATTAATCTGTTTGCGAATAATTCAAAATTTAAATATAAAAAGCAAGTTCAGAATATCTGCATAGCCAGTTCACTTTTGATTACTGTTTTATTACTTCTTAGTTGAAAAAACTTCACTGATCTAGATTAAAATTAGTTATTATTCTAATTCTTAGAAGAGCACTAATTGGAATTGATATAAATAACATTAATCTCTAAGCATTAAAAAAGGGCTTACAAGTCATTGAAATTGCTTGTAAACCCTTGTTTTATATTGGTAGGCATATCCAGATTTGAACTGGAGACCTCTACGATGTCAACGTAGCGCTCTAACCAACTGAGCTATACGCCTATATGTAGTGGATAATAGCGAGTAGCAAAAAGAAAAACAAGATAAATGCTTGCTCATATGAATTATATGGTTGAGATTTAAGCAAAATATAATCAAGAAAATTTATCTGAGCAACGGAATACCCCATTGTGATCAAAATACTGCGTATAATTTATAATGTTTTTAATACACATTATGGAATACCATATGACTGACCATCTCACAGAAGTTTGGCAAACGCTTTCAGATGAAGAAATGCAATTATATAGTCGACAAATTTTCTTAGATGGATGGGACATTGAAGCACAGGAAAAACTTAAACTAGCGAATGTAATCATTATTGGTGCTGGAGGAATTGGGTGTATAGTTTCTGAATTACTCGCACGTGCTGGTGTAGGTAAAATTACTCTTGTAGATCATGATCAGGTAGATTCAAGCAACTTACAAAGACAGATAGGTTTTAATTCAGAAGACATTGGATTTTTTAAGGCCGAAGTCGTTGCTAATAAACTAAAAAAAATAAATACGCATATTAATGTTATTGCAGTAACGCATCCTTTAACAGAAGAAAATATAACTTCTTTATTTACAGGGCAGGATATTGTTCTTGATGGGTGTGATAATTTTAAAACACGCTATCTTACTAATTTATTTGCTTATCAGTTCAAAATACCTTTATTAAGTGCTTCAGCAATTGGTTATGATGGACAATTATTTATGATACATCCACCTTCTGCCTGTTATGAGTGTTTATTCCCTTATGCTATAAAAGAAGATGAAGCAAAACGCTGTAGTGATACAGGTGTTCTGGCAACTGTTCCAAATGTGATGGGAGCTTTACAAGCACACCATGCACTAATCTACTTAGGATTAGGTAAGATGCCTTTACTAGAAAAACTTCTTTTGTGGAATGGTTTAAACATGACACAACGTATTGTCAAATTTGAAAAAGATGAAGAATGTACTGTTTGCCGATTAAAAATATGATTAAATTATTTTTTTTGTTAAACTAACCCCATTCTAGCTAACGTTCAAATATATGAAGAAAAGCCTGTTATTAAATGGTCTGCAATCGATCGCACGTATGAGTGAAACCACTTATGTGGCAGCAAAAGCAGGGATTAAGTATGCAACTGAAAAACCAAGTACTGCAAAATTAATGCGGGAAACGTTTGAAGAGCTAGGTTCAACATATATTAAACTAGGCCAGTTTATTGCAAGTACGCCATCTCTGTTTCCTAGAGAGTTTGTTGAAGAGTTTCAAGGCTGCTTAGATCAGACTCCTAAACTTCCATTTAGCTATATTGAATCTGTATTAAAAGAAGAGTTTAAAAATCAATCTTTAGATGATATTTTTTCCTTTATTGATCCCAATCCTTTGGCATCCGCTTCAATTGCACAAGTACATGCTGCAAAGTTAGTAACAGGTGAAGATGTTGTCATTAAGGTACAAAAACCTGGGGTTGAAAATATTTTATATACCGATTTGAACGTGTTGCATTGGTCTACTAAAATCTTAGAAAGGTTCATTCCAAAACTTAAATTTGCTTCTTTGGCAGATATCGTGGATGAAATAAAAACACGTATGATACGTGAGGTTGACTTTCTAGAGGAAGCAAATAATCTAGAAGATTTTGTTCAATACTTGCATGCCACGCATAACCATGATGTGGTTGCGCCTAAAGTGTATCAGCAGCATACAACTCGCCGTGTACTTACAATGCAACGTCTATATGGAGTGCCACTTACAGACTTTAAACTTGTTGAAAAATACAGTAAAGATGCCTCTCAAACACTCATAACAATTATGAATACGTGGTTTGGTAGTTTAATGATGTGTAAGAGTTTTCATGCAGATTTACATGCAGGAAATCTGATGCTGTTGGAAGATGGACGTGTTGGATTTATTGATTTTGGTATCGTTGGTGTTTTAAAGCCTCAGGTATGGCAAGCATGTATTTCATTTATGGATGCATTACAACATACCCAGTATTTAAGTATGGCGGCTGCTATGCTAGATATGGGGATGACACATCGAAAAGTAGATATCCAACAGTTAGCTAAAGATATAGAGCGTTTATTTAATGGTGTTGTACTTACTGATCCTCAAAAGATATTGGCAAGTAACCCTGCAGACTTAAATGAAATTATGCTTGATATTGTGGCAGTTGGAGAAAAACATGGCATTCATTTTCCGAGAGATTTTGCACTGCTGTTTAAGCAAATTTTATATTTCGACCGGTTTATGAAAGTACTTGCACCTTATACAGATATCTATGCAGATGAACGTTTAAAAATGATTCAATCCTCCGCGGTTATTGATTAAATATGGACATTATTTTAGTTGAAGGTTTAAAAGTAGAGACAGTCATTGGGTGTTTTGCTTGGGAAAGACAAATTCATCAGCCACTCTTACTTGATTTAACCATTTATTACGATTTATCAAATGCCGCAGTATCTGATGATTTGCAAGATACGATTAATTATGCGCAAATTTGTGATTTAAGTGCTGAGGTTATACAAATTGCAAAACCTCAGTTAATTGAACATGCTGCACAACTTGTATTAGAAAAATTATTTAAAACATTTGATGGTATTGAAAAAATCAGTATTACCATTCGTAAGCCTGCGATTATCGCGCAAGCAAATTCAGTAGGAATTCGTCTTGAACGCCAACGAAATGATTTTTGCTCTCGCATTAGCGAGTAACTCAAACGCTCAAGCTAATTTAGCTTGGGCACTTAAAGCGCTAGATAAATACGGGAATTTAACAATTTCTAAAGTATTTAAAATTCCATGTAGAGATGGGATTGGCGCAGACTATTTAAACTGTGCTTGTTTATTACATACAGCGCAAATATCTTTAGAGGATTTAGCTCCATTACTCAAACAACTTGAAGAAACTTCTGGCAGAATTAGACCATCTCATCAAATTTCTTTAGATATAGATTTAATTGCGTGGAAGGGAAGTGATGTAAGCGATATAGACTGGAACTTTAACAAAAAAAAGATGCCATTTGCGTTAGATGTAAAAATCCCTTTATATGAGCTTATTCAGCATCCAACGCTTATGTTTCATGACCAAGTAGCATATCAAACGATTAAGCTATTTCCAGAAAAGTCATCATCAATGATCTAAATATAATAACTGGTCTTTGTCATCAGTTTAGACACACTGGTCATAATGACGCAAATAGGTGGTGGCAAAACAACACCACCTGCCTCAAGTGCAGTATCACGATGATGCAATTCATCTTCATTCATTTGCTCTAGAATTTTTCTAGAACGTATATCTTGGTTCGGAAGCTGTTGTATATGATCTTCCAAATGTAAACTTACCTGACGTTCTGTTTCTGCAACAAAACCTAAGCTGTATTTGTCACCTGCAATTCCTGCAACTGCACCCATTGTAAAAGACAAGGTATACCAAATAGGATTAAGAAAACTAGGTAGGCTATCTAATTCATTTAGGCGATCTTCACACCATGCCAAATGATCTTGTTCCTCAATGGCAGCTTGTTCCATCTCTTTTTTCACATTTGGAAGCTTAGCGGTTAAAGCTTGTCCATGATAAAGTGCTTGTGCACATACTTCTCCGCTATGATTGACTCGCATGAGTCCTGCGACATGTCGAGCCTCACGTATAGAAAGTGAAGATATGCTGTCTTCAGCAGGGTTTTTACGGTGTGCTGTTGTTGCACCCGGAACAAGGCTACGTAAACCTTGGTCAAACGACTGAATAATTTTATCGATACCTGAATAATTACGCATTAGTCTTATCCTCAGAAGGCCTGTGTTCTTTCATTAATGGCTGAATTTTTCTAAGTAACCAGAAACTAAATATAGCACTGAGTATTGCTGTAATACAGAAAAGAACTTTCATGTCTATTTTAAGTACACTTAAAATGAGTATAGAAAATATGGCAGAAGCTACCATAAATATTGCATTATAAATATTATTTGCCGCAACGATACGCGCACGATGTGATTGTGGTGAATAAGCTTGCATGAGTGCATAAAGTGGAACAATGTAGAAGCCACCACTTATGCCCAGTAAAATAATGGCAAGCATGACATGGTAATATACCCACCCATGTGTGAATATATCTGATAGCTGTAAGGTCACGGCTTGTTCAGGTACGAAATACAACGCCCCTGCAAGGTAAAATGCAAATACCGTTAACCCAAAAGCACCAATCGGGACCATTTTAATATTCACTTCAGAACCACCAATTTTTCTGCATAGTAGTGAACCAATACCAATACCCACAGAGAAAAAGGTGAGTAATAAACTAACAACATTTTCAGAAGCATTGAGGTATTTATGTGTCAGTTCAGGAATTTGCGTTAGGTAAGAGGCGCCATAAAACCAATACCATGAATTTCCTAAAAGAATCAGATAAATTAGAGGAATGCTTTTTGCGTAGGCCATGGTCTGCCAGCTGGTACGGAAAAAGTTCCAATCTATGGTCAGATGGTCATCATTTAGAGGCTGTTTTAAAATAAATCGACTAGAGATATAGCCTAAGAGAGCAATGGTTAAGACAGTAACACATACCCACATTAGATGATCATGTGAAATAGAAATGACTGCACCACCTAAAATCATACCAAATAAGATAGCAAGAGATGTACCTGTTTGAAACAGTGCATTTCCTGTCATCAACTCATTTGGTTTTAAAATCTCGGGCAAGATTGCATATTTAATTGGGCCAAAAAAGGTGGAATGGACACCCATTAAAAATAATGAAAATAGTAAAAGTGATATATGCCCTAAGAGAAAACCGCAAGAACCAATAATCATAATGCCAATTTCAAGTAGCTTGATATAACGAATTAACTGCGATCGCTCAAACTTATCTGCAATTTGTCCTGCTGTGGCAGAGAAGATAAAGTAGGGTAAGATAAACAATAGTGCCGCTAAATTATTTAAAATACTGATATTATTGCTTGTGTTTTGAATGAGTCCATAAGTAATGACGAGCAACAATGATTGTTTATATACGTTATCGTTTAGGGCGCCAAAAAATTGTGTTAAAAACATTGGAAGAAAGCGCCGTGATGTTAGTAACGTTTGTTTTTTTTCCATATTGTAGATACGCTCAAAAAAAACTGTAGAATTATAGATAGATGATGGATTATCTCATTATTAAAATGATGTATGATAGATCAAACTTGATGGAACTGCCCCTTTGTTGCATGTTTTGTTACAAACGCAGCATCATTCCGACAATAAAAAAACTGGTTGTTGCTCTCTATGCTTTTAAAAAAACATTTTAAAAAGTTGGTTCTTGTTCAACATGTACAAAATATATTAAAGGTGAATGATATTCAGCGTTTAATATGCACCACTTTGTTATTTGGTTTTTGTTCATATAGTGTTGCGCAAACAGCAGATACAAATAGTACTTCGTCGAAAACAATAAATAATGCAACTCAGCTCGACAGTATGCAGCTTTTACAACAACAGCAACAGAATCCTACTTTAACTGACTTTAAACCTATAGATTTAAAGGATTTAGATAATATACCAAGTGCCTCTGTTGATGCGAGTATGTCGCAAGAAATCATGCAAGATGCAGATCAGGCCAAACAACAAGCACAGATGAGTAGAGAAAAAAACCTACCTGTGACAAATACGCAAATCCCTCCACAAACAGCAGCCCAGATTACACAGATTCAAAACAATACTGTTAATGTGAATGAGGTCATGCAGTCTATTGAAACTGCGCATAAAAATGATCTTACTCAGGCACAAATAAATAGTAGTCAGAAAAAAGGTGCCATTTTTGATGATGCGACTTTTGACGTTCAGCCTGAGGAGGAAGAAAAGGGCTTCTTTAAACGTCTAATTCATCGTTTTAAACCTCGTAGTGACAGTACTGCTGTTTCTACACCAAAAATTTCAGTTCAAGTGGAAGGTGCACCGCCTATTCTTGAAACAAATATAAAAAATAAGTTATCTACGTTTACGCAAGAAACTTTTGAAGATTATAGTTCGGCATTACCACAATTACGTACGCAAACGACGCAAGCAGCACAGGCTGTTGGCTATTATAATGCTCAGTTTAAATTTCAAAAGATAAGTAGCAGTAAGGTTCGAGTCATTGTTACTCCGAACGAACCTGTTAAGGTTGCTCAGCAAGATATTGAATTCACAGGCGAAGGCTCTAGCACACCCCAGTTTCAAATTATTCGTTTAATTCCTGATTTAGATATTGGTGATATTTTAAACCAAGGAAAATATGAAAAAACTAAATCTCGAATTGTAGAAGCAGCAAGCGATAATGGATATTTTGATGCCTATTGGCGATTACACGATCTAAAAATTCAGCTTCCTGAAAATAAAGCAGATATTAATTTACGTTATGAAACTGGACAGAGATATAAATTATCGAATGTTGAGTTCCGAATGAGTGATCCGACAAAGCCATTTCCTCTAAATATGAAAGTCCTACAAAGTATGGTGCCTTGGGATAAGGGGGATGATTATGCATTTTGGCGTGTGAACACATTGGCGAATAACTTAACAAACAGCAGATACTTTAACTGGAGTCTTGTCGAAACGGTTAAACCTGATCCAGTTACAAAACCGTTAGAGTTACCACCTGATATTCAAGCATTGGTTGACCAGCAAAAAATTACATTGAGTGAAGCACAGTCTGAAAATACATCCAATCAATCTAAAGAAACCAATACCACAGCTTCATCTAAAGAGGTTAAACAACACGTAGTAGATGAGCAGCAATTTGCCGGTACTGAAGATAAAACGAAGAAAGAAGATGGACAAGTCGATTCACAAAAATCACAAAATACTGAGCAAAATAAATTAAAAGCTCAGGCACGAGAAACAAAAGAAGTGCCTGTGATCGTGACTATTAATGCAGATAAATTGAACAGTGCTGAACTCGGTTTGGGTTATGGAACAGACACGGGTGTGCGTGTACGTACACAATATCGCCGTGCAATCGTAAACCGTTTTGGCCATTCGTTTGATGCCAATATGGAAGTTTCCCAGATTCGTCAAGCTATTGATGCGCACTATACAATTCCATATAAACATCCATTAAATGATTATTTTAATTTAGTTTCTGGTTATGAACGTAATCAGTTCGATGGTGTGGGCCCAAATATGAGCCTGACCACAGAAACAGCGATTGCAGGTGCGGAAAGAATTATTCGTAATCCTTTTGGTGGATGGCAACAGTCTTTTGGATTCCGTTATCGTTTAGATAAAATTCACCAAATTGGTCAAGTAAATACCGATGATGTGCCAGCAGCATTTTTAAGACCAGGTTCAAGCCCTGAGCAACAGGCATTACTATTGGGATATCAACTTTCAAAAACCAATAGTAATGATCCTGTAAATCCTGTGAAAGGTTTTAAACAAACCTATAAGCTTCAACTTGGTTCAAAATCAGTCGTGTCTGATGCAAATATGGCAATTTTAAATGCTGATTGGAATTTTATTTATTCACTTGGAAAAAATTATAATCATCAGTTTATTGGTGGTGCAAAATTGGCATATATCTTTACAGATGATTTTGCCAATGTTCCATATAACTTAAGATTCTTTGCTGGTGGCGATCAGAGTTTACGTGGATTTGATTATAAAGCCCTATCTCCTGAAGAAGATGGTTATAAAATTGGTGGTCAAGGATTGGCAGTCGGTTCATTAGAATATAACTATCAGTTTAAAGAAGGGTGGCGTGCAGCAATTTTTACTGATTTTGGAAATGCATATAACAAAAATTTTAGTAATCCAATTGCATACAGTATTGGTACAGGAATTCGCTGGCAATCACCGATTGGACCTATACGTTTAGATATTGCCTCTGGTATTTCTGATCCAGGACATCCTATTCGTTTGCATTTCTTTATTGGTTCTGAACTTTGATTTTTGGATGAGATAACATGACGGTACAACAAGAAAAGCCAAAATCAGGTTGGTTAAAAAGAATTTTTATTTCTCTATTATTGATTTTTGTAGTGTTATTGGCTGCACTGGCAATCATGTTTTCAACAGAGCGAGGCAGTAAGTTTTTATTAGACCGCGTACTCTCACATCAAAGTATGCTGAAATATCAATATGAGCGTGGTAGTTTTCTAGACGGTCTTATTTTAAATAATGTTGATGTGAACTTAGATGCACTCGAAATTAAGATTAAGCGTGCCGATTTAGTCATTGGGTGGCGTGCTGTTTTAGAGCAAGAGGTTCATTTTTCTCGTGCCAATATTCAAGAATTACAAATTATTGATAAAAAACCGCCAAGTAATAAGCCATTTGAATTTAGTGATATTAATATGCCTGTTACATTGCGGTTGGATCAGGCGAATCTAGATGTATTAAGAATCAAAACAACCACATCTAGTACAGATTTGAAAGATTTGCACCTTAAAGACACTTTATGGAAGGGCACTAAACTCACTTTTAAAGAGGCTAACTTAAAAGTTGGTGATTATGTTGCTATTCATAAAGCCAAAGGGATGATGGATTTTAAACAAAAATATCCATTGAATGTGACAGCACAGGTAGATATTCCATCATTGCATGCCATTAATATAAAAAATATTTCGGTAGATGCAAGAGGAACACTAGATTCGATTGCTGCAGGGTTTGCAACAAATACACCAGATTTACTGAGCGGTAGAATGATTGTTCACCCTGTGCGTGAAAATGTTCCAATGAAAGGGCAATTGAACTTTAAAAACTATCATTTACCATTTGCGACAGATCAAAAACTGTTTATTCCATCTGGAACTGCATATTTAAATGGTTCGGCTTCGGATATGTCTATCAATTTAAATGCAGAATTATCTGGCAAGGATGTACCTAAAGGAAGCTATAGAGCAGACTTATATGTAGATTATGTGCATCAAATGAAGATTAACCAGTTCCAAGGAAATTTAATGGGAGGTGTTATTAACCTTTCAGGAATTTTAAACTGGGAAAAAGCTTTACGTTGGGATGTAAAAGGCAATTTAAATGGTCTAAAAGCCTCAGATCAATCAATTCCAGCATCAATCAAAGACTTTTTACCTCCAGATATGGATGGTACTTTAGGTGCTGTAGGTGACTTAGATAAGGGAACACATTTAAATGCATTTATTAATTTTAATAAATACGAAAAAATCAATTTTAAGTTAGCACAATCAGAACAAAATCCAACAGACCCGAAAGTAACACCACCTATGAAAATGAATGTTTCATGGTCTGATATGAATCGTGCAATGCCTTATATTGGTTGGTTAAATAGTCCAAAAGGGCAAGCAGATATTGTACTTGATGGACAAAAAACTTCGGTAAATACAAATTTAGATGTTATTAAAAATCCGAAAGGAACGTTACCAACAGGACAATATCTAGCAAATGTTTTACTTAACGGTAATGATTTAAATATACCTGAGTTTAAGTATATTACACCGCAAGGTGGATTAGTTGGCGATGCTAAAGTCTTACTGCCTACTGAAAAAAGACTCTTGAAGTGGGATGCTAATTTACAAGCAAAAAACTTTAATCCACAAACTGTCGCAGAAGCTGCACCTGTTGATTTATTGAATGGCTCATTTAAAGCGAATGGCTATGCAGAGAAAGATGCACAAATTATACAGTTAAAAGCGATTGATTTAACTGGAAAAATGGCACAGCAAAAAGAAACTATTCAATTAACAGGAGAAACCACAGCTTCTATTCTAATGAATGATGAAAAGCATGGTGGTGGGTTACGTGGTTATGGTGTCATTTATCATGGAAACTTAAAATCTAGTCAGTATCCAGATGCCAATGGCGCATTAAATATAAAGATTGCTGGTACTTCAGATAGTATTCAAGTGAATCAATTCCAACATGAAGGAACAGCAGGAAAAATCTTGGCAAATGGTATTGTAAGTTTACACAATGGCATTGGTTGGAATATGAATGCTTCATTGGTTAAGTTTAAACCTCAATACTTTGTTTCTAAGGTTCAAGGTGAAGTTTCAGGTGTTATTAAAACACAAGGGGTTTGGTCTGATCAGGCAAAACGTATCTCTATAGAAGATTTAAATTTAGCAGGGATTATTAATCGCCAGATTCTTCGCGGTAAAGGGAAACTTAGTTTAGTACTTAATACCAAAAATAATACTCTTGTACCACAACAGTTTGAAGCAAATAATTTATTCCTTGCTTATGCTGGGAATCAAGTTCAGGTTACGGGCAATGCGCAAGATTTAGATGTAAAACTAAATGCACCTTCGCTTTCTAATATATATGGTGGGCTGTCTGGAAATGCTTACGGTACATTACATCTAAAAACTCAACCAAATTTAAAAGCAATTGCAAATATTAATATAGATCGTTTGGTGTACGGTGGCCAATTAAATGTTGAGAAAGTACGTATTCGTGGTGAGTTACCGACTTCAGAAACGACGCCAAGTACGCTAAAAGCAGAGCTGACTAACCTAAATTATGGCAATAGACAAATTCAATATGGTGGATTAACACTTTCGGGTACACGTTCTTCACATATTGTAAGCTTGCAAGCATGGAATAGATATTCAAAGTTTTATGTCCAATTAGCAGGTGGTTTTAATGCAAATAATGATTGGTTAGGACAAATTCAAAAAGGAACTTTTGACTCTGTTCGTGCGGTGCTGAATCAACAGTCGAATGCCAATGTCGTTTACCGTACAGGCACTAAACAGCTTTATATTGGTGAGCATTGTTGGGCAAGTAATCAAAGTAAATTGTGTTTTGATAAGCCAGTTCAAATTAGTCCAACAAGTGGAGATGTTTCTTTCGTTGCAAACAATTTGAACTTAAATGATTTCTCTGCATTTATGCCAAGTGGTTTAGCTATGACTGGGGAAGTTGATGGTTATGCTAAAGCACATTGGTCAGAAGGCCATAAACCAAATATTGATG
This sequence comes from Acinetobacter sp. ESL0695, assembly GCF_029392135.1. Taxonomy (NCBI): domain Bacteria; kingdom Pseudomonadati; phylum Pseudomonadota; class Gammaproteobacteria; order Moraxellales; family Moraxellaceae; genus Acinetobacter; species Acinetobacter sp. ESL0695. The sequence continues at coordinate 1,469,283 of NZ_CP113932.1, read as the reverse complement.
CAAGTATTATTGCCAAAAATGGTCAGATTGGTGTTGCATCGGATGATCCTGATGATCCAGCGACAACAACCAGTTATCAGCAAATGAGTCTTATTGCAAAGAGTGTAACTGAAGGTCTACTTATGCGTTTTGATGTCAAAACGGCAAACATTGGTAATGGTTATGCAAGTGTGGTCATTAATCCGTATGATCAGAATTTGCCAATGCAGGGTGAACTAGCATTCTCAAATGTTGACCTAAAATTCTTAAAACCATTCATTCAAGATGTGAGAAGTATAGGTGGTACATTAGATTTTGCTGGAAAAGTAGGAGGAACACTTTCTAAGCCACTAGCAACGGGTGATTTAAGGCTAAAAGATGGTTCTATTAGTATGATCTCTATGCCTGTGAATCTGACAAATATTCAGATGTATTCTGCTGTTCGGCAAAATCAAGCAACAATTATGGGTATTTTTAACAGTGGGCCGGGTACAGGAAAAATTGATGGTTTTGTAAATTGGGCAAATGATTTACATGTCCAACTAAAAGTACAGGGTGATAATTTACTTGTTAAACAAACACCACTTGTCACTGCTTTGGTGAACACTAAAGTCGATTTAGATATTTATCCAATGTCTCGTAGTGTTGTCGTGAATGGAAAAATTGATATTCCTCGTGCGATTATTAATATGCCAGAGACAAGCCCAGATGTAATTAATGTTTCTTCAGATGCACGCGTTGTTCATTCTGGAGACGACCTAATCGCGATTCTTAAAGCATCTAAACCTTGGAATATACAAGCTGATATTGATTTGTCTTTAGGTGACCGCGTGGTCTTCCAAGGGTTCAATAGCCGTATTCCTTTAACGGGAAGATTATATTTATCTCAGCGTGGTAGTGAAATTGCTATGAGTGCTAATGGAGCTATTGGCGTCAGTCAGAAAGTGAAGATTGAAGCATATGGTCAATCATTAGATCTTAATCGTGCGATTGCACGTTTTAATGGCCCTTTGGCAAACCCAACTTTAGATATTGATACCACGAAAAAAATCTCAAATACGACCGTCGGTGTAAGAATTACGGGTACAGCAACCACACCTAATATTCAAATTTATAATGATGGTGGCTTATCTGAACAAGAAGCATTGAATGCGTTAATTACAGGTCGTATTAATGAGGGAAGTAGTAGCCTAAGTCAAACTGAGGGCTTTAAGTCTGATGTAAATAACACGTTGGCTGCGGCAGGGATTAGTCTAGGACTGGGTGGGACACGTGCATTCACAAACCAGATAGGTCATGCTTTTGGCTTAAGTGGTTTAGCATTAGATGCCCAAGGTACTGGTAGCGATACTCAAGTTAGTGTGACTGGTTATATTACTCCAGATCTATATCTTCGTTATGGTGTAGGCGTATTTACTGCAGTAAATACACTGACATTACGTTATCAAATGAATAGACGGTTGTATTTAGAAGCAAGTGAGTCAGTTGAAAGAGCTATTGATGTATTTTATAACTGGCGTTTTTAGTTCAATCATATAAATATGCATGCTCATAGCTTGTAGAAAACTAGATGTTCTGTGTGTAATTCAGGCATCTAATTTTCGGTAATAGTTTTTTAAGAGCTTCAGCAGGCTAAACGATGACTGTAGGTAACTTATTAGTAAGGGTTCGTTGTAAAGCCATTGCAGATTATATTACAAGTATAGACAAGAGGTATTCAGGTAATAAGGTTTATAATTTTGATATAGTGTAGCTAAGTTAATAAATACCTAACAGTTTGATTTGTTAAATACAAAATAAATATAAATGATATATATAAAATATAGTAGATTGTTTTTGTGACATAAGTCACTTTATTTTGGTTTTTAGAGTTTTTTATGAATTTTTTGAGAAAGAAAATATTATCTTGTTTAGGTGCTTTGACGGTTCTTGGTTTTTTCGCTGTAGCGGGTGCTCATGCAGAATCAGGGTATAGAGTTTGTGCAATTATGAAAGAAGGTAGTGGTGCAAACTTAACGAAAGGCCTTATTACTAAAGTATCTAAAGAAAATGGTGGAGATGCATGCGGTAGAAAAATAAACTTCATGACTCAGTATTATTCAAATGCATACCCTGGTCAGAGCGGTATAACAAATAGTAGTGTATTTAAAATGATACCGTGTGAAGATTTTTCGGGTGCTATTGGCTTAAAGGTAGATATGTGCAAGTCTATGCAAGTAAATAAAATCTATAGATATCATACATCTACAAATGAAAGTAACATATCCAATGGAAATCTAAGTTTTTGGCATAACTAGAAATGAACCACCTTCGGGTGGTTTTTATATGCAAAATTTTAAAAATATTGTGATTAAATCATTCTTAAAATAATAACAAATGATAAGTAGTACAAAATTGATATGAGGCTATTAGAATAAAATTTCACTAGGCATATAAATGTGATATATTTATATAATATATATTATTATGTGAATTATTCTACATATGAAAGGCTTTGCTATTCATAATGCACCGACCGATCATGGTGGTGCTATCCCATCAACACTCTCAAATGTGTTTCAAGAGGGAAATCCCTTTGTAAGGGCTGGAGATGGACACTACTGTCCAAAATGCAAATGTTGGTCTACCGTTGTGAGAAGCCATGACCATATGATTATGTTTGGTCAGCCTGTTGCTTATGAAGGTGATAAATTAACATGTGGAGCAACAATACAGCCTCAACAAACTCATGTTGTTGGGGATATTAAATAAATGGTTATTACTACAATATAGAAACTGGACTATATGAAGGAAAAATTGCTACGGAGAAAGGAAGTATAGAAGATGTATATGCTTATAAAGTTAAGAATTCAGAGACTGATTTTATTGACCCGAAGAGTACCAATATTACATGCCAAAAATTTCAAGAATGCTCTAGAGTTGAGTTGTTTTACATGAGTCTAGACTGCGACAATAGAGGGTGATAGATATTATTTTATAAAAAAGCATCCAACAACGTTATCTATTCTTAGAAATCCTATTTTATAGGGGACATCAGATTTTATTGAATATGATCTTTTGAATTCGAAAAGTCAAAAAGATTTTAGAAATTTATGCTACTACCGTTATGATCTGACTGACATTCAACAATGTGAAAATTTATTCAGATATTAAATCTGATTAGAGTATTAGTCTTAATGAATGCTGAAATAAATACTCTAATCAAATACATGACATCATTTAAACAAGTTATTTTTTAATTGAATAACTTTCGAGAGTTTTTTCACTTCCGTCATTAAATGTAATAAAAATTTTATCTTCGTAATATTCTGCGAGGAAAATGGCACTTACATCGATACGGTTTGTTTCTAATAAAAGCTCTAAACGTTCTTTGTCAATCTCTTGTTCATCAATAAGGGTATCGAAGAAGACACCCCGAAGGATAATAATTTCAGAGGGTAACACTGGTTTATCTTTAATAGCAGCCAATTGGCCATCGGGTTGTATCTCGGCATAATACACTTCTTGAAATGAGCTAAAACCAAGACATTGAAGTTGAGATAGAATCCTTAACATATCTATTTTTCTACGCTTTTGCTCGATTTTATCAAGTAAAAATTTACCATGCTTAATAACAGGAATAGACTCTCCAATAGTGACTGCTCGAATACGTAAAATATGATGAGAGAGATAATTTAAAAATAACATAAAGCCTACGCTCATAAGCAACATGATCGTGAAGCCCGTAATTTCTAAATCTCCATTGTAAATTGATCCACCTACGACAGCTCCAAAAATAAAGTTTCCAAAAAAATCTACAGCTGTAAACTGTGTGAGCTGAGTTTTTCCGATAAAATTCATGTATGAAATAATAACAGTGAATGAAATAACTATTTTTATTAATAGGAATACATAAAATGATATTGGCATTTTTATTGTCCTAAATTAAAGTTTTATTAATAGTGATTTGTCATTTATTTTTTTTAATAAATGCAACTTATACGACATATTGTATATTTGTTTTTGTCTTGATCTAACTTTGATTTTTAGTAGTTTTGTAGAGAAGATAGTAAATTTTAAACCGTATTTTCAATTATTTAAAGTATTTGATAAGCGATTTAAATCAAGTTTTAAAGTCAGAATTAGTGCGAAAATAGATCAGGAAATATTCAGATTTTATTAAAATATATCAATGATTTAGTGTGTAGGTTGTAAGGGTGTATCAAGTAAAAGATGCTCATTTTTTATATATAGGTAGAAAAGGAAGCCTTCAATTGAAGACTTCTTATTTTACTTACTGCTGAAATTTTGGAGAGCGAGGGCCAACCAATAGTCCATGTTGTTGATCTTGTGTTGGTGTGAAAAGCTGATTGTTTACATTCATCGATAGAGGATGTGCATGATCATTTAAACTACTTGTGATCTGATTCACGACTGCACTGACAACCATCGCAATTAAGCCACTGTTATTTTCAGAAGTTGCTTTACGTACAGATTCTTGTCCAGTCCATAAGACTGTACCTGTTTTTAAATCTACAAGTTTAGCTTCAACTGAAACGGTGGATACACTGTCTATAACTTTATATTGAGTACCGTACTCTTTAATCTGTGTATATAAACCTGCATCTGCACCAAAGATTTCTTGTAACTTTTGTGTTGGAATAGACTGAGCATCGTTTCCGTTGGTAATTCCATTTTCTTTAAATAATTGATCGACAATAGATAAAGGAAATACGTAATAACCTGCCTCTGCTACAGGAACAGCAACAGTCGACCAATAGCCATAAGTTGCTTTGACATCTGGAGAGTTATTAATTGGTGGAAGTACTAAAATAGATTTGGGCATATGTGATTTATATGCACTTAAATCTTTTGGTGGAGTATGTTGGGTAGTTGCACAGCCAGTCAAAATAAGCGCACTAAAAACTAAAGATAAGAACTTATTCATTTAAGTGCTCCCTGATCTAACTTATTTTTATCACCAAGCATACGATTAATCAGAGTTGTAGATTCTGGATAAACTTGGCGCTCTAAATTAAAGTATTCTTCAGACTTTTGTACATTGCCTTCATTTAAATACATTAGACCTAAATGTGCATATAACCCTGGAGGAACACCTAGTTGAGCTGCTTTAGCTTTTTGTATATCTGCTTGTAACTTTTCAATTTGCTGACTTGCAGTAGCTTTTGCAGGTGCACTATACATGAGGTAAGTTTGATCTGGAAAATTGCCCCAGTAATACAATGGTTTAGGTCCAGCAGCACAACCTGTTAATAGCAATAATGCAAAAAGTGTATATATTGTTTTCATTGATGATAAATCTTCTTAGTTACTCGGTTTCCATTGGTTATTTTGGATGCCATTCACTAAATTGTTTACAGCTTCACGAATTGCTAGATCTAAAACCTTACCATTTAAAGTTGAGTCGTAAGATGCTGTTGAACCAAACCCGAGAATTTCACGTTCACCTAATGCATATTCTCCAGCGCCTTGTGTAGAGTAAACAACTTCTGAGGTAGTTACATCTACAATATTGAGATTAACTTTTGCATAAGCAACTTGTTGTTTTCCACGGCCTAAAATACCAAAGAATTGTTGATCGCCTACTTCTTTACGTCCAAACTCGGTGACATCGCCTGTAACTACGTAACGTGCACCTTTAATAGATTGTGCTTTACCGCTGTAGCCTACTTCTTGTTTTAGTTCTGAAAGATTGTCACGATTAAGTACAGAGAAGTATCTAGATTGCTGTAAATGCGTTTCTAAGATTGTTTTTGCTTGTCCACCTAAACGATCCGTATTATCTGAAAAAATACCTCTCATATAACTCGATCTATTGTCAAACTTACCAATAGAAACTGATGTTTTAGGTCCATTGTATTGGTTTGTAGATGTGGCAGAAATGACTTGAGCACTTTGAATAGTTCTTGATGTTTCAGTTGCTGCACAACCAAAAAGTGATAATGTCAAAGCAGGTATAAGAATAATTGAAAGCTGATTAATATTCATGCTAAATGTACTTAAAAAGGATAAATATGAAGTTTAATATTATCATAGTGTTACGATACTTTGTTTTTTTGCGAATAAAAACGTTTATTTTACAAGTTTTAAAATGAATTTTCACTCAAATCTCTTTTCAAGCACTTAAGTATATCTGCTAAATAATCTTTAAGTTAAACTATCGCCGTATATCGCTGTTTTTATTTGAGAATTGATGTATGGATAAAATGAATAAAGAAAGTTTAGCAAATAGTCTAATGAGTATTGTTGATGCTTTATCTTGTATCGTTGGAAAGAATATTGAAGTAGTTATACATGATTTGACGAATCCGAATCATTCAATTATTAAAATATTAAATGGACATCTTTCTGGAAGAAAGGAAGGAGATAGTGTCTTAAATATTCCAGATCATGATTTGGGGTCAATTGGATTATTGGTTGACCAAAACAAAAATGTCAGTAATCCACAAGTATTTAAAGGCTACGAAACAAAAGTAGCAGGTCGAATTTTCACGAGCTCTACTGTCATATATAAAGATGAGAATCAACAACCAATATTTGCAATGTGCTTTAATGCAGATCAAAAAATATTAGAAACAGCGAAAAACTTATTGTCACAGCTTTTACCTAGAGATGAAAGTTTAGCTGTTGAAGAAAGTGAACATACACTACAAAAGAAAATTGCTGAAATTATCCATTTTGCTCTGCCGCAACACAATCTTTTAAATACAAAAAGATCAAAAGCAGAAAAAATTGAGATTGTAAAAGTGATGCAAACACAAGGTTTGTTTTTAGTAAGAGGTGGTGTAGAAGCAGCGGCAAATGCTTTAGGTGTTACGCGCTACACTATTTATAATTATCTAGAAGAAATAAAGACAAAGCCTATCTAAAGATAGGCAGTTGCTTTAGAGACTAAGAATGTGTTCAGCACTCATGGTCGAGCCTCCACAGACAATAACCAGTATATTATTATAAGGGTCGAGTATATCTTTATTGCTATAAATACAGGCCAAGCTTGCACCACAAGCAGGTTCTACGACAATGCGATGGTCTGCAAGAAATGCTTTACATGCATGAATGGCTTCTTGGTCAGAAACAAGAATGCTATGTATATGATGCGTTTTTGTGACATAGAATGCTTGGTCACATATTTGCTTTGCACCTAATGAGGTTGCGATGCTTCTAATTTCTTTTAATGAAGTCGGTTTATTATGTTGAATAGCCAAATGGAGTGAGGCAGTCCCTTCTGTTTCTATCGCAATAATTGGAATATGAGTTAATTTGTTTCGAGTAAGTCCTTCAGCAACACCTGCTAGCAAGCCACCACCACCTACAGATAGCACAATAACATCAGGCTGAATCTCTGCATTTACAATTTCGTCAATAAGAGTAGCGTGTCCTGTCCAAAGTAAAGGATCGTCAAAAGGATGAATAAAAGCATCTGAATCGGTAATTAAAGATAACGCATATTCATTTGCTTCTTGCCAAGAATCTCCTTTAACGATGACCTCAGCATCTTCTAGCTGTAATAAATTTATTGCGGTTATTGATGTAGTTCTTGGCACAACAATAATACTAGGTACATTTAAGATTTTTGCAGATGTTGCAACTGCAAGTCCTGCATTTCCTCCTGAAGATGAAATGAAGCGTTTTGCACCTTGCTTTAAGTAAGTTTCACAAGCCAATGCCACACCGCGCATTTTAAATGACCCTGAAGGTTGTAAGGCATCTATCTTTAGCCAAACATTTTTATTTAAAGATTTACTGAGTGCTGATGAACGAATGAGTGGTGTATTAATATGTAATGGCATGGTTTATATCTCAATAATTTTTAGGGCTTGTACTTCAATTTCTACGTCTAAACCGAAAGCAAGTTTACTGCAAACTACACTACGTGCAGGAAAGCCTTGAGAGAAAAAAGTCCTATATGCCTTATTAAATTCTTCAAAGTGTGACATATCTGAAAGCCAAACTGTTACTTTTATAATTTGATTAAGGTCACTTTGAAGCTCAATTAGCGTGTTGGAGATATTGGTCATAATGCGTTGTGTTTGTGTAGATACACTACCATAAATAGGGGTAGCATCTTCTGCCAACGAAACTTGACCTGAAAGGTATAAAATCTGATTAAACTCTGTTGCCTTTGCAAAAGGAAAAGGCAGAGAACTCTGGTGATAAATTAATTGGTGTGCATCCATAGCAGAACGTCAAAATATTGGTGTATTGATATTATCAACACATTGTTTAATTATCAACATAATGTTTAAATTTGGCTTTGTAGGAATTTAATTTTTAATAGAATATAGAGTGCGCAAAGTGGTAGGATACTTTTTAAAATTCTAATCGCTTGAAATCAAAGTCATATTGGCTTGGAGTTGAAATGAAAAAACTATTGTTACTTGTCTTAGGTAGTATTGTATTAACGGGTTGTGGTGGTCATAAACAAGTTTCTCCTCAAGAAGCATGGCAAGGATTCTGTAAATCAATTCCAAGTGCTGCGTTCAATATTATGACAGACCGCCAACAAGGTATTGATAAAAACGCAGCTTTAGAAAATGCCAAAAAAATTCAGGATCAACATGCACGAGATTACTTAGTCAGTCTTGTTGAAGAGGCATACAACGTTCCACTTTATGAACAGATGGCACAAAAGGAAAAGGCAATGGCCGATTTTGGTAAAGGCCGATACGAAAGTTGTGTTGCACAGCAACCATAAATCTATACTAAAGCACTCACATTGAGTGCTTTATTTTTATGATCTTACGGCGTAGTATTTCCGTAGAAAATAATGAGCATCATAAACAAACACCCGAATAACATTAACTTTTGGAATTAACTTTAGTAAAATTTAAACAGTACATTACTTACAGCAATAGGAATAGTAAGTAATTTTTGAGAAAAAAGAGGAAGAATACCGTGCTAAAAGCTTACCGCCAACACGTTGAAGAACGTGCCGCACTTGGAATCCCACCACAACCATTAAACGATGCACAAACCGTTGAACTAGTTGAATTATTAAAGAACCCACCAGCAGGTGAAGAGGCATATTTAGTCGATTTACTAGAAAACCGTATTCCTGCAGGGGTTGACCAAGCTGCTTATGTGAAAGCAGCTTTTCTTGCTGCTGTTGCTAAAGGTGAAACGGAATCACCGCTAGTGACAAAAGAACGTGCAGTTTACTTACTAGGTACAATGTTAGGTGGATATAATGTTGCACCATTGGTCGATTTACTGACCGATTCGCAATTAGGTAAGCTAGCAGCAACAGCACTTAAAAAGACATTACTTGTATTTGATGCATTTCATGACGTTGCAGAGAAGGCCAAAGCGGGTAATGAAAATGCTCAAGCAGTGATGAATTCATGGGCAGAAGCAGAATGGTTTACTAGCCGTAAAGATGTTCCAGAAGAAATTAAAATTACTGTATTTAAAGTCACAGGCGAAACCAATACAGACGATCTTTCACCTGCACAAGATGCTTGGAGTCGTCCAGATATTCCTTTGCATGCAACTGCGATGCTAAAGAATGAACGTGATGGAATTCATCCTGAAAAGCAAGGTGAAGTAGGCCCAATTCAACAAATTAAAGCGCTCTTGGCAAAAGGCAATCAAGTCGCTTATGTGGGTGATGTTGTTGGAACGGGATCATCTCGTAAATCTGCAACCAACTCTGTACTTTGGTATTTTGGGGAAGATATTCCTCACATTCCAAATAAGAAAGATGGCGGTGTCTGCTTAGGTGGTAAAGTTGCGCCTATTTTCTTCAATACTATGGAGGATGCTGGCGCATTACCTGTAGAGATTGATGTTTCTGAAATGAATATGGGTGATGAAATTCTGCTTAAAATTAATAAAGCAGAAGCAAAAGTCACTGCATTTAAAAATGGCGAACAGATTGCAGAGTCTGAATTAAAAACACCTGTATTATTAGATGAAGTTCGCGCAGGTGGACGTATTAATTTAATTATTGGACGTGGATTAACAACGAAGGCAAGAGAAGCACTAGGTTTGCCACCATCTACATTATTCCGTCAACCTAAGCATCCGCATGATTCTGGTAAAGGCTTTACACTGGCTCAGAAAATGGTTGGTCGTGCGTGTGGGTTACCTGAAGGACAAGGTGTTCGTCCAGATACTTATTGCGAACCACGTATGACGACTGTTGGTTCTCAAGATACCACAGGGCCAATGACTAGAGATGAACTGAAGGATTTGGCATGTTTAGGTTTCTCTGCAGATTTAGTCATGCAGTCTTTTTGCCATACAGCAGCTTATCCAAAACCAGTCGATGTACAAATGCAACACACATTGCCTGATTTTATTATGAACCGTGGTGGAGTTTCATTACGACCGGGTGATGGTATTATCCACTCTTGGTTAAACCGCATGTTGCTTCCAGATACTGTAGGTACAGGTGGAGATTCACATACACGTTTCCCACTAGGTATTTCTTTCCCCGCAGGTTCAGGGCTAGTTGCATTCGCTGCGGCAACGGGTGTAATGCCGTTAGATATGCCTGAGTCTGTTTTAGTTAAATTTAAAGGTAAAATGGGGCCAGGTATTACATTACGTGACCTTGTCCATGCGATTCCATACTATGCGATTCAAGCTGGTGATCTTACTATTGAGAAAAAAGGTAAGAAAAACATTTTTTCAGGTCGTATTTTAGAAATTGATCTGACTGAAATGGAAAATGAACTGACCGTTGAACAAGCATTTGAATTGTCTGATGCATCTGCTGAGCGTTCAGCTGCAGGTTGTGCCATTACGCTTTCGGAAGAGAAAGTAGCAGAGTATTTGCGTTCAAATATTACGATGCTGAAATGGATGATTTCACAAGGCTATGGTGATGCACGTACCATGGCACGCCGTGTAGAAAATATGGAAAAGTGGTTGGCTGAACCAAACTTACTCAAAGCTGATCCTGATGCAGAATACACGAAAGTATATGAAATTGATCTTGCTGATATTAAAGAACCTGTATTGTGCTGTCCAAATGATCCAGATGATGCCAAGTTACTGTCTGATGTTCAGGGTGTAAAAATTGATGAAGTATTCATTGGTTCATGTATGACAAATATTGGTCATTTCCGTGCTGCAGGTAAGTTATTAGATAAAATACCGAGTGGTTCTTTGTCGACACGCTTATGGATTGCTCCTCCAACACGTATGGATGAACATCAGCTTATGGAAGAAGGTTTCTATAATACTTATGGGCGTGCAGGAGCACGTACAGAAATGCCAGGCTGTTCATTATGTATGGGTAACCAAGCACGTGTTGCACCAAATACAACAGTGGTCTCGACCTCGACGCGTAACTTTCCAAACCGTCTAGGTCAGGGTGCAAATGTATACCTTGCATCGGCTGAGCTTGCCTCTGTTGCTGCTGTACTAGGTAAGCTTCCAACTCCTGAAGAATATAGCGTGTATGCTTCTCAGATTGATAGCATGTCTTCTGATATTTATAGATACATGAATTTTGATCAAATGGGTGAGTATCGAAATGCTGCTGTAAATGTGGATACAAAGAAAATAGCTACAGCACAACTTACTTAATTCAACGTACATGTAAAAAAACCCACATAATGTGGGTTTTTTTATAGCCAATGACTTATAAAGAAAGAAGTTCTACTTTAATGGAAACACGTTTATTTTTAGCACGTACTTCAAAGTCTAAATCGATATGGTTGAGCTCTTGGATATAACGAATTGACTCAATATCAATGATTTTAAAGAACTCACCAAGATTATTAAAGTCGTGGCTTAAATCTTTGAAATCGTTTTTAAATTCTTCGACCAATACATGTTCAAGTGCACATACCAAGGATTTATCTTCAGTGGTATAACTTAATTCTTTCAAATCTTCTGTTTGAGTATCTTTGATTGAACAGTCTACTTTATAGCTAAGTGTTTCACGATCATTTAAAAAGGCAGGATGTAATGTCGATTTATCTGCATCTAAACTAAATTCAATGGCATATGTCCATAAATCAAGTTCACCACGGAACTGTTCCCAATCTTCTAAGAAAGCATCTTTTGCTGTTGCTTGATAGTCTTCCCCAAGTTCTTGTTGCTTCACATTTTTAAAGAATTCAGGTATAAAACCCATAGCTCGGGCACTGTCTTCGCTAATGTCTTTAATTTGCTCGATCCAAACTTTTTCTACTATAAGATGTAAACGAGAAACAAACTGAGGCATAGTTTCTGCAAGTCGCCATGTACCTCTTAATGATGATGGACTACCTTTAGACCCTTTAGAGCCGATACCATCTGCTTGGTACCAGTAGTTATCGTCATCTGTATTTGGGCTCTGACACTCTTCAGGAGAAGCATCATTATAAGACCAGTGTGCAGCCCAGTTTTCTTGAATCCAAATTTGGTCACCAACTTGGAAGGGAATATTTAATTTTTTTGCATCTTCACTATTGTTTGGCTGAGGTTGAACAGGAACGCGCAGTTGTTGTTTTTCTTTTCTAAGAATTGCATTAACTTCACCTGCCATGAGGGGAATTGAGAACGCTTGCATATTGTTTTCCTAATAAATTAAATTTTAAAAATTAAAATGAATACGAATATAGAATAGAAAAATCTTAAACCATTTTCATATTCATCTTGCAATGTAAAATGTAATAAAACATATATTTTAAAGTTACATTTTTATTTATAGTAGCATGCGTATGTATTTTTAGATGAATGAATATGTGAATATGGTTAAAAATCACCCTTTAACTGGAAGGTAATTAAGAAACCATATTTTCTTTAGGGTATTGATTTTAATAGTTTTTATTAAGTTGATATGATCCAATCCAATGTTTAGAAAATTGATAAGCCGCTCTTCCTGAACGTTGTCCTCTCATTTGACACCATCTCAATGCTTCACCTTTTACTTCCTGATTAAATTCTAAGCTACTCTTTGTTAAGTAGTGTTCAACGATTTCTAAATAGAGATTCTGATCCATAGGATAAAATGAAAGCCATAGTCCGAAGCGATCCGAGAGCGAAATTTTCTCTTCAATCGCTTCTTGAGGGTGTAGCTCCGTATATTGTGGAACGTCGACACGTGTAGCAGGTGTATTTTCATGCATAAATTCAGGAAGTAAATGACGTCTATTACTTGTTGCATAGACAATAAAATTGTTATCGCCTGATTGTAACGATCCATCCAATACGCTTTTTAAACTACGATAATTCTCGTCTTCTGCATTAAATGCAAGGTCATCACAATAGACAATAAATTTTTCAGGGCGATGCTTAATTTGTGCTTGAATAATAGGTAAGTCTGAAAGATCATCACGTTCAATTTCTATAAGTCTTAAACCTATATCTTGATATTGCGTGAGTAATGCACGAACAATAGAAGATTTACCCGTTCCTCGAGAACCCGTCAGTAGAATATCATTTGCTGGAAGGCCCTGTAAGAATTGTTCAGTATTTTGAATGATTACTTTCTTTTGGCGTTCAATGCCCTTGAGGTCATCTAGGTGCATGGCTTTGGGAGAGTGTAGGGCAATCAGTTGTTTATTTTGCCATTTATAAGCAGGGGCTGAAAAATCAGTTTCTTGCTTTACTTGAGGAAGAGTATGTTTTAATTGTTGTAGAACCTGAGAAAGCGTGTCTAACAGATCATCTGGGAGTTCAATATGTGCCATAATTTTATATTATCGTTTAATTTCTTACTTTTAAAATATTTAAAAACCATTTACAAGTAAAGCATAAAAGTTGTACTTCACCTCTTTTTATATTTTCTAAAATGTTTTATAGATACCATTATATTGGTTTACTTTTATAATGCGTCTTTTCATGCATGTAAAAAATTAGGATGTAGAATGTTAAAGCTATTATCAAAACATGCGAGCAACTTTCAGCAAACGTATAAAATAAAAAGACTTGAGCAACAGCTTGCACATGCAAATAGCTATGCAGAATGGCAAGAAATAGCACATCAACTTGATCAAACGTCAGGAATACAATTATGGAAAGAAGACAACAATTCCATTTATTTTGACAGCGAAGTAATTACACATCGGCTGTTTTTATTAAAAAAATATAAAAGACAGGGTAGAGTTAAAGATCTTATTTCCATTCTTCACGAAGGATTAACCTACGATATTGCCAATATTTGTCATCCAATGCTATTTGTTGTCTCTTATTTGGGTACAAAGACAATTATTGAAGACTATATTCATACCGTTAATGAGTCTTTGAAATTTATTGCAGATGTATCAGAGGATTTACTTTCCTTAGATGAAAAAATAGCGTTTTTTGAGTTGTGTAAAATAGCTTATGGCCAACCTGCACTAATGTTTTCGGGGGGGGCGACCTTAGGTTTGTTTCATAGTGGCGTATGTAAAGCTCTCAAAGAAAATGACCTTTTACCAAATGTACTTTCTGGGTCGAGTGCAGGAGCTATTATGACAGCGATGCTTGGTACATTAGATAGCGATCGTTTTAATGCTTTGTCGACAGGTGATCAATTTTATAGTCAGGTTTTTCAGTTCAAATCTTTAAAAACATTGCTCAAAGATCCAAGTGGTTTCACAGATGTTAATTATCTAAAGCGTTTTTTACAGGAGCATTTAGGAGATCTTACTTTTGCAGAAGCACATCAAAAATCTGGGTTAGATATTAATATTGCTGTTGCTCCTTATAATGCATCGCAAAACCCTCGTGTATTAAATCGCTATACATCACCAGATTTATTGGTATGGAGTGCTGTTCTTGCATCTTGTGCCGTACCTATTTTATTTTCTCCGATTGAATTAGTTGCTAAACGTCACGATGGTCAACATGTACCTTTTATGAAACACACGCGGTGGGTAGATGGCAGTGTAAGAAGTGATTTTCCTCAAGAAAAAATTGCACGCCTATATAATGTAAATTATAGCATTGCTAGTCAGGCCAATCCTCATGTTGTTCCCTTTATGCAAAGTGATGTGGAGCGTTACCGCCAAGATTTACTGAGTTGGCCTGAACGTATTATTAGAAGACAAGGTAAGGTATTTGCAAAAGGTGTTATGGACTTTACACGTGAACGTGTAGGAGCTGTGCCACAAGTTCGCCGTATACTCGATCATGGGTATGGTATCGTTGATCAATATTATTATGGGGATATTAATATTATTGGTAAGTACAACCTGAGACATTATGGATATTTACTTCAAAATCCAACACCAGAAATCTTCAAAAAACTTCAAAAAGAAGGTGAGCGGGCAACATGGCCAAAATTGTCTATGATAGAAATTTATGCGCGTATTGGAAAAACACTGACACAAGTTTATGCTGATTTAATGAATCAAAAAACGAATGTCTCCTAAACTTAAACATATTGAAGTAGTTTCAAAGTCAAGCAGCTTGGTTTATGGGCGTAAAGTCTATCGGTTGATCAATGCTCATCAATACTTTTATTTAAAAACGCAAACTTATACGGGGCATGAAGTATTCATCAAAGGTTTTGAAAATGAAGTATTCTTTTACAAGAAGCATTACAAGGATCATGTCACACTACCTGTGTATGAGGTAAGCCCTAGAATTTTAGATGAATTGAATATTCAAAATGATACGCTTTGTTTAATGTTGCCTGAAGCTGATAAGACTTTGCTCGATATTCAGCCTTTTGATTTAAATTTGCTTGAGATTATAGGTTTTATTCTAAAGTTATCTGTATGTTTAGGGAAAATACATCAACTTGGATATATTCATGGAGATATTAAAAAAGACCACTTTTTAACTTATAACGGTCAAATATTTTTATTGGATTTTGAGCATACTCATTTTGCTTTTGATAATAATAGTGTTTCATTAACTGCAACGCCACGCTATATGGCACCTGAACTCTTTCATGGGGCTTGTAAATCAGTTCAAACAGACTTATACGCGTTAGGTATTGTACTTTATGAGTGGTTAACTCAGCATCGACTGGCTACGCAATCTTATCAAGCATGGGCTCAACTACATTGCCAAGAATATTTTTTTGAATTGCCACAACAATACAATAAATTACAACTGATCATTGATGGATTATTGGCAAAAAGTCCAACATTGCGATTTAAAACAACTGCTGAACTGATACAAGTTATCCAATTGATATAAGAAATAAATAGCTAAGCGTATGTTTTGAATGTTATTTGTCCATGTAAAACAAGTTTTAAAAAAAATACTTGTCATGTAAATGACTTCTCTATAATATACACAGCCATCGGGGGCGTGGCGAAATTGGTAGACGCACTGGATTTAGGTTCCAGCGCCGCAAGGTGTAAGAGTTCGAGTCTCTTCGCCCCCACCAATTTTTAATAACATTATGTTGTTAAAAATGTAGAGGATTGATGTAATGGTAGCATGACGGTCTCCAAAACCGTTCGTAAAGGTTCGAGTCCTTTATTCTCTGCCACTTTTAGAAGTTTTTCTAAAATCTGAGTTGAAACTCAAAGGGGATGTGGCGAAATTGGTAGACGCACTGGATTTAGGTTCCAGCGCCGCAAGGTGTAAGAGTTCGAGTCTCTTCATCCCCACCAATATTTAAAAGCAAGATATCTGTCTTGCTTTTTTATTATGTGAGTTTTAATTTAGAGGATTGGTATGTAGCATGACGGTCTCCAAAACCGTTCGTAAAGGTTTGAATCCTTTATTTTTTGCCATTTCTTAGAAATATTTTAAAAGTGTCAAATAAAGAGGGGATGTGGCGAAATTGGTAGACGCACTGGATTTAGGTTCCAGCGCCGCAAGGTGTAAGAGTTCGAGTCTCTTCATCCCCACCAATATTAAAAAAGCAAGACTAGAGTCTTGCTTTTTTTGTGTCTGCTAGGAGTAGATCCAAGACGACTCATTAGGCTTTTAAGTGATCTTCAAACTCTTCACCAAGTTGCATTGCCAATGAGTTACCCCCCAATTCATTTGTCACAAGACCATACTCTTTTTTAAAGCTAAACGTAAATCCCTTATTGTCTGTTAAGTTCTTTACCGAATACCCCAATTTTTCTAACCAAATTCGAAAAGCAATTAAGTTTTTTGCTTTAACAACTTTTTTCATGGATTCTCTCCTTATTTATACTCTCTTATTTATAAGGTTCTATCAATGATTTTTAAAGGGGTAAAAGATCAATAAATGTGAAAAAATTACGTTTCAAAAAAAAATGTTATAAAATAACAACAGTGGTTACAAATTTTGTTAAAACGTAATTTTTAAGAATTATCTTAAATAATAAATAGCTTTTTAAAGTCAAATACTTAAATTAAACGAAATTTAAAAATATAATTTTAAGGCTTACATTGACACTTTTTGTGATGATGTAACAATATATTTCATTTATGCATTGTCTTTACGTGTTCGCCACTGTGAAAACTGCTCGATAGATTTTGCTCTAATGAACGGGTTGGTTGCTTTTTCTAAAGCAATCGTGGTTGGAAGAGTAGGTTTGTTCAGTAGTCTTAGGTATTCGACATGCTCTGCACGCTCTTCAAGTAAAAAATTATCTGGTTCTAGAGTGACTGCAAATTTTGCATTACTTAAAGTGTATTCATGAGTACAGTAAACCTCGGTGTTGTCTGGCAGAGAGGCAAGCCGTTGTAAGGATTCATACATTTGTTTATGTGTTCCTTCAAATACACGACCACAGCCCATTGCAAATAATGTATCGCCAACAAATACACAGCCAATTTCTGGTATATAAAAGACAATATGACCTAAGGTGTGCCCAGGTGTCGCAATAATATTGACTTCAAAACAATTAAAATGAAATATGTCTGAATCATCTAAAAAATGAGATAAAGTCGGTATTTGTGAAGCTTCTGCTTTGGGGCCATATACAGGAACATTTTTATACTTTTCCAAAAGTTTTGGTATACCTGCAATATGGTCTTTGTGCCAATGTGTCACCCAAATCTGTTTTACTTTTAGATAGTGAGACTCACAATAATCAATCACAATTTGGCTTTCTGTAGGGTCTATAACGACAATATCATGAGTTTTTGTATCTTCCAGAATCCAAATATAATTTTGTAAGCTATTTTGAACATCAATAAGATGGATTTTAAAGCTCAGCATTTTATTTATTCCTACGTATCCATAATACCTAATATAAGATGAACAAAGATATCTTGCCAGCCTTGATGTGGGTTGTGAGATCTAAATTGTAGAAAATATTGTTATTAATGTTTGATAAATCAAAACTTTTCGTAAAAATACGTGTTTATTTTAGATAAAAAAATTACACTAATACTTAACGAAAAATGAGAATACATATGCTTTGCTTTAAAAACGGTAAATATGTTGAACACGTTTCTTTATCTGATCGAGCATTTCAGTATGGTGATGGCTGTTTTACGACAGCATGTGTGCAAGATGGACGTATACAGCTTTTATCTAGACACTTAGAGCGCTTAAATAAGGCATCAGCTGCGTTGATGCTTCAGTTTGATCAATCAATTTTGTTGAATATTTTATTTCAAAAGGAATTTTCTCAAGGTACGTTAAAGGTATTAATTAGCCGTGGAGAGGGACAAAGAGGTTATGGCTTTTCTCCTACAAATATTGCAGATGTTTATGTGTTTTTCTTCCCAAGCGATGCATGTATTGCAAAGTATTCAGTATTACATGAAAGCGATATATTGGAGAATAGAATTGGTTTAACAATGCCTCATCTGGTAGGTGTTAAATCTTTAAATCGGCTTGAGCAAGTCATTTTAAAAGCCGAAGCTACAAAGCGAGGGCTAAATGAAGCACTTGTTTTAGATATTCATGATCGAATTGTTGAAGGCATAAGCAGTAATTGCTTTTTGTTGTTAAATGGGGAATGGGTTACGCCTGATCTTCGCTATAATGGTGTCCATGGCATAATGCGTGCTGAAATATTAGATCGTATGCTGCAATTTAATATTCCGCATGCAATACGTGATATTGATATGAGCGAGATTAAAGATATAGAAGCTTTATTTTATTGTAATGCACTACATCCGATGCAAGCAGTTCATACATTAAATCGTCAATGTTTGAATATTGAAATAACGAAGCAGTTGTTTAATACGTTGAATTTAGATCAAATGTAATAATGATGAGTAAAATGGAAAAGAAAAGACCTGAAAGTAAGAAAACCAGAAAATTTTTCTGGCTGACTATATTGTGTATCATTATTGCAGGTTGTTGGGGAATTTATGGCGTAAGCCTTGGAAGACAGTATCCGATAGAAGGACAAAAACAGTTTATTTCTATTAATCAGGGCGAAACATATACAGGACTTATTGACCGGTTGGCACAGCAAAATAAAATAGAATTCCCAACAGTTGTGAAAATTTATCGTAAATTAATGGTTCATGGCACATTAAAAGCTGGTGTGTATGAAGTCGAGAAAGGAATGACAGTCATTGAAGTATTAGACTTGATGTCAAATGCTGAAAATTCACAAATGAATAAAATTATGGTGATTGATGGAACGACATCTAAACAACTTTTAGATCGGTTACGTCAGGATCCTTATGTGACTAAAACCATTGTGAATTTACCGTACGATGAAATGATGGCTGAATTAGGAATTCCTTATAAAAACTTAGAAGGTTTACTGGCACCAAATACCTACTTTTTTAATAAGGGTGAAACGGATAAAAAGATTTTATTAAATCTCTATCATCGTCAGATGGAGGCTTTAGATCGAGCATGGGAAAGTCGTGCACCAAATCTACCTTATAAAAATAAATATGATGCACTAATTATGGCTTCTATTATAAAAAAAGAAACCAGCTTAGATACCGAACTGAATGAGGTGTCGGGTGTATTTGTACGTCGACTTCAACAAAATATGAGATTACAAACTGATCCTACGGTGATTTATGGTCTTGGTGACCAATATACAGGTTCTATCTCTAAGCAAGATTTACGTACACCAACGCCTTATAATACGTATACTATAAATGGTTTACCACCTACACCAATTGCACTGCCAGATACCAAGTCAATTGAGGCTGCGATGCACCCAGATAATTCAAAAAATGTGTATTTTGTTGCAACAGGAAATGGTGGTCATAAGTTTAGTGAAACATTATCTGAACACAATGCTGCTGTTCAAAATTATTTGTCTGTTTTAAAAGCTAAGAAGAATGGAGCAACACCCTAAATGTTTATTAGTTTTGAAGGTACTGAAGGGGTCGGCAAGAGTACTTTAATTAAGCGTGTACACGACCATTTCTTAGAAAAAAATAAAGAAATTATTCTGACACGAGAACCAGGTGGTACAGCTTTAGCGGAGAAAGTGAGAAATTTACTCTTACAGGTCGATGAGACTGAGACAATGTGTGCAGATACTGAGCTATTACTTATTTATGCAGCCCGTAGTCAACACTTAAATCAAGTTATTTTACCTGCATTAAAAGAGGGGAAAGTTGTTTTAAGTGATAGATTTACCGATGCAAGTTTTGCTTATCAGGTGAAAGGTCGTGGTTTGAGTCAACAAAAACTTGAGCTGTTAAATGAAACCTTTGTTCCTAAGATGCCAGATATTACATTTTGGTTGGATGCTCCAATCGAAGTCGGAATGTCGCGTGCGCGCGCACGAGGTGAGCTAGATCGATTTGAGAAAGAAAAGCTTTCTTTCTTTTCTAAAGTTCGTGAAGGGTATGCCTATTTATATGAGAAACATCCAAAACGTATTTATAAAATAGATGCGACATGTTCTGAAGCAGAAGTATTTCAGCAGGTTTTAGATATATTAAATGCATTTTAAAGTAAACCAATCGTCTTAAATAATGCTCGATATGCCTCAGCTTTTTCTTGAATAGGTCTGGGGTAAGCACGAGATGTAGATGGCATTCTATATAAATTTATATTTCTATCCAAAAAATGAACCTGACTAGCTTGTTGAATTGTTGGTGCTACAGAATTCGATGGAAAATGTTGCATGAGTGTTTGAGTTGCTTTTTCACCTGCGGTCATAATTGATTTACATTCAGGAATAGCATTTAACAGATGGGGCAGGTTACTTGGCTCAATAACTTCCAAAAATTTATCTGATGCATTGCCTTTTAAGCGTCTGACCTTATAGGCAGTATCAAATATTGCGATATGATGCGCCGTTAAAAAATCTTTAATCTGACTTAGATGAAAGCTTTTATGTGATGTGTCTAAAAAGTATAAAGGATCTTCATAAAAAATAATTCCCATAATACGCCACATATCATTCTGATAATTAGGGTAATAAAAATTCATTTTCCATTTGCTTTGTGGCGGTGGAAAACTACCAAGCATAAGCAGTTTGGCAGTTTTTGGTAAAAAAGGTAATAAGGGATGTGTTTCTTCGGTAGGTAACATAATAATGAACCATTTACATTTGATAACTATTATTAACTATGCCATAAATTCTTACAATGTTTGTTTTTTATACGACTTTAAATATGCTATAAAAATGATCTGTTCATCACAGTGAGTTTCAAAATGAAAACTTTACTTATTAGAGTTAAAGATCAGTTCGATAAAATTCATGACGCAACAGCTTTTTTAAATCCATTCACGCACCAACATTCAAATGCTAAAAAAAGTTTAGTACAACGTATTCATTTTATTGAAGTAAAAGGTGAAAGAATTCTTCCCTCTATTGAGTTACTTTTTCAAAGTAGTCGAAGTTCAAAAATTTATAAAGTATTAGATTAGTGAGGAATCTTATTTTATTTCTAATCTATTGATTTAAAAACAATCAATTTGAAATTATTCTGTAATATATTTGTATATTGCTCATATTTATTATATAATAATCTTAATTGATAGGGAGTTATCAACCTATCTTTATAGCCACGTTAATACCCCAATTGCGTGGTTTTTTTTATTGTAGAATTCATGTGCAATGCTTTGAAACACTTTATTCGGCACAATATTCCATTTCTATGTTATTTATAACCCACTTTAAAGACTTACATAGGAATTGTGAAGTGATTGTTACACTAGAAAAGATCTTGGACGGCTCAACTTCGAAAGTACATACTCAGGAAATTATTAAAAACAAAAACAATGGGGAACAGACCACAGTTGTTGAGTGGTATGATGAAAATGATCAGAAAATTCAAGAGAGTAATTATCTTCAAGTTTTAGAAAGTCCAGAAATAGGTAGAGAAATAGGTTCTTTATTATTAGAAACTAGATATAAAATCATTGATATACAGCACTAAAAGGTGTTGAGGTAAGAGTGCATGATGCACTCTTATTTATTTCACAGACTGGAGTCTCATGTACGAGTATAACTATAGAACAGGATGGGCAGATGCTAAATACGATTTTAGCGCGGAGCTCAATCGTGAATTGCAAACTGCTGATGGCCCCATCACACCAGAAGAGGGTATGGAAAGATTAGGTTATATTTGTGATCCTAGCCTTTACTTTAATCCACCGAATTCACCGAAATATATTACTGTTCTTATAGCACATGATGTTAATCCAGACATGTATCAATATATTGTCATTTTTTCTTTATATGCAGACAATATAGAGTATTTTGGTGTAACAGATACGCCAAGTCTCATTGAATTATTAGGAAAATTGGTTCCTGTCGTTAATCATTAAATACAAAAAAGCATCAAGGATTAAAAATTAAATAAAGTATATTTATTTGTGATTTAAATCACATTTTTTGAAACATACTTTGAGTAATTTTAAGATGAGAATTTTTTCAGTATTTAATATTTTGACGGTTATATGTTCAGTTGTATTTTCAACAAATACATTTGCTGAGTCTGGTTATAGAACATGTTTTGTTGTAAGTGAACGAGATATACGTCATGGTCTAGTGGCAAAAGTCGCAAATGCGAATGGTGGGGATACTTGTAATAAAAAAGTTGCGTTTATGAAAAACTATTATGCAAATGCATATAGTAATGACACAGGTCCATTTCAAGATGTTGAGATGTTAACATGCGAGAAGTTTTCTCAGATTGTTATGGGAATGGGAGGTAATGCTGATATGTGTAAATCAATGATAGTTAATAAAATTTATAAATATACGGTAAAAGACTCTCCTTCGGGAGCTAGTGTTAAGTTTTGGCATAATTAGTAGGAAGACCATCATTTTTGATGGTCTGATATAAACTTTAAGATTTTATAACTAATAAATTAAATGATAATTATTCTTAATATTGTTTTAAGAAAGTGTATTTATTGTGTAGGCCTTTTTACACTAAATGTATATAAGTATTCTTTCAACTATGAAAAAGACAACATTAATTCTCTCGATTTTATCTTCTATTTCAGCACTTACATATGCCGATACAGTCGATTTACCTAGTATTCAAGTTAAAGCAGAGCAGAAAACTTTAAAAGCAAAGATGACTGAGGCATCGACGGCAACAAAAGGATTAATGCAGTTAAAAGATGTTCCTCAAACAGTGAATGTTATTCCACAAGAAATATTAAAAGAACAAGGAGTTACCTCTATACAAGGTGCTTTACAGAATGTACCTGGTGTTGGTTTTAGTACAGGCGATGGGCAGCGAGATCAGGTTTCAATTCGTGGTTTTAACTCTGTTTACGATAACTATGTTGATGGTTTTCGTGATGATGCAATGTACTATCGAGATCTCTCTAATACTGAACGCATAGAAGTAGTAAAAGGGCCTGCATCTGTACTTTATGGTCGTGGTTCAGCAGGTGGGTTAATCAATCGTGTGACAAAAAAACCAATGCTCGAACCGTTACATGAAATTGATCTTATGGGCAGCACTTTAGGACAAAGAAGAGCGCAATTTGACTTAAATGAACCGATCAGCCAAACAGTAAAGGCAAGATTGACTGGTGCTGTTGAAAATTCAGGTGGATATCGAAATCAGGCATTTCTACAGCGTCAAGCGATTTCACCATCAGTACTATGGGATATTTCGGACAAAACTAAGCTTTTACTACAAGCAGATTATTTACATGATGATCGATTGGCCGACCAAGGGGTTCCTATGGACCCAACTACAAAAAGACCTTTACAGTTAAATGATAAAGTTTTTCTTGGTGCTGCAAATGCTAAACAAGTTGGTGATACTGATATTGAAGTGAAAAGTGCAACAGCAACTTTAGATCATGAGTTTAATAATGCATGGAAGTATCATGGTGTTGTACATGGTTATACATATTCTCTAGATAGACAGTTTTCAAATGCTTCATATAGTAAAGGCGTTATTTCTTTAGTCCAATCTCGTCGTTTTCGTAATGAGAAAGGAGTTTCTACTGAACAAGAAATCTCTGGTAAGTTCAAAACAGGAAACATTGAGCATAATGCTTTAGCTGGTCTTGAAGTAAGTCATCAAAATAAAGATGATCAAATTTTTGCATCTCCTGCTGCATATACAACGTCAATTAATCAAATTGTCTTACCAAACTGGTCACCTATTTTGACAAATACCGCAAAGACAGATAATAAGAATAACAGCACCACAACAGGTATTTATTTACAAGACCTCATAAGCTTTACATCTCAAATTAAAATGTTAATTGGTGCGAGATATGACAATTTAGATCAGAAACGCTCAGGATTGACAGTAAAAACCAATGCATTAACAACTTATAATCGTACAGATAATAAAGTTTCCCCAAGAGTTGGGTTTGTATATGAACCGATCAAGAATTTATCACTTTACGCATCTTATAATCAGTCATTCCAGCCATTGTCGGATGCACTGACAGTATATAATAATTTATCTAATCTTAAGCCAACTCAAACTAAGAGCTATGAGGTTGGTGCGAAGTGGGATATTACGCCTGATTATAATGTAACGTTATCTGCTTTTGATACGACACAAAATAATATCTTACAACAAGATCCTGCCGATAAAACAGGACAAACTGCTGTAGTGGCAGGTGAGCAAGAAACAAAAGGCATTGAGGTGACTACGGTAGGTAATATTACAGATCAGTGGTCGGTATTGGCAGGTTATGCGTATCTTGATGGGAAAATGACGAAGTCGGCTTTATCTACTGTTCCTGTGGGATCTAAAGCTGCACTCACACCAAAGAACTCTGCAAATCTATGGGTGAAATATAAACTCAATGATCATTGGTATGCCGCATTAGGTGGTAAAGCACAAACTTATCAATATGCTGCACCAGACAATGCGCTTAGACTACCGGGTTATGCAATTATGAATGCAGCTGTAGGTTATACAAGTGACCGTTATGATGTTGGTATAAATTTAAACAACGTATTTGACAGACATTATTATATTTCTGCACATGGTTTATCGAGTACGGGTGCTTTAATTGGTGATCCAATTAATGCCCAATTTACATTACGATACCGTTTCTAATTTTATTCTGGTTTAAAAAGCGATTAATTTGATTTTAATCGCTTTTTTTTACTCATAGTTTTTGCTATTAGACTTAGGTATAAGGCAGATTGCTTTGTAACTTCTTGCTTAAGTCATTACTATTTTATTTGACTATGACGGATATATGACAGCTCAGTTATATTTTTATAAATTAATCTTATTTCTAAGGATCTAGAATGAAACTAGGCGCTTTTTTTGTAACAGCATTACTTTTGATGAGTGGTTCAACATTTGCAGATAAATTACCAAATATTGTTATTTTAGCTACTGGTGGAACTATTGCAGGTTCTGCTACAAGCCATACTCAGACAACAGGTTATAAACCAGGCGCAATTGGTGTGCAAAATTTGATTAATGCTGTACCTGAGGTTAACAAAGTGGCGCATGTTACTGGAGAACAAGTTGCAAATATTGGCAGTGAAAATATGACTAGTGATGTCATTTTGAAGTTGTCAAAACGTGTAAATGAGTTACTTTCACAAAAGGATGTCGATGGTGTAGTGATTACACATGGTACAGATACTTTAGACGAAACCCCATATTTCTTAAACTTAACGGTAAAAAGTGATAAACCTGTTGTCTTTACAGCTGCTATGAGACCTGCAACAGCTATAAGTGCTGATGGTCCAATGAACTTATTAGAAGCTGTTACAGTGGCTTCCAATGAGCAATCTAAAGGTAGAGGTGTGCTTGTCGTATTAAATGATAAAATTGGAGCAGCTCGTTTTATGACAAAAACGAATGCTAATTCATTAGATACCTTTAAAGCACCTGAAGAAGGTTATTTGGGTACGATTATTGATGGTCATATTGAATATAATAATCGCGTAGAGAAAAAGCATACAACAGATTCGATATTTGATGTTCGCCAGCTTAATGAATTGCCACCTGTTGTTATTATTTATGGTTATCAAGATGATCCTGAATATATTTATGATGCGGCCATTGCTCACCATGTAAAAGGTATCATTTATGCAGGTACGGGTGCAGGATCTGTTTCAGTACGAAGTGATGCAGGAATTAAAAAAGCAGAAAAAGCAGGCATTGTTGTTGTGAGATCTTCTCGTACTGGAGGAGGAAGTGTACCTGTCGATTCAGCTCAACCAGGTCTTGTTTCAGGTACGTTAAATCCAGCAAAAGCACGTATTTTGCTTATGACAGCTTTGACAAAAACAAATGATCCTGTACAAATTCAACAATTTTTTAATCAATACTAAAATAATGAAAGACGCCTAAGGGAACTTGGGCGTCTTACTTATAATTAATCTTCAGGGTAAGCTGCTTTTTTTAACTCTACAATATTGGCATCAGGTGAGCACAGTGAAATGAACTCATAGCCATATCCACGTAATAAGTGACCTTTACGCACAGCAATCCATGTTGTATTAATATCAAATAATGATGTTTTTACTTGAGACAAATGTATATCTCGTTTTGTATCATAGGCAATGCTATTGATAATACCAATGCCCATACCTAACTCTACATAAGTCTTAATTACATCTGTATCTAAAGCAGACATGACGATATCAGCATCAATCCCTGCATCTTTAAAAGCTTGATCTATTTTAGAGCGGCCTGTAAAGCCTTCATGGTAAGTAACAATAGGGTACTTCGCCAATTCCTCTAAGGTCACTTTATTGACCTGTGTGAGTGGGTGGTCAGGTGGTGTAATGACACTATGTTGCCATGTATAGTAAGGTAAGCCTGCTAGATTTTCTTCTGTTGTTAATGATTCTGTGGCTATTCCAATATCTGCTTGTCCTTGAAGAAGCATTTCTACAATTTCAGCAGGACTCGCTTGCTGCAATACCAAATGTACTTTTGGAAATTGTTTCTTAAATAAATTAACAATTGGTGGAAGAACATAACGTGCTTGAGTATGCGTGGTTGCAATTGTCAGTGTACCTTCATCAATTTTATTAAACTCATCTGCGAGACGTTTAATATTGTCGGCATCAATAAGCATACGCTCAACAACACCTAAAAGTGCTTGTCCTGGTTCAGTTAAGCCAAGCAACCTTTTTCCCTTACGAATAAAAAGTTGCACCCCAAGCTCATCTTCTAAATCTTTAATATGTTTACTTACACCAGATTGTGAAGTAAATAATGCTGCTGATGCTTCAGTTAAGTTGAAGTTCTGGCGTACCGTTTCTCTAATAATACGTAGTTGTTGGAAGTTCATTGTTTTTTTACTCTCACTAATCTTTAAGCAGACGTTGCCGTTTTTTCAAAAATATGTAAATTCTGTGCAGATACCCAAACGGTTTGATTTGCTGTTAAGGCTTGTTCGGTGGCTTGCTCAGAGGAAACCAAAACTTCAATTGGATGACCTTGTCGATCTTCTAACTCTGCAATAATTTTCCCCGCAACCCATACATAGCGTAAAAAAGTAGCTTGTATGGCATTTTCTGTAGCCTGTGTATGAATGGTTAACTCATGTGGACGAGCAAATGCGATGAGATGACCACTTTGATGAGTAGATGGCAAAATAAGCTGATCTTCACCTATTGTGAGTTTACCATTTTGTTGAACCCCTTCGAATTTATTGGCTTGGCCTAAGAAGTCAAAAACAAATGATGTTTCAGGCTTTTCGTAAACTTCACGAGGTGAGCCAATTTGCTCGATATTTCCTTTATTCATCACTACAATTTTATCTGCAACCTCTAATGCTTCTTCTTGGTCATGTGTCACAAAGATAGAGGTAATATGTAGCTCATCATGTAAATTGCGTAGCCATCTACGTAACTCTTTTCTTACTTTTGCATCGAGTGCACCAAATGGCTCATCAAGTAGCAATACACGAGGTTCTACTGCAAGTGCACGTGCAAGAGCAATACGCTGTCTTTGGCCACCTGAAAGTTGAGAAGGGTAACGATTAGACAAGAAGTCTAGCTGTACAAGCTCAAGTAACTGGTGAACACGTTTAGATATTTCAGCATCTGATGGACGCTCAGACTTAGGGCGAACTTTTAGCCCAAATGCAACGTTATCAAATACAGTCATATGTCTGAATAAAGCATAATGTTGGAATACAAAACCAACTTGTCTTTCTCGGACATGTGTTTTTGTTGCATCTTGTCCTTCTAAAATAACCTGTCCTGAATCTGCTTGCTCAAGTCCGGCAATAATACGTAGTAATGTTGTTTTTCCACACCCTGATGGCCCAAGTAGTGCCACAAGCTGACCTTCTGGAAAGTCTAAACTAATATTATTGAGAGCATGAAAATTACCAAAGTTTTTCTCTATGTTTTTAACTTGAATACTCATTATTCATGCCCCTTAGTGTGTCGATGAATTATTTTCTTGGCGAACTTCAACCCAAGTCTTAATAATTAAGGTTAAAATTGCTAAAAATGCGAGGAGTGAAGCCACAGCAAAAGCTGCACTATAGCTATAGTCGTTGTATAAGATTTCTACATGTAATGGTAAGGTGTTTGTTTGACCACGAATATGACCTGAAACAACAGATACCGCACCAAATTCACCCATTGCACGGGCATTACATAAAATAATGCCGTATAGAAGTCCCCATTTAATATTTGGTAGAGTAATTTTCCAAAAAGTTGTCCAACCGGATGCACCTAATAAAATTGCAGCTTCTTCTTCATCATTGCCTTGGGCTTGCATAAGAGGAATAAGCTCTCTAGCTACGAAAGGTACGGTAATGAAGACGGTCGCTAAAATAATTGCGGGGGTTGAATAAAGGATTTGCATGTTGTGGTCTTGAAGCCATTCTCCTAACCAACCTTGTGTACCAAAAATAAGTACAAGCATTAGACCTGCAATAACAGGAGATACCGAAAATGGTGTATCAATTAGCGTCGTAAGTAGGGTTTTGCCCTTGAAATTAAATTTAGCAACTGCCCATGCTGCAGCTACCCCAAAAATAACATTTAGGGGGACAGCAATCAGAGCTGTAATGAGGGTAAGTTTTACTGCTGATCGAGTATCTGAGTCGATGAGTGCATTAAAATAGACGCCAACACCTTGTTTAAATGCTTCTATAAATACTAAACCGAGTGGAAGGATAAGTAGTCCAAGAAACACAATAAAAGCAAGGGTAAGTAACAGATAGCGAACCCAAGATGGTTCTCTTGTCGCATCTTTACTTTGGAGTTGTTTAGCAAGTGAGTGAGGATGGCTCATGTTGCATTTCTCCCTGTACGTCGTGTTGCCCAAGATTGAAGAAGATTAATAAGCAATAAAAGTGCAAAAGATAATAGAAGCATAATGACGGCAATTGTCGTAGCACCTGCATAATCAAATTCTTCAAGACGAGATATAATTAAGAGTGGTGCAATTTCTGTTTTATAGGGCTGGTTTCCTGCAATAAAAATAACGGAACCATATTCACCTACACCACGTGCAAATGCGAGACCAAAACCTGTCATTAACGATGGTAAAATAATAGGGAAAATAACATAGCGAATGGTTTGCCATCGGTTCGCACCTAAAGCAGATGATGCTTCTTCAAGTTCAGTTTCTAGGTCACTAAGAATTGGCTGAACTGTACGTACAACAAATGGAATACCAATAAAAATAAGTGCAAGTGTAATTCCCACAGAGGTATAAGCAACTTTGAACCCATGAGGTTCTAAGAATTGTCCGATCCAACCTGTAGGTGCATATAATGAGGTTAATGCAATGCCAGCAACTGCGGTGGGTAATGCAAATGGCAGGTCAATGAGGGCATCGACAATACGTTTGCCAGGAAAATGATATCTAACCAGACACCAAGCGAGAAGAAGCCCCAAAAATACATTAATCAGCGCTGCAACCAATGCAGTTGTAAAACTTAGCTGTAAGGCTTTTAATATTCTTGTATCTTGAATAATTTCTATGAAACCATCCCAACCAATCCCAATCGATTTAAAAAATACGGCTGAGAGAGGAATAAATACAATAATTGATAGATAGAGAATGGTGTATCCTAAAGATAAACCAAATCCTGGCAAAACTGCTTTATTGTTGCGCATAGATGTCTTGAACTCTTATAAACCTGACTGAGCTAAAAATTGGCGTTGGATACTTTTTAATAAAAGAGATGAATTCTGTTCAAGCATTCGCTGTTTATAATTAAGTAAAAGATGTGGAATAAGCTCTGGAAAAGCCCCAAAACCAGAGTCGACATTAATATGGCCAACACGGCCTAAATTTACGGTGGCTACATTCCAAAGGTTCGCAAAATGTTTTGCATCTGAAAAACTAAGCCAAGGATCATTCTCACTAATGATCATGGTTGTTGGTACAGTAATTTTTAATTGTTCAAAAAATGATGAATAGGTCTCGACTGAATGATGAGAGAACCCTGTTTTTGCAAAACGACTTGGGTTTGCAGGTGCAACCAAAATAAGTTTTTTTACACGAGAAACAAGTTGTGGATATTTGTTTAAAGCAGCAATACTGGTTAAGCAACCGAAGCTATGAGCAATAACCTGTAAGTCTACATGTTCATCAAGACTTTGAACTGTCTGAATCCACTGTTCAACCCATTCGTCTAAAATAGGCGTATCCCAATTTTGTTGGACACGAGTGCAATTCGATAAGCGACTTTCAATCCAAGATTGCCAGTGTTGTTCGTTACTTCCGCCCACACCTGGAACAATAAGATTATGAACTTTACGCATTAGAGTTGCTCCCATGTCCAATTTTTATTTTATTGATTTGCTTTTACAATTTGGTCAAATATCCCGTTATTGTCAAAATGCACTTTTTGTACTTTTGACCAACCACCAAACTCTTGATCAATCGTTACCAATTTTAATGGTTTAAAAGTTTGACTGTATTTTTTAAGTACTTCTTGATTACGTGGACGATAATAGTTTTTTGCAATAATATTTTGTGCTAGTGGGGAATATAAGAAGTTAACATACCCTTGAGCAACATATTTATTACCATCTTTTTCTACGTTTTTGTCAACCACAGCAACAGGTGGTTCGGCAAGAATGGAAAGAGAAGGGGTAATAATTTCAAATTTACCTGGCTGTTCGCGAGTTGCTAAATATGCTTCATTTTCCCATGCAAGCAATACATCGCCAATACCACGTTCTACAAACGTTGTTGTTGCACCACGCGCTCCAGAATCTAATACTTTTGTATTTTTATAGATTTTACGTACAAACTCTTGTGCACTTTGATCTGTACCATTAGGTTGATGTTTTGCCCATGCCCACGCTGCAAGATAATTCCAACGCGCACCACCTGAAGTTTTTGGGTTAGGTGTAATAATGGCAACATCAGAACGTACCAGATCGTTCCAATCTTTAATATGTTTTGGATTGTCCTTGCGCACTAAAAAAACAATAGTAGAAGTATAAGGCGTTGAATTTTGAGGTAACCGTTTTTGCCAGTCTAAAGGAAGTTTTCCTGTTTTTTCTGCAATTGCATCAATATCTGCTGCAAGGGCTAATGTGACAACATCTGCATTTAAACCATCAATCACGGAACGTGCTTGTTTACCAGACCCACCATGAGACTGTTTGAAGTTAATCGCTTCGCCAGTTTTTTGTTTCCAGTAATCACCATAAGCTTTATTAATATCTGTATAAAGCTCACGAGTTGGGTCATACGATACGTTAAGGAAATCTTTTGCAGCAACGCTAAAAGATGAGATTCCAATTAGTGTCGCGAAAACCCCTAGTTTAATTTGATTTAATGGCATTTTCTTTTTCCCAGATGATATGATTTGCAGTTCTGAAAAGAAGAATACAATCGATATCTAAGCATAAAAAATAATAAAAAATAATTTTGATATGAATAAAAAGAATATAGGTTATTATCTTTTTGTTTTATATCATTTTTATAGATTTGATCATTTAAATTTAATATAAATGATCAAACTCTGAATGTCATATGATTGATTTAATGAGCATTGTTCTTTTTTGCAAAATGATTTGCCAAAATACCACACGTAATGAGCTGAATTTGGTGAAAAAGCATTAATGGCAATAAAATTAAGCCAAAGGGTTGGCCCGCGAATAGAATTTTAGCCATGGGAACACCACTAGCAAGGGTCTTCTTAGAACCACAAAATAATATGGTAATTTGATCTGCTTCATTAAAACCAAGTTTTCGACTACCGATACGAATGAGTATCATGGCAATTGCTAACAAGCCTGCACATATTATGAGTAAATAAATTAAAGTAGAAACAGAAACCTGATGCCAAATTCCCTCGCTTACTGCTGCGCTAAATGCAGAGTAAACCACCATTAGAATAGAGCCTTGATCCACCATTTTTACACTAGATTTATATTTTGTGAGAAAGGGAATCATTTTATTACGGCATAATTGTCCAAGAATAAAAGGAACAAAAAGCAATAAAATAATATTTAAAGCAGAACCTAAGTTTGACCCATGCTCCCCAGAGTTGTGTTGTGTAATGAATAAGCCGACCAAAAATGGAGTGATGAACATTCCCAAAATATTGGAAGCAGATGCGCTACATAATGCTGCTGGAACATTTCCTTTAGCAATAGATGTAAAAGCAATAGATGATTGAACAGTTGAAGGTAATAAGCATAAATATAGTATGCCAAGATAGAGTTGCTGACCAAGTAACGGTTCAATAAGGGGTTTTAGAGCAAAGCCAAGAATAGGGAATAAGGCAAACGTTGCTGCAAAAATGACAAGATGTAAACGCCAATGTGTAATACCTTCTATGACAGCTTCTCTAGAAAGTTTAGCGCCGTGAAGAAAGAATAAAAGCGCAATTGCACAATCTGTGAGATGACTAAAGATTTGAGCGGCTTGTCCATGTATGGGTAAAAATGTTGCAAGCAAAAGCATGCCTACAATCATTAGGCTAAAATTATCAGGTAAAAACTTAGGTCTTGCCATAATTTGCACATATTCCTTTATTTATATTTCATATAAATAATATGATGATTCTCAAGATGTTGCATTAAGTCTATATTAATCTTGCTTATAAAGTTGTGAATTTATAAAAAGCATCCATGCTGAGCTACAAAAAATATGCCAATACGAGCGTATTACAATGCTTTTTTTAGAAGTTTTTTATAGTGTCTGACTGATCTGGCGTATTTTTTCCCTTTATGCCTTGTCCAGAAACTTGACTGATAACCTGCTGGACCTACATTGTAATATGCAGATGCCTTAAACCAGCTTCCTGCTAGGCCGTAATAGGTTGCCAATATATAGGCATTACACTGAATATTGGTATAGTCATTATTTAAGTCACCAGGACAACGATGTGCCCAGTAGCTTGGAATAATTTGAGTAAGACCAACAGCGCCCCCACCAGACCTTAAGCCACTTCGATATCCTGACTCTTGTCGAATAGTGGCAGCAATGAGTTCAGGTGGTACATTATAGCGATCTGCACTTTGAATAATTACAGGAGAAAGTCTGTCTGCTGTATAAGAAGGTACTGCATAGGCATTTTGGATTGCGTGGGAAAGGCGAATAGATCGTGTTTCGACGGAGCCACTGTGTGGACCTAGACCGCTGCATCCCGTTAATAGCGCAATAAAAACTAAAATAAAAGGTTGAAACCAAGTAGAACTCAGGTCTTTTCTAAATATTATTGTCTTCTTCATGAGGCAGTAGCGAGTAGTATTGATACAGGGAAATTTGAATACTAATGTTCACTATGATGAGCGTCAACGAATCATCACCAATGAAGTACAAAATACTGAATTTAAAATAATTAAAAAAATAATAAATAACTAGTTGACATAGTGGGCTTATGTGAATATTATTGTGACATAGTTTGCATATTTTGTTTTACATGTCCTATTTTTGGACAGCCACGTTTTCCTAGACGTGGCTTTTTTTTGTCTTTTTCAAGCTTTATCAATATAAAACGGTACTCTGGCAGTTACACCGCACATGAGTTCATATCCAAGTGTATTTGACTTTTCAGCGACCTCATCAATAGAAAGCAAAGCACCACAGCTAGACTGACCCCATAACACAACCTCACTACCAATATCTGCATTTTCTATATGGGTGAGATCGACAGCCAGCATATCCATGCTTACGCGTCCAATAAGTTGAGTTCTTTTTCCATTGACTAAAATAGGCGTACCTGATGGAGAGATTCTTTGATATCCATCGGCATAGCCACATGCAACGACACCAATTTTCATAAATTCCTTGGCAATATACTGAGAGCCATAACCAACACTATCATTTTCTTGGATCTCTTGAATCGCAATAATCTCCGTACGCAGGCTCATACCAGGCTTCAGCTGCCAATCTTTTGCACTATGTTTAGGATAGTCTGGCGAGCTACCATAAAGTAAAATGCCTGCACGTATGTAGTCTGAAGTCACATCGTGTTGATGGCGTAGTAAGGCTGCGCTGTTACTTAAAGAACATTTTCCTGGAAGATCTTTAATAACTTCCTGAAATAAATTCATTTGATATGTTGTACCATCTTGACCCAATCGTTCTCCATCGGCATCAGAAAAATGCATCATATGTGTAATGCTTTGAATATGAGGGAGCTTTGATAGAGCGTGCCATGCTTCTTGGTATGCTTTAGGTTTAAAACCTAACCGATTCATTCCACTATTCATTTTTAAAAAGATATTAAATTGAGCTGGTCCAGAATAAGCGGTTAACCATGTCAGTTGATGATCACTATGAACAGTAAACTTTAAATTATGATTGATGCATTGTACTAAATCATCTTCTGTAAATAGACCTTCTAGCAGAAGAATATCTTTTTCCCAACCCAATTCTCTTAATCGAATAGCTTCATCAATATCAAGCAAAGCAAATCCGTCTGCTGTTTTAAAAGCAGGATACACATTCTCTATACCATGACCGTAGGCATTTGCTTTGACCACAGCAAATAATTGGCTGTCAGAAGCAATCGTTTTTCTAGCAAGTGCCAGATTATGTTGAAGTGAATGATGGTGAATAATGGCCTGTATTGGGCGAGGCATGATAAGTTTCCTTCCAAATCAGATCAAGCAATATGTTGATAACGTTGTAATGATAACCCTTCTGTAGAGATATCGGTGGTTTGATTGAGCACAATATCGCTAATTAGTTTTCCTGAACCACATGCCATTGTCCAACCTAGTGTGCCGTGACCAGTATTGAGAAATAAATTATTATATTTAGTTGGCCCAATAATTGGTGTGCCATCTGGCGTCATTGGTCTGAGACCTGTCCAAAAGGTAGACTGTTTTAGGTCTCCAGCAGGGAAAAGATCTTGAGTCACCATTTCAAGCGTGCTTTTACGTTCTTGACGAAGTTTCATGTCAAAACCATGGAGCTCAGCCATCCCACCTACACGAATGCGTTGATCGAAGCGAGTAATGGCAATTTTGTAACTCTCGTCAAGTACTGTAGATTGTGGTGCAAGTTTCTCATCTGTAATAGGAAGTGTAAGTGAATATCCTTTGACAGGGTAAACAGGTAAGTCTAAGTCTAAGGGTTTTAAAAAACGTCTTGAGTAACTACCAAATGCCAAAATGTATTTATCGGCTTGATATTGTTGCCCATCGACCACAACACCTGTGATTCGGTCACCTTCAAATGTAAGTGCCTCAACATTCTGATTAAACTTAAATGTTACACCACTTTTTATAGCAAGCTTTGCTAATGCATTGGTAAATAAGTAGCAATCTCCTGTCTCATCATTAGGAAGATGTAATCCACCAACTAGCTTATCTTGTGCGAACTGTAGAGCAGGTTCAATACTTGCGAGTTGTTCCCGATTAAGTAATTGATGTTCAACACCACAGGCTTTGAGTACCTCAATGTCTCGCTCTACTGCATCTAATTGTGCCATTTTACGAAAGACTTGGAGTGTGCCTTTAGAACGATGCTCATAATGAATGTTTGTTTGGTGACGTAAGTCTCTTAGACAGTCTCGACTATACTCTGCAACACGAGTCATACGTTCTTTATTGATTGCATAGCTGTTAGCATTACAATTATTCAGCATTTTATACATCCACTGTAATTGCCATGCACTACCATCTAAGCTTAATGCTAATGGTGCATGTTTTTGAAACATCCATTTTAATGCTTTTAAAGGAATACCTGGTGCCGCCCAAGGGGTCGAATAACCTGGTGAAATTTGTCCTGCATTGGCAAAACTTGTTTCTTTTGCTGGCCCTGGCTGGCGGTCAAATACAGTAACTTTTACACCTTGTTGTGCAAGGTAATATGCACTTGCAACACCAATGACACCACTACCTAAAATGATGACATGCATATTGATTCCTTATAGTTCATTATTCGTGATTTTTTCTAGTATATTGACTATTGTCTAGTTTATTTCACTATTTTTATACCTATAATTCAGTGCATTCCATAAATTTTTAATACAAAAATTGTAATATAAGGAAAAAAATATGCGTAAGCTTGACCGTACTGATTATATGATTCTTGATATTTTACAAAAAGATGGCCGAATTGCTATTAGTGAGCTTGCATCTAAAGTAAATTTGTCGACGACGCCATGTTCTGAGCGAGTAAAACGTTTAGAGCGTGATGGTGTGATTACGGGATATTATGCAAGATTAAATCCAAGTTATGTCGAACGTAATTTACTTGTATTTTTAGAAATTAAACTATCTGCGAAATCGGGTGATGTATTTGACAATGTAGCTGTTAATTTGGCTGATATTCCTGAAGTATTGGAATGCCACCTCATTTCTGGTGAGTTTGATTATTTGGTTAAAGCTCGTTTGAAAGAAATGGGTGCGTATCGCCGTTTATTGGCAGATATACTAAAGAAACTACCTGCTTCAGCGTCTTCGCATAGTTATATTGTGATGGAAGAAATTAAAGAAACACTATATTTAGATTTAAAAAGAAAGATTTGAATAAAATATAAGCTACTGAAAATAAATCAAACAGAAATAAACAAACATTAATGTTGATTATAAGTTTGCGCTGTTAGGATGGCTGGGTTTATTGTTGCAATGGTTTGAAGTTGGTATGAAAAAAGCTGTATTTGTTATTTTGACATCTCTAATTAGTATTTCTCATGCGGAAACGGTGGTGCCTAAATCAAGTTGTAGTCATCTCGTAAATGCTGCTGAAGGTGTAATGAAACTACGTCAAAATGGTACACAATACGACCAGCTTAAACAGCAAGTTAGTCATATCGATGATTCAAAGCAAAAAGATTTATTTATTAAGTTGGTTGATGATGCATTTGCTACGCCATTGGTGAACGAAGAACAACAAAAGAAGGTGAGTATTCAAAATTTTGCTTCGAAATATAAAGGAATGTGTTCAGAAAACTAAAAGTTGTATCTTCTGAAATAAAAATCTAGTTATGTTATTTTTGTTGTATAGAGCACGATTTTATACAAAATGATGATCACATAGAGGGAAGTGAAATGAGTCAACGCAAGATTGCTTTTATTGGTGGTGGGAATATGGCATCTGCCATTATTTCTGGATTAATTGCTTCGGGATACGACAAATCCAATATTACAGTTTCGGTACCCAGTGAAACCAGTAAAAAACGTTTAAGTGAACAATTTGGTATTCAAGCAACTTCAGATAATATTCTAGCTACTAGAAATGCAGATGTAATTATTCTTGCTGTTAAACCACAGCTTATGAAAGAAGTTTGTGCACCGATCCAAGAACATGTAGATGTTGCAGATAAGCTATTTTTAACGATTGCAGCTGGCACACAAGTTCAATTTTATAAAAAAATATTTAAATTAGATGGCCTCAAAATTATTCGCGTTATGCCAAATACACCTTCTTTGGTTGGTCAAGGGGTAAGTGGTCTATTTGCAGAGAGTGATGTTTCTAAAGAAGATAAAGACTTTGCTGAAAACTTGATGGGTGCGGTTGGAAAAACGGTCTGGGTAGACAAAGAAGAACAGATTAACAACATTATTGCTATTGCTGGAAGCGCACCGGGCTATTTCTTTTTATTCTTAGATGCAATGCAAAGAAAAGCAGAAGCTTTAGGATTTGAGCCAGAACAAGCAAGGGCATTAATCTTACAAACAGCAAAAGGTGTGGTGTCTTTGGCTGAACATGAAAAAGATTTGGCATTTTTACAGTTAAGAAATAATGTAACTTCTAAGGGAGGTACAACCATTGAAGCTGTAAACGTATTTGAAAAAAATGGAATTTATGAGACTGTAGATGAAGCGATGCAAGCTGCGATTGATCGTGCTGGTGTTATGGAAAAAGACTTCTTAAAAGATTAAGCAATAGAGGAGAGCATGTTCGCTCTCCTCTTTTTATACGCTCAATCGAGATTTTATTATCATTTATTTAATTATTGTATGCGTTGTTATCTATTTAATTAAATTTCTACTATAATCGTTATGAAAATATAATAATGTGCATTGCGATGAAAACTTGCCACTTTAATAAATTGCCTAAAGCGTATTTAAGCTACCCAGATGTTTTAAAAGCATCGTTAAAAAGAAAAGAGCAGCATTCAAAAATACAAAAAGTGAAATATGTTGTCGACCATTTTTATATTGATGCTAAGAATTTAGTGGCTTATAAAAAAATATGTGGGTTTGAAAATAACAGTATTATTCCAGCGATTTATTTTTCGGTGTTATCACAGAATTTACAACTTCATATGATGATAAATGAAGCACTTCCTATCCCTATTTTAGGTTTGATTCACATCGAAAATGAGATTAAACAATACTGTACTTTATTTGCTAATCGACAGTATAAGCTTTCTTGCACTTTAAGCGAGGTATACGGTCATGCTAGAGGGACTGTCT
The DNA here is from genome assembly GCF_029392135.1 of Acinetobacter sp. ESL0695. Taxonomy (NCBI): domain Bacteria; kingdom Pseudomonadati; phylum Pseudomonadota; class Gammaproteobacteria; order Moraxellales; family Moraxellaceae; genus Acinetobacter; species Acinetobacter sp. ESL0695. Next base: position 1,430,341 of record NZ_CP113932.1, on the reverse strand, counting down.
TAGAGTTTTCTACAGTTGTTGAATGTGAAGGTAAAGAAGTTGTGACGTGTAGTAGTCGATATTTATCTAGAAAATTTATAGCTATAGAAAAACTACCACAGTTAAATAAATCGATTACTTTAGATGAGTGTGAATTGAGACCTGTAAAAGAGTGGTACGTTAAACATAATACAGGAATTAAATATGCATTTAGTTCCGGAGATTTTAACCCAATTCATTTACATCGTTGGGGAGCAAAGGCCTTTGGATTTTCAAGTACAATTGCACATGGGATGTGGTCAAAAGCTAAAGTACTTGCAAACTTAGATTTGCCTGAAGCCTATGAAGTGTTTGTCCAGTTTAAAAAGCCTTTATATTTATCTTCTTTTGTTGAATTGAAAAATGCTCAAATCTCTAATGGCGTACACTTTGCTTTGCAATCGATATCAGATCAAAAAACGCATTTAATTGGTGAATTAAAAGTTTCGTAATCTATATAGCTGTGAGTGAAATACAAAAAATGCACTAAATGATTGAATTTAGTTTAATCAAATAAGCATCGCATTCACTATTTTATAAAAAAACAGTATGCTTATGGGGTAAAAGGGGAGCATACATGTATCAGGTTCTAGCAAGAAAATATCGTCCACGTAACTTTAATGAGTTGGTCGGGCAAAACCATGTCTCTAGAGCTTTAACCAGTGCTTTAGAGCGTGGCCGCTTGCACCATGCTTATCTGTTTACAGGTACACGAGGCGTTGGAAAAACGACTATTGCAAGAATCTTAGCAAAATGTTTGAACTGTGAAACAGGTGTTACATCTACCCCTTGTGAAGTTTGCCCTACATGTCGTGCGGTGAATGAAGGACGTTTCATCGACCTTATAGAAATAGATGCGGCCTCTCGAACGCGTGTAGAAGATACAAGAGAATTATTGGACAATGTTCCTTATGCACCCACACAAGGGCGTTTTAAAGTTTACTTAATCGATGAAGTACATATGTTGTCTACGCATTCATTCAATGCGTTATTAAAAACATTAGAAGAACCACCTGAACATGTCAAATTTCTATTTGCGACAACAGATCCACAGAAATTACCGATTACAGTAGTATCCCGTTGTCTCCAGTTTACATTACGTCCTTTAGATATCACAGAAATTAGTGGGCATCTAACAGAGATATTAAATAAAGAAGACGTCGAATATGAATCTGAAGCATTATGGCAAATTGCGGAGGCTGCACAAGGTTCATTAAGGGATTCTCTTTCGTTGACCGATCAGGCAATTGCATATGGTCAAGGTAAGATTATCCATGACGATGTAAAAGACATGCTTGGTTTAATTGATCGATCTATCATTTACGATTTAATTGAAGCCATTCATCAAAATCATCAGAAACAAGTTTCACTGTTGTTATTACAATTTAGAAAGCAAGCACTGGATGTTGCCTTAGTTTTAGATCAGTTGGTTTCTACTTTACATGAGTTGGCAATCATTCAGTATTTGCCAGATTTAGGTTTAAAGTATAGTCATGAGATTAATCAGAAAATTAAGCGACTCTCACAATTAATTTCTGCACAAGATTTGCAGCTCTATTATCAGATTGCAACGAAAGGTCGTGCTGAAATTACATGGGCTGTTACACAAGAGCAAGGCTTTGAAATGTGTGTGCTCCGTATGCTCGCGTTTAGACCGCTATCTTCTCATGAAAGACCAGTGATTGCTGAGCCAATACCAGTGGTTAATGATGATGAACATTTTGAGCCAGAAGTCGCACTTGAAAGTAGCACAGAAGAAACACTGGCATCTATTCCCTCCAAAGAGGTAGATGATGCCTCCATTGTTGCATTTGATGCGGCGGCTGAAGATCATCTTATTGAGGTGTCTGTACCTTCTCACTCACAATACATTGAATCAAGTGTAGACTATGATAAGGATGATGAAGAAGTCTTCCCATTTTCACTAGATGGGGAAAGTACACAATTCACATCATTTGAAGTAGATCGTAATGATGAGGTTGAGAGGAATACTCAGCCTGTTAATAAAGAAAAGAGAGTTGAGGAAACATCAACGCAGCTGATGCCTCAAGAGATTTTATCACTACCTGAGCAGGAGTTATCTGGAGCATGGACTGTAGAAAAATGGGAATATTGGTTTAGAAATAGTGATTTATCTCCTGCGGTACAAGAGTTAGCACAATATGGCATTATGTCTGGCGAAATTAATGCGACTTGTCAATTTTATATTCCTCAAAAATATGAAAAGCTTTTAAATCAGCAACAACATAATTTAGAAGAAGCTTTAAAGCAACAATGGAGTAACACAGTACTCTCTATAAGCTATGAAGAAGTTTCTGAAGTAACCCCATATATGTTGCAAATAGCGCGTAAAGAACGAGCATACGAACGTGCAGTGACATTAATTAAAGAAGAGCCGAGTGTGAAAGCTTTAATTGATACGTTTGATGCAGAAATTCATAATATTCAGCTAAAAACTTAAAAAATTTGAGGTAATTATGTCTGATAATGGGCCATACCGTATTTTATGTGTTTGTTTAGGAAATATTTGTCGTTCGCCAACTGCTGAGGTAGTACTTCGTCATATTGTTGAGGCAAGTAAACTCAATATTATGGTCGATTCAGCAGGTACAAGTAATTATCATATTGGGGAAGCACCAGATGAGCGTAGTCAGCGCTATGCACAAAAGAGAGGTTACGAACTGTCATCATTACGTGGTAGACAGCTGATTACGCGTGATTTTATAAAGTTTGATTTAATTTTGGCGATGGATGCTCAAAACTTAGAACAAATTAATCGATTAAAAAAAGTTGCTGAGGCTGAGTTTGGAATTAATGCTTTAAAAGCCAAAATTGCGATGATGACAGCTCATGACCAATCACAACAAAATGTTGCTATTGCTGATCCCTACTATGGTGAAGGTAGGGGGTTTGAACATGTCTTAGATCAGTGTGAATCGGCTAGCCATGCTTGGGTTAACTATTTTCAGAAGCATCATATTGGGTAGAGTGTGTAAGTGTTAAATATTAAAGAGCAATTTCAACTTAAGTCATTAAATACATTAAACTTAAGTGCAATAGCTGCCTATTTTATAGATGTAAGTACAGAAGACGACTTAATTGAGGCTTTGGCATTTGCTGAAACAAAAAAGTTGCCAGTGCTGGTACTCTCTGGCGGAAGTAATGTATTGCTCTCAGATTATTTGAATGCCTGTGTACTTCATATAAATATGAAAGGTATTTCGTGTATTGATGAAACAGCGGATTATAGTGTTATACAAGTTGGTGCAGGAGAAATTTGGCACGATTTTGTATTATATACTACGCAAAAACAGTGGTATGGGTTACAAAACTTAGCTTTAATTCCTGGCAAGGTAGGTGCATCACCTGTGCAAAACATAGGTGCTTATGGTGTTGAAGTTGGAGAATTTATTTCCTCTGTTTCAGTATATGATCGTCTTTGTCAGACTTTTAGCACCTTATCTCAAGAGGATTGTCAGTTTTCTTATCGGGATAGTATTTTTAAAAAACATGTTCAACGCTATATTATTACTTCGGTAACGTTTCGTTTAAATAAACATATCGACTTAAAACTTGCCTATGGCGATTTATTAAAAGCTGTTGGTGAGGAAAAGACACCTTTTAACTTACAGCAACAAGTTATTGCGATTCGTCGCTCTAAGCTACCTGATCCTAAAATCTACCCAAATGTGGGTAGCTTTTTTAAAAACCCGATCATAAGTTACGAACAATACACGCAATTGAGCCAACAATATCCTCAAATGCCTTATTATTTACAACCCAATGATCAAGTAAAAATAGCGGCAGGTTGGTTAATTGATCAGGTGGGATGGAAAGGAAAACGTTTAGGTGCTGTGGGAATGTTTGATAGACAAGCACTTGTCCTTGTAAATTATGCAGAAGCAACATTAAGAGATGTTAGAGCAACTTGCTCTGCTGTACAGCATGATGTACAACATAAATTTAATATATTACTTGAGCCTGAGCCTGTAGTATTTGGGGAAGACGGGTTAATCTGTTTGTAGATGGACGAAGAATATGGCAGAAAAACAACCTTTTATGGTAAGGTTTGTAAAAATGATCGCAGTACTTTTAGTACTCTTGACCGCGCTCATTGTTTTTATTTATACGCCATTTTATTCAAAAAGCATTTTATTCTTACTGAATCATTTTGTTCCAATTGAAGTAAATATGGTCGCTGCACAGAGTCAGCAAATTGCTGCATTGAGTGAGCATGATGATTTAGAGCCCGGTTCAAATTTATGGATTGCACGTCAGGCATATTTAAAAGTCTTACAAGAAGCCGCGCAAAGAGAAGATGCAGTTGGTTTAAATTTAATTGAAGCACGATATAAAATTTTAGAAAAACAGCTACAAAATAAAGAGGATGAAGAGGAGGCTGATGACACAGCATCTTCTGATCCGAAGATAAGCGATCAGCATATTGATGAAGTAGCTTCTGAGCCAGAAGCACTTCAAGAAGTGGCACGTTTAAATGATGCAGATACACAGCTTCTTATGCAGAAATACACACAGTTTTTGACGACGTATCCTGTTAAAGTGAATGATAAAGATCCAGTCAGTCAGCAAGTTTCTCAAGATTTAAGACAAGCAAATACGGTCAGAGATGAGCAAAAAGCAGATGCATCTAAGCCCTCTGCAATTGTTGTCTTAGGAGGAGGGTTAACGTTTGATCGCACAACGAAACGTATTATTGTTAATAGCTATACACGATTGCGCTTAGAGAAAACTCTAGAGATTGAGCAACAAAACAGCCTACCTATTGTGTTAAGTGGTGTAGAAGCACCATATATGCAGATTTGGTTAAAAGATCATGGTGTAGATGCGAAGCTTCTTGAAAATAGAAGCATGAATACATGTGAGAATTCAAGATTTAGCTCGCTGTTACTTCAGAAAAAAGGTGGTGCGCCAAAAATTATATTGGTAACAGACGAGTATCATATGCCAAGAACACGCCGTCTGTTTGCCCAAAATGGTATAGCCACTGTTCCTGTAGATGCACCTATGCCAACGCAATTGACACGTTGGAAGCCTGCGCTTACCAATTATGATCATAGTCGACGTGCAAATTACGAATTATTGGCAACCATTCGCGATGTAGTGTTTGGGACCAATGATTGTCGTGAGGTTCCTTAATGCCTGAAACACCTTTTTTAACACCAACCACACTCAAACAGTTAGATTTACCTGTACCAAGTCGTGAAACGACATCGGATCAGTTGCAACCGCTCAATTTATATAAGCCTTATATGCCTAAAGATGAGTTGCTGTCTTATCAGAAACTTTATGGCTTAGATGTGTTAGATTGTGATTACTGGCAAGGTTATATACAAACAGAACAATTTAAGTTGCATACACAAGTCTTTCAACCTCAACAAAATGATATTTGTGGTACGGTCTTTTTATTGCATGGTTATTTAGAACATAGTGGTATTTATCAACCTATTATTGAAGAAATATTATCACAAGGATTTAGTGTTTTAACTTTTGATTTACCAGGACATGGTTTGAGTAGTGGCTCACCTGCAAATATCGAAAATTTTGACCATTATCAAGATGTTCTGCATGCAATTTATCGCTATACTAAAAATGCACCACAGCTGCAAAAACCGTGGTTAGGTGTGGGTCAAAGTACGGGTGGTGCAATTTTAATGCATCATATTTTAGCCTATGCAGAGCAAAGGAAGAATCCTATTGTTGAACGGATTTTATTGTTGTCACCTTTATTGCGTCCTGCAAAATCTGCATGGTGGCATAATCCAGTTGGTTTAGGCATTATTAGACGAATTAAAAAACAGGTGCCTCGTCATTTCCGAAGAAATAATCATAACCCTGAGTTTCTTCGTTTTGTACGTTTGAAAGATCCACTACAACCTAAAATGATGGGAATGAACTGGATTCTAGCAATGTCCAAATGGATGGCTGTTATGGAAGAGAGACCATCATGTAGAATTCCTGTCTGGATGGCACAAGGCGCATTAGATCAGACTGTCGATTGGCGTTACAATATCGAATTTGTAAGGAAGAAATTTAGACTACAAACCTTGCTAATTTTAGAAGAAGGTTCACATCAACTCATTAATGAACGTGAAGATATTCGTGCGGCATTAACAGGTTTAATTCCTGCATTTTTACATGCAAAATCCAACAGTTATTATTATTAATATTTTATTGTGGCTTACCGACACTACGTCAGTAAGCCTGATTTTTATGCTTCATTTTCCTCAGGTGAGGTAAGCATGAGAATGGAATCATTGATCAGTGGGAGAAGATCATTTAATAAACTATGATGATTAAATCGAGCATCAAAGTTGAGTACTTGGCCATCAGCGATGTCTTTTAAAATCACTGCTGTCTCTGATTGAATATTTAGACGCTCTCCATTGGCCCAAAACATCAATTTCTCATCTTCTTGTGTATATAGAAGTCTTGATGCAGGTTCAAGCTGAATGGTATAGGTTGAACCAATGAGGTCTAGAAGATCTTCTAATTCAAGTTCATCTGGCTCAGGAATATTGTCTGGATATTTTGGTTCGGACATGAGTGATAAAATTGCATGATCGAAATGATCAGAGTGCATTAATGTTTCAATCAGTTGATGTTTTAAAGTTTGGAGTTCTTTAGCGGTTATTTCACCGATTGCATGGTTAGGTGAGCGCTCATTATCTTTTACAGGATTTTTAAAAAGTTGTTCATCGGCAAAATGATCACTCACTCTATCAATAATACCCGCTAAGTTTGGCATTCTGAAACCAAATGAATAGGTGAGGCATTCATTTTCAGCAACCCCATAATGAGACAAACCAGGAGGTACATACAAAAGATCTCCTGGTTCAAGAACTTCATCAAAAGTAATATCCATCTCTGAAAGAAGTTTAAGTGGTTGCCCTTCAATAAATTTCGTATTTTCATCGCAGTATTGGCCTAACTGCCAGCGACGTGCTCCAAAACCTTGAACCAAGAATACATCGTAAAAGTCAAAGTGTTTGCCTACGGATCCACCTTTAGGAGCATAGGACACCATAATGTCATCTCTACGCCACTGAGGAATAAAATGAAACTTTTTCCATAATTCAGAAAGATCCATAGAGTAATGATCTATTGCTTGAACAAGCAATGTCCAATATGGTGGTAAGTTCTTAAAGGCCTTTTTAGAAAGAGGAGATGATTGAACTTTCCACTGATCGTGAAGCGAACCAGTTTGTTGAATGAGACGAGCAGTAACATTCTCTTCTAACGCGAGAGATTTAATATCATCAGGTTCGAGTAGATCGATGACCTCAGGAACGGCTTGTCGTACAAGTAATGGTTTTTTTTGCCAGTACTCATTTAAAAATTGTTCTGCAGTAATATTGCCTAAAACGCTAAGTGGTTGGGACATGTATAGCCTTGTCATTTAAGGAATTTGAAGATTAAATTCGCGTAATATTTGAGTAAGTTGAATAAGTGGTAAGCCCATGAGAGCCGTTTGGTCACGCCCTGTCATACTTTCAAATAAAGAAATGCCTAGACTCTCGCATTTGAAGCTACCAGCACAATGAAAGGGTTGATCTTTTTCAATATAACGTTCTATTTCTACACGAGAAAGTTCTCTAAATTTGACTTCATAATGTGCGACAACTGTACAATTTTGTTTTGTAGCTAAGCATTGCACACTTAGACCTGTACTAAAGCAAAGTGTTTTTTCAGAATGTTGTTCTAGTTGCTTGATTGCATCATCTTTATCTTTAGGCTTGCCGATGAATGTGTGAGGTTCATTGGTATACCATGCGACTTGATCAGAGCCAATAATAATTGCTTCAGGGTATTGTTTTGCAATCACCAGTGCTTTTTCCGAGGCAAGACGCATTGCTAATGTATCTGCATGAATCTCACCGTACGGTGTTTCATCAATGTCAGGTGCTATACTTTCATAAGGAATATGTAAGCGATCCATCAGTATTTTTCGAGTTTGACTGCTCGAAGCAAGAATAATTAAACGGTTCATGCAACTGAGTATTCCATGAGTACATGTAACGGCACATAGTTTAAAATAGATTGATGGCATGAGTGTAATTTGAGTTTAGGTGCTTGACCAAGCTCATAAGCTTCAACCCAACGTTCAACACAAATGCACCAAAAGTCACCAGGCTTTAATCCAGGAAAGTCTAGTTCTGGTAATGGTGTAATTAAATCATTACCCAGTTTTTGAGAAAAGTTAAGAAAATCTGAACTCATTTGTGCACAAACGGTGTGCTGTCCAAGATCTGTTGTAGATGTATGGCAGAAACCATTACGAAAGTAGCCCGTAATTGGGTCAAAACAGCAACTCGCGAGTGGTTCACCAAATATATTAAGGCGATTAATTTTAGGATCTGGATGAATAGACATAAATATTCTGATTTAATAAGTGAGTGTGGTAAGTAAACGAAAGCGGTTTTTCTACATCTCTTATACTAAAGAAGCTAACGCTTTTAAATATCTTCGTCTAAGATATTGTTATTGAAAATAGTGAATAACACAAGGGAGCAATAAAATGACGTTTCAACGTATGACTGATCTTGATTTACAAGGAAAGCGTGTCCTTATTCGTGAAGATTTAAATGTACCTGTAAAAAATGGGGAAATTACAAGCGATGCTCGTCTAAGAGCAGCATTGCCAACAATTAAACTTGCATTAGATAAAGGCGCCGCAGTTATCGTCTGTTCACATTTAGGTCGTCCTGTAGAGGGTGAGCCAAAATCTGAGCAATCTCTAGCACCTGTTGCAAAGTATTTATCTGATGCATTGGGTCAGACGGTTGAACTTGAAACTGATTATTTAAACGGCGTAGACGTAAAAGCAGGACAGGTCGTACTTCTTGAAAATGTGCGTTTTAATCATGGCGAGAAGAAAAATGCACCTGAGCTTGCAGAAAAATACGCAGCATTGTGTGATGTATTTGTGATGGATGCTTTTGGAACGGCTCACCGTGCTGAAGCATCGACTGAAGGAGTTGCACGTAAAGCACCGCTTGCTGTTGCGGGCCCATTACTTGCAACAGAATTAGACGCGTTAGGTCGTGCCTTAAAAACACCTGCAAAACCAATGGTTGCAATTGTGGCAGGTTCAAAAGTTTCAACAAAGTTAGATGTACTTAACTCGTTGTCGACAGTGTGTGATCAATTAATTGTGGGTGGTGGTATTGCCAACACATTCTTGGCTGCTGCTGGATTTAATGTTGGAAAATCGTTATATGAAGCAGATTTAGTCGATACGGCAAAACAAATTGCTGCAAAGGTTGATGTTCCTTTACCAACCGATGTTGTGGTTGCAGATGCATCAAATATTGGCGATGACTTTATGAGTTTTGTAAGTAATAGCCATGCTGTTGTCAAAAAAGTTGCTGATGTACAAGATACTGATATGATCTTAGACGTAGGGCCTGAAACAGCCGCAACATTTGCTCAGTTCTTGCAAGAAGCAAAAACGATTCTGTGGAATGGTCCTGTTGGTGTGTTTGAAGTTGATCAGTTTGGAGAAGGCACAAAAGCATTGTCATTGGCAGTTGCTCAAAGTGATGCTTTCTCAATTGCAGGTGGTGGTGATACTTTAGCTGCGATTGATAAATACAATGTTGCTTCTCACATTAGCTATATTTCTACAGGTGGTGGTGCTTTTCTAGAATTTGTAGAGGGTAAAACATTACCAGCTGTTGCTGCACTCATTGATCGTGCTTAATGATTAAATAAAAGGAGTATTTTTTTGAAACAGTTACTTATAATCGCACTAGGATTTGTCGCATTAGGTACATTGACTGCATGTGGTAAAAATGAAAGTCATACAGAAGCACAAAACAGTGCGCCTGCATCTTCTGCTTCAACGACATCTTCGGAAACAAGTCCAGAACAGCAAGCAAAAATAGATGCGATAGATAAACCTGTATTAGATTCAAAAAATACAGATACTCCTGCAAAATCACACTAAATAAGCATTTTTTTAAGAAAACCCTGCAATAGCAGGGTTTTTTTATGGCTTGATGATTTTAAATACAGTTTTGTTGGCAATGCCCATGTAGAATACCGCACGCAAATTGGGGAGAGAGTTATGGCTTTAGTATCATTACGTCAGTTATTAGATCATGCAGCAGAGCATAGCTATGGTGTACCAGCATTTAATGTAAATAATTTAGAGCAAATGCGTGCAATCATGCTTGCTGCAGATGCAACAAATTCACCTGTTATTGTTCAAGTGTCTGCAGGTGCAAGAAAATATGCAGGGTCAGCATTTCTACGTCATTTAATTTCGGCAGCAATTGAAGAGTGGCCACATATTCCAATCGTAATGCATCAAGATCATGGTGTAAGCCCCGCGGTGTGCCAACGCTCAATTCAGTTGGGTTTTAGCTCAGTCATGATGGACGGTTCTTTAAATACAGATGGGAAAACGCCAACGAGTTACGACTACAATGTGCAGGTAACACGTCAAGTGGTTGAAATGGCACATGCATGTGGTGTTTCAGTAGAAGGGGAAATTGGCTGTCTTGGAAGTTTAGAAAAACAAGCCGCAGATCATGGCCAACTTTTAACATCTGTCGATGAAGCTAAAAGATTCGTTGCAGATACCCATGTCGATGCACTCGCAATTGCTGTTGGTACTTCACATGGCGCATATAAATTTACCCGTCCACCTACAGGCGATATTTTAGCGATTGAACGCATTAAAGAAATTCATGCTGCTTTACCAAATACGCATTTGGTGATGCATGGTTCTAGTTCTGTTCCTCAAGAGTGGTTAAAGGTCATTAATGCACACGGTGGTGCAATTGGCGAAACGTATGGTGTGCCAGTCGATCAACTTGTTGATGCGATTAAACATGGTGTGCGTAAAATTAATATTGATACGGATCTACGTCTTGCATCTACCGGTGCAATCCGTCAATTTATTGCGGAAAATCCAGCAGAGTTCGATCCTCGCAAGTATTTTTCAAAAACGATTGAGGCCATGAAAGAAGTATGTATCAGCCGTTATGAAGCATTCGGTACAGCTGGTAATGCAAGTAAAATTCGTCCAATTTCATTAGAAAAAATGGTTGAACGCTACTAATTACCTACTTTTTCAGATTAAGATAAAGCTCACATAGGTGGGCTTTATTTGTTCATGAGTATACGACATTGATTTTTATTCTATTTGCTGCATGCTGTAGTGTTGCTGTATCAATCCTTCTAAAGAAATTAGCAAGCGTTGGATATCATCCACTTTCTATGGTGGTATGGAATTATGCGAGTGCAAGTTTACTTTGTTTTTTATGGTTTAAGCCAAACTTATTGAATATACAGGTGGCACAAGTGCCATGGTGGCTCATTGGGTTATTAGGTATTATTTTACCCAGTATTTTTCTTGCACTTTCGCGTGCATTAAATGATGCAGGTATTGTTAAAACAGAAATCGCACAACGTTTATCGGCTGTTTTATCAATTATTGCAGCATATTTTATTTTTAATGAGCAATTTTCAGCAGTGAAACTTATTGGTGTCACTTTAGGTATTTTTGCTGTAAGTTTACTTGTTCTGAGTCGTGAAACAGGCCATCATCAGATCATCAATAAAAAAGGCGTACTTTCACTGTTATGTGTTTGGATTGGTTATGCACTTGTAGATGTTCTTTTGAAATATAATAGTAGTTTAGGGCAGGGTTTTGCGCAAAGTCTAAATCTTATTTTTATAACTGCTTTTCTATTTTCCTTTATTTATTGCAGTCTAAAAGAAAATTGTAATTTATGGGGTAAAAAGAATATTTTCGCAGGCTTAGGTCTAGGCATTTTAAACTTTGCAAACATTGCTCTGTATATTAATGCACATATTGCTTTGAAAAATTCACCTGCAATTGTTTTTGCGAGTATGAATATTGCTGTGGTTGTATTTGGTATTTTAGGTGGGATATTTTTCTTTAGAGAAAAGATAAACTCTCAAATGCTATTGAGTTTGGTGCTGGCAATAAGTGCAGTATTGGTTTTAATGAGTACCATGTGAAATTGAGATGACTTATTTGTAAGTCATCTCCATAAGGTTTAGTTTAAAGATGCGTAAATACAAGCTCATGTGGTAAGCGTGATTTAGGTAACTTGGCATTAAAATCAGTTTCACTTCTATAACCTAATGAAACCACCACTAAACTTTGTAAACCTTTTTCTTTTAAATCAAATGCTTGATCAAATGCATTGGTATCGAAACCTTCCATTGCCGTTGAGTCGATACCTTCAGCAGCCGCAGCTATTAAAAATTGTCCAAGGGCAATATACGTTTGGCGAATAAGCCAGTCGGGAATAGATTTTTTAATTACATATCCTTCACGTAGATTGGCCTGTGTTTCACGAGCCTCTTCATTCTTAAAGCGTCCTGCATGATCATCTGCTTTTAAAAGTGCTTCGAGATGTTCAGCAGGAATATTCGTTTTTGTGCAAAAGACAATGCTATGTGATGCTTGCAATACTTTCGTTGCATTGTAGCTATAGTTTCCAGGCATCGTTTCTGCAACACGTGCTTTTGCCTCATCCGTTTCAATTACAAAAAAATGCCACGGCTGAATGTTTACAGAAGAGGGTGTGAGTCTAAGTGTTTCTAATAAGGTGTCGAGTGTTGCTTGAGGAATCTTTTTTTCTGAATTATATGCTTTTGTTGTGTATCGTGTTTGTGCAACTTTAAGTATATCCATGTGAACGCACCAAAGTAATATAAAGAGTAGGTCAAGTATAATTACTTAAATATGAATAAAAAGATCATTTTACAATTCATATACTTATTGTTTTTCACGTTTAAACTGAAAATTTTTCTAAAGTAGAAAAAATGATTTAGTTATTCAAAAATCGTCATTAGACATACACATACGTGCTCTGATGAAGCATGCTAATATGTTTGCCTTAAAATTTCCGTTTAGCTGGGTATATTAATGACTGAGGAAAGATTAACTCACCTTAAACAGCTTGAGGCTGAAAGTATTCATATTATTCGAGAAGTGGCTGCGGAATTTGAAAATCCCGTGATGCTTTACTCTATCGGTAAAGACTCTGCGGTGATGTTACATTTAGCAATGAAAGCCTTTTACCCTGCCAAACTTCCATTTCCATTAATGCATGTTAATACCGGATGGAAATTTAAGGACATGATCAAGTTCCGTGATGACATGGTACAAAAACATGGGCTTGAACTGATCGAACATAAGAACCTTGAAGGAATGGCACAAAATATTAATCCATTCGATCATGGTAGCTCTAAATATACTGACATTATGAAAACGCAAGCCTTAAAGCAAGCTTTAGATAAATATCAGTTTGATGCTGCATTTGGTGGTGCGCGCCGTGATGAAGAAAAGTCGCGTGCGAAAGAGCGTGTTTACTCATTCCGTGACAATAAGCATCGTTGGGATCCTAAAAACCAACGCCCTGAATTATGGAACATTTATAATGGTAAAGTGAACAAAGGCGAGAGTATTCGTGTTTTTCCTTTATCGAATTGGACAGAGCTTGATATTTGGCAATACATTTATCTTGAGCAAATTCCAATTGTACCGCTTTATTTCTCTGCAAAACGTCCCGTGGTTGAGCGTGATGGTACACTCATTATGATTGATGATGAACGTTTCCCGTTGCGTGCAGGTGAAGTGCCTGAAATGAGATCGGTACGTTTTCGTACATTAGGTTGCTATCCTTTAACAGGTGCAGTGCAATCTACAGCCGATACTTTGCCTGAAATTATTCAAGAGATGTTGTTGACCACAAGCTCAGAACGACAAGGCCGTATGATTGACCACGATGAAGCTGGGTCAATGGAAAAGAAAAAGCAAGAAGGTTATTTCTAATTTAGTGGAGTAAATACATGTCTCATCAATCCGAGCTCATTAGCCAGGATATTTTGGCATACTTAAAACAACATGAGCAAAAAGATCTTCTCCGCTTTTTAACATGCGGTAATGTTGATGATGGTAAAAGTACATTGATTGGTCGTCTACTGCATGATTCTAAAATGATCTATGAAGATCAATTAGAAGCAGTAAAGCGTGACAGTAAAAAATCGGGTACACAAGGCGAAAAAGTAGACCTTGCCTTACTTGTAGATGGCTTGCAAGCTGAACGTGAACAAGGTATTACGATTGACGTTGCATATCGTTATTTTTCAACAGATAAACGTAAGTTCATTATTGCTGATACGCCGGGGCATGAGCAATATACACGTAATATGGCTACGGGTGCTTCGACGTGTGATCTTGCAGTTATTTTGATTGATGCGCGTTATGGTGTACAAACACAAACACGCCGTCATACATTTATCTCTGCACTATTGGGTATTCGTAATATTGTTGTTGCCATTAACAAAATGGATTTAATTGAATTTTCTGAAGAAAAGTTTAATCAAATTCGTCAAGATTATGAAGAGTTCATTACGCATTTAGGTAATCGCAAGCCGACCAATATTCATTTTGTACCAATTTCGGCACTTAATGGCGACAATGTTGTAAATCCTTCTGAGCATACACCTTGGTATCAAGGTCAAACGCTGATGAAAATTTTGGAAACGATTGAAATTGAGCGTGAAACTGAACATCAAGATTTTAGATTTCCAGTGCAGTATGTAAATCGTCCAAATTTAGATTTCCGTGGTTTTGCAGGTACAATTGCACTTGGTCGTGTTGCTGTAAATGACGAAATTGTAGTATTGCCTTCGGGTAAACGCAGTCGTGTCAAAGAAATTGTCACGTATGATGGCAATTTAGAAAATGCGGTGGTTGGTCAAGCAGTTACACTTACACTTCAAGACGAAATTGATGTGAGCCGTGGTGATTTAATTGCTCATCCAAGTGCATTACCTCAGCAATCACGCGCTGTAAAAGCAACCGTAGTTTGGATGGCTGAGCAGCCTCTCGTTGCGGGGAAATTGTATAATGTGAAAGTAGGTACTCAAAGTGTACCTGCAAAAGTGAGTGTGATTAATCATACAATTGATGTAAATACTTTAGAACAAGGGCATGTGGATGAAACACTTGCACTGAACGGTATTGCAGATGTAACGGTAGAGTTCGACCGTCCAATTGTATTTGATGACTATAAAGACAGTCGCTTTACAGGTAGTTTTATCTTTATTGATCGTTTAACCAATGTCACTGTTGGTGCGGCGATGATTGAAGATACTGCACAACTCAGTGATACAAAGCGCGCAGTAAGTGTAGACGAACGTGCTGCGAGACTTGGACAAAAACCTGCTGTGATTGCACTTTCTAAAGCTGCTTTTGAGTATAAAGCACAATTAGAGCGTGTATTGCTCACGGATGGCATAGTGTCTCTTGCTCAAGAGAGTCTCAGTCGCCATGAGATTGAACTGCTAAAATCAACAGGTATTCTTTTAATTATTGATGAGTCACAAAAAGAGCATGCTGATCTATTTATAGACCTAGATCAGATTGACGATCTGGTTGTCAAAATTAAGAGTTTTGTACAGCTATAAATATGATGTAGAGCCCAACAGATGTTGGGCTTTTTATTGAATAAAATATAACAAGGAAAACATATGCCAAATCTTACGTTACAATACAGTGGTAATCTTGATATAGATACGCAAGACTTATTATTAGAACTTCATGGAGTATTGTTCGATTCTCAACTATTTGAATATAAACATGACATTAAATCTAGAGCGATTCAATTTGATGAGTTTTTAATTGGGGATGGTCTAGAAAAGAATGCATTTATACATTTACAGGTCTGTGTTCTTAATGGTCGTACAACTGAACAATTACAGCAATTAAATGAACAACTGCTTCAAAAAATTAAAGATAACCAAAAACTCATACATACCGATGTAACCAAAGAAATTCATCTGTCTGTAGAAGTTGTAGAAATGAACAAAGAAATTTATAGAAAAGCAGTTATATCTCGTGTTGAAACTTAAGTTACTGATTTTCATTGACGCTTTTTCGTTTTATGATAGAGCGCTTTAACGATTAAAATTTGTTTAGGCACAATTTATGAAGCAGGTTATGCAGCAAATGCATTGGCATTTATGGGGATGCGCTTTAGTTTCACTTAGTTCAATAACAATTACTGAGGTAAATGCACAAAGCAGCGATGTCGAACAACTTTCAACAATTACTGTGAAAAGTGAACCATCTTCTGCATACCGTACTTCATTCGCTGATATCACTGGCTATAGTGGTCAGAAAATTAGCCAGATTCCTGCATCTATTTCTTCAATCACGAGTGCAGTGCTCACCGATCAACATGCAAAGCTCCTAACTGATGTTGTAAAAAATGATGCCAGTGTGGGGGATGGTTATGCCGCGATAGGATATTATCCAAACTTTATGGTACGTGGCTTTGCACTTGATACAGCCTCTAGCTATTTAATTAATGGCAATGTAGTTCGTGGTGAGCAAAACATTGCATTAGAAAATAAACAAAGTGTGGAAATTTTAAAAGGAATTTCTGCTTTACAAAGTGGTATGTCTACACCCGGTGGTGTCGTAAATTTTGTGACAAAACGTCCTGAAGATGTGCGTACATTAACCTTCGATATAGACCAATATGGTGACAAAACTGTTTCTACAGATTTAGGTGGATTTGTTGGGGAAAACCGTCAGTTTGGCTATCGTATTAACCTTGCTCATGAAGATATTAAACCATACGTCGATCATGCAAATGGTCAACGATATTTTGGTTCTGTAGCATTAGATTGGAATGTGACTGACAAAGCAAAACTTGAGTTGAATTTAGAAGCTCAGTCACAAAAACAACGCTCTGTACCGGGGTATCAACTTCTTGATGCAAAGGCAGTACCACAAAATGTAAATTGGGATAAATTACTCGGTTATCAAAGTTGGAGTAATCCTGTAACCAATAAAAGCTTAAATACAGATATCACTTATCGTTATGTTTTTAATCCTCAGTGGAATATGAGTCTAACTGCATCGCATAGTCGTGTTGTAATTGATGATTATTCGGCATTCCCTTATGGTTGTTATTCAGATATATGCAAGTACACGGGTTTAGGTAATACATTCGACCAAAGTGGAAATTACGATATTATTGATTATACAGATCCAAATGATGTGCGAATCACAGACCAATTTAAACTCCACTTAAATGGTGAATTTGAAATAGGATTATTTAAACATCAACTGCGTACAGAGATTGCAGAAACAAATAAAAATCGACAGCGCAATAAAGTAGTTTATTTAGATCAAGAAAGAGGAAGCTATATAGGCACAACTAATATTTATACAGATACAGTGGATTTTTTACCTGTATCAACAGTTCTAGATGGTCGATATACTGCGTTAAAAAGCCATCAACAAAGTATTTTCATTTCAGATCTTGTTAACTTGAATAATCAGTGGTCTGTATTATTAGGTACAAAATGGCTGCATTTAAATGAGCAAAGCTACAATAAAGATGAAATATTGGCTAGAGACACACATCTAAGTAAGTTTTTACCACAAGCTGCTTTAATGTATAGACCATTTGAAAATACAACGATTTATACAAGCTATGCCAAAGGCTTATCAGATGGTGGGGAAGCACCATGGTATGCAAAAAATGCAAGTGTTACGCTTGCACCAAAAAATTCTACGCAATATGAGATCGGTCTTAAACAGCAGATACAACAATTTTTGCTTACGGCTACAGTATTTGATTTAAAACAAGATAATCAATATGCAATTTCAATACCTTCAAACCCGCAAGAATTTGCTTTTGTGCAAGAAGGAAAGCAGCATAACCAAGGTGTAGAGTTGGCATTAAATGGTGCTGTAACAGAACGTTTAGATATGCTCACAAGTTTAAGTTATATTCGGGCAAGACTAGATAATGTATCTGATGAAAGCTATGCAGGGCATCAGATTCAAAATAGCCCAACATGGCGATTTAGTGGTTATCTTTCTTATAAACCACCTGTGTTAAATGATCAGTTAAGACTATTAGCAGGTATGCAAGCGAGTTCAAGCAAATATGCAAATAGATCAGGCACTGTAAAAGTTGCAGGCTATAGTATTTTTAATGTGGGTGCTGCATATCGTTTACCAATAGCAGGTTATGATACAGACTTTCGCTTGAATATAAATAATGTGATGAATACCCAATACTGGCGAGATGTGGGTGGATTTATGGGTGATGACTACTTGTTCTTAGGGAATCCAAGAACGGCACAACTATCAGCCACGATTCATTTTTAAAAACGAGAAAAACGGCGTACATTTTAAATACGCCGTTTTTTATTAATGTATTTGAATATCTATATGTTGTTTAATTTTCTCAGCATTTAAAGTAAATAGCTCATCTATAAAAGCAACATTAAATTGACCTAAAGTAGGTGCACTTTCATAAGCCAGTTTTCCAGCAATTGCAAAATGTACATGTGCTGCAATTGTTGCAATATGTATAGGGGCAACTGCACAATACGCAGCAATAAGTGCACCAAGAGCACATCCAGTTGCAGTAATTTTAGGTTGTAATACAGACCCACCTTTTATTTCAATGACCTGATCTGTCTCTTGTGACAAAATAAAATCAGATGCTCCAGAAATTGCAATACATGGACTGTACTTTAATAACGCCGTGGCTTTTGGGTATACATCTTTACTATCTAAAGTGCTGTCTACACCTTTCGATGGTATAGATTCTCCTGCTAGGGTTAAAATTTCTGAGGCATTGCCACGAATCACACTAGGCAAGAATGTGAGCAAGGTATCTACCATGTCGCTACGCCACTTTAAGATAGGACTATAGCCTACGGGGTCAAGTACCCAAGGAATATTTTTTTGATGAGCAGTGGCGGCTGAAATCTTCATTGCTTGCATTTGCTCTGAAGAAGGTGTACCTAAGTTAATATTTAAAGCATTTGTAATACGTGTAAAACTTTCTGCTTCATAAGGATTGTCAATCATGGCAGGTGAGGCACCACAGGCCAAAAGTACGTTTGCTGAATAATTACTTGCCACTTTATTGGTAATACATTGCACCAATGGGGATTTTTGCTGTAATTGTTGCCATGCAAAAATCACTTGGTCTATTAAAGTGTTTACTTGCATCATGGTTTGATTTTATCCTAAAAGAAAATTATTGTGTAAAGTAGTGATCTTGGTGCTTACATTGTCTACAGCGTAAAGAGACATAATCTCCTGCATCGTATTCCACTTCTAAGTCATGAGAGCCACAATGCATACAACGCTTGTCTGAATAAAAACTCAATCTTGGAGAAATTTTTCTCCATAAGTGCCAAATCGGTTGGCTTAATATACGTTGATCATAATTTAGAAATTTAAAATATAAAATTTCTCCCATTTTATTAAAAGGTAAATGTTCAGGGCGAGGGAAGTTAGGTGTTTCCCATTTATTTTTTATAGCATTTTCTCGGTATTGTATAACTGTTTTTTTGAGCTTATGCGTATTAATAAAATTATCATTACGTGCTTGTAAAGCACCTTGTTCATGTAAGTAGGCGAGTGCAGTATGAATAAGATAAAAAATTTGTTCGACTGCTAAATGATCAAGTAATCTATAGCAGAGTGTTTGAAACGATTTATGTCCTGCAATTTGTATATTCCAAGTGCGGCAGACAGCCATAGTAAATTGCATAATTTCTTGATATAGCATCAAATAAATCGCATGTTTCACTTCATCACTGTCTTGAAAGGGTACGCCTTGGCTTAAATCTTCATAAAACCAAAACCGAAGTTGTTGTGTAATACTAAATAGACTCGGCTCTGCATAGCCATCTAGACGTACATTAATATAATAGTTAGATATATCTTCATTTTTGGGATCGTGAAGTATAAAAATATTTTCTTTTTCTAATTGTTTAACAAGATGCTGTTGAAAATGAATATTTGGTGAAATAGGTCTATATTTTATTTTATCCCAGTCGATATATTCATTATGTTGTGCATCTTCACGTGCATAGTCATCTAAGAGTGCCAGTAAAAATAATTTTTTTATAAAAGATAATTGGTGTAATGAAGGTGCTTCAATGTCTTTTTTACGAAATTTTCTTACCTCTTGCAGACGAGTTTCCTTAAGCATTTTTTTACGCTTTTGTGTACATGCTTCACAATGACAGCTAAAAGCACTGCTCTGAAAAACACGATGCTCGCAATGACTACACTGGTGAAAATTTATATCTGTTTCAAACTGCTCAGCATCTACCCAATACATTGCAGCATGACAGAGTGGACATAATGTACTGCTATCTAACTGTTTCTTAATGATTTGAATAAACACACACCAACTCAATATTTTTAAAAGGCTTACTATTATACAAATGTTATGTATAGAAGCGAAAAACTTATGTTTTTAAATGTACCTAAAACAATTAAATGACTAATATTTATTAGAATTGGATCAGAATTTGCATTATTTTTACATATATCAGCAAAAAACGAATTTTTCATTTGAAAAATACAAATTATTGCCCAATATTAATTTTAAAGTGCTTTAAATGACAGATAACGTAGGGATAAAAGATGAATATAGCTGCAAATCCAGCAGTCGAAGCTGCAGATCAAACCGTATATTTAAAAGATTATAAGAAACCTACATTTTTAGTGGATTCAGTCCATTTAAATATTCAAGTATTTCAAGATCATACAATTGTAGACAGTATTTTAAATGTAAAGCGTCAAACAGAGGGTGACTTTGTATTGCTGGGGCGTGATCTCGAACTTAAAGAAATTAAAGTGAATGATGTCGTATTGACAAGTGATCAGTATCAACTTGATACAGAGCAACTTACACTGACGAATGTACCTGATATAGCTGTGATTACAACACGTGTTATTATTCATCCTGAAAAAAATACAATGCTTGAAGGGTTATATCAGGCAGGGAACTTATTTGTGACGCAAAACGAGCCAGAAGGTTTCCGAAAAATTACTTTTTACCCTGACCGTCCAGATGTACTTTCTGTATTTACAACGCGTGTAGAAGCAGACAAAAAATATCCTGTACTTCTTGCTAATGGTAATTTACTTGAAACTGGTGAAGTTAATGCGTCACGCCACTATGCAATTTGGGAAGACCCTACAAAGAAGCCAAGCTATTTATTTGCATGCGTTATTGGTGATCTTGCTGTATTAAAAGATCGTTATGTCACATCTGAAGGTAGAGATGTTGCATTAGAGATCTATGCAATTGAAAAAGATATTCCTAAATGTAAAATTGCAATGGAAGCTTTAAAGCATTCTATGCGTTGGGATGAAGAACATTATGGTCGTCCTTACGATTTAGACAATTATATGATTGTTGCTGTTAGTCAGTTTAATATGGGAGCTATGGAGAATAAAGGTTTAAATATCTTTAATACTTCCTGTGTATTGGCAGATGAGGAATACACCACCGATGCTGCGATTATGCGTGTACAGTCAGTAATTGCACATGAATATTTTCATAACTGGACAGGAAACCGTATTACGTGCCGTGATTGGTTTCAATTGTGTTTAAAAGAAGGTTTGACTGTATTCCGCGATCAATCTTTTTCTGAAGATTTACAGTCGGCTGCCGTACAACGTATTGATGATGTGTCCATATTGAAGTCTCATCAATTCCCTGAAGATGCTGGTCCATTATCGCACCCACCACGACCTGATCATTTTGTAGAAATTAATAATTTCTATACGGCAACCGTGTATGAAAAAGGTGCTGAAATTAACCGAATGATGGCGACTTTGTTGGGTAAAGAAAAGTATCGTCAAGGAACAGATGAATATTTTAAAAGACACGATGGCCAAGCTGTAACAGTAGAAGATTGGATTTCAGCTTTATCTGCAGGTTCAGGTGTAGATCTATCTGCATTCTTACGTTGGTATAACCAACCAGGTACACCAAAACTGCAGGTAACCCATAAATATGATGCAGTCAATCAAAGCTATACATTGGTATTTAAGCAATCATTAAGAAAAAATGATAAGTATCCTGAATTAAAACCACTTCCGATACCTGTAGCACTTGCATTATTCAATAAAGACTCAGGTGAGCAATTTACATTAGATGCAGACGATCTTGTAGAAAATCAAGTGAAAGATGGCGTATATTTGCTAAATAGTGAAGAAGCAACACTCACATTTAACAATGTAACGACTGAGCCAGTGGTCTCATTGCTACGTAATTTTTCAGCACCTGTAAATCTAGATTTTGATTATACAGATGATGCGCTGGCTTTCCTTATCGAGCATGAAACAAATGGATTTAACCAGTGGCAAGCGACACAAACATTGCTTGAGCGTATTTTGCTAGAAGATCATGTGGCACAACCATATATTGATGCGCTAAAAAATACATTGCCAAATATTGTTAAAAAAGATCCTTTATTGGCATCACGCTTATTGGACGTACCATCTGAAGGGTATTTAGCAAGTCGTATTGATGAAAACTATAAGCCCGAAGTCATTCAAGAGAAACGTAATGCACTTTTAAATGCTTTTGCAAAAGCTTTAGGCAGTTTCTTTAAAGAGACCTATTTAAGTTTAGACCCGAAATTACAGTCTGAGTTTTCTCAAGCAATGGGCGAGCGCGCGCTTAAAAATATTATGCTTAGCTATATGGCACGTCAAGGAGATGAAGCAGTATTTGAATTAGCAAAACAGCAATTTGATACTACTTCTAACATGTCTGAACGCTTAGGTGCATTAAAGGTATTGGTTTGGAATGATGCCCCACAAGCAAAAGAAGCTTTAGAAAAATTCTATACACGTTTTAAAGATGAGCCTTTAGCATTGGATCAATGGTTTATGTTGCAAGCAGCACATCCAAATGCAACGCAAGAGACGATTCAATATCTGACTTCACATCCTGACTATGATTTGGGAACACCAAACCGTATTCGTGCGGTGAGTGGTGGGTTAAACAGTAATCCTGTCAATGCATGGAGTTATGGCGTAGCTCATTTTATTGAGCTTGCACAGTATTTAGATGAAAAGAACCCAATAGTAGGTTCACGCTTGCTTCAAGTACTTTCACGCTGGTATACACTGGCCGAGCCAAAGCGTACAGAGGTTAAAGAAGAATTAACCAAATTGAAAGAAACTGTAAAATCTAAGAATGTTGTTGAAACATTGAATAGTATGTTATCTGTATAATTTTTATAAATATGAGCACTATGCAATGTAGTATTGCATAGTGCTTTTTTTATGTTGAGTAAGGCTTATTATGAATCGTACAAAATTCTGTTTTGCATGCAGTCAATCAATCGATGCGCGTGCTGAAATTTGCCCTAAGTGTGGTGTGCGTCAGACGAACCCACCTGTTGTGGGTGAAAAAAATAAATTGGCGGCTGCATTACTGGCATTTTTTCTAGGTGGTTTTGGTATCCATAAATTTTATTTGGGACGTATTGGACAAGGATTTTTATATTTAATTTTCTGTTGGACCTTCCTGCCTGCGTTTATTGCATTTATTGAAGGTATTATTTATTTGTGTTCTTCTGACGAGCAGTTTGCACGTAAGTATGGATAAATATTCACTCATATTGATGGTGTAGAAGCGAGTGAAGAATACTAGAAAAGTTAATAGCGGGTTGTGAGTGATGATCTACTTTGTATGCTAATCCTAAACCAATTTTAGAAATTTTAGGATCGAGCGCTTGGTATTGAATACCTTTGATATTCAATTGCTGTGTCGACTCAGGTACAAGAGATACTCCAATATTTGCTGCAACTAAAGATAAGATAGAAACAATTTGTGGTGCACTTGGGCCGAACTTAGGTTCAAAGCCACTTTGTGCACATGCATGAACAGTTGCTTCAAAAAGTCCAGCACTTACTTCGTAAGGTGAAACAATAAACCGTTCATTTTTGAGGGCTTCTAGTGAGCTTAATTTTTCATCGGGAAGTAAGTAATCCTGAGGTAAAACAGCAACTAGATGTTCATCAATCAGATGTTGAATGCAAAGATCATTAGGATATGTTTTTGGTGGTCGAATGACAGCGATATCGAGCTCATTGTGCAAAATTGCTTCAATGAGCAGAAGTGAGTTTGCTTCTGTCAAAACTAAGTTGATGGATGGGTATTGTTTTTGGAATCGTTGAATAGCTTTTGGAATGAGTGGATTTAAAATAGCTGTTCCTGTAAATCCTAAACGAAGCTCTCCAATTTCTCCATTCGCTGTACTTTGTGCTTGCTTAATCGCATGTTGAACTTGATGTTGTATGGGAAGTACAGATTTAAGAAACACTTTTCCTGAGGGTGTAAGAGATACTCCTTGTGATGTTCTATAAAATAGTTCAGTACCAATTTCTTCTTCTAGTTGTTTAATTTGCATGCTTAAGGGAGGTTGGCTCATATGAAGTCTTTGAGCCGCCTTAGAAAAACTTTGTTCTTCTGCAACAGTAATGAAATAGCGAATATGTCGTAAGTCCATATTTTTTATATATAGCGTATAGTAGTATTATATATTATACATATATACATTCACTTGATAGTCTAAAGAATAATGAAAAACTCGTGAATTTAGGTCATTTAAATGAAAACGCAAGCAGATGCGCAGGCTTTAGGACAAGAAGATTATTTAGGTATTAGTTTTGGTACTAAATCTTTTCAAAAGGCAGGAATTGCATTGTTTTTATTAGGCTTTGCCAGTTTTTCCCTCATTTATTGTGTACAGCCTTTATTACCCGCATTTACACAGGCATTTCATATTACACCTGGAACAAGTGCCTTAGCATTGTCATTAACGACAGGTTTCTTAGCTTTTTCTATTGTGTTATCGAGTGCATTTTCGCAGGCACTTGGCCGAAAGGGTTTAATGTTCTGTTCGATGAGCCTTGCTGCGGTTTTAAATGTACTTTGTGCAATGTCTTCAAGTTGGCATTTATTACTTATTGAACGTGCCATAGAAGGGTTTATTTTAGGTGGTGTGCCAGCGGTCGCGATGGCATGGATTGCAGAAGAGATTAATCCTAAGCACTTAGCCAAAACAATGGGCCTATATATTGCGGGAACAGCATTTGGTGGAATGATGGGCAGAGTAGGCATGGGCCTATTGACTGAGTACTTTTCATGGCGTATGGCAATGGCAATTTTAGGTGTACTGTGTTTCTTATGTGCATTTGGCTTTTTAAAGTTACTGCCTGCTTCAAAAAACTTTGTTGCCAAGAAGGGGGTTAATCTATCTTTCCATATTAATGCTTGGAAGTCACATTTAAAAAACCCTCAATTATTAAGAGTCTATGGTATTGGTTTTTTACTTACTAGTATATTTGTGACGCTGTTCAACTACATTACTTTTAGATTGTCTGCCCAACCGTATACGCTTAATCAGACACAGATCAGTCTTATCTTTTTATCATATAGCTTTGGCATCATTTCTTCATCTGTTGCAGGAAGCCTTGTAGAAAAACTCGGTCGTCAAATTATTATGCGATTTGGTTTTTTAATGTTGTTTATCGGTACGTTAATGACTCTTAGCATGAATCTGTTTGCCATTATTGTTGGGGTAGCTTTTGTAACAACTGGATTCTTTATTTCTCACTCTATAGCAAGTAGTAATGTCGGGACGAATGCAAAGTCATTTAAGGGGCATGCAACATCACTTTACTTACTGTTTTACTATTTAGGTTCTAGTATTGTGGGTTCACTCGGTGGATATGCTTGGCAATATAATGGATGGAGTGCTGTCGTTATTTTGGCTGTCGTTTTAATTGCGGCTGCAACGTTACTCACGGTAAATCAAAAAGTACGTTCATAGATCGCTCATTTGATGAAGAAATAAGAGAAAAATAGATCTCTCTTATTTCTTTTTATAGAGTAGATGTGGCTAGTTTAATTCCAAAGCCAATGAACAGTAAGCCCACAATAAGTACAGAAATACTAGTAAGACGAAGATGTTGTGAGAAATATTGTGAAAGTTTAATCCCAGAAAATATAATCAGTGTTAAGTAACTTAGACTGATGATTTCTAGAATAAGTGCTAATACCAAAAAGCTTAGAAAAGGTGATGTGCTATTGGGATCTACAAATTGAATAAAAAATGAGAGAAAGAATAAAATAGCTTTCGGATTAAGTAAACTAATTGTAAGAGCGGTTCGATAAGGAGTAACTTTTTCTATTTTTTCACTGAATATAGGTGTTTCTTTAGATACTTTTTGGTGTCGACTTTTCCATGTCTGGTACGCATGTCGAATTAAATTTATCCCTAAATAAGATAAATAAAGTGCACCGCAACCTTTAAGTGCAAGGAAAGCTAAAGGAAAAGTATGTAATGCAGAAGCTGCACCAAAAATAGTTGCCAATATCAGAATAAAGTCGCCACAAATAACCCCAAATGAGGCTTGATAAGCAGCTTTTACGCCATGTTTAGAAGCAACTGACAATACATAGAAGGAATTTGGCCCTGGCAATAGTATAATTAAAATAGTACCAAGGATAAAAGTAGATAAATTGATAATGCCGAGCACGATAACTACTCATAGAAATAAAAAAGAAAGCTAGAGCGCATTTTGCCACCCTAGCCTGAGAATAATTTAGCCTTTAATTTCAGCACTATCACCTAGAGACTGGTGTAATAAGTGGCTGAGTTGTTCTCTTGCTTTGATAAAACCATCGATACCTGATTGTAGTAATTGAAAAGCCATTAAATCTTTTTCAATTTGGGTTTTAAACTCTTCTTTAGAAATCGGTGCTTCTTTGCTAGCTTGAGGGATATTTTTATTCAACTGAGACGAAATTTGAGTTGTTTCAGACTCAAGTTCAGTTAAGATATTTGGTGAGATGGTTAGTAAATCACAACCAGCAAGTGCAGTCACCTGAGCAGTACTGCGGAAGCTTGCACCCATAATCTCTGTTTTAATACCTTGAGATTTATAATATTCAAAGATTTTCTTCACAGATAACACACCCGGATCTTTTTCGATTGGATAGCTATCTACTTTATCTGCTTTTTTGTACCAGTCTAAGATACGACCAACAAATGGAGAAATTAAAGTTACATTGGCATCTGCACAAGCACGTGCTTGATGTAAACCAAATAATAAGGTGAGGTTACAGTGAATACCTTCAGCTTCTAAAGCTTTTGCTGCTTGAATGCCTTGCCATGTCGATGCGATTTTAATTAATATTCGATCTGATGACACACCATAACTTTTATAAAGTGCGAGGAGCTCTTTTGCCTTTGCGATGGTGGCTTCAGTGTCATAAGATAAATTTGCATCTACTTCTGTTGATACTCGGCCTTCAATAATTTTTAATATTTCAACCCCTAATTTAACGGTTAAAATATCAATCGTGCGTTCTATACGTTCATCTGATGTATGGCCTTCGCTCACAGCTTGAGCATACGCACTTTCAATCAGCGCTAAATTTTCAGGCTGAGACGCTGCTGCCGTAATCAATGATGGGTTAGTGGTTGCATCAAGGGGTTTAAATGTTCGAATGGCATTTAGATCGCCACTATCTACAACGATGGTTGTGAGTTCTTTAATTTGTTTTAAAGTAGATTCAGTCATTAGATTAACTTCTTACGTCTGTTTTTCTTATATATAACATATCTTAACCAATATTTTGTTACATCTATGACAATGTTTTTATTTATTACGTTGTTCTCTTGCATAGTTAATTAAATATTGACCAGCGATTCCCATAGAATTTTCTTTATTCCATACTAAATCGATGAAGTATCTTAAATCGTAAGTAAAATCAGTAATATTTAATACAGTTAGATTTTTTCCTTCTTTATCTTTTAAGCTATCTAAAAATACTTGTGGTAGAAATCCCCAGCCAAGTTTTTGTTCTATGAGTGTGAGGGCTAAGTGATAATGATCTGTACGCCAATAATCTTTAGAAAAAACGAGCTCTGGTTTAATGGCTTTATCACGACTAGTAACGACAATTTGTCGGTGTGTAGAGAGCTCATGTAGCGTAATTTGATGTTGTTGTGAGAGTGAGTGTTCTAAAGCGCTTACGGGAACAATTGTTTCTGAAAAAAGTTCTATAAATGCCTCACGATGATCTAAAAGTTCTCTTTCAAACAGTAAAGCAAATTGAACTTCATTTTGCATCAGCATGCCCATGGCATCTTCTTGAGGTGCAGAGAAAATATTGATTTCTAATGTAGGAAATTGCTGCTCAAGAGCATTGATGTATTTTATCCATGGTGTATGAATAAGTTCGGAAGCAATCACAATATTCAAAGCAGGTTCTAATCCTGTACCCAAGGCAAATGCATATTGTTTCCATTGGTTCATCTCAATAAGTAAATTTTCTGTTTTTTTATATAACTGATTAGCTTCTTCTGTAGGAATTGGCTCTCTACCTATGCGTTGAAAAAGCTGAACATTTAAATCGATTTCTAAATTTGCGATGGACATACTAACGGCTGATGGTACTTTCCCTAATTTTCTCGCTGCTGCTGAAAAAGATCCTGTTTCTATGACAGTTTTAAATATTAAGAGTTGTTCTTGGTTTATATTCATATTTCTATCAAAAATACTGAAAGGTTCTAACTAGAGTTATCAATATTATAAAAATAAAATAGGTCATATTCTAGTGATTGAAGGTTATTTATATGTTTATTTCAAAACGAAGGTTAATTCATGCATTGACGTATGAAGTTATCTTACTCGTAATTATTGCAGTTGCATTAAGCACTTTTTTAGATATGCCACTTGAAGTTACAGGAATTTTAGGAGTAATCATGGCTGTCACTTCGGTAATCTGGAATATAATATTTAATTATATGTTTGAAAAAGCAGAGAAGAAGTATCAACTCAAAAGAACTATTCCAGTACGTATTTTGCATGCCATTGGATTTGAGGGCGGATTAATGTTGGCCACTATTCCTATGGTCGCTTATGCACTAAAAATTACTCTTCTTGAAGCATTTGTGCTGGATTTAGCAATGACTTTATGTATTTTGGTATATACATTTATTTTTCAGTGGTGCTACGACATTATTGAGCGCCGTATGATTACAACTTAAAAAGTTAACTGATGAAGTATAGATGAAAGCCAACACAAATATGTTGGCTTGTATATTAAGAATGATTGATTAAATATGCTTGAGCTGCATGACCAACAAAATTTCTCCCAAAATTTTCTTTTGAAATCCATTCATTCGGTGGGAATAACTCAAAAAAACCAATTTTAAATAGTATAGGAATGGCAAGCCTCATCTCTTCTTCGATTGGTCCTCGTTCTCCTTGATTATAAAGCTGAATATTATATAGCAACGCTGCAACCGTTCCTGTTTGTACAGGTGTACCATCTTTTAATTTAACTGTTGGAAAGCTTTGACTCTCTTGTAAAACTTTTTGATTCACTTCTGATAATTTTTTATTGGTACCCATGAGATTATCCATAATTTTTTATTTTAGATATAAAAAAGGTAGTCACAAAATGTGACTACCTTCTTAATCTTTATGTTGAAGTAAAATTAGATTTTACCAACTAGATCGATTGATGGAGAAAGTGTTGCATCACCTTCTTTCCATTTAGCTGGGCAAACTTCACCTGGGTGAGCATGTACGTATTGCGCTGCTTTAACTTTACGGAGAAGTTCTTGCGCGTCACGGCCAATACCACCTGCGTTGATTTCAACGATTTGGATTTTACCTTCAGGGTCTACAACGAATGTACCACGATCAGCAACGCCTTCGCCTTCGATTAAAACTTCAAAGTTTTTAGAAAGTGTCCAAGTTGGATCGCCTACCATTGGGTATTCAATTTTTTTAATTTCTTCAGAAGAATCATGCCAAGCTTTGTGTGTGAAGTGAGTATCTGTAGATACGCCATAAATTTCAACACCAAGTTTTTGGAATTCAGCGTAGTTATCTGCAAGATCACCTAACTCTGTTGGGCAAACAAATGTAAAATCTGCAGGATAGAAGAAGAATACAGACCATTTGCCTTTTAAATCTGCTTCAGAAACTTCAATAAATTGGCCGTTTTTATATGCTGTTGCTTTAAATGGTTTAACTTCAGTGTTAATTAAGCTCATTATATTCTCCGCTAGTGGATATGCATGCTTGTTTATATGGCAAATAGGATAAGAAAAAATGTCCTACTCAGGAAATAGTATTTTTTAATGCTTTTAATCGGAAAATTGAATTAAAAGCATTTTACTTATATCCGTATCTGTCATTTACTTCTTAGCATACATGGTGATCATGACAGTTTATTTCAAGTCGAAACAGGGAAAACTTTTAATTTGTAATTCTTTCTATCAGAGTAAGATTTGCGTAAAATAGATCGCTTCAATGCTTAAATTTAGGAAAAATACTCTGTGCGAATAGATTTAAATGTAGATCAAATGGTTATGGCGCGTGATCGGCATCGTTTAAATCGGTTGAGTCAAGGTAAAACAAAAAATGCTCAGCAGTATCAAGAGTTATTTGAAAAATCGAACATACAGGTTCGAAAAAGAATAGAACGTTTACCTCAGATTAAATTAAATCAAGATTTACCTGTTACACAATATGCAGATAAGCTGATAGAAGCTATTGAGCAGCATCAAGTGATTATTGTTGCAGGTGAAACAGGTTCGGGTAAAACGACGCAGCTCCCGCAAATTGCCATGCTTGCAGGGCGAGGTCTGACAGGAATGATTGGTCATACCCAACCACGCCGTTTGGCTGCAAGAAGTGTTTCACAGCGTATTGCTGAAGAAGTTGGTGAAAAACTAGGCCAGTCAATTGGTTTTAAAGTACGTTTTAATGAGCAGGGTTCGGGAGATTCTATTTGTCGTCTAATGACAGATGGAATTTTGCTTGCCGAGTTAGGGCATGATCGGTTTCTAACTAAATACGATACAATTATTATTGATGAAGCCCATGAGCGTTCATTAAATATTGATTTCGTTATGGGGTATTTAAAGCAACTACTACCTAAACGTCCTGATTTAAAAGTAATTATTACGTCAGCAACATTGGATGTAAATCGTTTTAGTCAATATTTTAATCAGGCACCGATTTTTGAAGTAGAGGGTCGTAGTTATCCTGTTGAAGTTCGTTATAGACCTATTTCTGATTTATCTATTGGAAGCAGTGACGATGACGAGTTTGATGATTTTGAAGAAAATTTACCTCGTGCTGTGGTACAAGCAGTAGAAGAGTGCTTTAAAGATGCAGAAAAGTCAGGTCATCCTGAACATGCAGATATTTTGGTGTTTGCCAGTACTGAACGAGAAATTAGAGAGTTACAAGAAACATTACAAAAGTATGGTCCAAGGCATACAGAAATTTTGCCTTTGTACGCACGTTTGGGATTGTCTGAGCAACAAAAAATATTTAGTCCAAGTGGCCGAGGACGACGTATTATTATTGCAACGAATGTTGCAGAGACGGCGCTGACAGTACCGAATATTCGCTATGTGATTGATAGTGGGTTTGCTCGAATTTCACGCTATAATTACCGCTCACGTGTGCAACGCTTACCAATTGAAGCTATCTCTCAAGCAGCTGCAAATCAGAGAAAAGGACGTTGTGGACGTATTGCACCAGGGGTATGCATTCGTTTGTACAGCGAGGAAGATTTCCTCAGTCGTCCTGAATTTACTGAACCAGAAATTAAACGAACTAACCTTGCATCAGTGATTTTGCAAATGCAGAGTTTAGGTTTAGGTAATCTTGAAAACTTTGACTTTATCGAGCCACCTGATCATCGATTAGTGAATGATGGTCGAAAGCTATTAATTGAGCTAAGTGCACTGAACGATAAAAAAGGTGAGTTGACACGCGTTGGTCAGATGATGGCTCGCATGCCGATTGATCCGCGTCTTGCCCGAATGATTGTGGGAGGAGCCCACTTTGGTGTTCTAAAAGAAATTTTAATTATTGTAAGTGCATTGGCTGTACAAGATCCACGTGAACGACCTGCGGATAAACAAACTCAAGCTGATCAAAAACATGCATTATTTAAAGAAGCTGATTCTGATTTTTTATTTTATCTGAAATTGTGGGATGTGATTGAATCAAACCGAGATCAGATGAGTGAAAATAAACGCCGTCAATTTGCAAAACAACATTTCTTAAGTTGGTTGCGTTTAAGAGAGTGGAAGCAAACTTACAAACAGTTGGTCGATTTAGCAGAAAGTTTAAAGCTCTCTTTTAATGATAAACCCGCAAGTTATGAGAATTTACATCGTGCTTTACTTACGGGATTACTGTCTTTCGTTGCCAATAAAACTGATGAAAGAAACGTGTATATGGCTGTGCGTCAGCAAAAAGCACGTATTTTTCCTGCAAGTGCTCTACATAAGGCAAGTGCCTCTTGGATTATGGCTTTTGAGATGGTTGAAACGTCACAAGTCTATTTAAGAACATTGGCAAAAATTGAACCAGAGTGGATTTTATTGGGTGCACGAGATTTATTAAAGTACCATTACTTTGAACCACACTGGTCAAAGAAAACGGGGATTGTAAATGCATATGCACAAATTACATTGTTTGGTCTTATTGTAGAACCGAAACGATTAGTGAATTTTGAAAAGATTGATCAGAAGGCCGCGCATGAAATCTTTTTAAGAGATGCGCTCACCACAGGTCATTTGGGCGTTATGCCATCTTTTTTAAAGCATAATCTGTTAAAACTAGAAGAGGTCGAGCGTGTTGAGGATAAACTTCGCCGTCGTGACTTAGTTGTTGATGAGGAAACCATTTATCAGTTTTATGCTAGCAAAATTCCTGAAGAGGTTGCGAGTAGAAGAAGTTTTGAAGACTGGCTTGCAACGGTAGAAAGTCAAGATCCTCGTTATTTATATATTGAGGAAACTACACTTTGGTTAGATGATAGGCCAACGACTCAGCAGTTTCCTGATCATCTAAGAAATGGTGAGTTAAGGTTGGCAACAGTCTATCGCTTTGATCCAAGCCATGATGAAGATGGTGCTGTAGTCAAAGTACCAGTACAGGCACTTCCACAAATTGATGAAAATATTTGGTCATGGGGGATACCAGGATGGCGTAGAACGCTCATTGAAGCTTTATTAAAAACATTGCCGAAAGAGAAGCGTCGCCATATCGTACCCATACCAACAACAGCAGAAAAGCTTATTCAAGGTATTGACGAGCGTCATTTAAAAGCGCATATCTTTAAATATTTGGCTTTTGCATTACGTGGTGAACAAATTACAGAACAAGACTTTTCTTTTGAAAGGATTGATCAATATCTAATACCGTTTGTTTATGTCACAGATGCAAAAGGAAAGTTAATAGAAAAGGGTAGAGATATAGAGGAACTCAAGGCGCGTTGTCGTATTGAAACCAAACAGGCGGTCGCACAAGTTGATGGGGAATTTAAAAGTTTTCCAGAAGCATTTCAATTTGAGTCGAGTAAAAAAGTAACTGGGGTAATCGTAAAGCAATACCAAGCACTTTCTCCAATCAAAGATTTTAAGTCTTTGGAGGTAAAGGATGAAAGTGGTGTTGTTATAAAGACATTTAATGATATTCATGAAGCTCAAATCCAGCATAAGCAAGGTATTATTCGTCTGCTTCATATGCAATTGGGAGATATGATTCGCCAATTGAAAAAACAAATTGGTAAACCGCTATTGTTGGCTTACTCGTCTTTAGGTCATAAAGCTCAACTTGAAAATATGTTGATTTATGCAACGCTTGATCAATGTATTGAGGTTTTACCAAAAAATTTACAAGAATTTGAAATGCTACAGCAAAAAGTTAAGAAGAATTTTTTGTTAGAAGGACAAAATACGCTTAAAATGTTTAACGACATCTATGTGACTTGGCAGTCTATACGTCGTCAGCTGTTAAGTTTAGATGAGGCAGTCTTTGGTGTAAGTATAGATGATGTAGAAGATCAACTTGCATTGATGTACTTAGAAAATTTTGCATATGAACAACCAAAGAACTTATGGCAGGAGTTTCCTCGTTATTTACAAGCACTCGAGTTGAGATTAGATCGTCTTCCAAATAACTTAAAGCGTGATTTAGATGCGATTGATCAAGTTGATCCGTGGATGGAAAAACTATTTAAGTTTAAAGGCGATGAGCGTTTATATGATTTCTATAAAATGGTAGAAGAATTTAGAATCTCTTTATTTTCACAGCCAATGAAGACGAAGATGCCAGTTTCCCCAAAAAGGTTACAAAGTGCGTGGAGTGATTTATTACTCTAGATAATAAAAAGGCCGTCATTTGACGGCCTTTTTATAACTAATCGATTTCTGGATGTTTATCTGCTAAGCGCTGACGTTTTTTCTGTAAAGCAAGAATTTTTTGATCAACTCTTTCAATTTGCTCTTCAATTGTGCCATGAAACTCTTCTAAGAGTTCTGCAGCTTCCTCTTCACTTGTTGCAAGTGGAGCAGCACCAAATAAAGGTTTATTTGCAGTCTCTTTAAGATTGATTGCAGTGATGACACCAATCACACCAAACACCATAAGATAAAGTGATGGAACCATAAGGTTACCACTTGATTCAACAAATGCTGCTGTTAGAGTAGGTGTTAAGCCTGCGATCACAATAGAAATATTAAAGGCAATTGCAAGTGCACTAAAACGAATCGCTGTAGGGAATAAGGCAGGGAGTGTAGATGCCATTACACCAATAAGCATGTTCAGAGAAAGCGCTAATATAATTAAACCAGTAAAGATTAATGATGTTTGATCAGACCCTAATAGTTTAAATGCAGGATAAGATAAGAAGATTAAAGATAAGCTACCAAGGAAAATGAACGGACGGCGTCCCCATTTGTCACTTAACCAACCAATAAGTGGCTGTACAAATAGCATACCAATCATCACGGCGATAATAATTAAGTTACCGTGTGCTTCATCATAGTGAAGATTATGTGTAAAGTAGCTTGGTAAGTAGGTTAGTACCATGTAGTAAGTTACATTTGTACATAAAACTAGACCAATACATAAAAGTAAGCTACGTTTATGTGTTGCAAGTAATTCTTTAAATGAGAATTTCTTTTGGTTTTGGTCAGATTCACTATGCTGTTGATAAGCAGGTGTTTCTTCAAGTGCATGGCGAAGGTACATACCTACAAGACCTAAAGGTAAAGAAACGATGAAAGGAATACGCCATCCCCAATCATTAAATTTCTCTGCACCCATTACAACTGTAAGTAATGAAACTAAGCCTGCACCCAATAGGAAGCCTGCAATTGAACCAAAGTCAAGCCAGCTTCCCATAAACCCACGTTTACGGTCTGGAGCATATTCGGCAACGAAAATAACGGCACCAGAATATTCGCCACCTACTGAAATACCTTGAAGTATTTTAATGACTAATAGTAGGATGGGTGCCCAAATACCTATGGTTTCGTAGCCTGGAAGCAAACCAATGGCACAGGTACTCAGTGTCATTAAAATGATGGTTGTAGATAGAACTTTTTGGCGTCCATATTTGTCGCCCAAACGACCAAAAATAATACCGCCAAGAGGTCTAAATAAAAATGGTACAGAAAAAGTTGCTAAGGCAGCAATAAGTTGAATACTTGGACTTGCATGTGGGAAGAATACCTTACCAAGTATGTACGCCACGTAGCCATACACACCGAAGTCAAACCATTCAATTGCATTCCCTAAAGCTGCCGCTGTAATTGCCTGTTTTGATTTTGATTGATCAACAATACTAATGTCATCAATATCTACAGGCCTGTTTTTCTTTCTAAATCCACGCATGTAATTATTCCAAGTTTACGATGAAAATTGTTTATAATTGCTTTTAATTTTGAGTTTTATTCACTCTAAACATTAAGCTAAAAACAATTCAATTGAAAGATGAATATTCCTACATGACAAGAGAAAATAGGTGTGTTGAAAAGGCAAAGATACACGTATTTTTTCTTAGCACGTTAAAAAGCAGAAAAGATTCAAGTACTTATAATTTTACAAAAAATGATTTCCTATAGTGTTTTAACTTGATGTATTTTAGGTTGGGTTATTGTGTTTTTTTGTATATTTGTTTGATTTTTGTAATATTTTTTTATATAATTATAAATAAGATCTATATCGTAGTACTAGTTTGGCTAATAATAGTACTCTCAATCATAAAATATCAAGAGTACTTTGGTCTAATACTTAAGCACTATTTTGAATGCTCTAAAAGTAAGAATTCCATTAAGGCTTTTTGTGCATGTAAGCGATTTTCAGCTTCATCCCATACAACAGCACTTTGATGATCTAACATCGTTTCTGAAATTTCTTCACCGCGATGTGCGGGTAGGCAATGCATAAATAGACAATCTGGATTTGCCAATTTCATGAGATCTTCATTGACTTGATAATCAGCAAAAGCTTTTTCACGAATTTTTTGCTCTTCTTCTTGCCCCATTGAAGCCCATACATCCGTAACGATAAGATCGGCATTCTTTGCAGCCTCTTCAGCAGAAGAAACCAATTCTACACAATGTTCAAAATCTTTTAAAAATTCTGGTTTTGGTTCATAACCTTGAGGTGCAGCAATTTTAAGTTTGAAACCCCACATATGAGCAGCCTCAATATATGAGTTGCACATATTGTTGCCATCACCAATCCAAGCAACCGTTTTATTCTTAATGCTGCCTCTATGTTCTACAAAAGTTTGTACATCGGCTAAGAGTTGGCAAGGGTGGTGATCATCTGTAAGAGCGTTGATGACGGGTACTTTAGATTGCGCAGCAAAACGTTCAATGATGTCATGACCAAATGTACGAATCATGACAATATCGAGCATGCTAGAAATAACACGGGCAGAGTCTTCGATCGGTTCACCGCGAC
Organism: Acinetobacter sp. ESL0695; assembly: GCF_029392135.1. Lineage (NCBI taxonomy): Bacteria > Pseudomonadati > Pseudomonadota > Gammaproteobacteria > Moraxellales > Moraxellaceae > Acinetobacter > Acinetobacter sp. ESL0695. Next base: position 1,393,647 of record NZ_CP113932.1, on the reverse strand, counting down.
CAAGTTGAGTATCTCTTGGTGAAAGAAAAATTGCACTGCCACCAAATTGGCTCATGCCTGCCTCAAAAGAAACTCGTGTACGTGTACTCGATTTCTCAAAAATCATTCCAAGTACTTTACCTTTAAATGGTTGGTATACTTGGTTTGCATGTTGTAGTTTTTTTAGCTCCTGCGCGCGTTCAATAATTTGCTCTAGCTCTGCAGAAGATAAGTCACGTAATGTTAAAAAATGACGTAGAGCCATGGCTACTCCACATATCTATAGACTCAACTATAGCTATGTTTATTGTGTGTTAAAGGAATGTCTAATCTTTGAATATATACTAAATTGTTATTAGATTTCAAAAGTTTTGTTTATATTCATGTGCTTTAAGAAATAGATTTACACAATATTCCACATATTCGTCTAATTCTTTTGCTGTTTCATTAATTGAGACACCCGTCATCATTTTCCATTTGAAATTCCATAAACAACCTAAAAAAACTTTTGCAGATGCCATGGGTTGATCACATACAATAAGTCCTTGTTGTGTTGCTTTTTCTAGGTATGTACAGGTGTCATGTAATATACGTTCAGGACCACATGTATATAAATAATCGGCTAGGTCTGGATTATGTTTAATTCTTTCTAGCATTAATCGAAAAAATTGTGCGTTATTTGGTTTAACAAGATGTCGATGAAAATTTTTTAATAAAGTAATGAGGAAACTTCGAATATCTAATGCTTCTGGATCGGTATTCATATAGATTTCTTTTAGAAAGATATCTCTACGATGGTCACAAATGGCAGTAAATAATCCTTCTTTATTGCCGAAAAATTTGTACAAAGATGATTTAGAACCACCAGCATGTTGTACGATATCATCTAGAGAAACAGCATCGAAGCCTTTTTCCATGAATAGATCAGTTGCAGCTTCTAAAAAAGCAGAACAGCGCTCTGCACCTCGTTTGGTTTGAGGTTGCTCATTGAAGTAGCAATCTTTGGAATCTGACATAATGGAAAAGCTATCTAACATATCATGTTGATGTTTAATTATAGCAAACTATAAGCAGAGAGATTGCACAATTCGTGACATCTATGTATGTATGATAGGTATGATTGTTTATAAGTTGAGCTTAAAATTACGATTTGTACCCATAATACGCTCAAAAATCTGATTTTCTTCGTTAGATAGACTTGTATTCTCTTCAAGTTTGTGTGCAATAGCAATAATATTTTCCCCCTCTAAAATATTTCCTTCACTACATAATAATTGTCCAAATGCTTCGAGAGAGGAGAGATTTTGTTCGGTATGGAAAGCGTATAAATACCAATTTTTCGCTAGATCTAGACGATTTAGGTATTGTTGTACTCTTGCGAAATAGTGAGATGCAAACTGAATGTCAAAATCACATGCTTTAGAGAAACATTCTTCTGCTTTTGAATACGCCTTAGCCAATAAATAAGTTTGTCCTAAAGGAATAAGTGCATCGTAATGATTACATGAAACAGCTTGCTCTAATGTTATTAATGCATTTTCTAATTCATATTCGTGTAGATAAATGGTGCCAAGTGTAAGTAAAGAAAGGCTGTTTCCATATGAAATGGATGATTTAAAATAGTGTTTTGCGAGGGTGTAGTTATGGCGTTGATATTCAATTTGGCCAAGATGATAAAATGCTTGATCATCATTTAATTGTGCTGCTTGCATATACCAATGATAAGACAAGGTTGGATTGTTTTTATAGTGAAACAGATGTCCGAAACCTCTCATCCAACGTGTATCTTTAGGGGAAATAGTTTGGATTTTTTTAAGCTTTATTTCGGCATCCTCAAAACAGCCTTCTTGAATATTTTGACAAGCATCCTGATAGAGTTGTTGTATTTCAACTTCCTGTTGTCGAATAAGTTGTTTAAAATTTTGGAAAACACCCATAGTAGATTGTCACTGTAAATGATAATTATTATTATTTATATCAGTTTTCAGGGGTAAGTGCTAGAGCCTTTTGGCATGATTTTAAAGACTCTAGCGTACTAGGTTTTATGCAGTTATTTCCTCATCTTCATCAGATACATCCATACCGAGTTCTTTGAGTTTACGTGTTAGTGTATTTCGCCCCCATCCTAGAAGTTCTGCTGCATGTCTTTTTCTTCCTTTGGTTTGTGTAAGTGCAGCATTAATCAATGTTCTTTCAAAAATGGGTACAGCAATGTCCAGTATTTTCATTTCACCCTGAGATAGCTTATCCATTGCCCATTGGCTTAAGTGGTCTTCCCAGTTTTGATTACTTTGTATCAAGTTAACTTCGCGTACGGGTACGTCATCGGCATGTAGTTTTTGCTTTAGCTCTGTAGGTAGATCATCTGGATAAACTTCTCGACCTGTAATCATGACAGTTAGCCATCTACAGATGTTTTCTAGTTGACGCACATTTCCGGGCCAAGATAGCCTTTGCATATAAGCAATGGTTTCAGATCTTAAAATTTTAGGACTAACACCGAGTTCTTTACCTGCTTGTATAAGGAAGTGCTGTGCAAGCATTGGAATATCTTCACTACGATTTGCAAGTTTTGGAATATGAATTCGAATGACGTTAAGTCGATGATAAAGGTCTTCTCTAAATCGACCATCTTCTACCAATTTTTCTAAATCTTGATGTGTTGCTGCAACAATACGAACATCGACGCGTACTGGAATATGACCACCCACACGATAAAACTCACCATCTGCAAGGACGCGTAATAGGCGTGTTTGTGTTTCAAATGGCATATCACCAATTTCATCTAAAAATAGTGTGCCACCGTTGGCTTGTTCAAAACGACCTTGTCGCTGTGTATTTGCACCTGTAAAAGCTCCTTTTTCATGTCCAAAAAGTTCGGTTTCAATGAGATCTTTTGGAATTGCTGCCATATTTAATGCAATAAATGGCTTATTCTTTCTTGGTGAGTGGCGATGGAGTGCATGAGCAACCAATTCTTTTCCTGTACCAGATTCACCATTAATTAAAACCGTAATATGAGACTGAGAGAGTCGCCCAATCGCTCTAAATACTTCCTGCATAGCAGGAGATTCACCAATAATTTCTGTAGATTGTAAAGGTGAACTTACTTTTGTAGTTTCTTGATTTTGAATTTTTTCAAGATGAAGAATTGCACGATTAACCAGTGCAAGTGCTTCGTCTATATCGAAAGGCTTAGGTAGGTATTCAAATGCCCCAGTTTGATAGCTCGATACCGCAGACTCTAAATCTGAATGTGCCGTCATAATAATTACAGGCAGTTCAGGATGGCTATTTTTGACTTTGCTTAGAAAGGTTAAACCATCAATACCAGGCATACGAATATCTGTAAGTATGACATCGGGTAGGTTCATTAATAGTTGATCGAGTGCACTTTGAGCATCTTCAAAGCTTGTCACATCAAAACCAGCTTCTTTAAATGTTTTTTCCAACACCCAGCGCATTGCGCGATCATCGTCAATGACCCAAATTTTGTTCTGTGTCATATTATGACTCCCAAGGTAAATATAAGCTAAAGGTTGTTTTTCCAGAGGTAGATTGGCAATCAATCATGCCGTTATGTTGGTGCATAATATTTTGAGCAATACTCAGGCCCAGTCCTGTTCCATTGGCACGTTTTGTAACCAGTGGGTAGAAAACCGACTCAATAATATCTTCAGGAATTCCTGGTCCATTGTCTTCTATATCTATACGAATTGCAGAGCGGTTGAGTACCCCGTTAATGGTGACCAGTCTTTGAATACGTGTTCTAAATGTAATTGTTGGTGTAGTTTGTTGTGCTTGAAAGAATGCTTTGTTCTCTAAAATAGCTTGGACTGCGTTAATACTAATATTTAACATCACTTGGATGAGTTGGTCACGATCTGCATTAACCACAGGGAGTGAGAGGTCGTAGTCACGGATGATGTGAACCTTTTTCTTGGTTTGATTGGTTACAAGAGAGCGTACACGTTCTAATGGTTCGTGAATATTGACATCAACATAACTCGGTAACTGTCTTGAACCAAGCATAGTGTCTGCAAGCGTTCTTAATCGATCGACTTCACTAATAATAATTTCTGTGAACTCATCATATTTTTTATCATTTAGTGCTCTAGCGAGGAGTTGGGTTGCACCTCGAATGCCACCTAAAGGATTCTTAATCTCATGCGCCACGCCCCGAATTAGTTGACGAGTCACTTGATGTTGTTGGATTAAGTTTTCATCTTTTGTAATTTTAAGCATCCTTTCAATTGGAGTGAGCTCAATAATTAGAAATGGAGGAATATTTTTTGAGGGTTGCACTTGAGAAACAGAATAATCTACATGAATGTCATTAAAGTTAACATTGATAATTGCTTCTCGACGTGTATAAGACTGCCCTTGGGTAAGTGTTTTTCTGAGTGCATCTTGCGTGTTAAATATATCGTTAGGAGTCTCTAGAATCTGTAGTGCAGGCATTCCAGATGCTCTAAGCAAACTTATGTCAAATAATGCTTCACACGAAGAATTTAAATAAAAAATATTTAGGTTGTCATCGACAAGCAATACAGCTGTTGTGAGATTATCCACAAGCATTCGGTAGTCAATAACCGGTGTCTGATTCATGTCTAACAGTCCTGAGTTTTAATGGTGCATATCGAAAGTAATCGGTTTTTTTATCCCTGTTATGGAACAAACTACAATTTTAATCTTTCATCTAAATGCAATATCTACGCCAACTTTTAAATGAATAAAGACTAATATTTTAGTGCATTAAAATGAGTAAAATTACCTTTTGGTGCAAGTTGGAATATAAATGAGTTTTGTTTAGCTTATATTGCACATTTATGGTGCGCTAGTATTTTTTATAAATTTTACTGTATTATTTTAGTGCAATTAAAAAACTGTCGTTTTTAAACCTATGCTTATCGCTTGAAACGTCATACAATACGTGCATTCTAGTAGAGTGCAGAGTTTCATGAAGTCCCCCAAAGTCGGTTTTGTTTCTTTAGGTTGTCCTAAGGCATTGGTAGATTCTGAGCGTATTTTAACCCAGTTACGTACTGAGGGTTATCAGGTAGCATCAGATTATGATGGTGCTGATTTGGTTGTTGTAAATACTTGTGGCTTTATCGAGTCGGCAGTACAAGAGTCATTAGATGCAATTGGCGAAGCCATGAGCGAAAATGGTCGAGTCATTGTCACAGGATGCTTAGGTAAGGACGAAGATAAAATTCGTCAAATGCATCCAAACGTACTTAAAGTGACAGGCGCAGCAGCTTATCAGGATGTCATGGAAGCTGTACATGAATATGTGCCTGCACCACCAAAACATAATCCTTTTATTGACCTTGTTCCTGAACAGGGTATTCGTTTAACACCGAAACACTATGCTTATTTAAAAATATCTGAAGGATGTAACCATCGTTGTACCTTCTGTATTATTCCAAGCATGCGTGGTGATTTAGTGTCTCGTCCTGTAGGTTCTGTTCTAGAGGAAGCAGCAGCATTAAAGCGTTCTGGTGTAAAAGAAGTTTTGGTTATTTCTCAAGATACATCTGCATATGGGGTAGATACCAAATATAAGCTTGATTTTTGGAACGGGCAACCACTTAAAACTAAATTCTATGACATGTGTGAGGCATTAGGCCAACTGGGTATTTGGGTACGATTACATTATGTGTATCCATATCCACATGTTGATGCAGTCATTGACCTCATGGCAGCAGGTAAGATTCTTCCTTATTTAGATATTCCATTCCAACATGCCAGCCCACGTATTTTAAAGCTGATGAAGCGTCCTGCACACAGCGAAAATACATTAGAAAGATTAAAACTTTGGCGTGAAAAATGTCCAGAGCTTGTGATTCGTTCAACATTTGTCGTTGGCTTCCCTGGTGAAACGGAAGAAGATTTTGAAATTCTTTTAGAGTGGTTAAAAGAAGCACAACTCGACCGTGTTGGTTGTTTCACATATTCGCCTGTTGAAGGTGCAACAGCAAATGACTTGCCTGACCATGTACCTGAAGAAGTGAAACAGTCGCGCTATGAGCGATTTATGGAAGTCCAACAAGAAATTTCTGCAGCAAAACTACAAAATCGTATTGGTCAGCAAATGACAGTACTTGTAGATAGTCTAGAAGAAGACTATCCAGTTGCGGTTGCACGCTCTTATGCCGATGCACCAGAAATTGATGGCAATGTATTTGTTGAAGATATTGATAAAAACCAAATCCATGTTGGTGATTTATTAAAAGTTGAAATTACTGCAGCAGATGAATATGACTTGTTTGCAAAGTTAATCGAAGTTCAAAAGAATTAAGAAAATTGAGAAATTTGGGAGAAGCATAATGGCAGATACAAACAGCCCACGTTATTCACGTATTTTATTAAAGCTTTCAGGTGAAGCGCTTTCAGGTAACCGCGAAATGGGTATTGATGCTCAGGTACTTGATCAAATGTCTTTATCTATTGCGCATTTGGTCGGACTCGGTGTACAAGTTGGTATCGTTGTTGGCGGTGGTAACTTATATCGTGGTAGTCAGCTCCAAAAGGATGGTCTCGTTGGGCGTGTGACAGGTGACCAAATGGGTATGCTGGCGACAGTGATGAATGGTTTGGCTCTGCGTGATGCTTTGGTTCGCCGTAATATTAAAACACGGTTAATGTCTGCACTTTCGATTGGCACTGTAGTCGAGTCTTATTCAAGCCGCGATGCAATCCGTCATTTAAATAATGGTGAGGTATGTGTATTTGTTGCAGGAACAGGTAATCCATTCTTTACGACAGATACAGCTGCATGTTTACGTGGTATTGAAATTGAAGCAGATTTAATCTTAAAAGCCACTAAAGTAGATGGTGTATATAATAAAGACCCGAGCAAATATGATGATGCTGTAAAGTATGATCATTTAACTTTTGATCAGGTACTAGATGAAAAACTAGGTGTAATGGACTTAACGGCGATTTGTTTGTGTCGTGATCATGATGCGCAATTGCATGTGTTTGATATGAATAAGTCTGGTGCATTGCTTTCAGTTGTGATGGGTGAAAAAGAAGGTACTCACGTTACTAAATAATGTACGTGAGCGCTAAAGCTCTTTATACTAACGGCAAATTTAGTTTTATCTTTTATAAAGTAAGGAAGATCATATGATTAACGATCTCAAAAAAGACAGCGAACAACGCATGCAAAAATCGATTGAAGCTTTGGAACAAGGTTTCGCGAAAGTACGCACAGGTCGCGCGCACCCATCTATTTTAAATGGCGTCATGGTGTCTTATTATGGATCAGACGTTCCATTAAACCAAGTTGCTAACGTAAGTGCTGAAGATTCACGTACATTATTGGTTCAACCATTTGAGCGTCAAATGGTTTCTACAATTGATAAAGCAATTCGTGAAAGCGATTTGGGCTTAAACCCAATTACTGCAGATGCAATTCGTGTACCTTTACCAGCTTTAACAGAAGAAACACGCCGTGATATGCAAAAAATTGCACGTAATGAAGCAGAAGGTGCAAAAATTGCTATTCGTAATATACGTCGTGATGTATTAGGTGATATTAAATCATTACTTAAAGAAAAAGAAATTTCTGAAGATGATGAGCGTCGTGCAAGTGATGATATTCAAAAAATCACAGACAAATATGTTGCAGAAGTTGATAAGCGTCTAGCAGATAAAGAAGCTGAATTGTTAAAGGTTTAATGAATGACGACGCTTGAAGACATTCATTTACCTCAACATGTTGCCATCATTATGGATGGCAACAACCGTTTTGCTAAAAAGAATCACCTCCCAAAAGGAGATGGGCATCGAGAAGGCAAAACAATTTTAGATCCGATTGTTGAATATTGTCGTAAAGTTGGTGTTCAAGCACTTACAGTTTTTGCTTTTTCTAGTGAAAACTGGAAAAGACCTCAGGCTGAAGTTGATTTATTGATGCTCTTACTTGAGCAAACAATTCATGAACAAATTCCTCGAATGATTAAGTTTGAAATCGCTTTACGTTTTATTGGCGATCGCAGCTGTTTACCATTACATTTGCAAAAATTATTTGAAGAAGCAGAGCAAAAAACAGCACATTTCACCAAAATGACTTTAGCAATAGCTATTAGTTATGGTGGTCACTGGGATATTGCAGATAGTGCGAAGAGAATTGCACAAGACGTTTTAGATAAAAAAGTGAGTGTTGATCAGATCAATACTGATCTTATGGCTCAGTATATTTCTTTGGGAGATCTTCCACCTGTTGACTTATTAATTCGAACAGGCGGAGATTATCGTATATCTAATTTTCTGCTCTGGCAGTTGGCATATGCTGAATTGTATTTTACAAAAGTATTGTGGCCTGAGTTCAGTGTTCAAGATTTACAAGAAGCATTTTCTGTATTTTCTGAAAGAGAGCGCCGATTTGGTAAAACCTCTGAACAAATCCAACAAGATAAAATTGAGAATTAATTCATATGTTTGAGCGGATAAAAACCGCATTGGTCTTGGTTGCAGTTGTTTTGAGTTGTATGTTTGCAACCTCATCCCATTATCCGATGCTTGCCTTAATGTTAGTTGCAGCTGGAGTTGGTGGGTATGAGTGGGGGAAACTCATGCCTAGGCAAGTGCAAACCCATCATCTAAATTTTACTTATATTTACGCATTTTGCATGGTAATTATTGCAAGTATTACGCTCTATTTTAGAGATATTGCATTTTTACTTTGGTGTGTTTCTATTTGCATTTGGTTGTTAAGTATTTACTGTGTGAAAAACTATCCCAAGTTTGATGGTTGGTACAATAAGGGATTAAACACAGTAGGTATTGTACTTATCTGTTCTGCTGTAACCTCAATTTATTATGTCTGGATTAATTCACCTTGGTGGTTAATGTATCTGTTCCTGCTTGTGTGGGGTGCAGACAGTGGGGCTTATTTTGTAGGTCGAAAGTTAGGCCGTCGCAAAATGGTGCCTAATGTTAGTCCGAATAAATCTATCGAAGGGCTTATCGGTGGACTGTGTACTTCTGTTCTCATTGTGATGGTCGTACAGCTACATTATTTACATCTTTCACTAAGAGATCACATTCTATTTCTCTCATTATCTATTGTCACAGTACTTGGTTCTGTTTTGGGAGATTTATTTGAATCTATGATTAAACGTCGTGTAGGCGTTAAAGATTCAGGAAGTATCTTACCTGGTCATGGTGGTGTGTTAGATCGTATAGACTCTCTTTTAGCAGCAGCTCCAATTTTTGCTGCAGGCGTATATCTCCTTAAATTAATTGGCGTTGATTTATGAAGCAGTCAGTTTGTATCTTAGGAGCTACAGGCTCTATAGGGCAAAGTACTTTAAAAGTTTTAGAAAAGCATCCAAAAAAATATAATGTATTTGCAGTGACAGCCCATAGTCGACTTAATGCATTGGTTGAGATTTGTATTAAATTTAAACCGCAAGTTGTTGTTGTGCCAGAGTGTAAGAAAGACGAAGCTGATCAATTATTTAAATTATATAATATTGATAAAATAGAAATACTTACGGGTGACCAAGGGCTCATAACAGTTGCTTCACATAAAGATGTAGACATCGTAATGGCCGCGATTGTTGGTGCCGCTGGTCTATTGCCAACATTGGCAGCAGTTAAAACTGGTAAGCGGGTTTTACTTGCAAATAAAGAATCATTGGTCATGTCTGGTGATTTAATGATGCAAGAGGCAAAACGAAATAATGCATTACTATTGCCTGTAGATTCTGAACACAATGCAATATTTCAATGTCTTCCAGAACAATATATGCAAGTCCAAAGAAGTGGAGTTCCTGAACTGGGTGTATCTAGAGTTCTGCTCACTGCCTCAGGTGGTCCTTTCTTGAATATGCCAATTGATCGACTAGAACATGTTACACCAAGCCAAGCTTGCAAACACCCTAATTGGTCAATGGGACAAAAAATTTCTGTAGATTCTGCGACCTTAATGAATAAAGGTTTAGAGTTGATAGAAGCATGTCATCTATTTGCAATTTCAGAGCGGTTTGTTACAGTGGTTGTTCATCCACAAAGTATTATCCATTCTATGGTTCAATACATTGATGGCTCTACAATTGCACAGATGGGTAATCCTGATATGTGTACGCCGATTGCCCACGCTTTAGCATGGCCTGAAAGAATAAATGCAGGAGTTGCACCATTAGATTTATTTGTGAATCATCATCTTGATTTTCAAGAACCTGATTTAGAAAAATTCCCAGCATTAAATTTATGTAGAGAAGCAATGAAAGCTGGGGGAACAGCACCTGCAATATTGAATGCAGCAAATGAAATTGCAGTTGAGAGTTTCTTAAAAGAAAAAATCAGCTTTACACATATTCCATATATTGTAGAAGCAACTTTAAACTGTATAGAGAATACAAAAGCGGAAGCTTTAGATGTTATTTTAGAGGCTGATCAAGCAGCACGTAAAATGGCAACCTCATATGTTATAAAAATGGGAAAATAATTAGTGAATGTGCTTTTTATTGTTTTAGCAGCAATTCTACTTTTAGGGCCACTCATTGCAATTCATGAATTTGGTCATTATTGGGTTGCTAGACGTTTAGGTGTTAAAGTCTTGGTATACTCAATTGGTTTTGGGCCGACTTTACTTAAATGGGTTTCAAAAAAGTCAGGTATAGAATATAAAATTTCAGCACTCCCATTGGGTGGCTATGTCAAAATGTTAGATGAAAGAGAAGGTCAAGTTTCATCTGAAGATTTGCCATATGCTTTTAATAGACAATCTCCATGGAAAAGAATTGCTATTGTTGCTGCTGGTCCTTTAATTAATTTATTATTTGCAGTGATATTGTTTTGGTTATTATTCTTACCAACACAAGAGCAGTTGAGCACAAAAATAGGAAAAGTACTCCCTAATACATCGGCATCTCAAGTGGGTTTGCAAGTTGGTGATAAAATAACAGCAATTGATGGTAAGCCTGTAACAACATGGGAAGCCTTAAATTTTGCGTTGGTCAGTCGCGCAGGAGAAACAGGAAGTATTGAGGTACAAGCAGAACATAATGGTACTTTAAAGCTTTATCATTTACCTATTGAAAATTTTATTAAAAATCAAACTCAATCTTCTATTGAACAACTAGGATTTTTACCATATAGGCCTAAAGTTGAACCCATTGTCTCTAAACTAAGTGAAGATGGTGCGGCAATTCGGCAAGGTGTACAGGTAGGTGATCATATTTTATCAATTAATGGTATTAAAACACCAGATTGGTTCGATGTTGTAGATATTGTACAAAAATCTCCTGAAAAACTTCTAAATATTCAAATTCTACGTCAAGGAAAAGTACACAATTTAGAAGTCATGCCTCAAGGTAAAAAAGATGATATGGGTAATATGGTCGGAATGCTTGGGGTTCAAAGTAATATAGGAAAGATCACTATTCCTAATGACTATAAACAGACGATAAAATATACACCTGTGGAAGCATTTACGAAAGCAGTAAATAAAACAGCAGAAATATCTGGCATGATGCTTAATTCTGTTGTGAAAATGATTCGTGGTTTAATTGGCTTAGAAAACTTGTCTGGACCAATAACAATTGCTAAGGTGGCAGGTCAGAGTGCTGAAATGGGTTGGCAAACTTTCATTTCATTCATGGCACTTATGAGCGTAAGTCTAGGTATTCTAAATTTGCTACCTATACCAATGCTTGATGGCGGACATCTGGTTTATTATTTTATTGAAGCAATTAGAGGAAAACCTGTTTCAGAACAAGTACAGTTAATCGGTCTTAAAATCGGTATGGTGTTGCTTGGTAGCATGATGATTCTAGCTTTATTTAATGATTTTATGCGCTTATAACAGGGTTAACAAATATTCAACTTAGTGGAAAAAAATAGGCATGCGTCACACACATCTTTTTATGCCTCTGGCACTGATTAGTGCAATGGCAGCAGTACAACAGGCTTATGCAGCAGATGAATTTATCGCACGTGATATAAAATTTGATGGATTAGTGCGTTTAGTACCTGCCAATGTAGCTAGTATGTTACCCATTAAAAGCGGTGATCGTGTTAATGATGTAACGCTAAATAGCGCGATACATACATTATATGACACGGGACTTTTTGATGATATTAAAGCAAATCAGCAACCTGATGGAACTTTATTGTTTCAAGTTGTTGAACGTCCGATCATTGCTAAAGTTGAGTTTAAAGGAAATAAACTTATTCCTAAAGAAGCTCTGCAAGATGGCTTAAAAAAGATGGGACTTTCTGAAGGTGAAGTCTTAAAACCTTCTTTATTGCAAAATATCGAAACTGAATTAGAACAACAATATATTCAGCAAGGTCGTTACGACGCAAAAGTTACAATTGACAAAACAGCTAGACCTAATAATCGTGTTGACCTCACTTTAAATTTTGAAGAAGGTAAAGCTGCTCGTGTTGTTGAAGTAAATGTTGTGGGTAATAAAGTTTTCAATGATGACGAAATTAAACAAGCGTTTGCATTGAAAGAAGGAAGCTGGTATTCGATTATTACCAACAATGATCGCTTCGCAAAAGAACGTATGGCTGCAAGTTTAGATGCTTTACGTGCATTATATTTAAATAATGGTTATGTTAATTTTGAAGTGAACTCTTCAGACTTGAATATTAATGATGATAAACGCAAAGTTTTTGTGAATGTCTCTGTAACTGAAGGCCAGCAGTTCAAAGTAGGTACAACCAAATTCTTAGGCGACACACTATTTAAACCTGAAGAGCTAAGAACTTTACAGGTCTATAAACAAGGTGAAGTCTATTCTCAAGAAAAAATTGATGCAGTAAAGAACTTACTTTTAAGAAAGTATGGTAATGCTGGTTATTATTTTGCACAAGTGAATTTAGTACCTCAGATTGATAACGAGAATAAAGTTGTTAATGTCGTTTATTATATTAACCCAGGTCAGCAAGTAACTATTCGTCGTATTAACTTTATGGGGAATACGAAAACAGCAGATAATGTATTACGTCGTGAAATGCGTCAAATGGAAGGCGCTCTAGCAAGTAATGAAAAAATTGATTTATCTAAAATTCGTTTGCAAAGAACTGGTTATTTCAAGACCGTAGATATTAAACCTGTTCGAATTCCAGGTGTTCCTGATCAAGTAGATTTAGATGTAAACGTGGAAGAGCAGCATTCAGGTACCAGTACACTTGCTATTGGCTATTCACAGAGCGGTGGTATTACGTATCAAGCAGGTATTAGTCAATCTAACTTCTTAGGTACAGGTAATAGCGTTGGTTTAGATTTTACGAAATCTTCTTATTCAACATATTATAATTTATCAGTGACTGATCCATATTTTACAATTGATGGTGTAAGTGCTGGTTATAATCTTTATTACCGTGAAACCAAACCTTATGAAGATTATCACGTAAGTGATTACTATTCTAAAGCACTTGGTGCGAGTGCGAGCCTCTCTTATCCTATTGATGAAAACCAAAGTATTAGTGGGTCTTTAGGAATTGAAAACAATAAGATCACGACTGATATCTATGGCTCAATTGCTTATGGTGGTTATTTACAAGCACACGATGGCAAAATCAAAAATACAACGACTACAACTGCGGGTACTTATAACCAGTATGAAGGTACATACTTAAATTATTTAGCGAATTTAGGTTGGTCTTTTAATACTCTCGATCGCCCAATGTTCCCTCGCTCTGGTCAGCTACATGCAGTAAACTTAGAAGTTTCATTGCCTGGTGGCGATGCAGAATATCAAAAGCTTACCTATAGTGGTCAAGTCTTTTTCCCTATAGGTAAAGGTTTTGGCGCACGTGCCTATGGCAAAGTGGGTTATGGCCATGATTTACCATTCTGGAAAAACTTCTATGCAGGTGGTTGGGGTTCTGTGCGTGGCTATGAAGATAATACGCTCGGCCCACGTTACCCAGGCGAATACTATAGCGGTACACAAACGACAGACTACAATAAAGACCCAGTGGGTGGGAATGCACTGGTTCAATTTGGCTCTGAGTTAATTCTACCTGTACCATCGAAGGGTGACTGGGCTCAAAATGTACGTCCAACACTTTTTGTTGAAGGTGGACAAACATTTGATACTGAGTGTAAAAATATTCCAGATTTTTATGATGGAACGACTAAGGTAAGCGGTCGTCAATATTGTAAAGATAACTATGGATTTGATTTAAGTAATTTACGCTACAGTGCTGGTGTTGGGTTGACTTGGAACACAATGATTGGTCCATTATCAATTAGTTATGCGTATCCATTGAACAAAAAAGATGGCGACAATACGCAAAATGTACAATTCCAAATTGGCCGTACTTTCTAAAAGTACTGCCTTTTTAATAAATTAACTTTAGAAGGACTCGAAAATGAAAAAATTAACAACAGCAATTTTATTTGCAAGCACAACTGTGGCAACTTTAGCAAATGCAGCGGGTTATGGCGTGGTAGATATGCAACGTGTTGTTGATAGCAGCAGCTACCTAAAGCAGCAAAATGCTACATTACAACAATCTGTAAAGCCAAGTGCAGCACGTGCGGAACAATTGAATAAAGAAATTCAAGAGTTGCAAGAAAAAGCAGCAAATGCAAAGCCTGCTGAAGTGCAACAATTGAAAACTCAATATGAATCGAAAGTGAATGAAATTAATACACTAGAGCAAAGTATTCAACAAAAAGTACAATCGACTTCACAAAGTACAAGTCAAACATTTACAACACGTGTTCAGCAAGCAGCAGAGCAGTTACGTAAAGAAGGAAACTTAGATGTTGTACTTAATAAAACAGCCGCACTTGCATACGACAATAATAGTGATTTAACTGATAAAATGATTCAAAAGGTTAATGCAATTAGATAATCAATGAATCAAAAGCACTATAAATTAGAACAGTTGGCTCACTTTATTCAAGGTGAGCTGATTGGTAATCCTGAATTAGATATACACGGACTTGCAAGCTTAGCGTTTGCAACTGATAAAAACATTTCTTTTGTAAATGGCGAGAAGTATTTAGAGCAAGCGAAATGTTCTAAGGCGGGTGTACTCATTGTTACTGAAGAATTGAAAGATCATTTGTCTTCAAATTTTTCCAATTTTTTGGTAGTTAAAGATCCATATCTTGCTTTTGCAACATTAACGCATGTTTTTGAGCCTAAAAGAGAACAGTTCCATATAGAAAGTACTGCACAAATTCATCCTTCAGCAATTATCTCTGATAGTGCCTATATTGGTCACTATGTTGTGATCAATGAAAATTGTGTTGTTGGAGATGGGACAGTAATTGAGTCACATAGCAAGATAGATACAGGTGTTGAAATAGGTCAGCATTGCTTTATCGACTCACATGTGACAATTACAGGGTTTTCCACGATAGGAAATAATGTAAGAATCCATGCAAATACAGTGATCGGTGGAGAAGGCTTTGGTTTTGCACCTTACCAGGGTCAATGGCATCGAATTGCCCAGCTTGGATCTGTTATTATTGGAAATAATGTACGTATTGGCTCAAACTGTAGTATCGATCGTGGTGCATTAGACGATACCGTTCTATCAAATGGCGTTATTATTGATAATCTTGTGCAAATTGCTCATAACGTGCATATTGGTGAGAATACAGCTATTGCTTCAAAAACTGGAATAGCTGGAAGTACAGTGATTGGCAAAAACTGCATTCTAGCAGGTGCATGTGGCGTGGCTGGTCATATAAAAATTGCTGATAATGTGACATTAACAGGAATGTCAATGGTCACAAAAAGTATTTTTGAAGCTGGAACATATTCTTCTGGCACAGGGTTATTTGAAAGTGGTCAATGGCGAAGAACAATTGTCCGCTTAAGACAATTAGCAGATGTGCCATTGACGAAAGTCATCAAACGCCTAGATCATATACAGACTCAAGTAGAGTCAATTGAATCAAATTTAAAGATGCGTAAGTAATATGGTCACAGAATCTCAAAAAACAAGTCAAAACAAACCTGAATTGCCAATGAGCATTCAGCAAATCCGAGAGTATTTACCACATCGTTATCCATTTTTATTGGTCGATCGTGTTGTAGAAATTTCTGATAATAGCATTGTTGGCTATAAAAACGTTTCTATTAATGAAGAGTTTTTACAAGGACATTTTCCAGAATATCCAATTATGCCAGGCGTCCTAATTATTGAGGCTTTGGCACAAATTTCTGGTATTTTAGGCTTTGTTATGAATGATGTAAAACCTACACCAGGTTCATTGTTCTTATTTGCAGGTGCCGAAAAAATTCGTTTTAAAAAACAGGTTGTTGCAGGCGATCAATTGGTTCTAAAATCAGAGCTTGTTATGCAAAAACGTGGTATTTATAAGTATAGCTGTACAGCATCTGTTGATGGCGTTGTGGCAACAACAGCTGAAATTATTATCTCTCATCAGAAAATATAGAGCAGGCATGAGCAATACTGAATATATTCATCCCACTGCAATCATTGACCCATCTGCTGTCATTGCATCAGATGTACAAATAGGACCATATTGTGTTATTGGTCCTCATGTCACTATTGGTTCGGGTACAAAGCTTCATTCACACGTTGTTGTCGGCGGATATACTCGTATTGGTTCCCATAATGAAATTTTTCAATTTGCAAGTGTTGGTGAAGTTTGTCAGGACTTGAAATACAAAGGTGAAGAGACTTGGTTGGAAATCGGTGACTATAATATTATCCGAGAACACTCAAGCTTACATCGTGGGACAATACAGGATCATAGCCTTACAAAAATAGGTAGCCATAATTTACTGATGGCAAATACTCATATTGCGCACGATTGTCAAGTTGGCGATCATAATGTGTTTGCAAATAATGTGGGTGTCGCAGGTCATGTTCATATTGGTCATCATGTTGTTATTGGTGGAAATTCTGGTATTCACCAATTTTGTAAAATAGACTCTTATAGTATGGTTGGTGGTGCATCACTCATATTAAAAGATGTCCCAGCATATATGATGGTTTCAGGGAATCCAGCTCATGCCTTTGGCCTAAATGTTGAAGGGATGAAGCGTAGAAACTGGTCGAAGGAAACAATAGGTGGCTTAAGAAGCTGCTTTAAATTGATTTATAAAGATGGTTTAACGACAAAAGAAGCGATAGATCGAATTCGTAACGATATATTGCCTAATGTACAAGAAGCTCAACTGCTTTTAGATTCTCTTGAACAATCAAAACGAGGTATTGTACGTTAATTTGCGTTTAATACATCTAAAAAGGGCTAAACATACATATGTTTAGCCCTTTTTATTTTAAGACTTGAAGTAAGTTGCTTCTTTAGATTTTGGATATTTAGATAAAATTTGTTGCTTATAGAGTTTTGCTGAAACCGTATTGTGATCTACTTCTTTAGCTATGCTATAGAGTTGATAGAGTGCTCGAGAAGATTTTTCAGATTGAGGGTATTGTTTAGCAACTATCTCATAGTTTTGTTTTGCTACACTGTAATTAGCTGGTTCAATTGCAAGATTAAACTCGGCTAACCAAAAGTGTGCATTGGCAACATATACGCTTTTCGGATAACTTTTTATGAAGCTCTCCATAGGGGAAATAGCTTGTTTTGCACCACCTTGTTTATAAGCAGTTAATGCCAGTGTATAAGCATCTTTCTCACTATCTACTTTTTTAGATTGAGTTGTATCTTCTTTTTTATCTTTAGATGGCGTTGTTGTGCCATTATCTGGTGCTGGTGCTGGTGCTGGTGCTGGTGCTGGTGCTGGTGTACTACTATCAGAACTTGCTGGTTCAGAAGCCGTAGAGTTTTCATCTGAGTCTGCTTTCTGTTCTAAAATTTGCAATCTTTGATCTAAATTAGAGTAATGATTTTCTAAATCTTTTTTTAATTGCTGTATGGTGTGTTCATCTTCTTCTAAAGCACCTCTTAGGCGTCTTACTTCTTCCTCGAGTCTTTCATTTTGTTGCATAAGTTGCCAGTTTAAATTTGCTGGCGTAACTGTACTATCAGGTGTTGTAGTTGTTGACGGAGTCGATGCCGTTGATGAAGCATTCTGACTTAAACTGACGCTTTCAATTGGTGCTGCATATGCTAAAGATACACAAATAAAAGGAAGAAGTACGTAACGATATTTAAAAAAATTCATATTAGAACCCAAGAAAGAGTTAGATATATTTATCAATTTTAAGGTGGTTAATGCAATAAGTATTTACAAACTTTCAGCATTTTAAATGATTTGGATTAAAAGTGATCGCTTAAGTGGTTTTTGAGTTAATATTGATTTATTAGTAATCAAAACATTAAAGGTAGACTTGCATCTTATATAAAATTCTCTATACTTATTCTCGTGATGGTGATCCTACTGGTTATCTCGCAATTGTACTCTGTGAACCCCGCCAGGACCGGAAGGTAGCAACGGTAGCAGATCTATGATGTGCCGAGTTTTTGCTAGTAGGGTTGCCTCCATTTTTTTATGGAATATAATCATCTTCTTTTATATCAATTACTTTAAAAATAATATCTAGATCGTAGCCACGGTACTGTAGAAATCGAATTTGTTTAGCTCTTTTTTTTGCATCTTTCTCAATATCTGTACCAAATTTTCTGACCTTTAACTGATATGCCTCTGCTGTCCAGTCAATCTCTTGTAACTGCTCTTCAATATAAGAACTATTTACAGACTTTTGAAGAAGTTTTTGCTTAATTCTTTGAGGCCCTTTACCTTGAAATCTTTGGCTTCTTAGAGTTTGTTCAGCTACTCTTTGGTCACTTTGATAACCATATTCAGTGAGTTGTTCAACAACTTCGTTTACCTCATTAGGATCAATCGCGTATTGTAATAGCTTTTCTATTAGTTCAGATTTTGAATACTCTTTACGACAGAGTAAAGCGTAGGCATATGATTTTAGACGACTGCCTGTTAATGTTTTTTCCGAATTTTTTTTACGATATAGCATGATAAATATGTTTTAAACATGCCCCTTGCTTAAGTCTATAAGCAAGGGGGAGGACTAAATTAGAGGTCTACATCATTATCAGCTGAAGATGATTTTTCTTCTACAGGCTGTGCTGTTGTAAGTAGTTGAGAACGGATTAGTTTTTCAACTTCCTCTACAATTGCTTGATTTTCCTCTAAGTAGCGTATGACATTATTCTTACCTTGGCCAATTTTACTACCTTGATATGAATACCATGCACCAGCTTTTTGAATAATATCTTGCTGTACTGCTAGGTCAATCACTTCACCTAAATGATTAACCCCTTTACCATAAAGGATTTGAAATAATGCTTCTCTAAATGGAGGAGCCATTTTGTTTTTGACAACCTTAATTTTTGTCTCAGAACCAATGATTTCATCACCTTCTTTAACTTGACCTGCGCGACGAATATCTAATCGAACAGAAGCATAGAATTTCAGTGCGTTACCACCTGTAGTGGTTTCAGGGCTACCAAACATAACACCAATTTTCATACGAATTTGGTTAATGAAAATAACCATACAATTCGAACGTTTTGCATTACCTGTAATTTTACGTAATGCTTGGCTCATGAGTCGTGCTTGTAGACCCATATGAGAGTCACCCATTTCGCCTTCAATTTCTGCTCTTGGTGTTAAAGCGGCAACAGAGTCGACAACGATCAAATCTACAGCGCCTGAGCGCACGAGCATATCTGCAATCTCTAATGCTTGCTCACCATGATCGGGTTGAGATACGAGTAGGTTATCAATATCTACACCAAGTTTACGTGCATACTGTGGATCAAGTGCATGTTCAGCATCGATAAATGCACATGTGCCGCCAGCTTTCTGACATTCTGCAATCGCCTGAAGTGTCATCGTAGTTTTACCAGATGATTCAGGACCATAAATTTCAACAATACGTCCTTTAGGTAAACCTCCAATACCAAGCGCAATATCCAGTTGCAATGAGCCTGTCGAGATTGCTTCAACAGCTTGTACAGTATTATCACCTAAACGCATTACTGTATTTTTACCAAATTGTTTTTCAATTTGGCCTAAAGCAACGTTCAGTGCCTTACTTTTATTCTCATCCATCTTACAACCTCTAAATAAGATTCACCATGAAGTGGCATGTGGGATCTCCACATTGCTTTCACATTTACTGTATTATACTGACAGATTTTAAGGCTTTTCACTAGATGAAGTAATGAATTGGACGACATAGTATGTCGCTCTAGTAACTATCTGTATGATAGCTCCAGTCTTCAAATTGCTCAGTATTATGTTCTTTAAATTTATTGATTTGCCTACGATCTTTCTTACTAGGTTTGTGTTCTGGTTTTGCTAAGTTATCGAGTTTACGCTGTGAAGCAAGCAACTCTCTACGTGAAATACTGGTCGGTGTTTCTTCATATAGTTGTTGAGCAATACTGGCAGGGCCTCTTGTAGATGATAAGCCAGTAATGACGACTGTTTTTTTATCTTTTCCCTGCTGAATGGTAAGTTCCATTCCAATTCTAATTTCTTTAGAAACTTTGACGCGCTCAGATGCATGATGAACTTTTCCACCTTCAATAGCAGCTTTTGCAATTGAACGTGTTTTAAAGAAACGAGCAGCCCATAGCCATTTATCAACACGCATTTGCTCTGTGGTTACTACTGAAACTTCTTTTTTACTCATATACTTCCTTGGATAGAAATCGGTTACCGGCTAGCTAAAGTGGTATTCTTCTATTTTAGAATAACAAAAAAAATAAAATATATGGAATTTATACTTGAATACACGTTATAAACGGTTTATTAAATTTTGAAAATGGATTTAAGGTCTATGTTTGTTGCTACTGATTCACCAAAACAAGAAGAAATTTTATATGTGGTTAAAATACTAGGAGAAGCAGGAGACTTAATAGCTAAATTCTATACTCAATACTGTAATAATGAGGATATAGAAATAAATATTAAAGAGGACGATTCGCCTGTAACAGCAGCAGATTTTATCTCGCATCAGCATATTATGCAGGCTTTAAATGGACTGACACCTAATATTCCTGTTCTTTCAGAAGAAGGTGATTATCATTTAAGAAGTGAGTGGGATGAATTTTGGTTATTGGATCCTTTAGATGGTACAAAGGAATTCTTGTCTAAACGAGATGAGTTTACTATTAATTTAAGTCGTGTTGTGGCTGGTAAAACAGTATTTTCAGCAATTATTGCACCGGTTTTCCGTACAATTTATATTGCTTCACCACAAAATAAAGTTTTGAAATATGATTATGATACCCAACAATGGTTAATGTTTTTTAAACCTGATGAGATCAGTGAAAGTATTGTTAAAGTCGCAGTGAGTCAAGGAAAGAAAAAGAATATTAATTCACGTGTTGGCAAGTATCAAAGGTATTTTGATGAAATAGCTCAGCACATTCCAGTTGAAATTGTTCAATGTGGTAGTGCATATAAATTTTGCTTGATGATTGAAGGAAAAATAGATATTTATCCTAGATTTCATCCTACGTTTGAGTGGGACACTAGTGCAGGTCAATACTTGTTAGAATCAATCGGTGGTGGATTATTTACGATGGATCAACGTCCTTTTACTTATAATCAGCGTGATCGACTTTTAAATGCTGAGTTTATTGCCTTACGAAGTTTAAGCTATAAACAAATGGCTTTTGCTGCGTTATAGGGTACAAAAAAAGCCCCAAGGTAGGGGCTTTTTCATTGATGCAACTTAGTTAGCAGCTAAAGCTTTAACTTGTGCATTTAAGCGGCTCTTATGACGAGCTGCTTTATTTTTGTGGATAATGCCTTTGTCAGCCATACGGTCGATTACAGGAACTGCTTTTTTATAAGCATCTGTAGCAACAGCGTGGTCACCAGCAGCAATAGCACTTAAAGTACGTTTAATGTACGTACGAACCATAGAACGTAAGCTTGCGTTGTGTTTGCGCGCTTTAAGGTTTTGACGCGCACGTTTTTTAGCCTGAGCAGAGTTTGCCACTCTTGCACTCCTTGAATTAGATTGGTCTGGGCGGGCTGCATAATACGGAATAAAATTCTATATTGTTTAACCAGCCCGTAAACAAGTGCGATATTGTGATGAAACATCGCAATGAAGTCAACCCTTATAAGGGGTTGCTAAGTTTTTAGAGGATGAGAGAATTATAAAATACTCGTCTAAAAAAACAACGCTATATTGTAATTATTTATAGAAATTCCTGTTAGATGATTAATTTTTAGTATGAAACGATCAAATAGGTCGTATAAAAGGTTGAACAAGCTTCATTCGCAGATCATATGTAAGTGAATAATTACCAAAAAATGTAAATTTAAGACGAATGAGAAAAACTATAGTAAGATAAAAGCTGATGAAATACAGATTAAATCTTGATTCCATGTCTATTTTTAAAACAGAAATTGCACAACTAAATTTAAATCAATTTAAACAATATGAAAAGCGTTGGCTGGGTGGGCTACTGGGTTCATCAAGTGCGTTACTATTTAAGGAAATCGTTGCAGATCAGCCTAGCCAATTGTTTGTTGTAATTGCAAAGAATAATCAGCATCTTGCACAGCTAGAAAGTGAGCTTGCATTTTATGGACAGAAGGCGATTACATTCCCAGACTGGGAAATTTTACCCTATGATCGTTTGTCACCTCATCAAGACATTATTTCTGAGCGTTTAGCAATTTTATCAAATATGCCATCAAATGGTATTTTGTTAATGACGGCAGCAACTTTTGTACAGCGTATAGCACCGCCATCTTGGGTTCTTGGCGAACATTTCGATATACAAGTTGGTCAAACACTCGATTTAGAGCAACAAAAAAGGGTATTAATTCAGGCTGGATATCATCTTGTAGATACTGTTTATGATCATGGAGAGTTCGCTGTCCGTGGCAGTATTATGGACATTTACGCATCTGGACAAACTGCACCTATTCGAATTGATTTATTTGATAATGAGGTCGAGACACTTAAATTTTTCGATCCTGAAACTCAACGTACAACGCAGGAGTTAGAGAAATTCCAAATTTTGCCTGCAAAAGAGTTTCCGTTAAAAGATGCACGCTCTATTTTTAGAGATCGTTATGCAGAAGAGTTTCCAAGAGCAAATCCCAAGAAAAACCCAATTTATAAAGATGTTTTAGAAGGTATAGTATCTTCAGGTATAGAGTTTTATTTACCCTTGTTTTTTGATAAGAAGGTAATGAATGAACAAGGGTATATTTCATCGTACTTACCAAGTAATGCTATTGTCATTACAAATAACTCAATTGATCAGGAATTAGGGCAGTTTTGGACAGACGTATATCGTCGTTATGAAGATCGTCGCCATGATATTGATCAGCCAATATTGCCACCCGAAGATTTATTTTTGCAACCCATCCAGGCGTTAGAAAAATTAAATCAATTCCGTCGAGTGTTTACTTCAGAAACATCATATCCTGTAAAAGCTGGTGTTATTAATTTTCAAACCAGTGAGCCTAGAAAACTTCCTGTAGACATTAAACAATCTGAGCCATTCTCTGCTTTGCAGCAATTTATTAATACAACGTCATCTCGAGTACTTTTAGTTGCTGAAAGTGCAGGTCGTCGTGAATCGTTAAAAGATGCATTAAAATATGCATTTGGGTTAATAAAAAGTGTTTCCTCGTTTGCCGATTTTCTCAAAGATAATTCAAAAATATCAATTACACATGCGCCTTTAGATAGAGGTCTGGAATTAGAAAATAATCTCGCGGTTATTTCTGAGAATCAACTTTATGAACATCGTATTGTTCAGCAACGTCGTAAAAGACAGCAAGAAGTTTCTGAAGAATTTCTCGTAAAGAGTCTGACAGAGCTGACAATAGGTTCTCCGATTGTGCATATGGATCATGGCGTGGGACGTTATGCGGGATTAATTTCTTTAGAAATAGATGGTCAGGAGCATGAATTTCTACAACTTAATTATGCCGGTGAAGCAAAAGTTTATGTACCTGTTTCAAACTTACATTTAATTAGCCGTTATAGTAGTGGTGATCCAGATTTAGCACCACTTCATAAGTTAGGAACAGATAGCTGGAGTAAAGCTAAAAGAAAAGCGCTAGAACAAATACATGATGTGGCAGCAGAACTGCTACATGTTCAAGCCAGAAGACAGGCAAAGCCAAGTTTTGCATTTACGTTAGATGAAGCTTTATATCGACAATTTGCCAATGGATTTGCATATGAAGAAACCTTAGATCAGGCAAATGCAATTGAGGCAACACTGCATGATATGCAACAGGCAAAACCTATGGATCGTCTTGTCTGTGGTGATGTTGGTTTTGGTAAAACAGAAGTTGCTATGAGAGGGGCATTTGTTGCCGTTCAAAACAACAAGCAAGTAGCTGTTCTGGTACCTACAACATTGCTCGCACAACAGCATTTCGAATCTTTTAAAGATAGATTTGCAGACTGGCCGATTCGCATAGAAGTACTTTCACGATTTGGTTCCAATAAAACACACCAAAAAGTAATTGAGGACTTGGCTGAAGGTAAGGTTGATATTGTTATCGGTACCCATAAGATTCTACAAGAAAGTGTGAAGTTTAAAGATCTTGGTTTAATGATTGTAGATGAAGAGCATCGATTTGGTGTACGTGATAAGGAACGTATAAAGGCAATGCGTGCGGATGTAGATATGCTGACGCTAACCGCTACCCCCATCCCTCGTACACTCAATATGTCTTTTAGTGGTATGCGTGACTTATCTATTATTGCAACACCTCCTGCAAGGCGTTTGGCTGTAAAAACGTTTGTTCAAGAAGAAACGGATGCCACAATTAAGGAAGCAGTATTACGTGAACTACTACGCGGTGGGCAGGTTTATTTCTTACATAATGAAGTAGATACCATAGAAAGAACGGCTGAGAATTTGCGTAATCTTATTCCTGAAGCACGTGTTGCAGTTGCACATGGACAAATGAGAGAGCGTGAGTTAGAACATGTTATGCAGCAGTTTTATCATAAGTCGTATAATGTTTTGGTGTGTTCGACTATTGTTGAAACGGGTATTGATGTGCCTAACGCAAATACAATTATTATTGAACGTGCAGATAAGTTAGGTTTAGCACAATTGCATCAGCTACGAGGACGAGTAGGACGTTCACATCATCAAGCATATGCTTATTTACTTGTACCTTCAATTAAAGGGCTTAAAGGTGATGCAGAGAAACGTTTAGACGCAATACAACGCGCAACGAATTTAGGTGCAGGGTTTATGCTTGCGACTGAAGATTTAGAAATTCGTGGTGCAGGTGAACTGTTGGGTGAAAAACAGAGTGGCTCGATGCAAGCAATTGGCTATAGCTTGTATATGGAGATGCTTGAAAAGGCAACGAAAGCAATCCAAAAAGGTCGCACTCCAAACTTTGATGCACCTTTAAATTTAACTGCTGAAATTAATTTACATATGCCAGCGCTTATTCCGGACAGTTATTTGGGTGATGTACATCAACGTCTCTTATTTTATAAACGTATTAGTAATACAGACACGATGGAAAAACTCAACAATATCCGAATGGAATTAATTGATCGTTTTGGGTTGTTACCTGAAACTGTAAAACAACTGTTTAGTGTTCATGAAATACGGTTACAAGCAGAAGAGTTGGGCGTTACAAAAATTGATATGAGTGCTTATGGTGGTTATATTGAGTTTTCTCAAGATACCCCAGTTCAAGCAATAACAATCATTCAAATGATTCAAAAACAACCAACGGAATTTCGTATGGATGGTGGACAAAGAATTAAACTCATGGTGAATTTTGAGGAGTATGATAAGAGAATTCATTTTATTAAAGAAGTGTTTAAAAAGCTGAGCATAAATCTTGCTCATTAAGAAGACCGATAGCATGCAAAATGGACTTTGCAACTCTTGAAATGTGTATACAAATGAAATTGGTTCATATTCATGAGAAATTCTATATGTTAAGATTAACCTACTTTTATTTTGATAATTTATAAAGATATGTTTAGTCTGCATCCACAGTTAGCCAAAGATACTTTCTTTGTAGGCGACTTTCCTTTGTCAACATGTCGTTTAATGAACGACATGCGATTTCCTTGGTTAATCTTGATACCGCGTGTACCAGGAATAACAGAGTTATATGAATTAAGCCAAGCAGATCAAGAACAATTTTTACGCGAATCAAGTTGGTTATCTAGTCAATTATCACGTGTTTTTCGTGCAGATAAAATGAATGTTGCAGCTTTGGGTAATGTTGTACCTCAGCTTCATTTTCATCATGTTGTTCGCTATCAAAATGATACAGCGTGGCCAAAACCAGTATGGGGTACAGAAGCAGTACCTTACAATAATGAAGTATTGTCACATATGCGCCAAACACTGATGCTTGCTTTGCGTGGTCAGGGTGATATGCCATTTGACTGGCGTATGGATTAATGGTTTGAAGATCAACGCTGTTTTGGGAGGGCAGCAATAACATGTCATTTGACCGTATTATAAATAACCGATTTGTTATTGAAAGCTTATACAGGTTGATGGCATATATATTGCTGTCTCTAGGCGTATTGCTTTACTATTTTGCTGTACCGTTACAATTTCAGCATCTTATTGTTTTTATTCTGTCATTAATTGTTTTTCCGCTGTCTTTAAAGTTATTTGTATATATTAAATCTGAATTTAGTGAGTTTTACGCACGGCAAGTTCTCTTTGCTCTAGATACTATTGTGGTTTCTGCTGCGCTGTCTGCAACACATTTTCCAATTGTCTTTACTGCTCTAATTTTAATCATGCTTTGGTGTGTGAAAAGTTTAACGAATATTGCTTTTTCGACGTATAGTTTTTCACTGATTCTAGCCCTCATTGTTGTTTATTTAAATGCTATTTTATTTTTCGGATTTGAAAATTATTTCGTTCTAGATAGTGTAAGGCTAACAGTCTATAGTCTACTTTGCTTTTTACTATATCTTGGATCTGGTGTTTATTTTAAGAAGAAACATGAAGACTATTTGGAGAAGACAAAAGATTACTATCAAGAGCAAATGAATAGATATGTACAGTTTTCTACTCAACTGAGTCGCTACGCACCAAATCAGTTGTGGCAATCTATCATGAGTGGGCAGACTCAGGCAAAAATTAAGTATAAAAGAAAGAAAATGACGGTGTTCTTCTCAGATATTCAGGGCTTTACTGAATTATCTGAAACACTTATTCCAGACGATTTGGCTTTCGTTCTCAATGATTACTTGAGCCATATGACTGAAATTGCAAAAAAGTATGAGGCAACACTCGATAAGTTTATTGGCGATGGAATCTTAATCTTTTTCGGCGATCCGCATAGTAATGGGATAGAGCAGGATGCCAAGCGTTGTATTGAGATGGCAATTACAATGCGACAACAAATGCATGTGCTACGTGAAAGATGGCTAAAAATGGGATTTCCAGAGTTACATGTACGTATGGGTGTAAGTACGGGATATTGCCACGTAGGGAACTACGGGTCAGATTATCGTATGTCTTATACTGTAATTGGTCACGATGTGAATTTGGCTGCAAGGTTACAAGCAGTTGCAGATATTGATGAAATTCTGATTGCTGGCGCCACCTATAAACTGATTAAGGATGAATTTATCTGTATTCCAAAACAGTCTATACAGCTAAAAGGGGTGCAAAATACAACTGAAACTTGGCAAGTTTTAGACAAATATACTGGAATGAAATCAGAAGCACAAAAGTGGTTTGATTATGAATACAAAGGCTTTCACTTATTATTAAACTTAGAAGAAGTGCAACATTATGAATATGATGATTTAGTGGCAATATTGGAAAAAGCAGTGATTCGTATTCAAGAGCAAAAGAGTATTACAACTGAAAATGGCGTTGCGCTACTTAGAGAAAAAGATGAATTAGATGAGAACTAGCTTAAGAGCCCAAGTCTTAACTTGGGCTCTTATACTTCTAATGATTCTCAGAGGCATGGTTAATCGTATATTTAGGAATTTCAACTTCTAAGTCTTCATCCTCAATAACAACTTGGCATGAAAGTCTTGAGTCAGGTTCTAAACCCCAAGCACGATCTAATAAGTCTGCTTCTACATCGTTCATTTCGTCTAAATTGTCAAAACCACGACGAACAATGACGTGACAAGTGGTACAAGCACAGGACATATCACATGCATGCTCAATTTTTATTCCATTTTGCAGTAGACTCGCACATAAGTTACTACTTTTCTCAACTTCAAACTCTGCGCCTTCTGGGCAAAATTGGGCATGAGGAAGAACTTTAATACGTGGCATATGGTTACCTATTCAGAGCTTGAGTTTGACCAGTCATCGAGTTTTGTGCCTGATAAGGCTTTGTCGATATGACGATTCATTCGCATTGCAGCAAATTCATCACTATATGTTTTCAGACGTTTAATAGCACTTTCAATACTTTTAATGTCTGAACCTTTGAGGAGCTCGCTAAGTGTATAGCGTGCTTTCTCTAAATGATCTTTTTGATTTTCATTCAGTAAATCTGCATCAACATGAAGCGCTTGTGTTAGAGCCTCAAGTTCACGTTGAGCTTCTACTTTTGTTTCTTGTAGATGTCTTAAGTTTTTATCCTCTTCTGCATGTTGAAAGCCTTCAACCAGTAGGCGTTCCATATCTGCATCAGATAGTCCATAAGAAGGTTTAATATCAATTTTAGCTTGTACACCAGAAGTTGTTTCTTGTGCTGAAACAGAAAGTAAGCCATCTGCATCGACCTGAAATGTAACTTCAATACGTGCTTGACCCGCAGTCATTGGCGGAATGCCATGTAAAACAAAGCGACCTAAAGATCTACAATGTTCTACGAGGTCACGTTCGCCTTGTACTACATGTATAAGCATCGCTGTTTGACCATCTTTGTATGTTGTAAACTCTTGTCTACGTGCAACAGGAATGGCTGTGTTGCGTGATACTAAGCGCTCTACTAAACCACCCATCGTTTCTAAGCCGAGAGATAGAGGAGTAACATCAAGTAATAATGAGCCGTCTTTACTATTGCCAACCAATTGATTTGCAGTAATGGCAGCGCCAATAGCGACAACTTCATCTGGATTAATAGTACATAACGGTTCTTGTTCAAATACGTTTGCAACAGCTTGTTGTACTGCATAGGAGCGAGTAGATCCACCTACCAAAACAACATTTTTGATATCATTTAAAGAGAGTTTTGCATCACGTAAAACTCGTTTACATACCTGAATTGTTCGATCTAATGCAATTTGAATGATATTCTCAAATGTTGGTCGATCTAGATAAATCTGTTGGTCTTCTAAAGAGATTTGAACGCTTTGCTCGTTAGAAAGTTGCTCTTTTGCCAATTTAGCAGCGAGAATAAAATGAGCATATTGTTCATCGCTAAGACTTTCAAGATTAAGTTGTTGTTTTAACCACTTTACGATAAGCCTATCAAGATCATCACCGCCTAATGCCGTATGTCCGCCAGTTGCGAGTACTTCAAAAACACCTTGGCTAAAACGTAATACAGAAACATCGAATGTTCCACCACCTAGATCATAAATGACATAGTTTTGATCGATAGCTAAATTTGATGCTTGATCTAACCCATATGCAACCGCAGCAGCAGTCGGTTCGTTAAGTAGCCTAAGTATGTTCAAACCTGCTAATTCTGCAGCATCTCGAGTTGCTTGACGTTGAGCTTCATCAAAGTAGGCTGGGACTGTAATTACAGCACCTTGTATATTATTTTCTAAGGTTTTCTCAGCTCTTTCTTTCAGTTGCTTGAGTAGATCTGCCGAAATTTCTACAGGTGTTTTTGCACCAGCAGTTGTTTGAAAAGATGGCATTTCTCGATCTGAACCTAAAAGTTCGTAAGGGTGTTGAAACTTAATATCAGCTTTTGATCGACCCATAAATCTTTTAACTGAAACAATTGTGTTTTTAGGATCAGTTAATAAGAAGGATTTGGCTTCATCACCATAGTGACGTACAGCATTTGTATAGTGGACAATTGAAGGTAATAGCACACGATTTTGTTCATCCTGCAATACTTTGGCTTCACCTGAGCGGACGGCAGCAACCAAAGAGTGCGTTGTTCCTAGATCAATACCGATAGCAACACGGTGTTGATGCGGTTCAGTTGACTGTCCTGGTTCTGCGATTTGCAAGAGTGCCATGTATATACAATCCTTAAATTAAAGTGTGTAATGGTGAATATTAGAAATCGTCTTGATCGAATTGATCATCAAATAACTTTTCTTCGGCTTTATCGACGTCATTAAGGACACGTTGAAAGAACTGCAATTTTCTAACGTAATCTTTTGCATTATCCCAGTCAGAATGTTCATAGCTATTTTGAAAATCGACTGTGAGACTTTCGATAGCTTGGATTACTTGATTTTTGACAGAAGTTAATTGTGACTCTGTAGTTGCATTTTCTAAGTCTTCACGTACTTCTAATGCGTCTTGTAGGAAAAATAAATCGTGAATAGATTGGTCAAGACCTTCATCTTGATTTTTAAGTGAGAGTAAATAAGCTGCTCGACTATCTACATGAGAAAGTATTTTGTACGCATGGTTTATTTCACTCGACTGTATTAGTGCTTGTTCTTTATTTTCTGCACGATCAGGGTGATATTTTTGCTGTAGTTTTAATGTTGTAGACTTTAACTCATCCAAATCAATAGAAAGTGTGACTGGTAAGTTAAATAATTCAAAGTAGTTCATGGCAATTATTCTATGATGAAAAAATCAATAAAACAGTATAATTATACAGTTTTATTGATTTAAAAGTATGAGTAGAAAAAGTGATAGTTGACTGCGTTAAACAGTAAAAGATTCACCACAGCCACATTCACCTTTTTGGTTTGGATTTCTGAACTCAAAACCTTCATTGAGTCCATTTTTTGCATAATCCATTTCCAAACCATCTAGATATACTAAACTTTTAGGATCTACAAAAACTCTTACACCATGTTGCTCAAAAACTTGGTCATGTGTTTCAACATCATCTACGAATTCGAGCACGTAAGCCAAGCCTGAGCATCCCGAAGTTTTCACACCAATACGAATGCCTTCGCCCTTACCGCGATTCTGTAAGAAGTTGCGGATATGAGTTGCTGCACTTTCAGTTAAATGAATCATGAAAACTCCGTATGTGTTTTAGACGTTTGATTTTTTAGTACGATAATCTTCAATCGCAGCTTTAATTGCATCTTCTGCAAGTACAGAACAGTGTACTTTTACAGGAGGTAAAGCAAGTTCATTTGCAATATCGATATTTTTAATTGCTTGTGCTTGATCTAGTGTTTTTCCTTTAAGCCATTCTGTCACTAAAGAACTAGATGCAATTGCAGAACCGCAACCATATGTTTTAAAACGTGCTTCTTCAATAATTCCGTTATCATCTACTTGAATTTGTAGACGCATAACGTCACCACATGCAGGAGCACCAACCATACCTGTACCGACGTTATTTGCATTTTTGTCTAAAACGCCAACGTTACGAGGATTTTCGTAATGATCGATTACTTTTTCGCTATATGCCATGAGACTTCTCCAAACCTGGGACTTGCCTGAGTTCTATATTAAAATGTGGGGTGAATTAATGTTCAGCCCATTCAACTGTTGAAAGATCAACTCCATCTTTGTACATATCCCAAAGAGGAGAAAGTTCACGAAGCTTTTCTACAGCAGCTTTTGTTACTGTAATTACATAGTCTATATCTTCTTCAGTAGTATATTTACCAAAACTGAAGCGAATAGAGCTGTGTGCAAGCTCATCTGATAGACCTAGCGCTCTAAGTACATATGATGGCTCAAGTGTTGCAGAAGTACATGCAGAACCACTTGATACAGCAATATCTTTTAAAGACATCATAAGTGATTCACCTTCTACAAAGTTGAAACTTACATTTAAGTAGTTAGCAACGTTGTAGGTAGGATGACCATTTAGAAAAACTTGCTCTAAATCTTGTAAACCATTCCAAAGCTTGTCGCGTAGTCCGCGTAAGCGTTTTTGTTCAGCTTCTAGATTTTTACCAGCTAACTCAAATGCTTCGCCCATACCAACAATTTGATGCGTTGCTAGTGTACCTGAACGCATACCTCTTTCATGACCACCACCATGCATTTGTGCTTTTAAACGTACTCTCGGTTTACGGCGTACGTAAAGAGCCCCTATACCTTTTGGACCATAAATTTTATGTGCAGAAAAGCTCATAAGATCCACATGCATTTGGCTAAGATCAATTTCTACTTTACCTGCTGCTTGGGCAGCATCTACATGGAAAAAGATCTTGTTTTTGCGAGTGATCTCACCAATAGCTGCTACGTCTGTAACAGTTCCAATTTCATTATTTACCATCATTAATGAAACTAAAATTGTATCTGGACGTATAGCTTCTTCAACCATTTCAGGGGTAATTAAACCTGTTTGAGGTTGTGGCTCAATATATGTAATTTCAAATCCTTCAGATTCAAGTTCGCGACAAGTATCTAAAATTGCTTTATGTTCAATTTTACTGGTAACAATATGTTTACCTTTTGAGCTGTAAAATTGTGCAATCCCTTTTAGTGCCAGATTGTCTGCTTCTGTCGCACCAGATGTCCATACAATTTCGCGTGGATCGGCTTTAACAAGGTTTGCTACTTGCTCGCGTGCGTATTCTGCTTTTTCTTCTGATTGCCATCCGTAAGCATGTGAACGTGATGCAGGGTTGCCAAACGTACCATCAAAAGTTAGGCATTCCATCATGCGTTCAGCAACTTGTGGGTCTACTGGCGTTGTTGCTGCATAATCAAGATAAATTGGACGTTTCATGTTAAATACCTGTAACCGATAATAGGGCTGAATCGCGATTCACTGAGTTTTGGCGCAGCGCCACTGTTTGTACATTTTTTTGAGAAATGAGGTCAGCAAGTGTGATTTTTGCTAAATAATCGGCAATATGGTGTGAGAGACCTTGCCATAAATCATGGGTTAGACACATAGCACCGTTCTGACAATTTCCTTTATGGTCACAACGTGTTGCATCTACTGTTTCATTTACGGCTTCGATAATTTCTAAAACTGTAATATCGTCTGCATCTTTTGCTAAGTGATAACCACCATTTGCACCGCGTACACTTGACACTAAGCCGTTGCGTTTTAGTTTTGCAAAGAGTTGTTCTAAATAAGCAACTGATATTGTTTGGCGTGTTGCAATCTCGGCAAGAGTGATCGTTTCTTTAGGCGACTGCAATGCCAAATCGAGGAGTGCAGTCACTGCGTAGCGACCGCGAGTTGTTAAGCGCATGATTCGATACACATGTTTAGATAAGATACATAAATTTTATGAATCCTGACTAAAATAGTCAAGTTTTTTAACGGGGAAAGAAAGTAACATTTCAATGATTTATTTAAATTGTATGAATTGTTAAATCCAATTGTATATTAAAACCCCGCATAAGCCTATAATAATCATTAAAAAGATGAGTATTAATCGTTTTTGTTTTGCTTTTAATAAACGAATTTGATGCTTATATTGTTTTACTTCGATTTGTAAATTATCTATTTTTACACGTTGATAGTCTATTTTATCGAGCAGGTCACTCGTTCGTGTTTGTGAAGATGTCACATCACTTTTTAATTTAGAAAAAGACAGCCAATTTTTCCAGTCACTTGCAATTCGAGGAATAGAAAGTTGTAAAAGTAAATCTCTCATTTGGTCTTTATGAGCAGTTTCACCATATAATTTAATGGCACGTACGCTTTTAGAGTTACCAAGTACCAATGTTTGGAAATAACCAAAGATGGTACTGCTCATTTCCAAATTTATATTTTTTTTAGGAGGAGTTGTATCAAATAGAATCCCTTTTTTTGTAAAATATACATAGAAATCTACATAGGGGATATAGCTATTTACTTTTAAAACAAATTCTTCTTCAATAAATGTTTGAGACTGTCTTTTTATTAAATCGTCATTCTTAAAAATAAAACTGTAAAATGTCTCAAGAGTAATTAGAGTTAAATTGAGCAACAAATGAGGTTGTTTTTGCCCTTGTTGCGATGTACTCATTGTGAAATCCCTCAGTAACAATCACTCTTAAATAAATTTAATTAGTTTGGTTAACATGGTTGTGTTTGTGATGTTATAAGTATAGTAAAGCCATCACCTGATCCACATGCACCATATCATCACAAAATAAATGAAATTACGCGCTATAGCAAGAAAATCAACTATTACGATAGATTGATGATGACTATTTATTCATATCTGAGTTTATTATAAAGTTTTCTTTTTGATTAATAATTAATCTAAAATATCATTGTTGCTCAATATTTAAAGAGTTTTTCGTTTTTTTGAATTGAAAATGAAAGAAAAGCAATTAATCAGTATTGCGTTTCCCCCCAAAGCATTGCTATAAATGCACTACGGTAAGATCTATAAACCCTTAAATCTTAAACAAACGAAATTAGAGGATGTAATCTTCATGAATAAATCAGAATTAATTGATGCAATTGCAGCAAAAGGGGGATTATCTAAGACTGATGCAGGTAAAGCATTGGATGCCACTATTGCGTCAATCACAGAAGCTCTAAAAGACGGTGATACTGTTACACTTGTTGGTTTTGGCACATTTAATGTAAAAGAGCGCGCAGCTCGCACTGGTCGTAATCCAAAAACTGGTGAAGAACTTCAAATTAAAGCGAGTAAAGTACCAAGCTTTAAAGCAGGTAAAGGCTTAAAAGACGCTGTTGCTTAATTGCTATAGAAGTAAAAGCGCGCCGTTTGGCGCGTTTTTTATTATTGGTGCTAAAAATATAAGCGAATACATTCATTCATTTATAGATTTCAGTTAGAATTGCACGAAAATAAAATATTGGAATATTTATGGACTCGTTTCGTAAACTTATTAAGGGTTGGTTAGGGAAGGTTCTTTTAGTACTTTTTCTTGCACCTGTCGCATTGGTTGGTATTGAAGGCTATTTTGGTGGTTCGAATAAGGCTGATGTTGCTAAAAAGGTCAATGGTCAAGAGATTACAAACAAGGATCTTGATGAGTTAATGAAGGCATATCGCCAGCAGTATTTACAATATGTTCAAGGAGATGAATCATTATTAAATACGCATGCGATTCATGAGGCTGCATTAAATACGCTCATTGCAAAAACACTGCTATTACAGCAGGCGAAAAAGCTAGATATTAATATGAGTGATGCACAATTTGTGCAAATGCTTTCTCAACTTCCAGATTTTCAAGTAAATGGAAAATTTAGTAATGAGTTGTTTGGTAATTACCTAAAAAACAGAGGTATTACTAAAGACATGCTAATTGCAAATTTAAGACAAGATCATGCGTTGAAAATGCTTTCTGGGACAATTTCTAACTATGCTTTAGTAAGTAATACGGATATTAATTATTTTGCAAATCTTCAAGCTGAGCAAAGAGATTTATATCTAGCAAGTATTAAACTAGACGATTATAAAAAGAATATAGTAGCAACAGATGCGGAAATCCAAAAGTACTATGAACAGCATTTAAATAGCTTTAGACGTAGTGCATCTGTAGATGTAGATTACGTGGTTGTAAAACCAACTATGTTTACGGCAGAAAACCAGCAGATTACTGACGCTGAATTACAGCATGCTTATACTCAATATGTTGATGCACAAAAAACGAATGCACCGAAGCATGTAAGTCATATTTTAGTGACGGAAGATAATCGTTCAGACGCAGATGCAAAAAAATTAATCAATGAAATTAGTGCTAAAATTAAATCTGGTTTATCTTTTGCTGCTGCAGCGAAAGAGTATTCTGAAGATCCAACTTCAAAATCTAGCGGTGGCCTATTAGCAGGTTATCAAGTGGGAACGTTAGGTTCTACAGAGTTTGATGATGCCGTCAAGTCAGCAAAAAATGGTGACATTTCACAGCCAATCAAAACTCAATTTGGTTATCATCTGATTGAAGTAAATACAGATGCACCACAAATTGCATCTTTTGAGAGTGAGAAAGAGCAATTAAAAGCCAACTTGCTCAAGTCAAAAGTTGACAATATTTATACTGATACAGTCAATAACTTAAATGATAGTGTTGTCGGTGCCGATGCACTAGATGTGATTACTCAGCAGGTAAAAGTTGCACATATAGAGACAGCAAAACATGTGAGCCTATGGACAAAAGATGTTTACCTAAGTAATCCTGCTGTTAAAGCAAAATTATTTAGTGATGATGTTAGAAATGGTGATAGAAATGTTTCTACAAGTATTGCTTTAAATAATGGTGAAACAATTTGGATTAAAGTTCGTAATTATTATCCAGAAGGTGTTCAACCATTAGCACAGGTTAAAGAAGAAGTTAAAGCAAAGCTGATTAACCAAAAAGCGTCAGATATTGCAAAACAAAAAATATCTGCTTCATTGCAACGTTTCTCAAACGAGACATCTAAAGACGCTTTAGCCAAATCGACTGATATTAAGTTTGAGAAAGCAGGCACCTTTACACGTCAAAATTTGAAAAAAGAAATTGCAGATGTTGCATTTACTTTACCTGTACCTAAACAAGATATGTGGTCTGTTGGCACGACAACATTACCAAATGAATTACTTGTTGTTGCGGTAGCACATGTTGAGAAAGATGCTGTAAAAAAATTAACACCTGAACAGTTACAACAGGTTAAGCAAATTTATCAACAAGCACGTGGTGAACAGGAAATGGCAGCGTATGTAGATTATTTAAAATCTAACGCTAAAATTAAATAATTAAAAAATGCCTCTTATGAGGCATTTTTTAATGTGAAAGGATTGATATGTCATTTAAAATGCGCTATTTTAATTTTAAGCAGTTTTAATTTAGACAGAATAGATATGTTATTTCAGCAACCTACTTTTACATACGTGTATTTTTGGTACTTTAGATAGTTGCCCTATACACATATGGGCAAAATAAGTAGGTTGCCCATCGAAAATTTAGAACCTGATTGGCAACCACCAATCAGGTTTTTTTATATCTGTTCATATTTCAGGATGTTACGATGATGAATTACTTTAATACATATTTTTTTGGTCAATATTGCTTTGTATTTAACTTTAAACGTTTACATCAGATACGATTGTTAAAAAGATAAATTTGAGCAGAATGCTCTAAAGGAAAGATCTATGAATACCTTAGTTTTACCTACTTCAACTGAACAAGAAACAACGCTCTTAAGTCCAGCCCAGTTAAAAGAAGATTTAACATTATCATCCGCATTACAACAACAAGTGATTAAACACAGAGAAATTGTAAGAAAAATACTTGCTGGTGAAGATCATCGATTATTACTTATTATTGGTCCTTGTTCGA
The DNA here is from genome assembly GCF_029392135.1 of Acinetobacter sp. ESL0695. Lineage (NCBI taxonomy): Bacteria > Pseudomonadati > Pseudomonadota > Gammaproteobacteria > Moraxellales > Moraxellaceae > Acinetobacter > Acinetobacter sp. ESL0695. Next base: position 1,356,443 of record NZ_CP113932.1, on the reverse strand, counting down.
TTCATGATCCTAAAGCAGTGCTTGAGTATGCGCAAAGGTTAGTACAATTACAAAAACAAGTAGAACAAGATATCTTTATTGTGATGCGTGCATATATTGAAAAACCGAGAACAACAGTAGGTTGGAAAGGTTTTCTATATGATCCATCTTTAGACGGCCAATGCGATCTTGCGCAGGGAATACAACAATCTAGAGCATTATATATTCGTTTAATTGAAGCTGGTATTCCTTTAGCAAGCGAAATTCTTAATCCGATGGTTACAGGTTACTTCGATGATTTAATTACTTGGGGTGCTATTGGTGCAAGAACTTCTGAATCCCAGATTCACCGTGAAATAGCAAGTAGTTTACCTTTTGCTGTTGGTTTTAAGAATGGAACAGATGGTTCCGTACAAATTGCACTAGATGCAATACAGTCTGCATCTGCATCTCATGACTTCTTTGCACTAGGACAAATGGGTCAGCCTGTAATTAAACGTAGCCATGGCAATCTCTTTCCTCATATTATTTTAAGAGGTGCCAATACAGGCTCGAACTATGATGCAGAATCTATTGAACAAATTAAGAGTAAAATTGTGGGTGACTTACCAGTATTTGTTGTAGATTGTAGTCATGGTAATAGTGGTAAGAATCCATTAAAACAACCGGCAATACTTAAGCAAATTATTTCAGAACGTCATACGACTGGGGTAAAAGGTGTTATGGTGGAAAGTCATTTGGTTGATGGTGCGCAAAAAATAACACAAGATATGGTCTACGGTCAGTCAGTAACAGATGGCTGTTTAGGATGGGAGAAAACTGAGAGTATTGTGCTTGAAGTTGCACAGATGTTGGATAATTCTTAATAAGAGTAATATACAGGGCGTAAAAAATCGCCCTGTAAAATGCTTTATGTTCTACAGACCAGCTTCATAAGCTTCACTATTAAGAAGTGAATCTATATCATTGATATTGTCTGGTTTAATTTTATAAATCCAACCTTTACCGTATGGATCATCATTAATAAAATCTGGGTCTTCATCTAATGCTTCGTTTACTTCTATAATTGTCCCAGAAATAGGCATATGAATATCCGATGCTGTTTTAACAGACTCTACTACACCTGCTTGAACGCCTGCATCTAAATGAGAGCCAACTTCAGGCATTTCGATATAGACGAGATCACCTAGCGCATCTTGTGCATGGTCGGTAATACCTGTAATAATGAAATCGCCGTCACGTTTTACCCATTCATGTGTTGTTACATATTTTAAGTCATTTGGATGGTTCATTGTTATTCCTAACTAATTCTATATTTTGTTTATATTATATAAAAAGACTTACAATTTCATTAGTTTTTAAATGATTAGCTTTATCTATAATATAAATTAAATGAAAAATCTTATTTTGAGAATATATAACTAAAATTACAAATGTTTAATTATTTTTTAAGGTTGTATTCTTAATTTATAAGTATGACTTAGCGTTATTAATAATAAATAGCTTTAGGAGAAAGTCATTATGAATATGGAATATACACACAAAACTGATTATTTTTTCTTTGCTCACAAGTTTGTACAATTCTTACAATCTCATTTGGAAAAATATCCAAATGAGATAACAACAAATATTCATCTAAGTACATTAGATGATATCTTTGGTCATGATCGAGCATCTTTTACAATTAACTTGGATAGTATTTTAAATATTGTTGATGCCTATCATTTAGATACATTGATTGGTGATCAAACTTTAGTGCATCACCATGACATCAATACCAGAAAACATCTATTAACAATCTTCTTCAATGAGGAAGCATTAAGAAGCTTAAGAGCAGGGCAACTGATTCAATATCCAAAAGTTGCTTAACTTTACTTTAATAATAGGTGTTTTATTTATATGATGGCATCTCACAATAAAAGTAAGGCTTGATGATTTTGAAAGAAACACATGTTATTAAAGAATGGTCACAAACCATTGAATGGTTAATGAAATACGATGAGTGCTTTGATGAGTTAAAGTATGATGCAATACGCAAAGAGTGGACTGTTAGGCACGCTGCAGGTGAGGATATCTTGCGTATAGGGATGTTTCTTACAGCGAAATATGGAATCTTAGTCACATCATAAGTAACCTCAGTTACTTATGATGCTTTAAAATTATGCGGATATAGACATTGCATCTACTGATAATTCTGAAACTGAAGGTTTTGGTTTTTCAGGTGTGAGTCCGAGTTTTTGGAATAATTGTTTGTCTTTGCCTTCACCTGCATTTGGTGTAGTAAGAAGTTTTTCCCCAGAGAAGAGAGAGTTTGCACCTGCCATAAAGGCCAGTGCCTGATCTGAATCGCTTAGTGCTTCTCGACCTGCTGATAATCTAATATAACTATGAGGCATTATAATTCGCGCAACAGCAATCGTTCTAATCCATTCAGTTACATCTAATTTTTCAACATTTGCTAATGGTGTTCCTTCAATAGGAACAAGCATGTTGATTGGTACTGATTCAGGGTGAATTGGTAAAGTTGCAAGCTCATATAATAACCCAATACGATCATTGCGTTCTTCACCCAAGCCTACAATTCCGCCACTACATACTTTTAAGCCAGCATTACGGACATGATCAAGCGTATTTAGACGGTCATCAAATGTACGTGTACTAATGATATTACTGTAGTATTCACGTGATGTATCTAGGTTGTGATTATAATAATCTAAGCCAGCTTGATGCAAACGCTGAGCTTGAGATTCATTTAGCATACCAAGCGTCATACATGTTTCCATGCCAAGCGCTTTAACTTCTTTTACCATCTCTAATACATAAGGCATATCTTTTTCATGAGGATTACGCCATGCTGCACCCATACAGAAACGTGAAGAACCTGAGGCTTTTGCTTCCTTTGCTTCTGAGATAACTTTCTCTACAGCAATTCTTTTTTCAGCTTCTAGTTTAGAGTCGTAGCGTACAGACTGAGAGCAGTATTTACAGTCTTCAGGGCATTTTCCTGTTTTAATTGACAACAGTGTACTTACCTGAATGGTGTTCGCTTGAAAGTTTTGGCGATGTACGCGCTGAGCTTCAAAGACCAAATCTAAAAATGGTTGATCATAGAGTGCTTGGATTTCCGCGCGCGTCCAATCATTTCGTACAGTCATTGTCATTTCCGTGTAAAATTGAATATTTCTATAAGCATAATCATACAGAAAACTGATCATACCTATAAGGCAAAATACTCCAAAAGTTTTAAATTTTTTAAGAGTATTTACTTAAATTAGCGTTTGCGGCTATATCTACTACGGCCTCGAGCCATTCCGCCGAGCGCATTAAGTACAGCCATTTTACTCATGCTTCCTGATGCATGTGCATGGCATATCGCTGCTGCTAAAGCATCAGCCGCATCTGCTTGTGGTCTAATAGTAAGCTTTAGAATATTCATGACCATCATTTGTACTTGTTCTTTATCTGCTGCACCATATCCAACCACTGACTGTTTAATTTGTCTGGCAGTATACTCTGCAACTTGAAGATCTAAATTGACCAATGCTGCAATTGCAGCACCCCGTGCTTGCCCCAGCTTTAAAGCAGAGTCAGGGTTCTGTGCCATAAATACTTGTTCTACAGCCGCTTCAGTGGGGCCATGAAATTTAACAATACGTTCAACACCTGCAAAAATACGTTTCAACCGCTCAGGAATTTCTTGTGTTTCTGTGCGTATTGTACCAGCATCAATAAACTTTAATGTATTGCCATTTTTTTCAATAATTCCATAGCCTGTAAGCCTAGATCCTGGGTCAATACCAATAATTAAAGACATAATAAAAAATTTAAAAAGATGTACAACAGCGATTATATGCATTTAAAGTTTTAAAGTCCTAAATCCTTAAAACTATTTGTTCAAATTCTATATATAAAATGATGTAACCTACCTTTAAAAATATACAATTGCCCATATTGAATAGATTAACGGTTCATTTTTATGTCACTTAAAAGCATAAAGTCATATATTTGTTGAAAGGATAAGCTAAATTTCATGAAAGTCGTTCTTCTTGTTGTCATCGGAGCAATTTTAGAAATTGCAGTATGGATTGGTGTTGCTCAATTCATAAGTGGATGGTATGTCTTTTTCTGGTTTATTCTTGCAGCAATTATTGGTCTTAAATTACTTAGATCAAGTACTTCAAGTATTATGCCTCAATTACAACAGATGCAAATGACAGGGCAACTGTCGGGTGATGCTGCGGTTTCACGTAAAATTGCGACTGCAATTGCTGGAGTATTGTTAATTATTCCTGGATTAATCACGGATGTAATTGCGGCTTTAATTTTACTTCCTCCTGTACAAAAAATGGTTGTACAAGCGCTCACATCAGCAATGGCTAAAAGACAGCAAGCCATGATGGAAAAAATGATGGGGGGAGCAAATGGAGCTGGTAATCCATTCGCTGATCTAATGAAGCAAATGCAAGGGCAACAAGGTACATCAGGAATGGGAAGAGATTCAAAAATTATTGATGGTGAGGCGAGGGAAGTAAAACCTGAGTCTAAGAAAATAGAAATGAAAGATGTAAAATAAAAGTAGTCATTTAGCTTTTAAAGCACCCGAACATTGTTTTATGCAGGTTCGGGTGTTTTTTTAATGCGTTCTGTCTGATTTTTAGGATAGATATTATTTTTCTCTAGCTGTGCTACGTGGTTTTCAGATTGTTGATATTTACGTGTGCGGTTAGCACGCTCACGAAATTTACCTTGGTTGATTAACTGCGACATAGAAGATCATGGAGGTTGCCTTTTATTTATTTTAACAAAAATCTTTCATTCATTCTCACTATTTTTCATTAAACAATATATGATAAAAGTGGATGTTCTGTAATCAAAATTAAAAATGAGAAAAATATAATATAACCAAGAAAAGGAGGCGTTGTAATGTATCTATCTCACTATACCTGTGCATGCTGTAATAAGAAGAGAAAGTTATATCAGAAATCGTGTCCTCATTGTGGCTCTCATGCTTTAAAGAGTCCCTTTGGTTTTTGGTCTTTTTGTTTTTTTACATGCTTGGGCGTGGCATTTGTAGTCACTGCCAGTAATTTTTATTTTCATACAAATGAAGAAAAATTACCTAAGTTATCAAATAATATCGTAGGGTTTATACAATAAAGCCCGTGATGTACGGGCTTCATCGACTTGGTTTATAGACCACTACTTTGACGTAGTGCTTCAACTTTATCAGTTTTTTCCCAAGTAAATGCATGATCTGAACCATTACGTCCAAAATGTCCGTAAGTGGCTGTTTGTTTATACATTGGCTGTACAAGGTCAAGCATACGTGTAATACCGTATGGACGTAGATCAAAGTGTTCACGCACTAAAGCAATAATAAGTGACTCTTCAACTTTTGCTGTACCAAATGTATTAATTGAAATAGAAGTAGGTTCTGCAACACCAATTGCATAGCTTACTTGAATTTCACATTTATCGGCTAAGCCTGCAGCAACAATATTTTTTGCAACATAACGGCCAGCGTAAGCAGCAGAGCGGTCAACTTTAGAAGGGTCTTTTCCTGAGAAGGCACCACCACCATGTCTTGCCATACCACCGTAAGTATCTACAATAATTTTACGACCAGTTAAACCACAATCGCCCACTGGGCCACCAATTACAAACTTACCTGTCGGGTTAATGTGGAATTTTGTACTTGCATGAAACATGTCTTGTGGAATAACAGGTTTGATAATTTCTTCGATCACAGCTTCTTTTAACTGTGCTTGAGAAATTTCAGGATCGTGTTGTGTTGATAACACCACAGCATCTAGGCGTACTGGTTTGCCATTCTCGTATGCAAAAGTAACTTGACTCTTTGCATCGGGTCTTAACCATGCGAGGGTACCATCTCGACGTAAGTCTGCTTGACGTTCCATAAGTCGATGTGCGTACGAAATTGGAGCAGGCATAAGTACGTCAGTTTCGCGGCTCGCATAACCAAACATAAGGCCTTGGTCACCAGCGCCTTGGTCTTCTGGTTTTTGACGGTCAACACCCTGAGCAATTTCAGGAGATTGTTTACCAATCATATTAATGACAGCACATGTCGATCCATCAAAACCTAAATCTGAGTGATGATATCCGATGCCGTTTACTGTTTGACGAACAATTGATTCAACATCCACATTTGCAGTTGTTGTGATTTCACCGGCAAGTACCACTGCACCTGTTTTTACTAATGTTTCACAAGCAACCCTTGCATATGGGTCTTCTTTCAAAATAGCATCCAAAATAGCGTCACTAATTTGATCGGCCATTTTATCAGGATGACCTTCGCTTACAGATTCCGAAGTAAAAACAGCGTACTCGCGCATGAAAGCCCTATTACAGTAATTTTAAAAGACCCGATATGTTACATCGACTTGTCGTGAAGAACCAGTAGAAGAGTGATAAATTGAATAAATTTCTTGCAAACAGTATTTTTTTTTAATTATATTCATGATTGAAGTCATAAATTACACATAGGATGCTTTCCCAAATCTGATTGAAAAAGCATCCATGTTGACAAAAACAAAAGCTTTATTGTGCTGTAGAGGGCTGTGTCCACGTATTTACTTTGTTTTTGGTATCATTTTTAAAATCTTCAGCTTTATTCTTTGCTACAGATTTATCATGTTTGAAATCCTGAGACATATGGTGCATTTTGTCTTTTGATGCAACCTTTGCTTTATCCCATTTTTCTTCTGTATAGTTTTTACCTTGTTCAGTTCTGTGTTTTATCGCATTTTTACTTCTGTCATAGCCATTTTTTGTGGATTCTTTTGCTTCAATAAATCTTTCTTTTGCACCGTCATTAAAGCTTTCTGTTTTCTGGTGCATGTTGTGACCAAAGTCTTTGGTTTTCGTTTCAGCATTTTTAAACTTTTCACTTGCATCTTGTTTAAAATCACGTCCTTTTTCAGAAGCTGCATTCTTTACGTTTTGATAATCTTTTTCAGCATTTTCTTTATGTTCAGTAATTGACGTACGTAGAGTATCTGTCATGCTGCCAAGATTGTTGTCTGCAAATGCATACACACTAGTAAGAGATAAAAGTGCAGTTGCAAAAATGGTACTGGCTTTATTCATGATCTTACCTTACATATTATTTATTGAAATTAGGGCTATCTTATTGGTTATCTGTCTGAATGAATGTAAAAATATATGATGAGATTCGTTTATATATATAATGATATTGTTAGATAATAGTAAAAAAGGGGTTTTTTCTATTAAAAAATAACAGTAGATGAAGAACTTATGCAAAGTAGTGCATAAATAATGTGCGGTTAGGCTTTACCCCGTATGCTTTTTTTAAGACAATACACCTGTTTTGAATGTTTATTCATTTTCGTTAATCATTTCTACTTTGGACTCTGACCTATGACGACCCCTTTAAATGAACGTCGTATTGCAAATGCAATTCGTGTACTCGCTATGGATGCTGTTCAACAAGCAAATTCTGGGCATCCTGGTGCGCCAATGGGGATGGCAGACATCGCTGATGTTGTATGGCGTGAATTTTTAAACCATAATCCAACGAACCCTCAATGGGCAAACCGCGACCGTTTTGTGTTGTCGAATGGACATGGTTCTATGTTGCAATATGCTTTGCTTCATTTAACAGGGTATGACTTATCTTTAGAAGATCTTAAACAGTTCCGTCAATTACACTCAAAAACGCCAGGTCACCCTGAGTTAGGTTATGCACCAGGTGTAGAAACAACAACGGGTCCTTTAGGTCAGGGTATTGCTAATGCGGTAGGTTTTGCACTTGCTGAAAAAACGCTAGCTGCTCAGTTCAATAAAGATGAACTAAAAGTGGTTGACCACTATACATATACTTTCTTGGGCGATGGTTGTCTGATGGAAGGAATTTCTCATGAGGCATGTTCTTTAGCGGGAACATTAGGTCTTGGGAAATTGATTGCGTATTATGATGACAATGGAATTTCAATTGATGGTGAAGTTGAAGGTTGGTTCAGTGATGATACTGAAAAGCGTTTCCAAGCTTACGGCTGGCAAGTTTTACATGTAGACGGTCATAATCAGGAAGAGATTCGTCAAGCTACAGTAACTGCAAAACAAGAAACTCAAAAACCAACGTTAATTGTATGTAAAACTGTAATCGGCTTAGGTTCACCAAATAAACAAGGTAAAGAGTCAAGTCATGGTGCGCCACTTGGTGCAGATGAAATTACACTGACTCGTGAAGCATTAGGCTGGTTAGAGAGTGAAGCTTTTACAATTCCTCAAGACATCTATGATCAATGGGATGCCAAAGAAAAAGGGAAAAATGCTGAATCAGCTTGGAATGCGGTTTTTGCGCAGTATAAAGCACAATATCCAACTGAGGCTGAAGAGCTTTTACGCCGTTTAAATGGTGATTTACCACAAAATTTCATTGAAAAAGCAGATGCATTTATTGCTGAAACAATTGAAAAAGCGGAATCTATCGCATCACGTAAAGCAAGCCAAAATACACTACAAGCATTTGGGCCGCAATTACCTGAACTGTTAGGTGGTTCAGCAGATTTAGCAGGTTCAAACTTAACACTTTGGAAAGGTTGTGAAGGTGTTCAAGATAACCCTGCAGGTAACTATGTGTACTATGGTGTACGTGAGTTTGGAATGACAGCTATTGCAAATGGTGTTGCTTTGCATGGTGGTTTTGTTCCTTACGTAGCAACTTTCCTTATGTTTATGGAATATGCGCGTAATGCAGTCCGTATGTCTGCATTGATGAAGCAACGTGTGATTCATGTATATACACATGATTCAATTGGTTTAGGTGAAGATGGTCCAACACATCAACCTATTGAGCAAATTGCGTCTTTACGTAATACACCAAACTTAAATACATGGCGTCCTGCCGATACTGTAGAGACTGCAGTTGCATGGAAGGCATCTTTACTTCGTCAGAATGGTCCATCTGCATTGATTTTGTCTCGTCAAAATTTACCATTCCAAACACGTACTTCTACGCAAGTTGAAAATGTGGCTAAAGGTGGTTATGTACTTGCAGAAGAGAAAGGTGCATTAAAAGCAATTATTATTGCAACAGGTTCTGAAGTCGACATCGCAATGCAAGCATATGCTCAATTAGACGGTGTGCGTGTTGTATCTATGCCATGTGCTGAAGTTTTCATGCAACAAGATGCTGCATATCGTGAAGCAGTATTGCCTGTACACATACGTGCTCGCGTGGCAGTTGAAGCAGCACATGCTGATTACTGGTGGAAGTTTGTTGGTTTAGATGGCAAAGTGATTGGTATGACCACTTATGGCGAGTCTGCACCTGCAAAAGCACTATTTGAGCATTTTGGTATTACTGTAAATGCTGTTATTGATGCAATCAAGGATATGACTGCATAATCACACGCTCCGATTGAAAAAGCCCTTAGATATCTAAGGGCTTTTTTTGTGTAAATAATTGATGATTATTGATCATACATATTGTGTTACATGTTAAGATTATTTCGATATAAATCTCTTTTATGGTCAGATGTGATAATAACGAATGAAAATTTTTCCATCTTCTGAATATGATCAAATTATTAAGTATGTTTGTTATTGGTTATGTGCGTCTATTGCGATCGGTCTAGTTGCAGGATTTACGTCTACACTTATTTTTAGTTGTTTTGATTTAGCAAATAGTATTCGATTTACATATCCATGGTTAATTTTCTTTTTGCCATTTACTGGACTATTCATTGGATACTTATTTTATAAATATGGTACACCAATTGAAAAAGGTACACATCTATTCATTGATGAGATTCAACAGCCTAAGTCGTTTATCCCTAAGAGAATGAGCCCACTCATTTTCTTCACAGCAATTTTAACACAATTGTTTGGAGGGTCTGCAGGTAGGGAAGCACCTGCTGTTCAATTGTCTGGGGCACTAACAGACCATGTTACTCAACTACTTGGGGTATCTAGAGATAACCGAAAAATATTTCTTATGGCAAGTATAGGAGCAGGTTTTTCAGGTATTTTTGGTTTGCCACTGGCAGGTGCAATTTATGGTTTGGAAATTACTGCATTAGGGAGTCTACGCTATTCAGCAGTATTTCCGTGCTTTATTTCAGCATTAATTGCAGCACAAGTTCCTGAAGCATTTCAGGTTGTGCATCCACATACATTCTATATTATTTCTAGTTTTCCTGACCTCGATATCAAAGTCCTTTTAGGGTTGGTGGTTGCTGGACTTATATTTGGGGTAGCTGCACGTCTTTTTATAATGACCATTCACTTTATTGGCCAACTCTTTAAAAAAGCTGTTCCATCTATGATTCTTAGACCTTTCATTGGGGGCGTAGTTTTGATGCTACTTACGTTATTGGTAGGCTCTCAGCAATTTAATGGTTTAGGCACAGATAAAGTTATTGCGGCATTCTATGTACCATTGCCTATAGTAGATTCTATTTATAAAACTGTTTTTACAGCAATCACGTTAGGTTCGGGATTTAAAGGTGGTGAGATTACACCATTATTTTTTGTAGGAACAACACTTGGGAATGCACTAGGTGCTTTTTTACCAGTACCTATTTCATTACTGGCTGGGCTAGGTTTAATTAGTCTTTTTTCAGGTGCAAGTAAAGCACCATTGACTTCGATTATTTTAGGCTTAGAGTTATTTGGTACACAAATTATGACTTATGCCATTATTACTTGCTTGCTAGCTTATTTATTTTCGGGTAACTGTGGTCTTTATAGAGTGCAAAAACCTAATCAAGATCATTAGATTTTTATAATAATTCTTCTATTAGTGTTTCCATTAGTGCTTGAGCATTTAAACGCCGTATATTTGATACATTGCTACCTGCCCAATATATTGAAAATGCTGGGTCTAATGTACTTAACTTTTTAGCAATATCATAAGTATATGGATATCCAGAATGCTGTACTTCATGACATGATGCTAAGATCTGATGCCATTGACTGATAAGTCCTCTAGCAGGACGACCCGAAATAATATCTGTAATTTGCGTATTTTTTTGTTGAAAAAGGGCATTTTTATAGGATTGATTTGCTGCAGATTCCTCACATTGTATAAATGCAGTGCCAAGCTGAGCGGCCGATGCTCCTAAATCTAACATCTTGCGAATAGCATCTCCTGCCATTATACCGCCTGCAGCCACAACGGGTAGTTGTATCTGAGGGTGTTCGATAAGTATGCTTACTAAATCAGAGGTAAAAATTCCTGATTCTCTAGATGGATTAAACATACCACGATGACCACCTGCTTCGATACCTTGAGCGATAAGAATATCAATGCCTAAAGCTTGTGCTTCTAATGCTTCGGACAGCTGAGTAACGGAAACCATAGTCATAATTCCTGAACTTTTAAGTGCAGAAATTTGGCTATATGATGGAAGTCCAAAATGAAAACTAACAGCTTTCGGATTGGTGTCTAGAAGCAGATTTGTATAGTCATCATTATTTTTAAAGCTCGAATATAGCTGTTGCAGTTGGGTTGGTGCTTCTTTACCTAAGCGAAAAAATTCTTTTGATAGAAAGTGAATCCAGTCTTTTTCTTGCTCTTTATCTAATTTGTATTCTTCATGACAAAAGAAGTTGACTTGAAATGCGTTTGGAGTCAGTAATTTTGTTTGTTTTATTTGATGAATAGCGTCATCAATAGTACTACTGCCAAGGCCTAAAGCCCCAAGTCCACCTGCATTAGAGACAGCGGCTGCTAAAGCGGGTGTAGAAACACCTGCCATTGGTGCAAGAAAAATAGGATATTTAATATTAAGTTGATTAAGCATTTTAGTTGTGCCTATAAGAATTACTAATTAGTGATTTATTTTGTTTATGGGTAGTGCAAATGATCGTATAGTCTTTTATTTCCTTAATAGATTGTCAGCTTTTTGACTAGCATATCTATAGTATAATTATTAATGCTTTATTGACTATTTTGATAGCAGGATATGTATAAGATACCAAATTACAAAGAAAGTATTTTAAAATTTTTATGTATTTTGACAATAAAGCTAAATTAGAGCAATTTATAATTAGATTGACTGGGTTTAAGTTCGAATCTGATTGATAGATAAGCATTAGATTTAATCTAAAGTTATATTGAGCAGTATTAATGAGCGCTATGTTATAATGAATAAAATTCAATTTTAAAAATCATTATGCTAGAAATTAGACACTTAAGAACATTACTTGCGCTGAGAGAACATGGTTCTTTGGTTGCTGCCGCAAGTGACTTATGTTTAACACCTTCAGCCATTTCACATCAACTCAAAGAATTAGATCATTGGTATGGGGTAGAGGTGGTTAATCGTCGTAGTCGGCCTGTACAGTTTTCTAATGTCGGACAACGATTATTAAAACTTGCCGATGATATTTTGCCTCAAATTCATATCACTCAAAGTGACATTACCAGAATTATTCATGGTCAAACAGGGCGTATTATCTTTTCATCGGAATGCCATAGTTGTTTTGACTGGTTGATGCCACTGCTCAATCAATATCGTCAGCAATATCCAGATGTGGATTTAGACTTTGCACCAGCATTTGAGTCTAATCCTCACGAGTTATTACAAAATGGTGAGTTTGACTTATTAATTACTGCAGATCCAATTGCTTTAAAAGGTGTTGAGTATTTTCCTATTTTCGAGTATGAATCTCGGTTAGTGTTATCAAATACACATCCTTTAGTGCGCGCAGATAAAATTACTGTACATGCCTTGGCTGATGAAACGCTAATTACTTATCCAGTAGATAAACATCGTCTAGATATTATGTCGCACCTATTTATTCCGGCAAATATTCAACCCAAAAACATAAGAACAACCGATTTAACGCAAATGCTTATTCAGCTTGTTGCGAGTGGTCGAGGTATTGGTGCATTACCTGACTGGGTAGTAAAAGAATATGAACAAAAGGGTTGGGTCACCAGTCGACGTTTAGACTGTATTGCACCACAAGGACTACGCCGTACCTTGTATGCCGGTTATCGTAGTGAAGAGAAAGAGAAAAATTATTTTGAAGGTTTTTTAAAACAACTTGATAAATTCTCTCAACAAAGAAGTCAATATTATTCTTCTTAAGTCATAAGTTTAGGTTATTATCCTTTGTGAATAAATAATGAAAGTATGCCTGCTGCAATGAGTGGGCCTACAGGGACACCACGTAGCAAGGCAACGCCAGCAACGGTACCAATAAGTAAACCTGCAACAACATCAGGTTGGGTAGTCATAAGTTTAACGCCACGGCTACCTAACCAAGCGACAAATACACCAATAATAATTGCGAGAATAGATTTATAGCTTGCAAAAGATTTAAGCAAAGTATCTCCTGCAATTGTTCCACTAGCAATTGGTGCAAGCATGCCGATGGTTAGAATGGTAATTCCTATATTTAATGCATGGTTTTGTATAAATGGAAAATACATCGAAAGTGGTGTAATTTTTACAATAATGAGTGCCACACTTGCAAGTGTAACCGAGGAATTATGGCTGAAGATACCACATGCAAGTAAGACAAAAAGTGCAATTAAATTTAAATCTAAGGAAGAAGGCATAGCAATCATTGTCATGTATATAAAAATGATATTCATTGTAACGGTTTTAGGCATTTTTCTTCTATAGATCTAAGAAAAAATAATAAGTTCAACTAAAAATTAGGTAACATATTCAAAATATTGGAATATGGGTAAATATATGCGTTTAGACAAGATACTACAATCGCAAGGCTTTGGGTCAAGAAAAGAATGTCAGCATCTTATTTCGCGAGGTCTGGTTGAGGTTGATAAAAAAATCTGTCTTGACGCCAAACAAGTATTTCAAACTAAAGGATTAGAGTTCAAGGTTTCTGGTCATTCTTATATATATGTAGAAAAAGTATATATTGTGCTAAATAAGCCGCAAGGGTATGAATGTTCACATCAAGCTGTACATCACTTTAGTGTTTATGAGTTGTTACCTCAATTATTTAATGTAAGAGGGGTGCAATCGATTGGAAGGTTAGATCAGGACACTACGGGTCTGCTTTTATTTAGTGATGATGGTCAGTTTATTCAAGCATTAACGCATCCTAAAAAACATGTAGGAAAACAATACTTAGTAAATACAATAGATCCACTGACGGATGATCAGCTTCAGCAATTACAAGAAGGTGTGGTTTTAAGAGGGGAGAAAGGTAGTTTTATTGCTAAAGATGTAAAAAGACTTACTGAGAACTCATGTTTAATGACCGTTCATCAAGGAGTATATCATCAGGTAAAACGTATGATTGCAGCCGTTGGTAATAAGGTGTCTCAGTTACATAGAAATAAAACTGGTTCATTTGAATTGCCACATGACTTGAAAGAAGGTGAGTGGCGATATTTATCTATAGATGAAATAGAGCAAATTAAACATTAATTATGTTTTTGGAATTTCATCTGTATTGCTCTCATTGAGTAATGCATTGAGTTCATCGAAGAAATCTTCATGGTTATCACTGTGGTGCTGTGAAGATTTAGTTTTCTTGAGTTTTAATAATTGTTCCATATTTATATTTTGGTTTTCAATAGAAAATGGAATTGATTTTGTTAATACTACCTGTTTAAAAAAAAGACGGACTGCTTGTGCTGGTGTTATACCTAATTGTTTAAATACAGCAAATGCTTGCTTTTTTTCTTGTGAGTCAAGTCTGACTTGGTAGACTTCTGTTTTTCTCATTTGTTCAAGCCAAAGTAAAAAGAGTATAGGTTCTAGATAATATAAAATTAATTTAAATTAAAAGTCAATCAAAATGTCATTCCCTTGTCATTACATTGAGATGGCATTTGTAGCTCTTGTCGAGAAAAAAATGCGAAATTTTCTTCGGTAATAGGATCATGAAAAGAAAGCTGTTTTGCCAGTAGTTGTAATGGCTGGCTAAAATCGTCTTGTGCTTTGTGTTTGAGTCGCGGATAGTAAGGGTCATTCCTAATAGGAATGCCTAAAGCATTTAAATGTACGCGTAACTGATGTTGTTTTCCTGTAGTGGGTCTAAGTAAATATTTTGCCCAGATTTTATTATGTTCTAAACATTCAATATATGTTTCGCTATTTGGCGGTTCGTGAGCAATAATTTGCATAGTATAAAAAGGATCACCTTTTTGCATGTGATATTGCGTAGTTTTCGGTAGGACTAAATCGGTATTATATTTTGCGATCGCGTGATATTGCTTAAATACTTTTTTTTCTGAAAATAGTTGTTGATATATGGCTCGAGTCTCTGGACGTTTAGAAAACATGACCACACCTGCTGTTTCACGGTCTAAACGGTGAATAGGTGTAAGTAAAGCATTTTGAGTTTCATGTTTTAATCTTACAAGTAATGTTTCTTGTAGATATTGACCGGTAGGACTCATAGTGAGGAAGTGTGGCTTATCTACGACGAGAAGATCGTCATTTTCAAACAGATGATGATGTGTATAAGGCACATAAAATTCATGTGCTAAAAAACGATAATAAAATATAAACGTATTTTGTTTGTAAGTAGTATTAATTGTTATGGGTTGCAAGTTCTGATCGATAACCAATTGATCTTGAATTCTTTCTTGCCACTCTTGTTTATGAATATGAGGGAAGTAATCGCATAAAAAAGCAAAAATTGTAGTATGAGTTTGATGAGCAGGAAGATAAACACGACTTGGACTAACACCATTTCGCATAGGAGGCGTGTGTTCTAGCATAGATAAATATAGCCACACAAAGGCTAAGAGTAGGTTTTCATTAAACGCAATGCTATCATAGTCAGATGTTCTATTCTATCGTCTGCTAAAATGTCAAATACTCTCAAAATTAATATTTCTTCTGAAAGTGATACTCAGACATTTGCAACATCGCTCATGCAGTGTTTTCAAGAAGGTGTTCTGTATCTGATCGGTGATCTTGGCGCAGGAAAAACAACATTTACACGATATTTTTTGAATGCTTTTGGACATCAGGGTACGGTAAAAAGTCCAACATATACATTAGTAGAGCCTTACCAAATTCAAGGAAAGTCGGTATTTCATTTTGACTTATATCGTTTAAATGATCCGTATGAATTAGAGTTGATGGGTATACGTGATTATTTAGAGACACCTAACGCATTATTTATTTTTGAATGGCCTTCTAAAGGTGAAGATGAAATTCCTGAAGCAGATTTAACACTTGAAATTTTAAAAACGGATGATGAAACTGCACGAGAAATTCTTATTCACTCGAGCAATGAAGGAGTGATCCAGCATTTGCAGGAACATATGAATGTCAAGAGATAATCAAGGTCGCATAAATACACTTTCACCTGCATTAGCAAACCAAATTGCGGCAGGTGAGGTTATTGAACGGCCCTCTTCGGTGGTAAAAGAGTTGCTCGAAAATGCGATTGATGCGGGAGCAAATTCTCTCATTATTCGTATTGAACAAGGGGGAAGTACCCTTATTGAAGTCATTGATAATGGTGTAGGGATTCACCCTGATGATTTATCTCTTGCAGTCATGCGACATGCGACAAGTAAGATACAGACCTCGGAAGATTTACACTCTATCGTCAGTCTAGGATTTCGTGGAGAGGCACTGGCTTCTATTGCTGCAGTTTCTCGTTTAACTTTAACCAGTAGTCAAGATGATTCAGGAGTGGGTTATCAGGTTGAAGTAAATGGGACAGCATTTGATCATCAGCAAGTTCAGCCTACAGCCAGTTATCGGGGCACACATATTCGAGTACAAGACTTATTTTTTAATGTGCCGGCTCGCCGTAAGTTTCTAAAGAGACCATCGACGGAATATAGCCATATTGAAGAAGTTGTACGCCGTTTGGCGCTTACATATTTTGATGTTCGCTTTATGCTCGAACATAATGATCAAATTAAACTCAATTTGCCACGTGCAGACAGTGGCGCACTGCGCTATCAGCGTGTACAGCAACTTTTAGGTAAATCTTTTGTTGAGAATGCCTACACATTTGATAAAGAAGCATCTGGACTCAAAATGACAGGTTGGCTCGGGCATCCTTCAGATGCACGCCCTCAAGCGGATTTGCAATATGTCTACGTAAATGGACGTATTGTCAAAGATAAAACCATTTCTCATGCATTACGTATGGGATACGATGGTATTTTGCATGGTCATCAATATGCAGGATATTTGATATTTTTAGAGGTAGAGCCTGATCAGATCGATGTGAATGTGCATCCGACAAAACATGAAATTCGATTTTTAAACCAAAGAGAAGTACATGAGTTTGTACGTCATACAGCCAAGGATATTTTAAGCCAATTTCAGACAGCATCTGCCGAACTTACTCAGGCGTTAAAACCTAGCTATTTGAAGCCAGAACCTAAGGTACAGGAACAATTCCAGCTACATCAAAATAAACAAGTAGATTACCGTCATGAACCTACAACAAGTGAATTGAAGACGCAATTTGATGAGGCATATGTTGCACCATCTGGCTCTCAGAATTACCAGTATTCGCAAAGAGAACAGGCTTCTCATACGTCTGACCAATTCCAGAGTGCGCTCAAATCATATTTGACTCCATTGCGTGATGAGGTCGAGCAAGAAGTACCATCAAAAGATGAGTATCTCCTTGGTATTGCCATTGCGCAGTTGCACGGAATTTATATACTCGCACAAAATACCGAAGGTCTAGTTATTGTAGATATGCATGCAGCACATGAGCGTATATTGCTTGAACAAATGAAAAAAAGCTGGGATCAACCTGATTTTTGGATATCTCAACAACTTCTTATTCCTAAAGTAATTAGTATTACTCATACACAAGCCGATCGCTTAGAAGATTTGAAAGCACAATTTTTGCGTTTTGGTCTAGATATAGATTTATATGGTGATACACAAGTGATTGTGAGAGGTGTACCTGCTGTTTTGCATAAAGCAGATTTAGGAAGACTAATTCCTGAATTGCTTAATGATTTAGATCCTAGCGATGAAGCTACAGGTTTACAGCAAAAGCGAGACCAAATTTTGGCAGGTATAGCATGTCATGGGGCTGTACGTGCACACAGACAGTTAGGTCTATCTGAAATGAATGCATTGTTAAGACAAATGGAGCAAACCGCTTTTGCTAGTCAATGTAATCACGGACGTCCAACATGGCGTTCTTTCCCTTTATCTCAATTAGATAAGTTATTTGCTCGAGGAGAATAGTGGTATATGACGAGTTCATTACCTGTCATCAATTTAATGGGACCAACAGCAAGTGGGAAAACTGCACTGGCATGTGAGTTATATGAGCAAGGAGACTTTGAGCTTATATCTGTCGATTCCGCGTTAGTTTATAAAGATATGGATATCGGTACCGCAAAACCTTCTAAAGAGGAACAGGCTCAATATCCACATCATCTTATTGATATTATTACTCCATTAGAAGTTTACTCGGCTGCGGAGTTTGTAAGTGATGCAACACGCTTAATTGATGAAATACATTTAAGAGGTAAGACCCCAATTTTGGTCGGTGGAACAATGCTTTATTTCAAAGCATTACTTGAGGGATTATCTGATAATTTGCCCAGTGCAGATCAGGAAATTCGTCAACAAATTGTTGACCAAGCAACTGCAGAAGGATGGCAGAGTGTATATGATGAGCTGACACATGTTGATCCATTGGCCAGCCAAAAATTTTCTGTTACAGACAGACAAAGAATTGTTCGAGCTTTGGAAGTTTACCGTCTAACAGGTAGGCCGATTACACAATTACAAGCAGAACAGTCGAAAAACTTACCATATCGTTACACTTTTCATAATTACGCTTTAATGCCTGATCGGTTAGAGTTACATCAGAGAATTGAGCAAAGACTCAATAAAATGTGGGAAATTGGTTTTTTTAATGAAGTTAAGTTTCTTATTGGAAAATACGATTTGAATGCTGATATACCCTCTATGCGAGCAGTAGGATACCGACAAGTACTAGAATATCTAACGAATTGTGAGGAAAATCACGAGAATAAGAAAAATATGGAGGATAAAGCATTATTTGCAACGAGACAGTTGGCAAAAAGGCAATTTACTTGGTTACGTTCTTTAAGAGAAAAACATCAATTTATCACCTTTTTATCACTAAAACAGGCTCAAGAGCACTTGCGAAACTGCTACAGATAAAGCAAAATTTGCAGGCTGTCTTTTTTATAAATTTTTAAAAAACTAAAGACAGTTTTTGCGCTGATTACATTTTAATTTTTTTTGGAGTAATAACATGTCTAAAGGCCAAACTTTACAAGATCCTTTCTTGAATTCTTTACGTAAAGAACGCATCCCAGTATCTATCTTCTTAGTAAACGGAATTAAACTACAAGGTCATATCGAATCTTTTGACCAATACGTTGTTTTGTTAAAAAATACTGTCAGCCAAATGGTTTATAAGCACGCTATTTCAACAGTTGTTCCAGCAAGAAACCCTCGTCCTGCTGGCGCACCAGCAAGTAGCAATAGTCAAGCTTCTGGTTTTAATAATAACGGTGGTCAAGGTGGCTTCGGCGGTCAAGGTGGCTTCGGCGGTCAAAATGGCTTCGGTGGTCAAGGTGGCTTCGGTGGTCAAAATGGCTTTAGCGGTCAAGGTGGCTTCGGCGGTCAAGGTGGCTTCGGTGGTCAAGGTGGCTTCGGCGGTCAAGGTGGCTTCGGCGGTCAAGGTGGCTTCGGCGGTCAACAGCAACAGTCATCAGGTTTTGAAGGCGGAAACGAGTCAAAATTTGAAGAAGGTCATCAAGATGACGAAACAAATAATAATCGTTAATGATTAGATCTTGTTTATAAAAAAGACCAGCATATTGCTGGTCTTTTTTATGGAAGCTATTATTGTGTTTGAGTGATCGAAGCAGACTTTTTACGATCTAAAGATGGGTCTTTAATTTGAACGTAAGTATTTGCACGAAGCTCACGTAACCATCCGTCAAGCTCCGTGTCAAATTGTTGTTCGCCTAAATATTGTCTCGCTAAGCGACGCTGATACTCTTGAGTCATATCTTGCTGACGGGTATCAATGACTTGTAAGATATGCCATCCAAACTGACTTTGAAATGGTTTGCTGATTTGTCCCTTTGGTGTACTTTTCATTTCATCTTCAAACTGAGGAACCATCGTCCCTGGCATTACCCAGCCCAAATCGCCACCATCGGCTGCAGAACCTGGATCGTTGGAGAAGGTAGATGCAAGTGTTGCAAAATCTTCACCTGATTTTAAGCGCTTATAAATAATATCTATTTTTTGCTTAGCTTGTTCTGCTGTAAGTACTTCCGATGGTTGAATGAGAATATGACGTACATGATATTGTTCGACCATCACTTTCTTATCGCTTGCTTTTCGATCAAGCAATTTAAGTACGTGTATGCCATCTCTTGCTGGTATTAATTCAGATGTTTGACCAGGTTGAATTGCTGCGGCACGTGCAGCAAGTTCTGCTGGGATATCGGCTAAACTACGATCGCCCATATCTGCACCTTCTACTTTAATACCATCTTTAGAAAAGCGTCGGCTAATTTCTGGAATGTTATCCGATAATGTCAATGCTGCTTTAACTTGGTTTGCAACACTTAAGAGTGCTTCAGCACTTGTTGCATCTGTGCCACTGACGCGTAAATGAAGAAGGTGAGCTTGGCTACCAATTGCAGCTTGGCCTTGTGGTGTATTCAAAAAGTTTGTGACATCTTGGTCACTAATATGAATACGAGACATAATTTGTTGTTGGCGTAGAATATTAATTGCAAGCTGTTGAGCAATACGTTGACGTACTGTCTGGTATGCGCCAGGGTACTGTGCATCTAATCTGCTTTGAAAAGCTGTAAGTGTTTGCATTCCTTGTTTGTTTGCATAATCAAGAACTGCAGCATCAATTTCACTTTCGCTTGGTTGAATATTGTAGCGTTTAACCAATTCAAGTTGTGCTTGATTTAAAATAATTTTACTCAACGCTTGCTGTTGTAGTTCTTGCTGAGATGGAATTGGAAGTTTTTGTGCTTGTAGCTGTCGTGATAAATCAGTGGTGAGTTGATCTAAATCACTTCTTAATATTGCACTGTCACCCACAACAGCAACAACCTCATCGTTTGTTGTCGCAAAAACAGACACTGAACTCGATATAAGTAGAGCCAATGTAGTTGCTTTAAAAAATCGTTTAAGTTGTTGGTTCATCATTAAGGTCGTGTCCAAGTTTGGTTAGATTTGCTAAAGCCAGTGATGCGTTGTTCAAGCAATGATGATAATCGGTTGTTGAATGCACCCAGTCCTTTTAGTGTAAATTCGGCCATAATTGCATTAGTGCGTTTTACATTAGGTTTTGTTACATCATCTAGGTCATTGAAGTATGAACGACCATAAACGGAAACAGCCCAACAGCATGACTCATAATTTACACCGAGTAAATATTCGCGTGCTAAATGATTTGAGAGGTCATACTGAACGTGTCCAATAACGCGCCAGTTATCATCAACAGGTTGAATTAAAGATGCAACCACTTGATCATAGCTTTTTTGTTGTGAATTATTTATTGTTTCACGTTTATAATAGCCTAAGTTATAAATACGTCCATTATAGCCAGTGTAATAAGTTTGGAAGTTTGCTTGTGAAACATTTTTCCCGTCAAATGCCAAATTTGTACTTACTGTAAATCGATTGCTTAATTGACTCGACAGGGAAAGAATTGGATCTGATGTTTTGTTGGTTTGAATGGTGTCTGTTGGTGAAAGCAGTACACGACGATCTGAGAAATAAAAACTTTGCCCAATTGCTGCTTTTAAGCGTTCAAGTCCTTTTTGATCAAATAAACTATAACTGATACCGAGTGATAGGAAATTATTGTCATCTAGTCTGTCATTACCATAGAAACGGTATGGACTAAAGAGTTGGTCATAACTAATTGATGATGTTGTTGTGTCGAAGTTAGGGTTATTGGTCTGATCTTTATAAGGGGAGTATGCATAAAACAATCTTGGTGTAATGGTCTGAAGATACTTACCATCTTTTTGGAAGTTGAGTCCTGTATCTAAAGTAAACTGTGGCACAACAGTATTTTGGTTTTTACTATTTGTTTGACTTTCACTGAATATATAGTTTAGTGAACGTACAGATACCTCTGGGATAGCGAATGCCCAAGGTGTTCTAAAGTTATATCGTGTTGCGATCGAATTATAAATACGTGTACCAGAGCTATATGTATTTGCGCTACCTAAATTATATAATGTTTTTCTAAAATAGGCGCTGTCATTATGGTACTCGAATTGAAACCCTTGTGGGTTAGTTGTTTTATAATTTAATAAAAATTGCGGTAAGCGCGCATAAGGTCGATCTTCTGCTGCTAATGTTCTATCTAGTGTTTGATATTGTTCAATCTTTAATGCTGCATCTAAACCGGGAATAGCATTAGCAAAGTTGACTTGAAATAAACGCTTTTGGTTTAAATCTGTTGAGACATTTGGGTCATTTGCTAAGTCATATAAATAATCAATATCTGATAGATAGTTGTACTCTAAGTTTGTAGAGAAATAGCGATCAATCTGCCAGTTGTGAGTGATCTTTAATGATTTACGATCCTCATCATTATAATGTCTATCATTCGGAAGATACCCACCAGAAACTGTGCCTTGACCAAAATTTTCTGTCTTAAACCTGAATTTCCCTTCGAGCATGGCGCCATGTTCCTCTAAATAACGAGGTGTTACGGTGGCATCGTAGTTCGGTGCTAGGTTTAAATAGACAGGTGCATCTAAACGAAAGCCGCCATTGCTTGACCATCCGAAACTTGGAGTAAGGAGTCCAGTCGTTCTACGGTCATCAATTGGAAAGTTATAATAAGGCAAGTACATGATAGGAACATTTTTAACATAAAATGTCGTATCTCGTGTTACACCACGTCCAGTTTCTTGATTAATACGAATTTTACGTGCATTTAGCTTCCAATCTGGATTTTTCCCTGGAGCACAAGTTGTATAACTGGCATGATCGAGCACCATTTCAGTAGGAGACGTACGATTAATACTACCTGCATAACCATGTGCATGATTGGTTTCAGAAATAAAGTAACTATCACTGAGTTGACCTGTTTGTTTTTGTAGGTCGTAATTTATATGCTGGCTTTGGGAAATTAATCCATTTTGTGCCATTTGCACGTTGCCTTGAGCAAGTGCATGTGTCTGAGTTTTATCTAAAGTTAAATTTTCTGCACGAACTTCACGACCGGGTTGCTCTACAATCACATTCCCTCGTAAAACAGAATCACCTTGTGGATTATAGTGCGCATAATCTGCCGTAACATGTGTTGGGGAATTTGCTGGGGGTGTCGTTGTGGTATTTGGTGCAGTAGG
This sequence comes from Acinetobacter sp. ESL0695, assembly GCF_029392135.1. Taxonomy (NCBI): domain Bacteria; kingdom Pseudomonadati; phylum Pseudomonadota; class Gammaproteobacteria; order Moraxellales; family Moraxellaceae; genus Acinetobacter; species Acinetobacter sp. ESL0695. The sequence continues at coordinate 1,333,159 of NZ_CP113932.1, read as the reverse complement.
TGTTACCCATGTACCTTCGCAGTAATCAGAGAATTGAGATTTTTGTGATCTCTTTGTAACTTCTGGACTATTTTTTTCTATGTAATATTGATCAAAAAATGCTTGACCAGGATAGCTCTCATTAATTTGCTGTTTGAGCTCTTGATTATTGACATTTGACACGACTTCAGTTGAATCAGCATAGCTTGATTGTATTGAACTACCACATAAAAGTGTCAAAATCGCAGTTGCTAAAGGACTAAATTTAAACTGTTGCTTCATTTGTTTCATTAACCAAGTATGCTTTTTTGCAATTAATTATTGTTGCATCATAGAGAAAAACTCCATAAGTGGCTACACTTATGGCCTTAAATCTCTGCCTGTATTTAGATATTTTGCAAATGAATAAAAAACGTGAACGATTAATTAAAGACTGGTTAACTAGTGTTCTGCGCTCAGATCAATTTGAAATCAATTACTTAGCAGGCGATGCAAGCTTCCGTCGTTATGCACGAGTTATCTATGATAATAAAACATTTATGTTAATGGATGCACCACCCGATAAAGAAGATTGTGTGCCTTTTGTGAGTGTTGCTGAATTTTTAAGCAAAAATAAGGTGAAAGTACCTACGATCGAAGCAAAAGATCTTGAAAATGGTTTCCTTTTGCTTGAGGATTTTGGAGATATTGTTCTTTCACAAGAGCTTAGCTTGCTTAATGTAAATGAGTATTACTCACAATGTTTCCTTCAGTTAATTGAAATGCAGGCAAGTGATGCCGAAAAGGTTATTCCTGCTTATAGTCGTGAAAAGTTATCTGCTGAAATGCATTTATTTTTAGACTGGTTTTTACCTTCACTAGAAATTGAACTTACAGATATAGAAAGACACAACATAGAAAATACTTTTTATTTATTGGCTAGTCAGGCACTTGAACAGCCCCAAGTTTTCGTTCATAGAGATTTTCATAGTCGAAACCTCATGAAATTAACATCTGGTGAAGCCCTTGGAATTATTGATTTTCAAGATGCTGTCATTGGGGCGGATACATATGATTTGATGTCATTGGTAAGAGATGCGTATGTACAATGGCCAAAACATCAGGTTGAAGGCTGGATACGCCAGTTTTACGATGCATTGCCAGAAGACAGTAAGATGAATCGTACATTCGAACAGTTTCATAAAGATGCAGATTTGATGTCATTACAACGCCATATTAAAATTTTAGGAATTTTTGTTCGCCTTTTCAAAAGAGATGGTAAAGAAAACTATCTCAAAGATCTGCCTCGTGTCATGTGGTATGTTCTTCATGAAAGTGAAAAGTATCCAGAATTACAATCATTCCATCAATTTCTAAAGAATCGCGTTATAGCAAAATTTAATGAAGTATACGGTAGTTATTCGGAGGTTTAGTTAAGATGAAGGCAATGATTTTAGCCGCTGGACTAGGTAACCGAATGCGTCCATTGACATTGCATACGCCTAAACCTTTACTTTCAGTGGGTGGTAAACCGCTAATAGTATGGCATATTGAAAATTTGGCGCGTGCTGGTATTACCGAAATTATTATAAATACAGCATGGCTCGCGGAAAAACTGCACGAAGCGTTGGGGGATGGCTCACAGTTTGGTGTAAAGATCTCTTGGTCGGACGAATATGATGGTTTAGAAACAGCAGGGGGAATTATTCGTGCACTTCCACTACTTGGAGAAGAACCATTCTTGCTTGTCAATGGAGATGTTTGGACGAATTTTGACTTTCGTAATATGTTAAGCATTAATTTAGATGTTCATTTAGCCCATTTGGTATTGGTAGATAATCCAACTCAGCACCCTTTGGGAGATTTTATATTTAAGGATGGCTTTGCATATACGTTTGAACAAGGTCAAGAAGGACAAGCGTTGACATATAGCGGTATTGCAATTTTATCCCCAAACCTATTTAAGGATTTACCAGATGGAAAACGACCTTTAGCACCGCTATTAAAACAGGCTATGTTAGAGAACAAGGTGGGTGCACAGAAGTTAAATGCAGCTTGGGTAGATGTTGGAACTCCTGAAAGATTATCTACATTAGATCAAGAACTTCTGCGACAAGAAATCGCTTAAATGTGTATTCACTAATCACTGAGCACTATGATTGATCAGATAAATCGGTATACTTCACCTAAATTAAATAAGAGAGTTCGTTATGCATCTTTTTTTTCAAGAGTTAAAACGGGGCAGTGAAAAGCTAGGTTTACAGCTCACTGATGATGCCTTGAATTTATTGTTGAAATACCAAGATGCATTGGTGTTATGGAATAAAGCTTATAATTTAACGGCTATTCGAGACCCTAAAGAAATGTTAGTTAAACATTTGCTAGATAGCCTAAGTATAGTCAAAGATCTTCCTCATGGACGCTTATTAGATATAGGAACGGGCGGTGGTATGCCTGGAATGATTATTGCGCTATGCCAACCAGATCGCGAATGTGTATTACTAGACTCGAATGGAAAAAAAATCCGCTTTCTAAAACAGTTTATTGCAGATTTGAAACTTAAAAATGTAATTGCTGTTCAAACGCGTGTAGAAGACGTTGATGCTATCAATGAACTTGGCCATTTTGATGTAATTACAAGCCGTGCTTTTGCCTCTCTAACTGACTTTGTGGAAGCATCAATGCCTTATATGCATCAAAAGAGCCAAATCTGCGCGATGAAAGGTCTTATTCCTTGTGAAGAAATCGAAAGTTTGAAAACTCGTTTTGAGAGTCAGGTTATTGAGTTAAAAGTTCCTCGCTTAGATGAACAACGTCATTTGATTATTTTAAAGAATTTGTTGGATCAGTAACATGGCTCAGATTATTGCAATTGCAAATCAAAAAGGGGGAGTTGGTAAAACAACAACAGCAGTAAATCTAGCTGCCTCTCTTGCTGTTTTGAAAAAAAGAGTCCTTCTTATAGATATGGACCCACAAGGTAATGCAACCATGGGGTCTGGTATTCAGAAAAATGATTTACTTTACTCGGTAACCGACGTGTTACTCGGGGAAGTGGCTATTGAAACTGCGATTATAAAAGCAGAGGTTGGCTACAAAGTTCTTGCTGCAAATCGAGAACTTGCTGGGGTTGAGCTTGCGATAGCAGAACAAGAAGGCCGTGAGTTTATTTTAAAAAATGCATTAAAAAGTATAGAAAATACATTCGATATTATTATTGTAGATTGTGCACCAAGTTTAAGTCTAATTACCGTCAATGCAATGGCAGCCGTACAAGGTGTAATTATTCCAATGCAATGCGAATATTATGCTTTGGAAGGTTTGGCAGATCTGACACAAACGATTGATCGTATACAACAAGTTTTAAACCCTGATCTTGAAATTGTCGGGGTACTAAGAACCATGTATGATGCGAGAAATGCGCTCACACGAGATGTTTCGGCAGAGTTAGAACAATATTTTGGTTCTAAATTATATCAAACAGTCATTCCACGTAATGTGAGGCTTGCAGAAGCACCCGCACATGGACTTCCTGTTATTTATTTTGAAAAAAGCTCTAAAGGCGCTGTTGCATATTTAAATTTGGCAGCCGAATTCGTAAAAAAAAGTAAAGTTAAAAAAGGGTAAACACGCATGGCGGTAAATAAGCGAGGATTAGCAAAGGGGCGTGGTTTAGATGCATTGCTTGGCTCAATACAAAAAGAAAAGTTAAAAATTGAAGAGCAAGCACACGACCAAGGTCAGCTTAAAGTGATTGATGTCAATTTACTTCAACGAGGTATATATCAACCACGCCGCACTATTCGTGAGGAAGAGTTAGTCGATCTTTCGGCTTCGATTAAAAAGCATGGGGTAATGCAACCGATTGTGATTCGTCCTGTAGACGATGAGCAACACCCCTATGAAATTATTGCAGGAGAACGCCGTTGGCGTGCAGCGAAAGCAGCTGGACTGACTGAAATTCCTGCAATTGTTAGAAATCTAAATGATCAAGTCGCAATTGCCTTAGCATTAATTGAAAATATTCAACGTCAAGATCTAAATCCAATTGATCAGGCATTGGCATTGCAACGATTCCATGATGAGTTTGGGCTTAGTCATCAAGAAATTGCAGATACTGTTGGTAAAGCTAGAACCACAATTAGTAATTTATTACGATTGCTCACTTTGCAAGACTTTGTAAAAGATTTAATGCAAGAAGGTGTGCTTGACATGGGGCATGCACGAGCAATTTTAACTTTGAAAGCAAAAGATCAAGAGAAAATTGCACAAATTGTGATTGATAAGAGTCTTTCAGTTCGACAAACTGAGCAATTGGTGCGCGAATTCAATAATCCGAAGGAAGCTCAACACAATAAGTCAATTTCTGCCGATATTGAACAGCTTACACAGAAATTATCAGATCGTTTTAATGCAGATGTAAAAATAGATCATAATAAACATGGTAAAGGTAAATTAGTGATTCACTATCACTCTTTAGATGAACTTGATGGTATTTTAAATATTTGCTTAGCAGATGACTAAGCTTTAACTGGGGTTTATGTATGTGGGAATTGATTCGAGCAGGCGGGTGGCTCATGCTACCGCTATTTATCTGCTCTATAATTACGGTAACAATTATTATTGAGCGATTTATTCGATTACGTTCGAATCTTATTCTTCCAAGTAAACTTAAACTGACTGTACAGACAAACCCGCAAATGGTTGCAAGTGTATTGCAACAAAATTATCAATATGCCAATAGTACTTTAGGTCGTATACTTCTTGCAGGGCTTAAAAATCAGTCTGAATCTGAAAAATTTGCACGTGTTCAAATGGAGTGTACAGCTTCAGATGAAATTCAAACATTGGAAAAAAGAATTAATGTACTTGGCACGATGAGTGCTGTTGCTCCATTGTTGGGGCTTTTAGGAACTGTCGTGGGTATTATTGAAGCTTTTTTAGTGGTAGATCTTGGCAATAATATTAGCCCAACACTTATGATTCCAGGTATATCTAAAGCATTAATTGCCACGGCATTAGGTATGGTTGTAGCAATTCCTGCATTGATTGCGTACCGTTACTTTCAGCGTCTTGTTAATGATTATGTTATTGATCTTGAGAAACAAGCTTCCTTATTTCATGCGCAATTGTTTTATAGAAACATGGACGAAAATATTGAAATATTGGAAAAGTAAATGAAGTTTCGGAGAAAAGTTGTCCATGATGTTGAGATTAATCTCACGCCTTTGATTGATTGTTTACTATTTATTTTGGTATTTCTACTACTGACTACGACATTTTATGAGCAAAGTCGTATTAATTTAACGCTTCCTGATGCACAGGGTGTACCTGAGAGACAATATGATCGTAAAATAGAGGTCATTATTGATGCGAAAGGCCATTATACTGTCAATGGTCAATCAGTGCCTACGCAAGATATCTCTGATATCTCTTCTGCAATTAAAAAGGCTGCTGAAGGCAAGCATGATGCTATGTTTGTCATCACGGCTGATGCACAATCAACGCATCAAGATGTAATTCGTGTTATGGATGTTGCTGGCCAACTTGGTTTTGTAAATATCAATATTAGTACTAAAATGCCTACTTGAGGTTATTCGTGAAACAAGATGTTCAGATATATTTTCGCTTACTTGCTTACCTAAAACCTTATTGGGGATATGCAATACTTGTTCTCATTGGTTTTGCATTAAGTGCACTTACTGAAGTCTCCATTGCAAAACTTTTAGAATTTATTATTAATGCAATTCAACATAAAAATAGTGATGAAACAGCGTTATTCCCATTTTTAATTATTTTACTTATTTTTGTTCGTGGAGTTGGTTCGTTCTTAGGTAACTATTTTTCTGCCGTTATCTCAAGAAATTTGATTTTCACAATTCGTGAACAAGTATTTGCAAAATTACTCCGTTTACCAACGAATTACTATCTAGAAAACTCAAGTGGTCATATTACATCTAAAATTCTCTTTAATATCGAGCAACTGACGGCAGCATCGTCTGAATCGGTTCAAACGCTTGTAAAAGAAGGGTTTATTACAATTGGTTTATTATCATACTTGTTTTATCAAAACTGGCGACTGACTTTAATTATTATTATCTTTTCTCCTTTAATTGGATATACAGTCAGACAGGCAGGAAAGCGTATGCGTAAGCTGTCTTTGCAAGTACAAGATAAAATGGGCGACGTAAACCATGTCGTGCAAGAATCTATACTTGGTCAGTCTGTAGTTAAAAGTTACTGTGGTCAACAGCTTGAAGAAAAGAAGCTTCACTATCATTCTTTGGAAAGTTTAAAGCGTGGTTTAAAGCTATTGGTTGTCAACGTACTAAATACACCGATTGTACAATTGATTATGGCTTTTTCGATGGCAATTATTATGTGGTTGGCATTGAGACCAGAAATTTTAGGTAATACATCTGCTGCTCAATTTGTATCATTTATTACTGCTGCTGGTATGTTAAGTAAACCAATTCAAAACCTAACAACAGTCAATGAAAAGTTACAAAGAGGACTTGCTGCAGCACATTCAGTTTTTGAAGTGTTAGATTTACCAGAAGAAGAAAATAAGGGTACATTAACGCCTGTCCTTAAAGGTAATATTCGTTTTGAGAATGTTGGGCTAGTATATCCTGATGGTTCTCAAGCAATTCATAATTTCAACTTAAATATTAAAGCGGGTCAAACAGTTGCATTGGTCGGTCGTTCAGGGGCTGGAAAATCTTCTTTAGTTAACCTCTTGCCTAGATTTCAAGGTATCGCAACTGGCAATATTTATTTCGATGATCAAAAGATCGAAACAATTGAACTTAACAGCCTACGTAGTCAAATTGCGATGGTTAATCAGCAGGTCTTTCTATTTGATCGGACAGTAAAAGAAAACATTGCTTATGGTCAGTTAGAGGGTGCATCTGATGAGGATGTTATACAAGCTGCAAAAACTGCCTATGCCCACGATTTCATTATGGAGTTACCAAATGGTTATGAAACGAAACTCGGTGCACAAGGTTTAAACTTATCTGGTGGACAACGTCAACGTATTGCGATTGCACGTGCCATTTTAAAAAATGCGCCTGTTCTTATTTTAGATGAAGCAACAAGTGCTTTGGATAATGAGTCAGAACACTTCATCCAGAGAGCCTTTGAACGAGCGATGGAAGAAAGGACAACAATTGTAATTGCCCATCGATTGTCTACTATTGAAAATGCAGATGTGATTGTTGTTATGGATCATGGCCGTATTATAGAGCAAGGTACACATCAAGAACTACTTGATCAATGTGGAGCATACCACCAATTGCATCAGCGTAATTTTGAGGAATAATGATGTCTTTGGCGCAAAAGATACAAGAAGCTTGGAATAAACAATCAAACTGGCTCGTGCTTTTGCGTCCTTTTGCTTATCTATATAAAAAAGCATTTGATTATAATAAGCAAGCTTATCTTTCTGGTCGTAAAAAGGTATATCATGCCCCTATACCAGTAATGGTTATTGGTAATATTACTGTGGGTGGAAGTGGTAAAACGCCTCTATTAATTGCATTGGTTAAATATTTACAAAAGAAAAATATAAAGGTAGGTGTAATTAGTAGAGGTTATGGTGGAAATGGTCCATTTCCAATGTTAGTAAACCCAACAACATCTGTAGCCTCAGTAGGTGATGAGCCTGCTCTTATTGTCAGTTTAACCCATGTTCCTATGTCTGTGGGTGCAAATAGACAGAAAAGTATCGAGTTACTTTTAGAAAACCACCCAGATTTAGATTTTATTATTAGCGACGATGGTTTACAGCATTGGGCGCTGGGTCGTGATTTGGAATGGATTGTTGTAGATTATAAAAGAGGATTAGGCAATGAAAAGTTATTGCCTGAAGGGTTTTTAAGAGAACCTAAAGAAAGACTGCAAAAAAGTACTGTTATTGAACATTTTTCTACAGAAATGCCTGATAAAACATTAAGTATGTATTTACAGATTGGTAAGCCATACTGTTTAAACGAGACAAAAACTATTTTCCATCATGAACAAAGGTTTCATGCTGTCGTAGGTATAGGATATCCTGAACGGTTTTATCAAAGTTTAAACCAAATTGGGGTGAAAGATATTCAAAAACATGCATTTGAAGATCATTATGAGTATACACTTTCAGACCTAATTTTTGATGATAATTATCCTATTATCACAACTGAAAAAGATGCAGTAAAAATTAAAGCCATTTTGCAGAATGACCGTACTTCAAAAGTTAACAGAGAAGTCTGGGTACTACCTGTTGAAGCAATACTCTCTGATTCTTGCTATTTACTATTGCAACAGCAGTTGCACAAACTCAATATTCAAATTTAAAGGTCATCATGAAGCATATTGTTATTCCTGCGCGTTTTGCAAGCACACGTTTGCCAGGTAAGCCTTTATTGAAGGTTCATGGAAGAGAAATGATTTTACGTGTTGCAGACCAAGCAGCACGTGTAAACGGATTTGACGATTTTTGTATTGCTACAGATCATCATGATATTTTGAATTTATGTCAGGCAGAAGGTATTGATGTTGTTCTTACTCAATCTACGCATCCTTCAGGAACAGACCGTTTGAGCGAAGTCGCGCATATTAAAGGATGGCATGAAGACGATATTGTGGTGAATATACAGGGTGATGAACCACTTATACCAGCGAACTTAGTACAGCAAGTTGCTCAATTGCTTGAATCTAAAATGAATTGTTCAATGGCAACTTTATGTGAGCCGATTACCTCTTTAGATGAGTTTGAGCGAGATAGCATTGTTAAAGTAGTAAAATCTTTACATGATGAAGCACTCTATTTTAGTCGATCAACGATTCCTTATGCGAGAGATCGTAAAAGTACATTGCACGATCACGCATTTAGACATTTAGGGTTATATGCGTATCGCGTGAAGCTTTTGCAGGAATATGTGACTTGGCAACAAGGTAGTTTAGAGCAGTTAGAATCATTAGAGCAATTGCGTATACTTGAAAATGGTCATCGAATTGCTATTACCGTAGCACATGAAAAATTACCACCTGGTGTAGATACACAAGAAGATTTAGATCGTATTAATGCAATGGATATATCTATATTTTTGAAATAAATGAATGAAACACAAATATGTCTGAAAAGTTTTTTGCACAGCCTGAAGTCTATCCTTGGCAAAAAAATATTTGGGAATTACTCACAGCAGGATTTCCAAGTATAGGTCATGGGTTGCTTTTCTATGGTAAAGAAGGATGTGGTAAGAACGATTTTGTTCATCATTTCGTGGCTTGGGTACTTTGTTTGGATAAACAAAAAAATGCACCTTGCGGTAAATGTTCAAGCTGTCAATGGTTGAAGTCGGATACTCATCCAAATTACGTTTATATTTCAAATGACGAAGAGAGTAAGAAAACGAATAATCCAATTAAAATTGAGAAAATTCGTGATTTATTACCATTTGTTCAGCAAACTGTAGATGGTTGGCGTGTCGTTGTTATTCAACCAGCAGATGCTCTTAATACTGCCTCTGCAAATGCTTTACTTAAAACATTAGAAGAGCCAGGGGAGCGGGTGTTAATTATTTTAATTACCCAACATTTTTTGAAATTACCTGCAACAATTAGAAGCCGAGTGCAACGCTATGCGCTTGATCGTATAACAACAAAAAATGCTCAGGATTATCTTCAGCAAAATTTAGGAGTGAACGAAGGTGCTCAAATTGAGCTACTCCTAAATTTAGCAAATGATATGCCACTAAAAGCTTTAGACATACAAAAGCAAACTTGGTTAGGTAAAAGAAAAGAGTTTTTAGATGATTGGTTATTATTGGTCGATCAAAAGAAAATGCTAATGAAGTTATCTATGAAGTGGGCAAAGGAGCTTCCATTTCATGAGTTTCAACCTATGTTTGATTACCTACTATCCGATCTTATTGCGTTTAAGCTGAACCAAAGCATAAGGAATATCGATTTAAATTTCTCTAATTTATCGAGTTATTATTCATTCGATGCACTTTTTAATATTTATAGTACGTTACAACATGCTAAGGGCTATACTCAACAAAATGTACAAACACATTTAATTATTGATGATCTATTTGTATTACTCTTAAATGTCAAATAAACTGTATCTTTATTCATAATTTTTATTTGGGGAATAATTATGCAAGCGAAGATGGGTGGGATCTTACAGCTCAATATTACAGATCGAACAATGCTACAAGCCAGTTATATGCCATTTATCATAGATGGTGGTTTATTTATTGCATCAAGACAAGCCGTAAAACTGGGACAAGAATGTTTTATATTGGCAACACTTCCTGAACAAAAGCAAAAAATCCCTTTAACTGGAAAAGTGGTGTGGATTAATCAAAGACAAACTGGTCTTAAACCACAGGGTTTTGCAATACAGCTATCTGGCGATAAAGGTGCTTATTATAAAGCAGAAGCTGAAAAATTACTGGCTGGTCGTACGGCACAAGTAAGTTATACCATTTAATTGATTACGGAGTAGATATGTTTACGGATACCCATTGCCATTTAAATATGCTGGATTTAACACCATATAATGGCAGTATTGATGAGGCATTAGCACAAGCGAGACAAGCTGGTGTCACAAAATTTATGGGTATTTCGGTAAATATTGATGATCATATTGTATTAAGTCAAATTGCAGACAATCATGAGGATGTTGGATATAGTGTAGGTGTACATCCTTGTGAAGATCCTGAAGTGATGCGTAAAGCTTCTGTAGACTATTTGGTTGAACTTGGTCAAGGCAAAAAGGTATGGGCTTTAGGTGAAACAGGTCTAGATTACTATCACAGTCAAGACTTTATTGCAGAACAAAAAGCTTGTTTTATAAGGCATATAGAGGCGTCAAAAATTTTAAAAAAGCCCGTAGTGGTACATACACGTGCTGCACGTAAAGATACTCTAGACATTATTCGCCATGAAAAATCAGAGCACGGTATCTTGCACTGTTTTACTGAAGATTTAGACACTGCAAAAGCGGTGTTAGATTGTGGCTATTATGTTTCATTTTCAGGAATTGTCTCATTTAAAAATGCTCAAGATCTTAGAGATGTTGCCAAACAAATTCCTTTAGATAGGTTACTTATCGAAACTGACAGTCCCTATTTAGCACCCGTACCATATAGAGGAAAAAGCAACGAACCTAAATATGTACCTTACGTCGCAAAAGCATTGGCTGAAGTCTATGGATGCACGCGTGAAGAAATTGGAGAGATTACAAGCCAAAATTTTGAAAATTTATTAAAAGGTATTTGATTTAACAAAATATAGGCACCCATATGGATCGGCAAGCTCAATTTAAAGCACGACAAGAAATGATTTTTGAAACAGCCGAAAGATTGCTGTTAGAAAATGGAGAGCTTGGAATGACTTTAGATTTACTTGCCAGTGAGCTTGATCTTGCAAAAGGGACATTGTATAAGCACTTTCAAAGCAAAGATGAGTTATATATGTTGCTTATACTTCGCCATGAAAAGATACTATTGGAAATGTTTTATTTAAGGCAGTCTCATACTTTTATAAAAAAACTTGAATATTTTATTTTATATCATCTGAATCATCCAGAAAGAACCATACTTTACCATCTTCTAGAAGAAAAACTGGCCAATGTGGCAGGTGTACAATCACTATTTCGCCAACTTTATCAAGTCAGGAAACAACGATTAAAAGAAACCTTGTCAGCAATTCATGAGTATCTACTTGTAGAAAAAAGTAAAATTCCTGCAAGAGACTATATCGCAATGATATGGTCGCTTGTTTATGGTGCTGCGATGCTACTCAACTCTAGTTTCTATCAAAGATATTTGGGATCTAGGGAAACTCTAAAACGTGCTTATGTAAAACAGGCTTTAGATATTCCAAAATCTTATCTGTAATATTGTCTTTTGGAGTAGATGAAAAGTGATGACTTTAAGGAAAAAATCCTTAAATTGCTTTATAATGACTCTTTTGTTTTACACGATTTAGGTTGTTGAGCCATGTTAATTCGAAAACTATTTAAATTTGAAAATGCTCATATTGTCCGAAACTGTACATCAGATCGTTGTAAACGCTCAATTCATGGACACAGTTATAAGCTTGAATTGTTATTAAAAGCCAATAGGTTAGATCATGGTCAAATGGTTTATGATTTTGGATTACTAAAGGGTGTAATTAAGGACTTATTCGACAGCTTTGATCATGCAATTTGTTTTTGGGATAAAGACGATGCTGCATATATTCAGGCATGTCAGCAATTTAGTGCTAGATGGGTGAGTTTACCCGTATCGCCATCTGCCGAACAATTCTCTCGTATTTTTTTCTATTTAGCGCAACAGGTTCTTCAAGCTACTCAAACACAAAATGGTGAAGGTGACGTTGAAGTGTATTCGGTCATTGTTCATGAAACAGATACAGGATATGCACAAAGCTTTATAGAAGATATTGAAAATGAGCAGATGGGAAAGCTATCTCTTAGTGATATTCAGTTTTCAGCACAGATTCAATCTGAGTGGGCTGATATTCAAATGTATGAGAAGTTGAAGGCAGGAGATGCTTTTATTAATCCTCCGGTAGAGCTACAAGTTAAAACATCTTTATAAGTACGGTTTATTCATGGAATTAACGCAACAACAGCAAGTCAAGCTAGAAAAAGTGAAGTTAGATCCAAGCTGGAAATTGGCTTTAAGTGACTTTTTGGTCAGTTCTAAAATGGACAACTTACGCCAATTTCTGTTGGAAGAAAAACAAGCAGACAAAGTAGTTTACCCACCAAGTTCAATGATCTTTAGCGCACTGAATTTAACGCCGTTAGATCAAGTGAAAGTCGTTATTTTAGGTCAAGACCCGTATCATGGTCCGAATCAGGCACATGGATTGAGTTTTTCAGTACAAAAAGGTATTCCTTTGCCTCCCTCTTTACGTAATATCTTTCATGAGTTAAATACTGACCTAGGTGTGAAACCATCTATTCATGGCGATTTAACCAATTGGGCGACTCAGGGTGTATTGTTAATAAATAGTGTGCTTACAGTTGTTGCTGGGCAACCAACATCGCATCAAAAACAAGGTTGGGAAGACTTTACTGATCATATTATTGATGTATTAAATGAACAAAAAGAAAACATTGTATTTATTCTATGGGGCGCTTATGCTCAACGAAAAGGACAACGTATTTTACGAGATAAGCATCTGGTATTGACTGCTGCCCACCCATCGCCTTTAGCTGCAAATCGTGGCGGTTTCTTTGGTTGTAAAGTATTTTCAAAAACCAATAGTTATCTTGAAAAGCATCATATTAAACCTATTAATTGGCAATTGGATTCATGATAGAACAACGTGCAATACAAAAATATCATTCGGATATCTTAGTTGAAAAACAAATCAATGGCTGGGTTGTCATTCGATTAAATAGACCGAAAACACTGCATGCTTTGGATATTTCTTTAGTGAATGCTTTAATTCAAATTTTTGAAGATATTCAAAATGACGATAGCATTGAAGCGGTTTGGTTAGACTCTACGACACCTAAAGCGTTCTGTGCAGGTGGGGACGTCCGTAAGCTTAGACAACTTGTTTTGGAAAATGATCATAAGATTGCTGAGGACTTTTTTACACAGGAGTATGCTTTAGACTTATTGTTACATAACTATATAAAGCCTGTTGTAATTTGGGGAGAAGGCTACGTTATGGGAGGCGGTTTGGGGCTATTTATGGCAGCTCCATTTAGGCTTGTTACACCAGAATCCCGATTGGCAATGCCAGAGATTAATATTGGACTCTACCCAGATGTTGGAGCAACTCGTTTTCTTGCGGACCGTGGTGCAATTGGTCTGTTTACAGGTTTAACAGGTTCAATTATGACTTCGGCGGGTGCATATGCAATTGGATGGGCAACACATATTTGTGAGGCACAACGTGATAAAGTACTTGATAAACTATTTAATATCCGTTGGGAAGACTATCCTGCTGGAAAATTCCGTGCCTTAGATGATGTTTTAAATAGTATGCATCGCCCTGTTGCTGTGGGTCCTTTGCAGAGTTCACTGGATGCGATTCACACAGTATGTCGTGGTAAATCATTTACACAAGACTGTGATGCTATTTTAGGTTTAAGCGAAGCAAGAAGTGACTGGCTTAGACAGGCAGGTGAAAACTTGCAAAAAGGGTCGCCAGTGACCGTCGCTATTACGTGGCTATTATGGAAGTGGGGTAAAGAGGGTCATTCGTGGACAGAAGTTTTTGCTTTAGAAAAGCAGATTTCTGCATGGAAAATTAAACATCCAGATTTTATAGAGGGTGTAAGAGCTCGTCTTATTGATAAAGATTTAAATCCACAGTGGCAAAGTATACAGGCCTATACACTCAAAGGTATTTTGTCTGATTACCCACCAATAACGACCATTGAGAGCTGGAATAATTTATTGAAGCAATATGATATTATTTAATGTGTAATGAATTTAGTACAGATGATTTTTACTGGATGAAACAAGCCTTTCAACAGGCAGACATCGCTGCAACAGAGGGTGAAGTGCCTGTTGGAGCAGTTCTTGTAAGTAATGGTCATCTTCTTGGGGTTGGAAGAAATCAACTTATAGGCTCTCATGATCCAACGGCACATGCTGAAGTCTTAGCCATTCAAAATGCCTGTCGGCAGTTAAAGAATTATAGATTACCTAAAGATGCAACACTCTATGTGACTTTGGAACCATGCACAATGTGTGTTGGTGCACTTATTCATGCACGAATTCATCGAGTTGTTTTTGCGACTCCAGAGCCGAAAGCTGGTGCTTTAATGAGTGCTCGGAAGCTATTAGAAGATGGTTACTATAATCATAAATTTGAGTTCCAGTGTGGTTGTATGAGAGAAGAATGCTCATTACAGCTGAGTAATTTCTTTAAAATGCGCCGTGAGCAAAAAAAGCTAGAAAAAGAAGCCTAGTTTTTACCTAAAATAGCCTAAGTATTTCATGAGATTAAATTATGACAGTTCATATTATTACCATTGATGGCCCAAGTGGTTCAGGCAAAGGAACACTCGCAGCTAAAATTGCTCAGCACTATCAGTATCACTTACTGGATTCTGGTGCCTTATATCGATTATTAGGTTTAGCATTAGTAAGAAGAAATAAACTACAAACACTCTATGATGAAGAGTGTGTGGAAATTGCTAAAAAATTGGATATTCAATTTGAACCAAATGAGTTTGGTGTATTGGTTAAATTAGATGGTCATGATGTTACAAATATTATTCGCTCTGAACAAGTAGGTGAGTACGCCTCTAAAGTTGCAGTGATCGAGCAATTAAGAGCTGCTCTTTTAGATCGGCAGTATGCTTTTGCTCAAGCGCCAGGTTTAGTGGCTGATGGACGAGATATGGGAACTGTTGTTTTTCCAAATGCAGGCGCAAAGATCTATTTAACAGCATCTGCTGAGTCGCGAGCTACACGTCGATATAAGCAGTTGCAGGGAATGGGTAGTGATGCTAAAATGTCGGCCATTTTAGAGAACATACAAGCCAGAGATAAGCGAGATATGGAACGTGAGGTTGCGCCTTTAAAGCCTGCTTCAGATGCATATATCATAGACAGCTCTGATTTGACGATCGATGAAGTCTTTCAGATGATGAAAGTACATATCGATCGATTGTTTGCTTAACAGAATTTGTTTGTGTGCTGCTCGATCAGTTTTAGTAGATAGCTCATAGACGTAACTAAACCGGCCTTGACTGATCCAAGACCGCTGAATTTATCAGGTATATCATGACCGAATCTTTTGCAGCCCTCTTTGAAGAAAGCGAATTAAATTTAAACGTTGAAAAGGGTGCAGTCATCCAAGGTGTTGTTGTAAACATCGATTCTGACTGGGTAACTGTTGACACTGGCCTTAAATCAGAAGGTATTGTTGACCGTGCAGAATTCTTAAATGACCAACGTGAGCTAGAAGTTCAAGTTGGCGATAATGTAGATGTTGTTGTTGAAGCTTTAGACAACGGCATGGGTCAAACAGTTTTATCACGTGAAAAAGCAAAACGTGCTGAAACTTGGACTAAGCTTGAAAAAATCTTTGAAGATGGCGAAATCGTTACTGGTGTTATCTCTGGTAAAGTTAAAGGCGGTTTCACTGTTGACATCGGTCCTGTTCGTGCGTTCTTACCAGGTTCATTGGTAGACACTCGTCCAATCCGTGATACAACTCACCTTGAAGGTAAAGAGTTAGAGTTTAAAGTAATCAAACTTGATGCTAAGCGTAATAACGTTGTTGTATCTCGTCGTGCAGTAATGGAAGCTGAATCTTCAGCTGACCGTGAAGCATTACTTGCTCAACTTGAAGAAGGTCAAACAGTTACAGGTACAATTAAAAACCTTACTGACTACGGTGCTTTCGTTGATCTTGGCGGTATCGATGGTCTTCTTCACATTACAGATATGGCTTGGAAACGTATCAAGCATCCTTCTGAAGTTGTTGAAGTTGGTCAAGAAGTTACAGTTAAAGTACTTAAGTTTGACCGCGAGCGTAACCGTGTATCACTAGGTCTTAAACAACTTGGTGAAGATCCATGGTTAGCAATCATGAGCCGTTACCCTAAAGGTTCAATTGTTAAAGCACGTGTAACTAACTTAACTGATTACGGTTGCTTTGCTGAGATTGCTGAAGGTGTAGAAGGTCTTGTACACGTTTCAGAAATGGATCACACAAACAAAAACATTCACCCATCAAAAGTTGTTCAAATTGGTGATGAAGTTGATGTTATGGTTCTTGAAGTTGACGAAGAACGTCGTCGTATTTCTCTTGGTATTAAACAAACTCGTGCTAACCCATGGGAAGAGTTTGCTAAGAATCACGACAAAGGTGAAAAAGTTTCTGGTACGATCAAGTCTATCACTGACTTCGGTATCTTCATCGGTCTACCAGGTGGCATCGATGGTCTAGTTCACTTGTCTGATATTTCTTGGAACGAGCAAGGCGAAGAAGCTATCCGTCGTTACAAGAAAGGTGACACTGTTGAAGCAGTTATTCTTTCTGTAGATGCTGAAGGAAACCGTATCAGCCTAGGTATCAAACAGTTAAATAGCGATCCATTTAACGATTTCTTAGCTACAAACGAACGTGGTGCGTTGGTTAAAGGTACAATCACTGCAGTTGATGCACGTGGTGCTACTGTTAAACTAGCAGACGAAGTTGAAGCTCAATTAAAAGCTTCTGAAATCAACCATGACCGCGTTGAAGATGCAACTAAACTTCTAGAAGTTGGTCAAGAAGTTGAAGCTAAAATTGTAAACGTTGATCGCAAGTCACGTACAATCAATCTTTCTGTTAAAGCGAAAGACGAAGCTGAACAACGTGAAGCGGTTGCTAACTTACGTCAAACTAATGCGTCTCAAGACAAAGGTCCTAAGACAATTGGTGACTTAATTAAAGCACAAATGAAGTAATTCTAAAAAGTTGATATTAGTGTAACTAATTGATACTTTATTGGTTAATTACTGTAAACGGTAGTGTAGTATAAGCTTACTATGCTACCGTTTTGTATTTAAACAGGTTATTATAAACTTACAAATAAAAGTCGCTAGAAATCAATGAGGTCGTAGATGACTACAGAAGCACTAAATAAATCTGATCTAATACAACGAATTGCTTTAAAGAATCCACATCTTGCAGAACCGTTGGTGGAAGAAGCGGTTAAAATTATGATTGATCAAATGATTGATACTTTATCAGCTGACAACCGTATAGAAATTCGTGGATTTGGTAGTTTTGCCTTGCATCACCGTGACCCACGTGTAGGACGCAATCCAAAAACAGGAAAATCAGTAGAAGTTGCTGCTAAAGCTGTTCCACATTTTAAGCCAGGTAAAGCATTAAGAGATGCCGTCAACGAATCTCTACAAAACTAAAATTTAAAAAATTGTGGTGGATATTATGATGCGATTTATACTAATTATTTTACTGATCGTCATATTTTCGTACTCTTTGGGGCTCGTTCTCATTAATGGTACGCCTGTTACTGTAGATTTATGGTTTACTCATGTGCCAGAGATGCGTATAGGGCTACTTGTTTTAATTACTTTGGCACTTGGCGTAGTCGTAGGCTTACTTCTTGGTGTTCAAGTATTTCGTGTTTTTCAGAATCACTGGGAAATTAAGCGTTTGCACAAAGAGATTGAACGTCTTAGAAAAGAGCAAATTGAAATTGCAAAAACTGCGGCTGCAGATGCAGTTGCTCAAACTCGACACGAAAAAACTGTTTTAGATATTAACTCAAACAATCAAAGCCCATTATAATGGGCTTTATTATTTATTGTTAAGGTTAAGCCGTTGAGTATAATTGTTGCCTTAGATGCAAAAAGTGAGAAAGATGCTCTTATTCTTGCAGATCAGTTAGATCCACAATTATGTAGAGTTAAAGTGGGTAAAGAGTTGTTTACTCATGAAGGGCCTAAAGTTGTCAAGTCACTTCATCAGCATGGCTTCGACGTTTTCTTAGATCTTAAATTTCACGATATTCCGAATACCACTGCACAAGCTGTTTGTGCTGCGGCAGATCTAGGCGTATGGATGGTAAACGTTCATGCATCTGGTGGGCGTAAAATGATGGAAACGTGTGTAGAAAGATTAAAAAAAGGGAATTACGAAACCCAGTTAATTGCTGTCACTGTGCTTACATCGATGGAGCAAGAAGATTTAAGAGAAATTGGGCTTGATGTAAATCCTATGGATCATGTTCGTCGTCTTGCAAGATTAACTAAAGATTCTGGACTAGATGGTGTGGTTTGTTCAGCACAAGAAGCTGCATTCTTACGCGAAGAATTAGGTGAGCATTTTACATTGGTTACTCCTGGTATTAGACCTATTGGTGCAGATACTGATGACCAAAAAAGAATTGTGACCCCAAAGCAAGCAATTGAAAATGGTTCAACACATTTGGTAATTGGTCGGCCAATTACTCAATCAGAAAATCCAAAGCAAACGCTAGCTGATATATTTGCTTCAATTGCTTAATATGAAAATAGAAGTCCATCTAAGTATGGGCTTCTAAAATAACAACAATGGATTGTTTATTCGAAATGAAACTATTATCTCCTATGGCCCGTTATCAAGCTGAGATTGCATCGGGAAAGTTTATTGCCGATGATGCACAGAATAGTGCAGTAGAAGCTTTAGATAGGGTATGGCATCAGTTACTAGAACAAGATGAAGCATCGAAAAGTTTTTTTTCTTTTTTAAAAAAGAAAACCTCTCCGAAAGGTGTTTATATGTGGGGTGGAGTAGGTCGTGGAAAAACTTGGTTAATGGACCAGTTTTTTAATGCTTTGCCTTTAAAGCGTAAAATGAGACTACATTTTCATCATTTTATGCAATATGTTCATAAAGAGTTACATAGTCATACGGGGCAACAAAATCCACTAGATGCAGTAGCAGATCAAATTTATGCAGATGCTACAGTCATTTGTTTTGATGAGTTTTTTGTGTCTAACGTTCCTGATGCAATGATTTTAAGTGATTTATTCCAAAAATTATTTCAACGTGGTATTACATTAATAGCAACATCAAACATTGCACCAGATGGTTTATATAAAGATGGATTGCATCGTGATCGGTTTTTACCTACCATTGAAATGGTAAAGTTGAATTGTCAGATTCTAAATGTTGATGCTGGTGTTGATTATAGATTAAGAATATTAAAGCAAGCTCAGTTATTTAAAACACCGTTGAATGAAGAAAGTGATCATTGGATTTCTGAAAGATTTACCGCATTGACTCAAGCACAACATACAACAACAGATAGTATAGAAATTAATCATAGACAGGTTAAAACATTAGGCATTAGTGAAGATGTCATTTGGTGTGGTTTTTCTGAATTATGTTTACAACCTAGAAGTCCTGCAGACTTTATTGAAATTGCAAATAGATATCAAACGGTATTAGTGAGTAATGTACCTCATTTAACTGATCAATTAAGTGACGCAACGAGACGCTTTATCTATCTTGTAGATGAGTTTTATGATCGTGGTGTAAAGTTATTAATTACTTCAGAAGATTCAATTATAGACTTATATAAGGGTGAGAAACTAGCCTTTGAAATAGAGCGTACCCGATCTCGATTATTAGAAATGCAGTCTGATGATTATTTAAATGCAATGCATAAATCCTCATAATTTCCAATCGATTCTTATGATATAATCGTTTTGTTAGATTCATAGGGGTTCATCATGTGTGCAAATTTTAAACCAATTACAGCAGATCAAGTTGAAAGATGTTCCCTACCAAAAATTGAATTTTCATATAGTGATGAAGTTTATCCAATGGGTAAGTTACCATTGCTATTTCGCTCTGAATTGGAAATAGAGTGGCGGGAAGTTATCTTCGGCATGGTTCCTAAATGGGCTGCAGATGAGCAAATAGCTAAAAAAACATATAATGCACGTCAGGAAACCTTATTACAGAAGCCAACTTTTCAGCAAGCTTTACAAAAATATAAATTTGGTGTTATTCCCGTCACTGAGTTTTATGAAAGTAAATATATTGATGGTAAACCCCAGCGTTGGGGCGTGAGAAGAAAGGATGGTGAAGCATTTTTCATTGCTGCACTTTATGAAATTTCTAAAATTGATGAAAAAATTATTCGCTCTACAACAATGCTAACAATGGATGCGATTGATCATCCCATGATGAAAGATTTTCACGAACCAGGTAATGTGAAAAGATCTGTTATTGTAATTCCTCATCATCAAGTAAATGACTGGTTATCTCTTAAAACAACAAATATTGCTCCATTTGTACAAGGTTTTCCTGTAGATGAGTTTGAGTGTCTATATGTACCTAAGGAAATAAGTGTAAAAGATACACCGCAGTTGAGTATGTTTAATGATTAACCAGACAAATCTGTATCTTTATATATAAAAAAAGAATTAATATGGCTAGGTTTTGTAATTATAAGTTGTTTTAATACAGTTACTTGATTGTATTAATGAGGCTGATGACATCAATATCTCATAGTTTTTACTTATATAATAAAAGTATTTTTATAAATCGCTCTTTTTATACACAATGGCCTTAGTCAATAGATATTGGCTCACCCTCTAGTGAATTTGCATATTATGCAGTTTTTCAGCTCAGCTGGTCTCTTCAGCTGAGCTTTTTTTATGGCCGCAAATAGTCTCTATATTTCTCTGCAAAGCGCCATCCTTTATTGTTGTGCCAATCTATAAACAACTGAATATCAAGAAATCTTTCTCTCTTTGTTGTGTCAGTTCCTTTACACCTCAATTGGTTTTTTATTTTTTCTCTTCTGATCTATTTTCTAAATGCGGTTTCGCAAAACATTTATAAAATAAGGATCACTAGAGATGATTAATACAAACTATCAATCGACAATTTGGACACGTGCTGACGCTTTAAAAGTGAATGAAGATGATCCAACAACAACTCAGCCGATTGTTTCTGCAGATTTCCCTGTGATGAATGATGAACTCTTTATCTGGGATACCATGCCTTTACGTATTTTAGACGGTACTGTGGTTTCAATTGATGGCTGGTCAGTAATTTTCACCCTGACAGCAACTCGTAGCCCTGATGAGTTTAAAGATGCTAATGGTAATTATGATATCACAGCAGATTGGAATGATCGTCATGGTCGTGCACGTATTTGCTTTTGGTACAGCCGTGATGGAAAGAGCTGGGTCTTTGGCGGTCGTGTAATGAAAGAAGGAGTTTCTCCAACATCACGTGAGTGGGCAGGTACACCTATCTTACTAAACGATAAAGGTGATGTTGATTTGTACTATACCTGTGTGACACCAGGTGCAACGATTGCAAAAGTACGTGGTCGTTTAGTGACTTCTGATACAGGAGTGACGGTTGAAGGTTTCAGTACCGTTAAATCATTATTTTCAGCCGATGGAAAATACTATCAAACTGAAACACAAAACCCATACTGGAACTTCCGTGATCCATGTCCATTCATTGATCCAAATGATGGTCGTTTGTATATGGTCTTTGAAGGCAATGTTGCAGGTGATCGCGGTTCGCATACGGTAGGACCGGCCGAGCTCGGGAGTGTTCCACCTGGCCATACCGAAGTGGGCGGTGCACGTTACCAAGTAGGCTGTATTGGCTTAGCTGTTGCCACAGACCTTACTGGTGAGAATTGGCAGATTCTACCGCCGCTGGTGACTGCAGTTGGGGTAAATGACCAAACAGAACGTCCTCACTATGTATTTAAAGACGGGAAGTACTATTTATTTACCATTAGTCATAAATACACGTATGCAGATGGGTTAACAGGTCCTGATGGAGTCTATGGTTTTGTCAGTGAGGATTTAACGGGTCCATATCGTCCAATGAATAGTTCAGGGCTAGTGTTAGGTAATCCGTCTTCGCAGCCATATCAAACGTATTCACATTATGTAATGCCAAATGGTTTAGTTACCTCTTTTATTGATACGATACCTGTAGATTTCGAGACATCAGAGCATTTGAAGTATCGTATTGGTGGTACGGAAGCACCAACAGTACGTATTGAACTGAAAGGAGATCGCTCTTTTGTACGTGAAGTGCTTGACTATGGTTATATTCCTGCCATGCGTAATATTACTTTAAAACCTCAAATCAAGCCTTTTGGGAGATAGTACAATGAGTAATGTTGTCCTTTATATTATTTGCCTTCAGTTTTTCTTTTAGATATTTAAGATGTAATTTTACTTAAGTTTTTTAAATAACTACCACTTCGCTTTTAGAAAAGCGAAGTGGTTTAATTGCTTATCTCTGTACGTATTCGATATTTGCGTAATACGCATCTCTAGATTGTACGAAAGATGAATAGCGAGGAGCTGCAACCATCATGGTTACTTTTTTCCCAGCAACAACACATTGGCCATTCGGACAACTACCTACTACCATAACTCGTTCTACATTTCTGGTACAAGACTTTTTGCCAGGAGTTGATATACAGCGCATATCATATAGTCTTCGACATGCTGCTCCGTTGTCCCATAGTCCATCAGAGACTAACACGACATTACCATTACTAGATGAAATATCTTGAGCACTAACATTCGGACAGTTTCCCATATATGAATATGCTGAGCCTCCAACACGTCCATAAAAGCTAAGAGTACCAACGTCCGCAAATAATTGCTGAGAAACAAAAAAGCTAAACGCAATGAAAATAAAGTTTTTTAGCATTTCAATATAAACTAAAATAAGGGAAATCGATTATACTGTGATTAAATTATCTTTATGTATATTAATTGATAAATTACTCACATTTTAAAAGAGGGTATATTGGTCCTGAATCAGATCTTTTACTATTTTCTTTGCAATAAACTGATATTCATATTTTTTATGAATAACTATAATTTCACGAAAAAACTGTAATTCATTATTGAGTTTGAATATTTTGACTTGAGCTGGTCTTTCTTTCCATAGTCCAACATCGGGGATAATTGCGATTCCAAGATTCGATTCTACCATTTTAACAATCGCTTCGATGTCATCTACTTCAATTAAGTCCTTAGTATTTAATTTATAATGATGGATAAAGTCTTGAACCAAAACTCCTCCAAATGACTTGTAGTTATAGCGAATAAAAGGGTATTTCTCTAAAATTTCTCTAATATGACTTTCATCAACAGATTGATGTGTAATAAGTACAAATTCCTCTTTTTTTAATGTATAAGACTCTATCGTTTCATCCAAAGCAAAAGGTGGCTTAATAATGAATGCGATATCTAAGCGATTT
This sequence comes from Acinetobacter sp. ESL0695, assembly GCF_029392135.1. Taxonomy (NCBI): domain Bacteria; kingdom Pseudomonadati; phylum Pseudomonadota; class Gammaproteobacteria; order Moraxellales; family Moraxellaceae; genus Acinetobacter; species Acinetobacter sp. ESL0695. Next base: position 1,309,461 of record NZ_CP113932.1, on the reverse strand, counting down.
TCCATCACAGATTCAAGAAGATATTCTGATATACCAGGTACTAAATTAATTCGAGCATTGGGAAAATAAGTAATCATTTTCTTTAATAACTGTGGAAGAAAACTGACTTGAATCGTTGATATTGCACCAACTTGTATTTCTCCTGAAAACTCAGTCAATGAGGGAGGAAACTTCATTTTTTCTGCTAATGTCATCATCTCTTCAGCTAGGTTAATTACTCTTAAACCTTCTGCATTTAAGTGAACATTTCGGCCCACACGGTCAAATAGTTTACTGCCTAAATATAATTCCAATGATTTAATTTGTGCGCTGACCGCAGCTTGCGTTAAACCAATTTCTTTACCAGTAGCACTAAATGATCCGTATTTTTTAATGGCAATGAGTGTTTTTAATTCGGTAAGCATAAGCTACTTTTATGACATAAATATATAATGTAATTAAAAAAAGTAGCTATGAGAAGTAATTAAAAAAACTATTTAGCAAAAAGTTGACCCATGTCTTTAAATGCTTTGAACTCGAGAGCATTACCACAAGGGTCGAGTAAAAACATTGTTGCTTGTTCACCAACTTGTCCTTTAAACCTGATATATGGTTCAATGACAAACTGCGTATTAAATCCTTTTAAGCGTTCTGCTAAGTCCTCCCATTCATTCCATGATAGAACAATACCAAAATGAGGAACTGGGACGTCATGTCCATCTACTGGATTGGTATGTGCATGCTCTTGTGTGGTGGTTTTTGGGTGTTCATGTATTACAAGTTGATGTCCATAAAAATCAAAATCAACCCATTGAGTGCTTGAACGCCCCTCAGATAATCCGAAAATTTGACCATAGAAATTTCTTGCCGCTGCTAAGTCATATACAGGAATTGCAAGATGAAAAGGGGATAATGCCATAATCGAATCCTTGGTTATTCATATCAGTAATTTACCTGCCAGATTTGTTTAATAATCATGAGTAGGTCATTCGATAGTAGAAAAATTAATTCAATTATAAAAACAATATATTTTTATGAGTTTAATAAATATTTTTTGTGGATTATTCAATAAGAAATAGATTGAGTTACTTCACTATATCTCTATATATTATAAAGATTAATTTTCCAAATTTGGAGATTGTCAGTTGAATTATAAAGGTTTAGAAACACTATATTGGGTTGCTCGTTTAAATAGTTTTAATAAAGCTGCTATACATCTCAATACTACACAGTCTTCCGTATCTCAGCGTATTTTAGCTTTGGAAGCTGAACTGAATATCAAGCTTTTGAATAGAACACCACGCTATATACACTTAACAGACAAAGGAAAAATTGCATTTAAATATGCTGAAAAATTAATTTTACTTAACGAAGAGTTCTTATCGACTATTGCTGAAAATGACAGTTGTATTGAGAGTACAATTCGTTTAGGAACCTCAGAAACCATTGTGCATACGTGGTTGGTAGATTTCATTGACGTTGTTTATCGTGAATACCCTTATATTACCTTAGATATTATTATTAATATTACGCCAGTATTGAAAGAGATGTTAAAAAATGGCGAGCTTGATATGGTTTTTATGTTAGATCATACATGTGACTTCGATTGTATTCAGCGTCCTTTATGTTCATTTGAACAAAATTTTCTAGTTTCTGCCGATTTTGGCAAGCGATTTCAATCTAAAGGCGCGTTTACTTTTCGTGATTTAACAAGATCGACCATGATTAGCTATCCCAAAAATACACACCCTTATTTAGATTTAAAGCAACAATTGAATCAATTAAGGTTATTAGAACCTAAGACAATTACCAGTTATTCATTAACCACTTTAATTAAGATGACTGAAGAAGGAATGGGGATTGGTGTGCTACCACATTATTCTGTCTTAAAAGAGCTAAGAGAAAAGAAGTTATATTTATTGCCCTCTGAAATTTACTTAAGGCCTTACCATTTTTTATGTGTTTACACCATTGGAAGTGATGACAATGTAAAACACAATCTTGCGGATCTTGCAGTGAGTGTTTCTAGCAAAGCAATGAAAAAGTTAAATCAGCAATTTAAGAGTGAAAACTTTTATTTATTTTAAATGATCCAATATATGGCATAAGGCACTATATTAAAACATAATAAGCACTATTATAATGCTTATTATTTTTTTTGTATTAAAAAAATTAATCTATAATCATTATAAAATATGATTTATAAAAAAACACAATAATATCAAATATTTAAATTCAATATTTTTTATTTTATTCGCTTGTCGCTTTTGTATTTAATGTGATTTATTAATTAAAAGAAATTTTTCATATTTAAAGGGAAGGGTATGCAAGATAATAGAAAGAAATTATTTTCAGAAAGACAATGGGCATTAATTGCATCTATTTTTCTGATGGCAACATCTGCTATGGGGCCAGGATTTTTAACCCAAACAGCAACATTTACCGCAAAAATGGGAGCTGCTTTTGGTTTTGGAATATTACTCTCTATTATTATTGACTATGTTGTACAACAAAATATTTGGCGTGTCGTCACACTTACTCAGATGCGCGCACCTGAGGTTGCTAATGCAGCTTTACCAGGCAGTGGGTATGTACTTGCAGTATTGGTTATATTGGGGGGATTCTTTTTCAATATTGGAAATATTGCAGGTGCGGCGCTTGGTTTAAATGCACTTTTAGGGCTTGATACGAAATGGGGTGGTGTTATTAGCGGAGGCATTGCCATTTTAATTTTTGCATCAAAGCAAGCTACTGCAGTAGTAGATAAAAGTATGATGGTATTAGGGATCGTCAAAATACTCATCGTAGTCATTGTTGCAATTATTGTTGCACCTCCTGTAGGTGATGCCTTTCATCAAACTATTTTACCGAGTCATATAGACTTTGCCAGCATTACAACAATTGTTGGCGGTACAGTAGGTGGTTATATCTGCTATTCAGGTGCTCATCGTTTACTCGATAAAGGTGCGGTTGGCCCAGAAAATATTAAAGAGGTTTCGAGCGCAGCAACTAAAGGAATTATTGTCGTAGGTATTGTTCGATATGTACTTTTTCTGGCTATATTAGGTGTTGTCGCTAGTGGTGCAATGATTGATTTATCGAGTAAAAATGCGAATCCAGCAGCTCAGGCATTTCAATATGCAGCCGGGGAGTTTGGATTTAAAATTTTTGGATTAATTTTCTTTGCTGCGGGTATTAGTAGTGCAATAGGTGCAGCATATACATCAGTTTCTTTTTTCACAGTATTTAAAAAAGATATCTCATTAAAACAACGCAATACTTGCACCACTATTTTTATTGCAGCTGCACTTTTACTCTTTGTCATTTTAGGTGCGACACCTGCCAGTTTACTTATCTTCGTAGGCGGATTTAACGGTCTCGTGCTCCCTATTGGTTTAACACTCTTTGTTTATGTTGCAGCATTTCGTAAAGATTTGATTGGTCATCAAGGTTATCCAAAATGGTTAACTGTTCTTGGCGTTCTCACCTGTGTTCTGACTTGGTATATGGGGTATATCTCGTTCAATACTATTTTTCACTACTTAGAATCATAATAAGGAGATCATGATGAATATTGATTTAAACAGCGATCTAGGTGAAAGCTTTGGCTCATGGCATATGGGCAATGATAAGGAAATTCTAAAAATTGTGACCAGTGCAAATATTGCATGTGGTTTTCATGCAGGTGATCCACAAGGTATGCTTAAAACAATAAAACAAGCTTATGTATGTGGAGTTGCAATAGGTGCACATGTTTCATATCCCGACCTAGTCGGATTTGGACGGCGCAATATGGATTTATCTTATGATGAGTTATATGCCGATGTGTTATATCAAATTTCCGCACTAAGTGGCATGGCTAAGAGTGTAGGTGCTGAAGTGACCTATGTAAAACCCCATGGTGCTTTATATAATACCATTTCAAAAGACTTACAGCAGGCACAAGCAGTGGTTGATGCGATTTGTGCATTCAACTCAAGTCTATATTTAGTCGCTTTGGCTGGCTCACCACTCATTCATTTTGCAAAAGAAAAAGGCTTATCTGTAATTTCTGAGGCATTTGCAGATCGTGCGTATCATTCAGATGGAACACTCGTTTCTCGAAAAATAGATGGTGCAGTTTTACACGATTATGATGAAATTGCGTTAAGAGTCGTAAATATGGTGAAAACAGGGCATGTACAGTCAATTGAAGGTCATTTAACTCCTATCCAAGCAGATAGTATCTGTGTACATGGCGATACAAAAGGGGCATTAGAAATTGCTCAAAAGATTACTCAGGTCTTAACCGAAGAAAATATATCAATTCGTTCCTTTTCCTCCTTAAAAGGAGGTCAGTAATATGAGTATTCATTATCAAGCCACACCGACACAGTTAGCTATAGCACATCAAGAAAGACTTAAAATTAGACATGGGGCAAATGTTCCAACAATGGGTCTTGCACCGGGTATGACACAAGTAAATATGATTTGTGTACCTGAAGATTGGGCATGGGATTTTTTATTGTATGCGCAAAGGAATCCTCAAAGTTGTCCTGTTCTTGACGTCATTGAATCTGGTGGTTTTAAAACGATATTAGGTAAAGATATTGATATTCGGTCTGATTTTCCTAAGTATCATATCTGGGAAAATGGTCAAAAAATAAATGAGTTAACAGACATTACAGAGATTTGGGAAAAACATCCGAAATTGGTGACATTTTTAATTGGTTGTAGTTTTTCTTTTGAAAACGATCTTTTAATGGCTGGTATCGAGGTACGCCATATTACAGATCGGACAAATGTTCCCATGTATCTAACAAATATTCCTTGCCGTACTGCTGGAAAAATTTCGGGTAATCTTGTTGTCTCTATGAGACCCATTCCTGCCTCTCACGTGTCTCAAGCTGTTCAGATTACATCAAAAGTTCCTCTTGTACATGGTGCACCTGTACATATTGGTTTTCCTGAACAGCTAGGAATTAATGATATTTATCGCCCTGATTTTGGCGATATGCCTCGGATGTTACCACACGAAATTCCAGTATTTTGGGCTTGTGGTGTGACACCTCAAGCAGCAGTCATACAATCTAAGATTCCTTTTGCAATTAGTCATGCACCAGGACATATGCTTATTACAGATATACCAGATCGTAGATGGTCAATTTAATTCTCAAGGCAGAAAAATAATGCGTTTTCTATCCGTAAGTGCAAATAGTTTTCTGATTGAGTTTAGTCATCTGTCAGAAACAACGAATTTCTTTAGATATTTAAAGCAACAGCATCATCCAGCGATTTTGGATATGATTCCTGCAGAAAAAACAATATTTATTGAATATTCAGCATTCCTTATTGAACAAAAGCAATTAATTGAATGGATTGCTAAACAACAAGTTAAAGATATAACACCAGAGGTGGGCGAGGAAGTTATTATCCCTGTCAGCTATAAAGGTATAGATTTGGCTCCAGTTGCCGAGCTATTGGGAATAACTGTCGCAGAAGTTATTAAGAGACATACAGAAAATGAATGGAAGGTTGCATTTATTGGTTTTTCGCCTGGCTTTGGCTATCTAAATAGTGAAAATGCACCATTTGGTAGTGTTCCTCGACTGAGTTCACCGCGTAAACAAATTACCATGGGAGCTGTTGCACTGGCTGGTGAGTATAGCGGAATTTATCCCAAAAATAGTCCTGGTGGGTGGCAGCTTATTGGACATACGGATGAAAAAATGTGGGATATTTATCGTAATCCACCAGCATTATTATTGCCCGGTCGCCGTGTTATTTTTAAAGATAATAAAAATGGAAGTTCTATTTTCGTTGCTTCATCAATAAAAGAAATAGGCGCGGTTGAGCAGAAAGAAGGTCGTGAAGCTGTTCTAAAAATCTTAAAATCAGGTATGCAAACATTAATACAAGATGAGGGTAGACATGGACAATTTGCCTTAGGAGTAGGTGTTGGCGGAGCCATGGATAAACGTGCGATGCAGTATGCGAATGAATGTGTAGGCAATCAGATTCATAGTGCTGTTTTAGAAATTTTAAATGGTAGTTTTCAAGCTGAGATTCAACAACACACAGTTATTGCGATCACTGGTGCAGAGGCTGAAGTATCTATTCAATATAAAGATGGACACACTGTTGAGGCTTCAACTTATGAAGCAATTGCATTAGATGTGGGAGATCAAATTAAGATTAAAACACCACGTGCAGGTTTAAGAAATTATCTTGCAATACGAGGTGGAATAGATGCACCCAAGATATTGGGGAGTAGAAGTTTTGACACTTTGGCGGAGTTAGGCGCAGCGCCCTTAAAACAAGGAGACAATGTCTATGTTGAGCAATCGATTGTAGGCGCTATTCCTTTTAATATTTCTTTTCAAAAATTAAGTCTTCCAACATCTTCCAATATTGTCATCTTAGATGTCATTTTAGGGCCTAGGCTCAATTGGTTTGATGCAGATAGTATACGAATTTTGAGCTCACAAGATTGGTTAGTCACAAGTGATATTAATCGTATTGGGTTGCGACTTCATGGAAATGAACCACTTAAGCGAATTAAACATGAGGAACTCCCAAGTGAAGGAACAGCTATTGGTGCGTTACAAATTCCTCCTAATGGACAGCCCGTATTGTTTATGAACGATCATCCTTTAACTGGAGGATATCCCGTTATTGCAACAGTTGCAGATTACCATTTGGATCTTGTGGCACAAATTCCTACAGGATGCCGTATTCAATTTCATCCAATTTCAGAATTCATGGACGTAAAAATATGAAACATAAGCTAATTATCACAAATCGTGGTGAAATTGCAGTACGAATTATACAAACTTGTAAAGACCTATCTATTCATTCTATTGCGATCTATGCAAATGATGATATACAAAGCCTTCATACTCAATATGCAGATGAAGCATGGGCACTACATGGTATCTCTGCTGAAGAAACCTATTTAAATATGGGGAAAATTTTAGAAGTTGCAAAAAAATCTGGTGCAACAATGTTACACCCCGGTTATGGGTTTCTTTCTGAACGTGCCGATTTTGCTCAAGCTGTTTTGGATGCTGGACTAATTTGGATTGGCCCCTCACCGAAGAGTATTCAACTTTTAGGTGATAAAATTGAAGCACGTAAAATTGCAAAAAAAGTGGGTGCACCACTTGTTCAAGGAACCACTGAGCCATTAAAAAATGCTCAAGAAGCATATCAATTTGCTTTAGATTATGGATTGCCAATCGCAATTAAAGCAGCATTTGGTGGGGGTGGTCGTGGTCTTAAAGTGGTCAGAGCATTAAATGAAGTAACGCATCTATATGAATCTGCTGTTCGCGAGGCTGTTAGTGCATTTGGTCGCGGGGAGTGCTTCGTTGAACAGTATTTAGATCGACCAAGACATTTAGAAGCGCAAATTATTGCAGATCAACATGGTAATGTTGTGGTATTGGGAACCAGAGACTGTTCTTTACAAAGACGTAATCAGAAATTGGTAGAGGAAGCACCTGCACCATTTATATCTGAGCAAATTTTTCAGCAGATTTTAGATTCTGCTAGCGCAATTTGTAAAGAAGCCGAATATGTGGGTGCTGGAACCGTAGAGTATTTATTGAGTCATTCGGGGATGCTGTCTTTTTTAGAAGTGAATACGAGATTACAAGTCGAACATCCTGTAACAGAACAAACTACAGGTGTCGATTTGGTCGCTGAGCAAATTTCAATTGCATTAGGTCATCGGTTGTCGATAACAACGATGCCAAAGCCACAAGGACATGCAATTGAATTTAGAATAAATGCCGAAGATCCAACACGTGGGTTTATTCCAGCATTTGGTATGATTCATGATTTTAAATCGCCGTCAGGTTTAGGTGTGCGCCTAGATACAGGCATAAAACGTGAAAGTTTGGTTTCTAGCCATTTCGATTCACTTTTAGCAAAATTAGTGATTACTGCACCAACAAGAGCACAGGCGATACAACGTGCAAAACGTGCCTTAAGTGAGTTTAAGATTGAAGGTATTGCAACAGTATTACCTTTTCATCAAGATGTTTTACAGCATCCAGATTTTTGCGAGGATTTCAAAGTACATACACGCTGGATTGAACAAGACTACACTCCAAATTATGAGCCATTTGTACGAAGCCAATACCAGAAAAATAGTACCATTCAGTATCTTCAAATTGAAATTGATGGGAAGCTACATGAAGTAGGTTTGCCAAATACACTACTGAAAAATATGGTGCAAGCACCTATTGCTGATGTTACATCGAGTTCAGAAACTGCATCTTATAATATGGTTGCTGCACCAATGAGTGGTGTTATTACAAAATGGAATGTGACTTCAGGTGAGTATGTAGAGAGTGAGCAAATAATTGGCATTATGGAAGCGATGAAAATGGAAGTACCTATTGTTGCCCATAAATGTGGATTTTTAAATATTATAATTGATACGCAAAATACAATTACAGCAGATACATCTATTGCCTCTATTGATGAAAGTTAATTTTTATCTGTTTTTAAGCTTGTTCATGTTTTAATGGAACAAGCTTAAAAGGTAAAATAGTACAAATAGATGGATACACAACTAACAGAAAGAATATTAAAAATTTGTGAAGCTCAAATGGCTAAGAAGGGAGAAAATGTCGGCCTTTCTTTTTATGCATTTTTTAAAAATAAAAATGATGAACCAGAATTATTAATGCAAGTTGCCTCTTGGTGGATTATGACACATCGGTTAGATCATTTTGAAAAAGCTTATAAAATTAAGCAACTTATATTAAGTGAAAATAACACATAGCTTTCAATTTGAATGTTTAAGCAGATGAATTTATGAGTTAAAGTTCTTTGCTTATCTAAAAATAGTAATTCTATTTTCTCTAAATTAATCTAAGTTAAATGATATAGATTTTTATTAGAGCAAATGAAAATGAGCCAACTACAGTCAAACTTTACACTAGAAAATTTATATCAACATACTTCCAAAAACTCTTTAATAGGGCAGTTGTGGGCAAACCCACCTTCTGAACGCTATGAAACCCTAGCTGAACATTTTAGACCAACTTTTGAAAAAATTAAGCAAGGTACTTTAGAGCGTGAAAAAAAACATCTTCTGCCTTACGAGCAAATACAATGGTTAAAAGACATTGGTTTTACACGTTTAAGGCTACCCAAAGCATATAATGGATTCGATGCAACCATTCCTGAGTTATTTGCACTGCTAGTCGAATTGGCAGAAGCAGATTCTAATTTACCGCAAATATTAAGGGTACATTTTGGTTTTAGTGAAGACCTATTGTTGTCGAAAAATAAAGCATTTCAAGAGAAATGGTTATCTAGATTAGCACAAGGTGATACCGTTGGTAGTGGCTGGTCTGAGGGTGGTAAAGAGGCACAAAATCAGTTTCAGACACATATTTATAAAGATGATCAAGGTAATTTGAAGCTTACTGGTAAAAAGTATTATACCACTGGGAGCTTATATGCAGACTGGATTGATGTAGGTATTACAGATTTACATGGTCAATCAGCTTCTATTTTAGTTAATCGACATTCTAATGGTGTATCTGTCGTTGATGATTGGAATGGTTTTGGACAACAGTTAACAGCCAGTGGTACAGCAACATTTCAATCCGTTCAGGTAGATGAAACAGATGTTTTAATAGATGCTGTGCGTTTTAAATATTCGGCAGCATATTATCAATTGGTTCAGTTGGCAATTATTGTAGGTTTAGGTCGCTCTTTAACGCATCGTTTATCTGATGCAGTAAAAAGAAGAACGAGAAATTATAGTCATGCCAATGCAACACATATTCGTGATGATGCTCAGGTTTTACAAGTTGTAGGTAAAGTCCGTAGTGCAACATATACATCGGGCATTATTGTAGAAAAAAGTGCAATTGCTTTGCAACGTGCCTTTGCATCAGGTTTAGAGACAAATTTGCAAGCAGAAGCTGAGCAAAATGCTATCGCTGAACTAGAAACAGCTCAAGCACAAACCATTATTACAGACTTACTCTTAAATGCTTCAACCATTGCTTTTGATGCCTTAGGCGCTTCTGCAACAGATAAAGATCTTGCTTTAGATCGCTACTGGCGAAATATTCGAACACTTGCCTCTCATAATCCTAGAATCTATAAAGATCGTATTGTAGGAGACTTTAGTGTCAATGGAACATTGCCGCCGTATCAGTGGCGTATTGGTCATGTCGATGCATTAAAAGCAAGCTAAGGGTGAGCTATTAAAAATGACCAAGAGAATTAGCTTTAATGCATTTGAAATGAATTGTATAGCACATCAGTCTCCTGGATTATGGCGACATCCTAAAGACCGATCTATGGAATATAAAGAGATTGAGTATTGGACGGATTTAGCTAAGATTTTGGAGGAAGGAAAATTCGATGGTATTTTCATTGCTGATGTTCTAGGCATCTATGATGTATATCATCACAGTGCAGATGCAGCACTTCGTGGTGCTATACAAATTCCAGTGAATGATCCATTGCAAATTATTCCTGCAATGGCAGCTGTAACGAAACATCTTGGCTTTGGTTTAACCACCTCAATTTCTTTTGAACATCCTTATCCATTTGCACGTCGAATAAGTACACTCGATCATCTTACCAAAGGGCGGTTAGGATGGAATATTGTTACCTCTTATCTCGACAGTGGTTCTAAAAATATTGGTTTAAAAACACAATTAAATCATGATAATCGTTACGATATTGCCGATGAATATTTGGAAGTGTTATATAAACTCTGGGAGGGATCTTGGCAAAATGATGCTGTTTTAAGAGATAAAACACAGGGGATTTTTGCAGACCCTAGCAAGGTACATGCAATTTCACACGAAGGTGAGTATTTTTCTGTGCCAGGTATTCACTTATGTGAGCCTTCACCACAACGAACACCTGTTTTATATCAGGCAGGTGCATCATCTCGCGGACAAACTTTTGCCAGTCAAAATGCTGAATGTATTTTTTTAGCTGCACCCTCTAAAGCAGTTACCAAAAAGTTTGTTGATGGCATAAAAGAGAAACTTCTACAAACTGGACGCTCTCCAAACGATATAAAAATATATGCATTGGTGTCTATTGTGACAGATGATACTGATGAAAAAGCTCAGAAAAAGTTTGAAGAATACCAATCTTATGGAAGTTATGATGGCGCATTGACATTACTTTCAGGCTGGTCTGGTGTTGATTTTTCACAATATCAAGCAACAGATCATGTCGAATATATTAAAACCAATGCGATACAATCATTACTAGATGCTTATGTGAATGCAGATCCGAGCAAGGTTTGGACTGTTGATGAAATTGCACGCTGGAATAGTTTGGGTGGAAATGGGCCTGTATTTGTTGGTTCTGCTACAACAGTTGCAGATAAACTACAAGAGTGGATAGAAGACACAGGAATAGATGGCTTTAATCTAGCATATATTCTTGCACATCAATCGTTTCAAGATACAGTAAATTGGATTGTACCTGAACTGCAACGCCGTGGAGTTTATCAAAAAGAATATTCCTCAGGTACATTAAGAGAAAAATTATTTAATAAAGGGGATTATTTGCCAGATAATCATAGAGGTATATTGTATAGAAGATAATTTAAAATAGATTTAAATATTTTATTGAAAATAAAATCATATATAAGTATTTGTAAATAATAATAAGGTATTTCAAAAAATATAAAATAAAAACTACATTATATTTACTTAATTTTTGAGTAAATATAATGTCTAATAAGAATTATGAAATACGTTATCCTGAAGATGTAAGTCGGATTATTTCTGAGCATGCTGGAAAGGGTAAAACAAACAAAGTGATTTGGTTAGCATTAATAGGTGTATTTATTGATGCTTATGATTTAACAACACTCTCATTTGGTATAGAACAAGTCATTCATGAGTTTTCTCTGACACCAATTATGACAGGTGTAGTTGCATCGGCAATTGTCTGTGGAACGATTGTTGGTAATTTAGTAGGTGGATTTCTTACTGATAAAATAGGACGTTATCGTGTATTTATGGCCGATATGGTGCTTTTTGTCATTGCCGCAATTGTTGCAGGATTTGCTCCAAATGTATGGGTTCTTATTATTGCACGTTTTGTTATGGGAATTAGTGTTGGTGTAGATTTACCTGTTGCAATGTCCTATTTATCTGAGTTCTCAAAATTTTCTGGAAAAAGTAATAAAGCCTCAAGACTCGCAGCATGGTGCCCAATGTGGTATGCGGCTTCATCTGCATGTTTTGGATTAGTGTTGGCTTTATATTTTCTATTACCACCTGAATATAGTCATTGGCTCTGGAGAACTTCTTTAGTATTTGGTGCAGTTCCTGCATTACTAATTATTTTTATTCGTGGTAAATATCTTACAGAGTCGCCAATTTGGTTAGCCAATCAGGGACGATTAAAAGAAGCCTCTAAAATATTGAGTACATCTTACGATATTGCAACAACTGTTGTTGCAGATGAAAATAAAAATTTTAAAAAACAACAAAAGACACAGCCAAACTTTTTAGTTTTGTTTAACTCAACCTACTTGTCACGAACTATTGTCGCAATTACCATTCATATTTCAGTTGCTTTTCAATACACGACAATTGCTTTTTTTCTTCCCTCTATTCTTACAAGGTTCTTTCACACCACCACGTTAAATACGATTACCACTACACTGGCATTAAATCTGTTATTTGCATTTACTGGTGGGCTATTGGGAGTCTATCTTGCTCGTCGTTTTGCATCTAGGCATGTGCTCTTAGCAGGGTTCTTACTACAATTTTTGGCTTTAATTTTATTGAGTTTAATTGGACATCCGCATAGTACTTTCTTCTTATATACGGCAATTATTTTATTGGGTATTTGGCTATTTGCTGAAGGATTTGGTCCTGGGGCACAAATGATGGTGTATCCAACAATGGCATATCCTGCAGAAATTCGTGGTATTGGTGTTGGTTTTAATCGAGCAGTAACAGGCGTTGCACAAGCAATTGCACTGTTTATTCTGCCATTATGGATGACAAAATATCAAACTGATGTATTTAGTATTATTGCAATATTTGCTTTTGTTCCAATCGTTATTATTGGATTTATTATTAAATTTGAACCCACACGTAATGATATCGATTTTAATGAAAGTCAAAATAGACAAGATATAGATAATATTATTGTATAAGTATATGAGTAAGATTCATTATGTAAAATCTATATAACTTATATTTATTTTCTTATTTTACAAGACATGTATTTTAAACCTTAATAGGTATTAGATTCTAATCCTAAAGGTAATTATCATCATGTCCTACAAACACAATAATGACGTTCTTAATATAGTTGCAGTATCAGGTGGTTTAAATACACCCTCTAAAACAGAAAGCCTTATTCAAAATATTTTAGATGAGTTAGCAGATGCTACGCCTATTAAAGTACACTTCATTAAACTTAGCGAAATTGGGCACTTATTAGGTGGTGCAATTTATCGTCACCAACTGCCACAGCGTGTACAAGATGACTTGGCAAAAATAGAAGCTGCTGATGCACTCATTGTTGGTACGCCTGTATATCGCGCTTCGTTTACGGGGTTATTTAAACATCTTTTTGATTTTGTTGAGCAAACAGCATTGGTCGATGTACCTGTGTTGTTGGCTGCGTCTGGAGGAAGTGAACGACACGCACTGGTTTTAGAGCATCAATTACGCCCATTGTTTAGTTTTTTCCAAGCACAGACTCTACCTATTGGTGTTTATGCAACAGATAAAGATTTTACGCCTGAATATACTGTCAAAAGTGAAGAACTAAAAGCACGTATTACATTGGCGGTTGCAAGAGCATTACCTATTTTAGAATGGGCACCTGCAAAAGGCTTAAGAGAAGAACCATCGAAGAAAAAATCAGCACAAGCCAATGAAAGTTTAGGAATTAATAAACAAATTGAGCAAGATGAAGTGTTGCCTTCAATCTCTGTACCAGATTTAACGGCGGCTGAGTCTCGTATTCATAAGAAAAAACAATCTGTTGCTTAGGGAAATGATGATGACGCACCGTAATACACTGAAATTTGCATATTGGGTACCCAACGTGAGTGGTGGATTGGTCGTAAGTACAATCGAGCAGCGTACCGACTGGAGCTACGACTATAATGTAAAGCTGGCGCAAACGGCTGAGAAAAATGGGTTTGATTATGCATTAACCCAAATTAGATTTACAGCAGGATATGGTGCGGAAAATCAACATGAGTCTGTCAGTTTTAGTCATGCTTTATTGGCTAAAACTGAAAAGTTAAAAGTGATTGCAGCTATTTTACCTGGGCCTTGGAAACCTGCACTGGCAGCTAAGCAATTGGCAACGATCGATTACTTAACAGAGGGAAGGATCGCCGTTAATGTAGTTAGTGGTTGGTTCAAAGGTGAGTTCGATGCCATTGGTGAAGAATGGCCAGAACACGATGAACGATATGTTAGATCAGAAGAGTTTATAAAAACATTAAAAGGTATTTGGACGCAGGATAATTTTTCTTTTCAAGGAAAATATTATACTTTTAATAACTATACATTGAAGCCAAAACCTATACAAAAGCCCACGATCGAAGTTTTTCAGGGGGGAAGTTCACGTGCAGCAAGAGATATGGCTTCACGAGTATCCGACTGGTATTTTACCAATGGAAATACTGTTGAAGAAATTAAAAAGCAAATTGATGATATTAAAGAAAAAGCAAAACAGCATAATCATGAAGTAAAAATAGGGGTAAATGCGTTTATTATTGCAAGAGATACAGAGGAGGAAGCGCAAGCCGTATTACAAGAAATTATTTATAAAGCCAATATTGAAGCGGTACATGCTTTTGGTGATGCTACTAAAGAGGCGGGTGCGGCAAGTAAAGAAGGGGAAGGCAATTGGGCTAAATCTTCTTTTGAAGACTTGGTACAATATAATGACGGTTTTAAAACTAACTTGATTGGTACACCACAACAAATAGCGCAAAGAATAATAGATTTAAAACATGTAGGGGTAGATTTAATTTTATCTGGATTTCTACATTTCATTGAGGAAATCGAATATTTTGGCAAACACGTTTTACCTTTAGTACGTGAACTAGAAGAACAATAAAATAGTCCATTTGAGTAGTACGCTTTTTATACTACTCGAATGGTTTTTTGAGTATTTGACATAGTGTTGAACATCTATATATATAGCATGATTTAAAATTAGAAATAAGCTTATTCTATGATTTTATAGATAAAAAAGTCATATGTAGTATGGCTAAACACCAACATAAACATCATAAAAATTACAACTTGGTAAAATTATAAAACATATTCCATGCATTACGAGATGATCTTTCGGATATTCTTTATACACAAAATAAAAAAATGGAATCCAAAATGAACTATTTCAATATTCATGCACAAGAACAAGATTTACCAGGTAGTGATGAACAATTAAAACCTCACGCAGAATTTATTCATAAAAACTATACAGGCAGTCATAAATTAAAAGGAAAAGTAGCACTTATTACAGGTGGCGATAGTGGTATTGGACGTTCAGTGGCACTGCATTTCGCAAAAGAAGGTGCTCAAGTTGCAATTACTTGTTTAGATACTGAAGTTGAACTTGCAGATGCTGAGTGGGTAAAAGATTGGATTGAAAAAGAAGGTGGTGTTTGTAAGATCTATCCAGTCGATTTAAGAGAAAGTCAAAACTGTAAAGACTTAGTACATCATGTGTTAGAAGACTTCAAAAGAATTAATATATTAGTTAATAACGCAGGTACGCAGTTTCCAAATGAAGACTTTGCGACATTAACTGATGAACAATGGTTAAATACTTTTGCAGTAAATATTCACTCTATATTTTATTTAAGTAAGGCTGTCCTTCCTCAGTTTTCATCTGGAGATGTGATTATTAATACGGCTTCTGTAAATGCATATGTGGGCCCTAAAGCACTTATTGATTATTCAGCAACAAAAGGCGCAATTATTTCATTTACACGTGCTTTATCAAATCAACTTATTAGTCAGGGTATTCGTGTAAATGCAGTTGCACCCGGCCCTGTGTGGACTCCTTTACAACCTGCGACTTGGGGTAAAGTTGACCCAGAAAGTATGGAAAATTTTGGTTCAGATACACCATTGGGTCGTTGTGGGCAACCAAGTGAATTAGGCCCTGCTTATGTATTTTTAGCTAGCCAAGACTCTTCTTTCATTTCAGGTCAAACTATTCATCCAAATGGCGGTATGATGGTTGGTGGTTAAATAGATCAATAATCATAAAAAGGATAAATCTATGAAACTCCTCACAAAAGTAAGACATAGCTGGTTAAATCAAACAGCACATATTGACTGGTTAAAAACCCAGACTTTAAATTTACTAGACTTTTATCAAGCTGCTCAGTGTCAGTATGGCGGATTTATTGATTTAGATCGTTATGGCCTACCTCTACACCAGCGACCAAATACCTTAAATACAGCGAGATTTACGTACTGTTATTCGCTTGCTGCTATTCGAGGTTATGCAGGTAGTGTAGAGCTTGCAGAGTGGGGAGTAAAAAGTTTAAACGAACATTTATTTGACCATAAGCATGGAGGATGGCTCTCATCTTTAGTAGATGACAGCCCCAATGATCGAAAAAAGTCTTACCTTCATGCGTTCGTTTTATTGGCAGCAAATAGTGCAAAACAGGCAAATATTGCGGGTGCAGATGCGTTATTTGATAAAGCTGTAAATATATTTAATGAGTACTTTTGGTCAGAAGAAGAAAATTGTGTTTTAGAAAGTTATGCGCCTGATTGGACAGATTTAGAAGCATACCGTGGTGCAAATTGTAATATGCATTCTTTAGAAATGTTCATGCAACTTGCCATAACGACCCAAGATTCGAGCTGGTTAAAAAAATCGCTTGCTATTGTTGAGCGTATCATTCACGAGCATGCAAAAAACCATGACTATAGTGTTGTAGAACATTTTGATCAACATTGGCAGCCCGATTATGAGTTTAACAAAAATAATTTAATTGATGATTTTAGACCGTATGGTGTAACGCCGGGTCATGGTTTTGAGTGGTGTCATTTATTAATTAATTTAGAGCAAGAATTACAAGTGATGGGACTTGATGTTCCTAAATGGCTTCTTGAGGATGCTCAAGGGCTTTTTGACACAGCATGGAAAAACGGTTGGCAGGAAAAACCTTATCGCGGCATTATTTATACCTATGATTGGAAAAATGAGCCTGTTGTAAAAGAGCGCTTACATTGGGTGCATGCAGAGGCGGCTGTGGCTTCGGCAACCCTTATGAAGCGTTTGAATGATGAAAAATATGAAATCTATTATCGCAAGATAATAGGATATATTCATCATTCATTGGTAGATAAAAAGCATGGCAGTTGGTTCCAAGACTTAGATAAACGAAATAATATTTCTAATCTCATTTGGAATGGTAAACCAGACTTATACCATGCATTTTTAATGACACTTAAACTACCGATGTTGCTTGATCAGGTATTATTACAGCAATTAAAACCAGTAAAAATTAAATAGTTTTACTGGTTGTGTCCAGATGTAAGTGATCGACAAGATAGTCGATAAAAACGCGAACAGCAGGGAGCATTCCTTTTCTCGAAGCATAAACCGCATGGAGTACACCATGCGGTACTTTCCAGTCACACAGTAAGCGCACAAGTTCGCCATTTTGAATATATTCTTGAGTGATCGATCCTGGTAAAAGCGCAATTCCACAACCCTGACGTGTGAGTTCTCTGAGCAAAAGTAAGTCGGATGCCATAACTGTAGGATTTATTTTAATTTTTATAGGAATCTGCTGATCGTTATATAACACCATATGCTGATCGGCATGTTCATTCGACATGCTTAAAACTTTATGCTGACTTAGCTCTTCAGGTTTTTTCACTTCGCCGTATTCATTTAAATAGGCTTGACTAGCAAACAGATGAAGTTCTTCTTTACCAATTTGGCGTGCAATTAAATTTGGGTCATCATCTATTTTGGTTCTTACTCGTAAAGCTACATCAATATTTTCATTAACAATATCGACACGGCGGTTACTGACGACCATTTGTAGACGAATTTCAGGATATTTTTTTAAAAAGTCGGGTAAAAGTTTCGAAAAGCTATTTTGCGCAATAGAAACAGGGACGCTTACTCGCACAATACCACGAGGTGTTGCACTTAAATGATCTACCATATCATGTGCTGCTTGTGCGGCATTTTGCATAATCTGGGCATGATGGTACACATTCAAACCAATCTCGGTAACTGCAAACTGTCGAGAACTCCGCTGAATAAGGCGTACCCCAAGCTTTTCTTCAAGATTATAAACACGACGGCTTAATTTTGATTTCGGAATATCTGTTGCACGTTCTGCAGCACTGAAACCCCCATGTTCTACTACAACTGCAAAACAGTAAAAATCATCTAAGTCGCTTAGCACTGTTTGATGTTCCTATAATTGTCTTTATATAAATCAGCACCATAAATCTTAAATACAATAAATACAAGCTTTGCTTAACTACCTGTAAGTAATATCTTTTGTACTTGTTTATATTCTTGTAAGCGCATTTTGTCTCTTATGGTTGGGCTTTGTATGCGGGAGAGATCCATATTGTCTGCAATATCTGCTAGTTTAACTTCTCTAGCTAGGCTATTTTTTACAGCTCGAAACGCAGCTTCAATACGGCTTTCATTTTGTTTTTTGGTTAATGCCAGTAATGCATCAATAATATGAGGTGCAAAACCTAAAGAAATTAGATCAACAACTGTTGTATCTGTGTCTTCTAGTACGTCATGTAATACGGCCACAATACGCTGATCGTCATTTTTCATTTTTAACATAATGCGTAAAGGATGGAGAATGTATGCTTGTCCTGCTTTATCCACTTGCCCAGCATGTTTTTTACTTGCCAGAGCAATTGCTTTTTCAAGATTAGCCATAAACATTCCTTATCAAATGAAAGTGAAAACTTGGGTTAATTTTTATAAGAATCTATACCCGATTTTTTATAAAAGCAATGCGACGAGCCTAGAAATATTTTACAATATTTTACAGAGAATATGGGGAATTTATAAATGAGTTTTAAAATCATTCACTTAAATAATGCACATGACATGGTTTCTTGTCCTTACTGTGAACATATTGTTTTGGATTGGTCTCAAGAACAATATATTCAACCATGTGAACATACAGCATTTATTGCATTAGATTTAGGTTTTGAATTTGTTTCAGATATTTTTGAAGATAAAATGAAATACTCAGTGGATGAGATTCATGATCAATCTTTAAATGTTTTTGAAGCGATCTGTTCTAGTAAGATACCTGTGACTATTTATGATATGCCATTAGGTGTAGAGAACTATAAGCGCTATATTGGTTTTTATAATGACTAAAATGAATGTTGTAGAGTGGAAGCTCTACAACATTGGGCAGTAAAGTTAGACTAATTTTGCATCTAGTAAAATTTCTGCATTTAAAAGTCTTGATACAGGACAACCTTCTTTTGTTGCTGTTGCAATTTTTTGGAAGGTTTCATCATCAATATCTTTTACTTTAACACGACTGGTTAGATGTACTTGGCGAATAAAAAAGCCTTTCTCATCTTTCGAAAGTGTCACCGCGGCTTCAGTATCAATGGCATCTGCTGTAAAGCCAGCTTCGCCCAGTTGTAAAGAAAGTGCCATTGAAAAACATGCTGAATGTGCAGCTCCTATAATTTCTTCAGGATTTGTACCCACTTTGTCTTCAAAGCGTGTATTAAACCCATAAGGTTGCTGAGAAAGTGCACCACTTTCTGTGGAAATAGTGCCTTTACCTTCTTTAATTGATCCTTCCCAGTGTGCAGAACCTTTTTTAATAATATCAGCCATTTTTATATTTCTCTGGTTTTGATGAAAATATAATCTAACATCTCCTAAAATTAAGTTGTGTGAAAACATGCTCATTTTTTGTTGTAATTTGTCTATGCTTGAATCTTTTTTTATTATGGCTTTAGAGATTATCAATATGATGAAAAACAGGATAAAATAGAGCAGATATAGTTTTAATTATGATAATTACTTGGAGTAATGCGTGGAGCGATTGACAATTCATCCTGAAAATTTAACAGAAGCTGCTGAAAATCTAACAACAATTCGAGATTTTATCCGTTTTGGAGTGACAGCTTTACGTCAATACGATGCGCATTTAGGACAGGGTACAGAAGACTTTTTTGCCGAAAGTTCTGCACTGGTTTTACAAACACTTGCCTTAGATTGGGAGGCAAATGAGGAAATTTTAGATGCAAAACTTTTACCAAGTGAAAAGACACAGTTTTTAGACCTACTGGCACGCCGTATTAATGAGCGAATTCCAACATCTTATCTTCTAAATTTGGCTTATTTCTGCAATAAACCTTTTTACGTCGATGAACGAGTACTCATTCCGCGCTCACCAATCGCAGAATTAATTCATCAGCGTTTTGCACCTTATTTCTTAGATGAAACAGGAAATATGCGTGAAGACTTAAATGCACTCCCTAAAATAGACGTACCGAAAACTCCTCAGCGTATTTTAGATATGTGTACAGGATCTGGTTGTATCGCCATTGCACTGGCGTATGCTTACCCTGAAGCAGATGTAGATGCGACTGATATCTCAAGAGATGCATTAGAAGTGGCTGCTTTAAATGTTGAACATCATAATATGCAATATCAGGTTGCATTATTAGAGTCTGACTTATTTAGTAAACTTCCTGCTGAAAATCAATATGATTTAATTGTAACGAATCCTCCATATGTTGATGCGGAAGACATGGCAGATTTACCTGAAGAGTTTCTGCATGAACCTGAACTTGCATTGGCAGCAGGACAAGATGGATTGGATTTAGTGCGTAAAATGCTTGCTGAGGCAGCAGATTATCTTTCTGAAGATGGATTAATTGTGATTGAAGTTGGAAACTCTGAATGGGCAATGCGTCAAAACTTTAATACTGTTGATTTTCATTGGTTAAAATTCCAAAAAGGTGGATCAGGAATTTTCGCATTAACTGCTGAACAATGTCGTCGTTACAAAACGATTTTTCAAGATTCAGTGAAGGATTAAAAGGAAGACGGTTATGGCTGGAAATTCAATAGGACAGCTCTTTCGTGTTACTACATGTGGTGAGTCACATGGTTTAGGCTTAATGGCAATTGTAGATGGTGTGCCACCTGGAATTGAATTAAGTGAAGCAGATTTACAAAAAGACTTAGATCGCCGTAAACCAGGAACCTCGAAGTTTGCTACACAGCGTAAAGAACCTGATCAGGTTAAAATTATTTCTGGTGTATTTGAAGGTAAAACTACAGGTACATCTATTGGTCTACTCATTGAAAATACAGACCAAAAGTCAAAAGATTATGGAAATATTGCACAAACATTTAGACCAGGCCATGCGGATTATACATATACACAAAAGTATGGTTTTAGAGACTATCGTGGCGGTGGGAGATCAAGCGCACGTGAAACAGCAATGCGCGTTGCGGCAGGTGCGATTGCAAAAAAATATCTTGCAGAAAAGTTTGGTGTTCTGATTCGTGGGCATGTAACTCAAATTGGGAATGAGTTGGCACATCACTTAAATTGGGAAGAAGTCGGAAATAATCCATTTTTTTGTGGAGATGTCGATGCGGTTCCGAGATTTGAAAAGCTTGTGACTTCTTTGCGTGAGCAAGGTACAAGCTGTGGTGCCAAACTAGAAATTATTGCAGAAAATGTACCAGTAGGTTGGGGTGAGCCTGTTTTTGACCGTCTAGATGCAGACTTAGCACATGCTTTAATGAGTATTAATGCAGTTAAGGGTGTAGAAATTGGTGATGGTTTCGCCGTTGCTGGGCAATTTGGGCATGAAAGTCGCGATGAATTGACCTCTAAAGGTTTTCTTGCGAACCATGCAGGTGGGATACTTGGAGGAATCTCTTCTGGGCAAACCATCCGTGCAGCGATCGCATTAAAACCAACGGCGAGTATTACTACAGAAGGTAAAACTATTACGCTGCAACGAGAAGATACAGATGTATTAACTAAAGGACGCCATGATCCTTGTGTAGGTGTTCGTGCAACCCCTATTGCAGAGGCAATGATGGCAATTGTTCTTATGGATCATTTTTTGCGCCATCGGGCACAAAATGCAGATGTTCAAGCACCATTTGAACCTATTGAATAGATATGATGCGATATAAAAGCCTCTATGTGAGGCTTTTATTTTAAATTATGGTTTTAATTGTAGATAAAAGCTGTTAAATATAAAAATAAAGTGTACTGAAAAAATGGAGCCAATAGTGAAGACAGTTGTGAAATATATTGTTTTGAAAAGTAAAGAATATCAACTTGGTAGCCCTCTACACGAAGTAGAATTAAAAGCATCAGCAAATTATTTCGATGAAATTCCCGATGTGGTTGAGCATCAAAATCATAAGTTTAAGGTACTCTCGAAAGAGTTAAACCGTAAAAAAATATTTGAAGATGAGATTGAAGAGATACAGCATATTATTGTAAAAATGGTTGCACTTGAGACATAAAAAAAGAAGTGGCTTACCACTTCTTTTTCTAATTTTAATCAGACTTTTTATCAGTTTCAGGTACTTCTAATTGTTTGAGAAGGTACTTTTCGAGATAGTGAATATCCATTGCATTTTCACAAAAGGCTTTATCTTGTAGAATAAGATCTTTGTGAAGTGGGATATTTGTTTTTACACCTGTCAAAATCATTTCATCAAGTGCTTGGCGCATACGTGCAAGAGAAGTTGCACGATCTTTACCATGTGAAATGAGTTTAGCGATCATTGAATCATAGTATGGAGGGATGCTGTAGCCTGGATAGATATGAGAATCTAAACGGATACCTGCACCACCTGGTGCATAAAATGTTTCAATTTTGCCTGGAGACGGCATAAATGTTGTTGGGTCTTCTGCATTAATACGACATTCGATTGCGTGACCTTTCACTTCAACATCTTCTTGCTGAATGCTTAAACCCAATCCTGCAGCAACACGCAATTGTTGTTCAATAATATCAACACCTGTAACCATTTCAGTGACGGGATGTTCTACTTGAACACGAGTATTCATTTCAATAAAGAAGAACTCGTCATCTTCGAAAAGAAACTCAAATGTACCTGCACCACGATATTGCATAAGTTCACAAGCATTTACACATGCTTTTAGAATATCTGCACGTGCTTCTTCTGGTAATCCAGGTGCGGGAGCTTCTTCTAAAACTTTCTGATGACGGCGTTGTAATGAACAGTCACGATCGTATAAGTGAATTGCATGACCATTTCCATCTGCAAGCACTTGTACTTCTACATGGCGTGGTTTTTGAAGAAAACGTTCCATATACACAGTATCATCACCAAACCACATTTCAGCATCACGCTGTGCAGCTTGTACAGACTCTAAAAGTGTATCGATGCGTTCTACAATACGCATACCACGACCACCACCACCAGCAGCAGCTTTTACAATAAGTGGAAAGCCAATTTTTGCAGCTTCTTCTTTTGCATTTGCAGGTGTAACAGCATGCTGTGAGCCAGGTACTGTCGGTACGCCAGCTTTACGCATTGCAGCGATTGCAGAAACCTTATTCCCCATAAGGCGAATATGTTCAGGTCGAGGACCAATAAAAATATATCCTGAGCTTTCAACCATTTCTGCAAATTCTGCATTTTCAGATAAAAAGCCATAGCCTGGGTGAATTGCATCTGCACCTGTCACTTCAGCCGCTGTAAGTAGTGCAGGAATGTTTAAATAACTTTCACTCGTTGCACCTGGACCAATACATACAGCTTCATCAACAAATCGTAGATGCATCAGATCTTTGTCTGCACTCGAATAAACACCAACAGTTTTTATTCCAAGCGTTTTACAAGCCCGTGTAATGCGTAATGCAATTTCACCACGGTTTGCAATTAATACTTTTTGCAACATTATGACACTCCGTGCTTATGCGCGGTAACGGAATAATGGTTGACCGAATTCAATAACTTCGCCATTTTTCACAAGGATTTCTTCAATGACACCACTTTGAGTTGCCTCAATTGGGTTCATAATCTTCATTGCTTCGATGATACCTAAAGTTTCACCTGCTGAAATTGTTTGACCAACTTGTACAAATGGTGCTTCACCAGGGCTGGCAGCTGCATAAAATACACCAACCATAGGTGCAGTTTCTACGCTACCACGTGGTGTTTTAGCAACGGCAACAGGAGTACTTGCAGGTGCTGCAGCTGGCATAGATGCAACAGCAACAGGTTCTGGATTACGACGAGTCAATGCAATGGATTGATCGCCTTCTTTTACTTCAATACCTTGAAGATCAGATTCGATCATTAAATCAATAAGTTTCTTGATTTTACGAATATCCATAGTATTAATATTCCTTATGAAAATTAATGAGAAGATTGAAGTTTTTGAATAGCATAAAGGAGGGCAGCTTGATAACCATATGCGCCTAAACCACAAATTACGCCTTGTGCTTTATCACTAAGGTAAGAGTGGTGTCTAAAAGGCTCACGAGCATGCACATTAGATAAATGCACCTCTATAAATGGAATATTTACACCAAGTAATGCATCACGTATTGCAACAGATGTATGTGTAAATGCTGCAGGATTAATAATAATGAATTTAATATTTTCAGCGTATGCTTGGTGAATTCGTTGAATAATTTCACCTTCGATATTGCTTTGAAATACATCTAATGTATATTCATTTGCTTTTGCATCTTGTATCAAACTTTGATTGATGTCTTCTAAGGTTTGATGACCGTATATTTCAGGTTCTCGCTTTCCTAGCAAATTTAAATTTGGTCCATGAATAACCAAAATATGAGAAGTCATGTAACTTGCTCCAGTGAAAAGACATTAAAGTTTTGCAAGATATCTGCAAAATTATTCTACTATACGATTAGAAACCTACAATTTCGAAGAAGTTTTATAAAAAACTGCAAATAGTCGTAGCTAAAAAGTGCGTATATCTTGTAAATTTTTGCTTCAATTGACAATGTTAAAAAGTGCCATTTTTCTCAGTTTATTTGGTCTTTTTGAACAAGTATCTTAGAAAAAATGACTTTTTATGAGCTTTACTTTATAAACATTTTTAATAATGTTTTCTGAAGCCATTTCCCATAAGGCGGATAGACCAACTTCATGAAGCTAATTTTTGGTCTTGCAAATACTGCTTTTGCATGGCTAAAAGTTTTAAAACCTTCATGAGCGTGATAATTTCCCATACCAGACATACCTATGCCTCCGAACGGTAAGTCTTCTTGTCCAACATGAATGAGTGTTTCATTAATGCAGACGCCACCACTATGAGTATTTAGAAGTACTTTTTGTTGTTCGTCATGTTTATAGCCAAAAAAGTATAGAGCCAACGGTCTTGGTCTTTCATTAATGTATTGAATCGCATCATCTAAAGATTGGTAAGGGATAATTGGCAAAATTGGTCCAAAAATTTCATCTTGGCATACTTTCAAAGAAGCATGGGTGTGTGTAATGACACAATGTGGTAGTTTTCTTCCATCTATCTCATGAGAGAGATAATGTATTTTTGCACCTTGGCTTTCGGCTTCTTCTAGATATGACTTTAAACGATTAAGCTGTTTTTCATTAATAATTGCAGTGTAGTCGGAATTGTTTTTAATGGTTGGGTAAAAGGTTTTTAGTGCAGAAAAATAAGACTCAATAAAGTTATCTTGCAGTTCGGCTGGAATTAATGCGTAGTCGGGTGCTACGCATGTTTGTCCTGAGTTAACACTTTTTCCAAAAGCAATCCGTTGTGCACTTTCGAACAAATCGGCATCTTTTGCAATCAAAGCAGGTGATTTTCCACCGAGTTCAAGTGTAACTGGTGTTAAGTTTTCAGCGGCTGCACGTAATATATGTTTTCCGACTTGGGTTGAGCCTGTAAAAAGTAAGTGGTGAAAAGGCAATGATGAAAACTGTTGTGCAATTTCGGCATCACCTAAAGTTACACTAATAAGATTAGATGAAAAGTTATTTTCAATAAGTTGCTGAAAGTAAGATGAAAAATGAGGAGTGAATTCACTTAGCTTTAACATGACGCGGTTTCCTGCAGCAAGCGCCTGACACATTGGGCCAACTGCAAGAAATAAAGGATAATTCCACGGTACCATAATACCAATCACACCAAGTGGTTGTGCAATGACATATGCTTTTGCAGGTTGGAAAATTACTGAGATATCACGATACTCGGGCTGCATCCACTTTTTTAAGTGCTTTAAGCAATATTTAATACCTGAAAGGCTAGGTACAATTTCCACAAGACGTGTTTCGTCCGGATTTCGATTTGAAAAGTCTTTAGAAATAGCATCGGCAATCTGTTCTTGATGATCTAAAATAAGTGTATAAAGCTGATTGAGTCGAGATTTACGTACGTCATAGGTAGGGTAAGTTTCATTTTGGTAAGCAGCTTGTTGTTGTTTAAATTGCTCATTTAAGGTAGCTGCTTGAGTGTTGTTATTGGTGTGATCAGGCGTAGGCACTTGAGTCTCTTATCAGCATCAAAGAATAACTAGTTTAGCGCATAAAAATAATAATGTATTGTTTGTTTTCATTTTTAATATTGAAATACTACGTGTGAAAGATTGTTCCTGCATATTTTCTGATAAGGATTCCTATATTTTTTATTTCTAAATTTTAGCTAAAAGCCATACCTTATTTTTAAAATATAGGTGATTGCTATGAGCCATTCTCAAAGAATAATAGATAATGATATCGAAGCGATTAATGCGGCATATCATGTTGCAGATTTTGCATTAGAAGAAAGAAATTTACGTGATCAAGAACGTATCTTACCGACGGATGTTATTCGACGTTTGGTAAATAAGGGATTAACGGCAATTCGAATTCCTAAAAAATATGGCGGTGCTGAAGTTTCAAACCGTACTTTAAGCCAAGTGATTCGTATATTAGCGAAAGCAGATGCGAATGTAGGGCAGATTCCACAAAATCAGTTTGGCATTTTAAATACTATTTTGCTTATTGGTTCTGAAGAACAAAAAGCATTTGTCTTTAATGAAATATTGGCAGGTAAGTTTTTAGCCAATGGCGGGCCTGAAAGAAATACAAAAGATACTCAGACAATTCAAACGACACTAACACGTGCCAATGAAAGATATATTCTTAATGGTGAGAAGTTTTATTCTACAGGTAGTGCATTTGCAGATTGGCTTGCAATTAAAGCTCAGCATCCCGATGGCTATATTGCTTTGATATTGGTAGATCGAACGACTAAAGGTATTGATATTGTGGATGACTGGGATGGTTTTGGTCAAAGAACAACTTCAAGCGGTACAGTTAGATTAAATAATGTAGAGATAGATCCATTTTTAATTTTTGATGAAAGACTTCTTGCAGAAACAACACATTTTAGAGGTGCGTACTCTCAATTAATACAAGTTGCGATTGATGTAGGAATTGCAGAAGCAGCTTTTCAAGATTTAATCACTTATGTAAAAAAGGCGAGGCCAATTGCCGATGCAAATGTAGCGGAGGCAACTCAAGAACCTTATTTAATTCAGGAAGTAGGTCGGTTAGATGTACTTCTAGAAGCGAGCATTTTGCTTTTGGAAGAGGCATCTGATGTATTAGATAAATTAGAAAAAACAAAAACATTGAAAGATATACAAGCAGCAGAAGCTTCGATTGCTGTTGCTGAAGCTAAAATTTATGCACATCGTGCGGCATTAACCATTTCTGAAAAGCTGATTGAGCTTAGCGGTAGTCGTTCTTCACTTGCAAAGCATAATTTAGATCAGCATTGGCGTAATGCAAGGGTGCATACATTACACGACCCTGTGAGATGGAAATATCATGCATTAGGTAATTATTATTTAAACCATAAACTTCCTGCATCACATGCTTGGATTTAGGTGAAGTTATGACATCTTATAAACATATTTTTGTAAATACTCAGCCTGCGCATGTTATTCAATCTGATGAGGAGGCATTGAGTATTGCAAAAGCTTTATCTCAGCAGTTTAGAGAAGATGCAGTACATCGTGATCAAACAAGAACGCTTCCTTTTGCAGAAATAGATGCTTTTAGCCAATCGGGTTTATGGGCAATTACTGTACCTAAACAATACGGTGGTGCAGAGGTTTCAAGTTGGACGGTGGCACAAATTATTGCACTTTTTAGCGGAACTGATGGGTCAATTGGGCAAATTCCTCAAAATCACTTTTATGCACTTGAAGTATTGCGTACGACTGGAACGGAAGCACAGAAAAAAAAGCTCTACCAAGAGGTATTAGAAGGGCGCCGTTTTGGAAATGCATTGGCAGAGTTTAAGTCAAAAACTGCTAGTCAAAAAAATACTTACTTAATGCCATATCAGCATGGTTATCTTATTCAAGGCGAAAAATTTTATTGTACTGGAAGTATTTACGCACATCGTATTCCTACCTTGGTAAAAGATGATAATGGCCTTGAGTATTTAGCTTTTGTGCCTAGAGATGCTGAAGGTGTAACGGTTATTGATGACTGGAGTGGTTTTGGTCAACGATTAACAGGTAGTGGTACTGTAAAGTTTGACCAAGTGTATGTCGATGCCGAAGATATCGTTCCTTTTAGCACTGTATTTTCTAAGCCGAGTTTAGTTGGGCCGTATGCACAGCTTATGCATGCATCTATTGAAGTGGGAATTGCACGAGCTTCATTTGAAGAAACATTGATCCAAGTTGAAAATGCACGCCCATGGATTGATGCAGAAATAGAGTATGCGACGCAAGATCCTCTTACTTTATACGAATTGGGTCAAATCGCCGTTGATGTAAAAGCCAGCGAGTTACTCCTTAAAAAAGCAGCACATTTTATAGATTTTATTAAAACTAAGGTAACTAAAGAGAATATTGCTGAAGCATCTATTCATGTAGCAAGAGTACGCGCACATAGTACAGAAACAGCACTTCAAGCAGCGTCTAAATTAATTGAATTGGCAGGTAGTCGAGGAAGTCAACGTAAAACGGGATTAGATCGCTATTGGCGTAATGCACGCGTGCATACTTTACATGATCCAGTGCGTTGGAAGTATTATTTTTTAGGAAATTATCGGTTGAATCATATCCTTCCACCACGTCGAGGAACATTGTAATGGCGAAGAAAATTTTACTAAATGCCTTCGATATGAGTTGTGTGGGACATATCAATCATGGCCTATGGACACATCCACGTGATGAATCTATAACGTTTAATGGGCTGAAATATTGGTTAAATTTGGCAAAAATCTTAGAAAAAGGGTTATTCGATGGAATTTTTTTGGCAGATATCACGGGGGTCTATGATGTTTATCAAAATAATTTAGATGTAACGTTGAAAGAGTCTGTTCAATTACCCAGCCATGATCCAATGACATTAATTTCTGCAATGGCATCTGTAACGACACATTTAGGTTTTGGTGTGACGGTCAATTTAAGCTATGAGCATCCATATCCTTTGGCACGTCGTTTTGCAAGTTTAGACCATTTAACCCAAGGGCGTGTTGGATGGAATATTGTGACAGGATATTTAGATAGTGCGGAAAAATTATTTGGTCGAAAGGCATTGGCAGAACATGATCAACGTTATGATAAAGCAGAAGACTTCTTAGCACTTTGTTATAAGTATTGGGAGCACTCATGGGAAAATGGCGCTGTTATTCAAGATAAGAAATCTCGTATTTTTACAGACCCTAAAAAAGTACATGCGATTGACCATCAGGGCTCTTTTTTTGAAAGTCAGGGAGTTTTTCAAGTTTCGCCATCACCACAACGAACACCTCTGTTATTTCAGGCAGGTACTTCTGAACGTGGAGTGACATTTGCAACAAGACATGCAGAGTGTATTTTTATTGGGGGTGGGAATATTGCAGAGGTTCGCAAGAATGTTCAGCGTATACGAAAAAAAGCACTTAAACATGGACGTGAACCTGAAAGTATTAAAATTTTTGTAGGTATTACAGTCGTGACCGCAGAATCAGACTTGCAAGCTCAACAAAAATTAATAGAGTATCGGCAGTATGCCAGTCCCGAAGCAGGCATTGCCCACTATTCAAGTTCGGTGGGTAAGGATTTATCTGTATACGATGAACACGAGCGAATTCCTTATGAAAAAAGTAATAGCATTACATCTGTAAATGAAAAATTTAAACATCAAGAAATTACGCTTAATTCATTGAAAGAACAGCATGTGTTGGGAGGACGCTATCCATTATTTGTGGGTAGTGGTAAAAATGTTGCAAAACAACTTATTCATTTTTTTGATGAGACAGGAATTGATGGTTTTAATTTAACTCGGACGGTTACACCTGAATCTTATGAAGATTTTATTCGTTGGGTTATTCCTGAATGGCAACAGCAAGATCGCTATAAAAAAACATATATATCGGGCACTTTACGTCATAAGTTTTTTGAAAAAGGTCAGTTTTTAAATATTCAACACCCTGCAAGAGCGGTTTAATTTTGGTATAAAATAATGAAAAATAAAAATATATTTATCTCTCTTGGTGTTTTTGTGCTATTGGTGGCCGGCCTATTTATTTGGAATGCGCAACGACACAAAAAATCAGATGAGTTAGTTGTTGGCATTACCCCTGCATTTACACCCATACTACAAGTTGCTGTTACACAAGCAGAAAAACAAGGTTTACATATCAAACTCGTTGAGTTTTCAGACTGGAAAATGCCAAATATTGCTTTAAATAATGGTGATATTCAGGCAAATTTCTTTCAGCACCAGCCTTTTTTAAATAATGCAATTAAAGAAGGTGGTTATCATCTAAAAATATTTGCTGTGGGTGCGGCCTCACGTGTGGGGCTATATTCTAAAAAATACACATCTTTAGAAAGTCTTCCGCAAAAAGCTCGGGTTGCTATTCCAAATGATCCTGTGAATGAGGGTCGTGCATTATTGTTATTACAAGAAGCGAAGTTAATTCAACTTAAAGATCCCAATAATCATTTAGCCACTTTACAAGATATTGTAAGTAATCCAAAAAATTTACAATTTATAGAAATGGAAGGACCGCAGACAGCAAGAGCTGTAGACGATGTTGATCTTACATTTACCTATCCACAATATTTGAAACTGGCAAAGACAATTGATCCGCAAAAAGCATTATATTTGAATAAAGATGAAGATAAACGTTATGCCATTGTTTTTGCTGTAAAAGATAACTATCAAGATGACAATGATAAATTAAAACGATTTGTCGAAATTTATCAACAATCTCCTGAAGTAAAAGCTGCACTTGATCAACAGTTAGGTCAATCTTTATGGTATCGAGGGTGGTCATAATATGAATGCACAAATACATCAGAACGCCGTTTTAGATGTCAGTATTAAAGGCGTAAATAAGTATTATGCTAACCAAGTGCATGCTCTGAAAGATATTCATTTAGAAGTTAAACAGGGCGTCATTTGTGGTGTTATTGGTAGAAGTGGTGCGGGAAAATCATCGCTTTTACGCACTTTAAATGGATTGGAATCTATTAGTACAGGTCAGCTTCATGTACTTGGTGAGACTATTTCGGAATTAAATTACACCGATTTAATTCGCCTTAGACAACGTGTAGGTATGATTTTTCAACACTTTAACTTAATGTCTACAAAAACCGTTTGGGAGAATGTGGCGTTGCCCTTAATTGTGGCAGGTGTGAAAACTCAAGAAATTATATCACGTGTTGAAAAAATTTTAGCATTGGTAGGCTTAGAAAATAAGAAAGAGAGCTATCCTTCACAACTTTCAGGTGGTCAAAAACAACGAGTAGGTATTGCAAGAGCCTTGATTCATAATCCTGAAATTTTATTGTGTGATGAAGCAACCTCGGCACTAGACCCAGAAAGCACACAAATGATTTTAAAATTATTGAAAAAAGTAAATAAACAATTGGGCATTACCATTATTTTGATTACTCATGAAATGCAAGTCATTCGTGATCTTTGCGATGAAGTGGTTGTGATTGATCAAGGTGAGATTATAGAAAAGGGAGCGGTGTGGAAAGTGTTTTCATCGCCTCAAAAAATGATAACCAAGGAATTGTTGTATCCTGAAGATAATATTGTCTCTTTACCTCTAGATGTGGAGTTACAAAATAATCATCAATATCAAGTAGTAAATATTCGCTATGCATACGCTATTGGAAAATTGTTTAATTTACAAAACTTATTACAACGTTTGTCTTCAGTTGCTTTGTTTTATAGCCGTATTGATCAAATTCAAGAATATTATGTGGGCGAGCTACAGTTAGCTTATCCAATCCATTACACAATTCCTCATCATCTTAAACAAGAATTGGGACTGGAAATATTGGATATACAGGAGATAGGTTATGTCGAATCTATTGTTTGATATTTTGCTGACAGGCCTATTAGATACACTAGTGATGGTTGGGGTTTCTGCTGGTTTGGCTTTTTGTTTTGGCCTTCCTTTGGCACTTATTTTGGTATGTACAGAAAGAAATGGTATTTATCCTTCTTACTATATTAATCGTTGTATAGGTACAATCGTTAATATTACACGAGCTATTCCTTTTCTCATTCTTATGGTGGCACTTATTCCAATTACACGTTGGATTGTAGGTACAAGTTACGGCTTATGGGCTGCGGTTGTGCCATTAACTTTAGCCGCAACGCCGTTCTTTGCACGTATTGCCGAGGTAAGCTTGCGTGAAGTCGATTTTGGCTTAATTGAAGCGGCACAAGCTATGGGATGTAGTCGGAAACAAATTGTTTGGCACGTTTTATTACCTGAGGCACTTTCAGGTATTGTATCTGGTTTTACTGTAACATTAGTAACGATGATAAACTCTTCAGCGGTTGCAGGTGCTATTGGTGCAGGTGGTTTAGGAGACGTTGCATATCGTTATGGTTATCAACGTTTCGATATACAAATCATGTTGGCAGTTATTGTTTTATTGGTAATATTAGTGGTTTCTATACAATACATTGGCGATCAAATTTCACAGCAATTAGATAAAAGAAAAGTATAGACCAAAAGAACTATCCTAGTTTAAAACACGATTAAACTAGGATTTTTAATTTATAGAATATAAGCAACTTTTTTAAAACTAGATCGCTCACGAATGTTTTGAATCCATGCCTCGATATGTGGGTGTGTTTTGCGTTGTATGTCGAAATTAAACCAATGGTGTAGTGCTAATCCAAGAGGAATGTCTGCAATACCAAATTGCTGTCCTGAAATATAAGGTTGTTTGGATAGAAGCTCCTCTAAAATGAGAAGTTGTTTTTCAATCGTTTCAATAATTGGCGGTAAAATATCTAACCTTTGTTTATCATGAGGTGTTCGTACCAGTTCATAGAAAATAATACTAAATTGAGGTAGAAAGGTAGTGATATACCAATCTAACCATTGTTCTGCTTGAAAGCGCTTTTGTGGATGGGAAATCCATATTTTCTCTTTCCCATATACTTCGGCAAGGTAGCGGAGAATAATTTGAGATTCCCAAATTGATGTATATTCATCTTGTAAAACGGGAATGAGTCCATTGGGATTAAGTTGTAAGAAGGCTTCGGTATGCACAATACCAAACTCTTTACCTGCCAGAATATGTTCAAAAGATAACTCAAGTTCATGTGCAAGCCATAAGACTTTTTGTACATTAAGAGAGTTTGGTCTTCCATAAATTTTAATTGTCATTTTATTTCCTAATAATCGAATCTAAGTCGAAGTAACGTAAGGTCTGGGGTATTTACTGTATCAGATGTAAAATAATGCTCTATATCTAAGCCTATGCCATATTTAAATTTGACTGCTGTTCCAATACCAAAATTATTTTGTTTAAAGTTTCTACCATTAATATACCTAAAGTGTGTTTCTAAAATATAAGGACGTATATTTTGAACTGAATATTGGTTAATGTTGAATTTATATCCTGCATAGCTTTCGATACCAAATGTTTCACTATTATAAGCTGTTTGAATAATACCGCTCTTTGTTGGTAATATATTCTTTGTATAATTAATTCCAAGACTGAGTAACCATTTGTCATCAATATAAAACAGTGATGACCCTAATACATGGCCATTATATTTCTTTTGTTCACCTGAGCTATTACTACTAAGATTACCATTGTTATATTGATAAGCATTAGCCCAAGAAAATTTAGGTGTAAAATGGTATTCAGTTGCAACTTGCAGACCATATTTTCGTTTAAATGTGGTTGTAGAATAATTCGTATTGGTATCTTGAAATAAGTAAGCACTATAAAAATCTAGCTTTTTATAAGATGTCTCATAACGAAGCGTCTTATTTGCAGACCCAGTACCATCAAATGCAGATTGGTTTGAATAATCTAGTGGTTGGGCAATAGGAGTATAATCTGCTAAATCAGTTTTTACTCCTACTATATCGTAGAATAAATCATTGATTTTGCCGAATTTAAAAGTACCAATTCGATTATTTTTGAACCCTGTATAAAGCTGATTTGCTGTTAAAGTTGAATCAGATTTTTGATAACGGCCATGCCATCTTAAAATTTTTGGATAATTAATATAGGTTTCACTGCCAATAATAAAATGCCAATCATTGGCAAACTTGTAGTCAGATGAAAGGCTAATTTTACTAAACGAGTTATATCCATCGCGTCTGGATTTTAATGCATCATTGGTGCTGTTATATTCATCAAAAATGAGACTCTGTAATCTAAATGAACCAGAAGAAGCTATTGTAAGCGTATCATTTTTTTTAAAAACATCGTTTTTATTATAAATTATTTTTTCTGCATAAATATTTGAACTAAATAAAAATAAAGAATAGTAAATAAGATGAGATAATCTATTTTTTTGTAGATACATTATAGTTTGAGTCCAGTATATAATTTCGAATTTACAATCTAGATTTAATATTTTTATTTGTTAAATATGAATAAATTATTAATATATCTATTTATAAGAATAGTGTTCTATTTTATTTTTAAATATAAGAAGTCATTATTTTATTATTTATGTTTTTAATTAAAATCCATTTAAATAATGGAAATTATTTTTATTCTTAAATAAATATGTCACTTAAATATAATATAAGTTTTTTAGATAAATGTCCGATTGCAAATAATGAGTCTAGTGAACAGGCATTTAAACATACACTGGAGTTAGTTAAAAAACTCGAAATATTAGGTTTTTCACGTTATTGGCTTGCAGAACATCATGCTTCTGAGCAATACGCCAGTACATCACCAGAGTTATTAATAGCATGGCTATTGCCTCAAACTCATACTATTCGACTGGGGTCTGGGGGGGTAATGCTACAACATTATAGTCCTTATAAAGTTGCAGAAAACTTTAACCTTTTAGCAACTTTGGGAAAAAATCGTGTGGACTTAGGTGTTGGAAAAGCACCAGGTGGTATGCCAGTTTCTACTAAAGCATTGCAATATGCGGTGAATCCGAGTCAAAAAGGGACATTTCAAGATCAGTTGACACTTTTAAATGATTATCTTCAGGGAAAATCATCTTTAACCGTGTATCCGAAAGTAGAACATCCAGCAGAGTATTTTTTACTAGGAGGCAGTGAAGAAAGTGCATTACTTGCTGCAAAGCTAAATTGGAATTTTGTGTTTGCAGCGCATTTGAATGGTGATATTGAAAAGCTCAGAAAATCTTTGCAGGTTTTTAAACAGAAAGCACCTCAACGTACAGCCATTATTGCATTACAAATTATTATTGCAGAGACAGAAAAGCATGCGAATGAATTGGCAAAAGACTTAGAGGTTTGGACACTTGAATTAGAAGATGGTCAACGCTTTAAAGTACTTAATAAAGCTATGGCAGATACTTTCGCACAACAAGCAAATAAGAAAATAATTTCTTTAGTAAAAGAACCTTTAACTGTTTTAAAAGGAACTGCTCAACAAGTCATATCCGCTCTTGATCAATATTATCAAAACTTTCCAGTTGATGAGTTCATTCTGGATATTCCATTGGCAGATCATAAACAAAGACAACATATTTTAGATTTGCTCATACAACATTTAACTCAGATAAAGCATGCCGTTGCATCGTAATAAGGAAAATAAAATGACTATCAATACGTATAGTAGGCAAATTCATTTTGGAACAATACTACAAGGTGCAGGTGGAAATATGTCTGCATGGCGACACCCTGATGCGATTGCCAATGCCAGTATTAATTTAGATTTTGTTAAAAATATTGCGATACAAGCAGAACAAGCAAAGTTTGATTTTGTCTTTATTGCAGATGGTTTATATATCAATGAAAAATCAATTCCACATTTTTTGAATCGTTTTGAACCAATCACTTTATTATCTGCCCTTGCAAGTGTTACACAAAAAATAGGCTTGGTTGGTACGGTCTCTACATCTTATAGTGAACCCTTTAATGTTGCTCGTCAGTTTGCAAGTTTAGACCATATTAGCGGTGGAAGAGCAGGTTGGAATGTTGTCACCACACCTTTGGAAGGGACATCTAAAAATTTCAATAATAAACCGCATCCTGCCCATCAACAGCGCTACGAAATTGCAGATGAATATTTAGATGTAGTGAAAGGATTATGGGATTCTTGGGAAGATCATGCTTTTGTTCGTAATAAAGAAACGGGAAAATTCTTTGATCCAAACAAGTTACATGCCATTCAACATACAGGAAAGTATTTTCAAGTACATGGCCCATTAAACATTGAGCGTACACCTCAAGATAGACCTATTGTTTTTCAAGCTGGTGCATCAATAAGTGGTCAAGACCTTGCTGCTAAACATGCAGATGCAATTTTTACCCATCAGCATAATCGAGTAGAGGCCAAAGCCTTTTATCGTAGTGTAAAAGAAAAATTAAAGAGTTACGGGCGACACGAAAATGATTTATTAATTTTCCAAGGCATTGGTGTGCTTATTGGTCAAGATCAATCTGATATTGAACGGCAGTACCAACAAATGACAACGTTGGTGTCGATTGAAAATGCTTTAGATTATCTGGGACGTTTTTTTGAACATCATGATTTTTCAAGATATGAACTTGATGCCCCATTTCCAGACTTAGGTACGCTTGGGGAAAATAGTTTTAGAAGTACTACGGATGAAATTAAACGCGTGGCTAAGGAAAATGGATATTCTTTGCGTCAGACAGCATTGGCATGGGCGACACCGAAGCCTCCATTTACTGGCACGCCGTTAGAAATTGCAAATCAGCTAGAAGAGTGGTTTGAGGAAAATGCAGCAGATGGATTTATTATTCAAGGTGCAACACCAAATACCTTAACGCAGTTTATTCAACAAGTTATACCGATTTTACAAAAAAAGGGGCTTTATAGAACAGAATATTTAGGCACAACATTACGTGAAAATTTACAGTTGTCTAGGCCTAATAATCAGTTTCAAACCATTCAACAAAAAGAAAAAATAGCCTAAGAGAATTTAAAATGAAATTATATAAAAACTTTTTAACACTAAGCATTCTTACAACTAGTCTGTATTTAACAGGGTGTAATCATGACAATATCCAAAATGAAAAAGTATCTTCTGACATTGCAGTCTCATCACCTGTCAGCTCTACAAATACACCCTCTACATCCGAGCAAAAAATATTACTGGAAAATACGACTCCAATCGATACCGATATAAACCAAAATGCGATTGCAAAAATTCCTAAGAATTATCACTTTGTCGAAGCAGGCTATTTTACAGTCGGTACTTATGCTGGATCACCTCCAATTGCTGTTATGGCGCCAGATAATAAAACTGTGATTGGAACAGAAGCAGATATTGCACGTTTAATTGCAGACAGTTTGGGATTAAAACTTAAACTTGTGGTGAGTTCTTGGGAAGATTGGCCACTAGGACTGAGTAGTGGTAAATACGATGCTGTTTTGGCTAATATTACTGTAACTAAAGAACGAAAAGAGAAATTTGATTTTGCGACATATCGTCAAGATGTTTTGGGTATTTATGTTTCAGATAAGAGTCAGGTTAAAAAAATTGAAAACGCTGATGATATTGCAGGACTTAAAGTTATTGTAGGGGCAGGCACAAATCAGGAAAAAGTTTTATTAACTTGGATAGAGGACAATAAGAAAAAAGGGTTAAAGCCTGCTCAAGCGCTTTACTATAACGATAATGCATCCGCAAGTTTAGCCCTTCAATCGGGGCGGGCAGATGCTATTTTGGGGCCAAATGCTATTTATGCATGGCAAGCATTAAACGGCGCTAAAATTCACTTGGCGGGATTAATTAAAGGGGGGTGGCCACGCCGT
Organism: Acinetobacter sp. ESL0695; assembly: GCF_029392135.1. Taxonomy (NCBI): domain Bacteria; kingdom Pseudomonadati; phylum Pseudomonadota; class Gammaproteobacteria; order Moraxellales; family Moraxellaceae; genus Acinetobacter; species Acinetobacter sp. ESL0695. Next base: position 1,271,257 of record NZ_CP113932.1, on the reverse strand, counting down.
GCAGATATTGCCGTCACTGTGAAAAAAGGTAGTGGTCTTGCAGAGCCAATTCAAATTGCACTCAATGGTGTGATTCAAAATGGAAAATATTCACAGATATTAGATCGTTGGGGAGTTAAAACAGAGGCTGTATCTGATTCGGAAATTAATCCACCGGGTTTGGGCGACCAATAAAAGGAGATCAGCATATGAATACTCAATTTATTCCGACATCAATTGCCGCAGATCACGTACAACCATTGTTAGATGGGCTGTTTCAAGAATATTTTGAAATATATCATCATGTTTTATCAAAGCATGGCAAATTAGCAATATATCAAGATAAACAACATCAAGAACGATATGAACCCGCTGTGCTTTATCAGCCTCCTCATGGTTTATTTATTACACTAAAAAATGAAGACAAGGTTATAGCTATGGGAGCATATAAACGTTATGACCATGAAACAGCCGAGTTAAAGCGCATATGGACACATCCAGACTTTAGAAAGCAAGGTATTGCGGAAAAAGTGGTTTTGGAATTAGAAAAACAAGCAAAAATCGCAGGATATAAAAGAATCTATCTCACAACAGGTTTTAAGCAAATTCCAGCTGTCAAATTATATTTAGCTTTAGCGTATCGGCCTTTATTTGAAGTCAATAGTGAGTTTAATTTTGATCATTATGGTCAAGACCCTTATGACGGAAGCTTACCATTCGAAAAACAATTAACTTATGGGGACATCGTATGAATCAATCACAATATCAAATTGTCCCTCATAAAAAGCCTTGGCAATGGGTCGGGATAATCCTTTCGCTCTTTGTCATAGTGACCATACTACATTCCATTTTTTTTAATGAAAAATGGGGATGGACTGTTTTTAAACATTGGTTTTTTGATCGAGCCATTTTAGATGGTTTATTCATTACATTGAAACTGACATTTTTTGCCATGATCCTTAGTTTTATTTTAGGTGGTGTGGTTGCAATGATGCGGTTATCTTCATCATGGTTTATTCGTAGTTTGGCATGGGGGTATATTTGGATTTTTCGTTCGTTACCTTTATTGGTGGTTCTCATTATTTTATATAATTTTTCATACTTGTATGAGAATATTTCGCTAAGCATACCTTTTACACACCTGTCTTATGGTGAATATAAAACTGTAAATGTACTTGATCAGTTTATGACGGCATTGGTTGGATTAACCATAGTACAAAGTGCATATACTGCAGAGGTTATTCGAGGTGGTATACAGGCTGTTGATCGTGGCCAAATTGAAGCTTCTACGGCACTAGGACTTTCATGGTGGCACCGAACCACACGTATTATTTTGCCTCAGGCGATTCGTAGCATTTTACCTGCAATGATTAATGAATGTATTAATTTATCTAAAGGAACGGCTATCGTTTATGTATTGGCAATGCCAGAGCTTTTTTACACAGTACAAATGATTTATAACCGTAACCAAGAGGTTATTCCGTTACTTATGGTTGCCGCCGTTTGGTATACCGTTATTACGAGCTTTTTTTCTATTTTACAGTATGCCCTTGAAAGAAAACTAAGACAGCCTATTACAGCTAGCGTACCGCATTTAACGATGAGTCATCTTTTATCATTTAAAAAATCTTCGCCAATTCAGTCTGCGATCCTGAGAGAAAAAGTATGAAAGACCATTATAAGCCAACTTCTCAGGGACATATAAAGGTTACACATGTTGTTAAACAGTATGGACAGCATGTGGCTTTGAATGATGTTTCCTTAGATATTCCTGCAGGATCGGTTACTGTTATTATTGGGCCTTCAGGATCAGGTAAATCAACATTACTCCGTACCTTGAATCATTTAGAAAAATTAGATGCAGGTTATATTCAGATTGATGGTGAATTTATCGGTTATCGTGAGAAAAATAATAAACTCTATGAGCTAAAGGAAAAGGAAGTTTTAAAACAACGTAAAGCAATAGGATTTGTATTTCAAAATTTCAATTTATTTCCACATTTAAGCGTATTGCAAAATATTATTGAAGCTCCAGTTGCTCATAAACTCTATAGTAAATCTAGGGCTATTCAAAAAGCAGAGGATTTACTGACATTGGTAGGACTAAAAGAAAAGATTCATGCATGGCCAACGCAATTGTCTGGAGGCCAGCAACAACGTGTTGCGATTGCTCGAGCATTGGCACTTGACCCTAAAGTCATTTTATTTGATGAGCCAACATCTGCTTTAGATCCCGAGCTTGTAGGTGAAGTGTTGAATGTCATTAAAAACTTAGCAAAATTAGGAAAAACGATGGTTGTGGTGACGCATGAAATTGCATTTGCAAAAGAAGTTGCAGATTACGTTATTTTTATGGATCGAGGACAGATTGTAGAAAAGGGAACAGCAGATTCGGTCTTACTTGCACCATCTGAAATGAGAACACAAAAGTTTTTGGCCAGTGTATTGTCTTAGAGAGTTGATTATGTCACACCATTTAGAAAGCTATCTACATCAAGTTTTTCATGAACTGCACCAATATCCAGAACTGTCGAATCATGAATTTAAAACCACTAAAAAACTGAAAGATGAACTGGAAAAACATCATATTAACGTTTTAGATTTACCTTTAAAAACAGGTATCGTGGTAGAGATTGGTCAGGGGGAGCATAGTATTGCATTACGTGGAGATATAGATGCATTGCCGATTCAAGAACAAGTCGATGTTCATTATCACTCTCAAGAAGATGGTGTTATGCATGCATGTGGCCATGATTTTCATGCAACGGCAATGTTGGGAGCGGCAATATTATTAAAAGAGAGTGAGCATAAGCTCAAAGGGCGCGTGCGTATTATTTTTCAGCCTGCCGAAGAAGTGGGTACGGGTGCACTGGAAATTATTCAAACAGGTGTTTTAGAGAATATACAAGCTATTTTTGGGATTCATAATGATCCAACTTTAGCGGCTGGAATAATCGGATGTAAAGCAGGTGCATTAACTGCGGGCGTAGATCGATTTTCAATTCATATACAGGCTAAAGGTACCCATGCTGCAAGACCACAAGATGGCAATGATCCTTTAATTGTTCTTGCACATATTATTCAGGTATTTCAAACCATTATTAGTAGAAGAATTAACTCTAGTGAAAATGCAGTGGTTTCTTTAACGCAGGTACATAGTGGAACAACATGGAATATTATTCCAGATACTGCTTTTTTAGAGGGAACTGTTCGAACTTTTAATACGCATGTACGTGAACAGATAGCACATGAAATAAGGCAAATATTAGAAGGTATTGAAAAAACATTTGCTGTAAATATTCATTTAGACTGGCAAGCAGGGCCGCCTTCTGTAATGAATGATGCAAATTGGTCGAGTTTTGCATTAGAGGTTGCACAGGATCATCAGTTCGACTGTCAGACCATTGAAAAAAGTCCAATTGGAGAAGATTTCTCTTTTTATCAAGAAAAAATGGATGGTGCTTTTATTATGATTGGCTCTGGTGGTCCTTATCCATTGCATCACCCGAAGTTTAAAATTGATACAAATATTATTTTGCCTAGCAGTATCTATTTGGCGCGACTTGCTGAACGTGCACTAATATTTATCGATGAACAGCAATCTTAAAGGGTTAAAAAAATAGAACAAAAAGGTCGGGTATCTTTTGTTGGAATTTCATGTTTTTGTGTTAATTTAAACAAAGTTATATAAATACTTAATAAAAGGCGAATATGAAGCAATTATTCACAGCAAGTTTATTGCTTATAAGCTCGACAATTGTTTTTGCAACAACACAACCTAAAGCCACTCCAAATGTGACTGCTGATGATATTACGATTGTACCTAGACCAGTAATCTATGGTTTATGGGGAATTGAACTTCCAAATAATAAAAAATGTATGGAGTTTTATAACTTTAAGACAGGTAATCGTTTGGTCATTAACAGTGCTTCAGAGTGGGCAACGGGTGTATATGACTATCAGCCGTCTCCTGACAATAATGTAAAAGTTGGCGCTTTAGCTATTCAAATGAAGTTCGATAACAATCAACCAGATTGTTCAGGACAAAGAACAGAAGTGAATACAGATGTAGCACAGTACTATGTCCATTGGAAAGATCAAAATAATCTACAATTTTGTACTTCTGCCGATGGTAATCAATGTTTTGTAAATCTAAAGCGCATTTTACCTTAATGGGTTACAAACAATTTGCAGGCTTCGGCACTCCCGCAAGTCTGCTCAGTTGACGTGCAACTAAGCCTGTATTGAATTGTTGTTGTAAGATCATATTAGTGATTTCACCATCTACCGTTTTCATGAGGAATTTAATAAGCGGACGAGTTGCAGGTGCATAACCAAACTGTTGGTAAAACTGACGAACGCCGTTTAACACTTTGAAATGCCATGCTGTTAAATGGAGATCTAAACTTTCTGCCAATTGCTGGGCAACGGATTCATTCCAGTCGGTATAGTTTACTAAATGACCATCTTGGTCGAGCTCTAACTTCATATCTATCCTATTAGTTCATTCGAATACATTGCTTGGTGTGAATAACCAGTTCAGCAAAATGATCATAGTCAATAATTTCTACATTTTTAGGGCATGGCAGATGCGCAACTAAGGGCTGATCTGTTTTAATGATATATACATTTTCAAACATTGCGAGCAAGGGCGAATGAATGTGAAGTACAGCATCGCCCATTAAAATAATAGGGTCGCTTGGTTCTGCGATATCCTTTAAAGACAATAGATGGGTGGCTGTCTTTATATATTCACTTTGTATTAAATAAATACGATGCGTCATAAAATTACCAATATAAGATATGATCGAATGTTTGAAGAAAACTCACATTGAAGTCGATGTAGGTCATGTGCTGTTTTGAATGAAGAACGTAGGGATGACTGCTATCTTGTTTTTGGATATAGATTGTTTCTATATCGTAGAATTCCAAACTTTCTCTCATTGCAGAAGCAGGTTTCACAATATTTTCATTTTTATTAAATGTTAGGCCATCTTGCAATAATGAAAGTGCTGCATCTTTGAGGAGTATCGTAGTTTGACATCCAAAACTTGCCATGACCAGTGCAGCAGATAAACTTTCATTGGTTTGTAACTGCGTAATATTGGGTTGTGTTAAAACAATAAGTACACTTTTCACATCAATCCCTCTTTTTTTGAATCTATATACATTTAGAACTGAATGACACGTTCACTCGATTGTATGGCGTCTGCAAGTTCTCCAAGGCCAACCAGCTCAAATCGCTCTGCAAGGTTAGATTGTGAGAGTTGGTGGCGTATTGCATTTTCTTGGTCTGTAATACCTCTATTAAGTGCGGCACTCACGCATACAGGAAGTCGAACTTTAAGTTTTTGCCACTCTTGTGTTAGGTTACGTTGATCATCTGGCATCCAATTCAATGCATTTGCAATATGTACGGCATCTTGATAGAAAAATACACTCAATGGTAGACCTTGTTTTTCTAATGATTGCGCAAGTCCCAGAGCATGCCATGAAATTGAAGAAGTCGGTGCAGTTGTCATTAAAATGAGTGTACTCATTAATTATTCACCCGTAATTATCCTATTGTAATTAGTATACAATGAATCTGATCAATCTTAATCATCGTCTAAAACAAGGTGGTCAGCTTTATAGCGAAAGTTAAGTTTTTAAAGGCCTGATCATTTAAAAATACTTAAATGATCAGGATGTATGGCGATATATTATTTTTGAGGTTGATATTCTAAAGATGAATGATGTAAAAATACTCTAAGATTGCCAGCTTGATCTTTTACAAATCCCCAAGTTTTATCTACATTTGTGGTTTTTCCATATTTATCTTCTAAGTGTGTTTTCCCCATAACTAGCGCCGTATTACCTAAGTTCTTTACAACATAATTTTCGATATTACATTTTTTCCAACCTTTTAAGGCGAATCCCTTGTCGTTTGGAAAGTTTGGATTATCACCTACAAAATAGGCCAGTGCACCTTCTTTCGTTGTTCTAAAAGTCTGTGGTGTTTGAGATAAAGTGGGTTTAAATAATAGATCTCCGTCTGTAATTAAGTATTGTTCATCAATCATTTGAGATGCTTGTTTTTTTGCTTCGGCCAAGCCATTGTCTTGATAGGTTTTACTTATATTTATAAGCGCATCGCACCATTTGGTTTGATGGTGATTGATATCTTCAATTGTTATATTTGATGTGAGAGATGATGGTGCTTGTGCATAAGCATAGGTCATTGATGTTAAGCCAAATATACTAAAAATAAAGAAAGATTTCATAAAAATTCCATTTGAAAAAAATAAATAAAAAAAGATAAAAAATACAGCCAAAAAAGATAAAGCGCACTTCATCTAATACACATATTATATATTTAAAAAATATAATATATAATTATTTAATTTAATTTTGTAAAGATAGTAATTTTTTAGTGAATTCAACATTTCGATGGTTTTTATAACCAAAAGCATCATTAAAATGACTGAAAAGCAATCAATAGCTGTGTAAAAATGAAATGAAAGAAATTATTACATCTATAAATTCAAACTGAACAAGTATAGATATTTTTATACCGTATCTAACCTTGAATATTTGCATTAAATAAATACCAAATAATCAAAGGAGTAATAAATAATGATTCTAATTACAGGTGGTCTTGGGTTTATTGGTTCACATCTTGCCTTATCTTTATTAAAACAGGGCAAAGAGATCATTATTGTTGATAATTTGGTCAATAGTAATATACATATGTTAGAGCGTCTGCAACAAATTTCAGGCCATACAATTCCTTTTTTTGATGGCGATTTGCGTAATACGCCTGCGTTGAACAAATTTATAGAACAATATGTAGTTGATTTAGTCATTCACTGTGCAGGGTTTAAGTCAGTTTCAGAATCTCATCTGAAGCCTGTGGAATATTATAATAATAATCTCAGTTCATCTATCAGTTTAATTCGTGCCATGCAACGTGCTGGTATTCGAAAAATTATTTTTCTATCGAGTGTGATGGTCTATGGAAGTTCTGGTACTGAGTTTACAGAAGAAACATCTTTAAATTATATATCGAATAATCCGTATCTTAAATCTCAGCAAATGATTGAAACAATGTTTAAAGATCTAGTTACAACAGATGTGGAATGGCAGGTCATGGTACTTCGCTTGTCAAACGTTGCAGGGGCTTTTCAGGAAGGTTTTTTAGGTGAGTTTATTCCACCCGTCCCTAAAACAATTTTAGGTCTATTACTGCAAGTAGCAAATCATGAACGTACTCATATCGATTTATATGAAAATAAAATAACGAGTGATGGTTCAGATGAGCGAAGTTTTATTCATATTTTAGATGTGTGTGATGCTGTAATCTCTGCGATTCATTGGCTTTATACAAATAAACGACATCATACTTTCGAAGTTTTTAATATTACACACCCTCAAATTTATAGTATTTTGGAGCTTATTGAACATGTTAAAAATACACTACAGGTAGATATTCCTATTGTGAAACATCCTTATGAAGCTAATCATTATCATGGACTCGAAAGAGTAAATGGGAGTATCCAGAGGGCTACTCAGATTTTAGATTGGACTCCTCACAGAGGGATAGGTGATATTATTCAACATCAATGGGCATTTTATACGACTTAGATTTAAATAAATGATAATTATTATTATTTACTATGGTGATTCGATTGTTTATCATAAAATAATGACATATGGATATAACTAAACGGTGAGAACATCAATGAGTGTACGTATAGAACATGACACAATGGGTGAGGTAGAAGTTCCTGAGCATGCTTTATGGGGGGCTCAAACACAAAGAAGTTTACAAAACTTTAAGATTGGTCAAGAGCACTTACCTCGAATAATGATTAAAGGTATGGGACTTGTAAAGAAAGCTGCTGCTTTAACAAATGCAACGCTTGAACAGATTCCTCATGAGTTGGCTTCCCATATTGTTGTAGCTGCTGAAGAAGTTATCGACGGCCAATGGGATAATCAATTTCCACTTGTCGTATGGCAAACAGGGTCAGGTACACAAAGTAATATGAATTGTAATGAGGTAATTGCCAATATTGCAAATCAAAAACTTGGTAATGCACTTGGTTCCCAAAAGCCAGTTCATCCAAATGATCATGTAAACCGTGCGCAATCTACAAATGATTCTTTTCCTACAGCAATTCATGTTGCGGCTAGCTTACATATCAATGAACTTTTAATTCCTGCAGTAAAAGCTCTAAGAGAAACACTTGCAAAAAAATCAGAGTACTTTAGTGATATTGTGAAAATTGGACGGACTCATTTGCAAGATGCTACGCCGTTAACACTTGGTCAAGAGTTTAGTGGTTATGTATCGCAACTTGATCATGCATTGGTACGTATAGATCAGGCTCTACAGGGTTTATATGAACTGCCATTAGGTGGTACAGCTGTAGGTACAGGCTTAAATGCACATCCTCAATATGCGCAGAAGTCTGCAGACGTATTGGCTGAACTAACAGGCCTTCCATTTGTGACAGCTCCGAATAAATTTGAAGCGCTTGCAGGCCGAGATGCGGCAGTTTTTGCCTCTGGTGCTTTAAAAACCTTGGCAGTTAGTCTAAATAAAATTGCAAACGATATACGTTGGTTGGCAAGTGGGCCAAGGTGTGGGTTTGGGGAAATTAGAATTCCTGAAAATGAACCTGGTTCAAGTATCATGCCAGGTAAGGTTAATCCAACGCAGAGTGAAGCAATGACGATGGTTGTTGCACAGGTGTTAGGAAACGATACAACAATTAATGTTGCTGGCGCATCTGGTAATTTTGAACTGAATGTATTTATGCCCGTGATTGCATTTAACTTATTGCAGTCAATTCGTCTCTTAGGCGATGCATGTAATAGTTTTAATGAAAATTGCGCCGTGGGTATAGAGGCAAATCATGAAAAGATTGATTATTTTTTACACAACTCTCTCATGTTAGTGACTGCTTTAAACCCTGTGATTGGTTATGAGAATGCAGCAAAAGTGGCAAAGACTGCTTATAAGGAAGGTAAAACACTTAAAGAAGTTGCTGTAGCATTAAATTTGGTAACAGAAGAACAATTCGATGAAGTTGTCAAACCTGAGAATATGGTTTCACCGAATGTGAAATAGACACTAAGATCATCAGCTATTTTGAATCGTTATGCTTATGTTTTACAATAGTAATAATTTTTAAGTGCTGATGATCATTTTATGCTTGATATTTATTTAACAGATGCAAAACAACATATTCAATTTCAAGATTATCCAGGTGATCATCCTGTCAAATTTATCTTAAATTTTAAAAAAATCTTTCCAAGTGTTATGGAGCTTCTACTTCCTGTATTACCTGAAGATAATGACTTGGAAAAAATGCAGTGGGAGTCTAAAGAGGTTGATTTTAAAATTTTCCAACTGCTTGTCAGTGGATGGGGAGTTGTAGAGTTACGTTTAACTGCACTTGCACAATTTAAAAATAGACCGTATGCCGATAAGCTCGTTAAACAAGCAAAAGCGAAAAGACAAGAATATAGTAAGAAACATCCTCAGCTAAAAACTGTTGAACTAGATTATCTCTTTTTGCAAAATTTACATGCCCTTATTGATGCTGATCTAATAGAGGTAGGTGAAAAATTCTATCTACCAACTTTACACGGTTTATGGAAAAACTATGTATCATCAAAAATATTAAATGCCACTTTATAATTACGGGTATTATCATCATAAAAAAACCGCCATTCAGGCGGTTTTTTTAATTGGCTGTATTAATCTGCATGATGTTGCTTTAAAACACGATCACATGTTTCTTTGTCTAAAGCATTGTCCCAACGTGCCACAACAATTGTTGCACAAGCATTACCAATAATGTTGGTTAATGCACGGCATTCAGACATGAAACGGTCAATTCCTAATATAAGTGCCATACCTGCAACAGGAACGTCTGGTACTACCGACAAAGTGGCAGCAAGTGTAATAAATCCTGCACCAGTAACGCCTGCAGCCCCTTTAGAACTAATCATAGCAACGAGGAGTAGTGTTAATTGTTGACCAATGGTTAAGTCAATATTACATGCCTGAGCAATAAATAACGCCGCCATGGTCATATAAATATTTGTACCATCTAAGTTGAATGAATAACCTGTTGGAATAACTAGACCAACAATCGATTTTTCACAACCTGCTTTTTCCATTTTTTTCATTAAATTAGGTAAAGCAGCTTCAGAAGAGCTTGTGCCCAATACTAACCAAAGTTCATCTTTGATATAGCGAATCAGATTAATAATAGAGAAGCCGTTATACTTAGCGACAGCCCCTAAAATAATAAGTATGAATAATAATGATGTGATATAGAACGTTGCAATGAGCAATGCAAGGTTACCAATTGAACCTACGCCGTATTTACCAATAGTGAAAGCCATTGCACCAAATGCACCAATTGGTGCAAGCTTCATTAGCATGCCCACGAGTTTAAATACTGGTACGGTTAAGGTATTTAAAAAGTCAATAATCGGCTGTGATTGCTTACTTGTAGAAGCAAGTGCAATACCAAATAAAACTGCAACGACAAGAACTTGTAAAATATCTCCACCAACAAGCGGACTAATGAGTGTTTTTGGAATAATTCCCATTAAGAAGCCAACAATTGTAGAATCATGTGCTTTTTCTACATATTGGGCAACTTTATCGCCTTGAAGTGAAGCGGGGTCAATATTAAGGCCATGACCAGGTTGAACAATATTTGCTACGATCATACCCACAAACAAAGCGAGAGTAGAGAACGTCACAAAGTAAAGCATTGCTTTACCAGTCACACGTCCTACACTTCCCATATTATTCATGCCTGCAATACCCGTAACGACTGTGAGGAAAATTACAGGTGCAATAATCATTTTCACGATATTAATAAAAGCATCACCTAGAGGTTTAAAGCTTTCACCAACCGCAGGATAAAAGTGACCAAGTAAGATACCTATCGTAATTGCGAAGATAACTTGGACATATAGAATCTGGTAAAATTTAGGTTTTTTACCAGAAGTATGGTGATCGTGAACGTCCATTATTGAATCATCCTTTTACTCTAAAACTTAAAATATCAATTAATTCGGATTTTACTCAAAAAACTATTACAAGTCGAAATGTTCATTATTCAAAAAAGAAATGATATAAAGAGAAAAAACAGATTAATTAGCTGGTTTTTTTAATTTATTTTATGTAATTCATGCACTTAAATTAAAATTAATGCGTTTTTATAGCGAATAATGATGGCCATATACTTTAGTCGAATTACCTAAAATAGCCTAAGCATTTAAGCGAAAGACATAAAAAACCCAGAATTAACTCTGGGCTCAGTTATTAAACGCGTATCATTTTACGAAGATTAGTTTTAGCTTCAATCACTGTCATAAAAGTATATGCACCAATGAACTTTCGACTGATAAACATAAACTCTTTAGGAGGGATACTAAAATAACGTGAAGCCATAGATTTACTTGCACGTTGCATTACTCTATTGTGCAAATGGCTACGCTTCCAATCGTATCTATTTTCTGTATCCATGACACCTTCAGGTAGGTCAGGATTATTTTGTATAGAGCTAAATGGTTCTGTTGCTACTAAAAAGACTTTAGCCATGTCTGGTTTAATATTTACTGGAATTTGTTCAAAGAACGAGTAACCACGCATGGCTAAGACCATCTTATCAAGATCATGATGGTATCCTGCAAGGATCAAGTCGTGTGCAACAGAAAGAAGGTTTTTATCAAACTGTCTTATAGCGCCAAAGTCGAGTAATACAATACGATCAATTTCATCATCTGCTTTGGCTAATCGAACCAAGTAATTACCGAAATTAGGGTCAGTTTGCATTTCTCCCCAAACGAAGAGTTCATTTACAGCTACTTCTAAAGCTGCTTCACCAATTAAATTGCGCCGTTCTTGTGAAAGAGAGAGTACTTCTGGATTATTCACAGAAATACCACTTTCGTAAGTCATGCATAATACTTGGCTTGTACAATACTCATCAATGACAGTCGGAACAATATAGCGATGATCATCTTTTAGATATTCCGAAAAGCGTTTCGTTGTTGCTGCTTCTAACTGGTAATCGACTTCACGATGCATCATTTCACGTACTTCTTCAAACCATTGATCAAACTCTCTAGTCTGAGGAAGAAGATGTGTAAGTTTTAGCATCTGTTTGAATAGATTCATGTCTGAATCTATTGCATTCGCCACTCCTGGGTATTGTATTTTTAATACAACATCTAAATTATCTGATTTTCTTTTGGCACGATGTACTTGTGCAAGTGAAGCGGTGCCAATAGGGTGGGGGTCAATCTCTAAATCGGAAATCTTGTTACCTAGCTCATTTTGAACGTGAGGGTAAATAGACGACCAGTCTAATGCAATTGTCTGGTTATTTAATGTATTTAATTCTTCTGTTACTTCACGAGGTAAGAAATGCTCGCCATATAGCGCCATCATTTGACCTATTTTTACAATAGAGCCTTTTAATTTACCAATTTCAGAAACAAGGTATCGTGCTTGTTCTCGGAGAACTTGTTTTCTCTTTTTTTCTTTTTCCTTTTCACTTGAGAAAAAGGAAGTTGCATTTGAAGTTGCCCAACGTGTCCCCGCAAGAAATGATGCTTTCGCGATAGATAATCGTCGATCAATAGAAGATGTTTTTAAGTTTTTTAATATATCTTTTTGATCAGACATAGTGAAAATCCTTTAGTTGGGTGCACTGAATTGATTTACGGATATATCAATACATATATTTTCTTATATTGTATCGGAAAATAACCGATATATCCGTATTAAAAAACCTCAGTTAAACTTCTATAACAATTTAAATAGCCTAAGCAAATTAAATTTATAATTTAGAATGACTACCATACTTATGTATAATCAATAAGGTATCATCATTTAAACCAACAATAGAACAGGAAAAACCGTTCTTCTTAAACTTATCAACCACTAAGTCTAAAACAGAAACAGAAGTAATATCCCAAACTTGAGCATGTGTTAGATCAATAACAATATTCTTTACTTTTTTCTCATCAAAATTAAAGAACTTAAGAAATTTTTCTGAGGAGCTAAAAAATATTTGCCCTTTAATTTCATAGATGATCGTATTGTCTTGAATGAAATGATTTACACTCATTTGATTTTCTAGTTTTTTTACCAAGAAAAGTGCGGAGAGGAGTACACCCGTTAATACACCTAAAGCAAGGTTATGTGTAAATAGCACAACAATTACTGTTGCTATCATTACGATATTGCTGCTCTTAGGATTTCTTGTAAATTGAGTAAGGGATTTCCATTCAAATGTACTTATAGAAACCATAATCATCACGGCGACTAAAGCAGCCATTGGAATGACTTTCAGCCAACTACTAATAAAAACGACCAAAATAAGTAAAAAGATACCAGCAATAAATGTAGATAGTCGACCACGTCCACCAGATTTAACATTAATCATTGACTGACCAATCATGGCACAGCCAGCCATGCCTCCCATAAAACCAGTAGTTATATTAGCAATACCTTGTCCTATACATTCTTGATGTTTATTACTATGTGTTTCTGTCATTTCATCAATAATTGTAGAAGTCATCATAGACTCTAATAATCCAACAAATGACATTGCAATCGCATAAGGAAATATAATAGTGAATGTTTCAAAATTTAGAGGAATATTAGGGATTAGGAAAATAGGTAGACTATTTGGAAGATGCCCCATATCCCCAACAGTTCTAATATGAAAACCGAAAAGAAGAGATATTAAAGTAATTACAACAATACAAACCAAAGGTGAGGGTAGTAGTGAACCTACTTTTGGAATTCTGGGGAATAGATAAATAATCGCGAGTCCTAAAGCAACGAGCCCATACACTAAGTAAGGAACATGTGTTAGTTCAGGTAATTGTGCTGTAAATATTAATATTGCTAATGCATTAACAAAACCAATAACAACAGACTTCGATACAAACCGCATGAGTTTAGCAAGTTTAATTTTTCCAATAATAATTTGAAAAATACCTGTAAGAATCGTTGTTGCAAAAAGGTATTGTAATCCGTGTTCTTTGACCAAAGTCACCATCAACAAGGCCATTGCCCCAGTGGCAGCAGAAATCATAGCTGGTCGTCCACCAACAAATGCAATGACAACAGCCATAGAAAACGAAGCATATAAACCAACACTCGGATCTACACCTGCAATAATGGAAAAGGCAATTGCTTCTGGAATAAGTGCAAGTCCAACAACCAGACCTGCAAGTACATCTCCTCTAATATTAGAGAACCATTCTTTTTTATAATTTGCGAGCATATACAAATCCATAATCGTACCCTAGCAAAGAATTTACTTGAGTACATTTAAATTTCTGAAAATTAAGTTCTAACCGAAAGGTTATAAGAGACATTCTGATGCACCGATTATCGATGCTGAATAAGATTTATGAATAATGATAGCATGGGTTTTACAAGACAATGTAATTTAGATTTACAGAAAAACATACATAATTTATAAATGGACGGATTGTCTTTGTTAAAAAAATGTCGTACTGTAATTGATAGTAATTATTATTTATATTCAAGGATATAGAAAAATGGCTTATACATTACCGCAATTACCGTATGCATATGATGCACTAGAACCAAACATTGATACAAAAACAATGGAAATTCATCATACAAAGCATCATCAAACCTATATCAATAATATCAATGCCGCAATTGAAGGTACCGAGTGGGAAAAGCTTAGTGTTGAAGAACTTGTTTCTAAGGTAAATGAAGTTCCTGAAGATATTAAGAATGTTGTTATTAATAACGGCGGTGGCCATGCAAACCACTCATTATTTTGGACAGTAATGAGTCCTCAAGGTGGTGGCGAGCCTAAAGCTGAATTGGCACAAGCAATTGAAACCGACCTAGGTGGTCTAGAAGCTTTTAAAGATAAATTTACCAAAGCAGCCTTAAGCCGTTTTGGTAGTGGTTGGGCATGGTTAAGTGTAACACCCGAGAAAAAACTTATTGTAGAAAGTAGTGGAAACCAAGATTCTCCATTAATGAGTGGTAATACACCGATTCTTGGTCTAGATGTTTGGGAACATGCTTACTATTTAAAATATCAAAACCGTCGTCCTGAGTATATTTCTGCTTTTTACAATGTTGTAAATTGGGATGAGGTTGCACGACGTTATAAAGATGCTATTGCATAATTGATATTTTACTTATAAAAAAGGGCAAATTATTGCCCTTTTTTTAGAAATTCTGTCTCATACTTTCAAGCCATGCATTAACGGCGGGTGAGGGTAAGATATCCTTACGCCATGCCATAACTAAATGCCATTCAATATTCGGTCGATGCAGTGGTATTGCAGAGAATCTATGATCTAATAAATCTGTATAATATTTTGGTAATAATGTAATTCCCATACGTGCAAATACCATATCGGCCAATAAGTTCCATTGACTACTTCTACAGACGATGCTCGGTACAAAATCATGTAATTTACATGCATCTAAAATGCGCTGATTTAATGAAAAGTTTTCCTGAAATAAAAGGAAAGATTGGTATTTTAATTCTTCAAGCGAAATGATTGATTTTTTTGCCCATTCAGAGTCACTTCGGACAACAACCATCAGTGGATAATTGCATATCTCCATTTTATAAAACTTCTCTTCATCAATAGGAGCAAGTAAAACACCGACATCTAATTGATGATTAATGAGTGCTTGTTCTATACCCTTAGAGCCAACCTCTAGAAATGACAATTCAATATTAGACCATTTTTGATGAAAGTCGAATAAGGTCGATGTTAATAATTGAGCGCCTAAAGGAGGAACACCCATGCGTAATGTACCTACTTTTAAATCTCGATAATTTTGGATATCTATTAATAAATCTTGCTGATTATTTAAAATTTTAATTGCATGAATATAAACTCGTTGACCAATTTCTGTAAGTTTAATGGTTCTTTTTTTTGCTAATTCTGCTTTAACAAATAAAGTTACATGAAGCTCATTTTCAAGTTGGTCAATATTTTTACTAACAGTGGGCTGTGTAATATGTAATGTTTCAGCAGTACGTGTAAAACTTTTAGTTTTCACAAGAGTCACAAAACTTTGTAATAATTTTAGCGAAACCATACACCACTCAATTATTTTATTATGCCATTTTAGAATAATTTTCTATGAGATAAATCATATTGTCTATATATAACTTACATTAAAATAAAGCTAATCGATAAATTACTAGGTAGATAGATGAATATAAAAAGTTTACTTATGACCTTTCTACAACTTTTAGGGTTACTTAGCTTTTGGTTTATTGGTGGAATAATACAAAAAAAACTCCAACTTCCAATTTCTCCAGGAATATTGGGTCTATTTCTTTTACTATTCTGCTTATTTTTTAAGATTATAAAGATTGAACATGTTGAATCAGGCGCAAATGCTGCTCTGCGAGAATTGGTACTTTTCTTTTTACCCATTATTGTTGCTGTTGTTCAATATAAATCGCTTTTTATCAGTCAAGGTTGGCAACTGGCAATATGCATTATCGTTGGAACGGCGTTAGTGATGTTAAGTACGAGCCTAACCATTCACTTTCTGTATCGCTTTAAAGAATGGAAACACAAAAATAAGAAAAAATCTGCAAATACATTGAATGCTATAAAATAAGAGAGGATGAGTTAATGAATATATGGTCAATCATTTGTCTTGTTTGGACAGTCGTAGCATATCTATTTGCCAAACAAACTTATAAGAAACATCCTAAAGCTTGGTTATCTCCAGCAATTACTGTACCTACAGTGACTATTATATTGATGGTTATTTTTGGTATTTCATATCAAACATATGCACAAGATACACAGTGGATTGTTAATTTACTTGGGCCCGCTACTGTTGCTTTTGCAGTACCAATATATAGATACCGAGAAACCATTAAAAATCATATTGTTGTTCTAAGCGTTGCCATTATTGTTGGAATGAGTGTAGGTGTGTTTAGTGCATATCAAATGGCCAAACTTTTTGGATTTGATAGTGAGGTTACACATAGTCTCATGGCAAGATCGATCTCTACACCATTTGCAATTGTACTTGCAGAAAATATTCATGGCTCTGCAACATTAGTTTCATTATTTACAGCATTAACAGGGCTTATTGGAATGATCTTTGGTGATTTTATACTTGCCCTTACACGTATTAAATCTAATATTGCCAATGGAGCGGCTCTTGGAAGTGGTGCTCATGGCTTTGGTACGGTACGTGCACAACAAAGAAACAATGAAGAAGGTGTAATTGCCAGTTTAACGATGGTAATCTCAGGCATTCTCATGGTTATTTTAGGGCCAACATTAATTCATTTATTTTTTAATTAAATATTCCATTTTTTACGGTAACGCCACAATGTACTTCGGCTAATATTTAACTTATCTAATGTTTGGCTTAAATCATATTCCGATTCTTGAAGCACTTGAGTAAGTCGTTCCTTCGTAATATTTACATATTTATTTACCTGTACAGAAGATTGCTGTAGTGATTCAAAAATTAACTCTTGAGGCAAATCTTCAACCGTAATAGAAGGACGATCATATGCCATGGTGAGTGCATAAAGTAATGTATTTTTCAGCTCTCTAATATTACCTGGCCAATCATAAGTGTCAAAAATTTTAAATACTTCACGATCTATTTTAGGCTGTGTTAGATAATCCCTTGAATATTCATTAATAATTTTTTCTACTAAATATGGAATATCTATTTTTCTTTCACGTAACGGCGGTATAAAAATAGGGATGACACGCAGACGGTAAAGCAAATCATAACGAAAACGTCCATGCTTTGCTTCTTCTCTAAGCGCACGATGTGTCGCAGTAACAATACGAACATCTGTCACTATAGTTTTTTCTCCCCCTAAAGGTGTAAATTCCCCAGTTTCTAAAACACGTAAAAGCTTTGCTTGTAAACTTAAAGGCAATTCAGCAATTTCATCTAAAAATAAGGTGCCATGATTTGCGCGTTCAAATACACCTTTATGGTCACGAATAGCACCTGTAAAAGCGCCTTTTACATGCCCAAAAAGCTCACTTTCTAAGATATTGGAATGAAGAGAGGCACAATTAATGCTAATAAAAGGATGAGTTGATCGTTTACCAAACTGATGAACTAGTTGAGCGATTCTTTCTTTACCTGCTCCAGATTCTCCGCGAACCAATACAGGAAAAGAAGTTTTGGCAACTTTCTTTAAAATATTAAATACTTGTGCCATTTTAGATGATTGACTAGTTAAATATTTAAAAAGCTCATCTTCATCATGCTTGTTATCTAAATTATCTTCAATAATACAAAAATAGCCAATATTGGATGCTTGTACATAAATTTCAGCTTCGATGTAATGCATTAAATTGATATTTTTTAAAAAATTAGATGGAAGGCCACTTATTTTGTGAGGAGAAAAAATATAAAAGTGATGGCCGTTTTTAATATAAGTATGACTATATAGGTGAGCATTGAGTACAAGATATTGATCAATAAAGTTTTTAAAATTTGACTCTGTAGAAAAATTTAGACGTTTCATGTTTCATAATTTTTGTTTCATGTTTCAATATTATCATATATTTTGACACCACATTTTACAAATATTTTATAAGTTTTTGATAAATATAATTTTTTTGTTAAATGGTTTTGTGGCATGATATATGCAATATAATGATTAATATATGAATAATTATGATAAGTGAGGTCTTATGTTTTTAAAACAGTTTTTTGAACCTGAGAGTTGTACCTATACATATCTTATCGCTGATGAAAAAAATCATGCAGTTATTATTGACCCTGTGGAATCGGAACTCGATATTTATTTAAAAACGATTCAAGATTATGATTTGAAACTTCTTTATATTTTTGAAACACATATACATGCTGATCATATTACAGCTGCAGCACCGCTTAGAGAAAAAACACAAGCAAAATCTGTCGTACATAGAAACTCTAATGTAACTTGTGCCGATCTATTGATTACAGATGGTTGTATTTTCCAATTGGGAAAATATAGCATTGAAGCAATATTTACACCTGGCCATACAAATGCATGTATGAGTTATTATTTAAAAGAAGAAAATATAGTTTTTACAGGAGATACTTTACTAATTAATGGGTGTGGGCGAACTGATTTTCAACATGGTAGTTCTAAGCAGCTTTACGAAAGTATTCATACCAAGATTTTTACACTTCCAGAGCAAACAATAGTTTATCCTGCACATGATTATCATGGGAAAAAGTTCTCAACCATAAAGGAAGAAAAAGAGCAAAATGTCAGGTTAGGACAGGGTAAAACTGAAGCTGAGTTTATTGATATTATGGGTAATCTCAATTTACCTTATCCTAAAAAGATAGATACTGCATTGCCAATGAACCAAGCATGTGGTCAGAAAAAATAATGACAGTTTTGTTGGCCATTGAAGGTCTATTTATAGGTACTTTATTGGGGCTTACAGGTGCAGGTGGGGGAATATTGGCAATACCAATTCTGATGTGGTCCCAAGATTGGAATGTTACTCAAGCCGCACCTGTAGCATTGGTTGCCATTACTATTTCGTCAGGCATTGCGACATTTCAAGGGCTGATTGAAAAGACTGTACGTTATAAAGCAGCAATGTGGATTGCTATTTTATCTTTGCCTTCAATATATCTAGGTATCTATTTAAGCAAAATATTACCTGTCCATATTCTGACTATATTACTTTGTATAGTCATGTTATTTATCGGATTAAGGTCAATATTTTCTCAAAACTGTAGTCATCATCATAAAGTCTTATGTCCAGTAAATGAAGAAACCGGTCGTTTTATTTGGTGTACCAAGACAAGACTATCTCTTGGAACAATTGGTATCTTTTCTGGGTTTCTCACAGGTTTGTTAGGTGTTGGTGGTGGTTTTGTCATTACACCGTCATTACAAAAAATGACAAATTTGAAGTTTTATAGCATTACAAACACTTCTTTAATGGTGATCTTTCTGATTGGTTCATCAACTGTATTTTTACGTATTACTGAGGGATACAAATATCCTCATGCTGAAACAATTGCTTTTACAATCACATGTATATTCGGTCTAATGCTAGGGCGTTTATTATGTAAATATATTCCGAGTCATATCTTAAAAACTATTTTCTCTTCTACACTCATTTTTGTTTCACTTATTTTAGGATATAAGACAATTGGCTATATATATTAATTCGGTAGGATCAAATAATATATCAAAGTGATGTACTGTAAGGCATCATACAAAATCATAAGGAATATGAAATGAAAAAATATTACAGTGTAATTTTTGGTGCAATGATTGGACTAAGTGCAATGAGTATCCATGCAAAAACATATATTCTAACAGATACTGAAAACGGCGTTGAAGTTGGTAATTGGAAGACTACTGGTCAAAACTATACTATAGAACAAAAAGTATTGCATGGAGGAAAACAAGAGGGAAGTAAAGTCATTACCATTACTAGTCCTACAGGTTTAACGATCGCTTTATCGCCAACCCGAGGTATGGGATTACTACATGCTGAAGGAAAAGGGGTTCGACTTGGATGGAACTCTCCAGTCAAAGAGGTAGTGAACCCTGCTTATATTAATCTAGAGAGTCGAAATGGGCTTGGTTGGCTTGAAGGTTTTAATGAAATGATTGTGCGTTGTGGCTATGAATGGACGGGGCATCCAACCACTATTGATGGTCAAATATACTCATTACATGGTAAAGCGCAGAATACACCAGCGTCTTATGTAGCAGTAGAGGTTGATGATAAGCCACCTTTTGCAATACATGTCAAAGGACTTATTAAAGAAAGTACCTTTAAAAAAGCTGATTTACAAACAATGACTCAGCTGACTTATGTGCCAGGTGATAGTTCTTTTAAGCTACATGATGTATTAACGAATCATGCAGATTATGCTCATGATTATCAAATTATTTATCACAGCAACTTCTCACAGCCTATACTTGAAGAAGGTGCGAAATTTATAGCGCCTGTCAGCGAAGTTAGTCCTTTTAATGACTATGCAAAAAAAGGATTAAAAGATTGGCAAAGCTATCTAGGACCAACTAAAGATTTTGATGAAATGGTATTTAATCTGAAGCCATTGGCTGATCAAAATGGTAACACCATTGCAGCATTGTTAAATAAAGATAGTAGTAAAGGTGTTGCTATTGAGTTTAATACACAACAACTTCCTGTACTCACATTGTGGAAAAATACAGATACTTTAAAGCAAGGTTATGTGACAGGAATTGAGCCTGGGACAAGCTATGCATATCCTGTAAATATAGAACGAGAACAAAAAAGAGTTAAACAACTTGCGCCAGGCCAAAGCGTAAATTTTGATTTAACATATTCATTATTAAGCGATCGCTCACAGATTGAGAAAGTTGAGAAAAAAGTGAGTCAGATTCAAGGTAATCAATTAATAAAACAAGTTGAAACACCAATAGCTAAAGAATAATTTAGTCTAGACAACACATAAGTTATGTGTTGTCTTACATACCATGCAGTTCGTATAATCAATATTATGTTAAATAAGGTGTACTGCAATCTCTCACAGCCTACTCGAATAATGAAATGATTTGATGTTTTAGCCACTGCTGAGGATCTTCTTTTGTAGCGTAGACATTCACAGTATATTTAATTTCTGGAAATGGTAAGTCAAAAATATCAAACTCCGAGCTATTTAAAATAGAAATTGCTCTTAATGGTAATGTAATAATACAATCATTTGATTCAATCAAATAAGGTACAATCATCATATTGGGAACCTCTAAAGAAATTTTACGGTGAATATTTCTGCTTTTGAGTAAGTTATCAATTATTCCATCATGATCATCCCAAGCACTTATTTTAATATGATTGGCATTAGCATAATGATGTAAATTCATGGCTGCATATTTATTTTTAGGCGCAACAACAATATATTTATCTGTAAAGCATGTTGTTATATTGATCCCAGAGCTAGAATCAAGTTGTTCTGAGTAACCGAGAATTAAATCAATTTTGCCAAGTTTTAAATCCTCAAAAGACAATGCCATATCTTGAAATATAATTTTTAATTTAATATTTGGCGCACTACTTTTTAATTTCTTTATCAAAGATGGTATTACACAAAAAGCGGTATAGTCAGTTGCAGATATCGTAAATGATTGAGAGCTTGTTAATGGATCAAACTTCTTTTTCTCAAATACTTGGCTAGAAAGATTTATCAACATCTCGGAAATAAATGGAGCAATATCATCTGCCCTTTTCGTTGGCTGCATTTCACCTCCCATACGAACAAATAGCGGATCATCTAAGATTACTCTTAGTCGGTTTAATGCATGACTAAAGGCTGATGGACTAATATGAATTGCATCTGCAGATTTTGATACCGTCTTATTTCGATATAGTGCATCAAAGACTATAAGTAAATTTAGATCAAATTCATGTGGAATAAAATGCATATAATTCACTTTAGAAATGTAAAAAATGCAGTATATACACTTTATTTTTGATTTAAAATATTTCTAAAATTTTTGAGGTATATTCAATGTGTTATAAAATTAGACAAGTGGCTTTAGACGATATACAAAGATGCTATGAAATAGAAATACGCGCCTACCCTCTTGAAGAAGCTGCAACTAAAGAAAAAATTAAAATTCGTGCTGAGAAATATCAGAAAGGATTTATTGTTTTAGAAGAAGATCAACAAATTATTGGTTTTATTAACAGTGGTTGCGCAGATCAAATCGTTATGTCAGACGATTGTTTTAAAGAGCTTATAGGACATAATCCTCTTGGGGCACATTTAGTTATTATGTCAGTTGTTGTAGATCCTCAATTTCAAGGAAAAGGCTATGCTAGCCATATGATGAAAGATTTTATTCAGAGGGCTAAAATATTAAATAAAGAATCAATTTATTTAATGTGTAAAGAAGAATACCTTAAATTTTATGAAAAATTTGGATTTAAATTTACTCAGATCTCGGCATCTTCTCACGGTAATGAAACATGGTATGAAATGCAGTTAATTTTAAGAGATTAAATCTTAGCGTTATAGCTAGCATGAAGCTAGCTATATTTACAGCTAACTTTAAATAGATTTTTCAATTTCAATAATATTAACCCCTATCGCCTTTTCAACGAAATTAATAGTGTCTTCAAATCCTTCTAGCCCAGTACTTGAAGATAGGGCTTCTTTGGCGTCTTCTAAAGAATCAAACCATAGTTCACAAAATCCATCTACTGGAGATTCAGGATTTTGACGACGGTCAATAGGATTAATTACATATTTTCTTAATTTTGGCAATTTAATTGCAATTTGAGCATGAACTTCGGTCCAATAAGTTACAAACTCATCAAACGTTTGATGGTCTTTTTTATATAAAAAACTAACATACTTAAACCCATAGTTTTTTGACATGATGACTCCCCTTTTTTATTTTAATTTATTCAATCCAAATAACTTAACATATAATTCAATTTTTTAATTCATAACTGACGTATTGTTTATATATTCTTCAAAATCTCCCATTTTTAACATGGAGATAATCAACCATTTATTTTTTTGAGTTATTCCAAGTTTGATCATTGCTTTTTGTATAGCTTGTTGAGAGCAATTGAAACGCATTGCGCGCTGATGCTGAAAAGAATTTGGATATAAGTATATATCTTTTAATAACTGTTTTACTGATATTTTCATATCAGGATATACTCTATAGCTTCTTAATATATTTTTTTCAAATTGCTCTATAATTAATACTATAATAACTATAGGTACGTTTAAATGCTTTGAAATAAAATGATAGGTCTTACCAGATCGAAATAGATCTAAGACGTCTTGTTTGATTTCTTCCATATTTCTCTCTTAAATATTATACATAAAAACTAAATATATAATTTATAAGATAATTTTAATTGAAAAATCATATTTTATTTTTATTTATTTTATGGGTTTTATAAATTTATTTTTATCTTCTTATTACCAACGTCAATTATGTGAGTAGATTATTTCATTATTTTATTATAATTATTGTCAGTATTATTTTTATTTTTATATATGTTGATATTGATTTTATTTTTATATTTTATGTTATTTAATTTTTTATTTAATTCATTTTATGAATATTTAGTCACAAAAAAGCCATTAATAAAATGGCTTTTTTCACTATATGGGATTTATTACCAAGCAATAACTACTCGACGGTTAGGTGCCTGACACTTAATATTAATAGCTGTTCTCTGAGTGCCTTTACATTCTTCAAATTGTTGGGTTTCATTTGCCCCTACAACTTGAATAATAGATGCTGGAATACCAAAGCGTACCAATTGTTGAGCGACTGTATTGGCTCTACTTTGAGAGAGTTTACTATTGTAACTGTAAGAACCAATTTTATCAGTATAACCAATTACATTGACATGCGTTGGATTCGATTTTTGGATATTTTGAGCAATTTGTGGAATTGGTGTAGACCCTGCCACAATAGAGGATACATCAGAACGATCAAAATCAAATAGCACATTTGCTTCTGTTGGTCCTGCCGGCGTAGGTACAGGAACAGGAATTGGTGCGACTACAGTATTGTTCACCCCCCAATCCATTAATCCTTGGCACTCTTCACCTTTCCATGAAAGTCTTTGTCCAATATATTTTTTGTCAAAGTCAATTCTTAGTTGGCATCGTTTATAAGTATGGGTATTCGGTACACGAATATCGAGAACATAATTCCAAGTATGAACGAATAAGATTCCTTCGCTGAACTGCGGATTTCCTAAAAGATGTCTATATTGGTCTTTTGTTAAGCCTACATCTAAATTAGCAACAGTTCCATATTCATATCTTGGTACTTGCTTAAGATAACTATCTGAAATTTTTGGAAATTTAACTTCTATTTCAGGTTGTTGGTCTTCGGCATGTACGTATGTGGTTGCTGCAGTAAATAATAGGACTGTGCTGGCTACTAAAGTTGTTAGATTTGTTTTTTTCATGTTGATGTACTCTCAAAATTAATATTAGAAGCTTCGGAGAGGAAATAGAATTTCTTCTCCGATTGAATGCTGAATAATTAGTTAATTACACCGGTTACACCGACACGGAATAGAGGTGATCCTTCTGTTCCTCCTGCTACACCACCTGTTACAGACCAACGACCATTATCTGCTGTACGACGTAATGTCGCACCTAGTGCACTTTGGCTATTGTAGTAAGAAGCCCCTACTGCATAAGTCCATTTTCCTGCGATAAATGGTGCTTGTTCTAAGGCTGCAGTTGCTGCAATACCTGCAGATAATCTATCTTCAAGTTTATTAATACGGTTGTTTGTATATGTAAATGCTTGATTTAAATTATTTTCAACATTGCCAATTCTATTGTCTACAGCGGTAAGTGCACTACCAACATTATTATAGGTTGAACCTGCAACGCTATATGTTGGTGCTGTGACTTGACCGTCTGAGCCAACTGTAGAACCGCCTCCTAAATATGTAGCAGTATTACTATTTGCTGTATAAAGCTGAGACCCATTTACAGCATCTTTACTTGTGCTTGAGACACCACCATCTGCAACATTTGTTACTTTCTGGCTACCTGCGTTTATTCCTGAGCCAGTAATATCGACTGATCCAACAGCTATACTATTTACATTTAGATCTTTTGATGTAGCCACCTGATAATTGGTACTTCCATCGGTATTTGTTGTTTGGGTAACAACAATATTATCTCCTTGGCTTACTGTTGTTTTTGCTTGAGTAGCAGCTTGGCTCACACTTGCAATTGCATCATTAATATTGTCTTTTCCAGTACCGCCAATGTTACTTGTTGAAATTGTACCATCTGCATTTACTGTTGTTGAACCACCTATCGCATTTGCAACACTATTAGATACACCTGCTAATTGTCCGCCGTTAACAGCATCTTTAGATCCTGTAGCAACAGTACCATCTGCAACATTTGTTAAGGTTGTACCATTTGTACCGCCTTCTAATGTCACTTTATCTTTATTTACAGTGCCATCTGCATTCTTGTCATATTTCACTGCATTATCAGAAAGCGCATTAATATTGTTCGTTACATTACTAATTGCTGTATCAAGTTGCCCTTTAGTTGCTGCATCTGTTGCATTAACCCCATCACCTACATTTGTAATTGCTTTACCACCTGCATCAATCCCTGAAGATGTAACGCTTGGACCATTTACAATGGTTAGGCCATTGCTATTAAGTGTTGTATTTCCTGTAGTCACACTGGTAAAGGTTGCATCTTTAGCAAGACCAATGATTAAGTTACCATCACTGTCAGTTGTGGTTTTAATGTTCGAGCTATCGTATTCACTATCATCCTTAGTGCCTGTTCCTTTAATGGTCAAGGTTTCACCTAAGTTTTTATGAATTGTACTGCCAGAGTTTGCTGCAAAGTTCAGACCTGCACTAGTTAAACCACTTGTTGCACTATCTACTTGCCCTTTATTTACAGCATCCGTAGAGTTTACGCCATCTGCGACATTGGTAATGGTTTTACTACCTGCATCAATCCCTGAAGATGTAACACTTGGACCGTTTAAGATGGTTAAACCATCATTATTAATCGTCGTGTTGCCAGTAGTTACGCTAGTAAAGGTTGCATCTTTAGCAAGACCAACAATTAAATTACCATCACTGTCAGTTGTGGTTTTAATGTTCGAGCTGTCATATTCACTATCATCCTTAGTTCCTGTTCCTTTAATGGTCAAGGTTTCACCTAAGTTTTTATGAATTGTACTGCCAGAGTTCGCTGCAAAGTTGAGACCAGTACTGGTTAAACCACTTGTTGCATCGTCTAACTGATTTTTGTTAACAGCATCTGTTCCATTAACAGCATCTGCCACATTAGTAATGGTTTTACTACCTGCATCAATCCCTGAAGATGTAACGCTTGGACCATTTACGATGGTTAAGCCATTGCTATTTAGTGTTGTATTTCCTGTAGTTACACTAGTAAAGGTTGCATCTTTAGCAAGACCAACAATTAAATTACCATCACTGTCAGTTGTGGTTTTAATGTTCGAGCTGTCGTATTCACTATCATCCTTAGTTCCTGTTCCTTTAATGGTTAAGGTTTCACCTAAGTTCTTATGAATTGTACTACCAGAGTTCGCTGCAAAGTTGAGACCAGTACTAGTTAAGCTACTTGTTGCATCGTCTAACTGATTTTTGTTAACAGCATCTGTTCCATTAACAGCATCTGCGACATTGGTAATAGTTTTACTGCCAGCGTCAATTCCTGAAGATGTAACACTTGGACCGTTTAAGATAGTTAAACCATCATTATTAATCGTCGTGTTGCCAGTAGTTACACTAGTAAAGGTTGCATCTTTAGCAAGACCAACAATTAAATTACCATCACTGTCAGTTGTAGTTTTAATGTTCGAGCTGTCGTATTCACTATCATCCTTAGTTCCCGTTCCTTTAATGGTTAAGGTTTCACCTAAGTTCTTATGAATTGTACTACCAGAGTTCGCTGCAAAGTTTAACCCTGCATTCGTTAAGTTGGTGGTTGCTGTATCTAGCTGTCCTTTATTTACAGCATCCGTAGAATTTACGCCATCTGCGACATTGGTAATGGTTTTACTGCCAGCATCAATTCCTGAAGACGTAACGCTTGGACCATTTAAGATGGTCAAACCATCATTATTAATCGTCGTGTTGCCAGTAGTTACACTAGTAAAGGTTGCATCTTTAGCAAGACCAACAATTAGGTTGCCATCACTGTCAGTTGTGGTTTTGATGTTCGAACTATCGTATTCACTATCATCCTTAGTTCCTGTTCCTTTAATGGTCAAGGTTTCACCTAAGTTCTTATGAATTGTACTACCAGAGTTCGCTGCAAAGTTTAACCCTGCATTAGTTAGATTAGTTGCGGTTGTATCTAACTGTCCTTTATTTACAGCATCCGTAGAGTTTACGCCATCTGCGACATTGGTAATGGTTTTACTGCCAGCGTCAATTCCTGAAGATGTAACGCTTGGACCATTTAAGATGGTTAAACCATCATTATTAATCGTTGTGTTGCCAGTAGTTACACTAGTAAAGGTTGCATCTTTAGCAAAATTGACAATTAGGTTGCCATCACTATCAGTTGTGGTTTTAATGTTCGAGCTGTCGTATTCACTATCATCCTTAGTTCCTGTTCCTTTAATAGTCAGGGTTTCACCCATTTGCTTATTAATGGTATTCCCTGAATTTGCTGCGAAATTTAAACCTTTATTTACAGTTGTATTTAAGGTATCTACAGCTTGATTTGTTGCATAAAGCTGACTTCCATTAATTGCATCTGTACTGGTTGAGCTAACACGTCCAGCAGCAAGATTAGTTAATGTACGTTCATTACCTGAACTACCTATAGATACGGTACTTGTAGGACTCGTTCCTGCATATGTATATGTCGTTCCTGCTACTGTACCACTTGAGGTCGCTACCGTTGCAGCTGTACTTGAATTAGAACCTAAAGCAACATCGTTCGCATTATTTGCAACACTACTAGAACCTAAAGCTAAGCCATTTGTTGCAGCACTATGTGCGCTATTACCTAATGCTACACCGCCAGCAGCATCTACATTTGACTCATATCCTAAGGCAACAGAACCTTGTCCAGTTGCTGTATTAGTATTACCCATAGCAACAGCACCATCGCCATTTGCTGTATTATCTTTACCTGCCGCAACAGCACCTGCACCTGTTGCATTATTTGGATCACCAATTGCTACAGCACCATCACCACTTGCTGTGTTTCCAGCACCTATTGAAACTGCCTTACCATTTTTTGCCACTGCTGCAGAACCAATTGCAACAGATTCTGCAGATGTCGCTTCAGAGCTATCGCCGATAGCAATGGATTTATTTCCTGATGCAGTTGTTGTCGTTCCTAAAGCAATTGCACTTGTCGCAGTTGCCGCAGAGTTTGTACCTTGTGCAATCGTATTTATTTGACTTGCATTAGCTCCATAACCGAAAGCAATCGCAGCAGAGCCAGTTGCATTCGATGTATTACCAATTGCTGTCGCGTTTGCTGCATTCGCATTTGATGTATAGCCAATTGCTGTCGCGTTTGCTGCACTTGCATTTGATGTATTACCTAAAGCAATGGTATTTGCTGCATTTGCATTTGATGTATAACCAATTGCTGTTGCATTTGCGCCTGTTGCATTTGCGCCATTGCCTTGTGCAACTGTATTTACTGCTGTTGCATTTGCACCATTACCTTGTGCAACTGCGTTTGCTGCTGTTGCATTTGCACCTGTACCTTGAGCAATGGTATTTGCTGCTGTTGCATTTGATGTATTACCTTGTGCAATTGCATTTGCTGCTGTTGCATTTGCACTTGTACCTTGCGCAATTGTACTTGCTGCAGTTGCATTTGCTGTATTACCTACAGAGATAGAGTTAGTACCAGTTGCCATGGCACCTGTACCTTGTGCTAGAGAGTTTGTACCTGTCGCATTTGCTGTGTTACCAATTGCTGTTGCACCTGATGCACCTGCAACTGAATTTGTACCTTGAGCAATCGTATTTGCTGCAGTTGCATTTGCTGCATTCCCAACCGCAATTGAGTTCAAGCCACTTGCGACTGAATTTATACCTTGTGCAAATGAGTTTGCACCGCTTGCAATTGAGGTATTGCCAATTGCTACAGCACTTATACCACTAGCTAGCGAGTTTGTACCTTGTGCAAATGAGTTTGTACCACTTGCTGTTGCAGTATTACCAATCGCAGTCGCACTTAAAGCACTTGCAGTTGCATTTGTACCTTGAGCAATCGCGTTGGTTGCACCAGCTGCTACTGTTGCGCTATTACCAATTGCCATTGAACCTGTAGAAAGACTACTTGATGTCCCTTTTACTGTGGCTCCACTACCCAATGCTAAAGCATTCTGTGCGTAAGTAACACTACTGCCATTACCTTGAGCAATAGATTGTGCAGAGTTTGCATCTACGCTTGTTGTATTACCTAATGCTATTGAATTTGCAGAATTTGCACTAGAACTCGTGCCAATTGCTGCTGCATTACTTGCAGTTGCTTTAGAGTTATTGCCTAATGCAATAGTACCTGCAGATGTTGCATTAGCTGTATTACCAATCGCGGTAGAATTCGAACCACTTGCAACAGAACTTGTACCTTGTGCAAATGAATCTGTACCACTCGCATTTGCAGTATTTCCGATGGCTGTTGCACCCGATGCACTTGCTGCAGCACTTGTTCCTTGAGCAATCGTATTTGCAGCACTTGCATTTGCACTATTACCAACGGCAGTTGCATTTACACCACTTGCACTAGCGCTTGATCCTTGAGCAATCGCGTTGGTTGCACCAGCTGCGATTGTTGCACTATTACCAATTGCCATAGAACCTGTAGACAAACTACTAGAAGTCCCTTTGACTGTTGCATTGTTTCCTAAAGCTAAAGCATTTTGTGCATAGGTAACAGAGGTATTTGCACCTTGTGAAATCGCTTGTGCCGAATTGGCATCTATAGTTGCAGATGTACCCAGTGCAACAGTATCAGATGAAGCTGCAGTCGCATTATTACCAATAGCATTCGATCTAAGAGCACTAGCTTTTGAGTTATAGCCTAGTGACATTGAATTAATGCCAGATGCTGTTGAATTACTTCCTACGGCCATTGCATGGTCATTGGTTGCAGCAGCAGCATAGCCTGATGCAATTGCAGCATTTGCTGATGCATTTGCTGATGTCCCTTGAGCAATTGTATTCACATCACTTGCTGTTGCACCAGTGCCTTGAGCAATGGCATTAGAAGCACTTGCTGCCGCACTTGCACCTACTGCAATAGTGTTATTCGAAGTTGCACTTGCTAATGTCCCTTGAGCAATTGCATTTGTTGATGTTGCATTTGCTGATGTCCCTTGAGCAATTGAATTAACTGCACCAGCTGCAATTGTTGCGCTATTACCAATTGCCATAGAACCTGTAGAAAGACTGCTTGATGTCCCTTTTACTGCGGCTCCACTACCCAATGCTAAAGCATTTTGTGCGTAAGTAACACTACTACCATTACCTTGTGCAATAGATTGTGCCGAATTCGCATCTACATTTGCTGTATTGCCTAAAGCAAGTGACGATGCAGAGTTTGCTCCAGCACTTGTACCAATTGCTGTTGTATTTGCAGCAGTTGCATTTGCAGCATTACCAATCGCAGTCGAACTTGAACCACTTGCGGTAGAGTTAGTCCCCTGAGCAATCGCATTAGCAGCAGCAGCATGAGCTGTATCACCAATAGCAATACCACCCGCGACATCTACATTTGATTTATAGCCTAATGCAACAGAACCTTCTCCAGTTGAGGTGTTTGTATTACCCATGGCAATTGCACCATCACCATTTGAGGTATTATCTTTACCAGTTGCAACTGCACCTGCACCTGTTGCACTATTTGGGTCACCAATTGCTACAGCACCATCACCACTTGCTGTATTTCCAGCACCGATTGAAACTGCCTTACCATCTTTTGCTACTGCTGCTGAACCAATTGCAACAGATTCTGCAGATGTTGCTTCAGAGCTATCACCGATAGCAATCGATTTACTTCCTGATGCGGTTGTAGATGTGCCCATAGCAATAGCACTTGTACCGCTTGCATTTGCAGTATTACCAATGGCTGTTGTATTTGTTGCACTTGCTATAGAGTTTGTGCCTTGGGCAATTGAGTCAGAGCCACTCGCGTTTGCAGTATTACCGATAGCAGTTGCACCTGAACCACTTGCAGTTGCATTTATACCTTGAGCAATTGTGTTAGATGCGCTTGCTGTAGCGCTTGTACCTTCAGCAATTGAGTCGGAACCACTGGCTTTGGCACTATTACCAATCGCTGTTGCACCTGAACCACTTGCTGCTGCTTTTGTACCTTGTGCAATAGTATTTGCAGCACTTGCAGTAGAAGTAGACCCTTGAGCAATTGAGTCAGAACCAGTTGCACTTGCAGTGTTACCGATAGCTGTTGCACCTGAACCACTTGCAGTTGCCTTTGTGCCTTGTGCGATTGTATTTGCGGCACTTGCACTTGCCGTATAACCTATAGCAGTTGCGCTTACACCACTTGCAGTAGCATTTGTCCCTTGAGCAATTGCATTTGTTGCACCTGCTGCAATGGTCGCACTTGCTCCTAAAGCCATAGAGTTTGTTGACAAGCTAGAAGAGGTACCATTTACTTTTGAATTATTACCTAAAGCAATTGCATTTTGTGCATACGTAATAGAAGTATTCGCACCTTGTGAAATCGCTTGTGCTGAATTGGCATCTATGGTTGCAGATGTACCTAGTGCAACGGTATCAGATGAAGCTGTAGTCGCATTATTACCAATAGCATTTGATCTAAGAGCACTGGCTTTTGAGTTATAGCCTAATGACATTGAATCTACGCCAGATGCGGTTGAGCTATTACCTTGAGCAATCGCATTTTCTGCACTTGCATTTGCACTACTGCCTACAGCTAAACTGTTTGTAGCTGAAGATTTTGATGAATTACCAATCGCGGTTGCACCTGAACCACTTGCTGCTGCACTAGTTCCTTGAGCTATGCTGTTCATACCTGATGCATTTGAAGTATTACCCAAAGATATAGCACTTTGCCCACTTGCTGTAGAAGTATAGCCTATAGCAGTTGCGCTCATACCACTTGCTGTTGAACTATTACCTTGTGCGATTGCATTTTCTGCACTTGCTGTTGTATTACTTCCTAAAGCAATTGCATTGATTGCGGATACACTTGCACTGGTACCTTGAGCGATAGAATTTTTTGCACCAGCCGCAATTGTTGCACTATTACCAATTGCCATAGAATTATTTGAAGTATTTCCCGATGCACCATTAACAGCAGCATTATTACCAAGTGCTAATGCACCAGACGCATAAGTAATAGCAGTTGAATTACCTAAAGCAACAGATTGTGCTGAACTTGTACCCACAGAAGATGAAGTACCTTGCGCAATACTATTAACGCTATTCGCTGTTGCACTGTAACCAATTGCTGTTGCACTTACATTATTTGCACTAGCATTTGCACCTTGAGCAATTGCATTTGTTGCTCCAGCAGCAACAGCCGCGCTGTTACCAATTGCCATTGAACCTGTAGATACATTTGCTGATGTACCATTTACTGCGGCATTATTCCCCAAAGCCAACGCATTTTGTGCATATGTAATAGAAGTGTTAGCACCTTGAGCTACAGCTTGGGCTGAGTTAGTACCAATAGAAGATGATGTACCTTGAGCAATACTATTAACACTATTTGCTGTTGCTCCATTACCAATCGCTGTTGAGCTTCCAGCACTTGCAGTAGAGTTTGTTCCCTGAGCAAATGAATTAGCTCCACTAGCTACAGTTCCGTTGCCAATTGCAGTTGAGCCATCAGCAGTTGCCTGTGCTCCACCACCACCCGACTTTCCACCTAAAGCAATTGAATTATCTCCACTGGCTTTTGAATATACACCTATAGCAACTGCAGCACTGCCACTTCCTATTGTATTATTTCCTACGGAAACTGCAGCATCTCCACTACTTGCAGCACCAGAACCAACAGACACTGATACTCGACCAGAAGCATTGGTCTCGTTACCTAATGCTGTCGCAAAGTTACCTGCAGCACTTGTTTGATACCCTAAAGCAGTTGCTCTATTTCCAGTAGAGCTAGCCCCATCTCCAATAGCAATAGTACTAGAGTTTGTTGCCGAAGCATCTGATCCTAGTGCTATTGAATGATAATATGTTGCATCTGCTCTACTACCTACAGCAATTGACTCTTCGCCACTTGCTTTAGTTGCTGTAGAAGATGCGCCATTAGAAGTTGAGGATTGATCAGAACCAATTGCTATCGCATTTTGTCCGGCAGATGCATCTAAAGTAGCTTGACTCCCTAAACGCATAGAATAAGTACCACCTAGAACATCTGTTACACCTATTCTACCGCCATTTACATATAAAAATTGTCCTAAACTTAAGCTTGAAGATGAGTTATCTCCAGTATTTGCAGAGCCAGTTGGACCAAAAAATAATGACTGTTTAGTTTGTGAATTTACAGATGCAGTACATACAGAGGAATCATTTGAAACGTTCTCCACCCCACTAGAGTTAGCACCTCTGTCAATAATTTTTAAACATGAAGTATCTGTACCATCATTTACATATAATCCCCCATCTGCGTATAAATGATTACTTACAGCACTTATTGATACAGCAAAAGTTAACAAAGATATATTTGTAAGACTTTTATTTTTTGAAGATCCTTTTGTTTTTCCTTTTGCAAGCTCTGAAACAACAACCCAACTATTTAGCATTGTATTCCATACAATTTTATACACTTTGTTCATAGCTCTCTCCGCACAAGATACTTTTTGTATATTTTCGGAGTATATGTTTTTGCTTTTTTTATGATCGGTAACTTTTGTATACAAGAATTACTAAAATATACAAATAATAAATAATAAATAAGGTTTTTTATCAAATAGAGATAATTTAACCAAAATAATAAGTGTGTAAAAATACAAAACTCGTATTATTTTTAATATTGTTTTTCTTTCTTAATAAGCAGGAATAATGAATAATTACAATTGTTTTTATAATATAGATTATAAATATTAATCACTTAAGATAATTTTTAGTAATAAATAAGTAATAATATATGATAAATATTTTTTTTAAATATAAATATGTGTTATTTTATATAAATTTGTTTTTTATTTTTAAGTAATAATTTTTCTACTTAATCTCTTCCTATTCAATACATAAAATGTTCAATTTTACATAAAAAATATTATTTATATTTATATCAATAATATAAAAACAACCAAAGCTTTTTTTTAAATTAAAACTATATTTATCAATATCTTATTTTTAATAATTTTATAATTTTTTTCATAGAATCTAAACTATTACTTTGATGTTAGATAAAACCCAATATAAATTATATTTAAAATTAAAAAAAACAATTTCAAATTGAATAAAAATAATATATTAATCAATCATATATAGGTATTTTGTATTAATATAAGTAATTGTTTTTAATACTTATATTTAAATCATATACAAATATACAAAATCAATAAGTTTGTGCGACAAAAATCCTGAAATTTATCTAAAATTTAACATTGTTAAATATTTTTAATAATTCGATAGGATTAAAAATTAATTAATATATTGATACTTAAAGCACATTAAAATAAATTGTGATAATTGTGCATCACATATTTATAAATATCAACATATAATTATCATTTAAATGAAAATAATAGATATATAGTTAATTTTTCTAAATTTATTTTATGTGATATATTTCATTTTTTTTAAATTAAACTAAAAAAATGCCATAATTAATATAAATATGGCATTGTAGATAAGCTTATAGTTATTATTTGCAGATTTTAGTCTCACGATATTTCTGATCTATGCACCACTCATCTCCATTTAACTCGAAGTCCCTACTCTCTTTTATGAGCTGAATTTGTTCTTTTAACTGTCGTTTGTAATATTTTCTCGTAATTGCTTCTGCCAATATCATCGCTCCATGAGATAATCCACTTATCATTCCCACCAAAGGTCCTTGGCTTAGAGCTGAAGCATAGTTAAAGCAATAGATACTATAAGATTCATTAGAATTCTTATGAATAAATTCAAAATCTTTTGTGAGATATGGATAATTTTCTAGATCTAAATTTTTTTCTTGTTGAATATTTATATCTCTCCATATTTTGATGTGCTGTGAAAACCGATATAACCATTCATGTTTATGCCAATTTATTTTAAATCCCGTTGCAAAGATCAAACGATCCACCACAAAACGACTATTTTTAGTGGAAAGATATAATTTTTGGTTTTCAAACGTTATATTTTGAAGAGTTTCAGAAAAATTAAAGTATGCATTTTTATGCTTAGCCACTCTTAATACACTTCTATGTGGTGCAGGTGTTCCTTCCTTACGTAAATAAGTTTGGAAATCCCATTTTTCTTGATCACTCCATTCTGGATAAAAAGCAAAATAACCTACATTCGATGCACTCTTACTTCTATTTACACGAGGAAAGTCATTACAGCGACAAATAATCTCAACGCTTTTTGCACCATGTTCTAAAGCAGTTGCAGCACTATCCATTGCTCCCGCACTCGCACCTATTACAGCAATATTTAAACCTTTAAAACACTCGTAATTTGTAGTGTCATAATTATGCTGCCATAAATAGTTAGGAATATTTTGTACCAATTCTGGAATATTTGGGGAGCTGAAGCTATCTATACCCATTGCAAGTACACAATGGACGACATGATATATTTTATCTTGATCTGAATGACGAATCGTAATCTCTGTCAATTGATCTGCGATATGAAGATCAACTAACTCACTTTCATAATAAACTGTGGGTTGAGTTATTTTTTTAAACCATTTTAAATATTCATCCCACTGCAATCTTGGAATTTTATCCAAACTTTCCCACGCTTGATGACCAAATTGTGCTTTAAACCAAGCTTGAAAAGTAAGTGATGGTGAAATGAGTGCAGGACCTGTTAAATTTTTTGGAGAGCGTAATGTTTGCATTAAAGCAGGTTCTTTCCATGGACCTTCATCACCTTCTTTCTTTTTCTCAAATAAGATTGAAGGGATGCCTTGTGCTTTTAAAGCAAGTGATAAGCATAAAGCAGACATTCCTGCACCAATAATTGCAATTGGAATCTCATGATTAGTTTCTTCAATAATCCAGTTTTTAGGTGGAAAGTTAGCATTTTCAAAATCTATTCTTATTTGTTCTTCGAGTTCTTTCAAACTTTCTTGTGGGTACATACACGCTTACCTAGTTGAAATCTAAAATAAAATATTTTCATTGTGAGTATAAATGATTGAATATTATTTGTATTTTAAAATATGTGATGACTATTTCAATAAAATGCCTATCGTACATTCATTTATATCACTATTATTCATTAATATATGTTCTTTTATTCATTTTAATTCTTTATAAATTCTTTTATAAATACATTACACAGCAAAATATAATTTTATAAATCATTGAAAAATTATGTTGATCTATTGAGCTGTGAGATATATTCTTAGTACTTTAGAACTTTTTCTTATATAGAAATCGTTAAAATATATATGGAGACATTAAGGAAATGAAACAGCAAATTTACTTAGATTATGCTGCGACAACGCCAGTTTATCCTGAAATTATAAAAAAAATGGCAGATTGTTTATCCTTTGATGGTCTCTTTGGAAATCCTGCCTCAAATGGACACTGTTTTGGTGCAGATGCAAAAAATGAAATTGAAGAAGCAAGAAAAAATGTTGCGAATCTAATTGGGGCAAAAGCAGATGAAATTATTTGGACATCTGGTGCTACAGAATCGAATAACCTTGCATTAAAAGGGATTGCAGAACGATATGCAGAGCGTGGTAAACACATTATTACAAGTCAAATTGAACATAAAGCAATCTTAGATAGTTGTTGTAAATTAGAAAGTTTAGGTTTTGAAGTTACCTATTTAGCACCAGAAAGAAATACAGGTCTTATTTCTCCAGCTTCTGTTCAAGAAGCTATTCGTCCTGATACTGTGCTTGTTTCATTGATGATGGTAAATAATGAAATAGGTACGATTACTGATATTGAAGCAATTGGAAAAATTACACGTAAGCATGATATTTTCTTTCATGTCGATGCTGCCCAAGCAGCTGGTAAACTCGATATTAATGTACATCAATTGGGTATAGATCTACTTAGTCTTTCTGCACATAAAGTCTATGGCCCTAAAGGCATCGGTGCTTTATATGTAAACCATGAAAATAGTTTTGAAATTGAACCTCAAATTCATGGAGGCGGCCATGAACAGGGATGTCGTTCTGGTACGTTAGCAACGCATCAAATTGTAGGTATGGGTGAAGCTTTTCGTATCGCAAAAACAAATCTGAGCGCTGAACAAGCAAGATTAAAAATATTACAAACAAAACTTTTTAATGCACTAAATGAGCTTACAGAGATTGTTTTAAATGGCGATGAACAACATCGGGTTGCAAACTATTTAAATGTATCTTTTCTTAATGAAGACGCATTTATTTTAATCAATGCTATTAAAACATTGGCAGCCGTTTCAAGTGGATCTGCATGTAATTCAGGACATGGTGGCCCTTCACATGTACTGGTTGCTCTTGGACGTGACGAAACGACAGCAAGAAATGCTGTTCGATTTAGCTTTGGTAAATATACGACAGAAGCAGATATAGATCGACTGATTCAACATTTACAAACAGAATATCAGTCAACGCAATTTATCAGTTTTGCATAAACACATAAATAAAAAAAAGAAGGTCTTTCGACCTTCTTTTTTTATGCTGCAGAAATGAAAAAAGGAGTATCACCATTAATTGTAGCTCTATGCATAATACGATGAGCATCACCATAATCAAATAATGCTTTATGCTGTGTGCAACGATTATCCCAAATTGCAACATCGCCAACTTCCCATTGCCAACGAATATGTAAACTTTCTTGTACTGAATGCTTAAATAAAAATTGAAGTAGTTCACTACTTTCAGTTTCAGAAAGTTCATTAATTTTTGTTGTAAACCCTTCACTCACAAATAGTATTGGTTTCCCTGTGATGGGGTGTGTGCGTACCACTGGATGAGTAACAGGTGGATTTTTTTTAAAAACTTGTAGTAATTTCTGTTGTTCATCAATATTACTTGCATAGCGTTCTAATGGGAATGATTGACGAATATCATGTACTGCTGTAAGCCCCCAAATTTTTTCTTTAATATGTTTAGGAAGTGTCGCAAAAGCCTCTGTTCCACTTGACCAAAAGGTATCACCTCCCTGAGAAGGTACTTTTTTTGCCTGTAAAACACAGCCTAAAGGAGGTGTTTTACTAAAAGTGACATCGGTATGCCAAAGTTCATTGTCTCTTAGGTCTTGTTTAAGGCTATCTAGAATAAGGATTTCAGGCACATTTTTTACATTCGGGAAAATGGGGTGAATGTGCAAAGATCCAAAACTTCTTGCTAATTCTGCTTGCTTTTCGGGTGTGAGAGACTGCTTTCTAAAAAATATGACTTCATTTTCTATTAATGCATGATGAACCTCGTTCAAGTCAGCATGATTTATCGTATTGAGATCAATATCATGAATGACTGCACCAATTGCAGGTTTAATTTTTTCTATATTTAACGCCATTTCATATTTCTCCTACAATTGTTTGCTATACCAAGGAGATAGCTGTTTTTGTAGCCATCTTAAATAAAGTTCAAAACTCACTGCAACGATAGCAATTACAATAATTCCTAAAATAACAGTATCTGTAATCAGAAACTGTGCTGCAGATTGAACCATAAATCCAATACCGCGATCGGCAGCAACGAGTTCAGCAGCAACGAGTGTAGACCATCCCACACCTAAGCCAATACGAATGCCAGTAATAATGTGTGGTAACGCCGTAGGTAGAATGACATGCCAAAAAATTTGACTTTTACTTGCGCCAAGGGATAACGCTGCTCTTTCCCTATTAATTTGATGGCTTAGTACACCATGCGTACTACTAATAATAACAGGGGCTAAAATAGAGAAGAAGATCAGTAAAATTTTTGTAGTTTCACCAATGCCAAACCAAATAACCAGTAAGGGTAAATAAGCCAATGGTGGAATGGGTCTTAATAATTCAACCAATGGATCTATGACTGCTCTAGCCCATTTATTCAAACCCATCCATAATCCTATGGGTACACCAACGATAATTGCTGCAAATAATGCAATTAATACGCGACTCATACTTGACGCTAAATGTTGCCATAAAGTTGCCTTCATAAACCCCTGTTGGCTAACTTCAATAAATTTATGAAATACGGCTTGAGGACTAGGTAAAAAAAGTGGTGACACCCATTGAAGCGCTGTAATAATAAACCAAATGAGTAATACTAAGCCGACACTCAGAAGACTGACAGCTAACATTTTCCATTTTTCATTCTTTTTCAGTTCAGGCTTATTTTTAATAGCATTCGACTCAGTGAAGGAGGTATTTTTTTTACTTATTATGCTTGTCATGCGTTATAACCCTCTTCAATATTATGGCTTAATTGTGCAAAGAGCTTTTCTCTTAATTCAATGAACTCTGGATCAGATTTGATTGAACGAATATTCTCACCATTGCGATAGCGTTTTGAGAAATTTAACTCTAAACGTTGTGAAATACGACCAGGATTTGCCTGCATAATAATAAGCTGTTCACTTAACAATAGAGCTTCTTCAATGTCATGTGTAATTAAAAAAAAGCTTCTATTTTCCTCAATCCATAAATCTAAAACCAACTTTTGCATATTTTCGCGAGTAAAGGCATCTAAGGCTGCAAAGGGTTCATCTAATAAAATGAATTCCGCCGTACTAATTAAAGCACGCGCAATACCTACTCTTTGTTTCATGCCTCCAGAAAGTTCCCAAATATTTAACTGTGCAGCATGACTTAAGCCCACTATTTTTAGAATGCGTTCTACTTGAGATGCAATCAGTGCTTTAGGTACTTTTTTTATTTCTAAAGAAAATGCAATATTCTCTTCTACATTTAACCAAGGAAATAATGCATGCTCCTGAAATACAACAGCACGTGTTTCATCTGGGCCATGAAGTGGCATATGATTAAGTTTAATCAGGCCGTTTGTTGGTTTTTGAAAACCTGCCAAAATATTAAGTAAGGTCGTCTTTCCACATCCAGACTCCCCTAAAATAACGGTTATAGAACCGCTTGTAAGATTTAAATTAATATTCTCAAGGATAGGATGAGATCTTTGTGAAAAGGTTATTCCAATATTTTCAGCTGTTAATACGCTCATACTAGCCACCTAATTATTTAAAAATTGTGTTGCAACATTGTCATGATAATTGTCCTTCACTGTGTCGACCTTTCCTTGTCCTTTTAAAAACTTTGCTGTATCTAAAATATTTTGTGCAAATTCATTTGATAATGTATCCACCTGACCTCTTCGGTCTAAATAAATATTTCCAGCAAGTAATAATGGAATTTCTTCAGGTTTTGAGCCTGTAATATTCGCTATTTTGCTAAGATTATTTTTATCACTTACAAAATGTTGAGGGCTTTGATTATATTTGTTGAGCTGATTGAGTGTCGTATTCACAAATGATTTGAGAAATTCAGGATTTTTTTCTGCAAAATCTTTTCGCACAACCCATAAATCATAGGTTGGTGCTCCCCACTCACCTACTTGATGAGAATCAACAAATACATGACCAGTCGTTTTAATCTTACTTAAGGCTGGCTCCCAAACATATGCGGCATCAATATCCCCCCGATTCCATGCGGCGATAATTTCAGGTGGTCTTAAATTAATAATTTTGACTTTATTTTCGGGAATATTCCAATGTTTCAATGCGGACAAAAGACTATAATGAGTCGTCGAAACAAACGGTACAGCAATGGTTTTACCAATTAAGTCACTTGGTTGTTTTATTTCTGATCCTTCATGAACTACCAGAGCTTCTGAACTGCCAAGTTTTGCTGTAATTAAAAATGCAGTAATTGGCACTCCTCTACTGGTTGCTGCTGCAAAAGGGCTTGATCCAATATTTCCAATATCTACATCACCTGATGCTAAAGCATTTACAACATCCGATCCTGTATCAAATTTTTTCCATTCAATTGCTTGCTTACTGTCTTTTTCATAACTTTGATTGGCTTGTGCAACTTTACTTGGATCCACTCCAGTTTGATAAGCAATGACAACGGGTTTTTCATTGTTATTATGAATACGTGTCTCTTGATCATCACGTGTTTGAGATATCAAAAAAATAGTAAGTAATGATAAAACTATCAATGTCGTAATCAGGGGCTTCTTATATTGTTTACGCATTAGAATGGCAGTGACTTATGAATATTAAATATATAGTATGATTCTCAAAAAGGAGATAAAAATAAGAAAATCTTTATTGCTTATTCAAATTTTATAAATATATTTTTCTTATACCATTGTTCAAATTTAATATATTTATTCTTTATTGTGATTTCACAGATCACTATTTTAGCGCTATATTCAATAAAACTTTCAAATGAACCTATAAATTTAAAAGCGTGAATAAAGAATGAAAAAGATACTTATTACAGCACTACTTAGTCTTTCCGTTGTTGCGCCTAGTCTTGCATTAGCAGAAGATAAAGCTTTTTTAAATGTTTCTTATGATCCTACTCGAGAGTTTTATAAGGAGTTTAATGAAAAGTTTGGTCAATATTGGTTAAGTAAAACAGGACAGAAAATTGATTTTAAACAATCTCACGCAGGTTCGGGAAAACAAGCACGTGCAGTTGCAACAGGTCTAAAAGCAGATGTTGTCACATTAGCACTTTCTAATGATATTGATGAGATTGCAAAAGCTGGTTTTATTAGAAAGGACTGGCAAAAACAGTTTCCAGATAATTCTGCGCCGTATACATCTACAGTCGTTTTTCTTGTACGTAAAGGAAATCCTAAGCATATTAAAGATTGGAATGATTTAACGAAACCAGGTATAGAAATTATTACACCAAATCCTAAAACAGGTGGTGCACCACGATGGATTTACTTATCTGCTTGGGGTTATGCACTAAAACAACCTCATGGTAATGATGCAACTGCAAAAGATTTAGTGTCTAAAATGTACCGTAATGTGAAAGTCCTAGATTCAGGTGCTAGAGGCTCCCTAACAACATTTGCAGAAAGAGGAATTGGAGA
This sequence comes from Acinetobacter sp. ESL0695, assembly GCF_029392135.1. Lineage (NCBI taxonomy): Bacteria > Pseudomonadati > Pseudomonadota > Gammaproteobacteria > Moraxellales > Moraxellaceae > Acinetobacter > Acinetobacter sp. ESL0695. The sequence goes on along the minus strand of NZ_CP113932.1, from coordinate 1,228,527 downwards.
TGTATTACTTACATGGGAAAATGAAGCTCTCCTTGCCCAAAAAGAAGACCCTAAAGCAGATTTTCAAATAGTATATCCGTCAGTATCAATTTTAGCTGAGCCTTCAGTCGCTATTGTCGATAGGACGGTAGATCAAGATGGTAATCGAACTATTGCTAGAGGCTATCTAAACTTCCTCTATTCACCGATTGGTCAAGATCTTGCTGCTAAATATAACTTTAGACCAAGAAATACAACTGTAGCTCAAAAATATGCTTATAAGTTTCCTAAAATACAGTTATTTACGATAGATGCTACATTCGGTGGTTGGGAAAATGCTCAAAAAATTCATTTTTCAAATGGTGGCATTTTCGATCAGATATACAAGCAATAATTTTTTAGGTTATTGGAATATAGTTGGATTGAATTCAATTATATTCCTCGCCAGTCTACACGCGCATTTCTTTCTGTATGATATATTCGGTTAACGTATTGACCAATATTACTTTCATTAATCAATTTTTGCATATGATATACATGTTCATCATATTTATAGCTCTCTATCTCCCATGGAGTACCATAAATATTCATCAATGGTGCAAGCATCGAGCAAATTGAAATATCTGCGAGTGTTAAACGGTCACCCACTAAATAGCTTTGATTTTGCTTTATCTGAGCACTGAGTGTATTCACAATCTCAAGAATACATTTATAGTCATAATCTACGCTGTGCTGATCTAAATATAAATTTTGAGTAATAAATTTTTTTAATATAGGTTTTGAATATTTACTAAATTTTCTAAAATAGCCTCTTTCTCTAATCATGGTGTCTATAGATTCATCATTTCTTAAAATCATATGATAAAGTGCCCAACGCCGTACATGCTCTCCTAATTTATTTGCAATATCATTCAAATCATAAACAGAAATACGCATTGCTGTATTTTTAGGAATAAGTCCCTTTTCTGGATATTTTATATCTAGATATTCAGCAATCTTTGTTGAGTCACTGATCCATTCCTCATGATCTCTGAATATAGGTAAAGTATTTTGATTTGTTTTAATTCTTGAAAAAGCTCGATGAACAATTGGGGTTAAATTTTGCGCAACATAATCTATTTCTTTATGATCAAGTAACCAGCGCGCTTTCTCGCAGAAATGAGATAGTGGAAACTGGTAAAGTATACGCATAAGATATCAACGTCCTTTATAATTAATTTTTACTACTTTAGTAATCAACCTTATAAAATACAATGATCTTTTCGTCCTATTTCATTTTTAAATTTTGTTAATTTTAAGGATAGACTGACTTTAATTAAACTTTAATGTAAAATCTGCAATAATTTTATATAACATCTTTGTGAGTATTGCATGGGTTTTAATTGCGGTATTGTTGGTCTACCAAATGTTGGCAAATCAACGTTATTTAATGCGTTAACAAAAGCTGCGATTGCTGCTGAAAACTTTCCTTTTTGTACAATTGAGCCAAATACTGGCATTGTTCCAGTACCAGATGAGCGCTTAGATAAACTCTCAGCGATTGTAAATCCACAACGTGTTTTACCAACAACGATGGAATTTGTAGATATCGCAGGTTTAGTTGCAGGTGCGTCTAAAGGCGAAGGTCTAGGTAACCAGTTCTTAGCAAATATTAGAGAAACTGATGCAATTGCACATGTAGTTCGTTGTTTTGAAGATGAAAATGTTATTCATGTAAATGGAAAAATTGATCCTTTAGATGATATTGCTACAATTAATACAGAGCTTGCACTTTCAGATTTAGAGACTGTGAATAAATCTCTTGTTCGACTAACTAAGGTTGCAAAAGGTGGCGATAAAGAAGCGATTGCTACCAAAGCTGTTTTAGAAAAAATATTACCTTTGCTAGATGAAGGTCGTCCTGCTCGTGCAGCCGACCTATCTGATGATGATAGAAAACTACTTCGTGGATACGGCTTGTTAACATTAAAGCCTACGATGTATATTGCGAATGTGGCAGAAGACGGTTTTGATAATAACCCACATCTTGACGCCGTAAGAGCATTAGCAAAAGAAGAAAATGCGATTGTTGTCCCTCTATGTAACCAAATCGAAGCTGAAATTTCATTATTAGATGATGAAGACCGTGCAGAGTTCTTAGAAGCTATGGGAATGGAAGAACCAGGCCTAAATGTTGTTATTCGTGCAGGATACAGTCTATTAGGATTACAAACCTATTTTACTGCTGGGGTTCAAGAAGTAAGAGCATGGACAGTAAAAGTAGGTGCATCTGCTCCACAAGCTGCTGGGGTAATTCATACAGATTTCGAAAAGGGTTTTATTCGAGCTGAAGTCATCGCTTATCAAGATTTTATTCATTGCAATGGCGAAGCTGGTGCAAAAGATGCAGGTAAATGGCGTCTTGAAGGAAAAAGTTATATTGTGCAAGATGGGGATGTAATGCACTTCCGCTTCAATGTATAAATCAATACTCAATTTCTATGAAATGGCTCTGACTAAATCAGGGCCATTTTATTTTAAATAAAATTAAACTACATATTTGTATTTTTTTGTGAAATAGTTCACAATTAAAGGGTGCTTTTTATTTTATTCTGGTATCTTAAATGTCTAGAAAATATTTGAAATTTCTCCCTTCATCCACTATGGAAAATCAGGACTCTTTATTTTTTCACTGGGTTACTCAGGTACATGCACAGTATGTACAAGGCGTCGACAATGTGCTTAAAAAGCATGGAATCGATCATTCTAGACAACGTATTCTTAATATTTTACTTATTAACCCCTGCTCTAGCATTTCTGAAATTTCAGATACTCTTATTTTAAAGATGTCTACAACGACAAAAATCATTTATCGCCTTAAAGATGAAGGTCTAGTAGAAACTTACTCTTGTAAAGAAGATGGTCGAATTACGCGTGTTAAAATTACTGAACAAGGATTAACGTTATTGAAAAAAACGAATGATTTAACTAATGCAATTCTTTCAAGAACATTTGATGGCCTTACGCCGTTACAAATAGAAAAAACTATGGGTAACTTACAGGCAGTATTCAAAAACTTAAAGTATTAATCCTTTATTTTATATTCTGTTTTTATTAATTTTCCTTCTTTTAAAGCATTTTTATTTTTTTCAATATGTGTGATTAAAAGTCTTTTTATTAGATTATTTTTAAATCCTAAGCCATATGCTTTAAGAATGATTTCACTGGGTAAACTATCGAAAAAAATTTTTAAATTTACTTCATTTATTTCTAAAAAAACTTGATGTTCTAATAGAAGCTCTTTTAAGAAGAGCTTCTCTTTTTTATTTCTTTCTGAATTTTTTTTCCAGTAGTTTTCTCTTAATTTTTTAAGGTCGTTGTTTTTATAACTCATAATAAATTTACTTAGGCTATTTTGAAAGAAAAGGACAATATTAATATTGTCCTCGAATTATTCAGTGCTAAATTTCGGCGTATTCGCCTGTGCCTTCTGGCCATGGTGTTAAGAGCTCAAATCCATCTTTGGTGACAGCAACCATATGTTCCCACTGAGCAGATAATGAACGATCTTTTGTAACTACTGTCCAACCATCAGACAGTTCTTTTACGCCTGATTTGCCCAAATTTACCATTGGCTCTATAGTAAAAACCATTCCCTCTTTTAATTTTAAGCCATGACCCTTTTGACCATAGTGTAGTACGTTTGGCTGTTCATGATAAACCTTACCTATTCCATGCCCACAGTATTCTCTTACAATACTATATCCATGGCTTTGTGCGAGAGATTGTATAGCGTGGCCAATATCTCCAAGTGTTGCACCTGGTTTGACTTGATAAATTCCCGCTCTCATTGCATCGTAAGTAACATCTATCAATTTTTTTGCTTCAGGCTTAATATCACCTACGGCGTACATACGACTGGTATCCCCATGATAACCGTCTTTAATAATCGCCACATCGATATTAATGATATCCCCATCTTTTAATACTTCTGAATTTGATGGGATACCATGACATACGACTTCGTTTTTAGAAATACATGTCGTTTTTGTATAACCATGATATCCAACATTTGCAGGTACAACTTTTAAAGTATTTATAATAAAATCATTGCAGATATCATCTAAATACTCTGTTGTTACACCCGCTTTTACATGTTTCTTTATCATGTATAAAACTTCAGCAGCTAGACGGCCTGCTATACGTAATTTTTCAATTTCTTCAGCAGTTTTAATGCCTACTTTTGGGTTATACATGTAATTAACCTTCAATATCGTGAAAATTATTTCTTAAAAAAAGAAAATACTTAGGCTATTTGGTAGAAAATATGAATTTTATCTTCCTATAGTAAAATATTTCCCTTTTTTTTTAAAGAATTAAAGAATAATTTCAAAAAATACACTTTTGCACTAAAATATAACATTAATTTTTATTCTAGTTAGATGTTATGACTAAACTTAGTATTCGGGATATCATTGCGTTAGGTTTTATGACCTTTGCACTGTTTATTGGTGCGGGTAATATTATTTTCCCGCCAATTGTTGCTCAGCAAGCTGGCGAACACGTTTGGCTGGCTGCATTTGGCTTCTTAATTACAGGTGTTGGTCTGCCCGTTCTAACGATTATTGCACTTGCACGTGTTGGTGGATCAATAGAAACTTTAAGTGCGCCTATCGGAAGAATGGCGAGTCTTATTTTAACTGTCGTGTGTTATCTTGCTGTAGGCCCTTTATTTGCAACACCACGTACAGCTACAGTTTCTTATGAAATTGGTCTTTCTCCGTATTTTGGAAGCTCATCTACGGCGTTATTAGCATATAGCGCTATTTATTTCGTCATTGTAGGGATTGTTTCACTTTATCCAACTAAATTACTCGATACAATTGGTAAAGTTCTTGCACCTTTAAAAATTGCAGCTTTGGCAATTTTATGTATTACAACATTAGTACTACCTATTATTTTTGCAGCACAACCCATTAATAACTATGTTACACGACCTGTCTCAGAAGGCCTTGTAAATGGTTATTTAACAATGGATACATTAGGTGCACTTGTTTTTGGTATTGTGATTACACAAGCTATTGCTTCTCGTGGTGTAACCGACAGTAAGTTAATTACACGTTACGCTATCATCGCAAGTATTATGGCAGGTGTAGGTTTAACAGCCCTTTATTTATGCTTATTCCGCTTAGGTATACAGAGCCATTCATTTATTCCAAATGCAAGCAACGGCGCGGTTATTCTACACGCTTTTGTACAACACTCATTTGGTGACCTTGGTTCAATTTTCTTAAGTATTTTAATTTTCTTAGCCTGCGTAGTAACAGCAATTGGCTTAACGTGTTCATGTGCTGAATACTTCCATGGCTTAACTAAGTTACCATATAAATTGCTCGTCTTACTTTTGGTTGGATTTGCATTTATTATTTCAAATTTAGGCTTAACTAAACTTATCGCATTCTCTGTACCAGTCTTAACTGCAATTTACCCACCTGCGATTGTTGTTATTGTTTTAAGTTTCTTTTGGAAGTTCTTTAATAAACCATCTGTTATTCTTATTCCAGTAACAGGTGTTGCACTTATCTTTGGTGTTGTTGAAGGAATAAAAGCATCTTCATTTGCAAGCATTGTACCTTCATTTTTACAAACACTTCCATTAGCTGAGCAAAACTTAGCTTGGGTTATCCCATGTGTTATCGTACTTCTGATTACAGCTATTGTAGATAAACTGAAAAAAACAGTTTAAAGATATAAATATTTGGCTCAGAACATAAATTCTGAGCCATTTTTTCAAAAAACAAATAAATTTAATAAGAATATTTCTTAAATTTCTATTTTTGTCTTAGAATCCTCTCTTTCTAGTTTTACATACCGTTAATTTTCTATGACTAAGCTAAATGTTCGAGATACATTTGCATTAGGTTTTATGACCTTTGCATTGTTTATTGGGGCAGGAAATATTATTTTTCCACCGATTGTTGCATATCAGGCAGGCGAACACGTTTGGCTAGCCGCTTTGGGCTTTTTAGTCACTGCTGTTGGTTTACCCGTTCTAAGTATTATTATGCTCGGCCGAGTACAAGGTTCTATTGAAACGTTAGGATCATCTATTGGAAAATTTGCAAGTATTGCTTTGGCTGTTGCATGCTATTTATCTGTAGGACCACTTTTCGGTATTCCAAGAACGGCTTCTGTTTCGTATGAAATTGGTTTATCTTCACATTTTCAGAATCCACAAACACCACTCCTCATCTATAGCTTAATCTATTTTGTTATTGTCACATTAGTTTCAATGAACCCTAATAAGCTTCTAGATAGTATTGGACATGTATTGGCACCAGTAAAAATCTTTGCACTTGCTGTTTTATGTATAGTTACTTTATTCGTTCCCTTTATTCATGTTCCTGCTCCTGTAGCCAACTATATAGAGCATCCTGTTTCTGAGGGTTTAGTGAATGGTTATCTCACACTAGATACACTTTCAGCTTTGGTTTTTGGTATCCTAATTGTTCAAGCCATTAAATCACGTGGTGTGACGGATCATAAATTAATTACACGCTATGCAATTATATCTAGCATCATTTCTGGTATAGGCTTAACTATTTTATACCTATGTCTATTCAGACTTGGTGTACAAAGCCATGCATTTTTACCAAATGCAACCAACGGTGCGGAAATTTTACATGCGTATGTATTTAACACACTAGGTCAAACAGGATCTTGGTTTTTAAGCTTACTCATCTTCTTAGCATGTATCGTAACAGCGATTGGTTTAACGTGTTCGTGTGCTGAATACTTTCATAAAATGACAAAGATTCCATACAAAATATTAGTGGTTGTTTTCGTACTATTTTCTCTAGTATTTGCTAATTTTGGTTTAACTAAACTAATTTCTATTTCTGTACCTATCCTTACTGCCATTTACCCACCTGCGATTGTTGTTATTTTATCTGGGTTATTTATTCAAAAGTTAAATAAACCAAAACAAGTTGTTCTCCCTGTTGCAGCACTGGCATTCTTCATCGGTATATTTGAAGGTTTAAGATCATCAGAGTTAAAGTCATTTGTGCCAGATATTATTAATCAACTTCCACTTGCAGCACAAAATTTAGACTGGATCATTCCATGTTTGATACTCTTAGTTTTATGTGTTGTTATCGATAAAATAAGACAATAAAAAAATTGATATAAAATACAAATACCTGCAATTAATGCAGGTATTTTTTTAGTTTTATTCATATTGTCATAAAACAGTAATATAAATTTGCTAGAAAATTTGACCTTTTAAAATTATAATGTATAATTATTAGTCTGCACTTCATGATAAGTGCATTATTTAACTACTGTTTTGGAGGTCACATGAATAAAAATATTAGATTCAATCCAAACATTGCCATTTATATGATGATGACGATAGCACTTCTAGCTACACTCAGTGTTCAAGGTGTTATCAATGGGAATTTAAAAGCTGAACAATTCTTATATGCCATTGCGGTATCTGTTGCATTCTCTGTATGGGCAATGATTGATGCTAAATTTCGCCAAGTTGAAATAAAATAAAAAAGAACTAGATTTATCTAGTTCTTTTAAAACCACATTAAAAATAACAAATTAAGTTCAAAAAATCTCAAGAAAAAAACCAATAATTGCTTGCAGTTCACATTTTTAATTGATTATCCTTATATTGTTTAAATATTTACTATCCTATATAAGGAAAATACAATGAAAAAACTCCTCTCTACATCTATTATCGCTTTAAGTTTAGCTGCTGTAAGTGCTGGCGCTATGGCATGTCCTAAAGGTACATCTTTACAAGGTGGTACTGGACCACATCATAAAGGTGGAAAATGCGTTGCTACTAAATCAGGTTCAACAGCAAAAACAGAGAAAAAAATGAGTCATGACTCAATGTCAAATATGTCAATGCCAAAAAAATCATAACAGACAAAAAAGAAGGTGATAATCACCTTCTTTTTTTTAACTATTGCCTAAAGCAGGATGATCCAAAGCATCTTTACATAACTGTTTATTATGAAGATAGTTAAGCTTATCCTCATTTTCTGAATTACTCTTTGCTTGCACAGCACGTGCCCAAGTATCTAAACTTACCATTGCCTTTCTACATAAGGCAAAGTTTCCCTCAGCAACTGAATCACCCATTTTTACATTAATCATCCATTGACTCCCTAATTCACGTAAGGGTCTACGTACCTCATTGTCAATTTGAGCCAATGCACGATTTTCAACCAAGGGTTCAACCTGATTCATGAGCTCCCAAGATTTTTTGGCATATGCTGTCGCATCTTTACTCAGTTTTGGTGCAGGTTTAATTTCAACTTTCTGCCCATTGTTATTGTTACATGCGCTTAAAGCCAACATAACACCCATCAAGGTTAAAACCATATACTGTTTTTTATACAAGATCATGTCCACTTCACTTCTTAGTCATGCAATACACGACAGTATAAGATACATCAAATGAATACAATTTGAAAAAATCTTACTAAATTGGTCATTTTATTCAAAAAATATACGCTGACGTACTTAACACTATTCTGAGTTCTGTTATTCTAAAATAACCTGAAATAAGGAATAAGACATGACTATTACCATTGGTACACCACTGCAACCATCCGCATTCAAAGTATTATTATTAGGTTCAGGCGAACTAGGAAAAGAAGTTGTAATCTCCTTACAGCGTTTAGGCGTTGAAGTTCATGCAGCAGATCGCTACAAAGATGCGCCCGCAATGCAAGTTGCCCATTTTTCCTATACTTTAAACATGGCGGATCCAACAGCACTACAAGAACTCATAGATCAAGTTAAACCAAATTTAATCGTGCCTGAAATTGAAGCTATTGCTACTGAGCTTTTAGTCCATATAGAAGAACAAAATACAACAACAATTATCCCATCAGCAAAGGCAGTTAATTTAACAATGAATCGTGAAGGTATTCGTACCTTAGCAGCAGATAAGTTAGGCCTCCCCACTTCAAATTTCCGCTTTGCAGACAACCTATCTGCATTTCGTTCAGCGTGTGATGATATTGGTTACCCAAACTTTGTTAAACCGGTTATGTCATCTTCAGGTAAAGGACAATCACACATAAAAAGTTTTGATGAAGTTGATGCTGCTTGGGAATACGCTTTACAATCTGCACGTGTCAATCAAGGTAAAGTCATTATTGAATCTCAAATCGATTTTGACTTTGAAATTACATTACTCACTGTTCGTGCAAAACACCCCAAAACGGGTCAAATCGAAACCCATTTCTGCAATCCAATTGGTCACCAACAAGAAAACGGCGATTATATTGAAAGCTGGCAACCACAACCCATGTCACCTAAAGCATTAAAGACAGCACAGGACATTGCAGATAAAATTACTACGGCGCTTGGTGGTTGCGGTATTTTTGGTGTAGAGCTGTTTGTAAAAGGTGATCAAGTATGGTTTAGCGAGGTTTCTCCTCGTCCGCATGATACAGGCTTAGTTACTCTTGCATCTCAATTTCAAAATGAGTTTGAACTGCATGCACGTGCTATTCTTGGCTTACCCGTAAATACACAACAACACAGTACAGCCGCAAGTGCTGTTATTTACGCAGGAGTAAATAGTAAAAATCTTTCATTTACACATTTAGAAACTGCTCTAGCAAACCCAACTACAGATTTAAGACTCTTTGGCAAACCTGAAGGATTTGATAAACGTCGTATGGGTGTCATTACTGCACGTGCATCAACGACGGATGAAGCACGCAAAATCGCAAGAGAATCTGCACAACAAGTGAATGTAACCGTATAATTAAAAAGGCAAATACAATGGTAGAAATGCGCGCTTTAACTGAATATATTCAACATGACCAAGATATTTCATCATTACAACAATGGCGAAATGATATAGAAAATCAGCTTGATCAAAATTTTGAAAAATATGGTTATAGCATACGTGACATTGTATTGGCTCGATCAAATGCAATTGATGATGCTTTAACATTCTTATGGCATATGACCAAACTGTCTGAAGAAAGTGAAATATCATTATTTGCTGTGGGTGGCTATGGTCGCAAAGAAATGCTTCCTTACTCAGATGTAGATATTATGATTTTATCTACATCTGACCTAAATATAATACAAGAAGAAAAAGTATCTAAGTTTATTGCTCTTTTATGGGATATTAACTTTAAACCTGGTGTTAGCGTACGAACACTCCAATCGTGTGTAGAACAAGCCAAATCAGATCTTACTATTGCAACCTCGCTTATAGAGGCTCGACTTATTATTGGTAATGAGACGCTGGCCAAATGGCCACGGCGTACTGTAAATGAAGTATGGACAGATCGAGATTTCTTTGATGCAAAGATGAAAGAACAAAAAAATAGACATGCACAACATAATAATACTGAGAGCAACTTAGAACCTGATATCAAGAATGCGCCGGGCGGCATTCGAGATATGAATCAAATCGGTTGGATTGCCAAAAGACATTTTAGAGTGAATCGTATTTATGATTTAGTTCATTTGGGTTTTATTTCCGAATTTGAGCTAGAAATGCTAGAGCAAGCAGAAACATTTTATTGGGAAATTCGACACTATCTGCACAAACTTACCAAACGAGATGAAAATCGACTTTTATTTGACTATCAACGAGAGATTGCTGCAAAGTTTGGATATTCTAATGACATAGATCAGCATCATAACTATCCGATTGAACAATTCATGAAGCGCTATTATAGAATGGCGCAACAAGTTTTTACGCTCAATGAAATTCTCCTTGATTACTTTAATCAAGTTGCAATTCAGCCAAAAGATGAAATACAAAAACATACCACTGTACTGAATGAGCGATTCAAACTTATTGATGGAAAGATTGCCGTTCAGCATCACAAAGTATTTGCAGAACACCCAAGTGCAATTTTAGAAATATTTTATTTAATTGGTATACATCCTGAAATTACAGGTATTCGAGCACGTACATTACGCTTATTGGTGTTAGCAGCCAAGAGTATTGATCAGAATTTTAGGGATAATCCAGCCCATCGTGAAATTTTCATTCAAATTATTCGTTCATCAAATCGTCTCTATGAAACGCTTTCTCATATGCGACGCTACGGCATTTTAGGTAATTACTTGCCTGCCTTTGGACAAATTATGGGTCTCATGCAATATGACTTATTTCATATTTACACGGTGGATCAACATACACTCCTTCTCTTAAGAAATCTTGAACGATTCCAAGAACCAGAGTTTGCAAAATCTTTTTCAGTCGTCAGCTCGGTATATCAACGTCTGCAACGTAAAGAAATTATTATGATTGCAGCACTATTTCACGACATTGCCAAAGGACGCGGTGGCGATCATAGTGAGCTTGGTGCAAAAGATGCATATGATTTTTGTGAGGCTCATGGAATTTCAGAATCAGATACAAAATTGATTGTCTGGCTTATACAAAACCATCTCTTAATGTCACTTACAGCGCAAAAGAAAGATATCTCAGATCCAGATATTATTAAAGCGTTCGCCGATCAGCTTGGAGATATGGATTATCTGAATTATCTATATACGCTTACAGTTGCAGACATCAACGCAACTAATCCAAAACTATGGAATACATGGCGTGCTTCTCTTATGCGCCAACTCTATACCCAAACACGAGAAGTCATTCGCCATGGTTTAGATCGCCCTGTAGATTATCAAATGCTCATTGAAGACACTAAATTTACAGCAAGTGAAAAATTAGTACATGAATTCTCTTTAAGTGAAGTTGAGCAAGTATGGCAAGCTCTTGGAGATGAGTATTTCATTAAAGAATCTGCAGATGAAATTGTTTGGCATACGAAAGCAATACTAGAACATGGAAATAACTCTGCTCCACTAATCTTGTTAAGAGCGCAACGACAAGCCGCTCAAGATGCCGTTCAAGTCTTTATTTATACACAAGATAAACCAAACTTATTTGCAACTACTGTTGCTGTACTCGATCGAATGAATCTTGATGTGCAAAATGCACGTATTATTACAGCAAATACAGATTTTAGTTTAGATACTTACATTGTATTAGATCGATTTGGTACATTATTGAATGATCCCGAACGACAAAATACTGTAAAAAATGCACTCTTAGAAGCTTTAAGTCATTTAGACCAGTATCCAAATCTTATGCAACGGCGTATTCCTCGACAATTAAGACACTTCAATATAGAAAATAAGGTATCTATTCGTTTTGATACATCTTTACAAAAAAATATTGTCGAGATTTCTACACTCGATCATCCTGGACTACTTGCCAAAATTGGCGGTTTATTCATGATGCAAGGCTTAGATATTCATTCTGCAAAAATTGTCACACTTGGCGAGAAGGCTGAAGATATTTTCTTCGTCACTAAAAAAGATGACATTCCACTTTCTGAAGAAGAATCTCTTCTTCTTACTCAACAGTTAAAAGCTGCTTTAGATGAAGCATCTAATCAAGTGACTATTCAACATCGGTAATCATATTTATGAATCATCATTTAACACAATTACATCCTTATCCATTTGAAAAGCTAAATCAGCTTTTTTCAGGCATTCAGCCTATAGATTTACCACTTATTCCACTTTCAATTGGTGAACCTAAACACCCTGCGCCACAAATTGTAATAGATGCTTTACAACAAAACTTTAAACATCTCTCAACTTACCCAAGTAGTAAAGGTTTACCAGAATTACGTCAGGCGATCTCGAATTGGTTAATTCAAAGATTCCACCTAAATGAACTCAGCGCCGAATCAGAAGTGCTTCCTGTGTCTGGTACACGAGAAGCCATTTTTTCATTCGTTCAAGCCGTCATAAATCGTGAGGAAAACCCTTACGTTGTTATGCCAAATCCGTTTTACCAAATCTATGAAGGTGCAACCATCCTCGCGGGAGGTACACCTTATTTTATAAACTGTACTGCTGAAAACAATTACTTAGGTGATTTTGACCGTGTTCCTGCTGAAGTTTGGGAAAAGACTTCTCTATTATTTATCTGTACACCGGGTAATCCAACAGGAGCAACGTTCACAACAGAACAACTACAACAGCTTATTCAACTTTCTGATCAATATAATTTTATTATTGCATCAGATGAGTGCTATTCAGAGCTTTGGTTTGAACAGCCTCCTGTAGGATTACTTGAAGCATGCGCCAAAATGGGGCGAAATGATTATAAGAACTGTGTTGTATTTCATTCACTTTCGAAGCGTTCTAACTTGCCAGGCATGCGTTCTGGCTTTATTGCGGGCGATTCAACCTTACTTGCACCATATTTGAAGTATAGGACCTATCATGGTGCAGCAATGCCTGTACAGCACCAATTGGCCTCCATTGTGGCGTGGAATGATGAGTGCCATGTAGAAGAAAACAGAAAGCAATATCGTCAAAAGTTTGACCTGTTCCAAAATGAGCTCGGCCACCTCTTACCACTTGAGAAACCAGATGCTGGATTTTACTACTGGCTGAAAGTAGATAATGATGAAGCTTTTGCAAAAAAACTTCTTAAGGAAGCAAACATAAAAGTCCTTCCGGGACGTTATCTATCTAGAGATACAAAAGAAGGAAATCCAGGCGAAAATCATGTTCGTATGGCACTTGTAGCCGACATACAGCAATGTGAAGAAGTAGCTCGAAGATTGAAAAATATTTTATAGTCATATAATGGGGAGAATCTCTCCCCATTTTTATTAAAATTAAATATGGCTTAACATACTATGACAGTTAAATACATCATATTTCTTAATGACAAAACTTGAGTGAAGTGCGGTTACATTATCAATTTTTGCAATTCGGCGTAATAAAATCTCACTATAATTTTCCATATCCTTTGCAACCATTTCTACAATAAAATCTGCACTTTGGCCTGTCACTAAATATGCGTTAATCACTTCTGCAATTGATTCAATTTCTGCCAGAAACACATCAAATGTCTCACTGTCATGCTTGCTTAGAGAAACTTGTAGAAGAATATGTAATTTAAAACCTAACTTTGCGTAATTAATTTCTCGTTTAAGACTTGTCATTACATTTGCTTCGATTAATAGTTTAATACGGCGATGCACAGAACTGACAGATAAATTAATGCGCTCTGAGAGCTCATTTAAATTTAAATCTTCGTGAGTTAGAATTTCAAGAATCTGTTTATCAAAACGATCAAGTTGCATATTTTCCCTTATAGTTAAGTTTTTTTTGGAAAATATATCGAGGTAGGCATAAATTTTAAGGGTCAAGGGAAAACATATTGTTTACTTTAAACGGCAATATATGGTTAACATATTGCTGTTGCAGATCAACTTTTGGTTTACTGTGTTTAAAGCCGAGAATAAACCTTTTGAGTTATGTCAGCAATCTCCCAATCTAACTGACTTTCTTCTCGATCCCCATCACACCCTGATTTATAATATAGCGCTAACCGAATCGAATTATTTTCCTAAATAAAATAAATTTTGACGTATTTTTAAAAAATTTTCTACAAAAAAAATAATTATCTGTATTTTTTTCCATAAGTTAGTTTTTAAGCTTATTTTCTTATTAATTTTAGTTAAAATTTAAAAAAAAATTATTAAAAAAAGGCCAACAAATGTTGACCTTATTATTAAATACGATTAAATCTCGAATTATTCACGTTCAATACGCTTACCGTGTTGAAGAATCCATGAACGTTCGGCGTTTCTTTTAGCACGATAACGATATGCAATATAAAGTCCACCAAACCAAATTGGAGAGAAATAAATTGCAATACGAGTATCATGATCTAAACTTAATACCACTGCAACAAACACTAAAAATGCAAGACATACCCATGACATAACTACACCCATTGGCATTTTATACACAGAGCTCTTATGAAGTTCTGGTGCTTTCTTACGGTATGCAAGATATGAAATTAACATCATTCCATAGACAAAAAGAATAAGTACAGTAGTTAAAGAAGAAAAGATTGTAAAAGCAGTCATTACGTTTGGAATAATGAAAAGCATACTTGTACCAATAACAATACACCCCATAGAAAATAAGAGGCTATTTACAGGTACTCTGCCTTTAGATAACTTTTTAAAGTATTTTGGTGCATCTTTTTCAACAGCTAAACCATACATCATACGACTGGTTGCGAAAATACCACTGTTTGCAGATGACATAGCAGAGGTAGTAACCACAAAATTGACCAAAGTTGCCGCAATTGGTAACCCAATTAATGTAAACATATGCACAAATGGACTTTGACTTGGACTTACTTTTGCCCACGAAGTCACAGAGATAATGCAAATCAAAGCACCCACATAGAACAATAAAATTCGTAGTGGTATAGAGTTAATTGCTTTAGGTAACGTTTTGTTCGGATCTTTAGTTTCTGCTGCTGTTGTTCCAATCAGCTCAATACCAACAAACGCAAATACAGCAATTTGGAAACCAGCAAGGAATCCTGAAAAACCATGTGGAAAAATAGATCCAGCCTCAACAATATGTGAAAGTGATGCTTTCACACCATTTGGCGATGTAAAGCCAGTTGCGATCAAATAAATACCGACCAATAAGAATGCAATAATGGCAACAATTTTAATCAGCGCAAACCAAAACTCTGTTTCACCAAATAATTTAACTGTAAGCAGATTTAATGTCGTCAGTGTAACAACTGTAATGAATGCAGGAATCCATTGAGATATGTCGGGGAACCAAAACTGGAAGTACCCACCAATCACAATAATATCTGTAATCGCTACGATAATCCAAAGCATCCAATAAGACCAGCCAAGGAAGAAACCTGCCCAAGGACCTAAATAAGCCGTAGCAAAATCTGCAAATGACTTATAGTTAGAATTCGAAAGCAATAACTCACCCATTGCTCTCATAATAAAATAAAAGAAAAAACCAATAATCATATAAGTTAGAACAATAGATGTTCCAGATAGACTCAGGGTTTTTCCTGTACCCATGAAGAGTCCGGTACCAATTGCACCACCAATAGCAAGCAATTGAATATGGCGATTGGTTAATGATCGTTGTAGTTTTTCTTCATCGTTATCAAGATGCCCCCCAAATAGATCACCTTTAACATTTATGGACTTATCTGTATCTTTATTCATAATATTGCCCCTTATACATTTATCGTATAGGTTAAAAATTTCTGGTATTGAATATGTAATGCAAAATATATGCCATCAAGCATTTAAATATTAAAAAAAAAAGAGATATTTGCCTTAATAATATACAAATTCAGTTTTAATAATGGTTTATTAAAATTTATTCTCCATAGCACGTATCATCAAAACATAAACAGTTGTTATATATGCTTATAATCAGTTTATTTAAATCTGAGATATTTTTGAATTTAAAATTAACATCCTATCACCACACGGTGAATTATAGAGATATATGATCAAAAAAGCCTATCCAAAACCACTCATCTCTATTTCTCAGAAAAATATTCAAAATTAGTCAAATCATTTTATATATCTTTTTGTAAAAAAAAATTCATAAAAAAGATTATATTTTAAACAAAAGATGAGAAACATTATCACTAAAAAAGAGAAAATAAACAAATTTAAATATAATTATCAATAACTTAAAAAATAAACGTGAAATTTATTATATTTTTAAAATATTTATATAAAAAAAATCTAAAAAAAAAGCACATATAAGTTAATATTTTAATATTATCAATTATTTATAGAAAAATAAAAAACCCTTTCACATAAAATAAATAATATATATATTATAAAACCATAGTTATCTTACAACTTATGCATTAAATCCATTTTTTATACATAGATCTTTTGTATATTGTTCTCATATTCAAATACACTAGAAAAAGGATTAAAAAATGGAAGCAACTCTTGACATGAGCATGAATGTTATTCGTGATCAATCAGACGATATCGTTGTAATGTTAAAGTCCTTAGCGAACAAAGATCGCTTAGTCATTTTAAGCCATCTACTTATAGAAGAATTAAATGTTTCTGAAATAGAGGAAAAAACAAAAATATTACAACCTACGTTGTCACAACAATTGATGATTCTTCGTAAAAACGGCGTTGTATCAACAAGACGTGCAGGAAAACAGATTTACTACTCAATCAAAGATCAACGCTTCAATACTATTTTGAATCGTTTTTCACAATTCTATCAATAATTCATACCTAAACCATGAGAGAAATTAGACAATAATTTCTCTCATGGCTATATCATTTTTATTTTTTATACCAGTATTTATAAAAATGATATCTAGCACATAAAAGCGTCAAATTTCACTTTTTTTACCTAAAATAGAATACATAATAATCAAATCGTTCTAATTTAATTGAAATATCTCTTTTTTCTAAGTAAAAGTATTCCCCCTACAACTCTTCTCCGTTTACCGTTAGATAGAAGTCATCAATACCTGTTTTAAATCGCTAAAACACTGAAGACTTTAAAAGGCTCATTTATGCTGTCAGCTCTAAAACGATTAAGCTTAGTGACTCGAATTATTATTGCAATTATTCTTGGTGTCATTGTTGCGTTTCTTTTCCCGAACATTGCACCCTATTTTAGTCTTCTTGGAGATGTCTTCATTAAAGCGCTAAAATCCGTTGCTCCAATTCTTGTTTTTATTCTTGTTATTTCTTCTATTGCAAACTTCCAAGCAACTCAAAGTGCAAAGAACTTTAAACCCATTATGGTTATGTACACCATTGGTATGCTTCTTTCTGCATTTAGTGCTGTCGTTGCAGACAAGCTTTTTCCAACATCATTACTATTACACCTTCCTGCAGACCAAAGTGTACAACCTCCAGGTAGTATCACTGTTATTCTTAAAAACTTAGTACTTAGCTTTGTATCTAATCCTGTTGTTGCACTCAGTGAAGCAAACTTTATTGGTATTCTTGCATGGGCTATCATTTTAGGGATTGCATTTCGTCACAGTTCACACACTACAAAAACATTTATTCATGATACTTCCGCTGCAATTAATAAAGTTATTAAACTTGTAATCTCTTTTGCACCTATTGGTATTTTTGGTTTAGTGACTGTAACATTTGCCTCTGCAGGTGTAGATACTTTCAAAAGTTACTCACACTTACTCGCAGTTCTTCTAGGGACAATGTTCTTTGTCGCATTTGTCATTAACCCGATTATCGTTGCAATTGTAATTAAAGGGAACCCTTACCCACTGGTTCTTAAGTGTTTAAAAGAGAGTGGAATTACAGCCTTCTTTACACGCAGTTCTGCTGCAAATATTCCGGTTAATTTAGATCTTGCCCGTCGTTGTGGTGTAGATGAATCAACAACAAATGTTATTGTACCACTTGGTTCTACCATTAATATGTGCGGTGCAGCAGTCACCATTACCACATTAACACTTGCTACAGTGAATACCTTAGGTATTCATGTTGATTTCTCGACAATGCTTATCTTATGTATTGTTGCAAGTATTTCGGCATGTGGTGCATCTGGAGTAGCAGGTGGTTCTCTTCTACTTGTTCCTGTTGCATGTGGTTTATTTGGTATTTCATCAGAAGTGGCTATGCAAGTCGTTGCCATTGGTATGGTTATTAGTGTTATACAAGACTCTACCGAAACAGCACTAAACTCTTCAACAGATGTTTTGTTTGTTATCGCAGCCGACCAAGGCTATAAAGATAAATAATCAGCAATTACGGCGTAATTTTATTACGCCGTTTTTAATCCACTATATATTCAATGTTATGATGCATGCTTGAAGATTTTATAATGGCATTCATTGGATATATTTACTATGGTAAAAAATGCACTACAGGCACAACTTTTAAAAGCTGGGCTCGTTGACAATAAAAAAGCGAAGAAACTGAGCAAACAAGCACAGCACGAACAGCGAATAGGTACAAGTAACCACGAATCGCTTAAAAGCAAAATTGTCCAAGATCAACAATCTAAACAAGAAAAAGACTTAGCATTAAATGCAGAAAAACAAAAAAAGATAGAAGAAAAGACATTAAAAGCCAATGTTCAACAAATGATACAGCAACACAAAGTGAAAGAAATTGATGGAGAAATTAGCTATCAATTTGTAGATGATAATAAAATTAAAAAGCTATATATCAATCAACAAATTTATAATGCATTGGTCGCAGGAAGCTTAGTCATTGCAAAAGAAGCTTCAGGTTATGCACTTTTACCTCATGCACTTGCGGAACGTATTGACCAAAAACTCGAAGGCTTTATGATTTGGAATAAGTCAGAGGAAAATACTCAAACTACAGATGATGAAGATCCATACGCAGCGTATGTTATCCCTGATGACTTGATGTGGTAATCCATTGATATCGTTTTCTGACATCACTTACAGATTATATACTGTAAGTGATGTCATTTTTTTATGTAGCCTTTAAAATAAAACAAGAATATGAAAATCTTTAAGGCAGACGTTAAAATTGAAAGATATATCAAAATCTTTGGTAGAACTCTTTGACTGGACAGACAAATTTCCTTGGCTAGAAATGCTCCTTGGAATGAGTGCACTTTTTTTAGCAGCATACATTGCAAACTTTATTGCAAAAAAAGTGGTGGTACAAGGAATCCAAAAAATTCTAATGCGTCTACCCTCCGCAAGGAACTCTGCACTTGCACATCACAATGTTATTCGACGTCTTGCAAATATAGTGCCTGCACTTATTATTATGAATGGCATTGACTCGGTTCCACATCTTTCTGAAAAGATCATTCATTTATTCCAAATGATTGCACAAACATCAATTTTTTTGAGTATTGCACTTACTTTTAGTGAAGTTCTAAATGTATTCAATACTATGTATCAAAAAAGCCCAAACGCAAAAAACAAACCGATTAAAGGGTATCTACAGCTCGTTAAGCTAATGATTTTCGTGGTTTGTGCACTCATGATCTTAGGTACTTTTCTAAAGAAAGATGTATTTAATTTATTGGCAGGTTTTGGTGCAATGGCCACCATCTTAATGTTGGTATTTCAAAATACAATCTTATCATTGGTAGCTAGTGTTCAAATTGCATCTTATGACATGATCCGTATTGGTGACTGGATTGAGATGCCATCCCTAAATGCAGACGGCGATGTCATAGATATGTCTTTGCATACGGTGACAGTACAAAATTTTGATAAAACAATTACAACAATCCCGACTAATAAATTGGTCACAGATACATTTAGAAATTGGCGTGGTGTTGCCAGTGCAGGCGTACGCCGTATTAAGCGTTCAATTTACATTGATCAAAATAGTATTGGGTTTATGTCTGATGATGAACTAAACAAGCTCAAAGATTTTTTACTTTTGAATAATTATTTAAATAAAAAAGAAACCGAAATTACAGAGTTCAACCATACCTTAATGAGTCAAGCAAAGTACAACCAACGGCGCCTAACAAATTTAGGAACCTTTCGTGCGTATGTTGATTTTTATCTCAAGCAAAAAGATGGCATTGCAAAAGAGGAATTAATTCTTGTTAGACAAATGCAACCTACCAGTGTAGGTTTACCTCTTGAAATATATGCATTTACCAATACAACCATTTGGGTCGAATATGAAGCAATTCAATCCGATATTTTCGATCATCTTATTTCTATCTTGCCTGAATTTAATTTAAAGATTTATCAGGCACCTACAGCACTTTAAAATATATAACGCATAGAGTCATATTGCGATTGATGAATATAACTCTATGCGTTCTGTTTGTGCATTCTAATAAATCTGAACTAAGATTTAAAATAAGAAAATTTGAAATGCATATCTCTTATTCTACATTCAGATTATTCAAAGAATTTAATGTCTGTCGGCTGGCCAATTTGCAATGCAATACGTGTCGGTGTAAGTGCACCCGTTTCTTTATTACGCTTAAACTCACTTACTGTATGCGAGTGAACATTTGAAATAAGTAAATATTCACCAGTTTTATCCATAGAGAATGCTCTTGGCTCTACACCACCACTAGTATAACGACCAACCAAAGAAAGTTTGCCACTTACGCCATCGACCTTATAAGATATGATCTCATTCACTTCTTTTCTGTTACCAACATATAAAAATTTGTTGTCAGGAGAGAAAATTAAACCAGAGGCACTTTTATGACTTTCATGGTCTTTTACAGCCAAAGATTGCTTTTGCACCTGAATGAACTTCTTACCAATTCTTTCAAACACAATGACTTCAGCAGACATTTCAGTGGTTACATATGCAAATTTTCCATTTGCAGAAAATACCATGTGACGGGGGCCACTGCCTTTAGCAAAATGTAAATCTAAAGCAGTATTTGCACGTAATGGTTGTTTTTCATTGGGTTGATAATCATAAGCTTTAACAACGTCAGCACCTAAGTCTGCTACATAAAGCGTTTTTCCATCAGGTGTAAATGTCACAGAATGCGCATGACCAGAGTCTTGACGCCCTTCAATAACCCCACTTCCATCTAAGAATTTAATATTTTGAGCAACTTCACCTAATCCACCATTGGCTAGAATAGGTAAAACAGATACACCTGATTTATTTGGTCCAACTGAATAGTTGGCAACAGCTAGGAATTTACCATCTACAGACAATGCTGAATGAGTTGGATGATCACCTAAACTTTTTACATGATTAATTTCTTTAAGTTGGCCGTCTTTACCCACAGCTACAGCCGTCACTGTACCTTCTTCCATTTCATTAGTAATGTAAGCGAATTTATAATCTTTTGAAAATGTGATCCATGATGGATCTTTCATTTTTAATTCGCTTAATGGAAGCATTGTTCCATCACTATTTAACTTAACTGTATATACACCTTGACTGGCAAAGTCTTTTGATAATTTTGCCGTTTCAGGCATACCCGACCAAGTACCTACTAAAAATTTTTGTTCTGGAATCATTGTTCTATTCTCTGCAAAAGACATATTGCTGTAAAGCAATGGTAAACATAAACTTAATGCTGCTGCAAATTTATTCATTTTTTGAATCATACGTAACTACCTGACAAAATCGATAAGGTTAAAAATTCGAATAAAAATATTTTGATAATAACCACTTAACTAAAATACTCTTCATCTTTAGCATAGTTTTTAATTATCAATTGGACAACTGTTTTTCTCTTATATATTGCATATGTATATAATAAACATAAACAATATCAACAAATATATAAAGAAGGGAGATACCCCTTCTTCATTTTATTCGAGACTAACTTACAAGCGCTGTTTGTATATCTTTTTCAAGTGCTTCAGGCTTCGTAGTCGGTGCATAACGCTGAAGTACCTTTCCATCTCTACCTACTAAGAACTTGGTAAAGTTCCATTTAATATTATGCGTCCCCAGTACACCTTTAACTTCACGTGTGAGAAAACGAAAAATTGGATGCGCCTCTGGCCCTTTTACATCCACTTTGGCAAACATTGGAAAACTTACACCGTAATTTTTTTGACAAAACAGGCCAATTTCATTATTTGATGCAGGGTCTTGTCCACCAAATTGATTACATGGGAAACCTAAAACCTCAAAGTCTTTATCTTTAAATTCTTGATATAACTTTTCCAGACCTGCAAACTGCGGTGTAAACCCACATTTACTAGCAGTATTCACAATCAGTAAAACTTTCCCCTCATAGTCAGAAAATTTCTTTTCTAATCCATTTAGCAATTCTGCTTCCAACTGGTAAATTGTTGTCATGGATATGTTTCCCCATCATTTTTTTCTTTTGTTTGTAAATGTAATGAGGCTGAGTTTATACAGTAACGCAGCCCAGTAGGTTGTGGGCCATCTTCAAATACATGACCCAAATGTGCACCACAATGATGACAAACCACTTCAGTACGACTCATTCCATGGCTTAAGTCTTCATGTTCTTCAATCACAGCATGGTTTAGTGGTTGAAAAAAACTTGGCCAACCACAACCACTGTCGTATTTTGTTTCTGATAAAAATAAGACCTCCCCACAACAACGGCAAACATACTCTCCTGCTTGCTTGGTATTCCAATATTTTCCTGTGAAAGGGGCTTCCGTTCCTTTTTCGCGGGTAATTCGATACTCTTCTGGCGATAATTCTCTTTTCCATTCACGGTCTGTTTTATTGACTTTTCCCATGATGAACTCCTTTCAATCTATAAAATTCAATAGCCTGATTTCTTTTCTTTATATTTACGCTACCAACGACTAAAATGCTAGCACTATTTCACATAGATTGTGAGAATTAGGTAATCAATTTTTTCCTTAACATACATACAATTGGACAAGACTATGCCGGTTATAGGTAACACCACACCACGCGAAATTAAAAAGTCATCTAAGTTAGAGCATGTTTGCTATGACATTCGTGGACCAGTGTTACGCGCCGCCAACGAAATGGAGGAGCAAGGACACCGCATTATTAAATTAAATATTGGTAATCCTGCACCTTTTGGTTTCGAAGCCCCACAAGAAATTATCAATGATGTTGCACTTAACTTACCCAATGCAATTGGATATACAGATTCAAAAGGTATTTTTCCCGCACGTAAAGCAATTTGCCAGTACTATCAGCAAAAAGGTATACGTGACATGCATGTTAATGACGTATACATTGGTAACGGCGTTTCTGAACTCATTGTTATGGCGATGCAGGGACTATTAGATAATGGTGATGAAGTCTTAGTACCTATGCCTGACTATCCATTATGGACAGCAGCCGTTAATCTTTCAGGTGGTACCGCAATTCATTATAAATGTGATGAAGAAGATCATTGGTACCCAGATTTGGCTGATATGGAAAGCAAAATCACGCAAAGTACACGCGGAATTGTAATTATCAATCCAAATAACCCTACGGGCTCAGTTTATCCACGCCATGTATTAGAAAAAATTATTGTCTTGGCAAAAAAATATGATCTGATTTTATTTGCAGACGAGATTTACGATAAAATTGTTTACGATGGCATTGAACATGTATCTGTGGCTGCACTTGCAGGTGACCAGCTTTGTATTACTTTTAATGGACTATCTAAAGCGTATCGTATTGCAGGTTACCGCTCAGGTTGGATGACCATTACTGGCGATAAATCTCGTGCAGAAGATTATATTGAAGGCTTAAATATGTTGGCCTCTATGCGACTGTGTGCAAATCATCAAGCACAATTTGCGATACAAACCGCACTTGGTGGCTACCAAACAATTAATGACCTCATTCGTCCAGGCGGAAGACTATATGAACAACGTAATATTGCATGGGAAATGCTGAATGAAATTCCCGGTGTAAGCTGTGTTAAACCAGAAGGTGCAATGTATTGCTTCCCTCGTTTAGATCCAGATATTTACCCAATTCATGATGATGAGAAACTTATGCTGGATCTATTACGTGCTGAAAAAGTGCTATTAGTACAAGGTACAGGTTTTAACTGGCCCACACCAGATCACTTTCGCGTAGTATTTCTACCAGCTGAAAATGAATTACGTGAAGCTATTCAACGCATTGGACGCTTTTTAGCTTCTATTCGCTAATTTATTCAAATATAAGACCATATCAGTTAAGCTGGTATGGTTTTTGCTTATTTTATGTTTTTAAATTCTTCAAATCTAGGATTTACTTTCATGAAAAAAACTTTTTCTGCATTAGCATTGGCTCTAGCTGTCTGCTTACCTTCTACACTCTATGCAAAAAACAATGTCGTCGTTGTTGCAACTGGCGGTACAATCGCAGGTGCTGGTGCAAGCGCAACCAACAGTGCAACCTATACCGCAGCAAAAGTTCCTGTAGATGCACTACTTAATGCTGTTCCCCAAATTCAAGAACTTGCAAATGTAAGTGGTGTACAAGCACTCCAGATTGCTTCTGAAAGTATTACAGATAAAGAGCTCATTCAACTTGCTCGGAAAGTGAATGAATTAGTAAAAGATCCTAAAGTAAATGGCTTAGTGATTACACATGGTACAGATACCATGGAAGAAACAGCATTTTTCTTAAATTTAGTTATACATACCGACAAACCTATTGTACTTGTAGGCTCCATGAGACCTGGTACAGCACTTTCAGCAGACGGCCCTTTAAACCTATATAATGCCGTTGCGCTTGCTTCCTCAGACTCAGCAAAAGGTAAAGGCACATTGGTCATGATGAATGATAATGTATATGCTGCCCGAGATGTTGCTAAAACCATTAATATTCATACCAATGCATTTAATAGCCAATGGGGGGCACTAGGTACAGTTGTTGAAGGAAAAACCTACTGGTTCAGAACTTCAACTAAATTACACAACGATTCTTCTGCTTTTAATATTGAAGATATTAAAGGAGATGCTCTTCCATTGGTTCAAATTGTATATGGCTCTGACAATATGTTACCTGAGTCTTATCTTGCGCTTCAAAAAGCTGGCGTTCAGGCTATTGTAAATGCAGGAACTGGTAACGGCTCAGTACCAAACTATATCGTTCCTACACTGGTAAAACTACAGCAAGAAGGAATTCAGATTGTAAGATCTTCACGTGTTGCAAATGGCTTCGTACTTAGAAATGCCGAACAACCCGATGATAAATATGGTTGGGTTGTTGCACACGACCTTAACCCTCAAAAAGCAAGATTATTAACTGCACTTGCCTTAACCAAAACAAAAGATGCAAAAACATTACAAGAAATGTTCTACAACTACTAAGCTATTCTTTGTTGAATTTGGAAAGCCAATAGGTTCAATCTATTGGCTTTCATTTATAAGTAGATAAGAATATACACACAGAACAAATTATGAGCCATAAAAATAAAAATAGCATGCTAAAATGCCCACTGCTCGAGTAAAAGGAATCTTTAATGCAGTTTGTTCATCTTGGTATACACACAGAGTTTTCAATCACTGAATCGATTGTTCGCATACCAGAACTCATTAAAACTGCGGTAAAAGAGCAAATGCCCGCACTCGCTTTAACGGATCTTTCAAATATCCATGCTGCAGTCAAATTTTTTAAATCTTGCCAAGGTAAAGGCATTAAACCCATACTAGGCACAACTGTTCGACTTGAAGACTCAGAACATAGAGCAATTTTACTGGCAACCACCAATCAAGGTTGGTTAAATCTCACAGAAATTCTATCGAGAGGATATATTGAGGGACAACAACTTGATATTCCTTGTATTAAAAAAGAATGGATACTCGAGCAACATCAAGATCTTATTTTACTCTTAGGCTTACACAGTGATGTAGGACACTTACTTTGCTCATCTAATCCTCAAAAAGCTGAACCTTTATTTCAAGAATGGTATGAAAAATTTGGGAATCGTGTCTACTTCGCCCTAACAAGAACACAAAGACCAAATGAAGAACTATTTATTTCAGAAGCATGCCAACTTGCAGAAAAATACCAAGTTGGTGTTGTGGCACACAACGATGTACATTTTATTCATGAAATAGACTTTGAAGCACACGAAGCTCGCGTATGTATTGCAGATGGGTACGTACTTGCAGACCAAAGAAGACCTCGCATATATAGCCCAGAACAATATTTCAAAACTGCTGAACAGATGACAACCCTCTTTTCAGATATTCCAAGTGCTATTCAAAATACAGTAGAAATTGCCAAACGTTGCAATGTGAGCCTACAACTGGGTAAGTATTTTTTACCTGAATATCCAATTCCTGCTGGCTTTACCATTGACACCTATTTTGAGCACTTATCTAAAGAAGGTTTAGAGGAACGGTTAAATCAACTCTATCCTATCGAAGAACGAAGCGACGATTGGAATGAAATACGAAAACCTTACGATGAACGAATTGCCTATGAAGTAGGCATTATTCTAAATATGGGATTCCCAGGTTACTTCCTAATTGTCATGGATTTCATACAGTGGGCTAAAAACAATGGTGTACCTGTTGGTCCTGGTCGTGGTTCAGGTGCAGGCTCATTGGTCGCATTTAGTTTAAAAATTACAGATTTAGACCCTTTGCGATACGATTTACTTTTTGAACGTTTCTTAAATCCTGAACGTGTTTCTATGCCCGACTTTGATGTCGATTTTTGCATTAGTGGTCGTGACCGAGTTATTGATTATGTGGCTCGTCATTATGGCCGTGATGCTGTTTCGCAAATTGCAACATTCGGTACAATGGCTGCAAAGGGTGCAATCCGAGATGTTGCACGTGTCTTAGGAAAATCTTACGGGCTTGCTGACCGGATTTCTAAAATGGTTCCTACAAAACCTTTAGGTGTCGATTTGGCAACCGCGATTGATATGGAGCCACAACTTAAAGATATCGTGACCAATCCATCAAACCCAGACAATGATGATGCAAGTGAAATTTGGGAAATGGCCCTAAAACTTGAGGGAATTACAAGGAATACAGGAAAACATGCAGGTGGCGTTGTCATTGCACCGGGCAAAATTACCGACTTCTCTGCTGTACTTTCTGATGCAGATGGCTCAAACCGTGTCGCACAATATGACAAAGACGATGTTGAATCCGCAGGTCTTGTTAAATTTGACTTTTTAGGATTACGTAATCTTACCGTTATTGAAGATGCGGTTCAGAATATTAATAAACGAATTCAAGCACAAGAGCCTTTAGATATCTCAAATGTGCCTTTAGATGACAATAAAGCATATAAAATATTTGCCGAAGCAAACACTACAGCTGTTTTCCAGTTTGAATCTGTGGGCATGAAGCGCATGCTTAAAGAGGCGCGCCCAAGTAAGTTTGAAGAAATTATTGCGTTCGTTTCTTTATACCGACCGGGTCCAATGGATCTTATTCCCGACTTCATACATCGTATGCATGGTGGAGAATTTGAATACCTTCACCCCTTATTAGAAGGTGTACTTGAACCTACTTATGGGATCATGGTGTACCAAGAACAAGTTATGCAAGCAGCTCAACTTTGTGCTGGCTATACATTGGGTGGTGCCGATTTATTACGCCGTGCAATGGGTAAGAAAAAACCAGAAGAAATGGTAAAACAGCGCCAAATCTTTCTAAAGGGCGCAGCAGAAAAAGATATTGATGAAGCAACAGCAAATCATATTTTTGACTTTATGGAAAAATTTGCGGGCTATGGTTTTAACAAGTCACATGCTGCAGCATATGCGCTTGTCGCCTATCATACCGCATGGTTAAAGGCCCACTATCCTGCCGAATTCATGGCAGCTGTTATGTCATCCGAAATGCAAGATACAGATAGTGTCGTTTTTCTAATTGATGACTGCCGTAATAATCAACTAACTGTACTTCCTCCATCTATTAATCAATCTATTTACCGCTTTCATGCTATTGATGAAAAAACAGTTGTTTACGGACTTGGTGCAATTAAAGGTGTGGGCGAACAGGCCATGCAGTCCGTTATAGACTCACGTGAAAAAGAAGGACCTTATCAAGATCTTTTCGACTTCTGCCACCGTATTGATTTAAAGAAAATTAATAAAAGAACATTAGAGGCACTTGTTCGTGCAGGTGCATTAGACTGCCTAGGCATAGAACGATCTCATTTAATGGCTCAACTGCCTGAAGCGGTACAAGCAGCAGAACAAGCCAGACAAAACCGTGAAACAGGGATTATGGATTTATTCGGTGAAGTTGAAGAAGTTCAAAGAAAACCAATAAAACCAGTTAAACCATGGTCAGATGAGGTTCGACTCAAAGGCGAAAAAGATACGCTAGGCCTTTATCTAACTGGTCATCCAATTGATGTATATCGTCAAGAATTAAGATGCTTTGTATCGTCAAAACTTAATGAAATTACACCTACACGGCGTGGACAAACAACTGTCTTCGCAGGCCTCGTCCTCGATGTTGCAAATTTCCCTAACCGTGTTCTCATTACATTAGACGACAGTACTTCTAGATTAGAAATTAGCTGTAATCATGAAAGATTTCAGCGTTTTAAAGACATTATTCAGATTGATCAAGTCGTTGTTATTGAAGGCGAAGTCTATGAAAGAGAAGGTTTTGACCGACCGATGGCTCGCCTTTCAAAAGCATTTAGTCTCAACGAGATTCGTCAAAAGCGTGCACAGCATATTCAAATCACTCTCAATGCAGACCAAATCACACCTCAGTTGGCGCAAGAGTTAAAAACAATTATTCAACCGTTTTGCAATGTCGATATGTGTCAGCATATTCCTATATTATTTAATCTCTCTTTTGACTATGCAACAGCAGACATTCGACTATCTCCAGAGTGGTCAATTGCACCTTTAGACGAGATGCTTGCAAAACTTCGAGACTATTTTGGGAAAACAGCGATACATATTGAATATCAAGTGAAATCAAAAGCAGCCAAAGTAATCGTTGAGGAAAAACCATCTACTGCCACAATGAGCATGGATGAAGCCATTGACTTATATCATGCTGAAGTTAGCCAATATTCTTAATTTATCAGGACAAAACATGCAAGATTTTGATCAAGCCAAAACTATTTCACATTTAAGTCATGTCCGTATTGTCATGGTAAATACAACACTTCCTGCAAATATAGGAAGTGCATTGCGTGCGATGAAAACAATGGGAATTTCCCAATTGGTTCTTGTTGCTCCAAAAACCTATCCTCATCCAGATATTCATGCGCTTGCAGCTGGTGCAACAGATCTTATAGAAAAAATTCAAATTGTAGAGAGATTAGAAGATGCAATTGCAGATTGTCATCTTGTGTTTGGCACCAGTGCACGTAGCCGAACTATCCCTTGGCCACTCCTAGACGTTAGACCCGCAACAGAACTCGCCTTAAACCATATTAAACAACAAAAACAGGAAGTTGCTATTATTTTTGGTCGAGAAGATCGTGGTTTAACCAATGAAGAATTGGCGCTTGCTAACTACCACATGACTATTCCGGTAAATCCTGAATACGGTGTTTTAAACGTTGCTCAAGCCATACAAATCGTTTGCTATGAACTTAGAATGGCTGCTCTTCATACAAGCTCCCTAGACAAATCAAAAGTATCCGATAAAATGCCAGTGGCGCTTCAACAAGAAATGGATTGGGATGAACCTCTTGTTACACAAAAACAAATGCAAGAATTTTATCCTCATATGGAAAAAATGTTAGAGGATATCGAGTTTCTTGATCCAAAGAATCCACGTCTTTTACCATTACGCCTACGTAGGCTATTTGGACGTATACAGTTAGATCGAATGGAATATAATTTATTACGTGGTGTTTTCAGTCGTGTGCAAGCAATGAGTCAAGGGAAATGGAAAAAAAACAATTAAAATTAAAGGGCATTCATATGTTTAAACAATTAAAAGAAGACGTTCAAGCGGTATTTTCTCGAGATCCTGCAGCAAGAAATACACTTGAGGTTTTAATGACCTACCCCGGTATTCATGCACTTATTATGCATAGAATGGCTCATGAACTCTGGAATAAAGACTTTAAAGTAAGTGCAAGAACAATTTCAGCAGTCAGTCGCTTTGCAACAGGTATTGAAATACACCCAGGTGCTAAAATTGGTCGTCGCTTTTTTATCGATCATGGTATGGGCGTAGTAATTGGTGAAACAGCAGAAATTGGCAATGATGTCACGTTATATCATGGTGTTACTCTTGGTGGCATAACATGGAATAAAGGGAAACGTCACCCTACCCTTGAAGATGGCGTCATTGTGGGCGCAGGAGCCAAAATCTTAGGCCCTTTTACTGTAGGTAAAAATGCAAAGATCGGCTCAAACACTGTGGTAACAAAGGCTGTTCCCTCAGGTGTAACTGCTGTAGGTAGCCCTGCACGTTATATCTATAAAGACACACAAACGCAACCACAAGATGAAGAGCAACATCGCCGTGACTATGCAAAGCGTATTGGATTTGTTCAATATGCAACTGTGGCAGATCACTCAGATCCTGTACTTGAAGGAATGCGTATTTTACTAGATCGGCTTGAGCAAAATGAAAAGCGTATGACAACCTTGTGTCAACGTTTATCTTTGCTTGATCCAACATATAAAAAGCAGCCACAAGATCACCCACCTTTAAGTCAAGAAGAGTTAAAAATTCTAGAAGATGTACGGCGTGAATGTGAATCACAGAATCAGCAATCAAAAGCTTAACTCTGTTACATGCTTTACATTGCATGAATATTTTCTTTTACATTAGACTCATGTTAAATAATTTTCAACAACAATACTGACATTGGATATACTTATGAGACTCAAGGTACTAACAACAACGCTACTTACTGCTTCTGTATTGGCTGCATGTAGCTCAATGCCATTAAAGAACAATAATACTCAAACGGATACTGTTAAAAATGAGCCTCTACAACCTGTTATTTTTAAAGAACCTGCTCTACCGAAACCATTTTATGCATTAAACGCTGCAGATTATGATGCACCTTCTAAATTCGAAGTAGATTTAAAAAATGCTGCGGCACAACCTGTAACTAAAATGGTTGTAACCAGTCAAACAGATCCAACTAAAACTGTTACACTCGATGTAAATCATCTTATTATCCCTACCATAGACAGTAAGAAACAAGAGATTATCTACGCTCCTTTAGCAGGACAAAATCAGCTAGATGTTACGGCGATTGATGATTTCATTCAAATGGTAGAAGGCCAAGCACGTCACTATCCACCACAATTTGCAAGTAAAAATGTACGCCGTGGTTTTGAAAATAAGTTACGTCAAACTAGTCAACAGCTTGATACCTACGCAGACAAAGAAAATGCATCTTATGACGTTTTACTCCGCGCATTTAAAACAAGCGTACTTGCGCGTAATCTAGATCTAGGTCCACAATTTACAACAAAATCGTTAAACTATGGCCAACGCCTATTAAAAATGACACCAAATGACCCTCTAGTGAACTTCTGGTTTGGTTTTAACCTATCTGAAGGTGGCGGTCAAAAAGAAGCTATTCCTTACTTAGATAAAGCAATTAAAGGCGGTGTTCAAGAGGCTTATTTATCTGCTGCAAATAACTATTTGTACTTAGAGCACAATAAGAACGCAATCACTACCTTACGTAATTATAAAGTTAAATACCCAGAAGAAGGTCAAGTTGCAGATCGTCTCATTAAAGAGATTCAAACTAAAGGTCGTACAAACGTTTGGGAAACTTTGACAGAAAATAAAAAAGGACGTTAATCATTTACACTCAGTATTTGAGCAAACTCTCTTCATAAAAGGTCGTGAATACGACCTTTTATATTTTACTTTTATACACTTTAACGTATATTTTATCTATTACTTATCTTTTGCTTAATTTTATGTCTAATTACACAGCCAAATATAAACTAGTAGTGTCATCTCTACTACTTACTATAATCGCCTTAGGAGGCTGTCAGGCGGTTAGCGTAAAACAACAAGCATTTAATATAACTATTACTAATGAACGTGATAGCATCCTTACACATGACAAACTGAGTGAGGCAAGTCTAAACGTACTGTCAATGACAGGAAGAGAATCTAAAATCTGTATGAATGACCCCACCTCATGTCTTACAGATATACAACAGATTCCTCAAATTCCAAATGAACAGTTTTTTTCAACGGCAAGTGAAATTTACCTAGCAAAAGCAATGTCTCTTGAAAAAACGACTGCATGTAAATTTAAGATTAAAGAAGATCAACTCCTTACAGACAAACAAAAAGACAAATTAGAGCTTCAAAATAAATGTATTAATGAAGAACTACAAATGCTAGATCGTAGTATTCGTTATAGTTATGCCTATTTATTTAAGACTGAAAGACATCCAGATCAGAGAATTTTCGATAACAGACAAGTACAAGTTCGAGATTTTTATAACCAGGCTACTGCCAAATTATTAATGCTCTCTTCAACACAGCGTCCAGCTAATACATCAGATGAAGATTTCGATATCGGTCATAATAAATATATTACTGATTTTAAAGACTATCCACAGTTACAAAATAAGAAAATTGAAGATTTTATTTCTAGCTATAATTTAAACTTTTCGGGCTTACGTTCTATTAATCGACGTGATGGTTTTGGTGCTGAGTTTGTTACAGTTCTACCTAGACCAACTCTTCCTGAAGAAAATAAATATATTCTAGATCCCTTACGCCATAAATTTAAAGATACAGTTAACCCTAATATTCATACTCCCCAGTATTTAGCAACAACCATTTCTATTGAACCTAAACCGAATACAAGTTTAAAAGATTTATTAAATAACGCTCCATTGCTTATTAAATTAAATGATCCGTATCAAAAAGAAAATATTACTGTAGAAGGGAAATCATATCCACTTGCAGCAAATTTTTCTGCTCCATATGGACTATGGTTGGCACATAACAATCTGGGTCGAGCTGCATATTTGTCATTGATCGATCGTGATCAACAATTAATCATGCCCCATCTATACATGTTAGAACCATATAACCCCAACAAACAAATTATTGTTCTGGTTCATGGACTAGCAAGTAGTCCCGAAGCATGGGTAAGGTTAACAAATGATATTATGGGTGATAAAGTTCTAAGAGAGCACTATCAAGTATGGCAAGTCTTTTACTCAACCAATATGCCAATTATAGAAAGTCGATATCAAATATATTCAATTCTTACGCAGGCTTTTGGAGAGTTAGATCAGAACTCGCCTTCAGCAAAAGATGCCGTGCTCATTGGTCATAGTATGGGAGGCGTAATATCACGCCTACTTGTGAGCAAGGCTGATATTAGTAAAGATGCGTTTAAACTTATTAAATCGAGAGAGCTTAAAAAGCACAATAAAGATCCTATCGTATTAGAACGATTACAAATACAACCTATTCAAAACTTTGATCGCGCGATTTTTTTAGCCTCACCACATAGAGGAACAGAATACGCAGACTTATGGTTTACACGTGCTGCCCGAAAAATCATTCGCTTACCTGGTGCATTTTTAGGTGCTGTGGCCGATTCATTTCAGGGAGAAATTAATCCTAAAGATTTTATTAAGCAGGTCGATAATGGTCTGATCCAAAATGGACCAAGTGATTTAAGTTATAAATCTAAATTTATGCAACTGACAAAGAATATCATGCCCCAATCAGGGCTAGAATATCACTCAGTAATTGGAAACATTACATCGAGTACAAACCCTAATATTATTACAGATGGTATTGTACCCTACAAAAGTGCACATCTCGACGGCGCAGAATCTGAGAAAATTGTACATGGTGGTCATTCTATTCAAGAAACACCTGAAGCTGTACTTGAACTCAGACGTATTCTTCGTTTACATCTTATCGAGCATGGTCTTTATCGACCCTCAGATAAAAATAAAGGTGCTTTATAGCACCTCTTTTTATTCAGTTACGATGCCTTCGATTGATGATGATCAGGTCGATCTAATGTAATAAAACTAAGATAAAAAGGTAAACTATCTGTATGAAGTTGTATATAAGAGGACTGATTAAGTTTTTCTATCCATACCTTAGCAGTCAATACATTGGTTTTTTTATCACGACCAAAAGCATAAATATAAAAACTCTCATCCACTAACGCTTTGTTTTGATACCAAAAATGATGATCTAAACTTTCTAATTTTTCTAAATAGGATGATGTCCATTTATGGCCAAACCAAAGTTGTAATAAGTCACCTAGATATAAAGCTTGGCAACTTACAATTGAGAATTTAATAGATGCGTCTTCTACAGGTTGATAATATTGCTGAGGATTTTTTAGAATTTGAATGTAATTCTTTTTGTAAAATTCGATATTTTCAAAAATAGATTGAATATTTAAAGTATGCATATCAGGCATTCTCCATTTTAGCCATTTTAGTGCTGGCAAGTTAGGTTAAATCCACACTGCTTCAAAAGAGTTTGAAACACTTGTATCGTTCATTTCGATTAATTTAACAATATTTCAGATAAGTATGCAAATATTTTTCATAAATGTTTTTACAATGTTCAAATAAAGAACATCTAAGCTTAAAATTGGAAAAAAACTTCTATTTACATTGACCTAAGATAAATTATCTATATAATCAACCACAGATTCTCCAATAGCTCAGTCGGTAGAGCGACGGACTGTTAATCCGCAGGTCCCTGGTTCGAGCCCAGGTTGGAGAGCCAGATTCAGAAAAGCCCATAATACTTATTATGGGCTTTTCTTATTTTAAAAGAATAAAAATTAAAAATAGCTGAGTATTACTCAGCTATTTTTTGGTACTCCACTATGGAATCTAAATACATTATCAGGCGATAAAATGAGATCTTTTTCTATTTCTCTAAAATAGTCAATACGCTGTTGAATATCTTCTTTTGGATTTTTCATCTTACTCGTTTGAGCAACATCCATTGCTAGTGCTAAATAATCTTCGTAATGTCTCGACTCAGATTTGAGTAGATAACGATAATAACGCCCTAATTCATCATCTACCAAAGGTGCCAAAGCATAAAATCGTTCACATGAACGTGCCTCTACAAATGCACCAACAACAAGAATATCGATCAATGCTTCTGGTTCATACGTTCGAATATGCTTTCTTAAACCTGCTGCATAACGCCCTGCACTTAAGGCTTGCCAAGCCTGCCCTCGTGCTTTCATTAAATCCAATACCTGCTCATAATGTAGCATTTCTTCACGTACGAGCTGAGCAAGTTTCACTTGTAGATCATTAAAAAAGCTATAGCGGAACATTAGATTCATTGCTGTTCCCGCTGCTTTTTTTTCACAATTGGCATGATCTTGCATAAGCAATTCAAGATTAGTTATTGCTATATCAAGCCATGCTTTAGGTGTTTCACAACCTAAGAAGCCAATGACTGGCTTCATGAGTTCTTCAAATTTCACTATTGACATGTTATCTCTCAGCTAAAATAGCTGCTTTCATTTGTGAAACAGCCGTTGTCAATCCGACAAAAACGCTTTCAGCAATAATCGAATGACCAATATTTAACTCATGAATTTCTGGAATTTTCGCGATTAAACCCACATTTTGTAATGTTAAACCATGACCTGCATTAACAACTAAACCTTTACTAGCAGCATATTTTGCTGCATGAGCAATGCGTTTTAATTCTGTATTCTGTACTTCTAAACTTTCAGCATCTGCATATGCACCTGTATGTAACTCAATTGTTGGTGCACCGCATGCAACAGCAGCATCAATTTGTTGTTCATCTGCATCAATAAACAAAGATACATCACACCCGATATCTTTTAATGATGATGTTGCTGCTTTAATTTTTTCTAATTGTGATACTACGTCTAAACCACCTTCAGTCGTTAGCTCTTGGCGTCGTTCTGGTACAAAACAAATATGATGTGGCTTCACTTCTTTTGCAAATGCCACCATTTCATCTGTCACAGCCATTTCAAGATTCATTCTTGTTTTGAGTAAAGGTCTCATACGTCTTACATCATCATCTTGTATATGACGACGGTCTTCTCTCAAGTGTAACGTAATTCCTTCTGCACCGGCTTCTTCACAAAGTAATGCCGCTTTTACTGGATCGGGATATGTTGTACCTCGGGCTTGCCTTAAAGTTGCAACATGATCAATATTAACGCCAAGTAAGATAGACATAAATATTCCTGTTTAATTTTGAAGTTGATGATGCTGTATCCATAATTGACGACTTTTTAGAGGACGATCGCCAAGTAAAGAGGTAATTAATTGTCGATAAAGGCTACTCAGAAACTTAAGCTGAGACACATTAAAATTTTCGCTAAATTGATAGGATTGCATTGAGAGTACCTGACTTCCTTCAAAGCCGTGATCGTCTTCATTTTTTAAAATAAATCCATCGCTTAGGCTAAATACATATTTTTTATCTAATTCAATTGGGTGATTAAATGAATCTTTTGTATAGTCTAGGTCGTATCCCAACTCCCCTAAGAAAACATATTCAAATTTTCTAAGTAACTGACGAATAAAATCTTTTTCATTACTTTGCTGGCTTAAAAACTGTAGTTGTTCTATCGAATAATGATATTGTAAATATGTCTTAGGCATAGCTTCTTCAACCAAACAAAGTTTAAGTAGCAGTTCATTTAAATAGAACCCACAAAAATATGCGTCACCATGGAAGAAAATAGGTTGGCTATCAATTTCCAATTGACTGAAGTTTTTAAGTTCAGACTTTCCAGATGCTAGGAGTTGTACAGGTTGAAATAAAGGAGGAATTGCCTGTCTTAGAATACCATCTATACGTCCATATTCATGACTAAAAAAATGAACAATATGACTTCGTTCTCTATACTTACGATAATGAATTAAATACCCATGTAAAACTTCATTACGCATTTGATATTAATCTTTTTTATCTTCGTGATCATCACCATCAGGTATTGCAGCTTTCACAACTGCTGTTGTTCCTTTCACTACACCTTTGGTCGTTTTATATGCCACTTTCACAGGTAAAGTCACAACACTCGTAATACAGCCTTGTAATAACAACATTGTTGCAATTACACATACCCATTTTGTCATGACTTCACCTTTTTTATTTATATATCGCTATAGCCTAGACTTTTTAGAGCACGTTCGTCATCAGACCAACCGCCTTTAATTTTAACCCAGAGCGTCAGCATAATTTTCTGCTCAAACATTTTTTCCATATCTAAGCGTGCTTCCATCCCAATCTTTTTAAGCTTAGCACCTTTATCACCAATAACGATTGCTTTTTGTCCTGATCTATCCACAAAAATAGTTGCATCGATATATGTACATGCCGGCTTTAGCTTTCCAGTTTTTTTATTTAATACTGGTTCTTCAGTTTTAAACGTTTCAATTTGAACCGTCAAGTCGTATGGTAACTCTTCACCTAACTGACGCATAATCTTTTCACGAATAATTTCGCTTGCAAGAAAACGTTCAGAACGATCTGTAACCTGATCGAAAGAATAAAGTGGCTGAGAGAATGGAAGATATTTTTCAATAATGTCGCGAAGATGTTCTAAATTTGCACCACGCAAAGCAGATACAGGAACAATTTCAACAAAATTCATTAATTTTGTGCGTTCTTGAATAAGTGGTAGAAGCATCTTACGATCGTCTAATGTATCAATTTTATTGATAACAAGAATGACAGGCATTTCTGCATTTTGAAGCTTTTCTAATACAAGCTCATCGTTTTGTGTCCACTTATGACCATCTACAACGAATAGAACAAGATTTACATCACGAAGTGCGGAGTTTGCAGCACGGTTCATCATTTTATTGATTGCGCGCACTTCTTTCTTATGCATTCCTGGTGTATCTACATAAACTGCTTGTGACTTCTCACGAGAATCGATACCAACAATTTTATGTCTTGTCGTTTGAGGTTTACGTGAAGTAATAGAAAGTTTTTGACCCAGTAAGTGGTTCATTAATGTTGACTTACCAACATTTGGACGACCAACAATCGCTACGAATCCACTTTTAAAATCCGCAGGAATTTCTATATTTTGTGAACTAAAAAACTGATCAATCAAATCGTGTTTTTCAGCAGATGCATTGTTATCATCATGGTTTTGATCGGATGACATTGTCATGCAGTTTTGTGCTCCAATAATTTCAAAATTTCAGCCGCTGCTGCTTGCTCAGCAAATCGACGGCTACTCCCTTGCCCTTCTGTTACAGAAAAATCCTCTACACGGCAAACCACTTTAAAGTGTTGATTTGGTGCATCGCCTTGGATATCTGTCACTTCATATATTGGCAAAGGTTTTTTACGTGCTTGTAGATACTCTTGTAGTCGAGATTTTGGATCTTTGAGCTGATCCGTCGGTTCAATGTGACTTAGATAAGGCTGATACCATGTGAGAACAATTTTCTTTAAAAAGTCCAAACTCTCACAGTCTACATAAATTGCACCAATAATCGCTTCCACCGTATCTGCCAGAATAGACTCGCGATGATGACCACCTGATTTCAACTCTCCCGTACTCATAATCATATACGGACTAAGTTTCAAATCGTTTGCAATTTTGCCCAAAGCTTCTTGTCTGACAAGACTGGCACGCATGCGTGTTAAACGTCCCTCATTTTCATGAGGATAAGCATGGTATAAATAATTTGCGATTATCATACCTAACAATGAGTCACCTAAGAACTCTAGACGCTCATAGTTATATTTATGACTGACTGATCTATGGGTTAACGCAAGTTTTAATAACTCTGTATTTTTAAACTCATAACCAATTTGTAAAGCTAAACGCTGGTTGTTTAGCTTGGACTGTCCTTTGGTCAAAACTATTCTCTAAAGTTAAATAATGAATACTTAAAAGCGAATGCTTTATTTCCTTAATTTTGTAATGGCTCTTGGTATTTTAAATTTCTATATATAAATTCAGGGAAGCCTTGATAGCTTCCCTCTAAAATACAAACAACCATCACATTACAACAGAACCTGAATCGATATAAATATATCAGCTCATGATTTTATCAGTAATTACTTAATTGTACCATTTCTGCTAAAGCTTGGTAGGTGTAAACCCGGCTCTTTATGCATCCAGATATATACAGCTCGACCAATCAAGTTTTCTTCAGGTACAAAACCCCAAAAACGACTGTCCGAACTTTCATCTCGGTTGTCACCCATAGCAAAGTAATGTCCTTGCGGTACTGTTACTTCCCAATCATTTCCATCACTTTTAACAAAAGTTTGATTGTCTTTTGCGACAAATGGAGTAAGTGATTGATTTCCCGTGCTCATCGCATAATTAAATTGTTCAATTAGTGGATTACGATCAGATAAATGTCTCACCCAATGCTGATGCGTACCTAAAGTTTCTAAAGTATAATTTGCTTTAAAAGAAGATAAACTGTCTTTTTCACGATTTAGCGATGCAGTAGTCGTCGCAATCTGCTGACCATTAATATATAACGTATTGTTTGTATATTTAATATGGTCACCAGGTAAACCAACAACACGCTTAATGTAGCTAATACTCGGTTTTAGAGGGTAACGAAATACAAATACCTGTCCACGTTCTGGCTCACCGACTTGAATAACTTTAGTGTTCGCAATCGGTAATCTAACACCATAATCAAACTTGTTTACAAGAATATAATCGCCAGTTTCTAGTGTTGGTACCATAGAGTCTGAAGGAATATTAAATGGCTCAAAGAAAAATGAGCGCAAGACTAATACTACCGCCAAGACTGGCCAAAAGTCATAAGCCCATGTAATGATAAAATTTTCATTACCACGCCCTCTAGCTTCTCTTTGTTTAAAAACAAATTTATCAAGTAACCATACAATAAATAGAATTAAAGTAACGGGAACGAGGATTAAATTAAAATCAAAATCCATGAACTTTTAAACCTTATTTTTTATCGACTTGTAATGCTGCTAAGAAAGCTTCCTGTGGAATTTCGACACTCCCCACTTGCTTCATACGTTTTTTACCTTCTTTTTGCTTAGACAGCAATTTTTTCTTACGTGAAACATCACCGCCATAACATTTTGCTAACACGTTCTTACGCATTGCCTTTACTGTTGAACGAGCAATAATCTGTGCCCCAATAGCCGCTTGAATGGCAACATCGAACATTTGACGAGGAATAAGCTCTTTCATTTTTTCAACAAGCGAATTGCCACGATGACGAGCTTCATTACGGTGACAAATCATTGCTAATGCATCTACTTTATCGCCATTAATGAGTACATCAACTTTAACCAAGCTTGAGCTTTGAAAACGAACAAAGTTGTAATCTAACGATGCGAATCCTCGTGAACATGATTTTAGGCGATCAAAGAAATCCATAACGACTTCAGCCATAGGTACATCAAAAGTAACTGAAACTTGATTACCTAAGTATTTCATGTCTTTTTGTATACCACGACGTTCTATACATAATGTAATCACATTACCTAGATACTCTTTAGGTACTAGAATATGACATTCTGCAATAGGTTCACGTAGATCTTCAACTGTTCCCCCATCAGGCATTTTTGAAGGGCTGTCAATATGAATGGTTTCACCAGACTTGGTTACTGCTTCATAAATTACAGTAGGTGCAGATGTAATTAAGTCTAGATCATACTCACGTTCTAGACGCTCTTGTACGATTTCCATATGTAGCATACCTAAGAAGCCACAACGGAAACCAAAACCAAGCGCATCGGAGCTTTCAGGTTCAAAGAAAAGCGCAGAATCGTTAATTTGTAATTTTTGTAATGCTTCACGAAATGGTTCGAAATCGCTTGCATCAATTGGAAAAAGACCCGCATAAACCTGCGGTTTTACTTTTTTGAAACCTGGTAATGATTTTACATCTGGGGTAGATGTAAGCGTAATCGTATCGCCGACAGGTGCACCAAAAATATTTTTAATACCTGCAATCACAAAGCCAACTTCGCCCGCTTCTAATATACCTGTTTCTGTATGCTTTGGACTAAATACACCTACAGAGGTCACTATATGTGACTGACCTGTAGATTTAATCAGCATTTTATCGCCTTTCTTAATACGGCCTTGTTTTACTCGAACTAACGATACTACACCTAAATAGTTATCAAACCATGAGTCTACAATTAGCGCTTGTAAATCTGCCTCTCTATCACCTTCAGGTGCAGGAATCACCTCAACTAAAGTTTCTAGAACACCTTCAACACCCATTCCTGTTTTTGCTGAACATGTCGGCGCATCGGTAGCTTCAATACCAATAATTTCTTCAATTTCATGAATAACACGCTCAGGCTCTGCTTGAGGTAAATCAATCTTATTTAGAATTGGAAGAACTTCTAGCCCCTGATCTATCGCTGTGTAGCAGTTTGCGACGGATTGTGCTTCTACACCTTGTGCTGCATCTACAACAAGTAATGCACCTTCACAAGCAGCCAAAGAACGAGATACTTCATATGAAAAGTCTACGTGCCCGGGAGTATCAATAAAATTAAGTTGGTATTCTTCACCGGTTTTTGGATGCGTATAATACAGCGTTACAGAAGCTGCTTTGATTGTAATTCCACGCTCACGCTCTAAATCCATCGAATCCAAAAATTGTGATTGCATTTCACGGTCTTGGAGTGCACCACACATTTGAATAAAACGGTCTGCCAAAGTAGATTTACCATGGTCAATATGTGCAATAATAGAGAAGTTTCGTATGTTACTGATTTTTACGGATTTTTTAGTTACAGCCATGGATCACTCAAAATATATGTACACAATCATGTACTTATTAACTTAAGTACCCATGACGTGCAAAGAAATAAAATCTTAATAACGCCACAGTATAACATTTATGCCTAAAAAACATAGATTTTATAGAAAATTGTTTAATGGTTTCAGAATATTTTGCATACAAAGTATGACTTAAATGACGTCCTCTTCAGAACAAAATTACTATTGTCAGCAAATTGTGCAAATAAAACATCATATTTAGCGCTTAGTCATTGCAAGTTTTATTGCAAATAATATAAAGATTGATCCTGTCAACCGATCTAAGTTTTTAACAATAGGGGGTTGCTTTAAATATTTTGAAATCGGCTTCATCAATTTAATAAGTGTAAAAGACCAAATTAAGCCAATTATTACATGCGTTAATACCAACAACATTACCCAAAACTCAACGTTTCCACCTTTAGGTATAAATTGAGGTAAAAATGAAATATAAAATATACCAA
Source organism: Acinetobacter sp. ESL0695 (assembly GCF_029392135.1). Taxonomy (NCBI): domain Bacteria; kingdom Pseudomonadati; phylum Pseudomonadota; class Gammaproteobacteria; order Moraxellales; family Moraxellaceae; genus Acinetobacter; species Acinetobacter sp. ESL0695. Next base: position 1,186,139 of record NZ_CP113932.1, on the reverse strand, counting down.
CTTTAGGATTTAAAATATTGGTAAGAAAGCCTTTTAAAAACCAGTTTCTTTGTTGTTTTTTATCTAAAATATTATCTTCGATCGCACATCTAGGATTCAACAGCATTTTTATGCCAAGCCAACTTAAGTATATTGCTCCTATCCATTTTAAAATATTAAATGCAACTGCAGAAGTCGCAAGTAATGCCCCTAACCCACAAGCCACAATAGCTCCCCAAACGATGCAACCAAAGCTTACACCCATAGCAGTTTGCATTGCTTTCGATTGAGTTTCTAAACTGGCTGTTCTAATAATTAAGGTTGTATCTAAACCAGGTGTAATCGTTAAAACGAAAATTGCCACAAGAAAAGGGATAAATAATTCAATCACGCCATGCCATCCTTTGCCCTGATATTAATTAGAAATTCTTGGTAATTTATCATCTTTCCCAACAATAAAACTATGATGAGCAAGCGACAACATCGCATGATCCTCATGCGTATTTCCATATCCATACACGATATCATAATCATTAATGGCATATTTTTTCATAATTTGTTTTTTCTTTTCATCGCTACTGCAGTCTTCCCCCATATAGAGTCCAGTAAGCAAACCATTTACTGTCTCTACTTTAGAGCAAATAAGATCAATATCTAGTAAATCACATAAAGGTTTCAAATATAGATCCACAGAAGCAGATACAAGAACAATTCGATGACCCAAAGCCTGATGTTGTTTTAACTGTGCCCATAAAATAGGATTAAAATCTGCCAATAAAGTTTTTGCATAGTTTTCACCATCAGCATGAATCTGTTTTGCATCTAGGCCTTCAAACATTGTATAAAAAAGTTTTTTTCTCATATCTGGAGCAGGATACAAATTTAAATAGTACTTTTTTACCCATGGAATAAGTGCAATTCCTTTTGCAATAACATAATGAGACTTTAAAACATAAAAAATAAATTTAGTAAAACTATCTCTTAAGTAAAGAGTTCCATCAAAATCAAATAATGCGAGTGATTGTTTTTTCATATTTAATGTAAATTTCTAGCGCGTCGCATACAAGATTCATATCTTGTATTTACACGTGTGGCATACCAGTTTGTATTATATTCTCTACTTAATTTAGGTCCAGAAATAATCACTTCTGGCATAATCGCATAGGGTGGCTTCTTACCTGTTTTTTCTTGATATAGTTTTTGTACAGCAAGATAAGATTGTGTATTCTCAAATGATTGCTCTTTCTCCTCTTTTAAGTCTGCACGTAGTTTTTTAGGAGTAATAATAATACCATTCTCACTAAATAGTTTAGTTAATGCAATTTCAGACTGACTTTTGGCATTTTGCGGCTTACCATCTTTATTATAAAGCAATAAATCGCCATCTAAAGCTAAGTCCATTTTTGTAAGTTTTTTAAGACTTTGCTGAAATGCAGCATTACGACTAGAATACATACCTGAATTATAATCTGCAAATCGGTAAATCGGTTTGTTGTAATCCGTCGAATACAACATTAAACGATGTATACCATAATACAATCCACCATATTGCGTATATAAATCATCTCTCAACTGATAAATATTCAAATTATTTCGATTATATTCTTGAGCATAACTCACCTGCACTTGCATAGAGCCCAAAGTCGTAATTGGATTCATACGCTCACCGATATCTTGGCCAACAAATTTTGCGACGCCTGTAATTGCGCTCACATGGTAATGTTTTGTCATATAGTCAAAAATTTGACGATACAATATGTCTAAGTCTTTTTCTGTTTTCACCTTTTTCATTTGGCTTAAATAACTGTTATTCGGTGTAGGTTGATTTTTTAAAACATCTTGGAAGTATACAGCAACTGCTCGACCTAGCTTATCCCCCAATTTATCGGTAAACTTTTCTTCTAGTCTATTATGTACTTCCTTAATCGCCTTTTGACCTAAACCTGGCACCTGAGGATTAGCTATAAAATTAGATTCTTGATCTACAATGGCAACAATGCTACAGACATTCTCTTTAGACTTTTCTATTTTTAAAGTATCCATAATTTCATTCATATCATGTGCCCATGAATCTCTTTGGCGGACATGTGAAGGAATGAGAGATTTTATTTGCTTTGTATTCATGATGGAATCATCATCTGATGATAAAACAGAATGCCCACCACAAGCCATTAAACCTGTAGATAATAAAACTATTAAAGAAATACGAGAAAATAGAAAAGAATTTTTCATATAGAACAATAAAACCCAAGACATAGCCAGAATAAGCCATAATTGCGCATTGTAATTTTTTTTATTATGAAAGTATATTGCTTTTATTGATTAAAATAAACGCAGCACAATTTTGTAAAACTCGTATTTATTTGTATAATTTTTAGAGATTCAAAATCTTTTATTTTTTATGAAATTACATTTATCCGAAACAGAACCCAAAATATCACTACGTAGTAAAGATCAAAATGGCAACCCTATCGAAAAAGATATGACCTACGATAGTTTACTTTTAACAGGCGCTTTAATCTCTATATTCCACGAAGGCTCAGTCACTGTAAATGACCAAGAAGGTAATCCAATTTTTGATATTAGTGTGAATTATCACAACAAAAATTAAATAAAAAGACCATACACGATTATGTATATGGTCTTTTTTTACTTGTTCAATAAATTGCCATGTGGTTACGGTGAATCATTTCAAATGAACGAACCTCACCCAACACTTGTTGTACTTTTTCTGAAGAAAGCCCCTTCACAATATCGGCATAGCGTGAACTAAAATTTACTATACCTACAGCAACTCGTTTACCTTTTAAATCTACACACTCTACAACATCCCCACGTTCGAATTCGCCTTCAATAAAACGAACACCAACAGGTAGTAAGCTACGGTGTTTTAATGTAATAGCTTCAACCGCACCATTATCTAAAACTAAGCATCCGGCTGTTTGAGAGTGTGCTGCAAGCCACTGTTGACGTGCAGTAATTGGATCGCTATCTGCAACAAATAATGTTCCAAGCTCATCTCCTGCCATAAGCTTAGATAGCACTTCGTCACGCTCTCCACTTGCAACAATGGTTGGGCAACCAGAACGCGCGGCTAACCGTGCAGCTTTTACTTTAGTCACCATACCACCAGTTCCTAAAGCACCACCTCCACCAGCCATGCTAAACAATTCTTCATCTAATGCAGGTACTGTAGACAGTAGTTGTGCATCAGGATTTGAGCGAGGATCTGCATTAAACATACCCTGTTGATCAGTCAAAATAATAAGTAAGTCTGCATTGACCTGACCTGCAACCATGGCTGCAAGCGTATCATTATCACCAAACTTAATATCACCTGTAGATACCGTATCATTTTCATTAATGACTGGAATCACACGCCAATCTATTAAATGTTGTAATGCGTCGCAAGAGTTTAAATAGCGTTGACGATCCGTCAAATCGTCATGTGTTAATAAAACTTGTGCAGTTTGAATATCATGTTCTTCTAAAATAGAAGACCATGTCTGCACAAGTCCCATTTGACCAATAGCTGCACATGCTTGGAGACTAGGTAGGTCTGAGGGTCGCTCGGTAAGTTTCATACGAACCATGCCTTCTGCAACAGCACCAGAAGAAACAAGAATAATTTCATGTCCAGCGTTATGCAATTTGGCAATCTGATGCACCCAATGGGTAATTGCATCAATATCTAAACCTTGGCCATTTGCCGTAAGCAAGGATGAGCCAATTTTAACAACGATTCGCTTACAATTTTCGAGCTGGCGTTGCCCATCTACTACCTTAATCATATCTCCTCAATCGTACTTAACGTACGTAATATACTTCCATTTCGTTATCATCATCGTCATTGTCGTCGTCTTCATCGTCTAAACCTAAACGTTGCGCACGACGCTGTGCACGATATGCTTCTTTAGCCGCAAGTGTTTGCTCACGAGTTTCTTCTTCTAATTGATCACGGAAAGCCTTCATTTGTGCAGCATACTCAGGATCTTCAAGCTCTCTTTCACGCTGTTGCTCAATTTGATCCATTAAGTAATACACAACTTCTTTAGTACCACTTTCTAGTAGACCTGAAGTCTTAAATGTCGGACCATCCCACTGTAATTCATTTAGAATATAGTCACACCATTCGTCACGTGTTGCTTCATCCAATTGATCAAGTTTATTTAAAACAAGAACAACTGGAAGCTTCGAAAGTGTTGGTGAGAATTTTTTCAGTTCATTCAGAATTGCTTTTGCATTATGTGTAGGGTCAGAACCATCAATAGGTTGCACATCGACAATATGTAAAAGGATTCTTGTTCTTGCAAGGTGTTTTAAGAAACGAATACCTAAACCTGCACCATCTGAAGCGCCTTCAATAAGCCCTGGAATATCAGCCATAACAAAAGAGCGATGACGGTCTGCATCGACAACACCTAAGTTAGGTACCATTGTAGTAAATGGATAGTCAGCAACTTTTGGTTTTGCAGCAGAAACTGCACGAATAAATGTAGATTTACCCGCATTTGGCATTCCAAGTAAACCTACGTCTGCAAGAACTTTCAGTTCTAAACGAATTTCTCTGAATTCGCCTTTAATACCTGTCGTAAATTTACGTGGTGCGCGGTTCGTAGAAGATTTGAAATGTGTATTTCCTAAACCACCATTGCCACCTTGTGCAACTAAGACACGTTGGCCTTGCGCTACTAGATCACCAATGATATCACCTGAATCTGTATCTACAATGGTCGTACCTACAGGAACATATAGTATAACGTCAGGTGCACCACGCCCTGCACAGTTTGCACCCGAACCATTTTTCCCACGTTCTGCACGGAATCTACGAGTATAACGGAAGTCAACTAATGTGCTGGTATTTTCATCGGCTTGTATGTATACACTTCCACCTCGACCACCATCGCCACCATCAGGCCCACCAAACGGTACAAACTTCTCACGGCGAAAACTGGCCACGCCATTGCCTCCGTCGCCAGCCTCTACGGTAATGACTGCTTCATCAACAAAGCGCATCTGCCAATCCTCTGATTCTATAAAACAAACTATTGTGGCATATTGTACCTGATTTCATGAATATTGATATGGTGAATTATTTTTATATCCGCATACTATTTACACGAACATGCATAAATTTAATAATTTTAGATGAAAATATGTTTTAACTGGCTTTATCTTGTTGCTTACGTGCACGCTTTAATCTCTTGGGAAGCTTTTCTACTTTTAGTAATAAATCTTCATGACGGCGTTGTTGTTTGTAAATATGGTAAACACCCTCAAAAACCAAAATCGCAACTGCACACCAAATTGGAATATAAGTAAATAATTCAGCACCACTAATTTTTTCTCCGATCATGAGTGAAGCGAGTGCTAGTAATACAGGCTCTAAATAGCTAAGTAGTCCAAATAAAACCATAGGTAAATATCGACTTGCTAAAATATATGAGCCCAATCCAATAGCACTTAATATACCCAGTCCAGTAATAATAAAAATTAGATGTGATGAAAGTATGGTACCGAGTGAACCACCCTGCCAAGTAGATACAAAATAAATTGCTATAGGAAGTGCTAAAATATTATCTAACCAGAACCCACCTAGATGATCTGTTTTTATAATTTTACGTAAAAAGAAGTAGGCAGAATAACCAAAAGCAACCAGTGCAGTTTCCCAAGCAATGCTTCCAACTTTCCAAATTTCATGGCCTACACCTAAAATTGCACAAGCAACAGCAATTTTCTGAAAGTTAGATAATTTTTCTTTATAAAATAAAGCACCAATAAGTACGAGAACTAAAGGCAGTAAAAAATATCCTAAAGAAACTTGCATGCCTCTACCATGCATAGGCCCCCATAAGAACAACCACAATTGAAACCCACCCAATATCGCGGTTCCAATCACACCTAAAATAAGCTGAGGTTGTTTTAAAATTCTTTGAAAAATCTCTGAAATATAATGTAGGTCACGACTAAGCCACATAAATAAGGTGAGAAATGGTAAAAAAGAAATGACACGCCAACCAAACACCTGCGAACCATCAAAAGCATGTAATAGCTGACTATAGAAATATAAAATTCCAAACACACTAGAGGCTAAAACAGATAGCAAAATCCCTTTAAGCATATAAAACCTCTACTCCAAGCTGTAGAACGAAAAGTGCGTTAGGTTGGTATAACCTAACGCACTTAAACTAGATGATTTAGTTTTTAAAACCAAGTAAAAACCCAAATATATTTAGTCTAATATTCCCTTAAGAATTCAACTATCTTTCAGTTTGTTCTGTAATGTGTAAATCACTCACATCATATCCAATTTCTTTAGCATAATTTAAATACTCGTGCCAAACGTCTGGGTGAATATGAGGTGTTCTAGCAAGTATCCATAAATACTTCCTAGCTGGATCGCCCACCATGACTGTTTGATAGTTTTCATCAATTTTCAGCACCCAGTAATCACCTCGTCCTATAGGTAACCATCGTATTGAATCTGGAAGAAAACTTACTTTCAGTTGACTATCGTACGGCGGATTCATAATAAATGCCTCACCTTTAGCCACACTGCGAACATCGCCTTGTTTTAAGCATGAATTTTCAACATCTACGTTTCCATTCACATTTAATGTATAGGTTGCTTGTACATCTTTAAGGCATTGGCGTTGAAAATACATTGGTTTTCTAGCAATTTCATACCATGTTCCCAAATATTTAGTAAGGTCCAACTTATGTACAGCTGTGATCGGTGGTTTTACCGTTTGTGTATTGGCTTGCACAGCATTAAACAAGCACATTACACCAACAACCCCACCAATCAAACATAAAATTTTGTGACTTTTTTTCATCATTATATTCCTCACTTTATATTCAAAACATAGCGACAAACCAGACAGTAAACTACTTCTTTTATGTAAATCTCAAAATAGATCACTGTAAAAGATGAGATTTTAAAGTCACTATTTGATCACGTATTTTTGCAGCTTGCTCAAACTGTAGCTCTTTGGATGCTTTTAACATCTCTTTCTCAAGTTTTGCCAAATGCTTGGCCAGTAATTTAGGATCAGAAACAATATGCTGTTCATCTGCACTTAGCTTAGAATTTACTGGAATATCTACAGGTATTTCATCATCAAATACTTCACCAGTATCAATCTCTTTAACTACCTGTCTAACAGCACTTCGTGGCGTAATGCCATGTTCTTCATTAAAGGCCAACTGCTTTTCACGACGACGTTCGGTTTCATCCATTGCTTTTCGCATTGAGTCAGTAATGCGGTCTGCATATAAAATAGCTTTACCTTTAATATTACGCGCAGCACGACCTATAGTTTGAATGAGTGAACGCTCTGATCGCAAAAACCCTTCTTTATCTGCATCTAAAATTGCAACAAGCGAAACCTCTGGCATATCTAACCCCTCACGGAGTAAGTTAATACCGACTAAAACGTCATGAATACCAGAACGTAGTTCATGAATAATTTTAACACGCTCTACGGTATCAATATCTGAATGTAAATAAGCAACTTTAATCCCATATTCTTTTAAATAAGAAGTTAGATCCTCAGCCATCCGTTTAGTCAAAGTTGTAATCAAAACACGCTCATCTTGCTCACGGCGTAAATTAATTTCAGACAACACATCATCGACTTGTGTTAATACAGGGCGTACTTCTATTTCAGGGTCAATTAATCCTGTTGGTCGAACGACTTGCTCTACCACCTGTTCTGCATGCTCTAACTCATATATTGCAGGCGTTGCACTCACATACAAAGTCGTTGGAGTAATACGTTCCCACTCTTCAAACTTCATAGGACGGTTATCCAATGCACTTGGTAAACGGAAACCATAATTCACTAAATTTTCTTTTCTAGAACGGTCACCTTTATACATTGCGCCAATCTGAGGAATTGTTACATGAGACTCATCAATAATTAACAATGCGTCTTCAGGAATATAGTCAAAAAGTGTTGGTGGTGCAGCACCTTCATCTCGACCAGACAAATGTCGTGAATAATTTTCAATCCCATTGGTATAACCAAGCTGTTGCATCATTTCTAAATCATAACGTGTTCTTTGCTCAATACGCTGTGCCTCAAGCAGTTTGTCATGGGCTTTTAAAAACGCTATACGGTCTTTCAGCTCATCTTTAATTGTACCAATGGCGCGTTGTAAATTATCTTTAGGCGTTACATAGTGACTTTTTGGATAAATCGTCACACGAGGTACTTTCCGAATCATTTTCCCATTAATTGGATCAAACCATCTTATTGAATCAACCTCATCATCAAAAAGTTCAATACGAATCGCATATTGCTCTGATTCTGCTGGAAAAATATCAATAATCTCTCCACGTATACGATAGGTCCCGCGTAAAAACTCCAAATCGTTACGTGTATACTGCATTTCTACCAATCGACGAATAATATCATCACGACTTGTACGGTCATTTTCGACAATATGCAATAACATCTGCATATATGCTTCAGGATCACCTAAACCATAGATCGCTGAGACAGATGCAATAATAATTGCGTCTTTTCTTTCTAATAATGCACGTGTGGCAGACAATCTCATCTGATCAATATGATCATTAATCGCAGCATCTTTTTCAATAAAAGTGTCTGAAGAAGGTACATAAGCTTCTGGTTGATAATAGTCATAGTAGCTTACAAAATATTCAACAGCATTATGAGGAAAGAAAGATTTAAACTCTCCATACAGCTGTGCAGCGAGTGTTTTATTATGTGCCATAATAATGGTCGGTCGTTGTAACTCTGCAATTACATTTGCCATAGTATATGTCTTTCCAGACCCTGTCACACCAAGTAACAGTTGATTCTTCATCCCCTTTTTTACACCTGATACGAGTTTTTCAATTGCCTGAGGCTGGTCTCCTGCTGGCTCATAGGTTGTTACAAGTTCAAAAGGTTGATGATCACTCACTCTTATCTCTCTTTATTTGTTTATAAGCTTTTATATATATTGTACTGATTTTTTAATCTTCAAGGATATATCTTGACGGATAGGTGGATCAATCACATTATAAAATGAAAAGAAAGTATCTGAATGAGTCTAAGCATGCGATATCAGTATCACGATGAACACATCATTAAATCTTTACCTGAAAACCATATTTTTGTTTTTGGAAGCGATTTAGCAGGAAGACATGAAGAAGGTGGTGCAAGAATTGCTCAACAGCATTTTGGTGCTGTAAAAGGTGTAAGTCGTGGGTGGATGGGACAAAGTTTTGCTATCCCTACTCTCGATCGAAGCTTGGCTCCACTTAGTTGTGAAGAAATTGCATCTTATATTGACGATTTTAAAATTTATACGCAAAACCATCTTTCAACAATGTACTTTATTACAGCTTTAGGCTGTGGTCTAGCAGGTAATCCCGTCTCTAAAATTGCGCCTCTATTTAAAGGTATTTCTAATAACGTTATTCTACCCGAATCATTTCAAGTTTTTTTAGAGGAAAATATCCAAACTATTTACCCACCTTTAACACAATCTTTTATCCATCAGTTTTTTATACAATATAAAGAAGAAACTGAGAAAAATTTACTAGAGATAGATGGAACCTATAAACCACTTATAAATAAAATTTTAGATGAAGATATCTTTCCAACCGATCGTTATGGAAGAAATAGAACATACGAAATTGATGATATTACTTATCAGGTCAAATCCAAGATTCCAGAGCTATACTCACCTGAAAATAAAGAGCAGTGGATTTCCAGTCTGATACTTATCTTTATGGAAATTTACGAATTTAATGAAAAGGACTTCATAGATTTATGGAAAGGGAAAAAAATATTAAAACATCCAATAGATCATTCATAAAACAAACTTAATAAAAAAGTGAGACAATGCTCACTTTTTATTTTTAATGGTACCGTGCATTTTAACCTTGACGAGCTTTAAATCGAGGATTTGACTTACAAATAACGTAAAGCTTTCCACGACGACGAACAATTTGACAATCTGCTGAACGGCGTTTTGCACTTTTTAGTGATGATAATACTTGCATAAAATAAACTCCATAAAGTATATGTTATAACATAACACAAGGTACTCTAAAAAAATAGAGGTTAATGAGAATTAATTTCAATAACCTCTATTGATATATTTAGCGCTTACCCATGGAGCGACGAGTTCCTCTAGGAGGCATCCAAGTCCGATCTGCATATTGTTCAGGTTTCGGTCTTACTTGATTATGTGCTTCTGTATCTTTGTCCATTTCATCTTTCTTCATAGGAAAAGGAAGTTTTACAGCAGGTTTTTTTGCTTTGGTCTGGCTCATATCACTTACAACATTCAATACATCTTTGGACTATTTTAATCTTTTTTTATGAAAATAACGAACTTTTAAATATATCATTTTATAGCAAAAGAAATATTAAATATTTTTCCTTACCCTTTTTCGCCATCTAAACCAAATTAATATGATTTTTATTAGATATATTTAAACTGAAAAAAATCACACAAATATGAACTATAAATAGAAAAAAATTCTAATGCTGCCCAAAATAAATAAAATATTGCGTAATATATTCTCATAAAATACTTCATAATAAATACTATCATTTAGCTTCAAAAGCTTATACCAACTAAAAAACTTTTTATGATCAGTGTGGTTCCCTATGGAATATTCAGCGTCTAACAACGATTCTATACCTACTACTCACAATTCAAAAACACGTGTTCTACTTGCAAGCCTAGTCGGGACAACCATTGAATTTTTTGACTTTTACATTTATGCAACCGCAGCCGTGCTGGTGTTTCCACACCTTTTCTTTCCTGCAAGTAGCGGTGGCGCAGCGACCTTACAATCTCTTGCAGTTTTTGCTGTTGCATTTATTGCTCGCCCTATTGGCGCAGCAGTATTTGGGCACTTAGGTGATCGAATTGGAAGAAAATCGACATTAGTTGCAGCACTTTTACTTATGGGGCTTTCAACTGTTTGTATTGGACTACTCCCAACCTATGCTCATATAGGTATTTTTGCACCGCTTTTGCTTATTATTTGTCGTTTATGTCAAGGACTTGGATTAGGTGGCGAATGGAGCGGTGCTGTTCTACTTGCAACAGAAAACGCACCAGAAGGAAAGCGTGCTTGGTATGGTATGTTTCCACAACTTGGCGCACCTATTGGTTTTATTTTAGCATCTGGCGCTTTTTTAATATTAGGTGCGACCATGTCGAACGAAAACTTTTTACAATGGGGATGGCGTATTCCATTTATTGCAAGTGCTGTTCTTGTCTTTTTAGGTTTATACATTCGCTTAAAATTACATGAAACACCTGCTTTTCAACGTGTTTTAACCAAACAGAAAGAAACAACAATTCCTTTTAAAACAGTTTTTTCCCAACATGGAAAAACGTTATTTCTAGGAACAATAGGCGCTGTGTGTACCTTTGTATTATTCTATTTAATGACCGTATTTGCATTAAACTGGGGGACAACTGCCTTAGGCTACTCACGTGCTGACATGTTAAAAATGCAACTTCTTGCGACGGTTTGTTTTGGTATATTTATTCCTATCTCTGCTATACTTGCAGAAAAATTTGGTCGTAGAAAAACTTCTATCTGTATTTGTTTTTTAGTTGCAGTTTTTGGACTTAGTTTCCAGTATTTCCTAGTACCCGATCAACCAGTGGTTATGACCATTTTCTTATGTATTGGATTATCTATCATGGGCTTAACCTATGGTCCTATCGGCACAATTTTATCTGAAATTTATCCAACTTCAATTCGCTATACAGGCTCTGCACTTTCTTTTAATTTAGCAGGTATTTTGGGTGCATCTTTTGCACCGCTTATTGCCAATAATCTTGCAACAAATTATGGCGCATCTTTTGTAGGCTACTATTTATGTGTAGCCGCTGTTTTGTCCTTACTGGCTTTTTCAGCAATTAAGGAAACTAAACACCAAAATATAGATTAAACATATAAAGCACGATACTTCTTTGTATCGTGCTTTGCTTAAAATGGTACAGGTGAAATAATGTTCAACTCCTGATCTTCAATAAATGGATGTATAAAAGACAACTTATGAGCATGCAAAGCCATTCGCTTAAATTCACACAAATGAGGCTCAGGATGATAAAACTGGTCACCACAAATCGGATGGCCTATATGCATCATATGAATACGCAACTGATGTGATCGTCCAGTAATCGGTGTTAACTGAACGCGTGTTATTCCTTTGATAGTATTATATTCCAAAGGTTTATAATATGTTTGCGCAGGCTTTCCTTCTGCTAAATCAATTTTCTGTTTAGGTCGATTTGGCCAATCTGTAATTAATGGTGCGTTTACTTCACCAGAAGTAGAAAGCTTTCCCTGAACCAAAGCTATGTATTGTTTTTCAACTGCACGCTTTTGAAAAATTTTGCTCATTGCAATTTCTGCATCGCGATGCTTGGCAAAAAGTAATATTCCAGATGTCGCCATATCTAAACGATGGGTTATTTTTATTGCTTGAAAGTTATGCTGTAGTCTCAAAAAAGCACTGTCATGGTGTTCAGGTAAACGTCCGGGTACAGATAACAATCCTGCTGGCTTATCTACAGCAATGAAATATTCATCTTCATACAGTACAGGTAGCTCACCCAATGGTGGCGTATAAATAAATTTTTCTTTTGTGATTACAGCCATAAATAACAGTCATTACAATATCGCTCAGCAAAATAGCAATCTGTGATTCTACTGTCAATCATTAGTCTAAGTAACGCCAAATACGATCGCGGTCTTGCTTTGCAATTGAAAATGTTAGTCCATTGTCTGCACGAACCAAGTGACTATTCATAGAATCGTATACGACTTTAAATAAAGTTCCCTTATCAAAAACTACGGGACTATATCCTTCTTTTTCTAAATTAATCGGCTCTAATAATTCAATAATAAGGTCAGCCATTTATATTTTCCACAAATTTTTAAATTACATTTTTATTATTCTATTCCGAGTTTTGCTAAAATCTCCCTCCATTATGTGTTCTTTTTAACTATTTTTGTTATTTTTTGTGAAATTTAATGCATTTTAATAGATTTTAGCAACCAAACCTTAATTTGGTTGCAGGATAATAATACATGCTCCTAGCATTACAATTAGACCACCACCAATATCCCACCATGTTAGTGGCATCTGATCGACAAATCTTAACCACAATAGTGCTGTGAAAACATAAATACCACCATAAGCTGCATATATTTTCCCAGATGCTGCAGGATGTAAGGTTAGCAGCCAGACAAATAGCAATAAGCTAATAATTGTCGGAATCCATAACCACTTCGTTTTATCTTGGTTAAACATGAGATATGGGAAATAGCATCCCAATATCTCAGCAATTGCAGTTACAAAAAACAGTCCAAAAACTTGCAAGGTTTTTAGAATATCGAAATTAAACATATCAACCTTATATGTGTACTAAGCAGGGGTCGTAATTTGATCCTCAAATATGGTCAGCTGCAACCCAACCGGACGATCATTTTCCTTTTTCACTGTCACTGCAACATTACCACCATTGTCTGCCAACTCTCCAAATAGAATCATTTCAGCCAATGGTTTTTTCAAATGCTCTTGAATAAGGCGTTGCATTGGACGGGCACCCATGAGGCGATCGTATCCCTCTGCAGCCATCCAATTACGTGCGCTCTCATCTACATCTAGAAATACTTTCTTCTCATCAAGTTGTGCTTGTAACTCCGTTAAGAATTTATCTACCACAGATTCTATAACACTCGGTGGTAGAGCTTTAAATTGGATTGTACTGTCTAAACGGTTTCTAAACTCTGGAGAGAAAGCTTTCTTCATTGCATCTTGGTTATCATTGCTATGATCTTGCTCCATAAACCCTATACTCGATCTAGAAATACTTTCAGCACCAATGTTTGTAGTCAGAACTAAAATTATATTTCGGAAGTCAGATTTACGACCATTATTATCTGTAAGTGATCCATGATCCATAATCTGTAAAAGTAGATTAAAAACATCGGGATGTGCTTTTTCAATCTCATCTAGTAACAGAATACTATGAGGATTTTTATGTACAGCATCAGTTAACAAGCCACCCTGATCAAACCCAACATAACCTGGAGGCGCACCAATTAAGCGTGATACAGCATGTCTTTCCATATATTCAGACATATCGAAACGAATAAGTTCTACACCAAGTAACTTAGCAAGTTGTTTAGTTACTTCTGTCTTACCTACACCTGTTGGCCCCGCAAAAACGAAACTTCCCACAGGTTTGTCGGGTGATTTTAGGCCTGCTCTAGACAACTTGATTGCAGAAGCCAATGCCGTAATTGCTTCATCCTGACCAAAAACAACACGTTTTAAATCACGCTCTAGATATTGCAAAACTGCTTTATCGTCTTTAGATACTGTTTTTGCAGGAATTCGCGCAATTTTAGAAATAATGTCTTCAATATTATCTACAGTAATTTGCGTATTTTCTTCTTCAGTTTTTAAACGTCGCTGAGCACCAGCTTCATCAATCACATCAATTGCCTTATCAGGCAGGAATCGATCGTTAATAAACTTAGAAGATAATTCGACAGCAGAAACCAGTGCCTGATCATCATATTTAACATGATGAAACTCTTCAAACTTGGATTTCAAGCCACGTAATATTTCAATTGTTTCACCAACACTTGGTTCATTTACATCAATTTTCTGGAATCGACGTGACAATGCATGGTCTTTTTCAAAAACTTGGCGATACTCTTGAAACGTTGTAGATCCAATACAACGCAACGTTCCATTGGCTAACGCAGGCTTAATCAAATTCGATGCATCCATCGTACTGCCCATACTTGAACCAGCACCAATAATCATATGAATTTCGTCGATGAATAAAATCGCATTTGGATTTTTCTTGAGTCCATTTAACAATTGCTTTAAACGCTTCTCAAAATCGCCACGATATTTTGTACCTGCAACCAATGCACCAATATCTAAACTATAAATTTCTGCCTGACTGAGTGGTTTTGGTGCTTTACCATTTACAATGAGCCACGCCAATCCCTCTGCAATAGAAGTTTTACCTACACCAGGATCGCCCACCAATAGCGGGTTATTTTTACGGCGACGACATAAAATCTGTGCTGCGCGCTCAACTTCTTTTTCTCGACCAATTAATGGATCCGTTTTACCTTTAGAAGCCTCGACATTCAAATTAACCGTATATACTTCAAGTGGGTTTGCAGCAGTAGATGTCGTATGTTCACCATCTAGTTCTTCTGTTTCACCTTCTACTTTTAGCTCTTCTTTGTTTCCGCCATGAGATAAATATTGTGTCAGTGTCACACGATTAATTTGATGACGTTTTAATAAATAAACAGCAAACGTATCTCTTTCAGAATACATTGCAACCAATACATCTGCACCCTCTACGGCTCTACTTCCACCACTCGATTGCACATGAAAAATCGCACGTTGTAAAATACGGTCAAAGCTTTCCGTTGGATGCGGTGCCTGCTCACTATTCTCAGCCAATTTAGGCGTATGTTTTTCAATATACTCTTCAAGCTCTTTTCTGAGCGTTGTAATGTCTGCCCCGCATGACTTTAATGCATTTACAGCAGAATCATTGTCTAATAATGCAAGTAATAAATGTTCAACTGTTAAAAATTCATGTCTTTTTTGTCTAGCTAAACTCACAGCCAAACGTAAAGATACCTCTAATTGACGACTAAGCATACAATCCCCTTATTGTTTTGGCTCAATTTGACAAAGTAATGGATGACCTTGTGATCGAGCATAATTATTTACTTGATTGGCTTTGGTCTCAGCAATATCTCTAGGATAAACACCTGCAATGCCTTTCCCTTCATAATGTACAGTTAGCATTACTTGAGTGGCTTGGTCAAGATTCATTGCAAAGAAATCTTGTAAAATTTCAATAACAAAATCCATTGGGGTATAGTCATCATTCAGTAAAACCACCATATATAAAGGCGGAACCTTAAATTCTGGTGGTGCAGTTTTTACATCAAGATCACCCTCTTCATGGTGATCTTCACCTGACATGTTTAAATGCCAATCTGTATAACCTGACTGCTGAAATGAAGCTTTCACTTCATTTAAATTTACCTTTTTCTTTAGATGACGCATAGAGTTTAACTTCATAATTACTGAACTTTGGCCTCAGCTTGAGGAATATCGGATACAAATGCCGAAGGACTTTCGATTTCTTTTCCTTTCAACCAGTTAAAACGTTTAATTTCAGTCAGTCCACCATTAACACGTACCTCAATAAATTGTGGTACAAAACCTTTTGGCATTGTCCAACGACCTGTAAGACGTTGAAAACTCTCAAACTCAAAATGCTTATTTTCCATAGGAATAGCTAAAACTTCTCCCCCACGAATAAGTCTAAGTTCGACAGTACCAGAAGCCTTTTTAGAACTGACTTGTAGTAAATCTAATTGGTATTCAAACACATTTTCAGGCAGTGGTCTCACACCTAGATTTTGAACCATTAAACTTACACCACCTCTTTGGCGTAAGATACTTCTGTAAATCTGACTTTGCGTCTGAGCAATACCCAAGTCTGCTTTCCCTTCATTAAGCGCATGTGTCAAATGTGTGGTATTACTTAAAGCGACATCTCGCTCTTGTATAGCCATATTTAAATTTTTGTTCAATGTAGAAAGGGTATCTTTCTGCTTTTGAACAATTTCCATAAGCTCTTCAGCATTGGCTTCATAACCAACAACTGTTAAACCTTGACGGTGTCCGACCGAATAACCAAGTGCACCACCACCTATAAATAAAATAAGGCTTGCCAGTAAAATAAATTTATGGGCTTGCATGAAATTAGGTTTTTTTATTTTTTGTGAATCTAAAGGATTCTGCTCAAGCGTCTTTTGTGTCATTTTTATGCTCAACATAATACACTCACTACAGCACTGTAGTGAGTGCTTTTCAAACTTAAGGTGATAGTGCAATTCCTGTTAAACCCGTTTCTTCAGCGAGTCCGCACATTAAATTCATATTTTGTACAGCTTGTCCTGCAGCACCTTTTACAAGATTGTCTTGAATAACGACAATAACAAGCTTCTTAGGTTGTGGCTTATATAAAGCGATTCTCAATTCATTTGCCCCACGTACACTGCGTGTTTCTGGTAAAGACCCCTGAGGCATTACATCTACAAACAATTCATTTTTATAAAAAGCTTCATAGAATGCCTGAATATCTAAATCATCACCTTCTTGTGTTAAGTCTACATAAATTGTACTTAACATGCCACGAATCATAGGAACCAAATGTGGTACAAATACCAAATGATCAAATGCCTTTTTTTGTCCAGAAATATTTTCTAAAGCCTCAATAATTTCAGGCTGATGACGATGTCCAGACACGCTGTATGCCTTAAAGCTATCAGCATTTTCAGTATAAATCATACCCATACTTGCTTTACGACCAGCACCCGAAACACCAGATTTCGCATCTACAATAATACTTTTGGTTTCTATTAAGTTTTTAGTTTTAAGTAAAGGTGCTAATCCTAACTGTACTGTGGTTGGGTAACATCCAGGATTCCCGATAACTTGTGCATTTTTAATTTTTTCACGATTTAATTCAGATAAACCATATATCGAAGACTTTAATAGCTCTGGACACTCATGTGCCATTCCATACCATTTTTCAAAATCTTCTAGATTCTGTAGTCTAAAGTCGGCAGCCAAATCAATTACTTTTGTATTTGCATCAACCAACGCTTGTGCATATTTCATCGCTACACCATGCGGAGTTGCAAAAAATACGACATCACAAGATTTTAATACATCCGTGTCTAAATCTGAAAATGTCAGATCAGTATGGCCGCGTAAACTTGGAAACATATCACATACACGCTTCCCAGCCTCAGTTCGAGAAGTAAGTACACGCACTGTTACATTCGGATGTCTGAGTAAAAGTCTAAGTAATTCAACACCCGTATAACCTGTACCACCAACTATGCCAACTGAAATCACTTGTACTACCTCAAATTCATTTTATTTAAAAAACATCTTAGTATGACAGGAAGCTTATTTTTTCTAAATATATTTTTATACACTAGATCATATTTTTCACTGCCATCTATATCATTATAGAAGCCAATGTGGCCAATGAAATAATTTTAAACTCTTTCTGTGCAGCGAATAATGGTCATCATACTTTTCGACCTGTTTCCAAAACAAAGAACTGTGATTAAAATAAATGGTATGAGCCAATTCATGCACACATACATAGCGTACTAAATTTATAGGTAAAAGTACCAATATAGCGTTTAGCATGATTTTGTGCTGCTGATTGCAACTCCCCCAGCGACTTTTTACCCATCTCACCTGTGAGCCATGGTATAGCATATTTGTTTCTAAAGAGATTTGTTTTAAATATTCTGTGAGATGCTTTTTAGCATAAAACAAAATAAAGTCTTTTAAAGCCTCAATGCGGTGTAAGAAAAGGATGTTTGCCAATTCATCTAAAAAATAAGGCATTTTTTGTTCACGAACGCAGATCTTTAAAGGAGTGCTCCGATTAAATAATACAATTTGATCGGGTATTTCTACGAGCTTTTTTTTAGTTTTCTCCCATGTCTCTAAAAGCCATTCCTCAGATTGATTTAAAAAATCCTGAATATATCGTTGGGAGCAAACTTTAGGAACAGTTAATTTAATCTGATTGGGGTAGACACGCAAGCGCATTTGTTTTGCGCTAGCATGTCGAATAATCTTAATTTCTGGTAAATCAGATAAAGTCATTACTTATTCAGCAAAACGCTCTTCAATACCGCTATCTGTTGCGACCACTGCAATATCAGCTTTATTTAAAGCAAATATGCCATTAGTAACAACACCAGGAATATCATTGATCGTGCGCTCTAATTCAAGTGCATCTAAAATATTTAGATTATGTACATCAATAATCACATTACCATTGTCTGTTACTACACCTTCACGGTAAGCAGGATCACCACCAAGCGTGACAATTTTACGTGCCACAGCAGAACGTGCCATTGGAATTACCTCAATCGGTAAAGGAAAGTCATGCCCCAACTGTCCTACCCATTTAGAATCATCCACAATACATACAAATTTCTTTGCAATTGATGCAACAATTTTTTCACGTGTTAATGCCGCACCACCGCCTTTAATCATATGTAAATGGCGATCAATTTCATCTGCGCCATCGACATACGCATCTAAACCACCAACCTGATTCATATCTACAACGTCTATGCCTAATTTTTTTAAGCGCTCTGCCGTTGCTTCAGAGCTAGCCACTGCACCCTTCAATTCTAATTCAGGCAATAAATCAATTAAAAAGTTTACTGTGCTTCCTGTCCCTACACCTAAAATGCCTCCTTGAGGTAAGTGTTTCAATGCAGCTTTGGCGGCTGCTTGCTTCTTTGCATCTTGGTTTGCATATAAACTCATATAAAGATTACTCAAAATTTTTAGGTTGATGAAAGAATTAGGTTGATTATTCGACCTAATCATATACAGTGTTTATTTCAATTCATCCCTATTTTAAACTGTTAAACGGAAGATAACCATGTTGTTTCGCTTGGTCAGACAAATTTTACAAGCAACTGTATACGATGTTGCCATTGAATCTCCTCTCGAAGCAGCTCCACGAATTAGTCAAAAAATTAACAACAACATTCGTTTAAAACGCGAAGATCTACAGCCAGTTTTCTCTTTTAAACTACGTGGTGCATATAACCGTATTAGCCAGCTTTCAGAAGAACAACGAAAACGCGGTGTCATTTGTGCTTCAGCAGGAAACCATGCTCAGGGCGTGGCTTTATCTGGAAAAAAACTAGGTATTCGTGCCATTATTGTTATGCCAATTACAACACCAGATATTAAAGTACAGGCGGTAAAACGCTTAGGTGGCGAAGTTGTTTTACACGGCGACTCTTTTGATATTGCAAATAGATATGCAATGCAACGCGCAGAGAACGAGGGACTTGTTTTTGTACCTCCTTACGATGATGAACTGGTCATTGCAGGACAAGGAACAATTGCGAACGAGATTTTGCGCCAATGGCGTGAAGTAGATTATATCTTTGTTGCTGTTGGTGGTGGTGGACTTATTTCAGGAATTGCAGCATATTTTGCCGAAATCGCACCCCATGTCAAAGTCATTCCTGTCGAATATGAAGAATCTGCTTGTTTAAAAGCAGCTTTTGAAACCAATGAGCGTGTTACTTTATCTCACGTTGGATTATTTGCAGATGGAACTGCTGTCGCACGAATTGGTGAAATTCCTTTTGAGATTCTACGTAAGACAAAATCAGACGGTACACCTATTGTTGAAAAAGATGTTGTACTCGTAAATACAGATGAAATATGTGCTGCTGTTAAAGATACGTTTGATGAAACACGTAGTATTGTAGAGCCTTCTGGTGCAATGGCGCTAGCAGGTATCAAAAAATATGTCAAAGCACACCAATTGGAAGGCAAAAATATTGTTTCAATTGTATGTGGCGCAAACATGAATTTTGATCGCCTACGCTATATTGCAGAACGTACAGAACTTGGGGAACGCCGTGAAGCAATTTATGCGGTAACAATTCCAGAGGAAAAAGGTGCTTTCTTAAATTTTTGTCGCACACTACAAGGTCGTAATATTACTGAGTTTAATTACCGTGTAAACGACAATCACACCGCACAAGTATTTGCGGGTGTTAGTTTAAAAGATGGCGATACAGAGCGAAAAGAAATTCTCCATACATTAGAAACGCATTATGATGTTGACGATTTATCTAATGATGAAGTTGCGAAATTACATATTCGTTACTTAATTGGTGGACATGCGCAACAAAACGAACGTCTATTTAGAGTCGAGTTTCCTGAAAGACCAGGTGCCTTACTGACATTTTTAGAAAGACTTGGCCCTACCCACAATATTACGCTTTTCCACTACCGTAACCACGGTGCTGCAGAAGGCCGTGTGTTGGTTGGTCTACAGTCTGAGTTAAATAGTCATGGCGAGGATGACCTGATAGAAACTCTTAAAAACATTAGCTATCCATACCAAGAAGTAACGGATAATTTAGGTTATAAGCGTTTCTTAAAATAACTATCTTATTTAAATGTGGGGCGAAATGCCCCATGTTTAAAACCAATCCATTAATGACACACCCAACCCAACATAGTTAGCACGATGATTATAGTCAATTAAGCTTTCACCATAACCATTGAAGTATTGGAATTGACCTCTTAATTTTCCTTTAATTGGGAAGCTCCAATCAAACTGCACTGCACCATGAGAAGCATCTCCCCCTCTTAAAGAATGTCTTAACATTAAAGAAAAGTTATTTTCATTCCACTTATAAAATGCAGTTAAATCTGCTCTTCCCATATAGTCGGTAATATCTGGATTATTATCATTTTTTGCAGATTCAGGTAACCTATACCACGGTCTAAAAATGAGTGCAAAATTATCACGTTCTAATCCAATGTTAAGCATCACCCTATTCCAACTTCTAGAATAAGGATCCTCTCTACCATTTGACTGATGATTTACCGTTAGACCGAGCAAACGCCCATTCAAACCAAGTAAATTATAGTTTGTTCTAAAAATTAAACTGGCTTCTGGTTCATAGTCTGTTTCACGAAATGGACTCGAATTTCTCGCGTTATAAGCTTGCCAACGTGAAGATTGCGTATACCCTACCCATAAATCACCATTATTACCAAATATATTTTCTAAAGCTTTTGTTTTAAAAGAAAGTTGAAACTTAAGCTCTGTCGAATCTATATCTTGTTGCGGTACTTGATTGTCTGGGTTAGGACTATAAGGGGTTAAATTCTTATCACTGGTCCAAAATGCTGGAAATACGTATACAGGTTTATATGCACGCATATTCCATGTTCCAAGTTTACTTTTTTCAGAGAGCTCCCAACGGCTATCCAATAAAGAGTCGACTGGGTTCATTGGAACATTTACATCTTGTTTATAGATTGTGCCCACAGACTGTTTGAGCTTATCTGTGATCGATAATGGTTCAGTCGTCGCTGTTTTAGGAGTTTCTTCCTTAACATCAACATGTTCAGCAACCAAATTTTCTTTCACTTTTGCTTGTGCTTTAAAATAGGTGTCATAACATGACAATCTGGCTGCATCATTTTGAACACTTACACAAGCTTGCCCACTACTTGGGCTAAAGCTTGTACTTGTATTGGCCACACTTTCTGCATATGGCGTTGTACTCAATAACAATGAACCAACTGTGGTTAATGCTCCCAAATACAAACTACACCTATGTTCACTTCTTTCTAACGCCATGCGCTTCACCACAACTATTTAATTCAATTGTTTAATGTTAAATCCGAGTGTTTGCAATTCTTCACGCTTTGCAAACGGTGCAACAATACCTTTTACTGGTTTTTTGTCCAATAAATATTGTTGTGCCACACGTCTTAGATCATCAAACGTAACTGCCAAAATACGTGATCGCATTTCAGTCCTAAACGCTGGTGTACGCTGATGCAACATTGAGTAGCAGGCTGTAATCGCTTCTCCAGCAGGTGAACCTGGTTTATCCATAGACGCAATTAAGCCTAAAATTGCTTCTTCAAGTTGATGCGGTTTATGTTCTTTAGTCATTAACCAAGTCAGACTTGCTTCAAAATCTGCAAATGTCTCTGTTAAGCGAGGATCTCTATAACTAAAGAATTTAAAGGCGCAAGAATTACCATCATAAGTGGCTCCACCACCATAAGCTCCGCCTTTTTCTCTTAGTGCACTATGTAAGAATCCATTTCTTAAATAACCCGCAAGTACCATTAACGGCGCTGCATCAGGATGCGATGATTCTACAGCCTCATAAGCCGCAGCACAAAACTGTACGTTAGTTTGCACTAGCCAAGCTTCATCACCTGTTGTATTTTCAATGTTTACCTTTGGTAATTGAACCATTGCTTCAGTTGAAGATAACGTATGCCACACATCAGCAACTTCTTTTTCAAGTAAAGCAGACTGTTGATCCTCACATACTAAAAGTATTTGTTTTGGTGCGTGGATTAAATGCTGATGAATAGACTTAAAACCCTCAATTAATGAATCGTAGGCTTTTTCATCTTGTTCTACTGTACGAATAAGTTCACTTAACCAATTTAAAGCACCTAAGCCAGTACAGAAATAATCACGTTTTGCTAAAGCACTCATATTGCGTGCCGCAATTTGCATTGCATAACTATGGCCTGAGCCACTAACACGTGCATGCCAACGCGTTTTACGCTGTTGTAATAACTCAATAATACGTGCTTTTTCATCAAATCTAATTTGTTCAAAAGCAACTTTTAAAAGTTCAATGGCATCAGTCTTATCGACAAGAGCTTTTGTGGTTAATGTTAAGAAAGCGCTGATTTCATTTTTATCATTTAAACCACTTCTTAACGATGCTCCCATACCTACGCCACCACTTACAGCAGTTTGTTGCTGTTGCAGTTCTAGATAATTATACTCACCAGCTCCCACTTCACCCATAAGTACATTTAAGAGACTTAAATACGGTGAAGATAGGATTTCTTTTGGGATTTCAATAATAATCTGGTTGTAATACAAACCATTTGTACCTGCATGATAGGTATGTAATGGTATTGGTTTACCATTATGCTGAATATCTTTGGTTACACCACGAACAATATGAAGCTCTTCAGGAATGTCTTCTAGTCCGACTTTAGGCAGTAGACTTAAATCATCTTCAGTTTCCTGACGTTGTTTCAGCTCAACTGCACGTTGTTTTAAAACTTCACGTTGCTCATCATTTAATTCAGCATCAATTTTATTGAGTTTCTCTTGCTCTGCATCCTGCTCAAGTTTAGTTTTTGTCGCATCAGGAATAAGCGTGAGTTGAACACGGTGAGGATTATCCAACAAATAAGTTTGAATTAAAGAAGATAACCACATTGGGTCTTTTAGTTCTTCTTTTACCATCGCAATTGCAGCATCGACATCCCATACATGTATAGGATCACTATGATGTATCACGCTTCCCATACCGTTCATAATTAAACTTAAACCGTATGGAGAACCATCACCACCCACTTCGCGTTGATGTAACTCTATTTGGTGTAAAATCGAGGAAACTAGCTCTTCATCTACAGGACGGGCAGCAACTTCTTGAAGAACATTTAAAACACCCTCTTTAAACTGAACAGCATTTTCTTCATTTGAACCTTGAACACCACATAAAAATGTCATTTCAAAATTACTGTCATCGACGCCCATAAATGGACCTGCTGAATCAGCATAGTCACATGTCTCTAAATAATGGCGTAATGGCGAAGCAGAGTTTTCTAAAAGGATGCCTTCAACCAATCGCATGCCTAGTCTGAGTTTAATATCACTCGCTTGTGGTAATAACCATGACATAACATGATAGGTCTTATCTTTTAAATCTTCGCTATCTACCGCATAAGACTCTACTTTTTCGATTGGTGCTTGAAGACGTTTTTCTGGTTTAGAGTAGATCGTTTCGCCTTTAGAAAAATGGGACAGTGCTTGCGATTCAAATTGTTCTTGTAACTCTACAGCAGGAATGTCACCAAAAGTCATAAATACAGCATTACTTGGGTGGTAATGTGTTTTATAAAAATCTACCAACTGCTCATATGTAAGCTCTGGAATGTCTTTTGGATCACCACCTGAGTTGTAATGATACGTTGTTTCTGGAAATAAATGATGCGCTAACTGATGGTATAATTGATCTGTTGGTGAGCTCATCGCACCTTTCATTTCATTAAAAACAACACCTTTAAATACAGGCTTATCATTTTCAATTTCAACTCGAATCCCTTCTTGAGCAAAATCTAACGGATTTAAATTCGCGGCAAAAGCAGCATCTAAATATACGGATAATAAATTATTAAAATCTTTTTTATTTTGTGTAGCAAATGGATAAGCTGTCCAATCTGCTGCCGTAAAGGCATTCATAAATGTATTTAAAGAGCGACGAATCATTAAAAAGAATGGATCTCGCACAGGGAAGTTTTTAGAGCCACATAGTGCAGTATGCTCTAAAATATGAGCTGTTCCTTTAGAATCCATGGGCTGTGTTCTAAATGCAACTAAGAATACATTCTCTTCATGTGAGCTCTCTAGATGGTAATGTATTGCACCTGTGACACGGTGATGGTACTCCACTACATTTACATCTAACGCCTCAACATGGTGCTGACGTACCAACTGAAACGCAGGATGACAATTTTGAGAATTGGTTTCAGTGACATCTGACGTCATGCGATCTCCTAAAAATTCATATCATTGATTTAAGTTTCAGTATTATAACGAGATTATTTACTCTATTTCAGCATAAAACTGTAATTTCGATCTAACTTATTTCATATTCTCTTTACTTGTTAGTTTGGCTATCCATATAGATTAAAACAACTGGAAAAATAATAATTTAAAAAATACAAATACTTGCATTTCATAAAACTTTAAAATGAATTAAACGTAATTGTCATAAAAAGACTGCATTGTATGTCCGACTTTCTAAAAAGATACAATTTAAAACATGAAAAATATTATTACACTTTGCACTATAGGACTTTTCATTTGCTCGCCGTCAGTACATGCCTTAAGCCTGAGTTATGGACACTACTATGAAGACCTTTCAAAAAAGAATGTGGATGTCATTGGTTTAGAACATACTTTTAAAAATCGAATTACCCTTGCAACCGAGTGGAAAGCGACACCTGACAATCAAGACAATGGCCGTCCTGGTACTGCTTTTTCTCATGAAAAATTTTATGAAAAAAAGTTTAAAGCAAAATATAAGTATAGTTTTAATAACTACTATTCAGCAGGTCCTGAGTTAGAATATGCAAATAAAACAGACGGCGATAAATATAAAGTAAAGATTACAAATGACTTTAACCTCACGAATACAGATAAGGTCTATGTAAAAATGGTAGGCGAACGTATGAATTACGATGCAAAAAAGCCATCTAAAAAAATACTTTATGCAGAATCTGGTTATACTAAAAAAATAAATAAAACGAAAATCACATACGAATATACGTATTACCATGGTCAAGACACAAAATTATTTAACAATAAAAATACCGACTATCGCCATAAATTTAATATGGAATATAAACTTTCATCTAAAATTAGTCCCTATATTGAAGTAAGAAATGAATCTTTAAGTAGTAAATCTGATCGAAGACAAACTATTTTTGAAACAGGCCTAAGCTATACCTTCTTTTAATAGGACAAATATCAGTGATAAAAAATAAATTGGTTTATGCGGTTTTAGGTAGTCTCCTCGCCTCTTCTACTAGCTATGCAAAAACATCAAACTTGCCAGAGCCTGAATATCAACTTGAACAGGTCGTTACCCTTGTTCGCCATGGTATACGTCCACAAACAAATTTATCTGAACTTAATGAAGCAACTGGAAAACAATGGCCTTCATGGTCCGTACCAGATGGTTATTTAACACAACGTGGATATGACGGCATATTTAATCAAAGCCAATATCAAGTCAGTGAATGGAAAAAAAGTGGCTTACCTCTTTCTTTAAGTCAAGACAATTGTACAAACCAAAGTCAGGTATTTATTTGGGCTGCACCTGATCAACGTACAAAAAAAACCGCTGATGCAATTGCATCATCTATTTCGCCTAGTTGCCATATAGAGGTTGGTGTCAGTGGCTACAAACATGACCCGATTTTTGATGCCTTAAAAATGGGAAGTGCAACAGCATCATTTGATCTGATTAAAAAAGAATTTAAAAATAAAATAGAAAGTCAAAAAACCATACAGCAAAAATACGAAAAGGTGAATGAACATTTAAGAGCGGCTGTATGTGCACCCGATAGCTGTGAGTTTTTAGATAAAGATTGGAAGCTCAAGCTAAATAAAAATGGACAACCTAAATTAAGTGGTCCTGCCGATGAAGGTTCAAATATTGGTGAAACTATTCGCCTACAGTACAGTGAAAACTTTCCACTTTCTCAAGTTGCTTTTGGCCATGTAAAAAGTGCAGAGGATGTGAAAAAACTCATGGCTTTACATGATGCAAAATATAAATACCTAAATGAAATTCCTTTATTTGCACAGCTAGGTGGCTCTATTTTATATCAACAAATTTTAGATGCTCTAGATTCAAACAAAGTTACAGATCAAAAATTGCATCGTCCTCTTGTTATTTTTGTAGGACACGATACAAATATCTCTGAAGTTAAGACATTACTAGGCTTTAACTGGCAACTTCCTCAATACTTAGCAAATGATATTCCTCCAGGAGGAACACTGAGTTTTGCTAAATATAAAGAACTAAAAACTGGTAAAGATTTTGTCAAAATTAGCTTTTCAGCGCGAACACTTGATCAATGGCGCCAACTTACCAAACTAGATACAAGTCATCCTCTGCCTGAAGACACATTAAAATACCCTTACTGTAAAACGACTTCAGTCGGGGTACTTTGTCCTTTAGATCAATTTATTCAAAATGCACAAAAGCAAATTGTCAGACTAGATATTACTCAACCACTTTACAAATAAATTAAAGCGCCTCAGGGCGCTTTTTTATTTTACGGCATAATAACAAAATTGCATGAATTAAATAAATGTATACAATTCACTTATTCGTAGTGAGGTAGACAAAACAATGCAACAAATGTGGACAGAATTAGATGACTATATTGATGAACATTTAATTCCCGAAGATAAACGACTGCATCAAGTGATGAAAAATACCGTAGATCATGGTCTTTCAAACCACCTTGCAGTTGCACCGAATCAAGGTATGCTACTACAAATGTTAATACAAATGAACAAATGTAAGCGTGTATTAGAGATTGGCACATTTGCTGCTTATAGTACAATTTGGCTGGCTCGTGCATTACCAAAAGATGGTTACCTTCTAACTATTGAAGGTAGAGAAACACATGCACAAATGGCTCATAAGAATATTACAGAAGCCAACATGGATACAAATATTGAATTAAAAGTAGGTTTTGCAGCAGATGTTTTAAAAACATTACCTGCTGAAACACCTGCATTTGACTTTATTTTTATTGATGCAGATAAAGGTAGCTACCCAGAATACTTGGAGCTTAGTCTAAAATACTCGCACTCAGGAACAATTATTGTATTAGACAATGTTATCCGTGCTGGAGATATTATTGATCCGAACAATCAAAAACCGAGTATTGTTGGAATTAGACAGACATTTGAAGCATTGAAGAATCATCCAAAACTACTGTCTTGTACGGCATTACAGACTGTTGGTAGTAAGGGACATGATGGTTTTGCAATCGCAATTGTAAAGTAAACAAAAAACCACCAATTATTTTTTATTGTTTTATTTCAATAACTTAAATATATTTAAATCACATATCCATAAAGTTATCCACAGTTTATGCGGATAACTTAGGATAACTTCTTTATTTAGCTACAATAATAGGTACATGAATTTTTCGATACACTGTTGTTGTAATACTTCCTAAGAAGAACTGAGAAATACGATTTGTACTAAACGCACCAAGTAGTACAAATTGGATACCGTGTTCTTTTTGATAATCGATAATGCCCTGCGCAACGTCGCCCTCACGTGTTGCAACAACCACGTCAAAGCCCTTTTCTCTTAAATAGGCTTCTGGCTTGTTTAAGACTTCTGGATCATCTCCAACATGGAGCAAGTGACATTGTAACTGTTGGAAAAGTTCATTTTCTGCAACACTTTCAAGCATTTGTGCACACAAAGGTGAGTCTTCATATGCAAATATGAAACGTGTTGGTGGTTTAAAATGATCACTTACCGTCATTACTGTACAGTTAGCACCACGTACAAAGTTTTCAACATTACTGCCTAAAACTTTATTTTTTTCAGCGGCACTTTCCCCAACTTTACCAATAAGCACAATATCATCTTCTCGAAGCACACTTAGACTCTGCTCCAAAAAGTCACCTTTTTCTTGAATGACTGTGGCATCTATACCATGCTTTTCTTTAATTGTCGTCATTAAATGCTTAAGCAAGTTATTACTATAATCAACAGCCAAAGTACTTTGCTTTTCTTCAAGTTCTGCGAGTTCTTTTAAGAGCATCGCATTACTTTCAAAGCCAATAACGCCACTAATTTCCCCTAAATGATAGCTCGCAGGGTAATAGTCCAAAACTTGTAAAAGCACTAATTCACGTTGCGTTCTCTTTGCAATCCATGAAGCCGCTTCGGCAATTGCATTAATACAAGGAGATGAATCAACACAAGCAATTACTCGTTTCATTTGTTGCCTCTCTTTGAGTGAATCACTCTATTTTTACTAATTGTCAGCATTAAAATTAACATAAGTAATAAACTCTGCAAGTAGTTTTATTTTATTTAATTGAAACAATATACTTTAAACGCATTATTCGTATAAGTTTCTTTAAAATCATGCACTTTTCACCTAAGGCTGAATACGGTTTGGCTGCAAGTCAAAAGCTTGTCTCAGCACCGCTGGGTCTGGATGTCCTTTAATTGGATCATCTGGATAATAACCCACATGCATAACCCCTTGTGCATAAAGTGATTTGATGGTGTCGGCTAGTTCTTCTGAAGGAATCGGCTGATTATCTTTCCTCCAATCTACGGCTTGCAATTCCACCACTGCTTTATGAATACCATTAGGATACTGTTTTAAACGATTCACAATATCTTGGTAAAATTTATCTTTGTCTTTCGCTTGTTCCATATATGGCATGGCCATAATTGCGGTAAAATCATAGCGATTTAAAGATTGTTCTAATGATTGTGAATACCAATTTTCTGCATAAGGATTGAGTACCACTTGTGCATACATATTTCTGGCAGTTAATAAAGCAGGTTGATATTGACGTAAATCTCCAGCAACTTTCATTGCAAAATCATCAATAGTTTTTGTTTTAAACGCCGTCCACTTCTGTAAGCTTTGGTCATCTTTACGAACAGCATCTAAGTCGGTCGACAAACCTGCATCTTTATAAGCTTTTAATGCCTCAGGACTTGAATCCTCATAATCAGACAGTGTCGTATCATCATGAAATAGTACACCATTGAAACTTGCAGATTTTCCTAGATCCTCATAAATCCCCTCAATCACTTTTTGTGCTTTGGGTGAAAATGGAGATAAACGAATATATCCCATATTTAGATGATCGCTATTCTTAGGTTGCTCTGTTACAACCAGATCTTTAGAAGCAGAATTTGACTTAGGTAACTCCCATGCATAAAGAGGCATCCAAGCATATATACGTCTAACTTGTGTACGCTTTGCAATTTGCCAAGCAACTCGATTAAATAAATCTTGACGCATCGGAATATAGCGATTCGGGAAATACACCATATCTGCCGAACCATTTGCATCCGTATCAGAAAATGCTTGTAAATATACTGTATTCACATTCATTTTTTGAATTCGATCTAATAATGCACCTAAATTTCTTTCTTCCTGAGCAAGATCTTTATCATAAATATAGTCTAGATCAACATGCATAATCTTTTGAGGTCGATAATTGTCACCCAAATTTTTCTCGCGGTTCTCAATTTCTCGCTCAAGATCGCTTGTTGTCATGTTGTGTTCAATTAAAATACGATTTAAGGAGTTTAATGATTTTTTATAATCTGCTGGCCCATCATCTAATGTAATAGTGACAGGCATTCCTAATGCTTTAGCAACACTCACACCTTCCATATTATAACGCCCATATGGCCACACCATAACTCTTGGTGTTGGAATACCATGTGACTTAAATGCTTCATTATTTTTCTTTAAATCATTATATATCCGTTGATGATATGCTTTATCTGATTCGTATTTATTGGTTCTTGGATCATAAATTCTTGTTGTGGCTGCTGGCTCTGAGTTTCCTTGAGGGTTCCCCAATACACCACGGTGTAAGTCATAACTATGACTTGCGATCTCAACATAACCACTATCACTCATTTCTTTAATTTGTGACCATGTTAGTATTTTATTTCGCTTAACTTCAGCATCACCAAAATGTACATCCTTATCGGATGGTGTATCTACCCATGAACCTACTACAGCCAGTACAACTGGTATTTTGTTTTCTTTTACGAACGGATAAATATTACTGTAAAATGATTCATAACCATCATCAACAGTAAGCAATACAGGTTTACTTGGTAGTTTTAACTTACCTGCATTTGCCTGAATTAAATCATTGACAGAAATAAAATGAAACCCATCTTGTTGTAACCATCTCACCTGACTCTCAAAATTTTCTGTGGTCACTGCATATAATGGAATAATTGCATCGTTAGCCTGATTTGTGACTTCATGATAACCGATCACCGTTAATGTATCTGGACGTATTTGTGCTTGTTCTTCTGCATGCGTAACGACTGCTGCTCCAAAAAGTGCTGTTGCCATACACCCCGTGAGTACCGACTTCAGAAATTGATTAAGCATATTTTTTCCATTAAAAGTGAAATAGTATTTTTGATGAGTTTATTCAAATCTTAGACCTAAGAAGCAATTTAAGCTTATCCACCCGCAAAAGGCATAGTTTATTTTACAAATGCACTGTAATTTACGTACATTTAAAAATGTATATCTCTGTTTCTTTTACAGGGATCTTGCCCATTCAACCTAATAATAAATTAGCAAATATCTTTTAAAATTTAGTGACATGATATGATAATTTATCATTATATGATGAATCAAAAAATGTTATGCTATAACAATTAAATTATTCTTAACAAGAAGTATTATTATTCCCGAATACGAATAAATTTTGCAGGGTTTCCTGCAACAACGTGTGTACTTTCAACATCTTTAGTGACCATGCTATTCATACCCACCACAGCATGATTTCCTATTTTAATACCATCTTTCACACCAACATGTGCTCCTAACCAAACATCTTTCCCAATCTCAATACCTTGTGAGCGAACAGATTGCTGATAAATTGGGTTTTCTAAATTCATACCATGATCAAATGCATATAAATGTGTATATGCAGCCAATCGTGCCTGATCATGAATAACGATTCCCGCTTTTCCCCCATCTAAAATACAATGATGGTTGATTGCAACTTCACTACCTATCTGTAAAGGACCATGTAATGTAGCATCAGCAGCAATAAATGTATGATCGCCAATAATAATTTTACGCCCAAGCTCCGCAAAGATATGTGCTAACGGCGAAATAAAGCAATTCTTTCCTATTTCAACTGTTTCCATAGTTTGCAAATATTCTTGATATTCTTTTTGCCAAGCCTCCGCCCAAACTTTATGTTTGTCTTTTAACCGCCAGTATAACCATGGCATATAGTTTAAACGGTGCTTATGTTGTTCTCTATATTTAAGTAAAGGATCAGTCATCATGAGTTCCTTTTAATTCTTCTCTACCACGTGTGACATCCTGTACTTTTTTCGCAAGTTCAATGCGCTGATGTATCTGTATTTTTGCGTTAACACTCACACCTGTGGCTGTATATTCTTCAGAAAAGGTTATTTGATTTTGCACCAGTTCATACTGCAAAATTGGCCACTCACTAAAATTACACTCAAAATATACATCTATCTTTTCTATGAGTTCTATTTTATCTACTAGAAGTAAGGCTTTTCCTGCTGTACCACCATAGGCACGTACTAATCCACCCGTGCCCAACTTCACACCGCCATACCACCGATTAACCAATACCAATATATTGGTTAACTCATTACCCTCAATTGCTGCCAAAATAGGACGACCTGCTGTTCCTGAGGGCTCACCGTCATCATTAAACCGAACATTATGCCCTATCTTCCATGCCCAACACTGGTGTGTTGTCGAAATATCTTTATAAGTTTCTAAAACTGTTTTGATCTCTTCTTCCGTTTCAACAGGAATCGCAAATGCTTGGAAACGACTTTTTTTCACGTCTTCTTCATAAACAGCTGTTTTGTTAATGGTAAATGGCATACTCACCCATTACATTGAATTTCAAATAATTATAACGTTTTATCTCAAAACACAAAATGTCACTTATGGAATACTGTTAAATAATCGTAGATTTAAACGAATTAGGCTAAGCTTCAAACATATAAGTTGAATGAGATAATTTAATGGAAGGAAAATGTTTATGTGGAGAAATCACTTTTAGTGCAGCCCCCAAATCGTTAAATGTCACAGCATGTCACTGTTCAATTTGCCGAAAACACTCTGGAGGTATTTCATTATCCATAGAAGTCGAACCGAAAAGTTTAATTATACAAAACATAGCAATGCTTAGTGTTTTCAACTCATCTGAATGGGCTCACAGAGGTTTCTGCAAAGGATGTGGCACATTTATTTTTTGGCAAAAAAAAGACTGCTCTTACTGTAATGTAAATTGTAATTTACTTGAAATGAACCACAATCAACTCACATTAGATACCGAAGTGTTTATTGAAGAAAAGCCTAGTTATTATAGTTTTGCAAATATAATAATTAAACTCACACAAGAGGATTTATTTACTCAACATACCGTTTAGCTTTACTATATTCCATTATTTATTATGGGATGCATTATGCAAATTCCACACGGTATTTATAAACACTACAAAGGCCAACTTTACCAAGTTATAGGTACAGCCAAACATAGCGAAACCCAAGAAGTTTTAGTTGTGTATCAATGTTTATATGATGACTTTTCTCTATGGGTACGCCCAGCAAGTATGTTTCTAGAAGAAGTAAATTTACCTGATCAAACAAAACAGCCTCGCTTTGCATTTTTGAAGCCAAACTTCTAGCATGTAACTAAGGTGAGCAATCACTCACCTTATTTTTAAACCTGTGTAGGTACCTCAAGTTCAGTCATTGGCCATCTTGGTGTTGTTGTAACAGCCAATCCATCACTAGCTCCACCTTTTAAACGCTGATAACCTGCAAAAGCAATCATTGCACCGTTATCTGTACACAATGCGGGTTCTGCATAGTAAACATGTGCTTTTATTTTAGCCAGTTCCGCTTCAAGTTTTTCTCGCAGTCTTAAATTTGCACTTACCCCACCTGCGATCACCAGTCGTTTTAGATTGGTCTGCTTCAAGGCTTTGACTGACTTTTTCACAAGTGTATCTACAATTGCTTCTTGAAAAGAGGCTGCAATATCGGCATCTCTATCTTGTCCCTCTATTTTTTTCAGTTGCACTGAAACGGCAGTTTTCAAACCACTAAAAGAGAATACTAAATCTTTATGTAGCATTGGACGCGGAAAATCGAATGCTTGTGGGTTACCATCTAAAGCAAGTTTTGCAATGTTTGGCCCCCCTGGATATGCCAGTCCCATCATCTTAGCCACTTTATCAAATGCTTCACCAGCTGCATCATCAATCGACTCCCCCAATATTTCATACTCGCCAATGCCATAAGCTGCCATTAATTGTGTATGTCCACCAGAAACAAGTAATGCAACAAAAGGAAACTTAGGTGGAGTTTCAGAAAGTAAAGGAGCCAACATATGACCTTCCATATGATGTACACCAATTGCTGGTTTATCTAAAGCAAATGCTAACGTGCGCCCAAAAAGTGCGCCTGTCATTAATGCACCCATTAATCCTGGACCACGTGTATATGCTACTGCATCAATTTGCTTTTTAGTTACCTTTGACTGTGCAAGCAATTCATCAAGTAAAGGAATCAACTTTCTCACATGATCACGCGATGCCAACTCGGGCACCACACCACCATATTCAGCATGTAACTGAATTTGACTATATAGCACTTGACCAAGTAGCCCCTTCTCACTGTCATAGAGTGCTAATCCTGTTTCATCACAAGAGGTTTCCAAGCCTAAAACAATCATTTAAGTGCCTATTTATGAGTCCAATTTACGACAATCACCATTATAGACTTGTGATATGAGAAGTAAATGAGTAAAATACTGCACTTCACTTGTTTTCTAAAGCAATTCCGCTTTAGATTTATCCATAAATATTGAGGATTCTTCATGCCACAAGTTAAATTGAAAGAAGGCGAACCAGTAGACGTAGCTATCCGTCGTTTCAAACGTTCTTGCGAAAAAGCTGGTGTTTTAGCTGATGTTCGTAAACGTGAATTCTACGAAAAACCAACTCAAGAGCGTAAGCGTAAAAAAGCTGCTGCTGTTAAGCGCTACCAAAAGAAATTGGCTCGCGAATCTGTACGTACTACTCGCCTTTACTAATTAATTTGTGATTGAAGCTGAAAGACTATGACTAATTTAAAAAACCAAATTACTGATGCTCTTAAAAGTGCCATGCGTGCTAAAGAAATGGCAACTGTAACTGTTATTCGTAGTCTGCAAGCTGCAATTAAGCAAATTGAAGTCGATGAACGCATAGAACTTGATGATAATCAAGTCCTTGCAATTGTTGAGAAGCAAGTTAAACAACGTAAAGAGTCAGTAAAGGCTTTTGCCGGTGCTGGCCGAGACGATTTAGCTAGTAAAGAACAAGCCGAAATTGAGATTCTATCTCAATTTCTACCAGCCGCTATGACTGAGGAAGAACTTGATTCTGTCATTGATCAGACTATTGCTGATCAAAGTGCTACTAGCATGAAAGATATGGGTAAGGTGATGAATTCTCTACGTCCGATCATAGCCGGACGTGCCGATGCTGCAATTGCATCAGCTAAAGTTAAAGCAAAACTTAACTAACACTTATCTAAATCACTCGTAAAAAGCGTTTAACGTTTTCTAAACGCTTTTCCAATACTCCCATAAATCTCTTTTGTCTTGAGCACTATTCAACAATTGACTTAAAGATGGAAATTCTTTATTGAAGGTAAATACTAAGCCTTTCGGTCTATTTCCTAAAAGAACAGCACATTCAAACTCATTACATTTCGCGTCGATAAAACCATTCAAATAAAACTGAAGAAAATTTGAATCTTTTAAGGTTTCAAGTATTGGCCACTTTAACTCATATTGCACCAATTCAAGTGTATGAATCATATTATTGAGTAAAGTTCTCTCTTCGCTAGAAATATCAAATGTATTGATAAAAATAATTTTTTTTACTGAAACCAATACGGTAAGTATAAAAGGATCTATCTCTTTTTCTAGTTTTTCTAGTTTTTCTAGTTTTTCTAGTTTTTCTAGTTTTTCTAAAGAAATAATAGATTGAGGCTCTATATTTTCAAGCTTCACTTCTCGTTCAATTGAAATACTCTCAACATTTAATTCAGCTTCTTCATTTAAATTAATTTCAGCACATGATACTTGATCACGCCAAAAAACAGACGCATCATTTTCTTCAACGGCAACATCTCTAGGAATCCAAAGATCAATTCCCAAATGTGAAAGGATATTACGATGATATACTGATGACTGTTGCTGCTCACTCATATTTAAGGTTCAATTTAAGAAGACGACTATTCTAACATTGATGTAATTATTTACATGTAGAAAACCTATACAATCATCAAACTATTTTGGTTTAAAATTTGTTCAACAATTTCATCATTTTTAAATCCAAATCGCCAATACAATAATGCCAGTACATCCAACTCATCTTGAGTCATTACCCTATCACTGCAAATAGAGTGCTCTATGATACCAAGTATTTTTAATCGGTCTCTCAATAAAAGCCCAGATATAGAATGCAATATATTTCCAAAATCGATATGCTCGTCGGAGACAAATTCATATTTATATGCCTCTTTTTCAGAGATTAGCTGTTGAATAATTTTATTTCTACGACTAAGACTATTTTCTATATCTATCTGATCGATATACACTAGAGCATCGACTAAACGAACAATATTAAATTGAATATCATCATAAGCAGTAGGCATATGTACAGGTAGTAAATTTAATTGGCTCTTTACTTTATCTAATAACAATGCATCTAATAGGCCAATTTTACCATCAGATTGAGCAATCTGCGCAAGTTTAGTTAAGAACTGTCTAGCTATACTCTGTGGCATTGTGCTTAATGTATCACAGGCATCTAGAAAGATTTGTACATGTAATCTAGCATCGATGCCCAATAAAGCATCAATAATAGCATGACTCACTAACGCATTTTTTGGTATAAATTCTTTGTACTGTCTAATCATAAGTACAGCAACAAGTACTTCTCTTGCACCTGTATTGGTTTGCAATGCTCGCTTAACGAGTTCAGGTTGTTTTATAGATTTTCTTACTGAAGGATTCAGTGGTCTAATTTCATCTTTAGATGGAAATCCCATGGGTGTTAAACGAATCAACGGCAATGGCTGAGGTGGCATCCATGAAATATTCATTTCTGTTTGTTCATCACCAAATGGTTTAAATAAACCCAATAAAGGTTGTAGCTGTACTTTTCTTAAATTTTCTAGCTGTATCTCTTGAAGCACATTTGGGTTTAACCTATAAATTCTTCTTTCAATATTTGGATGAATATTTAACCAACTTTGAGGGCTTAATGAATTTGCAAAACACATATGAGCGATTGACTCAGAATACGAACTATGAATTTGAGAACCAGCATGATGCACATAGATTCTAAGTAATGTTTGTAAATTGGTATTATTTTCTATTAATGCTTGAGTATGAATATCATTTTTGAACGTTCTTCCTGAAAGGGTAAGAAACTTTACCAACCTAGAAATAAGAAGGCCTAAACTCCCCATCAGCCAGATGATACCGCCAACTGCGACCAATACAGTTTCAAATTTGTTTTTCTCATTACCACGGTAGGGTTTAAATCCTCTTCGGGCAATTTTGCTTCCCCACTGGTTAAAGCTAGTCAGGGCACTAAAAAGAATTTTAAGTCGGATATTCTGTCTGGTTTCACCACTAATAATTTGATTAAAAGCATAACTGAGTAGCCCATATAACTCTAATTCATCTAGGTTCTGTAAGGCGCCCCAAGTTAAAATAATCACTGTATCTTTTCTATTTTCTCCTGCAGTTAAAGCATTTACGCCTATTTCATCGGGTAATACATAGACTGCGGGGATCTCAATCTGAAATTTATCTGCCAACTGCTCAGTTAATTTTACAGCTCTAATCTCTTCCGGTGTACATTCTAATGCATGAAGATGCCTTGCTCTCATTTGCTTTGCTAAAGAATGACCACCTTCTCTAAAAATATAGAGTTCATAACATAAAGAGATCATCATAATGAATAGTACACAGCTTAAGAATACAGGGCTATGCTCATTCCACCAAATCGATTGACCTTGATCTAAATAATAAACGATGAGACCAAAAGAAAAATTTAAAACCATAATGGTTAAAAAAATGGCGAACAAGCAAATGACTGTTGCGACAAATAAATTCTTCTGATGATTATAGGAAAATGTACTTGATGCCAATGTCTATAGCCTTGCTAGCGTACCGAATAGTCTTCAACCTATCATAAAATAAAAAGGCGGGAAAATCCCACCTTTTTATAACAAAAAACAAAAAGTTATGCTTCTGTGACGCCTGTTAAATCTACAGATGAAGCATCAATATTGACATCAATATATTTATCTTCTTTTTTTGCATGATCTGAACGACTTTGCTCTAATTCCGTTAAGTACTGCAAGTTAATGTCACCTGTTACATAGTGACCATCAAATACAGAGCAATCAAACTCTTGAACCTCTGGAACTTTAGGCACACGAATTGCATCTTTTAGATCATCAAGATCTTGGAATACAAGACGATCAGCACCTATGATCTCACGAATTTCTTCAACTGTGCGTTCAGACGCGATAAGCTCTGCTTTTGCAGGCATATCAATCCCATATACGTTTGGATATTTCACCATAGGAGCTGCAGAAGCAAAGAACACTTTTTTAGCACCTGCATCTCGCGCCATTTGAATAATTTCATTACAGGTTGTACCACGGACAATAGAGTCATCAACCAATAATACATTTTTCCCTTTAAACTCTAACTCTACAGGGTTGAGTTTTTGGCGTACAGATTTTTTACGTTGTTGCTGCCCAGGCATAATGAAGGTACGACCGATATAACGGTTTTTCATAAATCCTTCACGGAACTTAACGCCAAGTACATTCGCAAGTTCTAGGGCAGAAGTACGACTTGTATCTGGAATTGGGATCACAACATCAATATCATGCTCCTCACCCCATTCTTTTAAAATGTGATGTGCAAGCTTTTCACCCATTTTCAAACGTGCTTTATAAACAGAAATTCCATCTATAATTGCATCTGGACGTGCAAAATACACATATTCAAAAATACAAGGGAAATATTTTGGATCTTTAGCACATTGTTTTGTGAATAAATTGCCATTTACATCAATGTAAATCGCTTCACCTGGCTCAATATCTCTTTCTACTTTAAAACCTAAAGCAGTAATTGCCACAGATTCAGAAGCAACAATATACTCAGTCTTGCCACAATCGCTTAAACGCGAACCATAAATTAAAGGGCGAATTCCGTTAGGGTCCCTAAATGCAACTAATCCTTGCCCAGTAATCATTGCCACTACACCATATGCACCACGACAACGTTGGTGAACACGATGTACAGCATAAAAAATATCTTCTGCTGTTGGATGTAATGTTCTGAGCTTTTGCAACTCATGTGCAAAAACATTTAACAAGACTTCAGAGTCAGAATCAGTATTCATATGACGTAAGTCAGTTTCAAATAATGAATGACGGATTTCATCAGCATTTGTTAAATTACCATTATGAGCAAGTGTAATGCCATAAGGTGAGTTTACATAAAAAGGCTGTGCTTCTGCACTGCTTGAAGAACCTGCTGTTGGATAACGTACATGCCCAATTCCATAATTACCACGTAGGGCACGCATATGTCTCGTATGAAAAACATCACGAACAAGGCCGTTATCTTTTCTTAGGAATAAACGATCATTTTCACAGGTAACAATGCCTGCTGCATCTTGTCCACGATGTTGTAACATCGTCAAAGCATCAAACAACAATTGGTTTACTGGTGATTTTCCAGCGATCCCAACAACTCCACACATAGCAACCTCGCAGACAAGCTTGGATTAATTAAAAGGGTTTTGCGCTGAATGTTCCGTAGAACCTTTTCGCGCAGAGACTTTTTCAGCAATTTCCTTTGACCGTTGCTCTACTTGAGCCTCATTATCATGAAAATGTTGGATTGCCTCCGTTGCAACCTCTTTAGAAACTTCCGTCGCAATTGGTGCATAAGGCATAAGCATTTGTACCATTTTAGACTGTTTCCAACTTTGTGCAGTATAGACCCAAGGTTCAGCACCTTGCATTGCAATCAGCACAATAAATAAACTTTTTAAACACCCTAAGGCACCACCAGCCAACCTATTTAGTGGGCCTAGCTTTAACGACTTCAGAATTTTGTTTAAAATTGTCGAGACCAACCATGTCAATGACATCACTACGAGTACAACAAATGCAAATCCAGCAATTTTTTGTACAACAAGATCGTGACTTAATCCTGACATCATTGGCGCCAAGTCATTGGCGTATTTAGCACCCATAAATAGCGCTAATACCCAACCTACAAGGTTCGCCAAGGCTTGTATGAGTCCTTGTCGCAAACCGTTTATTCCTCCAAGCACCACAATAATGACAACAATAACATCTAAAATATTCATTTAAATTATGTCATAGTGTGAATACAATCTTTTACCAATTTAGGTCCTGTATATATAAGGCCACTATACAATTGTACAAGGCTTGCACCTGCATTTTGTTTCGCCAAAGCTTGTTCGCCAGATAAAATACCACCAACACCAATAAGTGGAATTTGATTTTTAAGAACTGCCGAAAAACTTCTCAAACAAGTTGTACTTTTTTCAAATACAGGCGCACCAGATAGCCCACCTGCTTCATTTCCAAAAGGTAAATCTACAACACCATCACGTGCAAGTGTGGTATTTGTGACAATTAGGCCATCCACTTTATAGTGTAATAATTGTTTTGCAATAAATGCAATTTCATCTGTTGAGAGATCGGGAGCGACTTTTAAAACAAGAGGTACATAGTGTTGATGTTCTTCAGCAAGCTCTGCTTGACGACGCTTTAGTGTTTCTAATAAATGTGCAAGTGCTTCGCCATTTTGTAAGCTTCTAAGATTCTTCGTATTTGGGGAAGAGATATTTACTGTAACATATGATGCATAATTGTATACCTTTTCAAAGCAGTGAAGATAGTCATCAACAGCTTGCTCTACAGGCGTATCCGCATTTTTACCAATATTTATTCCTAGCACACCTTTATAATTTGATGCTTTCACGTTTTCGATCAGTTGATCAACACCGTCATTATTAAAACCCATGCGGTTAATAATTGCTTTTGCTTTTGGAATGCGAAATAATCTTGGTTGTTCATTTCCCGCTTGCGGTCTTGGCGTGACAGTGCCAACTTCAATAAAACCAAAGCCAAGTGCGGCCAATGCATCAATATGTGCACCATTTTTATCTAAACCCGCAGCAAGACCCACAGGATTTGGAAACTCAATTCCCATACAGGTTACAGGTTTTTCAATAAGTTTTGGACTCACGAGACCCAAAGAGTAAGCCTTCTGTAACCAAGATAATGTAAGTTCATGTGCACGCTCTGGTGCTACGGAAAACAACAAAGGGCGAGCCAGTGAATACATCATATGCTATCAAATCTATTGGTTTTGAACTGCTTTATTATAGGGCATCTCATTAGATAAATACCATGCCCTGCTCCATTTATTTTCATAAAAATGAAATATGTACTTTCAATTAAGCGCTTTTAGACTCAATCATTCTACTAATCACCGATCTGAGGAATAAAACTATGCGTTAATGTACTTAATCCTTGCGCAACGACTGCCTGTTGATAAACTCTAGCCTCTGCAAGATGAAAAGGATGGAAAGAACCATTTGTAAGTTTTTCATCCATATAGCCAATAACATTCATGTGGCAGACCACCACAATATTTTCAGCTGTTAAATGTGACAACCACTCAATAGCTTCCCCTGCGTCATCATCTGGTTTAATAAAGTCACAAATCTGAATAGGAACAGCAGGATAAATTTCTTCTAAATAAGATAACGTTTCTTGTGCACGCAATAATGGACTTACGATCAAAATATCGGGTTGATTTATTATTTTTTTGAGAAAATTCGCTGTTTCTTTCGCTTGAAGATGCCCTTTGTTTGTCAAAGGTCTCTGTATATCATTTCCTGAAACTGGTGGTTTCGCCTCACCATGTCTAATGAGCGTCAATTGCATATATTCAATCCTTTTAAATTATACTTACACATCACTATGTGGCAAAACAAATTCTACATCACTTCGATGACCATTTTTCATTAAAGATAATGCAATATTTAATGGAGGTGCATGTTCAAAAATCACTTCATACAAAGCATTTGTAATGGGCATATATACATCTAACTCAAGGGCGCGCTTTCTTACCTGAATAATTGTGTTTATACCCTCTGCGGTTTGACCTAAATCTTTTACTGCCTGATCTAGTGTTTTACCTTGGCCTAATGCAAAACCAATTTGATAATTGCGACTTAGAGGACTATTACATGTTGCAAATAGATCACCCACACCTGACAGACCTAAAAATGTCAGTGGGTTTGCACCAAGTTTTACCGCAAATCGACTCATTTCGGCCAATGCCCGCGTCAAAATCATACTTCGTGTATTTTCACCAACTTTATGTGCCGCAGCCATACCCATTGCAACTGCATAAATATTTTTTAACGCTCCACCCAACTCAACCCCATGCACATCATCACTTGCAAAAACTCTAAATAATGCACTATGTAAAGCTTTTTGTACTGCATAACGTACAAGTTCAGAATGACTTGCAACCACAGTACCTGCCGGCATGCCAGCAACGATTTCTTTTGCTAAATTTGGTCCAGATAGCACGCCATAAGGTACTTGAGGTAACTCTTCACGAATAATCTCGCTCATAAATTTAAAAGAATCAATCTCAATTCCTTTAGTAAGCGAAATTACTGCCTGAGAGGTAATAAAAGGTTTTATTTTCTGAAGCACAGTACGGAAAGAATGACTCGGTATAGTTACAAGAATTAAGTCTTTCTCTCGAATTGCAGTTTCTATATCTGAAGATACATTTAAACTTTCATCAAGTTTAAAATCAGGCAGATAACGAGCATTTATATGCGTTTGATTAATTTCTTGAGCAGTCTGCTCATCTCTAATCCAAAGTGTTGTATCACACCCATTTTTTGCAGCAGTATTGGCGATAGCCGTACCAAAGCTTCCACCACCTAAGACTGTAACACGCAACTTCACTTTCGAATCATGGTTGTCTTGTATAGTCGTAGGCACTACAAAATTAGAAAAATTAATCTCTGACATATATTTGCTCTACTCGCTTAAATTCCATTTTGATACAAAAGGTGCTGTATCGATATCACCACGTGGGGCGATATTTTTATCCGTGGTTCCAATATAAATAATTGCAGAAATTAAATCGCGCTCCTGAAGTCCAAGTGCTTGCTTCAGGGTGCTTGACTCAACAACTGCCCCTGTACGCCATATTGTAGAAAAACCCTGTACTTGTAACGAAAGTAAAAAGTTTTGTACTGCTGCGCCTGTACTTAGAATCTGCTCATAATGTGGTACTTTTGGATGATCGACCAATTCCGTCAGTGCTAACACTAAAGTAGGCGCACGAAAAGGATGATTTTTAACACGCTCAACCTGAACAGGATCTATACCGTCAAAGTCGCCCATTGACTGTGAAAGCAACTCTCCGAATTTAGTACGTTGTTCATCTTCCACAATAACAAAACGCGTTGGTTTTAAACGATGATGATCTGGTGCAGCCAGTGCTGCTTGAAAAGCCATTTCCAACTGTTGTGTATTTGGTGCTGGCGTTACTAAATGCCCGATAGATTGGCGTTCATGAATATTCTGATGTACTACGTCAATAGCTGATGTCAT
The DNA here is from genome assembly GCF_029392135.1 of Acinetobacter sp. ESL0695. Taxonomy (NCBI): domain Bacteria; kingdom Pseudomonadati; phylum Pseudomonadota; class Gammaproteobacteria; order Moraxellales; family Moraxellaceae; genus Acinetobacter; species Acinetobacter sp. ESL0695. Next base: position 1,142,358 of record NZ_CP113932.1, on the reverse strand, counting down.
TTTATAAATCTTGAGAAAATAAATTGATTAATTTAGAGTAGCATACTCCTAAAAATATACTCTACCCTAATTCGCAAGAAAAAACATTTTAATATAAATACATGTATTTAAAAATAAAAACCCAGATTTCTCTGGGATTTTATGTATTAACAATAACCATCTAATCGAGTTAGAGGTAATTTCTGCCCAATCGCTTTTTCAATATCTGATAAGTAAAAAGCATCTTCTTCAGAAAGAAAGCTTATACTAACGCCACGAGTCCCAGCACGACCTGTACGACCAATACGATGAACATAATCATCAGATTGTTCAGGAAGTGTGTAATTAACAACATGAGATACACCATCTACATGGATTCCGCGTCCAGCGACATCTGTTGCAATCATAATGTTGTGCTGACCATTTTTAAACTGGTCCAACATCTTAAGACGCTTATCTTGTGCAATTTCACCAGATAGCATAACAACTTTATATTTATCTTTTTTAAGTTGATCGTAAACTGTTCTGACTTGATCTCTTCTATTTGCAAAAATAACCACTTTTTCAATGGGTTCTTGGTGTAAAATTTCTTGTAGAAGTTTGTACTTATCTTCTACCGCCACTACATATATACGTTGCTCGACATCTGCATTTGTTTTCTTCTCTGGCTCAATTTCAACAGTCACTGGTTCAAATAACCATTGTCTTGCCAAATTTAAAACATCATAACTAAATGTTGCAGAAAACATTAAAGTTTGGCGTTGCTCTTTTTTAGGTGAGAAACGGACAATCTTTTTCACACTTGGGATAAACCCCATATCCAATAGACGATCTGCTTCGTCAATCACAAGAAATTCAACTTGATCTAACCAAATTTCTTTTTGCTCTGCAAAATCAATCAAACGCCCTGGCGTAGCAACCATGATATCAATAGGGTTTGCATCAAGCTGTTTGCGTTGCTTGTCAAAATCTACACCCCCCAGCAATGTCATTACATTTAATTGGCTAAACTTGATCAGGTCTTTTGCGTCTTGCTCAATCTGTAAGGCCAATTCGCGTGTTGGTGCCAAAATAAGTGCTCTTGGTTCACCACGGTATCTTTTCTCTTGAATCGGATTATTCAGTAAATCATTAATAATACTTATTAAAAATGCAGCAGTTTTGCCTGTTCCTGTTTGCGCACGACCAATCGTGTCATGGCCTGCAAGTGTAAACTTTAAAACCTTTTCCTGAATGGGTGTCATAGATTTAAAACCAAGCGCATGAATCGCTTGTTGTAACTGTGGATGTAAATTTAAGGTTTCAAAACCAGATGACATTACGCATTTATCCCTAAGTCGGCAAAAACAAAGCCTTATTATAGCAAAAACGCCCCAATTAAATAACAATTGGAGCGCTATATTTAGTGATTTACTAAATATGAATTAGTCTAAAGGTTGAACTTCTTCAGCCTGAAAACCTTTTTGACCTTGTACAACGCTGAATTCAACACGTTGGCCGTCACGTAAAGAACGGTGGCCGTCGCCTTGAATTGCGCGGAAGTGAACAAATACATCATCACCACCAGTGCGTTGGATAAAACCAAAACCTTTAGTGTCGTTAAACCATTTTACTACGCCTTGTTCACGTACTGTCATAAGTCAATCCTCAGTGATATAAAAAAAGGACCACCCGGTGTTGCAAACAGCAGAGTAAACAAAACAAGGTTTAAAAAAATTTATAATTTCTAAGCTTGTAATCATTCTGTAAAACTATCAACAAAATCCGGTTACATCCAAAATTGCCTTAAGCTTATGTATACGATAATCGTACAACAACCCCCTAAGTACTTTTCGAGAGTAACATGCTTCTCATTTAATTGGTACAATATTTTCAATAAATATTCAAATATCTAACAACATACTGATATACTTTTAATTTTCTCTCTTTTGTAATGCTATATTTTTTGTTAAGATAAAAGCCAACCCATAAATATTCATATTATGCTGTATGAATCTAAGCGAAGACTCATTATATATCGATGCTATGGACAAACCCTGTCCTATGCCCTTACTTATGCTCAAACGCGCATTAAAACATGCTTTACCAGAACAAAAGATTCGTTTACATGCCTCCGATCCAAATAGTGAAATAGATATTCTGAGGTATTGTCAAATTCATAAATTGATATGTGATACTCAACAAATTTCCGAATACGAATATTGCTACATTATTCAACGAAAAGTCTAATTGGTATCGATTTTGAATATGAATGTATATTTTTACATTTCTCTACGCTTTTCGTCTTAATTCTATCAACAAACAGATTTATCATAATTACCATTGGTACGACTAATCCTTATAAGGAGCGTTCATGACTGACAGCAGCAATCAATTGATGCCCCTGTCATTGTCTGCACCAGGTGTGAATCTCGGTGCATACATAAGTACTGTCAATCAAATTCCTATACTTTCTGCCGACCAAGAAAAAGAGTTAGCAGAACGATATTTTTACGATCAAGATTTAGATGCTGCAAAAATGCTAGTAATGTCTCATCTACGTTTTGTCGTACATATTGCACGTACATATGCAGGCTATGGCTTACCCCAAGGTGACCTTATTCAAGAAGGAAACCTTGGACTCATGAAAGCAGTAAAACGTTTTGACCCAAGCATGGGCGTTCGTTTAGTTTCTTTTGCTGTACACTGGATTAAAGCCGAGATTCACGAATACGTCATTCGTAATTGGCGTATTGTTAAAATTGCAACAACAAAGGCTCAGCGAAAATTATTTTTTAATCTTCGTAGCCTAAAAAAATCCAGTAAAAAATTAACATTAGAAGAAGCACAATCTATCGCTAATGACTTAAATGTTACCCCAGAACAAGTTTTAGAGATGGAAGGTCGTCTTACCGCCTATGATGCAGCTTTTGAAACTCAAAATGATGATGAAGATGATAGCTCAGCACAATCTTACTCACCATCATTGTATTTAGAAGATAATCGCTACGACCCAGCACGTTTAGTTGAAGATGAAGATTGGGAAGAACAAAGTACATCAGCCCTGCAGAATGCTATGGGACAATTAGATGACCGTTCTAGAAATATTCTTCAGCGCCGTTGGCTTGATGATGATAAATCGACATTACACGAACTCGCATCTGAATATAATGTTTCTGCTGAACGTATACGTCAGCTTGAGAAAAATGCAATGGAAAAAATTAAAGTTGCTATGTCCTCGAATTAATTTTATTTAAGACTGTCTTTATGATGGTCTTTTTTTATGTCTCCAAGGTAAAGCTAAATTGAGTTATAATTCTTTATTATAACCTTTAGAGGATACCTTATTATGTGGCTAGCAATTGCTGCATTTAATTTGGCCTTTGCTGTAATTGTCGGTGCTTTCGGTGCACATGGTTTAAAATCGAGAGCGACTGCTGAACAGCTTACATGGTGGCATACTTCTACGGAGTACTTCTTCTACCATGCACTGGGATTGCTTGCTTTGGGAATTTTAGTAAAAGCAGCGCCCATGTTCCCTATAAAAATAAGTTTTATTCTTATTCAAACTGGAATTATTTTTTTCTGTGGTTCTCTTTATCTTATGAGTTTTGGACTTCCCCGTATCTTAGGTGCAATTACCCCTATTGGTGGCCTATTTATGATTTCAGGCTGGCTTGTACTGGCATGGAATGCACTTAAATTTAAAGGATAAGATGATATGAAACACATTATATTAAATGGTGAAGCAACTGAAACACCATGTGAAACACTTCAAGACCTAGTTCATACCCTTCAACTTGAAAAAAAGCGCTTTGCTATTGAAGTAAATGCACAAATCATCCCCAAATCTAAACTACAATACGTTACCATTCAGGCTCAAGATAAAATTGAGATCATTCAAGCAGTTGGTGGTGGTTAATTAAAGGTTCATTCATGGAAAATCAATTTCAAGATACTTCACTTCAAATCGGCTCTCGTACTTTTAACTCTAGACTTCTAGTTGGCACGGGAAAATATAAAGATTTACAAGAAACAGATTTAGCAATTCAAGCGAGCGGTGCAGAAATCGTTACCGTAGCAATCCGCCGTGTAAATATTGGACAAGATCCCAATCAACCTAACTTACTTTCAGTAATTCCACCAGAAAAATATACTATTTTGCCCAATACAGCAGGTTGTTTCGATGCAGATACAGCCATACGCACATGTATGCTTGCTCGTGAACTGCTAGATGGCCATAATCTGGTAAAACTTGAAGTCTTAGGTGATGAAAAAACTCTATATCCAAATATTACACATACTTTAAAAGCAGCACAGACTCTGATTGATGATGGATTCGAAGTCATGGTCTACACATCTGACGATCCTATTGTTGCTCAAGAACTTGAAAGTATGGGTTGTGTTGCCATTATGCCTCTTGGTAGCCTGATTGGATCAGGGTTGGGAATCCTTAACCCACATACTATTTCAATTATTAAAGAGAACGCAAAGGTTCCGGTGTTGGTAGATGCTGGCGTAGGTACAGCAAGTGATGCAGCGATTGCAATGGAGTTAGGATGTGATGGTGTATTGATGAACACTGCAATTGCTCAAGCACAACATCCTATTTTAATGGCATCTGCCATGAAAAAAGCTGTGGAAGCTGGGCGAGAAGCTTATTTAGCTGGGCGCATGCAAAGAAAACGTATGGCAAATGCGAGCTCTCCAGAAACTGGATATTTCTTTAAGTAATCTAACTAAAAAGAGAGCTTATCTTGCTCTCTTTTTATGTTTTCTCTATCAAAAGTAGCTTTATTATTACTTATTATTCTAAAGCTAATGAATGTTACCTTATCGTTATGCGCTTTACCTGTCCTTCAATTTCTTGCATTTAAATATCTACAATTAAATTTCAACTTAAATGGCCGTTTTTTTGATAAAATTTCTCTCTAAAACAATGATATAAAACCGCTACTTTTTCTGGCAACTGAATTTTACATTGAGGTTCAAACGCAATTTCTTTTTCAACATAGGAATATGATTTCACATTTTCGTCTGGTTCACCTACAATCTTTTTTGCAGACGAATTTTCAAAAATAAAGTAACTCATCATACGCATTACTGCACGAAAATGCCCCTGACCAACCACATCAGTTTCACCGAATAAAATATGCCAACCCAAATCGGATGAATCTGCAGAATAATATAAACCCAGCCGATCTCTTGCTGCCTCATATATTTCTAAATAACCAATATCTCTATCATTAATCTGAATAATATATAACCTTTGATGGTCATCTACAGACATTCTTTCAAAATATACTTTTAATTCTAGCTCTGGTTTATCCATTTGCCACTGTTGAATCACATGAGGTTCATGCATCCATTTATATAAAAGTGGAAAATCCTGATTTAAAACGACCTCCCTTAGGCCATATCGTATATTTTTTTCATGATAAATAAAGCGCTGAGGTAATTTTTGAGAAATTGTTTCCATTTAAAATATCCTTAAATACAACATAGAACTTTGACATCCGGGAGAGTCACTATTTCCTCCGAATGTCATATCATTATTTCAATACATAATAGTTCAAAGGAGAAAATCCATTGAATTCAATTGAGCTATAACTGGTTGTATAAGCGCCTGTAGACATCCAATACAAATGGTCTCCAATTTCTAATGAGGTAGGCAACGCATAATCCTTGTCTTGATACATAATATCCATGCTATCGCAAGTTGGCCCTGCAATAATGACTGAGCCAACCTCTCCTGTTCTGTTAGATAAAACAGGATATTCCACAGACTCTCCAATGGTTTCAATGAGTCCATTAAATACACCTACATCGGTATAAATCCAACGCTTACAGCCCAATTTCGGACGATGAGAAATAAGAATAATTTCTGAGATAAGAATACCCGCATCGCCAACCAATGAGCGACCAGGTTCAATCATAATTTGTTCAAGTTCATATTCATCAAATACTTTTAAATATTCATTTATTTCGGATGTATATTTATTAAAAGTTTCAGTTTTCTGGCGATAATGTGCAGGCAGACCTCCTCCTAAATTAAGCATACTTAAATGAATATCGTGTTTATCACGTAATTGATCGAATATGGCCTTTGTTTCAGTAATTGCATGTTGCCAAGACTGAATATCTCTTTGCTGTGACCCTACATGGAATGAAATTCCATAAGGTGTTAAACCTAACTCTTTTGCCAAAATGGCCAGTCCTATTAAAGCATCACTATCACAGCCAAACTTTTTTGATAATGGCCAATCAGCAGTTTCAGCACAATCAATTGAGAGTCTAAAAAAAACTTTAGAATGAGGAGCATATGTTGCTATATTTCGTAAATCTGCCTCTGCATCTGTTACAAATAACCTCACTCCATGATCGTAAAAATATTGAATGTCTTGTTTTTTCTTAATTGTATTACCGTATGCAAGACGAGATGGCTCTACTTTAAATTTTAAAACTTTATTTAATTCATTGACTGAGGCCAAATCGAAATTTGAACCTAAATGAACCAAACGCTCAATAATTTCATCTGCTGGGTTTGCCTTAACAGCATAATAAATATGTGTATTGTTAAAACCCTGTCTGAGCTCATGATAACGACTTTCAATTACATTTAAGTCAAGTACTAAAAATGGTGTTTCTCTTTCTTCTGATAAATTTTCTATAAAATCATAAATATGAGGTGAAAAATAAGATGGGAGTTTCATAAGTTGGTCCAAAAGTTAATAAATATTAATTAATAATTTCTTCAGGTAATGGCTTAAATTCTTGATAAGCAATTCTTTGCTCTATAGGAAAGACCGTTTTCCCTAAAATTTGATTAATAATTATTGCGTTACGATAGCAACCCATATTTAAATCTGGCACTGTAAATCCGTGTGAATATAGACCTACGTTTTGAACAAAAATATTTTCAATAGCGTTAATTGCATAATGATGATTCACCTCCATTCTGCCTTTTTTATCCCAGCAAATTAGATGGTGAATAGGCTCTAAGAATTTAGGAATTTTATATTCATAACCCAATGCCAAGATAAGAATATCCGATTGAATTTTAAATTTCTGATCTGTATCTGAGTTATAAAAAACAAGTGCCAAACCATTTTCTGTTTCTGTTACAGACTCTAAAGTACTGTTTGGCATTAATCGTGTCGATAATGGTGAAGGACGAGATTTTAAGTAAAGTTGGTCATATATACGATTGACTAAACCAATTTCAATGCCTTTATACAATGCACTTTGAGATTTGATGACATCATCTCTTTTCTGCTGAGGAAGAGAATAAAAATGATTCGTATAATCTGGCGAGGTATACTCTAACGTAAGCTTCCCTAAATCCATTGAAAAGAAATGTGCAGATCGTGTCATCCAATTTAATTGATATTGGCTTGTATCTATACTCGATAAGAGATCATAATAAATCTCAGCACCACTTTGTCCTCCACCGACAATGGTAATTGACTTTTTATTGCCATAATCTTCTTTATGATGCATATAGTCTGCGCTTGAATGGACTTTATGAGACATTCCTTTACAAAACTCTGGAATAATAGGCGTTGTACCAGTACCTAGAACTAGATTTTTTGCATAATATTGTGAAGTCTTTTGACTATTTTCTTGCTTCACAGTCAATATGTAGTGCTGAAGGTCGGCATCGTATTGTATGCATTCAACATTAGTTTTAAAGTGAAGATTATGCAGTTGTTGAGATGCCCATTTACAATATTGATTATATTCAGATCGCAACATATAAAAGCTTTCTCGAATAAAAAACTGATATAAGTTATTCGTCTCTTTTAAATAATTTAAAAAGGAGAATCTATTTGTAGGATCTGCAAAACTCACTAAATCGGCAATAAAAGGAATCTGTAACGTACTCCATTCTGGCATAATGCCACTATGCCAATCGAAGCATTCTTTCCTATCAAAAAAAACCGTTTTTAGGTCATCTATATCATCTGTTAAGCACGCTAGACTTAGGTTAAATGGGCCAATACCGACACCGATAATGTCATATATAATCTCTTTATTCATTTTGTATTCATCCTGATTATTACAGTTTTTGTCTGTTAACTTTCCCAACATGGGTATATTGAAAATCTGTAACAATCTCAATTTCATCTGGAATTTTAAAATTTGATATATTTTTATTGATCAAAAACTTACGAATATCTCGTAGTGTAATTTGGTCATCATTTTGTTTTGGAATAATAAGTGCTTTTATACGCTCACCTAGATATTGATCTTCAACACCAATGACACAAACATCTTTAATGACAGGGTGATGTAATAAAAATTCTTCGATTTCACTTGGAGTTATCTTTTCACCAGAACGATTAATCTGCTCTTTTTCTCGACCAGTAACAATAATATTTCCTAAGTTATCCAGATACCCAATATCACCTGTTTTGTAAAAACCATCTTCCGTAAATGCACGGCGATTAATTTCAGGCAAATTATAATAACCATTAATCGTATAAGGTCCTCTCGTTTGAATCAGACCTTGCTGCCCTAATTCGACCATCTCATCCTTATGATTTACAATACGAATTTCATCGTATATAGAAAGTTTTTTGCCTTGAGTGTTTAAAATAATTTCTAAACTGTCATCTAAGGAAGTAAAATTCACAAGTCCTTCTGCCATACCGTATACTTGCTGAAGTTTTACATCAAAAATATCTACAATCTTTTGTGCAAGTGTAGGTAATAATTTTGCACCTCCGACCTGAATTACATTTAGACTTGAACAATCGTATTCAGATCTACTTTCAGAGTTTACCCACAAATTTGCTATAGCTGGCACAACTGAAACCTGATTAATCTTATATTTTTCAATAATTTCAAAACATACTCTAGGATGAGATTGCTGACTGAGAACAACAGTTCCACCTACATAAAATACACCTAAAAATCCTGGTGAACTCATTGTAAAATTGTGCATTACAGGAAGCACAATCAACTGTTTAATCTGATCATGCAAATGAGCAGCAATAACACTCTCTTTCACAGAGTAAATATAATCTGCATGCGTCCTTGGAATTAACTTAGGTAACCCTGTTGTGCCACCTGAGAGTTGTAGAAAAGCAATATCTGTAGATGTCGCTTGAGTACCTAAATTAAAGTCTTTAGGAATATCTGCCAACATTGAAAAAGATTCAGAGAATGTGTTTTGACTGACTATTGTTTGACGAAACCATAAAGAGAAATTAGGCTGTTTAAACTGTGTTGTAATAAGGCGAGCATCTTTTTGATTATTCTGATCAACAATACGAATATAACCGACAGCCCGACTTTGTTTCGCAATATTTTCAATTTCATACGAGCCATGGCCATCTAAACAAAAGACTGGACGTGCACCGATATAATATAGGGCGAATATAACAACAAATACTTCAATAACATTTGCTGATTGCACCAGTATAAAATCAGTTTCTTTAATACCTTTTTGCTTTAAATAGCTGCCATAATGTATGGCATATTCGTACAGCATCTGATAAGTAAGCTGTTTTTCATTTTGTATGACTGCTACTTTATCGCTAAATTTATTTGCATTTTCTTTCAAAAGGTCAAAGTGAGTCCTATTTTCCCAACAGCCTTGCTCTTTATAAAATGCTGCTCGTTTTTCTGGAAATGGAACATAACCATGACTAATATCATCTTTAAGAAACATGATGTGCTCCTTGATCGTGCGATGTCATATGGATTGCTAAATATCTTCTTAATTGCATCACATCCAGCTCTTCTATAGATGTTTTTTGCAGAAAACCGTTTAATACATGAGACGTTACTTGCTGAATACATTCAATTTGTGCGTTGTTATAGCGCTGTGTACGATAGTTAATGACAACGCGTAATCTCTCTTTTTCAGACAGTGGCTCTTCATAAACTTCAAAATGTAAACCAAACTTTGAACTACTTCTTTCAGGTTCAATAAGCTCAAAACCAATTTGATGATTATCTGCTGTTGCAAAAGTCCCTGTGAGCAAGTTTTTCGCATGAAGTTGTATATAAACTTCATAAGGACTATCTGTGGAAGTTTCGCTCTCATCACGAACATGGGCTTCTACCATTGCAAAAGGAACATCTGCATAAGGAAGCGTATTAAAAATATTATTTTGTACTTGCTGTATAAGCTGTGAAATAGACATGGTTTCATCAAATTGAGTATGATGCATAACAACGTTGGTAAAATATCCAATGGTATCTTGGTAATCCGCATGATCTCGGCATGCGACAGACGTACCTGTTAGTATTTTTTCATTCCCATCTATAAAGTGAATTGCTAAAACAATTGCGGCATAGACAACATAAAAAATTGAAGATTGATTCTGTTTTGCAAGCTGATATAACTCATCTACTTGTAAATTATTTAGGCTAAATTCGACTGCTGAACCTGTGACATCATCTAGAAAATCTGTATCTACATTCATTTCATGGAGTAAAGGTGGTTGTTTTTTTAACTTACCAATGGTTTTAACCCAATGTGCCAAATGTGCTTTTAACTCTAGATCATCTTGTTCTACAGCATACTCATGAAATTGCTTTGGAGTTTTCTGCCAGATAGGCGCTTGATTGACTAATCTGCTCTTATATGCTTCAAATAGCTCTTGAATTAAAATTCCTGTAGACCATTCATCCATTGCAATATGATAAATAAGTAAAGATAGAATATGCTGACCATCTTCATCTTTCAAAAACCTAACACGAATTGGAAACTCTTTTTCTAAATCAAAGCTATGATTAGCCTCCTGCTTAAGAACATCATTCGCACTTTGCTGTCCCTGAGCATTAGATTTAAAGAACCAAGGGTACTGATCTAACTGTGTAATTGGAATAACAGTTTGTGAAATATCATCTTGGGTATGAAAAATAAAGATACTGCGCAAGGCATGATGTCTTTCTAAAATATCCTTAAATGCCAACTCAAATGCATCTTCATTTACCCATTCACTTAAGCGAAATGCAAAAGGAATGTTAAAAATGGCATCACGCCCTTGATCAGAGAATCCCATAAATTCTTTTTGTAATATTGTAATGGGTGCATGAATTTCCTCTTTGGGGTCGAAATAACGTCGACCTTTCTGATCTGCATCTTCACGATAAGAAGCATACTGCACCAAATCAAACGCAGTTGGTGCATTAAAAAAGTCAGCTATTTTTACTTCAATCTGATGTTGGCTCTGTAATTTTCCAATCACACGTGTCGCTAGAATAGAATGACCGCCCTGATCAAAAAAATTATCTTGTAGTGAAAGTTCAGGCATTGCCAAAACATTCCTAAACTCATCAAGAATAATATTTGCAATACGTGTCTGACTATCTGTTAACAATTTTTCTTGCAAAGGCACAGCATGGTAGATATCTGCTTTAGACGCAGGCTCTACAGAAGCATTTAACTGAAAAATAGAATCTTTTTTTGTATAATCACTTTGGGTAAAAAACTGAATAAATTGCTCTAATAACCAAGGTGCAATATGTCTAGATAGTTTTTCTCCAGTGGTTAATTCAATTTGTAATTGATTACCCTGAATTTGGAATGCCAATGTGAGGTCATAGTCAGCATCTATAGGTGGAATCGGAATAGATATTGCTTCAACACCCTCTAGATTTAAGTAGGTTGTTGCATCTGTGAACTGTGTAACTAAGATATTGGGAATATCTTGACGTTTTGTTTTTGTAATTGACAAAATTTGTTCAATAGATAAATTGTGCGAAATCCCTTCTAATATTTGGTTACGTGTATTTCTAATATGCGCTTCAATACCCTGCTCAACTCCACTTAAACGAATTGGAATAACATTAGAGCTCGAACAAATTTGATCCAATCCTGTAATGTCATAATTCTCTACAACAGGAATAAATAGATCTATATCATCTAAACCTAAAATGGATTGGATATAACAACCAAATAATGAGGTCATAGTATGTACTACAGATGCTTGGGCTTTATCACTTAATGCCTTTAGTTCTGTTCCATCTACATGTGTAACAACACGATTTACTTTCTTGTGTATGGTTTCCTGCTGAACGCCATAGGTCTTGATGATACTCTGAGGCTGCATCAAATGAAGAAACATTCTGGGCCAAGAGACTTTTTTTAACCCACTTTCGAATTGCTGCTGCCAATAGGATGTACGATCGAGATTAGCATTCTCAAATGTTTTGACATGACCTAAATGTTCAACTTTCAGGTTTTTTTGTAATGAATAATAATAGCTTAAATGATCAAATATAGGTTTCCAAGCGGTATCATCTAATAAAATATGATGCCCTACAATTCCTAAAACAAGCTCGCGTTCTGTTTTAGGAAATAAAATAAACCGAACTGGAGGATTCGTAGTTAAATCCATAGGCACTTCAATTTCGGCCAATAATCTATCAATTGCGTCTACGTCATGTTGAATCGGCTCAACCCGAACCTCTAGATGCGATAAATCTTGATGTCGTTTTTTAAGATGACCCAATTCATCTACAAAATACGAAAGATTTAAATTTGATTTACCCCGATATAAAGACTTAATGCCTTGTATCAGACGGTCAATATTGATCTTACCTTTAAGATGAAATGCCGTAACAAATGGGCCAGAACCAGAAAGTGGATTCTGTTGATGTAACATCCATGCTCTTTCTTCTGCAATAGAGACGTTATTTAAATTCAGATCGACATTAAGATCATTATTATTTACAGGTGATTTGGATAGACCTTGAATATTTAACTCTTTTTCAAAGCGTGCGAATAGATCATCACTCATCATCATTTGATGGTTATTCATAATATTCATACCTTAAAAATTTTAGTGGTTTAACTTAAGTTGATGACGAATAGAAGTGACAACCTCATTTACAGTGTTAGATTTCGCTAAAGTGTAATAGTCGATAAAACAGTTAAAATGCGATGTACAACGCTTTGCCACTTGATTGATATACTGTGGCGTTAAACCTACAGATAAAATTTGCTCATCCATTGCTATTGGCTTTTTAATTACACTCTCAATTAAAGTAATCACTTCATGGAGCTGATGATCTTTAGTTGGTTCATCTTGCACGTATTTCTTATATATAGTCTCTTGCGCTATTCTTTGTAGCTCTTTCCGATCGACCTTACCATTGCGAGTGATAGGAAACTCAGTAAGGCATAACCAACGCGTCGGCACATGGGAGTTAGGTACAGCTTTTAATAAAAAAGATCTCAATTGAAGTGTATTGGCTTCATGTATTTCAACATCAGTACACTGATAAACTGCAACCAATTCATTACCATCAAACATTGGATTAGTACACGTCATTACCACACAATCTTTAATTTTTGTATGCTTCATCAACGCATTTTCAACTTCGGATGCAGCGATACGTACCCCGCGTATCTTTAAATAACCGTCATTACGACCTGCAAAAATAATGACACCCTCTTTATTTACGTAACCACGATCGCTCGTACGATATGCACGTTTAAACTCACCATCTTCTGTATTAAGTTGGCAAAAATCTTGTTGTTTAAGTTCTCCATTTAATAAATAGCCATTTGAAAGATTTACCCCTGTCATATACATCTGTCCTACAACACCAATAGGACAAGGTTCACCTTGATCATTTAAAATATAATAAGTATTGTGAGCAATCGGTTTACCGTACGGAATAATATTTTGATCCTCTAGAGTAATATCATGCCATATGCTTAAGATTGTTGTTTCCGTTGGCCCACCAATCGAAATTAGCCTCGCTGTCGGCAATATTTGTCTAAATTTTTGAATGACAGAAGGTTTAACATAGTCACCCCCTTGACTAATTAAACGTAAACTTTTTAATTGATGTGGCTCGGTTGCTGTCAAAAGCATGTCTGCCATTGCAGGAACAGTACACCAGATACTTACGCAATATCGTTCAATTAATACCCCCCAATCAATGGCACTTTTTGCTTGCTTTAAAGTAGGAATAATTAAAGTTCCACCAACAGACAAAGGTACAAATATATCGAACAATGACATGTCATGATGAAATGGTGTTGCAGCCAAATGGACGTCTTTAGAATCAATAGCCCACAAATCAATAGATTGTTGAATCGTATTCGATGTAGCTAAATTGTTCAGTACGACACATTTTGGTATGCCTGTACTTCCTGAAGTATATAAATAATAAGCTGGAGAATTATCATTTAAATACGTCCAATGAGGATAAGAACCACTATGTTGCAACTCTACAGCATCATGAATATTTAAAAATGGTAGATTTTCAAATGGTTGCTCCCCCACCACTAAATCAACTCTGCTATTTTCTAAAATATATTTACGGCGTACTTCTGGAGAATCCATGTCTACAGGTAGCCAAATAATGTTAGAAAGTGCACATGCAAGCGTCACATAAATATGTTCAGGGCATTTAGATAAACAAATGGCAACGACTTGTTTTTCTTTTAAACCTAGTGTTTCAAAGGCCTGACGAATTTTTAAGATATTATTTGCCAATTCCTCATAAGAAATATTTTTGCCGTTATAAACCAATGCTGTTTTATGTAATGAAGAAGTAAATAGGTTTCTTTCAATACGTTCCAAATAACTTTCTATAGAAGGTATATCTAACTGAGATACCTCAGATATTTCTAACGGCGGCAGAATACGCGGTTTAGCCTGAACATTTTCTAAACTTTCCAAACCAGTTAGCTCAATAATTCTCGTTCTTAAAGCATTTCGTAATTCATCCACTGTGTTTTTTGAAATTGCTTGTTCTACATAGTCTAGATCTATAACTAAATCATTATTCGATGCAAAACTTAAACGAATATCTAAAGCCAATTGTGGTGTCTGTGTTTGTCCTGCAATATAACGAATTTCTTGATAATCTACAGGCTTCTTCCAAGCCAAGCCGTTCGTTAACGCAATAGGTAAAACAATAGAGGCCTGTGTTTGTTGAATGAGTTGTTTTGAAATATCTACACCTGAAAATGAGCTATGTGCCATCGCCTGCATTATTTTTTTCTGCACATTTTGACTATTTAAGAAAAGGCGCTCTTCATGCTTATAGTGTAAGACAACAAAAGATGAATGATTTGAAACTGTATCTTGTATAGCAGTATTAGAAATAGGTATAGAAACTAAAACTTCACGATCTTCATTCCACTTAGATAAAGTTTCTAAAATGATCGTCGTCAATAATGCATTCGGTAATATACGTTGCTGAGACGCTATTTTTGAAAATTTTTGCCATATGTGATATTCAACGTATGTACTAGAACGTAAATATCTAGGGTTTGCAATTTTTTCTAAAGGTATTTCCCATCGAAATTGCGGTATATCTGTTAAGTGTCCTAACTCAGTCTGCCAAAACTGTTTATCGATTTCTTTAACTTCTGTTTTTAAATGAGTAATCTCACCATTATCCATCTCCAATGGCTCTATTTTGGGATTAAACAAATGCTCTAAACATAAAGAAATTGAAAATCCATCAATAATCAGTCCGTCAAAACTTGTAAAAATAACTGTTTTATCTTCCGCATCTTGAGGCATTTGTATAAATGCCATACGCCATGGTGGAGTACCTAGCTGATGTAAATAATGTTTATATTCATGCTGAATGACATCTAGTTTATTATTGGCTTCAATTGAATTCAGCAAACTTAAATCAATGAAATCAACGTGATCTTTAATTGAAATCTTATCTAATACTGTTTGAGTTAAAGAGTTCTCATCAATTTTTGTTCTAAGTGTTGAAAAGCAAGAAATTAAACGTGTTAAAGACTCAATAAATGCCTTATAGCTAAGCGTACCTCTAAACTCTCTAAAATCATGCATAGATGAATGACTTAATGGAAATTGTTTTGATTTTCCAAGCAGATATGCTTTTTGCATTGCAGTTAAAGGGATATGTTTACTCATTTTTTCCCCTCCATTACTTGTAAAAATACACTTGCAATCTTGTGTGCAGTATTTGGTAAATTTTCTTCAATAATATGAGCGATATTACATACGGTACGTTGAGAAAAAATATCAACGATCGTCAAACCACTATCTTTGAAATATTTTTGGATCACAGCAATTAAATGAGTTGCTAATAATGAATCACCACCATATTCAAAAAAGTCGATATTTATGTCATCTTCTTGCTCAGTAGCTATGCCAATAACACTACACATCATGAAATAAATAACCTTTTCTAAAGCTGATATATCTTTTTGACTTTCAATAGGTACTTTTTTTGCTAAAAGAGCTTCGATGTTTTCAGTGTTTACTTGATCAATTTCATCTTCAGAAACGATATACGACTGCTCAGGTTGAAGTGCCTGTGTATTTAGACATGCTGTATAAATAGACAAAAGGTTTGTATAGCTTAGAGATTCATCCAATGCACATACAAGCAATGCAACAAGTGTATTTTTTTCACCCTTCTTAATAGGGAATAGTTTTACTCTTTGAATTGCTGGGTGTAATGCAATTTTTTCTGCAATATCGTTTGGATTTAACCAGTAGCCATTTCGCTTTATTTGTGGGTTAAGTTCAGAAACCACACAGATATCTTTTTGATCGTTAAAGTAAGCTTGATGTGTTGTCTTATACCAATATTGGCCATGAATATTTATAAGATCTGATGGATCAAATTTATATAAATTTTCTTCTGAAACTTGGATACCCAAATATCCAATCACCCAACATGGACAACATGTATCTAATCCATGAATTACACTGTAGTGTTCACCTTTGAAGGGTAAATTTAATTCATCTTCATTTAACAGTGTGTGAGGTGTAGGTAATATATACTCAGGAATTGAATGAATTTTCTCTTTATCTAAGATAAATGACTGAATCCTTGAAATATAGTATTTAAACATTTCAGGAATAACTTTTTGCTGAAATGCGTTCTTTCGAATATCCCAATTAATGACTAATTTCTCATTGATTAACGCAACTTGTACATCTAGATCAACTTTAGAACCTTGAGAAATACACCAAATAGGTTGGCCAAAGTGCTTTTGTACCTGATTTGAAATGATTTCGCCGTAATTTAATCCTGAGGTAAATACAATCGGTGCCGTTTCTAATTGTTGATGATATTTAGATAAATCACGTAAAACCTCTACTCCTGTATACGTTGAATGTAGATACACCTCTTCTAAATTTTGTTTAATACGACTTAAACTCTCCGAGAATTTTTCACCTGCTTTTGCATGAATATCCAATAAGCACATATTAGAAAAATCACCAACCATATGACTTATTTCTTGGTCAGTACAGGTTCCATATTTCTCACGAGAAAAAAATGGCAGATTCAAACGAAATTGATTTTCAGATGACCATAAAGCAACTGTTTCTGCAAATAATGTTAAACAGATTAACTCTACTGATATGTTGTATTCAGAGGCAATATTTACTAAAACTTGCGTATCGGAGGCATTAAAACTAAATGCCTCTCTTGTAAATAAATTAGGCTGATCTCTTAACCCTTCTGCAATATAAGGTAATGCGGGAATGTCTGAAATATTTTCTAAACGTGATTTCCACCATTTTTCATCATATTTCTTTTGTTGTTCTCGCTGCGTATCTTTTGCTTGAATATATTCAAAATACGGTACACTCGATTTATTACTCATAAATAATAAATCTTTCTCATTTTCTGAATATAAATCAGATAAATGCTGAATTAAGATAAAGCAACTTTGTGGATCAATTGCTGACATATCTGTATCAATATGCAATACATGATGTTGATTAGGTAGAACTGTCACTCGAACATCAATAATCTGACCTGACTCTATATCAAGTTTTTGATGTGTCATGTTTTGACGTTGTTGTGCTAGAAACTCACTAACTTTTATTTCATCAACTTTTGTTAAGTCATTTATACGTATACCCGTTTCAGTCAACTTTTGAATAGATTGCTGACCTTGTGCAATTGATACACTTAACATGGGATGACACTGTAATAACTGTCTATATGCTTGCTGTAGCCTTTCTATATTTAAATATTTTCCTGCAAATTCAATATACAAATGAGAAGATGCATTTTCGCCTTGTCGCCCTACCCAATGTGCATACTGCATTTCTGATAAATTTACATAAGGCGTTGGAAAATCAATTAAATTTTTTGTCTTACTCTCTTTTGTATCATCAATAATTTTGACCCAATCTTCAATAGAGGGTGCCATAGCAAAATCAATATAAGATAATTTTGCCTCATATTCTTTTTCAAAAATATCTACCAAACGCATAATTGCTAGCGAATGTAGCCCGTATTCAATAAGATTATCTTGGGGAGAAATTTTACTGTCTGGAAGATCCAACACATGTTGAACATGTTTTCCAATTTGGTGCTCTAATTTCATAACTTTACCTACTACTTAGGCTATTGACCTAAGGTTGCACCACCGTCAACGACTAAATCGTGCATCGTAATATGTGTTGCCTGATCACTTATAAAAAATAAAATAGCATTTGCAACTTCTTCTGGTTTTGCAATTTTCTTTAATGGAATTCCAACCTTATAATTTTTCAAATTGCCCTGAATTGTTACTTTTTCACCTGAACTATCTTGCCAAAGCTGATATTGCATCGGTGTAGCTGTTGACCCTGGTGAAACAATATTGACACGCACACCGTACTCAGCCATTTCTAATGCTACCGTTTTGCTAAAACTCGTTAGTGCAGCTTTAGAAGCACCATAAGCAGCCATATTTATTCTAGGTACATGAGCGGCATTAGATGACACCATAACCATTGAGCCAGCTCTTTTTTTCTTAAAATAGGGTGTTAAAAATCTAAGAAAATAAAATGGTGCATAAACATTTACTGCAAAAGTCTTTAACCAATCATCAATAGACAAATTTTCATGTTCAGAAAGATAAAGCACGCCTGCAACATGAATAAAATAATCTGGTGGTTCAACTTCTAATAAACGCTGGCAAAGTGTGTCGACTTGTGATGCGTCACTAATATCACAACAATGAACGTGTGACTTATATATAGGTGGAACATGTTCCGTAGAAAGATCAAACCCTACTACATGAATATTTCTTTCGTGTAATTGCTGCATTACTGCTGCACCAATACCCTGATTAACACCAGTAACCCATGCGGTTTTTTGTTTTTTCATGTGCTTCGTCCTCTTTTTAAGAACGAATAAGTTGATGAGCTTGATTCACTACGCCTAAATTGCGCTGAACATAGTCCAAAGCAAAAATATGATCTTTTAGGCTAAAGTCGGCAACTGCGTCTGAAACAACAAACGGTTGTATACCATGCATAAATGATTCGGCAGCAGTTTGTAAAACACCTATATGCGCATATACACCACATATAATTAGTTGGTCACGCCCTTGTTCTTCAAGTCTTTGTTTCAAATCAGATCTAAAATATGCACTATATCGCCATTTAGTCAGTACAACATCATGCTTGGTTGGTACCAATGCTTTCACAATTTCTGCTTTTTCTGGAAATGCCGTTAATCCTGCGCCCCACATATCGTTTAATAACGCGCGATCTTTTTCATCTTGTATAGCAGGCTGTGCTGTGTAATATACGGGAATGTCATTTTGTACACACCATGCTTTAAGCTGACTAATATGATGAATGACTATTTCAATTAACGAGGAGTCATGACCATAAAAATCTACAAAATAATCTTGCATATCATGTATTAATAAAGCTGCTCGCTTTTTATCTACCACCCAATTTACTTTAGCTTCAGCATAGTCTTGTTTCAATGGAAGATGATAATTACTAATTTTTTTAATCGTCATAATAATTTTTCCTAAAATATTAATTGCCACTTAGCGTATTTAGCATTGTTTGCATTTTCGCTTCAGTTTCATTCCACTCTAGGTCTGCATTTGAACCAACAACAATTCCTGCACCTGCATATAAACGGATACTGCTTTTATTTAGTAGACCACAGCGAATGGTTACTACCCATTCACCATTTCCCTCAGCATCCATCCACCCCACAAGACCTGCGTAATATTCACGGTCGTAACCTTCATGCGCCAATATAAAATCCTTTGCAAGATGCGTTGGTGAACCACATATAGCAGGTGTTGGGTGAAGTGCTAAGGCAATACTAAGTGCATCATTTTGATTCTGATTATTTTTCAAAGTTCCTTGAAAAACAGAAGATAAATGCAGCATGGTTGGTGTTTTTAAAATTTCAGGTTGTTTTGAATAATTCAGTTGATGACACCACGGTGTCAAATTTTTTAAAATGCTGTCGACAACAATTTTATGTTCATATAAATCTTTATCTGAATTTCTAAGCTCTTCTTCTAAACACTCATTGACTTCTTTATCTTCACTACGGGGTCTAGAACCCGCTAAAGGATTGCTACGAACATTTAAATTCTCTTTTGCAAGCAGTAACTCAGGGCTTGCACCAAATAAATAACGCCCCTGATCGACAGGAACAACGAAACTATATGCAAATGGATTTTGAACAGAGAGTGTCATTGCTAAATCTGTTGCTTTTTTCTGATTTAATAACTCAAAATCTGCTACTTGAGAAATTACAATTTTATCCAGACGTTGCTGTGAAAAATGATTTAGTGCCGTTTCAATCATTTTAGTAAAGTAACTATACTCAACAACCTGTTTTTTATTTCTTACTTCTAAAGGCTTCAGCTTTGCAATTTCGGTATCAAACCGTGCAGTATTCTTTGTATGTTGACGATAAATATTTAAAGATGATGGTTGACTGGTATCAAAAGGAATTGCACCAATCAGGATAGGCTTAGCCCCTGATTCGTGCTTTAACTTATTAAAAGATTGTGTAATTTGTTGCTGTAATTGATCAAGATTTTTTGCTGGTAAAGATAGCGTTTCAAATAAATCATTAGCGACCAAATGATATTCTTTTGTGAAAAAACAAGCAGTTTTATTGTCAAAGAGCTCATCATTTTCTGTATCGATGCTTTGCATAAAACGTCCTTTCTAAATTTAAAGGTATAATTTTGGTGGGAGATCACCAATTTCTCGAATTGTAATAATAACCATTCTCATTTAATAGAAAAAAAAGGGAGTATTTTATAAACATAGAGGAAAGTAATTGTTTTTTAATATTTTAAATTTATTTTCAGTCGTACTTTATACATACAATATATTTTTTACATATATGATATCTAAAGATTTTTTTAGCCATAGCACAATTTTAAGATTGACAATCGAGTGCAACTTAAATAAAAATCATTATCATTAAAAGCTTATAATAGTAGATGACAACGATGTCTAAATTTATCGATATTCATAAAGCAATTTTGAAGGATGCAGGAGATTTATATTTAGAAACAGGTTCTAAGCTGCCTAATCATCACTTGAATATCTTTAATCCAGCAGATGGTCAGGGATATACCGAAATTTATGATTTTGAACGTTTATGCGTTGGTAAAGGTCGCTACTGGTTAGACCATCCCATTCAACTGAACGGCAACAGAAAAATGTTTTCGTTAGGTATCACACTATTACTTTCTGGAACACATAAGCTTAAAAATAATCAGATTAATCAGGAATATATTTTTGAATCCCCTACTTTAATTTTAAGAAAAGGCGTACTCGGTTCACAAACGATTTATTTACAAGAAAAAAAACAAATGTCGCTCATCACTTTAGATTTTGATGAACGTCTGTTAACAACTTTGGAACCCTCCAAGTCAGACAACCCTCTTATTCATTTTTTTTTAGACAACGATACCGCTGAAATAAAAGCAATAGATATTCCGCATAAAGATGTACTACATCATGCACAATATCTGCTTAATCTACCCACAGCAAAGACGATGTTAGATTTATTGCATTTAGAAGGTGCAACACTTGAGCTGATGAGCTTATTACTACAAAAAAATAATAAAGAAGATAAAATTTCTCCACCTATAAAAAAAGCAATCCAAATTTTAGAAACAAATTTCGAAGAAAAAATTACCATACGCTATTTATCGAAACAGGTAGGTATGAATGAGTGCTATCTAAAACGCTTATTTAAGGAAACTACAGGTCATACTATTGGAAATTACTTACTAAATATACGTATGAAATATGCACAGATCCTCTTAAAAGAAGGTGCTTCTATAGAAAGTGTGACCAATAAAATTGGTTATAGCAGTTCTCAATATTTTAAACGTATCTATGAAGAATATTATGGCTATCAGCCTTAAATCTTTGAAGTAAAAACAAGATGCTTTTTAAAAAGCATCTTGCGTATCAGTCTCCTACTCTGAAACTAGATGACTACTTTGTACCTTCCTATAGCTTTGTATAATCATTGCCAATGCAGCTAAACACATACCACATGCAAGAATTTGCCAAATAATATCCACATTAGCAGTGATCTGTAACCATCCTTTGACACCCATAAAATAGCTCAATGGAATAATGATAATCCAATAACAAAATAGAATGACGGCAAGTGGTTGCATAAACTGCTGTAAACCACGAAGTACGCCTGCTGCCACAGTTTGTAATGCATCAAAGATTAAGAAAATTGCAACATAATGAATGAGTCCCGTGGCCAATACAATCACCTGTTCATCTTGCGAAAAGAGTGCGGTAATTTGACCTCCACATAATATGAGTATAAGTGCCATAAACATGCCATAGCATAATGTGATTACAGCAACCGTAAGCCCTGTCAGTTGTTTGCCCTTCTGATTCCTTTGTGCTGAAAATGTTGCTATGCGAATCGTTGTGGCACTACTAATAGCAACAGGAATCATAATAATGACCATTGCAATATTAATCACAATTTGATGGGCTGCAATTGTCCGTGTACCTAATTCAGATGCAAAAAATGCTAAAGTAGATAAAGCTAAAATTTGTAAAACGAGTGTTACCCCTATAGGTAATCCTTGCTTTAAAATTTGTAAACTTTCAGAAGTACTGACGACTTGATGATGATCTCTTTTTATTGCGGGTACAGCTTTTCTAACCAAATATCGCATAACAAAACATGCAATATACGCACTAAAAACATTCGCTAAACCTGTACCTGCACCACCAAGTGGTGGTAAATTACCAATACCATTTACCAATAAATAACTCAAAATTGCATCAGATAAAAGTAAAACAATAAATGTAAGCATGATTGGTTTTAATTGGCTACTTCCCTCACTCATAAAACGGTAAAGCGTCATATAAACCAATCCAGGTATAGCAAAAGCAACACAATGAAGATAATTTTGTGTAATGTGCGCAACATAATGATCTGAAATCATCACTGGGCATAAAAATGCCAAAATATGAACAATTACAAAGCCAAATATAGATAAGAGAAGCGATATATTTTTACCCTGCTGAAACAAATACTGAATTTTGGAGTGCTCATTATTCTGTTGCAACATTGAGGTCTTAGGTACAAGTACATATAAAATACCTGTAAATAAAATAAATACTGGTGTCCAAATACTACTACCCAATCCAATCGCTGCTAAATCTTGATAATTAAATTTTCCTGCAACAAGCGTATTAATAAGTCCAAGAGAAGCCTGACAAAGCTGGATTAAGATTAGGGGTAATGCCAATTTTAAAATAGGAAGAGAAATATGATCTAATACTTTCATTTTATATTTACTGTAAACGCCAGTATCCTTTAATATGGTTATTTTTTCCAAGAAGCTGTCTCTGATTACGTAAATAATGTCTTACTCTTTTGGCTGCATTATTTTCTAAAGCACCCCAAACATTTTCTATATGTTCAACTTCTTCCAATACTTGAATGACTTGCTGTGCTTGATATATCACATCACCATGAACGTGCTTTAATACAGTATTTCGTGGAAAAGAAAAGTTGTTAAAATAGTCAAGATCTGCCTCATCGGCACACAATAAAATCACTGTCGGTGGGTATTCATTTTTCCAAAATTCTAAAATACCTGCGAGAGCGGGATAAGCTGTTTCGTCTGCAATTAATACAGCACGACCGTCATGTAAATGTGTATGTTTATCGTCTGTTTCAGTTCGGCTCGAAATCATAGAGCCAGAATCTAGTTGTTTGACCCATTCACTGCCAGCGCTATTACCATGCGTAAAAATATCAATATAACCATAATTCAATACTGTATCATCACTCTGACTAAAAGATTTTCGCAACGTATATAAACGAACATCTTTATTCATCGTCTCTAATAGCTTTTGTCTTTTTTGACTCGATAGATGTTTCATTACCCATAAAAATCCTCGATCAAAAATATTTTTTATCAAACCACTCTTATTTGATGATTTCACTTTTAGAGGCTGAGATTTCTCTAAAACTTTCAATACTAGACCATAAGCATAACCTGCATAGTCATGAGGCAAAGGCAATTGACTTTTAATGGTTAAGCGTGTGATATTTTTAGTGATTTGCGACTTCTGAGTGACTTCAAAATACTGTTTGGTATTATTACTAAATTCAATTTTTTGCTTAACAAATGAGTTATAGGCCAAATATAAAATTTGTTCCTCAAGATCGCCATTTAATTCAAACGTAACGAATAATTCAGCGTATTTTTTTAACTCGGAATCGTGTACCTTAAGTAAAATGCCCTCTTCAAAAATATCAACAATATATGCATGATCGATATGCATATTTTTTCCATAGCTCTGAGCAATCATACGTAGTTCTTTCGTATGATCCTGATTGACATGATCAACAATATCGAGCTTACGGTCTTTCTCCTGAATAGGGGTATACTTTTTAATCATATTTAATTTTCATCTTTCCAAATTTTTAGATTAGGTCTGTGACCCTTCGGTATGATCTGGCAATAGCTTCCATGTCAGTGTCGTCACAATGAGTGCACAAATAAATGTGAGTATGACAACAGTTGTATACCCAATATGCTGTGCAAGGGCCAAGCCTATGGCTGAATAAGCAAATCCCATAAACACCACAAGACTAAACTGTAAGCTAAAGAAAGTAGCTTTAGCAGGCATTAAAGATGCTCTATCCATAATTAACGTAGACAATGCAGACATTAATCCGGGATTTGCAATGAAATAGGCAAAGATTGCTGTATAAACCATCCACTTTTGTGTATATCCCAAAGTGATCGGAACAAATAACAGCAGTGCAGCTCCCTGTAGCAAAGTTAATGTGAGCAAGGCAAATTTACGGCGTAATTTATTAATTAGAAAACTAGCCAAAAATGCTGAAAAAACACCAACAATCGAACCAAATATTTTTGTTGCAAAACCAATGTCCATAAGTGACCATTTAGCATCAACCAATAAAGGGTTTAGCATGCCAAAAACGGCGGTAAAACCAATTGGATAAATGAACAACAGAAAAAACCATGTTCTATGTTGTTTTACAAAAACTCGAATTTGTTGAACTAAGCTCTTAAACTGTCCAGAAGCTTTTTTATGTGGATTTTTATAATCGCTTTCAGGCTCACGATAAAGTGCAATTTGTACATTTGATACTGCTGTCAAAATTGCTAAAATCCATAGTGCCCCTTTCCACTGCAACCATGGATATAAAATAAGTAATATCCCACCACCAATAATATTTCCCATTAAGTTGCTTGAGTACTGAATACTATTAGCAAACTGTCGTTCAGACGCAATAAAAATCTTACATGCAAGTGCATCGACTGCAACATCCTGCACACTCATAAAAAAAGTATAAATAATAAACAATATTAAAATGGTAGAAAAATGATGCTGTATATCTAAAAATCCACAAATAAATAATAATAGCGTCATCATCGATTGTGCGGTAAGCAACCAAGAGCGATATTGCCCTTGGAAATAAAGACGAAAACTATCTACCAAGGGCGCATACAGCACCTTTCCTAACAGTGGTAATGCAACTAAGTTAATTAAAGCTAATTTATCCAGTGCAATACCACTTTGCCTTAAAATCGCAAATGCTGCAGAAATAATAAAAGCAATACCAATATATTGTGTGGTATACACACTAATTAATAGTGGCCACGGTTTTTTATTATCATTCATACACAACATTCCATATTTTAAGCGTTTATTAGAAATTAAATGACATAGAAAGTTTGAGTGTACGTGGTGCACCTTCACCTACGTAATAGCCAGCATAGACGCCTGTCCAATAGTTCTTATTCATGACATTTTCAACACTACCCATAAAGGTAGTTTTATATCCTGCAATAGACGTGTTATAGCGTGCACCTAAATCCCAACGGAACCAACTTGGAATTTTTTGCGTATTGGCTGTATCTACATATTCACTACCGGTATAAATTGTATTTGTCATAAGTGTTAATCCCTCTAACTGAGGAACATCCCACTCTAAACCAAGGTTAGACTGCCAATGAGGAACGCCATAAGCTCTGTTTCCATTATATGTTCCAGATGATGTCTTGGTTGTAATTGCATCTATATAAGTCACACCACCTAAAAGACGCACATCTTTTGTTATATTTCCTGCAGTCGTCCACTCAATACCACGATTTCGTTGCTCACCATCAGCATTATAGCTATTGGTTGATTTGTCATAAATCATGCTTGGTTTATCGATTTGATAAATACTTAATGTATTTCTGAATGTCCCATTTTCCCATTTTGTACCAAGCTCATATTGCTTAGTTTTATACGGTGCGAACACTTGACCATAATTTGATGCTGTTGTTGCAGTAACTTGGTCGCCTTGACTAAGGCCCTCAATATAATTGCCATAAAGGGAAATTGAATTATTCCAAGGTTTAACTACAAATCCTACAGCAGGTGTAACTGCACTTTTCTTATAAGATGCGCTTCCTGTAATTGCGGTACCGCTATTTGTCCAACTATGCGTATTTACATTTTGGAATCGTGCGCCTAACATTAGCTGATACTTTCCATCTACGAAAGATAGATTATCAGCAAGAGCAATACCTGAAAGCGTCACTTCTTTTGTTCTTGGTACAAACGTTGGGTCACTTGCAAATAAAGTATTATTTACTGGCGAATAAATATTAGATTTCCAAGAAACAGTACTATATCCAGAATCGGTATCTTGTTTTTCAACATTTCCGCTTAATACAAGATTATGATCAACAACACCAGTTTTGAACTGCCCACGTACACCTAACTCACCTGAACTTGTATGCGTAATGTTCGTGATATTACGTCCATTTGCGGTACAACTCCCATCTGTACTCGTTACTATACACAGCGCATTATTTGCAATTGCACCATGCGACTCTTGCTCTTTGGTACCTCCACTTGCATATACAGTCCAATTCGGTATGAAGTCATACTCTGCATGTCCTATAACTGCTTTGGTTTCACTGGTTGCATATGCACCCTGCATAATATTTGTAGAGGCCTTAGGTGCTGTCAAAATAGATGATGTTTTAAAGTATGCCATTAATGGCATACCACCCTCATACTTTTCCTTAATATAATAGGCATCTAGTGACGTTCGTAATTTTTCACCACGATAATCCAAAGCAATTGATCCGAGTGTTCGATCTTCAGTTTGCCCCTTAAGCGTCGTATCTCCATGGCCTTTAACTGCATTTACACGGATACCAAACTTATTACCTTCACCGAATCGACGCCCAACATCTAAATGCGCATCAACATTAGATTTTGATGTATAACTTGTTGTCAAACGTGTAATAGGCTCATCTGTTGCGCGTTTAGGTACCAGATTTATCGTACCCCCTACACTTCCACCAAGGGACATACCATAAAGCATGGCACTTGTTCCACGTAAGACCTCTACACGCTCTAAAAACTCAGTGGGCGTACGATTATGTGGGCTTAAACCATATAAGCCATTCCATGCAAACTCTTCAGTCGTTACATTTAAACCGCGAATATTAAAGTATTCTCCTAAGCCATTTGCACCAAAATAGTTACGCACAGAAGGTTCACTTGCCAATGCTTCTGCAACACTTTTTGCTTGATGATCCTCTATGTACTTTGCTGTATAACTTGCTGTACTAAACGGTGTATCCATAGCATCTTTATTTCCCAAGATGCCAATTTGACTTTTTCGACTGACTTGACCCGCTGAAATTGTATCTGTTGTATTTTTTGTTGCTTCAAGATTAATTGCTGGTAAAACTTGATAGTTATCATTTACTTCTGTTGATGCTTGTACTATTTGAGATAGCATCACACATGTAATACTTATCCCTAATACCGAAAGTTTAAAACCTAATACGTTATTCATTTTGAGCCTTGTAACTGTTCAAGCATAAAAATTTACATAAGCTTACTAATAATCATTATCAACTTATAGAAAATATTGGAAATAAATTTATAAAATTAGAAAAGTCATTGAAAAAATTAGATTTAAGTAAAAAAATAAATGAGAATAAGAATTATTAACTAAAAATCATGGATTAAGATATAATATAAGGAATATATAAACCAAGATACCAATTTTATAAAAATAGTGAAAAATTTATGGAAATAAATCAATATTGTGATGATTTTAATATTTTCTGCTTACCGCCTGCTGGAAGTAGTTCATCTATCTACTTTCGCTGGAAGGAATACAGCCATCAAAAAATAAATATCATACCTTTAGATTATCTGGGACATGGTAAAAACATTAAATTCCCTCTCAGCTATGATCCTAGTGTCATTGCTACGCACCTGATCAATGAAATTGAGAAATATACAAATAAACCATATGCGATATTTGGGCATAGTGTCGGTGGTTCTGTCTTATGGCGAATAGAAGAACAATTAAGGAAAAATACAGCACTCTATCAAAAACTCACAATGCTCATTGTAAGTGGGCGACCTGCACCCTCTCATCTAAAAAACATGCATAAAAAAAGCAACCTGACTGACCATCAACTTCTTGAAGAAGTAAAATCTTATAATAACTTTCCTTCAGAAATTCTAAACAATAAAGATGCACTGAATTTTTTTATCAACATCCTAAAAAACGATTTTAAACTCAGTGATGCTATGCTAAATGATCAGCCATTACTTACAAATAAACCTGTCATGTGTATTTATGGAAAAGAAGATCCTTTTATTTCACAACATCATATGATGACAGACTGGAAAAATTATACATCTCAATGGCTAGATGCCTATACTGTAGAAGGTGATCATTTTTATTTTCTAGATGAAAATATTTTAAAAGAATCTTTGAGCATTATTTCAACACAGATTTTTAAATTAATAAAAAAATGATCACAGATAACTCAAAACAGATAAAACACTACAACTTAAGAAAAGAGGTCATTTTATCTAATACTTTATCATTACATAAAGTATCTATAGAAGGTTATGATAATCAAAATATAGAAGAGCTATATCAATATTATGCAATTCAAATACCAAATAGAATTATTCAAGCAGCTAAAAAAAGGAAACTTGAATTTTTGATAGGGCGTCTAGCACTTAAATCTGCTTTGAATGCTCAAGGAATTAAATACTTTAATTTAGTAAATGACAAATTAGGTGCACCTATTTGGCCAGAACCGTTACATGGTAGTTTGAGTCATACTATCGACAATAGTTTCTTTGGCAGTGCAATTGCAACGATTAACATCACTAATCAACATGTTGGTATAGATATTGAGTTTAAAAAGAATCAACTCTTATTCAACCAACAGCCAAATATGATAAATCAGTTTTTGAATAGCTTAGAAATTAAAAATATTCAAGTGTTTTCCCCTATAAGTTCTTTATTATATTTAATCATTTTTTCGGCAAAAGAAAGTATCATCAAAGTGGTATATAGTAAATACGGTAAAATTTTAAACTTTCTTGAAATTCAGCTTATGGATTATTGTAAGGAAAATAAGAAGCTTTACTTTGAGATTAATTTGTCAAATCTAATAATAAAAGTAGAAGTACACTATCTTATCTTAAGTTTAGAAATTATTACCTATTGTATGGTGAATTAACAAAAAAGCTTCATTTTTAATGAAGCTTTTTTATAATTGAAGTCATAAAATTAAAATAATTTTATTATAAATCAATCCCTTTGTCTGTCGGGTTCTTTTCAAGATCTTTGAAAGAAGCACTTGGTTGAATATTTAAGTTTATATTGCTTGGTGGAATAGGAGATTGGAACCATTTCTTATAGAGCTTACTCATTTCACCTGAATGCCACATATTTGTAATAACACGGTCAGCAATTGCTTTGAGCTTAGGACTATCTTTTGCCATCATAATGCCATATGGTTCTTTTGAAAGCCCACCATCAATAATTTTATAATCACTTGGGTTTTTAGATTTCGCAATAAAGGTCGTTAATGACACTTCATCCATTGCCCATCCAACCATTCTATCTGATGCAAGTAATTCTGCCGATTCTTTATTATCAGAACCATACACTGCTTTAAAATCTAATTCATCATTGCGTCTTAAAGATGTCATAAACTTTTCAGATGTCGTTCCCTTCGTTAGCACGATAGGACGACCCTTCAACTCATTCAAGTGATTAATCTTGGAGCTTTTTTTAACTGCTACGCCAACATCTGTAATAAAATAAGTTGTTGAGAAATCTACAACTTCATCTCTTTGTTTGATATGTGTACTGGTTCCACATTCTAAGTCGATTGCACCTGTAATTAGATCAGGGATACGAATCATTGGGTGTTCAACTTTATATTCGATTTTAATATTTGGATTATTAAGTGTTTTCTTAATTTCATTTGCAACATTACTACAAACA
This sequence comes from Acinetobacter sp. ESL0695, assembly GCF_029392135.1. Lineage (NCBI taxonomy): Bacteria > Pseudomonadati > Pseudomonadota > Gammaproteobacteria > Moraxellales > Moraxellaceae > Acinetobacter > Acinetobacter sp. ESL0695. Next base: position 1,111,842 of record NZ_CP113932.1, on the reverse strand, counting down.
TCAATCGCATACCCCATTGCTTTGCCATCAACGGTATAAGAAATAGGTTCTGCATTTTCTCTATAACCAATCGTTATCTTTCCAGATGTTTTTATACGGTCTAAAGTACTTTCTGCATTTACTTGTGTTGCGGTTAAGGCTGTTAAAATTGCTGTTGTAAGCAATAAAAGTCTCATGTTTTTCCCCTAAAGTAAGATATAAAAAATCAAATTTCTATTTTAAAATTTTGAGTTAATATACTAAATTAATATGTGAAATGGAACTTAAAAAGAACTATTTTTAGAGAACTATTTTTTTATTTTAAAAGATAAAGTTTAATACTTAAGATAAGCCTTTCATAGTCAAGACAATTTAATCTTTTAATCGGAAAAGAGTAAGTTTTATTACATAAAAAAAAGCCTCAAGATAAATCTTGAGGCTTTTAGAATTTTGGAGCGGGAAACGAGACTCGAACTCGCGACCCCAACCTTGGCAAGGTTATGCTCTACCAACTGAGCTATTCCCGCAATGAAGAAACATTATAGGAGTTAAAAAACCTTTGTCAAGGATTTTTTAATCTGCTCTACGCCATACTGTGCCCTGACGTGTATCCTCTAATACAATACCTTTATCCAATAAATGCTGACGAACTTCATCTGCTTTTGCAAAATCTTTCGATTTTTTTGCATCTACACGTTGTGAAATGAGCTCTTCAATTTCAGCATCAGATAGTTCAAGTGCTGTTTGACCAATATCAGACTTCAAGAAATCATCAACAGAATGTTGGACTAGACCGAGAATATCCACTAAATATCTTAGCGTAGCATGATAACGACGAGCCTCGTTTTCAGCCTCTTCTTTCACTGCACGATTTAATTCACGAGATACTTCAAAGATAACAGCAAGTGCTTCAGCTGTATTAAAGTCATCTCTCATGACCTGATTAAAGCGGTCAATATAAGTTTGCTCTACAGACTCAGAGACCGCCATACCATAGCTTTGTTCAAATACTTTAAAAGCATTGTAAAATCGTGTCAGTGCAGCCTTCGACTCTTTTAGTGCAGTATCCGAAAAATTAATTGGACTACGATAATGTGAAGACATAATAAAATAACGAATCACTTCAGGATGAAACTTCTTCATCACATCACGAATTGTGAAAAAGTTTCCTAAAGACTTCGACATCTTCTCGCCATCAACATTAACAAACCCAACATGCATCCAATAGTTTACATATTGCTCGCCTGTTGCAGCTTCGCTTTGTGCAATTTCATTTTCGTGGTGTGGAAATGGTAAATCACCGCCTCCACCATGAATATCGAAATGATTTCCTAAGCAGCATGTAGACATTGCTGAGCATTCAATATGCCAACCTGGGCGCCCGTTACCCCATGGAGAATTCCAAAATGGTTCACTTGGCTTCGCATGTTTCCACAGTACAAAATCAAATGGATGCTTTTTCTCTACTTCAACATCTACACGGTCACTTGCACCCGCTTGCATATCTTCAAGCTTACGACCCGATAATCGGCCATAACGCTTAAACTTATCTACTTCAAAATATACGTCGCCATTATTTGCAGCATAAGCCGTACCATTGTTCACAAGTGTACCAATCATATTTTGCATTTCATCAATATAATCAGTTGCTTTTGGCGATTGGTCTGGTGGCACACAGCCTAATGCAGCAAAGTCCTCATTCATTGCATCAATAAACTTGTTGGTTAACTCACCAATACTTTCTCCACGCTCATTAGCACGTTGGATAATTTTGTCATCAATGTCTGTAATATTACGAATATATTGGACTTTCCAACCTTGGCTACGTAGAAAGCGAATAATGTAGTCAAATGCAACCACTGTACGAGCATGCCCTATATGACAGTAGTCATAAACTGTCATACCACAGACATAAATATCAATATGGCCATCTTTACGTGGGACAAATTCAACTTTTTTACGTTGCTCTGAGTTATATAAAACAAATGGTTGCATAGATCTTAATTTGTTTAAACGAAAGAGATTCCATCATAACTGATCCGCTGTTTTTCACAAAGGCTTATACAATAAAAATGATAAGTTTGTGAAAAGATATACATTTAAAAACATGTATTTGTTTGTTATATGATACTATGCACATGATTTTTTGGTATATCCTCATACCCGTTGTTGCATAAGGTAATCTGCTTTGAATTTTCCAAATCTACCCAACGAAGTTGATTTTAAAAAGGTTGCGTTAGAAACGCTAAAAATAGAACAACAAGCACTCGACATTCTTGCCAATGAAATTGACGATCGCTTTGTTCGCGCCTGCCAAATTATTCTTGAATGTAAAGGCCGTTTGGTCGTTACAGGCATGGGTAAATCTGGACATATTGGCAGAAAAATGGCAGCAACGTTTGCTTCTACAGGTACCCCTTCATTCTTTATGCACCCAGGTGAAGCAGGTCATGGCGACCTAGGTATGCTCGTCAAAGGCGATGTTCTCATTGCAATTTCCAACTCAGGAAAAAGTGATGAAATTATGATGCTTATGCCTTTGATTAAACACTTAGAAATTCCACTCATTACAATTAGTGCAACAAATCAAGGTCCTATGCCCCAAAATGCAAATGTAGCACTTACACTTGGCCATGCACAAGAAGCATGCCCACTTGGTCTAGCACCTACATCAAGCACAACAGCAACGCTTGTGCTTGGCGATGCACTTGCGGTTGCTCTATTAGATGCCCGTGGTTTTACTTCAGACGATTTTGCAAGATCTCATCCTGCAGGTGCACTAGGTAAACGTTTACTATTGCATGTAAAACACCTCATGCATACTGGTAATGATCTCCCACGTGTAGCTCCTGAAACTAAAATGGGACAGGTTTTATTTGAGATTACAGAAAAACGCTTGGGATTAACCACAGTAGTTGACAAAAACAATACTCTGCTTGGTATTTTCACAGATGGAGATCTACGTCGCTTAATCGATAAGCAACAAGGTTTTGATGTAAACTTACCTATCTCTGAAGTTATGATTCAAAATCCTGCAACAATTTCAGAAAATGAGCGTGCTGTAGAAGCACTTACGCAATTAAATACAAAAAAAATTAATCAATTTATTGTTGTAGATGATGCAAATAAAGTCATTGGTGTATTGGGTATGCATGACCTTATTCGCGCGGGAGTAGCATAATATGACTTCTCAAGTACAATTTGAAAAAGCTAAAAATATACGAGCACTTGTACTAGATGTAGATGGTATCCTCAGCGACGGCTTTGTTACTCTCACAAACTCAGGAGATGAAATTAAATCTTTTGATATTCGTGATGGACTTGGAATGAAGCTTGTACAACAAGCAGGTATAAAGGTTATTATTATTACAGGTCGTCAAAGCCAGATTGTCACTAAAAGAATGACCGATTTGGGGGTAGATCTCATTTACCAAGGACGTGAAGACAAAGGAACTGCTTTACAAGAAGCTTGTAAACGACTTTCTTTAAACCCTGAAGACTGTTTATATATGGGAGATGATTGGCCTGACCTTTCCGCTTTCTCAATTGCAGGCATGAAAGTAACCGTTCCTAACGGTCATATAGAAGTTCGTAAACGTGCAGATTTTGTCACACAGGCCATGGGTGGCCGAGGGGCTGTACGGGAAGTATGCGACATATTGCTTGAGGCAAATGGTCACTACGAACAGCTTCTAAAAAAATATTTAGCAACATCTCATTAAAGCTCTTAACGATTTAGTTTGATAAACTACGCTTATGGAAACAAAAAACTTATATGTTATAGCACTTGTGATTGCAACCGTAAGCGGTGGTTACTATTACTATAGTGGAAATAGTAAAAAGCTAGATACCAATGCATCACGTAATATGACGTACGCTGCACAAAACGTTCAACTGACTCAAACTGATGAGAAGGGAGATGTTTCAGTACGCGCATCTGTAGACCAAATTATACAAAATAAACAAGATGCAACCACACAAATGTATAATTTACATGCTACAACTTATAGCAAAGGACAAGAAAATGGTACATATTATGCCCCACGTGGTGATGGCTATAATGACAACCAAAAACTTGTTCTAAGAGATGATGTTGTCGTTCATAGGAACTCTCCTCAAGGTACGATCACATTTAAAACTGATGAACTTACAGGTTATCCAAAAGAAAAACGTGTAGAAACAAAGCATGATGTACATGTTGATTCTGCACAAAGTCAATTTGTGAGTCAGGGTCTAAATGCAGATCTCAATTCAGGACAATATGAGTTTTTTAATATTCGAGGAAAGTATGCACCTAAATCCTAAAAAACAATCTCATTATAAAACTTTCCTAAAATGCGCCATGGCTGGAGCTATATCATTTACAGCAATGGCAACATTTGCTCTACCTAGCGATCGTAACCAACCCATTTCTCTAGTCGCAGACCGAGCGACATATAACGACAAAACAGGCGTTACGACTTACACAGGTAATGTTATCATTGAACAAGGTACAATGAAGCTACAAGCTGCTTCTGTCGTTGCGCAACTGAATAAAAACCGCCAAATCAGTACTGTAACGGCAACAGGTAGCCCTGCTCGCTTCCAACAAAAGATGGATGTCAATAAAGGCCTCGCCAAAGGGCAAGGACAAAAAATTGTCTACAATGCCGACTCGGGAATTATTACCCTCACTGGAAATGCTTTTGTTGATCAAGATGGTGCAAGTGTTAAAGGTGAAACTTTACGCTACAGCATGAACAAAGGTGACATCGAGGCTATTGGTAGTAGCAACTCTAGCGCAACGAACACCAGTGCTTCTGAAAATCGTGGCCGTGTACAAATTGTTATTCCACCAAATACATCAAAAGCAACACCTGGAGCTGTTGGTCAATGAATACAGCAATGACACCACAAACACTTCGAATTAAACACCTTGCAAAAAACTATAGTAAACGTTGGGTTGTAAAAGATGTTTCATTTGAAATGCAGAGTGGACAAATTGTAGGATTACTTGGTCCAAATGGTGCAGGTAAAACAACCAGTTTCTATATGGTCGTTGGTCTTGTCCGTATGGATAAAGGTGAAATTTATTTAGATGACCAAGACTTATCAAACTTTGCTATGCATGAGCGCGCACGCAAAGGCTTAGGCTACCTCCCTCAAGAAGCATCTATTTTCCGCAAACTGACGATTGGGGAAAATATTATGGCAATTTTGGAAACACGTAAGTCTTTAAACAAAGCTCAGAGAGAAGAGCGTTTAAAAGAATTACTCGAAGATTTCAAAATTACGCATATTAAAGACTCTTTGGGTATGAGTGTTTCAGGCGGTGAGCGCCGTCGTGCAGAAATTGCACGCGCTTTAGCAGCAGATCCTAAATTTATGTTGTTAGATGAACCTTTCGCAGGTGTAGACCCAATCTCTGTAGGCGATATTAAAGATATTATTCAAACATTAAAAGATCGTGGTATTGGTGTTCTTATTACCGACCATAATGTACGTGAAACACTTGCAATTTGTGAAAAGGCTTACATCGTCAGCGAAGGCGCTGTCATCGCAGAAGGAACAGCAGAAGAAGTTCTTGCCAACAGCACTGTTCGCGAAGTTTATTTGGGTGATGACTTCACAGTATAGTTCATTATTTCAAGCAAAGTTAATCCAACTTAACTTTGCTTCTTATCTTTTAAAAATAACCAGTGTATAGCCACAAATATATTTAATAATACGATACTTACAGCCCAAACAGGTACGATAAAATACAGCATTATTAGTATGACTATACATACACTTAACTGCATATAACTTGCACGGCGCCACCAGTGCATCAATTGATGGTTACACTGATATAATGTCTGCCACGGCTTCATATAACTAAACCAAGCTCGATATGCAAAGAAAATAATCATCAGTAATGCAAGTCCTGCCAAGACTAAAAATAGTTGATTAATCCATCCAAATAAAACACCAATATGTAAATCTACTCCCCAACGGGTTAACTTTGCAGACAGTGGAAAATCTTTAAAATAAATACGATCTATAATCTTTTGTTGTTTTATATCTACAGCTAAAGCATCTATTTTTATAGGCCACTGGTGTTGCAACTCTTCAATGACCCAAGCACGCTTTTCATCGTAACTTGGTTTAATTTGTAGTGCGGGCGCATTTAATCCACTTGCACGTGCAATATTTAATATTTCATCAAAATCAGTAAGGTTTTTTAATTTCATTTCACTGTTATGATGCATCATCATTCCCATACGATGCTCAGCATGTTCATCTGGCTGTACCCCTTGATGTGTACCCAGTTGAGTATTTAAAGATGGTGTGTCACTATTAATCCAATGCCTAAATTTTGCAATATTCCCCCCTGCCCAGTTTGACCATGTTAACCCTGTTACCGAAAAAAAGAGAAGCATGGGTAAAACACAAATTCCGATTAAACTGTGCCAATGTATAGAACGCCTCCTAATATGCTCACCCACATTTTTTCTTTTTATTCTTAACCATTGAATAAGTCCTGTAATTGCAAAAATACCTAGCCAACTCGCCGCAAGCTCGCTATAAATGCGACCATATTGACCAAGTAGTAAATCCCTATGCAAATGATCTAAAAACGTTCGCATAGGCAATATCCCACTTGTACCATAAACAGATAATTTACCTTGCATTGTTAGATTATAAGGATTAATAAAAATAGCTGTTGTTTGGCTTGGGTTATTCATATCCATATACAATATGCGTGTTGTTGTATTGGCATCTTTTGCAGGTCGAACAGCAATAATATGCGCAGATGATGGTACAAACTTCTGAGCACGCTGTACTTGCTCACTTAATAAATAAGGTACTTGGTGAGATTGATGTTTTGCAACTAAATAGGTCTCATACAGTGTTTTTTCGATTTGAGGTGTTAAACCATAAAGCGTTCCTGTAAGTGCTGCAATAAAAATAAATGGCGCGACCAAAACACCTACATAAATATGTAAGACTCTTAAGGTCTGATCTAAAAAATTTCTAAACGGAAGGCTTCGGCGCATTTTATTAGCAACATAATTTTTACTTTACATATATTAACAATTATAGAGTAATATAGGTGTGCTTTTCATATTTTGATAATATATTTCTGTGTATGCGTAAACTTGCTTTATCACTTGCGACCATTGCATTGATATTCCAAAGCCTTGTGTTTTGGCAGGTACTTATGCCTCAATCTATGCATATGAATGCAGTCTGTATAGAAATAGAAAAAGTAACTCCATCACATATACATAATCATGCAAAAGATATGCGCATGTATATGGAAAAAAAGCAAATATCAAATTTCAATGACTGTCATTTTTGCCAAGTTTTTTCATATTTCACAAATACGACTACATTCGCTCCTCAGCTAGTGACATATAAAATACAGGTTAAATTACTGTTCTTAGCCAGTATTACGTATATATTTCTTTATTTACGTCAACTTCTCTTATTCCCACAAAGCCGTGGCCCACCTCTATTTTTATAAATACAAAATCAGGTACTGATTAAATTTAAATCAGAAAAATCTAAACATATTCAATAGAGTTAGACAATATATGTCTCAGTTTCTTTCACCCAAATTTTATATCATTGTGTTGGGTTTTATCACAATACAAACCGCTTGTGCAGACGATACACGATTACCTACAATACAGTTAACGGCAAAGGTAAATCAGGAAAATAGCTTAGAAAGTAAATCACTTACAGGTTTTAAACATGACATCTTAGAGGTTCCTTTTAATAAATCACACGTCTCACAAGAGGTTATTGAAAAACAAAACATACAACGAGTGAGTGATGCACTCTCACAAGTTAGTGGTGTATTTTATCAAGATAGTTATGGTGGTGGTTTTTGGGACAACTACTCCTTTAGAGGATTTAGTACAGACCCGAATATGGGAACAAATAGTCTAAGAAATGGTTTAAGTACAATTAGTGGCATTCACACACCACAAGATATGGTGAATGTAGAAAGTATTGATTTTCTAAAAGGCCCAGTCGCAGCCATGTATGGTCAAAGTGCTATTGGTGGCATGATGAATATTACAACCAAGAAACCTTCATGGACATCTTCACATACTCTCTCTTTGAGTACTAGCACAGACCAACAATACCGAACATCCCTTGACCTTACAGATCCAATTAATGATCGCCTTGCCTATCGCTTAGGTCTTGCCTATGAAAATAACCAAAGCTTTAGAAATGATGTAACTCAAAAGCATTATTTTATTGCACCACAAATGACATGGAAAATTTCTGATCACACACAACTTTTTTTAGATACTGAGTTTGCAAAATATTCTGGATTATTTGATCGCGGCATACCACTCATTAATGGAAAATTTGCTGATATTAGAAATTTTTATGGTGATCCTCGCGATGGTAATATGCAGGTAAAATCTAATTTTTATCAAATTAGGCTAAATCATCAAATTACTCCAGCTTGGGAAAGCTCAACTGCATTGAGTTACAACGATGGCGAACGTTTTGGTACATCCACTGAAATATCATCAGTCGCTACAGACCTACAAACACTTAATCGATTCCGAAGATATAGATACTTCTCGACAAATACGCTTTTACTACAAAGTGTACTAAAGGGACATATCAATGACACTTTCGGTTTAAAACACGAAGTCTTAGTTAATGCCGAAATTGGAACTTATAAAATTCACCAACTCCAAAAACGAAATCTTGCAGGAACAAATAGTTCAATTAACTTTTATACACCTACGAACAACAGTACACCTTTAACTCTTGGAAGAACAACAAAGTATTCTGATGAAAAACAGAATACTTTAGGTATTAATTTACAAGATCAGATTTTCTTCAATGATCAATGGAGTCTTTTACTTGGTGCACGACTTGATCAAATGCAGCAACGTATTATAGATCGGAAAAATCAGATACAAGCAAAGAAAACATATACACCTTTTAGCCCAAGATTAGGTCTCAACTATCAGGTGAATCAACATTTAGCTTTCTATAGCAATTGGGGAAAAGCTTTTGAAATGAATACAGGTTTAAATAAAAACCATTCCCTTTACTCCCCTGAACAAACACGAAGCTGGGAATTAGGTGGAAAGTATTCATTTAATCCAATGAGTTTATTGAGCCTGACTTACTTCGATATGACGAAAAAGCACCTACTTACAGAGGGGATTACAGACAGTTATGTAGATACAGGTAAAGCACAAAGCCGTGGTATTGACGCAAGCCTTTTACATCACTTTAATGATCATTTTAATATCAGCGCAAACTATACTTTTACCAATGCCTCTATCTTAGAAAGTGAAGTAGAAGCTAAAGGTGCAAGACTAAAGAACATTCCAAAACACAGTGCCAACTTTACCGCAAATTATAATTTTAATATCAAACAATATCCGATAGATGCATCACTCAGTGCCAACTATTATGGTACACGCAGTGCAAACTATATTGATAATGGCACAAGCCTACCTGCGTTTACCACCATTAACTTAGGTGGAAGTATGCAAATAAATCCTGATTTAAAAGCACGTCTAAACATCACTAACTTACTCAATAAAACCTACTATGTATCGAGTTATACCAATTATTGGGTACAACCCGGAGAGCCATTAAAAGCAACGTTATCTTTTGACTGGAATTTCTAAACCATCAAACGGCGTACCTATGTGCTTAGATACGCCGTTGTTTCGTAAAATAAAGTGTCAAAGCATAAAAAACCATCAACATATGTTTATTTTTCTCGTATAATGACCCGCTTATCTATCATGTACTGTTCTACGATTTTTTATTATGCAAAGACCTAAACTAGAGTTGCCAAATAAGGCGGATAAGTTATTACTTCATTCTTGTTGCGCACCATGCTCTGGTGAAGTGATGGAAGCACTCATCGAATCTGAAATTGACTTTTCAATCTTCTTTTATAATCCCAATATTCACCCTGTAAAAGAATATATCATTCGTAAAGAAGAAAACATTCGGTTTGCTGAAAAACATAATATTCCTTTCATCGACTGTGACTACGATACAGACAACTGGTTCGAACGTGCAAAAGGCATGGAAGAAGAACCTGAACGTGGAATTCGTTGCACTATGTGTTTCGATATGCGCTTTGAGCGTACAGCACTTTATGCACACGAACATGGGTTTCCTGTCATTTCAAGTTCGTTAGGTATCTCTCGCTGGAAAGATATGAAACAGATTAATGGCTGTGGTGTACGTGCCGCATCTCATTATCCCGACATGACATATTGGGAATACAACTGGCGTAAAGGCGGTGGTTCAAGCCGTATGATTGAAATTAGTAAACGTGAAGAATTTTACCAACAAGAATATTGTGGTTGCGTTTATTCTCTACGTGACACAAACCGCTTCCGTAAAAGCCAAGGTAGAGACCGAATTAAGCTCGGTGTAAAATTCTACTCAGCAATGAGCAACGAAGAATAATCACATTTAAGAGCTTCAAACGATTGAGGCTCTTTTTATTTTCCCCAAATATTTTCTAAAACACTTAGCCAGTTTCTATGACTAATTTTATCAATCAAATCGTCACTATATCCATGCGCTGAAAGTTTATCTATAATTTTTGGAAAGCAAGAAATATCAGCCCATCTATTCGACATAAAGCCACCATCATAGTCAGAGCCAAATCCAACATGATCCTCTCCTAAATATTCAATAAGATGATCAAAATGGCGAATTAAAATGTCAAATGGTGTCTCTGCATTACGCTTCCCATCCTCACGTAAAAAAGCAGTATCTAAATTCACGCCAACAAAACCTTTAGATGAAGCAATTTCTTCTAGCTGCATATTTGTTAGATTACGTGCTTGAGGACATATTTCATGTACATTAGAATGCGTCGCTACAATGGGTTGTTGTAAAATATTTGCAGTGTCCCAAAATGCTTTTTCATTCATATGAGAGACATCAACAACCAAGCGTTTATGCTGACAATATTGAATCAACTCTTTTCCTAATCCTGTTAAGCCATGCCCTGTATCAGGCGAATGAGGAAAAGGTGCATTTAAACCATGGCCAAACTGGTTTGGCATATTCCATAGTGCACCAATACTTCTTAGTCCCGCAGCATAAAAGATATCAAGTAAATGAAAATCTGTATCAAGTACTTCGGCACCTTCTATATGCATAACCACTGCAAAAATCGCATTTGCAATACAAGCATTAATTTCGGCAACAGTTCGACAAATCTTAATTTTTCCTGCTGATTTTTCTTCAATTTGCAATAAATACGACATTTGTGCAAAACAAATCTGTTCAACTTGCTGCGTTGTATATGTCGTTTGATGTGCAGTTGCATTTATTTTATGTGGATAGTTCTTTTTTACATATTCAAATGGCGGAACAAAAATAGCAAAAAGACCACCAATGAGATGACCTTTTTGACATCTCTCCCAGTCCATTTGTCCTGTAAGCGTAGTGTGCAAAAAAGCAGATGATGGATCGTCATCATCTGCCAACCAAAGTCTTGCCAAAAGATCATTATGACCATCAAATATCTTTGGTTTTTGCATTTAAAGCTATCCTTTAGAAACCAAGATCAACTTAGAGTTCTTTTTATTTCTAAATGTCAGCTCATGTAATGCAAGCTCACGTTCACTTTCTTCTCTTGCCTTTAAAATTAAATGATGATGGTCTGACTTTGAGCAGACAGGATCAGGCTGAGATGCATCTCCTGTCAACATAAAGGCTTGACAGCGACAACCACCAAAGTCTTTTTTCTTTTCGGGGCAACTTTTACATGGCTCAGGCATCCATGCATCACCTCGGAAGTGATTAAACCCTGTAGAGCGATACCATATATCAGAGAGCTTTTCATCTTTGACATTAGGGAAATTCATTGGGAGTTGACGCGCTGCATGACATGGTAATGCCGTACCATCAGGTGTAATTGTCAAGAAAATACTTCCCCAACCATTCATACAGGCTTTTGGACGCTCTTCATAATAGTCAGGTACTACAAAGATAAGCTTACATGGATTTCCTGCATCACTGAGCTTCTTACGATATTCATTAGTAATCCGCTCGGCACGTACCAATTGTTCCTTAGTCGGAAGAAGGCCTTGTCTATTTAAGTATGCCCATCCATAAAACTGACAAATTGCAAGTTCAACTTGATCTGCTTCAAGTTCGATACAAAGCTGAATAATATCTTCGATCTGATCAATATTATGTCTGTGTATCACAAAGTTCAGAACCATCGGATATTCATATTTTTTAACAAGCCGTGCAATTTCGTTTTTCTTTTCGAAAGCGCGTTTTGAACCTGCCAGCATATCATTAATGACAGGATCACTGGCTTGAAAACTCACCTGAATATGATCTAAACCAGCTTGCTTAAACTGAGCAATTTTTTCTTCATTAAACCCAAGGCCTGAAGTAATCAGGTTAGTGTAAAAACCTAATTTATGTGCATATTCAATAAGTTCAGGTAAATCTTGGCGAACCAAGGGTTCTCCACCCGAAAACCCTAACTGAACTGCGCCCATCTCGCGTGCTTGTTTAAATACATTAAACCACTGCTCTGTTGTTAGCTCATTTTGCATAGATGCAAATTCAAGCGGATTTGAACAGTATGGGCATTGTAAAGGACAGCGATATGTCAGCTCGGCAAGCAACCAAAGCGGTAAACCAACCTCACTCATGTGTCTAACTTAATCCAGTTTTCTTTTTGCGCTACAAGCATATAATCGACCACATCGGTATCAATTTGTTCAATATCACCAAACTGTTGTTTTAAGTTTGCAATAATATCTGCAATCGTACGCTGACCATCAATATGCTGTGCAATCGCTGCGGCAGATTCATTCAGCTTAATCATTCCCTCAGGATACAAAATGATATGTGCCTTTTGTGATGGCTCATACTGAAAACGATAGCCACGCTGCCATACGGGTACAATACTTGTATCTAAACTCATTTAAATAGTCCTTTATGCCATACGGGTTGGTCTGTCACACTATGATACGGTGCTTCATTGTGCACATACGCTAAAGTCAGCGCATCTAAAATTGACCATAAAATATCAAGCTTAAATTGCAAAATTTCTAACATACGTTGTTGTGACTCACATGTTGTAAAAGAATCCAACGTAATATTTAAACCATGCTCAACATCACGGCGAGCTTGTCCCAGTCTTGAGCGGAAATAGTCATACCCTTGTTCATTAATCCAAGGATAATGCTGAGGCCAAGAGTCTAAACGCGATTGATGAATCTTAGGTGCAAAAAGCTCAGTCAAAGAGCTACTTGCTGCTTCACGCCAAGATGTACGGCGAGCAAAATTTACATATGCATCTACAGCAAAACGTACACCCGGCAGTACAAGCTCTTCTGAAATCACTTGTTCTCGTGTTAGACCGACTGCTTCAGCTAACCGCAGCCATGCTTCACGCCCACCACCATCTGGATATTCACCATCTTGATCAATCATACGCTGAATCCACTCTTGGCGTACACGTTGATCAGGACAATTTGCCATAATCGCAGCATCTTTTAAAGGAATATTAATTTGATAATAATATCTATTGGCAACCCATGCTTGAATTTGCTTTTGAGTTGCTCGCCCTTCATGCATCATGACATGAAATGGATGATAAATATGATAGTATTTTCCCTTATCTAGAATAGCTTTCTTAAATTCCTCGGTCGTAAAAGCTGTCTGCGTCTGACTCATTTTCTTTCCTTGCGCTTATGTATTAGAGCTCAATTTGCATGCCGTCAAATGCGACTTCTACATTATGTTTCTTTAATGTTGCGAATTGCTCTGAATCTTCGTCCAAAATTGGGTTTGTATTATTAATATGAATATATACCTTACGAGTATCTTCAAGTTGGTCTAAATAAGATAAAGATCCACCCTCGCCGTAAATATATAGATGCCCCATATCTTTACCGGTTTTCGTACCAACACCACGCGTTTGCATTTCGTGGTCTGTCCACAGTGTACCGTCAATCATCACACAGTCAGAAGCTTGCATGATTTGCATGACTTCATCATCGACTTTTCCTAAACCCGGTGCATAAAATAATTGCTTCTGTGTTTTGCGATCTTTGATAATCATAGCAATATTATCACCATCGTGTGGGTCATTTCTGTGTGGTGAATATGGCGGTGCTGCACTACGAATAATTAAAGGTATAAACTCTAAATTTTCAAACCCATCAATTTTAAATTGCTTTGTTGGATCAATCTTATGATGATTTAGCCCACCATTCCAATGTTTTAACATATTAAATAGTGGAAAACCGGTACTTAAGTCCTGATGTACCATATCTGTACACCATACATTTATTGGACAACCTTCTCGAAGAGTAATTAAACCTGTCGTATGATCAAGTTGGCTATCCATAAGTACAACACTTTTAATGCCTGTATCTCGCAATGCTCTTGCTGGTTGTGCTGCTTTAAAGTCAAAAAGTTGCTGACGAATATCTGGGGAAGCATTAAATAAAACCCAATCTATACCATTTTCAGAAACTGCTATGGATGACTGTGTTCTTGCTTTTGCATTGAGTGTCCCCTTTCTTAAACCATCACAATTTGCGCAATTACAGTTCCATTGAGGAAAACCACCACCTGCTGCTGAACCTAACACATAAACGTACATATATTATTTACCTATTCCACAAAAACATAAGCCCTAGAAATTCTAGGGCCTATCAATAAATACTTTAAAATTAACGATGTTCAAAATACATTGTTACTTCAAAGCCAATACGTAAATCAGTGTATGCAGGTTTCGTCCATTGCATGTCCAATACTCCAATCATTATGTGCTAATTGGTCGCACATCCATTTAAGGTTAATTTAAACTTATATTCTAACGAACTTTATACAAAATATATAGTCTATAAGTTTCACAAAATGTAAATTATCCCTGATAACGACCTAATCTTTCAGTAAGCAAATCGAAAAAGCCATCTCGATCAATGGTATTTAGAAAATAAGCATTTTGTGTTCGACCCGTCACTTTCCACCAGTCAGCAACTGTTGCACCTGCAGTGAGTGGACTCTCTGTTTCTATTTCGACATTAATGTGTTTACCTGTAAATAGATCTGGGCGAATGAGATATCCCATGACGCACGGATCATGCAACGGTGCACCTGCTGAACCATATTTTTCTTTATCATATCTTTCAAAAAAATCGGTCCAAGATGCGACCGCTTCACCCACAGACGTTTTAAATGCACGTAATTGTTGAATCCACTGTGCATTTGTTAATGCTTTATGAGTCACATCTAAAGGTACAACAGTCAAATCGATGCCTGCATCAAATACAACTTTTGCCGCATCAGGGTCTACAAACATATTAAATTCTGCTGAAGGTGTAATGTTGCCTCCTTCAAAGAATCCTCCACCCATTGAAATAATTTTCTGAATACGTGTCGCAATATCAGGGGCTTTCATTAAAGCTTGTGCAATATTTGTCATTGGCCCTAATGTACACAATGTAATTGTTTTCTCAGGCGCATTCCGAAATGTTTCTATAATAAAATCTACGGCGTGTTGAGGTTGTAATGGCATCGTTGGCTCAGGCAATTCAATACCATCTAAACCTGTTTTACCATGTACATTTTCCGCAGTCACTAACGGCTTTTTAAGTGGTTTGTCGCAACCTGAAAAAATTTTAATATCTGAACGATTTGCCAGTTCACAAATAATACGCGCATTTTTAGTAGTTAAATCTAATGGCACATTGCCAGCAACTGTTGTAATCCCAATTACATCTAACTCTGGACTTGCAAGCGCAAGTAATATTGCTACGCCATCATCTTGACCAGGATCAGTATCAATAATAATTTTTTGAGCTGAAGCTAACATGTAAGTACCCTTAATTTGCAGAAAATCAACATCACTGTTGGAGGGGCACTATACATTGAAGCCCCTATGAAGTGAACCTAAGGCTGTATAATTCTAATACATTTATCGTAAAAAAAGCCAAGCGAAATAGCTTGGCTTAGATCTATTGTTTATGGCTACATTGTAAAAGAAAGACAAATACCTGCAATAGTCGCACTCATAAGATTTGATAATGTCGCAGCCAATAAAGCGCGCATTGCAAGTTTAGAAAGCACTGGCGTTAAACTTGGCTCAACAACACTAAAAGCACCAATAACAATCCCGATTGAGCTAAAGTTTGCAAAACCACATAGCCCAAATGAAATAATAGCTGCGGTATGTGGTGAAATACTATGATCTGCCAAATGTGGTGCTAACCCTAGGTAAGCAACAAACTCATTAATGGCAAGCTTTTGACCCAGTAATGCACCTGCTAAAGAAGCATCGTTCCAATCTACCCCCATTAGGTATGCAAGTGGAGATAAGATATATCCAAAGATTGAGTTAATTGATAAATCCGAGAATCCAAATAGACCACCGATACCACCGACCAAACCATTTAATAATGCCAATAAGCCAACAAATACCATGATGACTGTACCAACCCCTGCGGCTATTTTTAACCCAAGCATTGCACCACTGGCAGCAGCTTCAATAATGTTAGTAGGTTTATGTTCACCAAACGAAATATCTTTAACTTCTACCTGTGAAACTTCCGTAGCAGGACTAAGTAACCTTGCAAACAAGATACCACCTGGAATCGCCATTAAAGAAGCTGCAAGTAAATAAGTCATAGGTACACCAAGACCGGCATAACCAACAAGTACCGAACCAGAAACAGCAGCCATTCCACTACACATTACAGTGAACAATTCATTTTTATTCATTTTTAATAAAAATGGTCGGAGTGCAGCAGGCAGTTCATTTTGTCCAATAAAAATGGTCGTTACTGCAGCAAAGGATTCAACCTTACTAATATTTAGAATTTTTTGAAATGCGCCACCTAAAATACGAATAAAAACATTCATAATCTTAAGATAGTACAAAATAGTAATAAGTGCTGTTACGAAGATAATTGTAGGTAATACTTTAAAAGCAAAGATAAAACCTGCACCATCAAATACCGTGTTCATTTTGTTTCCAACCAATGGGCCAAAAAGAAATGAACTTCCAGCATCTGAATAGCTAATAATTTTATTAAAGCCTACCGCGAGCTGTTCAAATAAATATTTACCAAAAGGAACATATAAAATTAGAATTCCCAATGCAAATTGCAAGCCCAATGCAGGTAAAATCGTGCGTATCTTAATCATTCTTCTGTTATTGGAAAATATAAAACCAATGAGCAATAGAATTAATATACCAATTAAGCCGCGGTATTCAGACATACTTATCTCCGTAATATAAGAAAATGAATCTCTAACTTTCAAAAGGTTATGAAAATTAGAGATTCATTTTCTTATATTACAAAACTTAGATTAAACTGGATGTTGCAGTAGATTGCTTTGAAACCTACCTAAACAGACTATTTATGCCAAACAATAGACACAAAAAAGAAGTAGTTAAAATTAAGTCACTGTTATTTAAACATAAACTTATTTAGACCACCTCATTGGCGACAAATGTAACAAATTTCTACTAAAATATCGAATACTTTTTTAGTTATCTTGGCGTGTAAGTTTTTTGTTAGATTGTTTAAGGATGATCTTTTGGGCATTTACTACTTAAACGCAAAGTAAAATCTCTTAAAACACGTTATTATTTACAAACGTTTTCTGTTTTGAGTTATTCATGAATTCTACATCTCAAAAAAAATTGGTTGTCTTAGGCAGTATTAATGCAGACCATATTTTGAAATTAGATCACTTCCCTCACCCTGGCCAGACACTGACAGGTAAAGACTATCAAGTTGCATTCGGTGGCAAAGGTGCAAACCAAGCTGTTGCAGCCGGTAGAAGTGGTGCAAATATTTCATTTATTGCATGTGTAGGAGATGATGCTATTGGAACAAGTGTTAAAACTCAACTTCAGCAAGATCATATAGATATTTCTGCAATAGAGTCTATTGCAAATGAGTCGACAGGCGTTGCTCTTATTTTCGTCAATCAATTGGCTGAAAACTGTATTGGTATTTGTGCAGGTGCGAATGCAAGCTTAACGCCATCTTATGTTCATCGTTATCAATCAGTTATTCAAAATGCAGACGCACTTTTATTACAGCTAGAGACACCTTTAGAAAGTATTATTGAAGCTGCAAAAATTGCCAATGCATCAAATGTACGTGTCATTTTAAACCCAGCGCCAGCACGTGAACTTCCAGAACAGCTATTAAATCTTGTCGATATCATTACACCAAATGAAACCGAAACACTCAGCCTTACAGGTAAAATTGTACATGACGAGCAAGATGCCAACGAAGCTGCACAAATTTTACATGGAAAAGGCATTAAAACTGTAGTTATTACCATGGGTGCACGTGGTGTATGGCTCAGTGAGAATGGACAGGGTCAGCTGATTCAAGGCTTCAAAGTCGATGCTGTCGATACTATTGCCGCAGGTGACACCTTTAATGGCGCTTTTGTAACCGCGCTCTTAGAAGAAAAAACAGCACAGAATGCTGCTCGCTTTGCTAACGCTGCTGCCGCGCTTGCAGTGACTCGTTCAGGGGCACAACCCTCTGTACCATGGCGTCAAGAAATTGATAGCTTTTTAGAAAACCAATAAATTATAGCACCCTTATGTCACCCTTCCATAAGGGTGCTATTTTACATCATGCTGTCGAAGACAACTAATGTGATGTATTTATTTTATATAAATATAAGGAAAATTATCTACTTAATTTGAGTTTATATTGACACCACAACAGAACAAAAATAAAGTATTTAGCATATTAAAAGGAATTTCTTCTAAAGTTTAATTCATGAACAGTACAGAATATACACTTGACCAACTTGATTACAAAATATTATCTGCCCTTAAAAACAATGGGAGATTAACCGTAGCACAACTTGCCGAGACCATTGGATTGTCTTCTTCCCCATGTTGGACACGCTTAAAACGTTTAGAATCCCTTAAAGTTATTGAAGGATATACAGCGACAATTAATCGTAAAGCATTAGGCATTCATGAGTTGTTTTTTATTGAAATTACATTGGAAAGACATGATGATGAAACGCTTGAGAAATTTAGCCAAGTCTTGGCAGATATTCCAGAAATTATAGAAGCACATTTAGTCACAGGCGAATATGACTACCTAGTCAAAGTTGCGGTAAAGAATGCTGAACATTATGAAAAATTCTTAAGAAAAAAACTGTATTCAATTGCAGGTATTCGCCATACACGGTCAATTTTTGCGTTAAGACCTCTAAAAGTTGAAAATTCGACTGAGCTAACCCACTTTAACGATTAAAACTCCCATATTTTCATAAAAAATTTTCATTTATATTTCAAATATATAAATCACATTAAGTTTGAAATAAATACATTTAATATATTATTATTAAGTAAAATGTAATATATATAGTACAATTGTGTGACACAAATCACATTTATTTCGAATGCGTCACTCACTTTACCCGTTCAAATTATTTTTATTTCTTCTTATCTATGTTTCTTTAAGCTTGTCCATTTTTTCTGTAGAAGCATCTACAGGCCTTATAAATAAACAAGTTATAAGCCAACGTGAATACGCTGTGCGTATGATATATAACGGCGAGGTGGACAACGGACTATTTCAACTTCATGCGCTGCTCAATCAGCACTCGACAGATCCGTACCTCCTTGCAGATTACTTTACTTTAAAATCTAAATATCAGCAATTAAGTATAGAAGATCTCCAATATATTCACTATATCAATCTAAGCACCTATCCAACTTACGCATATATTCCAACATTACAAGGCTTAAGAAATGCAAAGCAATTTGTACTCGCTAAACATCTTGCCGAACAAATGTATTTATATCTCCCATCCAATGACCTTTTACTCATAAAAGCTGTTCTAAATGCCGAGTCTCAAAATTTTTCAGATGCGATCCAAGACTTACGTAAACTTGGTTTATCTCATCTAAGTATAGACCAACAAATCCAGTCTTCTTATGCTTGGAGAATTTCTCATCATGCTATAGAAAGCTTAAACCTCATTTATCCTCTTTATGAAAAAAATAAAAATAATCCACAAATTACGGAAGAATATCTCTATACCTTGATGGCTTTAGATAACTTATCTCAAGCATTACAAGTGATTGAACAATCATCTTTAAATAAAACACACCCCGAACTCTTACTGAATATTCAACTATCGGCATTTAATCAAGGTATTAATAATGCTTTTTCAAACTATAAATATTTATTGGATAAGGGCGAGTCTGAAAGTTTTAGCTTTCAATCTTTAGATAAAATACTGAATAATGCCGAGCAACTTAAATCATTATTAACACCTGAAAACCCTCAGTTTTTACCCTTTTACTATAACTATATTTATGCACTAGGCTTAAGAAAAAATTTCACAGCCGTTTTACGTTATGCTCATCAATTAAATAGATCTTTCCTTGAAATGCCTGCCTATGTTAGACATTCAATTGCAAATGCATATTTATATTTAAAACAGCCTGCTAAGGCTGAACCGCTCTACCAGAGTTTATTACTAGAGAAAAACTATGCAGACATCGAGGTTTACTCAGGTCTATATTACAGCTATTTAGAGCAGGAGAAGTACAAATCAGCAGATTTGCTCGCTCAACAAATAGATACACTCATTCCAACGTTTCGCTATAGCCATGCTAAAGGTGTGGACAAAACTACAGCACCTGATCGTTATGAATATATTAGTTTAAAAGGATTGAATTATGGATATCAGAATCATTTAAATCAGGCCGAACAGTATTTCTATAACATTCTTGAAAAGTCGCCAAATAATGAAGCTTATATTAACAACTTAGCCACTGTACAACGGTGGAGAGGCTTATTCATAGCATCTCAGCAAACCTTAGAACGTTTAAATGGAAAAAATAATACAGATAAAACAACTCGTATTAATAAACTGCAAAACTCACAAGCTATAGGAAATATTCAGTTATGGAAGCAACAGCTCAGCAGTTTGGCTTTACTCTACCCTGATGATACGGCTATTCAAGAAAGTGCTAAGGACTTTAAAACACGTCAAAAATTTACAATGAGTTATGCATCTAACTTCGGACTCAGTCAAAAATCATCTACCCAACGTCCTGAGCACTATCTAAGAGTGAACTCTCCATGGATCTATGACAATTATAGGTTATATACACAACATGCTACATTCACAAGCAATGCACCACATCAACAATTCTTATCTAAGCAATCTGGTGCAGGTCTTGAATGGGCCTCAAAGCAAAAAAGTTTAAACTTAGGCATATTTCAGCAACGTGGTCAAAAAAATATTGGATTTAATTTAGAGTGGCAACAAGATCTCAGCGACTATTTTAAATATGTACTAAATTATAATAGTGCCACGACCACACTTCCTTATATGCGTGGACATCAATACGTCCTCAATACAGTATTCAGAACCAATGAGTCCCGTTCACTTTCAGTTGCATATCAATACATTCAACTTCCATATAGAAATCGTCAGCAAGATCTCTCTACAAACCTTACACAGCAACTATTTTCTTCAGCTCATCATCTGACTGAAGCACAAATAAAATTCTGTCTAAGTTCAAACCATATACAAAATATGCAGTTTTCAGATTCTGAGCATTCCTTATCAACACACGTTAATGTTCATCATGAATGGTTAACGTGGAGATCCTACGATCAAAAATTTACACAATTTTTAGACATAGGTTTTGGACAGTCTGATCAGAAATATCTCCGAACGAGAGCATCTTGGAATGCTCAATACTTACATGAATGGTCATTCGATCGTACTTGGCGCATCCAATATGGTTTTGGTTTCGCAGAATCCACTTTTAACGTTCAAGATAAAAATAGACTTTATGGTCTATTGGCATTACAAGGAAGCTTCTAATGAAACCATTAATTCTTGCGGCTATTTTCGGATTGCTGCCGCTTTGGGCTTACAGCAGTCAGCCAAGTCATATGGACGATCCTTATATTCTTGATCGCAATCAATCTATTTCATTTAATTTTCATGATGTCCGAGATGATGTCGAAAAATTTGGCGACAAAGATCCATATGCAGTCAATACAAAAAATTTAGTCGCATTTTTTGATTGGTTACACCGCTCACAATGGCATCCTATCCGTTTAGAAGATATTGACCAAGCAAGATTGGGGAAACGACCTTTACCCGCAAATGCAATTCTCCTTACATTTGACGATGGAACACTGAGTAACTACACCCATGTTTTTCCATTATTAAAGCAATATAAAATTCCTGCTGTTTTTGCAATTGTTACAAGTTGGATTGATAAAAGAAATCCTAATGGCGAAATAGCTTATGGTACGAATAACTTAATGTCTTGGCCGCAAATGAGAGAAATGCAAAACTCAGGATTGGTCGAATTTGCAAGTCATTCAGATAGTCTACATGAAGGTGTTTTATCCAACCCTCAAGGCAACCAACAACCTGCAGCGACAACTAGGCAATATTTATCTCATGAAAATCGTTATGAAACAGATATAGAATATAAAACACGCATTTTAAATGATTTAAAAAAATCGAAAGCACGCCTCGATCAAGAATTAGGTATTCATGTAAAAACCATTATTTGGCCTTATGGTGCAGTTACCCCAGAATCAGAAAAAATTGCACAAGAAGCAGGATTACCATTTTCGTTTAGTCTGGGAAAATCTGGCATTAATCATATTTCTGACGGCACACTTAAACGTATTTTGGTCACAAACAACTCAACTGCTGAAGAGCTTAAGCAAGAGCTATCTAACCTTATTGATTATCACGAAGATTTACTTATAGAGCAAGGTCACAGTATTTCACTTGGATTCGATGACCTTGTTGGCAAGACAGAGGATGAAAGTAACCAAAAATTAGGCATACTATTAAATAATATACAGGCTCTATCTATCAATCGTGTTTTTATTGATGTAATTAAGGACACACCTCAGGGAGTTGTCAGTTTTTTTCCAAACCGTACACTACCCGTTCAACAAGACTTACTCAACAGATTTATTTGGCAATCTAAAACACGCTTATTTATCAATACCTATGCTCATATTCCAATAAGCACGTTTAAGTCATCAGGTCAGCCTTTAATGCCTTTCATTATCGATCTGATGAAAAATAATCCAAATATCTCAGGTTTAGATTTTGATATAGGTGAAACACTTTCCGAAATTGTAATGATGGATGAAAAAGCTCGTCAAAGTCACCCTCTATTAGAAGAAATCCAAAATATTCAGCGCTCTTCAGAGTATCACTCTAATGTAAGTATTGACTCAAAACTGTTACTTCACGGAAAACTAAACAAACAAGCTCTTCCATATTTAAAGCAAACTCTTCCCCAACTCATTACGAAGTTTGACTATATTCATCTCGATTTTGACCAACCCGAGAATAAAGTTGAGATGGCCGAATACCTTTCACACTTAAAAGTGCTACCACAGGCCTGTAAAAATAAATTAATTATTCATATCAATATTAATAATTTAAAAAATGAAGAAGCATGGAAAAATGTACAGCATATTTTAAGAGAAACACAAAGAATTGGTCTTCAAAATATTGGTATTCATACGTATACGTTAGCCAATGCAGCACGTGTACATCATTATTTATATAATCCTTTAAGCCAAAATATGAGCCCACTGACGTATAAAAATCCATTTTTAGAAGGAGTCAAACCATGATTCAATGGCTCGGATATTTATTTGATTTTGCATTCTTCTATCCATTACTCATGGCTTGGATTTGGATTGTTGGTGGTATATGGTTCTTTTTTAAACATGAAAAGACATCCAAGCCCATACCTCAGCCAACCTTAGATGGATGCAGTATTATTATTCCATGCTTTAATGAAGAGTCTCAAATTCGAGACACTATAAAATATGCTGTACAAACGAGTTATCCAACATTTGAAGTTATTGCTGTGAATGATGGAAGTTCAGATCGTACTGCTCAAATTTTAGATGAACTTGAGCAAATTCACCCAAGACTTAGAGTTGTTCATTTAAGTGAAAATCAAGGTAAAGCGATTGCACTAAAATCAGGTGTATTGGTTAGCCAATATGAGTATGTAATTTGTATTGACGGTGATGCGCTTTTACATCCGCATGCTGTGACATGGATGATGCAACCACTTACTTCAGGGGCACGTGTGGGTGCCGTCACTGGCAATCCACGTATTTTAAATCGTTCTAGCCTTTTAGGGAAACTCCAAGTTGGAGAATTTTCCTCTATTATTGGACTCATTAAACGTGCTCAACGAACATACGGAAGAGTATTTACAATTTCTGGTGTAATTGCAGGGTTTCGTAAAACTGCTTTAGCGCGTGTTGGTTTTTGGTCAGATGATAAAATTACTGAAGATATTGATATATCTTGGAAATTACAATTTGATCATTGGGACATTCAATATGTTCCTCAGGCACTCTGCTATATTTATATGCCCGAAACATTCAAAGGATTGTGGAAACAAAGATTACGCTGGTCACAAGGCGGTGTCGAAGTGCTTAAAGATTATATTCAAAAAATCTTTAAATGGAGATTACGCCGTATGTGGCCTATCGCACTTGAAAGTCTTCTTAGTATTCTTTGGTCATATACAATACTATTTATTTTTATTCTATTTTTTATTGGCTTATATTTTAATCTCCCCGATGCTCTTTATATCAAAACACTTTTCCCAGAATGGTATGGAGCTCTGTTAGGTTTCACCTGCTTAATTCAATTTAGTATTAGTTTATGGATCGATAAACGCTATGATGGATCAAATCGTTTTATCAGAAATTATTTTTGGATTATCTGGTATCCCCTCTTTTTTTGGTTAATCATTACACTTACGACGATCGTTGCAACCCCTAAAACACTATTACAAAAAAAGAAGCGTGCTCGTTGGGTAAGTCCCGATCGAGGTTTCAATGGAGACAATAGCAATGCATAATCACCCAGATCAATCTCCACTCGACATTCCTAAATATATCGATAAACCACATTTCGTTAAAAATAAGCTTAGTGGATATGTGCTTCAGTGCTTAGGATGGCTGTGTTTTATGTTGCTTCTTTTTCCTTTGATAACCTTACTGTTATGGTTCTTTGAAATTAAAACCATTCAGCACTATATTTTTATTGACGGCCTAGTCGCAAAAAAAAATAATATTTTAAAAATTAGTTTAGCTATTCTCATTTGCTCTTCTACTTTAATCGGTTGGGCAAGTTATAACTGGCTACGATTTAGAAAAAATGAACGGCGCAAGAAACCAGAAAACATATCAAATGATGAGTTAGCAAGACAGTTCTATCTTAAAACCAATGAGATGGTACGTTTACAAAAACATTCGAATATCACATTAGAATACGATATGAACGGTGTTTTAGTTAAGTCACATTTAAACTAGGGGTTTAATAAATCTACCTGTTCTATTTGTATATCACTCATAATATGACCGTGTTCCAACAGTTGATTGAAATATTGCGCTACAACCTGTGCTTGTTGTGCAGTATTTTCTACTTTGTACATACGCTGTCTAAACTCATTACTTGAATGTAATCCCTTGGTATACCAAGCAATATGTTTTCTTGCAATCCGACATCCTGAATATTCACCATAAAACTCGTATAGTTCACTTAAATGGCCTAAAAGAACATCACGAACTTCTATAATTTCAGGTGCGGCGAGTTTTTCGCCTGTGCGTAAGTAGTGTGCAATTTCTCGGAATAGCCATGGTCTTCCTTGCGCTGCCCGACCAATCATAATTGCATCTGCTTTTGTTGCATCTAACACATATTTTGCTTTCTCAGGACTGTCAATATCTCCATTCGCGATTACAGGAATGTTAATTATTTTTTTAACTTCAGTAATTAAGTCATAGCGTGCCGTATTTAAATACATATCCTCACGCGTACGCCCATGTAGTGCCAAAGCTTGTATACCTGAATTTTCAGCACATTCTGCAACTCTTAAAATATTTTCATGTCCATTTAAAAAACCTAGTCGGGTTTTTAATGTTACAGGCACATCTACTGCATTTACCACAGTATCTAAAATACGTTTTACTAAGTCTTCATCTTTAAGTAATGCAGAACCAGCAAGTTTATTACACACTTTTTTTGCGGGACATCCCATATTTATATCGACAATTTGCGCCCCATTTGCCACCTGATAACGGGCAGCTTCAGCCAGCTCCAATGGGTCAGAGCCTGCAATTTGTGCAGATATTGGTGCAATTTCTCCATCAAAATTAGCCCGATATAAACTCTTTTTTGTCATTCGTAAGGTTTTATCTGCAGTCATCATTTCACTAACTGCATGACCTGCACCAAAGTATTTACATAATGTTCTAAAAGGTCTATCTGTTACACCTGCCATCGGTGCAACCCAAATCTTCTTATCTATTGATCTATCAAACAATTCTCTAATTACATTGTTTTTACTCAATTTTTAAAACCTCTTCAAATCATATTGCAAACTCAGCGTAATACTAACAAATATTGTGTCAAAGCAGTGATATATTATTTATAGCTCACTGTTATGTTTAACTGATCATAACAGTTACTACTCTCTGCATAGAATTGTACATATTCTATGATCTTTATCTATGTTTCACTTCTAGACATGAAATTAAGTCAGGAAAACAAAAGTGAAATATATTACAAATGGCTGGATAAATGGATTTATTGGCATTCTCATCTTTGCAGGTTCACTTCCTGCAACACGTATAGCTGTTAAAGATTTTTCACCAATTTTTCTAACCAGTATGCGGGCAACAATTGCTGCATTTTTAGCAATTTTCCTACTTATTATTTTAAAACAACCTAAACCCAAAACAAGTGACTTCCCTTCCCTTATTATAACTAGTCTAGGTGTTGTAATAGGTTTTCCATTATTTACAGCTTTAGCTTTAAAACATGTAACTTCAGCTCACTCAATTGTCTTTGTCGGTTTACTCCCACTTTCGACAGCAATTTTCGCAGTAATACGCGGAGGTGAACGCCCAAAAACTTTATTTTGGCTATTCTCTTTTTTGGGTGCAATGTTTGTAGCAGGCTATTCATTTTTAGCCAGTAATAGTACGTCTTTAAATAGCGATTTACTCATGCTAATGGCAATTATTTTATGTGGCTTAGGTTATGCAGACGGCGCACGTCTTTCTCGTACGCTAGGCGGATGGCAAGTCATCAGTTGGTCACTTTTAATATCACTTCCGATTATGTTACCTATAGCTATAATTACCATGCCTAAATCATTCGAATATGTATCAGTATCTTCTTGGATTGGCTTAGCATATGTATCAATTTTTAGCATGCTAATTGGTTTTATTTTTTGGTATCGAGGATTAGCTCAAGGAGGAATTGCTGCTATTAGTCAGCTTCAGCTATTCCAACCATTTATAGGACTTGGACTTGCGAGTGTGGTTCTCAATGAGTCTATAAGTTGGGCAATGTTATTGGTAACTATAGCTGCCGTTATATGTGTGGTTGGGGCAAAAAATTATGCCAGATAAAAAGCTATAACTTCAGAAGATCTATATAGATCTTTTGAAGTTAAAATTAAGTCGATCATTTAAAAAAATTATGACAATCATTTAAACCAATCTTTTAATATTTAGAATTAATAGTTATATTTATTTAACATTCATTGACAATAAAATTATTAAAATAATAATAATTATCACCTTAATATTAAATATATTATCATATATAAAACGGAAACTTAAAATTAACATTTAGTAAAATAAATACAACCAAGGTATTATTTTATTTTTTAACTCTATAAACTATATTTATTCAACGGATCCATAATCCCTCAAGCCGATTTATTTTTATAAATCGGCTTTTTATGTTTTATTCTTTAGTTAAAGAATGAACTGCTTCGGAAATATTATATTCTCCTTGTATTATTTCAATAATTTTTCTTTTTAATTGTGGTGTCTCAATAATACTTACAATAGTTTGTGCTACATCCTCTCTTGTAATCGTACCATATGGAAGTGCTACACCAGCTTCTATACGGCCAGTCCCTATATCATTTACCAAGGTACCTGGTCTAAGAACAATCCAATCTAACTGTGTTTTTGTTAGAAAATATTCAGATTTTTTCTTTACCTGCATATAGTTTTCAAAGTTATCTCCTAAATCTTTGGTTCTTCCTGCTTCAGGAAATGCGGATACAAGAATAAGTTTTCTTATGCCTGCCTTTTCTGCTGCTAATGCTGTTATTTCCAATCCCTTGCCATCAACTAAATTTGTCGCTTCTTGTCCACCTTTTCCCCCAGCTCCCGCAGCAAATACAACAATGTCGGCCTGACTTATCTTTAATATGTCTTTGAGTGAATCAGGAGAGCTTTTTGTTAAATCTGCAAATACAGGTCTTGCACCTAACTCCTCAAGTTCGGCCTTTTGGGAAGTATCTCTATACATTGCAGTGACCGCTACATTTCTTTGATGCAACTTTTGAATTACTTTTCTTGCGACTTGGCCAGATCCACCTACAATAAATACATGACTCATTTTGACTCCTATTACTCAGGTAATGTGGCTACAGGTTGGTCAACGTCTACTTTAGTCCCTGAAAAATTCTGTTTTATATATTCTTTTACAAAAGACTCATGATAGAGTTGGCCTAATTTCTTAATTCCTGCATCACCTATTTTTTCTTTATTTACAACCAAGACATTAATATTTTGTGCTGTCTTATCACTTACATTTTCATGAATAAGTGATTGTGTCAATACATTCAAGTGACTGTCTAAAGCAACCGTATTACCTATAGCTGCCAAATCTACATCTGAAAGAACACGGGGGATCGTTGACCCTTGTATTTCTTTAAATACTAAATGTTTAGGATTATCAATAATATCGTAAATATTCCCTCGAATAGAATTAAATTTTTCTGATAATGTAATTAAATGAGCTTGCTCAAGTAGTCTCAGTGCACGTGCAGTATTTGCAGCATCATTAGGAATAGCAACAATTGCACCATCAGGGATATCATTTAAATGATGATATTTATTTGAATAAAGTCCCATTGGTTCTAAATATGTTGTTGCAATTGCAGCCAATTGATGATGATTAATTTCATTAAAAGCCTTTAAATATCCCCAAGATTGGAACGCATTTACATCGACTTCTTTATCAACTGTTGCCTGATTTAATGCAACGCCATCATTAATTTCTTTGACATGAATATCTAGACCTGCTTTTTTTGCTTGTTCAGATTGTGCAATATATTTCCAAATTTGGGCATCCGAGCCCGTCGAGCCTACAGTAATAACTTGAGTATTTATATTCTCTTTGGAATTTGTTTGTTTTAAATAACTTGAGCAACTCGTAATTAGAAATACAGTAATAATAATACCAATTAACCATTTAATGTTTTTCATATAAATCACCGCGTTCTTTATTTAAATTTTTATAAATATTGGGATAAAATTTCTTAGTCACATTTACATGAGATCGAAGTCGACTTTTCATATTATTTTCAGCAACATTTTTCAGAAGTGGATTATTTGGATCACTCGTAGTGCCGTTTGCTAATAGTTTTAACTCTGGTGGCAATGCTAGAACTGGGAGATCACCTGAAAAAATATTCGGGGAAATAAAATATGCAATTGCATAACGATCTTTATTTTTAGGAGAGATGACACGATGCGTATTTGCTACAAGATAACCATCCGTTGCTAGCTCTAATGTCTCACCGATATTGATAACGAAAGCATTTTCAACATAAGGGACATCTACCCATACATTCTCAGAAAGAACTTGTAATCCGCCTACTTCATCTTGTAATAAGAGTGTCAGAATATTTGTATCTTTGTGTGCCCCTACACCTTGATTTTGTGAGTCAGATGCCATTTTGGGATAATGAATCAGCTTTAAAGACTCGTTTGGTTGATTTAAAATAAATTGATCTAATACATCTTCTTTTACACCTAATGCCAGCATAAAAGCATGAATCAAATCTATAGATATTCTGCGACTATCTGACAACCAATTTTCCACTACATTTCGAAAATTTGGCCACCCTTGAGGCCATTGATTTGGGCCTTGCAATCTTGTCCAAATCGGAAGATCTGATGTCAATGGAATTGAGTCTAACTCTGCACCAATATCAATTTGTTCTCTTAAGTCAGGCGCATTTTGTGTATATTCACCATTTATTTGAGTATAGCCACGAAAATGAGGTGAATTTTCAATAGAAATTGCATCTTTTTCTTTTTGTTCTAGTGCAAAAAATAAATGTGTATATTTTTTTATTTCATCTATACGCTTTTGGTCTAAACCATGACCTATTAAATAAAAGAAACCAATATGTCGCGCCAAATATCTCAACTCTTTTAGAAAGATATGTCGTTCTTCTATATTATAAAATTTTCTCATATCTAAAATAGGCAACTTATTTTTATCGTACATTTAAACGTATCTCATATAAAATCTTCTACCATGAGATTACATCTAATATTTTTTTCAATTAAATAATAAAATATAGATTACTTATTCTTTTTATACATTTATTTAACTATTTTTTTCAGATACTTATTACTTAAAATCATAAATTAAAATGAGTATTTTTCCATTTCGAATATATAAACTAACTCATCAATAATTGCTCTTACTCGAGGTGTTTTATAAGTATCTTTATGCAAAGCTAACCAAACCTCATAATCGTTTTTTCTTTTTTTCTCAGGCCAAATCCGTATAAGTTTCTGTTTATTGGCAATATATGTTGGCAACTCCCCTATACCTACACCTAAATGAACTAAGTTTGCCAATATAAGACTTGAATTTACTCTAGAGATCACTTGTGATGCTCGAATAGGCTCACCAACAACTGTATTTATGTCTAAATTACTTGTTATACCTTCCTGATACGCCACAATAGAGTGATTGTCTATGGTATTAGGCATTCCATGATCTAATAGATATTTTTCAGATGCATATAACCCCACTTCCCAACTTGCCAAATGACGTACGATAAAGTCAGATTCTGTGGCTCTATATGTACGAATTGAAATATCAATTTCAGATCTATCTAGACTGAGCGTATCTATAGTTGTAATCAATTCAACCTTAAGATGAGGGTATTTTTCCTTAAGTGTAACAAGCATGGGGGCTATGAAGTCGACAGCCAAGCTATCCGTTGTACTAATTTTAACAACACCTGCAACCTGCTCTTTAGACTGATGAATAGTACGATCTAAAGCATAGATTTGATCTTGTATCGTATTTATATACGGTAAAATCCCAATCATATCGGTTGTAGGTTGTACACCATTTCTAGAGCGAACGAATAATTTCATATTCAACTCTGCTTCTATTTCATTTAAATATCTCCCAAGCGTCGCCTGATCTACATCTAAGACCTTGGCAGCAGCTCTTATTGTTCCCAATTCATATAACTTTAAAATGACCTTTAGATGATTCCAATTCATATTAAATACTCTCTCAATTATATATATTATAATTGGTTTTTAAAAAATATATGATGCACACATACATCACCCTGCTGTATTTTTATGGATTATTTATCATAAATAAAAACGATAAGATTTCTATTTCCTTTACTTAAAAGAAGATAGATATTGAAAATGAATACCAAAACCCAATTAGTTATTTTTATTATTATTTTAAGTATGTTTGGACTTATTTCTTCAGATATTTATATTCCATCACTCCCATTCATTGCACAAAAATTTCATATTTCAGGTGGAGAAATTACATTTTCTATTTCTATATATTTAATAGCACTTGCAATATCA
The DNA here is from genome assembly GCF_029392135.1 of Acinetobacter sp. ESL0695. Classification (NCBI taxonomy): domain Bacteria; kingdom Pseudomonadati; phylum Pseudomonadota; class Gammaproteobacteria; order Moraxellales; family Moraxellaceae; genus Acinetobacter; species Acinetobacter sp. ESL0695. The sequence goes on along the minus strand of NZ_CP113932.1, from coordinate 1,080,145 downwards.
CAAATTATTTACGGCGTAATCGTTAATTCTTATGGCTATAAACGTATTTTAACTCTAGGTATTATCATTTATATTATTGCTTCTATAGGTTGTGCTTTATCTAATCATATCTATAGTTTTCTATTTTTTAGATTCTTTCAAGGCATCGGGGCTGCATCTGGACTCGTTATTGGTAGATATCTTATTTCATCTCAATTCTCGAAAGATCAATCTGTTCAGATTTATGCAATTGTCTATCCTTTTGTTTCATTATCTCCTGCTATAGCACCACTTATTGGTGGTTATCTCACATCATATATTGGCTGGAAAAGTAATTTCTATTTTTTAGTCATCTTTGCAATAATTGCATTGTACATGACATTTAAGACTCCCATTAAAGAATCTAAAAGTGACTTAAAATCAATAGTATTTTTTCAATTTATATCTATCCTTAAAAATAGAAATTTTTGGAGATATACAGGAGTTGTTTGTTTAATTTATCAAGCATGGTTTATTTATCTAACTCAATCAACATTTGTATTTAAAATATTCTATGGACTATCTTCCGAGATAACAGGACTATTATATTTGCCCTTAAGTGCAGGAATTATTCTTGCCAATATCACAACAAAGAAATTATTAAGGTTCTTAAGTATTGATCAAATTATTGGGCTAGGATTAATCTTCTTTTGTATAGGCGGCATACTTTTTTTGAGTAATCTATTTTTACCTCAGCCATCCTTAACAAAAATTATTTTCTCCATGTTTATCGTAAGTATTGCGAATGGTTCTTCATTATCACTCGCTGTAGCGAGTGCCATCCACAGTTCAAATGAACATACCGCAGCAGCCTCTGGACTAGTTGGATTTTTTCAAATTAGTAGTTCAGGGCTTATTTCTTATTGGATTAGCCATTGCATCGGACAGAGTATTTCTATACTGAGCCTATCAATATTTACCCTAAGTACACTCTGTATTTTTTTATTCTTTTTCAACTTTCAATATATTGATATATTAAAGAAAACCAAACTATTGAGATAATAATGTCAAACTTAAATCAATATAAACAAGAAATTGGAGAGTTACTTCCTCACTGGACACCAAGACAATTACCACAGAAAAACAACTTAAAAGGAAAATACTGCCTTTTAGAACCATATAGCGCAGATCGCCATGCTCACGATTTATATAAAGCTTATAGCCATGCGGAGGATGATAGAGATTGGACATGGTTACCCATAGGACCTTTTAAAGATTTTGATGACTATTTTCAACAGGCAAAATCATTTGAAAAGAGTCATGATCCTATTCATTATGCAATTATTGATAGCGCAACCAAACAAGCTATTGGCTCTATTGCACTCATGCGTATAGATCCAATAAATGGTACGGTTGAAATGGGTTTTGTACTTTATTCTCCTTTACTTAAAAAAACTAGAATTGCAACGGAAGCACAATTTTTACTGATGCAATATGTTTTTGATGAGCTAGGTTATAGACGTTATGAGTGGAAATGTGACTCATTAAATACCCCATCAAGAAAAGCTGCTTTAAGGCTGGGTTTTACCTATGAAGGGACTTTTCGAAAAGCGGTGGTATATAAAGGAAGAAGTAGAGATACCGATTGGTTTTCTCTCATAGATACAGAATGGCCAAATATTAAAACTCAGCTTCAGACATGGTTAAGTTCCAAGAACTTCAACGAGACTGGTCAACAGATCTTATCTATTGAACAAATACGAAATGCACTGTAAGTATTTAGATACGCTGTCCTGCACATTAATTAATGTACAGGACAGTATTTAACTATGATTTTCGACGTTCATTCCACCAGCGGTACACAATAGGAACAACAATAAGTGTCAGCAGTGTTGAAGATAAAATTCCACCAATAACAACGGTAGCAAGTGGTTTTTGAACTTCTGCACCTGTACCAGTTGCTAATGCCATTGGTACAAATCCTAAAGATGCAACACATGCAGTCATTAATACTGGACGCAGCCTTAAAATAGCACCTTGCCAAATGGCCTGTACCAATGGATGGGTTTGGGCCAGTTCTTTCATAAAGGTAAGCATAACCAAACCATTTAATACAGCGACACCCGATAAAGCAATAAAACCAATCCCTGCAGACATTGATAATGGAATATCTCTTAGCCAAAGCGCAATGATCCCCCCAGAAAGTGCAAAAGGAACCCCCATAAATACCAATAAGCTTTCTTGTAATCGGCCAAATACCGCAACCAACAAAATAAAAATCAGAATTAATGCAATAGGGACTACAATCTGCATTCGTTGGGTTGCCGATTGTAGGTTTTCAAACTGACCACCATAGCTGAGCCAATAACCCGAAGGAAGTTTTTGCTGTCCCATCACTTGTTGTACCTCTTGTACAAAAGAACCTAAATCTCGATTACGGACATTTGCAGTAACAACAATACGGCGTTTTCCTTCTTCTCGACTAATCTGGCTCATACCTAACAACTCTTCAACTTTTGCGATGTCTTTTAAAGTAATTGTTGCACCATTATCCAAAGGAATTGCTAGTTGTTTAAGCTGTTCTACATTATTCAATGTTGGCGTGAGTCTCACCACAAAGTCAAAGCGACGATCACCTTGTAAAATTTTACCTACAGATTGTCCACCAATTGCCATAGCCACCCAATCCTGTACAGCTTTTACAGATAGCCCATACTGTGCAATCTTGTCATGCTGTATATCTACATTTAGCATAGGTAGACCTTGAGTTTGCTCTACTTTTACTTCGCTTGCTCCAGAAATATCTTTTAAACGCTTCTCTACTTTCTTTGCCTCCGTTGCTAAAACATTGAGATCATCACCAAAAATTTTAATTCCTATATCACTTCGAACACCTGAAATAAGTTCGTTAAAACGAAGTTCAATCGGTTGCGAAAACTCATTCGCATTACCAGGAATGTGTTCAACATAATTCATCATTCTTTGTCTTAATTCAGTAAGCGTTTCTTTAGAATTAGACCACTCAGATTGAGGCTTCAACAAAACAATACTGTCTGAAATATTGGGTGGCATTACATCAGTCGCGACTTCAGCTGTTCCTGTACGTGCAAAAATTGCTTTAATTTCAGGAAAATTTTGTAATAGTTGTTGCTCAACTTTTTCCTGCATTTGTAAGGATTGTTCTATTCCTGTACTTGGTGCTCGCATAAATTGAATGGCAAAATCACCCTCACTTAATCGTGGTGTAAATTCTGTTCCCATTTTAAATGCTATTGTGCCCGTAATAGATAAAATAGAGATAACTATCGCAACAAGTACAACTTTGTATGAATAAGCTAAATCTAATATTTTTAAATAATAGGCTTTTAGGGTGAGCATCCAACGACTTTCTTTTTCAGATACTTTACCTGTTACAAATAATGCAATTGCCGCTGGAACAAAAGTCAAAGATAAAACCATTGCACCAATCAGTGCCAACACAACCGTCATTGCCATTGGATGAAATAGTTTTGCCTCGACCCCAGTTAATGCAAAAATAGGAATGTAGACCACCATAATAATCAGTTGGCCAAAGAGTAAAGGTCGTCTTGCTTGTTTTGCAGCTAAAAAAACTTCTTCAAATCGCTCTCTCTTCGTTAAAAGGCGCCCTTTTTCATGCTGTGCATTGGCAAGTCGACGTATACAGTTTTCAATAATTACGACAGCACCATCAACAATAATTCCAAAATCTAAAGCACCCAAACTCATTAAGTTTGCACTAATCCTTTGCTCGGCCATTCCCGTTAGGGTGAAGAGCATAGATAAAGGGATAATACAGGCTGTAATCAGTGCTGCTCTAAAATTTCCTAGAAAAATAAATAGAATAACAATTACCAATATGGCACCTTCAATCAGATTTTTGGCAACTGTTTGAATGGCTTTATCAACCAAGTTGGTTCGGTCATATACCGTTTCTATCATTACACCACTAGGTAAACTTTTTTGAATTTCTTGAACTTTTGTATGAACATTTTTTGCAACGGTGCGGCTATTCTCGCCCATCATCATCATTGCAATTCCTAAAACGGCTTCATTGCCATTGTAGGTAGCACCACCTGTACGTAAATCATGACCTATAGAAACACTGGCAACATCTGAAATACGAATAGGAGTTGTTCCCTTATTTTGAACTACAATATTTTCAATATCAGAAACAGTCTTTAAAACCCCAGGTACACGTACTGTTAACTGTTGCCCATTATTTTCAACAAAACCTGCTCCTCGATTTTCATTATTTTGTGATAACACATCGGTAATCTGGTTTAAAGAAATACCCAATTGTTGCAAGCGACTCAAATTTGGAGAAACAATATAGTTCTTGTCATATCCACCTATGCTATTCACCTCTGCAATACCAGATAATCGCTGAATTTGTGGTTTTACAATCCAATCTTGAATCTCTCGTAAATCCATAGGGGTATATGTAGAGCCGTCTGCTTTTTTAGCATCTGGTTTAGCACGCACTACCCATTGGTAAATTTCTCCTAACCCTGTAGAGATTGGGGATATTTCAGGTTCAACAGATGTGGGCATTTCACCTCTAACCTTTTGCAGACGCTCTGTAATTTGCTGTCTTGCCCAATAAATATCTGTTCCATCTTTAAAAATAACAGTAACCTGAGACAACCCATAACGTGAAATGGAACGAGTCTGCTGTAAGTTTGGAATACCTGCCATTTCATTTTCAATTGGATAAGTAATTCTTTGCTCAGCTTCTAATGCTGTAAACCCTTTGGCTACACTGTTAATTTGGACTTGAACATTTGTAATATCAGGAACGGCATCTATCGAAAGTTTCTGATAACTAAAAATACCGACTGCAATCCAAATACAAGTAAAGAGCATAACCCAAAGTGCATTTTGAATAGAAAATTGAATAATAGAATCGAATAGGCCTTTAGGTTTTGGAAAATTTTCAAGAGGCTTAGTGTCCATGATCTGCCTCCCCTTTTTCCATATCAGATTTCAAAGTAAAGCTACCTTCAGATACATAACGCTGGTTTATCGTTAGACCATCAATAATTTCTACCCAATTCTGGTCAGATGCTAAACCTAATGTCACTTCAGTAGGCTGAATAATTAAATTGCCCTTTTCTTCACTCACAGTAAATACAATATTTTTACCGTCTACATTTTGAATAGCTGTTTTCAAAATACGATTTACTTTAGATGCTGAGTTCGTTGCTAAACGAACATTCACCATCATATTCGGTTTTAAGACATCGTTTTGACTGATAATATCAGCTTGAACTTTAAGCTGTCCTGTTTGCTGATCAGCTTCAGGTAAAATGGCTTTAATCTTCGCTTGATATTGTTTTTGAGTAGATTCAAATGTGATATTTGAAAGCTGAGATAAAGATTGAGCAAATTGACTTGGAAGCACAAACTCTAACCATAGATGATGATTATTCTCAATAACCATTATCTGATCGGTCACCTGAACATATTCACCCACAAATAAATCTTTCTTAGAAATGATGCCATCTAAAGGTGCCTTAATTGCATATGCATTCGAAGATGCATTGATCCCCAATACAGACAGTTTACGGCGTAATGCTTGTACTTCAATTTGACTACGCTTGTATGTATTCAATGCTTTTAAATAATCTTGCTGAGCAGAAACACCCTGTTGAAAAAGTGATTTCTCACGTTGATAATCTTGCTGAGCAAGCTTTAAATTTTCTTCTGCGATATTTAGATTAGACTGTTGATCAATCAATTCTGGTGAAGACACAAGTGCCAAAGTCTGCCCTTTTTTTACAGACTCCCCCAAAACTACAGCTACCTTTTCTACGCGACCAGAAAAACCAGATGTAACATGTGCCTGCTGATTTGGATCTTGTATAATTCTTGCTGGATAAAGAGAAGATGTATTAACTTCGCCTTGCTCAACTTGAGCAAGTTTAATACCATATTTCACAGCTTCTACAGGTGTAAGCGTCATACTCCATTCTTTTTCTTCATGGGTAGCACTTTTTTCTTTTTCCTCACCATGTTCTTGTTTCTCGCCGTCATGATCATGAGATGCTTCTAAAGAAGATGTAGAGCCTTTAAATACAAGGAAACCCATTACAGATATTGTAAATGCAACAATAAGACCAACCCATATCCATACTTTATGATTTAATTTATTCATCTTAATTACTCATTCCCAATGCCAAAGATTTATTTAACTGCTGTATTGCATCTACATTTAGAATTGCCTCAGAATCTATTCCCAATCTCAAACAATCTAATTGCATGTTCTTTTGGAAAATATTTCTTCTCATTTCTACTGCTTGAAGCTGTCTTTGTTGTAACTCTGAAGTAGCAAGCTGTATGTCCGTAACTGCATATTTACCAGCTTTAAAGCCAATAAATATTTTGCTTTGAATACTTTCAGATAAGGGAATTTGTTGCTGAGTTAAGATATTTAATTGATGACCTAACAATTTAATTTCGGCATCTAAGGTTCGAATATCATTGGGTTGTTCTCTTTGATAACGCATACGCTCTTGTGCAATGAGCTTTAATTTTATCTCCTCTACCTGTCGACTATATTGTCCACGATTAAAAATATTTAATGGAACTTCTAGTCCAATTCGAAGTTGCTGATCTGAAGCTTGATTAGACTCAGCTTGCGTTTTTACTATACCTAAAGTGACTGTAGGCTTAGGTTTTGCTTGTGCTTTTAAATAGTCTAACTGTGCTTCAAACTGTTGTTTTTGTAATTGCATTGTACTTTCATACACATTCATTAACGATGTATTTTGAGCATATTGTTGCCAAGATTCATCTGACACATCTTTCAAATGGAAAGTACTTTCTTTTCCTCCCCAAAGTTTTGAGAATTTATTTTCAAGTATACTTAGTTCAACATTTTTCTGAGTATAAGATGACTCTAAATCTAAGTTTGCTACCGCTATTCTTTCTAAATCTACTTTAGAAATGCTTCCTGCTTCCAACCTAGAGCTCGCAGCTTGAAGATTAGCCTGACTAACTTCAAATTGTTTTTTCAAAATAAATACTTCTTGTTCTAGAAAAAGAATTTGCATCCAAAAATACTTTACTGCCAAAAACTGCTGTACTTGATAAGCTTCTTTGTTCAGAACAACCTGTTGTAACTGTAGCTCAGAAAGATGTCCTGCCTTTCTTTTCTCTCCAAACAAGTCTATAGGCTGTGTTAGTAAAATCTCAGAAGAATTTTCCTGACCACGATTGAAGCCCGTTTGTTGAATTGAAAGCGTAGGATTATCCCAAACACGACTATTCTTTATCGCTAATTTGGCAATATTTTCCTGATTATTCCAAATATCAGGTTGTTGATAATCTCGTATTTTTTGTAGCGTCTGACCAAATATGAGTACAGGCTCTTCAGCATGTATCATATAAGAAGTCATTAAAATGAATGTACCTATGCAAGTACGACGTACTGCATTCATGTTTTTTGCATGAAATGCAATTTTATATAAGAAAGACATAAGAAGCCCCGTATTAAATAAGATTTAAAACGGTGGGCTATTTTTGGCTACCCCACCTATAGCGGGGTTAACATTGGAGGTGGTGGACTAAATCCTAAATCGGGAGAGGTATATAAATTTCGCCAATCTGTTTTATTTTCTCTTTCTGAAGGACGGCTCACGATATTCGGCACATGCTCAACAGCCTCTGCCAAAATCAGAGGAGAAAATGAAGGCAAATGATCACTATGGTCATCATGACTACTTAAAAGCTGGCTCACTTTATTTACGCTTAGTGAATGACCTGAATTATGATGGCCAAAATGCATCTGAGTGCTATAAGAGACTTCAAGACCCTTTTCATGTGTGCAAAAAGCCGCTGCCACATTCCACATACTTTGGAATAGCAGTAAGCTTGATAAGATCAATAAAAATACTGATTTCTTTTTCACACAATACACTCAGTCATAGCCATGTATAATAAAACATAATATATCTTAAAGATCAATGTAGCCTTTTTTATATTTGTTCATAAAATAATAACGCCAAGGCTTTAATATTATGATTGCAATGAATGCGGTTATTAAATCGAAGAAAATAGCGCAATAAAAGACATTGCTCCAATCTTGGGTATATTGGAATAATAATGCTGCAAATGGCCCTCCGAAAATAGAACCGATTCCTTGAGATAAGTACAACCAACCATAATTTGCTGTTGCATGCTGCGTACCAAAGGTATCCGTTAAAGTAGCAGGAAATAGAGAAAAAATTTCTCCCCATCCAAAGAAAACAATACCCGATAAAAGAATAAACAATACAGGATCATGACGGCATAATAACCACACAAACATTGCAATGCCTTCTAAAGCGAACGCAACAAACATCGTTATTTCTCTACCACATATATCGGAAACAAAACCAAATAGTGGACGAGTTATTCCATTCATAACTCGATCGAGACTTAAAGCAAGGGGTAAAGCAGCCATGCCAAATACCATTGTATGACTTACACCAAAGCTTTCAGAAAAGCTTGCCATTTGTGATGTAACCATCAAACCCGATGTCGACATCATGGTCATCATGACAAACATTAACCAAAACAATGGTTGTTTGATCATTTCTTTAGAATTAAACTGATATTGGCTCTGTTGTATATGCTGAACAACAGTGATCTGGGGTGTTTTTAAACGAAGACTCGCGAGTAATCCAATACAAGAAAAAATAATACCAAATACAATTAACGTTTTATCTAATCCCCAGTTTAAAAGTGCCTCATGAATAGGAAATGTGGTTACTACTGCACCAATACCATAGCCTGCTGCGACCATACCTGTTGCAAAACCACGACGCTCAGGAAACCACTTCACCATAAGTCCAATGGTACCAATATATACAATTCCTGTGCTCAGTCCTCCAATACATCCATATATCAAATATAACTCAATTAAACTTGATGCCTGAGATGAAAACACCCAGCTTAAACCTGACAACACGACACCTAAGGCAATTAATCGCTTAGGGCCAAATTTATCAATTAACTTCCCCTGAAACGGTGCAAAAAATGTTTGAAATATAATAAAAAGTGCAAATGTCACTTGAAGTGATGGCAATTGGATACCAAGTTTATGCATAAATGGCTGTGTCAGTAATGTCCATACATACTGTGCACTTGAAATGGAACCCATACAGATGATTGCAAGTATCAACTGTAGCCATTTTTCTTGTTTTATTATCATCATTAAAAGTCTCTAGTATCCTTACTAAAGACCTGCATATATTATGCCAATCAATTTTATAACAAGTAATATCTACATAAGGCAGCTGAAAGTAATCCCATTGAAATTGCAAGTAATGGTTTTTTAAAAATTAACATGACTATCGCTGTCATCAATAAAGCCAAACGTGCAGCAGTATCTCCATCGAATGCAATAGGCGCCAGTATCGCGACCAATACCGAACTAGACATGGCTGTAATAAATCTTTGAGTACCATCACTAATAGGAATGTAGTTCATAATATAAACACCACCCCAACGAGTCATTAAAGTAATTATCGCCATTATCAAAATAATAATAAATGGATGAGAGGTACTAATATCAAAATTCATTATTTTTTGACCTTCCATAAAAATCCGACGATACCACCACACAATGCTCCAATGACTACATGGCTATTTTTTGGCAAATAAAGATATGCGATTAAAGATGTTATGGCTGCCGTCATCCATATTGCTACAGTTCTATAGTTTTTTTGACCACCAATCACCATAGTGAATAAAAAACAAGCCATAACCATATCTAGACCAAACGCATAAGGATCATGGATAAGATAGCCAAAATATATACCTAGCGTTGTTCCCAACACCCAAAATAACCACAACGCAAGCCCACCTCCAAACAATAACCCTACACCTGGTTTTTGTTGGTTAAATGCTTGGAAGGATGATGCCCAGTTTGCATCAGAAATTACTAATAAAATTGTATATCGTTTAATCGGAGGAATATGTTTTAACCAAGGGTATAAAGATGCACCCATTAAAATATGGCGAGCATTAATAAAAAATACCGTAATGAATAGAGAAAAAATAGGAATATGACCATCTTTCCAAAGTTCTAATGTAGCAAACTGTGAAGACCCAGCAAAGACCGTTGCACTCATTAAAATAGCTGTTATATGATCTACATTTGCTTGTGTTGCAGATAGCCCAAAAGCACCTCCAAACACCGCAACAAATAACGAAATAGGTAGTAATGTTTTAAAACCAAACCATACATCTTGCTTATTAATCGTATAATTATTTTCGTCGGAAGCCACTTCACTCTCATCCTTTGTAAAGCGAATATTTGAGCTATTATGTCTTAATTCTAGTTATATTAAAAACAAATAATTCTCAAATATACTGTTTAAAAACGACATACTATAAGTTTATGAAAAAATTAGAATAATTAAAACTAGCTCTAAATAGGTGGAAAAGTATCTAACACTACATTCATCAATCAAGCCTAAATATAAAACTGGTGAAATTTTTTTTATGATATGTCTAAATAAAACTCTTTGTCATTTTAAGTAAATCATCAATCCATTTTATTCTTAAAGCAAAGTTAGCCTGAAATGAAAATTAAATAAAATGCAACGCTTACGCCCTTTAAATTTAAAAGAGCATTCACCAAGTGTAACCTATTCAATAGGTTACACTTATTTTGAAGTGATGGTACTTTTAGATGACCTCAAACTCTATACGTCTATTTTTCTTACGGCCTTCTGCGGTTGTATTGTCTGCCACGGGTTTTTCAGAACCTAATCCATATGCACTTAAACTCGATGGATTAATTCCCTTTGAAATCAGATATTTTTTCACTGCTTCAGCACGATCATGGCTTAATAGTGTATTTTTCTTTAAATCGCCTGAGCTATCGGTATGCCCAATAATTTTAATACTCTTACCATTTAGTTTTTGTAGAGCCAATGCCATTTCATCTAAAATGCGCTGTCCTGTTACAGTTAAAATGGCACTGCCAGATTCAAATTCAATAATTCGATTCTTTAATGCATCATCAACAATTTTTTGTTCTTTCATATCTATAGATAAATTTGAATTAAAATCAAATATTGGGTCTACAACGGACTGAAAAGCCGTACGAATGGCTTTATCATTTTGATCAGATATTTTACCTGTTAACTCAACATGTGTACCTTGAACCGTGAGTTGTCCTTGTTTCACTTTTTTAAGATCAGTATTAATTAATTTTTCAACAGCACTTGTCCAGTCATGCGGGGCAGATACCGATCTCACCTCAATTTGATCAACCACCTGATCATTTCCGTATACACTACGTAATTTATCTAGCACTGTTTTTTTACTGGCTTCATTAGGCACAACACCATCAATAATAATTGGCTGTGTATGACCCAATTGGGTTAACCCTAAGCTTGCAATCATAATACAATTTGTAATTACTGACTTTAACATTAATCTGTTCATTTTCTTTCAGCCATATCTTATATAAATATCTGCATAAACATTTTTATGCCTTGTCTTAAACTCATCTGACGATCACACAAAGCTTGTTTTAATCGAACCAGCCCAATATTTTGGTCGAGATACTGCTCAATCCATGCTGTATCTTTTAAAGCAACCCATCGTGATGTTGAAAAATCCTGAATTAATATGTCGCTTAATGCGCGAATGTCTGTTCCCTGAAAGCCAAATAATAATACTGGGCTTTCTTGATGTAGAACTCCAATAAGAACATCGGTATTTTGTTTGCCGATAAACTGATTAATGAGACCAACCCAAAAAGCAGAAATTTCATATTTATATGTGTCATTAAAAATTGGAATCACCAACACTTTATTCAGCTTACCTGTTCCATGCTGAATAACAGGTTGTAATAGGAGTCCAAGTGCAATCATCATTTGTGCAAGCTCAGCCATAGTCATATTCATCAGTTTTGCAAATGAATAGACAGTATGTTCATCTAAAAAGTCGGTATGGCCATGCGCAGTAAAAACCTCTATCTGTGTATTCAGATCGGCCAAATGCTCTAATAACTCTGTTGAGTTTGTTACTTTGCGCAGTGAGATATTTTCTCGAAGCAAATTCAAAAGTACCTGTTTATAAGCATATGGTGCATATAACATGTTCTCTAGAGGTGATTGCACCTCTAGAAACTGTCCAAGAACCATAGGAAACTTTCTACCCGAACTGTCTTCACTCGCCACTAAATTTGCAACTAAAAAGTTCTTACCTTGAGGATTTGCAATAAAGAAATCTAAAGGTGCAAGGTTATTATAACGTACTGAAAAATCATCTGATTTTATGCAGACATCCAATGCTTGAGTAATCCATTGATCAATAGTTTGAGTCAATGCATTTTGGCCTTTGCTCTTTATAAAATCTCCACGAGATGGGTTTTTTCCATAATAAAATGGTGTCGAGCTTAAAGTTTGCATATTACTTTGCTCCTACCACTGACTGTGCAGAAACAACTCTTGCCACTTTATTCGCTGTAACTTGATCAACAAGTTTTAACCCTGCATAACCACGCCCAGAACCCACATTACTGGTTGTATTTCCACTAATTAAACGGAAATTTAACTTCACATAAAGCTCTGAGTTTTTAGGATTTGCCCAAGTCATTTCCATAACACCGTCATGTTGATTACGCTGAGCAGAATCAATTAATCGATTAATCCCATATTCACCCGGTGCATCAAAAATAGTATGTACTTTTCCTTCAAGATCAACCACTGTGATACGCACGCCCGGTGTTGAACCTGGATTTGGCCAAACAAAACTTACCCATTGTTGAATCCCATTTTCATAGAACATACGTTGACCATCTATGTCTAACGTATACGATAAAAGTTTTGGATTCTGTAAAGGATAAAATTGGAAGTTAGATTGATTAGCTGCAACAGGTGCCTGATTAATTCCGCCCGTAGCAACACCATTTGCAGGTGCAACGTAACTTTGGAAGTTCGCAATGAATTGTGGATTTAAATTAATCCCTAAATCTTTCCAAGTTTTAGATGAAATAACATAACCACGGCGTACAATTAATGGGTCCAATGTTTCTTTTACAAAACGTGCAATACTGCCATTTTCTCCAAATATTTGACCAATTTCCGCACTGGTTGCCTGAATATTTGCTGTGCCATTAAATGGATACTTCTTCGCCAAGTTCTGATTAAATGGCTGAACGATCTGTAAATCCCATAGTTTATTAACCTCATTTTGAGCAGGTGCAAGTAAGCTCTCAAAACACTGTATAAATGGACTCACGATAATTTTATGCACAATTTGTTGATTTTGTGAGTTAAGGCCAACCGTTAATTTTTCATCCATATTTTTTTGAACTGAATTAAAAATAGAGTTTTGGTCATTTAACGTTTGACTCACTGTCATTAAAGCATTTGGCCCAATGTCTCCAGTATTCTTAAGGTTATTAAACTTACTCCGTACCTGTGCCAAATTGTTTAAATAATCATCTAACAATGACTTGTTTTGCTGATCATCACGTTTTCTCACAAATTCATAAAAGAACGTAAACTCTTGAGAAATATAACCTTGTGGTTGTTGGGCAACCTCATGTGCAACTACGTTAGAACTTGTTTGATTAAGCACTGTGCGTTTAAACCATGCGACAAATCCTGTTTGAGGTGTCGCGAGTTCAGCCTGAACCACAGGATTATCCCAACTCGTTTCCTGAGCAATTTTTTCCATTAAAATACGGATTGGGCTACGCTTTTGCTCTCCTAAAACATCTATAAATTGAACAGCAGTCGTAAAGTCATCTGTTTTCGCATAGTGAACCTCACCTAAGAATTTTCTCCACTCATTCACATAATCCTGTTTATACAATTGTACCAATTGCTTTTGAATTTGGTCTGGACTACCACTTAGAGTGAGATCATCTGCACGTACACTATTTAAAACCCAATCTTTAGTATCGGTTGGTTTATTTGCAGCTTCATCAATTGCTTTAGAAACATACTCTTCCCATGCCTTTTGCGTAAAAGCACCTGATAACTCATAACCACCAAAAATTGTTTTTTTATTGTCGTTACCAACAATTTGCGCAATAGTTAACGGAGGAAAACGAACAGCAGCACGTGTTTTAATTTGGCTATAAACACGATTGATCGCTGGTGTTGCTTGTACAACTGAAATAAGTAATTGGCGTGTCTGATCTATCAAATGTGGATTAGACTGTAAAACAGGGAAATGCTTATCTGTAGATAATGTGATTAAGTAACTGAGTACTTGTTCTGCCTTTTGGGTCGTTTCCGCTTTAGGCGCATTACCTTTATTTTCCTCTAACCACGATCTCCAAAATCGAGTAATTTGGTCACTCAAATGTGTTGGATCGATATATTGAGGATTCCCCATCATAATATAAAGCTTAAGTGCATTATAAATATCTTGAGGGTCAGTTTCAGATGGATCTAATGATTGTTTCGCCTGATTATTTACCTGAGTGACTTGTAATGCTTCGGGATGTTTAGCAAGTAATGTATCTTCTTTCCCTTTTACACGTTTTAAATAGTCTTCAACTCTTTCATTGGTTGGTTGCAAGATAATCTTTTGAATACCCTTTAAGTATTCAATTTTCACTTTTTCATATAGCTTTTCGCCTTGGTATAGACCAAAAGAAAACTTATAAGAAGATTGCTGATTTAAATCATCTAATTGCTGTAGTCTATTTTGTAGAATCAATAATGCATCAAGTTGAGTAGGTAAATCTCTACTCGACACTTTTTCTATTTTTTCAACTTTATTAAAATCTGCCTGAACATCTGCAATCAGTTGTTGATTGTTTTTATAAGACCAAACCCAAAGCCCAAGTACAGTAGAAACTGCCAGTAATCCAACAATAAATAAAATATGTCTTTGGCGTTTTCTATTTGAGTTAATATGCTGTTTTACAAGATTCTTATCTTTAAGCACAACCTCAGAGAAAAGATTTTTCAAAAAGTAACCATGCGTTTGTAAACCAGCTTTATTGCGATTTATACTTTCGCCTAAAGCAACACGCTGTAATTGAAAATCTTCTGAAATTTTGTCTGTCATTGGACTTTCAACATGGCCATCTTGTAATGCACTTGTAAAGTAAAAGCCACGGAACACAGGTTTGAATTGGTATGGATTATCTTCAAACAATGCACCAATAAATGATTTTAAAGCAGGTTTAATCATTTTAAATTCAAGTGGAAAGGTCATCACACTTGGTGAAATATTATCCGCATGTCTGCGACTTAGATGCGTTGTACTTAAGTTCTTTAATCCATCATGCAAAATCGTATAATGTTCATCGAATAATTGCATTGCGTTTTGAGATGATTCTGCATCATAAGCCAATGTTGCACCCCAAACCTGATCAAACTCTTTGCCTTCATAACATTCAAAGAAGTCTGTGAACCCAGCAATAAGATCCATTTTTGTAAATACTACATAAATTGGTACGATTACCTCTAAACGTTCGGTAATATCTTGAATACGGGCACGTAGATTTTTCGCAAGTTGTAATGATTTTTCAGGACTTTGACTAACCAGTTCAGCAACACTGACCACCACTAATAATCCATTAATCGGTGCTTTAGAACGGTTTTTCTTTAATAAGCCAAGGAAATCTAACCACTCTTCTTTATCTTCGGCATAAATTGAATAACGTCCTGCTGTATCTAATAAAATTCCATCAGTAGAAAAAAACCAATCACAATTTTTTGTACCGCTTTGTCCAGAGGAAATGGCTTGCTGATGCTTTTCTTCGAATGGAAAATTTAACCCAGAGTTATATATTGCAGAACTTTTTCCAGCAGCTGGATTACCAATTACCATATACCATGGAAGCTCATATAAGGCAGCATTTCCACTTTTATCACCTAGCTTAGATTTACGAATCAACTGAATAGATTCCTTCATCTGTTGCTGAATTTGTGCCAGCTCTTCTTTGTCTTTGGACTTGCTATATTCTTTTTCTGTTTCATTTTGAATAATGTTTGAAAGGTCTTCCCCTTTAGCAATATTTCTTCGACGATCAATCAACCAATAAATGCCGTAACCAATTAAACCTAAAAGATAAAGCCCCAATAACAGCCAAAAAATACGGCGTGGTAAAACACTATAAGAAGATATAAGTGAAATAAATAATGAAAGTGCAATAATTGCCTTTGGATTAGTGATGTACTGCCAAAGGTATCCTAAAATTGTGTACATTTTACTCTCGTGAAAATTGGGTTAAATATGTTCGTGATCGTCTTCAGGTTTTGGTTTAATCACAACCTGAACCTCTGGCAGATCTAGACTGTAAAAAAAACCAGTAAGGGTATGAGGTATGTGTAACCCCGCGAGAAATCCAAAAACTTTTGATAGTTGCTCAGTACTGCCTAAGCTGAATTTGGTATAGATCAAATGATGAATCTCAATAGGCGTACTTTCAAAGTTCTTAATGACTTTTTTATTGGCCTTAGGTGTTCTCATATCATCAGGGATAATTACAAAAGGTTCATCCTCTTCATACTGAGATAAATCAGTAAGATGAAATGTACTTAATGTTTGAGCCAAGTCTTTTTGCTCAAGCTGAATAAAGACTTGCTTTAAAACTGGGATATTTTCAAATACTATTGACGCAGAAGATATACAACAACTCCCAATAAACTCAGATGGTATGTAATCTGCACCAACAGACATTACTCCGTCCAATGTGTCTTGATCAATCTCAGACTCTACAGCCAAAATAAAAGAAATCTCACTTAAATCTTGTGTGTTTGATTGGCATAATTCCACTAGGTTGTGATAAGCAGAGCGTTCACTGCAATAGTGATACTCAATATTGATTTGTTCAGATAAGATACCCAACTCGTCTAAATAGCTTTCACACATTTCCGTTGTTGCGAGCTCATTCCACGAATGTTGAAGTGTTGATGGAAGAAGTATCAATAAGTTTAATTGATCTAATTTTTGGACTTTTTCTGCGATAGGCTCTTCAATATCTTCGGAAGCATCATAGTCTTCACCGATCCAAGCAGGATGCATTTTGTATTGATATGCCAATTGAGTATCATAAAAAAGTGCAGACTCCTTCAATTGTTTTGCAATTGAAGAAAATATATTACGATTTTCTTTGAAATGCGCAGTGATTAGATTCATCATTCTAACTTGTAAAGGTAAAACATCTAAATGTTGTTCAGCGACATCTTCAAAATATGTTTCATCTATACGGTAACTGAGTAAACGTTCTCCATCGTGTCCAATAAGATCTTTATCTAGATCTGGTGCTACACCTTTAGCTATTTTTGCGACTAATTCTTCATTACTTCCCAATTGGCTGAGAAGTGAAGCTGAATATATATTTAATTCGATTTGCTCTACTTCTGTTTTAGGCAATGGTTCATTGGCTTCAACCGCATTTTTCGCCTCATTCTGAGCGATTTCTTCTTTTTGCTTCTTATGTTGATACCATTTCCAAGCCAAATAAGGCATTAAGACCAAACATGAAATACCTAAAGGTATCCATAGAAAATAAATAAGAATATCTTTTGCTGTCGGATCAAAATGCAAATCCCTCCAGTAAAACACCATAAGTAGTGCTGTGGCCGTAAAAATACTTAATACCGTACTTAAAATAATTTTTAACATTCAACATCACCCAACAAGGTATAACATGTTTCCTCATTGTCAGAAAAGTGATCTGCCATTAAGGAAGCTCCCCAACCTAAGCCAATCGAATCCGTCATATTCAGTTGCAGTGGTTTAATCGACTGTTGGTCTAAAATCAGTCGAAGATCTACCTTCAACGTTGGACTACACCACTGCTGTAAAATACTTTTAAGTTTTAGACTCTGTGCTTTAGACGGGAGATAATCTAAATAATCTTCATAGCTCAAAGGTCCAATCGTAATTTCAACCTTATCGCCAATTTGGGTAATGTATTCACCACAAAATGTATTCACGCCTAATTGCATATGGCTATTTTTAGAACTAAGTATGGTTCTTTGATCTTTTTCTAACTGAAACTGCTCTTCTACAAACTCTTTCACATCTATAGATGGATGAAAAATAGCTTTTAGAACCTTATTCAGTGCATGTGAGTTATTATTCTGTCCCTGCATTAACCCTGAAAATTCAGCAAAATAATGCTCAAATTGAGTTTTCTTATCTTCATCTTTTACGGTATAACCATTTAATGCATGTACAATATCAAGATAATGATTTTCTTCATTAATCTCATATTTTATAGGTAAGTTATACGCCAAACTTGCATCAATATATTGTGATACCAACTTATGGTTAAATAATCCGATAAACTTTTGTGCTTCATTTCGATACGCTCGAGGAGCCTGTCTAATCTTATTTGTATAAACATAAGGAAAAGCGCCCTGTATACCTGTTAAGCCCACCATAAGATTGATAAGCTCAATTTTAGAATCGGAAATTTTTAAACTTTCAATTTCTGAAGTCGGAAATTTCAAATTCAATGAGCTTTCAAATTGAAATGCATCTGCCCAAAACCTATGTTGTTTCACATAGGGAGTATTTCTCATTAATCGTACAGACTGTATTAACTCAAAACTGGTTGAGTGATGAAATAATTCATCAATTACAGAAGATTCTTGCCACCAGCGCTCTGTATGCATTGGTATAACTCCTGACTAGAATTCTGATCAATCACCACAACTTCAACGAAGCTGTTCATCTGTACTTTTAAATTAAAAATCTCACTTAAAAGCTGACTAAAAATATAGAGACTATGTCCTCTAAATACAGATGCATCGACGGTAATACATGCTTTAATTCCACGAACAAATATTGGAAAGGGATTTGCACCCATCATTCGACTGGTAGTTTTAAATTCGGTACTTTTAATCGAATCTATGAGTAAAAAGTTATCCTGTGTCTTAGGCAAATTATAAAGTTGTAGTAACTCTTTAATTTGATTAGTAGCGTTATCTCCCATAATCGCCAACATATTTAAAGATAAATGGGAAATGACACGCCACTGCTCTTGTTTAGTTTGTTGAAAATGATGTGTTTTTGAAGGTCTTTTTAAGGCAAAAGCACGGCGTGCAATTGCAGTATCATTCAAATTAAAAATATTGTTACTTGCAACTAAAACCTCATGTGGTAAGTCACCATTCGAGCAAAGTAAAGTTGCACTCATAAAATCAGACCTTACCTCATCTGGATTAAGTTGTTTTGAGATAATTGAGTACGTATTTTCAATTTTTTTACCATAACTTTGTTTTTGGTTGAGCGTATAAAAAAACTGATTACCGTCGTCGGCATAATGACTTAGTGCAAAAAATGGTAATACTGGTAAAGCAACTTCATTTTTATTCGTTTTCTCGCGAATCATCGTCATATTTAAAACAGAATATAATTTATAACATTCTGGGTGATGAACATCCGTAACTAATGGATATTCTAATTTTTTATGATTAATCTTCTGAGGTTCAGCCTTTTTCTCGAATAAATTGACAATTGGTGTAGTAAATAACTTAAAGTTTTCCGTACTTAAATCTGAGTAACTATGAACAATCGCCTCGTCATTCAAATTAAGATTTAAATGAATTTGTATTTGAAAAGAACTCTTACCTAGTGGTAGATTTTTTAAAAAATCTAGGTTCATATTGATATAATTAAACTTTTCAGGAAAGCAAAAATACTCCATTAACAATCTATATGCATGATGCGTATATTGGTCGACAGGCAATAAGCTTTCTGACTCTGAAAAACCCATGACTTCAAATGGGTTTTGAATTGAAATAATTTTGTGATCTATTTTTAAGCTAAAATGCGTACCTGTACGGAATATACCGTCAAGCACATGCAAGGCAAAATTAGAAATCGTATCTAAATAAATAGGTAATTTCTTTTCTTTTAGCCAAATATGGGGCTGATTAAATAATTCAAACCCTAAAGTAAGCGTTGCATTATGTTCGGCTGTTCTATGCTGTCCAGGGTTCGTACTAAACTGAATTGTATTTAATTGAACAGGCAGTAAATCTACCTGTGTACTGGTAATAAACTCACACTGTATTCCATTTAAGCTTCTTGACTTCAATAGAGTCTTTGCTGGTATTTCGCTGGCTTCTGTCAGCTGTTTTATTTTATTTTTATCTTCAAAACTTACAATACTGCATGAAGGAAAATGTCTCAAATATTGAGGAAACATAATTTCAAACAAAGACTTCGTAAACATGTCATAACTGTCAGCAAGTTTCTTATCCATTCTTGCTGCAATTAATGAGAAAGACTGAATGAGCCTTTCAATATGCGGATCATCTATTTGCTCTTGATTTAAAGATAGCCTTTGAGCAATTTTAGGATATTTTTCAGCAAATACTCTTGATTGTTGGCCAAACTCTTGTAACTGCTTTTCATAATAAGGCAATAAATCTTCAATCATGTTTTTTCCTGTATTATCCTTTCGCAGAAATTACATATTGTTGAGTAACAGCATTTAGTAATGCATCAAAAACAATGGGTTCGCACAATGGATGTACATTCAGATATGCCTGAATACTTAAACATAATGAACCGACATTATTTCTATCCATTAGCATTTCAACTTGAATATTACGTAATCTCGGTTCGTGTGCAGCAATAGATTCTTCAATAGACAAACAAATTTTGTCTCTATCTTTTGGATTGGCAGTAGACAGCCCCACAAAGTCAATAATGCCAAATTGAGCAATTGATGATTTTGCTAATGGAAAATCTTCAAGATCCTGCCTTAATCTAATCATGCGATTATTTAATAAGTCTTCCAAATCTGTAGCAATCGACTCTCTAAGCTCTTGTAAAGATAGACCATGAAGTTCATCCGTCTGAGGAATTAATCGGTCAAACAAAGTTGGTCTAAATCCAAATGGAAATAATTGATCTGAGTTCATTTTAAATTCTAAAAAAGAGCAAACCGAAAACAACGAATTGTTCCCGATTTGCTGTCTCATCATTATGCAGCGTAAGATGCTGTATTATTTGAAAGCGACCACTTCTTCGTTACCGCTCCTTTCGCTGTACCGTTAATATCTTGCTGGTTATATGTCCATTCAACCGCAGCATATTTCAGTCCAAATGACTCTGTTGGAACCCCTTCTTTGTCTACAACAGGGTTCACACTTGAAACAAGAACGTGCTTGAGTTTAATTTGAAGATATTTAATACGCTTATCGCCATTTGCACGATAAAAATCGATTTGAACTTCGTCGAATGTATAACCTGCAGAGCATGCTTCCCATAGCTTAGGACTTGTTGCATCTAAATCTTTTACAAACACCATATCTGAATGTTCTACACGTTCAGCAGTATGACCACCTACACTCGATGATGTTGCTGATTTAGGCTGACGAATGTTATGAGCCCAAGAATTTACTTCCAACCAACCTTTGTGCTCAGAATCTCTTGACTCACCGTCAACTTTATATTTTCCACGAAATTCAATATATATATCTTTCATATCAATTGCCTTTTATAACAAAAAAAATGTTACCTTCTATTAGTTAGAAGACTGAGGTAACTCGGTAACAAGTCTTAATGAAACAGAGAGTTCATCCAACTGGAAATGCGGTCTTAAAAATACAACAGACTTGTAGTGACCAGGCTCTGCCGGATTTTCTACTACTTTTACGGATGCTTCACGTAACGGAAATTGTGCTTTTGCTTCTTGGGATGCGCCATCATCTAAAAGTACGTATTGTGCAAGCCATTCATTTAAGAATGCTTCAACATTTCCAGCAGATGCAAAGCTTCCCACTTTATCTCGCATCATGGCTTTTAAATAATGAGCAATACGAGAAACTGCCATAATGTATTGAATTTGGCTTGACAATGCTGAATTTGCATTCGCAGCATCATTGTCATATTTTTTTGCTTTTTGAGTCGATTGAGCGCCAAAGAACGCGGCATAATCTGTATTTTTACAATGTACTAAAGGAATAAAGCCTAAATCACTCAGTTCTTTCTCACGACGATCAGTAATAGCAACTTCGGTTGGACATTTAAAAGCAACTTCCCCATCGCTTGTTTTAAATGTATGTACTGGTAAACCTTCAACCAGTCCACCACCCTCAACACCACGAATAGCAGCACACCATCCATGTTTATCGAAGGCATCAGTGAGTCGTGTTCCAAAGGCATATGCCGCATTCATCCACAAGTATTCATCATGGTTTTGACCTGAAACTTGCTCGACGAAATTGAATCCGTCTGTTTGAATACCATCTTTCGGATCGTAAGGTAAACGACCGAGTACTCTTGGCATTGCCAAGGCCACATAACGAGAATCATCACTTTCTCTGAAAGAACGCCACTGTACATATTCAGCAGTTTCAAAGATTTTAGATACATCACGTGGACGATCGATATCTGTAAAAGACTCTAAGCCTAAAATGTTAGGACTCGCAGCAGAAATAAATGGTGCATGTGCAGCAGCAGCTACATGTGACATTTGCTCAAGTAGATAAATATCTGCAGGCGTGCGATCGAACTCAAAGTCTCCTATAAGTGTCGCATAAGGCGCACCACCAAATGATCCGTACTCCTCTTCATATACCTTTTTAAATAAAGTACTTTGGTCAAAGTCAGTTGCACTTTGAAAATCTTTAATTAATTCTTTTTTCGTTGTATTTAAAATACGAATTTTAATTAAAGGATTCGAAGGTGACTCTTGACAGAAATAATATAAACCACGCCACGTAGACTCAACCTTTTGAAATTCAGGGTTATGCATGATCTTACTTAATTGTTTTGAGATCATTGCATCAATTTCAGCAATACGCTTATCTAATGCAAGCGTCATGTTATCGGAAATTGTTACCGTACCTGCCATGACTTCTTTAGCAAGTTCACCAATCAAACTTTTTGCACGTGTATGCTCTTCATCACTACGTGCAATACGGCTTTGCTCTACGATTGAGTCTAATAAATTAGTACTCTCTTGATAATTCGCAGTATTTTCGCTTAATGATGTATTACTCATCGTCTACTCCAGCTTCTTTGCTTAACTGCTGTAGCTGTGCAGTGTTTTTAAGAACATCATCCAACAAGTCTTCAAGCTTTTCACTGTTCGAAATTTTATTACGCAAATCCGTTAATTTTTCACGTGCATCTACAAGTTTTTTTAATGGATCAACTTGCTGTGCAATATTCTCTGGTCTAAAGTCATCCATCGATTTAAATGTTAAATCGACGCCCATCGAACCACCTTCTTCAGAAATGGTATTTTCTACACGAAATGCAGCGCGTGGTGCTAAAGAGGTCATTACCTCATCAATATTTTCTAGATCTACATTAATAAACTTTTTATCTTTGAGCTTCGTCTTTTCAACTTGTGATGCTGCAGAAAAGTCTCCCATTACACCTACGACAAAAGGTAATTCTTTGACTTCTTTGCCATCTCCAACTTCCACGTCATATGTCAGTTGTACTCGAGGTGGTCGAACTCGTTGTAATTTCTTTTGAGCACTTTCTCTTTTAGCCACGTTTAACTCCCCAGCTTTAATTTAGTGTTGCGAATGGATTACTGCTTGGTAAAGCAGGTTGTGAATCGACTGGTTTAGTAGTAACTGGCTTAACTTTCACTGGTTTAGCAATATGCGTTTCTTGTCTTTTCTGTCTTACCACAGGTTTTGCATCAGACTTTACTTCTTCCTTTAATACAGAAGCAGGCTTGGCTGCATTAATGCTAGCAACTAACTCTTTTCCAGCTGGATAAGTTGATTCTGATGCAAGGTATCGCATCTCTTGGCTTCTCATCTGCTGAATAGAGTCATTTGCAATTTTTGTAGCAGCCAGAAATTTAACATCTGTTAACGTATTGCTATGGACATGTAGAGACTCTAAATAGTTCACCAATTCCAATGCTTTGAACGCTTTACCAATTTGATAGAAACGCTCTGCCGCCAGTACTAAATAGGCATTTTTCTGGTCTTCATTATTCTTGTCACAGACCTGAACATACTTACCTAATAAGATTTGATCTGTTTCCCCAACAACCAAAGGATTATTTTTCAGACATTTTCTTTTTAAGGTGATTTCAGTATTGTCTTCTGCATGAACACAGGTCATTCCCATGCATCCGACGGCAAATAAAGATAAAATAAATGCTTTTTTCAAGGTAATTCCCCATACCTATAGTGACAACATCAGAACGATTGCCAACTTCCCTAAAAGAATGCCTTACAGGAAATGACACAAAATATATAAAACCAACAAAAATGCCAATTTGTTCACATTTTAATTTATTTTATCACACTTTTAAACAATTTTAATGTAAAATAAAACATAATATATATATTTTATTTATTACGTGATTCATTTTTTATGTAGCGAATAAATGGAATTTCATGCAGCAGATTAAATTAACCAGCGCAAGTGCTTTAGATTTCAGTGGGAATTGATGTGAACAGTTTAAAAGTTTTAATTACAAAGCTATCTGCACCAACACGTGCAGCTTTAGAAAAATCAGCCAACTATTGTATATCACAACAAAATTTTGAAATTGAAATTGAGCATCTCTTTTGTGAGTTGCTTCGAGACACATCTATTGACCTACATTTATTACTTACAAAATCTAAAGTTTCTTCAAATGCACTACTCAATGACATTCATCAAAGTATTTCTGGTTTACCCAAAGGCAATACAAGAACCCCTATTTTTGCAACCTCTATTATTCGTTTATTAGAACAAGCTTGGTTAATTGCCTCGGCCGATCAAAATCCTATTATACGTAGTAGTCATTTACTCATCGCTCTGCTTACAGCCGATGATCTTTATCAAATTGCTATAAGAGCATCTAAGCTTTTTCAAAACATTCCTATCGATACGATTAAGCATACTTTTATCGAAGTATGTAAAGGAAGTACTGAAGACATTCATTCGCCTGAACAAGAATTATCAACAGAACCTAAAAATCAGCATCATGTAGATGCTTCTGCTTTGGCTAAATACACCATTAATCTTACTAAAAAAGCACAAGATGGTGGCATTGACCCTGTTATTGGTCGTGAGTATGAAGTACGTTTAATGCTAGATATTCTAATGCGTCGTCGTCAGAATAATCCTATCCTTACTGGTGAACCGGGTGTGGGTAAAACTGCAGTTGTCGAAGGTCTTGCATTAAAAATTGCTCACAATGACGTGCCTGATGCATTAAAAAATGTTCAGTTACACACATTGGATTTAGGGCTATTACAAGCAGGTGCAAGTGTAAAAGGTGAATTTGAAAATAGGCTGAAACAAATTATTCAAGAAGTACAAAGTGCTGAATATCCTATTATTCTATTTATTGATGAAGCACATACCCTTATTGGTGCAGGTGGGCAAGCAGGACAAAATGATGCTGCTAATTTACTTAAACCAGCACTTGCACGTGGTGAGCTAAGAACGATTGCAGCCACAACTTGGGCTGAATACAAGCAATACTTTGAAAAAGATGCCGCTTTAAGTAGACGTTTCCAAGTTGTCAAAGTTGAAGAACCTTCTGAAGACGTTGCAATTGATATGCTACGCGCCATGATCCCAGTCATGGAACAACACTTTAATATTAAAATTGATGATGATGCGATTATTACTGCTGTTAAATCATCTAAACGCTATATTACAGGTCGTCAACTTCCCGACAAAGCGATTAGTGTATTAGATACTGCTGCTGCCCGTGTTGCATTATCACAAAACGCTCAACCCGCAAAGCTTGATCAACTTCATGCAAAATTACATAATTTGGGCTTAGAGCTTCAAATTTTGCAAGATGAGCAAAAACAAAATCCGATTCATAATGATCGTATTAAAAACATTGAATCTGAGATTCAACAACTAAATGCTGAAATTGAAGTGACTCGAAGCCAATGGCAACATGAGCTAGAGACATTAAATAAAATTAATGAATTACAAACCGATGTCAATGGTAGCCATAGTCAAGAAATTGCTCAACTCCGTCAAACATTAAACTTACAACAGCATGAACCTTTAGTCTTTGAACGTGTAAATAGCACTATTATTAACCAAATCATTTCAGACTGGACAGGAATACCTGTCGGAAAAATGGTAAATGATGAAATTAAGCAAATTCTTACCCTAGAAAACAAATTAGAAGAACGTGTAATGGGGCAAAACTATGCCTTAGAAAAGCTTGCTCAAGGGATCAAAACTTCTAGAGCAAAACTAGAAGATCCTAATAAACCTCAGGGTGTCTTTTTACTGGTTGGCCCAAGTGGAGTAGGAAAAACAGAAACAGCACTTGCTTTAGCCAATGAACTCTACGGTGGAGAGTCTCATCTTATTACAATTAATATGTCTGAGTATCAAGAAGCGCATACTGTATCATCTTTAAAAGGTTCACCTCCAGGATACGTTGGATATGGTCAAGGTGGTGTTCTTACAGAAGCAGTACGCCGTAATCCTTATAGTGTTATTTTGCTTGATGAAATTGAAAAGGCCCATAACGATGTTCAAGAGCTATTTTATCAAGTCTTTGATAAAGGTACGCTAGAAGACGGCGAAGGACGTATTATCGACTTCAAAAATACAATTATTCTTTTAACCTCAAATGTGGGGTCAAGCACAACCATGCAGGCATGTATTAATCAGCCTGTTGAAGAGTGGCCAGATGCAGATACACTTATTGCTCAACTTAAACCTAATTTATATCAGCAATTTAAACCTGCATTTTTAGGGCGTATGCAAATTGTTCCATACTTCCCACTACACGATGATTTATTGGTTCGTATTATCGAACATAAGCTGAACAAGATTATTCAGCGAATTGAAAGCCAGTATCAAACACAGGTCGAATATAGCGATGAACTGACAGAACTTCTGCTTAGTCGCTGTACTGAAGTCGACAGTGGTGCAAGAAACATTGACAACATTTTAAACTCATCTGTTTTACCTGCCATTGCAACTAAACTTTTAGTTGCTTTAAGTGAACAAAAACTTCCAAAAACCATTTTAATTGATGTAGATGAGGACACCATCATCTATAAATTAGACGTTAAACAAAAGTCTCAAGCCAAGAAAGTAAAACGTAAAGTTGTGGGAGATGAATAATATGCAAAATGTCGATTTAGCTCCCCTACTTCAACCTATTTCTCCTGAAAACCCATGTGGGGACGATCATTCTTTTTCAAATGACTTTCACGAGCTCAAAAAAGCACAAGTAGAAGATGATCCATTACTTGATTTAGGTGAGTGGGTTGCGGAACCTAAACAAGCCGACTGGTCTTTCGTTTCCACAAAAACTGTAGAGTTGTTGACCAATACCACGAAAGATATTCGTCTACTTACTTGGCTTTCTTCAGCTTGGGCAAATATTTACGGATTTAGTGGCATTACGCAAAGCCTTGAATTGTCACATCGAATGCTCGAACAATATTGGTCTAACATTCACCCCCTGATTGAAGATGAAGATTTAGATCAACGTCTCGGTCTATTACAAGGGCTTGTCAGTCAAATTCCACTAGCATTTAAAAAGCAACCCTTGGTTAATACAGCACCTTTTTACTCAATTATTGATTATGAGAAAATGTTGCATCAGCAAAATGCTTTCCTTAAAAACCCCGACAACTTTGAACATGATGAACATAGCAAAGACTTAGAGCTATTTGAAAAATCGTTGGCTACCATGTCACACGATGAGCAACTGAGTAATTATCAAGATTTTCTAAAAGCACTCGAGCACTGGGAAACTTTAAAAGCAGTTCTTGATCAATTCATGGGTTTAGATGCACCAAGCTTTGCACAAATCGACTCCCAATTGGAAAGTGTCAAAACAATTCTTTCAAAAGTATATAAAACTGAGCAAATGCAAGCACAATGCATTACAGAAAATACTGATATGCCTACTTTTGGCAACGAAGAAGCGAGATCTCAAGCTATTTCGCAACAGCAACCAACTTTTGGGGCATTTCAACCTTCACCACAAAGTCACTTAGAAAATCGGGAACAAGCTATTGCCGCGCTTTTACAAATAGCCGAGTACTTTAAGACAAATGAGCCTCATAGTCCTGTGAGCTATATGCTTCAGAAAACCATTAAATGGAGCAAAATGCCACTACACGAATGGCTCACCCATGTCATTAAAGATGATCATCATCTTGGATCACTTCAAGATATGTTAGATGTTCCTCGCGATTCTTATTAATTATTGTATTGGTTATAGCTATGTTTAAAGCGCAAAAAGTCTTATGGGGCGAAGGTTTATTTTTACGTCCTCAACACTTTCAAGTTCAAGATACATATCATGAACAACACCTTAACTACACTATTCGTTCAACTATTCCATTTTCATATGGAATACAAACACTCGTATTCGACCAAAATCAGCTAAATTTAAGTATTTTGGCTTTAGAACGTATAGAAATGATTTGGCAAGATGGGGAGGTATATTCTGCACCTATGCAAGATCTTCTTCCAGAGCCATTACTATTAGATGACCTTCATTTACAAGGGGATATGTATATCTACTTGGCATTGCCTATTTTACAAGCCAATAAACAAAATGTTGCCTACGAAGAAACGACTCAACCACATCGTTATTATTCACACTTAACGGATACGCACGATATTTTTACAAATGCTTCACCTTCGCAGATTACTTTATTACGTCGTCGAGCAGAGTTTAAGTTACTTGATATAGATGTTCATCCAAGTGAAGTACTTGATGGCTTTATTTATATGCCTATTGGTAAAATTAAACCTCAGAGTGGTGGCCATTTAGAGTTAGACCCTACATTTATTCCACCTATTTTGCATATAAAATCGAATAACAGCCTTCAAACCAATTTAAAGAAGACGTTAAATGTTATTAAAGCTAAAATTAAAACCATTCAGACCAACAACAGAGAAAATGAACAAAAGATTGTTGAGTTTCGTTCTGGAGATATTGTTTCTTTTTGGCTGGTCAATGCATTAAATACAGCCTACGCAACGTTAAACCATATTTCATTAAATCCACAAATCCATCCAGAACGATTATTTAGTGAATTGTTACGTCTAACTGGCTCTTTGCTTACCTTTACAACAGCATATGAGGTTGATCAACTCCCGCACTATAATCATCATCAATTGCACAACAGCTTTTATCAATTAGATGTTATTTTAAGAGAGTTATTAGATACGATTATATCAAGTCGTTATATAAATATTGCCTTGAAAGAAAATAGACCATCTTACTGGGTGGGTAGTTTAGAAAGCGATAAAATTACCAAAGATTCAAGATTATATATTGCTGTTTCAAGTACGGCTATTCAAACCCACGAACTTATTCGCACCATACCTTTACGCTTTAAAGTCGGCAACACCACAGATGTTGAAAAACGTGTTATTGCCGCACTTCCAGCCATTCCTCTACATCATTTGGTGCAAGTTCCTACAGCGATTCCTGTTCGTTCAGGCGTCAGCTACTTTGAAATAGAACCACACGACGAATTGTATAAAGACATGTTAGCAGCGCAGTCTATCTGTATTTATGTTCCTAAAGGTTTTGACGACATTAGTATAGAACTGATTGCCGTGACCAATCACTAAAAGGAAGAGATGAATATGCAAAATAGTACACCATCCTTGTTTGATGATGGTCAGATTGGTACGGGTACGGAATATACTCAGAATATTCCGTCTACCATCTCTCGTAATTTAATAGACTTACTTTACGATGGTTTTTATCTGGTTTTCTTAATTCGAAATGGCTATATACCACATCAACCTGAACAATTTAGATTCAAGGTTATACAGTTACTTGAAAAATTTGAACAACACGCAAAAAAACTAGATTATGCAAGCCAAGATATACAAGATGCTAAATATGCATTTTGTGCATTGATTGATGAAACGATTGCGATTCAACAGGATAGTTCATTTTTTGACTTACAAAACTTCTGGCTAAATGATCCATTACAACTTAAATTTTTTGGTAATCAACTTGCTGGAGGACATTTCTTTGAAATACTCGAACAGTTACGTATGCATGGTAAAGAAAGATTAGAAGCACTAGAAGTATTTCATTACTGCCTATTGCTTGGTTTTCAAGGTAAATACCGCATAGCATCTCAAGACAGTATTAACCATCTTATTTCTAGAACTGGGGACGAAATTGATTTTCTCCGAGGGAAAAAGCATGAGTTTTCACCATTTGCAGCCCTACCTGACCAAGTAAGAAATATTTTACACAATGAGCTTCCATTTATTTGGATACTGGTCTTATTACTTGTATTTTCAATCCTTTCATTTGCAGGTCTAAAATTTACATTAAATAAGCAAAGTACAAGTGCTTTAACGCCTTATCAAAATGTCATTAGCACACCAGTTGAACAAGCACATATTACAATACGTCTTCCTTAGGCATAGTGAAAGATGCCATGAAGCTTATCTATATGAACGTATTTCCGACTTTAAGAAAGGTATTCATTAAAATACCTTTCTTTTTCATAGCTTTCCATTTGATCAATCATTGTTTCAGTCTAAAAAGCACATGATTACATTTATTATTATTAGTTTTATTGCTTTGATCTGTATTCTTAGCTTACTGTTATTTCCAGATCTTCGACAAAAAATCTTCTCTACACGTTTAAATTTTTTACCTCAGAGTAAAAATATTTATCAACAATGTCTTCAGTTTATCGGACAATTAAATCAAGCAACCACAGCCAATAAGCTTCAAACCCATTGGTATTTACAACAATGGTGGATTTTAATTGCTGGACTTTTTCTTATTCTCAGTATTCTTATTTTTGTTATCACTCGACCTGTAGATACGATACATACCGAAGCAAGCTATTTAAAGAATGTAGACCCTCAAGTATATGCTTTACTCAATGGTGAAATGCTTACTCCACCACCAGAAGTAGATGATCAACTGGTTGATGCAGCAATTGTACAAGCCATGCAAATTGAAAAAGGTTATCAAAATACAAATGCACATGTCACTTTTGACAGCTTTACCACAGGTAAAACACTGATTGATCGTAAGTGGGAGCACATGAACCCACGATTTAAACAGCGACTGCTGATGGTATTTAAAATTATGAAAGAGAGATATAACTACGAGCTGGTATTGCTTGAAGGCTACCGTAGTCCAGAAAGGCAAAGTATGCTTTCAAATAATATGAATACCACCCGTGCTAAAGCTTATCAGAGTTATCATCAATTTGGTTTAGCAGCAGATATTGCTTTTAAGAAAGATGGAAAAGTCTTAATTTCTGAAAGAGACCCTTGGACGTGGCAAGCTTATCAGGCTTATGGTGAAGTTGCAGAATCAGTTGGACTTACATGGGGTGGTCGTTGGAAAAATCTTCATGACTACGGACATACAGAATACCGTATGCCTGGACTTCAAAAAACTGCTGAAATGGCTGAAAAATTGACAAATGAGGTTGAGTAATAGATGAAAATTAAAGATTTAACGCTCTGCTTCATGGCAATACTCTCTCTCACTGCGTGTTCAAATGAGCAAAAACAGCAAAAAGGTATTCAACCTATGAATTTTGATAAACCTAAAACGCTCTGTTTAGGACGAATTGAAATTGATGTCCCGCAAGAAACAACGGTCATTATCGATGATTTTAACTACAATAGCAGTACTTACAGTATAAATACCGATATTCAAAGCTATGCTGAATATCAAAAGTTTATTGCCAACCGTATTCAAGAATTTAAAAGCAAACCTCATAAGACAGAAGGTACGTTACTCAGTAGAGAAATGGCAGGCCCAACTAAAGACGATAGAGGACGCAGTAATAGCCATATTATCATCTCAAGAGGAACCTTTTCTAACTCAACTATATATGATATCGAAGCCTATATATATATTAGACCCGGAACAATGCTGGTTCTTAAAAGTGGCGCAAGTACAGACTTACTCAGTGGCGCATTAAAAGATTTAGACTATAACCTCAGAAATACTCACCCACGTACTGCCGAAAATCGCAACCAACCTGGGTACTGTTGGGGAGACTTCTTTATTTTCGATGATATGACCTTAAATCATGTGTGGGGCGGTAGCCATCTTTATTTACGATTTCCAAGCTATCCACGAGTAAATATCAACTTAGAACATCGTGTTCGACTCGAGTCAGATGAACCCATCATTCAACTTGTTAAAAAACGTACGGCTCAAATACCTCTATCTCTTCGTGCATTAATGAAAGTCAATACCCTAAAAGAGGAGAAAAAAACTATTCATGGCTTTGCGGGTGAAGAGCTTATTCAACATCTTTCTACACGTGGATACTTTGAACGTGGCTACGAACTCGGTACTTGGCAATATTTAGGTGACCTACAGAATAATAATGACCCATTCATTCAATTAGAACTTGAAAGTGCGGTACATCGTGAATATGCACCCTCTAGTGAACATTTAAACTCGACTGTAAGCCAAAAGTCGGTACTGCGCTTGTACAATTTTATTCGCGATAGTATTCGACTCTCTGAACCCAACCAAAAACGTGTACAACAATACAAATAGTCTTTTTTTCTGTAAAAACCACTCTAAAAAATACAAATAAAAATATATATAATGTACAATTTAAGTAATAAATTGTGAACCAGTTAATACTTTAATGATAATAGGCATCATTAAGTGAATAACGATATAGATGACCTTTATATATGAACCGATTTAAACATTTAACGCTCTGCTTCATGGCAATACTCTCTCTCACTGCATGTTCAAATGAGCAAAAACAGCAAAAAGGTATTCAACCTATGAATTTTGATAAACCTAAAACGCTCTGTTTAGGACGAATTGAAATTGATGTCCCGCAAGAAACAACGGTCATTATCGATGATTTTAACTACAATGGCAGTACTTACAGTATAAATACCGATATTCAAAGCTATGCTGAATATCAAAATTTTATTGCCAACCGTATTCAAGAATTTAAAAGCCAACCGCATGAAACAGAGGGTACGTTACTCAGCAAAGAAATGGCGGGCCCAACTAAAGATGATAGAGGACGTAGTAATAGCCATATTATTGTTTATCGTAGTACTGAATATAGCAAAAATATCTATAATATCGAAGCCTATATATATATTAGACCCGGAACAATGCTGGTTCTTAAAAGTGGGGCAAGTACAAACCTACTAAGTCGTGTCTTAGATCACTTAGACTATAATCTCAGAAATACTCACCCACGTACTGCCGAAAATCGCAACCAACCTGGATACTGTTGGGGAGACTTCTTTATTTTCGATGATATGACCTTAAATCATGTTTGGGGCGGTAGCCATCTTTATTTACGATTTCCAAGCTATCCACGAGTAGATATTACATTAGAGCATCGTGTTCGACTTGAGTCAGATGAGCCACTTATTCAACTTGTTAAAAAACGTACGGCTCAAATACCTCTATCTCTTCGTGCATTAATGAAGGTCAATACCCTAAAAGAGGAGAAAAAAACTATTCATGGCTTTGCGGGTGAAGAGCTTATTCAACATCTTTCTACACGTGGATACTTTGAACGTGGCTACGAACTCGGTACTTGGCAATATTTAGGTGACCTACAGAATAATAATGACCCATTCATTCAATTAGAACTTGAAAGTGCGGTACATCGTGAATATGCACCCTCTAGTGAACATTTAAACTCGACTGTAAGCCAAAAGTCGGTACTGCGCTTGTACAATTTTATTCGCGATAGTATTCGACTCTCTGAACCCAACCAAAAACGTGTACAGGAGCAGACTCATGAGTGAGAGTACAATTCGTGCATCTTCGGTAACCAGTCCAAGTTCTAATAAGCTTGGTACACCTGTGGAAGTACAAAACCCAGATACCATACCTATTGTTTTTATACCCGGCATTATGGGTTCTAATGTCAGAACAAAAAAAACAAAAAAACCTGTTTGGCAGCTAGGAAATGGTTTGGGAATAGCAGCTACATTATACAATCAGGCTAGAAAAACACCTGCTCAGTTAGAAACCGAGCTCAACCCACTTACAACAGAAGTAGACCCTACCGGAGACATTAATATCTATTATAACAACCTAAGCCACAAAACGCTGAGAGACCGTGGCTGGGGCACAGTGCATTGGGGAAGTTATGGAGATATTTTAGTCTACTTACAAAATAAATTAAATCATATTTACTTAGAAACAAAAGAAGCTATTTTTCTAGAAAAGCCTACTGTTTCAGAATGGGTCCGACTCTTAGAGGACAACGAGGTGAAAAATTGGGGGACAACTTCTTCTTTACAACCTATAACTGCTTCTGAAATTGAACATTTAAAAAAATTCCATTTCCCCGTATATGCCAAAGGCTATAACTGGCTACAATCGAATGAAGATGGCGCACAAAATATTGCAAAAGAACTAGATAAGATTAAAAAAGAATGGGGAGATAAGTTTCATAAATTTATTATTGTTACGCATTCTATGGGTGGGCTACTTACCCGTCGCTTGGTACAACTCAGAGAGGCAGATATTGCAGGTGTGGTACATGGCGTTATGCCTGCAGAAGGAGCTTCTTTAGCATATAGACGCATAGTTTCGGGGTGTGGAGATGCTGGTTTTTTACCCTCTTTTGTCATGGGTCCCAATACCGAACACACTACAGCCGTGATTGCTAATTCGCCAGGTAGCTTAGAGCTGCTCCCTACCCCACGCTACAACCAAGGTAAACCTTGGTTACTTTTAAAAGGTCAAGACAGCAACCAAAACAATTATACGGTTACCCTACCTAAACAAGACCCATATAGCGAAATTTATAAGTCAGATCGGGTATGGTGGGAAATGGTTAAAGAAGACTTCATTGACCCTGCAAAGATTATTAAGCTTGAAGTAGGGCAACAATTAAAAGATGTTTATTTCAATAAAATTGACAAGGTTCAAAAATTTCATACAAAAATCGCAGACCACTACCATCCATGTAGTTATGTTCACTATGGCCACGACAAAAAAAACAAAAGCTTTGAATGCTTAACTTGGACACTGAGCCAACCCGTAAAAGGCTTAAATGAAACGCAGTTACTGTGCTCACCCCCAGCTAGTTTACAGCAACGATTAACGAATTATCATAAAAAAGCTAAAGTATTTGTTGATAGCATAAAACAAGATAAAGAACCTCCAACTCAAACCCTCAGTGATCTTGGTACGGAAAATAATGGTACACGCTATATTGCACTTGGTAATGACGAGCTGGCTCACTTTTCTATTTCTTCTTCCGACTCTTTTGGCGACGGCACCGTACCGCACGTATCTGCAAATGCACCACAAGGTAAAAAAGGCGTACAGCAGGTATTTCGTATAGAAGGTTTCGACCATCAAGGTTCTTATAACAACGCACATGTTCGACGCTCGGTTCTCTACTCTATTGTTAAAATTATTCATACAAACAATATTCAGCCGAAGTACCGATAGTTTCTTACTGCTTTTAGTTAATTATGCATATGCCATATCTTATTTTATGTAAATATAGGTCACAGTCATGTTAGATCCAGATACTATTTTCAATACCTTAAACAAACTTGGGTTTGGTATTCAAAATCATGCGATCCGAATTCAATTTTCAGATATTGAACTCAATGCTCAAGTCATGTTGCAACGTATTCATGGTCAGCATCGTATTAACAGTGGTTTGTCTGCCGAATTAATTTGTTTATCTAAAAATCCATTTCTATCTTTAAAACAATTTATTGGTTGTAGGGTTGCTGTCGATCAAGTTACAGATCAAAATGAGCTTATAAGAACTACTGGCATTATTACAGGTGCAAGTCAGGGCAAAAGCGATGGTGGAATGGCAGTTTATCGTCTGACTTTACAAGATGCGACAAGCTTATGGCATAAAAGAAGAAATAGCCGTGTTTTTGTAAGTAAAAGTGTGCCTGAAATTATTCAAATTTTATTTAAAGAATGGCAGTCAAAAAGTACGTTGTTTGCTTCTAGCTTATTACTAGATCTAAGCGGACTAACCAAAACATATGATATCAGACCATTTGTCATGCAGTACAATGAAACAGACTATGACTTTATTACCCGTATTCTGCGAGAAGAAGCAATTTGTTGGTTGGTCGACGAAAGTAACCATTTCGGTATAGCTTCCCGACAAATTGAAGCACAACAACTCAAATTAATTGATGAAAATAATCAATTTCAATCATTAAAAAGAAGAAATATTCGCTACCATAACAGAAGCCAAGCTACTGAAAAATTTGATTGCATTACTAGCTTTACCTCACAACGAGAATTACAGCCTACCTCAACTTATATCCAACGTTGGCAGGCAGATGAGTTATTACAAGAAGATGGTAGCGGTAGTGTTTTAAGTGCGCATGTACATAGCCAACAACTCGATAATGTATCACTCAGCTTAGAACAAGCTTGGTCTATATCTCCAGCTTGGGTGTCGGATTTAAAAGGAGAAGATCAGGCAACGTCTTCAACACATAAACAAATTGAGAAAACCAATCAGCATTTTTCTCAGCTACATGAGTTGCAATCTAAGTATTTTACTGCTCATAGCAGTGTACGAGATGCGCAAGTGGGCTATTGGTTTAAGTTGGAAAATCATCCTGAATTAAATTGGCAACATGCCGAACACGATAAAGAGTTTCTAATTTTAAATAAAAAATTCTATAACCAAAATAATTTACCTACCGATATTCAAGATCAATTAGATCACTTATTAAAACTTAGTCATTGGCATATCACGAAAGACCGCCAAGAAGAGCGCCAGTTTAGCGAATTAACAGTCATTCGACGCCACATTCCTGTAGTTCCTGAATATAATCCTCTGGTTCATCGCCCTACTGCTCATATACAGCGTGCAATTGTGGTTGGAACTGACAATGAAGAAATTTATGTAGATGAATGGGGTCGTATTAAAGTACGTTTCTTATTTACACGTCCTGAAGATCATGCACATGATGGAGGTGCAGGTTCCAATAATACCGATACTGACTCTGCGTGGGTCGATGTCCTCACACCTTGGGCAGGTGAAGGTCATGGTGTGCGTTTCCTTCCTCGTAAAGGAGAAATCGTAGCTATAGATTTTTTTGAAGGAAACATTGATCGTCCATTTGTTATTGGACGTTTACATGAGGCACATCGCTCCCCTACCCAGTTTGACACTATAGGAAAACTTCCCGATACGAAAAAACTTAGCGGTATACGTTCAAAAGAGGTTTTAGGTCAAGGATTTAACCAACTTAGATTTGACGACACGACTGGGCAAATTAGTGCACAAATTCAAAGTAGCCATAATACTTCTCAATTAAACTTAGGCCATTTAAGTCATCCTAAAGAAAATTCGGAAAGTGAAAGTCGTGGTGATGGTTTTGAACTTCGTACAGATGCTTGGGGGGCGATTCGTGCATCTAAAGGAATGCTATTTACCACTGAAGGAGATGGGCAAGCCTTAGGTGCACAACTATCTAGAGATAAAATCAAAAAAAATATTGAGTTCCATACAAAATTTGATGAACATTTTAAAGAGTTAGCAAAAGCTCACGATATTGATGAACCAGATTTAGAAACACAAACACAATTAAATGAAAAATTAAATCAATATGACAAAAATACTGAAGGGTTAATGGCACTGCATAGTGAGTCAGGTATTCTTATTGATAGTCAACAAGGTACATTTGTATCTTCTAAGAAAAATATTGATATGAGTACACCTGAAAATTTACAGTTTTTTACTGGTAAAAATTGGGTTGCAAAAGCACTAAATAAAATTAGTATTTTTGCAAAACATGCGGGTATAAAAATCAAATCTGGTGAGGGTGATATTGATATAAGCTCACAAAAATCGAACATGAACCTATCCTCCAGAAGAAAAATGCATATTTATGCATTAGAAGATCTACTACGTATCGAAAGTGGGAAAGGGGTTCTTATTAATGCTCAAGATGCTTATATCAAAATAGAAGGTGGAAATATTGAAATAGGTTGTCCAGGTACACTCGAGCTTAAAGGAGGACAAGTTAAAGTTACTCATGGAAGTACACTATCGAGTCAACTACCTAAAATGCCTGAACACAAAGCTAGCTATGACGAGCATTTTATATTGCATTATTCAGATGGTACACCTGCAAAGAATATTAAATATAGAATGACTAGTGAAGATGGTCAGGTTCATGAAGGCATTTCTGATGAAAGTGGCAAAACAAATATTTATACAAAAGACGCAATGACAGCAATTCATTTAGAAATTTTATAAGTTATTTATACACTCAACTACTCACTTAAATATAAGATTTAAGTGAGTATAATTTAAAAAACTAGCTGTATTTTTTAATGATACGAGTTCGTATTTTTACAATAAATAAAAATAATTACCCATTATAGTCTAAGCATGTTCTCTTTTGAGTTTATATCAAATGAAAAAAATTATGCTTGCTCTAGGTACATACACTGTACTATTCAGCGTGCCTTTATATGCTCATTATGAGCAAACACAACCAGCTAAAGTAGATGTTCTTTTAAAAACTCAGCACTCTTGGAATCGTAAATCAAATATCCAAATGGATTTCCAGAATTATCCATTCTTCATTTTAAGTTAAAACCGAACTCAATACTGCCTCTACATCATGATCCATATCCAAATGCAGGATATAACATGGAACTCTAACTATTCAAGATAAAGATGGGCATAAAAAAGAAAGGCTTTTATTGAGTTAGTCCATCATATAGATAGAGGTATTACAGGAGCGATATGTAACTCTGATTCTTATTTAGTCTGATATTC
Source organism: Acinetobacter sp. ESL0695 (assembly GCF_029392135.1). Taxonomy (NCBI): domain Bacteria; kingdom Pseudomonadati; phylum Pseudomonadota; class Gammaproteobacteria; order Moraxellales; family Moraxellaceae; genus Acinetobacter; species Acinetobacter sp. ESL0695. The sequence continues at coordinate 1,041,521 of NZ_CP113932.1, read as the reverse complement.
ATTCTCTCCCAATATCCATCTCTGAACTTGGTAAAAAACCATATTTTTAAAGGTATATTTATATGAATAACATTTATATTATTGCGACAATGCATTTTTTGGATGTAAATAAAGATGAATTACATCGCGAGCTTTCATCTATTGTTGAGTTGTCACGTGCAGAATCAGGAAATATCCGATACGATCTACACCAAGACCAATTAAATAAAAATAGTTTCGTCTTTTATGAAGTATGGGAAGATGAAACAACATTGAATACACATAAAACATCTCAGCACTTTCAAGATTTTTTCGCTTTTGTTAATAAACATGCAACAGATGTCACTATAAAAAATCTTTCATTATTTGAACTATAGGAAATAAAAATGTCTAAAATCTATCAGTTTTCAACCATCGGTGCACTTATGTCTGGGTATTTTTCACCAGATCAAGATATATATAAAGTATGCTCATGTTCAAGTATTGGCTTAGGTTGCTCTGAAAATTTAAATGCAGAAATGACAATCCTGAACGGTACACCCTATACAGCAACAGCAGAAGAGGCACTTAAAACACCTGAAGCCCCTCTAGAAGTACCCTTTTATCAGGTTACAAGCTTTGATCATTTTCAGGAATATCATATTGGCGAGGCATCAACAAAAAATCTCGAACAATTTGTTCAAGCAGTCATACCGTTAAATAATAATTTTATTGCACTACGTATTAAAGCGACATTTCATGAGCTTACACTCAGACGACCTTACGCATCCTCTGAAACAAGAAGTGTTCAAGAGGTTTCAGATCATCAGGAAGTTTCAACTTACAAAGAAATTCAAGGTCATCTTGTTGGATTTTGGACACCTGAAATGTTTGGAAGAATTTCTGTACCAGGTTTTCACTTCCATTTTTTAAGTGAAGACAAATATGTGAGTGGGCATGTTCTAGACTACTATTTTTCCTCTGCTCTTTTACAATGCGAAGAAAAAAATGTAATAGAAATTACCCATCCAAAAACATCAGCATTTAAGAACCTTAATATAGATATTGAAGGCTTGGATGAAGTTATTCGTAAAGTTGAACAATAAAAAATTCTGCCTATATCCATCACCTTTATAGGTATGGTATAGGTAGTTTAACTTAATGTTTATCATCTAAAGTTGAAGCAATACGATTATAAAAATGAGAGCTTGTTTTATTTTTTAATAAGAATTTTTTCGGTGACATTTCTGTAAAATAAGAAAACTCTTTAATAAAATGGGCTTGATCATAATAATGGTTTAAATGATCTTGATTAGAAAATGAGATTGTATTGTGCGTTAATACTTGCTTCATCGCATGCTCAAATCGAATAAGACGTTTTACTTCAACAAGGCTCAGTCCTGTTACTAATTTTACTGTTTTCTGCAAGTGTCTTTGACTGTATCCAATATCTTGAGCTATTTCCTTTAGTGAAACACTTTCCATGCCATAGTAAACTCTATTTAAGAACTCATTGGTCAAGCTCAATTTATTAGCTACTGGTCGACACTGATACTGTAAACGATTTAATAAGAAGTCCTCTATATACATTACTTTATTATAAAGATGCTGTGTTTGAATAATATTTTCTCTTAGTTGCGTTATGGCATCCCCCCATAAATCATAAGGGTTTACAATCGTTTCATAATCTGCTTCAAAATCTTTTATAAATGTATTAATACTTCCAAGCCGAAAACGTATAGATATAAAACTGACAGGTTCATCTAAACAAAAATGTATAGGTGCATATCTTGGTCTAATTAACACACTATCTACATAATGAACATTATTTGGTCTGGACGCATCATAAATGGCTATTTTCTTGTTAAATATAAAAATTTCAGAACCTGATCCAGGAGGCAATACTGGCATAGCATCGATATTAATCCAGTACCAATATTTACTAATATATTGTTTAAGGGCAATAGAAGGATAAAAGAAATGAGGCACCATATTTTAGCTCATATGACATACGTGCTACGCTTTCAACAGCTGATACTTATAGATAGGATCGCTATATACATCGATTAAAACGTATATAGCGAATTAAACTGAATATTTAAAGTGACTCAAGTAAGGTAACCATTACCTCACCTGCACCCTCTCTTACGGCTTTTGCTTTTTGGTATTCTTCAGACAAGTAGCATGCTTTTGCTGCATCTAAACTTTCAAATTCAATCACAACGTGTTGTTGAAATGCTTGCCCTTCTAAGCTCTCTGAAGCACCACCACACACAAGTAACTTGCCACCATACTGCTGAATAACTTTAGGTGCAATTTCCATATAACGTGTAAACTTTTCTGCATCTTTTACATTAACGTGTGCGATCCAATATCCAGCCATATCATATTCCCCACTTTGAAAAATTTATTCACTTATATTAGCAGAAATTAAGTAAGCTGTTCATTTTTTCTCTTTTGAACCTTTAAAGCAATAAAAAACATGAGTAAACCACCTAAACTTAGACAAATTCCCACACCAAATGGTGAGAGCCATCCTAGGTTATGTTCTAGAACCAAACCACCTAAAAAAGCACCTGATGCATTGGCAAAATTAAAGGCAGAATGATTTAAAGAAGCTGCCAAAGATTGTGCATTCCCTGCAACATCCATTAATCTGGTCTGCAACGGCGCAGCTAAACCCATAACTGTAATACCAATAAAAAATAGAGCAATGACGGCGGTATACACATTACTCATCATAAAGAAAGCCAGTACAAAAGCGAGAGTCGAACAAACCAAAATACCAATAATTGCTTTGGTATTGTTTTTATCGGCAAAATAACCTGCGATAAAATTACTACATACCATTCCAACGCCCCAGATCGCCAATACAATTGGAATCATTTCAGTTTTTAAATGCGTATAATGTGTAAGTATTGGAGATACATAACTATAGACTGCAAATATTCCACCAAAACCAATAGCTGCAACTGCAAGTGTGAGCCACATATCTACATTTTTAAAACCTTTTAATTCTTGTCGGATACTGGCTTCATTATGAGTTGGAACATGTGGAACACATAAAATAATAGCGATTACAGTTAATAAAGCAATTGTTGCAGAAAAGCCAAATCCTGCATGCCATCCAAAATTTTGGCCAATCCATGTGGCAAGTGGTACACCTAAGACATTTGCAACAGTTAAACCTAACATCATACGAGCAACTGCAGTTGCCCTTCTTTTAGGACCTGCTAATTCTGCTGCAACCAAAGAGGCAATACCAAAATATGCACCATGGGGTAAACCAGCAACAAATCTAGAAAACAAAATTGCTTCATAACTTTGTGCAAATGCTGTTACAGAGTTGGCAACTCCATAAAATAAAATGAGTCCTAATAAAAAGGCTTTGCGTGGTACTCTAGCACCGAGTATCGCAAATACTGGAGCACCGAATAAAACGCCAAGTGCGTAAGCACTGATAAAATGTCCTGCAACAGGCACTGAAATACTTAGGCTATTTGCAATTTCTTGAATAAGCCCCATCGCAAGAAATTCGGTTGTTCCTATACAAAAACCGCCTAATGCTAATGCCAACAATACAAGAAACATCGAATATGGTTTGGTATGATCACCCATTATTTTTCCTAGATTTATTCTAATAGAAATAAATCATACTAAAAATAATAGAACAAAATAAGGGATGATCAACGCTAGAACTGATTTAGATGACTTTAGACAGAAAGCTTTGAGTTCTCACATGTGTTGGATGATTTAATACTTGTTCTGCTGTGCCTGATTCGATAATTTCACCTTTATCCATAAAAACTACATGATCGGCCACTTCTTTTGCAAAGCCAATTTCATGAGTGACCACAACCATAGTCTTACCAAGTTGAGCCAATTTTTGAATAACACTGAGTACCTCACCTACAAGTTCAGGATCGAGTGCTGACGTAGGTTCATCGAATAAAATAACTTTGGGGTCTAAGGCAAGTGCACGTGCAATTGCAACGCGTTGTTGCTGACCACCCGAAAGTTGCTGAGGCCAAGCATCTATTTTTTCTAATAACCCTACACTTTGTAAGAGCACTTTGGCTTTTTGTATAGCTTCAGATTTGGACATTTTCTTATGAGCAAGTGGTGCTTCTATAATATTTTGCAATACTGTCAAATGTGGAAAAAGATTAAAGTTCTGAAAAACATACCCTACATGAATACGTTGTAATAATACGTCTTTGTCTTTTAGCTCATACAATGCATTATTTTTAAGTCTATATCCAATAAATGCATCATCAATTTTGATCATCCCCTTATCTGGTCGTTCTAAATGATTTAATGTTCTTAAAAGCGTGGTTTTTCCAGAACCTGAAGGGCCTAAAATTACAGTCACTGAACCTGCTGGAATTTCAAGGCTCACTTCTTTTAGTGCATAATCTGAACCATATTTTTTTGAAACATCTTGAATCGAAATATGACCTAATTTTTGATGGCGACTCATGATGCTTTACCCCACCCCAACATCGATTTTAGTGATTTTTTTTCTTTACGCTGATTACGTGATAACTTCGATTCTATAAAATATTGTACGACAGAAAAAACACTCGTAATAATGGTATACCACACTGCTGCAACCATAAGTAAAGGAATTATTTGTTGATTGCGGTTATACACCATTTGAACTGTATAAAATAATTCTGGCATGGCTAAAATATAAACAATTGCTGTCCCTTTAGATAAACTAATACATTCATTTACCAATGCAGGTAAGATGCCGCGAATCGCTTGCGGAAAAATAATACGATATGTTTTATGCCACCAAGAAAGTCCCAAAGCTGCTGCTGCCTCGGACTGCCCTTTATCTACCGATAAAATACCACCTCGTATAATTTCGGCAGTATAAGCACTTTGCACAATTGCTAAACCAATCAGTGCTGTTGTAAACTGATCTAAAGCATTCACAGTTTTATAACTGGCAAAAACCACTTCGGTAAAAGGAATCGCTATGGCTATACGTTCATAAAGATATGAAAAATTATATAAAATTATAAGTACTACCAATAATGGAACCGAGCGAAACAACCAAATATAAGACCACGCCACCCCTCTGACTAACCAAGATGTAGACAATCGCATCATGGCCAAAATACCACCTAAAAAGAAGCTTAAAAACATTGCGGAAAACGTAAGTTTTAATGTCAAATATAAACCATTTATGACGGCTGGATCGAAGAACCATAATCGAAAAACTGACCATTCCCATTTGTCATTAAAAAATACCGACTCCAAAATAATTAAAATAAAAAGAATAGAAATCGCACTACCTAGATAACGTAACGGATATTTTGCTTTTATTATTTTATAAGATGAAAACGCTTTAGCCATGTAAATACTCTACTCACCAAATCCTTGTGGATTAATTTCAGAATGTTGTAATGCTTCGTCACCCAATCCCCAACGACTGAGAACTTCATGCATTTTTCCATTTTGGATATCGCCATTAATGGCCTTTTGTATTGCCTCAGAGAGCCCTGAATTTTTCTTTAATGTCACCGCAATATCTGCTGTTTTAGGCCATCCACCATTCAAATATCCCACACGCTTTATTTTTGCACCATTTTCCATTCGCCATGTTCCAGAAGGATTTGGTACAAAGTAAACATCTGCTCTACCTGCTTCTAATGCTAAAATTGCCATGGCTTTATCTTCAAAATAAACAGGCACTGTTTCAGCTAATCCTGCTTTTTTATTTTCATCCATCCAACTTAATAATATTTTTTCTTGGTTCGTTCCAGCACCAACAATAACTCTTTGCCCTGCAACGTCCTTAGCTGTTTCAATTTTTTGAATAGGGCTGTCTACAGACACAAAAAGCCCTAGACTATCTTTTCGATATGTCACAAAATCAAATCGTGCCTTACGTGCTTTACTCACAGAAATATTAATGAGTGCAGCATCATATTTACCTGAATCAATACCAAGTGGCCAATCCTCCCAAGAGGTTGGAATCAGCTTGAGTTTCAAACCCAAACTGTCTGCAATTAGACGTGCGACATCAACCTCTATACCAATTGGTGTTTTATTATCTAATGCAAGCGTAGTAATGGGAGGTGAATTGCCAGAGATAATAGCAACTGTAAAAAAGCCATCATTGACAAAAGGGTGATGGCTTGGAATCGCTTGAATCGCATCTTTATTGGGTAAGGTATGAATAGGAATGGTATTTCTTGCAAGTAACTCACGCATATGAACAGGCATGGTTTTTATGGTTGCTTCTGAAATAGAACTTGAGGTCGACTGCTCACATCCTATTAACATACTTATGCATATAGCCATAGATGCATAAGCCAAAAGCTTTGTTTTAAGTCGCACAGCATTATCCTTATTGTATTTGATGCAATAGGTATATATTGCATCAAACATCTTTCTTATAGTTACCAATGATATGTAATACGAGTGTAATAAAACGCGCCATTGGCACCAAATGGAGAGAATAAGCTATATTGAATACTACCCCCTGTAGAACCCGCCGTCGTCACATCTTTGTCTGGATATACATTGGTAATATTGTCACCACCTAGCTCAAACTTCCAGTTGTCATATTTATAAGACAGCGCTAAATCTAGCAACCATTTCGCACTATATTTTTGGTCAAATGCAGGCCCGCTATTGCTATACGTCTTAAAACTACCATAACGCGTTACATTGGCATTAATTCCCCAATTGCCAATTGTATAGTCGTTCGTAATCGTTAATTTATGTTTTGGCGTACTTGCAGCTAAAATACCATACTGTTCACGGCGATCAATTCTGTTCAGGTTAACATTAAGCGCATTTAATATAGCTGGATTTGCTCTGACCTTAGTAACCTTATTTTCATTGTAATTATACGCCACAGATGTATTTAAATGACCGTAAGGTAAATCGTTCCAAGCATAGTTTGCAACAAGATCTATCCCTTTAGTACGTGTATCTGCAGCGTTATTAAAGAATCTCACAGTACTAAAATTAATATCCGTAATGCCATTTTGTGCTAAATATGAACGTACTGTACTACTACTCGCATCTAAATTCGATGAAAGACTAATACGATTTTTAATATCAATTAGATAAGCGTCTAATGTTAAGTAAAAATTATCTGTCGGTGTTAAGACTATACCAAGACTATAGTCACGTGATGTTTCTGGTTTTAAATCTTCAGCGCCCAAAAGGCGTGCAACTTTAGAATCTGTAGGGAATGTTCCAGCTTCTACGACACTTTCATTAATTAATTGAGATGACGTTTGCGCGTAATGAGTTTGGGCTAAACTTGGTACACGGAAGCCTGTAGAAACACTTCCTCTAAAAGCAACTGCGGGACTTTGCGCATATCTTAAAGACAAAGAACCATTATTTGTACTGCCAAAGTCATTATAATATTCATAGCGGTATGCTGCAGAACCTGACAGTTTTTCCGTAATATTCGCTTCTAAATCTGCATAAGCAGCGTAACTGTCTCGAGACCATTGCCCTGCATCTGCATCTCTAAAACCTGCTAAACCTGAAGAACCTGTTTTATAATAAGAAAGTGGTTCACCTGCTTTAATTTGATAGTTCTGATTTAAATACTGTAATCCGGTCGAAAATGTTAATGGACCATCTAAGAAGTCTATATTAAAGTCTCTAGATAAATCAAAATTTAGCGCAGTCTGATCATTAATAAGCGTACCATTATAAAAGCGTGTTGGTGTGTAACCAAAATCTTTATAGGCACTTACATTAATCGTATCTGTATCTACCGTATATTTATTACGGCCAAAATTAATAGATGCATCATAACGCCAATCTGCAAGATTGCCTTTAATTCCTGCGACAGCTGCCAGATCTTCAGATACGCCTAAAATTAAAGGTAAATAACCATTTGGATAAATTGCACTGACATTATTGGTTCCATTACTTAAACGATAAAATGCAGTGGACTCACCATCTTTACGACTATATGTACCAAAACCATATAAAGTTGCAGCATCTGAAATATCGTATTCACTATTAATCGCAAGTTTTACAGTATCCTGCTTAGGGTCACCATAACGAAAGGTTCGCTGTCCGTAAGTCGTAGATTTAACATCGCGTTTATCTAACCCTGCACGATTGGTATAGTCATCATTTTCCAATTCACCTGCAACGGTTACAAAGCCATGGTCATTTAAATTCACGCCACCCGAAACAAAACTTTGTTTTTGCGCACCATCACCTTCTGAATACTGCCCGTAACGTACCCCAGCTTCACCATGCTTGGTATCTGTTTTTAAGATAATGTTGATTACACCTGCAATTGCATCAGAACCATAGCGTGCAGATGCGCCATCTTTTAAAACTTCAATTCGCGCTACTGCCGACATAGGAATGGCATTTAAATCGGATGGTGATGAACCACGCCCAATAGCACCACCCATATTAATAAATGCACTAGTATGACGTCGTTTACCATTTACTAAAACCAATACCTGATCAGGTGACAAACCTTTCAATTGTGCAGGACGTACGAATTCAGCACCATCGGCCACCGAAGGTCTTGGAAAATTAATTGAAGGAATTATTTTAGCAAGTGCGGTACCTAATTCACTTGTACCTGTGCGTTGCTGCAAATCATCTGCTGTAATCACATCAATAGGTTGTGCTGACTGAGTCGCAGATCGATTTACTTTTCTCGTACCCGTAACAATAATTTTATTTAATGATTGAACTTTATTCTCAGAAGATGCATCTGTATTATTTTCTGCATGCGTAACTTGGTAAAGACTACTAGCTACCAATAATGTGAGTAACTTAACTCTAAACGTGTTTTCCATTGGTCATACATTTTTAAGATATTGTTTATTTATGTTATTAATTTTTGAAATCATGTAAATTAACTTTTAAACCTATCTATATGAAAAAAAAAGATTTAAGACAGCTTATTTATGACACATATGTAGTGTAAAAAGTGATTTCCTTATATGCACTTTTCTCTTATTTTATAACGAATGATGCCTAAATTAGAATTAAAAATCTTATAATTCATTATCTTAAATTAATTTCAACTATAATAAAGTGTATAATCATATTTTAAAAGCAATCACCATAAGTTGAATCTGACTCATTCGGCTTTATGTTAATTACGACACTTGGAAAGTTTTTCATGAATAAAAAAGTTCTCGCCGTTATTTTACTTATTGCAGTATATTTTTATGCATCGCCGTATATTACGCTTCATAATATGAAAAATGCGGTAGAAGCAAACGACAGCAATAAGGTATCAACCTATATTAATTTTCCAAGCGTACGTCAAAATTTAAAAGATCAAGTGAATGCATATATTATGAAAAAAATGAGTACTTCAAACCGTACAGATGGGATGGAGCAACTTAGTAGTATGTTTGCAATGTCAATGGTTGAAAAAATCGTAGATCTTGCCATCACACCAGAAGGCATAACTTTAATGATGCAAGGAAAAAAGCCGAACACTGGATTTAATACTCCATCTCATACATCTACTTCTAATACAGCAAATTCGGTAGAAACCTATTCAACACGTTATTTGTCCTTCAATCAATTCGAAGTCAATATTAAAGCTCAAGGAAAACCAGAAACTATAAGTATCGTTTTAGAGCGAGATGGACTCAGCTGGAAAGTAGTAAAAATTAATATTCCAATGGATAATCACTAATCATAAAAGCGAAGAGGCATTTTCCTAATATGGGAAATAATGCCTCTTTTATTTCTCGATTAGACAAAAAATATATTAAATAGATAGTTTCATTAATAATATTATGCCAGCAATCGTAAAAAACTAATATCATCTTGAAATATAAAGATCTTTTCCATAAAGCACTTTAAATATACTAAACTGTGACTTCAATAAGATAAGAATCACATAAAGCTAATACTTCTATAGGCTAAGGATTACTCATGCAAATCTATCAATCACAGAATGATTTATTACTTGAATTAGATGAGGAGCCTTTTAAATTAGAAAAGGAAATACAAAGTTTATTTGAAAAAAATTTAGAAAAATTTACAGACTTAAAAATGATTAAATCTGAATTCACTATAAAAAATTATCGTATAGATACATTAGCTTTTGATGCTGAAAGTAACGCATTTGTAATTATTGAATATAAACGCGATCGCAACTATAGCGTGGTCGATCAAGGTGTGTCCTATCTTAATTTAATGCTAGAGTATAAAGCGGACTTTATTATAGAGTATAATGAGAGCCAGCATCACACCCTCAAAAGAACAGACATCGACTGGTCGCAAAGTAGAATTCTTTTCGTATCTCCAAGTTTTACAGACTTTCAAAAACAATCCACTAACTTTAAAGATTTAGGCATAGAACTCTGGGAGATTAAAAGATATCAAAAAGGTATTATTTCAATTCATCCATTACAGAAATCTAAATCTGCACCTTCAATAAAGCAAGTACAAAAAGCTGAATCTCACAATATTGAGAATATATCTAAACAAATTCAGAACTACGATGAAGAATATCATCTCAATAATAAATCTGAGGAAATTAAAGAACTATATGAAGCATTTCGTAATGCGATATTAAATTTATCTTCTAACTTTGAAATTAATCCTAAAAAACTCTACATTGCCTTCAAAAAGCAAAAAAAGAATATTGTATATATAGAGATATATCAAAAACTTATTCGAATTACGTTAAATGCAAAAATAACTACGTTAGATGATACAAAACATTTATTTCGTGATGTCTCCAATATTGGACATTGGGGGATAGGAGATTATCAACTCGATGTATCAGACACTCATCACCTAGAATATATTTTAAGTTTAATCAAAGAATTACTGTAGCACCAAGCTAAAGTAAAATCCGATATAACGATAAAGTTTCAACATCGGATCAATATAATGAATTTTTACATATCAAAACTTATAAACTAGAACTGCTCTATAAGAGGTGCATAAAAACATTTGCAGACTTTTGTTATTTTTACCTAAACTTAACGGAACTTTTGGCTAGCATAAAGGCTTTCGCTCTTACGCTAGCATAATCACTTTATTAACCAAATGGGAAACCAAATTTTACGACAAACTGGTTTTTACCATGGTTATCAGACACTTTATCGTATCCTGTACGTACAGAACAATCAGCCGTTCCATCTGCATAACACTTACCTTCTAATTGATAACGCCAGCTTGCTGTTGCCCACCATTTTTCACTGGCATAATGTACTGTCGGACCAAGAAAATGAGCTGTTTGTGTATGTGTATTCCAAAAATAACCATCATGATCGGTATGATATCGACCCTCTATACCTGCAGACCAGTTTGGTGCAAAACGATAACTCGCTCCATAAAGGATATCACCCATTGAATTTCTGATTGTTCCTGCATCATCATATTTTTCTTTTTCAGGTTCATATAAGAAATTCAGTGTAAGAATAAGACGATCATCTAAAAAGTTAGATTGTAAAAGAAGTCTCATTTCAAGTGAGTCTTCAAGTTGACCCAGCGTTGGTTCAATGTATACCCCTACACCAACAGGAGATGTTACTGGGTTTAAAATACGCCAAATTAGCTCTAGAGAGCCACCATCAATTTTAAATTTATTATAAGAATCTGAATCGTGCGCACTACTTGGCACCCCAAAACCTGCAGTACATGGTTCGCCGTCGGTATGGCCTTCACACATATCTGCGTTTAAATAGTTTTTCTTTGCTTGAATAGAATAAGCATTTAGGTAACCAGCAACTTGAAGATTATCGGTTAGGCCATATTCAATTTCTGAACGATATAAACCTAAATTATATGTACCTGTTCTCTGCCCATGAGTAACATCAAAGCGTTGTTCAAACTCAAAGGTTCCTTTGGGCTGTGTGTCAAGTGTGTAAGCAAATCCGAATAAACTTTCACCTGCATGCGAGAGATGACCTACACCAAGTGCCAAACATAGAGACAATATTGTTTTTCTTACAGAATGCATGTGCATTAATTGTTGCTCTTTCGTTAACCTAAAATATAATGATTATCACTTTTCCTTAAATTATTATTAAATTTAAGAAATATTTAAGATGAAATGTTAAAAATAAAGCCTCAAAAAATAGGGGTTTATTATGAAGTGGACATCTGTTGTTGGTACAACATTATTCGTTACACCACTTGTTTCGCATGCAACAACATACTTAACAGCTGAACAGGTAAAACAAGTTATTTTTCCTCATCAGCTACTGACACAGCAGAATATTCAACTCACGAAAGATCAAGAAAAGAAATTAAAAGAAGTATCTGGTATTACCTCACCTTTAAAAACAGATCAAATTTTTAAAACAAAAGAAGGTGATTGGTTGGTAATAGATCAGGTTTTAGGAAAGCATGAAATGATTACTTATGCCGTAGGTATTAATGCAAAAGGTGCAGTAAAACAAATTGAGATTATGGAGTACACCGAAACTTATGGTTCTCAAGTTAGAAATGCTTCTTGGCGTGATCAATTTGTGGGTAAAACTTCAAGCTCTGCAATCACTTTAGGAAAAGATATTCAAAATATTAGTGGTGCAACCTTATCTTCTAAACATATCACCGACGGCGTTCATCGTATTATGGGACTCTATGCAATGGAGTTAAAGTCATTAAAATAGTCCGCTCTAGGCCACTTCTAGGTACATTTGTTGAAATAAAAGTAGATCAGACTTCTGACATGAGCGAAGTAGATGTACATCATATAATTAATCGAGCTTATGCAGTCATTCAAGATGTCCAGAATATTATGAGTTTTCACCATGCTGAAAGTGAACTCAGTCGATTAAATTCAAACGCATATCAAAAAATTGTGACTGTTCATCCTTGGTTATATCAAGTGCTGTGTCGAGCACAAAAAATATATCAATATACCCATGGATTATTTGACTGTACCGTGGCATCTAAGCTAATGCAACTTGAATACTTACCAGTTCGTCATCGTCATATTTCTCAGGTTATAGATCAATCAGCCATGCAATTGCTACCAAATAATCAAGTCCGTTTCTTACAGCCCATCGCCATTGATCTGGGTGGGATTGCAAAAGGTTTTGCAGTAGATTTAGCAATACATTGGTTAAATCAACGTGGTATCAAAAATGCAGTGGTCAATGCAGGTGGAGACTTAAGAGTTTTAGGTCAAATGAATGAACAAATTTGTATTCGTAATCCAAATCGACCTTCTGAAGTAAAATCTATAGGTTTGTTGTCAAATGGTGCCATCGCAACATCCGCAAGTTATTTCACCGAAAAAACATGGCAAGGAAAAAAAATTTCTCATCTTATTCATCCTTTCACAGGTGAATCAATTGTAAAAAATATAAGTTTTAGTGTCATTGCATCACAAGCATGGCTTGCAGATGCATTAACAAAAGTAGTTGCAACAAGTTTAAATACGAACCACCCTTGTTTAGCCAAATTTGGTGCACATGCTGTACTGACTGAATCATTTTAGGATCTGTTGTGAAAGTTTCTATTCGCCTACCCAAATTTCATCGAACATTTTTATATGTTATATGGTCAGTTTTAAGTATAACAGGGCTATATTTTGCCTATACACAAGACTGGAAAATGTATGATCCAACCATATGGACAACATATACTCTAAAACTACATGGTATTTCTGCAAGTCTCATGCTTATCTTAATTGGTTCATTAATTCCCATTCATATACAACTTTCTTTAGAAACGAAAAGAAATCTAAAGTCTGGTATTCCGATGTTAATTACCATGTTTATACTTGCATTTAGTGGTATTGCCCTGTATTACAGTGGTGAGTCATGGATGGCAACGGCCAAAATGCTACATATTTGGATGGGTATATTTGTAATTATATTTCTACCTATTCACATTATCATCGGTCGAAAACGCAAGAAAATAATAAAATAAAATACTTGTTTAATACCAGTTAAAAGATTACACATTGACTTCAAACTTTGATTGTTTATACCAAAAATTTTATTAATCATAGATATAATTTAAATTTAAGAACTAACCCATTTTTTAGTAATTTTTACGTCACCTTTATGAAAGGTTGGAAGTATTCTTAAAAGATTAAATATAGCTAGGGTCTGTATAATCATGTTTCATTTTAATTAAAATATATTGATTAGTCATTTATATAAACGACAAAGACTGTCGTTTTAAATACGAGAATCGCTACAAAGCCCTCTTTTTTTTGTACAATAGACCAAATTTAAAATGATTAGAGAAGCGTTACCCATGTCTCAAGCCCAACTACAAGAACTTAAAAAGCATCTTTGGAATATTGCCAATGATCTTCGTGGCACGATGGGTGCAGATGAGTTTCGAGACTACATTTTAGGATTCATTTTTTATAAGTACCTTTCTGAAAAAACCGTTAACTTTGCCAATGCTCTACTGCAAGAAGAAGGCATTAACGAACCGTATTACAAACTTGATGAAAGCAATGCTGAACATTTAGAATTTATTGAAGCCATTCAAGACAATGCCATTGAAGATGTTGGTTTTGCACTTGCACCGAAACAACTGTTTCATACGCTTGCTGAACGTGGTCGTCAGGCAGATGGCTTTATTCTCGATGATTTAACCAATACATTTAAAGCCATTGAACAAAGTACCGCAGGTACAGATTCAGCAAATGACTTCGCAAATTTGTTTGAAGATTTAGATCTCAATTCAACAAAACTAGGAAGTAATGCGACAGATCGAAATACTTTAGTCACTAAAGTGCTCTCTCACTTAGATAAAATTGATTTCGATTTAAGTAATACCGAATCCGATGTTTTAGGTGATGCTTACGAGTACTTAATTGGTGAGTTTGCCAGTGGTGCAGGTAAAAAAGCAGGTGAATTTTATACACCGCAAGCAGTTTCAACCTTACTTGCTAAAATTGTTACCGATGGTAAAACACAACTGCGTTCAGTCTACGACCCGACATGTGGTTCAGGTTCTTTACTGTTGCGTGTAAAGCGTGAAGTAAACGATGTCGATATGATTTACGGTCAAGAAATGAACCGTACAACATATAACTTAGCACGTATGAACATGATTCTTCATGATGTGCATTTTTCTAAGTTTGATATTAAGCAAGACAATACCCTGACACGACCACAGCATTTAAACCAAAAGTTTGAAGCGGTTGTCGCAAATCCTCCCTTCTCTGCGCATTGGTCAGCTGATCCTTTGTTTTTACAAGATGATCGTTTTTCACCTTACGGTAAGCTTGCCCCAAAAACCAAAGCAGATATGGCTTTTGTACAGCACATGCTGTATCAACTTGATGAAGATGGCACAATGGCAGTGGTTCTTCCACATGGTGTATTGTTCCGAGGCTCAAGTGAAGGTACGATTCGTCAGCACCTCATTGAAAAGATGAACGTCATTGATGCAGTGATTGGACTGCCTGCCAATATTTTCTATGGTGCAACGATTCCAACTTGTGTACTTGTACTTAAGAAAAATCGTAGCAACGATGACAACATTTTGTTTATTGATGCCAGTAAAGAATTTGAAAAGCAAAAAGCTCAAAACTATATAAGACCCGAACACATTACTAAAATTGTTAAGTGTTATCATGCTCGTGAGAACGTAGACAAGTTTGCACAAGTCGCGACACTACAAGATATACAAGACAACGACTTTAATTTAAACATTCCTCGCTATGTAGATACCTTTGAAGCTGAAGCTGAAATTGATTTAGCTGAGGTTGCTAAGCAACTGCAAGACTTAGAACAACAAAGCCAAGAAACCGACCAAACCATTAATGCCTTTTGTGCAGAGCTTGGAATTGATTCACCATTTACGGAGGTGAAGTCATGAGTGCACCTAAATTGAGGTTTAAGGAGTTTAGTGGGGATTGGAATAATTATCAAATAAATGACATTTCAACTGTAACATCTGGGGGAACACCGAGTCGCTCTAATAGTAAATTTTGGGATAATGGAACAATACCTTGGATAACAACAAGTTTAGTAGACTTTAATATCATTAAAGATGCAAATGAATTTATTACTGAAGAAGGTCTAAATAACTCATCAGCAAAAATATTTAGTAAAAATACAATCTTAATCGCAATGTATGGTCAAGGAGTTACACGCGGAAAAGTTGCTATACTAGGGATTGAGGCAACAACTAACCAAGCTTGTGCTGCCATTACACTTAAGCCAACATTTAATACAACATTCATTTTTCAAAATATCATGAATCGTTATGAAGAAATTAGGGAGTTGAGCAATGATGGTGGGCAAAAAAACTTAAGTGCAGCTATTATAAAAAATATTAATATTAATTGTCCTTCAAAACCCGAACAAACCAAAATTGCCACTTTCCTCACCGCAGTAGATGAAAAGATTAGTCAACTCAGCCAAAAGCAAGAACTGCTTACTCAATACAAAAAAGGTATGATGCAAAAGCTGTTTAGCCAACAGATTCGCTTTAAAGCAGATGATGGGAGTGAGTTTGGGGAGTGGGAGGAAAAACTGCTTAATGATATTACTCAAATTACTATGGGTAGCTCACCAAAATCAGAGAATTACAATGAAAATCAATTAGGTTTACCTCTACTACAAGGAAATGCTGATATCAAAAATCGTTTATCTCATCCACGTATATTTACTTCAGAAATAACTAAAAAATGCAATATTGGAGATATCTTGTTAAGTGTCCGAGCTCCAGTCGGTTTTGTCGCTTTATCTAAACATAACGCTTGCATAGGACGTGGTCTAGCCTCTATCAGAGCTAAAACAAACATTAATCAAGGTTTTATTTATCAAGTTTTATTATTAAAAGAAACTAAATGGGCTAGTTTATCTCAAGGCAGTACATTCGAATCTGTTAATAGTGAACAAATTAAAAATTTAAACATTCATTTACCCACCCTCCCCGAACAAACCAAAATCGCTAACTTCTTATCAGCCATAGACCAAAAAATAGACCTCACCACCCAACAACTCGAACAAGCCAAACAATGGAAAAAAGGCTTACTACAACAAATGTTTATTTAGGAATTAGAAAAAATGGCACATGGTAAAAGCGTTAAACTATTCTTGGTTGATGGTACACCAAACGGCATTCTCACTGCAGAAATTATAAACTGGACAGGTCATATTCTTTCTGCACCACGCAGTAAATTAAAAGATTTGATTCAACGAGAAGAATGTCAGCAAAGTACAGGTATTTACTTTTTAGTCGGCTCTGATGAAAGTAATTCTACATATCCGCTAGTCTATATTGGTGAGTCTGACAATATTGCTCAGCGTTTAGCACAACACAACCGAACAGAAGAAAGTGGTGGTAAAGACTTTTGGAATAAAGTGTGTGTAGTCACAGGCAAAGATCAAAACATTACTAAAGCGCATATCAAATACTTAGAAAGTCGTTTAATAGATATCGCCCTTTCAAATGGTCAATGTCAGCTTAAAAATGGTACAGCACACATCTACAATAGACTACCTGAGTCAGATATTGCAGATATGGAGTATTTTTTAGAGCAAATACAAGTCATTTTGCCTGTTTTAGGTTATGAGTTTTTGAAAGAACAAAAACGACCAAGCGAACTTAAAACATCAACCATCACCCCACCTACACCTCAAGTACATGAAAATAGCTACCCTTCTGAAGTAGAGAGCTTAGTAGAGCAACCTGCTGAATTTTACCTTAGTGTAAGAGGAGTTGAAGCAAGAGCTAAGGTTATAGATGGTGAGTTTTATGTACTCAAAGGTTCACAAGTTAGACAAGATGCAAGTCAATCAACTCATAACTATATCTCTAGCTTACGTCCTACATTACTAAATAGTGGAATAATTGATTCATCAACGTTCACTTTTACCAAAGACTATTTATTTAGTAGTCCATCAGCGGCAAGTGCCGTCATAACTGGCCGTGAAAGCAATGGCAGAAAAGTCTGGAAACAAGTCGGTACAGACTTAACTTTTGGTGAGTGGCAAGAAGATCAGGTCAATGGAGAGTATGAAGAAATCCTCCACCTTGAAACCAAAACTTCACAAATACAAAACCTTTACCATCAGTTTAAAGATGCATTTCTAAATTTAAATGTTGGTTTAGATATAGTCATTAAAAAGAAATACATTGCTTTTAAGAAGAATGATTTCAATGTCGTGACTATGTATGTATTCCCATCAAAAATTCATATTAATCTTCAACAACGAGAAGGTATCTTAAAAGATGAATCGGGGCTTTTAGAGTACAATACAGCACAAAAACATCCCTTTTACACGGCAACAAGTAATAATGACCTTGAATACATTACAAACATTGTAAAAAAACTTGCTGACTTTTAATCTGAGAATATAGATAACAAACATGACTACACAAAGCGAATATCAACTCGAAAATCAACTATTAGAACAACTCAATCAACTTCATTACGAACGTGTCAGCATTCATAACGAAGCCCAACTGATGAGCAATCTAAAACTACAGTTAGAACGAGCTAATGGTATTCCAACTTTGTCTGATACTGAGTGGAAACAAGTCTTTCACCAAATTAGTCAAGGCAACGTTTTCGAACGTGCAACCAAACTCAGAAATAAACTTCCGATTAAACTAGATGATGGCACAAGTCGCCATATCGACCTACTGTTTAAAGAGCCCCATAAAAATAGATTTCAAGTCACCAATCAAGTGACCATTGACCCTAAGTATAACAATAAACGAACCTACCGTTTTGATGTTACGCTTCTCGTTAACGGTTTACCACTAGTTCAAATTGAACTCAAAAAACGTGGTATGGAAATGGCTGAAGCATTTAACCAAATACAACGTTACAAACGAGAAACGTACCATACAGGCTATGGGCTATTTAACTTTGTACAACTCTTCATTATGAGCAATGGCGTAAATACACGTTACTTTGCACATGGTACAACCAACGATGCCTTTGCCTTTCCTTGGACAGACAGCAAAAATAAACAGATTAATGACATTTCAGCATTTACAAGCAGTTTCTTAACACCTGATTTTTTAACAAAGATGCTTAATGAATACATGGTCTTGCTTAAAGATGCCCAAGTATTAATGGCACTACGCCCTTATCAAATTTATGCTGTACAACAAATTACGCAACAGGTTAAACAGAGTAATAAAAACGGTTACATTTGGCATACGACAGGATCAGGTAAGACACTGACCTCATTTAAAGCCAGTCAAATTATTATGAATATGCCTGATGTTGAAAAAGTACTGTTTGTAGTAGACCGCAATGACTTAGATACACAAACAGCCAAAGAATTTAATGCATTTCAACCAGACTGTGTTGATCAAATTAAAAATACAAAGAAACTCATCGAACAAATAAACCTACCGCATGACAAGCTGATTGTGACTACCATTCAAAAGCTCAACAATGCTATTGGAAAAGATAAATACAGCCAAGAGATTGAACAACTACGCGACAAAAAAGTTGTATTCATTTTTGATGAATGCCACCGTAGTCAATTTGGTGAAACTCACTTAAAAATTAAAAAGTTCTTCCAAAAAGCCCAAATGTTCGGTTTTACAGGTACACCTATTTTAGATGACAATGCAAAAACAATAGCAGGATTAAAACTCACCACAAGTCATCTGTTTGATGAGCTATTACACCAATACGTCATTGTAGATGCCATTCGAGATAAAAACGTACTTCCCTTTCAAATTGACTATCGTGGACAGTACAGTTTGAAAACTCATTCATCACATCAATCTATAGATCAGGTTGAAGGCATAGATACACAAGAGTTATTGGAAGACCCAAAACGCTTAGAACAAATTGCACGGTACATTTTAGATACCCACGATACAAAAACCAAAAAACGTGAATTTACAGCTATGTTTTGTGTCAGTTCAGTAGACACCCTCATAGAATACTACGACATCTTTGAACGCTTACAAACTCAAAAGCAACAACAAGATGCTGAACATGGGCGTTTGTTTAAACCTCTCACCATTGCCACCATTTTCTCATACGCAGCCAACGAAGCAGTCAACGATGATGCAAATGGTTTACTAGATGAAGAAAATACTGACATTCCAAGTACAGTCAATCCATCTAAACGAGATAAGCTCGACCATTACATTGCCCAATATAACCAACAGTTTAAAACCAATTACAATTCAGGTGATCAGTTCTACGATTACTATAGAGATATTGCTAAACGCGTCAGAAATTGTGAAGTTGACATATTACTGGTAGTGAACATGTTCCTTACAGGCTTTGACTCAAAACGGCTTAATACTTTGTATGTAGACAAAAACTTAAAGCATCATGGACTCATACAGGCTTTTTCACGTACTAACCGCGTGTTTAATAACAATAAACCCTTTGGCAATATCATTTGTTTCAGAAACCTAAAACAAGCCACAGACGAAGCACTTAAAATTTTCTCTAACAAAGAAACACCTCAAGTGGTTTTAGTCCCTGAATTTGCAGAGATTCAGCACAACTATGAAACTTCGGTTCAAAAGCTATATGAATTAACACCCAACTGCCAAGACGTAGATGATTTACTGACAGAAGACGATCAACTAGAGTTTATTAAAGCCTTTCGTGAAGTCATGCGTACTAATGCTCAATTAGAAACCTTTGTCGAATACAATCAAGACAATACAACCTTAGACAAACAAAGCTTTGCTGATTTTGCATCAAAGTACAAAGACTTGTGCCATGTAGTCCGTAAAACATCAAGCAAAGAGAAAGTATCTATTTTAGATGAAGTTGATTTTCAACTGGAACTACTACACAGTGACCGCATTAATGTGGGATACATCATCAGCTTACTACAACTTGCAATTGATAATCCCAGTGTAGAAAAAAGACAGCAATATCAAGCTCAGGTTAATGACCTCATTGAAGGTGAAGTTAGTCTACATGACAAACAAGACTTGATTAAAAAGTTTATCGATCAAAACATCCCTAAACTCATTACAGGGCAAAAGGTCGAAGATGCTTTTAAGTCTTTCTGGGATATAGAAAAAGAGCAAGCCTACCAACACATTTGTAAAGAAGAAAACCTAAAAGCCGATGAATTTAAGAAAGTACTCGAACAGTACGAGTATACAAAAAGAATGCCTGAGCGTAATGACATCTCAAAATTACCAACTAAGCCACCAAAGCTCAAAGAACGTCAGTCTGTATTAACCAATTTAGTCAGTAAGACAAAATCATTCATTGAAAAGTTTTATAAAGGTTTATAAGTAAAATCAATCTCAATAATACATTGCCCTTACCTAAAGTTGGAATAACTTTCAAGGGCAATCATAAATACAACTCTTTGGTAAAACTACACCTTAAAAGACCACTTTTTCTACTAAAACTAGGGAAAAACCTACATTTCCATTTTTCTAAAGATTCCCTAAGCATCCACAAGCTTTCGACTTCATTGCAGCCGATCAGAGTTTTTAGTTGTGAGTCTTCACGACTTAAATGAACTCGAAAAGTTGCTGATGTAGAAATAGTAAGGGAGGGTTTTGAAAGTTTGTAGATAGTGAAATATAGATAAATTTGCTTACACACACGAGACAGACCACTTTGCAGTCCTTCAGAACAGCATAAAAACTGGAGATCTAGAGACTAAAAAACCTCATAACTCAATCAGTTACGAGGTTTAATAATGGTGGGCCCACCGTGACTCGAACACGGGACCAACGGATTATGAGTCCGCTGCTCTAACCAACTGAGCTATAGGCCCAAACGACAACTCTTTGTATTTCAAAGGATTCGTTCTGGCATGAATCTTATCTAAACCCAGTATATTTTGCAAGTAATTTTATGAACTATCCGAATATTCGGTTAAAAAATAGATACCCCTCAAATCAAAAACTTATTTTATTTTATAATATCAATAACTTAATTTATTCAGAGTAGCTGTGGCATTATCAGCATTTTCTGCCATTTTTCTATATTCTGTAACGCAACTTTGGAATACGTTTGCGAGTTTATAGGTATATTCTGTTTCGGTTTGTCGATCAACAGTGCTGAGCTTTTTATTTGCTGAGGCAAGTTGCTCTGACAAGCTGTTAGCATAAGACTCAGCCATATGAGTATCACGCAAGATAATTTTGATTTTTTCATTATAGTTTTTCTCCGCAATAATAATTTGATTGTCGTATTCTTTTTGTTTTTCCTGTAAAGCAAGCTGTGCTTTTAGATGTTGCTCCGATTGCTCTGCCACATAAGAGAGATACTTTTGTTTAATTAACATCATTTGATTGTCTTTATGACTTAAGATGACAACAAGACCAAGTACTAAAAATATTAGAAGTAAAATCATAAACTCTTTCCAATATTTACATATTGCAATGAAATAAGTCATTGATTCACCCCTATACATTTTTGGTATCTATTAAATTGTCTAACGTAGACACCATAGCAATTATTTGATCGGACTGAACAATCCCGACCAGCCGTATATTTATATTTTAATAACGCTGTACAAGCTTGCTTATAGTCACCTTTTAGTAAATAATTTCGCATAGAAGATTGATTAAACGTACCAATACCAAACTGATACACAAAGTCTAGATAAACATCATATTCATCTTGTGAAAGTTGTACATTTGGAATAGATGCTTTGAGCTGTTGTTCGACTTTTGATACATGATTCTCTAAATAATGATCTGCTGTCTGGCGGCTAATTGGCTGATCTTCCATACGGACAGGTTTTCCATTTGGGTAGACTGTTGTTCCGTGACCAATTGTAGGTACATCACCCTGCGTAGGAATAATAGGTTTTGCAGTAAAACCTTCATCTACTTTTATACCACTTAGTAGTGCACCAGAAGCCGTTAATAAAGCAATGGCTATTTTAGATTTTGTTTTTTTACTCATAAGGGCTTGCCTTCTTCTAATTTTTAATAATTTGAAGTATCCCTTTGCAAATATTATTTTTTAAGAAATTTATAACCAAAAATAAATATCGTAAAGGTTAAATAGATAGTGCGATTTGCACATAAACCTTTCAATAAATTATCGTTGTGTAGTGTAAGAAACAGAATTAAAAATAAAAGATTATATATTTTTGATATTTTATACTTATAAAAGTAAAGATAAAGAATCGCTTTAAAAAGTGAATAGATATAATAAGACATGCGTAAGTCTAACTTAATGAAGAGTGGTATCCACTGAACATTAAGTTAGATTAGCATAAATAGATACAGTACAGCCTATAGAAATAAATGCACCGTACGTGTTGCAGTTTGGGCAAACCAGTAAATTAAAAAAATAATTACAAGTACCGAACTAGACGTTAAAAACAGCTCTATTTTTGACATAGTTTTCACCATTTTTATTTTTATTGCTTATATACAAATCTTAAAGCAAAATTACATAAAACACAAATAAGAAATATATATATAACTCAAATAAAACTTATTTAATAAACTATTAAAAATATTAAATTTAACCTTTAAAATGTGAAAAAAATCACATTTATAATGATAAAAATAATAATTAATATATATAAAAGCGATTATTCTTTAATTTCTACTTTATTTTTTATACAAAAATTTACTGTCTTATTTTTTAAATTCATTTAAAAAATTAGCTGACTGAACAATAAAGGCATTCAGCCATCCTCTTAAAATAATTTTTTAAATATTAAAGTATTATTTTCTATATTATTAAATTTTAACGCAATACTTTTATGGAGCTGACATCAATCATTGGTGGCACATTCTTATCTTTACTATTTACAACGCCAGTCAGTTGGACATGAACACCTCTATATAGAGTTCCATAAGTATAGACATTAGGGTCAATTTTCGAATAAATAACACCTGAATAGTCTCTTAATACATATGTTTTTTCATCTATATTGTAGTCGACCTTCGCATTTATTTTAACAACACTGCCTATAGGTTCTCGACTGGCTTTCAAAATACTTATCGGCTTTTTATGGAAAGCCAAAGCCGTAATTTCATCTTTATTATACTGATTTTTTTCTACAATCGTTGGCGCTGCAAAAACAATTGAACTGCTAAGAGAGGTTAAAATAATAGGTAATATTAATTTTTTAAGCATTCTTATCTCCTTTTTATACATTATTACTAAAATATATCAATAATACTTTATTGTTTTTGTTATCTAAATTTCAAACATGTAAAAAAAATGGTGACAACATAGTCACCATTTTTAACTTGTACTTAGGCATCTAATTGTTCAAGTACTTCATCAGGAATTTCTACGTTTGTATACACGTTTTGAACATCATCTAGATCTTCAAGCATATCAATCATTTTCATAATTTGCTTTGCTTGATCAACATCTGTAATTTCAGCTTTTGTCGATGGACTCATTACAACTTCAGCATTATCTGATTTTAAACCTGCCGTCGTCAGCGCATCTTGAACTTCACCAAATGTTTCTGGCGTTGTAATGACAAGAATACCATCTTCTGTCACTTCAATATCTTCAGCACCTGCTTCAAGCGCTGCTTCCATAATTTTCTCTTCTAAAGAAACATCTTCAAAAGAAATTTCGCCACGTTTCGTAAACAAATAAGCAACTGAACCCGATGTTCCTAAATTACCATTTGTTTTAGAAAAGCAGTGACGTACGTCAGGGACTGTACGGTTAAGATTATCTGTCATTGTTTCGACTAAAACAGCAACACCACCTACGCCATAACCCTCATAAGTTACTTCTTTTAAGTCTTCATTATCTTCACCACCAGCACCACGCTGAATCGCACGATTGATGGTATCACGTGTCATATTTACAGAAAGTGCCTTCTCTACCACTGCACGTAATCGTGGATTTGCTTGTTGATCAGGCCCACCTAATTTCGCAGCCGTCACCAGTTCACGAATATATTTAGTAAAAACCTTACCGCGGCTTGCATCTTGTTTTGCTTTACGATGCTTAATATTGGCCCACTTAGAATGACCCGCCATGCAAAATGCTCCTAAAAGATTGGTCTTTTATGCAATATAAAAAGTTTGGCAATTCTAGCATAAGCACGAATATTAGAAAAATAGTGACTTTCACTTTGCTGAAAAAATCTAAGATTCAGCTTTAAAACTGTATAAATATTAAACTTTTTAGACATATCCAGCTTCTTCAGCAATCATATAAACCATGTCTAACTCAGGACAAGGATAGCCCATTGATGTCAGTATCGCAGTCACTTGCCCACGATGATGTGTTCCATGATGAAACACATGCATTAATGTTTCAGCGTAAGGTAAACTCATTGCCTTACCTGTAGATGTCAAATAATCCAGTTGTTTTGGAAAATCTTTATCTACAAATTGATTTAAAAATTTATTCCAATAACGTGTACTTTGGTTTAACAAATTTAAAAGTTTATTTTTATCTGTTTCAATCACAGTACTTAGCTGTATATCAGACGCTATAGGCAAATTGGTAAACCTTCGATACCAAAAATAATGTTCTCCAACAAGCAGATGGTTCAGGGTGCCACAAATACTATTAAAAAATAAACCACAGGGTCTGGAAAAATCTTGATCCGAAATATTTTTTAAAGCATGCGTGAGTCTTTCAGTTGCCCAAATATTGTAGCGCACCAAAACTTCGAACTGCTTGATATCCATATAATTTATTTAACCTTTTATAGCTATATTGGCGTAATTAAGGAATTTTTATTAAAAAACTGAGTTAAATTTTGGCAAACTAATAGCGCCATTGCTTGTCGTGTTTCATAAGTACCACTTGCATAATGTGGTGTTAGAACCACGCGATCCATTTCAAACAGTGGACTTTGTGTACATGGTTCTTCTTCAAATACATCTAGACCTGCACCCGCAATTTTTTCATGTTTTAAACTTTCAATGAGCGCTTTCTCATCAATGACTGAACCACGAGCAATATTAATAATATAAGCAGTTGGCTTCATTTTTTCTAAAATATTTGTGTTAATAATATGCTGTGTTTGACTTGTGCTTGGTAAAGCCAAAATTAAAAAATCTGCTTGCTCTGCTAATGCTTCTAATGTTGCTACGTAGTGATAAGGAACATTATTTTTCTCGGTACGATTATGATAAATAACCTCCATACCTGCAGCGACCGCACGTTTTGCTATTTCTTCACCAATATTGCCCATGCCCAAAATACCACAAACTTTTTTAGATAAACTTGTCGTCAAAGGAAAAGGAGAAATCCAATTTCCTTGTCTTACATATGCATCTGCTGATATCAGTTTTCTTGCTACTGCATATGTGAGCATCATGGCAGTATCAGCAACACAGTCATTCAATACATTTGGTGTATTTGTAATCTGTATACCCCGTTTTTTGGCATAGTCGATATCTATACTGTCATAGCCCACACCAAAACTGGCAATAATCTCTAACTTAGGCAATGCATCAATTTCTTCTTTTGTAATTCCAATATTACTACTAGTGGCTACTGCAATAATATCTTTTCCATTTTCCTTAAAAAAATTGTCTTTATCTTCTATATGTTCTAACTCATAAATAGTTGAAAATTGCTTTTTGAGTAAATTTAAAAGAATATCGGATTGTTCACCGAGTACTAAAATAGTTGCATCTAATTGTTGGGTCATCGTTTTCTCCATTTCATTTATTTTATATTTTCTCTTTCTTTACAGTACATCACCTTCACATTTTTTAAGCAAGAAATAAAAAGCCTCTGTACAACACCCCTATATTTATTCAAAATGAGGATGTTCAAAACCTAAATTCTCCGACTTTCTCAAATGTAAGGCGTACGTGTGTCCAACTTAGATCAGATCATACAAAATATCTCATCCCATACTCCAATGATGCAACAATATATCAACGTAAAAATGGAGCATCCACATAGCCTATTGTTTTACCGCATGGGAGATTTTTACGAGCTATTTTTTGATGATGCAAAGAAAGCTGCAAA
The DNA here is from genome assembly GCF_029392135.1 of Acinetobacter sp. ESL0695. Classification (NCBI taxonomy): domain Bacteria; kingdom Pseudomonadati; phylum Pseudomonadota; class Gammaproteobacteria; order Moraxellales; family Moraxellaceae; genus Acinetobacter; species Acinetobacter sp. ESL0695. The sequence continues at coordinate 1,014,751 of NZ_CP113932.1, read as the reverse complement.
ACTTCTTGGTATTACTTTAACGCATCGTGGAAAAAGTAACGGCGATCCTATTCCCATGGCAGGTGTGCCATTTCATGCTGCTGAAGGTTATCTTGCACGCCTTGTTAAAAAGGGTGAAGCTGTCGTTATTTGCGAACAAGTAGGAGAAGTTACAGGAAAAGGGCCTGTAGAGCGAAAAGTTATAAGAATTATTACCCCAGGCACACTCACAGATGATGCCTTACTTAATAGTACACAGAACTCAAATCTTGTGGCTTTAAGTATTCATCAGAACCAAATTGGTATTGCGCTTTTAGATTTGAGCGCAGGTATTTTTAAAGTTCAACAGCAAGATTTCAAACCTGAAATGTTAACTATTGAACTGGCACGTCTAATGCCAAGTGAAATTTTGATTAACGAAGATTTAGTTGATCAAAACATTATAGATATGATTAAAAAGCAGTTGGAATGCCCCATTACAAAGCGTCCAAATGTCGACTTTAATTCCAAAAATGCAGATAAAACTCTTTGTGACCAGTTTAACGTAGCCACCCTATCAGGTTTTGGTGTTGATCACTTACCACTTGCAAAATCGGCGGCGGCTGCACTTATTCACTATGCAAAAGAAACGCAGAAAACAGCCCTACCACATATTCGAAACATTACACTAGAACAAAGCCAAGATTTTATTGCTTTAGATCCTGTTACACGGCGTAATTTAGAAATTATTGAGCCACTATTCGAACATGGTACATCACTTTTTAATTTAATTAATGATTGTCAAACCGCAATGGGAAGCCGACTTCTTGGTCGTACACTCATGCAACCTGTACGAGATTGTGCCATTTTAGAAGCACGTTTAGAAGCAACAGAACAAATACTAACTGGCTACTACGAGTCTCCAATTCGTTTAGCTCTTAAAGAAATTGGAGATATTGAACGCGTTTTAAGTCGTGTAGCTTTAGGTTCTGCTCGTCCTCGAGATTTGGTACAACTTCGCCAAGCTTGCGCACAAATCCCTTACTTACACGAATCACTTTTACCACTTCTTCAGCATAATTCTGCACCAAAGCTCTTACAACAACTCAATGAAGATCTTGGCGACGTAGAAGCATTACATCAGCATTTAGGAGCTGCTATTGTCGAAAACCCTCCCGTTCTTTTACGTGACGGCAATGTTATTGCTGAAGGATTCGATGCTGAGCTTGATGAACTAAGACAAATTCGTGACCATGCAGGGCAATTTTTAATTGACTTAGAGGCTAAAGAAAGACAAACAACAGGAATAAATACGCTCAAAATTGGTTATAACCGTGTAAGTGGTTATTATATTGAGCTTACACGAGCACAAGCCGAGCAAGCACCAAGTCACTACATCCGTCGCCAAACACTTAAGAATGTAGAACGTTATATTACGCCTGAGTTAAAAGGCTTTGAAGATAAAGTACTATCTAGTGAATCTCGCGCACTGGCACGTGAAAAAATGCTGTTTGAACAACTTTTAGAACAGTTGCGCGCAAACATTGCTGAATTACAATTAATGAGTAGTGCCATTGCTCAGATTGACGTTCTTGCTAATTTTGCACATCAAGCACGTATACGCCACTGGGCACGCCCTGACTTTAGTCCTGAAGTAGGCGTTCATATTGTTGCAGGTAGGCATCCAGTCGTAGAGGCTGTCAGTAAAACTCCTTTTACACCCAATAGTACACAACTAAATAGCCATCATCGTCTTGCTATTATTACTGGGCCAAATATGGGTGGCAAGTCAACATTTATGCGACAAACAGCCCTTATTAGCTTACTTGCCTATTGCGGTAGTTTTGTTCCTGCAGAAAGTGCAACTCTTGGGCCAATTGACCGCATCTTTACTCGTATTGGTTCAGCAGATGATCTGTCTACAGGTAAATCTACATTTATGGTAGAGATGACAGAAACCTCTCAGATTTTGCATCATGCTACTCAGCAATCTCTCGTACTTATGGATGAAGTTGGTCGCGGTACCAGTACCTATGATGGCTTATCTTTAGCATGGGCCTGTGTACTCGATTTATCTAAACGCATTAAGTGCTTGTGTTTATTTGCAACACATTATTTTGAACTTACCGAACTTGGGCATGAAAGTACGATTGATAACTATCATGTGACGGCGAAGGAACTGAATGGAAACCTAATCCTTTTACATAAAGTACAGGCAGGCCCTGCAAGTCAAAGTCATGGCCTACAAGTTGCAAAACTGGCGGGCATACCTATAAGCGTCATTAAAGAGGCTCAAAAACGTCTAAAAATTTTAGAAAAACAAAATATTACTGCCACAAATACAAGCGTTCAAAATGACCTATTTTCAGAGGAACAACCATCGTTGGACATGCCTTCTGTTGAAACTGTCGAACGGTTGATTGAAGTACCTAAACAATCCGTTGTTGAAGATACACTCACTGAAATAGATATCGACAACCTGACACCACGTCAGGCATTAGATCAGCTTTATCAGCTAAAAGCGTTGCTCAAACACTCATCTTAACTTTTGCAAAAAAACCAAAAAACCGAGCTTACCTATGCTCGGTTTTTTAATAAGTATATAAAATATTCAGATTTTAGGAACAAAAGAAACGCTATACATTACATATAAATTTATATTTATTGAAAATACAATGAAAAGTTTTCTAGCAACAACAGCGACAATTCTTACAATTAGCATTTCAATACTGGGATGCCAAAAATCTGATCATGTGCAGTCAGTTCAAACCAACTCACCTCATACAAGTGAGGCACTTACCACGCTCAATATTGGTTATCAAAAAGCAGCACTTAAGCTCATTGTCGCGAAACAAAATCATTTTTTTGAAAAAGAATTTCCAAATGTGAAAATCAGTTGGAATGAATTTCCAGCAGGACCACCTACATTAGAAGCGCTTTCTGCAGGTGCGATTGACTTTGGTTATACAGGCGATGCACCTGTTGTGTTTGCACTTTCGGCAGGAAAAAAACTCAACTATCTGGGTTATGAAGAAGCTGCAAAACGTGGTCATGCCCTACTTGTTCCAAACAATAGTCATATACAATCAATTGAAGATCTAAAAGGTAAACGTATTGGTTTAACCAAAGGATCAAGTGCACATAATTTCTTAGCAGAAGTTTTACAAAAGGCTCATCTTACATGGGCAGATATCGAACCTGTTTGGCTGACTCCTTCAGATGCACGCGCAGCGTTGGATAAGAAAGCTATAGATGCATGGGCTGTTTGGGAACCATACGTCAGTGCTACTGAACTATCTGGTACAGCAAAAGCTGTTTTTGACTCAACAACTCTTCCTAAAACCTATGGTTATTACCTTGCACAGCCAAGTTTTATTCAACAACACCCAGATAGTGCAAAAAAAGTATTACAAGTACTGAATGAAACAGACCAATGGATTAATACCCACCCCAAAGAAACAGCACAAATTTTGGCAAATAGTACAGGCCTAAGCCTGAATATTGCAGAAAAAGTACTAACAACCAAACCAAATCCTAATTCCGTTGAACCACTTACACCTGTGGTTTTACAGTCCCAGCAAGATTTAGGAAATCTGTTCTTTAGCTTAAAATTAATTCCAAACCCTATTCAGCCAGCTTCATTTGCGTGGCATCCTCCAAAATAAATATACAAAGCCATGCACTCCTTAGTAGATTGCATGGCTTTCCGCTTATTTCACTTGTAATATTTCTACAAGCTTATTTTGTACATGACTAATTGCATTTGCATATCCTTGATCATACATTTCAGAGTTTTCTCGCCAGAATTCCCAATGTTCCATATATTCTGTTTCTAATTCTTTAATTAATTTTTGTACTTTTTGTATTTTATGTTTATTCACATCTTTTGCGATATTGGGTTTGTGTCCACCACGTTTTGCATTCTTCATTTGTTTCTGATAGTTAAGTTCTGCTTTAATATTCATTCTACCTTCCGTATTTTTATACACAGTTGAAAGTTCAATTAAAATAAACTTCATTCTCAGCATCACGTATCTTTTTGAACAAAATATGACAAATATAAGAAGAGTTCATGACATCTTCCTCAAATTATTAAAATTGGCAATTATTCTTTAATTTGATGTGATATTTGGTGGAATACAGTAAATAACATACTGATATTAATTCTCATTATCAGTAAAAATCATATAGAAATGGGTATTTCATAGATTTAAATAATTAATATCAATAAAAGGAATTGTTACTTGCCCCATTTTTTGCCTACAATATAGCAATTAAAGATGAACACCAAATTTTTTAGGTAGCTGTCGCTATGGCCTTTGTTGTCACTGAAAACTGTATTAAATGTAAATATCAAGATTGCGTTGAAGTTTGTCCTGTAGACTGCTTCTACGAAGGTCCAAACTTCCTTGTCATTCATCCAGATGAGTGTATTGACTGTGCTTTATGCGAGCCTGAATGCCCTGCAAATGCAATCTTTTCAGAAGATGAGCTACCAGCAGGACAAGAAGTCTTCATTGAACTCAATGCTGAACTTGCTGAAAAATGGCCGAACATTACCGAGATTGGGGAGCAACCAGAAGATCGTGAAGAATGGAATGGTAAAGCAGACAAGCTTCAATATTTAGAAAAATAAAAAAAGACCAGCATATGCTGGTCTTTTTTATCACTCGAATATTTACTTAAATTAAATATCCTATTTTTATTTTCAACTATAAAATGTGTTCATAATTAAAATATCTATATTACGACTTATGCCAAATACGCTAAAACTGGGAAAAATTGGAATTACATCTATTCTCTTTCTTTTATGTGGCTCAAGTTCCGCAAAACCTTCTGTGCCTTTAATTGTGAACCCTATTCCAAGTTATTATCTGATTAAAAAAATTCCTTCGTCCTACTTCTTATGGATTTCTCAAGACAATCATTTACAACATGTCAAAGCCTATGAAGATTTTTTAACAAAGAATAATGTAAACAATGTAATTCCTACTTTTGAGTTATTAAGAACAGCTCGAGATTGGAAACAATGTGGACGAGAAGAATATTTAATTCCTCCAAAAACAGTTTGGGAAAACCAAGTTCCAACTTTAAAGGTATTTAGATACCTTATGGCCACAAAAACACTAACACAATTTGAAGTAACATCTGCCTATCGTGACTTTCAGATGAACCGCTGTGCAGGTGGTGCTGTTTCATCTCGTCATATCTTAAATGCTGCAATTGATTTTCGTATTGGCCCTGAACACCCTACAGCAAAAGATTATACCAATATTGAAAAAACAAAATTTAAATTATGCCAATTCTGGAAACAGTACGGTTCAGATCTAAATATGGGCTTAGGTACTTATACAACAGGCCAAATTCATATCGATACTCAAGGCTATAGAACATGGGGGCCCGATCATACACAATCGACCTCTATTTGTTTGTAATATGCTTTTTTATGGTAAAATACAAAGTCAGCTACAACAAGGAATGTGGTGGAAGAATGTTAAAACTTTGTATGACGAATGATATTCCCGACCGAGAAGCGCGCGCTTTTGATACAACGGCGTATGGCACATTATTTATTACTCAACGCGATGGCCAATTTTTTGCTTATAAAAATATTTGCCCTCACCTACAAGTAGAACTTGAGTTTCTAGAAAATGAATTTTTAGACCAAGACAAAGAATTCATCCAGTGTTCAACCCATGGTGCATTATTTCAGGTCGAAACTGGTGAATGCATCTCTGGGCCTTGTTTGGGAGAATCACTTACAGTTGTTCCTATTCAAGTTCATTCTGACGGCGGCATTTATCTCGCATAAGCAACGTTATGATGAATAATAGCCTAGATAATTTCTTACAAAGTCCAGAACTACTCCCTTTTCATCTGTGCGTAGTAACATTCATTCTCTTAAGTGCATCGGAAACACTTGGGCTTTATATTGGTATTTCACCATTTAGATTTTTAAAACGGCTTATTCCTTTTCGACCAAATAACCCGCTATTACAAATCAAGTTCTCTCGAACACTCATTTTAGTTTTCTTCCTGATTAATTTTAGCTTTGCAGGCTACTTCTTCCAATTCGCCTATTATGCTTATCAGCAATCTTTTGCCTCAAGTATTTATGTGCTTATACCCACACTCGTTACAGCATTATTTTTTACTATTTTTATGATTCATTGCTTAGACCAAGTCATTAAGCCTAAATTTATTCATAGAGAACTTAATCTTTTGGGTCGATTGGCGACTATTTCTACAGGTAGCGCAAAACCAGAAATTCAGGCAACAGCACGTGTAAGAGATGAATACGGTCAAATTCACTATGTCATGGTATGTTCTGAATTTGGTGAAATCCCTACCCACACACAAGTCCTTCTTATTCGTAAAAAAGATAACCTTTATATTGTAAAAAAGATTATCGAATCAAATTATTTACTCGACCACGAGATATTTCCTAAATAGTTATTTATGTGACAAAAGTGAGGAGGACGCAGAATTAGATATTGGCTTTTTCACACGTAAATGGTTAAAAAAGATATTTAATCCTACTGCCATGACACATGTAATGCTAATTCCTGAATGAAACATCATTTGCACCCATTTTGGGAAATGAATAAAGAAGTCATGATTAATCATGGGAATCATGCCTGCAGATAGTGCCACAGCAACAATAATTAAATTCTTTTGATCGCTAAAATCGACTTGTCCAAGTGTTCGTATACCACTTGCCGCCACCGAGCCAAACAGGACAATACCTGCGCCACCCAAAACAGGTGCGGGTATTGCAGCGATAAATCTTCCCATAATAGGAAATAATCCCAGTAAAATAAGAATCATGCCACCTGCTGCCACAACAAAACGGCTTTTTACTCCTGTAATTGCAACCAATCCAACATTCTGAGCAAATGCACTTTGCATAAAGGTCCCAAAAAATGGTGCAATCGCAGAAGATAGCATATCTGCACGCAGTCCGTTGGCGATGCGTCGCTGTGTCACTTCACTGCCAACAATTTCACCGACTGCTAAAATATCTGCTGTTGTTTCTGTCAGCGTTACGATCATAACAATACACATAGCAACGATCGCAGGGATACTAAATATAGGCATCCCAAATGATAAAAAGCTTGGAATAGCAAGCCACTGACCATCTGCTACTCCTGAAAAATTACAATACCCTAAAGCATAAGCGAATACAGTACCAATCACTATTGACAATAGAATTGCAACTCGACGTAGTCCAATCGTGCCAAAGCGACTAAACACAAGTAAAACAGTTAATGTAAATGCAGCTAAACCCAAATTAGATAAGCTTCCCCAATTTGATGCTTTATTGTTCCCCCCCATTATCCAATTGAGTGCAACAGGCAACAAAGAAAATCCAATAATTGTAATCACACTACCTGTCACTACAGGTGGAAAAAATCGAATAATCCTTGAAAAAAATGGTGCAACAATTAATCCAATAAGTGAACTGGCCAAAACTGCCCCAAGTATTGTTTGAAAACCACCCCCAGTTGTTCCTATTGCAATCATACTTGCTACACCTGCAAAAGAAACACCTTGAACAAGGGGGAGTTTTGCTCCAAACCATTTCATACCAAGCGTTTGCAATAGTGTTGCCAATCCACCAATAAATAAAGAAGCAGTAATTAACATTCCAATTTCAATGTGTGTCAAACCAATTGCAGAACCTACAATTAATGGTGGTGCAACGATTCCACCGTACATTGTTAAAACGTGTTGTAATCCATAAGCAATACTTTTATTTAATCCGAGATATTCATCTTCATAAGCGATTTGACGTTGCTTCATCACTTTATCCTTATCATTTCTTTATAGGAATGACCAAGCAAATCACATGCCAATCTTAACTTTTCTAAAATGACTTTTCGTGAGCATTTGTGAGGAAACCGTTAGAAAAGCCAATAATTTTGTTATAATTACTCAGGTTTCATATAGATACTTTTGTTTCTGCTATGAGAAAACGACAACATCATGCCTTAAATATTCCAATTGGTTCACATCTTTTAGTGAAACACTTTGGTTATACGCACCACGGTATTTATGCAGGTAAAGGCCGCGTCATCCATTACTCTGGATTTGCCCATTTCTTTAAAAAGCATCCTATTGAAATTACAAAACTTGAAAAATTTTCACATCATAAGCCATTACATATTCGTACCTACAAAAATCCAAAATTTAAAGGTCGTGCTGTAGTACGGCGAATGCGTTTACGTATGAACGAAAACCACTATCATTTAATTATGAATAACTGCGAGCATTTATGTTCATGGGCAATTACAGGTATAGAAGATAGCCCACAAGTTGAAAAGATGATGCGTAGGCTTACAACTATTGGCTACATTAGCTCTTTAATGAGTTATATGAATGGCATTTTTATTACTGTTGCAACTGCAAGTTTCGCATTGGTATTGTATATAAAAAAGAAATTGAGGGATAAAGCAAAAATGGAAGGCCCTATTCATCTTTTTTTAAAACGTATACAAAAAAATAAAAATCCTCACAATCATTAAGATTGTGAGGACAGTAATCTAACCAAAAGCGCTTATTTTTCTGGTTTAAAGCTATCTCTTAAATCCAAGATACGGTTGAATACAGGTTTATCACTAGAGTGATCATAACGATCTGCTACGAAATAGCCTTCACGCTCAAACTGGAAACGTTCTTCATTTTTTGCATTTGCCAAAGCAGGTTCAATAATCGCCTGAACAACTTTCAAAGAGTCTTTGTTTAAGTTATCTAGGAAATCTTCACCGACTTCAGGGTCAGCTTCTGTAAATAAACGATCATAAATACGTACTTCAGCAGGCAGACCATGCTCAGCAGATACCCAATGAATAACACCTTTTACCTTACGCCCTTCAGGTTTCTTGCCCAATGTGTCAGGATCAATTGAACATTTAAGTTCAACCACTTCACCATTAGCATCTTTAACAACTTCATCGCACTTAATCACATAAGCATGGCGTAATCTTACTTCACCTTCTGGCACCAAACGTTTAAAGCCTTTTGGTGGAACTTCTTCAAAGTCTGAACGATCGATATACAGTTCTGAGGTTAATGGAATCGTACGCTCGCCCATATCTACATTGGGATGACGTGCATGTACCAAATCCATTGCTTCAGATAAGTTAGTCAGTGTTACTTTAAGTGGATTAAGTACTGCCATACCACGGGCAGCCGTATTTTCTAATGATTGACGAATACAGAACTCAAGCATCGCAACATCGACAATACCATCTGTTTTAGACACACCAACGCGTTTACAGAAGTCACGTAAACCTTCCGCTGTAAAGCCACGACGGCGCATACCTACCACTGTTGGCATACGAGGGTCATCCCAACCATGAACATAGTTACCCTCTACTAAACGGCGTAACTTACGTTTAGAGGTAATTGTGTAGTCCACATTTAAGCGAGATGATTCATACTGACGAGGTACAGCAGTTGAATTTACCTTTGCGACAACCCAGTCATAAAATGCACGGTGATCTTGGAATTCTAAGGTACACAATGAGTGAGTTACACCTTCAATAGCATCAGATAAAGGATGTGCATAGTCGTACATTGGATAAATTTTCCATTTATCGCCTGTTTGATGATGTGATGCATGTAATACACGATACAAAATTGGGTCACGCATATGTACATTCGGACTAGACATATCAATTTTTGCACGAAGTACAGCTTTTCCTTCGCCAAACTCACCATCACGCATTTTTTCAAAACGTGATAAGTTTTCTTCTACACTTGTTTCTCTGTAAGGTGAGTTTTTACCTGGCTCTACAAAGTTACCACGATTTAATTTAATTTCTTCAGGAGATTGTAAATCGACATATGCATCGCCCTGTTCAATGAGTTGAATAGCCCACGTATACAACTGATCAAAATACTTTGATGCATAACGCGCCTCACCATCCCATTGAAAACCTAACCATTTCACATCATTTTCAATGCCAGTAACGTACTCTTGTTCTTCTGCGTCTGGGTTTGTATCATCAAAACGTAAATTACATACGCCTTTAAATTCTTCAGCAACACCAAAATTTAGACAAATTGCTTTTACATGACCAATATGTAAGTAGCCATTTGGTTCAGGTGGAAAACGTGTAACGACTGAGCTTGTACGACCTTGTGCTAAATCATCAGTAATCACTTGGCGTACAAAATCTAAGCCGGGTTGTTGTTCTTGCTGCACAGAATCAGTAGAGGCTTGACTGTTTTGTGTCGGGTGATTTGGCAGATCTGAAACAACATCATTTGGCTTCATAATAGATAATTCACTTCTATAAAGTTAAATTTTGACTGAATGAAACGTTATCTTAACTTTTTTTCTAAGATAATTAACGTTTATACTTGCTATCTAGTTTACAGTTTGCTTATGCTTCTCTCAACCAAAAACCCATGGCTAATTTAGTCCATGTATAGGAGATACAAATATGAGTTTGCCTCAAGTTGAATTAAATACAAATAAAGGACGTATTGTTCTTGAATTAAATAGCGAAAAAGCACCAAAAACAGTTGCAAACTTTCTAGAATACGTACGTGATGGCTTCTACGATGGTGTTATCTTTCACCGTGTGATTGATGGCTTTATGGTTCAAGGTGGCGGCTTTGATGAAAACTTTAAAGAAAAAGTAACACGCGATTCAATTGAGAATGAAGCTGACAACGGTCTAAGCAATGATGTAGGTACTGTTGCTATGGCGCGTACTCAAGCACCTCACTCTGCTTCTGCACAATTCTTTATTAATGTTAAAAATAACAGCTTCTTAAACCACAGTGGTAAAACTACACAAGGTTGGGGCTATGCTGTATTTGGTAAAGTTGTTGAAGGTATGGACATCGTAAACGAAATTAAAAATGTTCGTACTGGCAACCGTGGCTACCATGCAGACGTACCACTGGAAAATGTTGTCATCGAATCTGCTAAAATTATTGCTGAATAAGTTAAACTGAGTATTTAGTGATTTATCTGTTTATTGCAGATTTACATTTATCTCAAAATCACCCTCGACTCGTTCGGGGGTTTTTGGCATTGCTTGAATATTATAGAGATAAACATACCCAGCTTTACATTTTAGGTGATTGGTTTAATGCTTGGATTGGCGATGATGATACTGCCCCATGGCTAGAAGAAATTGTTCAACACCTTCAGTTATTTACCCAAGCAGGTAATCATATTTATTTTCAAGTTGGTAATCGAGACTTTGCACTTGGACAAAAATTTTTAAACCAGTTTTCAGGTCAACTCTTACCCGATACCTATGTACTGACAATTCATCATAAAAAGTATCGCTTAGAGCATGGCGATGCATTATGTACCGATGATATTTCCTACCAACGATTTAAAAAAATCATTAGAAATCCATTGCTTTTGGGGCTACTAAAAAGAACCCCTCTAAACTTTCGCAAAAAACTTGCTAATGGCTTTCGTAAAAAAAGTACAGCTTCTCAGCAAAACAAAGCCTATCAAATTATGGATGTAAATCATCATGCTGTAGAAGAGGCTTTAACAGGTGTAGATATACTTATTCATGGCCATACGCATCGTCCTCATCAATACTACCTACACGATCAGCAACGAATTGTACTCGGTGATTGGAGAGAATCTTCAGGCGAAGCTCAAGTCTTAGAAATTTTAGAGACTGGAGAGCAAAATTTTTATACATGGAACATTTAGCAAAACTTTATTTTATTTATTAATGATAATGTCATAGAGCTTTCCTATATTATTTTGCTTATTCAATATAGAAATTCATTACTTAAAATGAGCAATTTAAAAAAACATTTCAGTATTTCTCTTGCGCTTGCAATTAGTGCTATTACGCCTTTTGGTACCTATGCTAAAGAAGTGGCACACACACAAAATATACCTTTATTAGCCGAAGGACATTGGGATCAATTTAACCGACAGCAAATTAATTCACTTATTTTAAAATACGGCAAACATAGTCCAAACTACAATCCAGCGAAACCCTCTTATATTGTTGCCGATTTTGACAATACATCCGTTTTTCTAGATATCGAAGAAGCTACATTGATCTATCAATTGGAGCATCTACGTTTCAAAGTAACTCCTGAACAACTCAATAGTATCATTCGAAAAAATATCAGCGATAAAGACTTTGTTTCTGAATACAATAATGCTCAAGGACAATCTGTAAATATCGAAAAAGTCGCCCCCGATATTATTGAAAGCTATACATGGCTATATCATCACTATAAAGGCTTAGAAGGTACAGAAACACTCGAACAGGTTCGTCAAAATCCAAACTATAGCAACTTCATTACAAAAATGCGTTACCTCTATGCTGCAATCGGCGACACATTTGCACATGATGTATCATACCCTTGGGTTACCTATCTATTTACAGGTTTTACTGCGCCTGAAGTACGAGATCTAGTTAAACATACTGTAGAGTGGCAAAAGCGACAGAACATTGAACCGATTAAATGGACTTCTCCTGAGTCACTTGTAGGTAAAGCAGGTGTTGTTTCAATTCGTTGGGATAATGGTTTACGTCCGTATAAAGAAATGCAAAATCTATTTGCGACATTCCAAGAAAATGGAATTCAAGTCTATGTATGCTCTGCATCATTCATTGATGTGGTTAAAGAAATTGTATCTAATCCCAAAATTGGCTACGGCGTAAATGAAAAACATGTATTGGCAATGGAACTAGAAAGAGATTCTCAAGGAAGAATTTTGCCAGAGTTTAGAAAAGGATACTTTCAAACTCAAGGTATAGGCAAAAGTCAAATGATTAAAAAATTCTTAGTAAGCCAGTATGGTTATGGTCCTATTTTTATTGCAGGTGACAGCGAGGGCGACCAAAACATGATGCAAGACTTTAGAGAAACAGAGAAAGTTCTCATTGTAAATCGCTTAAGAAAACCAACCACAGACATAGGCCACTTTTCTAAGCTTGCTGTCGATACATACGGACAAGACAGTGCCAAGTACTTACTACAAGGCAGAGATGCAAATACAGGTGAATTTGTTCCGTCTTATAAAAGTATCTCTTATGGTTCGACTACACCTCAAGCTCTAAAATAAACAATAAAAAATGGCATGAGGTGGAGTATTACCCTCATGCCATAAATAACTTTCTATAACGTCTTTCTTATTATAACTGGTCTTGCGCTGTATTATATTTCACCGCTTTTTTTGTACGATGTCGTCTAGATACAATTACACCAGAAATTACAACAATTAAGCATAAAATTCCTGTCGAAGTAATTTCGTGAACATGTTTTGGATCAAATGCCATAATACCCAATGCTGCAATAATAAAAATGATGACAGCCCATGTTAAATATGGATAAAGCCACATCTTCATACGGATAGGTTCACCTGTTTTGATCAATTGCTTTCTCATATTCAACTGAGAAAATGCAATAACGAGATACACAAGCAACGCAATAGCACCTGAACTATCTAACAGAAAGTTAAATACTTCTGCTGGAGCAGCATAGTTTGCAAAAGTACAGATAAAAGCGACAGCCGTAGACAGTAATACTGCATAAACTGGTGTTTGTTGGCTATTCAACTTTTGTACGAAGTGCGGTGCATCGCCACGCTTAGAAAGCGAAAATACCATACGAGATGCTGTATATAATGCAGAGTTTAAACAACTTGTTACAGCAGTTAATACAACAATATCTACAATAAGTTTCGCATATGGAATATTTAATAATTGTAAAACTGCTTGGTATGAACCAATTTTAGCCAAAGTTGGGTCATTCCATGGCACAAGGCTAATCACAATGAAAATAGACAGTATATAGAATAAACCAATTCTCCATATGACTGAGTTCGTTGCTTTAGTAATTTGTGTTTCAGGATCCTTAGACTCACTTGCAGCAATCGTTACAATTTCAGAACCCATAAATGAAAACATCGTTGTTAACAATGCACCCAGTACTGCACCCCAACCATTTGGCAAAAAACCACCATGGTCGTATAAATGTTGTACACCACTGACAGAAGGATTTAAAGAAAAACCAAAAATTGCAGCACAACCAATCATAATGAAGATGATAATTGAACCTACTTTAATGGTTGCTAACCAAAACTCAAACTCTCCATAGTTTTTTACACTAAATAAGTTTGTTACTGTTAAAGCAATAGTAATTAGAAAAGCAAGTAGCCAAACTGGTGCATCCGGTATCCAAGAATGCATAATAGCTGCGGCAGCATTGGCTTCAAATGGAATAACCAACACCCAGAACCACCAATATAACCAGCCAATTGTAAAACCAGCCCATTTTCCAATAGAGCGGTCTGCATAAGTTGAGAACGATCCACTATCGGGTTGTGCAACTGCCATCTCTGAAAGCATTCGCATTACGAGTACAACTAATGTACCTGCAACAATATAAGAAATTAAAACAGCGGGACCTGCCGCTGCAATTGCGTGTCCAGAACCAACAAATAAGCCTGCTCCAATTGCTCCTGCAATAGAAAGCATCGTAACATGCCTATTTTTTAATCCTTGTGAAAGATTGGTTGACTTTGCTTGTGTCATAAACACACCTAATTATCTTTTAAATATTTGAAATTTTCACTATTCATCCGAATAAAACTATGCATATATAATGCCAACCTTGGTTTTAACGAAATAATCTAAGATGAAATGGTGATTTCCTGTTTAAATGTAATGTTTCTTTCCATAGAAATATTAGAAAGGTTCAGGTGTTTCCTTCTTTTTTATCACTTCACATTCACAATACGCTTTTTTTTTATTTGGTCAAGAAAGTGTAATTCTTCTTTTTTACAAATTTAACTATAAAAATCATATTTTTAGATAATAAATTAAACTAAAGTCTATAGACCTTTTAACTAAAGAATATGCACACTTGATGTGCAATATATAAGAAAAACGCTATTTTAGTGCAATAAAACCAGTATATATATACTGGTTTTATTAATATATGATAATTGAATATTATCTTGCCTGATCAAATAGTAAATTTACTTTTGCTGCTGTAGCAATCCTATTCATATAGCGTTTTGTATGAGATGGAAATATTAAGCCTTCAACTATACTTAAAGAACGTAACCATGGGAAAATCATAAAGTCTGTTATATTCATCTCTTCATGATGCTCTATCAATGAATCTATTTCTGTTAAAGACGTATTCATTGCATGAATATCTGGTTCACTATTTTCATACAACTGCTTAAGGTCGCCAAAAGAGGCCGTTTCTCTTTCAATAAATGCCTGTCTTGCTTCAGGTGTAGAGATCTCTTTGAAATCACTTTGTGTAAATCTTGGTACAATCAATCTAAAAATGAGTGATGAATTTTTCTTAATCCATGCCTCAATTTCTGTATTTACCTCACCTTGAGCATAATATGGAGGACTCAAATCGTCTAAATATTTTACAATATCTAGACTTTCTGTCATGTATTGACCATCCGACTTTTGTAAAATAGGCACCACTTTTTTACCCACCAAATGAATTGGTGTTTCACTGTCGCCTTCCATAATAATGCTATATTGAATAGGTAAATTTTTAAAACCCGCAATCATGCGTGTTCTTAAGCAAAATGGACAATGTTCATAAATATATAACCGCACTACTTTCCCCTTATCTCGTTATTGTTTATTTCGTCTGAATGATATCAACTGACAAATAAATAAAATCCCATGAATGAAATAACACCATAGCACTATGTCAGTAAGTATTCTTGTTTTAATTACTTACATTTACAGTGTTATTTCACAACTCGTATATGACGAGGTTTATTCAATAAAAAGTAATGCAAGACGAACTTGGTCATATCCCATTCGTGGCTGCGTCGCCTCAACAATAGGTCGTAAACGAATTGAACCATCATCGTTAAAGTTTTCTGTACGTTTTGTTCGCTGAAGTTTTTTATAAATTTTACGAACTTGCTCGACCACTTCATCGCCTGGATGAGCAACAGAAATATCCAATCCTTCTTTTTGTAATTTTCCTAAATGGTTAATAATGGTAGACGGCGTAAGTTGTCGTTCTTGAGCGATATCTTGAATTTCATAGCCATTTTCAAATAACTCTTTCGTTTCCTCCAAGGTTGCAGCACCATAGCTTTTTTGTGCTTGACCTTGACCTAATCTTTTTTGATTTCGCTCAATTTCTTTTTCGTTTAAGGTTCCACCACAATGGCGAATAAATGCTTTATGCTGAACCGAGAGATCTACGTGTTCAAAATTTATTTCTGCTTCTTGCGACAGTTCTTGAAAACGACGATCTGCTTTTATTGCCAAACTATCTAAAGCCAGCGCTTCATCGTTAAAACCCAATAAACGTAACCCTTGTAAAGATTTTAAGCGTGATAAGGCAACGTAGCCTTGACCTTTCTCGAAGGTGTGACTTAAGTTAATTTCAGCAGCATCTAAGGTCATACCTTGGCTTTTATGAATCGTAATTGCCCATGCAAGCCTTAACGGAACTTGTTGGAAACTTGCAATAACTTTACCTTCATCATTTTCAACAGACCATGTTTCAGGTGGAGCAACTAATGTCGTACCATCTGTTAAAGTGACTTTAGGCAATAATCCAAATTCGTCATCATCTTCAAACCCCACAACTTCGCCTAAACTACCGTTAATATAGCCCATATCAAAGTTATTTTTTACAAACATAACTTTGGCATGTTTTTTTAAGCTGAGTGCTTCTGGTGCACGCACTGAAGATTTAAGTGTTTCAATTAACTTTGCATTACCGTCTACATTGGCAGTAAATTCATGTGATTTACCCTCTAAACGACTTAAATGTTCGATGTTTAAACTGTCAACATCCATATTGTGTGTATATAAACGTGTAAAGGTCTCACCAATATCTTGTGAGGTTGTTGAAGCTAACGCCTGATAGTGCTGTGGCGTTAAAGACTGCGCACGAATCGCATTTAATATTTGATCAAGTATTGCATCTTCTTGTCGGTGCTGTTCAGTTAAGTAGCAAATTCTAAATTTTGCTTCTACCCATGCATCTGACATAAAACAGAATTTATCTCTATTTTTTTCACTATTTTTTCCTACAGGAGGTAGCTGAAAAAAATCACCTGCAACAATCACTTGAATACCACCAAATGCTTGGTCGGTTTCTTTAAAATACTTTAAAACTTGATTGACTAAATTCAATTGCTTCGCATGCAACATTGAGATTTCATCTATAACAAGCACCTGCGCACTTTCTAAATGCTCTTTCAAATATTTTCGTTCTTTTAGACGTTTAAGGTCATCATCAGATAAATGATCCTTAATTCCAATGCCAGCCCATGTATGAATAGTCATCCCATTCATATGTGTGGCTGCAATGCCCGTAGATGCCGTAATTGCAACAGTAACCTTACGTGCTTTTAAATATTGAATATATTGATTCAGTGTATACGTCTTGCCAGCTCCTGCTGACCCCGTCAAAAACACATTTTCACCCGCTTTTAACAGTTTCAATGCAGTTTCTTGCTTCATAAGACCATGTTCTAAAAATGAATGCTATAGCCTAACTATTTTTTATAGAAAAGTTAAGTTTCTCTCTTTAAATTTAATTCATTCATCTTATTTCAAAAGATGTAAATTCATTGATTTATTCAAGAATAATGCTAGTCTAAACACCCATTTCCTAACCATCATAGGTTCTATTATGCAAAAATTTGCTAAAACAATTTACGCAATTCAACACCTTGCATTTGAAGACCTAGGTTCACTTGAAGATCTCTTTTATCAAAAGGGATATCGCATTCGATATTTCGAAGCTGGCGTAGATGATTTGTCTAAAGCATTCAACTATGATGGACTAACAATTATTTTAGGTGGTCCTATTGGTGTCAATGACGTCGAAGATTATCCATTTTTACAACAAGAAATAGACCTTCTCAAAAAAAGACTTGAAGAAAATAAACCCACATTAGGTATTTGTTTAGGTGCCCAACTTATTGCTAAAGCACTTGGTGCAAATGTATACGCGGGTTCTATCAAAGAAATTGGTTGGAGTACCCTCACCCTCCCTCAATTAGATGAAAACATATTGTCTCCTCTTTTAGACATTCCTGTTTTACATTGGCATGGTGATACATTCGAATTGCCTCAAAATGTTCAACATCTTGCTAGCTCTGCTCACTATGCCAACCAAGCATTTCAATTTAAAAATACGCTCGCTTTACAATTTCATTTAGAAGTAGACGATGAACACTTAGAAAAATGGCTCATCGGACATCACTGTGAATTAAAACAAGCAAATATTAATATCAAACACCTGAGAACAGAAAATGAAAGATATGCATCTCAGCTTATGGAAGCAGCAAAAATTGTGATTTACAACTACTTAAAACAGATAGATCTTTCTTAGCGCATATTTTTCAAGCATCCCATGAATTTTGCATTCATGGGATGCTTGAAATTAAACATCAATAATAAATGAGCTATTATTTCCTGCCAATTCTGTAATTGAGTTTTGTAAAGGAGAACAAAATAGAGTATTTCTCATTCCCCCAAATCCCTTACAAAATATTTTTGAATGATTCTTAGCAAAATAACCATAACTTCCATTGTCATTTGCACTAGAGTCAATGGATTTAATTATTCCTCCATCTTCGGCATTAAACCCATTAATATTATTTCTCTCTGAAACGGCAGAATTACCTGTAATATATCCACCAGATATAGCACTAAAACCATGCTGTGCATTGTCATTAGATTGCACAGCTGTAACATCAATGATTCCATTTTCGTCAGCCAGTATCCCCATTGTATTTGAAATTACTTTTGCTGAATTCGCACCAACCAACCCCCCATATGTAGCTCGGATACCAGCAATTAAGTTATTATTGAGTATAGTTTGATATTTTCCTAAACTATTACATTCGACCGTTCCACCCCAAGCCAAAACACCATATAAATTATTACTAGAATTGACGCCATGTGCCCAAACCGTTCCCTGACTAAGTGCATAAAATCCTGCTTTTATATTATTAGTTGCGCATGCATATTCACAGACAATATAACCTCCTGCCTCAGCACAAAATCCAAAGCCTAAACCTTCTGTTTTATGACCTACATTTGAAGCTTCTGCACAGTTACAATAAATGGTCGCAGCATGAGCATGAAAACCAACATCACCAGCATTTGTAACACGAACTCCACCGCCTTTAATATTGTCTGCGCTTTTTCCTATTGCTGAAATTGTTGCACCATGCATAGAGCGCATACCGTAGTACATTTTATCAATTTCAATTTCTGTACCACAAACAATCGAAGAGCCATCAATTGCTCGAATACCACTACCATAACATTGTGTTGCCCATGTACCTTCGCTCAGCCAGCCTTTCATTCCTTTAATTGTTATTCCATTTAACCAGCCTAAAGAGCATTTATTAGAAATAAGAAAACAATCTCGATTATTTAAATTATCAACTTCAATAATACATTTTGATCGATCTGCTTCATTTCCACGAATATATATATTATTACCATCTACATGATTCACAGTATTTACCCATGATTGCTGATAAACTCCATCGGCAATTTTAATAGTAACACTGGAGTCACCAATAATTCTTTTACCATCTAACCATTCAAAGCAGTGTTGAATATTATAAAAAACACTTGGTACATTTAATTCAATATGTTGATTTACAATATTACCAAAAGGATATTTATTTCCTTCATACATTAAATATGCATTTCCTGAAGTAAACTTAAGAGAGTGAATAATAGTCCTATCAAAAACTGCATATATACCTCCATTGAATATACGATATCCTTTATTTAATTCATCAGATACATACTTACTATCATCTGATATACCATCACCTTTTGCACCTTTTAACTTTAGATCTACCGCATACGTTTCATTAAACTGACTTTCATTTAATGTATTATTTGTTTCTGCTACAGTATTTTCATTGGTTATCATATTTCACCTAAAATATTAATATAAATTTATAAATGTATTAAATTAAATACAAATCGAATAATATGTGATGTATTTATCATTTTTAAGTTATTATGATTGTCTTAACTGCTATACAACATTTTATAAATCTATTTTATTTTCTATTACACATAAAAAAACCAAATAATAAATATTATTTGGTTTTTAATTGCAGTATGTAAAATATTATCTAATTATGCCAAAATTTAAGTGTTGGCATTCTAGAATAATAAGTTTTTCCTTTATTAGATGTATATCTGTAGTAGTGATATTGATATATTTTATTTACTTCCATCGACCTACAAATATCTTCATTAAAATCCGTACCTATATGCTTTGAAAAGTCTTCACATGTAACCATTTTAAAATTATTTGTTGGTTTTACACGAGGATAAGCATTTCCAAAATAATTAGTCATAAATGATAATTTTTTACCACATGTATCACCTCTATTCTCCTTTGCAACTTTTGTCGCTAAACCATCTGCAGGAAACTCTTTTCCATCAACCTGATGATAAACTGCACATACTCTATAGCCAGATTCAGCGTATGCATTTGTTAATCCAAACCCACCAATAACCGTCAAAAAACTCAGAAGTTTGAGTAAATTATTTTTAAAAAATTTCATAAATCAACTCGAATAAATTGTGAATTAGTTCACAAAAACAATCGTACTATATCTTTTATAATGATTCAGACATTTTTACAGAATATTAGCATTTCATATTGTCTTAACTATTCTCAATCCATATATCTCATAACTTCAATTTTTTAGAACTTATACATAAATTACATAATTTTTAATTTATGAAACATATTTACTGCACAGATTCGCCTTAAAGCGCAGTAATGTGTTGCACTTAAATATATAAAAATGAAAAGGTTCAAATAATGACGAATAAATTTAATATACATGCTCAAAAACAAGAATTTCCTGGCAGTGATGCTCAACTTCAACCACAAGCAGAGTTTATTTCAGAAGACTATTTAGGCAGTCGTAAATTGGTAGGTAAAGTTGCTCTTATTACAGGTGGAGACAGTGGTATTGGTCGCGCTGCAGCTTTGCATTTTGTCAAAGAAGGAGCTGAGGTTGCGATTACTTATATAAAAGACTGTGAAATGGAAAAAATAGATGCTGAATGGGTTAAAAGTTGGGTTGAAAATCAGGGAGGCACATGTCGGATTTACCCAGTAGATTTACGTTATAGTGAAGAATGTCAAAATTTAGTACAACAAGTTCTAAAAGACTTTTCAAAAATAAATATTCTTGTAAATAATGCAGGTACTCAATTTATTAATGAAGATCTAGCAACCTTAGAAGATGAAAAATGGTTGGATACTTTTGCGGTGAATGTTCATTCTATGTTTTATTTAAGTAAAGCTGTATTACCTCACTTACATGAAGGCGATACTATCATTAATACCTCATCTGTAAACGGCTACCTTGCACCTGGCAATCTTATTGATTACTCAACCACAAAGGGTGCACAAATTATCTTTACACGTGCATTGTCCAATCAGATTATGAATCGTGGTATACGAGTGAATGCGGTTGCTCCAGGCCCAGTTTGGACCCCACTTCAACCTGCAACCTTAGGACAAACAGATCCTCAATTGGTTGAAAACTATGGTGGTGGTGCACCAATGGGACGTTGTGCGCAACCGAGCGAAATGGGGCCAATTTTTGTGTTTTTAGCAAGTAGCGATTCGTCTTACATCACTGGCCAAACCATTCATGCAAATGGTGGGATGATGGTTGGTGGTTAAAAATTTCTGTTTATATTAAAAATTATAATTATTTATATAGCTTCTGGTCTATTCTATTTTGAGAGTAGACCAAAATTTAAAAAATAATTGATTTCACACATTGTAATACACTCATATGCATCTGTTTCATTTCTACATGAAATCTATAATTTGTGTTTAAAAGTTTTATTTAATTCTTCATTATCTTATAACACTTACCAGATGATTTTTCTTCTAAATAAATATCATTATACTCATAAAAATTTAAATAGCGCAGTCTTCTATAAAAAGAAAACCCATCTATTGATGGATTTTCCAACAAATACATTCTCTAGGCTTTAAGTTTCTCTTCTAAATTTGCAAGACGTTTCCGTTGATAAGCCATTTCTAGAATTATACACTCATCATAACGCACCATGTAAATCTCTCCTGCTTCTTTTGCTTCAACTGCTTTTATTTCAGGTGAGGTTTGATTCCCTTCTTTATCATAGGTTGCTGGCATATATTCAACCGCTTGAACTGCATCCCATTTTTTATAGGTTAGTAGTCCATAATCATTAAAATTAAGCCCAGCATGCTCAAACACTTCTTTGATACGCTGAGCAATTACACCAAAATGGAATTGAGCAATTTCACCTTTTTCTTGTACTTCGCTATTTAGCTTATACATTTGAAAGTTAACTTTAGACCATGCTTCTAGAACATTATCGGGAATATCTTGTATTCCTGTTTTATGATTTTCATCAGAAACCACTGTAACTGCATTTTGCATATACAGATTGTTTACTGTATTTAATGATGATCCGATATTATAAGTTGCTGATTTATCAAACTCTAAATTCGTATTAATGAGATCTCCTTGGAAGTAAACCTTATGCCATGATTGAACAGAAATAGTTCCACCTCCGAAATTGCTTCCGCCTACAGTATTTTTTACAGTACGTTCATACCTCGCGTATTCATTGCCCTCTTGCGGAATAACAAGAACTTGTGTTCGTATTGTTAAATCAGCTGTGTTAGAAAAAATCTCTAACCTCCAACTCTTTATTGTATTTGTTAATTGATCTGAAGGTATATTTAAACAAGTATTTAAACTTACTGTAAAAATATATGAACCAAGTGCATTAAATTCATTTAGATCTATACTTCTTGAAATATTCATTGTTTTATTATTCATTTTAATTCTCCTAATGTATTTACTATATAATTATCATATATATTATTGCTTCCATCAGATATAAATAATGTCGTACCCGTAGTTGAGCTTGTAGACACCAAATTTACGTTTCCATATTGAATTGTTCCTGTAGCATATTCACAGGTTACATTATTCAAAACAATCATATTTTCTAGAGTACTGAGACTATTGTTTATCTCTATAGGTCCCGATACATTTACATTATTCATTACAGGACACAAGCCGTAGCTTTGTTTATAACTTGAAATATTACAATCAGTTAACTGTATCTGAGAGGCATTTGCTGAATTATTAATGCTACCGAAGCTACATTTATTTGCTTTTAGCAAGGCACTTGCATTACCTCCATTTATAGATACACTTAAAGCATTAGGAAACTCTAAATTATCAATATTTAATTGTGTATATTGACCTAAGACTATTCCATCAGCATAGGCTGGTACATAGCCAGCTCCTCTAGACCAATATACATACCCTCCACCATTACCTGTAAATTTCTCAGAGCCATATACATAATTTTCAATACCGTCCTGTGCAAATCGACTCACACCATATTCACCTAAAGCAATTACGGTTTTTGTACCTAACTGGCCAATTCCATCAGAACTATCACATTCGAAATGTATATTTTCAATCCAAATTGGTGAGGAGTCCCCTGTTACAATAATATCGGCTACAGCATTATAATTATCTTCTATATGAAAGTTTAAGAAACGTAGAAAGTTACAATTGTCCCATCCATCACCAATATCAGATTTCATCACGTGTAAGGGTGCATATGTTTGATAATCTAATGTGGTTAATTTTTTTGTTTTATATTCACCATAAACAGGTGACATTCGACCACATTGAAAAATTTCAAACTTTTCTAAAAATGAATCGTAATATCCATCACACAATAACCCTGCACCATTAAAACAGTTAATAACAACATCACTTACAAATGCACGATTCCCCCTAAATAACACAATCCCATGACAGTTTGGTCGATCACCATTTGTATCTGAGTTATAACCATAGAGTGTAAATCCTTTTAAATTTACTCTAGTCCAATAGCCATGATGATAAAAAATCTTTGCATTTCCACTACATTGTTCCAATACATCATATGGTGCTGTATGAATTGCTCCATAATTTACCCAAGTCAAATCGTCTGGAGTGCCTCGTCCTTTCCCTCCCGCAAACTCAATTGTTGTCGCATCTCTCCCTTGACCTTCAATAATTAAAGGCGGGTAAGCTAAAAAAGTATTATTTGTACTATTGTATATCCCTAAATCTGGATACTTTTCATTTAAGTACATTCCTAGTGCTGCTGCACCCCAAATAGGCCTTTTAATTTTAATCACACCGGAAGGGAAAATCATTTTAGGCGAATAACCCTTAATAAACATATTCAGTTGCGCTAATTCAATTGCATCATTCCAATCATTCAATTGATCAAAATAATATTGAATCGGCTGTGCACTTTTAAAGTCATAAGTATTGTAAGTTTCATCTTTTACCCATAATGACTTCGAAACTGAATAATCATATTTCCCATCGTTATTGACATAAACGGATCTTAAATCCCATTTATCTAGTTTTTCTAATTCATTACTACTTTCAACAATCGTTATACTCTTTTGATTGAATATACTTTGAGATGTTGCATCAGTAATATTAGTCACTATAGATTCAGTTGTGACTGTAGTATTTTCTTCGGAGGTTTCATTGTTTGTTGTCATTGTTTTATTCCTTATCATTTTATAAATAGAGCATTTACTTACTGCTCTATATTGAAATTATCATTATGATTAGAAAACTAATATTTATTCATGTTGTGTCATCCATCCAACATTAAAAAAACCGCCATATAGGCGGTTTACTATTAATTATGCCAAAACACTAAGCTCGGATTGGAAACTCCATGCGGGTATCCATATTTTGAGCTATATTTATATATTTTATTCACTTCCATTGATTTACATAAATCTGCTTTATCTAAACCAATGACTTCTGAAAAAGCTTCACATTGTTGCATCACAAATTTATACTTTGATTTATCGCCTGCGTAAGCCAAACCATAGTTTTGTTGCATGAATGCTATTTTTTTACCACAAGTATTGTCTTTATTTTCTTTCGCAACTTTAACCACAAGTCCTCGTCCTAAACCTCTCACTAAATTAGTTTCAGGATTGATAAAAATTGTATCGTTCGTCACCACGCATACTCTATAACCAGATTCTGCATGTAGTGTGGTAAAACCAAATAAAGAAATAACCGTCATAAAAATTGAATAAAAAAATGTTTTTCTTAATTTTTTCAATTAAATACTCCATATTTGAAAAATAACATTTTATAAATTAATTATGCCAAAATTTAACCCCAGCATCTGTATATTGTGTTTTGACTGTATATTTATAGATTTTATTGACTTGCATCGATTTACAAACATCGCCTGTTGCTCGAATAGAACCCTGTGAAAAGTCTTCACATGTCATTAACCGCGTATTAAATGTTGCCTGTTGGCCAGGATATGCGTTTCCATAATAACTACGCATAAAATTGACCTTTTTACCGCAAGTATCGTCCTTATTTTCTTTTGCAACCTTTACCACTAATCCAGTACGCATATCGCTTTGGTTTAAGACAGAACAAACTCGATAGCCAGGTTCTGCATAAATAAGTGTTGTTCCAGATAATAATAAAATAGATAAAAAAATTCTGTTAAACATAACTAAAACTCAAAATTATTAAAATGTGATATATATCACAAATTAAATAATAATATAAAATTTATTTACATTTTATCTTTTTTGTATATTTATTATTAATCTATAAGTACCACCTACAACGTAGGTGGTCTAATTTTAATTATGCCAAAATGTTACCGTTGGATTCTTTACAGCTGGATTCCGATCATAAATCGTATTGTATTTATAAATTTTGTTCACTTGCATAGATCTGCAAATGTCACCTGATATTCCCATATGATTAGAAAAATCTTCACATGTTATCATTTTCATAGACTGGTCTGCTTTCTCACCTTTATAAGCATTTGCATAGTAGTTGGTCATAAAACTTACTTTTTTACCACAAGTGTCTCCACCATTTCCTTTGGAAACCTTGGTAACTAAACCTTTGGTAAGCTGTCCAGAACCAGGAACATATGCAAATGCGCCACATACACGATACCCTGATTCAGCATGCACTGTTGTAAAACCAGAAAAGATAACCGTCATTGATAATAAAAACTTACTAAAACTACTCAAAATATAAACTCCATCACAATTATATAAATTTATGTGAAAAAATGAGTGTAGAATTTACAATACTTTAATTAAGAATAGTTATATTTTCTATATATTAATAAAAAAGAGACTTCAAGGAAGTCTCTTTTATCTAAAGCAATTTAGGATAAATCGATACCTTCATCATTGGGTGCTTTTTCAAATTGTTTAAATGAGCTATTTGGTGCAATGTTTAAATTTAAGTTATTTGGTGGAATAGGTGATTGAAACCATTTTTTATATAATTTTGCCATTTCACCTGAAATCCACATTTTATGAATAACATGATCTACCATAGATTTTAATTGAGGATTATTTTTAGCAATCATTATCCCATATGGTTCTTTTGATAATACTGGACCTATCATTTTATAATCTTGTGGATGTCCTGATTTTGCAATTAAACCAGCCAAAGTATTATCGTCCATAACTAATGCAGAAGCCCTACCTGAAGAAAGTAAAGCAAATGCTTCATTATTATCAGAACCAAAAATATTCTTAACATCAATTAAATCATTTCGTTTTAAAGTTCGAATGTATTTATCTGAAGTTGTACCTTTTGTTGTTACAATTGCTTTGCCATTGAGGTCAGTGATTTTTGTATAATTCGTATTACTCTTTACAGCCATACGCACTTCAGTTACAAAATAGCTAGTAGAGAAATCTACTACATCCTGTCGTTGTTTTGTGTTGGTTGTTGTTCCGCACTCTAAATCGATTTTTCCAGTAATTACATCTGGAATACGTGTCATTGGATGAACTAACTCATATTTCACCTGTAAATCAGGTTTATTTAGTGTTTTTTTAATATCACTAACAACCTGATTACAAATATCTAATGCGTAACCCACAGGTTTATCATTTACTGTATAAGAAATAGGATCAGCTGCATCTCTATAACCAATAGTAATTTTTCCTGATGTTTTAATTCGATCTAATGTACTTTCGGCATGTGTTTGAGCTGCATATAAAGATGTTAATATTACCGTCATCAATAGTATTTTCTTCATTTCTTTCCCCGTCAGAAACAAAATAGTCTTAAAATATATCCGCCCAAAATTCATTCAAAAGTAGCGGAAAATCAATATACTATAATTAAAAAATAAAAATAATAATTAAATACTGTTATTAGACTAATGAATTAGATGAAAAATAATAAATATATATAAAAGTAATATTATGGTGCGAAAAATAATATAAAGCACAAAAATAATTCAACAAATGCACTATAATAATTAAGGGCCTCATAAAGAGACCCTTAATATTAAAGATGATTCAGTATAAAATAATTACGCACGCTCTAAATAATCGCCAGTGCGCGTATCTACACGAATTTTTTCTTCTTGTTGAACAAATAATGGAACACGTACAACCGCACCTGTTTCTAGTTTGGCTGGCTTGCCACCCGTTCCAGCAGTATCACCTTTTACACCTGGATCTGTTTCTACAATTTGTAAAACAACAAAATTAGGTGCATTCACAGTTAAAGGAACACCGTTAAATAGCATAATTGTACATTTTTCATTTGAGTCGTCTTTCAACCACTTAGTCGCATCACCCATTGCTGTTTTATCTGCAGCAATTTGCTCAAATGATGCTGGATCCATGAAATGCCACATTTCACCATCGTTATACAAGTATTCCATTTCAACTTCTACAATATCTGCAGACTCTAATGATTCATTAGATTTGAAAGTTTTTTCTAATACTTTACCTGTTTTTAAATTACGCAGTTTAACGCGGTTAAAAGCCTGACCTTTACCAGGTTTTACGTATTCATTCTCCATAATTGAACATGGATTACCATCAAGCATGACTTTTAAGCCTTGCTTGAACTCATTTGTAGAATAATTGGCCATGGCTGGCACACTCCAAACTTACTAATTTAAATCGATTAATGCTAGACTAGCATTTTTTTCAGCAAGTGGCATGATAAACTATTTGTACCAAGAGCAAAACTGGAAAACTCAACTAAGTGATCTAATTACAGATCCAGAAGAGCTCCTTGATATATTAAACCTATCAAAAGATCAATTATTGTCAGGTTCATTACTTGCGTCAAAGGCATTTAAATTACGTGTGCCTCGTCATTTCGTAGAAAAAATAAAAAAAGAAGACCCACTTGATCCTCTACTTTTACAAATTCTACCGCATCATTTAGAGCTCGAAGAACACGATGGATATGTTGTTGACCCTCTTGGAGAAGAAGAAGCAAATCAATTGCCTGGTGTGCTACATAAGTATAAATCAAGATTCCTATTAACTATTACTGGTGCATGTGCAGTTCATTGCAGATACTGTTTTAGAAGACACTTTCCATACCAAGAAAATTTACCAAAGAGCCAGGATTGGCTAAATATAAAAACATATATTGAATCTCACCCAGAAATTAATGAGATTATCTTAAGTGGTGGTGATCCACTTACAATTTCTAACGAGAAATTATCGCTATGGATTGAACGCTTGGAAACAATTCAACAGATTAAAATATTACGTATTCACTCACGTACACCTATTGTTTTGCCTTCTAGAATTGATAACGAGTTAACAAAAATACTAAAAAAAAGTAGGATGCGCATCATTCTAGTGTTACACTCTAACCATCCCAATGAGTTAGATGACTTTACCATTGAGAAATTTAAAAGTCTTTTACATCCTAACATTATGCTTTTTAATCAAGCAGTCATGTTAAAAGGTGTGAATGACTCAGCTCAAACTTTAGTAAAGTTAAGCTATCGTCTTTTTGAGGCCCATATCACTCCTTACTATCTTCACGTATTAGATAAGGTAAAAGGCGCCCACCACTTCGATTTAGATTCCGAATATGTAGACGATATTTATACAGAAGTGCTTGCAAATTTACCTGGCTATCTCGTACCGAAACTTGTAAGAGAGATTGCGGGAGAACCTAATAAAACCCCTTTATATGGGAAATCCTGAAATAAACTGGTGAGTTATGGACACGCAGAATTTATCTCCAGATTTTTTTACAATACCAAATGAGACCACTCGCGAAACTTTAAGCTTTTGTGAAACAAATGTAAAAAGTATTCAACAGTGGGCTGACCAACTTAATTCTTCTCAGCTTGGAGACTCCTCCAAAGCTTTGTTGAATGCTATTGTCGAAATATCAGAATTAGATTGTGCACCCGAATTAAGATATCAATTCATTCAAAGTCTACATTCATTGTTAGAACAAACGATCAGTTTTTTAGAAAAGAATTTTATTGGGAGCTATACACTCAATATTAATCATCAAGAAGGCGTTACCGATCTTACTCAGCTATTCAGATGCTATATCGCACGTATTTATAAT
Organism: Acinetobacter sp. ESL0695; assembly: GCF_029392135.1. Classification (NCBI taxonomy): domain Bacteria; kingdom Pseudomonadati; phylum Pseudomonadota; class Gammaproteobacteria; order Moraxellales; family Moraxellaceae; genus Acinetobacter; species Acinetobacter sp. ESL0695. The sequence goes on along the minus strand of NZ_CP113932.1, from coordinate 985,326 downwards.
CATATTGCTCATGATTTAGATAAGACATTAAATCATGCAAAATTTTCCATATTTTCTGTACTCAAACGTAAGAGCTTACAACAAATACGGATTGTAAGTATTTATCTTGCATTAGAGCAGTTAAATTTATTAAGGTACCAGCAATTACTTTTATATAAAGGTGCACTCATTGGACAATGGCGTTGTGCTCATCAACTCTATACCATTGCTCAAGATAATGATTTTGATGATCAGGACATCAAATCTAAATATCAATTCTCTTCTAGCATAAAAGCACCACAAACAATTTTAGATGTTTATAAACAAATGTGCCTACTTGATATCTTAAATACACATCAAGTACGGCCTGTCGAAATTTATGAGCTCTATCAATGCAGTTTCCAGTGGGTAAAATTCTTAAAACTGTCTTTAAAAGAAAATAATTTTTCCAGATACATCATTGATTTAAATAAAGACTTCCCACCAGTCATGAATCATTTTCAGAATGATATGGAAGATGGTGTACTCTATTTAGAAACACAATCGCTCTATGAGCATATTAATTTAGTAAATTTACCAGGCCAAAAATCTCTTTCTAAGATAGAACAGCAAAATTTAACTTCCTCACTTGTTTTTCATACACTCAATATTCTAAATAACTCTCCAGAACGTCGTTTCGAGCGTTATAACTTCACATCTAACATTTGTATTACATTTGGACTTCAATCTGCCCATTACTATTTATCTAACGGCAAGGAGTTCGAAGATACTTTAGAAAAATTAAAAGATTTTCCTAAATCTTCAGCGTCTAGACAAACCTCTTCATGGCATTCTGAGCTTCAGTCTTCGATGTGGGATACAGATGTAAAAAAACAGCAAAAACCTCTCATTAAAACGAAAAAACTATCTCTTGAAGATGAAGGCCAAAAGCAAATTTATAGCTGTACGATTATAGATATCAGTGTAAATGGATATCGAATGAAATGGACGCAAGAAATTCCGAAACAACTGCGTACAGGAGAACTCATTCTCGTTCAAGAAAATAAACAAAGTCCTTGGCGAGCAGGTGTCATTCGCTGGTTAAAACAAGTAAAAAACCATCATATTGAATTTGGTATTGAAATCTTATCACAAGATATTACACCTTGTGCTGTTCAACTTTTTGTAAATAAAACATCTACATCTTATCATCCTGCATTACTTGTTAGAAAAGATGTACTAAATGAGGTATCCTTATCTATTATAGTTCCTGGTTCTCAAGTATTTAAAGAACAGCAAACTGTTTCTTTACGTTTGGGTAAAAAGGAAATTAAAATTTATTTAATGAATGCGAAGCTAATTAATCAAAGTTTCACACTTTTAGAATTTGATTTACTTGATGACAGTGATGAAGTTACTCTGAACACTTTTCTTGAAAAGCATGCTGAGTCTCTTAAAAAATTGGATTTATGGGATAGTCTTAAATGAGAAATTCTTTTTTACAAAATAAGCTGAAACAAACTGAAATACGATTACTCATTATTGATGACAACCAAATCCGGTATAATCAAATAACTGAGCTGCTCTCTACAAAAAAACATCAAGTTCATGCAAGTCTTCTCGATGATTTAAACAGCTTTGAAAAACAATTAAATCTACCATGGGATATTATCTTATTTGGCCGCGCTTACGATTTAAAAGTTGAGCAAGCACTTACCTTAATTAAGGCATCAGAACAGCCTCAGCTTCCACTACTGTTGTTGAATCCTGAAGACTATCAACCTGAACAATACCTTTCTTATATTAATAAAGGTGTATATGACCTTTTTAATCTAGATTACCCTGAGCGCTTTTATATTGGACTATTACGCACTCTATCTTTTAGTCGAGCGCTACAATCACAGAAAAAATTAGAGAAAGAATTAGAACAAGTTGATGCACAAATAAAAACAAGTGCAAAAGAGAATGCAAATGCAATTGCCCTCATCCAAGAAGGTATTCATATGGAAGCTAGTGAGGAATACCTCAAGCTTTTCCATCTTGAAAGTGAAGATGAAATTATTGGACTTCCACTGTTAGATTTATTACAGCCTGAAGATGCCGTACAGTTTAAGCAAAACTTTAAAAAAGTAAGTCAACCTCAACCTGAGGTAATGAATTTCTCTATTGTTTCAAAAAATGTTTCGTTAAAAGATAAAAATTTAGACCTAAACTTTTTTCCAAACAGCGATGACGAAGGCTTGCGTCTTATTATAGACCATGGTGATTCAAAAACCTCTTCATCGACCAGTAGCGTATATAGTTATGAGTCAATTAATCATAAAATTACAACTGAAAATATTCCTTTCAATACGCTTATATTATTTAGACTCAAAATTTCATCAGAAGAGCAATCACATCTTGCTAAACTTCAGTCAAATGAAGTTGAAAACTATATTACTGCTATAAATAACTTTCTTCATGAACAGATTCAAAATACTGTTATCAAGCTTACACCTTCTATTTACATTGGCTTAGTACAAGCTAAAGACCAAACACAACTTAAATCTAAACTTATGAGTTTAGAGCATTTATCTAAAGATAATTTAATTGAAATTAATAAAAACAACTATACCGTTTCATTTCATCTAAATGTCACAGATATTACACAGCCAATTCAGTCACAAGAACATTTTAATGAATGTTATATTAATGCGTTTGCTCACCCACTCACATTTGAAGAAAAAAATGGGATCAGTTCTGAGATCAAATTTAAATCTGATGTAGAAATTTCAGCAATTAGCCAAGCTGCTTCTTCAGCATTTACGGTTGCGGAACAAATTACAGATCATATTAAAGAAGCTCTCGCAGACAATAATATCCATTTAAAATACCAACAGTTATATGATAAAACAGACGCTCAACTTTATATGTATGAAGTGCTGAACGGTATTATTCATAATAATGAATGGGTAAACCTAATTGATCTAAAAGACTTACGTGACTCTCCTGCACTATCAATTATCTTAGATCGTTGGGTCATCGTTGAAGCATGTAAACAACTGAATAATTTTGCCGTACAGCACCCTGAAACCAAGTTAATCATTAACCTGAATACTCATATCCTTACAGGTGGCGATCAGCTTATTCCATTATTACAGAAAATTCTGGCTATGCTCAGTAGTGCGAATCAAGATTCACTCATTCTCAAATTCAGTGCATTAGAACTGATTGAAGAAGGTTTAGAGTCACATTCAATTTGGAAAATGCTAGATGATCTAGGTATTAAAATTGCACTACGTCAGTTTGGTACAAATGTGCAAGCGCATGGCAAACTACTTGAAAAATTACAACCGAGTCTATGCTATTTAGATGATCAGTTAACTGATGCACTCAACAGTGATGAAGACTTAGAAAAACTTCAGGAACACCTAGAGTACTATACCGAACTTAGTGCAGATACAGCATTTGTTCTGAATCAATTAAATAGCATGAGCACCTTTGCAAACGCTTGGAACGTAGACGCACGCTTCTTACAGGGTAACTATTTCCAAAAGAAATTAGATAGATTATTAGATAATCAAGACTAATAAAAAACGGGCTAAATAGCCCGTTTTTTTAAACTTAATTTCTAAGATATTAACGCTTGATTGAGCGAGACATACCAGAGAAACGTTGCTTGAATTTATCGATACGACCACCTGTATCAACACTTTTTTGCTTACCAGTGTAGAAAGGGTGACATGCAGAACATACGTCTAAGTAAAGTGTATCTTTACCTACAGACGATTTAGTTTCAATAACGTTACCACATGAACAAGTCGCAACTAATTTTTCGTATTTTGGGTGAATACCGGCACGCATGCTCGATTACTCCTAAGTTAAGAAAGGCTTATGCTGTCATCGCAATTGATCACTCTCTAATGTATTAGAGGAAAGCACTAAAAGTGCAGATCAACACCACAACAGACCATTCTTTTGGCCCACCGAAACTCATTTGGTTAGGGCAAGGCTCAACAAGTCTTACAATTATACCTAATTTTCTGCCAGTAAGCGAATATTATTTAAAGCTTTAATGTATTTATGCACGTGCATATTCATCTTGCTGAATCAGTTCAATTTTATAGCCATCTGGATCTTCAACAAAAGCGATAACCGTTTTACCACCCTTCATAGGTCCTGCTTCACGTACTACACGACCACCTTTTGCTTTAATTTCATCACAAGCGACATATGCATCTGCAACACCTATAGCAATATGACCATAAGCATCACCCAATGTATATTCACTCTGATCCCAGTTATAAGTAAGTTCTAAAACAGTGTGTGTATCTTCGCTTCCATAGCCTACAAAAGCCAGAGTAAAGCGGCCTTCCTCATAATCATTTTGACGAAGAACCTTCATACCCAATACTTCAGTATAGAATGCCAAAGAGCGATCTAAATTGCCTACACGTAACATGGTATGTAACATACGCATTATCATTCATCCTTTGTGTGTGATAGTAGTTTCATTGTGCGCTTTTAATAGTTTTGCTACCCATAAAACCAATATTAAAATAGGAATTCCTAACAAAGCTGTCATGAGGAAAAATTTCGGATATCCAATATGGGTGACTATTGTCCCTGAGTATCCACCTAGAATTTTTGGTGTTAAGGTCATTAATGAGCTGAATATTGCATATTGTACAGCAGTAAAAGATACACTGGTCAAACTTGACAAAAATGCAATAAAAGCAGCACCTGCCAACCCTGAAGCCAAGTTATCTATCATAATTGCAAAGTACAACCATGTAGAACTATATGACTTAATGACTTTACCCTCTAATCGTATAGATTCATGCTTATTGTTATGGATAAAATCTAATGGTTTGACATCTATATCTAATGCTGTCGTTAAATGATCTGCAACTTTATAACTTAATACATTCGTTGCTAATTCTTGATCACTCTTGCCATATATTCTTACCTGAATTTTATGATCAGTTTGAGATAACAATAATTTACTTTCTATGACTGCTGAAAAGTTACCCGATGCTTCTATTTTTGCAGGAAAACTTTTTCCACCCACATACACAAGTACAGCATCTTTTTCACGAAGAGGTACTTCAAAAGAAGCATATTGCCCTCTGATAACTACTTCTTTTGATAGTGTATCTAAACTCAGTGTATTTTGATGGTTGAAAGGAATAAGTTCTAACTTTTTCTGGTTATCACTAGATAGAAAAGGAACCTCGGTACGCACATACTCTTGTGGTTGCGTACTATATGAACTCTGAATTAAGACCTTATTTAAATCATTAAAATCTTGAACAGGAATATCTACATGCCAGTATCCGACATCATCAGGTTGTGCTGTAAACTGCTTATCCCCAAGAGAGATACTCACTGGACTTAAAGGCTCTCCCGACTTCACCAGTCCAATAAACATTAAATTCGTTGCACTGGCAAATACAGCTCCAATAAACATTAATTTCATAATGTTAAAACGCTGAGCCAACAGTCCTCCTAAGAACCCTCCTAACAGTGAGAAAATAACGCCATAAACTTTAACTGCCTCTGCAATTTGGGCTTTGGTAAAGTTTAAATCTTGATAAAAAACATTCGAAATAACACCTGCAATAATGTCAGAAATACGATAAAACCCAATAAGTAATAATAAAAATAGTGCAAGCTTAATCCCATATCGTTGAAAAAAGTCTTGTACAGGGCTAATCCAAATGTCTATAGCCATTTTCTTTTCAACAGCACCAAATTTGACAAGACATGTTCCAATGAATACTGCGCAGAATATGGCAACAATAAAACGTATCATTTCAAATAAAAATAATAATGCGCCATCTTGAACAAGCCATACTTTTTCTAAATATTCGCTGATCTGACCAAAATAAATATAACTAATAACAAATGCTGAAACAGCAATAAAAAAAACAAATACTAATCGCAAATAATCCACAGCATGATAGTTTTTATTCTTCCGCGTTACATTTGGCTCTCGAATACATAAAGTCGTAATTACTCCCACCACCATGACACATGCCATGATTAAATAGGTATATTTCCAAGCATTATAAATATAATTTCCTTTAGATGTTCCTAACCATCCTGCTAGAAATAGTGCACCTGCACCCGCCACAATCATACCTATGCGATAACCTGCATTGTATGTAGATGCCAAGACTGTTTGCATTTGCGTATCACCTAGCTCAATACGATACGCATCAATTACAATATCTTGCGTTGCTGCTGAAAACCCCAATAAGACCGCACCCACAGCCATCTGAATTAAATAGCTATTGCCTAACGAAGGATCTGAAGATGCCATCACAACAATTGAAGCAATAATTAACAATTGTGCTATCAGCAACCATGCTCGACGGCGCCCTAAAATTTTTGTAAGAATAGGAACAGGAAGTTCATCGATTAAAGGTGCCCATACAAATTTAAATGAGTATCCAAGCGCAGCCCAACTAAAGAAAGTAACTGCACTCTTATCTACTCCTGCCTCTCCCAACCACAATGATAAGCTCGAAAAAATTAATAAAATTGGAACGCCTGCCGAAAATCCCAAAAAAAGCATAATTAAAGCACGGCGATCAAGAAATGCCCGAAAGGCCTGAGCCCAGTCTTGGCTAGAAGTCTTCATTGTATCTATCAGTAATATTTAGTATATAAAACTGATATTCAAAACTTTTCTACTAGGTGTTGCAACCGTACAATTGTTAAATTTATTTTTTTCACTTCGTTTTCTTGATCTTTAAGATAAAATCTGTATACCTTTAATCAAACCAATTCATGTTTAGTTTTGGATTTCTTACTTACTCATAGATGTGATCAGATGAATTCAGTATTACCAGTAAACTCAGTGACAAAAAACTCAGAACTTCAACATCCATTGAAATCCGCTTTTGACCAACCTAGTATTCAAAAAACACTAAAAAAGACGGCTTTAAAACCAGAACAACTGACGCATATTCCAAAATTAAATAAAATTCCAGCATCAACAAGACGCATTAAGCCTCTTAACAATTTTCTAGGACAAGACCGTGCACGTGCTTCTGTAGAAGCAGGCATTGCATTGCCGTACTCAGGCTACAATATTTTTGCTGTAGGTACAGCAGGTTTAGGTAAGCGTACAATGATTAAACGCTTACTCAAACAACACGCGAAGACCATGCCAACGCCAGATGATTGGGTCTATTTAAATAATTTTGAAAATGCCAGACAGCCTATTGTTTTACGTTTTCCTGCTGGTCAAGCCACTAAATTTCAAAAGCAGTTAGAAGAAGCTTGGCAAACGATGTTAAAACACTTAGAACGTCGTTTTAGCTCTGAAAACTACAGAGAATCGATTGAAAAAATACGTCAACAAACAGGTCGAGAACAGCAAGAGGCTTTAATAGAGCTGACTAAAGAGGGTGAAACAATGGGTGTAAAGCTCGTTTCACGTAATGACCAAAATTGCTTTGTACCTGTCCACCTTAAAGATGATAGTTTACAAGAAATGACTCAAGTAGACATTGATGCTTTAAGTCATGAAAAACGCGCTGAAATTTCAACAAATATCCGTTATATGGATAAAAAACTTGAGCGACTTGGACTACACTTAGGTGATCTTGAAGACGATGCGAGAGATCGCGTTTCAGATTTAAATAAAGAAGTCGCACAAGAAATTGTTATTCCAAAAATTGAACAGTTATTTAAAAAATATAAGCAGGTAGAAGGACTGCATCATTACCTAGAGCATTATGCAAATGATGTTATTGATCATGTAGAACTCATTCTAGAGCAAAACGAAGACGACTTTGCACCTGCACAATTTAGTCGTATTCCTGCACGTTACCAAGCCAATGTCATTGTGAGTAACACACCAAACAGCGGTGCGCCTGTCATCTTTGAAGACTTCCCTACTCATTATAATTTGCTTGGGCATGTCGAACAATTGACACAAAATGGCACCATTACTACAGACTTTACACTCATTCGCTCAGGTGCATTACACCGTGCAAACGGTGGTTTCCTTATTTTAGAAGCTGAACATTTATTGGAACAACCTTATGCATGGCAAGGTCTTAAACGTGCATTAAAGTCAGGACAACTAAAACTGTCTTCTTTAGAGCACATGCTCACCCTTACAGGAAGCATTTCAATTGAACCCGAATCCGTTCCACTACAACTAAAAGTCGTTCTTTTGGCAGAACCTGAAATCTATTATGAAATTCTAGAAGCAGAGCCTGAACTAGGAAGTGTATTTAAAATACGTGCCGATTTTACAGATACCCTAGAGCGTAATGAAGACAACGAACAAGCATATATGCAACTGATTGCAGACTATGTTCAAGTCGATAAACTTCTTCCTTTTGATCGCTCTGCACTTGCTGCTTTACTAACAGACTCTAGTCGACAAGCAGAAGATCAAAGTTCACTTTCATTACATGCTTCTACATTGGGCGACTTAATCCGTGAGTCACATCATCATGCTTTACAAGCTGATCAAAAGATTGTGACTAGTGAACATATCAATACCGCATTACAACATCGCCAATATCGCTTAGGTTATTTACGTGAACTTTACTGGCAAGATCTCACACGTGGTACACAACTCATCGAAACGCAAGGACATCGTTTAGGTCAAATCAATGCACTGTCTGTTATTCATTATGCAGATGTAGAGTTTGGCCTACCGTCACGATTAACTGCCTCCGTATATCAAGGTGGTGGAGATATTTTAGATATCGAGCGAAGTGTCGAACTTGGCGGCTCATTACATGCTAAAGGCGTTTTACTTATGTCTAGCTTCTTAAAAGCACATTTCGGACGTGAACAAATACTTCATTTCTCGGCTGCACTTGCTTTTGAGCAAAGCTATGGTCAAGTCGATGGAGACAGCGCCACTGTTGCGGAGCTATCAGCGCTTATTTCTGCAATTAGTCAGCTACCTATTGATCAATCATGGGCGATTACAGGTTCAATGAACCAATTGGGGCAAGTTCAGCCAATTGGTGGTGTCAATGCAAAAATTGAAGGCTTTTACGATGCATGTCGCTTGCAAGGTTTTACAGGCAAACAAGGGGTTATTATTCCTTGGCAAAATATGCAGCACCTTATGCTACGCCAAGATATTATCGATGATGTTAAAGCAGGAAAATTCCATGTTCATGCGATTGAAACGATAGATCAAGCACTGGAAATATTGATGGCTGAACCTGTTGGACAGCTCGATAAAAAAGGTGAATATACCAAAGGGTCGATCTATGCAGCGGTCATGGAACAACTCAATTATTGGCAAGCTATCGAAGATGGTGAGGTTGAAGAAGAAAAACCTAAAAAGAAAAAGAAAAATACTAAGAAAAATACCAAAGAAAAAGATGTTGTCGTTACTGAGAATTCAATACGTCGTAAAACGTTGAAATCTCCTAAGTAATAAATTCATACGGGTATTGATCTCAATCAATACCCGTATAGATATTAATGCACTGCTTGTATTTTTTCTAAAAATATCTTTGCACGCTCGTGTCTTGCATCAATATTTTCAAAAAATTCTGTTGTTGGACAGTCTTCCAAAATTTTCCCTTCATCCATAAAAATTAGACGATTTGAGACTTTCTTTGCGAATCCCATCTCATGAGTAACACACATCATGGTCATTCCTTCATTGGCAAGCTGCACCATAACATCGAGGACTTCACCCACCATTTCAGGATCTAAAGCAGATGTAGGCTCATCAAACAACATACAAATTGGATCCATACATAATCCACGTGCAATCGCTACACGCTGTTGCTGACCACCAGAAAGTTGACCTGGAAACTTATCTTTATGTGCAAATAGGCCAACACGCTCTAAATATTGCTTTGCCTTTTTCTGTGCATCTGCAACATTTCTATTGAGCACTTTTACCTGTGCAATAGTTAAGTTTTCTAAAACAGTCATATGTGGAAATAATTCAAAGTGTTGAAAAACCATTCCAACTTTTGAACGAAATTTTGCAAGATTCGTACTCTTATTTTGTAAAGAAGTGCCGTCTACAATAATATCGCCTTTTTGAATAGGTTCTAAGGCATTCACAGTTTTAATGAGTGTAGATTTTCCTGAACCTGATGGCCCACATACAACCACAACATCACCTTTTTCAATACTTGTACTACACTCTGTAAGTACCTGAAAATCACCATACCATTTAGAGATATGTTGAATGTCGATCATTGGCATTTTAATCCCCTATTAACGAATAATGGCAATTCTTTCTTGCAGTCTTTTGACAAGTTTTGAGAGAAAGAATGAACTACAGAAATATACGATAGCAACCACTAAATAAAATGTTGGTTTGGTTTGCGACCCATATGTATTGGCAAGTGTATCTGCCTTGCCTAATAGATCTGGTGCACTAATTACATAAACTAAAGAAACGTCTTGGAACAAAATAATTGTTTGGGTAAGAAGTACAGGTATCATATTTCGAAATGCTTGAGGTAGCACTACATAACGCATTGACTGCCCATAAGTAAAACCAAGTGCAGAACCTGCAAAAACCTGTCCTCTTGAAACTGACTGAATTCCCGAGCGTACAATCTCGGCAAAAAATGCTGCTTCAAAAACAGCAAAAGTAATTACACTTGAGAACAAGGGTCCCCAATATGTATCTGACTGAAATTCAAAAACTTTAGGCAATAAAAAGTAAAAAATAAAAATGACTTGAATTAAAGGTATACCACGAAAACAATCTACGTATATTTTAGAAAAATTACGCGCAAAAGCATTATTTGATAATCTCATCATTGCAAGTGGTGTACCAATTAAAATTCCACCAATCATTGCAAGTACAGTGACCCATAAAGTAAAACCAAGTCCCTTAAGTAAAGCCTGATAAATATCTGCTTGTTGGAGTAATGAAAAATCCATCATTTACCTCCTGAGCCTAAACCAGGAACAGCCATACGGCGTTCGATCCAGACCATAATGAGCTTAATAGCGTAAGTTACAATTAAATAAACAGGTGTAGATAAAACTAAAATGACAATATCTTGTGAAGTTTCTTCACGCATCACTTTACTGTATGCAAAGAAATTCATGACGCTTAATGCATACAATACCGCTGAATTTTTAAATACATTCATCGCTTCTGATGTAATGGTTGGCCATACAGTACGATAAGCAACTGGTAAAACCACATAACGGTAGCTTTGCCACACGGTAAACCCTAATGCAGATGCTGCAAATTTTTGCCCGCGAGATACTGTTAAAATTCCTGCACGAATATGCTCTGAAACACGTGCAGCGGTATAAAGTCCCAGTGCAAAAACACCAATAATAGCAGGCTGGGTATTTAATAAATTCTTCCACCATCCTCCAGCAACTACTTCACCACTACCATCACTCAAGCTATGTGGCAGAAATTCAGGAAATACGAATGCCCAAAAGAATAACTGAACAATTAAAGGAATATTTCTAAATACTTCGACGTAGACATTTCCAATTGCGGCCAGTCCTTTATGTGGAACCGTACGCAAAATACCAAACAAAGACCCTAAAAAAAATGCAATAACAAAAGCAGCACAGGCCGTCCAAACCATGGTAAATACACCATGACCAAGCATCTGTAACCAAGTCGGTGCATCAGCTGCAGGAGAATAACTTTGTCCACCTATGGCTTTACATACAGATTCTGCCCACTGGGACTTATCTAAGCCATATTCATTTGATGGTAAACAAAAAGACGTCCAATTCAATGAACCAAATGACATAATGCCCCCAAGAATAAAGACAAACTATTTAAAGTTGCACTGTCTTGAAGAGAGTGCAACATATACTGAACGTTGGTCTTAAACACCCGTATCGTTTGGATGTGCTTGTAACTTCTTAAATGAACCACTTGGTTGCATATGTAAATTAATATTTTTTGGTGGGATTGGTGCTTCAAACCATTTCTTGTAGAGTTTTTCCATTTGACCCGACTTCCACATATTTGTGACCACATGGTCAGCTAATGCTTTAAATTTCGGATCATCTTTAGGAAGCATAATGCCGTACGGCTCTGAAGATAAAACTGGTCCTACAATAGCAAAATCTTTAGGATTTGCAGATTTTGCAATTAGACCAGCTAAGATATTGTCATCCATCACAAAAGCTGCAGCACGACCAGAAGCTAAAATTGCAAAAGAATCGGCATGGTCTTTACCATAAATATTATTTACATTCACTTTCTGACCACGCTCACTCATTTTAATGTATTTATCAGAAGTCGTACCTTGTGTGGTTACAACTGCTTTACCATTAAGATCTGCGATGCTTTTAATATTTGAATTGGCTTTGACCGCCATACGTACTTCAGTTGCATAATAATTGGTTGAGAATGCAGCTTGTTCTTGACGCTGTTTAGAGTTTGTCGTTGAACCACACTCCATATCAATATTGCCAGAGAGTAATTCAGGAAGACGCGTAGATGAAGTAACGGCCTTATACTCCACTCTTAAATTTGGCATGTTTAATTCTTTTTTTACTTGGTCTGCAACGTTCTTACAAATATCTACCGCATAACCAACTGCTTTACCATCTGCAACATATGAAATTGGATCAGAAGATTCACGGTGACCAATCACAAGGACACCTTTGCTCTTAATTTTAGCCAATGTATCTGCAGCATTTGCTTGAGATACAGCAAGAAACATTATAGGTAGAGCTGTTAATGCAACAACGACTGATTTTTTTGAAACATTTCTCATACTGACTCCTTCAAGTACAATGACTGAGATAAAATTGATGAACTGATCTAGTCAGTGCAATAAACAGACCAACTTTTTTAATTTCAAAATTTGTTGCGTATGGAAAGGATTTTCAAAAAAATAGAATGATAATTTTATAAAGACTATGCATGAAATTTACAGTATTTCAGTACAAAAAAATCGTATAGCGAAAAATGACTTATTCTTAGTATTAAAAAAATAATTTTAGTGGAGGAATGTCTTTTTAAAACGACTAGGAAGTTTCATTAAAATAAGGGTTAATGACTACTAATCATAAAATGCTCAAATAAGATACATTTGCACCAAAAAATCTCAATATAAAATAAGAATATCGCACTAAAAGTTTACAATATTCAAAAAAGTCTATTTTAAATAAACGTGCTTTTGCAATTAAAGCACAATGTAAAGCAACATAATGACTCACACTACACATAAGTAGTGCAAGCCTCAGTCATCTTAAATGGTAGGATAAAAGGTCTCAATGACTCGACCTGTCATCGTTTGTCCAAGTAAAGGTGTATTCTTTCCTTGAGAAAGCATTGAGTCTTCTGTAAGTTCCCAAGATAAAGCTGGGTCTAATAAAATCCAACCTGCTTCTGCTTGCCACTGTTCAACCATCTTTGATACGACCGCAGGAGCAAGTGTCACTTTTTCTACCCATTCAAGTGCTGTAAAAACATTGTCTTTAACCAATTGAATACCAAGTGGTAAATAGGTATCAAAAGCACTAATGCCTGCTTCTGTTTCCGCAAACGGCGCTAATTTTGCAGAACCACTTAAAGGTTCATGATGCGTACAAATTGCATCAATCACCCCAGTTTTCACTGCTTCTCTTAATTTTTCACGATCCTTCAACGCACGCAATGGTGGGCGTACATGTGCTAAAGAATTAAAACCATCAATTAACTCATCAATAAGATGTAGTTGATGCATTGCAACATCGGCAGTAACAGGTAAGCCTTTCTCTTTTGCAGCTTGAATTAAATCTATAGATGCACCACAAGACAACAAGCTAAAATGTGCTTGTACACCTGTTGCTTCAACCATTAATAAGTATTTTGCAACAGCAACAGTTTCTGCCAAAGGAGAAATCATCGGCAAACCTTGACGGGATGCCACAAAACTCTCATGGACACACCCATCTTTTGCAATTTGTGGCTCTTCTGGATAAAACACAACAGTTAAATCTAAGCCCGCTGCATATTCAAGCGTACGCAATACAACATCATCATCGGCAAAAGGTGCATTTGCATTAGATACAAAGCGGCACCCACCCTTTTTCAACCCTGCCATATTTGCAGGTTGCTTACCTTGCAAGCCTTGCGTTTGGGCTCCCATAATTGCAAGATGAATCTTGCCATCATTCCATGCTTTTTCAACAAGACCATGAATTAATGCACCATTGTCTTGCACAATTGGCTTTGAGTCTGGAGGCGTTAAAATATGTAAAATTCCTGCCGATCGTGCCGCATTTCCTTCAGAAGCAAGTGTTCCATGCTGTTGCTGGCCAGGTTCTCTTAAACGGGCACATAAATCGACCATACTTGGCATGAGCCACTGACCTTGCCCATTAATGACATGTGCAACTTCATCCAAATGAGGAACACGTTTCGCATTATTAAGGTATACGGTTTCAATTGCATCGGTTTGTGTTACAGGATCTAGAACACGTACATTTTCAATTTTTACGGTAGTCATGTCTTTTTTCCTTAAAGTGCAATTGAATCAATTAAACCTTGCTCTTGAAGTTGCCCTTGCATCGACAATGCAAGTACAGCCATACGTACAGCAATACCATTGGTTACCTGATTTAGAATCACTGCTTGCGAACCATCGGCAATTTTTGAAGTAATCTCTACACCTCTGTTCATTGGTCCCGGATGCATTACAATACAATCAGGTTTCGCTAGAGCTAAACGTGTATCATTGAGACCGTACATTTTATGAAACTCGAGCTGAGAAGCGAGTGCTGGTGAGTCAATTCGTTCATTTTGGATACGTAATGTCATAATGACATCACAATCTTTCACACCTTCATCCATATTATTAAATAAACGCACTTCGCTCCCATATTCTTCAAATCCATATGGTAATAATGTATTTGGTGCAATTACACGAATATCACGACACCCAAGCGTTTGTAATGCAGCCACATCAGAACGTGCGACACGTGAGTGTTTAATATCGCCAATAATTGCAACACTTAACTCACTAAATGATTTTTTCGTTTCTCTACGAATAGTCAGCATATCAAGCATTGCTTGTGTCGGATGCGCGTGACGTCCATCACCTGCATTAATAATCGCAACCGTTGGACAGACATCTTTAGCAATAAAATGCGCCGCTCCCGATGAAGAGTGACGCACAACAAAAATATCCGCAGCCATCGCCTGTAAATTCCAAAGCGTATCTCTTAATGTTTCACCTTTAGATGTACTTGAGCGTGCGATATCGATATTCAGTACATTGGCAGAAAGACGCTTAGCAGCGGCTTCAAACGTTGTTCTTGTTCTTGTAGAGTTTTCAAAGAAAAGATTCATCACCGTTTTACCTTCTAAAACGGGAGAAGTAATTAACTGGTTATTTTCATTAATAAAGGTTTCTGCGGTGTCCAATATTTGAGTTAAAGTTTCTTTGGATAGCCCTTCGATCGTTACAAAGTGTTTCAAGTGACCATGTTGGTTAAGTTGAATCTGACTTGGAGTATGCAATTTTGCGAAATGCATCAATGATTCCTTTGTCTTGCGCTAAGTTGACATATTGTATCGGAAAATAAGAATAATTCGCAGTCATCTCCATGTAAAAAAGCCACAAATAACACAAGCCAAAGAGGGTCAAAATGCGTTAAAATCCTCGTTTGCTTGTTTTGGTTTGGAAGTTTGCATGAATTCACCGCAACGTTTATCTACTTATTGGGTTACTTGTGCCGATGGCTTAGAGCTGTTATTAGAAGAAGAAATTGCTCAATTAGGTGCGACCGATGTAGAACGTAAAGCTGGTCGTTTAATTTTCAAAGGAACGTTAGAAACCGCTTATCGTATTTGTATGTGGTCACGCCTTGCTTCTCGCGTTGTTATGCCAATTTATGAACATGCGATTGAACATTCGCATGATGTACGTGATGTGGCAGAAGAGCTATATGAAGGTGCGGTTAATTTTGACTGGTCTTTAATTTTTGCACCACAAAGTACATTTGCCATACGCCTTCACGTAGAACGTGATATTAAGGTAAATACACAATTCGCGACGCTACGTGTCAAAGACGGTGTGGTTGATAGTTTTATGGAAACTGTGGGTCGCCGTCCAAGTATCGACATCAAACAACCTGAAATTACACTTTATATTCTTGCAGGTAAAACAACACATCACTACTGTCTAGATTTATCTGGTGACTCTCTGCATAAACGTGGCTATCGTCAAGTCATGACTGAAGCACCTATTAAAGAAAACTTAGCTGCAGCAATTTTACATAAGTCAAAATTACAAGCGCTTCAGCCAAAACTTGTACTTGACCCAATGTGTGGCTCAGGCACATTTATTATTGAATCTCTTATGATACTGACTGACCGAGCACCGGGGCTCGTTCGTCGATTTGGTTTTAATGGCTGGCATGGTCATGACCATGAACTTTGGATGAGCCTAAAAGCAGAAGCTGCTCAAAGACACCAAGATGCTTTGGCAAAACCATTACCTAAATTTTATGCTTACGATGCAGATTGGGATGCAGTAAAAGCAACTCGACAAAACCTGATTGCTGCAGGTTTTGAAAGCATTCTAGACAACATAAAAATTGAAGAACGTACACTCGCAGACTGGCCTGCGTTTAATTTAGAAGCCGATGAAAAAGCATTTATTGTTACAAACCCTCCTTACGGCGAACGCTTAGGTGACAAGGCATCAAATCGTGCACTGTACTTGGGTATTTCTGCTTTACTTCAAAAGACCTTCCCTCACCAACATGCAGCAGTCATTGCAGCTCAAATTGAACAAGCTGATGTGCTTGCATTTGACGCAACACAAACATTACGTTTAATGAATGGTAAACTGCCAATTTATATTCGTTTTGGTGTTATTAAGCCATTGCTCAATAGTCAACCATTTCTTGCTAGATGGACAAGTCAACCTGTTGAAGTTGAAGGCGCACAAGATTTTGCTAACCGCCTACAAAAGAATATGACAGCATTGAAAAAATGGGCGGTAAATGAAGGAATCTACTGTCTACGGTTATATGATGCAGACTTACCAGACTTCAATGTTGCCGTTGATCTATACGGTGATCGTCTGCACGTTCAAGAATATGCACCACCAAAACAAATCGACCCTGAAAAAGCAAAAAAACGCTTTAACCTTGCACTCGCTGCTATCCGTGCAGTTACTGGATTTAACCGTGATGCTATCTTCATTAAAACACGTGCACGCCAGTCTGGTAAAACACAATATGAGAAACAGAGTACTGCATCCAAACGTTTTGTAGTTAAAGAAGGCCGTGCCAATCTTTTAGTCAATTTAACAGACTATCTAGATACAGGTTTGTTCTTAGACCATCGTCAAATGCGTTTACGTATTGCACAAGAGGCTAAGGGAAAACACTTCCTTAACTTATATAGCTATACATCAACCGCTAGCTTACATGCTGCGCTAGGTGGTGCTGCCAGTACAACAAGTGTAGATCTCTCAAATACCTACTTAAATTGGTCTAAAGAAAACTTTGTTTTAAATGGCCTTACTGTAGATCATGCAGATGAACAACATATGTTCTTTGCCAGTGATTGTTTTGACTGGCTCAAAGAAGGTCATGAACAATATGACTTAATTTTTATTGACCCACCTACATTCTCTAATTCAAAAAAGTTTTACGGTACATTTGACGTACAACGTGACCATCTTTCTTTACTCAAGCGTGCAATGAACCGTTTAAGTACAGATGGAACACTATATTTCTCAAATAACTATCGTGGCTTTGAAATGAGTGAAGAGATCGAAGGCATGTTTGATGTGGTTGAAATTACCCAAGAAACCATTGGGCCAGATTTTAAACGTAATCAAAAGATTCATCGCTCATGGCAAATAAAACACCATAGCGTATAATCTAAAAAGCCGGATCAGATGATTCGGCTTTTTTAAATAAATTACTCAAAGACCAAATGCCTCTCGAAAAGTGGAATGGTCTTTTTCATCCATTCAGGTAAATGTTCTCTAGAAACTCTAATTCTTTTCTTATACTGTATTTTCTGAATAAACCAACCTGTTTTCGGTTTAATCAAATCTTCATATAATGTTTTATACCGATCTTCATCAGGATCAAGTGACATTGCATTATTTCCCCAGTAATAAGCAAGGTATAAATTTTTTTCTATCCCTTTACCATAATAACTTGCAAAAGCATAAATATATGCAATCTCAGCCAACATTTTTTTATTAAACTTATTATTTTCCATCAACATAGGAAAATATAGCCGAAGAACTTCACTTTGTTTTGTCTGACTCTCTTCCATCAAAAACTGTGCATAACCATAACTAATTTCGGCTTGTACCGACTTTTTACAAAAGGTCTGCTCAAGAAGTCCTTGTGCATTACGTGCTAAGTCTTTCTGTTCTTGCTCATTACTTTGATTTAAACTCTGCGTCAACAATCTTCGCCCTTGCACCAATAACGCCTCAACATTTTTTAATGCTAAAGCGCGTGCAAGCCATGGTTCTGCATGATCGATCTGTATATATTGATTTAAATTTTTATGGTCACTCGATCCAGAATAGATCTTAAACAAATACATCATACTTGGTGTATGGCCATAGTTCGCAAATTTCTCTAACAACTCAATCAGAATATCGTATTCACAACTTAAATAAAGATAATCATAGGCTTGAAAAACTTGACTATCAAAAGTAGAACATGCGTTTTTTTCCCAGATATTATCCAGTGTGATATATGAAGCTGCTTCCTCAGAGATTTGCCATTCATCTGAAGATCTAAGTGCATAGAGTAATACTGCAAAACTAATATCATTGTTCCACACACTCATCAAAGCAAGTATTTTTCCTCGTATGTATGTCTTATCAATAAAAGGAAATCTATTATCTGCAAAAAATAAAATTACCGCTTTAAAAAATGTATGATGAATATCAATATTACTCTGTAATTCAGTTGAATACTCTTGAAGAATACTTTGAATTAATTGGAAAATATTTTCTTGTATTTTTAAATATTCATTTTTCGAATCAAATGTAGATATTTCGCTTAAAAGAGAACAAAAAAATAGAATCTGTTGTATATAACAGTCTGCCATCAGTTTTTTATTCAAAACCAATGTATTAAAGTAACAAATTAACTCCTGACCATTCTCTCGTTTTTCTTGCCAATTTTTTTCTGTTTCGTATATTAGAGCCTTAAACTCATGCATGTAACGCAAGTAATATAATTGCTGTAGTAGTAAGTGAGATTGCTCTTGGCAAACCGAGCTATATAAAAAGTTATCAATTTCCTCGTAGCTATCATATTTATCTAATAAATGGTTACAGTAACTTGAAAACGCCATCACAGAAGGTTGACGCTCTATACTCAGGTTAAACCAATAAAGACATGGCTTCACCTTTTCGGCTTCAGTGGGCACCCTTAAAATTAAACTAATTTTTTCTTGGGGAGGTAGTACACCATTTTGTTGATAAAAAATATTTAATGCTTGTGCACTATATTGGCTGGGATCAAACCTGTAATGTTGACATACTAGATTTAAATCGCAATGTTGATTGGTTTTTTCATATAAGTGCATGAGTGCCAAATAAATATCTGGCGCGTGAATTGTATCTGCGATTGCACGCAAATACCAATATGTACTCACATGAGTAAATAGCTGAATCAACTCAGAAAACTCAGGGTTATCTAAATCATATTGTAATGCAACTTCGGCCCAATAATCTCCAAGTAAGATATAAATTAAGAAACCTTCATCATTGGTTAACCAAAGATTTAGTATTTCTATATAAGACTGTGCTTTAACATTTGAATCTAAATATAATGTCTTGAAATTCCTAAGTAACACAGCATCTTCATATAATGGAATGTCATATTTTTCAATAGATCGTAGATTATTTTGATAGATGACTTGGTAATACTGGTTTACACGGCGAAAATCATTCTTTTCTATAAACGTATTAAGTAAGTTTTTTATTTTTATAAAACGGTCAACCTCAGATGAAATATTATCCATGTCCATCTCTTATTGTTGCTGTCTTTGGATTCCTTCAGTGTAACACAATCATCATAATTACGTTTTTTTCTTTATTGAATGAGAATAGACCATAAAAAATCCCACTTACAATGAAGTGGGATTTTTAAAATAATTAACTGAGTTTCATACGATCGAAAATAAGATGACCATCTTCGCCACGAATAACAATATTATCACCCGCTTGGAAGTCGGCCCCTAATATCTTCTGCGCCAATGTATTTTCAATTTGCTGTTGAATCGCACGTTTTAGTGGACGTGCACCATAAATTGGATCAAAGCCAGCCTCAATCAATACATCAAAAGCTGTATCATCTATTGTTAAACCAATCTCACGCTCTTCTAAACGTGAACGTAAACGAGACAATTGAATGTCTGCAATGCCACGAATTTGTGATTTTTTCAATGAATGGAAAACCACCAACTCATCGATACGATTGATAAACTCAGGACGGAAATGCTGACTTACCGCATTCATCACTACTGTTCGCACTTCATCTTCAGAAGCATGATCACCCAGCTCACGTACATCTTGCGAGCCTAAATTAGATGTCATCACAATAACCGTATTTTTAAAGTCGATAATACGGCCTTGCGAATCTGTTAAACGACCATCATCTAATACCTGCAAGAGAATATTAAACACATCTGGATGCGCTTTCTCGACTTCATCAAACAAAATAACGCTATAAGGTTTACGGCGTACAGCTTCTGTTAAAACACCGCCCTCTTCATAACCTACATACCCTGGAGGAGCACCGACCAAGCGACTTACAGAATGCTTTTCCATAAATTCGCTCATATCGATACGAATCATTGCATCGTCACTATCAAATAAGAAATTTGCTAATGCTTTGGTCAATTCGGTTTTACCTACCCCTGTTGGTCCTAAAAACAAGAAAGAACCACTTGGTCGGTTTGGATCTGATAGCCCTGCACGAGATCGACGAACTGCATTTGAGACTGCATGTACTGCCTCATCCTGCCCAACTACACGATTATGTAAGAAGGTTTCCATCTGTAGTAATTTCTCACGCTCCCCTTGAAGCATTTTAGCTACGGGAATACCAGTTGCCGCACTCACAACCTCTGCAATTTCATTTTCCGTGACTTTAGTTCGAATGAGTTTTGGTTCTTCATTTTCTTCAATAACCTCATCTTGCTCAAGTGCTTTTTCAAGTTCAGGAATCTCGCCGTACTGCAAACGACTTGCCTCAGCCCAATTCCCTTCTCGTTGTGCTTTTTCAAGTGCAATACGTGCCTGATCAAGTTTCACTTGAGCCTGCTTTGTACCTTCGACAAGTGTTTTTTCTTTACGCCAAACTTCTTCTAAATCATCATACTCACGTTGTAAGTCATCAATCTGTGTTGTAAGTAATTTTACCTCTGCTTGGCTTCCCGCATCTTCATCTTTTTTAACTGCTTCAAGTTGCATTTTCAACTGAATAATACGACGATCCAAACGATCTAAAGACTCAGGTTTAGAATCAATCTCCATTTTAATGCGTGATGCAGCTTCATCAATCAAATCAATTGCTTTATCAGGCAACTGACGATCTGTAATGTAACGGTGCGACATTTTTGCTGCTGAAATAATAGCAGAGTCTAAAATTTTTACACCATGATGGACTTCATAGCGCTCTTTTAAACCACGTAAAATTGCAATCGTATCTTCAACACTTGGCTCATCGACTAATACTTTTTGAAAACGACGCTCTAATGCTGCATCTTTTTCAATAAATTGGCGGTATTCATCGAGCGTTGTTGCACCCACACAGCGAAGCTCACCACGTGCAAGTGCAGGTTTAAGCATATTACCTGCATCCATTGCACCATCTGTTTTACCTGCACCAACCAGTGTATGCAATTCATCTATAAATAAAATAACCTGACCGTCTTGTTTAGCAAGATCATTTAAAACCGCTTTAAGACGTTCTTCAAACTCACCACGGTATTTTGCACCAGCCAATAACGCACCTAAATCTAAAGACAGTACACGTTTACCTTTCAAACCTTCGGGTACTTCACCATTGACAATGCGCTGTGCCAAGCCTTCAACGATTGCAGTTTTACCAACGCCTGGCTCCCCAATTAGAACAGGATTATTCTTAGTACGACGTGAAAGTACTTGTACAGTACGACGGATTTCTTCATCTCGACCAATTACAGGGTCAAGTTTGCCTGCCAATGCACACTCTGTTAAATCAATCGTATATTTATTTAATGAGTCACGTTGTTCTTCGTAGTTGTCACTCATAACTTTTTCATTTCCTCGAATATGTTCAATTACACTACGTAGCTGTGCTGTTTTTACACCAACATCTGACAAAATTGACTTTGTTGATGCTGTTTCCGTCATGGCAAGCAATACCCAATCTGTCGACAAAAATCCATCGCCTGCTTTTTGTGCATGCCGATCAGCCAAGTTCAAAACTTTTACTGCATCTGGATTTAAGTTCACATCACCTGTAGGTGTATTCGTTGTTGGTGCATTATTTAGTGCCTGCGTTAGCTTCTCTTTAAGCTCAGGTAATCGTGCCCCTGCTTGTTGTAAAAGGCTAATATTTGCAGAATCTTCTAGCAACACAGCAAGTATATGAATGGCATCTATTGCCGTATGATCTTTGCCTGTCGCAAGTGACTGAGCCGTAGTTAAAGCATGGGTTAAACCTTTTGTGAACTTCTCGAACTGCATTGTTTTTATCCTCACAAATTTTCAATTAACTTCTATATAGGGTCTCATTTAAAAAATTCAATATCTTTTTATATTTCAATAAAATAATTTTACCTTTAATAAAAATAAAGGACTATATAGATATCTGTGCATTGGGTTCATTTTTCAAGTTCAAATCTATATTTTCACCAAAAAATAATTGAATATTAAATTATTCTTAAAAAGTAGATGAAATATGAATTAATTATGAATATAATCTGCGACACAAAAATATGTCTAATGAGAATTATTAGCATTAATATTAACCTTAGGAGTTCGCATGTCGCCTATCCATCCACCTCTATTTAAAATGAGCCTGATTGCTTTACTCATCTCTCAAGTTCAAATGACATGGGCAACTGAGGTTGAACCTAATACGACTTCAACTCTCCCTACAATAAAAATTGAAGCAATGAGTGAGCTTGATCCTGTAAAAAGTTATATCGATTATGATGAAGCAAATGTCTCTCGTAATGGGTTAAAGAAAAAAGACATTCCTCAAACAATAGATACGATTGATGTACAAAAATATAAGATCTACGGCACCAACGATTTAAGTGTTATGTTGCAGGGTACACCAGGCGTTTCGACTAACTACGACATGCGTGGTGATGGTATTACGATTCGTGGCTTCAATGCAGATACAGGCGATATTTACCGCGATGGTATTCGCGAAAGTGGACAAGTTAGACGTAGTACAGCAAACATAGAACGTATTGAAATCTTAAAAGGTCCTGCTTCTGTACTATATGGTCGCAGCGCAGGTGGCGGTGTGGTAAACATGGTCAGTAAAGAAGCCAACTTTAAGTCTAAAAGTACAATTGGTATCTATGGTGGTTCTTGGGACAACAGAGGAACTACTTTAGACTTAAACCGTATTATTAATGATAACTGGGCGGCACGACTAACCAGTGAATACTCAGAAACAGATAGTTTTCGTAAGGGCATTCATAACCGCCAAGTCATGGTTTCACCTAGTGTGACATACCAAAATGATGATCAGACATTAAAATGGACAACCCAATATACGTATGACAAATTACATCGTATTCCAGATCGTGGCCCAGACTTTACAATTTTACCTGCAGGCACATCCATTAAGACAGCTTATGCACAAAATGGCGACTACGTCGACGATGAATTACAAACCGTAAGAACCGATTTAAAATATGAATTTGTACCCAATTGGAAGTTTCATTGGGCATTAAGCTATAGAGAAGCCAAACAGAATTTCGATCATTTTTATGCAGGCTCTATGTGTACCACAACGACAAAACCAACAGCAACCAATGCAGGCTGTTACCAAGGCTATGTTAAACAAATTTATTACTGGCAAAAAACTAACAATAAAACCACCACCAATACATTTGATATTTCAGGTGAATTTAATACAGGAAGTATTAAACATAATTTACTCATTGGTTCAGATATTTCATACGAACAACGTGAACCGTACCTAGCAAATACCAATAAAGATGGCTCTTTAATTTATGGTTTTGTAAATCCACTCACAGGTGATCGTTTCAGCTCACGCGGTTCAGGTGACCTACAATATAACACGCATAATTATAACGAAGGTACGACCTACGGCGTATTTATACAAGATCTGATTTCATTCAATGATCAGTTCAAAGTAATGCTTGGTTTACGTTACGATTACTACGATTTTTCATCTGATAAATATATTGGTAAAGACAAAAGCGGAAAAATTATTCCTATTTCGGAACATCGCTCCGAAACGAATGGTTCAACCAGTCCAAATATCGGTTTTGTATGGCAACCTACGGAAAACCAAAGTTTCTATGCATCGTACAGCAAGAGCTTTGCACCATTTGGTGGCTCAATGGCTGTAAGTGCTGTGCCATCTAGCCAAACTGCTGCCTTAGATTCATCACCGCAATACAATGAACAATATGAAATGGGTGTTAAAAGCACATGGTTTAATCATCGCTTAAATACTCAATTCTCTATCTATGACATTCGTAAGAACAATATCCGTTACCAGCCAGATTCTCAAAACCAACCAGACTACTGGGCTGTTGCTGGACAGCATGAATCTAAAGGCTTAGAGTTTAGCTTTATTGGTCGTCTAATCGATAACGTCTTTGTGCGTGGTGGCTATGGTTACACCGATGCAAAAGTGAAAAAAGATAAAGCAACACCAACAAATGTAGGTAATAGATTACCGTTGGTTGCAAAAAACACAGGAAACTTATTTATTCGCTACTTACCTACAGATAATGTATATGTTGAAACAGGCGTTACTTATATGGGTTCGCAATACACAGGAATTACTAACGTCATTAAAATTCCTGGCTTTAATCGTTTAGATGCGGCTGTTGGTTATAAAAATGAACGTTGGGGTGTTACTGCAGCTGTAAACAATCTCACAAACAAATCTTACTGGCGCTCTGTCGCTATGCCAGGTACACCTCGTAACTTCTTAGTCAGATTGAATTACGAGTTTTAATAAAACATCAAGATTGCGATGGCCTTTGTTCATCGCAATCCCACTTATACATAACAATTTAATACTAAAATTTTTAGACAAAACTTATAAATTATCGTTAAATAAAAGTTAATCATTATTTTATCTTATAAAAAATGCACAAGCTCATTGCCCTTTCATTTCTTACTATACTATACACGAACACATCATTCGCTGCGCTTCCTGAAAGCTCACTTCGTCCAGGCGGTATAGCTATTATCCCCTTAACAGACCAAGTACAACATGTTTCCTATGAAGATCATCGTGTTTTAATCACTGAAGAAAATAACAAGAAATATGCTGTTGTCGGAATTCCTCTTTCAACACCTGTCGGTACAATAAACATCAAAGTAGATCAAGAAATTATTCCTTTAGATATTCAATCTTATCCTTATGCAGAACAGCATATCAAACTTAAAGATCAGCATTTCGTAGAACCATCAAGTGACCAATTAGCACGTTATAAAACAGAAGCTCAAGAGCAAAACTTAATTTATACGTCTTTTAGCCAAAGTAAATGGAAAACACTTCCACAATTTATTACACCAACTCAAGGAAAGTTTACCAACTCCTTTGGAAGAAAACGTTTTTTTAATAATGAGGAACGAGCACCACATTCAGGTTTAGATATTCCAGCACCAATCGGACAAAAAGTAATTGCACCAGCGGATGGGACAGTGGTTGGTATAGGTCACTACTTCTTTAATGGTAATACAATTCTTATTGACCATGGCCAAGGTTTAATTAGTATGTTTTGTCATTTAAGTCAAATTGAAGTACATAAAGGACAAGTGGTTAAACAAGGTGAAGAAATAGGAAAAGTCGGAAAAACGGGCCGTGTTACAGGCCCTCACCTACATTGGGGTATGAGCTTAAATGATGCGCGAGTCGACCCACAGCTTTTCTTAGCCCCATAAAAGTAGCCTTTGGCTACTTTTATATTTGAGTTTCGATAATCTCAAAATCATGCGTAATTTCGACACCACCGTCTGAAAGCATTTTACTTGCAGAACAATATTTCTCGGCAGAAAGTTCGACTGCTTTAGCAACTTGTTTTTCTTTGACGGATGTCCCAGTTACCACAAAATGTAAGTGTATTTTTGTAAACACAGCAGGAACTGTCTCAGCCCTCTCTGCCTGTAGTTCACACTTGACATCAACCACATCTTGACGGGATTTTTTTAATATCGTCACAATATCAAATGATGCGCATCCTCCTAATCCCATTAGAATTAATTCCATTGGACGAGCACCGCGGTCTTCTCCACCGTAACTTGGTGCACCATCCATAATTATAGTGTGACCGCTTTGAGATTTGGCTTCAAATGCAACATTCCCAAGCCATTGAACTGTTGACTGCATTGCAACTACCTAAAAAAAATTATAAATTACATGAGTGTTCAAAAGTATATTAACATACTTTACGCACAAGGAGTTTCCACACACTCAGTTATGAGTGAAAGACATCGATGTGTCTATTATACTAAATATCGGAATAAACAATCATGGTAGCTAATTTTCGTCCATTTGCAAACGATGCACTCTCTCCCAACCAGCTCCCTGAATCTATCAAGGCCTTACTAAAAGTCGCTTATATTAACCGCTATGCAAAACGCACAACGATTATTGAAGCAGGTAAAGAGTCTAAATCGCTTTACCTTGTTTTAAAAGGTTCTGTGTCAGTTGTTCTTCGTGAAGATGATGAACGTGAAATCGTCATTGCATACTTAAATGCAGGTGACTTCTTTGGTGAAATGGGTCTATTTGACAATGAGTCTCATAGAACAGCTGAGGTTCGTACACGTGAAGTATCTGAGATTGCTGAAATCTCATATGAACACTTTACAGAGTTAACGAAAGAATACCCTGACCTTAATTATGCCATTTTTGAGCAACTCACTCGTAGACTCAAAAATACAACACGTAAAATGACTGATCTAGCATTTATTGATGTTACTGGTCGTATTGCACGTTGTCTTATCGATCTTGCCCATCAGCCAGCAGCAATGCTATTGCCAAATGGTCGCCAAATTCGTATTACACGTCAAGAAATCGGTCGTATTGTCGGCTGTTCACGTGAAATGGTTGGACGTGTTCTTAAAACCTTAGAAGAGCAAGGTATGATTGAAACAGAAGGCAAAGCTATTCTAATTTACGACAGTGCTTTAGAAAGCTCAAGCGAGCCACAACACAAAGAAAGTTAAGACAAAAAAGCAAATCTTAGGATTTGCTTTTTTATTCTCTTATATTTAAGTGCATCAGAGGTTTAATATGAAGTTCAACCCACTCTCAGATACCCACGTAAAACTTCCTGAAGTATGTCTAGGTACAATGACTTTTGGTGAACAAAATACACTTGAAGAAGCTTTCGAACAATTAAATTATGCGCTTAGCCAAGATGTACATTTTTGGGATACTGCTGAAATGTATCCTGTTCCTCCAAAAATAGAAACACAAGGTAGAACAGAGGAAATTATTGGAGAATGGTTTAAAAAAAATAAGAACAGAGAAAATATATTCTTAGCTTCAAAAATTGCAGGACCTGGCTTTGGTGGGAGTCATATTCGTCATGGAGAAACCAAATTCAATGCAAAAGATATTGCAAATGCATTAGATGGCTCTCTGAATAGGCTAAAGACAGATTATATTGACTTGTATCAATTACACTGGCCAGAACGTACAACGAATTTCTTTGGTAAACTCGGGTACGGCAATACACTTGCAGAAAGTGAAGCACAAATCACAGCCTTTACTGAAACGCTTGAAGCATTACAACAAGAAATCAAGCATGGTCGTATCCGTCATATTGGGCTATCTAACGAAACCCCATGGGGTACTATGAAGTTCTTACAAATTGCTGAAAAATTAAATTTACAAAAATTTGTCAGCGTACAAAACCCTTATAGCTTATTAAACCGTACATATGAAGTCGGTATGTCTGAAATTGCGAAATATGAAAATGTAGGCCTCTTAGCCTACTCACCCTTGGCGTTTGGAATGCTTTCAGGTAAGTACAGACATGGAGCAAGACCTACTGGAGCAAGAATTACCGAGTTTTCACGCTTTACTCGCTATACGAACCCGCAGTGTGAATGGGCAACTGAACAATACGCTCAACTTGCAGAAAAGCATGGACTTTCATTAGTACAATTGGCACTTGCTTTTATTAAACAACAGTTTTTTGTCACCAGTACCATTATTGGTGCCACTCACTTAGATCAACTTAAAGAAAATATTAGTGCATTTTCTGTCGACCTAAGTCCAGAAATTTTAGAAGAGATTGAGCAAATTCATAAACAACAGCCTAACCCTGCTCCATAACCTCCTCTTTGAGTAAAGATGAATATCATCTTTACTCATTAACGTTGCTGTATGCGCTGATTATAAATTGCCATAGCTGCGGGTAAGTTCTTTTGCATTGCTTCAATTCGTTGAACATTTGATGGATGCGTAGATAAGAAACTTACACCACCTTGCCCTTCTAATTTATTCATTTTTTGCCATAAAGTAATTGCAGCTTGAGGGTTATACCCTGCTTTCGCCATCAGAATTAAACCGCCATAGTCAGCTCTTGTTTCTAAGCTTCTTGAATAAGGTAAGCCTACACCTACCTGACTTCCTAAATCTAACGCGGCTGAACCAAATTGTCCCAAGCTTTGACCTGCATAACTTTTTCCTAAATTAACAGCTAAATTTGTTAAAGCATCTGCTCCAATTTTATTTTTAGAGTGCTCCTCTAAGGCATGTGTCATTTCATGCCCCATAATTGCGGCAATTTCTGCATCAGTTAGATTTAACTTATTCACAATACCTGTATAGAAAACAACTTTCCCACCAGGTGCCACATATGCGTTTAAAGTATCGGACTTAAGTACAGCAAGTTGCCATTGAAAGGCTTGACCTGTTTGATTCATCTGATTTGCATAAGGTTCCATTCTCTGTAAAACAGTACGAATACGTTGATAGGTCACAGATGAAGTATCCAATACACCTTTTTGTTGAGCCTCTTGTTGCATTTTTATGAAGCTCTGTGCCGAACTCGCATTTAAAGTTGCTGAATCTGCTCCAGACATATCGGCAATGGTCGTACATCCACTCAATAATACGATACAAGATACCAACCCAATCTCTTTTATATTTTTATACATCGTCTGTATTCCATACTCTATTTTTTTAGATTATATCTTGGAATATAGCCATAAGAAATAATACAATTCTTAAAGAGATATTAAAATAATAATAATTATTGATTTAATTAAAATAAATTTTATTCAAAAAATTTAAACACACCCAATTAAAATTAAAACAATATTAAAATAAGAACAATAAGCTAAAATTACATTACAAAAAATAAATATTAAAAATAAGTCATTATTTAAATTCAACTTTTTATTAAAAAAATAAAAATAATAGAATTAAAAAAATATTAAAATACAAAAAAAATATTAAAATAAAATGACAAATAAATATTTTATTAAAATATTTACGCATAAAAAATATAATAAAAAAATTTAAAAAAATACTATTGTATAATTTTTTATACACGGTATACTTTACGCAATTTTTAGAGACGCGGAGACCCTCAGTGGGAAGTTGTTCGAGGTTTAGGTGTAATTTTTACACATTGATTCACTAATCTTGTAAGTATAGCAACACTACCTCTCTTAGGGTAAATGCTATCTTGCAATGAGATAGCATGATCAAAAATATTACTAAATCATATTTAATTCATTTAAGTTAAATAGAACTTACAGCAGCTATATTCGATAGATATAGATTCTGTGCGTTTATACAATATTTAAATTAATTAATCACAACCACTTAGGTCACATTCCGCCTCAGTCATGGGGACTAGGCAATGTTTCATTACATTTTTACAATATCGCTATATGTATGCATTATAGGTATTGCAGTTGCTACACGCTTTGCGCAAGCAACGCCTTTGTACAATACAGATGATGCACAAATCACATCAGAAAAGTCATGCCAGTTCGAAATGAACCAGCTATTCAATACCTCTGATACTCAATTTATTTTAAATCCAGCATGTACATTCAAAAATGTTGAACTATCTTTACCCATTACTTATGACGGGAAAGATACGCTTTATGCTGCCCAGCTAAAACATCCACTTTATTTGTCAGATACTTTCGGTATTGCAATGAGTGGAATGTACCAACCCTCTCAATATAATTTGACATCCCTTTGGACAGTCAATCTTCCTCTTTCTTTTTATCACGTTTATAGCGATCTTCAGCTCGATGTAAATATTGGTTGGTATCAAGAAAATCATCACCAAGGCGATCTCTCTTGGTCAATCGCTGCAACGAAACCAATTACTGAAAGACAAAAAATTGGTTTGGAATATTATAAACAACCCCCTGAACAGGAAAAAATTCAAGCCGTTTGGAGCATAGATGTTGTTCCAGATAAAACCAGTTTGTACTTATCTTATGGTCAAAGCATTCGATCATCAGTATCTCATTGGTTCGGCATCGGTTTAAGTTTCGCAATTTAATTCAAACGTCACACTTTTCACATTATCTTAGGGCTTAAATAAAAAATTAAGCCTTACAGACAGCTGCTGTCTAAAATAAGGAGACCCCATATGATTCGTAATCTCTGGGAACAGCTATTTTCACGGTTTTTGAAAAAATATCATCTTACACGTTACTTTTCAAAATCTGCTTCATTTGATGAGTTACAACAAACAAGCTATGCACAGCAGGTTGGTGAACAACTCACAACGACACTGAAACATGCTTCAAAGTGTTCTGTTGATGAACTAGTTTTAGAGAAAAAATCACATATTGAAGGACTTGATGAGCAAGAAGCTGAAATACGCCAAAAACACTATGGGCTGAATGAACTACAATCGGAGAAGCCTTTAGCATGGTGGCAACACCTTTGGTACTGTTATAAAAATCCATTTAATATTTTGCTCACACTTTTGGCTATTATCTGTGCATCTACAGATGATATGAAAGGTACAATTGTTATTTCTACAATGGTTGTCATTTCAACTATTCTAAGATTTTGGCAAGAAGCCAAATCCAATAAAGCTGCAGATGCCCTTAAATCTATGGTGAGTAATGAAGCATCTGTATTTAGAAGAAACTCAGGCTCAAAATTTATAAAAAACGACGATGCTATTTACAATACTAAAGAAAATAAAAATCTAGTCGATATACCAACAAAATATCTTGTCCCTGGCGATATTATTAAACTTTCAGCAGGTGACCTTATTCCAGCCGATTGCCGTCTTATTGAAACAAAAGATCTTTTTGTATCTCAAGCAGCAATGACTGGTGAGTCTATGCCTGTTGAAAAGTTCGCTATACATGAAAGCGAAAATGCAAATGATACGATGGCTTTAGACAATATTGTATTTATGGGCACCAGTATTGTTTCAGGAACTGCGACAGCAATTGTACTCACCACAGGAAACCAAACTTATTTTGGTGCGCTTGCAAAACGTGTTACGGATAATGATCAAGTAGTTACCTCTTTTCAAAAGGGGGTAAATAACGTTAGTTGGTTACTTATTCGCTTTACAATGGTAATGGCACCAATTGTTCTTCTCTTAAATGGTTTTACCAAGGGAGATTGGACAGAAGCATGCTTATTTGCACTTTCAATTGCAGTTGGCTTAACACCAGAGATGTTACCTATGATTGTGACATCCACACTTGCAAAAGGTGCAGTATTTCTGTCTCGTAAAAAAGTTATTGTAAAGCGTTTAGATGCTATTCAGAATTTTGGTGCCATGGATGTTTTATGCACAGACAAAACAGGTACGCTAACGCAAGATAAAATTATTCTATCTAAACATACCGACGTGATGGGACAAATTTCTGAACCAGTATTATTGCTTGGTTATATCAACAGCTACCATCAAACAGGATTAAAAAACTTATTAGACTTAGCAATTTTAGAGCACGCCTCATCTGAAATAAAGATGGAAAAACTCAGCTATAATAAGCTTGATGAAATTCCATTCGACTTTAACAGACGCCGTATGTCCGTCGTCGTAAAAACACCAAAGAAACAAGCACGTATTATTACCAAAGGTGCAGTCGAAGAAATGCTCAACATTTGTAGTCACGTTGAGATTAATCATGAAATTGTGCCTCTTACTTCCGAGCTATCAAAAACTATTCTGACGAATAGTCAAAACTATAATAAAGATGGTCTACGTGTCATTGCTATTGGTTATCGAGACAGTGAAATTGAAGAAAACAAGACTTATGGCATCAAAGATGAGCAAGGTCTAACACTTGCAGGTTTTCTTACGTTCTTAGATCCTCCAAAAGATAGTTCAGTAAAAGCAATTAAAGCACTTCACGATTACGGGGTAACAGTAAAAGTACTCACTGGCGACAATGAGTTCGTCACTCAGAAAGTTTGTCAAGAAATTGGTTTACCTCACGAACATATTGTACTTGGTGAAGACATTGATGATATGTCACCTGTAGAGTTCAAAGAAGCTGTAGAAAAATATCAAATCTTTGCAAAGCTTAATCCTATGCATAAAGAACGCATCGTGACACAGCTTAAAGAGAATGATCATGTGGTTGGTTTTCTTGGAGATGGCATTAATGATGCTGCTGCACTGCGTACTGCCGATATTGGTATTTCTGTTGATACTGCAGTTGATATAGCAAAAGAATCTGCAGATTTAATCTTGCTTGAAAAGAGCTTAATGGTACTTGAAGAAGGTGTTATTGAGGGTCGTCGTACCTTTGCCAACATTTTGAAATATATTAAGATTACAGCAAGTTCTAATTTCGGAAATGTATTTTCTGTTCTTATTGCGAGTGCATTTATCCCATTTCTTCCAATGCTTCCAATTCACTTACTGGTACAAAACCTACTCTATGATGTATCACAAATTGCAGTTCCTTTCGATAATGTCGATGAAGAAGCACTTAAAAAACCGCAACGCTGGGAGGCTAACGGACTAGGGCGCTTTATGATTTTCTTTGGTCCAATTAGCTCAATTTTTGATGTGACAACATTCCTACTTATGTGGTTTATTTTTCAAGCAAATACACCAGAACAACAAACACTATTTCAGTCTGGTTGGTTTATTGAAGGATTACTCACGCAAACCCTTATTGTACATATGATTCGTACACAAAAAATTCCATTTATTCAAAGTTGTGCAGCCTTACCACTACTGGTGATGACAGCAGTTATTATTATGATTGGTATCTTCTTACCAATGGGACCACTTGCAAGTTACTTCTCTTTACAACCTTTACCGCTTAGCTATTTCATTTACCTACCAATCATTTTATTGGCATACATGGTACTTACCCAACTCCTTAAGAAGTTCTATGTTAAACGTTATGGATGGCTGTAATTTATGATGCAAAACTCAAGCTACCTTCACACAGAAAATTTAGTGAGCACACTCATTAGCCTAACTACTGCTTTTGTGTTAGGTGGGCTTATCGGGTTTGAAAGACAATATCGACAACGAACAGCAGGCTTAAGAACCAATGTACTTGTTTGCCTCGGTTCTGCTGCCTTCGTTGATACAGCCATGTTATTGGATCATGGCTCGGGTGCTGTCAGAGTAATTTCATATGTTGTTTCAGGAATTGGTTTTTTAGGCGCAGGTGTCATTATGCGTGAGGGTGGCAATATTCAAGGTTTAAATACCGCTGCAACCCTCTGGTGTTCTGCTGCAATTGGTGCAGCAGCAGGATCGGATCTGATTTTAGAATCAATTATTGTAACTCTATTTATTCTTGCAGCAAACACACTGCTTAGACCTATCGTACACTTTATGGATCGTCGTCCATTAGATGTAGAAACTGAACTACTAAATGTTATTTATGTTGTTTGTGACCGTTTGCGTAGCAAACAAGTGATAGAGCAAATTAACATTGCGCTTAAGCAGTATAACTACCCTGCAAAAGACATTGAAATTGAACCTTTTGGTGAACAAGATGTAGAAATTGAAACTACCTTAATTTCAACATCTATTGAACAACAAGATATGTTCAAAATACTTGAAGTACTCAATGCGATGCCTCAAGTTAGGTATGCCTATTGGGATAAAAATACCATTAATTAATTTCATTTTAAATATAAAAAACCGTAGCTGAAGCTACGGTTTTTTATGACATATTTTATTATGCAGAGAATGGATGACGTAAAATAATTGTTTCGTCACGGTCTGGACCAGTTGAAATAATATCAACAGGACAACCCACAAGTGCTTCAATGCGTTTTACATAAGCCAAAGCATTTTCTGGAAGTTGATCCACGCTGGTTAAACCAACTGTTGAACCTTCCCAACCTGGCAAAGTTTCATAAATTGGTTTTAATTGTTCAAATGCGATCGCATCAGATGAACCAATACAACCACCATCAACAGCTTCGTAACCTACACAAATCTTAATTTCTTTTAGACCATCTAAAACATCAAGCTTAGTAAGACAAATACCTGTTAATGAGTTTACATCTACTGAACGACGTAAAATTTCTGCATCAAACCAACCACAACGACGTTGACGACCTGTTGAAGCACCAAACTCATGCCCTACAACACCAAGGTGTTTACCAACAGCATCACCTGTATCATTTGCAGCGTCATACACAAGCTCAGTTGGGAACGGCCCACTTCCAACACGAGTCGTATATGCTTTGGTAATACCCAATACATAGTCTAAGTGTAAAGGCCCCATACCAGAACCAGAACTTACTCCACCCGCTGTTGTATTTGAGCTTGTTACGTAAGGATATGTACCATGGTCAATATCGAGTAATGAACCTTGCGCACCTTCAAACATAATTGGCTTACCAGCTTTACGGAATTGGTGCAATGTTTCAGTCACATCAATCACAAGTGGCTCAAGTACTTTTTTCCACTCTTTGCAAAGCGCCAATACATCTTCAAATTGAACAGCATCTACACCATAGTACTGAGTTAACTGGAAGTTATGTAGATCAAGCATTTCTTTAAGCAACTGCTCAAGTGCTTCACCGCCACGAACGACATCGGCTACACGAACAGAACGACGTGCAACTTTATCCTCATAAGCAGGACCAATACCACGACCTGTTGTACCAATCTTTGCATTACCACGTTTATGTTCACGTGCTTGGTCTAATGCAATATGATTTGGTAAAATTAATGGACAATTCGGAGAAACACGTAGACGCTCTTTTACAGGAACACCTTCTTTTTCTAAAATTGCCATTTCTTCAATTAAAGCTGCAGGTGAAAGTACAACACCATTCCCAATAAGGCATAAAACGTTTTCACGTAAAATCCCTGATGGAATGAGGTGTAATACAGTTTTTTTACCACCTACCACAAGAGTATGTCCTGCGTTGTGACCGCCTTGATAACGTACAACCGCAGCCGCCTGATCAGTGAGCAGGTCGACGATTTTACCTTTACCTTCGTCGCCCCATTGGGTACCAAGTACCACAACATTCTTGCCCATAATAGCCTCATTACATCATGCTGTTAAAATCACAAATCTATTTTGCAATAGACTCAATTTTTTCAATGCTCCATACCCCATCTTGCAATACAAATTGATGCGTTGCAGATGGTATAGAACTTAGATCATCATTACCTAACAATTGTACAACACTCAAACCTTGCTGACGTGCCTGTGCAATTGCGCTTACTAAATCTGGTTGCATGCCTTTAGGTGCAACAATTGTTTCAATTTCACTAAACTGGCCTTCACATAGCGCATATAAGTCACAGCTAAAACCTGTTGCAGGGCGTGCTCGACCAAAATGCTCACCAATACCATCATAACGGCCACCCTGTGCAAGTGGTGCTGCATGATTTGGTGCATATACAGCATACATTAAACCCGTATGGTAATGATAACTGCGTAACTCTACGACATCTAAACCAATAGATAAGTTTGGCCAACGCTTTTGAATTTCTTTAACAGTTGTTTTTAAACCATCAAATGCAGCTTGGAAATGCGTATCTTTAAGTAAATCATTACTTAGATGTTGTTCTAATAAAGACAGGTTACCTGAATATCTTCCTAAGTTATAAAAATCTTGTCCGTAAGGAAGTGTCTTTGTTACTTCTTCTAATTCAGGTAATGCTTTACGCTGATATAAATCATGCAATAAATGTTCATTATTTTTATCAAGTTTGGCATGTTCTACTAAACTTTTAAATAATCCAACATGACCTAGATCTAAATGCGCTTTTTCTAAACCACATGTCGTCTCTAATAGCCCTAACATAACGTCTATCATTTCCACATCTGCTTCGATGCTTTGATGTCCGTAAAGTTCCGCACCCAACTGGAGTGGTGTACGCGATTCGCTAAAATTTTGAGGCTTTGTATGTAGAATTGTTCCTGAATAACAGTAACGTGCAATTCCCTCAATAGGTCGTACGTGCGCATCGATGCGTGCAACTTGAGGCGTCATATCTGCACGTACACCCAATAAACGCCCAGAAAGCTGGTCAATTACTTTAAAGCTAACAAGATCTAAGTCCTGATTCGCTTCAGATAAAGAAGAAAGAGATTCGATATATTCAATAAATGGTGTATAGACCAACTGATAACCACGACTTGCGAGGAAATCTAATGAATGTCGACGAAGTGACTCAATAACTTGTGCTTGTTCTGGTAATACATCTGCTACCCCATCTGGTAGCAACCAAGTCTCTGAAATTGACATGCTTCAAACCTAAATTCTGTGCAGGGCGGAACGAATCCACATAAAAAAACCGGGACGCACCCGATTTTTTCAAGTGTAACATGATACTTTTCAGCATGCACCTGAGAATTTTACAATTTTAACCTGAACTAAAGTGGTAATGCCGTTGTATGTTTAATTTTTTGCAATGGAATCTCAGTTTTTACATTTTGAATGCCTGAGATTTTATTTAAATGCTGAATTTGAAACTTACGATAAGCATCTAAATCTGCCACGACGATTCTCAAAAAAAAGTCACAATCTCCGGACATAAGCTGACACTCCACCACTTCAGGTAAATTCTTCACTGCATCCACAAACTGATCTACAGTTTTTTCATCTTGCCCCTTTAACCAAATTCTTGCAAATACCGTCAAACCTAAATTTACTTTTAGAGGTTCAATTAATGCAACATATCGCTGTATTATTCCATCGTCTTCTAACTGTTTAACACGGCGCAAACAAGGTGATGCTGACAAGCCAACTCTTATCGCAAGCTCATTATTTTGTAATTTCCCTTCCTCTTGTAATACCCGTAAAATTCTGATATCTGTTTTATCCACATTAACCCCTAAGCATAAAATGCTAAAATTTAAATTATTATTAAAATAATATACCATTTTAGCGTTTTTAAAAGCTAATTTAAGCGACAAATATCTTTAATTAAAACATAAAATAGAGTTTCAAATAAAATTTTCATGCATCCTAAAACACCATGTTCATATTCAGAAATACAAGTCAAACCATTTACGAAACTTCTGACTTTGTTTCCTTTAAACGAGGAATAAAAATGTCTATCCCTATTTTATTGGGGATTATTCCTTTTGCACTGGTTTTAGGAACGCAAGCGGCGCAAAAAGGTTTCAGTACGCTTGAAATTCCACTACTTACAGGACTGAACTTCGCAGGCGGTTCAGAGTTTGCCATTTTAGAAATGTGGACAAATCCACCTCAAATCATGATGCTTATTTTTATTACTTTTTTAGTTAATAGCCGGCATCTTTTAATGGGTGCGAGCTTGGTTCCGTATTTAAAGCACCTTCCAAATAAAAAAGTTTTACCGGCATTATTTTTTATGTGTGATGAGAGCTGGGCTTTAAGCATTGCCGATGCCAAGCGGAATCATCGAGGCCGTATTGAAGATGCCTTCAACTTTTCTTTTTATGCTGGTTTATGTTTTTCTTTATACATCATGTGGGTGGTCTTCACTACTTTTGGTGGTGTCATTGGTTCTGTATTAGGAGATATTACTCGCTGGGGATTTGATATGGCATTTCCAGCAGTGTTCTTGGTACTACTTCGAGGCATGTGGACAGGTGTGCGAAATGCCATACCATGGCTTGTTAGTTTAGTGGGTGCTATTTTCGCCTACATGTATTTACCTCAGGGGTGGTATGTTCCTATAGG
The DNA here is from genome assembly GCF_029392135.1 of Acinetobacter sp. ESL0695. Classification (NCBI taxonomy): domain Bacteria; kingdom Pseudomonadati; phylum Pseudomonadota; class Gammaproteobacteria; order Moraxellales; family Moraxellaceae; genus Acinetobacter; species Acinetobacter sp. ESL0695. Next base: position 947,112 of record NZ_CP113932.1, on the reverse strand, counting down.
TGCGATTTCTGGAATTGTGGCTGCCATTATTATGACAGGAGATGAAAAGTGATTCATAGTACAACAATTATAGCAATTCTCCTGATCGCTGCAACCACTTATTTAACACGCGTTCTTGGTTATGTAGTCTTAAAAAATCGTACATTAACGCCAAGACAAAAAAAGGTATTAGACATTGTGCCTGGATGTGTGCTTATTTCTGTCATTGCACCTTATTTCGTAAGTAGCCATATTTCAGATATGCTTGCTATTATTATTACTGTTTTCGCAGCAACACGCTTTTCACTTTTACCAACTGTTGTTATTAGTATGGTCTCAACCGCATTGCTCAGGCTCATCCTAGTTTCATAAATAGATTATGGGGCATCGTTCTGCCCCATATTTCAATGCGCATTAAAAGAATCACATAAATCGAGTAACCGATTTGCATAACCCCATTCATTGTCATACCACGCATAAACTTTGGCCTGACGCCCAACCACCATGGTTTGTGTTAAATCGACTACCAGCGAATAAGGTAAGTGATTAAAATCGCTCGATACTAAATAATCTTCTGTATAAGACATAATTTCAGTATATTTTTCACATGCTGCATGCTTAAAAGCTTCATTTAAAGCATCTACAGTAATTTCAGACTGCGCAACAAATGTTAAATCAATTGCAGCAACATTTAAAGTTGGTACTCGAATGGAATACCCTTCTATACGATTTTCCATTTTAGGTAAAACTTGTTTTAGTGCACCGAGCGCACTTGAAGTGGTTGGAATAATATTATGTCCAGACGCGCGCGCACGGCGTAAATCACGGTGAGCATGATCGAGTACAGCTTGATCTGTTGTCACGGCATGTATTTCAGTCATCAATGCACTTTCAATACCAAACTCATCGTCTAAAATTTTTACAAGTGGAACTAAAGCTTGTGTCGTACAAGATACACTTGAAATTACTTGGTCAGAAACTTTCACATCGTGATGATTTACTCCGTATACAATTGCAGCATCAACATGATCAAACGGTGCTGCACCAATAATTACGCGTTTTGCACCAGCATTGAGATGTTTTTGAGCACCTTCACGAGAACGAAATAAGCCAGTACATTCCAAAACAACATCAATACTTAGGCTATTCCAAAGTAAAGCTTCTGGTTCTTTAATGTTTAGGCATCGGATGCGCAACGATTGATCTAAATATTCTACGTTTAAATATGTGGCATCTTGCTCACGAATAATACGAACACAACCCTTAAATGTCCCATGCGTAGTATCGTATTTAAACAAATGTGCCAATGTTTCAACATCTGCAATATCATTAATCGCAATAATATCAAATGTAAAATGCTTTGGATTTTCAAACCATGCTCTCACAACATTACGTCCAATTCGTCCAAACCCATTAATTGCGATTCGTTGCATGACCTACCCTTATCATTCAATCATTTAAAAACAGGGTTATGTTAAAGCAACTTTTCTTATAATGAATCAAGTTATTTTACTTATTGTCATATTTATAACCCTTTCATTGCAAAAGCATTGGTCATATAGGTATTTTTAGTTATACTTTTATGCCTTTGAAAAATTTAACAGCGATATCGCACCAAGCAAACTGCTTAAACGATATGGCTCTACTATAGAACTAAATGGAGTGACTTGTTGTGAGTACACGTATGACGTCTGCTGAAATTCGTGAAGCCTTTTTGCATTTCTTTGAAACAAAAGGTCATACACGTGTCGCATCGAGCTCTCTCGTTCCCGCCAATGACCCAACATTGCTGTTCAATAATGCAGGAATGAATCAGTTTAAAGACTGTTTATTGGGACTGGAAGATCGAGGCTATACACGCGCTACCTCTGCACAAAAATGTGTACGTGCAGGCGGGAAACACAATGACCTTGACAATGTTGGTTATACCGCACGTCACCATACATTCTTTGAAATGCTGGGTAACTTCTCATTTGGTGACTACTTTAAACGTGATGCAATTCAATTTGCATGGGAATTTTTAACGTCAGTTTTAAAACTAGAAAAAGATCGCCTCTACGTCACTATATATCATACAGATGATGAAGCATTTGATATTTGGAACCAAGAAGTCGGTATAGAAAGCAGCCGAATTATTCGTATCGGTGACAACAAAGGTGCAAAATATGCATCTGATAATTTTTGGACAATGGGTGATACAGGCCCTTGTGGACCATGTTCAGAAATTTTCTACGATCATGGCGATCACATTTGGGGTGGTTTACCTGGCACACCTGAAGAAGATGGCGACCGCTTTATTGAAATTTGGAATATTGTATTCATGCAGTTTAACCGTACTGCCGACGGTGAACTACACTCCCTTCCTGCCCCATCAGTCGATACTGGCATGGGCTTGGAACGTGTGGCTGCAGTACTTCAACACGTAAATTCAAACTATGAAATTGACATTTTCCAACATCTTCTAAAAACTGCCGCAGAAATTGTTGGTATTAAAGATGAAGGACAACCTTCATTACGTGTCATTGCAGATCATGCCCGTTCTTGTAGTTTCTTAATTGCAGATGGTGTATTGCCTGGTAACGAAGGTCGTGGGTATGTATTACGTCGTATCATACGTCGTGCAATTCGCCACGGTCATAAACTTGGTGCAACGGGTACATTCTTCTACAAGATGCTTCAACCACTTATTGATGTCATGGGAGATGCTTACCCTCAGTTAGTTGAAAATCGTGACCGCATTGAAAATGCTCTCATTAAAGAAGAAGAGCAATTTGCAAAAACACTAGAACAAGGACTTAAAGTACTTGAAGGTGAACTTGCACAACTTAAAGGTAACCTTATTCCAGGTGAAGTTGTATTTAAACTTTACGACACATACGGCTTCCCAGCAGATTTAACTGCCGATATTGCACGTGAGCGTGATTTAACCATTGATGAATCTGGCTTTGAAACTGAAATGGCAGCACAACGTCAACGTGCACGTGATGCTGGTAAGTTTAAAGTAGACTATAACAATATTGTAAAAGTTGATACACCTACTCAATTTGAAGGCTATCAAGCGACTCAAGGTCAAGGGAAAATTCTTGCGATCTATAAAGATGGCCAACAAGTTGATGAAGTCCAAGAAGGTGATGAAGCACTTATTGTGTTAGATAACACACCATTTTATGCAGAAAGTGGTGGTCAAGTTGGCGATACAGGTATCTTCAAAAATGATACAGGTATTTTCGAAATCCTAGACACACAAAAATCTGGAACTGCTTTTATACATCAAGGTGTGATTACTGTAGGTCATCTATGTGTAAATCAGCAAGTCAATGCCAATGTCGAAGCAAAATTACGTCAAGCCATTTCTCGTAATCATTCTGCGACACACCTACTTCACGCAGCATTACGCAAAATTCTAGGTACACATGTAGAGCAAAAAGGCTCATTGGTTGCATCCGATATTTTACGTTTTGATTTTTCAAATGATCAACCTGTCACATTTGAGCAACTTCAAGAAATTGAACGCCTTGTTAACCAAGAAATTATTGCCAATACACCTGTAGTTACTGAAGTTTTAGATATTGAAACAGCTAAAACGAAAGGTGCGATGATGCTTTTTGGCGAAAAGTATGGTGAAACTGTACGTGTACTTACTATGGGTACAGTACATGATGAAAAACCTTTCTCTATCGAGCTATGTGGCGGTATTCATGTTGGCTATACAGGGCAAATTGGTTTATTCAAAATTACATCTGAAGGTGGCGTTGCAGCAGGTGTTCGACGTATTGAAGCAGTCACAGGCAATAAAGCAATTGTGAATATGCAAAAAGCAGATACCACCATTCACCACATTAATGGACTGCTTAAAGCACAAAAAGACCAAACTATTGAGAAAGTTCAAGCAACTGTAGAGCATGCCACAAACTTGCAAAAACAAATTGAACAACTCAATCAAAAACTTGCAAATTTGCAAGCTGTAGAACTTCTACAACATGTGAAAGAGATTCAAGGTCGCCAAACCTTAATTGCTTCACTTGAAAATGTAGATGCAAAATCACTTCGTCATTTACATGACAGTGTAAAATCTAAGTTAGACAATGCTGTTATTGTTTTAGCAGGTACAAAAGATGATAAAGTAAGCTTACTCGCATCTGTTGCAAAGCAATACACGACTAACTTAAAAGCAGGCGATATTATCAAACATTTAGCATCTGAACTTGGTGGTAAAGGTGGTGGTAAACCTGACTTAGCACAAGGTGGCGCGCCACTGAACGAGAAGTTTAATCAGGTCATTGCAGACTTACCTGCATGGTTTGACCAACGTTAAGACTTTACTTTTGTGTAACTGACCCTGAATGCCTATCAGGGTCATGGCTTATATGGAATCATTATGGCATTAATCGTTCAAAAATATGGTGGTACTTCAATGGGTACTCCCGAGCGCATTTTAAATGTTGCTCGTCGTGTGAAACGTTGGCACGATCATGGCCACAAAGTGGTGGTAGTCGTATCAGCAATGAGTGGTGAAACGAACCGCCTACTCTCTCTCGCGAAAGCCATTACCGAAACACCTGATCCGCGTGAAATAGATCAGATGGTCTCTACCGGTGAACAGGTGACAATTTCCATGTTAGCTATGGCACTTAACTCTATTGGTGTTGAAGCTAAATCGTATACAGGCCGTCAAGTTGGTATAAAAACAGATAATGCCTTCACAAAAGCACGTATTGAATCTATTGATACTCAGTCAGCATCTGCTGATCTAGATAAAGGGCGTGTAATTGTAGTTGCAGGATTCCAAGGCATTGATGCTGATGGCAATACAACAACACTTGGTCGTGGTGGCTCAGATACAACAGGTGTTGCACTAGCTGCAGCTTTAAAGGCAGACGAGTGTCAAATTTATACCGATGTCGATGGTGTATACACCACAGATCCTCGTGTTGCACCTAAAGCGAAAAAAATTGATCGTATTTCATTTGAAGAAATGCTTGAAATGGCATCATTGGGGTCAAAAGTATTACAAATTCGCTCTGTTGAATTTGCCGGAAAATATCAGGTACCATTACGTGTATTATCAAGTTTCGATAATGAAAATGATGGTGCTTTCGATGATGAATTCAAACAAAACGTAGGTACATTAATTACAACTGAGGCAGAAGACAACATGGAACAACCTATTATCTCTGGTATTGCATTTAACCGTGATGAAGCAAAATTAACAATTTTAGGTGTTCCTGATGAACCTGGAATTGCTTCAAAAATTTTATCACCTATTAGCAATGCAAATATTGAAGTAGATATGATTGTTCAAAACATCGAAGAAGATGGAACAACTGACTTTACTTTTACTGTAAACCGCGTTGACTATGCAAAAGCAAAAAATATTTTAGAAACAATTGCTCAAAATATTAAAGCACGTGAAGTTTCTGGTCGAGATAACATTGTTAAAGTTTCAATTGTTGGTGTTGGCATGCGTTCACATGCAGGTGTTGCAAGCAAAATGTTTACAGCTTTAGCTGACGAACGCATCAATATACTTATGATTTCTACCTCAGAAATTAAAGTGTCTGTACTTATAGAAGAAAACTATTTAGAGCTTGCTGTACGTTGTTTACATACTGCTTTCGGTTTAGATCGTGAGCACGGCGAAAGTAGTGCTCGTGCATAATTTCTAAACAATTAGTGATCTCGTTGTAATAAGAATTGTTATAATTTTCTAGAGCCACTCTATTTTATATAGAGTGGCTCTGTTATATTAGATAAATATATTTGGAAATATTTTGCCATAAATTATAATATTTCATTATAAATTCGAATGACAAAATAAGTCCTAGAGGTTGTAGTTTTCTTTTCCTATATTCGTAGGTGAAATAGCTGCAGGTTTAGCGCTTAGCAAGGAGATAAACATGCTGATTCTGACTCGACGTGTCGGAGAAACTTTAATGATTGGGGATCAAGTCAGTGTGACAGTGCTTGGTGTAAAGGGAAACCAGGTACGTATTGGTGTAAATGCACCAAAAGAAGTGTCTGTTCATCGTGAGGAAATCTATCAGAGAATTCAACATGAGCGCGCGATGCATGAACATCTTCAACACATTGATCAAGATTATCAACCATCCTACTTCGATGAATATAATCAAGACAAATTTAATCGCTAATATTCAACGGTTAACTAAACATTAAAAGCGACTTTAGAAAGCCGCTTTTAATGTTTTATTTATTGTTGAACTTGTAGTTTCTTTATTGGGCCATAGCTTTTTCTATGCGCTTCAATAATGCCATGTTCCGCAATTGCAAGTAAATGTGCTTTTGTCGGATATCCTTTATGTTTAGCAAACCCATATTCTGGATATTGCTCACCTAACTCCACCATCTGCCGATCGCGTGTCACTTTTGCAAGAATACTTGCAGCACTAATTTCAGGATATAAAAGATCTCCCCCTACAATTGGGTGACATTCTATATCTAGCCCCTTAATCATCTGATTACCATCCACCCAAACTTGTTGAGGAGCATGAGTTAGCCCATCAACTGCTCTACGCATTGCCAAGAAGGTAGCTTGTAAAATATTTATTTCATCAATTTCATCATGCGTTGCTTCTGCAATTGACCATGCAAGTGCTTTTTGTTGAATTTCAACAAATAATTTTTCGCGTTTCTTTTCACTTAATTTCTTGGAATCGTTTAAGCCCACAATTGGATTTTTTGGATCTAATATAACTGCAGCTGCAACTACTGAACCTACCAATGGACCTCTACCCGCTTCATCTACACCAGCAATAATCATCATTTTAAGGCTTTTGCCATACAAGATGTGATTGTTTTTTCAATGACTTGATGTGCCAGTGTTGCTCGTGCGCTTTGATCTAAGGCCGCATTAGCAAGATCCATAACCGTTACACTTTGTGGAGCCTGATCGCTTACACATCCACATGTATTGTTTTGGACAGTTTGTTGCTGTGAGGTACTCATAACCTTACTTGCAACTTGCCATGCTTGCATTTTGTTCATTTCATTTACACATTTTGCGTCAATGGCTATTTTAAGTGCTGTCATACCAATTTGCTGTGTCATGCCTTGTGCAGTCGATGTATCTGATCCGCTAGATGAGCCTCCAGTACCCGTAACACATGCACTCAACATAAGAGCCATTGGCACCAAGCACAGTAATTTTTTATTCATCAGTTTTACCCTATTATCAGATCATCTATTTTGAAGAAATCTACAAAAATAAAATACACTTATCAATGTAGTTCGAGCATATTTAAGCCAAACTAGAGAACTTTATCGTTGCAAATTCTGCAACACACCGTTGTATATTTGTATGTTGTGATTAAATTGCACCATTTATATTGTATACAGACTATTATTTCTGTTCCTTATTAGAGAATTTCAAATGTCTGCCAGACCGCAATATTACACACGTACGGCACAAATTTTACATTGGCTTATGGCCGCAATTTTTATTACTGCATGGTTTATTGGTTTCTATAGTGGCAATTTTTTAAACTATGATACAGACGGGGCATTCAAAGGTAATGTAATTACATTGCATAAAAACATCGCGACACCAATCCTTTTTTTAATTGTAATACGCATATTTTGGCGATATACGCACCCAACACCTGCTCTTCCAGAAAATATGTCTGCACCAATGAAAAAAATGGCACACGTCATTCACTGGATTCTATATCTTATTCTATTAGCACTTCCTATTACAGGGTGTTTATTTAGTTGGTCTGCAGGTCATCCAGCGCCAGTACTTTACTTATTTAACTTACCAACGCTCATTGAGCCTAACCCACAAATTACTGCAATTGTAAAACCGATCCATGTCTATCTTTCGTGGTTCGCAGGATTGCTGATTGTTGTACATATTCTTGCTGCTTTAAAACATCATTTCGTAGATCGGGATAATGTCCTTAGAAGTATGACCTCTCAACAAACCAAAGACTAAAAAAAAGGCACTCATTGAGAGTGCCTTTTTTCTATTTTATATTAAAGCGATTGAATCTTCTCAATCCATTTTTGCTTCTGTGCTTCTGGTAAAAATGACGCTTCGAATGAATTAATTGCGAGTTGCTTAATTCTTGTTTCACCAAGATCTAAAGCATCATCAATAGCGTAAAAATTTTCATTTAGATAACCACCAAAATAAGCTGGATCGTCTGAATTCACCATTACACATAGACCTAAATCCAATAATCTCTTAATATTATGCTCTTTCATATTCTGAATAACGCACAGTTTTAGGTTACTTAAAGGACAAACTGTTAAAGGCATTCTTTCCTCAATAAGACGCTTTAATAGTTGAGGATCTTCTTCAGATCGAACACCATGATCAATACGATTAACTTTTAGTAGATCGAGAGCTTGCCAGATATACTCTGCAGGCCCCTCTTCTCCCGCATGAGCAACGATTAAAAAACCCTCATCTTTTGCTTTACGAAATACTCGTTCGAATTTCACAGGTGGGTGTCCTAACTCACTCGAGTCTAGTCCAACACCAATAATATGATCTTTAAATGGCAATGCTTGTTCTAAGACAACAAAAGCATCCTCTTCGCTAAGATGTCTTAAAAAACACATGATAAGCTCAGAGGAAATATTTAACTGCTCCTTTGCATCTTGGCATGCTTTAAAAATACCATTGAAAATAGTTTCAAATGAAATACCACGCACGGTATGCGTTTGAGGGTCAAAAAATATTTCTGTATGTACTACATGGTCTTCTTTACATTTCTGAAAATAAGCCCACGTCAAATCATAAAAATCTTTTTCATAAATCAGAGCTTGTGCACCAGCATAATAAATATCTAGAAATGATTGTAAATTATGAAAATTATATGCTTGTTTAACTTCATCAACAGTTTTATAAGGAATGTTTACCGCATTTCTCTGAGCAATTTCAAACATTAATTCAGGTTCAAATGTTCCCTCAATGTGTACATGTAACTCTGCTTTTGGCAATGCTTGAATTAAGTTTTGTTGATTCATTAAAAACCCTCATAATAAAAAAGGGTGTAATCACAATTACACCCTATTGCGTACTTCAACTAAGTATTAGCCACCAAATAAAGCGAACTTCAATACCCACAAGCCAGCAATAATCCATGCCATCCAATGTACAGATGCTGCTTTTCCTGTCAAGAGTTTAATCACTGCATAGCTAATAAAACCGACTGCAATACCATCTGCAATTGAATATGCAAAAGGCATAAATACTATTGTTAAAAAGGCAGGTACAGCCTCTGTTACGTCATTCCACTCAATCTTTGTAATCCCTTGGATCATTAAAACACCCACAAATAAAAGTGCAGGCGCTGTTGCAAAGCTAGGTACAGATTGCGCAAGTGGAGATAAAAATAGACACCCTAAAAATAATAGGGCAACGACTACGGCTGTTAAACCTGTACGTCCGCCTGCTGCTACACCAGATGCAGATTCAATATAAGGTGTTGTAGAAGATGTACCTAGTGCAGCGCCTGCTACAATCGCTGTAGAATCTGCCATAAGTACTTTCTTCAGACGTGGAATTTTACCATCATCTTTAATAATTCCCGCGCGATGGGCAACCCCCACAAGAGTCCCTGTAGAGTCAAATAAATCTACCAAGAAAAATACAAAAATAACGCCAATTAATGTACCACTAAATAGCCCTGAAAAATCCATTTGTAGTAATGTTGGTGTAATAGATGGGATCGCACCTACAATTCCCTTAAATTGATTTAAGCCCATAAAGGTAGAAATTGCCGTGACGACCAAAATGCTAATAATAATTGCACCGCGAACACGAAAATGGTGCATTGCAACTATAAGAAAGAGTCCTAGCATTGCAAGTAATGCTTTAGGATCTTTTACATCTCCTAAACCTACAGTGGTTGCCTGATTAGCAACAATAATACCTGCATTTTTCAGTGCAACAAGCGCTAAAAAGAGCCCTATGCCGCCACCAATTGCAAATTTTAATGACATAGGAATCGCATTGACGATAATTTCACGTACACGAACTAAACTAATTGCAATAAATACGATTCCCGACATAAATACTGCAGCAAGCGCAGTTTGCCATGGAATATGCATCCCTAGACATACAGAATAAGCAAAATAAGCATTAAGCCCCATGCCTGGTGCAAGTGCAATTGGATAATTTGCAAGTAAGCCCATAACGAGACAACCCGTTGCTGCGGCAATACATGTTGCAACAAATACGGCTCCATGATCCATACCTGTTGCAGAAAGAATAAGAGGATTCACAATAATGATATAACACATGGTTAAGAATGTTGTGATACCTGCAACAGCTTCTGTTTTTACAGATGTGTTATTCTCGGTAAGTTTAAAAAAACGCTCAAGTAAACCGGCGGAAGGTTGAGGAGTCGCCATAAAAAGCCTCTGTTAAATTTTACTTGTTTCACACTGTGAATTGTCATTCAGTTACGAAACGAACTTGCTTATTGCATAGCAAAATTGATGCCATCTGAAGTGTAAACGCCATTTAGGCAGAATGAATTTTTATAGGCGCACTGTCTCATTAAAAAAAGCTGCAAGATGCAGCTCATTCTTCCGATAAAATGCCTAATGATCATTCAACGGCAAATGTATTACTTGTGTAAGTATATCATAAGTCTAGAAAATAAAACTTGTGAAGCATGTAATTTCTTCTTCATGTTTTTTAAATTCAATTTAAAAATAACAACTTAAATATAATTTGGTTTGATTAAAAGATCATTAATAAATCATGTTCTAAACCAAATACTGCCCAAGCGTTACTCGATCATTACCACCGTAATCTTTAACAGTGGAAACATTAGAAAATTTGGCATCTTTAAAATAACTTTGTACTTCTTTTGCTTGATCATATCCATGTTCAAGCACAAGCCATCCTCCGTTATAAAGCCATAATGATGCACCCGCAATAATTTCAAACAAATCTGCCAAACCATTTTCGCTACTTGCAAGTGCGCGATAGGGTTCTGTTTCTAAACCCACTAAATGCTCATCATCTTCAGCAATATAAGGAGGATTTGAAACAATTAGATCAAACCTTTGTTTAGGAATGGATGCATACCATTCACTGCACAAAAATGTGACATTTTTAAGCGCATGTTTTTGTGAATTTTCTTGTGCAACTTCAAGTGTGGGTGCATATATATCTGTTGCCAGTACAAACCAATCAGGTCGTTCGTACGCTAAAGATAGTGCAATTGCCCCTGATCCAGTTCCCATGTCTATGATTGAAGCAGTCTTAGGTAAATTTAAGCTTAATATAGTTTCAATAACAACTTCAGTATCGGGTCTTGGAACCAAAGTATCTTGAGTGACTTTTAGATCAAGAGTCCAAAAGGGTTGAGAACCTATAATATAAGCTAAAGGTTCTCCTTGAGCTAACCGTTTTAATGATTGCTTATATAAAACGATTTGCGAATCAGTTAAACAGTTATCTGAGTGGATTTTTAATTCAAAGGCATTCAACTTTAAGATATGCTCAAGCAACCAACTTGCTTCTTGGCGCTCATAACTATCTGCTTCTCCGTAAAGTAGAAGTGCTTGTGCAATCTTCATGACTTAGCCACCATTTTGCTGTGCAAGTAAGGCCAATTGATCTGCCTGATACTCTCTATGCAAACTGTCTAATAACTCGTTCAAATCACCCTCTACAATTGCTTCAAGTTTATAGAGTGTTAAATTGATACGGTGATCCGTCATACGACCTTGAGGGTAATTATAAGTACGAATACGCTCCGAGCGATCTCCAGAACCAACTAAATCACGGCGCATTTCTGATGTTGCATTTTCTTGTGCTTGGCGTTTCGCATTTTCTAAACGTGAAGCCAATAAAGCCAAAGCTTTTGCTTTATTTTTATGTTGTGAACGCTCTTCTTGACACTCAACAACAACCCCACTCGGAATATGTGTAATACGCACAGCTGAATCTGTCTTGTTAATATGCTGCCCACCTGCCCCAGATGCACGATAAGTATCAATTCTTAAATCTGAAGGATTAATTTCAACAGTAGTATCCACATCCACTTCAGGTAAAATTGCTACAGTACATGCAGAAGTATGTACACGGCCTTGTGACTCTGTTGCTGGAACACGTTGAACACGGTGTGCACCACTTTCAAACTTCAAACGGCCATAAACTCCATCACCATTTACACGACAAATGACCTCTTTATAACCACCATGCTCTCCCTCATTTTCTGAAAGAACTTCAACTCTCCAGCCTTTGGTTTCTGCATACTTAGTATACATGCGAAATAAATCACCAGAGAAAATCGCGGCTTCATCACCACCTGTTCCCGCACGAATTTCTAAATAGGCAGCATTTGCATCATTTGGATCTTTAGGAATCATGAGAATATTTAGACGATCTTCCAAGTCTGCAATCGTTGCTTGATTCTCTTTAATTTCCTCTTGAGCCATTTCTTTAAAGTCAGGATCAGATAACATTTCTTCAGCAGTTTTGATATCTTCCTCAGCCTGACAATAACTGTGCCAAACCTCAGTTAACTCGGTTAAATCACTATGCTCACGTGACAATTGACGAAAACGCTTATTGTCAGAAATGACTTCAGCATCTGCTAACAGTGCAGTTAATTCTTCGTGTCTATCAGAAAGTTGTTCTAATCGTAGACGTAACGAGTCTTTCATTATCTATCAATCTCAAATCAAAATGTGATGGAGAGCCATACACAAACATTATTTCATTGCGCATAGTTTAACGATTCTTCATCAAAAATCATAGAATTATCAAAATACGCAGTGAAAGCGGCTCACAACCACATTTCAATTTTAAAATAGCGGTGCTTTAATGCGCTTTTGCTTCTTCCACCATGGTAAATTTATTACAAATTGCGATGCTTAATAAGCAAATCGCAATGCCCGAAAAGACAAAAGTAAGACCCACATGCTGTCCAACAAACCCAATGAGTGCTGGCCCGCAAAGCACACCTGAATAAGCAATACTTGAAACATAAGACAATGCTTGCGCTTTAGGCATATAGTTCTGACGCCCCACTCTTGAAAAAAGTACAGGCACAACATTTGAAGAACCTAATCCGACCAAAGCATATCCCAATAAAACCAAATGCCAAACTGGCGCAATAACCACAATAGTCATTCCTAAAGTGGCACAGATAGAACTAAATAGAATTAAATTCTTTTCTCCAAACCATCTCATCATATGATGACCAGAGAAACGTCCGATTGTCATAGTAATGGCAAAAAAACCATATGCTAAGCCTGCAATAGATAGTGGTACTTGATAGTTGGTAGTTAAATAAACACCACTCCAATCAAGTGCAGCTCCTTCTGTTAAAAACGTAATGAAACACATCATTCCTAATACTAAAATTATAGGATGAGGAATACCAATTTTTTTCTTTTTCTTAGGGACCTCATCATTGTCTTTGTCACTATTGTCTGCAACATGGGTCAATCCTGCCGGTGCAGAAAATAAAGCAATAAGTGCAACTAAAACACTTAATACATAAGCACTATGTAATGCACTTAGATGAATAGACAGTAATCCTGTCATCGTTAAGGCTGAAACGAGTCCACCTAAACTACACATTCCATGAAAGTTTGACATCAATGGTTTAATACTTTTCTTTTCAACTAAAACTGCCTGTAAATTAATAGCAACACCGGTCGCCCCAGAAGCCATACCAAATACTGTAAGCACAGCAGCCATTGCAAATATATTATTTAATCCACCAATTAATGGTAAAGAAAGCACAAAAATAATAGATGCAAGTGAAATAATAAAACGACAGCCTACACGTTGGATCATCATACCAGCGAGTGGCATTGCCAACATAGAACCAATTCCAATACACAAAATCAGTAGCCCAAGACTTTCATGATCAAGTCCTAAACGATGTTTTACAAAAGGAATAAGTGGCGCCCATGAGGCCATTGCAAAACCCAAATTAAAAAAACTGAGCCGAGTTGCCCGACGCTGTACAGGCGTTTTAGACAAAAAATTTCTATTCAACATTTTAAAAGCTGGCATAGGGTAATCAACCTATTCAAGTGGGTTGGGTTGGCAATGAATATATTTATTTTAAAGCGATGAATTATAACATCATTTGTTATTTTATGAGATTATACTATATCATTTACATGACATCAAAAGTGCTTATTTATCGTACTTTTATGTTGGTTAATTTTTCTATACCTTTTCTTGTAAAAATAACACACAAATACACTGCAAACTTGCTTGCGTTATAGTATAACGAATCTATGATTGATAATATTTCACTTTAGATTGTCCAATGAAAATTAAACACCTAAACACGTATAGTCTTTTTTTGGGTTTTTTCATTCTTGGCGGTTGTGTATCTCAGCAGACCACTATTCCTGTTAAAACAGTACAAAAAGCACCTGTACAATCTGTACCACTCATTCCTCAGCCAATTGAAAAAATACCAACGCTTACTATAGAAAAGTCAATTCGACAGCCTACACCAGAAACTTACCTCATATGGCTAAACCAAGCAGATAATCAACAACTCTTAAATTCATACAAAGCATTTTTAAGTAGGAATCAAGCAGATTTCATTGTTCCAGATTATCAAATGCTTCGTTCAGCAAGAGATTGGCAACAATGCAACTATACAGAGTATGAGGTTCCACCTCCTGAAGTTTGGCAAAACGCTGTACCTACTTTGCAATTACTTAGATATTTACGCCAACAAGGTATTATTTCAAACATAGAAGTGACCTCTAGCTATAGATCTCCATTTTTAAATAAATGCGCAGGAGGTGCAAAAGCTTCTAGCCATGTTCGCAATGCTGCTATTGATTTTAGAATTGGGCCACCACAACCCACACCAGAAGATGAGTTTGCAATTCTAGAAAGCAAAAAGAAATTATGTCGCTTTTGGCAGCAATATGGTAAAGATTTTAATATGGGCTTAGGTGTATATGAATCTGGTCAAATTCATATTGATACTATTGGATATCGCACATGGGGTTATAGCCATTCATGGCGTAGTTCATTATGCGGAGAGATTATCCCTTAAGATATGACGACATAACCAATTGTGTTATATTATAACATATCAATAACATTTATATCGCCTTATGCCTCTTCCAGATATTTCTAAAAACCATCTTGCACTACATACTTACCCATTGACTTGGGTAGGTATGGAAAATATTGCACTGCCTTTAACTTATTTAGATATACCTATTGAATGTCTTATAGATATTCATATTAATTTACCAAAGGCCAAGGTTAAAGGCATTCATATGTCTCGGCTCTATTTGGAGTTACAAAAACTTCGACATTTAGATCAAGCCAGCCTACAAAAAACATTGCAAGACATTCAAACTACACATCAAGACTGCAATACAAATGAGGTTCGCCTAAATATGCAGTTTAATCTTCCTCTTCAACGGATCTCTATAAAAACAGAGGGTTTATCAGGGTGGAAATACTACAAAATTCAACTAACAGCTCTCCTTAAAGCAAATGTTTTTTCTATGACTGCCTCTATAGATATCGATTATTCATCAACATGTCCATGTTCTGCATCTTTATCACGCCAATTACTCAAAGAACAATTTTGCAATGATTTTTCAAAAAACTCGCACTTAAATCCTCAAGATGTTGCATTATGGCTAGAAAAAAATGGCTCTATTGCCACCCCTCATAGTCAAAGAAGTATTGCATCTATTACGTTAAACAATCATCTAGATTTTATGACCATCATTGATCTCATTGAAAAAACTCTACAAACAGCAACTCAAACGGCTGTAAAACGTGCAGATGAACAGGCTTTTGCCCAAAGAAATGGAGAGAATCTTATGTTTGTAGAAGATGCCGCACGACGTATTGGCCATGCGTTAGCATCTAAAAACTATGAAGGATGGAATATCAAAGTTACGCACCAAGAGAGCCTACACTCTCACAATGCTGTCGCCTATTTGGACGAAATAACGCTTAAAGAAGCTTAACTAATACGGCGTTTTAAACCTGTAATTTGTAAAATACGCGTTGAGATTTCTTCAATAGACATTTCTGAAACATTCAAATAAGGAATTCCCTCAGAAATATAAATCCCTTCTACGGCGCGTAGCTCCATTTGACATTGGTTATAGCTTGCATAACGACTTCCTGCTCTACGCTCTGTTCGAATTGCAACCAAACGATCTGCATCAATCATTAAACCAAACAGTTTATGCTTATGCTCTCTTAACACTTTAGGCAAACGGTTATCGTCTAGATCTTCTTCTGTAAGTGGATAATTTGCAACACGAATACCAAACTGTAAAGATAGATAAACCGATGTCGGTGTTTTTCCTGAACGAGAAACACCGATCAGAATAATATCAGCTTTGTCATAATGTCTTGTTCTTGCACCGTCATCATTATCTAATGCAAAATGAACTGCATCTATACGTGCTTTATAATACTCTGTATCCGTCACAGCGTGCGTCTGACCAATTAAAGTGGTTGGCGAGGTTTCTAGTTCTTGCTCAAGCTTACTAATTAAACCTTCAAATACATCTAAATTAACCGCATTTGCAGTATTAATAATATTTCTAACGTTTGGGTCAACCAAAGTATCAAAAACTAAAGGCAATTTGCCTTTTTCCTGCGCACAAGCATTAATTTCTTCAACAACTCTTAAAGCGGCTTCTTCAGAAGAAATATAAGGAATAATACGTACATCAAAATCGACATTAGGGAACTGTGCTAAAAGTGAATGTCCTAGAGTTTCTGCTGTAATTGCTGTGCCATCGGAAATAAAAAACACACTTCTTTCAATTTGTTTACTTTCAGGCATCAAAAAACTCCTCAAATATTTGTCTTAAGCCGTTATATTCTTTATAGTAAGCCATCTTACATAACAATGGCTTGCTTCACATCAAAAAGCTAAGCTCTTTTATGTTATTAACATGAGCAGATAACAAATCACATACTGCAGCAGTGGAGAGACTACTTTGGAATCGCGCGTAATTGGTCTAGAAAAATTAGGAAAGCATGATGTTGAACTCGTAGGTGGGAAAAACTCATCTTTAGGGGAAATGATCAGCCACCTTTCTAATGCAGGTGTATCTGTACCAGGTGGTTTTGCCACAACTGCTGCAGCATATCGTGAATTTCTTGAACAAAGTGGCCTAAATGCAAAAATTCAAGCAGAGCTTGAGCAACTAGATGTTGATAATGTCGTTGCCTTAGCAGAAACAGGTGCAAAAATTCGTCAATGGATCATTGATACACCTTTAACTGAAGCTCTTGAAAAAGATGTTCGTGAAGCATTCGCTGCACTTTCTAGTGGTAACCCAGATATTGCTGTTGCTGTACGCTCTTCTGCAACTGCTGAAGATTTACCAGATGCATCATTTGCAGGACAACAAGAAACCTTCTTAAATATTCGTGGTATAGATAATATTTTAATTGCTATTAAAGAAGTATTTGCTTCTTTATTTAACGATCGTGCAATTGCTTACCGTGTACACCAAGGTTTCGACCATAAACTTGTTGCATTGTCAGCAGGTATCCAACGTATGGTACGTTCAGAAACTGGTGCTGCAGGTGTTATGTTTACACTAGATACAGAATCAGGTTTCAGAGATGTTGTATTTATTACATCATCATACGGACTTGGAGAAATGGTTGTACAAGGTGCTGTAAACCCAGATGAATTCTATTTATCTAAGCCATTATTAAAAAATGAAAAACATGCAGTCGTTCGTCGTAATCTTGGTTCTAAACACCAAAAAATGATTTATAGTTCAGATGCTTCTGCAGGAAAATCTGTATCTATTGTCGAAGTTGAAAAACAAGAGCGTCAACAATTTTCCTTAACAGACCAAGAACTACATGAGCTTGCAAAACAAGCAATGATCATTGAGTCACATTACGGCTCACCAATGGACATTGAATGGGCAAAAGATGGAGATGATGGTCGTCTCTATATTGTACAAGCACGTCCAGAGACAGTAAAAAGCCGTCAAAATGCAAATACTATGGAACGCTACCTTCTTAAACAAAAAGGTAATGTGATTGCAGAAGGTCGCTCTATTGGTCAACGTATTGGTTCAGGTAAAGTGCGTATCGTGACATCTATTGATGAAATGGATAAAGTACAGCCAGGTGATGTACTCGTTTCAGACATGACAGATCCTGACTGGGAACCTGTAATGAAACGCGCTGCTGCGATTGTTACTAACCGTGGTGGTCGTACTTGCCATGCTGCAATTATTGCACGTGAACTTGGCGTACCTGCAATTGTTGGCTGTGGTAATGCAACTGAACTACTCAAAGATGGTCAAGCAGTAACCGTGTCATGTGCTGAAGGTGATACAGGATTTATCTATGAAGGTCAGTTGGATTTTGAAATCCAACGTAATTCAATTGAGTCTATGCCAAAGCTACCATTCAAAATTATGATGAATGTAGGCAACCCAGACCGTGCTTTTGACTTTGCACAAATTCCAAATGAAGGAATTGGTCTTGCACGTCTTGAGTTCATTATTAACCGCATGATCGGTGTGCATCCTAAAGCTTTACTTAATATTGACAGCTTACCACGTGAAACACGTGCAGCAGTTGCAACACGTACAGCAGGTTATAATTCTCCTGTAGAATTTTATGTTGAAAAAATCGTAGAAGGTGTTGCTACCCTTGCCTCTGCTTTTGGTGATAAGCCTGTAATCGTTCGTATGTCTGACTTTAAGTCAAATGAATATGCTAACCTTATTGGTGGTAAATTATACGAACCTGAAGAAGAAAACCCTATGTTAGGTTTCCGTGGTGCAAGTCGCTACGTTTCAGATAATTTCCGTGATTGCTTTGAACTAGAATGTCGCGCACTGAAAAAAGTTCGTGATGAAATGGGATTAACCAATGTTCAAATCATGATTCCATTTGTACGTACAGTCAAAGAAGCTGAACGTGTCATTGAGTTACTTGCAGAAAATGGTTTAAAACGTGGTGAGAATGGCCTCAAAGTCATTATGATGTGTGAACTACCAACAAATGCATTATTGGCTGACCAGTTCCTACAACACTTTGATGGTTTCTCAATTGGCTCAAACGATTTAACACAATTAACACTTGGCCTAGATCGTGACTCAGGTATCGTATCTCAACTCTTTGATGAACGTGATGAAGCGGTAAAAACACTACTTTCAATGGCTATTCAAGCATGTCGTAAAGCTGGAAAATATGTCGGTATTTGTGGTCAAGGCCCATCAGACCACCCAGATCTAGCACGTTGGTTAATGGAGCAAGGCATTGAGTCTGTATCATTAAATCCAGACTCTGTACTAGATACATGGTTCTTCTTATCAGATGAGAAAACTAAATAACTTTTAGTTAGCTTAAAAACATGTTAAAAAGACCCTTTATAGGGTCTTTTTATTTTGAGATGATCATTTTATGCAAATTTATTTAGCACGTAACAACCAACAGGCTGGGCCTTATACGTTAGAACAAGTGAATCAAATGCTTGCAAATCAGCAAGTATTACTGACAGATCTGGTTTGGCACACTGGTTTAAATGAATGGCATCCACTCGGTGAGCTCACTCAGGGTAAATTAAAGTATGAACCTGAAGGATATACAAGTCCATCTTCTATACCTACACAAAAACCTTTTCAGGAGTCAAAACCCTCTACAACACTAGCAAGCATTCAAGCGCGTGCTTTAGCCAAAATCATAGATTTACTTTTATGGTTTCCTGCTTTTATGTTACCTTCTTTTTTCTTAGATAAAGAATCAGCCAGTCAGCTTGAGAAATTTCAAGGATCGACATTTAATCCAGAACTACAACAGCAAATTTTTCATATTATTCCTGCACAAGCTTGGCAAGCAATGATGGTTTATATTGTTGTCATGCTAGTCATTCAAGCAATTCTCATGAACAGAAAAGGACAAAGTATCGGTAAATTGCTGACTAAAATTAAAATTGTAGATTTAGAGACAGAGGGCCGTGTCAATCTAACCCGAATATTTCTGATTAGAAGTATAGTTTTTATCCTATTAAATATGTTCGCAATGCCTGTAATAACAATTTTAGACTATGCACTTGGCTTTGGTCGTAACAGACAGACATTACATGATCGTTTAGCAAAAACAAAAGTCATAAAAAAATCATAAAAACGTATAAAAAAGAGCCAACAAAAAGAAGTATTTAAAACACAAAAATATACAATAACACTTTATTTTATATCACTTTTTTAACATTTTTAATTTAAATCCAACTTTTTATGTTGGGTTTAAATTGCCTTTTTTTAAGTCTCGTAAATGTGGCGCACCTCCCGAATATAGGGCATAATGCCTTATAAAGTAGCGGTGTCACAGACTTTTAGTACAACTATTAGGGCATCCGTCACTATAATCGCTATCCCATTCTCACAAAACATAAATGGGACTCTTCACCGAGGTTGTAAAATGAGACAAACGATATTAGCTGTATTGTCTTTATCTGCGATTTCTACGCTCCTTACGGGGTGTGGTGGTGATTTAGTACTGCTAAACTCAAAAGGTCCAGTTGCAGAAGGTCTTAGCGGCCTCATGATGACTGCGATCTACCTTATGCTATTGGTGGTGATTCCATCTATCATCATGGCACTTTGGTTTGGTTGGAAATATCGCGCGTCAAATAAAGATGCAGACTATAAGCCTACATGGGCTCACTCAACGACAATTGAAATTGTTGTTTGGGGTATTCCTATCATTATTATTGCTATTTTAGCGTGGATTGCTTGGTGGGGTTCTCACCAATATGACCCATACCGTCCATTGAATGCAGAGTCTGATAAAAAGACACTCGATATTCAAGTGATTGCGGAACCATACAAATGGGTGTTTGTATATCCAGAGCAACAAATTGCAACAGTTAATGAAATCCGTTTCCCTGAACAAACTCCGGTGCATTTCCACATTACCTCTGACTTCACAATGAACTCGTTCTTCATTCCACAGTTAGCAGGTCAGATCTATGCAATGGCAGGTATGCAAACCCACCTACACGTTCTTGCAGACGAAACTGGTATCTTCCGTGGTTTCTCCGCTAACTATAGTGGTTATGGCTTCTCTCAAATGCATTTTAAAGCGCATAGCGTAACTCAGTCAGATTTTGACAAATGGGTAAGCAATGTGAAAGCTGGAAAAGGCACTGAGGATAATTCTACTGCGATTCAAAAGAGCACTTTAGATTTTGCAACATTACAAGGCTTACGTGATGGTGAACGTTCTACACACCAAATCGAAGGCATGCTTGCTGATGCAAAAACACCTAAAGAAAAAGCAATTGCTGAAGAAGCTGAACGTATGGGTCCATACCCTACAAAGCCACATCCAGTAACATACTATTCTTCAGTTGAACCGCAATTGTTCAGAAAAGTCATCGACAAGTACATGAGCAATTATCATGGTGCAGAAAAAGCTGATTCTTCTCACGCTAACATGCAACATATGGCTTCGGCAGGAGAATAAGATATGGACATGCTATTAGGTAAGATTGGATGGGGCGCCATCCCTAAAGAGCCAATTGTAATTGTTACTGCAATTATTATGGCGCTTGGTGCTATTGCAGTTCTTTCAGGTATTACTTATTTCAAAAAGTGGGGATACCTTTGGAAAGAATGGGCTACATCTGTAGACCATAAAAAAATTGGTATCATGTATATTCTTGTTTCTGTAATCATGCTACTTCGTGGCTTTGCAGATGCATTTATGATGCGACTTCAATTATTCCTTGCAAGCAATGGTAACCCTGGTTACTTACATCCAGACCACTATGATCAGATCTTCACTGCGCACGGTGTAATCATGATCTTCTTTGTGGCTATGGGTCTTGTTGTTGGTTTAATGAACGTTATCGTGCCACTTCAAATTGGCGCACGTGACGTTGCATTTCCACTCCTGAACCAATTTAGCTTCTGGGCATTTGCAGGCTCTGCTGGCTTGATCATGGTCTCACTTGTACTCGGTGAGTTTGCTGCAACAGGTTGGTTAGCATACCCTCCTCTTTCTGGCATTCAATACTCTCCTGGCGTGGGTGTTGACTATTGGATCTGGGCATTACAGATATCAGGTTTAGGTACACTGCTTACAGGGGTTAACTTCCTTGTAACAATTATTAAAATGCGTGCGCCTGGCATGAAACTCATGGATATGCCGATTTTTACATGGACTGCTTTATGTACATGTGTATTAATCGTAGCAACATTCCCTGTGTTAACTGCTACTATAGCAATGCTTACTTTAGACCGTTACTTTGACTTCCATTTCTTTACGAACGACCTTGGCGGCAGTCCAATGCTCTACGTAAACCTAATTTGGACATGGGGTCACCCAGAAGTATATATCCTAGTATTACCAGCATTTGGTGTTTACTCTGAGATTGTTCCTACTTTCTCACGTAAAGCACTGTTTGGCTATAAAACTATGGTATATGCCACTGTTGCAATTGCAGTACTTTCATTAATCGTTTGGTTACACCACTTCTTCACTATGGGTGCAGGAGCGAATGTAAATGCATTCTTCGGTATTATGACCATGATTATTGCAATTCCTACTGGGGTTAAAATTTTCTCTTGGTTATTTACCATGTACAAAGGTCGTATTACCTTTACGTCTCCAATGCTTTGGACATTAGGCTTCCTAGTGACTTTCGGTATTGGTGGTTTAACAGGTGTACTTATGGCGGTTCCACCTGCTGACTTCCTTGTACATAACTCGTTATTCCTTATTGCTCACTTCCATAACGTAATTATTGGTGGTG
Source organism: Acinetobacter sp. ESL0695 (assembly GCF_029392135.1). Lineage (NCBI taxonomy): Bacteria > Pseudomonadati > Pseudomonadota > Gammaproteobacteria > Moraxellales > Moraxellaceae > Acinetobacter > Acinetobacter sp. ESL0695. The sequence continues at coordinate 924,388 of NZ_CP113932.1, read as the reverse complement.
TTGTATTCGGTCTCTTTGCTGCAATTACCTTCTGGTGGCCAAAAATGTTTGGCTGGAAGCTAAATGAAGCATGGGGCAAAGCATCATTCTGGTTCTGGTTCATCGGTTTCTATTTTGCATTTATGCCACTTTATATCCTTGGTTTCATGGGTATGACACGTCGCTTAAATACATATGACAACCCAGAATGGACGCCATATCTAGCAATTGCTATGGTTGGTGCAATCCTCGTTGCTATCGGTATTCTTTGCTTTATTATGCAAGTTGTAGTTGGTTTCTTACAACGTAAAAATAACATTGACTATACTGGCGACGCATGGGATGGCCGTACATTTGAATGGGCTACATCATCTCCTGCTCCATTTTATAACTTTGCCTATATTCCAGATGGCGAGCATATCGATCGCTTCTGGTTAGATAAAGAAAATGGCGTTGCTTATATCAAACCAGAAAAATATGAAGATATTCATATGCCAACGAATCGTGCGGCTGGTTTTGTTATGGCAATACTAATTACAGTGTTAGGGTTTGCACTCATCTGGCATATTTGGTGGTTGGTATTTGTAAGCTTTGCTGCAACAATCATTACTTTAATTCGAAGTTCTTACACCAAAAAAGTTGACTACTACGTTCCTGCTGCAGAAGTTGAGCGTATTGAAAGTGAACGTTATGCCATTTTAGAAAAACACTTGAAGAAGGACTAAAACAATGGCTGAAGTACTTCATCAACAAGGTCATGGACACGATGATCATCACCACCATGATGATACTGACATCACTGTCTTTGGTTTTTGGACATATTTAATGAGTGACCTCGTATTATTCGGGACACTCTTCATTGCCTACATTGTTTTACATTCGCATATTCCAGCTGGTACTCCGGGCCCAGCAGAGTTATTTAGTGAATCATTAAGCTATGTTCTTGTTGAAACATTTGCACTTTTGATTTCATCTGTAACTTTTGGATTTGCTGTTCTTGCTCGCTACAAGAACAATGCAAATGGTGTAATTACTTGGTTAGTCGTTACTTGGTTATTCGGTGCTGCTTTTATTGGTATGGAAATTAATGAATTCCATCACCTAGTAATGGCAGGACATGGACCAAGTCACAGCGCATTCTTATCTGCATTCTTTACACTCGTTGGAACACATGGTATCCATGTTACTTCTGGCCTTGTGTGGATGATCGTATTAATTTGTCAAATTAAAAAAGATGGTTTGACTCTCCCAAATACACGTCGTCTTGCATGCTTAAGTTTGTTCTGGCACTTCCTTGATATCGTTTGGATTTGCGTATTTAGTGTTGTTTACTTAATGGGAGCTATCTCATGAGTCATGGTCACCACTCAGACAGCGGTTCACACGGCAGCTTAAAACAGTACAGTATTGGTTTTATCCTTTCTATCATTTTAACTGTTATTCCTTTTGGAATGGTAATGACAGGTGGATTTAGCCGCTCACTACTTCTTTCAGTAGTAGGTATTACTGGTATTGTTCAGGTTCTTGTACAGTTGATTTTCTTCTTACATATGAATTCATCTGAAGAACAACGCTGGAATGTGATTGCATTTATTTATACCATCTTAACCATTGCTATTCTGCTTATTGGTTCAGTTTGGGTAATGAACTATCTACATTACAACATGATGATCTAAACTGATTGTCATGCTGAAGCAATACTTATTCCTGACAAAACCAGGGATTCTATTTGGTAACTTCGTTACCACCTTGGGCGGCTTTTTTCTAGCCGCCCAAGGCTCTGTGAATATCCTGTTACTTCTACTCACACTCATAGGAACAACGCTAGTTGTTGCTTCTGGCTGTGTTGTAAATAACTACATTGACCAAGATATTGATCCTAGAATGCAACGTACGCAAAATCGCGCGTTAGTTACTAAAGTTATTCAACCGAATACCGCTTTATGTTTTGCGTTTATATTAGGTAGTATCGGACTTGCAATACTTTGGTATTTCACAAACGTATATGCATTTAGTTTTGCAATACTTGGTTTCGTTGTTTACGTATTCTTCTATAGTTTATGGTCTAAACGAACATCTATACATCAGACTGTTATCGGTAGTATTTCAGGTGCTTGCCCACCAGTAATTGGTTATACAGCCGTCTCCCATCAGTTTGATATTGCCGCCCTCCTTGTTTTTTTGGCATATGGCTTATGGCAAATGCCACACTCTTGGGGTATTGCAATTTATCGTTTCGATGACTATAAACGCGCAGGTATTCCTATTTTGCCTGTTGCACGCTCGATCTTAAGAACGAAAGTAGAGTCGCTTATTTATGTGATTCTCTTTACAGCTGTATTAAATGGTTTGTATTGCTTCCACTATACAAATATTTTCTTTTTAATTACATTTAATGCGCTCTGTGCTTACTGGCTTTATCTATCTGTGATTGGTTTTAAAATAACGGATCCAGAAGGTGAAAAAAACTGGGCAAAACGGTATTTCTTATATTCTGTCATTCTAATTACAGCATTAAGTATTAGTTTTAGCTTTAGCTATCAGTCTCCAGCACCATTTCTTCCCCTATTTTAATTAAGATAGGGTGAATTTAAAACACGCTCTCTTAAAGCAAATTTGCCTTGAAATTCTATTTAAATTTCTATAGAATTCTCAACTCGCTTTTGCGACATATTGTAATCACAATATGACTCCTTGCTTTTAATGTGAATAAACATATTAAAAGCTGTATAAACCGTAAGGAGCTGACAATGCGTCACTACGAAATCGTAATTCTGGTACACCCAGACCAAAGCGATCAAGTGGTAGGTATGGTTGAACGCTATATCTCTCACATCAAAGAAGCTGAAGGTCAAATTCACCGTTTAGAAGATTGGGGCCGTCGCCAATTGGCTTACCCAATTAACAAAATTCATAAAGCGCACTACATTTTAATGAATGTTGAATGTGGTCAATCTACGCTTGACGAATTAAACGAATTATTCCGCTACAATGATGCAATCATTCGTAATTTAGTTATCCGTCGTGATAACGCAATTACTGAAGAATCTTTACTTGCTAAAAGTGCTGAAGAAAAACGTGCGCGTAAAGCTCAACGTGAAGAAGCACAACAAGCAACTCAAGAATCTGCTGAAGCTTAAGGAGAACATCAATGGCACGTTTTTACCGTCGTCGCAAGTTCTGCCGCTTTACAGCTGAGAATGTTGCATACATCGACTATAAAGATATCGATACTTTAAAACAGTATATCACTGAAAACGGCAAGATCGTTCCTAGCCGTATCACTGGTACAAAAGCACGTTATCAACGTCAATTAGCGCTTGCTGTTAAACAAGCTCGTTTCTTGGCTTTGATTCCGTACACTGACAACCATAAGTGAGGTGAGCTGTGGACGTTATCTTATTACAACGCATTAAAAACCTTGGTAAACTAGGCGACAAAGTAGCTGTTAAAGCTGGTTATGGTCGTAACTTTTTGATTCCTCAAGGTAAAGCAGTTGCTGCAACTGAAGCAAATACTGCTGCTTTTGAAGCTCGTCGTGCTGAACTTGAAAAAGAAGAAGCAGAAGTTTTAGCTGCTGCTCAAGCACGTGCTGACCAATTAAACGAAGTGAACATCGTTATTACAGCAAAAGCTGGTGACGAAGGTAAACTATTCGGTTCTATCGGTACTCGCGATATTGCTGATGCTTTAACAAATGCAGGTCTAAATGTTGACCGTGCAGAAGTTCGTTTACCAAATGGCGCACTTCGCCACACTGGTGAATTCAACATCGCAATTCAATTGCACCATGATGTTGTTGCAGAAGTTCTCGTAACTATTGTTTCTGAGTAATTTCTCTGCATAAAAAAGAGCATGCGTTTGCATGCTCTTTTTGTTTTTATAGTCCTATAATTTTTCTTTGTTTACCGTTAGAATAACTCGCTTAAATCCATATTAAAGTCTCTGCTTTATCAAACTGAACGCTAAGGTTATTTATGTCTCAGGCGAATGCCCAAGTTGCACCAAAATCATTAGATCAGGATAGTAAAAACACTTCTGAGCAAAATCAGCTTAAAGAGTTTCGCACACCACCGCATAACTTATCCATTGAACAAGCTGTACTTGCCGCATTAATGACGGTCGCAGAGTCATTTGAACAAGTTGGTGATACACTTACTGAAAATGATTTTTATGCAACACGTCATAAATATATTTTTCGTGCAATTGATAAACTTGCCAAAGAGAACTCCCCATACGATGCTGTACTGGTACATGACTGGCTCACGAAACAAAATTTACTCGATGCCATTGGTGGTGAAGATTATTTAATGCAGCTAATGGCAGACTCGCCTTCTAGCTTCTATAATCTTGAAACATATGCACATAAAATTAAAGAGTTTGCAACTTTACGTAGCATGATTAAAGCAAGTAATGAAATATTACTCAATGCATATGATACAAAAGGACGCAGTGTTTCCGATATCTTAGATCTTGCAGAAACTAATATTTTTTCTATCGCTGAACAACATAATAGTAATAAAAAAAGTGCTGGGCCACAGCCCATTACTTCAGTGGTATCTGATGTATTTAATAAGTTGAGTGAACTGTCTCAAATGGAAGGAAGCATCACTGGCTTATCTACAGGTTTCTTGGAACTTGATAACAAAACATCGGGTATGCAAGCTGGTGACCTTATTATCGTTGCCGCACGTCCCTCTATGGGGAAAACGACTTTCGCAATGAATCTAATTGAGAGTGTATTATTTAATTCCGATTTACCTGCTTTAGTTTTCTCTATGGAAATGCCCGCAGATTCAATTGCAATGCGTTTAATTTCCTCTTACGGAAAAGTCCATCAAGGACATTTACGTTCAGGTAAACTCGACAGCGATGAATGGTCAAAAGTTACTGGCACAATCCTACAGTTACAAGAAAAATCTTTATATATTGATGACTCATCTGCTCTACCACCTACAGAACTTCGAGCGCGTGCAAGACGTATTGCAAAACAGCATGGAGGAAAATTAGGTTGTATTATGGTCGATTATCTTCAACTAATGAAAGTCCCTGGTATGGGAGATAACCGAGTTGGTGAAATTTCAGAAATTTCTAGAAGTTTAAAAGCTCTGGCAAAAGAAATGAATTGTCCTGTTGTTGCACTTTCTCAGTTAAACCGTAGCTTAGAAAATAGGCCAAATAAAAGACCTGTTATGTCAGATTTACGTGAATCTGGAGCAATTGAGCAAGATGCAGATTTAATTATGTTTATTTACCGAGACGAGGTCTACAATAAAGAATCCAAAGAGGCTGGGACAGCAGAAATTATTATCGGTAAACAACGTAATGGACCTATTGGTACTGTAAGACTTGCCTTTGAAGGACAATATACAAGATTTAGTAATTTATCTCCTGAATATTACAACCAATTCGATGATGAAGAATAGGATTAATCCAATACAAGGTATGGTATAGAATTGGTACCATACCCTATAAAAGGCTAGCATCATCCACAAGTTTTAGCGTAATATTCGCTCAATTCACTTTGCCTTTTATTGATTTATTTCTATTTATGTCTATACAAGAAAAAGAAACCTCGAATAGCCTATATCGTCAATGGCAGATTTTGTCCCGTCTAACTACTGGAACTTGGACAGGAACAAGACAACTGCAAGAAACGCTTGAAAGAGAAGGTATTTCTATTAGTCTACGTACAATTCAACGTGACTTAAACCAGATTGCACAACGCTTCCCTATTGAGAATAATGGCGAAACACCTCAAGGTTGGCGTTGGCAAGCAAATGCACCTATTCAAAGCCTACCCCATATGACAAGCTCACAGGCCGTGACTTTCATGATGGTAGAAGAACATTTAAGACATCTTTTACCTCAAAGCCTGATTGAGGAAATGAATCCTTGGTTCGATTTAGCTCGTCATAGCCTCTCTACACAAAATAATGTACGTCAGTGGATTAATAGGGTACGCATTGTACCTGCATCACAACCACTTATTCCACCTGTCGTTAACAAAGTGGCACAACAAGTAATTTACGAAGGCTTACTTCAAGATAAGCAGTTAGAGTGCGTTTATAAAGCAAGAACAAACCAAGGTGAAAATAAAACGTATACGCTTAATCCTTTAGCATTGGTACAAAAGGGCTCCATTATCTATCTTATTTGTACGCGTCATGATAAATCAGATGTAAGAACATTTGCATTACATCGTTTTAAATCGGCGACTGTATTAGATAGCCGTGCTCTTCATCCAGCTAATTTTAATATTGATGATTATATAGAATCTGGTGCACTAGGTTTTAGAGTGGATTATGACCAACCCACTCAAAATATTCAAATTAAGCTTAAGATGACTGAAAATACAGCTCAAACATTTTATGAAAGTAAATTAAGCCTAGATCAGGATATTCAGAATATTGACGAAAATGTTGTTGAAGTTTCAGCAACTGTGCCTTTTACCTCTCAGCTTGTTTGGTGGCTAAGAAGCTTTGGGAAAAAAATATTACACATTGAACCTTATGTACTCGCACAGCAAGTTTATGAAACAGAATAAAAAAGAAACCTGCTTATAAGGCAGGTTTCTTTTTACTAAGCAATTTTACGGGACATATTCTTTTTTCGAACTGTAATCATAATTAGCTGAACCGCCGCAGGCGTTACCCCAGGAATACGATTTGCCTGTGCTAATGTTTCTGGACGCACTGCTTTAAGTTTTTGTGTAATTTCTCTTGAAAGACCAGAAACAATATCGTAGTCAAAATCAAGAGGGATTTTTGTTTCTTCAAGGCGTTTTAATTGGGCAACATCATCTTGCTGACGATTAATGTAGCCTGCATATTTCACAGCAATTTCAATTTGCTCGCCTACTTGTTCAGTTACTTCTGAACCTGTAAGTTCAGCAATATGCTTAAAATTCACCTGTGGACGCTTTAACAAATCAATTGCACTACACTCTTTACTTAAATCTGCACCCGTCATTTCAACAAATTTTTTGCCCATCGGATTATTAGGTGCCGCCCATAAATGCTGTAAGCGTGCTGTTTCTGTTTCAACAGCTTCCATTTTCGTACAGTAAGCTGCCCATCTTTCATCGTCAACTAATCCTAGTTCACGACCGATTGCAGTTAAACGTTGGTCTGCATTATCTTCACGCAACATCAAACGATATTCTGCACGTGAAGTAAACATACGATAAGGCTCTTTTGTACCCAGTGTAATTAAATCATCAACCAAGACACCCATATATGCTTCATCACGTTTTGGAGTCCATTCATCTTGTTCCCACGCACGGCGTGCAGCATTTAGTCCTGCCAATAATCCTTGTGCACCTGCTTCTTCATATCCTGTAGTTCCATTAATTTGACCCGCAAAATACAAATTATGAATTGCTTTAGTTTCTAAAGTAAACTTAAGTGCTTGTGGATTAAAGTAATCATATTCAATTGCGTAACCTGGGCGAAGAATATGCGCATTTTCCATTCCACGAATAGAACGAACTAACTTAAATTGTACATCGAATGGTAAAGAGGTCGAAATACCGTTTGGATAAAGTTCATGTGTTGTTAAACCTTCAGGCTCTATAAATACCTGATGAGAATCTTTATCTGAGAAGCGATGAATCTTATCTTCAATAGATGGACAATAACGTGGGCCCACTCCTTCAATTACACCTGTATACATTGGTGAGCGGTCTAAACCACTGCGAATAATATCGTGCGTTTGTTCATTCGTATGCGTAATATAGCAATTCACTTGCTCGGGATGCATTGAAGCATTTCCCATGAAAGACATGGTTGGGGATGGAAAATCCCCAGGCTGAGCTGTCATCACAGAGAAGTCGACTGAACGCGAATCTATACGTGGCGGTGTGCCTGTTTTGAGTCGACCCACTGGAAGTTGTAACTCTCTTAAGCGATCAGCCAGTGCAATTGATGGAGGATCGCCCGCACGACCACCGCTAGATTTTTGTAACCCGATATGAATGACACCGCCTAAGAATGTACCTGTAGTCAAAACGACCGTTTTAGTATCAAAACGAATACCCATTTGGGTAATAACACCTTTAACAGTATCGCCTTCTACAATAATATCATCAGCTGCTTGCTGAAAAATATCTAAATTTAGCTGATTCTCTAACGTATCTCTAATTGCAGCTTTGTATAAAATACGATCTGCCTGTGCACGTGTTGCACGAACAGCAGCACCCTTTCTAGAGTTTAATATTCTAAATTGAATACCAGCCTTATCTGCAGCCAAACCCATTGAGCCGCCTAAAGCATCAATTTCACGAACTAAATGTGATTTACCAATTCCACCAATAGCAGGATTACAGCTCATCTGCCCTAAAGTCTCAATATTATGAGTTAGTAGCAACGTCTGTCGTCCCATACGCGCAGCAGCTAACGCAGCTTCCGTACCAGCGTGACCACCACCAATAACGATAACATCGTAAACTTTAGGATAATGCATAATATTTACGTCAGAAATAAAAAAGACCCAATATTATATCAGAAATATTATTTAAAATATGCACATCTCAGGTTGCTTTTGCTGTTCTATATTTTATCCATTTGACATAAATAGATATAAAGTTTCATTCCATAGCAAATCTTCACAAACTAGCATCGTGAATTTACCTAAAAAGCATGATACACATCTGATTATTTTTTATACTTATGACACACCTTAGATAATTCAACTAAAACACATCATATAAGGAAGAATAGTAATGAAAAATAAATTTTTAACTACAATGCTATGTGCAAGTTTAGGATTAGGTATGGCAACTATTGCTCAAGCACATGAGCACCAAGATAATAATTATAACCCTCATAAGTTTTCTCAAGTATGTAAGGGTAAAACAGCAGGAGCTCCAGTATCATTCGCCGCAAATGGTGCGCTTTGGAATGGTACTTGCCAAACACAGTTTATTCCAACAAAACCAACTAAAGCCTTAAAGGGTAATGAACCTGAGTTATCTAGTGTATGTAGCAGTGAACCTTCATCTAAGAGTGTAAATATTGCAGGTAAAACATTTGTAGGTAAATGCGCACTTGCTTTTACACCACCAACACCACAACATCCATGAAAATGACATAAAAAAACGGTCTTAGCAGACCGTTTTTTTTATATTGCAAAGATTTTATTTTGTATATACAGGGAATTTTGCACAAACTTCTGAGACTTTATCTTTTACCGCGGCAATAACACTCTCATCACCTTTGCTATCTAAGATATCAGCAATCCAATGTGCAAGTTCACGAACTTCTGACTCACCAAAACCACGTGTCGTTACTGCAGGTGTTCCAATACGAATACCTGAAGTGACAAATGGAGAACGAGGATCATTTGGAACAGAGTTTTTATTTACAGTAATATGAGCTGCGCCTAACCAAGCGTCTGCTTCTTTTCCTGTTAAATCTTGTTTAATCAAAGATACCAATAATAAATGATTGTCTGTACCACCAGATACAACATCATAACCACGTTCAACAAGCACATTACCCATTACTTGGGCATTTTTTACAACTTGTTGCTGATACGCTTTATATTCAGGTGTCATTGCTTCTTTAAAACAAACAGCCTTCCCTGCAATTGCGTGAACAAGCGGTCCGCCTTGATTACCTGGGAATACAGCAGATTGAAGCTTCTTCTCAATTTCTTCATTTGCTTTTGCAAGAATTAGACCAGAACGTGGACCACGAAGTGTTTTATGAGTCGTTGTTGTTGTCACATCTGCAATTTGTACCGGGTTAGGATAAACACCAGCAGCAACTAGACCTGCAACATGTGCCATATCGACAAATAAGTAAGCACCTACTTTATCAGCGATATCACGGAAACGTTGCCAATCGACAATACGGCTATATGCAGAAAAACCAGCAACAATCATGCGAGGCTTGTGTTCTAGCGCAAGACGTTCTACTTCTTCGTAATCAATTTCACCTGTTTCTGGGTTTAAACCATATTGTACAGCATTATATGTTTTACCCGAAAAGCTTACCTTAGCACCATGTGTCAAGTGACCACCATGGGCCAGACTCATACCCAATACTGTATCGCCTGGATTTAAAAGTGCTAAGTAAACAGCAGAGTTTGCTTGTGAACCAGCATGAGGCTGAACATTTGCATAGTCTGCGCCAAAAAGTTCTTTTGCACGATCAATCGCTAGTTGTTCAATGACATCTACGTACTCACAGCCACCGTAGTAACGCTTTCCTGGATAACCTTCCGCATATTTATTTGTTAATTTACTGCCTTGTGCTTCCATAACAGCTGGAGAACAGTAGTTTTCAGATGCAATAAGTTCAATATGAGCTTCTTGACGAGCATCTTCAGAAGAAATTGCTTTTGCTAATTCTGGGTCAAATGCAGAAATAGAGATGTTGTCAAACATTAGCGAGGGTCCTATAAATTAGGGCTTTTAAGCCGTGCTAAAATCGAAACACATTCTAACACGAAGTTTTGTGGTTTTTGGCATGAACTTTCATCAACATGCAATAAAATTATTAAAATCTACAATATTTTATATTTAGAACTCACTTTTTTAAGTCCTGCTTGATTTTAACAAAGTAATTATTTTTCAAAAGATTTTCGATCTCCCATAGAAATGTTACTGTTTAACGTTTCTATAAAATGTTAGCATTTACGACCGATACATTTAGAATATTCAATGATATGCAAAGTATTATTTTAGATACCGAAACCCACACCCTAAACGGCTTACCTATTGAAATTGCTTATGCACCTATTGAATTAAATGAGGGTAAGCTTACTTTACATAAGGATCAAATTTTTGATCAATGCTATCAAGTCGGTGAAGCCATTTCTTATGCTTCTATGGCAGTGCATCATATTTTAGAAGCTGATTTAGAGGGACAGCCTTTTTATACAGACTTCCAACTCCCTAAAGAAACAGTCTATATTATTGGTCACAACATAGACTACGATATAAAAACTATCGCGCATTGTGGTGTAGATGTCAGTCAAATTAAACCAATTTGTACACTTGCACTTGCTCGAGCAGTTTGGCCACATGCTGAAGCGCATAATATCTCTGCATTAATTTATCAAATTAGTCATGGTAGTCAAAAAGCAAGAGAATTATTAAAAGGTGCACATAGAGCAGATGCCGATATTATTTTAACAGCAAATATTTTGATGCATATTATTGCTCATACTGGTGTAAAAAATATTGAAGAACTCTACTTTGCCTCTGAAGAAGCACGTATACCTAAAATACTAAACTTTGGTAAACACAAAGGTACAGCCATTAAAGATTTACCACAGGATTATGTGCAATGGCTACTCAAGCAATCTGAACTTGACCCTTATTTAAAACAAGCCTTAAACAATACGCATATTTAATGATCAAGTAAATATTATTATGGAGCGCCAAAGCCTTCATCATTTGAATGGTTGGCTTATAAAAAGCACGTATCGATGCATTCTCTGATTTGATTTTAAAACTGCTGTTCAAATAGAGTTAACATTTACCATTTGGTGTATAACTCGTATCTGTGTTTTGACTCAACAGTACGGGTAGATTCTGCCCCCTATAATCATCAAAGAGTGCTTTAATCGCTAAAATTGCACCTTTTCACACAGCCCATTAATAATTCGACTGTAACATGTTGCTCATAAACAGATTAGACTGCGTGTTACAGATTTGGATATTTGAGTTACCATCTAAGTCAGACTTGAATATAAACTATCTCTCATAATTTTTACTCATAAAAAACCACCCGAAGGTGGTCTTTACTACAAAGAGAAGCCCTACTCGGTCAAATCCATGACACAAGTAAGGTTTTGGTTCTTAAAAAGGATTATTTAGATTTGAATGACTGAATTTTATTCAGAACTATTTGAGTATCCTTTTTATCAAACTCATCAATAGTATCTAAGTTTATTAAATGCTCTAAGAAGTTAATTAATAGATTGAACTGTTTTTTACTAAAATGACTCAATAAAGAATTAAGCTCATCTTCTTTTCCAAATTGCAACACACCTAACCACCGACCAAAACCAAGTCCGTGGTATACACCTTCAGAGTTACATAGTATATGAATCATCATAGATGGTGTATAAAATAAATACGCCTGAGGTTTTAAAAAGAAAAAACCCATTCCATATGCTTCTAAGTACTTGTAGGGTATGTCTAATGGATTGGGGAATCTATTAGATATTTTCCTTTTTTCTTTAATAGCTTTAATCGCTTCTTCAATTTCTTCAGGTAGCCACCAACTATGTCTTGTCATTCCTTCAATTTCTTCTTTATCCCACTCTTCTTGGGACATGAAATATAAAGGACATGCTTCATCAAAATGGCAATGAGCTGTATCATAATAATCCTCTTCGACAAGCGTATAAGCATCACCTAAAGTAACATTTTTAAACTCTTGACTGATCTGTACCAGTAAGTCTTCTTTGTTCATTATTAAAATCCATAAACCCTAGTTAACTAGATCAATACTAAATGTAGGGTTAAACAATCCAAAAGAAATCTCTCTTAATATATTCACTTATAAATAATCTAATTAATCTTTTTTGGTCACTATTAAAAATATGACTGTCAATATCCCATCGAAACTCTAGTCTGTAAACAAAGTAGTCTATGAAACTATTATTTTTTTCTGGTTCGAGTGAAACATAATAGATTGCAGAAGGAAGAAAAAACTTAAAACCTTCTGAATCTAAATAGCTACATGATTCACCAAAATAATATAAATACTTATAACTTACATCTATCCATGTTTTTATATTTTCACTTGGTCTACTACGTGAAATACTGGCTGCAATACCAACTTTTTCATAAAAATCAGGGTAATCCATATTATATGCTAAAATTAAATCTTCAGCAGAAAGGTTTATTGCAGACAAATACTCATCATCAATCTCATCAAAATATCTATAGTGAGTATCATAAAAATCACATTCCAGCAATGAACGATGATTACCCAACTCTTTTAAAGGGAATATGTCTTGAATACATTTTAATTTAAAATCCATATTATTTGCTCTATCCTCTTTAAGTCGTTCTATATAATTTGCAGCTGGTGGCGATCAATAAGAGTTTTCTTACATTACTTAGTAGCCTTTACAACGCTATCAGTTATTTTGATAGCTTTTACCTCTGTAGCCGTTTTAGTATCTTGTGTTGCTCTAATAATTTAGTAATGAAATTCTCTAGAACAAATCCCAAAGTTACTATTTTTATTTCTTATTCTACTTTGGTCATCATTAGGTTTTTTTATTTGTATGCCTTTTCTTTTCTATAATCCTTCAAAGCTAACAATATAGGCTTGAGCGTCAATTCCCTTGATCTGTCTGGTCAAAGGGATTATTCTTTGGCTTATTTTAAGAGTCATCTGATTTGTTTAAGTGGACTTTCCCCACCAAAAGACAGAAGATGGAATTTAGAAACGATTTCTAAATAGTTAGATAGTAGACTTTGCAAAATTTAGCGAGGTTTATTTTTTTGAGCATAGGTTTTTTTAGCCTTTACGCCAAACATCATACAAGTTATTGATTTTATTCGTTGTACTGGTACGCCCAGCGGGACTCGAACCCACTCCACAGGCTTCGGAAACCTGTACTCTATCCAGTTAAGCTATAGGCGCATGACTTATTTTCAGCACATCATAGCAAAAAACACAATAAAATAAAGCCTAATCACTGAAAGTGAAATTTTTATGCTTATCATTTAAGCGTCCCATGATTAGGAAGCTGAATTACAAGATGACCACTTGGTTTCTTGAAAAGAATCCATCACAATATATCTATCTAACTATACGTGAGAACTTCATGACTGATGCTTTAATGCTTCACGAGTTGTCGAAAACTTATAAAAATGGTTTTCAAGCACTCAAAGGTGTCAATTTGAACGTACCTGAAGGTGAATTTTATGCGCTTTTAGGTCCAAATGGCGCAGGAAAATCGACAACTATAGGCATCATTAGTTCACTGACAAAAAAAACATCAGGAAAAATAGAAATCTTTGGTCATGACCTAGACCGTCACCCATCCAATGCAAAACAATGCTTAGGTGTAGTTCCTCAGGAATTTAATTTTGGACACTTTGAAAAGACGTTCGATATTTTAGTTACTCAGGCAGGTTATTACGGTATTCCCAAAAAAATAGCGGAAAACCGCGCAGAACACTACCTTGAAAAACTAGGATTATGGTCTAAACGAAATACTCAAGCACGTATGCTCTCGGGTGGTATGAAACGTCGACTCATGATAGCCCGTGCCATGATGCATGAGCCTAAACTACTCATTTTAGATGAGCCTACAGCAGGTGTAGATATTGAGTTACGCCGCTCTATGTGGGATTTTCTGAGTGAAATGAATGATAACGGTACAGCTATTATTCTGACGACTCACTATCTAGAAGAAGCAGAAATGCTTTGCAGGCGAATTGCAATTATTGACCATGGCATAATTAAAGAAGATACCTCTATGAAAAGCTTCTTAGGTCAATTGAATGAAGAAACTTTTATTTTTGATCTAGAACAGCCGATAGAACCAATTTCATTAGATATTATCGGTATGCAATTTAACTTAGTTGATCCTATTACTCTAGAGGTTACTATGGATAAAGCGCATGCAATCAACGAGCTTTTCCAACTTTTTGAAGTTTTAGGTATTCAAGTTAGAAGTATGAGAAATAAATCAAATCGACTCGAAGAACTTTTTGTTAAAATGGTAGAAAAAAACTTACAAGGAGCTTCTTCATGAATATGAGTCAGCTCAATATTGCGTTATGGACACTCATTACAAAAGAAGTCCGCCGTTTTATGCGCATATGGCCACAAACCCTACTTCCACCAGCAATTACTATGAGCTTGTATTTTGTCATTTTTGGCAATCTAGTAGGCTCTAGAATTGGTGACATGGGTGGCTTTAGTTATATGCAGTTTATCGTTCCTGGCCTCATTATGATGTCAGTGATCACGAATAGTTACTCAAATGTTTGCTCAAGCTTTTTTAGCGCAAAATTTCAAAAAAGTATTGAAGAATTAATTACAAGTCCAGTTCCCCTCTCTCTTGTGCTTTGGGGATATGTAATTGGTGGAATTTGTCGTGGTGTATTAGTGGGCGTTATTGTTACGCTCGTGAGTTTATTTTTCACCCATCTAGAAATTCACAATATGTTCATTACTATTTATACCGTTATTATTACAAGCCTTTTATTTTCAATTGCAGGGTTTATTAACGCAGTTTATGCGCGTTCATTTGATGATATTTCAATTGTACCTACATTTGTACTTACACCTCTCACTTATTTAGGTGGTGTATTTTATGCCATTAGTACTTTAAGCCCTTTTTGGCAGAAGTTATCTCTGATTAATCCAATCGTATATATGGTTAATGCTTTTCGTTACGGCATTTTAGGACATAGTGATGTAAACGTGACAACCTCACTAATTGTCATTACACTATTCTGCGCAGTTTTTTATGCATTTGCTTACTATTTATTATCTCGTGGTTCAGGAATACGTGAATGAGTGTCGAACAATCTTTACTGGGCAAAGAAACCCAGTATCCAACACAATATCAACCAGATATCTTATTTCCAATTCCACGTGAACCATCACGTATAGCTTATGCATCTATCTCCGATGTTGCACAAGGTACTGACTGGTGGCATGTTTTTGAACTTTCATGGCTCAACACCCAGCACATTCCTCAAGTTGCAATTGGTCGTCTAAGCATTCCAGCAAACTCAAAATTTTTAATTGAGTCTAAATCTCTAAAGTTATATTTTAATAGTTTAAATTTCACATGTTTTGCAGATCAAAAGAATCTTATAGATACTGTAGAAACAGATCTTTCACATGCAGCACAAGCATCAGTTAAACTTGAGTTACTTGATGCAAATAGCCTTATGGTAGATCAACCTCAAGGTATATGCTTAGATCAATTTTCTCCCAATAAAATGTCTTCAGAACCAGACGCGACACTTCTTGAGTTCGATAAAGAAACTGAAGAAGAAACTGAAGAGTTACTCTACTCTAACTTATTACGTAGCAATTGCCCTGTAACTGGACAACCGGATTGGGGAACTGTCTTTATTCGGTATGAAGGCAAAAAAATATCTAAAGAGAGTATCTTGGCATATATTATTTCATTCAGACAGCACAATGGCTTTCATGAACAATGTGTAGAACAAATATTTGCTGAAATTTGGCAAACGTTACGACCTAAGAAACTGATGGTTTATGCTGCCTATACGCGTAGAGGTGGTTTAGATATTAATCCTTGTCGTGTTTCTGATTTGTCTTGGAAACCTGAAAAACCATTTCGTCTTTCGAGACAATAAAAAAACTATTGTGATGTACTATAAAGTACATCACAGCCTTTGATAAAGATGTAACATACTCTAAAATACAAATGCGATATGCCTAACATAGTGAGATATTTATGGCACACTTTGGTTTTGTTCCGTCTGAACATTTACTGATAAAAATCCAAGAAATTATTCAAAAAAAAAATCATAGCGAAGCGCTTTATCCCCTTCGAGATGAAATTGCGCTACTTATAAATCAAGAAATTATTCAAGTATTACTCACACGTGTTATTGCCGACTTCCCTCAAAGCGAAAAAAGAGAGACTGCGGAAAAACTTGCTCAATTTATTGAATCGAGTGTAGCGACCCTTCTCAAACAGCTCCTTGGAAAAGCGCCCAATAAAACTGTTCAGCAATCCATTCAGTTCTCTAAAAAAAGCTTATTTAAGAAAGACAATGTTTACCACGTAGGCCAACATTTAGAATCACACATTACGATAAATCTTAAAGAAAACTTCAACCAACTTCAACAAGGTAAAAAAGTAGACCTCATACTTTTATCAGAACACTATAAGCTATTTGCAGATGAAACCATTCGATATTATATGCATGATTTTTATCAAACTTTAGACTTAGGTATGATTAAGAAAAAGATAGCAGATATGGGATGCACTGCCATTAGAAAAGCAGTTCATATCGCTATTGATAAAATTATTCCTAGATTAAATAAAGAAGAATTAAAAATTATAGCCAGTCATCATGACAAATTGTTCTTTAATGAACCCTGAGTCGAATATACTATTTTTTTGTATTCGCTAGATAAGAAATATCTTGAATATGTTAGCATTCAGCCCTGCTGACCATCATCTATTAAGACAATATCATGCCACCAAGCTCACAATATAAATTCTTACGACAAGCTCCCCGTGATGGCCTCAGCACAGCCATGAAACCATCTCGTTGGCAAAAAATTCATGTTGATCCATGGCTCTTTTTATTTTTATTTCTTTGCGCCACTTTAGGACTGGTTGTGCTATATAGTGCATCGGCACAAGACACTGGACTTGTTACCAAACAAGCAATCAGTTTCAGTATCGGTTTTGTGGTTATGATTGCAATCGCACAAATCCCACCTAAAGTATTTCAAACCTTTTCCCCCTATTTTTATATTTTTGGGATCATTTGTTTAGGTGCTGTCAAAGCAGTGGGCGAAATTCGTTTGGGTGCACAAAGATGGCTTGATGTTCCAGGTATAGGTAGTGTTCAACCCAGTGAGTTTATGAAAATTGGTATGCCTATGATGGCAGCTTGGTTTTTAACACGCTACCCATTACCTCCAAGTTTTAAAAGTGTATTTATTACCCTTATTTTAATTTTTGTACCGTTCATTCTTATTGCTGAACAACCAGACTTAGGTACATCGCTTCTCGTACTTGGTAGTGGAATATTTGTATTATTTCTAAGTGGTCTATCTTGGAAGTTAATTGTCGCTGCAGTCGCCGCTGCAGGCATTGTTATTCCTATTGCTTGGGAGTTTCTTTTACATGATTATCAAAAACAGCGAGTTCTTACTCTCTTAAATCCAGAAGCAGATGCTTTGGGTACTGGTTGGAATATTATTCAATCCAAAACAGCAATTGGATCAGGTGGGTTTTCTGGAAAGGGTTTTTTACAAGGTACTCAATCTCATCTACATTTTTTACCTGAAGGACATACAGACTTTGTTATCGCTGCATATTCAGAAGAGTTTGGCCTCATTGGGGTTACCCTACTCATTTTACTTTATTTTGCGATTATTTGTAGAACATTCCAAATTGGTATGAATTCTTTTCATAACTATGGCAGATTACTTGCAAGCACCTATGGTTTGTCATTTTTTGTATATGTATTTGTGAATGCTGGAATGGTTAGTGGTATTTTACCAGTAGTAGGCGTACCTCTACCTTTTATGAGCTATGGTGGGACAGCAATCATCACACTCATGACGACCTTCGGAATTGTAATGTCTATACATACACATCGATAAATATATTGGACTTCTTATGTGGCTAAAAAAATTAAATAAAATTGGTCAGTACATTACCATTTTGAGTACAGCATTCATCTGTGTTTCATCTTGTCAGGCAAATGACTTTGTGAGTGCTCCGAACTACGATGCGTTCAAACAAAATGCCATGCAAAAGTATGGCTTAACGTCTGGTCAGATCGATCAAGCCATGGCAGGTGCAAAATCGAAACCAAATATTCTCAACATTATGCAACGCCCTGGAGAAAGTAAACCTTGGTATCAATATCAGAGTATGTTTCTGACACCATATACCATTCAAAAAGGTATACAGTTTAAGAATCAATATTCTGCCGTGTTACAGCAAGCTGAACAGCAGTTTGGCGTACCACAAGCCGTCATTTTGGGCATACTTGGAGTTGAAACTGGTTATGGTAGCAATAAAGGTTCTATTAGCACACGTGATGCTCTAGCGACACTTGCTTTTGGCTATCCAAGGCGTGCGGAATACTTTAGCGATGAACTCGCAGCACTCATTGCGTGGACATATAAAGATGGCGACCCCATCGAGTCTATTACAGGCTCATATGCTGGAGCCGTAGGCTATCCCCAATTTATGCCAAGTAATATTGCAAAATATGGCATTGACTATGATGGTAATGGTCATGTTGATCTACGCAACTCTGCACCAGATGCGATTGCATCAATTGCAAATTATTTAGCTAAACAAGGTTGGCAAAAAGATAGACCAATTGGTTTTGCAGCAAGATATACTGGCACAACGCCTGAAACAGTAATATCACAAGATTTAAATAAGCCTGTTCCATTTGGACTATTAAAAGAGCAAGGCGTTACACCATTAGACCCATTAATAAAAATTGATGATTTCGAACTTGTAAACTTAATACAGCTTCAAGGAGAGAATGGACCAATTTATTATATTACATATCCTAATTTCCAAGTTATTACGACCTATAACAGAAGTCGCATGTATGCGACTGCAGTTTGGCAACTAGGTGAAGAGGTCCAAAATTAACCTTTTAGTATAAACCTAACCAATTTTGAAATATTTTTTTACAAAATTGGTTAAAAAAACAACTAAAGCACATGCGTATTCAGCCTTTTTGTAACTGTACTCCTCTCTTAGGTAGACACTGTCTATATATCACGCATATGATTCATGCTACGTCAAATACAGTAGCAGAAGTCTATTTATAGACAGATGTTATTATTTTTCAATAAGTTATTTTTTATTTATTGAAAAATAAAACTCTTCTAGGAGATTATTCATGCGCTTCCATGTGAAAGCCCTCGTGGCAGTGACCTTCGGGTTAGTACTGTCACAAACTCAAGCAGATTTAGTTCAATCGTCATTTAATACCAATGACAATGAAGGTAGTAACTTAGCAGCACGTGTCGTTAATCGCGATAATGACTCAAATCGCTATGTTCCATCTTTTAATAATTTTCCAAATTCAGAAGATAGAATTCGTAATCAAACATTAGCTTCTAAAGTAACTGTACCTAAAGATGAGCCATCTATGATTGATCGCTTAAATACAGTTGCGTCAAATACCGTACGTCGCTTTACACAAACGGGTATTGCCTCATGGTACGGAAGACAGTTCCATGGTAGAAAAACTGCAAATGGTGAAACATTCGATATGAATGCACTCACTGCCGCTCACCGTAGTCTTCCACTGAACTGTTATATCCGTGTGACTAATAAAGATAATGGTCGCAGTGTTGTAGTAAAAGTAAATGACAGAGGCCCTTTCCATGGAAATCGTGTTTTAGATCTTTCGTACGGTGCAGCAAAACGTATAGGCCTTACAAATGAAGGTACGGCTAAAGTAAGTATCGAACGTGTAGATGGACCAGACTCGTAAAATAAAAAAAATACTAGAAGAATCATCTCCTCTATTTGACAACGTAAGCCACATTATTGTGGCTTTTATTTTACTTAGAATTATTGATATAGCTTTCCTGCAAATTTTAACCAACCATCTTCATGCTTATGACGAGGATCTTTATGTGTCCAATGAAGAACCCCTCCTTTATCATTATATTCATATTCACCCTTAAACTGAACAATACTCCCCACACTTAAATTTTGAACTTCTGGCGCAAGATCAATGTTATGTGCCACCAAAACTGTTATATTTCCTATTCCTAAAATGAATTTTTGGTGTCGTATACCTTGTTGGTCGGTTGGTAAAATTTTTCTTACGATGCCTTCTCCCTGAACAGCTATATTACTCTGACGGTTTTGATACGCGTTTTGAATTGCTTGATTAGATTGTATAGCCTGTTTTTGAGGTGACTGATACGTAATATTAGAATAGGGCTCTACCCGATGTTTATTTTGAAATGCCTTGTATGCAAAAATCGCAAATAATATTCCAATAATAAATATAATTATGTTTTTATTATTCATTTTAAGATTCCATCAAATTTACCTTGAATACAAAAAAAGCCCCTAAAAGGGGCTTTTTTCACAGGGCTAGATTATTTAGCGCCTGCTTGAGCAGCAGCAACTTCTTCAGCGAAGCTTAATTCTGCTTTTTTCTCAATTCCTTCACCTACTTCAAAGCGAACGAATTCTGTAACAGTTGTACCTGTCGACTTAAGTACATCAGCAACTTTCTTATCGTTGTCAATTACGTACATTTGACGCTCAAGTGTAACTTCATTCAGATATTTCTCAACTGAACCAGTTACCATTTTTTCAACGATGTTTGCAGGCTTACCAGATTCAATTGCTTTAGCTTCAGCAATTTCTTTCTCTTTTGCAACAAGCTCAGCAGGAACAGATTCTGCATTTACAGCAACAGGATTAAATGCAGCAATGTGCATTGCTAGACCTTTACCTGTATCTACATCACCAGTATAAGAAACAACAACACCAATTTTTAGACCGTGCTTGTAAACAGCAAGATTTTCGCCTTCAACAATTTTTGCACGACGAATTTGGATGTTTTCACCAATTTTTTGAACCAATGCAATACGTGCTTCTTCAACAGTTTGAGTTTCGTCAAACTTCGCTTCAGCCAATTTTGCAGGATCAGTCTCACCAGTTGCTAAAATAACTTCTGCAACTTGATTAGAGAATTTTGCAAAGTTTTCATCTTTTGCAACGAAGTCTGTTTGAGAGTTTACTTCAACCAATACAGCTTTGTTACCATTTTGAAGAATTGTAATTGCACCGTCAGCCGCAATATTACCTGCTTTTTTAGCAGCTTTTGCTTGACCAGATTTACGAAGGTTATCAATCGCAACTTCGATATCACCATTCGCTTCTGTTAAAGCTTTTTTACATTCCATCATTGCAAGACCAGTACGGTCACGTAATTCTTTTACCATGCTTGCAGTAATTGCAGTCATGTTATTCTCCTAAATAAGGTAGAAAATAAATCTTTGAAGAAAAACGGCCCAAGGATAATGGGCCGTTTGCTTTTTCTCGACGTTTAATTTGCCACTATTACATGTCGCAAAAATGACAAGCTTGCGTCAAAACGCATTAAGCCTCTGAAGCAGCTTCTTTTGCTTCTTCGTTTTTAGCTTGAGCATTCGCTTGAGTTTGCGCGTATTCTTTACCAGCAATAATCGCATCAGCCATTGCTGAAGCATAAAGTGTTACTGCACGGATCGCATCATCATTACCAGGAATAATGTAATCAACATTATCTGGGTTAGAGTTTGTATCAACGATACCAATTACAGGAATACCAAGGTTTTTAGCTTCTTTAATTGCAATTGCTTCGTGATCAACGTCAATTACAAATAATGCGTCAGGTAAACCACCCATGTTTTTCACGCCGCCTAAAGCACGCTCAAGTTTTTCCATTTCACGTGTACGTTCTAATGCTTCGCGCTTAGTAAGCTTAGCAAAAGTACCGTCTTGTGATTGAACTTGAAGATCTTTTAAACGACTGATAGATTGGCGAAGTGTTTTCCAGTTCGTCAACATACCACCTAACCAACGGTGATCTACATATGGTTGACCAGCACGTTGAGCTTGTTCACGGATGATGCTTGCAGCAGCGCGTTTTGTACCCACAAATAAAACTTTGTTCTTTTTGCTCGCCAATTGGTTTGCATAGTTCAAAGCATCATTTAACGCAGGAACTGTATGCTCAAGGTTAATGATATGAATTTTGTTACGTGCACCAAAAATGTATTGGCGCATTTTTGGGTTCCAGAAACGTGTTTGGTGACCGAAGTGTGCGCCTGCTTGAAGAAGGTCGCGCATACCTACGTTATAATCTGCCATTTTAATACCTTTAACTTGGGTTAGGCCTCCATACGTCCTCATTCTCCACCCAACTTTGGGCACCCAGAGTAATGTGTCGACATATGTGCGGATTTTTGTCTTACGCTTTTACAATTACTTTCGCTAAATGAATTTATTCACGAAAAGCATTTGATAAAACGGGTGCGTATTTATACCATAGTCATACACAAATTACCAAAAGTTTTTAGAGATCATGAATAGTACTTACGAAGCTCCACGTCGACTCATCAAAACACCAGATGAAATTGAGAAAATGCGTGTGGCGGGACGTTTAGCAGCTGAGGTGCTGGATATGATTAAACCTCATATCAAAGCTGGAGTAAGCACACTTGAATTAGACCAAATTTGTCACGACTACATAGTTAAAGTACAAGATGCAATTCCAGCATGCTTGGGATATGGCGCAGCGCCTGGACGTGCAGCATTCCAACACTCTATTTGTACTTCAGTCAACCATGTTGTTTGTCATGGAATACCATCTGAAAATAAAAAATTAAAAAATGGTGATATTTTAAATATTGACGTAACAGTGATCAAAGATGGTTACCACGGAGATACCAACATGATGTATGTCGTGGGTGGTGAAACTTCAATTTTAGCAAATCGATTATGTAAAGTTGCTCAAGAGGCGCTCTATCGTGGTATTGAAGTGGTTAAACCAGGTACATACGTAGGTGATATTGGTGCGGTTATTCAAAAATATGTAGAATCTGAACGATTTAGCGTTGTTCGAGAGTATTGTGGGCATGGTATTGGAACGACGTTCCACGATGAACCTCAAATTCTTCATTATGGCCAGAAAAATACAGGGATGCGTCTTGAGGCTGGAATGACATTTACAATTGAACCTATGGTGAATGCAGGTGTCTGGCAGACTAAAACTTTAGGCGATAAATGGACTGTCGTCACAAAAGATCATAAGTTATCTGCACAATATGAACATACACTTCTCGTTACAGATACAGGTGTTGAAATTTTAACACCACGTCCAGAAGAAGATTTAAGCCGTTTTCACTAAATTTTAAAAGAATGATAAGGCAGACATCGCACTGCCTTATCAATATGCATTAAAAATCAAAAAATTAAATAAATATGTGACACAATTCAAAATAATATTTTGATATATTGCTTTCTTTTCATATTGAGCACGTCAAAATGCGTAAAATATTTTTTCTTCTATGTTCTTTTTTTATATCGGTTCATGCCTTTTCAGCATCAAATAACAATTTATTTAATTTAATGAATCAAAGGTTATCATTTATGCCAGATGTGGCAGCAAATAAATACCTCACACATCAACCTGTAGAGGTTCTTGAACAAGAACAAAAAGTTTTAGAAAGAACATTAAGTATTGCAGATCAGGAAGGATTGGATGCCGACAGTGTAAAACCTTTTGTTATTGCACAAATGAATGTTGCGAAGGCAATACAGTACCGTTATATTGCCGACTGGCTATCTCAACCTAATATTCAGCTCAACCCACAAAGCCTAGATGCTGTACGTGTACACATTTCTAATTTAACCGTTGAAATGATGAAACAAATTGCAGTTTCTTTAAAAACAAAAGATAAGAGCATATGCAATTCAAGACGTTTTATGCACGACGTGAAATTTAATCATCTTACGAAATCAGATCAACAGTATTTATTTACAACACTACAAAACATTAAACTTAAATAATAAGCAAAAGATCAAATCGGATCCCCTATCCGATTTGATCTTTATTTGAATTAAGAAAAATCGAGATTATTTTCAAAATTCTTTAGCATATGTCTCGCCATTGCCAAATTTGCTTTATTTTGATCAAGAACAACATACAAAAAAAGTGCTGGATTATTTTTTAAAGGGCGAATTAAGTGATACTGATGACTTAGCGTAATTAGGATATCTTCAACATCATCATCAATTCCCAAATTTTGCATGGTATTACGTTTAGCTAAAAGAATTTCTGTATTTCCCGCCGAAGCAATATCTAAGTCAATTCCCATTCCTTCGGTAGCAAGTGCTAAGCCACTTTCACTATCTACAAGTGAAGCGGCAACGAATCCATTGATATCTTCACTAAGCACATGTAACTGAATTGCCATAAAAACATTCCCCAAAAATAAAATAAAAATAAAGTAATTAAATTATATATTATTTTAATATTTCGTAAATGTTGGATAAATATCAGCAAAATAGAGAAGATATAGCATTGGTTTTTATTTTATGAATAAAATTCAATCACTTAAAATGGAATTTAAAAAAAATAATTCTAACATGGGAAATTATTGTAAACTTCCCATAAAATTTAAATGAACAATAATCGAACATTTAATAAAAATATGTGATAAAAAACACACTATGGCAATGGGTTTTGAACGTTAAATGCATAAGCAACGACGCAAAATTCTTGGTCCATAATTTCTTCAGCTGTAAGTGACTCTTCTGGATACTCCTCTTTATTTGCACTGACTATACGTACACCTCCCTTAGGCATACGGTAAAGAAATTTGAATTTAAACAGACCGCCATGACTAATCGCGTAAATCTTACCATCTGTAATATTTGTACGCCCGACATCAACATATACAATAGCACCACTATTAATAATCGGTGACATTGAGTCGCCAAAAGCCGTCAACGCATATGCATTGCACTCAGACACCCCATATCTACGAAGTGTAGATTTACTTAAACGTAATTTCCTTGTTTCATGACCAACAATTTCTGAAAAAGTACCATGACCACAAGAAACCAGCACATCTTTATAAAATGGAATTTCGACCTCATCATCATCAACAGGTGTGGTTGAGTCCCACCCTTTTACTTGTACAACGTCAACTTTTCCTTGTGTTTCTCCACCATTTAAAATCCAATTGGCAGAGACTCCAAAAGTTGCAGCACCTTTTAACGCACCAGGTTTCGACACTCCTCGTCTTTTCCAGTTTGTAATCGTTTGTGGAAGCTCTCCAATTCTTTTTGCAAGCTCTTCCTGACTTAATTGACCACTTACTTGAAGTAATCGCGCTAAAGAAGGATGCATTTTTTCTCTTACTCAACTATAGGTTTGTTATGCTTTGTTAATATTATTCCTGATTCACACACATAAGTAAACAAATAAAAATAAACAAAAGGCTTGCCACGAGTAAACATTTTGTTTATTGTTGAATGCATAAACGATATACATATAAGTTTATAAGAAGCTGTTTAACCATAACTATGATGAAGTGAGATAATAAAATGATGAAATGCCCTGTTTGTAAACACGCCGCACACACTAGAACAAGCCGATATATTACTGATACTATGAAAGAAATCTACTATCAGTGCCGCAATGTGGAATGCTCCGCGACTTTTAAGGCAATTGAAAGTGTCGATCGCATTATTTCACAGCCTGAACTCATTCCTACACAAAAAACAAAATATACACAAGGTGTTTAGTTTTTCCCATAAAGGTAGCTAAAATAAGTACAAATTACTGTATAAAAATACAAAACTTTGAAAAACGATATGCTCAATAAGTTTAATAATGAAAATTTAAATTTTCTTTAAATACGGTCTAATTACTTAAGTCGAGGACAAAGATCTTCGACTTAACAAACTTTCTTTTAAATTAAAAAACGCTTTCTTATCTTCTGGTTGAGTGGATTAGAATAATATTTTGCGATAAAATTTCCTAAAATAACACTGATGATCAGATAAACTCCACAAAGTAATATTTTTTCAAAATATGAAGTTGCCGAAGGAGTAAATATCAGTTTAATAAAACCCAAAACAATAAGATGAAAAAGATATATTTCATAGCTTTTTTGTCCCATATAAATAAGAGGCTTAAACATTATTTTATATTTATCTTGATAGCTATAAATTAGTATAGCTATCAATAAAGCAAATACTGTCATACTCCAAGTACTCACATCATGAATAGGTTTATAACAATATAAAAATATTAAGACTATAATCGTCATATATCTCAATTGATATAAACAGCGTACATATTTTTTATTATTATAAAGAAGACCTAACATACACCCTATTACAATAGCATCAAAGCTTGAAAAATAATGGTACAAATAGGCTTCATTTTTATCCATATAAAATTGTGAACGAAAATATATCGCGTATAGAATAATAAAAACAAAAATAGGATATATGCTTTTTATACTACTTATAAAAAATGTAAATATAATTGGAAAAGCGATATAAAAGACTTCCTCTACTGAAAGAGACCATAACACCCCTAATACATAGTTTACCCAACCATAGTGAATGATAAGTATATTCATGGAAAAAGTTAAAGCAGCTAAAACGGTCTCTGCATAAGAAACAGAAACACCATTTGGAGTATGATTGATAAAAACAGGAATTTTTAAGAAAACTAAAATAGATACAAGAAAAATTAATAGCGTTAAGCAGGGTAAAATCCTTGCTATTCTTCTTATATAAAAATCTTTTATATTAATATTTAATAAGGATGAATAACGCTTAATACTGGTTTGTGTAATTAAAAAACCTGAAATAACAAAGAATATAGTCACACCATAATTTCCATTGCGGCATATTATATTTATCCAATCTAAGCCTTCTAAATGTATTTTATAAGGTATATTAAAATGATGTAAAAGTACTAGAAAAATAGAAATTCCTCTTAAAACATCTATAAAATAAATATGATTTTTTTTCACTTTTTTTAACTTCTAATTGATATCTTCACTAACGACAGAAATTTAACATGCCTCAATAGCTAATATTTTTTTTATTGTTCTATATCTGTATAAGATGACTTTAATAACTCAACACCTTTTCCCATTTCTCACACAAAAGTTCTTAATTGTGTCATAATATCAAGCAGTTTTATGGCTTGATTAGCGGTATTTATTTTATGAATCTTGAGCGAGTTGATTTAAACTTACTTATTTATCTCGATGTATTGCTACGTGAGAAAAATGTCACTCGTGCCGCTGAACAGTTGGGCGTTACACAACCAGCAATGAGCAATATTCTACGCAGACTTAGAACACTTTTTAATGATCCTTTATTAATTCGCTCTTCAGAGGGTATGACTCCAACTGAACGCGCCTTAGAGCTACAACCCCGTATTCGAGATGTACTTTCAGATTTATCAATGATCTTAGAACCTCGAACAGAGTTTAGACCTTATAAAAGTAATCGCGTCTTTAGAATTATGACTTCTGATTATGCTGAGGCCACACTTGTACCCAGATTGGTCAAAGCATTACGCGCAGAAGCGCCCAATGTTGTTTTAGACTTTTTAACGCCAAGTGATGTGTCTTATCGAGATATGGAACAAGGAAAAGTCGACTTAGCAATTAATCGTTTTAATGAAATTCCTCAAAGTTTTCACCAGATTTTAGTATGGCGTGATAGCTTTTCTTGCTTACTTAACCCAAATCATCCAAATATACACAACCTTAATTTAAAAAATTACTTAGATGCCCATCATATTTGGGTATCTAAAACAGGAATGGGCATTGGTTTTGGCGTTAATCCAGATAAACAAGCAGGTTTAGGTTGGATTGACCAAGCACTCGAAAGAATTGGGCAAAAGCGTAAAATATCTATTTTTACACGGCATTATCAAATGCCAGCTTTATTGACAAAAAATGTAGATTTAATCGCCACTCTACCAACGCGAATTGCACGACAACAAGCAAAACATCAGGGCTTAATTATTAAAGACCCACCTTTTTATATTCCAGATATTGAGCTTAAAATGGCATGGTGTCCGCTGTTACATCATCACCCTGCTCATCGTTGGTTACGACAATTGATTTTATATGTTGCTCGTCAAATGGTTGAAGAGGAAGGCCGTGAACTCTATCCAAACCATAGCCAAAATTTACATTATTAATAATTTCTTAGGTTGGTAATACATACCAACCTGTATGATTTTGTGTTAAAAATAAACTAAATAATGCCAAACTTATAAGCACAGGTGCATTGTGAGCTTTTTTCAAAGTATGATTATTGTCATCATCCTCATTGTAGGTGGTGGTTATTTAGCCCTCGCAGAAATCGCATTAGCGGGTGCACGAAAAGTAAAACTAAAAATTTTAGCAGAAGCTGGAGATGAGCGCGCTAAAAAGGTTCTAGACATTCAGGAGCAATCTGCCGACTTCTTTGCTGCATCTCAAATTGGCTTAAATGCAGCTGCAATTTTAGGTGGTATTGTTGGTGAACCAGCCTTTCGCGAATTATCGCTTAGAATTTTAAATCACTTTTTTGAAGGTGCTTGGATTGAAAATGCAGCCTTCGGTTTATCCTTCTTATTTGTAACACTTGCTTTTATTCTTTTTGCAGACTTCATGCCAAAACGTTTGGCCATGATTGCACCTGAAAAAATTGCAATGTCAGTCATCAATCCAACTTTAATTTATATCAAAATATGTAAGCCACTGGCTTGGATTATTAACTCGATTACAAACTTTTTATTTAGAATATTTAAAGTCAATACCATCCGTGAAGATAACATTACTTTCGACGATATTGCAGCCGTGATGGAAGCAGGTGCACAAGCAGGTGTTCTACAAAAACAAGAACATCATTTCATCGAAAATGTATTTGAACTTGAGGAACGTACCGTCCCATCAAGCATGACCACTCGAGAAAACGTCGTCTTTTTTACTCTCAATGAATCTGAAGAAAGTATTCGCCAAAAACTTGCTGAATACCCTTTTTCTAAATTTCTAGTCTGCAATGAAAATATTGATCAAGTCATTGGTTATGTAGACACAAAAGATATTCTGGTAAGAATTTTAAATCATCAAAAGATTAATCAGTTGAATGAATCTACTATTCGTACAGTACTGACTATTCCAGATACACTAACGCTTTCAGAGTTACTTGATCGCTTCCGTGCAAGCAAAGAAAAATTTGCTGTTGTTATTAACGAATATGCTTGGGTAGTAGGTGTCATTACTCTCAGTGATGTTATGAGTACTGTAATGGGTGATTGGGTAACTCCAATGGATGAAGAGCAACAAATTATTAAACGTGATAGTAGCTCTTGGTTGATTGAAGGAAGTACACCAATCGAAGATATGAAGCATTCTTTAGATATTGATGAAATGCCTGACGAAGAAAACTATGAAACAGTTGCTGGATTTATGATGTACAAACTTAGAAAAGTACCTCGTCCAGCAGATTTTGTTGAGTTTAATGGCTTTAAATTTGAGGTTGTGGATGTAGATCACTATAAAATTGATCAACTCTTAGTAACACGTATTATGGATATTCCTATACTTATTCCTAAAGAGCCTTCTGAACCTCAAGAATAGTTCTAGTGCCATTGTTGTTGTAATAGATGAAGAGCATCTATAAAGCTTTTCATCTCCATAGCTTCTTCTGAATGAAAATCATCTTGTAAAAAATGATCAGGTAATTGCATTTCAGTTAAAATTTTATTCAGTGATTGTATTGTCTTAATCATTTGATGGCTAACTTAAATAAAAAACATCATATATAAAGTTAAATTAATGATAAAACCGAATGTTTTTATTATTATGATCGGGTAAGCAAATAAAAAGCCCTCAAATGAGAGCTTTTTATTCATTATTACAACTTAGCTATCTTTACGACGCATATGTGGGAATAACAATACATCACGAATACTCGGTGCATTTGCAAAAAGCATTACGAGACGATCAATACCAATTCCCTGCCCTGCAGTTGGTGGTAGACCATATTCAAGTGCTTCAATAAAGTCAGCATCATAATGCATTGCTTCATCATCACCAGCATCTTTTTCTTCAACTTGTGCTTGGAAACGTTCCGCTTGATCAATCGGATCATTTAACTCACTGAAACCATTTGCAAGTTCGCGACCGCCCACAAAAAATTCAAAACGATCTGTCACATGTGGATTATCATCATTACGACGTGCAAGTGGTGACGTTTCTGCAGGATACTCTGTAATGAATGTTGGCTGTCTTAGTTTAGTCTCAACAGTTTCTTCAAAGACAATAGTTTGCAATCTGCCTAAACCAAAGCTTGGTTTTACTTCTTCTTTTAATGTTTCACGGACATAGTTTGCAAGAAATTCACGATCTGCAACGTTATCAGCCGTAAAGCTTGGATTATGCTCTAAAATAGCATCAAACATTGATATTTTTTTGAATGGCCCTTTAAAGCTATATACTTCATCACCATATGGTAAGTCTGTAGAACCCAAAATATCTAATGCGAGTTTTTCGAGCATATTCTCTGTCAGTTGCATTAAATCTTTGTAGTCTGCGTATGCCTGATAGAATTCAATCATTGTAAATTCTGGGTTATGACGTGTAGATACCCCTTCATTTCTGAAGTTACGGTTAATCTCAAACACACGTTCAAATCCACCTACGACAAGACGCTTTAAATAAAGCTCAGGTGCGATACGAAGAAATAAATCCATATCTAATGCATTGTGATGCGTCACAAATGGTTTTGCAGAAGCACCACCCGGAATGATATGCATCATTGGTGTTTCAACTTCCATAAAGCGTTCAGCAATCAAATACTGACGAATACCTGCAACAACTTGTGCACGAATTTCAAATGTCTTACGTGTTTCGTCATTTACAATCAAATCCAAATAACGCTTACGATACTTTGCTTCCGTATCATTTAAACCATGGAATTTATCTGGTAATGGGCGTAAAGATTTTGTAAGTAATTCAAATTCTTGCAAATGTACATACAAATCACCTTTGCCTGAACGACCAATATAACCAGTCGCAGCAACAATATCGCCTAAATCCAAACTTTTAATTGCATCTAATTGCGCTTTTGGTAAACCTTTGCGATCTACATAAAGTTGAATACGACCTGTCATGTCCTGCAAAACCATAAAAGAACCACGGTTTAACATGATACGACCTGCAACTTTCACATGGACTTGTTCAGATGCTTCAATTTCAGCTTTATCTTTATTCTCAAATTGTTCTTGTAGATCAGCTGCATAGTGCTCACGTTTAAAACTATTTGGCCAAGGGCTTACACCATTTTCCTTGGCTTGCTCTTGAATCTGTTTTAACTTGGCATGACGCTGTGCAATTAAATCGTTTTCGGAAATGGTTTGTTCAGAACTCGACTGAGCGTTTTTTTGCGTCATCTCTGCCTCTAAAAAAATAATAAAAAAGAAGTCCCATAGAATAGCAGAATTCACTTTCTTTTCTAATCTATTCTTCGCTAAGAATGCAAAAAATATTCATTTTTCATCTTTCTTTAGACTATTTGCTAGCTTCCAAAAGCAAAAAACTTTTCTAGAATAAAACAAAACACGGCCAACGATGGCAGGAAATAAAGTTGGTCACCTATATCCAAATCAGATGTATTTATCAATGAAGGGATACGATATTAAAATATTATTCTTACACGGATTGGATTCGTCAAAAGAGTCAACGAAATTTCACACCATTGCATCTAAAAATAAATTTTGTATTAACGTTGACTACAGAAATTTGAACTTTGAAACTGTGCAATATTTCTACCAAGACACCATCCAAAAAATTAAACCAGACTTACTGATTGGCCATGGTATAGGTGGTTATTGGGCATTAAAAATGTCTTATCTCTTTCAGTTACCGACTATTGTTGCAAACCCAAGCTTAACGCCTACATTTAGAGCTGATTATCCTAAACTTGAAGAAGTCGACTTAAACCACGATATTCCGCAGGTTGCATATTTAGAACTAGGAGATGAACTTGTAGACATGCATAAAACACAGCGTTTTTTAGAGCATTTTATGTTTATCGAAACATATATGGGAGGATACCACCGATTAGAACACCCAGAGAATATCAATAAACTCATAGCATTCTTACAAAACAATTATAATCTATAAACATGCCGACTCATTGTTCGGCATGTTTATAATATATCTAACCTTTTGTACTTTCTTGTAAAACTGACCAAATATTCATATCTAACGGCGCATCGAGTAACTCTAAATCTAACAATACAGATGTTCCAAGCACATCCAGATGACTCTTTTCAGCCAATTTTTGTGTCGCTCTTAAAGTTCCACCAGTTGCTAATACATCATCTACTAAAATTACTTTCTGAGGTTGAATGCTCGCAGATAATTCTAATTTGTCTGTACCATACTCTAAACTATATTCAACACCCACTACTGGTGGTGGAAGCTTTCCAGCCTTACGCACTAAAATTAAACCTTTATTTAAACGCTGTGCTAAAAAACTGGCTAATACAAATCCTCTCGCTTCGACTGCCATAAAACTATCCACATCCTTTAAGTATTGATCAGGTATGCTTTCAATTAATGCATCAGTCAAAGCATTAATTTGATCTAAAAATAAAGGGGTAAGGTCATAAAAACAAATTCCTTCTCGTGGAAAATCTGGAACAGTTCGTATATGTGACCAAAGCATTTCTGTAAGTTTCATAACCATTCATAAAGCGACTTAATTTATGCAATTTTATGTCTCCTCTTTATAAAAAACTATCTATTCGTGGTTATTTTCATATATTTTCTTCAATTCTTTTTTTAAATGACTGTTTAAACTACAGATGCTAAAAAATAAAACATCAATTTGAATATTTTCACTAAAGCCAGCAAAAATCTCCTGCTTCTTTTATAATACATCACGTTATAATTGTTAAACTGTACGACAATTTGCTGACAGGCACTTGTTTAACTCCCCCATCAGCACTTGGAGAAATTCATGAAAAAATATCAATGCATCGTCTGTGGCTTTATTTATGACGAAGCAGAAGGATGGCCAGAGGATGGTATTGCAGCAGGCACAAAATGGGATGATATCCCAGATGATTGGACTTGTCCTGACTGTGGTGTGACTAAAGTCGATTTTGAAATGATTGAAGTTGAATAATTTTTTCTAGACCATGTACTTACATGGTCTTTTCTTTTGGTCTTACACTGAGATTAACCTATGGAACATCCTATTATCATTATCGGCTCAGGTATGGCCGGATATACTTTAGCAAGAGAAATACGAAAACAAAATAAAGAACAAGCATTAATAATGATCTGTGCTGATGATGCACAAAATTATGCCAAACCCACACTATCTAATGCATATGCCACTAAAAAACAACCGAATACCATCGCACTTGCAGATGCAACAAAAATGGCAACACAATTAAATATATTAATAAATAGCCACGCTATTGTGGTAAACATTGACTCTAAAAATAAAATAATTAGCTATATGCAAAATGGGCAAAAAACAGATTTGAAATACTACAAACTGGTCTTAGCACTCGGTGCAACCCCTATAGTTCCTGAACCACTAAAAGATCATCCTTCAGTTTTTAGTGTTAATAACTTACATGATTACGTCACCTTTAGATCGTTCATAGAAACGAAACCTGAAAAAAGAATTGTTATTGTTGGTGGTGGCCTAATAGGCTGTGAGTTTGCACACGATCTAAAAGCTTCAAGTTATGACATTACAGTTCTCGAAAAGAGCGCCTACCCACTTTCAGGTTTATTGCCTCAGCATATCGCTAAATTATTTCAAGACAAATTATCTCTATTAGGTATATCGTTTTTATGTGATACGACCGTGAAAGCGATAAATGATCACCATATTACAACACAGTCAAATCAGCAGATTCCTTACGATAGTATTTTATGTGCAATTGGTTTAAAACCTAATACCGAACTTGCACAAGCCAGTGGTATTAAGGTAAATAAAGGTATTATAGCGAATACTCTATTAGAAACGAATCAGCCAGATATTTATGCACTGGGCGATTGTGTTGAGGTGAATGAGTTAATTCTTCCGTACGTCATGCCTTTAATGCAACAGGCAAAATCTTTAGCAAAAACACTCTTGGGTGAACCTACGCATCTACATTATCCTGCCATGCCAGTTGCCATTAAAACTCCAACAGCACCACTTACTGTACTTCTCCCTCCTCAAAATATAACAGTGACATGGCATGATGAAATTTTAGAAGATGGACTTATTGCAAGCGCAATAGATTCAGAAAATACCTTGCGTGGTTTTATTTTGTTTGGTGCAACTGCCGCAAAGCAACGCATGTCTTTAACAAAACTTATACCAGACTTGATTGCACCTCAACTTACGATAAAAACATCATAAAACGAGATGAAAACTATGCCATCATTTCAACCCTCGCCCTATAGTCGTTTTATGCAAGAAGCAGTTATTGAAACACCAAATGGGCTTTCATTACATGTCGAAGTGGGTGGTAATCCAGACCATCCCTGTATATTACTTATTATGGGTTTAGGCGGACAAATGATTCATTGGCCTGATCAGTTTTGCGAAACACTTATTCAACAAGGATTTTATGTCATTCGATTTGACAATAGAGATATCGGCCTTTCGTCAAAAACTGAAGTTACGCACATACAAAAAAACCTTTTGAAGATGATGATCCGCTTTAAAATTGGCCTTAAAAATACACCTGTGACATATACACTTGAAGATATGGCAGATGATGCATTTATTATTCTTAAACAACTCCATATAAAAACTTGTTATGTCATTGGTGCATCTATGGGAGGTATGATTGCTCAAATTTTAGCTGCAAAACACCCTTCACTTGTTGCACGTGTTGGCTTATTATTTACAAGCAATAACGCACGTTTTCTTCCTAATCCTGGAATTAAGCAATTACAAATGTTCTTTACTAGAGCAAAATCAGCAAAAGAAGAAGATGTCGTACAACATAACATCAAGATTGCAAAAAATATTGGCTCTCCGAGCTATATAAACGTTACAGATATACGTAAAATATCTAAAATTGCTTATCAGCGTTCTTATGCGCCTTTCGGTGTATTACAACAACTTTTAGCAATATTATGTACTGGCTCCTTACTGAAATGGGATAAGAAAATTACACAACCCACGCTCGTTATCCATGGCGCATGTGATAAGCTACTTCCGCCAAAGCATGGAAAAGCTGTTGCAAAAGCAATAAACGGCGCAAAGTTTGAATTAATTTCAGGAATGGGGCATGATATTCCTACTGAGCTTATCCCACAGTTAAGTAAACTATTTGTACACCACTTTAAATCTTAAAAAAATATTAGGACATTATGGCTGCATTACCTTCTTTAAGACAGCTTTCTTACTTAGTCACCCTGTCTGAAACATTACATTTTACCGAAGCTGCGCGCAGATCTTTTGTTACACAGTCTACACTGTCTGGTGGCATTATGGAGCTAGAGCGCCTTCTTGGTGGTGTCTTAGTTGAGCGAGATCGACAAAATGTTCGTTTAACCCCGCTTGGAGAACAAGTCGTTGGACGAGCACGCGTTTTACTTGCAGATGCACAAGATTTAATGCGCCTCAGTCGTGAAATGAGTGAACCTCTTACTGGAGATTTACATCTCGGAATTATTCCAACCATTGCTCCTTTTATTCTGACTAAACTATTAGATGAAGTTCATCAGCATCTTCCAAAAATTCAGTTACATCTACACGAAGCACAGAGTGAGAAAATCGTTGAGAAGCTAGAGCATGGTAATCTAGATATGATTATTCTGGCTTTACCATTCGATACACGTGGCTTAAAAGTTGCTGAAATTTTTCAAGAAGATCTTATTTTGGTTTATAACAAACAAGATAAAGCATGTGCACAAGCAAACTCACTGGATGACCTTGAAATGTCACGCTTAATGTTACTTGAAGAAGGACATTGCTTACGTGACCACGTACTTAGTGTTTGCCCTATTGGCGACCGTAAGTCAGATCATCGTCTAAAAGCCAGTTCGTTACCAACGCTGATTGAAATGGTTTCTTCAAATCTTGGGTATACACTCCTTCCAGAAATTTCATTAAACCGAAATATCTTACAATATCATCCAGATTTACAAGTTAAACGTATCGAGAATGCACCAAATAGAACGATTTCTCTTGTTACACGTAAAAGTACACCATTGCATAACGAGTTTGATGTCCTCGCACGTATCTTGCAAAAGATTACACGTGAACATGACTAAATAAGAACATAAAAAAAGGAAGCTAAGCTTCCTTTTTTTATAATAGATTATCTTACTCTTCAGACTTAGTTTCAGTGATCGCTTCTACACTTTCAACAACTTCAGCTTGCTCATCCGTCAGCTCTTCTTCATCTTCTGCTACTGCTTCAATAGAGACAACACCAACTAGAACTTCTTCATGTAAGCGAATAAGACGAACACCCTGTGCATTTCTTCCCGTTGTTGCAACCTCAGAAGCACGTGTACGTACCAAAGTACCTCCATTTGAGATAAGTAACATTTCTTTACTTTCATCAATGGAAACTGCACCAATCAGCTCACCATTTCGCTCACTGGTTTTGATTGCAATAATTCCCTTACCGCCACGTTTCTTCGTTGGGAAGTCATCTACAGGTGTACGTTTACCATAACCATGTGCACATGCACAAAGGACTTCACCATTTTCTGGTACAACCACAAGCGAAACAATTCGGCTAATAAGGTTCAAATCACCAGCATCATCTGCATTTTCATCATTTGAATCATCAATATCTGAATCTGCATCATCCGCATCAGCTGTACTAGCAAGTGTTACACGCATGCCTCGTACACCGCGTGCTGTACGTCCCATGGCACGTACATCAGTTTCTGCAAAGCGGATTGCTTTCCCTTCATTAGAGAACAACATAATCTGTTGCTGACCATCGGTAATTGCAACACCTATAAGCGTATCTTCTTCATTTAGCTCAATTGCACGCAAACCATTTGAACGTACATTACTAAATTGTGAAAGATCGACACGTTTTACCGTACCTGAGGCAGTTGCCATAAATACGTAATGATCTTCTGGGAAATCCTTAACAGGTAGAATCGCAGTAATGGTTTCATTTGGCTCAAGCGGCAATAAATTTACCATTGGGCGACCTTTTGCTCCGCGAGAAGCTTGCGGTACTTCAAATGCCTTTAAGCGATAGACTTTACCAACATTTGTAAAGCATAACACTGTTGAGTGATTTGATGTGACAATAAGATGCTGAATAATATCATCATCTTTCATTGATGTTGCAGATTTACCACGACCACCACGGCGCTGTGCCTGATAGTCTGAAAGTGGTTGTGTTTTTGCATAGCCTGTTTGAGAAACAGTCAGTACAATTTGTTCTTCAGGAATTAAATCTTCACGAGAGAAGTCAATGCGTGACTCTACAATATCTGTACGACGCGCATCTCCATATTGCTGAAGAACTTGTGCAAGCTCCTCACGAATAACTGCCATCAGCAAGTTAAAGTCATTTAAAATTGCGGTTAACTCAGCAATTTGTGACAATATTTCGCTATATTCCGCATGAAGTTTATCTTGCTCTAGGCCAGTTAAACGATGTAGACGTAATTCTAAAATTGCGCTCACTTGTGCAGGTGACAAACGATATTTATCTTCAGCTAAACCAAATGGACGGCTAAGATCTTCGCCTTCGATCACTTCTGGACGTACAGAAATTGAACCTGCTTTCTCCAGTAGGGCAACAACACTACCAGCTGCCCATTCATTTGCTAATAAACGTTCACGTGCTTGAGCAGGGTTTTCAGACGAACGAATCGTTTCGATAACTGCATCAATATTTGCAAGTGCAACAGTTAAGCCTTCTAAAATATGACCGCGCTCACGTGCTTTACGCAATTCAAACATCGTACGACGTGTAACCACTTCCTGACGATGACGAATGAACGCTGCGATAATATCTTTTAAGTTCATTAACTTAGGCTGACCATTATCTAGACAAACCATGTTAATGCTAAAGGAGTTCTCAAGCTGAGTATTTAAAAATAGATTATTAACAACAACTTCTGCATTTTCACCACGTTTTAAGTCAATGGCAATACGCATGCCTTCTTTATCTGACTCGTCACGAAGTTCTGAAATTCCCTCTATTTTCTTTTCTTTTACAAGTTCAGCAATACGCTCAATCACTCTTGCTTTATTAACTTGATATGGAATTTCAGTAAAGACAATTGTTGTACGCCCTTTACTGTCTTCTTCGAAGTGGTATTTGCCACGAATATGTAAACGACCTTTACCTGTGCGGTAAGCATCTACAATACCCGACTTACCATAAATAATACCACCTGTTGGGAAGTCGGGGCCTGTTACATGCTCCATTAATCCTTCTACAGAGATATTTGGATTATCTGCATAAGCAAGACAAGCATGAATGACTTCTGTCATATTATGAGGTGCCATATTGGTTGCCATACCAACAGCAATACCTGCAGCTCCATTAATTAATAGGTTTGGAATACGTGTCGGTAAAACCTGTGGTATACGCTCCGAACCATCATAGTTATCTTCCCAGTCGACCGTATCCTTTTCTAAATCGGCCAATAATTCATGTGCAAGGCGCGTCATACGTACTTCTGTATAACGCATCGCAGCAGCACTGTCACCGTCTATAGAACCAAAGTTTCCCTGACCATCAACCAGTTGATAGCGTAAACTAAAGTCTTGCGCCATACGTACGATAGTTTCATAAACAGCCGAATCACCATGTGGGTGATATTTACCAATAACATCACCTACCACACGTGCAGATTTTTTATAGGCTTTGTTATAGTCATTGCCCAACTCGTGCATAGCAAAAAGCACACGACGATGAACGGGTTTAAGGCCATCTCTCACATCTGGCAATGCACGAGAAACAATCACACTCATGGCATAATCTAAATACGAGTGCTTGAGTTCATCCTCAATGGCAATCGGTCTTATTTCCGATACGCTCATGCATACTCCTTGTTTTTTTGATTAGTCATGCTAATCATAAATCTTCAAAAATCAGATAGAATTGAGTTCAAAAGCTCAAACTAAAATTAAAAAATATAACGCTTAATTTTAACATATTTGCCATTTTATTTGTGTGATGAAAGTTAAAGTTCATCTATTTTTTTGGCGAGAAAATGTAATATTTTTTACAAAAAAAATTGATCATTTTCTTAGGCTTATATTTTATTCAAGGTAAAAATAAAAAATGCCTCATAATGAGGCATTTTTACGCATTCGAGGTCTAAATTTTTGAAACGAGCTCTGGAATAACCTCGTTTAAATCGCCTACTAACCAGTAGTCAGCGACAGCATTTATTGGTGCCTCTTCATCTTTGTTAATTGCAACAATGACTTTAGAATCTTTCATACCAGCCAAATGCTGAATTGCACCTGAAATACCAACAGCAATATAAAGCTCAGGAGCAACGATTTTACCTGTCTGGCCCACTTGCATATCGTTTGGTACAAAGCCTGCATCTACTGCTGCACGAGAAGCACCCTGCGCTGCACCTAGCTTATCCGCTAGAGGGTCAAGTACTGCATGATAGTTTTCTGCAGAACCAACACCACGACCACCTGAAACCACAACACGTGCTGCTGCAAGCTCTGGACGCTCAGATTGAATAATCTCTTCAGCAATAAATTTAGATAAACCTGCATCTTCTACATCTGTAATGGTTTCAACAGATGCATTTCCTGCATCTGATGCAACTGCTTCAAATGCTGTTGTACGTACAGTACCTAAAATAACAGTTTCTTCAGATTGCACTGTAGCAATAGCATTACCCGCATAGATTGGACGCTTGAATGTATTTGCAGATTCAACAGCAATAATATCTGTAACCATGCTTACATCTAGAAGTGCCGCTACACGCGGTAAAATATTTTTACCTGTTGTTGTAGAAGCAGCCAAAACATGTGAATAATTTTTTGCAATTTTAGCAATCAATGCTGCTACGTTTTCAGCAAGTTGATGAGCATATACAGCTTGATCAGCAAGAATAACTTTTGTTACACCTGCAACCTTTGCAGCTTGTTCTGCTACCGCACTTACGCCTTGACCTGCAACTAAAACAGTAATATCACTACCAATTTTCTGTGCCGCTGCAACAACATTTAAAGTCGCACCACCAAGTGCTTTGTTGTCATGATCAGCGATTACCAAAATACTCATGTTCTATCCCTTGTATTAGATCACTTTCGCTTCGTTTTTAAGCTTTTCTACAAGCTCATCTACTGAAGATACTTGCACGCCAGCTTTACGCTCAGGTGGATTTTCAACTTTAATGGTTTTTAGTTTTGTACCCGTCGCCACACCATAGTCAGCAGGTGATTTTACATCTAACTGTTTCTTACGTGCTTTCATAATGTCAGGGAGCTTCACATAACGTGGTTCATTCAAACGCAAGTCTGATGTGATTACTGCTGGAAGTGAAAGTTCAATCGTCTGTAAACCACCATCGATTTCACGTGTAACTTGTGCTTTTCCATCTTCAATATGAATTTGAGATGCAAAAGTTGCCTGTCCTGAACCAATTAAGGCAGAAAGCATTTGACCGACTTGATTTGAATCATCATCAATCGCTTGCTTACCAAGTAATATCAATTCAGGTTTTTCTTCAGTTACGATGCCTTTCAATACTTTTGCGACTTCTAAAGCACCAATTTCATCATTTGTTTCAACTAAAATTGCACGGTCTGCACCAAGTGCCATAGATGAACGTAATTGTTCTTGAGCTTCTTTCGCTCCTACAGAAACAACTACAATTTCAGAAACAACCCCTTTTTCTTTAAGGCGTACTGCTTCTTCGACAGCAATCTCACAAAATGGATTAATTGACATTTTAACGTTAGTTAAATCAACACCACTGTTGTCCGACTTAATGCGAACTTTTACATTGGCATCTACGACACGTTTGACAGCAACAAGAGCCTTCATGTAATCCTCGGCTATGTTTAATGATATGGAGGGAAAAAGCAAAATGCTTTTTTAATTTATCTTTACGTGCCTATCTTGCATTGTGCGCTATCTTTTGGTCAAGTCACAATTCTTCTTCTTAGCGGGTTTTGGGTAAAAAAACATACATTTAATTGCATAAAAAATAATTATTTTCATGAATTAAATTGGATCATTCTATTTTTTCATATGAAAAACAAATGTTTAAATAACAAATACCAAGTGATCAGACAAATATTACATCAATTTTACTGATATAAAACATAAAAACAATTCAACGTACAAATATACCCCTTGAAGCTTGCATTCCTCGCCAAGGGGCATAACGTGCTAGATTAATGTGTAATAAGCCAAGTTGCTGCGAGCATAATCATTGTACCTGAGCCCACATCTACCCATTTTTGTTTATTTGCATCGAAATGTGTACGGCGCACGAATTTACCAACCAATAGACTTAAACCCGAATATACGACAAAGCATAAGCCAATAAAAATAAAAGACAAACTTAATCCCTGTACAATCGTGTTGCCCGTTTGATTCATAAATTGAGGTAAAATAGCAAAATAAATAAGCATTCCTTTGGGATTAAGTAATGCTGTAAAAAAACCTTTTTTGATCGGGCTTTTTACCACTTTTTTATTCAGCTTTAATGCCTCATTATTTGAAAAAGCTGTTCTAAACAGTTGAAAGGCTAAAAATAATAAATATGCAACACCAATATATCGAATTGCATCGAATAATAAGGGATAAGCAATAATAATTGCAGATACTCCGAGAGCCACTAATATGGAGTGAATAAGGTAGCCAAGACATACCCCAAGCGTAGCCATAACCCCTGCTTTAGCATCTTTTCCAACCACTTGAGATAAAATAAAAATCATATCTGGACCCGGTGTAAATACCAATGGAATTATTGTTAGCGTAAATAAAACTAGATCAGACATTTAGCCCCCCAAACCGTTACTACCGAATGGGCGTATTATCTAAATTTTTTTATAAAATAGGATTGCAAATATTCTATAATTATTCATATTTTTAGAATTATCTGTGAAAAAATGAAAGTTAAATCATCAAATATTTCAGTAAGCTTAGATAGAATCGATAAAAATATTATTCGGCATCTACAAGAGAATGGCAGAATTCAAAATAATGACCTTGCCAGACATGTTGGGCTTTCACCATCTTCTTGCTTACGACGCGTTAAAATTTTAGAAGAAGCCAACATTATTCAAAGCTATACCACTCTAGTAGATCCGCAAAAGGTCGGTTTACAGCTCATTCTGTTTTCACGCATATGGCTTATTGGACAAGATGCAGAAACCATCGATCTTTTTATCGAAGCAATGAAAGAACTCCCACAAGTCATGGAGTGCTATATTATTTTAGGTGAGTGTGATGCTATGCTAAAAGTTGTTGTACCCGATTTAGAAAGTTACCGTAAATTTCAATCTGGACATCTCACTAAGAAAAATGGCATTACAAGCGTCAAAACCGATTTACCAAGTCAAATTATTAAACAAAGTTACCAATTGCCCTTATAAATATATAAAAGGATAAATCATGAGTTTTGTATCCCCTGTTCAACTTTGTATGAATAATATCCGAATTGAACCTTTAGACTTTTCACATGAGACAGGATTAATTGAAGCATGTAAAGATGGGGAGCTTTGGAAACTTAGAATTACTTCTACACCTCACTTTACCCAAGTCAAAGAATATATCGAACTCGCACAAAAACAACGCCAAGAAGGTTCAAGATTTGCATTTGTGGTTATCGATGAAACATCTGGAAAAATTTTAGGAACCACCAGCTATCACGATATTTTAGCATCCGTAAAACGTGTTGAAATTGGCTATACTTGGTATGCACAATCTGTACAACGCACCCATGTTAATACAACATGTAAATTACTTTTAATGAAACATGCTTTTGAAACCTTACAATGCAATGTTGTGGGGTTACGTACAGATATTTTTAATTTCAAAAGTCAAAAAGCGATTGAACGACTCGGGGCTAAAAGAGACGGTATTATTCGAGGTGATGCATTAAGGAAAGATGGTACAGTTCGAGATACAGTAATGTATAGCATTACTGTTGGAGAATGGGCCAATGTACATGCACATCTCTTAGATTTATTATCAAAATATCAATAGTTTCTAAACTATTCTACTTTGACCTTTTGTGCACGTGGATGTGCCTGATCATATACAGAAGCCAATCGGTCAAAGTCTAAATGTGTATAAATTTGTGTCGTAGATAAATTACTATGACCAAGCATCTCTTGTACAGCGCGTAAATCTCCACTACCAGAGAGTAAATGGCTTGCAAAACAATGTCTCAATAAATGTGGATGGAGGTCAACATTTACACCTGCACGTTGTGCTTGAAATTTGACACGTTTTTCAATTTGTCTAGCACCTAGTGGCTCACCGCACCGTTGTGAAATAAATACAGCATCATCAGATTTAAATTCACGTTTCCATACACGATAAACT
The DNA here is from genome assembly GCF_029392135.1 of Acinetobacter sp. ESL0695. Taxonomy (NCBI): domain Bacteria; kingdom Pseudomonadati; phylum Pseudomonadota; class Gammaproteobacteria; order Moraxellales; family Moraxellaceae; genus Acinetobacter; species Acinetobacter sp. ESL0695. The sequence continues at coordinate 880,635 of NZ_CP113932.1, read as the reverse complement.
TGAAGCCATGTCAGAATCGCATTTTTTGCACTCTCTCCAAACGGTACAATTCGAGTTTTATTTCCTTTCCCTGTAATGCGAATGAGTTTTCTTTGAAAATCAATATCTTTAAAAGTTAATCCTTGAATTTCAGATAGACGAATGCCACTAGAATATAATAGTTCAAGTAAAGCTTTGTCTCTTATCCAAAGTTGCTGTTGAATATGATTTTTGGGCGCAGGTTGATCTAAAATCTGAATAATAGTTTCAGGGTCGACCAGTCCAGGTAATGGCCGCGCATGACGTTTAAGTTGAAAATCTTTAGTAACGTTTTGAGCGATCAGATGATTCTCACTTACCCATTTCATAAATTGCCGAATGGCACTGAGTTGACGTTGTAAGCTACTACGACTCAAACGCCCTTGTTCTACCTTAAAGGTCAAAAACTCACGTAAATCAGATGTTTCTATAGAGTGAAGATCTAATGCCTTATTTTCACAAAACTTAAGAAAGTCTGTGACATCTCGTGAATAGGCTTGAATAGTTTGCACGGATTGATTTTGATTTCTACGCGAAATCAACCAATTCTCTAACCAATCCCATACTGTATTCACATTGATGTCCCAGATTTAAGAAAAAGCACTCGCAGTTGGTGCTTTTTCAATAGATGAACTTAGCCTTGGAAATAACGTAGATCCAAACGTCCTTCATAAACGGTAGATGTCGGACCTGTCATCCATACCACACCACCCTCTTTCCAAGCAATGTGTAAACGACCACCCGCAAGCTCTATTTCAACTTCACTTGATAAAAGGCCACGGCGCATAGCACTTACTGCTGCTGCACATGCACCTGTACCACACGCGAGCGTTTCACCTACACCACGTTCAAATACACGTAGTCGAGCATGCTTCTCATCTAAAATTTGTAAAAAACCTGCATTCACACGTTGAGGAAAGCGAATATGCTTTTCAATCTGAGGACCAAGCAATGGAACATCTACATTTAAAACATCGGGTACAACAGTAATCGCATGCGGATTCCCCATATTAACCACGTCAATTTTTACAATTAATCCATCTGCAAGAGATAAATCATAAAGTTCCTCTTGTTCTTCAGCAGCAAAAGGAATTTCATGTGGCAAAAATTTAGGTAGGCCCATATTTACACGCACCCAACCATTCGGGCCTAGTTCGGGTTCAACAATACCAGACTGAGTTTGTACTCGAATTTTGGTTTTGCGTGTAAGTTGACGATCATGGACAAACCGTGCAAAACAACGCACGCCATTGCCACACTGTTCTACCTCTGAGCCATCCGCATTGTAAATACGATATTTAAAATCTACATTCGGTAAATCTGGTGGCTCAACAATAAGAAGTTGATCAAAACCTATGCCAAAGTGCCGATCTGCTAAACGCTGAATAGTGAGTGTATCTAATTCAGCCTTTTGACTAATCAGATCAACGACCATGAAGTCATTCCCAAGACCATGCATTTTTGTAAATTCAAGTAACACTTTTTATTCCTCAGGCAATAAACGTTCTCTTTCCCATAATGACTCAATGGTTTCACGCTCACGGATTAAATGTGCTTTATGACCTTCAACCATAACTTCAGCAGCACGACCACGCGTATTATAGTTTGAGCTCATCACGAATCCATAAGCACCTGCACCAAATATAGCAAGTGTATCGTTTTCTTTAAGAGATAATTTACGATCTTTTGCTAAAAAGTCACCAGTTTCACAAATTGCACCCACGATGTCCCATACTTTAGCTTTGGTTTTCTTCAGCTCAGTTACAGGCTGTACATCCATCCACGCTTGATACAATGACGGACGAATCAAATCATTCATAGCTGCATCGACAATTGCAAAATTACGATGACTGGTTGGTTTTAATAAATCAACTTTAGTTAAAAGCACACCCGCATTTGCGCTAATGCTTCGACCTGGTTCCATAAACACTTTAAGCCCGAGTTTTTCAAGCGCAGGTTGAAGTGCATTGGCAAACTGTTTCGCTGTAGGAGGTGTTTCGTCTTTATAGACAACCCCTAATCCACCACCAATATCAATATGTTGAAGCTCAATACCCATTTTTTTTAATTTTTCAATCATGACCATTAAACGTGCAAGCGCATCTTCAAATGGTTGAGTCTCGGTCAACTGTGAACCAATATGACAGTCAATTCCAATGATATCTAAATGTGGTAATTGATTAGCATACTCATAAGTCTCATATACAGCATCACTTTGAATACCAAACTTATTTTCTTTTAAACCTGTAGAAATATAAGGGTGAGTATTGGCATCGACATCTGGATTTACACGTAGTGAAATTGGTGCTTTCACATTAAGTTTAGCTGCCACTTTTTCTATACGATCAAGTTCGGCATGAGATTCCACATTAAAACATGCAATACCGACTTCCAAAGCCTTTTGAATATCTGCTTCAGATTTACCAAGTCCTGAAAAAACAACTTTTTTAGGATCACCACCCGCTGCAATCACACGTGCAAGCTCCCCTCCAGTTACAATATCAAAACCAGCACCAAGCTTGGATAATACATTTAAAACCGCGAGATTTGAGTTTGACTTTACTGCATAGCAAATTTGATGATCTATATAAGAAAACGCCTTGTCCAATTCATTATAATGTTTTTCAAAAGCAGCTTTTGAATATACATATAGTGGCGTACCAAACTCTTGTGCAACTTGCTCTAATGAGCAATGCTCTGCATGCAAAACCCCTTGAATGCGGTCAAATGTCATCATAAAATCCTTAAAAAATTAATCTTTCTGTGTTGTATTTGGCTCAGAAACAGACTGAGATGTTGCCGGATCTGTTTGTTCAGCACTTTGCTTATGATGCCAAAGTAAATATTTTGGTCTTTTGTCTAGATTCGGATCACTTGTAAGTTGCAATGCACCTGGTTGGCCACAACCGACCAAGCTTCCGACTAACATCAAGCCAATTACGCCCACTAAATTGCGCATAAACTTACCTTTTTTCATATTTTAAAGCAGTATACATTGATGCAAAACGCTTTTGTATCTTAGATTATGGCTTTCAAGCTTTTATATAGCTTAAAATATGCTCACTTTTTTCTTGGTTTTAAGAAAAAATATCCAACCACTAAAAGTACAAACCAAATTGGACTGACCTTTAAAGCTTGAAACGTATCTGGCTCAAGCGATAAGACATATAACATCATCACAAAAAATAAAATGACGATCCAGCAAGTTACTAAACCACCTGGCATCTTAAACTTAGACTGTGCATGAAGTGTTGGCCGTGTTTTATAATAGACCATATAACTCCAAATAATCATTAGCCAGACACAAATAAATAATATCGTTGACAATGTCGTTGCTAAGGTAAATGCTTTAATTGTATCGGGTACAAAGTACTGTAATGCAGCACCACCCAATAAACATAATGCGGAGAAATATAAGGCATTTGCAGGAACATGGCGTGAAGTTAAAATACCAAATAATTTCGGCCCTTGCCCTTCTCTTGATAAACCAAAAAGCATTCTACTGGTCGAAAAGACACCACTGTTCATAGATGACATTACAGATGAAAGCACAACTAAATTCATAATAATTGCAGCAGCCGCGATGCCTGCTTGACTAAACAAACTGACAAATGGACTCATATTTGGATTTACATGATTCCATGGCGTAACAGACATTACGACAGTCAAAGAAAGTACATAAAAGATTATTATACGTACAGGAATCGAATTTACCGCTTTAGGTAAGTTGCGTTCAGGATCTTGTGTTTCCGCAGCAGTTGTTCCAACCAATTCCACACCGACGAATGCAAAAATTGCGATTTGAAAGCCTGCGAGAAATCCATTTAGCCCTTGAGGAAACAAGCCACCATTTGCCCATAAATGTGTAAAAGAAGCAATATCTCCAGAGGTAGAGGTAAATCCTGTAAATACCATCCAAAGCCCTACCGCAATCAATACAACAATTGCAATAATTTTAACTAGGGCAAACCAAAATTCCATTTCACCAAATAGTTTTACAGTAACAAGGTTTAATCCCATAATAAAAAAGATAGATGCCACACAAATAAGTGCACTTTCCTGCGGGCTAAACGGCACACCATGATTAAAGAACTGCAAATAATTAATAATTGCTGAAAGATCGGCAATACCTATAGAGATCCAACATAACCAATACGTCCAACCAATAAAATAACCTGCCCAAGGGCCAATTAAATCTGTCGCAATATCAATAAATGACTTATATTCTAAATTTGATAGTAACAGTTCACCTAAAGCGCGCATGACAAAAAACACCATGACACCAATAATCATATAAATAAATAAGATAGAAGGTCCAGCTAAAGAAATAGTCTTACCAGAACCCATAAATAGACCTGTTCCAATAGCGCCACCAATAGCAATCAATTGTAAATGTCGATTGGATAAACTTTTTTGTAATTCTCCACCATGCTGAGAATCATGGATATTCTGATTAGACATGACTTACTAGCTTTTAAAAACGATTGAGCAAAGTTACCGTAAATTCGAATAAAAATAAAAATAAAATGTTATTTTTAGAAAAAATATTATAAAAAATGCCTATTTTAACTATAAATACGAAAAAATGAGTACTTTATTTCATCAAATTTCAACGTTTCTGAGGTATCTCGATCGGTGTTATAATCACTTGTTACTTTAATATTTATCTTTTCAAAGAACTTTAGGTGTGGGTAAATTTACTCTATGAGCAAAGCCAAAACGGTTTATCGTTGTGAACAATGTGGTACAGATCATTCCAAATGGGCAGGTCAATGCAGTGAATGTGGTGAATGGAACAGTTTACTTGAGGTTCGTCTAGACACAGCAACGCCACACCGTGCCCGCCCTAAAGTCAGTGGTGGTTACGCAGGTCAGGCATCAAGTGTGACTACCCTCAAAGATGTTTCTATTTCTCATGAATCACGTCTTCCAACTGGCATCAGCGAATTCGATAGAGTACTCGGAGGAGGTCTAGTCACTGGTTCAGTAGTACTTATTGGTGGTGACCCAGGTATTGGAAAATCTACAATTTTACTGCAAACAGCGACGCACATGGCAGACACAAAACGTGCTGCTTTATACGTTACAGGTGAAGAATCTTTATCTCAAGTTGCCTTACGCGCCCAAAGACTTGATCTACCTACCACTCACTTGAAAGTTATGGCAGAAACATGTGTTGAGCGTATTTGTGAGGTTTTAGCACAAGAAAGACCAGCAGTTGCAATACTAGATTCGATTCAAACGCTTTACACCGAAACTTTACAGTCTGCACCGGGTGGTGTATCACAAATACGAGAGTCTGCTGCTCTTTTAACACGATTTGCAAAACATAGTGGAACAGCACTATTTATTGTAGGTCATGTTACAAAAGAAGGTGCTCTGGCAGGTCCACGTGTCCTTGAGCACATGGTGGACTGTGTACTTTATTTTGAAGGACAGTCAGATTCTCGCTACCGGATGATACGTGCTGTAAAAAATAGATTTGGTGCAGTGAATGAACTTGGTGTCTTCGGCATGACAGATAAGGGACTTAAAGAAGTATCTAATCCTTCTGCGATTTTCCTCAGTCGTTATGATGAAGCAATTCCTGGTTCTATTGTAATGATTAGTCGCGAAGGTACACGCCCTCTTTTGGTAGAGGTACAAGCCTTAGTCGATGATGCACATGGACAGGCAAGACGAGTTTCTTTAGGACTTGATCAAAACAGATTGAATATGCTGCTGGCCGTTATGCATAGACACGGTGGTATTCAGACCACAGGGCAAGACGTGTATGTAAACATTGTAGGTGGTTTAAAAATTACAGAAACAGGTTCAGATTTAGCAGTACTTCTTGCATGTGCATCCAGTTTACGTGGCAAATCACTCCCACAGCAACTTGCTGTATTTGGTGAAGTTGGCTTATCTGGGGAAATTCGTCCCGTACCAAATGGACAAGAGCGACTGAAAGAGGCGATTAAACACGGCTTTGAATATATTATTTTGCCTAGAGCCAATGCACCTCAAAAGCCAATTCCTGGGGTTAAAGTCATTGCAGTTGCAAGACTTCACGAAGCATTATCAGAAGCACTTCAATTAGAAAATTAATTTTTTATTGCGTTTTTAGTACTTTTATTAAAAACGCCTCCCCACTTTCACTTATTTTTTAAATATATTATTTAGTTACAATAAGTACTTAGATCTTTGTCTATCGTATAGGTTTCATTTGTTATAATAAAATTTACACTTAGCTATTGAATTTTTTTCACTTTGCCTTCATAAATAGGTAACTCACTTTAATTTTTAATAGGAAAAATTAATGAAATTACGCCAACGTGGCTTAGTTGCAAGTATCTTAATGGCAACTTTGGTGGTTTCACCGTTGGTCGATGCAAAACGTGCAGGCAACGGCAAAAGCCAAGGTATGCAACGTTCAATCGCACCAAGTCAGTCTAGTCAACAGCAACAACGTGTTAGACCACAGCCTGCCCCAACTTACAACAATACAGCACCTCAACCTCAGCAAAAACAAGGTTCTGGTATTGGTAAAATGGTTGCTGCTGGTGCCGCTGGTGCTGCTGTTGGTGCATTAGCAACACATGCGCTTGCAGACAACAACCATAATAATGCGACAAATAACGCAAATACTGGTACTGCGACAGCAAATGAAGCAACTGCAACACAAAATACAGCACCTCAACAACAAGCTGAACAACCTGCAGAGAAAAAATCAGGTGGTTTACCGTGGTTGTGGATTATTTTGATCGCAGGTGCAGCGTTCTTCATTTTCCGTAAAATGAGTGCAAAAAAAAAGTCGGAGGGTAACAACAACCCTTATGCACCAAACAATGGTTCACCATCTTTTGGTTCAAACTCAACGACAACAAACACATCCAACAATGATACAAATATTTTTGGACAAAGCGTTGGTGGTGGTACAAACATGAATACGCAAGCACCTTTTACAAACAATGGTAATCAGTTACCAGATGGCACTGAACAGGCTGCTTTCTTACGTGTTGCACGTCAGCGTTTTAATCATATTCAGTCCATTAATAGCGCAAGTAACATTGAAGAAATTCGTCGTTATTTAACAAATGACTTATATAACTCAATGTATCAAGACATCATGGCTAACCAAGAGCAAGATGTTGCTGAGTTTGAAAATCTAACTGCAACCTTAGTCGATAGTACGACTGAAAATGGTCAGTACATCGCAAGTGTTCGCTTTACAGGTATGGTTTCAGAAGACTTAAACAGTACTGCAAAACCATTCTCTGAAGTTTGGCATTTTGTAAAACCTGTTAACTCTCAACAAGATTGGATTGTTGCAGGTATTCAAGTCGAAAACTAAAAACACATTAGAAAAAAGCCAGTCTCAGGACTGGCTTTTTTTATATTTAAGCAATGGTCTTATAAAATTGTAAGAAGCCATCTTCGTCTTGCTGAGTAAAATGATACTCTGCCTCTATACATTGTTGTTTACTTAGCTGAGTGTTTAGTGTCGTTTTCTTATATTTCATTACGTTATCTCCTCCTACGAGTTGAATATCGAAAATATAAGGAATATGTTCTTTCGCAAGTAACTTCTTAATACGTGCACAGTTTTTATGCCAGTTTGCGATATCACCATCACGTGTCGCTTTAAGCTTTAACAAGATTTTATATTCTTTATCTATACACTCAATTTCCTGTTCTCCATTTACATAAAATGCTTTTAAAGCTTCTGCACTTTTTGTAATGGTATACGGATGATTCAGTGTTGTTATTGTAAGTTGATATGTTTGTTGATTTGGCATAATTCTTCTCTTCCTAGGTTGGTTTGAAGTAGTTTTTAATACCACTTATGTCTATTGTTGTGATTGTTTCGCTGTTTTTTTATACTTTTTATCATATCTATTTTTCTGCTGAAAAAAAAGCCAGTCTCATATTTTTTTACAAAAAGGTAGACCAAAGTATTAAACCAACCTTAAAAGCTATGATTCTTCTTATTATTATCACAATAAACAAAAATTACTTACGCAATATAGCTAAAGCACGCCCTTTTTCCTATAAAAGGACGTGCTTCAAGACTTATCTAGAACTATTAGGTAACGGAATATACTGAGTATTACGACGCTGAGGCGAACGCTCTCCTACTGTTACATCAAGAACGAGAGATTGATTATCTCGAATAACATCTACTTTCACTGTACTGTTTGGCGACTGTAAAGCAACATAGTTAATCAGGTGGGATGCCGAATTCATTTCTGTATTATTCACCTTAATAATCCGATCTCCATTTCTTAACCCAGCATTTGCGGCAGGTCCGTTAGGAAGAATAGTTGCAATAACAACACCACTCGGTACAGTATTCACATCATCACTATATTTGGGTGGTAAAAGACTAAGCCCTAACCAACCACGAGTAACCTTTCCATCTTTTAAAATCGAATTAAACACATGCTGACAAATCTTCGCAGGTATTGCAAAACCTATTCCTAGTGAACCACCAGATTGAGAAAAAATAGCAGTATTTACACCAATTAGATTCCCCGCAACATCAATTAAAGCACCTCCTGAATTACCAGGATTAATTGCAGCATCTGTCTGAATAAAATCTTCATAGGTATTAATACCTAAATCAGAACGCCCAAGTGCTGAAATAATACCTTGAGTTACTGTTTGACCCACACCAAAAGGATTACCTATGGCTAAAACAACATCTCCAACTTGATTGCCACTCAATTTAAAAGGTAAAACTGGCAAATTATCTAAATCAATTTTAATAACAGCTAGGTCTGTATCTGGGTCAGTACCAATTACTTTCGCTACAGCCCTTCTACCATCATTTAAACCAACAATAATTTTTTCTGCCTGTGTAATGACATGATTATTCGTTAAAATATAACCATCGGATCGAACAATAACACCTGACCCTAAATTATTTTCATTGCGACTTTTTAATTCTGGAGATTGGCTCCCAAAAAACTCTCTCAGCGCATCTGAATTCGAAAGGTCTTTACCATTTCTTTTTATTTTTTGAGTTGTAAAAATATTAACTACTGCGGGTGCAGCTGCTTTTACTGCATCACTATAGGAGTCAAATGCACCTGCTTTTGCATTTACCAAAGGCTCAACTTTTTCGGCAGGCATTTTAACGCCATCAGAAGCAATCGGTGCTTGAGGAGCCACTTTTTTAGGTATAATTGTATGATCTGTTTGGTTAATCCTTTGCCACCCTAGAAAAGTGATAACTACTATAACTAGCAACCCCCAAGGTAACCATATCAATGCTTTACGCACGTTGCCATCCCTCTGTAAAATACTTTAATTCATTGATGTCAAAAAAAATTTATGCGTTATTGTAATCATAATTTTCTTTGAAGACGTTAAAAGTTAACATGAATTTGTCTAGCTTTAGTTAATACATAACCTATTTTTTATTTCATTTACTTATTTAGGATAATTATGGCCAATCTTAATGACATTATTCAATGGTGTGATCAGACCTTAAAAACTCAAGAATTTAAAGACTATGCACCAAACGGATTACAAATAGAAGGTAAACAAGACGTAAAAAAAATTTTGTGTGCCGTTACAGCCTCTCAAGATGCTATTGATGCATGTATCGCTGAAGGTGCTGATGTACTTTTGGTACACCATGGTTATTTTTGGAAAGGCGAACCGTACCCAATTACAGGTATGCGTGGAGAACGCATTAAGAAACTGATCCAACATGACATTTCTCTTATTGCCTATCACTTACCACTCGATGCCCATCCTTCATTAGGTAATAATGCAGCAATTGCCGAACTGCTTAAATTAGAGAATATTCAGCCCCTCGACTTCAATGACAAACACCCTATCGGTAATGTTGCAACGTTAAAGTCATCCATCTCAGTTTCAGAATTTCAAACACTTTTAAAAAATAATATTAATCCAAATATTCTTCATTTATCTGCTCAACGAGAGATGATTCAACGCATAGGTTACTGCACAGGAGCTGCACAAGATTTTATTAGCAAAGCTTCTGAACAACTGTGTGATGCATATATATCAGGAGAAGTCAGCGAAAGAACTTTTTATGAGGCTAAAGAGTTAAATGTCCACTACTTTGCTTGTGGTCATCATGCTACTGAACGTTATGGCGTGCAAAGACTTGGGAAAGCAATAGCTGAGCAATTTGGAATCACATATCACTATTTCGAACAAGATAACCCAGTTTAAACATTTGAATATTTATTTTTTTTACATACTATGTATACGGTGCCATGCACAACATGCATCTTCAATGTGAAATAACATAAAACTTTCTAACCCAGCATAACGCAAGGAACGAAAAACATGACAACGATTACTTTACCAGAATTACCATATGGTTATGACGACTTAGCACCTCATATTAGTCGTGAAACACTTGAGTTTCACCACGATAAACATCACAACACATACGTTGTTAACTTAAACAAAGCAATTGAAGGTACTGACTTACAAGGTAAAACGCTTGAGGAAATTATTGTTGCAACTGCAAATGATAGTTCTAAAGCAGGCGTATTTAACAATGCAGCGCAAGTATGGAACCATACATTTTATTGGAACTGTTTAAAGAAAAATGGTGGTGGTCAACCTACAGGTGCTGTTGCTGAAAAAATTAATGCAGCTTTCGGTTCATATGAAAAATTTGCAGAAGAGTTTGCAAATGCTGCTGCAACACAATTTGGTTCAGGTTGGGCATGGTTAGTTGCAGATGAAATTAATGGTAACCTTTCTATTTTAAAAACATCAAATGCTGATACGCCACTTGCACATGGCAAAATTGCTGTATTAACGATTGATGTATGGGAACATGCTTACTATATCGATTTCCGTAATGCACGTCCGAAGTACATTTCAACTTTCCTAGAAAGCTTAGTGAACTGGGATTATGCAAATGCAAAACTTGCTGGTGAACCTGCTGGCGTTGAAAAATAATATTTAAAAGATGTCCTACATTCACTGTAGGACATCACTCATTTGGTTAAAAATATAACTAATATCCTGATTTAGATCACAAATAATACAAAAGAATCAAATTATTTCAATATATCCTTGACGATCTTTTATATCCCACATAGAATGCGCATCAGATTCTCCAATAGCTCAGTCGGTAGAGCGACGGACTGTTAATCCGCAGGTCCCTGGTTCGAGCCCAGGTTGGAGAGCCAGCTATTCTCCCATAGCTCAGTTGGTAGAGCGACGGACTGTTAATCCGCAGGTCCCTGGTTCGAGCCCAGGTGGGAGAGCCAAATACTAACCCTCAAAGTGTACGAATCTTTGAGGGTTTTTTAATGCCTGCTTGTTCAAAAACGAAGCCATGCCAGAGTACAACATGGCACTTCGTCTATTTAGTGTTGGACCAACCACCACCTAAGGCACTAATTAAAGCAACACTGTTTTGTAATTGAGTAGACTGCAACTGCAACAAGCTTTGTTCACTACTTAAACGTGTCGCCTCTGTGGTTGCCACACTGGTGTAATCAATAACACCTTCTTCATATTGATTGCGAATAATCCTCGCTGACTCTGTGGCTGCAACCAATGCTTTTTGTTGTGCAGAAAATTCTTTTTCTAAGCTTGTCGACTTAACTAGATAATCCTCTACATTCTGCATCGCGTCTAAAACTGTTTGGCGATAGCTAGCGACAGTTTCATCGTAAGCAGCACGTGCAGAAGCAACTTTTGCTTTATTGGCACCAAAATCTAAAATACTCTGTGTTGCAGATGCACCTAAAGACCAAATAGATGTAGCCGCAGAAAACAACTCAGATAAGTGATTACTGCTATACCCTGCGCTTCCAGATAAACTTAAACTTGGAAAATAGCCTGCAATGGCAATCCCTACGGCTTCATTTGCGGCTGCTACACGGCGTTCAGCTGCTGCAATATCTGCTCGTCTTTCTAAGAGTTCACTCGGCAACTCAATCGGGATATTTGGAATATAAAGCGTTTGATTACGTGTTTCTAAATTAAAATCTGCGGGCATTTTACCCACCAGTACAGCAATCGCATGCTCATACTGCGCTCTTTGCCAAATCAAATCCTCTCTCGATGCAATACTACTATGCAAAGATTGTTCAGCCTGTGTTAAATCTGACTTTGCAATAATACCTTCGGTATACTTCGCATTTAAAACAGTCGCATATTTACGATAAACCTGAATCGTTTGATCATACAAATGAATTCTTTGATCAAGTACACGCAATGCAAAATAGTTCTGTGCCAAAGTGGTTTGAGCACTTAATGTCGCATTTGCTAAATCTGCAAAACTGGCTTGTGTACTTGCTGTATTTTCTTGAACTTGCCTTTTTAAGCGCCCCCATAGATCTAACTCCCACGATGCACTTAAACTCGCTGTATAACTATTACTTACAGATGTTTTTCCAGAGCGTGTTGCACTTGGCCCTAAAGTTACATTAGGAAATAAACTACTTTGCGATTGATTAACCAATGCGACTGCTTGTTGGTATTTTGCCACATACTGCGCAACATTCTGGTTAGAGATAACCACTTGTGCTTCAAGCTGGTTTAATATGGAATCGTTGTAAACCTCCCACCATTCACCTTTCGCCTGTGCATCTTTCGGTGTAGCCACCTTCCAACCTTTCGCCTCTTTAAATTGAACTGGGCTTGTAATCACAGGTTTCTGATAGTTTGGCCCAACAGTACAGCCTGTCATAACAGGTAAAAAAATAACAATTGACCAAAATAACTTACTTTTAAACATATTATGACTCATCTGTAATATTAGAAGTTGGGCGATATAACACATGCCACCGTCGCTTGACCCATGCACCGAAACGATCTAAGTAAACATATATCACTGGTGTCGTATAAAGTGTAAGTATTTGACTTAATGCAAGCCCACCACAAATAACATAACCTAAAGGACGATGTAATTCTGCATTTCCCCCAGTTTCTAAAATCAATGGTAATGCACCAAAGAAAGCAGCCAGTGTTGTCATTAAAATTGGACGAAAACGTTTTGAACATGCTTCGACTATTGCTTGTTCAGGTGTAAGCTGATGATTCTTTTCAGCATCTAAAGCAAAATCAATCATTAAAATTGCATTTTTCTTTACAATGCCAATAAGTAGCAAAATGCCAATAAAAGCAATAACTGTAAATTGAGTGCCTGTTAAAATGAGAAGTATAAGTGCACCTACACCTGCAGAGGGTAATGTAGATAAAATTGTAATTGGATGAATCCAACTCTCATACAACATACCCAATAAAATATAGATCGTAGCTAAAGCAGCCAATACGAGCCATGGAATATTTTTTACCAATGTTTCATAAGCTTTTGCAGTGCCCTGCAATCCGCCATGAATCGTATCTGGTACACCAATTTTTGCAACAGTTTCATTAATGGCTTGCTGAGCTTGCTCTAATGAGACACCATCTGCCAAGTTAAATGCAATTGTAGTTGTCGCCATTTGATCCTGATGAGCAACAGAGAGAGAGGTATTGCCATAGCTTAAGCTTGCAAATGCAGAAATAGGAACGACTTCATTATTACTTGTGAGTACATGAAGTTGATTTAAGATATTTGGATCGGCAGTATACTCAGGTGCTAGACCTAAAATTGTATAATACTGATTCAACATTTTGTACTGGGTTGCGATTTGCCGTTGACTAAACGCATTATTTAAAAATGTATCAATATCATTTACATCTAGACCATATCTCTTAGCGGCAACACGATCTATAACAACCCTCACTTCTTGCCCACCTGTCTGGGAATCTGTATCAACACTGGTCAATTGTGGTAACTGTTTTAAAGCCGCATATACGATGGGAGCCCATTCACGTAACTGACTCAGATCATCGCTTTGTAAACTGTACTGATAAGTTGCATTTGCACTACGCCCACCTATACGTAAATCTTGTGCAGGCATAAGAAAGACTGAAGCACCCGCAATATTTTTATTTTTCATGGTCAGTGAGTTTGCAATTTGCATAGCAGATTGTTTACGCTCACTTAAATCTTTTAAACGAACAAAGAAAGTACCTGTATTTCGTGCACCAAATCCTCCGCCACCTGTAGAGGACATCACATATTTCACATTTGGATCTTGCATTAAAGAATGGGCCACTTCCTTTAATTTGGGTTCAAATGCTTGAAAACTGGTATTCTGATCTCCTCTCACCATTCCCATGAGCATGCCAGTGTCTTGGTTTGGAAAGAATCCTTTTTGTACTACAGTATAAAGATAGACGTTACATATAATAGTAATCAAAAGTGTAAGTACGGTAAGTCGTTTATGTCGCATCACTACAGAAAGACTTTTGATGTATCCCCGATGTATACCGTTTAAGCATCGTTCAATAAAAGAATAAAATTTATTGTTTTTATTTTCTCCATGCATATGCGGTTTAAGTACAGTTGCACATAACATCGGAGTTAGGGTTAACGACAAGAACATTGAGAACACAAGAGAAATTGACAATGTCACAGCAAATTCACGAAATAATCGTCCAAGCATTCCTCCCATCAATAACAGAGGAATAAATACAGCAATTAAAGATGCTGTCATTGACAGTACTGTAAAACCAATTTCACGACTTCCATCTAATGCTGCCTGAACTGGCTTTTTACCCATTTCTAGATGACGACTAATATTTTCTAATACAACGATGGCATCATCGACGACAAACCCAGTGGCAATAATTAATGCCAACATTGAAAGCGAATCGAGCGTATATCCAAGTACATACATAGCAGAGAATGTACTAATAATTGAGATAGGTAGTGCAACTGCTGGAATAAGTAAGGCACGTGCATTTCTAAGAAATAAAAACACAACGGCAATGACTAAAAGTATAGCAATTACGAGCGTCATTTCCGTATCATGCAATGCACTACGCGTTAAAGTAGAACGATCAATCGTAAATGTAAGCTGAGTATCTGCAGGCAACATTTCATTTAAAACAGGCATCTCAGCTTTAATTGCATCAATGGTTTTGAGCATGTTTGCATTGGCTTGTCGGGTAATTGAAATCATGACTGCAGGCTCATTATTCAAATAACCTGCAGCATAAATATCTTGCACAGAGTCTGACACTAATGCGACATCTTTTAAACGAACCACAGCACCATTACGAGATGCAATAATAACTTCTTGATATTCCTTGGCTTTGGTTAACTGACCATTGGCCTCAATCCATAAATTGTAGGCATTCCCATTTAGTTGACCACGTGGAGTATTGGTTGTGGCATTATTAATGGCTGCACGTACTGTATCTAATGAAATACCATAGCTTTCTAACTTTTTAGGTTGTAAGGCAACCCGTACAGCAGGTAAAGCACTACCCCGAATAGAAACTTGTCCTACCCCTTGTACTTGAGATAATTTCTGTTGGAGCTTACTCGATGCTAAATCGTATAACTGACCACGATTAAAACGAGATGATGTCAAAGATAAAATAACAATTGGAGCATCAGAAGGATTCGCTTTTCGATAAGTAGGAAGTGTTTTCATACTACTTGGAAGCAAACTTCTTGCCGCATTAATCGCCGCTTGTACTTCTCTTGCCGCGCTATCAATATCTTTGTCTAAATCAAATTGAACAATAACACTGGTAGACCCCTGACCACTGGTAGAAGTCATTTCGGTAATGCCTGCTATTTGCCCCAACGCTCGCTCTAACGGCGTTGCAACAGTAGCAGCCATAGTTTCGGGACTAGCACCAGCAAGACTACCCTGAACCATAATAGTAGGAGTATCAATTTTGGGCATTGGTGCAACAGGCATTAAATAAAATGAAAGAATGCCTAACAATGTCAATGCAAAACTAATCAGTAATGTACCAACAGGGCGAAGAATAAATATCTTTGAAAAATTCAATTTATTCCCCTTTACCTACCGCTTGTTTACCATGCACAAGTCGTTCAAAGGCCAAATAAATAATAGGTGTTGTAAATAAAGTTAAAACCTGACTGAGCAATAAGCCACCAACAATGACCAAACCTAAGGGCTGACGTAATTCAGATCCTGAGCCTACAGCAAACATCAATGGAACTGCGCCAAGTAAAGCAGCACATGTCGTCATTAAAATAGGGCGAAAACGTAATAGACACGCTTGATACATTGCCTCTGTGGCAGTTTTTCCCTCTCTTTGCGCATCTAGTGCAAAATCAATGAGCATAATGGCATTTTTCTTTACAATACCAATAAGTAAAATTACACCAATCAATGCAATAAGAGAAAACTCAGTATTGGTTAAACGTAATGCAAGGAGAGCCCCTATTGCTGCCGAGGGTAAAGTAGAAAGCACAGTAATTGGATGAATCCAGCTCTCATACAAAATACCCAATACAATATACATGGTTAGCAAAGCTGCTAAAATAAGCCATAAAGTATTTGAACCAGAAGTACTATAAGCAAGTAAAGCACCTTGATACTTCACATTAATAGTTTTAGGTAAACCCACCTCTTGTTGAATATGTTCAAATGCTGCTTTTGCTTCTTCTAAGGTATACCCTTGATTTACATTAAAAGAGAGTGTTGCAGCGGGTGTCTGGTTAATTCGAGTATAGCCTTGATAGCCTATCTTTTCAGAAACAGTCACTAAATTACTCAAAGGTACCATTGAGGTTGATGACGTTGTCACTGTGCCATCTGAGTTTGTTGTCGTTGAAGCTGTACCAGAAACATAAATATGTGAAAAGGCAGATAAGTCTTGACGATATGGCTGTTCAACTTCTAAAACCACTCGGTACTGATTTGCTTGTGTATAAATCGTAGAAATCAAACGCTGACCAAAAGCATTATATAAGGCCGTATCTATATCACTTGCTGTAATACCGTAACGGCCTGCTTCTGTACGATTAATTTCTAAGTATGCGATATTGGCTTTATTTTGAAGATTCTGATTAACTGCAGAAAAAATTGGATTCTTCTGCATGGCTTCAACTAACTTAGGTGACCATAATTCTAAATCTTTTTGGTCTGGAGTATCTAAAGTAAGTTGATACTGACTTGGTGTTACTTGATCATCTACACTTAAATCTTGATTTTTAATTGCATATAACTGAATGCCTGCCACCTGTGCAGCTTCTGCTTTTAATCGTTGAATTACAATATCTGCTTTATCACGCTCAGAAAAATCTTTTAAACTAATCTGCAAACGTCCAGTATTTAACGTTGTATTGTTTGCAGCATCAATGCCCACAATTGAAGAGATAGAAGCAACTGCTGGATCTTTTTGTAATGCCTGAACCAATGCCTGTTGTCTCTTAGACATTTCCGCAAAAGAAACATTTTGCGGCGCCACAGAAATACCTTGGATCATTCCTGTATCTTGCGATGGAAAGAAACCTTTTGGTATCCATGCATATAAAAGTCCCGTCAATACCAGTGTTAAAATGGCGACAATTAAGGTAATTCCCTGATGGCGAAATACAACCTTTAAACAACGCTCATATACATGCAATACACGATCAAATCCACGTCCAAAACTACGTGCAACCACATTATGCTTTTCTTCTGGGATATGTTTTAGCAAATAAGCGCTCAACATTGGTGTCAAAGTTAATGACACAAACATAGATACAAAAATTGCAACGGCTAAAGTAATTGAAAACTCTCTAAATAAACGTCCAATCACATCACCCATAAATAACAATGGAATCAGTACCGCGACCAAAGAAATTGTGAGTGAAATAATAGTAAAGCCAATTTCTCGCGAACCTTTTAAAGCGGCTTGCATTGGTGGTTCACCATTTTCAATATGGCGCTGAATATTTTCAACAACAACAATAGCATCATCAATCACAAACCCCGTTGCAATGGTTAATGCCATTAAGGTGAGATTGTTAATTGAAAAACCAGACAAATACATCACCCCAAAAGTACCAATAATAGATAGCGGCACAGCAACACTGGGAATAAATGTAGCAGCAAAGGTACGCAAAAATAAGAATGAAACCATAACGACCAAACACATGGCCAAGATGAGCTCAAACTGGACATCATGAATAGAAGAACGAATAGTTTGAGTTCTGTCTGACAATACCTCTAAATGGATCGAAGCAGGTAAACTATTTTGAATTTCTGGTAATTGCGCTTTAATATCGTCTGCAATTGAAACTACATTTGTACCAGGTTGACGTTGCACATTCATAATAATGGCAGGTTTCCCATTGGCAGAAGCTGACTGATACAAATTCTGTGGCGCTTCAGTTACTGTAGCCACATCTCGTAGATAAATTGCACTACCATTTTCATACTTCAAAATCAGATTCTTATAGTCATCTATACTTCTGAGTTGATCATTTGCTTCAATAGTTACGGACTTACTGGGACCATCAAATCCGCCTTTTGAACCATTCACATTCGAATTACTAATTACTGTAGAAATATTAGCAAGCGTTAAACTGTGATTGGTAAGCGCTGTAGGATTGACTTGAATACGTACTGCAGTTTGCTGTCCTCCAGCAAGACTCACTAAACCCACACCAGAAATCTGAGATAACTTTAATGCAACTCGGTTATTCAAAATATCTTGTACTTTAATTAAAGGTAACGTATCTGAAGTCGCAGCAATTGTTAAAATCGGCGCATCGGCAGGATTCACCTTTTTATAGGTAGGTTTATTCGGTAATCCACTAGGCAATAAAGAGTCCGCCGTATTAATCGCTGCCTGTACTTCTTGTTCTGCAACATCAAGTGACATATCTAAACTAAATTTAAGTGTAATAACAGATGCACCGCCTGAGCTGGTGGAATACATTTGTTTTAAACCAGCCATTTGTCCAAGCTGTCTTTCTAAGGGTGCTGTCACCCCACTGGTCATTACTTCTGGCCCTGCACCGGGGAATTCAGTTGTCACTTGAATAATTGGATAGTCCACTTCAGGCAAGGCAGAAATGGATAAGTTCTTATAAGCTAAAATGCCGCTTAAGATAATAGCAATCATTAACAGTAATGTTGCAACCGGTCGATCTATAAAAATACGAGATGGATTCATAGTCTTTTAGCGTGGTCCATGATGACGAGGTGCAGGCGCATTGTCTAAAATACGTGTATCTACTTTTTCAGGTGTAACAACTTTTACTTTTGCACCATTACCCAGTGAGTCTACACCTGTAGTGACAACCTGCTCGCCATTTTGAACACCCTCAAGAATAGTAACTTTTCCATCATTTGTTTCTGGACCAGTTTTCACCATTACTTTTTTCACAGTTGAATGATTATTTACTGTAAATACATACTTACCAGCATCACTCAATTGTACGGCTGCGCTTGGAACAACCAACGCATGACTTAATGTTTTTGTTGTTAATTGTACATTTACAAACTGATTCGGGAACAATTCATCTGATTGGTTTTCAAATACTGCTTTTAACGAAATGGTTCCTGTAGAGCTATCAATTTCATTACTAATAACCGCAACTTTACCTTCAGCAAGCTGGGTTTTACCACTTTGATCATAAGCATGAACAACCAGAGGCTTTCCTTCTCTTAATGGCTTCACAATATCGGCAATTTCAGATTGAGGAATACTAAAAACCACAGTAATAGGCCTGGTTTGGGTAATAACTGCAATTGCGGTACTATCTGCACTCACAGCATTACCAATATCTACTTTTCTTAAACCGATATACCCTGAGATTGGTGCAACAATTCGACCATAGCCAATATTAAGTTTGGCAGCTTGTATTTGCCCTTGTACAGATTTAATTGCGCCTTCATATTGTGCAGCTGTCGCTGTTTGCGTATCTAAATCTTGTTTAGAAATAGAATCCTTCTCATATAATCTTTGATATCTTTCTAGGGTCAAACGTGCATTTTTTAATTGAGCCTGATTTTGAGAAAGTGTGCCTTCATATTGTTCTAATGTCGCTTGTGAAGGTTTGACATCAACCTGTGCCAGTGAATCCCCCTGATGAACGTACTGTCCCTCTTTAAAATACACCGATTGCAAATTACCTGTAATTCTACTCGTAACTGTTACTGTTTTATTTGCCGTTACGGTTCCAAGTGCATTCACAATCACAGGCACATCCTGTGTCGTAACGACACCTACCTGAACTGGTGTTCCTTCAGACTGAGGCATACTGCGAGGTTGACTAGAAAATTTTGATTGAATATAAAAATAAGCCGCTACAATAACAACAATGAAGATTAAGAATATAAAAATCTTTTTAAGTTTTCGCGACATAGTACAACCTTGGAAGAGTTAAAATATTTTTCTGCACAAATTAAAACAGAGTCATGTTTCAAATAAACGATTTAACGATATTATTCAATAATTTCATGAAGTAATTATGTTCTTACTGTAAATACCATTATTAAAAAAACCAGACTTTTTATTATTTTGATAAAAAATGAGGAATAACTTAGATCATACCTATAATTTAAAAAATAAAATATCTTATTTCACAAGGAAAACGTTTAAATTTAGATCACTTAACTAGATCTTTGATGATATAGACTTGACGATATTTAAAATCGAACATAGAATGCGTATCAGATTCTCCAATAGCTCAGTCGGTAGAGCGACGGACTGTTAATCCGCAGGTCCCTGGTTCGAGCCCAGGTTGGAGAGCCAAGATTCTAAAAAACCCATATATTATTTTTAATATATGGGTTTTTTATTGAGCATAAATTATAAAAAATGCTTTTAAAATAAAAAGCATTTTTGTGAATACATTAACGAGTTTGATTACTGCTCGTTGTTGCTTCAGGGTCAGAAGCTAAACTACGCTCTTCATCTTGCTTAGCAAATTTTTCTGCATACCCTGCTCTCTCTGCAGCATATTTTTTACTGGTTTTTGCATCCTGTGACGCAGCTACAAATAAAAGTAATACAAGTAAAATAGGAACAAGTAAAGCAACGGAAAAAATTATCCAACGCTTACGGTTTCTTGTACGTACATCTTCGCTCACACTTCCTACTCCCTTACAGCAAACTCATAAAAATACCAGCAAAAACCAAGATTCCCACCCAACGGTTATGCAAAAACATTTTAAAACAGCGTTGTGGATCACGGTCCTTAATTTGATACCACTGATAAAGATAATCAATAAATACCAAGAACAATGCTATCGTACCATATGGGTGCAAAATATCATCACGAAATAAAGCCCAACCAATAAGAAACAAACTCACTACTTGTAACAATGCAATGATTTGCACGTCATAACGACCAAATAAAATGGCTGTAGACTTTACACCAATTTTCAAGTCATACACACGATCGGTAATTGCATATTGGGTATCGTATGCAACCGTCCATGTTAGATTTCCAAAATATAAAAGCCAACAGGTTAAATCTAGAGGTCGACCTACTGCGGTGAATGCCATAGGAATAGACCAAGAAAATGCTGCACCCAAAACCACTTGTGGTAAGTGTGTATAACGCTTCATAAATGGATAGATAAAGGCTAAAAATAATGCACCAAAAGAACAGTAAAACGTTGCAATAGGCAAAAATAATAATAAGCAAGCACTTGCTAGAACAAGCAGGATAAAAACTATTACTGCTTCTTTAGGTGTAATTATACCTGTGGCTAAAGGTCTGTTTTTGGTTCTTTCAACATGGCCATCTACCTTCCGATCTGCAAAATCATTAATAGCGCAACCCGCTGCACGCATAAAAATGGCGCCAAGCACCATCAGTAAAAGTACTTTAAAATTTGGAATACCACCTGTTGCATCCCATAACGCCCACAGGGTTGGCCAAAGTACCAACTCTGTACCAATTGGTCGATCAAAACGGCATAAGTAATAATATGCTTTTAGGCGCTCTGCCCATGTTATTTCTTTATTCACTATTACTCGGCCTTACTATACTCATATCTTGAATGAACTGTTCAAATGTGGGTAAAAATGTCTCTTGTACAATAAACTTACATCCATGCCAAGTATATGCACTTTGTCTTGTCCATCCTTCACTTAAATAAATAACGCGACGTTCGCATAAAGGAAAAGTACGTTGAAATAGGAAGAAACCTATTGGTCTTTTTCCTAAATATCTAAAAATACGAGCTTTCCTTTGTAAACTTAATATGGGAAAAATACTTGTAGCTTTAACCCATGGCTCATCCTCACACCCAAATAAGAAAGCTTCTCTTACCCATGATGTATGTGAGCTTGGCATATTCAACCATTGACTATCTTTAAATGTTAATCGCTCAAAAGATGACTGTATTGGTTGAACATGAAATTGTCCATGTGCAAGGCGTGTTAACTGCTGAGTTAAAGAGCCCGAAGCGTATAACCAATCATATAAATAAGGAGGAATATTCTTTAGCCGTTTTTGAGCTTGACCAATACGACGCTTCTGTTGCATATCACTACATATTATTTTAAACGCTATTAGTGTAACTGAAAATTATGTGATCGCCATCTACAATTTTATTGTTTATATACAAGTATCGTTGAAAGTACATTCTAATAAGGAACAAAACCAACGTGTTCAAAAACTTGTTTTGAGCAACCAAAGATAAAGAGGAATGACATCACTCTATGACACGTAAAACTATAAAATTAAAACTGCATTTTGGTTATAAAGCTATCCATTGAATCATTATTACCTCTCTGCATTCCTTCACTTATTACAGTTACTTGTAAATCAATACTCTCTTGAAGAAACTTATACTTTAAATTCTATCTTTTACTCTTCAAAATATAGCTTTAAGCAAAAATTTATCTAAAGAGCAACTGAATGAAAAAAGAATTATCAGATAACAATCCAAGTTATTATAGTTTATTTTTAATTTTAGGCATGTTTTCTTATTGGGGTGGAATCTTATATCTCATAAGCATGAAAAGTAAAGGAGTATATATAGTTAGTGATATTGGTACTTTTAATTTCAAAATGGGAATAGGTTGTGCAATTTTAGGAAAAGTCTTTGAGATTCTTTTTAATAAGCTAGAAGAAATTAATTATTTATTTTTAAAAAATATTATTGGTTGTTTTTGTAATTTAAATGCTGGCATTGTAGTTGCTGCAGCATTTTCAATCTTTATGTTCATTATTCCTAGTGGTGGTAAAGCCTAACTTCTAAACTATATAGCTCTTAACTTTTCTTATAAAAGCCTGAAAACTAATATTGACATCTGTCCGCCATATATATGAAATCAGCCATACTAAACTGAAGACAAAGCCATAATACCCCTAAAAAAATACCCACCATAATGGTGGGTACTTTAATTTAAATTTAAATCATTAAGCGACAATATTTAGTGTTACATCAATGTTGCCACGAGTTGCATTTGAGTATGGGCATACAATGTGTGCAGCATCTACCAATTTCTGAGCAGCTTCTTGCTCCATCTCTGGCAAATGAATATTTAATGTCACTTGAATACCAAAACCATTTGGAATTGGGCCAATACCTACTTCACCCTCAATAAAGGTATCTTTTGGCATCGCAATTTTGTCACGACCCGATACAAACTTCATTGCCCCTAGGAAACATGCAGAATAGCCTGCGGCAAAAAGTTGTTCTGGGTTAGTTGCTTCACCGCCTGCACCACCCATTTCTTTTGGTACACCGAGTTTAACATCTAGTACACCATCACTTGATGTTGCACGACCATCACGACCACCCGTTGCTTTTGCTTTTGCTGTATAAACGACTTGTTCCAATGACATTGTTATTACTCCACCGTTAATAATGATTGTTTACGATTATATCGTACACGATATAAATTATCCGTCAACTGCCTTTTGATATTATTTTTCTTACTTCTGATTTAACCTATCACGCAATTCATTTAATTGTTGTTTTATTTCTATCATTGTTTGTAATTCACAACCTGAAGCACATTGTATTTGATTAGGAATATCCTTCATCTTTGCTTTTAACTGCATCCCTTCATCCGTTAAAGAAACAAGTACTTGCCTTTCATCTTGCTTTGAACGATGACGTACCACCCATTTTAAAGCCTCTAGTCTTTTCAACAGTGGTGTAAGTGTAGAAGACTCTAAAAATAACCGCTTACCGATATTTGAAACTGTCAAATGATCTTCTTCCCACAAAACCAATAAAACCAAATACTGTGGATAGGTTAATCCCCACGGCGAAAGTAATTTTCTATAAGTCTGATTTAGAGACAAGTTCATAGAGTAGACGGCAAAACAAAACTGGTTATCTAACTTTAATAATTCATCTTGTTCAAACATCATTTCACCCACTCTACTTATCCAATCTAATTGATCAGTTTACTACAAAACGAAAATTATATTTGTATACCATCTTCACATACAAAAAAGCCCTTATACAAGACAAGGACTTTTCTAATAGTGCAGGAACTATAGATTATTCAATAAGTAATTCTTTTTCTGAAATATCTGTACCATATACAGGTTTCAGTGTTTTTTCATATGCCTGTTGCATTACACCTTCTTTCGTCAGCTTATCCATTTCTTGGTCAAGCCAATTCAATAAAGCAGTATCGCCTTTCTTCACTGCAGGAGCAATAAAGTCATGTTGCCCTAGTGTTGGAATACCCACTTTAAAGTTTGGATTCTCTTTTGCCCAAGCAAGTACTAACAAGTTATCATGTGCAAGTGCAGCACCACGCCCATCTTTTAAAGCATCAAACGTTTCAGTATTTTGCTCATACTTTTGTAGCTTAATCTCAGGATGATTCTTAGTGAAGAAATTATCTGCTGTTGTGCCTTTATTCACAAGTAAGATTTTATCTTTCAGCTGCGTCAAATCGGTAATTTGATGATCTTTAGGAGAAACAATGCCTAAAGCAACTTTAAGATATGGTTTTGCATAATCTACCACTTCTTTACGTTCAGGCGTAATGGTGAAGTTTGCAAAAATAATGTCGACTTTATTCGATTTTAGATATTCAACACGGTTAGCGGCTTCAGTAGGAACGAATTGGACTTTCTTTTCATCACCCAATAAATCTTTTGCTACATGTTTTGCAATTTCAACATCAAAACCTTGATTATTGCCTTTTTCATCTAGATAACCAAATGGTGGTTTATCAGTAAATACACCGATACGAACGACATCATTCTTCTTAATACGATCGATCGATGACAAGTTTGCATCTGTAGATTGTTCCTGCTTACTGCATGCTGTCAGCCCCATTGCGAGTAATGATGCTGCAACCAATACTTTGGCACCACGAATAAATCCCATAGTTATACCTTTCACATGTTATATTCTTAGCATTAATATGCCAAAATATTTAAGAAGTTACGTGCACGCTCTGTTTTTGGATGTTCAAAAAACTCCTCTGGCGATGCTTCCTCGATAATATGACCTTGATCCATAAATACAATACGATCTGCAACTTTTCGCGCAAATGACATTTCATGTGTCACAATCAGCATTGTCATACCTTGCTGTGCAAGCTCAAGTACAACATCTAAAACCTCTCTCACCATTTCAGGGTCGAGTGCTGCTGTGATTTCATCCATAAGAATGACTTCTGGATTCATGACCAACGCGCGCACAATTGCGATACGCTGTTTTTGACCACCTGATAGCTCTCGAGGGTACGCATTCTTTCGATGCATAAGCCCCACACGAGTGAGTAGTTCATCTGCAATTTTTTCAACGTCTTTTGCATTTCGATTTTGAACTTTTACAGGACCCAGCAAAATATTATCTAAAATGGTCATATGACCAAATAATTCATAGTTCTGAAATACCATACCCACTTTAGCACGGGCTTTTTCCCAACGTATATCTTTACCTAATACACCACTGCCCTCTAAAACAATTTCACCACCTTGAATTGTCTCTAGACCATTGACACAACGTAATAGTGTACTTTTACCACAGCCAGATGGGCCTAAAATAACAACAACCTCTCCACGCTGTACATTTAGGTCTACACCTTTTAATACAGGTGTTTCACCAAAAGCTTTTTGTAATTGTTGGATGGATAATAAAGCCATAATTTGCCTACTCCCAAATTTTTTCTAAATATGTAGCTAACTTTGACAATGGGTAGCAAATTGCAAAATATAGAATAAAAATAAATCCATACACCCATAGTGATGCATTTGGAACAACCAATAGGGAGTTTTCTATTAACTGTTGTCCCACTTTAATAACATCAACCACACCAATTAAAACAGCCAAAGAGCTTGTCTGCACCATGCGTGTAAACAAATTAATACTCGCCGGTGTCACGCGCTTTAAACTCTGAGGTAAAACAATGTAGTACAGCGTCTGCCACTGCGTCATACCTAACGCATAACTTGTATCACGTTGATGCTTATCAATCGAAGAAATCGCAGCTCGAACAAGATCGCCCATTTCTGCAGTTCCCCACATCACAAAAACCACAATACAAACACTAAAAGAAGAAAGCTGCCAGTTAAACCATGTTGCAAAGCCAAAATAGAAAATAAACAACCACACCAATATAGGAATAATACGAATTGATTCTAAATAAATACGGCAGATACTACGAACAATTAGATTATTGGATGTCATTACAATTCCAAATATTGCACCCAATATAGCTGCAAAGAAGATTGAAATGAATGAAATCTTTATGGTCTCAAATAAACCAAACATCAACCGTTCAAGGTGACTTGGTTGAAATAAATACTCAAACCCCATGACTCACCTTACGACTGCGATACTCTAGAAAACTTGTGATTAAGGAAACAGGTAATAAAATAATCAAATAAGAACTTACTAATAGAAACAATGCTTCAGTGGTTTTATAGTCCATACCAATTAAGTCTTTCGTGACAAATAGCAACTCGACCACAGCAATAGCGCTGACAATAGAACTCTCTTTAATAAGAAATAGACAGTTTGCACCAATTGAGGGCACAGAAATTGCGAATGCTTGAGGAAATGTAACATGCATAAATACTTGGATTGGTGTCAAACCAATACTTTTGGCTGCATCGATTTGCCCTTTAGATACAGCCTGTAAGCCTGCTCTAAATGCCTCTGCCATATAACTTCCACCTAAAAAGGTTAAACCAATGACACCACATGTAAATCCTTCTAACTTAATTCCTACCTTAGGTAAACCATAATAAAGGAAGAAGAGCTGAATTAATAAAGGTGTGTTACGAGAAAGCTGAATATAAATTTTTGCAATTGTGCCTAAAACACGTATTTTGTACGTCACAACAACTGCGCACAGCAACCCCACAAGCATAGCTAAAATAATACTAATGCATGAAATTTTTAAAGTTGTTAATATCGCATGTCCAAATTGAGGTGCGACACTATAAATATATTGCCAGTTCAAAAGACATCCTAATAAAAATAGAGGTTTACTATAATTTTTTGCATTTTATTGAGTTTGATGAACGCTGAACAGCAAAACATTAGAATAAAATAATATTTGTATATTCTTTTTATTGATAAAGAAAAGTATTTTTAATCATAAATATAAAAAAGCCTGCTTATGCAGGCTTTTTTATTTAACGCTTAAACGCTGTAGTACATGTCAAATTCAACTGGGTGAGTTGTCGTATTTAAACGACGAACTTCTTCAGTTTTTAATTCGATGTATGCGTCTAGCATATCTTTCGTGAATACACCGCCTCTTAACAAGAACTCTTGATCCGCTTCTAACGCATCTAAAGCCATTTCTAGACTGTGCGCCACTGTTGGGATTTTTGCTTCTTCTTCAGGAGGAAGGTCATATAAGTTCTTATCTGCTGCTTCACCCGGATGGATTTTATTTTGAATACCATCAAGACCTGCCATTAATAATGCAGAGAATGCTAAGTACGGGTTTGCTGCTGGATCAGGGAAACGTGCTTCAATACGTTTTGCTTTCGGGCTAGAAACATAAGGAATACGAATAGACGCTGAACGGTTACGTGCAGAGTAAGCAAGCATAATTGGTGCTTCGTAATGAGGAACCAAACGCTTATAAGAGTTTGTAGATGGGTTTGTTAAAGCATTTAATGCACGAGCATGCTTAATGACACCACCAATAAAGTAAAGTGCTGTTTCTGAAAGACCTGCATACTCATCGCCAGCAAACAAGTTTTTGCCATCTTTAGAGATAGAGATATGTACATGCATGCCTGAACCATTATCACCCACCATTGGTTTTGGCATAAAGGTTGCTGTTTTTGCATATTGGTGTGCAACATTATGAATTACATATTTAAATTGTTGCACTTCATCAGCTTTACGAACCAATGTATTGAAACTTACACCAATTTCTAACTGGCAAGATGCCACTTCATGGTGATGTACTTCTACACGGCCTTCACCCATCACTTCTTCTAGTTTTGCACACATTTCTGCACGCATATCATGATGAGAATCTACTGGAGGAACTGGGAAGTAACCACCTTTCACACGTGGACGGTGGCCTGAGTTACCTGCATCAAAGTCCTTACCTGTAGACCAAGCAGCTTCTTCAGCGATTAATGTATGGCGCGCGCCAGACATATCGATGTCCCACTTCACTTCATCAAATACAAAGAATTCTGGTTCAGGACCAAAAAATGCTGTATCACCAATTCCTGTAGATTTTAAATACTCTTCTGCACGGCGTGCAATTGAACGTGGATCACGTTCATAACCTTGTCCTGTCGCTGGCTCTACAACATCACAAGTCACAACAACAGTCGGTTCAGCAAAGAATGGATCAATAAAAGCACTCTCTGCATCTGGACGTAAAATCATATCTGATGCTTCAATGCCTTTCCAACCAGCAATTGAAGAACCATCAAACATTTTACCGTCTTCAAAATTATCCTCATCCACAGAATGTGATGGATAAGTGACGTGTTGTTCTTTCCCTTTTGTATCTGTAAAGCGAAAATCAACCCACTTAGCACCAGTTGCCTGAATGAGTTCTAGAACCTTGTTCGCCATGCTCTTTGCTCCAATATGAAGTGTTTTATTGCACTTATGCAGTGCGTCTTGCAGTTAGGCTTTAGAATGCAAACCTCATGCCAACTTCAGGTCAAATCTTTCATTGTCATTCGATTTCTTATTCATTGCCCTGTCTTACTTTAAATAACAATAGAATAATTACGTTGTAGATGCCAGTCATCGCACTAGAATAAAACAATTTATGCACATCTCTAATTGAGTATGTAGAAATTACATTCAAATTTCTAGCATATAACAAAAATTAATTGCACCAAATTAGCACATTCAAGCTTTCGCATGCTTTTATTGCACCAACTTATATCAAAATTATAGTTTGAGCATTCATTAAATGCCTGAAATATAAAATGATCGCTATAAAGTTGAACCCAATGCTCAAAGAAAGGAATTTCAAAAAATTGAATCAACCCTGATTCTTTCATATCTATTACATATTTTTGTATTTATTGAATGAATATTTAAAAGTATAAAAAACCATCCGAAGATGGTTTTCTTGAACTACATTTAATTATGCCAAAAAGTTGCATTTGGATTCGCTACAGCATCTTCACCGTATCTTGAACTATATTTATAAATTTTATTTACTTTCATCGATTTACAAATATTAGAGTCAGCCCCAATTAAACGACTTACTTTTTCGCACTCAGCCATCCCCATTGCATTTATAAAGGTTAACTTATCTTCAGGATAGGCATACAAATAGTACTTAGTCATATAATTCATCTTTTTTTCACAAGTATTATTTCCATTTCCATTTGCTACTTTTACAGCTAACCCCTTTTCTAAAAAATTAAGATTGCTCTCATCATCACCAGACACAATACATATTCTATAACCCGGCTGAGCATATACCGTCGTAAAACCTAAAATGTTTATAGCAAATAAAAAAACTACTACGCGCATTATTCTTCTTTCAAAACTAAACACTGACAATCCTTAATACTTATTAAAACGATAAATAAACAGCGTCGGCATATTATTATATTAAATAAATCACATTTTAATATTTTTGTGTTATTAAAGTAACACTATTATTCTCTTGATTTTTATACTGCCTCTCTTATAGCTTACATAAATGATTCACTTGAATCCCCCTTTAGATGTGCATGTAAAATTCAATCCACTGTAAGGTAAAAATAGAATATAAAAATCTGGCTTTACTCTTATATGAATGATGTCGTCACAAATCGATTAAATTCTGATAAAGTAGTAACTTAAGAGTGGCTTTTTTATTTATGCATAAAAATGCAAACTTTTATTTCTGTGATAATCAATTCACTTAAATAAATTAATTAATTAACTTTCAAAAGGTTGCCATTAAAATGCTTTTAATGATTGATAACTACGATAGCTTTACCTATAACATCGTCCAATACTTTGGCGAGTTAGACCAAGAGGTTAAAGTTGTTCGCAATGACCAAGTATCATTAGAGGACATAGAACGATGGCAGCCTCAATACCTTGTCATTGGACCAGGACCATGTTCTCCAACCGAGGCAGGTATTTCAATTGCTGCTATTCAGCACTTTGCTGGAAAAATTCCAATACTGGGTGTGTGTTTAGGGCATCAAAGTATTGGTCAAGCATTTGGTGGCAAGACCGTTCGTGCTAAAACAGTGATGCACGGTAGACTTTCAGAAATGTATCATACAGACGTAGGTATTTTCTCTCATCTACCATCACCTTTTACAGCAACACGCTATCATTCGCTTGTCATCGATCAAAATAGTCTTCCTGAATGTTTAGAAGTGACTTGTTGGACCAATCAACCCGATGGAACTATAGAAGAAATTATGGGTGTACGACACAAAACTCTTCCTATAGAGGGCGTACAGTTTCACCCTGAATCAATTTTAAGTGAACACGGGCATAAAATTTTCAATAACTTCTTGGAAACATATAAGTGACATTATGAATATTCAGCAAGCAATAAAAAATATGACCAAGAATATTCATTTGACTGAAACACAAATGAAAGCGGTCATGCACAGTATTATGCAAGGTGAAACAACCAATGCCCAAATTGGTGCGTTTCTTATGGGTTTACGCTTAAAGGGTGAAACCATAGAAGAAATCACAGCTGCTGCTCAGGTTATGCGTGAACTTGCAATTCACGTTAAACCAGAGAGCACTGAACACCTGATTGACATTGTTGGTACAGGTGGAGATGGTCAGAATCTCTTTAATGTTTCTACAGCATCGAGTTTTGTCATTTCATCAGCAGGTGCAACTGTTGCTAAACATGGGAACCGTGGGGTATCAAGTCATTCAGGTTCTTCAGACTTGCTTGAAAAAGCAGGGATTCAGTTAGATTTATCAATGAGTCAAACTGAGCGCTGTTTAAATGAAATGGGTATTGGATTTTTATTTGCCCCTAACCATCATAAAGCAATGAAATATGCGATTGCACCACGTAAAGAGCTTGGAATCCGCACTATATTTAATCTATTAGGGCCATTAACCAATCCTGCTGGTGTTCAACGTCTGGTTGTGGGCGTATTTTCAGAAGAGCTCTGTCTTCCAATTGCAGAGGTTTTGAAAAATTTGGGTGCCATCCATGTCATGGTTGTACATTCAAAAGATGGTCTAGATGAAATTAGTCTTGCAACTCAAACAACAGTTGCAGAGTTAAAAGATGGTGAAATTAAGACTTGGCAAATTTCTCCTGAGCATGTCGGCATTCAGGCACAGGCATTGAATGGTTTAAGTGTCAATAGCTCACAAGATAGTCTAAAACTCATTAAAGATGCACTTGGTCGTAAAAAATCTGATCTTGGGCAAAAAGCTGCCGATATGATTGCACTCAATGCTGGTGCAGGCATATATGTTTCAGGACTTGCCAAAGACTATGCACAAGGTGTTGCTTTCGCACAAGACATTATTGATGGTGGACAAGCACTTGAAAAAATGAGTGTGTTTGCCGAATACACAAAAACATTAAAACTTGTTGAATCAACAACTGAGTAAGACTATGGATATCGCAAATACTATTTTAGGCAAAATTATTGACCGAAAAGTTGAAGAACTTGCCATACGTCGTAAGCAACATACGTTATATGACCTAGAACAACTTACAAAGAATGCAAGTGCCATTCGCCCTTTTGCTCAAGCATTACGTCAAAAAAGACCGGGGGTTATTGCTGAAATTAAGAAGGCTTCTCCCTCTAAAGGAGTCATTCGTGCAAACTTTGATCCAGCAGAAATTGCTGAACAATATGAAAATGCTGGAGCTGCTTGTTTATCCGTACTCACTGATGTCGATTTTTTTCAGGGTGCCGATGAGAATATTCACTTAGCACGACAAAACTGTAATTTGCCTGCACTTAGAAAAGATTTTCTGATAGACCCATATAATGTGGTAGAAGCACGTGCCTTACATGCTGACTGTATTTTACTTATTGTGGCTTGTTTATCCAACCAACAGCTTGAAGAAATGTCTAAAACAGCATTTGAATATGGTTTAGATGTATTGGTTGAAGTGCATAATGAAAATGAATTAGAACGCGCACTACAACTAAGTGATCGTTGCTTACTTGGTGTCAATAACCGAGATCTTAAAACCTTTAAAGTTGATCTCAACAATACCATTCGTTTAAAAAATTTACTTAGCCCTGAGCGACTATTAATTACGGAAAGTGGAATAGCCACCCCTGAAGATATTGCACTGATGCAAAGCAACAATATTAACCATTTCTTGGTTGGCGAAAGCTTTATGAAACAGAAGAATCCTCAACAAGCATTTTATGACTTGTTTGGAAAGCCTTCTCTTATATAATTACCCTCTACTTTCAAAAGGCAGTCTGTAGACTGCCTTTTTATTCTATTGCTATACAGGAAGTCGTTATGAGTAAATCGGATAGTTTTCTTTCCAAAGAACAAGAACGTCTATTAAAACAATTTCGCAAACAAATCAGACAACCTCAAACTCATCTTGCAATAGACTCATCTAATAAAGACGTATCTACAGTCGTAAATTCTTCAAATGATCAAGAAAAAGTAGACGACTCAATTGCCCTCTTTCAACAGGCTGTTCAAGGCGTAAAGAAATTAGATTCTGGGAATATTGCACAAATTTCTAAATCAAAACCTAAAAAACTAGATGCACAACTTTTGGCAAAACGTGTCGCTGCTGAAGGAGATCATACACAAGAACACGCAGAACTTTCAGATACACAAGCTGCATTAAACCCTGTAGGTAGCCAACAAACTTTAAATTATCGTATTGCGACCTTACAACATAGAGTATTTGAGGACTTAAAAACAGGAAAACTTCGTTGGTTTGAAGCAGTAGATTTACATGGTTGTACTGTTGAGGAAGCACGTCAAGCTGTTCTCCAGATTATACAAATGGCGAAAGATGAAAATCAGAATGTAATTAAAATTGTGCATGGGAAAGGCCCTGAAGCAATTTTAAAAACTTATGTAAATGGTTGGCTTCGTCAACATAGAGATGTGATTGCTTTTGTCAGTGCCCCTGAAAACCAAGGCGGTACAGGAGCAGTATTGGTCCTTCTAAAACGTGCGGAAAAAAATCCAAAATATCAACAGCAATCTTAGATATGTACATTAAATGTTTTAGAAAGATAAATTTCTGCTACAATACTGCCCTTGCTCAATTTGTGTAAGTGAACACCTGTTATGTCTATGCAGCAATCCTACGAAAATATTCTTGAAGCCGTTGGTGAAGACCTTGAACGCCCAGGTCTCAAAGATACGCCTATACGTGCCGCAAAAGCATTTTCGTATTTGACGTCAGGCTATAATAAAACACTCGAAGAAGTCACGAATGATGCGGTTTTTCCATCAGATAACCGCGAAATGGTCTTAGTCAAAAACATTGAATTTTATTCTCTATGTGAACACCATTTACTGCCTTTTTATGGTCGTGTACATATTGCCTACCTTCCTGAAGGACAGGTTTTAGGTCTTTCAAAGTTTGCGCGTATTACTGAAATGTTTGCTCGCCGTTTACAAATTCAGGAAAATCTTACCCAAGAGATTGCTGAAGCGATAGAAAAAATTACAGGTGCACGCGGTGTTGCTGTAGTCATCGACTCTGCACATATGTGCATGATGATGCGTGGTGTCGGCAAACAAAACTCAACAACACGTACTGTGTCATTTGTTGGCGAGTTCAAAACCAATACTGAGTCACGCCGTGAGTTTTTAAGTGCTGTGCCTGAAAGCTATTAATCTATAAGCCTCTTGTATCCGTGATACAAGAGGCTTGGCTTTTTATCTCAGAATTACTGCTATAAATTAACTAGAAGTAATCTACTTTTTTGTCTTTAAACTAAAAATATATTTAAAAATGTTTAATTAAAATTAAGGTTATAACAATATAAAACAGACGCGTTACTTTAATTTTTTACAGCAGAATACAGCGATCTTTCCGGTCCCACCTAAAGCCTTCTTTTATTATTAAATAGCGATAGTAATGAGTTAAAAGCCATATAGTACTCAGCTTGATAAAGGCATTTTTCTGTAAAAAAAAGCATGACATAAGTCATGCTTAAAATGATTCATTTATGTATTATAAATATTTCGCACTATATTCATGCACTGTATCTACAAATATTTTTGGCATATCAGGGTTTACCCATTGAGTAATTCCATGACCCAAATTGGCAACATACCCAGTTTTTTCACCATTTGCATATGCATCGTCAAGCATTAATTTGACAGCACGTTCTATAGTTTGAGTTGAGCCATACAATGTTGCAGGATCTAGGTTTCCTTGCAGGGCAGCACGACCATTAACAAGTTTACGAGCTTCATCTAAACGCGTAGTCCAATCTAAACCAAATGCATCTGCGCCTGTATCCAACATAACATCTAGCCACTGTCCTCCACCTTTAGTAAATAAAATTACAGGGATACGACGACCATCTTTTTCACGAATTAAACCCTTTACAATTTTCTGCATATAATTCAGTGAAAAATCAATGTATTCGCGATGAGCTAATGCGCCGCCCCAACTATCAAATATTTGAATCGCCTGTGCTCCTGCTTCAACTTGCGCATTTAAATAGTCAATAACAGCATCAGCTAAATGATCAAGCAAAGCATGTAAGAGTTCAGGTGTTTTATAGAGCATCTCTTTAGTATAACGATAATCTTTACTAGACCCACCCTCAATCATATAAGTTGCTAGTGTCCAAGGGCTTCCAGAAAAGCCAATTAGTGGAACACTGCCACCCAAAGCTGAACGAATTGCAGTAACTGCATTCATTACATAGTCTAAATCTGTTTGAGCATTAATTTTGGGTAAATCTTGAATATCTTTTTCTGTACGAATTGTTTTTTTAAATTTTGGCCCTTCACCTGTTTCGAAATAAAGACCAAGCCCCAAAGCATCGGGAACAGTTAAAATATCTGAGAATAAAATAGCAGCGTCTAAATCATAACGACGCAAAGGCTGTAACGTGACTTCACAGGCAAACTCGGTATTTCTACATAACGATAAGAAATCACCCGCTTTTGCACGTGTTTCACGATATTCAGGTAAATAACGACCAGCTTGTCGCATCATCCAAATTGGTGTTGTATCTACTGATTCTCTTAATAAGGCTCGAAGAAAACGATCATTTTTTAAAGCCGTCATACCTATCCCAATCATTTAATTATTTGTTTAGTGTGTAATTATAACAAAAAAGCATATCTAGAAGATAACAGAGCATCTCGATTGTCATGATTGAAACTATACATTACGAAATAATTAATGCACAAAATAATAAATTCTGTAATACTAAATGCGTTTAACAACAATATAATTCTAAGGTTTACCACAATGTTTGTTCGCTCATTACTCGCTGTGAGTTTAAGCTACTTGATGATCAATAGTGCTTTTGCCGCTTCAGATGTAGCGCAATCAGCCCCTACAGATCAATCTGAACAAGTTGCATCAGCTCCCGTAGCAGATCCAATCGATCCACTATCATTAGACAATAAAAGCGCATCTGAAATCATGGCTGGTGCTGCTGACTCATCTGCTTCAGATGTCGTTGCCACATCAGAAGCTCAAATGACGCCACAAGAGCAAAATAACTTAAACGATGTCGCGAAGACAGTTAAAAATATTGATAATTCACCAGAAAAATCAAATACAAAAACTGCAACAAAATTTTCCAAAACTGCTTGGACACTAGATAATCTAAATAGTGTCGAGTGGTATAGTAATATTGGTCGTGGGCAATTTCCTATTTATGCACGTGCACAAGTTATGCTAAACAATGCACATGCTTCACCTGGAGCCATTGATGGTTCTAGTGGTAAAAATACGCTCAAAGCAATTGCTTCCTTTCAACAAATGCGCGGATTGCAACCAACGGGCATTTTAGATGAAGATACTTGGAATGCATTAATGGCATCTCAAGGAGATAAGCCAGCTTACATCGAATATACAATTTCAGCAGAGGATCTTAAAGGTCCTTATGCAAAAGAAATTCCACACGACTATGCCTTACAAGCAAAGATGAAAGGCTTGTATTATACAAGTGTTCCAGAAATGCTCGGTGAAAAATTCCATATGGATGAAGCTTTCTTGAAACAGCTCAATCCAAAAGCAAATTTCAACCAAATTGGTCAGAAGATTATTGTTACAAGCGTTCGCAATAATTTACCCGAAAATATTCATCTAATTGTTGCTCATAAAGGAGCTAAACAGCTCTACTTATTCAACTCGCAAAATCAAATGGTTGGATCATTCCCAGCGACAATTGGAAGTTCAGATACACCATCTCCAACAGGGTCTTATAAAGTTGTTGGTGTAACACCAAATCCTTGGTATAGCTATTCACCAAGTAACTTTGTACAAGGTAATAACTTAAAACCTCTATCACTACCACCAGGTCCAAATGCACCAGTGGGTAATATTTGGATTGGTTTAAGCAAAAAGTCGTTTGGTATCCATGGTACACCAAACCCTTCTTTAGTATCCAAAACAGCATCACACGGCTGTATACGTTTAACCAACTGGGATGCCAATGACCTTGGCAGAAAAGTTAAATCGGGTACAATTGTCAAATTCTTGGAATAATCTATCGTTATTATTCTTTATAAGCCCAGAATATTCTGGGCTTATTTTTATATAAGCATTTGAAAATATGGAGTCTTACATGCACAATGTAATCCAAGTAAAAAAAATAATTGTATCCTTACTATTATCAACACTTTTTACAACGACAATAAATGCAAAATCTTCAATATCTCATCAGTGTGAAAAAATACAGCAGTACACTATGGGACTCAAATATCAGCAACAGTCTGCTGAGATTCATGCTTTACAGCTTCAAAGTTATACCCTTGCCACATTGCGTATCGAACAATATTTACAACAACATCCCAATACCAAAGATATTGCTGTTGTAACAGATTTAGATGAAACCGTTATTGATAACAGTGCTCTACTGGCACGTGATACAGAGAAGTGCCACGATTGGACAAGCTGGGACACATGGAATGAGTGGGAACAAAAAGGAAATCCAAGCCTTATTCCTGGTAGCCTTGCTTTCTTTAATTTCCTCAATGAACGCGGTATCAAAATTTTTTATGTCTCCGATCGTAGCCAAGAAAATAAATCCTCAACACTTTCAACATTAAAATCACTTCAGTTACCACAAGTTAGTGCAGAAAACGTATTACTTTACGATTCATCGAAACAACAGCGTCGAGAGAAAATTAGCAAGGACTACCATATTATTATGCTTCTTGGTGATAGCCTACCCGATTTTTCAAGCGATTTTACGACTAAACAAA
This sequence comes from Acinetobacter sp. ESL0695, assembly GCF_029392135.1. NCBI lineage: Bacteria > Pseudomonadati > Pseudomonadota > Gammaproteobacteria > Moraxellales > Moraxellaceae > Acinetobacter > Acinetobacter sp. ESL0695. The sequence continues at coordinate 843,049 of NZ_CP113932.1, read as the reverse complement.
GTAAGGCTGAACGTGAACAAGCCGTATTAAACAATCGAGAACATTTCGGAAAAGATTGGATTGTGTTGCCAAACTCAAGTTATGGCACATGGAGTAAAGACCATTTAAAAGCATGGGATAAGCCTTTGAATTAGTGGTCTTAGTTTTTAAAAAGCCAGCAATTGCTGGCTTTTATTTATTAGGCTTTAGGATCTTTCAGTTGAATTAATGATTGATTTGTCTTAGTCGCATATTGCGTCAGCTTATCTAAGACTGTTGGAATTACATGATCAGCAATCTGTGCCGCTTGCAAACCTAACTTTTCGCCAACCGTGGGCTTACGGCGTGTACTAATCAAATAGACATCATTATCATGAATTAAGTCTAGAATAACCTGATCTGAAGTTTGTATTTTATCGACAAGATTAAGCTCTACAGCGTCCTCACCATACCAATGCTCACCTGTCGCAATTTGCTCTACGTTCAATTGAGGTCGGTATTTTTCAACAAAATGCTTGAATAATTGATGGGTTTGCTGAAGCTCTTCTTCAAACTTCGCTTTTCCTTCATCTGTATTTTCACCAAACATGGTGACAGTGCGTTTATATTGCCCAGCAGTATAAAGTTCAAAATCAACATTATGTTCTTTTAAAAGACGATTAAAATTTGGCACTTGAGCAACTACACCTACAGAACCTAAAATTGCAAAAGGTGCAGAAATAATCTGATTTGCAATACAAGCCATCATGTATCCACCACTTGCAGCAACCTTATCAACACAGATTGTCACATAGAAGCCGGCATCTCGTAAGCGAACAATTTGCGCTGCTGCTAGGCCATAGCCATGTACCATTCCACCAGGGCTCTCTAGACGAATAACGACTTTATCTTTATTTGCATCTGCTGCTGCAATAATAAGCGTAATTTCTTCACGTAAATTTGCAACTGCCGAGGCTTGAACATCACCTTTAAAATCAATTACATAAATTTTTTCTTTAGCCTTTTTTCGCCCTTTTGCTGCTTTCATTAAGCTGCCAATTGAAAATTTAGTACCTGTTTTCTGAGCGTCCAACTTTTTCTTTTGTTCATTCAAACGTGTATTTAAATGTGTTATATGAATTTCTGCTGGTAACTTAGGCAGTTGGAATAACATACATTCCCCTAATGAATTTTATGAATATTCCTCATAATATGAGGGCTTTATAAAGAAAATCAATATATGCATCTTAGATTGTACGCAACTACTACATTTCCCAATTTTGAGAAATCATGTAGTCATTCTTGGCATGGCTTGTATATCTTCAACAGATTCGACATTTGCGAGCCAATGCTTTACATTTTCATACTCGTTTAAAGAAACACCACCCTCCTCTACAACAGCCACATAAGGGTAACAAGCCAAATCGGCAATCGTTATCTTATCGAGTGCAAGCCAAGTATACTTTTTCAAATGATTATTCATAAAGTTTAAGATTTTATGTGCACGTGCCTGTGCTTCTTCTAGGCTTGCATCACCATTCAACAGCTTAGTTCTTCTTGCTAATGCTGGACCAAATGCAATTTCACCAGATGCAATAAATAACCATCTATGAATTTCTGCTTGTTCTATTATCTCCTTCGCGTACCAAATACAGGCACGATCATACTTTTGTACGAGATATAACAAGATTGTATTGCTGTCACTTAAAACGACATCATTATCAACGAGTACAGGAATTTGCCCAAGTGGGTTAATCTCCAAAAATTCTGTCGTTATTCGTACTTCATGTGGCGCATCTATTTTTTCGTAATCAAGTTTCAATAATTTTAAGAGCTGCTCTACACGATGGCCGTGTCCCGAAAGTGCTGTGGTATATAGTTTGATCATATTATTTATACTTTATTATGGACATAAAAAAAGCATACCCGAAGGTATGCTTTTAGCAAGGTATTCTTAGAAATTAACCAATAAATTTGCGTGCATTACGGAACATACGTAACCAAGCACCATCTTTATCCCATGATTCAGGTGACCAAGAGTGCTGTAGTGCACGGAAGTTACGCTCTGGGTGAGGCATCATAATCGTTGCACGACCATCTGTAGATGTTACACCACCAATTGCTTCAGGCGAACCATTCGGATTCATTGGATAGTGCTGCGTTGGCTGACCATGACTATCTACATAACGTAAGATAATTTGATCATTCGCATTTAAGTTAGCAATTGTTTGCTCAGGCGCAACCACTCGACCTTCACCATGTGCAACAGCAATTGGTAAAATAGAACCTTCCATATCTTGTAATAATACAGACTTAGATTTTTCTATTTTCACGTTAATGCTACGTGCTTCAAATACTTCACTGGTATTGCGATGGAAACGAGGCCATGCTTCTGCACCCGGAATAAGTGGTGCAAGTTGCGATAACATCTGACACCCATTACAAATACCTAGACTGAAGGTTTCATTACGGTTAAAGAAACGCTCAAATTGGTCACGTAGTTTTTCATTAAATAAAACTGACTTCGCCCAGCCACCACCTGCACCAAGCACGTCGCCATACGAGAAACCACCACATGCAACCAGACCTTCAAAGTCTTCTAGGCTAATTCTGCCTGCAAGTAGATCACTCATATGCACATCAACTGTATTAAAGCCAACTTTATCGAAAGCTGCTGCCATTTCTACATGACCATTTACACCTTGCTCACGTAAAATTGCCATATTTGGACGGCGTAAATTTAAGAAAGGTGCTTCAATTTCTTCATTTAAGTCAAATGTTGGTTCTGCAATTAAGCCCTTATGCGCTTGATCTGCAATTAAGGCATATTCCTGATCAGCTGTTTCTGCATTATCACGTAGACGTTGAATTTGGTGAGATACTTCAGACCATGCTTGTTGTAACTCTGTACGGCTCAATGTAAGACCATTTACAGTCAATACATCAGATGTATTTACTTGACCCACAACTTCAATTGCATCTTTTAATGGAGATTCAGCAATTTCACTCGCTAGATTTTCCCAATCAGAAGCTTTTAATTGAACAACAGCACCAATTTCTTCAGAGAACAAGCTATCTACAGAAAGCGCTTCTAAGTTTACACCTAGACGTGCTGTAAACATCATTTCGCTCACAGTCGCAAGTAAGCCACCATCACCAATGTCATGGTAAGCCTGAATAAGTCCACGTGTATTCCAATCTTGAATTAAGGCAAAAAAGGCTTTTAGATCATCAAAACTGTCTACATCTGGCGCAGTTGTACCAATGGCTTTGTAAACTTGCGCAAGAATCGAACCACCCAGACGGTGTTGACCTTTAGAAAGATCGATACGTACAAGAATACTGTCATCTATCGCTTTAAGTTCAGGCGTTAGAGTCTTACGCACATCATTCACTGGTGCAAAAGCAGTAATCACCAACGACATTGGAGATGTTACAGACTTATCTTCACCCTCATCTTGCCACGTCGTACGCATTGACAATGAATCTTTACCTACAGGAATCGCAATACCTAATGCAGGACAAATTTCCATACCAATAGTTTTTACTGCTTCAAATAATGCTTGATCTTCACCTTCTTGACCCGCAGCAGCCATCCAGTTTGCAGATAATTTAATATCACCTAACTGTTCAATATCTGCCGATGCAATATTGGTAATTGCTTCTGCAACTGCCAAACGTGCCGATGCAGCAGGGTTTAACAATGCGACAGGTGGACGCTCACCCATTGCCATTGCTTCACCTGTATAACCTTCTAAGCTGGTTGTGGTTACGGCAGCATCTGCCACAGGCACTTGCCAACGACCAACAAGCTGATCTCGTGCAACCATACCCGTAATCGAACGGTCACCAATCGTAATAAGGAACGATTTTGAGGCAACTGTTGGATTTTTTAATACGCGGAAAATTGCATCTTTAAGATCAATTTTCGCAGTATCAAAAGCATTACCAACACGTTCAGTCGTTTCATAACTACGTTGCATACGTGGTGTACCACCAAGCATGACTTGCATTGGCATATCTACCGCATTATTTTCAAATAATGGGTCTTCTACAGTTAAGTGACGTGCTTCTGTCGCTTCACCTAACACCGCAAATGGACAACGTTCACGTTCACAAATTGCTTCAAATTCAGCTAAAGAACTTGGACGAATCGCTAAAACATAACGCTCTTGCGCTTCATTCGACCATATCTCCATTGGAGACATACCCGGCTCTAAAGATGGAATTTTACGTAAGTTTAATACAGCCCCTAACTCATGATCATTCACAAGCTCAGGCATTGCATTCGAAACACCACCTGCACCCACATCGTGTACAGAAACAATTGGGTTCTCATTTTCTAAACGCCAGCAAGTATCAATAACTTCTTGGCAACGGCGTTCCATTTCTGGGTTTTCACGCTGTACAGAAGCAAAGTCTAAGCTTTCACCCATTGTACCGCTATCTACAGATGATGCAGCACCGCCACCTAGACCAATTAGCATCGCAGGGCCACCCAACACAATGAGTAAATCGCCCGGTTGAATTGGATCTTTTTCCACATGATCTGGACGGATATTACCGTAACCACCTGCAATCATAATTGGCTTATGGAAACCTTTCACATCGCCATTTACATTTTGTTCAAATGTACGGAAATAACCATTTAGGTTCGGACGACCAAATTCATTATTGAATGCAGCACCACCCAGTGGGCCATCAATCATAATTTGTAATGGTGATGCCATACGAGATGGTTTGCCATACTGCTCTTCCCATGGCTGTTCAAAACCAGGAATATTTAAGTTAGATACAGTAAAGCCCGTTAAGCCTGCTTTTGGCTTACCACCACGACCTGTTGCACCTTCATCACGGATTTCACCACCAGAACCTGTTGCAGCCCCAGCAAATGGAGAAATTGCTGTTGGGTGGTTGTGTGTTTCCACCTTCATGAGAATATGGGCAGCTTGACTCTTATATTTATACACATGATGACCATTTTCATCCGGTTTCGGATAAAAACGCATTGTGTCATAGCCTACAATTACCGATGCATTATCTTTATATGCAGACAATACATCATTTGGAGATTCTTTATACGTATTTTTAATCATTTTGAACAATGATAACGGTTGCTTTTCACCATCAATTGTCCATTCTGCATTAAAGATTTTATGACGGCAATGCTCTGAGTTTGCTTGAGCAAACATCATTAGCTCAATATCGTTTGGATTGCGTTGTAACTGAGTGAATGCTTCCACTAAGTAGTCAATTTCTTCTTCAGAAAGTGCAAAACCAAACTCTTGGTTTGCTTGAATAAGTGCAGACCTGCCTTGACCAAGCACATCAATCGTATTTAATGGTTTTGGCGAAGTTTCACTAAATAATACGTGTGCATCATTTACCTGACTAAATACATTTTCAGTCATACGATCATGTAAAATTGCTTTTACCGCATCGCTTACCGTATTTACACCTTTTAGCGTATACAAAATACCGCGTTCCACACGATGAACAGGCGTATTACAGTTTTTAAAAATATCGACAGCTTTAGAAGACCAAGGTGAAATTGTACCCACACGTGGTGTTACTAAAATTTGTACTTCATCACTTGCAGCTTGGTGAAGTTCAAAACTTGAACCATCATTCAATAACTGTTGAGCTGCTTGTAATTCTTGTTCGTTGAGCGCTTGATCAAACAGATAAACCCACTGGCTTTCGATTGATTGAACAGAACTAAGAGACGATAAACGTGATAATAGTTGAGTTTTTTTGAAAGTAGAATGTGCTACCGCACCGGCCACGATAAACATGTTGATTTTGGCTCCACGGGTAAGTCTTAACACCTTACCGCAATGTGACTTTGAGAAGAGCGTCTATAATACTGCTTATTCGTCTATTGAGCTAGTTCAAACAAGCATAATCGAAAAGATATATGAAAAAATTGTTAAAATTAATAAAGATAATCTTAATTTACAACCAAATAAAAACCGACCTCACCTATTTTTAAATGAGATCGGTCAAAATATTTATTTAGAAAATAGGTTATTTTAGTTCAGGATGCTGACTGACTAACTTCTCACGCTTTTGACTCAGCTCATCCATTTTTTCATCAATTTTTTGAACTTTTTCTTCAATATTTTCATGAAAAACTTCTAAAAGCTCTTTTGCTTCTTGACGGTCTTCTGCAATTGGCGCAGTACCATATAATGGCTTATTTGCAGTTTCTTTAAAATAAAAAGCAGTGATTAAACCAACAAAACCAAAAACAATAAGATAATAAGCAGGAATCATAAGATTACCTGTATTTTCTACAAGTGCTGCTGTTACTGTCGGTGTTAAACCTGCAAATACAATTGAGATATTAAATGCAGCAGCAAGTGCAGAATAACGAATATCGGTTGGGAATAATGCAGGAATTGTCGCAGCCATAATACCCAATAGCATATTTACAGAAAGCGCCAAAATAAAAAGTCCCGCAAACATTAAAGACTCAACGCCAGATGTCATGAGCATAAATGCAGGATAAGACAAGAATATAAGTGAAAAACTACCTGCAAAAATAAATGGACGGCGACCAATCTTATCACTCAACCAACCAATAAAGAGTTGTAAAAACAGCATGCCAAACATCACACCAATGGTCACCATTTCCCCACGATTACTTGGATAATGCAAGTTATGCGTAAAGTAACTTGGTAAATACGTCAGTAGCATGTAATAAACAACATCGGTACTTACAACAATGCCCACACAGACCCAAAGACTGCGTTTGTGTGTGGTGAGTACTTCCCTAAAAGGAATTTTCTTCTCCGCATTTTCAGTGGCTTTTTTATATGCAGGTGTTTCCTCTAATGCATTACGTAAATACATTCCTACTAACCCTAGCGGTAAAGAAAGTAGAAATGGAATACGCCACCCCCATTCTGCAAAGTTATGTTCACCCACCATTGAACTGATAAATGAAACTGTCCCTGCACCAATTAAGAAGCCTGCAATTGAACCGAAATCTAACCAGCTCGCCATAAATCCACGTTTTCGGTCTGGAGAATACTCTGCAACAAAAATGGCTGCACCTGCATATTCACCACCAACAGATATACCCTGTGCAATTTTTACAATGAGCAATAAAATAGGTGCCCAAATACCAATACTGTCATAGCTTGGAATTAGACCAATACCACAAGTACTTAAGGTCATAATCATGATTGTAATGGCAAGAATATGCTTACGACCGTATTTATCACCAAGGAAACCAAAGATAATTCCACCAATTGGGCGAAATACAAAAGGAATAGAAAACGCTGCGAGCGTTGCAATTAATTGAAGGCTTGGAGATGTATTAGGAAAAAAAACTTTTCCTAATACATATGCAACATAGCCATATACACCGAAATCGAACCATTCGATGGTATTACCTAGTGCGGCTGCGGTAATTGCTTTTTTTGTTTTGGCACTTTCGACAATATTGATATCATCGAGCCCCACTTCATTACTTTTATCAGTTGCTGTTTGCATTAAACACCCTGTATTGAATTAGAAAGATTGCTCTTACATCGCTCAAATCACTTTGTGATAAGCATTAAGCTCATATGTGGGCGCAGACTCTAACACAAAAATATAACAAACTCTAAAAAAGCAACCATTACTGTTAAAAAATCATTTCAAATCAAAAATTTAAATAACAAAATATTTTTTACCAGAAGATAAAAATTAAACTTTATACAATTATTTAAGACAAATATCTAATAGACAAAATATAAATATATAGAACCAGTTTTACATAAAAACTAAATTATTGTTAAAGCGATTCTTTATACAGAAACATTAAATAAAGAACCAATCCAGAAAGTAAATGCCATAGCAACAATACCCCACAACATGACACGGATAGCCCCTTTAATCATATTACTACCGCCTGCATAGCTTGAAACAATGCCCAGTACACCCAGCGAAACTACACCAACAATAATAATTCCATATTCAAGGTAATTTCTTGGCAACAACAAGATAGCCAATAATGGGCACGCACCACCTAAAGCAAAAGAAATTGCGGATGAAAAAGCTGCAAGAAAGGGTTGTGCTGCTGTTTCTTCATTAATTCCTATTTCATCCCTGGCATGAGCAGCAAGTGCATTGTGCGCAGTTAACTGTTGAGCAACTTCAAAAGCTAGCTCTTTATCTAACCCCCGATGAATATAAATTTTCGTTAACTCTAATAATTCTAGATCAGGAGATAGATCTAAACTTTTGGCTTCCATTCTTAAATCGGCATCTTCAATGTCTTGCTGAGATTTCACAGAAATAAATTCACCTGCGGCCATAGATACAGCACCAGAAATAACGCCCGCAATACATGTAATTAAAAGCGTATGAACCGTCGCTCCACTTGCAGATATACCCACAACCAAGCTAGTAACTGAAATAATGCCATCATTTGCTCCAAGCACTGCTGCTCGAAGCCATCCTGAACGTTCGGTATAATGATTTTCTTCATGATGAGAGTGAAGAGACATATTTTTTTCTACTTATCATCTTTTATAATCCGTATTGTAGCGTGCTTTTAAACGGTGTGAAATGCTAAAAAAATTACGATTTCGTCACAATTGAAACGACAACCTTTGACGTATCTGACTAGAGAAACTCCAATTTTTTTGGCATGATGGATAAAATTTAACAGTTGATTTTATAAAGAATGAAAGAAATGCGCTGGTTAGAGTTACTTTCAGCGACCCGTTTAGGAAGTAAAAAAAACCAAAATGAGCTTGGTCGAAGCCCATTCCATAAAGACTATGACAGAATTATATTTTCGCAAAGTTTTAGACAACTCAATCGTAAAACACAAGTACATCCGCTCACACAAAATGACGGCGTACATACACGCCTCACCCATTCCTTAGAAGTATCATGTGTTGGTCGTTCTTTGGGAATGCTTGCTGCAGAGAAAATTAAGGATGATCTTCCAGCTTGGATTTCACCTACAGATCTTGGCGCTATTATACAGGCAGCTTGTTTAGCACATGATATTGGTAACCCGCCTTTTGGGCATGCTGGTGAATATGCCATTCGTGAATGGTTTGATGCTGCTGCACAAAATAATTTTCTTCAGGCGCTTTCATCTGAAGAATCTGCAGATGTTCGCCAATTTGAAGGTAATGCTCAAGGATTGCGCCTGCTTACACGTATAGACCATCATCCTGAAGATGGTGGCATGCGTTTAACTGCAGCAACACTGGGCGCATATCTAAAATATCCTTGGTTATCCAAACCCATTCAAGAGAATGAATCTGCTCAACATCGAGCTAAATTTGGTTGCTATCAAAGCGAAAAAAGTATTCTTTCAGAAGTTGCTAACCGTCTAGGGCTCATTGAGCTTGGCGAATATCATTACTGTCGTCATCCACTTACGTATCTTTTAGAAGCAGCGGATGATATTTGCTATGCACTCATTGATCTTGAAGATGCGATTAGCTTAAATATTTTAACTTATGAGGAAGTTGAGCCTATCTTCATTAAGTTAATTGCAGACTATGGCATTCCAAACGAATTGTCATTGCCGTGGACAACGTGGCAACAGAAAATTGCAGCATTACGTGGTCGTGCAATGAAACGACTCGTCGAAGAGGTAACAAATGCATTTTCACGACACCAAACAACCATTTTAATGGGACAGCTTCAAGGTACACTACTTCAATACTGCCCGACAGATATCTCAGCAGGTATAGAAGAAGCAAAGAACTTAGCACGACAAAAGATTTTTGGACACAGACAAAAAATAGATTTAGAAGTAATTGCTCATATGAGCCTACAACACATTTTAGATGCTTTCATGCCACTAACCACTCCTAATAAAATTACGAGCTATAAAGATCGTAAACTGATGCTCATGCTAGAGCAATCTGGTGCTCACTTTGGCGACAATCACTACCAAAACATTATGCAAGTACTCGACATTGTTGGTAAATTCTCAGATCATCAAGCATATCATCTTGCACAAATATTACAGGGTCATCGCCCTGCATTTACTTCATAGGAAATCTAAATGATTGGTTGCCTCATTGGTGAAGTCCTCGCATTAGAGGCTCCTACTGTCATCTTAAATGTCAATGGTATTGGCTACGAAGTGGACACTCCACTCTCGACATTCTGCCAGCTACAAAAAGGCCAAAAAATCACCTTATGGACACATTTAGCTGTAAGAGAAGATGCACAATTGCTCTATGGTTTTTTAGACCTACGTGAAAAAACCTTTTTTAGAACTTTACTCAAGGTCAATGGCGTTGGTCCTAAAATGGCATTAGGTATATTATCTACTTTAAGTGCAGATCTACTTATTCAAACGATTGAACATGACGATATTAATACGCTTGTGAAAGTGCCCGGTGTCGGTAAAAAAACAGCAGAACGTTTACTCATAGAACTCAGAGATCGTGTTAAAGCACTTCAACAAGATGCTCCTCACCATTCAAATAACACCTCAATACCTTTACAGCAATCTGGTAACTCAGCAGTTGCTGAGGCTGAAGCTGCACTCCAATCTTTAGGTTACAAACCTCAGGAAGCTAAGAAAGTCGTAGCAAGTGTAAAAGATCAACATACAGAAGTTGCAGACATTATTCGCGCTGCACTTAAATCAATGATGAAATCATAAGTTATGCAAGACAGACTCATTAATGGTCATGAAAAACCTGAAGACCAAATTGATCGCGCGATTCGACCTGCCACATTAAGTGATTACATTGGTCAACCCATTGTACGTGAGCAGATGGAAATCTTTATTGGCGCTGCCCGTGGCCGTGGTGAAGCATTAGACCATACACTTATTTTTGGTCCACCCGGCTTAGGAAAAACAACACTTGCAAATATTATTGCTCGTGAAATGGGTGGAAGTCTTAAATCTACCTCTGGACCAGTATTGGAACGGGCAGGTGACTTAGCGGCATTGCTGACCAACTTGGAAGAAGGAGATGTTTTATTCATTGATGAAATTCATCGTCTTTCCCCTGTTATCGAAGAAATTCTGTATCCTGCGATGGAAGATTACCAGTTAGACATTATGATTGGTGAAGGTCCTGCGGCGCGTTCTATTAAATTAGATCTTCCTCCTTTCACGCTTGTTGCAGCAACCACTCGTGCAGGCTTACTCACCTCTCCCCTTCGCGATCGCTTCGGGATTGTACAACGTTTAGAATTTTATTCTGTTGAAGATTTAACTTACATTGTTGAACGATCATCTCGTCTGATGGATGTCGGTATTACCAGTAGCGGTGCACAAGAAATTGCACGACGTTCTCGCGGTACACCTCGTATCGCTAACCGATTGTTACGTCGCGTACGTGATTATGCTCAGGTTAAAGGAACAGGAGAAATTACGCAGGACATGGCACAACGCGCTTTAGATATGTTAAATGTAGACAAGTCAGGGTTAGATACCCTAGATCGACGTTATTTAACCATGCTTTTAGAGCGTTTTGATGGTGGCCCTGCAGGTGTAGAAGCACTGGCTGCCGCAATGGCCGAAGACAGTGGCACACTTGAAGATGTGATTGAACCTTACCTTATACAGCAGGGTTATGTCATGCGTACAGCACGTGGACGAATTGCAACGACACAATCGTATTTACAATTTGGCCTCACTCCACCTGAAGACCCAAAATTATCTTAAATACCCATGCTGCTATGAATCTTTCTGAATTCATAGCAGCAAACTCATCAATAACATGTTGAATATTCCGTCAAATATATCGTTTATTTTTTCATTGCATCGCTTTAGATGATCTTTTCTGAATGCGACATCAGCCAAGACGTAAAACAATTATAATCTTGCTAATTTTAATATATTTTATCTATCAAAACTAAAACACAGACACTAAATATTACATTTTCAAAATAAATATATAATTTTAATTTATAATACCTTAAATTAAGGGAAATACCTTTAAATGATCAGAGATTTTTTAGAACCATAGAGAATATATTGTGAAAGGCCAAATTCTAGATTTTTCAATTCAAACGAATATCGGTATTATTTCAGGGGATGATAACAATCGCTACTATTTTAAAGGTATAGAGTGGAAATCAACAGAAATACCTAATAGAGGTAATAAGGTTGATTTCGATCTAGACAATGAAGGTAATGCAATACAAGTATATCTATCTTTAGAAAATAAAGTTAATCCCCTAGAAAGTTTTTCTAAGTATTTGGACAAAATCTCTAATACAAATCAAGCAGAAGAAAATTTCAATATGATAGATTGGTTTGTAAAGAGTTTAAAAAATTATGCAAATTTTTCAGGGCGAGCTAGAAGAAAAGAATATTGGTATTTTGTGCTAGGGCAACTCATCATATCTATAATCACAGGACTTCTAGATGAGACGATATTTAATATTTCTACTTTAATATTATTTATACCTGGACTTGCAGTACTTGTTAGACGTTTACATGATATTAATAAATCAGGATGGTGGATTCTTATTTCATTAATACCATTTATTGGGTCAATCATCTTATTAGTATGGCTTCTCACAAATACAAAGTCGGAAAAAAATCAATGGGGCTTACCGTCTAAATAGTGTCCCATATTAAGTTAATTTGACCAAACTGATTGAAGCTGATTTGCAGGTACTCATACTCACAAAACATTAAATGCCTGCATTTACTCAGTGGCCTAATATTGTATTTAAAAAAATTACTATCATTCCTTACCCTATGAATTGATACCTTGTGCCATTTTAGATTGAAAACATTCTGTTAAAATTTTGCGCCACGAGTACATCTTATAGTTTTATCAAGAGATGCATGCAATCTCATTATTTCCTTTTAAAACAGGAAAATACAAACCTTAAATTTCAAAAAATTACACTCCAAGCGATATGACAGTGTATATGAAATTTTGTTTATTCAAATTCCCCCTACTCCCTGCTGTAGCTGTATAAGGATTTTCCTCATGGCAAACCATTTTAAATTTCAAATCCGCGTTTATATCGAAGATACAGATGCAGGTGGTATCGTTTATCACGCCAATCATATTCGATACATGGAAAGAACCCGAACAGAATGGTTGCGTGCCTCAGGTATAGATCACTATTGGCATCAAAAAGATTATCACTTTGTTGTCCGTGGTATCGAGCTCAAATACCTCAAACCAATTTTAATGGATGACCTTATTACTGTAACCGCTCGTGTTATTTCTTGTAAAGCCGCGTCATTTGTATTGCAACAGAATATTTATCGTGGTGAAATCTTGCTTGCAACGGGTGAAGTCGAGCTAGCATGTTTAAGTATAGATATGCTACCACGCCGACTTCCAGAAGAAATTAGTTCATTGCTTAAAAAAGAAATGGAACAAAATTAGGCATCAATGGCTTTTTAGATATGACCACTCAAAACGTAGAAACAACACTGCATATAACCAATTTAATCTTACAAGCGAGCCCTGTAGTACAACTGGTCATGCTTTTACTCTTTTTAGCTTCTATATACAGTTGGTATGTAATTGCCAAACTCTCTATGGGCTTTAAAAAAGCACATAAACAAGATGAACATTTTCAAAAAATGTTTTGGTCAGGCGCTGAAACAGAAACATTATATAATAATGCTCAACTCAATTCAGAGCGTCGTGGCCTAGAAGATATTTTCTACGAAGGATACTCTGAATATCTCAAACTTAAAAAACGCCAAGCGACAACCACGCAGCGTATAGATGGAACAGAACGAATTTTGCGTGTAGGGTTAAGCCGAGATCAAAGCACACTTGAATCTGGTTTAAACAGTCTAGCAAGTATTGGATCTGTAGCACCTTACGTAGGTTTATTTGGTACAGTTTGGGGTATTATGAATGCTTTTATTGGTCTTGCAGGCGTAGAACAAGTCACTCTCGCTACTGTTGCTCCGGGTATTGCCGAGGCACTCATTGCAACCGCAATTGGTCTGTTTGCAGCAATTCCAGCCGTACTGGCCTTTAACCACTTTACAGCGAAAAGCGAAAGTATTTACTCTGATCGCGCACTTTTTGCAGAAGAGATGGTTACATTACTTCAACGTCAATCTATAGGCTCTGCTCAGGAGTCAGAATAATATGGCGATACAGCGTAGCGGACGTTTCGGACGTATAAAGAAACCTCTTAAAAGTGACATGAACGTTGTTCCCTACATCGATGTTATGCTCGTTTTGCTGGTCATTTTTATGGTGACCGCACCCATGATTTCAAGTAGTTTAAAGGTCGATCTTCCTAAAGCAAAAAGCTCTCCATTTCAATCGAAAGACACACCAGCAATTGTTACTTTAGATGCTGAAGGTAATTATTTACTGCGTTATCACGAGCATAAAGATGAAGCAATGAATCTGGAAGAACTCAAACAAACGTTAGCCGATGCACAAAAAACTGCTCAAGACCAACAGCAAGAACTGAGCGTTCTGATTAATGGTACACAATCACGTCCATATGGTGAGGTTGTGATACTCATGGCAAATTTACAAGAAGCAGGCTTAACCCAAGTCGGCCTACTTACAGACCCTGCTAAGTAATATGAAAAAATTTGATAAACAGCCATTTGATCAACAAAAAGCAAAGGCTATTGGATTTACACTAGGTGTACATGCGATAGCCTTGATTGGTTTACTTTATTTGGGTATGACTCCCCCACCAAAACCACCTAAAGAACTAAAAACCTATTTAGTTAGTGCCGATCAGATTGCAGATATAAATAACGAACAAAGTAGTCAAACTGTAAAAGAAACAGAGACTGCACCACCTGTAGCAGAAAATACACCCACACCCATCGATATAAACAAAGATCTAGCTGCGGAACAGGCTAAATCTGCTTTAGCTAAGCAAGTGATTGAGGAAAAAAAGAAAGAAGTTTTGCAAGCTAAAGAAAAAGCTATCGCTGAAGCCAAACAGAAAGAAGCTTTAGAAGCTGAAGCTAAAGAGAAAGCTACCGCTGAAGCCAAAGAAAAGGCCGCAGCAGAGGCTAAGCAAAAAGCTACTGAAGCCAAACACAAAGAAGCGCTTCAAGCAAAACAAAAAGCTGCCGCTGAAGCCAAAGAAAAGGCCGCAGCAGAGGCTAAGCAAAAAGCTACTGAAGCCAAACACCAAGAAGCGCTTCAAGCAAAACAAAAAGCTGCCGCTGAAGCCAAAGAAAAGGCCGCAGCAGAGGCTAAGCAAAAAGCTACTGAAGCCAAACACCAAGAAGCGCTTCAAGCAAAACAAAAAGCTGCCGCTGAAGCCAAAGAAAAGGCCGCAGCAGAGGCTAAGCAAAAAGCTACTGAAGCCAAACACCAAGAAGCGCTTCAAGCAAAACAAAAAGCTGCCGCTGAAGCCAAAGAAAAGGCCGCAGCAGAGGCTAAGCAAAAAGCTACTGAGGCCAAACATCAAGAAGCGCTTCAAGCAAAACAAAAAGCTGCCGCTGAAGCCAAAGAAAAGGCCGCAGCAGAGGCTAAGCAAAAAGCTACTGAAGCCAAACATCAAGAAGCGCTTCAAGCAAAACAAAAAGCTGCCGCTGAAGCCAAAGAAAAGGCCGCAGCAGAGGCTAAGCAAAAAGCTACTGAGGCCAAACATCAAGAAGCGCTTCAAGCAAAACAAAAAGCTGCCGCTGAAGCCAAAGAAAAGGCCGCAGCAGAGGCTAAGCAAAAAGCTACAGAAGCCAAAGAAAAAGCCGCAGCAGAAGCCAAGCAAAAAGCTGCTGAAGATGCTGCAAACAAAAAGGCAGAATCTCGTAAAATTGCATCTAATGCAAAAAGTGAGTTTACAAATAAAATTAAGAAAGTCTGGGATGTCCCTAGTGGTTCAAAAGGAAAAACTGCAAGTGTAAGAGTAACACTCAGTGATAGTGGTAGCGTCACCTCTGTACTCGTAAATTCAAGTGATCCAGATGTAAAAGCGAGTGTAGAAGCTGCTATTCGTCAAGCTGCCCCTTACCCAATGCCAAGTGACCCCGATGCAAGACGCGATGCGAGATCATTTAGTGCAACGTTTACAGCAAAACAATAGTTTATTGGTGTAACATCATTTAAATTCTTAAAGATAAAATGATGTTACTCTTAGATCATTTATTCAAAACCTCATTATATGTGCACAATAATTATGGAAATGAATCGTAAATCAGTATTGGCTTTAGTCATTTTAGCAGCATCTTGTAGCCCTGCTTTTATACAAACAGCATCCGCACAATTACATTTAGAAATTGCAAAAGCGCCAGAGTCTGCACCTAAAATTGCAATTGTGCCCTTTTCTACAGATCAAACAATTTATCCAATTGTTGAAAATGATTTAAACCACTCAGGACGCTTCACGAGTGCATCTCAAAACCTACCTGCAACGGCAGAGCTTGGGCAAATCAACGCAGATAACTGGAAAAATGCCAATATTCCTTATGTTGTTGTTGGTAAAGTTACTGCTATCGATGCAAATACCAACCAAATACACTACCAACTTTATGATGTAAATAATCAGAAATATTTACTCAATGAAGTACTTACTGCACCTGCTTCTCGTACTCGTCAGGCAGGTCATGCTATTAGTGATGCAATTTATCAAGCTTTGACTGGTGTACCTGGAAGCTTTAGTGGCAGAATTGCATATGTTCTAAGAAATTCTGCTACGCCTGCGCAACGTTACACCTTACAAATTGCCGATACAGATGGCGAAAGGCCATTTACTGTTCTGTCTTCTCACTACCCAATTCTTTCTCCAACATGGACACCAGATGGTAAAAAGATTGCTTACGTTTCATTTGAAACAAAGCGTCCTCGTATCTATCTACAAGATTTATCTACAGGTCAGCGCCAAGTCTTGACCCACTACCAAGGACTTAATGGAGCACCAAGCTTCTCTCCAGATGGTACATCAATGTTATTTACAGGTTCAATGGATGGTAATCCTGAAATCTATCAAATGAACCTTGCAACACATGCGATTGAACGTTTAACACGTGATACAGCCATTGATACAGAAGCACGATATGCACCAGATGGTAAATCATTTATCTTTACTTCTGATCGTGGTGGTTCTCCACAGATTTACCGCTATACATTTGCAGATGGTTCAACAAAGCGTATTACATTTAGAGGTGCATTTAATGCACGTAGTACCCTAAGTGCGGATGGAAAACGTCTAGCTATGGTAAGTCGACCAACAGGTAGTGATTACAAAATAGCAGTTCAAGATCTAACCAGTGGTGTTGTAAACATTCTTACACCAACGACTCTTGATGAGTCGCCAAGCTTTTCTCCAAATGGACAAATGGTTGTTTATGCGACTCAAGAAGGAAGCCGTGGATTACTATCTATCGTTTCATTGAATGGGCAATTTCGTATGAATTTGCCAAGCGAACAAGGAGAAGTACGCGAGCCTGCTTGGGCACCTAAATAACATGATGACGACCAATCTAAAGACATGGAAAATAATATGAAAGCTCAATATCTAATTATCCCCGTAATTGCTTCTGCACTACTATTTACAGGTTGTGCAAGTCGTAAACCAGCTACAGAATCAACAACAACACAAAATCCCTCTACAGCTGCACCTATTCCTGTAAATACCAACGGTTTAAGTGATGATGCAGCATTAGATGCAAAGAATCTCACAGGTGCTTCATCTAAGGGTGTTACTGCAGAAAATAAAGCTTTTCTTGCAAATCGTGTTGTACATTTCGACTTTGATAGTAGCTCAATCTCTCAACAGGATTATCAAACCCTCCAAGCTCATGCGCAATTCTTACAAGCAAATCCAACATCACATGTTGCACTTACAGGACATACCGATGAGCGTGGTACACGTGAGTACAATATGGCATTAGGTGAGCGTCGTGCAAAAGCTGTACAAAGTTACTTAGTTTCAATTGGTGTGGCTCCAAATCAACTTGAAGCTGTAAGCTATGGCAAAGAAATGCCTATTAACCCTGCACATACCCCTGAAGCATGGTCTGAGAACCGTAGAGTAGAAATTAACTACGAAGCTGTTCCACCACTATTACGTTAATAATAAAAAAGCGCTCACATTTGAGCGCTTTTTAGTCTAATTCAGTGGCTTTATCTATTAGTTTCATCTCTTTGCAAGATTGAACTGATTCAATGAGATCATGTTTATTAAAATTTTTATACTCGGGTTTTACAGCATAACCTTCCCAAGCAAGCTTTATACTTTCTTCTGAAATTTCATGTAAGTCTATAGCTTCAGACGGTGTTGGCATTTCATCAAATTTTTTTGTTGTCATGACTGTTTCCTCGCTAGGAAATGACTATTCTCTGTTAACATAGCACGTTATTTAAAGCTTGTAAGTATAAAAAATTGGTAATATGACGAAGAAAAATTTTCTTTTTCCTCAATCTCATCTAAAATAGCCAAGTTTTTATTTAGCCAAGAAAAAATTGCACAATTTTTGGAGCATTCGCATTATGTCAAACACAACCCTCTCCCACTATTTAAAACAAAAAACGGGAACTTTAACACCAGAATTGGCAAGTGTCATAGATTCAATCGCGCAGTGTTGCAAAGTGATCGACTACAACTTACAACAAGGTGCGATTGCCGGTATTCTTGGAAGTGCAGAACATGAAAATGTGCAAGGCGAAACACAGAAAAAGTTAGATATCTTTTCTAATCAGCAGTTCATTGATGCTTTACAAAAGCACCCAAATGTGGGTGCTTTTGCATCTGAAGAGCTTGAAGAATTCACACCTGCCCAAGAAAATGGTGAATATTTAGTATTATTTGATCCTTTAGATGGATCAAGCAATATCGATATCAACATGTGTGTTGGTACAATTTTTTCTGTACTTCCTGCTAAAAAAAGCATTCCAGACTTAGAAGATTTCATGCAACCTGGAACTGAACAAGTTGCTGCAGGCTATGTCATGTATGGTCCATCAACAATGCTTGCACTCACCTTTGGTGATGGTGTCATTCTCTTTACATACGATATCGATTTAAAAGAATTCGTTATTACACAAGAAAATGTCACTATTCCTGCACAAACACAAGAGTTTGCAATTAATGCATCTAACCAGCGCCACTGGGAAGTTGCCGTTCAACGATATGTAAATGAACTTTTAGAAGGAAAAACAGGTATCCGTGGTAAAGATTTTAACATGCGTTGGATTGCCTGCATGGTAGGTGATATTCATCGTATTTTAAGTCGTGGAGGTATTTTTATGTATCCTTATGATCTGAAAAATCCTGAAAAACCTGGACGCCTTCGCCTTATGTACGAAGCAAACCCAATGAGTATGCTTATTGAACAAGCAGGTGGTATCGCATCGACAGGTCGCATGAGAATTATGGAAGTAGTTCCTACAGGTCTTCACCAACGTGTACCGGTTATTTTAGGTGCAAAAGATGAAGTACAACTTGTAGAAAGCTATCACTGATCTTTCTAATTTAAAACTTAGATGTAAAATAGGTCATATTTTACATCTAAGTTGCAGCTTGCTATGTCCATCATTTACCTTGAATCTAAAGATAATGCCAAAATTAAGCATCTTCGAGCTTTAATTGAATTAAATAACTATCGTAAAAAACACGGACAGACTATTTTAGAGGGAACACATTTATGCCTTGCGTGGTTACACAGTCATAAAATCGCTTCTTTATTCACAACTGAGTCTGCTCTAGAACATATCGACTTAAAAAAAATACAACAACTCTACTCAGGTCATATCTTCATTCTAAGTGAAGTACTCTATCGTGACCTTAGCACCTTAGGTACTACCCTACCTTGTATTGCTGTTATCGATACTCCAAAACTAGATCAAAGTATTAATTTTAATATCGATACCCTTATTTTAGATGATGTACAAGATCCAGGAAATGTGGGCACACTCCTAAGATCGGCTGCAGCTGCAAATATTAAGCAAATCATTTGTACAAAAGGTGTAGCCTCTATCTGGTCACCTCGAGTATTACGTGCAGGTATGGGTGCACACTTTGCTTTACATTGTTTTGAAAATATTGATCTTCAAGATGTGATCTCAAATTTTAAAATTCCTGTTTATGTCACAAGCTCTCATGAACCTCAAAGCCTCTATGCGCAAGATTTGACAACACCCTGTGCATGGATTTTAGGTAATGAAGGACAAGGGGCATCGAACTATGCACTCAAGCATGCTCAAGCCGTAACCATTCCACAACCTGGAGGTCAAGAGTCACTAAATGTTGCGATTGCAGGTTCGATTTGTTTTTTTGAAATGGTTCGACAACGTCAATAAATTCGTGCATTTATTGTATAAAATATACTTACCATATTTGGAATTCATTTAAAATAGAAAAAATATTTCTATAGCATGTCAACCTATCCTATCTATTTAACGTTATATAGTTAAGTGTTTAATATTAAAAATAGGATGGGTATAAATGACGGGATACTCCATCTCTATGGACCGAACACCAAATGAGACTAAAAAATGTGAATTACAGCAAGGTGCATCTGTTGAACAACGTTTAAGGTTTTTTATGCAAGATGTCACAGGTCGTGCACTTGTCATGATGGAAACTGCGACGCAAAATCAACAAGGAATCGCAATGGATTTAGTACAAGAAGCATTTATTGCTTTGCATCGTGCTTATCCAGATCGAACTCTTGATGAATGGTACCCACTGTTTTATACAATTTTGAATCATAAACTACAAGACTGGCGCAGGAAAGAGAAACGCCAAAGCAGCCTATTTTCTTTCTTTAAGAAATCTAGCTCGGAAGATGAAATAGATGAAGAAATAAATATTCCCGATGAGCATCAAATTGAGCCTTCTACAGAATTGGTTCAAATTGCAACAATTGAAGAGATTAAAGAGGCTATCCAACACTTGCCAATAAGACAACAACAAGCGTTTATGCTGCGTGCGTGGGAAGGATTTAATACTCAAACCACCGCTCAAATTATGCAATGCTCAGAAGGTAGCGTCAAAACACACTACCATCGTGCAATACAAGGCTTGCGCCAAACACTATCCCATTTACATCCAGTACATGGAGGATCATCACATGAATAATAATGATGATTTTGCAAAAAATGTGAGTAAAAAATTAGACCAACTGGCTCACTCACATCAGAACAAACACCGTGTCATGCAACATGTTTTTACACAGATAGAGCGACCAACAAAACGTATCACGCCTATATGGAAAATGACTGGATTCGCATTGGCTGCGGTGGTAACAGGTTTCTTAGTATTCCCAAATGTTACAACGTTGTCTACAAAGGGACAGAACACTCAAACAATGATGAATACGAATACGACTAAACTTTCACCTCAAATGGTGGAAGACTTAGAAATGGTCATGGTTTTTGGCGAGGACACTCACTCACATGGAAGCTAAAAAAGTTGTACTGATGTGCAGTACATTTTTATTTTTACAAACCAGTTCTGCTAGTTTTGATCACTTTTGGCCGTTTTCACAGAAAAACCATATACCAACACCTACAGACGATAACTGGAATGAGCTTACGGTACAGCAACAAGAAACACTCTTACAGCGCTATCAAAGTATAAAAGATATTTCAGAGAGTCAACGTACTGCGTTACAGCAAAAAATGGATTGGTTTACACAACTTCCTGAAGAGGAACAACAAAAAATGCGGGAAGCTTGGCAGCAAATGAATAGCCAAGAGAGAAAACAAATGCGTATGCTTATGCAACAAGCAAAGACAAAAGAAGAAAGAGATACTATTCGAGAGGAATATATTCGCAAATATAGACCTTCCACAGAGCAAAATGATATAGATGCAGCGTCTATGCCCACAGAGAGTAATTAATTTGACTTATACTCATCAATAAAGGCATAGATTTGACGAAGTGTTGCATTCGATAACTTTGTCTTTTCACCTTTTAATAAGTTTTCTAACCTTTCTAAAATTTGCAAAAGTAATGCTGTTTTATGTGGACCATAATCGAGCAAATATTCGACAATCTGATGATCTAGAAGAATCCCACGGCGATTTAAAACTGACTGAATTAATGCAGCACGATCTTCGTATAAATTTCCATCGGGTAATCTTACACTTACAGCTTGCATTAAACGTGACTGTAAATCTGGAAGTTCTAATTTAAGTTCTATAGGCAAGTTTCTAGAAGAAAAAATGAGTTGCCCACCCTCTTGATTATTGTAATTAATTAAATGAAATACAGCCTTCTGCCAATGCTTTACCCCACTAATTGTTTCAATATCATCTAAAGCAACAAGATCGTATCTTTCCAAGGAAGTAATGGCTTCTATAGGCGCATCGAGCAATTCAAGTAATGACACATGTATTGCAGATTTTCCCAATTCTAAATAAGAGTCACAGATTGCAGACAATAAATGACTTTTCCCAATACCTGCATCTCCGTAAATATAAAATTGTTGTATTAACCCTGTGTGTAATTGACGCACTGCGTCAATTACACCACTCCAACTAGGACCAGAAAAGTCACTAATTTTTGCATCTAATTGAGGTTCAATATTTAACTGTAATTGACGCATTTAGATATGACCTACTCATTCTCTGAAGACTTTTTATTTTTTTCAGCATTTGGACGAACTTTAATTTCAACATCCTCAGATTGTATATGTATAGCATGATCTGAAGACATATCCATAAAGTCATGTTTTTGTCCATAGAGTGATGAATCTTCATAAAAGTCACGCACATGTTTTAATAAAACAACTAAAATTGCAGCGACAGGTAACGCGATCAACATACCTAAAATGCCACCAAGCTGTGCTCCAGCAAGAACAGCAAATACAACAGCAACAGGTGATAGACCTATTTTATCGCCCAAAAGGAATGGCTGTAGGATATACCCTTCGATCGCTTGACCAATCATAAATACAATTCCCACAAAAATAAGCTGCATCCAATCCACCCCGAATTGGAAAAAAGTTGCAGCAACTGCTGAGATAATACCCACAGCAAAACCCAAATAAGGAATGATGCTTGCTAAACCTGCAATCATTCCTATCATTAATCCAACTTCTAAACCAATGAGTTGAAGGCCAACGGCATAAACTAATCCGAGTAAAAACATCACTAGAAATTGTCCTTTAACAAATGCCCCTAGTACACTATGGCATTCTTTAACAATTTGTAAGGTTACACGCTCATAAGGCCGTGGAATTAAGCGATGCATTTGTTCTAGCATTCTGTTCCAATCTAGCAAAAAGTAAAATGAAATAATTGGAATAAGAACGACAGTCCCCCCCAACTGAATAAAATTCAAACCAGATTGTGCCAATCTCAGTACTAAACTCTGAATGCTATTTACACTATAATTCGTTTGCACGTACTGCATAATTGTATCGGTAATTTGGTTTGTATCAATAGACATTGGTTCTAAACGAAATGTTTTCGTTGTCCATGGTAAAACCGTATGATTAATCCAATGAATAACATTTGGAATGCCATCTCGTGCATAAATAACCTGTTTCCAAAGTACAGGAATAATATACCAAGTTGCAAAAAATACGCCTACACCTATACCAATAAATACAATACTTGTGGCCAACCACCGTGGTAATCCCATTTTAGCCAGTCTTCCAACAAGACCACTAAATAAATATGCAATTACAAAAGCGGCAATAAACGGAATAACCACTGGTTTGAGTATAAAAATTAACCAACCAAATAGCGCTAATCCAGCCAATATAAAAATTCGACTCAACGTACGATCAACCATTGCGACTCGCCTATTAGAATTTTGAAATATTTATAAGGATAATGCACTTAAAGATAACATTTTGTTGGATAAATAACATAACAGTTTCGTATATAGGTTATAATTGTGCGGGCAAAGCGGAGACTTCATACATGAGCAACTCAACTTCTAACCAAAATACCAGTTTAAGTTATAAAGATGCAGGCGTAGACATTGAGGCAGGTGATGCCCTTGTTGGTCGCATTAAATCAGTCGCAAAGCGTACAACTCGCCCAGAAGTAATGGGTGGGCTTGGTGGCTTTGGCGCACTATGCAAAATTCCAAAAGGCTATGAATCGCCTGTACTTGTATCTGGTACAGATGGCGTAGGTACAAAACTACGCCTCGCACTTAACCTTAAAAAGCATGACACTATCGGACAAGACCTCGTTGCAATGTGTGTAAACGATTTACTTGTTTGTGGTGCAGAGCCGCTTTTCTTTTTAGACTACTATGCAACAGGACACTTAAATGTAGATGTCGCTGCTGATGTTGTGACAGGCATTGGTAAAGGTTGCGAACTTGCAGGTTGTGCCCTTGTTGGTGGTGAAACTGCAGAAATGCCAGGTATGTATGAAGGTGAAGATTACGATCTTGCTGGATTCTCAGTAGGCGTTGTTGAAGAAAGTAAAATCATTGATGGTTCTAAAGTTAAGTCAGGTGATGTCCTTATTGGAATTGCTTCATCTGGTGCACATTCAAATGGTTATTCACTTTTACGTAAAATTTTAGATGTTAAAAATGTCGATTTAAATCAGACTGTAGATGGTCGTCCATTATCAGATGTTGTTATGGAACCTACTCGCATTTACGTAAAACCAATTTTAGAGC
This sequence comes from Acinetobacter sp. ESL0695, assembly GCF_029392135.1. Lineage (NCBI taxonomy): Bacteria > Pseudomonadati > Pseudomonadota > Gammaproteobacteria > Moraxellales > Moraxellaceae > Acinetobacter > Acinetobacter sp. ESL0695. Next base: position 818,608 of record NZ_CP113932.1, on the reverse strand, counting down.
TTTATAAGCAAGTTGACCTCCATGCAATGGCACACATTACAGGCGGTGGCTTACCAGGAAATTTACCTCGTGTACTTCCTAATGGGGCTCAAGCTGTCATCAATGAATCATCATGGGAATGGCCAGAACTGTTCAAATTACTTCAACGTGAAGGAAATGTTGAACAATTTGAAATGTACCGTACCTTTAACTGTGGCGTAGGCATGGTTATTGCGCTTGCTAAAGACAATGCAGCGAAAGCAATTGAAATTTTAAATGCACACGGTGAAAAAGCATGGGAAATTGGCTACATTCAAGAGAATGAAGCTTCAGTTGAAGGTGCTGATGAAAAAATTCGTGTGATTTTCGAATGAAAAAAATTGCAGTATTAGTTTCCGGCAATGGCAGTAACTTGCAAGCCCTTATTGATGCAAACCTATCAGGTCAAATTGTTGGCGTACTTTCAAATAAAGCAAATGCATATGCTTTAGAACGTGCTGCCCAAGCCAATATTGCAACCCACGTTATTGAACACTGTAACTATTCAAGTCGCGAAGCCTTTGATGATGCAATGCATACACAGCTTTGTAACTGGAATGTAGATCTTGTCATTTTAGCCGGCTTTATGCGTATTTTAAGTGCCGATTTTGTCGAAAAGTGGGAAGGAAAAATGTTAAATATTCATCCTTCTCTACTACCCGCTTACAAAGGCATGCATACACATGAGCGTGTGCTTAGAACAGGAGACCATCTTCATGGTTGTACTGTTCATTTTGTAACGTCAGAGTTAGATGCAGGTCAAGCGATTGCACAAGGTGTAACGCATGTAATGCACAATGATACAGCAGACATATTGGCAAATCGGGTTCATAAACTTGAGCATATGATCTATCCGATCGTTACCGAATGGATCTGTACAGGAAAGTTAGTCTACAAAGATGCTCACCACATCGAGCTAGATGCAAAAAAACTAACAAAACCTGTTCAAATGTGTTCAATTTAATAAAGCTTTTATAAAAAAGCGCATCGAAAATGATGCGCTTTTTTTATGTTTTTACTGTAAGTTAATTTCTTGTTTTGTTTCAAGCTCTTTTGTTAAAGATGATGCAAAACCTTGTCCAACTTGTGCACCCATTTTACCTAAAAGAGATTCCAATGGATTATGCTCTACCGTGTAATTTACTGTTTTAGAAATCTTTAAAGTACGTTTTAACGTTTCAATATTTCCAGATTTATCAGCAATACCAATTTTTATTGCTTGACTACCAGACCAGAATAAACCAGAAAAAACACTAGGATCTGCATTTTTTAGACGATCGCCTCGTCCCTCTTTAACAGCATCAATAAAATGTTGATGTACATCGTCTAAAACACCCTGCACGTGCGCTTTTTGGGCTGGATTCACAGGTTTAGTCATGCTCAAAATATCTTTATTTGTACCAGCAGTCAGTGTTCTATCCTCCACACCTAGCTTTTGCGCTAAACCTGTTACGCCATAATTTGGCATAATTACCCCAATTGAGCCGACAAAACTTGAAGGATTTACCCAAATTTCACTTGCAGCCGAAGCAATATGATAAGCAGCCGAAGCCCCTATATCACCAATCACTGCATAGACTTTTTTATCTGGATATTCTTTCTCTAAATAACGAATTTCTTGCCAAATATTATTTGATTCAACTGGCGATCCTCCTGGGGAGTTAATATTCAGAACAACGGCCTTACTTGTAGTTGCTTTAAAAGCTGCCTTTAATGCTTTAATGGTATCTGCACTATTAACATCTTTACTGCTTGAACCAATCGTTCCTTGAATATCAACAACTGCTAAATGATCACCTACAGCTTTTTCACTTTCTCCATCTTTAGAGATAGAGCAACCTTTGACCAAAAAGAAAAGAATAATAAAAAGATAAATAAATGTTAAGCTTTTGAAGAAGATTCCCCACTTTCTTGTCTTTTTTTGCTCATCAACAGAGGACAAGACAACTTTTTCAAGTAAATCCCATTCATTACTTTTATTTTCTTGCTGATGATGAGATTGGTTTGTTGGTTTTGGTGGCCAATCGGACATTTATAAACACCCCGAATCGTTAAAATTACTGTATTATATACACTCAATTGATGAATGCTGTCTAATTTCTACATTTTCACTTATAATTCTGTATATGCACAAGAATTCTGAATACATTATCCTGATCTAATGTCAAACCATAAAGCAGACAGCTCCTCTACCTATCGTATACTTAAATTTATTAGTAAACAGCCATTGTATTTCACACGTGCATTTGCCCAGTGTCTTGCAACCATTGCAAACCATATTCATGTTTCTAAAACAGCAAAATCAGCCCATTTAAATATAAAAATTGCACTCCCTCATCTCGAGGAAGAACGAAGACGTATTATTATAAAACAAGCCATTAAAAATGAAATGATCTCTTATTTCGAGTTCTTCAATATTTGGGGTGCAACAAATCAGAAAAATATTCAGCGCATTCATCATGTCGAAGGTGAACACTTTTTTCACGAAGCGTTAGCAGAAGATAAAGGTTTAATTCTGATTGTCCCACATTTTGGTACATGGGAAATTATGAATGCATGGTTTGCACAATATACCAATATGACCATTATGTACAAACCAATTAAAAATTCTGAAGCAGACCGTTTTGTACGAGAAGCAAGAAGTCGTGAGAGTGCAACATTAGTACCTACAGATGAGTCGGGTGTTAGACAAATTTTTAAAGCATTAAAACAAGGTGGAACTACTGTTATTTTGCCCGACCATACGCCACATATCGGTGGGACTATGGTGGACTACTTTAATATTCCTTTAGCATCGAGCACACTATCTGCAAAATTAATTCAGAAAACTAAAGCACGTGCACTTTTTCTCTATGCAATTCGCAATGAGAATTTTGGGTTTAATATGGTCATTCAACCAGTGCACTCTTCTATTTATACATGTTCGGATATAGAGGGGACACAAAAAATTCATCGCATGATTGAAGCCCTTATAGAAAAACATCCTGAACATTATCATTGGAGCTATAAACGCTTTAAAGCACATCCTCAATTACATAATATTTATGATATTCCGCAAACAGAAGCACTCAAGAATATTCAAAGCCTCCGTCAGTTACGATAGGACTTTGACGTCATTTGACCATCATCAGTTGTGGAAATTTGAATCGTACCTTTTTCACTGGTTACCCAAAGAGGAATACCCAATCGTGTCAGCCTATCTTGAACTTCCATATGTGGATGCCCATAACGATTGTGATAGCCTGCAGATGCAATCGCAATTTTAGGATGATAGTGCGCTAAAAAATTTTCAGAAGAACTATATCTGCTTCCATGGTGTCCTAACACCAGTACATCTACCGCTAAATTAGGATAAGCATCGATTAAACGCTGTTCTGTTTCCTGACCTGCATCAGCCATAATCAAAAAATTTAATGCTGGTACATCATTCTTTTTTTCATTTTTATAAGACACATATACAACACAAGAATACTCATTCGAATTATCTTTTGCCTTTCGCAAGCCATTTGCATCAGGAGATAGAACACGTAATTCCAAATGATCATAACGCATGAACTGCCCTTCATGGCACTGTGCGAAATTTTGAATCCCTTCTAAATCATTAGGTTCAATATTACTCATGACATGTTTTATAGGAATATGCCGTTTAAGTGTTGAAAATGCACCACTATGATCTTGGTCTAAATGAGAGAGAATGACATGATCGAGTTGTGATATGCTATTTTTATTTAAAAATGGAAGTAAAACAGCCTGTGCTAAGCTAAATTGTGATTCATTAAAATTTCCACCTGTATCGATAAGAAAAGAGTAGTCGCTATACTCTATAAAAATAGACTGTCCCTGCCCAACATCAAGTACATAAAAATGAAAATTATTTTCATGTTTGAGCGGTAAAATAAGCGGTAAGAGACAAATAAATGACCAAGCTTTCGGTATCGTTTTCTTAGGGAGAAATAATATAAATAATGAAAGTACCAATAGCGTAATCTGCAAATAATTAAATGGAATATAGCTTAAATTGAATGGTAACTTTTCTAAATAATTCAGTAATATAAGTAAAAAACTTAAAGTATAGTCCGCAAGCTGAAAAATATAATTACCTAATAATGGTGACATCTCATTAAAAATAGCTCCCCCAATAATAAGAGGCACAGCAACTGCGCCTAATAGAGGAATCGCAATTAAGTTACTCAATGGCGCAAACCATGAAATTTGATGAAAAAATATAATTGTTAACGGCAATAAAGCAATAAACACTTGCCATTGCGAAACAATAAACGGCACTACAATACGTTTAAAAAAATTTAAATGTATTTTCTTTTGTGCAATTTGATAAATGCGTATAAGTACAAAACATGCACCATAGGAAAGCCAAAATGCAGCAGAAAGTACGCTTAAAGGATCAAACCACAGCATCACACTTGCACTAAATAAAACAATTAAAAAAGCAGATACTTTTTGTCTTATAAATAAACTTATTGTAATTGTCGTTACTGTAACGAGCGTACGAACTGCAGGGATTTCAAAACCAACAAATGCACAATAAAACAAGACCCCTAGCCAAAAAGGTATCGCTAAAACATATTGCTTAGGAATTCTTAAATATAAGTTTGGAACGATTAAACAGATTAAGGAATGTAATACCCAGGTAAGTATTCCAGAAAAGATAAGAATATGAGGGCCTGAAATCGCCAATAAATGACTAATACCCAAATATTGAAACTGTGTCTTTATACTATTCGGAGTTAGGCTTTCATCCCCTGTCAGAAGGGCGAGCAAAAGCCCTGAATATTTGAATGAAGATTTTGCAATCTGCTCACGATAATCAAGTCGCTTCTTCTCAATATTCACTCGCCAATGTGCATACCAATTGTTCTGAGATTGAGTGAACCATTCATAAGTAGGCTTCAATTCACTTTCAGTGATAGGGCTAATCTTTGTAATACGAAATGTGCCCATAATATTTTGAGAAGTAGACCATTTTTCCTTATCAAAGGCATACGGCGTTGCATAACCATGTATCCGATCTACATCCCCTTCTAACCAATAATAATTCCCTAACTTTAATGGATTATGTTTATACTTTTTTAGAGGTAATGTTGTTCGCCAATAGCTGATTTCTGAAGCTAAATTTGGTGTAAAAACTTGTATGTCTTGTTGTATAAATTGATCCTTTATCTGATCGAGCTGATCAATATATACAAGTACTTTAACATTCGCTTTCTCCAAAATACGATTTTTCAACCGCTCCTGAAATGAATAGTGCATATTCGTTTGTGCAAATAAAAAAACCATACCAGATGCACAAACAAGACGACTTATATAAAAAATAGTTTTTTGATAGGGTTTGAGTGAATCTATGCTCGACTGGATAATACAGAAAATACATAAGAATACGAAAGTTACAGCCAAAAGTATCGTATATGACATTGGCTTAATAAAGTATGTATTAACACCAATATGCCCCAAAACCCACGCAGAAAGTAAAAAATATCGCATTAAAACTAGATCAGACACATAAAATTAAAGCTCACATCGTGAGCTCTAATTATTATATATTATATCCAAATACCATCTTGCATGTGCAAAATCTTATCGGCAGATTGAGCTAGACCTTCGTCATGAGTCACAATAAGCATTGCCATGTTAAACTCTGCTTTTAGACTTTCTAGAAGTTCAAAAATTCCTTTAGCAGTATGTCGATCTAAATTACCTGTTGGCTCATCTGCTAGCATTACCTGCGGTGTGGTTACCAATGCACGCGCCAAAGCCACACGTTGGCGCTCTCCGCCTGAAAGCTCACCAGGCTTATGCGTTAATCGATGCGACAACCCTACTCGCTCAAGTAAATACTCTGCTTTTTCTTTCACTTCTTTGTATTGCGTGTTACTGCGTAACATTAGTGGCATGGCAACATTTTCAAGTGCACTAAACTCAGGTAATAAATGATGGAATTGATAAACAAACCCTAAATGAATATTACGTAAATTGCCTCGTTGTGTTTCATTTAAATTATCAAAACGACGATCATTTAGAAAAACTTCACCTTCTGTTGGTCGATCTAGACCACCTAAAACATGCAATAGCGTACTTTTACCAGAACCACTTGAACCCACAATAGATACAAACTCTCCAGCATGTACCTCAAGAGAAAGCCCCTTGAGCACATCAACATGTGACTTCCCATCACTAAAAGTTTTCGAAATATTTTTTGCTTCTAATACAATATTACTCATAACGTAATGCCTCCGCAGGTTGCACCTTAGATGCACGCAATGCAGGATAAATCGTCGCTAAGAAGCTTAAAATTAAAGATACACTCACAATAAGAACAACATCTTGCCAACGCAAGTAAGACGGTAAATAGTTAATAAAGTAAGCATCAAATAAATGCCAACCTAAACGAGTATTCAACCAATCAATAATATTACTAATACTTGTGGCAAGAATCACACCCAATACAGCACCAGCAATCGTACCTACAACGCCAATAATTGTCCCTTGAACCATAAAAATACGCGTAATCGTAGTAGGTGATGCACCCAAAGTTCTTAAAATTGCAATATCTGATTTTTTATCCGTAACGACCATAACTAATGACGATACAATATTAAATGCAGCAACCAATACAATTAAAAACAGCAAGAGGCTTACCATTGCTTTTTCCATTTGGATAGCACTAAATAAGTTTCCATGGGTATACGTCCAATCAGATGCATAGAACCCTTGTGGCAATTGATGAATAATGTTTTGGCTCACCTGAGGTGCTAAGAATAAATTATCTAATTTTAAACGGATTCCCTGTGCACCATCTGGTAAACGTAAGAGAGTGGATGCATCATACAAATTAATGTAACCCATGCTTGAGTCAACTTCTGCACCAATACTAAATATACCAACGATCTTAAAACGTTTAAATCGAGGCACAACCCCTGCAGGTGAAGGTGTTGCTTCAGGCAAAACCAATGTCACACTATCGTTTAACCCTAAGCCAAATGAATCTGCAAGTTGTTTCCCAATAACAATTCCAAAACTACCCTTGGTTAAATTATCTATACTTCCTGCCACCATATGATTTTGGATAATAGATACATTTTTTTCATATTTAGCATCAATACCCGTCACCATAAGACCTGAAACCTGTCCCTGCGCCGTAAGCATACCTTGTAGTTGTGTAAAAGGAGCTACGCCTGTTACATGCGCTTGTTTAGACACTTTATCCGCTAAATTTGGCCAATTGGTAATAATTTCATTAGAGGAGATTGTTGCCTGTGGCACCATTCCAAGCACACGTGTCTTTAGCTCTCGGTCAAATCCATTCATGACTGAAAGCACTGTAATTAATACAGCAACACCTAATGTGAGCCCAATCATAGAAACAAGAGCAATAAAAGAAATAAAGTGATTACTACGCCTAGCGCGAGTATATCTCAGACCGATGTACAGCGAGATGGGTTTAAACATACGACCTAAATCCGAGTATTTATGAACAAATACAGCCACAATAATCGTAACTGTTTTTAAGATTTAATCATCAAATCTTTTATAAGAATATCGATCTCTCAAAGATACTCATAATTTCTTATTTCATCTTTCAGTCAAACGATTGTATAAGTATATCGTGGACTTAACGATTAATTTAAAAAGATCAATTAATTGGCAAAATCTTATCTTTATTTTCACAAAAATTAAACCTCATTAGGGATATGTTCTGACATTCAATTGTACAAAGCATGTTACCTGATGAGATTTTATGAAAATTTCTTAGAGTTTACGGCGTTTTTGTTTTTGAATGGTTTGATCTAAAGCACTCGAAAACTCGCGCTTATCTCTTTCACTTAGAGGTTTAGGCCCCCCAGTTTGTACACCTGCTCCACGTAATGTATCCATGTAGTCACGTAAATGTAATCTCGCTTTAATATTCGCTATGGTATAGATCTCACCTCTGGGGTGAATCGCCACACCTCCCTTTTCGATCACATCGGCAGCAAGTGGAATATCTTGAGTAATCACAATATCGCCTGCACACATTTGCTGAACAATTTCTTTGTCAGCCTGATCTGCACCACTCATGACTTGTAATGATTTAATGCGTACAGAAGGAGTAATTCCTAATGGCTGATTAGCAACAAAAATTACTTCAAGCAAGTAACGGTCAGATGCTTTAAAAATAATATCTCGATAGATTCTTGGTAGCGCATCTGCATCTACCCATAATTTAAAATTTAGCACATGAATAGGTCATTTAACAATTTAAGTCATTTTAACAATATCCCTCTATAAATGCCTCAGCGATTATTTAAATTAAATCGTAAAATGCGTTTAGCAGACACATAAATAAATAAATTTTACGAACTTTTCACATCATTGACTTGAAAAATACATCAAAATGCACGATATAGGACATCAATGGGACAAAACTTAGTGTGCTTATAAATATGCAAAAAAATAGACCTGAAACAATTACTGTTGAAGACAAAATATTTGGTAGTCATGTTGAACATTGGAATCTTCTCACCAATAATCCTTCAGAGATTGTACCGCAATGGTTAGGTCAAGCACTTAATGCACCTGTTATGCCTATGGGACTCTGCGGTACAGAACAAGATATGGATGAAAGCTGTTGGCTCATTCAAGGGCCAGAAGAATCCAAAATTCAAGTGACTCAGGTCATTGCTGTTGAAAATAATCAGCCTAAATCTGTAAAAACAGCCTTTCCTATTTTTGAAAGTCCTTTCAAAACAGTTGCTAAAGTCGAACGTATTATTCGTAGTCAAAATAATAGCCAAGCTGTTTTACGTTTAAACATAGGTCATAATGCGACAGTTTATGCATTCGATAGTTTATATGCTGTCAATCATGCACAATATGATACCACTCAGACCTATAGCGTTAGCTTGACGGCTTGGGCTTATGAACTCAATACAGTCAACCCAAATGAACACATTGTAGTTGACGACCCTGCTTCAATTAAACACCACCGTGCATTAAATGATATTTTGGCAGAACACAATGGCATTGCTCCATCAAACTTACAAGAACTGATTGATCAATGGCAACCTAAAACAGAAGATGATAAAGCCCCTGTTACTGTCGACTTTTCTAAAATGGTTGCGTATTTATACGGTGAAAACCTAGGACAGGAAGATGAAGCTTGGTTTCAAGGTAAAGTCGTTGGTAAAAGTGAATTAAGCTTCATGAATGAAGATTACACACTATACGATGTCACCTTAATATTGGAAGATAATGCAGAATCAACCCTTATTCGTATTATTACGAAAGATACTTTGTATAAGAATTATGAAATAGGGGAATATATTCGCGGCAACATATGGATTCAAGCAAATATTTACTCTACAATTAAGAGCAAATAATAACCATATAATCTATATTATATGATTTGGAACTGATGAATGAAGACCGCTCCAGAACAAATAAATACGCTCGTACAACACACACAGCCTAAACTTAAGATTGACCTTGGTGGAATTTGCTTTTTCTTTCTTGGTATTTTTATGGTTGCATTTTTACTGCATTCAATTTATTAAATAAGAAGCACTGTACTCCATAATATTGAGTAGTGCTTCTTATTTTTATACCTCGATTAGCCGTGCTTATTTGCAAAATGATCCATGAAATCAACCAGTGCTTGCACACCCTCTAAAGGTACAGCATTATAAATACTTGCACGCATGCCTCCTACAGAACGGTGTCCTGCAAGATTAAGTAAATGAGCAGTCTCTGCCTCTTGTAAGAACAGCTTTTCTAAAGAACTATCTGCAAGCGTAAATGGTACGTTCATAATAGAACGATTAGGTTGAGCAATTGGATTCGCGTAAAAATCACTTTGATCAATATAACCATATAATAGATTTGATTTTTCAAGATTAATCTTATGAATTGCTTCAACACCACCCTGCTCTTTTAACCATTCAAATACTAAACCAGCCAAATACCAAGAATAAGTAGCTGGTGTATTTAACATAGACGCATTGTCAGCTTGCGCAGAATACTTTAATAAAGATGGAATTTCAGGTTTCGTTTGATCTAGTAAATCATCACGTACAATGACAATAGTCAGACCTGCAGGTCCAATATTTTTTTGTGCACCTGCATAAATCAAACCGAACTTAGAAATATCTAAAGGCGCAGACAAAATGCTTGATGACAAGTCAGCAACAAGAGGTGCTGTTGTTGTTGGAATTTCACCAAACTGTATGCCACCAATTGTTTCATTATCACAGTAGTGTACATAACTTGCATTTTCTGAAAGTTGCCAATCCTGACTTGGACGGATTGCCATCTTCCCCTCTACATCATAAGTAGCGTCTATAGTATGAATATTACCGTAACGCTTAGCTTCTTTAATGGCTTTATCTGACCAGATTCCTGTATGAACATAGTCTGCCTGATTGTTTTTACCGAGTAAATTTAATGGGATTGCAGAGAATTGTAAACTCGCACCCCCTTGTAAAAACAATACTTTATAATTGTTTGGTATATTTAATAAATTACGAAGATCTGCTTCTGCTTGTTCAGCAACAGCAATATAGTCTTTACTGCGGTGACTCATTTCCATGATGGAGACACCTTTACCTTGCCAATTTAATAACTCACTTTGAGCTTTCTCTAAGACAGCAGTGGGCAATGCAGCAGGTCCAGCACAGAAATTGTACGCGCGCATAAGATTTCCTTTTATATTTTCAATACGAAAGTGTTTAATAGAACAATGAGTTTTCTATAAACCCATCTAATTTAGCTTCTTATATATAAACGATAATGACGCGAAAATACATTTCTTTTTAAACATTTTTAATCTAAGCAGTACTGATGCACCCTAATATAAAGATGCATCAGCTATCTCGTTTATTTTAGAAGCGGAAACCCACCCCTAAGTAAGTCACGATTGGGTTAATTTCAATTTTTGTATCGCCTTTAACCGTATAAGCCCCAGCAAGTGGATGTTTTCCAGAAACATCTAGGCTTGCATGTGTATCCAGTTTCACATAGCTTACAGATGCCGTAACAAACCAGTCTTTATTAATACTGTAATCTGCACCCAAGAAAGCAACCGGAGCAATTGCATCTCTTACTTTAACATTGGTAATTGAACCTTGAGTTGCTTTTAGTAACGCATCATTTTGAATACCTGAATCAAGTTTTAATCCAGAAAAATGTGCATACATTAAACCCGCACCCACATATGGACGAAACTTATTCGTTACCGCACCAAAATGATATTTACCTGTAATCACAGGACTATAGACTTTAATATCACCCACTTTGCTAAATTTATCTAGATTTAGCTTACCACCTAAGAGAGAACCTTCACCTTTAATATCCAAACGAGGAGGTACGCCAAGAATTAGTCCTAAACTTACATTATCATTTACAAGATAATCGATTTTAAACTCAGCTGTATCTGTATGTTCTAAGTCAAAACCAGCATCTGACGTAAAGCCTGTTGCACTTACGGCACGGTTATTACTCGTAGAATAAACACCTTGCTTACTTCCCTGCGGCATAATGTGTGCCCAGCCTGCAGAAACTGCTAATGTCTTACCATCACTTGTTTCTGCATAAGTCGTTGCACTTGCTACAAGTAGCGTCGCCGGAATAATAATTTGAGCGAGTTTATTCATGATCATTCATATCCAAAATTAAATGCATTGCATAAAAGCAATAAAAACTTACGCAAATTATTAGAATATTTACTTTAATTTTCAATCTATTTTTTCTGATTTAGAAAATAAGAATATCCGATTCCATTAAAAATATATGATTTATTAAAGTTTTAGCTCTAATCTATTCTTTCTTTTTAAATTACCGATTGAACAAAGTTTAATCAAAAGCATCAGGAATGTAATCTTTTGTAAGCTAAGTTTGCCTTTTTTATCTATTCATCTTTTAAACTCAGTACACTATTTCTTAACTATCTTTTGCCAAGGATCTTCACATGCATGAAGTTGAATTAAAACTACAAGTACCCACACATAAGAGAACAATAGTTAAAAATGCCATTCAAAAACTTTCGCCAGACGCTATTTCTTTACATGCACAATATTTTGACACTCCCGATTTTGCATTCTCTAAACACTATGCTGCCTTACGCTTACGTAAAGAAAATCAGAACTGGGTACAAACATTAAAGGCTGGAAACAATACACTGTCACGTTATGAAAATGAGATAGATCGAGGAATATCAGAACATGCACCTAAAATTGCTTTAGACTTATATAAAAATGATAAAAAAGCCCAAAAATTACTCTCAAATATTTTTAGTAAAGACAATAAAAATAAGCTTTTAGAAATTAAATTTGAAACCATTGTCGAACGAAAATTCCAAATATTAAACCATGAAAATACCCAAGTAGAAGTATGTCTAGATATAGGAAGTGTCGGCAATGAACAATACAAAAAACAAGAAATTTATGAGTTAGAGTTCGAGCTTAAACATGGAAATGTACAAGATTTAATTGAACTTGTTCAAAGTTGGGTTAAGAAATATCACATTTGGTTAGATGTTCGTAGCAAAGCAGAACGCGGGCACTTAATTGCACGACAATTAGATGCAAGCATTGCAGAAACTTTCAAAATCGTATCTTTAGATAAAAAACTTTCCTGCCATCAAGCGAGCCAACATATTGTTTCGCATTATATACAGCAATTACTTCCTAATATTGCAGTGATTGCAGATCAAGTCGCTGAATCTAAACACTTTACAACCACACAACTGTGTATAGAAAATATCTGCCATAGCTTAGATTTACTTTCAGCTTATATTCCTAAATCTATACTTGATCAAAGCAATATTCTCAAAGATTTGAATCAAATGCTTTTAGATTTTAATCATCTTTATACATTGCAACATCAAACATATACGTCAACTGAAAACTATGATTTCAAAAACATAAGTCGTGTTTTAGAAAAATATAAGTTAGATTTCTCTAAAGCTGTCACCTCTCCTCAATTTACGCTACTCATTTTAGAATTACTCAAATTCAGTTTACCAACTGACGAAAAAAAGAAAGATGAAACACCTCGCTTCGAAAAACTGCTGACCGAGCAATATACACAAATTAAACAACAGTTATGTGAAAAACTAGAAACACCTTTAGACCCAAGTCTCTTCGGCCTTATCTCTCAATTTCAGTATTATTTAAATCATTCACATAAGTACTTATTAGCACAACAAATGGATAAATCATATTTCTCTGAAGTGTATGATTTATATAAAAATCATTTATTGAGTAAAGATATTGTTTTAAGAAATATTAAAGCAATTAAAACAGAGCAATTCTTTTTATTAGGTTGGATTTCAGCAAGAGAAGATAAAATTTTTAAACGCTACTCTAAGCTGATGAGTAAATTAAAAATAAAATAAGACTCGGGCTTTTAAGTGAAAGTTGCTTAAAAGCCCTAAAGTTTTAACGATATTTACCAAATACTTTCCAGATACCATTGTCTGCTATAGGGTCACTGTAACTATCACTGCGCTGCTTTCTTGGTTTATCTCTCGCATCAACCAATTTAAAGTGTTTTTCAACACCTAAAATAATACCATTAACGTAAAAACGTGTTCTTGTATATTCAGGATGATTATGCTGAAAAACATATGTTCTTAAATCGACAAACTCTCGATGAGCAACCAATGCAGCTGTATCGTCGCTATCTATCCAAGCTTTCATTGCTGCAAGTTCAGCATCTGTAAACTGTCCACACTTATCAACTAAACTTAAGGCATTTCTAAACGTTTTAGATTCTTTCGCTCTTGTTTTATTAATACGAATACGATCAACATGAAAAAAGAATAAAGGTAAATTTAAGTGGCTAGGTAAATGAAGCGCATCTAATGGTTCATCTTCCATAAAAGGTGTACATAGTTGCCGGGCCCTTTGAATAAGTGGCTTCCACTGTTGATAATACTGCTCCACTTGATCTTGTGAAGCATAATAAATAGGTAAACCTTCAACAAACTCTATATCTTGAGGTGGCCATACCTGCTGTCTTAAAAGCTGAATTTCTTGTTTCAAGTTTTGTATTTCAATTGCATCTGACATCTTAAATACACCATACCTAGGCTATTTCAGCGTAATCTAAAGGTTTTGTTTAAGCAAGTATTTGCCTATAATAACTTTCAGTTTTAAATGGATATAAAAATGACAGACAAAATTAGCGCCACGGATATTACAGAAGAAGAAGTATTAAATGCAGCTTTTTTTGAACGTGCAGATGAGTTTATTAAAGTTGCAAATGAGTTCTGTAAACCATCTGGTAAATCACAGTCTCCATCAGACCTTAGAAATGAAGTAAGTGCATCTCTACTGTTTGCTAGCGCAAGGTTTAATACATGGGTTGCAGCAAACACATTTAAAAATGGAGAAGAAATGCGTGCTGCTAAAGATCAAGTGACTTCTTATTTAATGCAACAGTTTCAAATGATGTTAGACGATAATTTTGAAGAATACTGTGAACAATTTGAAAACTATTTAAGATTTAGAAAAAGTGAAGACTTCCATCATCATAAACACTAAGTTATCAAGAGCTGAAGATCTCAGCTCTCGATTCTCTTTTTTATTTAATAGCCGTTAAATCAAAAGATTTTTCACTTCCATCTCTAAATGTAATAAAAAGTTGGTCATTATAGTATTCAGCTAAAAATATATTTGATAAATCAAGATGATGGTTTAATAAAAACCCTTCTAAATTTTTTTTCTCAATTCCTTGCTCTTGAACCAAAATATCGAAAATTTGCCCACGTAATATAAAAATCTCAGAAGGTGGTATTGCTGTGTCTTTTACTGCTGCCAATTGGCCATCAGGCTGAATTTCAGCATAATACACTTCTTGAAATGAATGATAACCCATACAGTGAAGTTGCGATAATACTCTAAGCATATCAATTTTTCGGCGTTTTTGCTCAATGTCACTCAGCAGAAATTTACCATGCTTAATTACAGGGATAGACTCACCCACAGCAATAGTTCTGAATCTGAGTATACGATGAGATAAGTAATTTAGAAAATACATGAATAGAACGCTGATGGATAAAAGCAGAATAAACTCTGTAATTTTCAGATTATTATTATAAATAGACCCACCGACAACCGCACCAAAAATAAAGTTTCCAAAAAAATCTACAGCAGTAAACTGTGTAAGTTGCGTTTTACCAATAAAATTCATGTAGGAAATAATAATTGTAAATGCAATGACCAGTTTCATGAGTAGAAACATATAAAATGTTAAGCCCATTATGATGCCCTTTTTATAATATCTCGTTTTAATGAATGTGCTATTTTAAGCTAATATATTGCTAGATTGATTTTGTTTAGTCACTTTCCATTTCTTCCAGCCGTAAAATGCCATAATTACAAACATCGCATATAGCGCCGAAGTTAAATACAAATCTTTATATAGAAACATCCCCACATAAATAATGTCTACCACAACCCACAGTGGCCATGTAGCAATATATTTACGGCTGGTCCAGTACGTTGCCAACAAGCTAAAAGCAGCTAACTGAGCGTCTAACATTGGAACCGCAGCATTGGTAAAATATTTCAGACTTATACCAAAAAATAGACCTAAAATTGCCGTTAAAATGATTTGATATAAAAGATGACTTTTTATAGGTGTTTCTATACGTATTTCATGTTCTTGTTGTTTTGTTTTCAACCAAAAATACAATCCATAAAAATTCATAGCTAAAAAAATGAATTGTAAAATGACTTCACCATAAAGTTGATAGGTATAAAATAAGTAACCATATAAAATATATGCAAGAAAATTAAAGAACCAACACCACATATGTCTAAGTATAGTTAAACCCACACCAATAATACTAATAATCACCGCAAATATTTCTAAAGTAGACATATAAGTAACTAGAGTTAAAGAATGGTCACTATGCTAAAGTTTGTGACCATCACAATCAATCTATTTATTTTGATGTACCTAATAGTTTTTTAGAAAGGTAATTACTACATTTTACTGAAAAGTCATCTACATATCGGCTATAAAGCATTGAACAGCATACAATTGCAAACAAACACACCAACACCGCACACAAAGCTGAAATATTATAGCCCCAGTGCAAATGTCTTAAATAATTAAAAACAGGAATACACGTTAGATAAATGAGCATCATATGCAATAAATAAATAGAAAAGGACAACTTCCCTAAATAGACTAAAGGTCTTTTATCTAATGCATCTCCAATCTGGGGCGTCATTAAAATACTATACACAATGAGCATACCTGAAATAAAGTTCCCATACTCATAGGTTCGTTCACCTAATATTTTATATAACCAGTGGTATGCATGACTCGTATTATGACTACCTGCAAAATAGAGTCCGACAACCAGTAATACTATGCCAACAGGAAAAGAAACTTTTTTTGCATAAAGATAAAAATAACAACCGATAACAAAGCTACAAATTCCTAAAAAAAAGCTTTCGCCCATACCTAGCGTAATACATGGTAGAAAAATAGATGCAATAAAAAAAAGCGATTTTTTATAATGATAGGTAACCAATAAAATGAAAAGTACGAGCGAACCTATAAGCTCTATTTGCATAGTCCAAAGTACCCAGTTCGTTGTACTATTTGCAAAGAAAAAAGCACCTATGCTCCCTTCATACACTGCTTGCTTGAAAGTAATTGTTTCTGTTGCATAGGATTGCAACCAACTATTCACCAAGTCACTATTAATATCAGTCGAAGATAAAGCAATCCATGCCAAAATACATGAAAAGAAAGCAGGTATCGCCAAACGTGGGTAACGTTTGATCGTCATTTCCAAAACCTTTCTTGGTACATTTGCATTTTTTAAAATGGCATAACTTAGAACGAAACCACTCAGTACAAAAAAAACAAATACAGCTGCTGTTCCAGAATACCAAAATGCAAACGGAGAATGGTGAATTGCGTAATCCCAAGAACCACGTGCGTGATCCTCAGGAGAAAAACGATGTAAATATGGATAAAAACTGAGGCTGAGATGCGAAAACACAACAGCAAGGCAGGCTAATCCACGTATACTTTCAGCAGCATTTAATTTAGCCATAGGGAAAGTGTAACTAAAAAACTAAAGCATAATAAATAGACTTGTGTCAGTTGCAAGCAAAGCAACACAATCCCTACGAACCATTTAAAAAATTAAACTACAGCTTACTCAACACGAATAATTTGCCCTTGTTCATTGTGGTATACCGTCGTAATTTTCTTTTGACGGCTGTAGACAACTTCTCTTTCTGAGAGTGCAAAGTGCCGAGCATAATCTTCCGTTGTCTTCACAGATGTTTGTTTTACTGTGCGTGCAGGAATGAGCTTACACCATAAGCACAAACCACCAGCACACAAAAGTAATGAGAACATATCTGCCTGTAAACCAAGCCAAAATGCATTCCACAACTTATTAATTCCATAAGGCGTGCTATACATTAAAAACATCACAACCAATAAAATAGGACGCCACAGTAAAAACCAGCAACCCCATAAAAGTGCTGTTGTTGTCGTAGACATGTAACGTCTATGCCAAGGTAACTGCTCACGTAAATCTATAATCAATGATCGAGTATTCATGGAAAAAACCTTTAATATTAGATATTAGGACTTAGAACGAACACCACGGTCGGGACTCACCCAACGTGCTCGTTTTCCATCGCGTCTCGCTAGCACCTTCGGAAAAGCAATAATGCTGGCTGTTACGGTAATGAGCCAAAATACAAATGGATACCAAATCATCCAATAATAGTTTTTGAATAGTCGAGGCTCGTAGCGGCTATCCATCCATTTACTGAGAATAAACTGCAATAAACATGTTGCACCAAGTAAAATTCCAACTCCATCAGGGAAAAATGGTGAACTCATTGCAGGAAGTACATGGTTAGGTACTATTAAATTAAATAACCAAATACTTGCCATAATTAACATTAGATACGACCAAATAAGTGTCAGTGACAACTCAATCATTAATGGCCATAAAAAGTTTAGACTTGGCTTAAAAAGAACATCAAAGTTTTTGATTAAAACCTGTGCTCCGCCCATTGCCCAACGCAATCGCTGTTTATACAAGCCCTTAAGTGTTTCAGGCATAAGTATCCAAACCAGTGCGTTCGGTTCAAAATGTACATCCCACCCTGCTCTTTGCAGTTTCCACGTAATATCAATATCTTCTGTAAGCATATCTGGAGACCAGTAGCCAATTTCGTGAACAGCCGTCTTACGGAATGCGGTAATCACGCCAGATACTGTAAATAAACGACCAAAGACACGCTGTGCTCGTTTAATCATGCCAACAATCGAAGAGAACTCTCCAACTTGAATACGTCCTAATAACGTAGAACGTGTTCTAATACGAGGATTACCGGTTACAGCAGCTACGGTTGGGTCTGCTAAAAAGTGACGAACCATCCAAGTTGCTGCATGCTTATCTAACAATGCATCCCCATCAATACCAATTAAATACTCAGCTTCGGTTACAAGACTCCCCGCTTGTAGTGCCATAGCTTTACCTTGGTTTTGTGCAAGGTGTACAACTCGTAGTTTGTCATATTTCATTGCCAATTGATCTAATACTTCAGCAGTATTATCTGAGCTTCCATCATTAATGGCGATAACTTCAAAGTCCGGATAGTCTAGCTGTAATGCATGACTAATGGTTTCCTCTGCATTATCACTTTCATTAAAACATGGAACTAAGACCGCAACTTTCGGATACTCAGCCAATGGCTTTGGTTGTGTATATGGTGGCTCTTTCTTTTCTTTCAAATAAAAAATAATCGCACCAATCATCCACAAATAAGACATGAATAGTGGATAATAAAAGACGAATGCTAAAGCTGATTTCCAAAAGTGTTCTAATGCTGTCATGCTGTAAAACTCCTAAGGCTCTATACGCTTTGGCTTTAAATCGAATGCCTTACGCATGATTGCTGGATCAGGATTACCTGTAATTGGATCATCCGGATAATATCCCACATGCATCACACCTTGCTGATACAAAGATTTAATCGTATCTGCTAACTCCTGTGTCGGAATAGGCTTACTGTTTTGTCTCCAATCAACCGCTTGTAATTCAACAACAGATTTACGAATACCATTTGGATATTGTTTCAAACGTTTCACAATGTCTGCATAAAACTTCTTCTGATCTTTCGCCTGCTCCATATATGGCATCGCCATAATCGCAGTGAAGTCATATTTGTTTAATGACTCTTCTAACGATTGTGAGTACCACGTTGAAGCATAAGGGTTAAGTACAACTTGTGCATACATGTTACGTGCTGTTAACAATGCAGGTTGGTATTGTCTAACCTCTCCTGCCAATTGTAACGCAAAGTTATCTAAGTAATTTGTTTTAAATGATGTCCACTTTTGTAGACTCTTGTCATCTTTACGTATGGCTTCTAAGTCTGTCGGTAAACCTGCCTTTTTATACGCCTGTAATGCAGCCGGACTCGCATCTTCATAATCAGATAATGTCGCATCATCATGGAATAACACACCATCAATTGTTGCCGACTTACCTAAATCTTGGTAAATCCCCTCAATAATCTTTCTCGCTGGTGCTGAAAATGGTGACAAACGAATGTAACCCATATTTAAGTGATCACTGTTCTTCGGCTGTTGCGTCACCACAAGGTCTTTAGACACAGGATTCGACTTTGGAAGCTCCCATGCCAATAAAGGCATCCATGCATAAATGCGTTGTACTTGCGTACGTGAGGAAATCTGCCAAGCCACGCGGTTAAATAAATCCTGACGCATTGGAATGTAGCGGTTTGGGAAATACACCATGTCCGCTGAACCATTGGCATCTGGATCGGAGAAAGCTTGTAGGTAAACTGTCGTCACATTCATCTTCTGAATGCGATCAAGCAACGCGCCTAAATTCTTTTCTTCCTGCTTCTGATCTTTGTCATAGATATAATCTAAATCTACATGCATGATTTTTTGTGGACGGTAGTTATCGCCTAGATTCTTTTCTCGGCTCTCAATTTCTCGTCCTAAATCATCCAAAGTCATGTCATGCTCAACCAATATACGGTTAAGCGCACCTAACGATTTCTTCAAATAAGCAGGGCCATCATCAAGCGTAATGGTCACAGGCATACCCAATTGTTTGGCTATACGTACAGTTTCCATATTATAACGACCATAAGGCCACACCATTACTCGAGGTACAGGTACACCATTGGCCTTAAACGCTTCGTTGTTTTTCTTTAAGTCGTTATAGATACGTCGGTTATACTCACCATCCCCTTCGTACTTCTTAGTCTTGGGGTTATAAATACGTGTTGTTGCTGCAGGCTCTGAGTTGCCTTGTGGATTACCAATTACACCATGGTGTAAGTCATAACTATGACTGGCAATCTCAACATAACCACTGTCACTCATTTCTTTAATTTGTGGCCACGTTAGAATCTTGTTACGTACTACAAGCTCATCACCGAAGTGGACTTCTTGGTTTGCAGGTGTATCTACCCATGCACCAACGACGGCCAAAACGACAGGAATCTTATTTTCTTTAACAAACGGATAGATATTGCTATAAAACGATTCATAGCCATCATCTACCGTTAATAAAACTGGTTTTGCAGGTAAGGTATATTTACCTGCATGGGCTTTAAGCAAGTCATTTACTGATATAAAGTGAAAGCCGTTTTGTTGTAACCATTTAACTTGTTTTTCAAAGTTTTCTGTGGTTACCGCATAAAATGGAATTAATGCATCATTTGCTTGGTTGGTTACCTCATGATATCCAATGACCGTGAGGGTTGTTGGCTGAATGTGAGGTTTCTTCGCTGCATACAACGACGGAGAAATGCCTAACATGGCTAAACTAACACAGCCGGCAACGACTGAACCTAAAAAACGAGTAAGCATATGAGTTCCATTGAAAATTTTCATAATACTGATGAGGAGATACGCACAAAAATGCGTTTATCTATAATGTCAGGATTGGACATGTTTTTTTAATCAGCCATCTTAATATATTGTCAAAAGCTAAACTGAATTTGAGCTTAAAATGGCGATAACCTCCATCTCCAGTTCATGATCGTATGGTAGGCGAGATTGTAACGAATTTATGTGAATAAGCTAGGAAAATATAAACTTTATCTATACTTTTTTTATCTTTAATATCGATTAAAAGTACATAAATTAATCTACCGTTAGATAATATATTTGCGATTAAAATAACTTACAATATGAGATTACACGACTCCACTACTTTGCTTCACTAAAGTAGTGAAAATTGTATAGAGACTTACATTATACAAACGTATTTTTTCAATCATCTCTTGTTTTTACATCAAATAATTCTATTTCAAACGTTAGATCTGCATGAGCAGGAATAATCTTTCCAATTTTCCTTTCCCCATAAGCTAAATGAGCAGGTACAACCAATTTCCTTTTCCCGCCTACTCTCATTCCCATTATTCCTTGATCCCATCCTTTAATGACGCGACCTGTTCCAATCACACATTCAAAATATTGACCACGATCGATAGAGGAATCGAATTTTGTTCCATCTGCTAACCAACCAGTATAATGTGTTGTAATTAAAGCGCCTTTCACAGCTTCTTTACCACTTCCCAACTTAATATCTATAATTTCAAGCATTTACAAATTTACTCAACTGCTTTTCAAGTTGCTATATGATAAAGGAATTCAGATATTTTAGATATCTCATACAAGTAAATTTCTACTTCAGTCTATGGAGTGTAAATTAAATGTAAACCAATTGGTTAAAATATATACTAAATATTAACACACCAGATATGCTCTCTTACATCGAAGATATCTTCTTTCACAGCAGCAGTACAAAAGAATCCACTACGTACATTGAAGGTTAATTAACCGTTTTCTTTTGTCAGAAATTCAAAAAAATTCATTTTAATGATTAGTATGAACTATAGATTACGGCCTTAAAGCACGTATTTGTCCGAATAGTTTTGGAGAGATCATATGAAACAAGTAAAAGATATATTTGCAACTCCTTCAACATTTTCAGCCATGAATGCACTCGCACATCAATACTTAACATATCGTACAGAAGTACCTCATCCAATTATATCTACAACCGCTCATGATCATGATTCATCGATCGATTTTCCGCATGTCATTACGCCAGATCCCAAAGCAATACAATATCATCTAAATGGTGCTTCGCATGGAATAGATCCAAGAGGTTATTTACCCAAAACTCAAACAATTCATTATTGATGCATCGCATAATTCAGGCTAT
Organism: Acinetobacter sp. ESL0695; assembly: GCF_029392135.1. Taxonomy (NCBI): domain Bacteria; kingdom Pseudomonadati; phylum Pseudomonadota; class Gammaproteobacteria; order Moraxellales; family Moraxellaceae; genus Acinetobacter; species Acinetobacter sp. ESL0695. The sequence goes on along the minus strand of NZ_CP113932.1, from coordinate 796,335 downwards.
TTATACGCTCCTTAATAAATAGCCTCTGTCATACTAGTCTTTATCTTTGTATGTCAAGCTACATGATTTCTTTTTATGATGGTGCAAACGCATTTTCTTGCGTTCTTGAGCCGCCTCAAATCGACAACGCTGCCAATCATTCTCAATATTTAATTGAGGCACAATTTGAGGTTTTCCAGCCTCATCTACAGCAACCATTGTAAAATAACAGCTGTTTGTATGTCGCTGTGCACGCGTACGAATATTTTGAGCTTCAACCCTAATACCTATTTCCATAGAGGTTCTACCCACATGATTTACGGAAGCAAGGAAAGTGACCAACTCACCAACGTGTATAGGTTCTTTAAATGTTACTTGGTCTACTGAAAGAGTAACCACGTAGCTTCCTGAGTATCTGCTTGCACATGCATAAGCAACTTGGTCCAATAGCTTTAAAATTGTTCCACCATGAACGTTTCCAGAAAAGTTAGCCATATCTGGCGTCATTAAAACGGTCATTGTCAGTTCAGACTGATCTTCTGATGAAGGTACAATTTTCTCATCTAATTGGGGCATGCTCTCCATCCTTGACTAAAGTAGCTTCGCTTTTATTATATATGATCTTTTACATAATTAAATGCCTAACCATAGATCGCTTAACCTACAGATCAGTGCAAAAAATACAGATTCAATCTAAGTCTTTCATTTTTTTATTTTATAGAAAATTTCTTCTATACGTTTAGATATATAAATAATTCTTACTCTGTCACAGGTTCGATCACTTTGTCAGCCAGTAACTTAAAGATGACTAACTAAGCCACTACAAAATATATGTAGTTTCATCCAATAGAAAATATTATTTATATAGAGAATATAGAATATTCACACACTACGTCTTAAGGAAAAAATATGCTCAGCCTAAAATCTATTGCATTCACAGCATTATTTCTACCATCTTTGGTTCTCGCTGCTCCTACTCAACATTGTAAAGCAACTTTTCATAACTTTATAGTTGATCGTGAACCAGGTGGATATCCTGTTAACAAAGCTGCTTTAACTGCTGTTAATGCAAAAAGTTGCACTATAAAAAATACAGGTGATAAGGAAATTCTTCTAAGAAATACCAAGATAAACATCTATGATAAGGTAACACATAAACAGCAAAAAGCCATAAGTACCACTGCAATAACTATTGATACCAAACGCCAAATGGCCAATATATTTAACAACTATCTTGGTCTAGATATCGAACTACCTTTTATTAAGAAAGCAAATCAAATTATTATCAAAGTAAATAAACCACCTGTACAAGTATTTGGTCAAGGCGCTGCCCCTTATTACAATTTAAAAAAGGGTGCTGAGTTAATTATTCAGCTACCATCAAATTATAAGTAGAACCTGTTCATGTAGAGCAAACTAGTATTCAGTAGAATAGGATTGCTCTACAAACCTCTTATAGGAGATAAATTTACACTGATTTTTACAATATACTCGACTCTGCGAAGGAGGAGTTAAATTAAACATTTGATAGTGCACTGCAAAGTCAGTGACATAATTTACAGTTATACCCCTATGATGTACATACGGAACTTTAGCATCTTTAATTCTTTTCCAAAGTATTCTATCTCCAACAATGCTTTGACCTTTAGGTTTAAATAACCATGCTGAACATAATTCAAAAGCTGATTTATGAAAAAAATAACAATTGGTATCGACAAAGTGTATGCCGTCAGACTCTTTACATTGACCTAAATATTGGCCATCGTTTGTATATAAAGCTCGTGATGTTGTCACCACAGGTACTCTATAACGCTTGAAAGTTGAAATCATTGTTTCTAAATGATGAGGTTCATACCAATTATCTGCATCTAAAAAGCAAATTGCATCAAAACCTTGAGCAGATGCAGATGCTGCACCAATACCTCTAGGTGTATCCCCATAATCATTATGATGACTCAATCGAATATGTTCGCAATCCCATTGATCTAATACAGCGTTTGGATAACCATCTGAAACTAAAAAGTGTGTAACATTTGCCTTTTGAATTAATACACTTTGATGGCAGCGTATCAATTGTTCCAATGGCTCTTTGTAATACGGCGTAATTACAGCAACTCTCATCATTATATTATTGAACGAATTATTGTTTTCGCTCAGCCCTTGCTTTTAATTTCTCCAATTGGTTTATTATTTTAACATCAATGTCTTTTCTTGAATGATATTTTTAAGCAAATTCATCTTAGCTTGGGCAGCAATTAAACCCGCATAGATAGTGCTATCACGTGCTTTAACATCAAAAATATGTGCTTTTTCACGAATATCAGGCTGTATAACAACATCTGCATTTTTTAATTCATTCTGAGATAAGTGCTGTTGCATGATGTTAATATTTTGATTAAAAAGCCCCCACATATTTGTTGTTTCCGTATATTGGGGTTGTTGCAAAATATCCACTGCAATAATTACATCTGCACCTAAATGGCGTGCAACCTCAACCGGTACAGGACTCACTAACCCCCCATCTACATATTCTTTGCCTGCAATTTTAGCAGGGATAAACATACTAGGAATAGCAATTGATGCTTGAACTGCCTGACCTACATTTCCGTAATTAAATACTGTTTTTTGACCTGTTTTCAACTCGGTTGCAACAATATATAAGGGAATTTTCATTTGCTCTAAAGGTAAGTTATCTATTTGCTTATTTACAAAATTGGAAATTTTCTCACCATCTAAAAAACCCTTTTTCGTGAAGGTAATTTCACGTACATCATTCACCTTCATATTTAACGCAATATTTTTAATTTCTTCAGGACTTTTGCCACTTGCATACATTGCACCAACTATACTCCCTGCACTGGTGCCCACAATAAAATCAGGTCGAATTCCCTGATGTTCTAAAGCTTCAATTGCACCAATATGTGCATAGCCTCTAGCCCCACCACTTCCCAAAACAAGGGCAACAACTGGCTTATGCGTCTTCTCTTTTTCATCAAAGAAATTGTAAAAACTCGGTCGATCTTCAGCATTTTCAATCTGTTGAGTATGATCTGTAGGCACCACTTGAGTATAAGCCACTGTAGAAAATAGCAATAAGTACGTCGATATCAGCATCCATATTTTCATATAAAATAACTACAGAACATTCTTTAAAAAATTTGATAAAGTATTCTACTGTTTTCACCGTTTTATGTTTATTCTTTTTCTTTACAAAATTGTTCAAACTAATGAAAATTTTCAAAAAACAATCAAACCTAATCTATAGCCAAATTCCTCTAATGCTTGCAGGTGTTGTATTGGTTACAGCAAATAGCTATCTCCTTTCTCTACAGAAACGAGATCTAAGTATTCTTGCACCATTCATTTTAGGAGTGGTATTTATTATATTAAGTATTGTCTGGGAGCCCATACAAACCTTTCTTGCAAAGCACCCTTATGCAAAAAGAGCATGGCGACTTGCATGGCTTTTCTTTTTCGTTTGGCTTATTACATTAGGTATATTTTTTTGGAAAATACAGCAAAATGTATCGGCAACAAAACATGTACCACATGTAGAAAACATTATGATTTTGGGCTGTGGCGCTATGAATGGTAAACCCACCCCAACATTACAACAACGGTTAGACCGTGCAGCAGCGATTGCCATACAACAGCCTCATACACATATTATCCTCACAGGTGGATACACAACAGATCCAAGTTATAGTGAAGCACAAGTGATGGCTGCGTACTTAAAAGAGAATTATCATATTCCAGATAATCGTATGATCTTAGAAAATGAGAGTACGAGTACTTTTACAAATTTTAAAAATAGTGCGATTGTGATGGAAAAACACCATATTACAAAAGAAATGTCTTTAGCTGTAGTGACTAGCGAGTTTCATGTACCTCGCTCAAAAGCAATTGGAGAAAAACAAGGTTATACGAACATGTATATGGTCAGTGCCTCAACCCCCTTACTTACAAGATATAACCTTTGGTTTAGAGAGTATTTCGCAACAATTCATGCAAAACTACTTAAAGAGTTTTAAATTCTTTTTTATAGGTGAGGATAGCTAGACTACCCTCACCTAACTATATCCCACTTATTTATTCATTTCTAAAAAGACTTCTTTCGCCATTTTTACTGTAAAGTCGATATCTTCATCTGTGTGGGCAGCAGAAATAAAACCAGCTTCAAATGCCGACGGCGCAAGATTTACACCACGATCTAGCATGCCATGGAAAAATACTTTGAATGCTTCAGCATCACATTTCAGAATATCATCAAAACTTGTAATTTCAGATTGATTGGTGAAGTAAAGTCCAAACATTGCACCCGCCTGTTCAGTCTTAAACGGTATGCCTACTTCATCTGCAACTTGCTGTAAACCTTTTAATAACTGAGTGAGTTTTTCAGTCAAATTTTTATAAAAGTTAGGTTCACGTAGATGCTTAAACATGGTAATTCCTGCACGCATTGCAAGCGGGTTTCCAGAAAGCGTACCTGCTTGGTATACACCACCTAAAGGTGCAATACACTCCATAATTTCACGTTTACCACCAAACGCTCCCACAGGCAGGCCTGCACCAATAATTTTTCCAAGTGTGGTTAAATCTGGTGTTACACCATAATATGCCTGTGCACCTCCTAAAGAGACACGAAAACCTGTCATGACTTCATCAATAATAAATACTGAATGATATGTATCACATACTTCACGAATGGCTTCTAAGAAGCCCGCAATCGGCTTAACTAAGTTCATGTTTCCTGCAACAGGCTCAACAATAACCCCAGCAATTTCTGAACCATATTCCTTAAAACATGCATGAAGTGCTTCAATATCATTATAAGGTAGTGTAATTGTGTGCTTTGCAAAGTCGGCTGGCACGCCTTTCGATGTTGGCTCGCCCAATGTTAGTAAGCCTGAGCCTGCTTTCACCAATAATGAGTCTGAGTGACCATGATAGCAACCTTCAAATTTTACGATTTTGTCGCGCCCAGTATAGCCACGTGCAAGACGAATTGCAGACATTGTTGCTTCTGTACCAGAGTTTGTCATACGTACCATTTCAATTGAAGGTACGACTTCACAAATGATGTCTGCAAGTGTTGTTTCATGCACTGTCGGTGCACCAAAACTTAAACCATCTTCTGCTGCTGTTTGTACAGCATGAATAATGTCTGGATGTGCATGCCCTAAAATCATTGGTCCCCAAGAACCGATATAGTCGACATATTTTTTACCATCGACATCCCAAAGATATGCACCTTTTGCTTTCTCAATAAATACAGGTGTACCACCCACACCATTAAAAGCACGTACAGGCGAATTTACACCACCTGGAATATGTTTACTTGCTTGTTCAAAGAGTTGTACTTGTTTCGTAGAAAGTCCCATTTTTTGCTCACTTTTCCTCAATATGAAATCGTTTTGTCCATGTATCAATACGTGCAGGAATATCTTGAATATTTCTTCCCAATACATCGCTAATGACAGCGCATAGATCCGCACCTGCATCAATCACAGGTTGTGCATTTTCTACAGTCAAACCACCAATTGCACAAATAGGTACATCAAATATTTTTCGTGCTTGTCTTACAGTCTCAATACCAAAATTCCCTGCTTCGGGTTTTGTCGCTGTCGCAAAAATAGCGCCAAAAGCCACATAGGTAGCACCTTCAGCAATTGCAGATTCTGCAAAATCTAAAGAGTTTTTGCACGTTCTACCGATAATTTGATGCTTTGGTAACTGTCGAACAGCATCAACAATTTCTCCATCTCCTTGCCCTAAATGTACGCCTAAATCAAATTTTACAGCGAGGGCAAGATTATCATTAATAACAAATGGGGTTTGATACTGCTCACACAATATTTTAATTCTTTCAACTTCTTCAAGTTGTATTTCAAAACTTACTTTTTTACGTCGATATTGTAAAATTGCAATTTGACCTGTTGCTAAAGCAACTTTTAGTTTTTCAAAAAGAATAGGAAAAGGATCATCATTGGTAATGAGATAAAGTCCTCGCATACATGCCTCAGGTGCAAATGGTAACGAAGTTCGATTTTACGCACTTCAATTTTAAATTTCCAATATTCTCACTTACCATAATAAACTTTGTTCACTTCATAAGTGAATGTACTATACTCTCTGCTACAACAGGAAAATAACGATCAAAACTAAAGACCTATGACCCTATGCAAAATTTCTATTTCTTAAAATTTATGCCAAAAAATAAAACAGACTTAGGCCACAAGATTTCTAAATATTTTTTATTTGCTTTAGGAGTAACGTATTTACAGCATGGTTTTGCTTATGACTTAAGCTATCAACAAGCTGAACAACAAATATTGCATGAAAGTTATACTACACAAGCAAGCCAGAATTTACAGCACGCTTCGCAACTAAATGCTGAAGCAGTTAAACATGCTGGACTACCAAATATTAACTTCAACGTACGCGCTTATGCTTTTCGTGCTGAACAAAATATTCCTTTGACGACGCTTAAAAACAATATTAATCAAAGTATTTCTCAAAATTTAAATAGCCAAATTTCGACAGTTGGCTCACAACTTGGAATAAATCAAGACGCGATTGCACAAATTAGCCAAACTGCAGACCAGAATATCTCCGATGGAATAAATAACCTCATTCCTGATCAAACCAACCTTGTGGTAAAAGATCATGATATTCGCCCAACCATTTCTATCATTATGCCACTGTATACAGGTGGCCTCATCTCAGCCACTAAGAATTTAGCGGCTTTGCAAGCAACACGTGGGGAGATTACTGTACAACAGCAAGAAGACAATCAACGATTCGAAATTATACAAAATTATTTTAATGTTCAATTACAAGAAAAATTAGTCGATATTGCACAATTTAATGCAGATGCGATGCAAAAACACGTTAACAATGCAATAAAACTTGAGCAGCAAGGGTTTATTAGTAAAGGACAACGCATGCAATTTGAAGTGGCATATAATAATTCATTAAGAACATTAGATAATTTAGAAATTCAACTTAAACAAAGTCATTTTGCATTACAACAACTTCTTCAAAATACACAATCTTTTCATTTAACTACACCACTTTTTATCAATAGTTCAATGAGTCAACCATTAACCGTTTTATATAATCAACTTGAACAGAAATCTACTTTACTCAAAAAAATGCAAATGGATACCCAACTGGCTGATCAAAATATTAAAATTCAACGTGCCTCACAAAAACCAACCCTTTATGCTTTTGGAGAGTACGTTATTGACAATAAAGAAAACTGGGTCGTTGGTATTGCAGCAAAATATAATCTCTTTTCAGGCATAGACCATAAAAAACAAGTTCAAGCAGCAGCGCTGCAAAGAGATTCAAGCACACTTGCAACAGAACGCGCTAAGCAAGAATTACAGAATTTAATTTTTAAAGCATATACTACCATGGAAGGTGCACAACATACGCACCGTTTAATACAAGAAAACATGCAGGCCGCTCAAGAAAATCTGCGTATTCAAACACTATCTTTTAAAGAAAATATGGGAACCGCCACTCAAGTGGTCGATGCAGAAAATATCTATCATGCCATGCAAGCAGAATCTGCAATGAATGCTTATAAATATATTTTAGCACTTGCGGCACTTTTACAAGCGAATGGCTCTATTCAGCAGTTTCCCCAATATATCAATCAATCAAATACGATATTTATTCATTAATATATTTAAGAGAATTTCATGAGCCAACAATACAATGAGAAGAATGCTCCGACTGAGCACAGATCAGAAGAGAAACCTGCAAAAGAAACAAAGCAATCTAAAAAATTACTCAAGATATTTATTTTAATTATTATTATCTTACTCCTTTTAATACTTATTGGCTTTGGTTTATGGAAAGCTTATCAACCTGAACAGGTTTCCGTTCAAGGTCGTGTACAAGCAGAAGTGATTCATGTCAGTACAAAATTAATTAGCCGTATTGATGAGATTTATGTTTCTGAAGGTCAAGTCGTAGAAAAAGACCAACCTCTTGCCCGTTTACATAGTCCAGAAATTGATGCAAAAAAACAGCAAGCAATGGCATCTTTACAATCTGCTTTGGCCTTACAGGCCACTACAAATCGTGGCACACGCGAAGAAAATCTAGCTAGCCTATATGCAAACTGGCAAAGTTTAAAAGCTCAACAACAACTTGCACACACGACTTATGAACGTGGTGCAAACCTTTATAAAGAAGGTGTTATTTCTAGACAGCGTCGAGATGAAATGTATGCTGCACAGCAATCATCTGCACAAATGACTGAAGCTGCCTATCAACAATATAAACGTGCAAAAGACGGCAGTACAACTGAACAGAAATCAATGGCAGATGCACAAGTTGAAATTGCTCAAGCTGCTGTCAATGAAGTTAATGCCTTAGAATCTGAAACTCAGTTACGCTCTCCCATTCGTGGAACAATTTCAAATATTTATGGCAATGCCTCTGAACTTGTTGCTACAGGTGTCCCTGTCATTGATATCATAGATACTGCTCACCTTTGGGTAAGTTTAAACATCCGTGAAGATCAATATTCAAATATTTATAAAAAAAATAATATTGAAGGATATGTACCTGCCCTTAACCAAAACATGAGCTTTAAAATTGAAAATATAGATCCTCAAGGTAACTTTGCAACGATTAAGACAACGCGCCAAACAGGTGGGTACGATATTCGTAGCTTTAAACTTCATCTCATCCCTGAAAATCGTGATATTCCTCTCAAAGAAGGTATGAGTGTAATTTTTAAAGTACAAGAGGGTCACTAATGTTTAAAGCAATTTGGAGAGAGCTGTTTTATCTAAAGACCCACCCGTGGGATCTCTCAATGCTAACCATTGCACCCCTGCTTATTATTATCATTTTTAGCAGTATGCTTATGGAAGGTAAGCCAGAGCACCTCCCTATTGCAATTATTGATCAAGATCATAGTCAACTGAGCAGAAAAATTACAGATTATTTAGCATTAAATCATTCACTGCATATACAACTAGAAACAAACGACCAAAATGAAGCTGAAGATGCACTAAATAAAACACAGGTGTGGGGCTATGTTCTTATTCCAGATGGTGCAGAAAAGCGTTTAGTACAAGGACAAGATGCCCAGATTGCCATCACTTATAATCAGTCTTTTTTTAGTATTGGAAATACTATATCATCGGCAATGCTTCAATCTACAGCTGAGGCAAGCCTAGATTTTCTTAAAAATAATCATCTTAGAAATAATATTCCTTACTTAGATATTTCTGCACCTCATATTAAAATTTCTCCACTATTTAACCCAACATTAAATTATGAATTGTTTTTAGAACCTTTTCTTATTCCTGCACTTCTTCACCTTATTATCTGTTGCTCTATTGCATTTTCTGTAGGACAAGAGATGAAGTTTAAAACCATAAAACAATGGTTAGATCAAACCTCACTGAGCCAAGCCATTTTTGCTAAATCTCTTGTCCATACCACCATTTTATTTGCTTGGTCACTCGTTTGGTTATTCTGGCTTACCGTTATTCGTGGCTGGTTTATTGCTGGTAATGTATTACTTTTATTATGTGCTTTATTTTTGCTTTATTTGAGTTATGCACTCGTTATTACTGCAGTAACACTCATCTTAAAAGATTTAACACGCACATTTGGCGCGATTGCAATTTATGGAGGATCTTCTTTAAGTTTTGCTGGTGTTACCCTCCCTCTAAATAATGCACCACTCTTTACGCAATTTTGGTCAAACTTAATTCCCTATACACCATACGTAAAATTACAAACCGAACAATGGGTTGTTGGTAGCCCTATACAAGTGTCCATCCCTCCCTTTTTACTACTTATTCTTTTTTGTCTTATCGGCTATATACTCTCTTTATTCTGCTTAAAAAAAATAAGCAAGCAGGCTGAAATATGAAGTCATTTATTTTTTACTTTTTTAAAACGTTTAAAGATATAAAAGGCTTCTCTGCCGTGTTTACAACATTGGTGCTTGGTTCGATATTATACGGTTTCTTTTATCCAACAGCATATAAAGCACAACAGGCTGAAAATTTACCGATTATCGTTGTAGATCAAGATCAGAGTGTCTTAACAAATCAAATTATTAGTACGATCCGCTCTAATCCTAATATTCAAATTACTGAAGTGACCTCCAACTTTTTAGAAGCACAGCAACATGTTCAAGCTCAAAAAGCAGATGCAATTTTACTTCTTCCAGAAAAGCTATCTTCCGATTTATTGGCAAATCCTAAAAGTACTGGCATCGGCCTCTATCTTAGTTCGGCATATTTAATTCGTGTAAAGCAAATTGCATCAGGATTAGCTGTCTCTTTAGAAGATGTCATACAAAACCATATAGAACAGTTTGGCAAAATTAGTCATTTCCGCCCTGAATTGCCTATCCATCAAATTCCGTTATTTAATACACTTTCAGGTTATGGAAGTTATATTTTTCCTTCGGTAGCGCCTTTAATTATCCATCAAACTATTTTACTCGGTGTAGGTATGCTTATAGCAGGCTACAGAGAAAAGTTTATTTGGAAACCCCGACCAAGTGAGTTTTTTGGTTTCTTTACAGCAATTTTCACGATTGGTTGTTTGGCATGCTTTTATTTATTTGGTTTTATATTTTGGCTATACGACTATCCAAGAGGTGGTAATTTTTTAGGTATGCTGATTGCTGTACCTATATTTATAACGTGTGTCATTGGGTTAAGCATGTTTATTGCCACGTTTTTCGATATGCCTGAGCGTGTTGGTCATGTGCTTGTTCCTACATCTATTGTACTTTTTTTATTAAGTGGTACATCTTGGCCACTTCAATCTATGCCACTCTTTTTGCAATGGTTTAGTCTTTGCCTACCTTCAACACATGCAATTCAAATGTTTGTTCAACTCAATCAAATGGGGGTACCTGTTGCAATTGTAATCCCTAAGCTTTTATTTTTAAGTGTAACGAGTGTTTTATTATTAATACTGGCCTATATTAGACTGCATAAAAGATAATATACGATGCAAAAATTGCATAAATGATGCAGAAAAATAACGCTAAAGCATTCCTCTATAGTATTTCGGTGCATAAACTATTTTTAGCTATGCCTAATACAAATATGTTATCTATTTTTTGCATTTCATAGACTTAAAACTTACCCATACTAAATCATCTTTTACAGTTTAGAGGGTTTAGTAATGAAACCAGCTATTGGAATTCTTGGCGGTATGGGCCCTCAAGCGACTGTCGATACAATCAATAAAATCATTAAAAATACTTCTGCTCATTGTGACCAAGAGCATATTCCTACAATTACAGTATCAATTCCCGATATTCCAGATCGTACAGAATCTATCTTTTTAAAAAACAATAAGCCTTTGGAAAAAATGATTTCTTATCTAAAAATTTTAGAAGCCACGCATGTAGGTTGTATTATTATTCCGTGTAATACTGCACACTTTTGGTTTGACGATCTTCAAAAACAAACACTTATTAAAATGATTAGTATTATAGAAGCCACGATTACTCATTTGAAAAATACCAACACCAAGAAAGTATATATTTTGGCAACTTCAGCAACCATTCACGCGCAGCTCTATCAAAAAAAATTGGCCGAACAGCACATTGAATATGAAGTTCCTTCGGAAGAAGTTCAGCAAAAAATTATGAAAAATATTTACCAATATAAGTCAGGACAGCATGATCTCGTTAAGCAAAATATGAAGGAAATTATCCAGCATTACGCAATATCAGAAGGTGAAAAGTTTTTACTGGCTTGCACAGAGATACCTCTTATATTAGAAGAAATCATGTTAGAAAAACCAAAATCTTTTGTCGACACTACGGACATATTAGTTAAAAATGCAATTCAATTCTATCAAAATCAATAATCCTTAATGGTTAAAACATGATACAAAATATTGAATTAAAGTGGTTATATGACGTATTGACGCTAGAAAAACATCGCAACTTTACGCTTGCAGCAGATCTTAGACATGTCTCACAATCATCGCTAAGTAGACGAATTCAGACATTAGAAAAATCGTTGGGTTTTCATATCTTTGATAGGCAGACTTCTCCACTACAACTTACTGAAGAAGGTAAATTATTTATTTTAAATGTAAGAAATTTACTCAGTGATTTTGAATACAATATTGAGAAAATTAAAGGAACCAGTGACCTTCGAAGTAAAATTAAAATTGCTTCAGCACATTCGTTATCGGGTCATTTGTTTCCCAAGATATTGAAAAATTTAAAGAACTATACAGATAAAACATTTTATGTAGAAGCGATTGATGTGAATCAAACGGTGGATTATTTAAAAAATGGAACGTGTGATTTTATTATGTCATTTTATGACCCGAGTTTAATGAACTCAAACTTTTTATGTCATCAATTATTTTCTGCAAAGCTCTACCTCGTTACAGGTACAGATACATCTGGTTTTCCCAAATTTTCTTTAGAAGACGAAAGTTTTCCTTTCATGAGTTATACAGATGAGAGTTACATGGGCAAGCAAGTTAATCAGTTTTTACAAACACAGCAAACTCATCACTTCGACACCAATTTTGTATCGTCCATGAGTACCTTACTCAAAGACATGATAAAACATGGATACGGCGTAGGTTGGTTACCCAATTATAGTATTCAAGAGGAATTAAAACATCAGACCCTCTCAATTCTTCCACTAAAAAATGCTGTACTTCCTGTAGAGATTTACCTCTATCGGCATAATACGAGACTAAATATAGAGCTAGAAAATTTTTGGAATTTTATAAAACTGATAGACTGGGACATTGAATAAAATCAACTGCTTTTTAAAAAGCAGTTGATGCATAGAGCTGAACTATTTAACGAAATGATTCAATTAGGACTTGCTGAGCATTATGTGGAAGCTCATTTTCAGGTCTCTGTACACGTGTCCAAGATCCATCCCCACTTAACACCCAAGCACGCTCATTGTCCTTGAGATAATTTAACAGACCTTGTTGATAAATATATTTTCTTAAAGTCGGGTCTTCAATTGGAAAACATGCCTCAACACGATTAAATAGATTACGATTCATCCAGTCCGCACTAGACCCATATACCCGTGGATGACCGTCGTTGCTGAAATAAAATACACGTGTATGCTCCAAGAAACGACCAACAATAGAACGTACGTGAATATTTTCAGATAAACCTGGTAATCCTGGGCGTAAGCAACAGATCGAACGAATAATTAAATCAATTTTTACACCTGCTTGAGATGCTTCATATAATTTATTAATAAGTTGAACTTCGGTCAGTGCATTCACTTTAACAATAATATGTGCATCTTTGCCTGCTCGAGCATGTGCAATTTCATCGTCAATAAAGCCAAGCAAATGACTGTGCAAGGTAAACGGTGCATGCAATAACTTTTTAAGCTTTGCCATTTTCCCCATACCTGTCAGCTCTTGGAATATACGATGTACATCTTCACATAACTCTTTGCCTGTTGTTAACAGACCATAGTCTGTATACATACGTGCATTACCTGCATGGTAATTTCCCGTACCTAAGTGTGCATAACGTGCAAGTTTATTATTCTCACGGCGGATCACTAAAATCATTTTGGCATGTGTCTTATAACCCACAATACCATACACCACCACAGCACCCGCTTCTTGTAAAACATTTGCTACCGCAATATTCGACTCTTCGTCAAAGCGTGCTCTTAACTCAATAACAGCCGTTACTTCCTTACCATTTCTAGCGGCTTCAGCAAGCAACTGTACAATTTCAGAATCAGGACCACTTCGATATAATGTTTGCTTAATAGCCAATACTTTTGGATCACGTGCAGCTTCTCGAAGCAATGTAATTACTGGTGCAAAAGACTCAAAAGGATGATGAAGTAAAATATCTTGCTTCTTCATAGCAGAAAAAATATTTTCTGACTTGCGAAGAACTTTTGGTATCACTGGTGTATATGCCGCATATTTCAAATGAGGGCGTTTAAAGTTTGAAACCAAGCGTGCTAAGTTTACAGGACCATCAACTTTATATAATTGCTCTTCATGTAGCTCAAATTCATTCAGTAAATACTGATAAATATGCTTTGGACAGCTTTGTGTTACTTCTAAACGTACAGCACGACCAAAGCGACGAGAACTAAGCTCGCCTTTTAATGCAATTGCGAGGTCTTCAACATCTTCATTAAGCTCTAAATCGGCATTTCGTGTAACTCTGAATTGATAGCAACCAGTTGCCGTCATACCAGGAAATAAATCAGAAACATGCTCATGAATAATCGCAGACAGCATCACATGATGCTCTTTTCCATCTGTCAATTCATCAGGTAATCGCACGACACGTGGTAAAGACCTTGGTGCAGGGACAACAGCTAAATCAATTTGGCGACCAAAAGCATCTTTGCCTTCTAATGTCACAATAAAGTTTAAGCTTTTGTTCACCAATCGTGGAAATGGATGTGCAGGATCTAAACTAATCGGTGTTAAAACAGGTGCAACTTGATCATGGAAATATTTCTTTACCCATGCAGTTTGTGCAGGTGACAACTCTCCACGGCGTAAAAAACAAATATCCTCTTCTCTAAGTTTAGGTAAGATTTCCTGATTTAGAATTCTATACTGACGCTCAATCGCTTCATGCGCTGTCTTAGAAATTTGTTCTAAGACTTGTTTTGGTGTAAGACCATCTGGTGTATAGCTGTCATTTCCTAAGGTTAACTGCTCCATCACACCTGCAACACGAATTTCGAAAAATTCATCCATATTGCGAGAAAAAATAAGTAAGAAATTTAATCTTTCTAAAAGCGGATGAAGCGGATCAACAGCCTGTTCTAAGACCCGTAAATGAAAATCTAAAATGGATAACTCACGATTAATATATCGTTCATTATACGTATATTCAGGGAGATTCGTATCTTCTGCGTGACCGTCCACTGCATGCGCCTCTATATTCATACATTATTCCATAACAAACATTATGCGATGTTCTTATTCAATTGTCCTTTATAATTATGGCAATTTGATAAATAAATGCATAATTCCTAAACAAATAATACATCTATTTTATTTATTATGGTATTGGACTTGAGTCAATATATTTTCGAATAAAACGTTCTCTAAAATGTAGTCTTGGATGGTTTGGATGATTTTGAAAATATTTTGGATTAGGTAATAAAGCTGCTAGAAAAATCGCTTGCTGTTTCGTTAAATTACGACTGTTTTTATGAAAATAATATTGTGATGCAGCTTCAATACCATATATATTTTCACCAAACTCTACAGAGTTCAAATATACTTCTAATATACGTTGCTTTGACCAAAGGCTTTCCATCATTACTGTAATAATAGCTTCTTCAAATTTTCTCACATAAGAACGCTGATTAAATAAAAATAAATTCTTTGCCAACTGCTGAGAAATCGTTGAACCACCTGCAACAATAGTTTCATTCTTTTCATTGCGCTCAAGCGCATATTGCATACCGTCCCAATCAAAACCATGATGTTCAAGAAATTTACCATCTTCACCCGCGATGACAGCTTGCTTTATATAAGGGCTCATATTTTTATAATTCACCCATTCATGTTGTGCTTCTTCAGTATTTTGCCAAGAATTTACAATCATTAACATCGTGGTTTCTACAGGATTGAATTTCCACCAAAATAATGCAGCAAACACACAAATCTGTATTAAAAAGAAAAGAACAAACAAGAGTTTAAGCATACGCGATAAGATACGTTTCATGAATGTAACTTTCTCCAAACCACAGGTTCTGTTAAGCTGATATTGAAAAATTTTCCAAGAATAGCACGTCTAAAATGCAACAACCTTTATTTTACAAAAGTAAATTAGATCTACAACTTTGGTGGGCAACTGCATTTATCATTATCGTCAATGTTGGTTTATATCTTCTACAAATTACAGCAGGTGTAAATAGTAGCAACCCAAGTTTGTTAGATGCGATTAGATGGGGTGCTGATTATCCACCGCTAACCTTAATTTATGAACCCTATCGCTTATTTACATGCATGTTTTTTCATTTTGGCTTCATCCATTTGGCTTTAAACATGTGGTCTCTTTATATTTTTGGAAAAATTGCAGAACAAATTTATGGTCGTTTTTATTATATTTGTTTATATCTTCTTGCTGGGCTGACAGGCAGTTTACTAAGTAACTGGATAACTATAGAAAATAGCTACCATCTGCTACATGTGTTCTCTGTCGATTTATTACCTACAGTTAATGGTGGTGCATCGGGTGCAATTATGGGTCTTGGAGGCGCACTTACTATTCTTTCTTTTTTTCCTCCTGCTCCTCAGCAACCATTTATTCTGAGTAAAAAAGTATTACTTTGGGTCATGCTCATTAATTTATCGGTAGGTTTTATTACCCCAAATATTAACAACATGGCACATATTGGTGGAATTCTTATGGGGGTTATACTCAGTCTCATCTGGTATTTTTCTCAGAGAAAAAACACCTCATTAAAACTTATTATAGGTATTATATTTGGAATATTACTTAATTTAATGATTTATTTATATTGTGAATATAAGTTAAAGGATATCTATTTATTATGGATGGATATTTTAAATAACCACCCATTTCAATAAATTATAAAATTTAGTGATTTAATTTACTAAAAATCAAAGAATGTGACTTCACCTGTCTCTAAAGAATACTCTGCACCAATAACTTTTAATTTACCTTGGGCAATTAAATGCTCTAGTACTGAAGAACCATGACGCAATTGATTAACCGATGCAAATACATTAGAACGCACGGCATGTTCGCATAGCTTTGGTAAATCATCTTTTAATTCTGTTTGCATCAAAATTTCAACAGATGGACGAACACGATTTACAATAGACATTAAGTTATTAGATGGTGGCTGATTTGGATTACGCAAAGTATCAATCGTTGCTTTAATTGCACCACAATGACTATGACCTAAAACAACAACCACTGCACAGTCGTAACGTTCTGCTGCAAACTCTACGCTGCCTACCTGAGATGGCGCTACAATATTTCCTGCAACACGAATTACAAAAAGATCTCCTAACCCTTGGTCAAAAATGATTTCTGCAGGTACTCGTGAGTCAGAACAGCCAAGTACAATCGCAAATGGATTTTGGTCTGCTGTTAATTGAGAGCGATGTTCTTGAGAAATTAAATCTGGAATAGATGACTTACCATTTGCAAAACGCTGATTCCCTTGTTTTAAACGGTCCAATGCTTCTTGAGCTGTAAGCATGATTTTTCCTATTTCGTTATCAAAATAATTAATGATTTGTATTCTAGGGCGCACTATGAAACTTGTCACTGACTAAAAACGTCGCCATAGTAAATTCAATTAAAAAAATATTTTCTTGCCTCATGTATACTTCTATACATGGTCTTTACAACAAAATAGCGATATGAAGCAATCTCCTAAACATCCTATGATTGAACAGCTTATTCAATCGCAAATTCTTTTTTTAGAGCAATTCTGTAAAAATCACAGTTCAATTCAAACAGAAGGTGAACACTTATATCAATGGTTGTCACAAAAGCAACTGCAAGATTTTTTAACTGATGAGCAAATTATTCGTTATATTCGAGAGTGTTTTTTAAAAAATCCTATTCCTCATGATCTGTTAATGCATTTTGCAAAGCAAATGCAATTATGTGCAACACATACACTCAATGAAGAGTCTCAAATCCAAGAAGTTATTCAAGTCATGGCTATTGACCGTTTAGCGTCTTTTATTTCAGAACAAACACACCTAAGATCATCCATTATTCACTTTATGGTTCATCATCAGTCATTTTCAACAATTATGTCTGAGCTTCTCAACCATGCCATTCAAAATTATTTTGAAGAAACATTGGCTTCAAAAACCCCTTCTCATGTGAATCGGTTTATGAAAATGGGGAAATCTATGTTTGAAAATATGACAGATGCAACTTTCGAAAAAACGATTATGCAATACATAGAAAAAAATATTCCTAAAATTAGGCAATTAAGTGAATACGTACTTGCTAACCACTTGACGAATGAACGTGTTTATCATTTACAAGCTGAATTATGGCACCAAATAAAAGAAAAAAAATTAGTTGAGTTAAATGAATTCTTAAATTCGAACGATTATCCTGAACTGATTTCTATCATCAATGATTTTTGGAATGGTCTACGCGAAACAAACTATTTCAATACAGTCATCTCTGATCATATCTACCAATGGTATGAACTACATAAAACACAAAAATTAGAGTATTTTTTTAACCTTTTAGGGTTAAACCATCAAGCGATACAGACCGAAATAATCATGATTATTACACCAGTCGTCAAAAAATTAATTAACGATGGCTATTTAAAATCACGCCTCTACCCTATTTTGGAGGCTTTTTATGCACAAGATGATGTACAAGCATGTCTAAAACAAATTCAATAAAAAAGGCGCTTTATGCGCCTTTTTCTTATTTATAGTATGCACCTTCAGCTTGTGAATGGTCAGTCTCATCAATCACACGTTGCAATTCTGGAATATATTCACGTAGTGTCGTTTCAACACCTTGCTTCAAAGTGACATCAATTGCCGAACATCCTTGACAACCGCCACCAAATTTCAAGATTGCAGTTAGACCATGTGTTTCATCGTCTTTAACAGCTACGAGACTACAATTACCCCCATGACTTGCCAAACCTGGATTAATTTCCGATTGTAGTACGTAAGTAATACGCTCTTCCATTGAAGCATCTGGCCCAACACGAGGCACTTTAGAGTTCGGTGCGCGAAAGGTAAGTTGCCCACCAAAACGGTCTTTATTATAGTCAATGACCGCATCTCTTAAATATGGAATAGATGGCGAATCAATAAATGCTGGAAAATCTGGGTATTCTTGTCGATAATCCGTTTCTACAACTTCATCAGGAGCACTATATGCCATACAACATTCAGCACGCGGTGTTCCTGCATTTTCTACAAATACACGAACCCCAATACCAGGCGTATTTTGCTTAGCCAATAATTCACCCAAGTACTCTTGCGCAGACGGAGTGATTAAGAGATTCGGCATCTCTTCATTTGCTGTCTGAGTCATGTTGTCGTTTTCCATAGACATCGTATCTTTCCTCAACCTGAAGTACCTAGTTTAACTGAAGATATGGGGTAATTGCCAAAAATCAACTTATTTTGTCAGATTTATTTATTTTTCTATCTTCTTCATTTTATGTCATGATAAAGTTTATTTTTTATTACTTTGTCATATTATGCTAGACCTGCCATTTAATCATAGTATTACACTTATTATTATTACTGTTATTGTTTCACTCATTGCTTTTTCAAATCAAAAAGTGATGAATCGCTTAATCTTTTGGCCACCAGCCATGCAAAAAGGGCAATTCGACCGTTTTATCACCCACGGATTTGTGCATGCAGATGGTGCTCATCTTCTATTTAATATGATCACGTTGTTCTTCTTCGGGAGTGCGATTGAGACTTTTTATAGACAATATGCGTTCAATATGGGATTTGTTCTATTTTACTTAGGCGGCCTCATTATTTCTATTTTACCAAGTTATCTAAAACATAAAAATGACTTTCAATGGGCAAGCCTAGGCGCGTCCGGTGCTGTATCGGCTGTGCTATTTGCTTATATTCTCTTTAAACCGTGGAATCTTATCTTCGTTTTCTTTATACCCGTACCTGCCATTATTTTTGCAATTCTCTATATTGGATACACTATTTGGTCAAATAAACGTAGCGTAGGCAATATTAATCATAGTGCCCATCTGTGGGGTGCAGCTTATGGTATTTTAATGACTATTATTGTGGAACCTAAAATTATTCCTCACTTTTTAAATCAGTTAACTAAATTACCTTTTTAATTTTATTCACTCTTAGTAAATACATTACATCTGTCATAGAGATTATATCTATTTCAGTTTAAAACCACGAAAGGATATTCTCTATGTCAGATATCATTAAAGGTATACAGTTTCCGATCGTAGCATCTACAAAAAAAATAAGTACCACAGCAAGTGCGAAGTATATCTTAAGCACTGCCATTCAATCGATAGACCCTCATTGTGCAGAGACCATGCGTAATGAAACCACTTGGCGAAAAAACTACCCTATCCATATTAAAAAGACACTTGAGTTAAGTTTAAAAAATACAAAGGATACGATTACTATCGCCCAAAGTGGTCTTAAAACTGCCCATGAACATTTTAGATTTTATCGTCATGGTTTAAGTACTTCTTTTAAAAATGCAATTTCACAGCCTTTTGAGAAGCTACAAACCCATCAAATTATTGGGAAAAGTAATAGCCTTCCAGAGTGGTATATCCCTTATAAAGGTAAACAATTAAAAGGCCAAAGCTTACTTAACCAAATTCAGCTATGGCAAGAAAAAAAGATTATAGAACCTTCGCATGCCGAGGCTTTACGGAAGGTTTATGAGCACCCAGAATGGCTTGATCTCTCAGATAGAACAATGGTGCTTTTAGGTGCGGGTGCAGAGATTGGACCACTTTCTTGGCTTGCCAAGTGGAAGGCAAACATTATTGCCATCGATATCGCTCATCTACCTAAATGGACACTGATTCGTCAAACCATTGAAAAAGGTAATGCGACGTTATATGCACCCTTTTTAGAAAATAATAAAGAATTAGGTGCAGACTTACTAACGCAAACACCAGAAATTGTGAAGTGGCTAAATCAGTTTAATCAAAACCTAGATATTGCTGCACTGGCTTATTTAGATGGAGAAAAGCATGTACGAGTTGCACTTGCCATGGATGCAATCATGCAATCCGTCAGCGAGAAGAATAAAAATACATCTCTCATGTTTATGAGCACACCAACAGATATATACGCACTGCCTATATCATTTAAAAAAGAAATAGAACAACAACAACGCCAACGCTCATTGTTAGAAAAATCAATGACTCAACTCATTAGTCAATTTTCATGTAAAAAAATACTACACAAGACAATTTTTACAGATTATTCAGAAAAATATACGATTTATGACGGATTAGTACTACAGCAAGGCCCTAACTACGCCTTGGCAAAAAGGCTTCAACAATGGCGTGCTTTGGTGGCAAGACACCAAGGGCAATGTGTTTCTATTAATGTTTCTCCATCAACGACAACACAATCTGTAATTAAAAATCCCCTACTCCAATCTGCTTTCAATGGTGCTTCTTTATTTGGCGTAGAAGCTTTTGCACCAGAAACAACAAATGCAATTATGGCAGCAATGTGGGTACATGATTTACGCTACCCTAAGGCTGTCTCTCAACCAAATATTACACTGACTCATCCATTAGATTTAATCTCATCAGGAGCAAATCATGGTGGGTTATGGCGTACTAACTATACAACACGTACCGTATTACCTATGGCTGCTCTTTATGGCAATTTCAAAAATAAAAAAAGGGCTATTTCTTAAGCCCTTTTTTGTTTAATTCATAATTAAAATATATGTAAGAACAGCCAATACAAACCACCCGAAAGTGCAATTGTCACTGGAAGTGTGAGCACCCAAGCCGAGATAATACTTTTAATTGTTGACCACTGTAACCCAGACTTATTGGCAACCATTGTCCCTGCCACTGCACTATTTAAAACATGTGTAGTTGATACTGGCATTCCAAGTCCATCGGCTGCAGCAATGGTTGTCATTGCAACAAGCTCGGCAGATAAGCCTTGACCATACGTCATATGATCTTTACCAATTCGTTCGCCTACAGTCACAACAATACGCTTCCAACCAACCATAGTACCTAGGCCTAGTGCCAATGCAACAGCAACTTTCACCCAGTTTGGAATATATTGTAAGAAACCATCTAAACCTTTTTGATAAGATTTAATCGTTTTTTGTTCAGCTTCATTCCAAGTCGGTAATGCTTTTTGCTTACCTAATGCTTTAAATGTCGCTGTACTTAAATACATTTCATTTCGAATATCACTAACACTTTGTTCAGGAATATTTTTCAAAGAAGAATACGGTGCCAATTCTTGGCTTAAACCATATGTCATACTAGCTAATGCAGGAAGTACTTCTGGGGTTACTTTCTTCTCTTGAATGTAACGCGTTAAAATCTCTTTAGCTTCTACACGATTATATTTTTGTGTATTTTCTGCAGAAATTACTACAGCTGCTTCTTCGGACAAACCTTTGAAAGACTGTAATTGATTACTGTCTATATTCTTGTTAAGTGAATATGCTAAAGGAACAAGACCAATCAGAATAAGCATAATTAGCCCCATTCCTTTTTGACCATCATTCGAACCATGTGCAAAGCTTACACCTGTACATGTAAAAATAAGCAAGGCACGAATCACCAATGGCGGTGGTTTATTTCCTTCAGGTGCTTTAAAGAGCTCGAGTTGCTTTCTAAATAAAAATTTCACCAATAAGAATACAACGGCAGCAAATGCAAAACCAATAAGTGGGGAAAACAGTAATGCTTTACCAACTTTAATGACTTGCTCCATATCAATACCACTAGTTCCCGCTTCAGCAGCAGTATTTAAGATATGGTTCATAATACCAATACCTAAAATAGAACCAATCATAGTATGTGAACTTGAAGCAGGAATACCAAAGAACCATGTGCCTAAGTTCCATAGAATGGCTGCAATGAGTAATGCAAATACCATTGCAAAACCTGCACTGCTTCCTACATTCATAATCATTTCTACAGGTAATAATGCAATAATGCCGTATGCAACAGCACCACTTGCTAGCAGTACACCGAGAAAATTACAAAAACCTGCCCACATGACTGCAATAGGTGCTGGAAGTGCATTGGTATAAATAACCGTTGCAACTGCATTTGCTGTGTCATGGAAACCATTCACAAATTCAAAACCTAAAGCAATGAATAGTGCTGTAGAAAGCAAAATTACTGAATAAAGGCTTAAAGGTGGAACATTCGCAAGATCAGCATTTAGCTGCAATCCAATATAAACAAGTGTAGAAATAATAATTGTAAGAAACACCGGCATAAAAAATTTCGGTGTAGGAACATTTACATTTTTACCTTCTACGGCACCAGGAGGTATTGGCTCTTGTTTAGAAGATGTATTCATTTTCATGCTGCCATCTATGATGATACTTTTAGGTGTCCATATTGTTTAATTTAATTATGACAGTTATATGACACAACATTTATTATGCGAAAAAAAGCCCACCTTTTGCTTCTTTTTAGAGCAAAAAGTGCACTACAATAAGTACAGCTTTAAAATTTAACATTCATTTATTTAAATAAAATATTTTAGCTAGACCAATTCATTCCACTTATTTAAAACATATCGCTTAATTTGCATGAGAAATATTTCAGAATCATTAAAAAACTATAAATAACTCACAAATAGGATTCCGTTTAAATGGTCTATTTCATGTTGAACAATTCTGGCAGGAAAACCAAAAAACGTTTGCTGAATTCGCTCTCCCATCACTGTGTAGTACTCTACAACAATTTTTTGTGCACGCAGCACTCGTCCTCGCTCACCTTTTACACTCAAACAGCCTTCTTCACCCAAACATTTTTCACTAGATGCCGTTAAAATTTCTGGGTTGACCATGACAATCTCAGGCATATCTGGGGCATCTGGGTATCGTGGATTAGGACGAGATGCAACAATAATAATTCTTTTAGAAACATAAACTTGTGGTGCTGCAATGCCTACACCATGATGATATTTCATCGTCGTTTGCATCGCTTGAGAAAGCTGATGTAGCCATAAAGAGCCAAATTCTCTTGGACTGACTTTCGTAGCGACTAAATTTAAAACTTCTTCACCTTTCTGAGCAACTGGCAACACCACATCTTCCATTAGAATTTTACCTTTTTGTTATATATGAATATCTGCAACCATATAGAGTTTAGCTTGGCCTGAAATTTCTATACGATCATTCGGTAATATTTCACCGTATAACCAACCACCTCTTGAAGAAGCCTGATAAGCCGTAATCAGATCCTTCTCTAGTCTTTCTGACCAAAGTGGAATCACTGCTGTATGAATAGAGCCTGTTACAGGATCCTCATTTACACCAATAGCAGGGGCAAAATAACGACTAATACAATCGTAGTGATCTTTTCCTGGCGCAGTAATCACAATATCTCGGGTTTTGCCATAGATTCTTTTTGAATCAATACTCACTTCTTTCAGCTTAAAAAAATCAGGTTGTACATCTAAAACCTGTTGTGCGTTTTCATATTCAACGACATAAGCCTGATCATTTAAATAAACCGCTTTAAATGGAATATTAAAGGCACTTTCCAATGTTTTAGGATAATCTAAAAGAGGATATGCTTTTAATATTGGGAAATTCATGACAATCTTTTCATTTTTTTGTCGAATATAAAATGTACCCAATTGCTGTGTTTCAAATTCAATATATTCCAAGCCTTCAATCTGCTGAAATAAAATAAACGCACTCGCTAGCGTTGCATGCCCACAAAATGGCACTTCATCTGTTGGTGTAAACCAACGAATATCATAATTATTGAGTGTATTTTTCTTTACAAAGGCAGTTTCAGAAAGATTATTTTCTAATGCAATATGTTGCATTAGCGCTTCATCTAACCAGTCTTCTAAAATAATAACTGCAGCAGGATTTCCTTTAAATAATTGTGTTGTGAATGCATCAACTTGGTACATCTTCATTATTATTTCCTCAAAAAAAAGAGCACATGCTTTAGCATATGCTCTTTTAATATACTTCAATTGATCAGCTATTTACGAGATCTTTGTCATTTTCTTGCTCAAATTTACTTTTGTCGGTAAGACCCATGACCTGACTAGTAAATGTTCCTGCTGTCATAGAGCCATTTACATTTAGTGCGGTTCTTCCCATATCAATTAAAGGCTCAATAGAAATAAGAAGTGCAGCTAATGTAATTGGAAAACCTAAAGCAGGTAGTACAATTAATGCTGCAAACGTTGCACCACCACCTACACCAGCGACACCAATAGAACTCATTGTGACAATGCCAGCTAATGTTAAAATCCATAGAGGATCTAGAGGATTTACCCCCATTGTTGGTGCAACCATTACCGCAAGCATAGCAGGATACAAACCTGCACAGCCATTTTGTCCAATTGTTGTACCAAAAGAAGCTGAAAAACTTGCAATTGATTCTGGTACACCAATACGATTTGTTTGTGCTTCAATATTCATAGGAATACTTGCCGCACTAGATCGACTCGTGAAAGCAAAGGTAATAACAGGCCATACTTTTTTAAAGAAGCGTATTGGATTAATACCTGAACCTGCCAAAATAATGGCATGAACAATAAACATAATCGCAATACCTACATAGGAAGCCGCCAAAAAACCACCTAACTTTAGAATATCTGCCATATTCGAGCTTGCAACGACTTTTGTCATTAAGGCAAAAACACCATACGGCGTCAATGTCATTACAAGGCGGACAAGTTTCATTACCCATAACTGAGCAGTATCAATTGCAGTTAAAACATACTTCCCTTTTACTTCATCATCTTTAAGCAATTTAAGTGCAGCAACACCCAAAAATGCTGCAAAGATAACCACACTAATAATTGCCGTTGGTTTTGCACCAGTTAAATCAGCAAAAGGATTCGTTGGAATGAAAGACAAAATAAATTGAGGAACACTTAAATCTGTGACTTTTCCTACATAATCAGACTGAAGTGCACTCAATCTAGCCGTTTCAGCAGCACCTTGCACCAGACCATCTGCAGTCAAACCAAAAAGTCGTGTTACAAAAACTGCAACTAAAGCTGCAATAAATGTAGTAACCAATAACGTTCCTATGCTCAGAAAGCTAATTTTTCCTAACGACGAAGTTGCCGAATGCAGTTTTGCCACTGCACTTAAAATAGAAATAAAAACCAATGGCATAACAACCATTTGTAAAAGTTTTACATAACCATTTCCGACAATATTAAACCAGCTAATTGAATCATTCAGAACTTGATCGCCTGTGTTGTATACTAAGTGCAAACCTAGCCCAAACACCACACCAAGAACCAAACCAGAAAGTACTTTTTTGGATAGGCTCCAATTTGTTTTACGAGTTTGTGCAAGTACAAGTAGTAGAACCACAAACACGATAATGTTTATGATAAGTGGCATGCTCATTGCAACTCCTAGCCCAAAGGCTATTCTAAAAATAAGATATAATTAACGTTTATTATAAAGTAAATAGATAACCAACAAGACCCATTCTCTTCTTCATTTTTTCGATAACCATAGCACTGCTTTTCATATTGTTATTTTTACAATAAAAATCATATAATTACTAAAAAAATATAGTGTATTCTTTTTTCTGAATAAGCTTAGTTTAAATTCTAATAAAGCAATAAAAAGCCCCATCATATGATGAGGCTTTTCAACTATTTATAACTTATTTAAGCGTCCATATTCTTTACAATCGCTTTACCAAACGCTGAGCAACTAAGAAGTTCTGCTCCGTCCATCAAACGTTCAAAGTCATATGTCACTGTCTTATGAGAAATCGCACCAGATACACCTTTAATAATTAAATCAGCGGCTTCTGTCCATCCCATATCACGTAACATCATTTCAGCAGATAAAATAATTGAACCTGGGTTTACTTTATCTTGACCTGCATATTTTGGTGCTGTGCCGTGTGTTGCTTCATACACAGATACTGCATCGCCAATGTTTGCACCTGGTGCAATACCAATACCGCCTACTTGTGCAGCCAATGCATCTGAAACATAGTCACCATTTAGATTTAATGTTGCGATCACTGAATACTCTGCAGGACGCATTAAAATCTGTTGTAAGAAAGCATCTGCAATTACATCTTTAATGATGATCTCTTTTCCAGTTTTTGGGTTTTTAATGCTTACCCATGGGCCACCGTCAATCAGCTCACCACCAAACTCTTGTTGTGCAAGCTCATAACCCCACTCTTTGAAAGCACCTTCTGTATATTTCATGATATTGCCTTTGTGTACTAATGTCACAGATGGCTTATCATTATCAATTGCAAATTGGATTGCTTTACGTACAAGGCGTTGCGTACCTTCTTTTGATACAGGTTTAACACCAATACCACAATCCTCTGGGAAACGGATTTTTTTCACACCCATTTCTTCTTGTAGGAACTTAATTACTTTTTTTGCTTCGTCAGAATCTGCTTTCCATTCAATCCCTGCATAAATATCTTCAGAGTTCTCACGGAAAATAACCATATCTGTTTGTTCTGGATGCTTCACTGGTGAAGGAACACCTTCAAACCAACGTACTGGACGAGAACAAACATATAAATCAAGTTCTTGGCGTAATGCAACGTTTAATGAACGAATACCACCACCGACTGGTGTAGTTAATGGGCCTTTAATTGCAACAACAAAATCACGAATTGCATCGAAGGTTTCTTCTGGCATATACGTGCCGTAGCTAGCATTTGCTTTCTCGCCACAGTATACTTCCATCCATTCAATAGAGCGTTCGCCACCATAAGCCTTTTCTACCGCGGCATCGACTACCTCTTTCATGGCAGGTGTAATATCTACACCAATACCATCACCTTCAATAAAGGGAATGATTGGATGATTCGGAACATTCCATGAACGGTCTGCATTTACGGTAATCTTGTCACCACTGGTTGGTACAACAATCTTTTCATAACCCATTTGCCAGGCTCCCTTTTATATTTGGCGAACTACGTTATTGTCTTTCAGACAATTTTTCATTTTTTTAAATGTGTAGCTATTCTAAAGTAAATATACACTATATGTTATTTAGCTTAGAAATAATCTACATTTAAGAAATCAATACAATACGTCACATTTGTTAAAGCAGATCTTCCCATGAAACTTACTGTATTAAATAAACCATTTAATGTTCTCTCGCAGTTTAGAGAGGATGAAAAACACCCTACATTAGCTGAGTTTATTACGGATCCTGATTTACGTGTATCTGGCCGTCTCGATCATGACTCAGAAGGTCTACTATTACTTACTGACCAAGGTGGCCTAAATCAGCTAATTACACATCCAAAAAATAAACAACATAAAACATATTTAGCACAAGTTGAAGGTGAAATAAGCCAAGAAGCTATTGAAAAACTAAAAGCAGGTGTTGTCCTTAAAGATGGTCCTACACGACCTGCCGAGGTTAGGGTAGTCGAAGAGCCAACATGGTTATGGGAAAGAAATCCACCTATTCGCTATCGTGCAAGTATTCCAACTACATGGGTAGAAATTAAAATTTCTGAAGGGCGTAATCGACAAGTACGTCGAATGACTGCCGCTGTTGGATTTCCAACATTACGCCTTATTCGCACTCAAATTGGTTCGATTGATCTCATTCAATTGGGCTTAATGCCGGGCGAAAAACGTGCTATAGAACCACTGTTCTATCCTGAATATAAGGCAGTCGTAGAGAAGCTCAAGGCACCTAAAAAAACCTCAGGTAAACGTGAAGATCCTAAAAAGAGAAAACAAAATAAAAAACGTGAAGAAGTTCTTGTTGCAATTTTTAAAACAGATGCACAAAGACCACGTCGTATTACCAATGGAACCACTCGACCTAATCTAAAAAAAGGTAGATCAAGAAAATAGTTTCTCTTGGCACCATCATATAAGCGACTTGAATCTCTGTATATTTTCTTCAAAATATGTAACGGATCAAGTCGTACAATAAAGAGGATAACAATGAAAAAACAAATTACTTTAGTTACAGGATTAATCTGTTCTCATATTGCCTTTGCTATTGCACCTATTGGCGTTCAAGTTACAAATCTCGAGACAGGTACACCTGCAACCCAAATGAGTGTTGAATTAGAAGCACAACAAAACAACGCATGGGTTAAAATTGGAGAAGGAACAACAGATGAAAAAGGACGTTTAGATACACTTTATCCGAATACAAAACCAAGTTTAGATAAAGGAATTTATAAAGTTACCTTTAAAACAGGTGATTGGTTTAAAAACAAAAATCAGCGTGCTTTTTATGCAGAAATTCCTGTTATATTTGTGATTGATGGCAGTACAGACCACTATCAAATTCCATTAAATATTAGCCAATATGGCTATTCAACGTATAAAGCTATAGATTAAAAAAAGAGGCATATTCATGCCTCTTTTTCCTTATGACAGCCAATTCTTTATTTTTTGTTCATCTATAACTTTAAGCTCTACCGTATCGAGTGCAACATTTATACTTTTTAAAGAAAATGTAAGAAGCTCATCTCTTCTAAATAGATGTATGTCTACATCACTCTCTTTCTGAGCATAACGTGTTAATTGCTGATCCGTCGCTTTAATACCATCAATCGCAATAATCACATCATGTGCAGACAAACCCGCTTGAGCAGCAGCGCTTTCTCGACGAACTTGCTGAATGAGTAGTCCTTCAGGTTTCTCGACTGTTTTCAGACCAAAAGGTAAGTTTTTCTCTGACTTTAATTGATAAGAAACCCCCATACTAGAGAGTAATTCCTCTATAGGCAGCTCTTCAGTCGTATGAATTAGAAAACTTAAGCGCTCAGTCCAGTCCTCTCCTGTCAATTTCTGACATAACTCAAAAATTGTTTTTTCATTGACTTGTTTACCTTGTTGCGCATTTTCATAAAGACAGCGCATTAAAGCATCTAAACTAGAACCATGATTTCTCAAACTTAAGTCCAAACACAGTGCAACCAAAGCACCTTTGTTATAGTAACTCGTGCCTGCATTGTTTGTATTTTCATCAGGTCTATAAAATTTAATCCATGTATCAAAGCTTGATTCAGTTACCGATTGAATACGGCGACCTGGATTTTGTAAATATCGATCAATCTGTGCTTTAAGCAGACTAAGATAACTTGCCTTAGAGATAACACCACTACGTAACAAAATTAGGTCGTCATAATACGAGGTAAAGCCCTCAAAAACCCAAAGTAGTGACGTATAACCTTCTTTATTCAAATCGTAATGAGCAAAATTTTCAGGTCGAATATATTTAACTAACCACGAGTGAAAATACTCATGACTACACAGCCCTAAAAAGCGTTGATATGCTGACGATGGTTCTTCAGGTTCATTGAGTTGGGGCAAATCATCTCGCGGTGTAATTAAACTGGTTGAATTAGGATGCTCTAATCCACCATAACTACTACCTGTTGCAATCGTCATAAATACATAATTTGAAAATGGTGCTGAACCGAACATTTGAATTTCAGTTCGACAAATTTTTTCAATATCTTGTTGCAAGCGAGTTAAATTGGTTGTGTGCTTTCCTGAAATTACAAACTCATGTGGAATATTCTCGACATTAAATGTAAAACGATCTTGCACTGCAAGTTCAAAAGGACTATCAATAAACTGCATATAATCTTTTGCATAGAGCGTATACCGCCCTGCCACTAGACTTTTGGTTTTCAAGCCCGTCGCTATTGAAAAATGCTGTAATGCTTCAGGCACAAAAATTTCAGCTTCACAAGCAATATTTTCTTGTTGCTCTAGACCTAAACATACACACGCAGGATTCACATACAAACGTTGCTGATCTACATATGCACCACGCACAGATAAATCATAGGCATAGACATCGTATTCAACTGTAATAAGTTCATGATCTGTATTGTGTAAACGCCATTTATTTTTTTCAAATTTTGTTATTGTTAGAAGACGACCCGCTTCATCATATGCTTTTACCGACTCGATATGCTTTGCAAACTCGCGAACCAAATAACTTCCCGGAATCCAAGTCGGCAACCATAGTACTTGTGAAGGATTCGCAAGAAAACGTAAGGTTACATGAATAAGGTGCTGTTGATAATCGTCAAACTCTATTTGATAGTGCAACATAAGTCAGAATTCTAATCCTAATCTCGCTTAGCAAGGGTTTAGCTTAGCACTTTTTTATTCTAAGATCGCATACTTCGCTCCGATTCTATATACATCCTTAAATTTTAGTTCATTTTAAGTTTTATATAGTATTTTTCGACCTCTAGCTTATCCTTAAGGCGGCTCTTTTGAAACGTTTCACCCTAGTCCTCACAAGTTTCTTGGCATTACTATGTACAACAATTACACATGCCAGTGTCCTAACAATTAATCCAGACTCTGTTGAGGCCGCTTCATGGATCATTTACGATCCTCAGTCCAAACAAACCATCGCAGAATATAATAGTCATGCTCAGCGTGCTCCAGCATCATTAACAAAAATGATGGTCGCCTATCTCACATTAAAAGCCATTCAAGAAGGTAAGCTTAAAACAACAGATACCATTACCGCATCCGATATTGTACATGTAGTACAACCCGATGAATCTCAGATGTTTCTTAGACAAGGTCAGCAAATTACTGTAGATCAACTTTTAAGCGGGCTTATTGTCATGTCCGCCAATGATGCTGCTGTTACACTTGCACAAAAACTTGGTGGAGATATCCCTCATTTTGTAGAAATGATGAATAGCGAAGCCAAAGCACTCGGTATGACAGATACTCATTTTATGAATCCAGCAGGAATCACTATGGATGGCCATTATGCGTCAGCTGCAGATCTTGCCAAACTTGCCAACACACTCATTCAACAATACCCACAGTACCTTTCTTACTCTAAACAAACGAGTTATTCATGGAATGGTCGTACGCACCATGCAACGAATATTCTACTAAAACAAGATCCTACCGTAGATGGACTAAAAACAGGCTATACCGCAGCAGCAGGTTATAATCTTGCCCTCACCGCAAATAGACCAGCAATGAATCCAGATTTCCCTGAGCGTCGCCTTATTGTCGTTGTCATGGGTACAAAAAGTGCTTACAAACGTGCCCAAGTCGCTTACGAACTCATGAACATGGCTTTTAACTACACACGTGATGAAGTGGCTATTAAAGCGAATCAAATGATCGCTCAGCTCCCTGTCATTAATGGCAAGCAAAATGTTTTTAATCTTAAAGCCAATCAATCGAGGATTATCACGACATCATTATATGACTCAAACACACCTATTAATATGAAAAACTTTAGCAATACCAGTGGTTTAATTACAATTGATGGTCAGACAATTACACCTTCACAAGAAACAAAAACTCAGTTATCTGTCCAACTTGATCAAAAACAACTCACTGCGCCATTAAATCAGGAAATGAACCTTGCAAATGTTAAAGTTTTCCAAAATAATCAACTAATTGAAGATTTTTCATTGTCAGCAAAAGTTGAGCTAGAACGTGCAAGTTTATTTGAACGTTTTATTCATTGGTTAAAGCATATTTTGCCATTTTTCTCTGATAATGCGACGGAAGCTATCGTTTATCCAATAAAATAAACGGTAATCGTTTACATTTATTAAAAGATGACATATTAATAAACATGAGATGTCATCTTTTATCATTCAAGCATAAAGGCGAACGTAAGTTATGAGTAAGTCGCTACACCGTATTGTTATCGTTGGTGGCGGAGCTGGGGGCTTAGAGTTAGCAACACAACTCGGAAATACTCTTGGTAAACACCAAAAAGCACAGATCACTTTAATTGATCGATCTTTATCTCATATTTGGAAGCCTCTTCTTCATGAAATTGCGGCGGGTACGCTCAATCCACATGCTGAAGAAACGAACTATTTCGCTCATGCAAAAAAACATCATTATCAATTCATTCTAGGTCAATTTGAAACAATTGATCGGGAAAAGAAAAATATTCAAATAAGCACGCCACAACTTTCTGAAAAATACTGCAAAGATGGCTATACAGATATTCAGTACGATACTCTCGTTATGGCAATCGGATCTCGCTGTAATGACTTCAATACTAAAGGTGTCAGAGATAACTGTTACTTCTTAGATAACAGAGAACAAGCTGAAGTTTTTCAACAAGACCTCTTCCATCTTTATTTAAATGCACAAAATAATCAAACCGTCTCTGCTTTAAATATTGCCATTATTGGTGCTGGAGCAACAGGTGTAGAGCTTGCCGCAGAACTTATTGATGCCAAAGAGAATTTTCATCAATATGGTTTAAATAAAATAGACCCTAAATTGGTTAAAATTACACTCATTGAAGCTACACCACGCATACTTCCTGCACTTTCAGAATCTATTTCTGCACAAACCCAAAAAACATTAGAAAAAATGGGGATTGAAGTACTAACCAATCATAAAGTAAGTGAAGTTACCTCCGATTCTATTGTTTTTGCAGATGGTAAAATTATCCCTGCAACAATGAAAGTATGGGCTGCTGGCGTGAAAGCACCAGAGGTACTTGAGCAGTTTACAGACTTTGAAAAAGATCGTATTAATCGTCTGAAAGTCTATGCAACATTACAAACCATGACTGATCCTAATATTTTTGCTTTTGGTGATTGTGCGCATTGCCAACCCGATGCAAAAGAACCACCGTTAGGGCCAAGAGCACAAGTTGCAAGTCAACAGGCGACTTTTCTAACCCAAGCCCTTGCTGCACGATTACGTGGCTCTCAATTGCCCATGTTCACTTTTACCGACAAAGGTTCTTTAGTTTCATTAAGTCGCCATAAAGCAATTGGTCAAATTTTAGGACAGGTTAAAGTACATGGTGCGCTTGCACGTTCAATGTATGCTTCTTTATACCGTATCCATCAAGCCAATATTCATGGCTATACGCAAGCTGGATTAATGATGACTAAAGATTTTGTGACGCGCCGCGTAGGTCCTAAGATTAAGCTTTACTAAAATAATTGATGAAAAAGCAACCTATGCTCTTAATATTGCTTTAAAAAACATAGGTTGTACACTTTTAAAGCATTGTTTCATTGATTTTTTATGAATCAGCCCCATACTATTATATTAAATGAGCAATACAAACTCATCAAAGAAAAGGCAGACAAACCTTGTACTGTCTCACTTTTTATGATGAAGTATTTACTTAAAACACAAATTGGATAGACAATATGACTGCTATTGCAAATAACCACGTGGTTTCATTCCACTACACACTAACAAATGCTGAGGGTGAAACACTTGATAAATCTCAAGGTGAGCCACTTACATATTTGCACGGTGCAGGTAACATCATTCCTGGTCTAGAAAAAGCTTTAGAAGGCAAAACAGCTGGCGATAAATTCAAAATTACTGTTCCTGCTTCTGAAGGTTATGGCGAATACAACCCAGATTTAGTACAACAAGTTCCTGCTCAAATGTTCCAAGGTGTAGAAAACATCGAGCCAGGTATGCAATTCCAAGCACAAACAGATGACGGCGTACAAATCGTAACTGTAAAAGGTGTTGAAGGCGATACAGTACTTGTAGATGCAAACTTCCCTCTAGCAGGTCAAGATCTTACTTTTGATGTTGAAGTTGCAGACGTACGTGACGCAACTCAAGAAGAAATTGACCACGGCCATGTACACGGTGCAGGCGGTCACCAACACTAAGTTGGTTTCTTGTTAAAAAGCAAAGCGAAAGCTTTGCTTTTTTTTTATGAGTAGGCATAAACTGACAGCATTCTTTTTAAAAATAATTATACTCAAATGGCTAGAAATTTATTTTGGTTTCGTCAGGACTTAAGATTAGAAGATAATGTGGGGCTATGGCATGCCACCCAACACAATGAAGAGTGTGTTGCTTTAGTTATTATCTCTCCAGAACAGTGGAAACATCACCATGATGCACCTAGTAAAATATTTTTTTATTTAAGACAGCTTCAAGAAATTCAAGAAGATCTAAAGCACCTAAATATTCCACTTATTATAAAAACGATTCAGTCTTGGAGTAATGTTCCTGAATATATAACTTCACTATGTAAAAAGCTCGAAATTGAAGATATTTATGCAAATGTAGAATTAGCAACGAATGAGAAACGTAGAGACGATCAAGTCAAAGAAGCTCTCTCTAAATATAAAAAAAATATTCATCTTTTCGAAGATCGCACACTTTTTCCAACACAAAGCATTCGTAATAAATCAGGTGAGGCATACAAAGTATTTACTGCGTTTAAAAAAACATGTTACGAACGCTTGAGTATATCTATTCCTAGAGCTTACCCTTCTCCATCAAAACAAAAATCAATTGTGATCAAAGATATAGAAAACGAATCTCTGAACGATCTTATTTCTCAGTTTGAATATGACACATCAAGTTCGGCCTTCAAAATTGAAGTGGGTGAAAAAACTGCTCAGGACAAACTCAAAGATTTTGTTAAATCTAAAATGAACAACTATGATCAAACAAGAGATATACCAAATATAGATGGAACAAGCCAACTCTCGCCTTATTTAAATATCGGTATCATTTCAGTACGTCAATGTTTAGAGGAAGTACTCAAAGACAATGACTATATCTTTTCTATTCAGAGTAAAGGACAACAAACATGGATAGATGAATTACTCTGGAGAGAGTTTTATCAACACGTGATGGTCGATTTTCCACATATTTGCAAACATCTTCCTTTTAAAAAAGAAACGCAAAAGATTCAATGGCGTAATAGTGAAGAAGACCTTAAGAAGTGGCAAACTGGACAAACTGGTATTCCTATTGTGGATGCTGGTATGCGCCAATTGCAACAGACAGGTTGGATGCATAATCGCGTCCGCATGATTTGTGCGATGTTTCTCAGTAAAAACCTACTGATTGACTGGCGGCTTGGTGAAAAGTGGTTTATGCAACACCTATTGGATGGAGATCTGGCAGCAAACAATGGTGGATGGCAGTGGTCAGCTTCCACAGGAACAGATGCTGTTCCTTATTTCAGAATATTTAACCCTGTTACCCAATCACAACGCTTTGATCCTCAAGGTGAATATATTCGAACATGGGTACCTGAGCTAAAACAGCTAGATCATAAACAAATTCATGCGCCAAAAGAACATATAGAAAATTATCCGCGACCTATCGTAGATTTAAAGTCTAGTCGAGCACGTGCACTCGCTGCATTTAAAAATATTTAAAGTATTGCGTGAGTAAAGCGTTTACCCTACTCACGCACTTTACTATTTCTGCTCATCTCTTTTAAAGACAAGTTCATGCCGATTCGAGTTCACTGCATCGAAATAATAACCATCGACATTAAATGATTTTAAACCTTCTGCTTGATCTATTTTATTCTCTAACATAAAACGTGTAATTAAACCTCTGGCTTTTTTAGCATAAAAGCTAATTACTTTATATTGACCATTTTTTTGATCTAGAAATACAGGTTTAATAATTTCTGCATTTATTTTTTCTGTTTTTACTGCTTTAAAATACTCATCCGATGCAGCATTTAATAAAAGCTTTGAATTAGATTCTTCAAGATCGTGATTAATCAATTGCGTAATATGATCGCCCCAAAATTGATACAAGTTAGAACCACGTGTATTTTTGAGTCGTGTCCCCATTTCTAAGCGATAAGGCATCATTAAATCAAATGGACGTAATAAGCCATATAGCCCCGAAAGCATTCTAAAATTCGTTTGTGCAAAGTTAAGATCGGCTTCAGATAAATGATAAGCATCTAACCCAGTATAAACATCACCCTTAAATGCAAAAATAGCCTGACGTGCATTTGAAAAATCGAAGTGAGTTTGCCAATCATTAAAACGTGCAACATTTAATTGAGCAATTTTCTCACTCACTCCCATTAAACTTGCAATTTGCGATGCAGAAAGCTGACGACATACTTCAATCAATTGCTCAGACTGATCTATTAATCTAGGTTGAGTGAACTGATCTGTTGGTAATGGAGTTTCATAGTCTAATGTTTTTGCAGGTGAAACGAGCGCTAACATAGTATACCTTAATGATTATTTTCTCTTATATAACTATAACAGTACGTTATTTTGAAAGCTAATTTGTGTTTTTAATGACAATTATCGGTATCATAAGCGTTTACTTTCAAACACACATACAAAGTTTATGACAGATACAATCTTTTTAGATGGCCCCGTAGGTAAAATCGAAGTATTTGTAGACTATCCAGAAGGTACTGCAAAAGGATTTGCCGTTGTATGTCATCCTCACCCTTTACAAGGTGGTACACCACATCACAAAGTTCCTGCCCTTATGGCACAAATTTTAAAAGAACGTGGTTGTGTTGTCTATCGTCCAAGCTTTCGAGGTTCAGGACAAAGTGAAGGCACTCACAATGAAGGGTTTGGTGAAACAGAAGATATTTTGTCAGTGATTGAATATGCTCGCCAACAACACTCTAATCTACGCTTCTTTGCGGGTGGATTTAGTTTTGGCGCACATGTTATGGCAAAAGCATACCATGCATTAGAATTACCTCTAAAACCTGAACAGCTTATTTTATGCGGTCTACCAACAGCAACCGTTCAAGGCTTAAGACATTATAAAACACCAGAAATTAGTGGAGATATTCTGCTCATTCATGGTGAGGCAGATGAAGTAACCTTACTTTCAGATGCAATTGTATGGGCGAAACCGCAAAAACATGCGATTACGATTTTCCCAGGTGCCAACCACTTTTTTACAGGCTATCTAAAACAAATACGTACAGCAATGCAACGCTACATTCAGCTTTAATTTAAATATAAAAAGACCAATCTCTAGATTGGTCTTTTTTGTGTTTTAGTCATGATTCGTTGTATGAATAATTGCTTCTTTTGAAACGCTTTTCTGCTTTTTCTCTTTTATTATATATGCAATAGATAATACAACCAGCCATATTGGTAGCATAATTACTGCTGTACGCATTCCATCAGAAAATAGCATAATGGCTAATATTCCTACCATAAAAGCAATTGTTAAATAGTTCGTAAATGGATAACCCCAGCTCTGAAACTTACATGTATAGTTTTGTGCAGCCTTT
Organism: Acinetobacter sp. ESL0695; assembly: GCF_029392135.1. Lineage (NCBI taxonomy): Bacteria > Pseudomonadati > Pseudomonadota > Gammaproteobacteria > Moraxellales > Moraxellaceae > Acinetobacter > Acinetobacter sp. ESL0695. The sequence goes on along the minus strand of NZ_CP113932.1, from coordinate 758,648 downwards.
GCTTTACGAAATTTAATATGAATTAGAGAAATCATCATCCAATTAATCATAATCGCAACCACAACCAATAGCATCAGTAAAGAAAAAGCCTGATCAGGAACAAAATAATTAATTGCAACACAGCCCACTGTACATAGCGATGAGAAAACCAAGGCTTGTACTGGAATACCACGACGATTAATCTTTCCTAATATTTTAGGAGCATTTCCTTGTTTCGCCAATCCTAACAGCATACGGCTATTGCTATATACACAGCTGTTGTAAACAGATACTGCTGCTGTAAGTACGACAAAATTTAATATGCCTGCCACTAAATCACTATTTAGTGAATGGAAGATCATAACAAACGGACTACCACCCTCTGCAACTTTATTCCAAGGGTACAAGCTTAATAAAACAGCGATAGAACCAACGTAAAAAATAAGTACACGATAGACAATTTGATTAATTGCTTTTGGTAATGTCTTTTCAGGTGAAGCCGTTTCTGCTGCTGAAATACCTAATAACTCTAACCCACCAAATGCGAACATAATGGCTGCCATTGCCATAATCAGACCATGCATACCATTTGGGAAGAACCCACCCAATGCCCACAAGTTTGTTACTGTTGCGTGCTCGCCTCCTGCACCACTTACCAATAAGTAGATTCCAAAGACAATCATACAAAGAATAGCAACAATTTTAATGAGAGAAAAAATAAACTCCATCTCACCGAAGAATTTAACGCTCACAAAATTAATGACATTAATGAGTGTAAAGAAAATAAGTGCAGAAGCCCATTTAGGAAAATCTGGCCACCAGAAATTCATAAATACGCCAATGGCACTTAACTCGGCCATTCCAACCAGAATATATAAAATCCAATAATTCCAACCCGAAATAAATCCAGGAAGTTTACCCCAATAGTCAAAAGCAAACTGACTAAAAGATCCACTCACAGGATTTTCTACTATCATTTCACCCAGTTGGCGCATGATTAAAAAAGCAATGAAGCCTGCAATGGCATAACCAAGAATGACAGATGGGCCTGCCAATTGAATGGTTTGACCAATTCCAAGAAAAAGACCAGTACCAATTGCACCACCTAAAGCAATTAGTTGAATATGCCGATTAGCTAGCCGTTTTTTTAAATGATGTTCAGTACTTTTCATCATATTCGCCCACATATTTAATTTACTTAACAAATACAATAACCATGCCAAAAATGACAAAAAATGATCATTTATTGCTTGAAGTGGCTAAAAAATAGGATTAAAAAGCATTTTTTGATTATTTTACAAACAGAATCGTAAATAAGTATATCTTTTTAGATCAAATCATTTGCTAAGAGGTTTTTAAATCTTCTAGAATGCAATTTTTCGCTATATTACAAATAGGTTTTCGATGAGCATCAATCTTGACCAATATGATTGTAAAATAGTCCACCATCTACAAAAAAATGGCCGACTAACCAATCAAGAATTAGCTGAGCTTATTGGTCTATCTACATCTCAATGCTCTCGTAGACGAATATTACTAGAACAAAAAAATATTATTGCAGGATACTATGCACAAATATCCCCAGTAGCAGATCCAACGCCTATTACGGGTATTATTGAAGTCAAAATTACAAACTATAACCATGAGAATTATGAAAATTTCATTAATTTTGCACAAAAAACATCTAGCATCAAAGATATATACAAATTAACAGGTCACTACGATTTTATTTTTAAAGTTGCTGTTAAAGACTTTAATGAAATGAGTCAATTAATCGCAAAACTCTCTTCGAATGAGTTCTGTGTTTGCGATCTAAATACATCTATTGTATTAGAAAAATTAAAAGAAAATTCTATTCGCTATGAAACTATGCACAATCACAATGCATAAGTTAAAAACCACCATATTGCACCATAATAGTTCAAAATAATCTAATATGCACCAAAATAAATCATAATCATCGCTTAATTTTAATATTTTCTATAAAATTTACAGATTTCCAGCTCTAAGGACACTTAATCAAATACTATTATAAAATGAATAACTATCCCTAAATGGCATTACTTTTGCATGAAATATGCAAAATTATATTTACCTATTATTCAAAGTGGGCTGATTATGAGTAATGAAATTCATCCAAATCAAAATATTCCATCTACAGATGCACCATTATCAACCATTGATGAGCATACAAAGTTTGAAGATATTCTTGCCATGCTTATGGGAACATTTGTTTTATCATTTGCTTTAAACCTATTACAGTTTTCAGGAATTATGACAGGTGGTACAGCGGGTTTGTCTCTACTCATTCACTATATTACGGGTTTAAAATTTGGAACCGTATTTTTCTTAATTAATATTCCATTTTATTATTTTGCATATAAAAAAATGGGAGTGGCTCTTGTTGTTAAAACATTTATTGCCGTAGGTCTACTCTCTTTATTCTCTGAAGTTACTCCTCAGTTTTTTCATATTAAAGACTTAAATCCATTTTATGCCACAATCGTTGCAAATATTCTTATGGGTATTAGCTTTCTGATGCTATTTCGCCATCGCTCTAGCTTAGGAGGAATTAATCTTTTGGCTCTTTTTATACAAAATCAGTATAAAATTGCAGCAGGCAAAGTACAAATGGGTATCGATATTTCTATTCTTGTTGCATCAGCTTTCTTCGTAGACTGGCATCTTCTTGGAATTTCAATTATTGGTGCAATTGTTTTGAACTTTATCATTGCAATGAATCATAAACCTTCTCGTTATATTGCTTAGTTTACATTCAATCCTTACAACTAACTTATAGTAATACAACCTATAAATTAGTTGTAAGTATGACCTATTTTGCATAAATTAACAGATTCGTTGTATAAAAATACGCCTCAAATATGTTTATATAAAATCGACAATACATATTTAAAAACCGATCATAATAAATTTGCTGGCCGTATAGAACTATGAAAAAAATGATTCATATCTTTGGTGCTCGCCAAAATAACTTAAAAAATATTTCACTTAATATTCCTAAACATCAAATTGTTGTTTTTACAGGTGTTTCTGGTTCAGGAAAGTCTTCACTTGTTTTTGAAACAATTGGTGCCGAGGCACAGCGTCAGATTAACGAGACACAAGACAGTTTTACTAGAAATCGTTTAAAGCATATGGGACATGCCGATGTCGATAAAATTGAAAATCTAAATGTTCCTGTCATTATTGATCAGAAGCCTCTCTCTGGAAGTATCCGTTCAACAGTAGGAACTGCAACAGATATTTATGCCAGTTTAAGATTACTTTTTTCTCGTTTGGGAGAGCCATTTGTTGGTTACTCTCAAGTGTTTTCTTTTAATCATCCAGATGGAATGTGTCCTGAATGCGAAGGAACTGGTTTAGAAAATACCCTAGATATCTATAAAATTTTAGACCAAGAAAAATCACTCAATGAACATGCCATCTTGTTTCCAACCTATCAACCTCAAGCTTGGCGGTGGCAAAGATATGCCTATTCTGGTTATTTTGACTTAAATAAAAAACTTAAAGATTATACAAAAAATGAATGGGATTTACTTTTATATGCGCCACAACACAAACCCAAAGACCCGACAAAAGACTGGAAAAAAACGGCACTTTATGAAGGGTTAGTCACGCGTTTTGAACGTAACTTTATGAGGGGTCAAGCACAAGAAAAAAACAGATATAAGGCAAGACTCGATAAAATTATAGACACTAAAACCTGCTCATTGTGTCATGGCCAAAGATTAAAACAACAGACTTTAAAATGTAAAATTCATCATAAAAATATTGCCGAATGTACCTCGCTTTCAATTCAAGAGTTAATTCAATTTATAGATGATATTCACGCACCTAAATACGATGTTTTACTTCATGAAATTAAACAAAAACTTCAGCATTTACTTTTGGTGGGCTTAAGTTATCTCAGTCTAGATCGAGTCACCACAACTTTGTCAGGTGGTGAAAGCCAGCGCATTAAAATGGTCAAACATTTAGGAAATAGCTTGGTCGATCTCATGTATATTTTTGACGAGCCAAGTGTTGGACTTCACCCCCACGACTTAGAAAATATTATTCAGATTATTAAGCAGTTAAGAGATAAAGGAAATACAATTTTACTGGTAGAACATGATCCAGATTTAATTAAAATTGCTGACCATATTATTGATGTAGGGCCAAAATCTGGAATACATGGTGGAGAAATTGTTTATGAAGGTAGTTTTAAAAAACTCAAATATGCCAATACACTCACTGGTCAATTTTTTGCACAAGAGAAAGCTTTAAAAGCACATCCAAGAGTTTCTAAAGATGTCATTTCTATTCAACATGCCAATATGTTTAATTTAAAAGATATTTCCGTCAATATCCCTAAAAATGTACTGACTGTTGTTACAGGTGTTGCAGGTTCAGGGAAAAGTACACTTATTGGTAAAGTCCTCTTGGCACAATATCCCGAAGCAAAATTAATTAATCAATCCGCGATCATGGCAAGTATTCGTTCAAATTTACTCACCTATCTCGATTTATCCGATCATATTAGACATCAGTTTGCACAAGCCAACCATGTAAGCATGAAACTCTTTAGTTATAATAGCGAAGGTGCATGCCCTCATTGTAAAGGTCTAGGTATAGAAAAAGTTGAACTCGCTTTTTTAGATGACATCGAAATTGTTTGTGAAGTTTGCCATGGAACAGGTTACAAACCTGAGGTGTTCAAATACCAGTATCAAAATAAGAATATTACTGAAGTTATGAAAATGACTGTTGAAGAAGCATCCCATTTTTTCCAAGAAACAAAAATTCAAGACAAACTACAGCTTTTAATTGATTTAGGTCTAGATTACCTTTCACTTGGGCAACGTCTGAGTACATTATCTGGTGGTGAAAGACAACGTTTAAAGCTTACCAAAGAGTTAAAACAAAATGGTCATATTATTATTCTCGATGAACCAAGTACGGGGCTTCACCCTTCAGATACGTTTAAGCTTATTGAACTTCTTAACTATATGGTCGATCAGGGCAATACCGTAATTACGATTGAACATAATTTAGATATTATGACACAAGCAGACTGGATTATAGATATTGGCCCATTTGCTGGCCGTGAAGGTGGAGAGCTCATTTTCTCAGGATATCCTAAAGATCTTATTCGTACAGCGAAATCTTTAACAGGACAATATCTCGCTCAATATCTGAAGTACACCTAAACTATTTTGGTGATTTCGCTCGCATTGGATTGTTAAGCAAAATAAGTAAAAGTATGGTGGGTGTCGCAAAAACCCACCAACTCACAAAAGCCACAGAAATACCATACCGTAATACAAGTAAATAAAAAGAGAGAAGAAATAAGGTAATCGAAATAAGTTTAAATCCCTTAGGATACTTATATACCCAAGCAAATGATGGTTTTTGTTTTTTATGATTTAATAAAAAGAGAAAATAAAAACCAATATATATTCCTAAAAATACAATAAGTATAGTCATATAATTTTCTTTCCTATTTTGCGTACTTTTTAAAAACTTGATGCTTAATTAATTTAATTTTCATTAAAAGAAATAATGCAAAAAATCCTATCAATACCACCACTAAATCTAGTCCAACGTAATGACTATAATCAGACCATCCACTGATATAACTTGCATGCACTAATGATGCAATATTTACAATAGGAAGAAACATGGCAAGGACGATAAAAACAGTGAGGTATACCTGCCACAAATATTTCTCAGATACAATACATGCACTGATCAACGTTATTGCCCAGACATAAAAGAACGTAGATATTTCTAAATTTGGAGCACTCATATGAGACAATGTATAAAGACGATTACTATAAAAATAAGCCAGTATGGCAACAGGCAAACCAACCAACGCACTCACATTGAAACGATTTACCATGTAGTGTCCAAAATGAAAGGTATTGTGCTTATTTTTTAACTGGCGTTTTAAACTCCAAAGTAATAAGCCCGATGCAATCATCAGACAACCCAAGATTCCTGAAATAAATAATGCAATACGTACCAAGGGCTGAGCAAAAGGCGCCATATGTAAACTATAGATACCACCATAAATTTTTTGTACGCTACTCTTTTGGATCGTCTGTGAAAGTACGTCACCGTTCACACCAGATAAAACGATTTGTGCAGGTGTTAAAGTAATACTTTTATCTTCTTTTTGCTTAATAATAATCTGACTGACTGTCGTGTAAGGTTGCTTTACTTCAATACTTGCAATAGGAGGATGCTCAGGCCAGATCTGATTAATTTTAGACTGAATCTCTTCTATACCTATCATATTTGAAGGCTTAGGATTTTCCTTACTTACAATGAGACTTGTCGGTGTATTCAATTCATTAAAGAAATCTAACTTTTTCTTTCCATAATATTTTTCAATACCTGATGGTAAGTATAAATAGAAAAATATCGCTAACCCTGTAAAAGTAATCATAAGGAAAAATGGTAACGCAATGACGGAAACCACATTATGAAAATCTAACCAAGAACGCTGAGATTTGAAGGTACGTAATGTAAAGAAGTCGGTAAATATTTTCTTATGCGTAATTACACCTGAAATAAGGGCAATAAGCATAATAAATGCGGCAAAACAGACAATAAATCGCCCAATAATAATGGGAATACCAAATAACTGAAAATGAAAATTATAGAGAAACTCGCCACCTTGTGTAGATGCAAGTTGTGCTTCCTCACCTGTCTTGGGATGAAGTGTTTTAAAGATAAAACCATCTACTTTTTTTCGAATAAATATTTGGTTAACAGGATGATCATCCGATGCCACTTGAATATACCAAGACTGGTTTTCGCTACCCTGTGCTATGGCATATTGTAATCCTGTATATATGGCTTGCTCTTGCGTAAACTGAGCCTGATTAAACTCAGGTTGCATCCATAAATTTATATTATCTTTATAATATGACAATGTTCCTAAAAGAAAAATTGTAAAAAGCAACCAACCGAGGAGTAATCCAACCCAAGAGTGTAACCAAGCCATTGATTGACGTACTGATTTATACATACTGCATCACACAATAATTTGAGCAAGCCCATAGAGTATGCATGTAATAACAACACTACATAATATGGTCTTCTTAACTGACTGAAAAATGAAAATACTTAGAAAAAAAATAATAAAAAATAAAATGCCAAACATTGCAGCTAAAAAAATAGACTCAGCACGTGGCATAACATTAACCAAAGCGACTGTAATAAGTAATGTGGCGTAACGTGTACACACATAACCCAAGATACATGCAATAAATATACGACATGTGATACTTAGCCTATACATCATTGCATGTTCCTTCATACCCACTTACCTCACATTAAAACTTGAAGTTCACCGACAAGTTATAATTCGTCGGTTCACCATAATAGCCTTGGCCATCTTTCAAGCCCGTCAGGTACTTTTCATTGGTAATGTTATTCACATTTAATTGCAGTCTGAGATTTTTATTGACGTCATAGCTGGTCATTAACCCAATCAGTGCATAAGCATCTTGCGTAATTAAGCCTGCATGTGAAACCGATTCAGGATCATGAATCGCACTTTGCCATTTTACACTGCCACCAACTTTGAGTTTTGGATACTGCGGAATAGTATAAGTTGCTAAAATATTAAAGGTTTGTGTCGGATTATATTGACGTGGATTCACTCCATTCGCTAGATTTTTCAAACTAAATTTGGTGTAACCGCCAGATAGTTCAAGTGCATCCGTGACTTTCCCTGCTAGCCCTATATCTACACCCTGAGAACGCACCGTACCAAGTTGTGAATGGTACAAATTGTCTGACAAATCAAATGTTGGTGAAAGAGCAAAATTGGTCTGCTCGGTTCTAAAAATAGATAAATAACCCGTCAGTTTATTGTTTAACCATGCACTTTTAACTCCCATTTCATAGCTTTTTCCTTCTACAGGTACAGCTGTTTTTCCTGTAGAAGAATCGATGACCGTTTGTGGTCTAAAAATAGAGCTATAGCTTACGTATCCTGTATAAGTTGGTGTAAAGTTATAAGTAATACCTGCATAAGGAAGTGTTTTATTTTTTGTATAATTACCTCGGGAATTAATTTCGGCATAATTCACACCTAATAGAACTTTGAGATCATCCGTTAAATGTAAACGTGTTGCACCATATAAAGAGCGTAAAATTAAAGCCGTTGTTGGTGCAGTAAAGCTATTGCCCCATGTCTGCGCAGATGGTGACCAACTTGCAAGATCTGTCGTATATTCACCTAAACTACTGCCATAAGCATAATTGCTTTGCGTGACGTTTTGCGACCATGAATAACCAATATTGGCTTCATGTCTACGACCAAACAAACTATATGTACCCGTGGTATTTAAATTAAAAGTGCGATCTCTAAACTTCTGATTATAAATTTCAGGATAAAGATAAATACCAGATGTATTGTCTGTTGAACTTGGATTGCCACTCAAATACAGCATTTGGTTTTGAAGGTTAGAAATACGCTCATCATAATTAAACTTAGCAACCCAATCTCCAGCAATTTTTTGTTCTATACTGGCAAAATAGTTGTTAATTGACCAATCATAATAAGTCCATGAAGGAGCATAGTTATAGCTACGTGCATAGCTTAATTGTTGCCCCGCAGAGTTAGTCAGTGGTAGCGCACCCCACTGTGAACCATTGGTTAATTGATTTGTTCTTGAATAACCTACAGAAGCAGTTGTTGAATCTGTAAGATCAGCATCTACAATCAGTTGTACGCCATTTTTTTCTTCTGAGTATTTATCTAAATACGAATTTCCTGCTTTTTCATACCCGACCAAACGCGCACGTACACGACCATCTTGGGTAAGTGGCCCAGAAATATCAGCTTCATAGCGTTGAGTATCCCATGAGCCATAACTTATTCCACCAGAGGCTTGAAATTCTTTGGTTGGTTTTTTACGTACATAATTAATTGTTGCACCCGGATCGCCTAATCCATTCGTGAGTGCATCTGCGCCTTTAATAATTTCAACACGATCAAATAAATAACTATCTGGATCAGAGTTATTATAGTTATAGCTATCGACCTGAGGAATTCCCATACCATCGTATAAAATATTAGAAATATCAAAACCATGAACGGTATAGGTTGTTCTATTAGTTTCGAGGCCTGTAACCGTAACACCCGGTGTATTATTTAAAATATCGCGAGTTGTTCTTAAACTAAAGTCATCTAATTGTTGTCTTGTAACCACATTTATTGTTTGTGGTGTTTCTTTTACAGATAAATTTAAATGGGTTGCACTACTCGTATTTTCAATTGTATATGCTTTTGTCTTTTCCGAACTGTCTTGTGCCGATGTTTTATTGGCTTTTACCGCCAATGTTGGCAAAAGTACATCTGTAGAAGATGCATCATTTGCATGAGACAATGGAATATATAAGATTCCAACTATTGCAACACACAGTTGCTTCTTCATAAATTGCATCAGAAAATTACCCAAAATTATAACAAATGAAAATAATTATCATTATATCTACATTTTTTGTTTAAATTATGGATTTTCAAGACACATTCGGGAATAAAAATAAAAAAAATCTACTCATAAATTTTATCAAATCATATATTTAATAAAAATTGAGGTTTAAATCACAATTAAAAAAACCTGCTTCCAATATGGAAACAGGTATTATAGTTTAAAATTTATACGTTAGAGATCCCGTGTAGCTTGTTGGGTCCCCATACGTATTCGCCCAGTAATTTAGGCGATATTTTGTATTTGTTAAATTACCCACATTTAGAGTAAAAGAAAGATCGGGAGTCATTTGATATTTTGCCATTAGATCTAACACTGTATACGCTTTTTGTGTATATAATGCGCTTTGTAAGTCATTAATACCGACAGAATAAAATTTGCTTTGCCAACGTATACTTGAACCCACAGTAAATTTATCAAGCATACCTGAGAACTGATAAGTTGAAGATAATTTAAACTGATCTACTGGCAACTGTGTATTTACGCGCTGTCCACTTTTTTTACTTGATGCATGTGAATACCCTGCTTGAACGTTTAGGTTGGGTAAAACTTCTCCTCCTAGCTCTATCTCAAATCCTTGAGTTTTTATGCCATTTGAAGAAGTATAATAATTAGATCCTGCTGTTATTAATCCTTCAACAACTGGCGCATCAGAAGCTACATATTTACCAGATTGTAAAGCAACATGATCCATTTTAGATTGAAAATATGCACCACTTATATTGAGTCTATTGTCATAAAAGGCGGCTTTCAAACCTGCCTCATAGCTCTTTCCTTCTTGAGGAGCTAATAGTTTATAAGCGTAGTCCCTTTGTGACTGTGGCAAGAATATTTCAGTATAACTGGCGTATGCTGTTAAATCATCTGTAAGATCATAAGTTAAACCAGCATAAGGCGTAATTTTATGATAAGTACTGATTTTATTATAACCAGCGGATGTTGTATAAGATTCTGCAATATAATCAGAAAGTCTTGTTCCTACAATAACATGTAGATGATCTAAAGGATTTAGCCTTGTGGCTACATAATAACCTGTCTGCTTATAGTTTAAATTCTGTACACCATTTTTTATAAATTGAGGTGCTGCAATATACCCATCCCATACAGATGGTTTTACCGAAGTAATTGCTCCTACCGCCTTATATGTATTTGCATCATTTTCGATATTCTGATAGCTAGCCCCAAACATTAACTCATGCTGGCGTCCAAATAATTGATATGAACCGATTAATGCTAAATCTATAGAGCTTTCTTCAGGATTCGATTGAGTATGATTAGATACAAAATTAGCATAGTCAGCTTTATATTTAGGAGATGTTCCAATAACTCCATAAATTGCATCTATCTTCTGTTTTAAATAGTCATAATGTAAATTTATTTTCCAGTTTTCACTAAAATGATGCTCTAATTCAGAAAATATATTAAACGTATCAATCTGATTGTATGCCCAACGTGGAGCTGCATTAAAACTAGGTGAATATGGATTAGATGAATAATCATAACCATACATATCCAAACCATGGACACTTAAACCATCACTACGATTTCGACTGACTAAACCACCTATGGAAAAATGTGTTTGATCACTAATATCACTATCAATTACACCATATAAATTTGCTTTTTTATAATTCCCCCAAGATTTCCAAGAATCTCCTTCCTCATAAGCTGCAACGGCTCTACCTCTAATATTACCTTCTTTATTTAATGCGCTTTGTACATCAAACTCTGATCTTACATTGTTCCATGAACCATAACTTACTTTTGCAAAACCTTTAGGCTCAAGACTATCTGCATGTTTTCTATTAAGATTAATACTTGCACTTGGATATCCAGCACCATTGACTAGTCCTGTTGCACCTTTCACAATCGTTACATTTTCAAAAATTGATGTATCTAAATTACTTAATGCAGAACCTGACTTTGAATCTATAGGTGGTGCTGTCATTACACCATCAATTTGGTAATTTACAATCTGTTGACCACGAGCATAATACATTGCATATTCACCTCCATTTCCTATTGCACCCTTTGCGCCATAACGCTGAATCTGAACACCTGAAGCTTGATTAAGTACATCATAGGTATCACGCAAATTCTCATCTTGTATTTGCTGCTGAGTAATTACAGCGACCGATTGAGGGGTATCTTTTAAAGATAAATTTAACTTTGTCGCACTTTTACTTTTTTCGATAGTGTAACTAGTTTTTATTTTTTTACTTTCAGCTTTTAGGCTAATACTTGGTAAGTTCTGTGTATCATCAGCCATGGCCGACAATGGAATGTACATTGCCAATATAATACAAAAGTTTAGTTGGTTCCGCTTAGAGAAAATAGAATAGCCCATATTTATTTCATTAAATGATAATTATTAACAAATGTGAATAATATATATTCACTTCGTGTATGTATAGTAATTTTCATATTATTTTCAAAGTAAATAATTGTATTTAATATATTTTTTATTTTAATATAATATCTAATTAAAAAAAGCCAGTACTTAACTGGCTTTTTTTACAAGAAACTTAGTCTAATGTTTGAATACTAAAACCAGCTTCATTCGTTAGCTGTGTGAATGTAGGAAAACTTGTTGCTACTGTTTCTGTACCATGAATAGTAATTGCTTCACTTGCACGCAAACCTGCAATACTAAAACTCATTGCAATACGGTGATCGTGATGAGATTGAATTTCTGCACCCTTAAAAATAGGATCCCAATTTCCAGTTTTACCTTTACCTTCAATGACAATACCATCAGGAGTAGGTTCACACTGGATACCCATAGCTTGTAAACCATCTGCCATGACTTGAATACGATCAGACTCTTTCACGCGTAACTCTGCTGCACCTGTAAGTACAGTTTGTCCTTCAGCGCAAGATGCCGCAACAAAGAGTGCAGGAAATTCATCAATTGCTAAAGGTACCTGATCTTCAGGAATATGTATTCCTTTTAGAGTTTGTGTTCCACGAATACGAATATCTGCAATTGGTTCACCGCCTGCAATCCGCTCATTTAGAACAGTAATATCTGCACCCATCTGTTTTAAAATTTCAATAACACCTGTTCTTGTTGGATTAATACCAACCGCTTCAAGTGTAATATCTGAATCTTTACAAATAGCCGCACCTACCATGAAAAATGCAGCAGATGAAATATCTGAAGGCACTTGAATGTTCGTACCAACTAATTTTCCACCACCGACTAAACTAATTCTATTTCCTTCAGTTTTTACTTCATAACCAAATGCACGAAGCATACGCTCTGTATGGTCGCGTGTTGGTTCCGGCTCAGTTACTGATGTTTCACCCTCAGCCCAAAGGCCAGCGAGTAAAATACCTGACTTTACCTGTGCAGATGCCATTGGCAAATCATACTGAATACCTTTTAAATTCTGTTTACCTGTAATACTTACAGGAGGTGTACCTTTTTCACCTGTAGTCTGAATCTGTGCACCCATTAAACGCAGTGGTTTAGCAATACGCTCCATCGGACGCTTAGATAAAGAAGCGTCTCCAGTCATGACTGTATCAAACTGTTGTGCAGCAAGCATGCCTGAAAGTAAACGCATACTTGTACCTGAGTTACCCATATAAAGTGCTTTTTCTGGTGCTTTCAGTCCAGACATTCCCACACCATGAATCGTAACATGACCATTTTCTGGTCCTTCAATTTTTACACCCATGTCTTTAAAAGACTGTAATGTAGCCAATGCATCTTCACCTTCAAGGAACCCCGTAACTTGTGTTGTCCCTTCTGCGATTGCACCAAACATAATTGAACGATGTGAAACCGACTTATCTCCCGGTATGGAAAAAGTCCCCTTAAACTGATGATCTTTAGGCAAAATTGTAAATTTCTGAGTCACTGATACGTTCTCCATCACTGTCTTTTTTGTGAGCATATGATTAAAATGCTGTCTGGCGGCTTGGGCATGCTCTAACAGCCCCATTAATGCCTGAGAATCATCTTGTTCGATAATACGGCGAATAACTTTTAATTGAGCATCAAATCCATCTACGGCATCCAAGATAGACTTTTTATTTGAGAAGAAAATGTCATGCCACATTTGGGGATCAGATGCGGCTATGCGTGAAAAATCTCTAAACCCACCCGCCGCATAACGAAATATATCTAAATTATCTTCACGACTTGCAAGTTGCTCTACTAAATTAAATGCCATTAAATGTGGCAAATGACTGGTATGTGCAAGTACTTCATCGTGCTTTTGAACATCCATACAAATGACTTCGGCATCTGCAGCTTTCCAAAGTTGTGTAAGCTTTGCAACAGCCCACGGCGCACTCGTTTCCAAAGGTGTTAAAATCACTTTATGGTGTGCGAACAAATCAGCTTTTCCTGCATGCACCCCTGTGTTTTCACTACCTGCAATCGGATGACCTGGCACAAACCCTTCAGGTAATGCCTCTCCAAATACTGCTTTTGCCGCCTCAACAACATTTGCTTTGGTGCTACCTACATCTGTAAGAATAACATTTGCATTTAAATAAGGCTGAATCGTACTTAAAATATGTGCTGTGGCACGTACAGGTAGTGCAAGAACAACCAAATCTGCACCTTTTACAGCGTCAATTGCATCGGTATATCCTGCTTCAATTAAACCTAATGCTTTCGCATCTTCCAAAGTTTTCTCAGATCTTGTCGATGCAACAACAAGCTTTGCTAGTTTTTTCGCATGAATGACACGTGCTAGGCTAGATCCAATTAATCCCAAGCCAATAAAAGCAACTTTTTCAAATAATACAGGTGTCATGTGATTGCACCCGAAATTTTTACCCACACCATGAATATCCTATACTTTCTAACACAGACTTTATCTTAAATTACAGCAAGTGGATAAGAACCTAAAATGCGAAGTTCTTTCGCCAATGGTCTAATTTCATCAATCGCTGCCTTTACATTTTCTTGATCAATATGACCTTCTAAATCAATAAAGAAGATATACGTCCATTTTTCATGTAGGTCTGGTCGTGTTTCTATACTCGTTAAACTAATACGGTGTTTCGAAAAAGGCTCTAAAATTTCAAGCAAAGCGCCCGAACGGTTATGGGCTGAAATAAGTAAAGAAGTTTTGTCATTGCCACTTTGTGGAATCTTTTCACGACCGATCACAAGAAACCTTGTTGTATTCTCAGGATTATCTTCAATATTGTTATGTAGAATTTCTAAACCATAGGTACTTGCAGCCACATCAGAAGCAATTGCAGCAGAATGCCATTCACTACGAATACGGCGAGCTGCCTCCGCATTTGAACTTAAAGCCACACACTCTACACCAGGATAATTTGCTTCTAGCCATTGACGGCATTGTGCCAATGCTTGTTGATGCGCATAAATTTGCTTAATGCTGTCTTTGCGCGTGTGCTCAGAGACTAAAAATTGATGATGTATTCTTAGCTCTACTTCACCAATCACATTTAAATGTGAAGATTTAAAACAATCCAACGTATGATTAACCACACCCTCAGATGAGTTTTCTACAGGTACTACACCGTAGTGTGCAATTCCAGCTTCGACTTCACGAAAAATTTCATCAATGGTTGTTACTGGACGTACTACCGCGTCTTGTCCAAAATGTTTTAAGGCAGCAGCTTGGGTAAACGTTCCTTCAGGCCCTAAAAATGCAATACTCTGTGGTGCCTCTAACGCCAAACATGCAGACATAATTTCACGAAATAAGCGTGCTACCGTTGCATCAGACAATGGACCTTCATTTCTTTCCATAACCTTACGCAACACCTGTGCTTCACGCTCAGGACGATAAAACAATGGGTTATCTTCTTCTGCAAACTTAGCATGTGCAACTGCTTCTGCTAAAGATGCACGGCGATTAATCAAAGCATGAATTTGCTGATCAACACCATCAATATCTGAACGAATTTGATCTAAATTTAAAGAAGTTTTCTTTTGACCGTCATGACCCATTTGAAATCATCCCACACATATATAAATAAGCATTCATGCAAGTATAACCATATTCAAATCAGAAGTGCTATTTGCATTCACTAAAAATTCGAATGATGTTTTTATTGGACTTTAATAATGAAAATGATTATCTTTTATAAAAACACAATTTAAGAATAATATGAACTCTCCTAAAAAGCATAGACTTAACACATTATTTTTATGTGGCTTATTCAGTCTTACTCCAATGAGTTACGCCCAAGACCCTATGCAAATTACAAGAAAAAGTACGCAAAGTACTTCTTTTAATATGCTTTCAGCATATACACATCAACAATATCAAATTGATATCTATTTTCCCCCTAGCTCAAACTTACCTTCCGAAGGCTACCATGTCCTCTATTTACTTGATGGCAATGCTGTTATAGAGAGTGCCAAAACGCTTACAAATATTTTAACGACCTCATCTAAATCTTCAGCAAATACCACTCCCGTCGCCCTCGTTTCAATTGGTTACATCAGTACAAAAAATGGATTTAATACTGTACAAAGAGCATTAGACTATACTCCCACACCTAATACTCAACAATATGCTCGTCCACCTACCGTATTTGGTGGTGCACAACTATTTAGTAAATTTATCGAAAAAGAGCTTCAACCTCGTATTGAACATGAATATTTTATTAATACTAAAGCTCAAGCCATTTATGGTCATTCGCTAGGTGGTTTATTTGTTTTGAACCTACTATCTCAAAAAAATCATTTATTTAATCGATTTATTGCTGCCAGCCCCTCCATTTGGTTTAACCAATATGAAACCATCAACAAACCTTTTAAATTAAAAAATAATCAAATGCTTATGATTACTTTTGGTTCAAATGAAGGTGCTGGACCCAGCGGAGATACAGTTCATCATGCAAAAGAGATGAGAGATAAGCTATTTTCAACTTTAAAAAATACAGACAATACCTGGACATATATACAACCTGGCGACCAACATATTATGAATCTTTATTCAACACTTCCCAAAGCCATTTTACTCACAAGTTGTAATTCTCTAGTAGCATGTCATGAACAACTTGATCCACAATAATGACTTCTCAGAACTGAAACTGATATATTAAAAGTAGATTCTGCAGAAAAATCTTATTTATGAATACTAAGCGCAACTTATACAAAGATTTAGAACATCCTTTTGCACAATACATTCGTATTATTGGCAAAGGCAAGACAGGTTCACGCTCACTTACCCAAGAAGAAGCCTACAATGCTTTTCGTTTAATCTTAGAAAAAGAAGTGCTAGATGTTCAAGTTGGTGCTTTTTTGATGTTACTTCGGGTTAAAGAAGAATCAATTGATGAGCTGACAGGTTTCGTTCAAGCCACCAAAGATAAACTTGAATTTTCACCAATAAATGTAGATTTAGACTGGCCATCTTATGCTGGAAAACGCAAGCATTATCCTTGGTTTATTCTTTCTGCACTTACACTGGCACATTATGGCTATCGTATTTTTATGCATGGTGCATCAGGTCATACTATCAATCGAGTGTATACAGAAGAAGTTCTTGAATATCTTGGTTTCCCTATCTGTCACACACAAGCAGATATCGAACAACAACTCAATCAACGATCATTTGCTTACCTTCCTTTAGAACAGCTTTCACCTACCCTAAACGACCTGATTCAATTGAGAAATGTCATGGGTCTTCGCTCACCCATTCATACACTTGCTCGCCTTATTAATCCATTTAATGCAAAAGCCACACTACAATCTATTTTTCATCCTGCCTATCGAAACTCACATCAACATGCTGCGTTAAATTTAGGGTATCAAAACAGTGCTGTTATTAAAGGTGAAGGCGGAGAGTTTGAACGAAATCCAGATGCAAAAACACTTATTTGCGGTATCAAAAATGGTCAAATTTATGAACATGAACTTCCTAAACTCACCCCTGACCGTAGTCCAACAGAAGAATTTCTAGATCTCGCTTTCTTTAAAGACGTCTGGGAAGGTAGAGCCACACACCCCTATGGTGAAATGGCAATTATTGAAACTATAGGCATTGCACTATATACGATGCAAAAAGCTGAAAGCTTTGCAGAAGCAATGCAAACAGCAACACACTTATGGAAAAATAGACAACAAACTTAAGTGAATCGAATCGGTCTTGGAGATGAGTCGTCATCACAAACATCTCCTTCCTTTTTCTTACCCTTATCGATATAACCTGTCCGTTCATCTTCTGGTAAATGGGTATATTCCCAAGCCAGTACAGCTTGCATGCATGTTTCTCTTTGCTCTTTGGAAAGTACAATACCATTTGGCCATTTTCCAATTTCTACAGCTGTTTTTAACCGCTTTACAATATCAGCATCTAAAACAGATAACATTTGCTCTATATTCATTCATCTTCCTGTTGCTGTAATGCTTCAAAATCTTGATTCCATCCTAACTTCGTACGACATGCCATATAAAAATCATATCCAGGTGGATGCAATAAATTCAACTTAAATGGATACTTACGGATATGTAGCGACTCACCATCGTTTAATGAAACACTCGGTTGACCATCGGCACTCACCATCGGCATCCAACGTGACTCTCTCGCTGTAATTTTAATCTCACTTTGATCGCCGACGATAATAGGACGTGAAGACAATGTATGGGGATGCATGGGTACCAATGAAATTGCTTCCATACTTGGATGGATAATAGGGCCTCCTCCAGACAATGCATATGCTGTAGAACCTGTTGGTGTGGCAATAATTAACCCATCGCTATGTTGTCTATAGACAAAATGGCTATCTATTTCAAGTTCAAAATCAATCATATGCACAGACTTTCCAGAATGTAGCACGATATCATTTAAAGCAATTGCTTGATATAAAATCTCATCTTCTGCACGAATTTCTAATTCTAATAAAAACCGACGATCTAATAAAAATTTTCCTTGTAAAACTTGGTCTAATTTTGCCAAAACATCTGAAGGCTTAATATCTGTCAAAAAGCCCAATCGACCTCGGTTCACACCTACAACAGGTGTATTATGTTTTACCAGTGCACGTGCAGCATGTAGTAGAGACCCATCTCCTCCAACCACAATTACTAAGTCTGCAACCTCACCCATCATTTTTCGACTGACCATTTGACAATCTTGATAAGGTACAAGCTGTGCTGTTTCTTCATCAAAAATAGGATGTAAACCCAATTTAATTAAATGGTCATGAATTAAACACAATGTACTTACTACAGCAGATTTGTCTGGTCTACCAATGAGTCCAATGTTGCGAAACGACTTATGGGAAATCTTCACTAAATTCAGCGCTCCGTACAAGAATAACTTTATAATAACATGTACATTTCATCAAAAACATGTTGCAACATGATGGGTTGCTTCCTGTTTTCTCGGATATTTTTTTGTATCGTTACCGCAATAATTATTGCAAAATGTGAAAAACATTCGCATGATTATAGGGTTTGTCTCGGATAGCTTATCACTTTTTATGAAGTCGCAACGTGGTCTTAGTTTTTTTCTAGTCATCTTTTTGATACTAGTCATTGTTGGTTGTATTGCCTTTAGTTTCTATATTATTCGTTTAGATAATGTTATCCGCTCAAAATTTGAGGGGCAACGTTGGGATATTCCTGCAAAAGTCTATGCGCGACCATTAGAAATTTATAATCAGGCTCCTGTCAGTGAAGCCAACTTAATTCAAGAGCTAAACATGCTCGGTTATCATAAAGCAGATAACTATGAGCATCCAGGTTCATATGTCCTAAAAGGGAACAATGTTTTAGTACATACACGTGGTTTTGACTTCGGCGACAGTAATGAACCAGAGCAAGTTCTTGACTTAGCATTTGCACAAGATGAAATTGTAAATGTTAGAACAACAAAACCTTCTGAAACAGGTATGACTCGTCTCGAACCATTACTGATTGGTGGTATTTACCCCCAGCATAATGAAGACCGTGTACTCATAAAATTACAAAATGTACCTCAACCTCTTATTAATGCATTAATTGCAACAGAAGACCGTGACTTCTATACACACCATGGGATTTCCGTTCGTGGTACGGGACGTGCTATTTTCAGTAATATCACAGGTGGACGCAGACAAGGGGGATCTACCCTTACCCAACAATTGGTTAAAAACTTTTTCTTATCGCCTGAACAAACGTATAAACGTAAAATTAATGAAGCGTTAATGGCTTTTCTGTTAGAAATGCATTACAGCAAATCAGAGATATTAGAAACCTATCTAAATGAAGTACATTTAGGTCAAAACGGTAACTATTCCATTAATGGCTACGGTCTTGCATCACAATTTTACTTTGGTCTACCACTACGTGAGCTTAATATTTCGCAACAAGCCTTCTTGGTTGGTCTAGTTCAAGGGCCATCTTTATATAATCCATGGCGTAATCCAGAGCGTGCAAAAGAAAGACGTAATGTCGTACTCAATAATATGCTTACTACAGGCTATATTACACAGCAACAGTACGATACAGAAGTTGCTCGCCCACTTGGTGTTATTGACAAACCGTCTCTAGGGCCAACAAAATTCCCAGATTTCATGGATATTGTACGCCGTCAACTGCGTGCTGAATATCAAGATTCAGACCTAACAAACCAAGGACTCAGAATCTTTACGACATTAGACCCCGTAGCACAAACCAATGTTCAAAATGCGTTTAAAGATAGTGTTGAAAATCTTACAAAACGCAATCCACGTGCATTAAACGATTTACAAGGTGCGGTACTTATTCAACGACCAGATAATGGTGAGCTTGTTGCAGCCGTTGGTTCATCGCAAGATTTTACAGGGTTTAACCGTACGATTGATGCAAAACGTCAAGTGGGTTCTCTACTGAAACCAGCAATTTATATTAATGCCATTGAATCAGGTCGTTATAACTGGGCAAGCTTAATTCCAGATAGTTCAATTAGTATTAGTGCAAATGGTAAAACTTGGACACCTAAAAACTATGGTGGTGGTGAACATGGTATGGTACCTATGGTACAAGCCCTAGAACACTCCTATAACCTTGCAGCAGTACGCATGGGTCAAGAATTTGGTGTGCCTGCATTTATAAATAACTTACGTAAGTTTGGCGTAACCAGTGATATTCCATCTTATCCTTCAACATTTCTTGGTGCTATTAATATGTCGCCAATGGAAGTGCTTAGTATCTATGGAAACTTTGCGACAGGTGGGTTTAAATATCCAACTAAATCTATTCGTGCGGTGGTTGACCAAAATGGTAAAGTACTCGACCGCTATGGCTTAAATGTACAACAAACTATCGATCCTGCAGCTGCTTACGTCTTAAACTACGGATTGCAACAAGTTATGCGCTCAGGTACAGGACAAGCTGCTTATCGGAGTTTACCAAGCAATCTAAATCTTGCAGGAAAATCTGGTACAACAAATGATGCACGAGACTCATGGTTTGCAGGTTATTCTGGCAACTATGTTGCTGTTGTTTGGTTAGGTCTAGACAATAATAAAATTACTGGATTAACAGGTTCATCAGGTGCTTTACCGGTATGGACGAATGTAATGAAGCAATTGCATCAGCAACCCGTAAATTTAACCCAGCCTGATGATGTGCAGTGGCAATGGATTGACGTAGCTACAGGTAACCTTTCTGCTCAAGGTTGTAGTAACGCTATGTATATTCCTCTTTTAGCCGGACATGTACCAACACAATCAACATCATGTGCAATGCCAAATCAATTCATACCAGACAGCAATGCATCTGCACCAGCTACATCTTCAGATGATCCTTTGGAAAATCTTATTCAGCAAACGACCGAAGATCGTTCTAATAATAATGCTGCCCCTACTTCGCCACCACAGGTGATTTCATCGGGTAGTTATAATTAATTTTTGGAGAACATAAATGAGATTAAAATTATTAACGAGTAGCTTAATGCTACTCGGTATGGTGGGATGTAGCCAACTTCCAAGCTTACACCATAGTCAGCAACCAACAAGAACAACAACAGCACCTAAAATTGACGCTGAGCCGATGACTCCACCGACTCAAGTCAAACAACCGAATACTGGTGTAACAACTACGCCTTATAATCCGGGTGAGATTAAGCATGAATCTATGCCTATTCCACAGCCACAGCCACAGCCACAGCCACAGCCACAGCCACAGCCACAGCCACAGCCACAGCCACAGCCACAGCCACAGCCACAGCCACAGGCTCCATTACCTACACCAAAACCTCAACAACCGATTAGTAATACAATTACAGTCAGCAATGCACAGCCACCTGCTTTTCGTAATTTAATTAACCAGTCACAAATTGCTTATCAACAACAGCAACTAGACAAAGCCGAACATTTAGCGATTCTAGCTCAGCGAATAGCACCACAAGCTTCAGGAAGCTATGTCATGCTTTCAAGAATTGCTTTGCAGAAAAAACAGTTTTCACAAGCCCAATCTCTTGCACAAAGAGGTATGATTTTCGCACCAGATAAAACAACCAAAAAGCAATTTTGGCAGGTTATTTCTAAGTCTGCTCAACAGCAACATAACAATGATTTAGTAAACAAAGCAGAAGCGGCAATAAACAACTTAAACTAAAACGCTGATACACCTGCAACACCGTAGGCCTGAAAATCTTGTGCGGTTTTTAGGTCATTCGGTGTTAATCCTCCTAATGCAAAAACCAAAGCATGTGTTACTTTTGTCAAACTTTGAAAGTTACTCCATCCCAGTGGCTGAGCGTTGATATGGGTATTCGTTTTTTGTACAGGACTAATAAAAATAGCCTCACACCCTATACGCTGTGCCATACTTATACTTTCTAAGTCATGACATGCAGCAATATAGCGACACCCCATGACTAAATCTTTTTTTGTTAAACTGGCAAGTTGACTCTGTTTAATATGAATCGCATTCAGTTTTTTTTGTTTATCTAAATCTAAATTCTTGGCAATTTCTATATTTACAATTATTTTATTTAAATATATCTCTTCTAAATCGTTTATTTCATCAAAATTTGCGTCTCTTAAATATACAATTCGATCTGACGGCAGATGATAAACATCCATGCATTCATGACTAATTTTAATATAATGAGGCCACAGTAATCTTTCTAAAATGATATCGTTTGCTTTAGGAAAGTTTAATGAGGTTAGATCAGACCGAGAATACCATGTCCATGTATCTTGAATACTGCCTAGAAGCTGATCTGGAATAAAACTGTAAAATAAATATAGACGAACAATAATATCATCATACTCATGATAAATTTCATCCCACGCAAACCACTCATCAACTTCAATACCTACTTCTTCAAAAATCTCACGCTTACAAGCAGATATAGGGGTTTCGTGATGTTCTATCTTGCCACCTGGAAATTCATTTTTGTTTCCTTGATGTTGTTGTTTATCTCTCCAGCCAACTAACACGCGACCATGTGAAAAAAGCAATCCAATGGCAACTTTGACTTCAGTCTTGCTCATATTGTAATACTCCATCATTCTCGACAAATTTTACATATTGTAACTGGTTCAAAGTTTTTTATAAAAAAGCACAAATTATAATTGACAGTATTATTCGATAATGATTATCATTTAAAACATTAGCCAACTTCTCAACTCCACGGAGAATTAGAAATGAACGCACCGTTTAACTTATTTACTCGCAGCACAGAATCAAACCAAAACCTGCCAATGCTTCATTCGAATAATTTATTTGCTTTAGGTCGTGAAATTCGCATTATGCATGCGGGAGAGGAATATCGCTTAAGACTAACTCGTAACAATCGTCTGATATTAACAAAATAAAATTACGGATTACGAGTAGCGTAAAATAACGTGGGAAAGCAGTAATATACACGTGTAATTACTGCTTTTAGAACTTTAACTTAAAGGCACAACTCGAAGTACTTCCTCTATTGAAGTCGTACCTAGTAAGACCTGTCGAGCACCAGCTATACGTAATGGCTCAACACCTTCTTTCTTGGCTTGTTCTTTAATATCAGAGAGTTTTGCATTATCGCTTACCAGTTGTTTCAATGAAAACGACATTGGCATAAATTCATATAATCCTACACGGCCTTTATATCCTGTATGTCTACATGTATCACACCCTACAGGCTCGTATAAGCGACTAGGTTTTTCAATTTCATAACCTGCTGTGAGTTGCTCCCATTCAGGCTCATTAATAGGTACTTCCTTTTTGCACGAACATAATCTTCTAACCAATCGCTGAGCTAATACACCTAAGAGTGTCGCAGAGCTTAAAAATGGTTGAATACCCAAATCATGTAATCTCGTTAAACTTGATGGTGCATCATTCGTGTGAAGTGTAGATAAAACCAAATGCCCCGTGAGTGCCGCTTGAATTGCCATATCTGCTGTATCTTTATCTCGAATCTCACCAATCATGACAATATCTGGATCTTGTCGCATAAGTGCACGAATTCCATCTGCAAAGCCTAAATCAATATTGGCATTGACTTGCATTTGGTTAAAGCTATCTTCTTGCATCTCAATTGGGTCTTCAATGGTACATACGTTCACATCATCCGTTGCCAACTTCTTTAAAGATGAATAAAGGGTTGTAGTTTTACCCGAACCTGTAGGTCCTGTAACCAAGATAATACCATGCGTATTGCTGGTTAACGTTTTCCACTGATCCATAAGCTTTTCATCAAAGCCTAATTGCTGGAAGTCTCTTACCAATACTTCAGGGTCAAATACCCTCAGTACCATTTTCTCGCCCAAAGCTGTTGGTAAAGTTGCTAAACGCAACTCTGTTTCTACACCTCGTGGTG
This sequence comes from Acinetobacter sp. ESL0695, assembly GCF_029392135.1. NCBI lineage: Bacteria > Pseudomonadati > Pseudomonadota > Gammaproteobacteria > Moraxellales > Moraxellaceae > Acinetobacter > Acinetobacter sp. ESL0695. The sequence continues at coordinate 734,428 of NZ_CP113932.1, read as the reverse complement.
TACGGGTTTTTAGTCGCCCATCTTGTGGTTTTCTCTTCTCTGCTACATTCATACGACCTAAAATCTTAATACGTGCAATTACCGCATTTAAGGTATTTGCTGGCATTTGATAAATCGTATTGAGTACACCATCGATACGGAACCTCACTTTTCCTTTTTCTTTTCTTGGCTCTAAGTGAATATCACTGGCGCCCTGCTCAAACGCAAACTGCAAAACCCAATCTACAAGTTTTACAATATGTTGATCATTTGCATCAGGATTTTGATTCTGCATATCTCCAATTTGAAGTAGAGATTCAACAGCCCTATTTTCATTTTTTTGGTTCTTTTCAGAAGAAAAAACAGCTCGACTTACCTGATAATATTCAACCAAATATCGTCTGAGTTGTTCAGGCGTTAATAATGCAAGTTTAATTTTTTTGGGTTTAACAATATGTTCTAAACTTCTTATCCAATCTGTCATGAACGGTTGATCAGTACCAATCGTTACTTCATCATCATTCACATCAACTGCAAGTAAGTTGTTATGAATTGCAAACTCTTCAGACATAATCTTTGTTAAAGATTCAACATCGGATTTTAAAGGATCAATAATAAATAATGGAATATTTGCTTTCTTGGCTAGCCATTGGCATAGATTAACCAAGTTTAATTTTTGCGAAGTATTCTGTTGATTTGATAAGTTAAATTCAGAAATCCACTGGAGAGGGTGTAAACTCAAATGTTCTTTTTTACGATGGGTTGTTTGAATGAGAATCTTATCTCGTTCACTCACTAAACCATCTTGCATTAAATGCTCTAAGCACCACTGTAAATCAATTGAATAAGAATAGTGGTGACTTGACGAACGAGTGTACATAAATAATCCCGAAAAATAATGAGCCGAGTAAATGTAATTAAATGTGTGCTTTCAATTGCACAAAATTTCAAGCATTTGGAAGATAAGATTCACATTAATCATTACACTCATATCTTTCAAGGTTGAAAAGTATCAATTTATTTAAAATTAACGTGATTTATTACTAATTTTACTAAAATACTGTGCAAATACTCACAACAAAAACATTTTCTTCTTTCACCTGAAATTGAACATTTAGTTGATCAAAACTCATACCATAAAGACGTTGTTCATCGTGCTGATATGCAGGCCGAGGATCTAAAGCAAGCACTTGTTCAAGCGACTCAATTATTTTTAAAGTTGTTAAACCATCTACAATGAGTGATTGACATTGTTGACTTGCATTGTCACTCCAAATCACTGGTTTTATCTGAGGTTGTATATCTGCATAACCACTTTGAGCATTATCAATCGCATCAGAATAGTGAATATATGGTTTAATATCTAAAATAGGTGTACCGTGGAGTAAATCACTTCCCATAACATAAACTCGAAGTTCTTTTCCAACACACTCAATTCGATTCAATTGAACTACCGACATCCCTATAGGCGCAGGTCTATACATACTTCGTGTGGCAAAAACCCCTTTTCGCTGATTTCCTCCTAAACGAGGAGGTCTAACCTGTGGTCTAAAACTCGATTGATTTAAGTTTTTATTCTCATGAAAATGCCATAATAGCCATAAATGACTAAATTCTTCGATTCCCTCAAATGCAGAAATATTATTGTATGGGGCACATAACTGAATATATGTTTCAATATTCACTAAATTGGGTTGCCTAGGTATACCAAATTTCTCTCGAAACGGCGAATGCATCATACCAATGACGGGGAATTGAATCGGTTCAAAAGCTTTCATCACTTTTTCTTATAAAGACAATTAAATATATTCAGTTTATAGGGATTAATTTTAGATTAAAATAGAAACCGTTTTTAATATTCATAATTGGACCTTTACATGGCTGCTTTTAACGTTGAACGTATCACTCACGTTCACCATTGGAATGACACATTATTTAGCTTTAAAACAACACGTGACCAAAGTTTACGCTATAAAAATGGTCAGTTTGTCATGATTGGCCTCCAAGTGAATGGTAAGCCTTTGATGCGTGCTTATTCGATCGCAAGTGCAAATTACGAAGAAGAACTTGAATTCTTCTCAATTAAAGTACCTGACGGGCCACTCACATCAATTTTACAAAAAGTACAAGTTGGCGATGAGATTTTAGTTTCAAGAAAACCAACAGGTACACTTGTTCATGATGACTTACTACCAGGGAAAAACCTCTATTTATTGTCTTCAGGAACAGGTTTAGCTCCTTTCTTATCTATTATTCGCGATCCTGAAACATATGAACGTTTTGAGAAAGTCATTGTGGTTCATGGTACACGCTATGTGAGTGAGCTTGCCTACCAAGATCTTATTTTAGATGAGTTACCAAACCATGAGTTCTTCCAAGAGTTGGGTGTGCAAGAAAAGCTTGTTTACTACCCAACAGTAACTCGTGAAGAGTTCCATACTCAAGGCCGTGTAACGACAGCCATTGAAACTGGCGAATTATTCGAAAAGATTGGTTTACCTCGCTTCAATCATGAAACAGATAGAGCAATGCTATGTGGTAGTCCAGCATTCTTAAAAGATGTTGCTACGTTACTAGATGAACATGGTCTAAAAGAGTCACCACGTATGGGTGAAATGGGTGACTATGTTATCGAACGTGCTTTTGTAGAAAAATAAAATTTTTCATACAAGAAAGCCGATGTTCTACATCGGCTTTTTATTTTTAGTGAGAATAGACTTGTCCTAAGTGCTATTTTTCTGCACAATCCCCTGTTTTGCACATACATTAACGAGCCACATGAGTTTAAATTTCCCTCTCATCCAGCAAATTGATGCACTTCTTCCTCAAACACAATGTGGGCTATGCGGTCATCGCGATGGTTGCCTACCCTATGCGAAAGCAATTTCGGAAGGTGAAGCTGCTAATAAATGTATTCCTGGTGGTCAGCCCGTTGCAGATCAACTAGCAAATTTGCTCAATCGACCTATTTTACAGGCTGAAGAAAGTGTATGGCCAATACAACAAGATGGTCGTCCTCAGCGAATGAAAGCAATTATTCGTGAAGAGGAATGTATTGGATGTACAAAATGTATCAGTGCATGCCCAGTCGATGCAATTGTTGGTAGTGGTAAACTCATGCACACCATTTTCACAGACTTATGTACAGGATGTGAATTGTGTATTCCACCCTGTCCTGTAGACTGTATCGACCTTGTTGAAGATCATAATCTATTGCCCTCAGCCCAAGAGCAAATTGGATTACAAGATAACTTACGCAATCGTTATTACTCACATATTACCCGCGAAGAGAAAAGACGTTTAGAAAGACGTGGCCCTATTGTACGTGCAGAGATTGATACTACTTTATTTGCAGATTTCTCTAAACATGTTAAAAGCGTTCCCATCGTTGAAGTCCAGTGCAAAACAACAGAAACTGGTCTAAATATAGATGCCAAAACCACAATTCAACTTGCGCGTCTACGTACTCAAATTAAAAAGCTAGAAAAGCAACTCAGCGTTCGTGAAGATGAAAAGAAACGCATTCAACTGAAAACGTTAGAAGCTGAATTAAACGATCTACAAGGTATGAGTGTATGACTACAAAAAATATGACACGAAAACAAGTTCAGACATTCTTTACACGTTTACAAGCACAGCGCCCACATCCTCAAACTGAGCTCAACTACACCTCAGCATTTGAACTACTTATTGCAGTTATGCTCTCTGCGCAGGCCACAGATGTGAGTGTGAATAAAGCGACGGATAAGCTTTATCCCGTTGCCAATACTCCTGAAAGTATTTATGCACTGGGTGTAGAAGGTCTTAAGGTATATATAAAAACAATTGGTTTATATAACTCAAAAGCAGAAAATGTCATTAAAACCTGTAAAATTCTCATCGAACAGCATGACAGCGAAGTTCCCAACACACGTAAAGCACTAGAAGCACTACCGGGTGTGGGTCGAAAAACGGCAAACGTTGTTTTAAACACTGCATTTGGCCAACCGACCATGGCAGTAGATACACATATTTTTCGTTTAGGTAATCGCACAGGACTAGCGGTAGGTAAAAATGTACTTGAAGTTGAGCAACGCCTGATTAAAGTGATTCCCAAGGAATTTATAATAGATGCACACCATTGGCTTATTCTACATGGACGATATTGCTGTGTGGCACGTAAACCAAAGTGCAATGAATGCGTTGTTTCAGATGTCTGTAACTGGTCTGAGCGGTTCGAATTTGGTGCACCCCACTAGATTTTAAGTATTTTCATCCTTTTTTAACTTTGGATGTAATTGACGAGGTCTAGGCTGCTTCGGTCTCGTTTTATTTTCCTTCATCACTTCACTTAGCATTTTTTTACTCTGCCACAATAATGCAAGTAGTATCAGAATACTTAGAATTACTAGACCAATTAATGCAATCTTCATTTACTTTTCCTTAAAAAACAAAGGCCCTTTTATCGTTTCGGGCCTTTGTTTAATCAAAATACATCTTAGTCAAATTATTTATCTAAAATTGCAAATAATTCTTGTTGCACTTGATCAATTGGACGTAAACCATTCAACTTGTTGTAAGTTGCTGCTTGTTCTGCTGCAGTCGCTCTAGATTGATAAAAGCCTACCAATTGTGCGGTTTCAGCATGATATGCTGTTAAGCGTTTGCGGATAGTTTCCTCTTGGTCATCTTGACGCTGTACTAGGTCTTCACCTGTAACATCATCTTTGCCTTCTACTTTTGGTGGATTATATTCAACATGATATACACGTCCAGAAGCAGGATGCTGACGACGACCCGATAAACGCTTTACAATTTCTTCATCAGGTACTTCAATTTCAATCACATGATCAATTGCAATACCTTCATTTTCTAATGCTTCAGCTTGTGGAATCGTACGAGGGAATCCGTCAAAAATACAACCATTAACACAATCAGGTTGCGCAATACGTTCTTTTACTAATCCCAAAATAAGCTCATCTGAAACTAAACCACCAGATTCCATCACGCTTTTTGCTTTTAGGCCGAGTTCAGTTCCTTCACGGATTGCAGCACGGAGCATATCACCAGTTGAAATTTGTGGGATATCATAGCGCTTACAGATCAACTGAGCTTGTGTACCTTTACCTGCTCCAGGTGGTCCGAGTAAAATAATGCGCATCTAATAAATCCTCATTTAACAAAATTTTTACCAAATCAACATACTTCATAAATATTAAAAAGTACTGATATGGTCTTATAAAAAAGCAACAAAAAGATGTATTGTACCAGCGATAAAACCAGTTACCCCTCCCAACACGATTAAAATCCACTCATCCTCTTTAAAAGCAGGACGAAGTAAATTCTGAAATTCGTGCGGTGTGAGATCACGAATACGATCTCGAAACATTTTAAATATCTTACGGGCGCGACTTGCATTGAATGCAGGATCACAAACAGGCACCATCGTAATTTCTATTGAGCGGTCAATCAAGTCTGTTTTTAACTTTGCATACTCTTTTGGGCCTAATGAAAGCTGTAAAGTTGTACGCACTAATGGTGTATCCATAATTGGATGAATATGTTTTTTTACAATTTGACGCGTTTTATCTTTTTTATCCCCATACATCATTTCCATCATAATTGTTTTTAATGTAATAAGTTCTTCTGTAACAACCTTAGCAAATACATCTGATACTTCTTCTTGACGCTTCATAAAAGCACCTTGAATATTGTATGTACCTACTCTTGGTATAACAGGAACAAACCATGGAAATGTATGATTCTTTGTTCGTCTAAAAAACTGAGGATAACGAACATAATGCGGATAAATAGGATTAAATACCATCCAAATTGCAATCCAATTCGTTAAAAGCCCCCAAATTGCAGCCCAAAAAGGTACTGTCCAATGCCATGGTACAATAAACCAAACCAACATTTGAATAAGACCAAAGAAGCATCCTATTAATGCACTAATATGCCAAATAAAATTAATTTCTTTTGAACCAACTTTTAAGAACATGCGAACCATTAAACGACGGTCATTTTCCATCTGATGAACAACCATATCTCGCATATCAACTAAAGATTCAACATGAGATGTCAGATCAATGACAAGATCATGTAAAACAGAAGGTAATTGCTTATGCGCATGTTCATAAATACGGCGTTTAATCGAGTAAGGAAGATTCTCCCATAGAACAGCATTGCGCTCATGCATGACTTCATCAATAAGATTCTCAAGCTGTGCATCGACTTGCTTCCCAATGATATTTGCCATTTCATCTGGATCCATGGCATCTAAAAACTCACTGAGTGAACCTATTTTTTTTAGCGTATTGTCTGTAATAATTCCTGAAATTCTGCCAGCCTTTCGTGGAACAATTCCTTGCCAACCCAAAGGTAATCGTCCAATGTGTATTCCCCAAAAGTGTATTGGATAAAACACCATACGTAGTGCCATCCAAACATGTGCCCATGTTACAAAAGCAGTCACTGGGATAATACTTAGCACCGCCAAATGGTCTGGACGGAGCAAGAATAATTGCCACAGATGACTTAAATACTCAAACATGAAACACTCTCTAGTTGTTTACTTACCAGATTCTTTTAACCTGACTGGAAGAACTTTATCTTCAAATATCTAAGCTGGATATATGAAAAAACGGCACGCATAAAGCGTAAAATATTATTTTATGCATAAATTATATATTAGCATGCAACCTGTGCCGAAGCACAAATATAAGCATGAAAAGACAAACAAAAATCTATTTCGATAGATAGACTATTTAATTTAAGGTCTAGCCAACTGGATTATCCTAAAATATTATATATTCAATATAAATCATATGATATTAACTTACCTACCTTTTAATATGCTCCATTTCAAAGCGCATGTTGCTTTTTATCGTATCGAGATATTAAATTAAACATGACTTAAAAATAAGGATCAGTCCCTTGAAATACAATAACCTTCAAGCATTCTTAGCTACTGTAGAACAACGTAATCCCTATCAGCCAGAGTTTTTACAGGCTGTAGAAGAAGTGATGACCAGTTTATGGCCTTTTATTGAGAAAAATCCTCAATATACCAAACAAGGATTACTTGACCGTCTAGTAGAACCGGAGCGCGTTATTCAATTCCGAGTTGCTTGGGTAGATGATCAAGGTGAAACACAAGTGAATCGCGCATTTAGAGTGCAATACAATTCAGCACTTGGACCATTTAAAGGAGGTATGCGCTTTCACCCTTCTGTAAATCAATCTATTTTAAAGTTTTTAGGTTTCGAGCAAATTTTTAAAAATGCACTGACTACACTACCTATGGGTGGGGGTAAAGGCGGTTCTGATTTTGATCCAAAAGGAAAATCAGATAATGAAATTATGCGCTTTTGTCAGGCACTTATTGTTGAATTATATCGTCACTTGGGGCCAAATACAGATATTCCAGCTGGAGATATTGGTGTAGGCGGACGTGAAGTTGGTTACATGGCAGGTATGATGAAAAAGCTAAGTAACGATACTTCGGCTGTTTTTACTGGCAAAGGAATTTCATTCGGCGGTAGTCTCATCCGCCCTGAGGCTACTGGGTACGGTACAGTATATTTCGCGGAAGAAATGCTAAAAACAAAGCAGCAGAATTTTAAAGATAAAATTGTTTCCATTTCAGGATCAGGAAATGTAGCTCAGTTTGCTGCTGAAAAAGCAATTTCACTGGGAGCGAAAGTAGTCACTCTTTCCGATTCAAACGGAACAGTTTATATTCCAGATGGTTTTACATTAGAACTGCTTAAAGCTGTTATGACCATAAAAAATGAAATGCGCGGACGTATTTCAGATTTTGCGCAGCAATATAATTTTCAATATTTTGAGAAGCAGACCCCTTGGCATATCCCTGTAGATATTGCGTTACCTTGTGCAACACAAAATGAGCTCACAGGTGAAGATGCTGAGCAATTAATTAAAAATGGCGTTATCTGTGTCGCAGAAGGTGCAAATATGCCATGCAATTTAGATGCAGTAGAAAAATTTATTGAAGCACAAGTACTCTATGCACCAGGCAAAGCATCTAATGCAGGAGGAGTTGCAACATCTGGCTTTGAAATGTCACAAAATGCAATTCGCTTGTCATGGTCACAGGATGAAGTTGATGCACGCTTAAAAAATATTATGCACGAGATTCATAATAACTGTGTCAAATATGGCACAAAAGAGAATGGATTCGTCAACTATGTTGATGGCGCTAATATTGCCGGATTTGTTAAAGTTGCTGATGCAATGCTGGCACAAGGTGTATTTTAATTCCTACTCGCAACGATAATTTATCGTTGCGAACTTTTTGTGTTCTATAAGATACGATAAAAGATTATTTTTATAGAAAAATATAGAAAATAAGTTACATAATAACGTGAATAGAGTCTTTATTCATATCAAGCTTCGGTTAAAATAACACGTTTTAAACTCGACCTCGTGCTGATGCCGTCTATATGAAGCAACATTTTCCTTTAAAAAACGTACAACAAGAAAGACGCATTTACCGAAACCGTATATTTATTGCTGTTGGACTGGTACTTTTTTGTTTTTGTGTACTGATTGCTCGATATTTTTATCTTCAAGTTGTTCACTATAAAGACTTTTCAACAGCTTCTGACAACAATCGTATTAGATTACAGCCTATTGCTCCAACTCGTGGTTATATTTACGACCGAAATGGCATTCTGCTCGCAGATAACTATCCCGTTTTTACAGCCACATTAAGCAAGGCCGATGTAGATGATATTGACGAGACTGTCGAACGCTTAAAACCCATTTTAGATTTGTCGGAAGATGACATTGAAAAGTTCAACACACGTATTAAAACTGCAAAAAAAACAGAGCGTGTTGCACTTAAACTAAATATTAATGAGGCTGAAATTGCTCGCTTTAGCGAAGCAAAGTATCAATTTCCTGGTGTACAAATTGAAACCCAGATGACTCGCTATTACCCATATGGCGAACTCTTCGCTCATATTATTGGGTACGTTGGGCGAATTAACGATAAAGAACTCAAAAGCATTAATAAAGATACTTATGCAGGTACCAATTTGATTGGTAAAAGTGGCGTAGAACGATATTATGAAAATTTACTTCATGGTATTCCGGGAAATGAAGCTGTAGAAGCGGATGCGCATGGCAATATTTTAAGGCATTTAGGACGAAAAGAACCTGCTCAGGGCGATGACCTGTACCTCTCTATTGATTATGGCTTACAGGTGGTTGCATCTGAGCAGCTTGCAGGAAGACGTGGTGCTGTTGTTGCAATTAACCCAAAAACAGGTGAAATTTTGGCACTGGTTTCAAGCCCAAGTTTTAATCCAAACCTGTTTGTTACAGGCATCAGTGGCAAAGACTACGCCGCTTTACGCGACAACTTAGACCAGCCTTTATACAACCGTGCAGTACAAGGAACCTACCCCCCTGGTTCAACCATTAAACCTGTCGAAGGATTAGGTGGTATTAATTATGGTGTTGTAGATTGGTCTACTGCAATTCATGACCCAGGCTATTTTCAATTACCTGGCGACCCTCATAAATTCCGCGACTGGAAAAAGACGGGCCATGGTTTAGTAAATATGAATAAGGCAATTCAAGAATCTTGTGATACCTATTTTTATATTTTAGCTAACCAAATGGGCATTGAGCATATGAACGAATGGATGCGTCAATTTGGTTTTGGCGCAAAGACTGGATTAGATTTACCAAGTGAAAGCGCTGGAATCTATCCAAACCCTGAATGGAAAATGAAAAACTATAAGTCTAAATGGCTTCGTGGTGAAACAATTTCTGTCAGTATTGGCCAAGGCGCATTTACTGCTACACCTGTACAACTGGCCATGGCCATCGCTATTTTATCAAATCAAGGTAAACATATTACACCACACGTGCTTTCGTCAGTTAAAGGTGCACTGCCTCACCCGATCCATAATGATACAGACGGTATGGTTCAGTTTAATGGTACACAAGATGATTGGTTAAAAATGCGTGACGCAATGGTTGATGTGATTAACCACGGTACAGGTCGAAGCATTAAAACCAATGCATACCAAATTGCAGGTAAAACAGGAACCGCCCAAGTCAAAAGTATTGCTCAGGGTAAAAAGTATAATGAAGCGTTACTTACACAACGTGAATACGATCATGGACTTTTTGTTGGCTTTGCACCTGCTGAAAATCCTGAAATTGCAATTGCAGTGATTTGGGAGAATGGTCGACATGGCGGTGCTGCTGCACATATTGCCAAACCTGTATTTGACTACTGGATGGTGCAAAGAAAAACCAACCCAATTAAACCCACAGCACAGCAAATTAATGGTGGATTAATGACAGCGGGGCTCAAACCGGGTCAGCTACCAAGTGCAGGAAGAATGCTTGAGGCAGATCCGAATGCCATTTCAAGTAGCAGTCCTGTTGCAAACCTCGTTAAACCAACATCTACCCCAGCCGCTTCAAGCCGAGCAACAGGTGATGTACCAGACACAGATATTAGTGAATAGATAAAGTATGAAAAATCAATTGCGTATTATTGGTGGAGAATGGAAACGTCGACAACTTCAATTTGCTTCTATTTATGGATTAAGGCCTACCCCAGACCGTGTAAGAGAGACACTGTTTAATTGGCTAATGTGGGATATTCAAAATGCTGTGGTTTTAGATACTTGTACAGGTTCTGGCGCCTTAGCATTCGAAGCACTTTCTCGCGGTGCATCACATGTTACACTCATTGAGCCCAATAAAAAGCAAGCACAGTTTTTGCAGGAGAATATTCAAACACTAAATATTCAAGATAAATGTAACCTCCATCTCAGCACTGCTGAAGATGTACTCCCCAAGTTAAAAAAGGCATTTGATGTTGTTTTCTTAGACCCACCCTATAGTCTAGAACTTTGGGAAGATTTATCCCATTTAATTGATCCTCTACTTAAACCAGAAGCTTTTATTTACATTGAAGCCGATCGACCATTGGCACAAATTCGACTACCAGTATCTTGGGAAAAAATTAAAGAAACTAAAGCAGGGACTGTACAAGCTGGGCTATATAGAAAGCATAATGATTAAAATTAATCATCTTCACCTTCTATTTTTTCTCGATCTTTAAATAGCTTGAGACGCATCATGGTCTCATGCATGTTATGAGGTGACGGTGGTTGATGCTCTAAACCATCGTCATCAAAATACCCATTATCTAATGTAGAATTAATAAGGTGTGGAAAATCACTATATACCTGTGTTTGCACAGCACCAGCATGAATCGGTACCACAATACATCCTGCAACTGATAATAAACATAGGATAAAAATCCAAAAATGTTTCATAAGTCAATCATTGCATATTGAATATCAATCAGTTTGCCTGAATTTATTTTAATGATTGTGAATAATCCGTAATCATTTATAGTTGTTTTTTAAATAGACACAGATAAAAAAAACCAGCAATTAAGCTGGTTTTTTATTTAGGTAGATCTTAATTTTTTTCAATATTCGCTTCAATAAACCAAAGATACTGATCTAAGTCTTCAAGTGCAGCATGAATAATATCTTCAGAAATTGGGTCTTCAATTTCCTCGGTTGTAGCGCGAAGGTGGTTAGCCACAACAGCATAACGGTCTGCAAGCTGTACAAGGTGATCCTGCACATCATACACATCAGTCGGATATGCTTTGAGCTGAGAGTCTTTACCTACAACTTGGGTCGTGCCTAGTGCAGTACCGCCAATTTGCACCGCACGTTCAGCAACATTGTCTAGGTGTGCAATAATAGATGTTCTAAATGTATCTAACATTTCATGCACAGCAATAAAGTTGCTACCACGCATATTCCAGTGGGCTTGTTTTGTAATTAAAGATAAATCAATCAGATTCGATAGAATTTGATTCAAAATTTTTAATGTAGATTCTTTAATTTTTTCGTCAAGGTTATTACGTGTGTAAACGCGACCTAATGTTTTCGTCTTTGTTGTCATAGTATCCTCTTGTATAGAACAATGGAATTTAAAATCGTTATGGTTATAAAATAGCTCAACTTTTACGCTGTATCGAGCTTATGTTTCATATTAAAACAAAGCAGTAACAATCGTTAGCAAAATATTGTATTAAAAAATTATAGTTAGAGTTTCAAATTTTGAGTGACCCTAACTATATCTATTTAAATTATGATTCTACAAACTTTGCAGGAAATTCCTGAATTCTTTCTAAATAGAAAACGCAATTGCCATCTTTGTGAAGATGTTCAGGCGAACCCTCAAAAGGTTTACCACTCATTACGCCCATTACTATATTTTCATCTACTTGACGAAAATGTCCAAATAGTGGCACGTGATCATAAACAAGTGTAGCCGATGTTTTACCCCTAAAATCTATATTCCATAAACTTGCACTTCCATGCATTACCTTCTTATTGGAAAATAATTCCCCATGCTCGTTGTAGCAAATAACTGGATCGATATCGAATTTACTTCTAAACCACTTACCAAAAGACTTGATTTTTATTGGGAAATCAACATCCCATGGACCATTTAGCAACTCTGATTTCCATTTACCATAAATATTCTCTATCGATATTTCAGGCAAGGTATCAAAAAATGCGATTAACTCATCAGCAGATTCGTAAGACTTATCTTTTAACTGATTAAATTGATCAGTATATGCTGTTTTCTGATTCATTTTTATCCTCTATTATTTAATTATTCATACTCATAAAGTCTTAAAAATTAATAGTTTTGACTTTATTTTATCTTCCATAACGACCTGAAGGTAAGACATCATTAGTGCAGATCACCACTAATACCTATAGCTTAAAATTTTTCTATTCTTATAATGAATAAACTGGGGCGTTTATATATGAAATATAGCTTATAAAAAATATTTGAAATTTTGTGTGATTTATTTGTTTATTTTTATACTAAATGATAAGCAATTTAAGAGTTAAACATTCTATTTAACAATGAATATAGAGGATTTTAGAAAATCCTCTATATTCAATTCAAATAATTTAAAAAAGACGATTCAATCCATTTAAGGCTGCAACTCGATATGCCTCTGCCATTGTTGGATAGTTAAATGTAGTTTCCACAAAATATTTAAGTGAGTTATTTTGACTTTGCATAATGGCTTGACCAATATGAATAATCTCAGCTGCATTATTACCAAAACAATGTATTCCTAGAATTTCTAAACTGTCACGGTGGAAAAGTATTTTAAGCTCGCCCACTGTATCACCTGTAATTTGTGCACGCGCCAAATGACGAAATGATGATTGCCCAACTTCATAAGGCACTTTTTCTTCTGTCAATTCTTGTTCACTTTTTCCAAAACATGAAATTTCAGGAATTGTATAAATACCCGTTGGAATATCCGTTACAGGTTTTACATTTTCTTCACCGCTCATATTGGAGCCAGCGCAACGCCCTTGGTCATATGCAGCAGATGCAAGTGATGGCCATCCCACAACATCACCCGCAGCATAAATATGTTCAACTGAGGTCTGATATTGATCGTTCACTGAAAGCTGACCTCGACTATTTGGCGTTAAGCCAACATTTTCAAGCCCTAAACCATCCGTATTTCCTGAACGGCCATTACACCACAAAATTGCGTCAGCCTTAATTTTTTTACCGCTTTGTAAATATAAAATGACATAATCATCAGCTGTTTCTAAGTGGTCAATTTGCTCATTATGTCGAATAAGCACGCCTTGTTCACGAAGATGATAAGACAAGGCATCTGAAATTTCTGCATCTAAATAACTCAGTAGCTTTGGCTGGGTATTAATTAAATCGACTTTATGATTCAAACCGATAAAAATAGAGGCATACTCACAACCAATCACGCCTGCACCATAAATAATAATTTTCTTGATGGTATAATCTAAGTCTAAAATTTTATCTGAATCAAATACACGAGGATGATTAAAATCTAAACCTTGTGGATGATATGGACGACTTCCTGTCGCAATCACAAGCTCCGTAAATAAAATGGTCTCTTTCACACCATCTGGTGTAAATACAACGACCGTATTTTTATCTTGAATATAAGCACGACCATAAAATACATCAATATTGTTGCGATCATAAAAACGACTATGTGTCGCTACTTGCTTTTGAATAACTCGATGTGCATGGCTTAAAACCTGTTTCATGGTGAAATTTTTCCATTCACCTACTTTTTGAAACATCGGATCGCGCTGATAACGCATAATGCTTGAAACGGTCTGACGTAAAGCTTTACTTGGAATTGTGCCTACATGCGTACAATTTCCTCCCAATTGACCACGCATATCCACAATCGCAACGCGCTTGCCAGATTTGGTCAATTTCATTGCTGCACCTTCACCTGCAGGACCTGAACCTAAGACAATGGCATCGTATTGACTAAAATTCCCTCTAATCACTTCTTTCTTACGTGACATATACCTCTCCTTCCATTGTTTTGGATTATTTTAGCGTAATTCAGGTTCTTTGAGATGCTACTTTGCGTTATTTTCACCAAGTTATACACCGTTATTTTTCATTTCTTTAACAAATCTCTATTACTCTACGCAATGGCACATTTTTCGTTATAATGCTACTGTATAGCAAAGAGCCATTTAAAAATTGTCAAACAGTGGAAATGTTGAAAATGACGAAAAACCGTAAGCCAGAACAGGGGGTAAAACTTCGCGGCGCTGATAAAGTCGCTAGAATTCCTGTAAAAGTGATTCCTACGGTTGAAGTGCCACGTAAGCCTGACTGGATTCGGGTAAAAATGACAGCACCTGAAGAAGTTCAGCGTATAAAAACGACTTTACGCGCACAAAAACTGCATACCGTTTGTGAAGAGGCAGCATGTCCCAACCTACCTGAATGTTTTGGTGGTGGTACAGCAACCTTTATGATTATGGGCGATATTTGTACTCGTCGCTGCCCATTTTGTGATGTTGCACATGGTCGACCAAATGCCTTAGATGCAGATGAACCACGCCATATGGCAGAAACAATTGCAAACCTGCACCTCAAATATGCGGTAATTACCTCTGTCGATCGAGACGATCTACTTGATGGTGGTGCACAGCATTTTGTAGATTGTATTAAAGAAGCACGTGCCCTCAGTCCAAATACGCTGTTAGAAATTTTAGTTCCCGATTTCAGAGGTCGTATGGATGTTGCACTCGATATTATGGCAGCATGCCCACCTGATGTGTTTAACCATAATATTGAAACCGTACCTCGCCTGTATAAAGCCATGCGTCCTGGCTCTGACTACCAACACTCTTTAACATTACTGCAACGCTTTAAAGAAATGCGTCCAGATATTCCAACGAAATGCGGATTAATGGTAGGTATTGGAGAAACTGAAGAAGAGGTCATTTCTTTACTAGATGATTTACATGCGCATGGTGTCGACTACGTAACAATTGGTCAGTACTTACAACCATCTAAGGAACATGCTGCACTTGAACGTTTCGTAACTCCAGAAGAGTTTGAGCGCTATGCAGAGCATGGTCGCAAACTTGGATTTAGAAACATTTGGTCTGCACCTATGGTACGGTCAAGTTACTTTGCAGATCGTCAATACTACGGCGAGCCTGTACCACAAGTTCGCAGAAAAGTGGATCCTGCGAAAAAAATTGCTGTACAAGCGATCGAAGCTTAATTTTAAAAGGTGACTAAATCCCGTATTTAGTCACCTTTGAACAAACTTATAACCCTTCAAAAAAATGTGCTGCGCGAAATACCGCTTCATCATCTCCAGAATATGAGGAAATAAGTAATCCCGTCGGTAATCCCTGTTTACAAAAGCCATTGGGCACTGTAATTGCAGGCGTATCTAAAAAACTTCCGGGCATAGTTAAACGCAAACTACGCTTATTCCAGCTAAAAAATGTTTCTTCACTGTCTAATAAAGGTGCAAGCCTAGGTGCAGTATGCATTACGGTTGGCGTTAACAATAAAGAACCATCAAGTTCAGCACGAATTTTTTGCTGTAGTTGTTGCTTTAAGAAATACAATTTAATTTGCTTAGAAGCAGGAAAATGGCGTGCTGTTTCTAATCTAGCACGAATGTACTGATCCATTTTTTCGGCATCAGATGAATCAAGTAATTTTTCATGTAAAGTGAATGCTTCAGCAGCACCCAACCATAATCCATCATCAACCAAATCTAAACTTTGTTGAAAAGCATCAATTGGACGATATTCTACTAAGCAACCTTGCTCTTTAAGTTTCTCTACACTTTGAGCAAAATTATTTTTTACATCTTCACACGTTTGAGGATGAGAAAATACACGCTCATCGACAACAAAACTTAACTGCTGTGGCTTAACCTGCACCTGAGGTATATCAAAACTTTTCTTTCCAAGCAGCAAATTATCTAATGCTTTACAATCACGTACGGTTAATGCCAAAGGCCCTAAAGTATCTAAAGTTTTGGCAAGCTCAAATACGCCATCTTTTGCATAACGCGTATAACTACTTCTATATCCAACCAGACCATTGAACGCAGCCGGTATGCGAATAGAACCTGCTGTATCTGAGCCCATCGCAATCGGTACGGTACCAACACCTACCGAAATTGCAGCACCTGAAGATGATCCACCCGAAACACATGTTTGGTCATATATATTTTTAGGATGACCAAAATATGGATTTAAACCTAAACCAGAATAAGCAAACTCTGATAAGTTTGTTTTACCAACATTTACCATCCCTTGTTGTGTTAATGTCGCCACCATACTCGCATCTGAAGTTTTTATTTCACTTTCATTTAAAACTGGCGAACCTGCAGTTGTTTTATACCCTTGAATATTAAATAAATCTTTCCATGATATTGGAATACCATCGAAAATTGAGAGTGGTTGTCCTGCATCCCATCTTTCTTTGGCAGCCTTCGCCTCACGATAAGCACGTTTTTCACAGCATTCTATATATACACTTTCTGTATGCTGAATTTTTTCAAATGCATTTTCTAAAGCTTGAACAGGATTAAGCGTTCTTTTTTGAAACTGTATTGCGATTGAAATTGCATCTTGTAAGTCCTTCACGATTTACTCCAAAGTAGAAAATGAATAGGTTTCCTTACCTTTCAATGAGTGGCAGGAATAGTTTGTTTCTGTGGTAGATCCACTTGAATTTTTTTATGAGGCTGTAGCATTGCCATACAACATACACTCAAGCCAGCAACACAAGCCGTTGCATAAAAAATAGCATGATATGAATAGTATTGTGCAAGCCAACCAGAAAGTAAGGGTGAGACAATAGCTGAGATATTTCCAATCGCAAGTGTAACGCCTGAGAAAACCCCAATATTTTGATAAGGAGAAACATCCATAATTACTGAATAATAGATATTATTAATCATGGCATTACATGCATTACCTAATGCGATAAAAATAATAATTGTAGTTGCTGTATGCATTAAAGGCACCACTGCAAAGCAAATCGCCGTTAAAGCCAGCATGACAGCAGCAAAAGTATTACGAGCAATCTTTAAACTGTATTTTTGATATAAATAATCACTCACATATCCACCAAGCACAACAGTAACTGTTGATCCAACCCATGGGATCATTGCCATATACCACAGTGCGTTCAGATTATAATGAAAGGTATCTTGTAGATACTTAGGCCCCCAAGACATAATTGTGAAAGTGACATACAAAAATGCAAAATAGCCAAAAGCATTTAATATTAATGTACGATTTTGAAAGAATGCCCACCATGGTAATTTTTCAGCATGATCTACTCGATCTTTTTGAATTTCTGCTAACTCATTTGCAGTGACTTTCTTATGATTTTCAGGTAAATCTTGGAATACAAAATAAAAAATAATCATAAATACAAATGAAATAATACCAAGAACAATAAACATTGTTCGCCAGCTGTGTGTTGACATTAAAAGAAAAACTGCAATTGGTGCGGTCAACAACCCAGCTACCTGTGTACTGAGTAATCCCAAACTCAAAGAAAAACTGCGTTCACTTTTAGGAGACCAATTGGAAATGGATTTATTTAATAATGGATATGCTGGCCCTTCTGCTATACCAAATAAAACCCTGAACATAGCAAATCCCATTAGTGCAGAACCAAAGAAGAATGTACCGATATTTCCCGCCCATGCAGTTAATATTTCAATAACAGACCATGCTAAACCAAAAAACAACCACACTCTTTTAGTTCCAAAGCGATCTGCAAGACCACCACCTATAAGTGCACCAATTAGGTAACCAAATCCAAAATATCCGAGTACCGCACCAATCTGTACTTTAGATAAAGCATATTCTACGGCGATATCATTAATTGCGAATGGCAATGCACCACGATCAATATAGTTAATTAGAATAAGTGTGAATAAAAGCATAAATATTGAGTAACGATACTTTGTATCTCCTTTCATTACACACCTCTTTTTATCTATTTAATTTTTACAACACATAGTGATATTCTCTAAATAAATACGATGCAATATAAATGCCAGATATTACTCTCATTTTTTTTCTTATATAATTTAGTTATATATAATAGACATAACAGTCTGTAAGATTGCATTAGACTTTGTTTTTTAAAAGATTATTTGAATAATTAATATATATTTTTTTTATATTATAAAACCCTTAACATTTTGTAACGTCATTTTTTCTCTTTTGGTCAATTTAAGATGGCTTGTCTCTGAGCAATGTTATAGTATTCCATAAACCTTAACTTAGCTGGGTACGAAATCCTCTGCTCCGTACCATGTGTTACCGGGAATGTTTTTGCAATGATTCACCATACGCATCACCAAGATCACGTTCATCATAGTGCTCCTACACATATTGTTGCCCATACTCACGCGTCTGCCACTAAAAGTAAGAACAGTGGTAAACATAAGCAAAAGCAACACACTTCTACGCACTCTAAAGCAAAAAAAACGGTTGTTGCTAAACACACCGTAAAATCTGCGAAAAAGAGAGCGCATCAACATACCTTTAATGCAAAAGTTCAACCTAACAAAGCCAGTCATAACCATATTAATGTAAATAAGTTTACTCATACATTGGCTGTGAATGCACGTCGTAAAAGTACAGAAAAATGTGCTAGACATGTTCGACTAGCGCTAGAATCTGCAGGAGCAAATGTTACAAACCATCCTGTTGCAGCTGCGGATTGGGGGCATACCTTAGAAAAAATTGGCTATAGACAAATTTCACCGGCATTTGATAGTCCACGCAAAGGTGATATCTATATTATTGGTCGTACTCGATCTCACGAATACGGTCATATTGCAGGCTATACAGGTTCAGATTGGGTTTCTGACTTTAGACAAAATAGTTATGCTGTATATAGTGGCAATGCAACGTACAAGTACTATCGCTTAATCTAATCAGTTTTAGAATATAAAAGACAAAAGCAGATAGCACTTCTTTTGTCTTTTATTGACAGTTGTATGTCATAAATAATGTTTCTTTATCCTCAGCAAAACCCATCTTCTTATAAAGACGCTGTGCTGATGTATTACTGACACACGTTTCTAACATTAGAAATTTTGCATCAGTTGTATTAGCCAATTGAATCGCTTGTGTCATTAAATACTCAGCAATTCCTTGTCTACGAAATAAGCTATCTACATATAAATCGTTTAAAATCCATGCTTTTTTCATCGAAACAGAAGAAAATATAGGATATAACTGAATAAAACCAACTACTTTACCCTGCTCATTTTTATAAATAATAAACTTTGAATCATTATTTTTTAATCGTGCTTTTATAAACGCTTTTGCAATTTCTAAATTGTCTTCTTGCTTATAAAACACTCTATATGCATTAAATAACTCAGCTAAATCATGAATATCTTTTTCGCTCTCTATTTCAAATGTATGCATTGGTGTATTGGTCTCATTTATATTTTTCGTTAATTCCTTACAGTAGATTAAATATATATTATTTTCAATAGCTTAATATTTAGAATATAAAAATAAAATAGGATTAGAGATAGTGTTATGTTATCTTATAACATATTATTTGTATATTTATACTTTTCTCATGTCAGTCAAACAACTTTCACAGCGTCTATATGCTATAGATGCACTTCGCGGTTTTGTCATTCTCATTATGATGCTCGACCACGTAAGAGAAACTTTTTTTTTACATCATCAAGTACCCGATCCAATGGTCATTAGTGAAACAGAGCCCATGCTCTTTTTGAGTCGAACTTTGGCTCATATATGTGCACCTGTTTTTGTATTACTTACTGGGCTTTCAGCATATTTATACCAACAAAAAAATAATAACCTAAAGATGACACAATCTTTTTTATTAAAACGTGGAATATTTCTTATCGCTTTAGAGCTCACATTAGTTAATTTTGCATGGACTGGACAGTTCCCCCCTCAAACTATTTATTTACAAGTTATTTGGGCTATAGGAATTAGTATGGTCTGTCTTGCAGGGCTTATTGCTTTACCTCGTCTATGGCAATGGTTCATCGCATTAATTATTATTTTTGGGCATAATCTTCTTGATCCAGTAACATTTCAAAACCAAATTCTACAATCATTTTGGAATATTCTTCACCAACGAGGATGGATTAACTTTGAAAATGGATTACGTATTCGTACAACCTATCCTGTATTACCATGGATTGGACTTATATTGATAGGATATTGCTTCGGACGAACATGGTTCCAAAAGCATATTACTCAAGTGCACCGCAGAAAAAATATTCTTACCACTGCTATTGTTAGTATTCTTCTATTTATTGTTCTTAGGCTTATCAACATTTATGGTGATCACTCATGGCAATATATGCCAACAGCCTTAGAAACTTTTATGAGTTTTTTCAACTTAACGAAATATCCACCTTCATTATTTTTTATTCTATGGAATGGTGGTATAGGACTGCTTATCCTGCTATTTTTAGAAAAATTTGAACATAAAAACTGGCTAAAACCCTTAATTACTTTTGGTTCTGTACCTATGTTTTTCTATATTTTACATTTATTTGTACTTAAACTACTTTATCTTATTTGCGTAAGTATCTTTGGTTTAAATCATGAAAAATACTTTGGTTTCAGTCATATCAGCTCGGTTTGGATCACCAGTATTTTACTTTCGATTGCGCTTTATCCTGCTGTAAAGGCCTTTTCGCACTTTAAACACCAAAATAAACACATTACATTTTTAAAATACTTTTAAACCCGTCTTTAAAGAGTGTTCTTGTGGCACTCTTTAAAGCGATTCATACATTTCACTCTAAATGTTTATTTATAGTACTCTATCTAAATATAAGGTTGTACTAAAGTTGTGCGAACGCTCCTTTAGAGGTAGCGTAGCTCACATACATTTTTATACTATAAACACCAAATATTCAGTATGCTGACTATTTGAATTATCTTTATCTATATTTCTTAATATTTCAGAGTTTCAAAGCTTATGAGTAACCGTTTTTATATCGATACAACATTAAACTTAGGTGAGCGTATTGAACTTACAGAAACGGTTTTTCATCATTGGGTACGTGTTTTACGTGCAAAAGTTGGGGAACAAGCCATATTTTTCAATGGTCAAGGTGGAGAATATACAGTTGAGCTCGTAGAAATAAATAAGAAGAACGCTTTTGTTCAGATTCAAACTTATTTAGCAGATGACCGTACGCCAAACTTTCAGGCGCTTCTAGGACAGGTAATGTCTAAGGGAGATCGAATGGACTATGCTATTCAAAAAGCTGTAGAGTTAGGCGTGCATACTATTCAGCTTCTCACAAGTGAACGCTGTGAAATGCGTTTGAAATACGATAGAGATCAGAAGAAAATAGACCATTGGCAAGCTGTAGCAATTGCAGCATGCGAACAATGTGGGCTTAACAAAGTACCACAAGTATTATCGCCTATCTCTTTAAATGATTGGTTTGAACAACCACTGCCACCGACCCGTCTTGTATTGGCGCCGAATAAAGAACAAAAACAAGTACTTGATCAAGAAAAGCCTCAGATTGCATTATTGATTGGTCCAGAAGGTGGGCTTTCTGAATCAGAAATTCTACAAGCCAATACTTACGGTTTTCAAAATTGGTGTATTGGAGAGCGTGTTTTGCGCACAGAAACCGCACCTGTTGTCGCATTGTCAATTTTAAACTTTACTTTTAAAGGTGAAATATAATAAGGTAGATATTAGAAAAAAATATTCTCAAGCTCGGTAATAATATAATACGCGATTGAAGAATATAAATACTAATACTCTTATTACTTATGGATATGCAATGTCATTTAGACAAAATGATATACAGCAAAAAGAAATAATAGCATACCAAGTTGAATACTCTTCACGTCTTATTATTTCTTTTATTTACAGCATTTTAATTGTAAATATATTTATTGCGGTTAATTTTAATTTTAGATTTCCAGATTATATCAACTGTATTAATTTCTCTATTTCAATTAATTTTTTTATATTACTTTTAAGTTTACTTGGAATAAGAATTAGTTTAAAAAAACAGTTTGATACACAAAATCTTTATTTTATTCATAAAATAATATGCCTAAGTATTGGTATCTGCTTAGGGTTACTTATATATACATTATATATTTATATCCCCTTACATCACCAATACCTTCAAGTACATGATATATTTTATATTGTACTTATTTTGCTCGTAGCAGTGTTGCTATCATCTTTAAGCTATTTAACACAGCGGTTGGTTTATTTTTTTCTTGTCGTCTTGCCAACGTGTTTTCCAATCCTACTCATACAACCGACACAAGAAGCTCCTAGTAATTCCTTTATTCCAGTATCTCTCAACTTCATTTTTATGATGGTCTGTTTATGTGCAATTAGCGTAAATCGTGGTCATAAAAAACACACAAAGAGAATGCTTGAGCAAAAAAATTTAACCACGTATCACAACAATAAATTAAAGAAACTACAAAGCATAAATCAGAAGTTATCTTTACAACTCAATACCAGCTATTCTTTAGAAAAAGAGCTTTCTCAAAAAAATGAAAATCTGATCAATCAATATATTCATGGCATGAAACAGCATGTTTATGACTACAACCAACTTTTTGAAAAACAGTGCTTTATCATGGAGTTGACCCATCGAACTTCTGCTATACACACATGGGAATGGAATATTTTAGAAAGCACACTAGAGGTGAATAATCAGTTTTTCTCCAAGTTACAAAATGATGCAACTATTTCCATGCAATTATCTGAAATCGTGCATGTCAATGATTTAAAAAACCTTGTGAGCCAACTTACTAAACACTTTACAAAGCAAAGGAATTTTTTTGAATGCCGATGTCGCATTAAATATAAGAATCAATGGGTTTGGGGCGCATTGGTTGGACAAGTTACTCGTACGCATACGAAAACTCAAGAACCGATTACAATGCTCGGTATCTTCAAGAATATCGAAAAAGAAAAACGCAACCAAGACCGTATTGAGCAATCTGTGCAGATTACACAGCATATTGATGTTGGAATTATCACATTGGATGCCAATTTAAATTATACAGATGCCAATCCATTTTTTTGTACTATAACAGGGTTAAGTAAGAACCAAATTATTGGTCGAGGTCTTTTCGATATTACAGATGATTATCACACACAGCAACGTAGCCTTCATTACTCCATTACCGATGAATTACTCAAAAATTCTCAGTTCAAAGGAGAGTTTGAAGAAACATTTATGTCTGGTAAAAGAATTAGCATTCGATGCCACATTCATGCGATTAAAGATCGTGATGAACATATTATTCAATACATTGGTATCATTTCAGATCTTACAGATTATAAACAGCAAGAACAGCGTCTAGACTATCTTGAAAACTATGACGTTACTACACAGCTCCCTAACCGCTTTTATTACAACTATAAGCTGTATCAGTTTCTAATAACACACCGTGAAAATATTAAGAAAGTTGCGATTATTTATTTATCGATAGATAGATTTCATGCACTCGAAGAGTTCTTAGGTAATAAAATAACAGGAATGCTATTACGTCATGTTGCAAAAAGGCTGAAGACACTTAATCCTCATGCTTTCATGATTGCTTACCTAAACCGTGAAGAATTTGCAATTGTCTATGAGTTAAATCATTTAAGACCAAGTATTCAGCAACTGTGTGGAGATATTATTGCTGGATTTGCACAGCCATTCTCCTTTGAAGAGCAAGAACTTATTTTAACTGTATCGCTTGGTGTTACGCTTTATCCAGAGCATGCGTTAGATTTTGATCAATTAAACCATCATGCAAGCCATGCACTTAGACAAGCTCAACATTTAGGTGGCAATACTGTCCAGTATTACGCACAAGAGAAAAATGGTTCATACATTCAAGATCTTAATTTAGAAAATGAACTCAGACAAGCTATTAAAAATGGTGAGTTAGAAGTTTATTATCAACCTAAAATTCATTTAAAAGAGCATATTATTTCTGGATTTGAAGCACTTATTCGTTGGAACCATCCAAGACAAGGGCTCCTTTCGCCTGCATATTTTTTACCATTTGCCAAGCAGACCAGCCTTATTTCAGATATTGGTAGATATGTTATTGAAGCGTCTATAAAACAACTTAAAGCATGGGAACTCGAAGGACTTCCACCTGTTACTATTTCTATTAATGTAGACCCGCAACAACTTTATAGAGGCCAACTTTTACACATTATTGATACTTTCCTTGAAAAATATCAGGTAGATGGCAAATATCTTGAATTGGAAATTACAGAATCATCACTTATTGAAAAAACACTGTATGTTCAGTCATTACTTCAACAACTCAAGCAAAGGCATATTGCACTCTCTTTAGATGATTTTGGAACAGGTTACTCTTCACTGGCTTACTTAACCGAATTTCCATTCGATATTATTAAAATAGATCGCCAATTTATACAAAATATGGATCAAATTTCGCAGAAAGCAATTCTAAATGCGATTATTGCTATGGGTAAAGCAATGGATCTGAAAATTGTAGCTGAAGGCGTAGAAACAAAAGAGCAACTCGAATTTTTTAGACAAAAAGAATGCGATATTGTACAAGGTTATATCTACTCCAAGCCTTTATCACCTAACAATGCGAGCGACTATTTAAAACACTTTTTGTCAGAACAGTAACTTAATTTGCCATAGGCAAGTCTATTTATCGTCATTTATACTTCAAGTTTTAGTATCTTTATCGCTGTGCTAAAGCTTTAACTAATGCTATATTCAAATCGTATATATTCCAGCGCGGCTTAGATCACTGGATTAAACTGTACTAAAGAGATTCAAATGGACGATCAAACACTTAAACAGCAAGCTTTAAATTATCACGAATTTCCAACACCGGGAAAAATCAGCGTTACGCCAAGCAAACAGCTCAGCAACCAACGTGATTTAGCCCTTGCTTACTCTCCAGGTGTTGCGGAACCTTGCTTAGAAATCGCACGTGATCCATCTACAGCTGCAAAATACACGGCACGTGGTAATCTAGTTGCCGTTATCAGTAACGGTACGGCTGTACTAGGACTTGGTAATATTGGCCCACTGGCTTCTAAACCTGTCATGGAAGGTAAAGGGGTTTTATTTAAAAAATTTGCAGGTGTCGATGTTTTCGATATCGAAATTGATGAAAATGATCCTGATAAAATTGTAGATATTGTTGCAGCATTAGAGCCGACTTTTGGTGGGATTAACTTAGAAGATATTAAGGCACCAGAGTGCTTCTATATTGAGAAAAAACTACGCGAACGTATGAAAATCCCTGTGTTCCATGACGATCAACATGGCACAAGTATTATTGTTGGTGCAGCATTACTCAATGCATTAGAGCTGAACGGCAAAAAAATTGAATCTTTAAAGATTATTGCATCAGGTGCTGGCGCAGCAGCGTTATCTTGCCTCGACTTACTTTGCGCATTAGGTGCAAAAAAAGAAAATATTATTGTTGCTGACTCGCGTGGTCTGATCACTACGTCTAGAGAAAACTTAGATGCCTCTAAACAGCGCTATATGCAAGATATTCCTGAAACAAAATTGCATGAAGTCATCGAAAATGCAGATATGTTCTTAGGACTTTCAGCAGCAGGTATCTTAACGCAAGACATGGTGAAGAAAATGGCTGAAGATCCAATTATCTTCGCTTTAGCCAATCCAGATCCTGAAATTTTACCAGAACATGCACACGAAGTTCGTTCAGATGTCATTATGGCAACAGGACGCTCTGACTATCCAAACCAAGTGAATAACGCGCTTTGTTTCCCTTACATTTTCCGTGGTGCATTGGATGTAGGTGCAACCACAATCAATGAAGAAATGAAGGTTGCATGCGTACATGCGATTGCACGTATGGCACATGTAGAAGCAGACACAACCACTTATGGTGAAAAACCAACTGCTTTTGGTCGTGACTATCTCATTCCGGGACCTTTAGATCAACGTCTTATTCTAGAAATCGCGCCTGCTGTTGCACAAGCAGCGATGGACTCAGGCGTAGCAACTCGCCCGATCGAAGATATGAACACATATCATCAAAAACTTTCTGAGTTTGTATACAATACAGCTTTCATTATGAAGCCTATTTTTGCACAGGCTAAGAAAGCACCTAAACGTATTGCATATGCAGAAGGTGAAGACGTACGTATTCTTCGTGCTGCTCAAGTCGTTGTTGACGAAGGGATTGCACGTCCAATTTTAGTAGGTCGTACTGCAGTCATTGAAGCGAACATTCAAAAACTTGGCTTACGTTTACACAATGGCATTAACATTGAAATCGTAGATCAAGAAAACAACCCGCAGTATGAAGAGTTCTGGAAAGACTATCACGATGTAATGAAGCGTAAGGGTGTTACTGTCGAGTATGCACAACGTGAAGCTCGCCGTCGTTCAACCATTATTGCTTCTATGCTTGTAAAAACAGGTAAAGCCGACGGTATGCTTTGCGGTACATATAGCAGTTACGAGCGTCATTTAGAGTTTGTTAGCAATATCATTGGACTAAAAGAAGGCATGAATAACTTCTTTACACTCAATGCACTCATGCTTGGCGATCGTAATTTGTTTATCGCAGATACTTATGTAAATACCAATCCAAATGCAGAACAATTGACAGAAATGACGATCATGGCTGCAGAAGAAGTTCGTCGTTTTGGTATAGAACCACGTATTGCACTTTTATCACACTCTAGTTTTGGTAGCAATCAGACTGACGAAAGTGCACAAAAAATGCGTAAAGTTTATGCACTACTTTCTGAGCGTGCGCCTGAACTGATTGTAGAAGGTGAAATGCATGGGGATGCTGCATTAGATGAAAATATTCGTCATTTTGCATTCCCAAATTCACGCTATAAAGGTTCAGCAAACCTACTTATTATGCCAAACTTAGATGCGGCAAATATTGCCTTTAATTTATTAAAGTCAACTGCAGGTAACAATGTGACTGTAGGCCCTATTCTTTTAGGTGCTGCAAAACCTGTTCATATTTTAACACCAACAGCAACAACACGTCGTTTAGTAAATATGACAGCAGTAACAGTGACAGAAATTCAACAGCAACAAGGCGAATAATACATTTCACCTAAAAAGGTTTGAATTTCAGACTTGTACAAACCTCTATTCTGATGCATGATGATGCTAAGAATAGAGGTTTTTTCATGCGTGTTTATTTAGTTGGTGGCGCTGTCAGAGATCAGCTTCTTGGCCACCCATATCAAGAAAAAGATTATGTCGTTGTTGGTGCAACTCCTGAACAGTTGATTGAACAAGGATATCAGCCCGTAGGGAAAGACTTCCCTGTTTTTCTACATCCTCAAACCAAAGAAGAGTATGCGCTGGCACGAACTGAAAGAAAGCAAGGTCGTGGTTATCATGGGTTTGAGTTCATTACCGACTCAAATATTACATTAGAACAAGATTTACTACGGCGTGATCTGACCATTAATGCAATTGCTCAAGACGAGGCCACAGGTCAAATCTACGATCCTTACCGTGGTCAATATGATATTGAGCATAAAATTCTTCGTCATGTTTCAGATGCATTCGTAGAAGACCCTTTACGTGTATTAAGAATTGCCCGCTTTGCTGCACGTTATTCAAGCTATGGCTTTACCATTGCGCCAGAAACACTTGCTCTTATGCGCCAATTAGCACACTCTGGAGAGCTAGAAAGTCTCACGCCTGAGCGTGTATGGAAAGAAACATCCCGAGCGCTATTGGAAAAAAATGCAGATGTTTATTTTGAAATTTTACGTGAATGTGATGCACTCAACGTGCTTTTCCCAGAAATAGATGCATTATTTGGTATCCCACAGCGCCCTGAATATCACCCAGAGATTGACTGTGGTATTCATACACTGATGTCTTTACAACAAGCTTGTAAAAATGAATATAGCTTAGATGTACGATTTGCTGTACTGGTACATGACCTAGGTAAAGCACTCACACCCAAAGATGTTCTACCTCGACATATTATGCACGAGGCACGTGGTGTAAAACCCGTGACTGAACTTTGTGAACGCTTAAAAGTTCCAACCAATACAAAAAAATTAGCAATTTCAGTATGTAAAGAACATTTAATGTGCCATCAGGCGCTAACGCTCAAGCCAGGTACACTCTGGCGCTTATTACAACGTTTAGATGTTTTAAGACGTCCTGAAAAAGTAGAAGAGTTTATTCAAGCATGCGAATGCGATGCACGTGGGCGACTTGGTTTAGAAAATAGACCTTACCCTCAAGCAGAATATATGCGCAAAGCAATTCAGTGCGTACGTCAAATCAAAGCCAGTGACCTCCCTAAAGATATTAAAGGCCCTGACATTGGTGAAATGCTAATTACTTACCGTATTGAAGCATTAGAGACCTTAAAAGCATCATTCCTTGCAAAACAAGCTCAGCCATAAATTGGTGTATTGCTGAAAAAACAGATCTAATCATTTCAAATTAGATCTGTTTTATTGAATATTTGAGGAGCTTAAGCAATTTCCGCAGGAAATGTGATGACATCTGAAATTTTAAACTTACTTTGTGCAACCATTAATAGACGGTCGATACCAAGCGCTATTCCTGCACATGGTGGCATATTAGGTAAAGCTGCCAGTAAGTATTCATCGATGGGCATTCGTACTAGTCCTTCTTTCTCACGTGCATTATTGTCTTCTGCAAAACGACGACGTAATACTTCTGCATCCACTAATTCATCATATGCATTTGCCAACTCTAAGCCTTCTATATAAACCTCAAATCTAGCAGCAACTTCTTCACCATCTTCATCTATACGCGTCTTAGCCAAAGAGGCCATTTCTGGTGGAAAATCTGTTAAAAAAATAGGGGTATCAAAACCTAAACTTGGCTCTACAATATGGGAAAATAATAAATCTATGTATGCTAGGCGGTCGTCCCCTAAATCAATATGAATACCTACTCTTTTCGTTGTTTCCCTTAACTCTTGCAATGTTGCTTTTAAAGGGTTTAAGTCTAAACGATCCTGAAAAGCATGTTTATAACTTAAAACAATTGGTCTAATTTCTGTAAACTTGTCAGACAAACAAACTTGTAGTAAATCGGCAGTCTCATGCATTAAATCTTTCAGCGAAAAATGAGGCCGATACCACTCTAACATGGTAAATTCACTATTGTGTTTTTTGCCATGTTCATCGTCCCTAAAAACTTTACAAATTTGGTAAATTGCCCCACTACCACTGGCCAATAGACGCTTCATGGCAAACTCAGGAGAGGTTTGTAAATAATGGTGATTCAGTTTTCCGCCTAAATTTCTATGCGCACAAATCGATGCCAAATGAACATCCGTTACGCCTGCTGAAGAAAGCACAGGAGTTTCAACCTCAAGTACATCTCTTTCATTAAAAAATTGACGAATTTGGTTATACATTTTCGCGCGTACTCTTAATGCTTGAAGATCACATGTAGGTGCATAATGTAATGTCATTATATTTGTGCTCCATGTGATGACCATTCACGGCGTAGAGGATAATTTTTACGTAATTCATCAAAACTTTGTTGATCAATTAAACCGTCTTTTAAACAAGTACGCAGTCTACGATCATCTTCTAAAATTGGATATATTTTAAATATATGTGCTCTTAAGACATCTTTTAAATCATCTGACTGTTTAAAATATTGTTCACACTTAGGAAGTTGTGTTCTAAAGTCTTTATTTGGTGTCATTTGATAGTGGTTACAAAATGCGTCATATACCATTTGTGTTCCACGTGCCTTACCTTCCAGACTATAACCAGCAATATGTGGTGTTACTAAAGAAACATGATCCAATAACACTTTCGTAATCTTCGGCTCATATTCAAATACATCGAGTACAACCGAACGTCCTATCTTTTTTATATCTTCAAGCAAAGCTTCTTCAGAAATAACAGAACCACGCGCACTATTAATTAAAATCGTTTCTTTGGGCAACTGACGAAAAACGTCTTTATTAAATAAATGATAGGTTGGATACTCACCTACTTTGGTTAAAGGTACATGAATTGAAATGGCATTAGAGTTTTGTACCAACTCGGAAAATGATACTTGTTGAACAGTTTCCAATTGTACAAAAGGATCATAAGCAATCACATTCCAACCTAGCTTTTGAGCTACATGAGATAAGCGACGCCCTACATTACCCAAACCGACAATACCTAAAGTAAAATTTTCTTCTGCATCTAATCGTTTTATATCTAAATGAAGTAATGCTGTAATTACATATTCTGCAACAGCTTGAGCATTACAACCCGCAGCATTTGCCCACTGAATATTTTTTTCATTTAAATAATCAATATCTAAATGGTCAGTACCAATCGTTGCACTTCCCACAAAATTGACATCACTTCCCTCAAGTAATACTTTATTTACGTTGGTGACTGATCTCACCAGCAAAGCATTGCTATCTAATACATCGGCTGCTTGTAATGTCCTTCCTGCATGTAACTGAATTTCAGCAATATCTGAAAAAAAATATGATGCAAAAGCAAGGTTCTCATCTGCAACAATTTTCATTGAGCATCACCTAAAATTTTAAATATGAATGCCCCATCATAAACCACCTATAAATCTATTGTTTCGTTTTTTTAACAACTCACCAATTTTTTAGAGAACCCTTTATACTAATATTTGAGTTTATATAGCAAAAAACGATTTTATAAATATTCTTCAAACTATTTCTCATTCAATGGTTTAAAGATTTTTATAGTCAAAATAACACTTTAAATGAAAATGATAACGGAGGACATTCATGTCTAATCCTGATTTAAGAAGCGTTGAACAAGTTACAAACTTTATTCGTGAGAGCTACAAAGGCACAGGCAAGCTTGCAGGAAAAGTAGTTGTAATTACTGGTGGGGGCACAGGTATTGGTCGTGCAATGTCTATGCATGCAGCGACTGAAGGGGCTGATCTTGCAATTACGAGCTATACTTCTTCGCAAGAACAGGCTGCCTCTTTAAAAGCTTGGGTTGAAAAACTTGGAAGAACTTGCCGCGTCTATGAAGTAGATCTTGGGGACAAAGAAAAAACTCAAGAATTTGCAAACAATGTATTACGTGATTTTGGAAAAGTGGACGTACTTGTAAATAACGCTGGTGCACAATTTCCGAAAAACAATCTTGCAGATATTTCCGATGAACAATGGAAAAAAACGTTTAATATTAACTTAGATGCCATGTTCTATCTAAGTAAAATTTTCTTACCACAGTTTAAAGATGGCGACTCAATCATTAATGTCGCTTCTGTAAATGCTTATATCGGATTAAAAGAATTAGTAGACTATTCATCAACTAAAGGTGCAATGATCAGCTTTACACGTGCACTATCTAACCAAGTTGCACATCAGGGTATTCGTGTCAATGCAATTGCACCGGGGCCGATCCTTACACCAATTCAAGGTACATGGAGCGATGTAGATAAGTCGAAGTTAGATGACTTGGGTAAAGACACCTCTATGCAACGTTATGGCGTACCACATGAAGTTGGCCCAGGATTCGTTTTCCTTGCAAGTGAAGATGGCTCTTATGTTACTGGCCAAACACTGCATATTAATGGCGGTATTATGGTTAACGGCTAGTTTGTCCCAAATATCATTAAATGCTGTATGTCTCTAACGACATACAGCGTTTTTTTATATGTATAACTTGGATCACAATAATTGTATATTTATTATTCAGTTATTCATAAATAGAAAATTCAGCTACCTATGTATCAGTTGTGTAATTTTTTTTGCTTATTGGTTTAGATGACAGCACAATTACTCAAAGATTTCATGATCTTTACTCAAACAAAATCAAAATACGAGATTAAAATGCATAAGAGAATTATTATTGGTATTTTAACAACTTTAGCAGGCTCATCACTTTTCGCTGCTGATCTTGGACCAACGCGTACAGGTGGGGCAAATACAATTAAGGTCGATAATGACAAACCTTTCCGTTTAGAAGGTGATATTGGATACCTTTTCAACAATAGTAAAACAACAGATGGTAGTTCAACCAATAAAACAAACTTAACAGCGCGTATATTATTTCAACGTCAAGCTGGTATTTGGGGTCAAGAAGTTATTGCAAGTGCAGTAAGTACACATGACGACAATGCAACAAACAATATCGAACGCTATTTATTGGCTGGGAAACTTTCTCACAGCAGTTCAGATACAATCTATCAATTTGGTAAATTAACTGCTGAAAAAGATCTAAGCAGTGCTTTTGACTATCAAATTAGTGCAACAGGTGGTCTAGGAATTAACATTCTAAAAGATGACCGCCAATCTCTTTCTACTGAAATTGGTGCAGGTTATCGTTTTAGTAAAGAGAAAGTAGAACCTCAAGATACAACAAACGAACTCGTAGGTACACTGGCAGCATTTTACGAATATAAAATTACGCCATCTGTACGTTTCAACCAAGATCTAGGCTATGAGTTTGGTCAAGATTCTCGTACATTCCGCTCAAGAACGGCGCTTACAACTGATCTAACAAAGCACTTTGCAGCATCTGCAAGTTATAACATTAAAGATATTCAAGCAGATATTGGCAACAGTAGAGACTCTTTACTTTCGCTTGGTCTTAACTATAAGTACTAAAATATTTAATAAAAAAAGGATGCTTAAGCATCCTTTTTTATAGGTAAACCTATGCGATATCAATCCCTTTATCTGTGAGTTGTGCCTCTTCACTCATTGCTCTTTGTCGTTTCGTCATTAAAAAATAAATATAGCTTACAACCAGAAAGCCAATGAAAATTTTTCCAATCGTAAAGTTAAAGTAAAACATAGATAAGAAGCAAATGGTTGCAATGACTAAGGCAATAGCTGGAATAATAGGATAGCCTGGTGCTAAAAATGAGCGCTCTAGTTCAGGTGCACTCTTACGGAGTTTAAATAAACTCAGCATACTCATAATGTACATTAATAATGCACCGAAACAAGCCATTGTTACAATGGCTGCTGTTAGTGTCATGCCCTGAATTTGAATAATATTATCACTAAAAATTGCAATAATACCGACAATACCACCTGCAATAATTGCACGATAAGGAGTATGAAAACGGGATAATTTAGCTAAACCTTGCGGTAAAAATCCCGCCCTACCAAGTGCATAAATTTGACGCGAATATCCTAAAATAATCCCATGAAAACTTGCAACCAACCCAAATAATCCAATCCATACTAGCATGTGCATCCATGCAGAGTTATGCCCAACAACAGCACGCATTGCTTGTGGTAATGGATCATTAATATTAGATAACTTACTCCAATCGCCTACACCGCCTGCAAAAATCATAACCATTAGTGCAAGACTGACAAGGGTAAAGATACCGCTAATGTATGCTCTTGGAATCGTTTTTTTCGGATCTTTTGCTTCTTCTGCCGCCATTGCAGCACCTTCTATGGCAAGAAAGAACCAAATTGCAAAAGGAATTGCTGCAAAAATACCAGATACTGAGTCTAAACTAAAATGAGCTTGCCCTGCCCATCCATTTAAAACGAAATTAGAAAAGCTAAAACTCGGTTGAACAACCCCAACAAAAACCAACAATTCAATGACTGCTAAAATTGTTACGACTAGCTCAAATGTTGCGGCAATCTGCACACCTACAATATTTAAACCCATGAAAATAAAGTACGCAGCTACAGCCGCATATTTAGGATTTAAATCAGGATACTGTACATTTAAATATGCACCAATTGCCATCGCAATAGCAGGAGGTGCAAACACAAATTCTATAAGTGTTGCAATTCCAGCAATAAACCCACCTGTATCTCCAAAAGCTTTTCGGCTATATGCAAAAGGTCCCCCTGCATGAGGAATAGCTGTGGTTAACTCAGTAAAGCTAAAGATAAAACAAGTGTACATTGTCGCAATAATTAAGGTAGTGACTAAGAATCCTAATGTTCCAGCAACTCCCCACCCATAACTCCAACCGAAATATTCACCGGAAATTACCAACCCGACTGCGATTCCCCACAAATGAAATGTTCCCAGTGTTGGTTTCAGTTTTTGATTCATAACCGACTTCCTTAGATATAGATATTTACACACCGTCCATATGTATATTGCGTGGTCATTTCATTTAAAACTTGACAGTAAAGCCTATTTTTTTAGTGCGTATTGTCAAGTCAAACAAAATCAAACTCACATACGCTGTAAGTCATCTATAAATATCAATGTGAGTTCAACATGCAAAATGAAATATTAGATACACAAACCCTGTACCTATTGGCAGAATCAGCAATGAAGCAATATGAGCCACAATATCAAGGTACGCTTAAATTGTTGTGTCAGTCTGAAAATGCAACCTTTGTCATTTATACCTCTCATTCTAAATATGCACTTCGTATTCATCGACCAAATTATCATTCTAAGGAAAATATAAATAGTGAATTACTTTGGCTCGAAGCACTCAATAATGAAGGCATATCTGTACCAGAACCTATTGCAAATCAAAACAATGAATATGTACTTACACTCTGCTGTGCACCAAACATTGAAAGACATACCGTTTTATTTCATTGGGTTCAAGGCGATATGCCAACAACAGATGTTGATCCTCAAGCATTCAAACAACTGGGTTCTATTACTGCTCAACTACACCAACACAGTAAAATGTGGAAAAGACCTGAACAGTTCAATCGTATTGTTTGGAATCATGAAACAATGATTGGTTCAGAAGGACACTGGGGAAATTGGGCAAGTGTAAACAGTTTAACTGCTACAGATAAACTAGTAATTCAAGAAACTGTCTCTCAAATTGGACATCAACTGAATCAGTTAGATAAATCTCCACAATATTATGGACTTATTCATGCAGACTTGCGACTTACTAACCTTTTATTAAAAAACAACCAGGTCGGTGTAATTGATTTCGATGATTGCGGTTTAAGTTGGTTTATGCATGACTTAGCAGCCGCCCTTAGCTTTAATGAACACTTACCTAATGCACCAGAATGGGTAGATCAGTGGTTAAATGGTTACGAAAAAAATGCTCATATTAGTCAATTAGAATATGCCCTCATTCCAAGTTTTATTATGCAAAGACGAATTCAAATGTTGGCATGGACAGGTTCACATGCATATACGGAAATGACAAAAAGTTTAGGAAATGAATGGGTTAATGAAACCATAAGATTATGTAAACAATATTTAAAAAGTGACAATGCGATGCCACTAGGTGCAGCATAAAATATACTATGAATTGGTATATATCTTGCTTTATTCACTATAGATAAAGACAAGAGCACCTCATTATGATTTATATGCGCCCAATTGCAGAGACTCCCCATTTTGAAACCCAATCTGGGAATCTAGGGGTGTTGGCTGCTGCTGCAACAGGTCTTAATGAATTCATTTTACACAAAGGAGCAGATGCAGCCTATATCTTTGATACCAATGGTGTTCACCCAGACCTATTAAACAGTCCTACGCTAAGCATTCAATTACCTAATTATTGTCAAATGCTTGAACAAGCTGCTTTTCTTTCTGGATGTGATAATTTCGGGCTTGAATATGGCCAACAGTTTCAACCTAAGTCCTTAGGACTGATTGGCTATATTGGGTTATGCTCTCCAGACTTAGCATCAGCACTCAGAAATATCGCAAATTACTTCCATTTTCACCAAAAAGATACACTAATGCAATTTGTCGAGCATCAAGATTGTTGGCGCATTGACTATCAAGTACAGCACGGTGCCATACTATGCAGACGACAAGATGCAGAACTTACTTTAGGTATGCTTATGAATGTCATTCGTGGCGTATTGGGACAAAATTACTCACCACGGGCTGTTCATTTTGAACATGCACGACCTATTCAATGGCAGGAACACCGTAAACTATTTAATGCACCTGTTTACTTTGAGCAACCTTATAACTCCATTTTAATTAAAAAATCTGATACTTATGTCAAAATGCCAGATGCCGATCCAATTTTGCTCAAAGTCATTCAAGATACTTTAAAATTATTAAATCAAAATCAGCAACGGCAAGATATTGTTAATCAGGCACGTTCACGCATACAAATTTCATTGAGTAAGGGAGAACCATGTTTAGATCGTATTGCAAATGATCTTCATATGTCGACTACCTGTTTCATACGTAAACTTAAAAGCGAAGGCACAAATTTTACAAAACTGGTTGACAGCGTTCGCTGTGAAATGGCTGAAAACTATATTAAACAACCTCATATACAAATTTCAGAGATTGCATTTCTCTTAGGTTATTCTGAATTAAGTGCATTTTCTAGAGCATTTAAGCGATGGTTTCATATTACCCCTAGGCAGTGGCGTCACTAATTTTTTTTACCCAGTCAATGAAACAGCGTGAAGCATGAGAAAGATTTTCTCGACTTGAGTAGTACAGATAAAATGGCTCATGTGGGTACTGGTATTGATTTAAAATAGGCTCTAGCAAGCCATTTTTCTCATAATCAATCACTAAACTATCATAAACATAAATAATTCCCAGATGATTTAAAGCCGCTTCTATCATCATTTTATCTGTATTTACTGATAAATTTCCCTTCGTTCTTTTGTTAATATATTTTTCTCCATCAAAAAATTCCCATGCATAATACACACTACTTGGAAATTTTCGCTGTATACAATTAAATTTTGAAAGCTCATCAATACTTTTTGGTCTACCGTATCGCTCTAAAAAACTAGGTGATGCAAAGGGTCTCATTACAACCTCACGACCAAAACGAATCGCTATCATGTCTTGAGGAATAGACTCATAAAAGCGTATACCAAAATCAAAACCTTCCTCAACAATATTCACGAAACCATCAGAAACAAGGATTTCAAGATGAATTTTTGGATACTTTTTTTTAAAAGGAAGAAAGATTTTTGCAAAAAATAATTCTTGTACAATACGAGGAATACTAACTTTCACCCTCCCTTTGGGCTCATGCTCACTCGTCGTAAATTGTTCAAAGGCTGACAGATAATTTTCATAGATGGGTAGCATTTTCTCTAAAAGAATTTCCCCCTCCAATGTCAATGACACACTACGTGTAGAGCGATGAAATAACCTTATAGATAAACGGCGTTCTAAATTACTTACCGCCAAAGTAACTGCAGGCGGTGTAACATTTAATATTTTAGATGCTTGTACAAAACTGAGATGTTTAGCAACGACAATAAAAACTTGGATTTGAGAAAACTCAGGCGCACTATTCATTCTTTAATTATTTTTAATAATCCATTTAATTTAACTCAATTGTAAACAAAACCTTCAAGACGTACTTTAATAAAACATAATTATGGAAATAAACAATGAAAAAACGTCAAATTGGAAATTTAGAAATCTCTAGCATTGGTATGGGTTGTATGGGTATGAGTTCATCTTATGGAGGACTCGAAGAAAAAGAAGCAATTTACATACTGCATAAAGCCGTAGATCTGGGAATAAATTTTTTTGATACAGCCGAAGTATATGGTCCCTTCACCAATGAAATACTACTGAATAAAGCATTAAGAAATCATAAAGATGTACTTATTGCAACCAAATTCGGTTTCCAACTTGATCCTACAAAATCAGGAATTGAACAAATATCAGGTTTAACAAGCCATCCTAAAAATATTAGAAAAGTAGCAGAAGAAAGCCTAAAGCGGTTAGGACGTGACAGTATTGATCTTTTTTATCAGCACCGTGTTGACCCTAATATTCCTATTGAAGATGTCATTGGAACAATGGCCGACTTAATTCATGAAGGTAAAATAAAACATATCGGATTATGTGAAGTTTCGGAAAAAACTTTACGTACAGCACATGCGATTCACCCAGTTACTGCTGTACAAAGCGAATACTCTTTATGGTCAAGGGAAGCTGAGCATAAAATATTACCCACATGTACTGCTTTAAATATAGGTTTTGTTCCATACAGCCCACTCGGTCGTGGTTTTCTTACAGGTAAACTTCAAATGGAAACCTTACAAAATCACGATTTCAGAAAAAATTTACCCAGATTTCAAGATGAAGCTATAAAGCAAAATCAGCATTTAATTGAAGCACTAGAACTCATTTCAAAATTTTATCATTGCTCAAATGCACAGCTTGCTTTGGCGTGGATGCTTCATAAATATGAGCATCTTGTGCCTATTCCAGGAATTCGTAAAATAAATCATTTACAAGACAATATTGCTGCAAGTGAAATTATAATAGAGGAAGAAGACATACAAAAAATTGATAATATTTTTCAACCACAATACATTTCAGGTACACGCTATAATGAAAAAGAACTTCAAATGATTGATGTTTAATGAATAGATCTATGCTGTTCTAGCCATGTCTGAATATAGCTTATGGTTTTAGATAAAGAATGCCCCATCATATACATATGATCTGCACCCTGCAAAAGAATATAAGTTGCATGCTTGTATTTTTTTGCAGTGGCCTTTGCAATTGAAGACACGACAACCTTATCTTCACTGCCACTAATTACCAAAACTGGTGCAAATAATACTTTCGTATCTACATATGCAGCTTTTTTAGCGTCAAAAAACCATAAAGCCATTTCAGCATATGCTCGCCCCGATTCTGCAACCAGATGATTGTAAAACTGATCTCTCACTTTCTGAGTCTGTAAATTCATACAATACCGATCTAATGTAGTTTTGTTCGGCATAAGAGGCTTTTTCCAAAACTTCCACTGTATAAAATGTTTATAAAAGGCTTGAATCATCGTGGGATAAAGTGCATATATCCCAGCCATGGGCGCAGGACCCAATAATATTAGTCCATGACACCGCTCAGGTTCACGAGCAACCAAAAGTTGTGCGATCAGACCTCCAAGCGAATGCCCTAATATATAAACAGGTTCGGAAAAAGTACGAAGTAAAGCAACCAAGTCATTCACATAATCTGTGAGACTCAAAGAAGCTATTTTTGTTGCGCCTTCCACTAAAGGTAAATCATGGTATCTTAAATTAGGTGTATATACAGTTAAGCCTAAAGATTCCAATGCCTCAATGAAGTCACTGCTCCAGCTGTTTCCATTACACCATGTACCATGAATTAATATTATTGATTTTTTATTCTTCATTTTATGTGTTCTCTAAAAACTTAAAAAAGAGTCCGTAGACTCTGTTTTTAAATTGCTGTAATTGCAGAATAGCTTAATGGCAACGAAAAGCTCATTAAAATAATGGATGCGGTACGCTGTAAATTTTGTTGATTTAACCAAGCAATTTTATTTGATACCAATACAGAACCGACGCAAATCCAAAAAAATGCAATTGGTAGAATAAGCATTATGAATGCTGACATATGTAAACCATAAGTAGCTAAACTTGTCCAAGCCGCCTGCGGAAAAATTGCCGAAGCAAATAATAATCCTTTTGGATTTAAGAGTGTTGCAACAAATAAAGTTTTAGGTGTAATTGTAGGCTGTGTAAATTCTTGACTGACAGATGAAGTACGCCATAATTTAATGGCTAAATAAAAAATATAACATGCGCTAATCAGTTTCAAAACAGCAGGTAACCATGGTACGGTCGCTGAAACAGAATGTATTAGAACACCCCATAGGGAAATAGAAATGAGATAACCCAATGCCTCAGAAGGAATTAAGTTACAAGATTTTTTAATGCCACTATAAATACCAGACGAGGCTAGTAATGTATTTGTTGGGCCGGGAGTCAATAAAATTGTGACCACCAAACCAATAAACAATAATGTAATCATACGATATTTTTCGTTATTGGATTGTTATTATTAATCACTGAGTTGGTATCTTTTGTCGAGCCTATAAATGTAAGAAAATATATAAAATAATCTTTTTCGCATTATTTTTTAGTACAAAAAAAATAATAATTTATTTATATATCAATATCTTATTTTTTCAAAAAAGATATTCTTTTAAGTAAAAGCAATCCACGTTATCAATGAAGATTGCTGTCATCAGTTGAATAAAAATAAAGCAAAATTCAAATATCAGATGATACTTTATGCACATTTTCGAAATATATTTATTACACTAATCAAACACTCTCACATTAGATAATGTCTGATCTAATGCATTTACTAACCAATCAATATCACTATATTGAAATGCAAGTGGTGGACGTAACTTCAATACATTTCCATGAGGTCCCGCTACAGAAGTCAAAATATGATGTTGATTACGTAACTCTTCAATGACATTCAATGCGAGTTTTTTATTAGGTTTTTTGGTATTTCTATCTGTAACTAACTCAAATCCTATAAACAACCCAGCACCCCGTACATCCCCTATGCATTCATGTTTATTCATTAAATACGTAAGTTCTTTCTTAAGTACTGCTCCAACCTCTTCGCTATGCTCTTGTAATTTCTCTTCCTGTATAATATCTAAAACAGCTTGTGCTGCAGCCATAGATACAGGATTACCTCCGAATGTATTAAAATATGGAATTTGATCGCTAAATGCAGATAAAACCTCATGTTTAGCAAATAGTCCAGACACCGGAATACCATTTCCCATTGGTTTCCCTGTTGTTATGATATCTGGTACAACGCCATGGCGCTCAAAGCCCCAAAATGCATCCCCAGTTCGACCAAAGCCTGGTTGAACCTCATCAGCAATAAAAACACCGCCGTTTCTATGCACAACATCTACTGCTTGTTTCAGAAAACCAATCGGATGAGACATTACACCATCAGATGAGAAAATAGAATCGGCTAGAAATCCTGCAAACTGAATTCCATTTGCACGCATATCGTCAATTTGTCGTTGTATTTGATCTGCAAACCAATGTCCAAGATCTTCAGTAACAATGCGATATTGATCTGGTGCAGGTACACATCTTGTTGTGTTGGCCAATACTTGTCCTGTGCCCAAAGCAGGTGAACATCCAGAAGTTAACTCACTGGTACCATGATACGATTCTTGCGAAACAATAATACCAGTCCCTCCTGTATATTCACGTGCCACACGAATGGCTAAATCATTTGCTTCAGAACCTGTACACATATACATTGCTCTATCTATCTCAGAAGGCATTGTTTTTAATATATTTTCGCTGTAGCTTAAAATATTTTCATGTAAATATCGAGTATGTGTATTTAAACATTGCATTTGTGCAGTTACAGCTTCAATAACACGTGGATGGCAATGGCCAATACTTGCAACATTATTATAAACATCAAGATACTTCGTACCTTTTGCATCCCACAAATACTGTCCCTTTCCTTTCACAAGATGTACGGGATTTCTATAAAATAAACGATAAGATTCGCCTAATACCTCACCTCTCTTTTCTGTTAATGCTTTTGTTTCATGATCAAGCGCAGCGGCATGCTCAGCTCGAAAACTATTTGTATCCATAATTGTTGATCGTGTAACCATCGAGTTCACCTGCTGTCACTTTAGATTGTTTTTCAATCATTCCAATATAAATATAGTTTTAATAAAATGCAACAAAATACACAAATACTTTTTTATACACAAAAAAGATCGATTTTATGCTGTAGAGACAGTATGATTTGCAGTAGATATTTTGAGATTTTGAAAATTATGCTACAACAAGAACGGCAGCAAAGAATTCTTGGACTTCTGTCTAGCTTAAAAAATCTAAGCACTGAACGTGTTATGCAAGAATTAGACATCTCTAGAGAAACTGCCAGAAGAGATATTGTAGAACTAGAAAAACTAGGTCTACTCAAACGGGTTCATGGTGGTATTACATGTCTAGATGAAGTAACTGCTGAAGCACCTTTAACGATTCGTCAATCACAAATGGTTAAAGAAAAAAGAAATATTGCGCGTGCAGTGTTACAGCATTTAAAACCTGGACTCACTATTTTTTTAGATGCGGGTAGCACAACTTCTATTCTTGCAGATGAACTAAGATATTTTTCAGGCCTAACAATCATTACCAATAGTTTGCAAGCTGTTTTTAATTTAACGGTGGCTAATCAAGACAATACTACCGCAAAACATGAAATTATTCTTTTGGGAGGAAAAATTTTCCAACGGCCTCAAACACAAGGTGAGCAAGTGATTTCAGAAATTCAGCGCTACTATGCCGATATTGCTATTTTATCTCCTGTTGGCATCGACCCTAAACATGGTGCTACCAGTTTTTCTTCAGATGAAGCTGAAATTGCAAGAGCAATGATTAAGCATAGTAAAAATACATTTATCTTAGCAGACCACACAAAAGTAGGCACAGTTAGTCGAATTAACTATGCAAAATCCGAGGAAATTTCTATTTTATTTACAGATGCTGACATAGATTTAAATACACAGTTTAAGTGCATTGTCTCTGTATAATCTTGCATAAAAAAAGACCATACAAAGGTGTATGGTCTATAAAATGGTGGCTATGACTGGACTTGAACCTGTGACCCCAGCATTATGAGTGCTGTGCTCTAACCAACTGAGCTACATAGCCGAAACTGTTCGCGAATTCTATGTTTTAAACTATAAATAGTCAATACTTTTTTAAAAATCTGTGAAGTGAGCCTATAAGCCGGGTTCTGTCGAGAACGATCATTCCTCTAGGCGTATAATCACTCATACGCTCAAGCGACCTACCCGAATCCAGTATGGGCCATACCTATGTGGATTCCTATTTGGTCTTGCTTCAGGTGGGGTTTACCATGCCATGTACTGTTACCAGACATGCGGTGCGCTCTTACCGCACCCTTTCACCCTTACCATATAAATATGGCGGTCTACTCTCTGCTGCACTTTCCGTTGGCTTACGCCACCCAGGCGTTACCTGGCACCTTGCCCTATGAAGCCCGGACTTTCCTCCCCTATTTTAGTCACGAAGACCTTAATAGCAGCGACCGTCCAGCTCACTTCGGCGCACATAGTACCAAATCTTATTCAGAATTGCTCGTATTTTTTTGATCAATTAAACGATGATATTTTGCAAGTAAAGTCTCTTCACTTTCTTCATGCTCAGGATCTTTAGGAATACAGTCTACAGGACAGAACAACTGACATTGTGGCTGGTCATAATGTCCTACACACTCTGTGCACAAGGCAGGATCTATTTCATAAATTACATCACCCAGATAAATTGCCTCATTGGGACACACTGGCTCGCAGACATCACAATTAATACATTCATCTGTAATATATAATGACACTTTAAGTTACCTTCTATCCATATTTACGCTTGAATGCATGAACAACATGTTCAGGTACAAATTTAGATACATCTCCATCTAAACGTGCAATTTCCCGAACCATCGTAGAAGAAATAAAAGAATATTGTTCAGACGGCGTCAAAAAAACTGTTTCAAATCTTTGATCTAAGGTTCGATTCATATTTGCAAGTTGAAATTCATATTCAAAATCTGAAATGGCTCTTAAACCACGTAAAACTGCCGTTGCCTTTTGCTCATTAAAAAAGTTAACCAGTAATCCATCGAAACCAATGAATTGGATATTATCTAAATGAGGAAAAGACGCTTTAGCAAGTGCTACACGCTCCTCTAAAGAAAATAATGGCTTTTTATGGTGCCCTACAGCGATTGCAATTACGACCTCATCAAACATCTTCGATGCTCTTACAACCAAATCTATATGACCTTTTGTAATTGGATCAAATGTTCCCGGATAAATAATACGACGCTTAGACATCCAAACTGTACTCAAATTTTGTCATATGAAATACTATTCTATCAAAAACTTGATTTTTAGAGAATGGACACCATAACCACAGTAGCAATAAACACTTCACCTCGCCTGAAGTTTACGGCACAATAGATGCAGATTTGGAATATATAGATTATGGCGAACGTAAAAGT
Source organism: Acinetobacter sp. ESL0695 (assembly GCF_029392135.1). Lineage (NCBI taxonomy): Bacteria > Pseudomonadati > Pseudomonadota > Gammaproteobacteria > Moraxellales > Moraxellaceae > Acinetobacter > Acinetobacter sp. ESL0695. The sequence goes on along the minus strand of NZ_CP113932.1, from coordinate 690,289 downwards.
AGTTAAAAAAAATAATGGCGGTACAATTGCTCAGAACAAACGTGCCCGCCATGATTATTTTATTGAAGAAAAATTTGAAGCAGGCCTTTCTTTACAAGGTTGGGAAGTAAAATCCTTACGTGCAGGACGCATGAGTCTTGTAGAAAGCTATGTCATTTTCAAAAATGGTGAAGCTTTCCTCTTTGGTGCTCAAATCCAACCGCTTCTTTCCGCGTCTTCACATGTTGTTCCAGAAGCAACACGCACCAGAAAGCTTTTGCTCTCTCGTCGCGAACTTGAAGTACTCATGGGTGCGGTAAATCAGAAAGGCTACTCATGTGTACCTTTAGCAAGCTATTGGAAAGGTCATCTGGTTAAACTTGAAATTGCATTGGTCAAAGGAAAGCAATTGCACGACAAACGTGCCAGTGAAAAAGACCGAGACTGGAAGCGCGATAAAGCAAGACTGTTTCATAAGTAAAAATAAAGCCCTCATCTGGGGCTTTATTTTTATTTAGTCAAACCATAGCTAGTCTTTTATTCTTTGCAAAGTTAATGCAATGTACTCACCAAACCAAAGTGCTGTTTTTAGGTCTCCTTCAGGTGGTGTAATATCTACAGGTGCATTATCGGACTGGGTCATTAACCCTAAATGACTTGCTAAACGATTCAAATCTGAAGTTGAATGGCCCTTAGAAAGTAAAGGTAGGCCTGTCCATAGCATTCCATGTTGCATAGCAAATAGATTAACCTGTTGTAAAACGGAAAGCTTATCGCCACTTAAACCGCCCGAATTAGTAAATCCTGCTGCCATTTTACCCTGCCATGCTCTTGACATCCATCGTTTAGAAGTACTGTCCATAAATACTTTAAAAGGTCCTGAAACACTACCCATGTATGTAGGCGAACCAAAAATAATGCCATGTGACTGATCAAGTACATCCCATTGAACATCTTCGATGGACATCAAAAAAACTTTCACACCCATCTTTTCTGCACCTTTTGCAATATAACTCGCAACTCTTGCAGTATGCCCATATGGACTATGATAGACGATGGATAAAGTTTTTGTAGATGTCGGCATATCGTTTAAATTTAATTTATAAGACGATATGATCTTAACACGAATGAATCACTTATTCATAAAAGCAAACGTGGCCATTCTTCCTGTTTTTGCTTGTCGACGATAAGAGAAATACTTATCAGATTCAGTAAATGTACATGCCTCACCACCTAAAATATGTTTTACGCCATAAGACTGTAAGATATATTTTGCAATCGCATAGAGATCTGCATACGTTTTATCGGGATTCTCTTTTGTTTTAAATGCAAATTCGACATTATATTTTTGACAAAATACGTCTTTTACTTCTAATCCCACTTCAAAACAGTTTTGACTAATACATGCCCCAAGCCATGCCCACGTTGGAGGGTTGTTCATTTGATTAATAGTATTTTCGACAATACCTTCTACAAGACCACGCCAACCCGCATGTACATTTGCGATTTCTTCGTTATTACCAAAAACAATAGGTAAACAATCTGCAGTCATAATCATCAATGCATGATTTTGTTGCTGAGTAACCAAACCATCCCCAACTAAAGGTAATAAATTACTACTGCTTTCATTTACTACATGACAGAGTGTGCTATGGGTTTGTTCTAACCATGTCATTTTATGAACATTATATTGGCTTAATAAAGACATTAAAGCCATACGATGGGTGTGAACACGTACATTTTCATCACCCACATGCAGTGCAAGGTTAAACCCTTCCAATTCTGACACACAAGCAGTTAAACTTTGCAAATAAGTGCGTTGCGTTTGCCCTACATATATACCTTCGGGAAGTCCTTGAACAAATTCAATCAATTGAATTACTCCGTATATATTTAAACGCGGTTAAAGAAGTACCAAATAATTTGATAGTTCTTTAACCATCATACACATTTAATATGCTTTATTTTCCTCGCGAAGAACTGTAACCAAAGTATTAAAATCTTCTGGCCAAGGTGCTTCAAATAACATTTCTTCTTGCGTTCTTGGGTGAATTAGACCCAACTTGGCAGCATGTAACGCTTGACGACGAAATCCTCTTAATGTCTCAGCCAGACGCTCAGATGCACCTGCAGGTACACGCACACGGCTCATATAGACAGGATCACCAACTAAACCATAACCGATATAACTAAAATGTACTCGAATTTGGTGAGTTCGCCCTGTTTCTAATTGTGCTTGTACACGAGTAAAATTTTGGAATCTTTCTTTTACATTATAGTGTGTGACTGCGTCTCTACCACCTGGGAGTACCGTCATTTTTATACGATCGACTGGATGACGCTTAATCGGCTCATCCACTGTACCGCCAGCAATCATATTGCCGTAGACAATTAGGTCATATACACGATACACCGATTTTCGAGCCAATTGTCTAGATAGGGAAAATTGTGCTTCTAAAGTTTTTGCAACAACCAACAAACCAGATGTATCTTTATCAATACGATGTACTAAACCTGCACGAGCAAGCTCTGCTGTTTTAGGTGCATAATGTAAAAGCGCATTCACCAACGTACCCGACGGATTTCCTGCGCCAGGATGGACAACCATTCCAACAGGTTTATTAATCACCAAGATATCATCATCTTCGTAAATAACATCTAAAGGAATATCTTCTGGTGTACTACGTGTTTGTGGCTCAAGTTCAACCTCTAAGGTCAGGCGTTCGTGTCCTTCACAGCGATATTTAGGTTTTATTTTGTTTCCATCTACCAGTAAATAGCCATCTTTCATCCATTGTTTTAACTTTTCACGGGAAAAATCGGGCCATACCGTTGCAGCAGCTTGGTCTATACGTAGACCTAAATACTGTTCATCCAACTGAAATTGCAACGATAAATGTGTTGCAGTTGTAGAGGAATTATGATTATCTGCATCATCAGTCTCTTCAAGTAAGTTGAAATCTGTTTCAGTGCAATTAGAATGAGAAGAATTTATCGAAGTCATTTGGCTCATTAGAACAATTAATGGTTTAATAGTGCCATTGTAGCTCATTGCCCGTATTAACTGAGGAATTTTTATGTCGCTACCACGTTATAAAGTTACGATGCTTGCACTTTCTTTAGGCATAGCTTGTACATTTGTGGGCTGTAGCAGTAATCCATCAAAAAAAGAACTTGCCGATTTAGGCCCTAAAGTTAGTGAAGAAACCTATTACAGCGCTGGACAAACTGCCCTAGACAAAGGTCAATACAACGAGGCAGCAAAGAATTTTCAAGCGATTGATACATACTTCCCAACTGGCGCGCGTATTGAACAAGCTCAACTTGATCTCATCTACGTAAAATTCCAGCAAAAAGATTATCCAGGTGTGGTTTCAGCATCTGAACGTTTTATTCGTTCGAATACAGATGCACCTGAAGCAGACTTAGCATACGCATATTACGCTCGTGGTGTTGCTAACATGGAGCAAAATTACGATGGTATTATTCGTTATACGTCACTTAAACAAGCACACCGTGATGTAAGTTACCTGAAACTGGCTTATCAAAACTTTGTAGATTTCATTCGTCGTTATCCTTCTAGCCAATATGCAGTAGATGCCGCAGAACGCATGAAATTTATTGGTCAAGAATTAGCAGAACATGAAATGGAAACTGCTCGCTTTAACGTAAAACGTCAAGCATGGGTAGCAGCCATCGATCGTAGTCAATGGATTTTAGAACACTATCCTGAAACGCCACAAATTCCGGAAGCACTTGCAACTGTTGCTTATAGTTATAATGCACTCGGCGATCAAAAAACTGCAAACCAATATATTAATGTATTGAAGTTAAACTACCCGAACCTCATTAAAGCCAATGGAACTGTTAACTTAAAAGCAGCTCGCCATGAAGGCAGTTTCTTGAACCGTGCAACCCTAGGTATTTTTGGTCGTGGTGAAGAAAATGCCGTTAAAGGCAGTCAAAAGCAACCTACAGAGGGTACAACACGTAGTTTAACTAATCGTCTAAGCTTTGGTTTACTTGACCGTCCAGATCATCATGAAGCAGTTACTCCAGTTACACCTGCTAAAACGGAAGTCCAAGCACCAAAAACAGCAGATAACGAAATGCCAAAACGCAGTTGGCTAAATCGCTTATCTTTTGGATTGATTGATAAATCTCCTACTGTAAATTAATATTAAGAACAATCCTTATAAAAGGTAAGCAAACGCTTGCCTTTTATTTTTTGACAACAGAAAATTTGCTAAACTCTCATTTCTACATTCGTATAAGCATGTATCCATTCTATGGCGATTCCACAGCACACTATTGATCAAATATTAGATCGTATCGATTTAATTGATTTAATTGGACAGCGCGTAAAACTAAAAAAAACAGGAAGAACCTATTCTGGATGTTGCCCCTTTCATCAAGAAAAAAGTCCATCTTTCCACGTTTATCGGGATAAACAGTATTATCATTGCTTTGGTTGCCAAGCCAATGGAAATGCCATACGTTTTCTCATGGAATATGAAAACAGAACTTTCCCAGATGTCGTTAAAGAATTGGCAAGTCTTGCTAGTATTGAACTACCTAAAGACCAATTTGATGCAAAAAAACCAACCTATAAAAAGAAAGCTGTTCCGCAAGAACCCTCTACACCGAGAAGCTTAGATCCAAAAAATAATTCCAGTGAAACATCTCATTTTCAAGCAGATCCTGACCCCTTTGAGTTCGTTGAACCTGACTCTTCTGAAATATTTATACCTTTTGAAGAACCAGAGGGTAACTTGTATGACTTACTCGAAAATATTGCGCAATATTATGAACAACAATTAACACAACACCCACATGCTCAGCAATACTTTCAACAGCGTGGTTTAACAACACAAACCATTCAAAACTGGCGTCTCGGTTATGCTCCAGAGGGCTGGCAGCATCTTGAACAAGCTTTTCCAAGAGATATTGACGGTATTAAACAAATCGGTTTAATCCGTACCAGTGACACAGGAAGAGATTTTGATTTACTTCGTGATCGCGTTATTTTTCCAATACGAGATCATAAAGGTCGTGTGGTTGGTTTTGGGGGACGTGCCTTAAATAATGACATTAAACCTAAATATATTAACTCACCAGATTCTGAGGTTTTTCATAAAAACCAATTACTCTATGGACTGTATGAGGGTAGTAAAAATAAAGCAAATGATTGGTTAATGGTAGAAGGATATATGGATGTTATTGCTTTAAGTCAAGCTAACATTCATGGTGCTGTGGCAACACTAGGAACTGCAAGTAACACAGACCATCTTAATCTATTATTTAGAAGAAACCACCGTATTACCATTGCATTTGACGGCGATAGTGCAGGCCAAAAAGCTGCACGTCGAACTTTAGAGATTGCTTTACCTCTTTTAAACGATGGTAGAGAGTTAAAGTTTTTTATCCTCCCACCTGAACACGATCCAGACTCTCTGATTCGACGTGAAGGAGTTGAAAAATTTAAAGCACTTTGGGAGGCCTCTCCCTTACTTTCAGATTTTCTTTATGTTTTGCTTAGCCAAAGTTATGACATCTCTACTCCTGAAGGTAAAAGTCAGGTCATGGGTGAACTAAGAAACCTTACCAACTTGCTCCCACAAAAAGGGTCATATCGTTACCTACTCACACAATCTTTTCGCGAAAAGCTCGGGTTAGGCAGAAGATTTACACCTAAAGTGAATAACGACGCAGCCCTATCTTTTAATATTCAAACACGTGTTGAAGACTATGCAATCGCTCTACTGATTAGCCATCCATTCTTATATCAACAGTTTACAATATTACAAGAGCATATTCCTGAAGAAGAATTACTTGCAGATGTTTTAAATATTTTAGATAAGCTTTTTCCAAAACTCCCTGAAGACCAAGACGCCTCTTTATATTATGTGTTAGGCGCAATGACTCAATATCATTATGTAATTTTAGATTTATTAGAACGAACGAATATCTTCAGCCTCATTGATTCACCAGAGAAGGCTTTCAATCTTGCTAAAGAATATGTACTTACGCTACAAGGTATTTATTTGCGGAAAAAAATGAAAAAACCGCAGTCCTTAAAAGAATCTCAACACTTAAGGAAACAATTAAATGAGCTTACTAAGCAAATTAGCTTACAGCTCTTACAATCTTAGACTATTTAGGGCAAGACTATCTTGCCCATTTTAATGATAATATTTTAACTCAGTGAAAAAACTGACGATACTTATTACGCATAACTTTTTGCACGTTAATTTTTTTCATCTGTTCAAGTAAAGTATGATGTTCTTCAAATTCACCATCAAAAACTCCAATTGAAATAGAAGGTATGCTTAGCTTAATTTTTTCAGGAATTTGATGCATAGCATGATGTGCTTTTTCATTTAACTTAACAAATACATCGTGCTGATACATACGACCATGACGAATCATTGGTAACTCAGATGCTTTAGCGAATAACTCATTCATATTAATATGTTTCATTTTTGGCTCCTTAATACCTTTTCTATTGAGAAATAGAAATCTTAAATTAGCGTTTAGACGATATAAAATCTGCCAATTTTAAGGTTTTTAAGATTTTATAATTCGTTTGTTTTATTATAATCAGATGATTTTTTATGCCAATATGAAAAATATCAAGAGAGTCCACGATTAAAAATAATTATTATAAAATCAAATAATTGAGGGAATATTAAAAAATGACTCTTGCGTTCACATTATAATGTTGACTTTAAACATGTAATAATTTGCCCCTAAAAGATAATAGACTACCTTAGTGAGGTTTCTTCGGTAGTCTATTATTTGCCAATACCTGCTGTAGATTTTCTTTCATCCAATCGAAATATTCGGGATCATTTTCTTTGACAGCTTCTCTTAATAATAAAGAGGTTGGATGCAATAATTTTTGTGTTAAACGATGTGAAAAGTCTTTTAAAATCTGTTCTGCATCGCCACCAGATTGAAGCTGATGCAACGCCAACGCAAGCTCTTGTTGCTGAGCATGATGTCCTGCATCTCGATATGCTGAAATAACACCACCAGCACGCTTCACTTTCTGTTGAGAAACCAACTGAGTAGCCAGTTGATTTACCATCACTTCCGCTTCTACCGCAGCTTGACGGCGTTGGGCAAGGTTTTCATCAATGACAGTCTGTAAGTCATCTACACCATATAAATAAACACCATCTAAATTCTCTACCTTGGGATCAATATCTCTAGGCACAGCCAAGTCGACCATAAGCATTTGTTGGTATCTACGTTTTTTTAATGCAGATTTCACTTCCTTATAATCAATCACCTGATGCAAACTTCCTGTACAGCTTGAAATAACATCTGCACGATATAAATGATCTGCTAATTCTGAAAAAGGAATAATCTCTACATCTACAAATGTAGAGATTTCAGATTTCAATTTCTCTGCGCGCTCAACACCACGATTACAAATAATAATCTTTGCAACACCCATATCTGCCATATGTTTTGCCACTAGACTATTCATCTCACCTGCTGCAACCATAAGCACAACCAGTTTTTCAGGATGGCTAAACACTTGATGTGCCAACTGTGCAACTGCATACCCCATTGAAACAGCATGGCTTCCCACTGCAGTTTCAGAGCGCACTCGTTTAGCTGCGTAAAAAGCATATTCAAAAATGCCATTTAAATGAGAAGACACAGTTCCCGCTTCCTTAGCAAGAGAAAGTGCACTTTTTACTTGCCCTAAAATTTGAGGTTCACCCAACATTAAAGAGTCAAGTCCGCTTGCAACACGCATTAAATGGGAAACTGCCTGAATGTTTTCATAGCGATATACATGATTAAACAATTGATTTACATCAATACCATTGGTTTTAGCCAACCAACTTAATAAAATGTCTACATTTTCAGCATGTGCATAAATCTCAGTGCGGTTACACGTTGAAACCACAACAAGATCATTTAAATCTTCTTGTTTATTTTGTTCAGACAATAAGCTGTTTAAGCGTTCTGCATTAAAAGCAATACGCTCGCGTAAGTCTACAGAGGCGGTATGATGGTTGACACCAAGGGCAAAAAACGTCATGTCGTCATATCATCATTTAACTAAAATTTTGCATGTGTTATTGTGCATCATGAGTGTCATAATAAGCTAAATATTTGGATAAAGAAACTTTGCAGCAAACCATTCGCCAGAACTCAGACCTAATGATTCGGCAATATTCTAACACAATCTTACTGTTAGGTAGCATTGCCTTAGGCATGTCTACAACAAGCTTTGCGCAAAATACGATTCAACATTATAAAACTCTCCCACTTAAACAAAGTCTGACCGCTGAATTTGCACTTAGCTATGACCAACCAGAAATTGCAGTACATAACTACAAACAACTGGCACTACATAGCGAATCTACAATTGCTAAACAACGTGCTTTAGATGTAGCACTAGAAGCAAATAATTTCAATGCAGCGCTTGCAATTGCAATGCATTGGGTACAACAAGACCCTACTGATGTACCTGCTCTATTTTATTTAACACATATCTCGCTCAAAGCACATAAATATGAATTAACAGCAACCACGCTTGATAAAATTTTAAGCATTGATTCTGATGCCGATCTTGCAGAAATATTAACAGGGATTTCTCCAGATAACCCTCACGATCGAGAGGTTCTGTTACACACACTCAGAAATAGTCGAGCACGAGAAAACCCATCTATTCTGGTTTTAATTTCTAGCTTAGAAGCCCAAAATAATGACCTACCACAAGCCCTTAAGGATGTACAAAAAGCACTTAAAAAGAGACCAAACGTAACCAGCTTCATTCTACTCAAAGCAAGCCTCTTAGAGACTTCAGGCAATGAAAAAGCAACCGAAGCTTGGTATGCAAAATCTATTCAGTCTCATCGTTACAACTACGAAGTCAGACTGGCGGAAGCAAAATATCTTATCCGTGTAGGACAAGCAGAACTCGCACTTAAAAAATTACAAGCAATTGCACGCATATGGCCATCATCAGATGAAGCTAAGTTCATAGCTGGGTTAACAAGCATCGACCTCAAAAGATATAGTCTGGCTGAAAATTTTTTACTTCAATTAAAAAACTCCCAGCAATATCAAAATGAAGCAAATTACTACCTCGCAATTAATGCTGAACGAAAACAACATTATGAAACAGCCATGGCCTATTATAGACTAGTCGATGGCAGCTTATATACCGTTTCTAGACGTAACTTAATTAGTATTTTTGATAAAATAAATCGGTTAAGTGATGCTTTAAGGTTTTTGACTCAAGAACGAGTAAATTATCCGCAATACGCAAGTTTTTTATACCAATTACAAGCAGATATCTTAAAAAAAATGCAGAACAAACCTGCAGCAATAGAATTACTTAATGAGGCAATACAAAACTTGCCTGATGATCCAGATCTCATTTATGCACAAGTTTTATTACTCAATCCTTATGAAGATAAAACGCTACTTGAAAAAGATCTTGATCGTTTACTCGAAATAGATCCAGATAGTCCGACCTACTTAAATGCATATGCATACACACTTGCACTTCAAAACAGACGATTATCAGATGCTAGAGAATATGCAGAAAAAGCGATTAATAATGCCCCTGACCAAGCAGCTATTTTAGATACCTATGGATATATCGCATTTTTACAAAATGATTTTAAAACAGCCATTCCTGTCTTAGAAAAAGCTTATCTCTTTAATAATAGTCCAAATACTGCTATTCGCTTAGCGCGTGCACTGTACCTAAACAACGAAGGCAAACGGTTTAATACTCTTTTACAAGAGTTACTTATCGATTTCCCAGAAAATAAAGATATTCAACAGTTACAAACCTTAATGCTTCCACAGCAATAACCCATGAGTGATTCGTATCATGCATCTAACCAATAAATTAAGCCTGTCTTGTATTATGACCACAGTTCTTTTGATGAGTGGGTGCCAGACATATATTCAACCCCAAAAAACACTACAGAAATCCCCTGAAAATATATTACAAAAAGATACTTTTCAAATTGATGGTAAGATTGGTGTTAGAACGTCTCAACAGTCAGGAAGTGCTTTCTATACATGGTCTCAGCAAGGCAATCACTTCACCATAGACTTAACTGGTGCACTAGGCATCGGGAAAACACACATTGAAGGTTCACCAGGTCAAGTTACTCTAACGAGTGCAAAAACAGGTACAATTTCCGCAACGTCTCCAGAAGAGCTTCTTGAAAAAGCAACAGGTTGGCAAACTCCAATTACCCATCTTATACAATGGGTACAAGCAAAACCTGCAACAGTAGAAGCTAAAACTACTCAAGATGCACAGCATCGAATTTCTGAAATTATTGAAGATGGTTGGAATGTCACTTTAATCTATAATGATGAGTCACAAAAGCTTCCGAACAAGTTGATTCTAAAACAAAGTTTATCGAATCAGGAAGAAAATCGAATTACTATGGTTATTCAAAATAGGGCTTAAGGTCAACATGATTAATATTCCATCTCCTGCAAAAATTAATCTATTTCTACATATTACAGGTCGTCGGAGTGATGGTTATCATGAGTTACAGACTATCTTTCAACTCATTGATTTATATGATTGGTTATCTTTCACTCAAACTGATTCAGATGAAATTACTATAGAAGGCATGTCTGAAGTTGAGAAACAAGATAATCTTATTTATAAAGCAGCTCAGTTGCTCAAACCGTATGCAAAATTGAATACTGGATTTCATATTCAGATTGAAAAAAATATTCCTATGGGTGCAGGACTTGGTGGCGGATCTTCAAACGCAGCATCAACGCTTATTCTGCTGAATGAACTTTGGCAATGCAAACTGAAAAAAATAGAATTATGTCGATTAGCCTTAACATTAGGTGCAGATGTTCCTATCTTTATTCATGGAAAAAATGCATGGGCAGAAGGCATAGGTGAACAAATTACACCCATTAATTTGCCTAAAAAATGTTACATAATTCTTAAGCCTGACTGTTTTATCAGCACCCAACAGCTTTTTTCACAAAAAACATTGACAAGAAACGCAAAGCCCTCTAAATTTTGCGCCTATCAACAACAGCCATCAAGTTTTGGAAATTGTTTTGAGCCTCTAGCGAAAAAACTTTACCCTCAAGTTGATGAAGCAATGCAGTATCTAAATCAGTTTGGAAATGCAAAGCTTACAGGAACAGGTGCTTGTGTTTTTGTTGAAACAACTGAAAGTATGAATGTAGAGCATATTTTAAAACATTCACCATGTAACGCTTACTTGGTAAATAGCTTAGAAGAATCTCCACTTATTCATATTTAAGTTAAATTGTAGGGGTATCGCCAAGTGGTAAGGCAGCGGGTTTTGATCTCGCCATCCGTTGGTTCGAATCCAGCTACCCCTGCCATTATTTTCACCTGAGATTTTTGTATATTAGGGGTATCGCCAAGTGGTAAGGCAGCGGGTTTTGATCTCGCCATCCGTTGGTTCGAATCCAGCTACCCCTGCCAATACAAAAATCATGCTAGGGGTATCGCCAAGTGGTAAGGCAGCGGGTTTTGATCTCGCCATCCGTTGGTTCGAATCCAGCTACCCCTGCCAATTTGATACAAAAAAACATCGTGCACGTTTTTAAACAATGTCATTTTTTCTTGACAAAATTGAATAAAAACTTTAAAGTTTTGCACACATTAGGGGTATCGCCAAGTGGTAAGGCAGCGGGTTTTGATCTCGCCATCCGTTGGTTCGAATCCAGCTACCCCTGCCATATTCTTCTAAACATGCCAACCGCCAAGGGTGCTTCATGCCCAATCTTGTCGTTTTTAGTGGAAACGCCCATCCACAATTCGCTCAAAAAGTTGTAAGCCATTTACATGTGCCTTTAGGCTCTGCTTCTGTTACTCGCTTTTCAGATGGTGAAATCGCTATTGAAATCACTGAAAATGTTCGTGGTAAAGATGTCTTTATCGTACAGCCTACATGTGCACCAACCAACGATAACCTTATGGAAATCTTGGTAATGGCGGATGCCCTACGTCGTGCTAGCGCTGGACGTATTACAGCTGTTATTCCATATTTTGGTTATGCACGCCAAGACAGACGTCCTCGTTCTGCACGTGTCCCAATTACAGCAAAAGTTGTTGCAGATATGCTAACAACCGTTGGAATTGATCGTGTAGTAATGATTGACCTGCATGCTGACCAAATCCAAGGTTTCTTCGATATTCCAGTAGACAACATCTACGGTACGCCTGCCCTACTTGCTGACTTACGTCAACAGCAACATGACAATCTTATGGTTGTTTCTCCAGATGTTGGTGGTGTAGTTCGTGCTCGTGCTGTTGCGAAACAACTTGGTGATATCGATCTTGCAATTATCGACAAACGTCGTCAAAAAGCCAATGTATCACAAGTGATGCATCTGATTGGTGATGTTAAAGGTCGTGATTGTGTCATTGTTGATGACATGGTTGACACCGCAGGAACGCTCTGTAAAGCGGCTGATGCACTTAAACAATTTGGTGCGCGTCGTGTTGTTGCATACGCAACTCACCCAGTTCTTTCAGGTAAAGCAATTGAAAATCTGCGCAACTCAGTCATTGATGAGTTAGTCGTCACAGATACAATTCCATTATCTCCAGAAGCACAAGAACTTGGAAAAATTCGCCAAGTTTCTGTAACAAGCATGGTTGCTGAAACAATTCGTCGTATTAATAACGAAGAATCTATTAGCGCAATGTTTGACAGTTATTTATAATAACTGACTTCTTAAAAACCCTAACCTTACGTTAGGGTTTTTCTATCACTAGATTGGTCGCAAATCTAGTTTTTATTCATTTCAATGAGGATTATCTCATGGCTAAATTAGTATTAAACGCTCAAACACGTGCTGAAGACTTACAAGGGAAAGGTGCGAGCCGCCGCCTTCGTCGTGAAGCACTCGTTCCTGCTATCATCTACGGTGGTGAAGCTGAACCTGTAACAATTACTTTAGAACTTCGCGAATTAACTCGTCTTCTATTAGAAGATGGTTTCTTCACTGAAACTTTAGAAGTTAAAATTGGTGAGAAAACTGAAAGCGTTAAAATCCAAGCTTTACAGCGTCACCCTGCTAAAAATACACCTATGCACGCTGATTTCGTTCGCGCGTAATAGATATAAGAGCGTTTTTTCGTGAATAAAATTTCGCTCATTGTCGGTTTGGGTAATCCTGGTTCGCAGTATGCCCAAACCAGACATAATGCTGGCTTTTGGTTTGTAGAGCGTCTTGCCGAACAATACAATATTCATCTCAAAAATGAAGCAAAGTATTTTGGCATTACAGGACGTGGACAAATTCATGGACAAGATGTTCGTCTTCTCCTACCAACAACATTTATGAACAAATCTGGTCAAAGTGTTGTACCTTTCTCAAAGTTCTATCAGATTCCTCCCGAATCTATCCTCATTGCACACGATGAACTCGATATGAACCCAGGTATCATCCGTCTAAAATCAGGCGGTGGTCATGGTGGTCATAATGGTTTGAGAGATATTGTTCCGCATATTGGTGCTAACTTTCATCGTTTACGTATAGGTATTGGTCATCCTGGTTCAAAGGAACGTGTTTCAGGTCATGTACTGGGTAAAGCACCAAGTAGTGAACAAAACCTTATGGATGATGCGATTCATCACGCACTCAGTAAAATTGACTTGCTTGTCGATGGAGAAATCTCCCAAGCAATGAATCAAATTAACGCATACAAACCTTAATCTTCTATATTTTTGAAATAACAGTTTTTCAAGGGAAATTCCATGTTATCACGTCTATTAAAATGTAAGATTCACCGTGCAATCGTCACACATGCAGAACTTCACTATGAAGGATCCTGTGCAATAGACGGTACACTTATGGATCTTGCAGGTATTCAAGAATACGAAGAAATACATGTATGGAATGTAACGAATGGAAAGCGTTTTACAACATATGCTATTCGTGGTGAAGATCAATCAGGAATTATTTCTGTAAATGGTGGTGCAGCACATCAGGCAGATGTAGGCGATATTATCATTATTGCAACTTTTGGTAGTTTCAATGAACAAGAAGCGGAATCACATAAACCTAAATTGGTATATGCAAATCCAGATAATACAGTAAATCACACTGCAAACTGTATTCCTGTACAAGTTCTATAAGTCTTCCCATATCTATCAATACAATATGCTTTACAACAATAAAGCATAAGATACCTCTATAATTGATTGAAATTTTCTAGATTGAGTGTCTATAATCAGACCATATCTCTTCAGGGCGGGGTGTAATTCCCCACCGGCGGTAAACTCTAATAATAGACCAGCCCGCGAGCCTAATATCTAAAATATTAGGCAGATTTGGTGAAACTCCAAAGCCGACGGTTATAGTCCGGATGAAAGAAGATGACGTTCTCAATCTCATTGTATTGACAATATTGTAACGAGCTTATTTCTCAGTCCTGAAATGTTTTCCTACTTCTTATGGAGCATTTCAAATGTCTACGTTAATCGACCCATCTCAATCTTTTAAATCGCTTCCTACAGCAAACTCGCGTATTCAACAAGCACTAAAAGATATTCAGCAAGGCAAACCTGTTCTTGTTATGGATGACTTCGACCGTGAAAACGAAGCAGATTTAATTATTGCAGCAGATACTTTAACCGTTCCTTGTATGGCACAAATGATTCATGATGGATCAGGGATTGTATGTATGTGTATTACGAGTGCGCTTGCTGACCATCTTGAACTTCCGCCTATGGTCCAAAATAACTCAAGCCAGTTTCATACAGCATTTACCATTACAATTGAGGCCAAACATGGAGTAACTACAGGTGTATCTGCACAAGATCGCGTAACTACCATTAAAGCTGCGACAAAGCAAGGGGCTATTGCCGAAGATTTAAATAGACCTGGGCATGTTTTTCCACTAAGAGCCCAAGAAAATGGTGTACTCACACGTCGTGGACATACCGAAGCGACCATTGATCTAGCACGCCTCGCAGGCTATCAATCTGCTGGTGTATTATGTGAACTGACCAACCCAGACGGAACTATGGCAGCAGGTCAAGAAGTATTCGATTATGCTGAAAAACATCAACTTACTCTAATTACAATTGAAGAGCTTGTTCAATACCGTATAACACATCAATGTTAATTTGAATTAAGTAGAGTAAAGGTGTAAATAATACTTTACTCTACTCTTCTTCAAGCATTTTTATTAAATTTTTACCAATACTATTTGCTCTAATCCAAGCTAACTCATAGCTTGCCTTTGCCAAAGTTAATATTCTATTTTCAAAATTATCCCAAAGTGGCTTAACCTGTCGTGCAGAAATACCTAAACCACTTTCTTCAGAAAACTTCTTATTTTTTTCACAAAGTTTTAGTGCATGATATAACTTACGTCCTAATGTAGCTTCTGGTAACAATCGGATCCCCTTTCGTTCCAAAAATAAATCTACTTGTTCTAAGTTCATATGAGGCAATAGTGGGATAAGAACTTTATCTAATTGTTCATCTAAGCGTTTCCATACAGCAAGTTGCTGCGTTGCAGTATAGTTATTCCATTTAATCACTTCATGATTAAAACGGCGGCATCCACGACAAACATGGTCACCAAAAACGGTTGAACAACGTCCTGCACAGGGTGTTAAAGCAGGTGTATGATGTTCATTACTCAAGTTAGTTTCTCCAAAATAAATAATAATCCATAATTTATGTATGGATTTCTCGCATATCGATGTGTTTCACGCTAAAATATGCGCCTTAATTTTCTATATCTTAATACAATTGGAGTTATCCATGAACGCTACTGTAGAACAGCTTGCACCTGTAGAACAGCAAGCGACCGCAGGTTGGGTTGTTGCAGCATTATATCAATTTAAAGAAGTGGCAAATCCTGCAGATTTGCAACAACGTCTTTTAGATCTGGTAAAAACAGTTAACCTATGTGGAACTCTAATTGTTGCAAACGAAGGAATCAATGGTACTGTAGCTGGTAGCAGAGATGCAATTGATACCATTCATCAATTTTTACAAGATGAAGGTTTTAACGCTATGGAATATAAAGAGTCCCATAGCACTGATAAGCCATTTCGTAAAATGAAAATTAAACTTAAAAAAGAAATTGTTACATTAGGTGTTGAGGTAAAACCTCGTGATTTAGTCGGTCACTATTTAGACCCAAAAGAGTGGAATGACTTAATTGCTCGTGACGATGTTATCCTTATCGATACACGTAACGACTACGAATATAAAGCAGGAACATTCAAAGGTGCGATTGACCCTAAAACTGAAACTTTCCGCGAATTTCCTGAATATGTAAAGAAAGAGCTTGAGCAACATAAAGATAAAAAAATTGCTATGTTCTGCACAGGTGGTATCCGTTGTGAAAAATCGACCTCTTTGCTTCTACAAGAAGGGTTTAATGAAGTCTACCACCTGAAAGGCGGTGTACTTAAATATTTAGAAGAAACACCTGCTGAAGAAAGTTTGTGGGAAGGTGAATGTTTTGTATTCGACGGCCGTACAGCCGTGAAACACGGTATGGAAGAAGGTGTAAATATTAAGTGTCATGCATGTGGTTGGCCACTTACACCTGAAGAAGTTGCTGAGCCAACTTATGAGCACGGCGTATCGTGTGTTTATTGCATTGAAAAAACTACAGACAAGCAAAAAGAAGGCTTTCGTATGCGTCAGTCTCAGATTATTGCTGCAAAACGCAAGCGTCTATAAAGACAAAGGCCAACAAGTTTGTTGGCCTTTATTTTTAACTGCCAAAAGCACGGTATAGAAAGTAAATACCTACAAAAAGTAATAAGAAGCTAAAACATTTTTTCAGCATAACTGTAGAAAGTGCATGGGCAACTTTTGCGCCTAGCTTTGCAGTTAAAAAACTCATAACACTAATACCAATAAAAGCATAAATGTGCACATAGCCAATCGCATGATTAATCTGCTGATGCTGTTGATGACCAAAAAACATAAAACCAATCGCACCTGCAATTGCAATGGGTAAACCACATGCAGCAGACGTTGCAACAGCTTTTTGCATGATTACACCATGCCGATTAAGGTATGGAACAGTTAAAGAGCCACCACCTATACCAAAAATAGCAGATGCAATTCCAATTACACCGCCTGCTGCAACTTGTTTAGCAGATGATGGAAGTTGTTTTGACGTATCTACTTGTGCTGTAGCACCTGTAAACATTCTGAAGGCAATAACAATTGCAAAGATACCAATAATAATTTGTAAAATTTTACCAGATAGTACATCTGCAATGCCTGCACCAACAAAGGAACCTATAACCAACCCTGGTGCAAGATGTTTGACCACCTGCCAAAGTACTGCCCCCTTTTTATGATGAGCCATTACAGAGCTGATAGACGTAACGACAATCGTGGCTAAAGATGTTCCTAATGCCATATGCATAATTAAATTTGGATCATAGCCTTGCTGCGAGAAAACCACATATAAGATGGGTACAATAATTAAACCGCCACCAACACCAAATAGCCCTGCAGCAAAACCTGCAATTGCACCAATCATTAAATATATGATTAACTCCATACATATTCCCTATGATGTATTAAAATGGATTCTGAAACTCAAATATTAAAAAGATTATTATCTTTATCAAATCATATACCTGAGGTTGTATTATTAAAACAATCTACTGAATCTACCAATGATGATGTAAGACATCTGGCTCAAGAAGGTATTTCAACTGCACTTGTATGTAGTGAAACACAAACACAAGGTAGAGGCCAACATCAACGTGAATGGCAATCTCCTCAAGGTAACATTTATTTTAGTACACTTGCGCAGACCAATACGCCTTTAGATGGACGATTAGCATTAGAAGTGGCTCTAAATTTATTACACATGCCCTGTCTTTGTCATTTAGACCTTTATATAAAATGGCCAAATGATTTATATAGCACAGCGGGTAAATGGGGTGGAATTTTGGTTGAGCCCATTTCTACACATCAAGCTGTCGTGGGTATTGGTATTAATTTGTTTCCCCACAACTCAATTAAAAACTTAGACCAGAAGACCACGTCATTGACACAGCTTTGCCATCTCGATATTTCTAGAACTGAAATGATCAGTCAAATATATATTGCTGTACAAAATGCGGTGCAATGGTTCAATTATGGTAGTCAGAATCTTTCAGAGCGCTTTAACCATGTTGCTATGTTTAAAAACAAACAAGTCTCTTTTGAACATATACAAGGTGTAAATATAGGTATTTTCAAAGGCATACAATCAGATGGTGCTGTTTGTATTGAAGAAAATGGTAAAATACATCATTTTTATCAAGGTCGTTTACGTATTATGGAAGATACATTATGAGATGTCTGTGGCTCGATATTGGCAATACACGTTTAAAGTATTGGATTACAGAGAATGGAGAAACGCTTGACCATTTTGCTGAGTTACATTTGCAGTCTCCTGCTGATGTATTACTTGGATTAATTCAATACTTCAAAAGACAAAATTTAAATTGTATCGGAATATCTTCAGTTCTAGATCAACGCAATAACCAACACATTGAAAGAACATTACAACATTTAAAATGTCCTATGCATTTTGTTCAAGTGCACCAGCAATATAAAAAATTTATTTGTGGTTATGAAGATGTTAGTCAACTTGGGATTGATCGTTGGTTACAAATGCTTGCGATTGCAGAGCCAAATAAAAATTATTGCATTGTTGGCTGTGGCACCGCCCTCACCATCGACTTAGTGGAAGGAATGCAACATTTAGGAGGATATATTCTGCCTAATCTTTATTTACAACGAGATGCACTTATACAAAATACAAAAGGTATTAAAATTCCAGATTCAGCATTTAGCATTTTAGCACCTGGTCATAATACTGTAGATTGCGTACATCATGGTATTTTACTGGGGCTTGTAAGTAGTATTGAAAAAATTATGCAACAAGATCAAACCAAACAATTGGTATTAACAGGTGGAGATGCCCCTTTATTTGCAAATCATCTTTCGACGTATAACCCTCAGGTTGTACCAGATTTACTTTTAAAAGGACTACAAACCTACATCGACTATTAAGTTAAGACGATAAACAACTCACAACTTGATTGCGTCCATTTGTTTTCGCATATGAAAGTTTCTGGTCAATTTCAGTATAAATATCTTGAAAATCTTGGGTAGTGTCATACTCACCTATTCCCATACTTACAGTAATTTTTAACCCTACTGCAATTTCAGAAAAGTCATAATTCTCGATATCATATCTTAATTTTTCAGCTTTTTTTCTTAATCTGTCTTTGTCTAGCTCTGGAAGAATAACCATGAACTCCTCTCCACCTAGACGAATTACTTTCTCTTCATTCACTACCATACTTTCTTGAATTAAAACTACAATTCTTTTTATAACTGCATCCCCAATAGGATGACCATATTGGCTATTTACCTCTTTAAAAAAATCGATATCTAGCATGATCAAACTGAATTTACTCAGTTTTGGTAAATCAAACTCAATAAAATGCTGTAAGCCTAGACGATTATAAGCACCTGTCAGAATATCAAAGAAACTCTTACGATTAACATCACGAATTAAACGTTTAATCGCGAGTAATAAGGTCAATACACTAAACGAGAGTATAAGTAGATAAAAAATATGCTGTAATCTATAGAAGTGTTCGTAAAATGGGTTTTTATTTTCTAAAAATAAGATTCTGAGCATTTCAGGAGAATACGACAGGTAAGCTAAGCGCCATGCCAAAGACATGAACCATAAAACCAGTACAAATACCCAAATTTTCTCTAAGATATCTCCAAAGACTAAATGCCGTACATGCCAAAGTGCAAGAACCAAAAAAACCAATAATACCGTATAGACGCTAAATACTCTCATAAAGTCTGCAAGATCTGTGCTTGGCATGAGAGAACTAGTACAGCGAATAATAAAAGAAACGATAAGAATACTAAAACAAAGTGATTGATTCAGCTTTCGGCCTTCAAGTGTGACAATACCTTGTGTGACAAAATAGCTGAATACTAAAAAACAAATTCCACTTAAGGTAACATTGAGGGACACATTATCTGGTGTATGAGCTATTTGGAGACCAATCCCTAAACTCATTCCCCCAAAAGCAATACTTAGATAGATGAGATAGCGTGCTTTTGCCACAAGAAAGTAGATCAGGCACAGTAAAATTCCCATCAAAAGAATTGTTAAAGGATACGCTAGCATTACTGAAAGTAATATACCCGTCACACATAACCCCATACTCAACCAACGGTTGAATGAATTAATTTTATCCAAAGAGGCCAAGTATAGCGAATAAAAAAGGCGCTATGCGCCTTTTTTACTATTTTTTAGAATTATTATTACCAAATAGTGGCCCACCACCACCGCCACCAAATTGTTTTTGCATGCTACCAAGTGAACGCATCATCTTGCCTAGACCACTTGGATTTGCAAATTTCTTCATCATTTTTGCCATTTGCGCATGTTGCTTAATCAGTTTATTCACTTCAGCAACATCCATACCACAGCCAGCTGCAATACGTTTTTTACGACTAGGATTCATTAACTCAGGGTTACGGCGCTCTTTTAGCGTCATCGACTGAATAATTGATTCCATCTTTTTAACTTGTTTCTCAGGTTTTGCTTGTTCAATAGCTTGCTGCAAACCTGCATTACTCATTCCGGGCAATTTATCTAAAAAGCCCATCATACCGCCCATTTTATTCATTTGCTCAAACTGCATCAGCATATCTTCAAAGTTGAAGTTGCCTCCTTTTTGCAGTTTTTTCGCCATTTTTTCGGCTTTTTCTTTATCAATTTTACGTTCAACTTCTTCAACAAGAGAAAGAACGTCCCCCATTCCTAAAATACGTTGTGCAATACGTTCAGGATGGAAAGGTTCAAGGGCATCTAACTTTTCGCCCATACCTAGAAACTTAATTGGCTTCCCTGTAATTGCACGCACAGAAAGCGCAGCACCACCACGTGCATCACCATCTGTTTTTGTTAAGATAACCCCTGTTAAAGGTAGCGCATCATTAAATGCTTTCGCTGTATTTGCAGCATCTTGCCCTGTCATTGCATCTACAACAAAGAGGGTTTCTGTTGGTTTTACTGCTGCATGTAAAGCCTTAATTTCGTCCATCATGTTTTCATCAACATGCAAACGACCAGCTGTATCGACAATCAGAACATCGGCAAACTTAATTTTAGCCTGTTCAATCGCACGATTTACAATATCAATTGGTTTTTCTGCTGCATCAGAAGGAATGAATTCTGCACCAACCTCATTCGATACGGTTTCAAGCTGTTTAATTGCAGCAGGACGGTATACGTCGGCAGAAACCGTCATTACTTTTTTCTTCTGGCGTTCTTTTAAGTAACGCGATAATTTTGCAGCTGTTGTAGTTTTACCAGCACCTTGTAAACCCGCAAGAAGAACGACAACAGGCGGTTTTGCAGCAAGATCAAGACTTTGATTTGCTTCACCCATCATTTTTGTGAGTTCATCGTGTACAATTTTAACGAATGCCTGACCTGGTGAAAGTTGAGTTAAAACTTCCTGTCCAAGTGCTTGCTCCTTAACTTTCGCAATAAATTCGCGTGTTACAGGCAAGGCAACGTCGGCTTCTAAAAGTGCCATACGTACTTCACGTAATGTATCTTTAATATTATCTTCGGTCAGTTGTCCTGAACCGGTAACATTTTTTAGACTCTGCGTGAGTCGTTCTGTTAAGGTATCAAACATTGCAAATTCCGCTTAAAATGGCCAGTTGCAAAAAAATCTTTCTCAAATAGAAAATTTATGCATTAATTGCTATAGGATACTTGAGTTCTCTCTCAATTTATATCTTCTAGCATGAATATTCATTATTGTAACAAAGGTTTGACATGATCAGTCTTCCATTGGTGTACACAATCCTCGCCTTAGTCGCTTATACCACAGGGTTTTGGTACGCCTTTATGCATTTAATGGCAAAGCACAAACCAAATAATTGGTTTATGAGTATTACAATTTCCATTGGACTACTGTTGCATGGTTATGTTTTGCATAATGATATGCTTACAGCAAATGGGGTCAATTATGATGTTTTCAACCTCCTGTCCTTTACTTCAGGACTCATGCTTGTATTAAGTGTTTTATATAGCACATATCGCCCTGTTTCTGCTTTAAATCTTTTAGGTATTCCTGTTGCTGCGATTGGTCTCATTTCTGGATTTGCATTTAGCCAACCCAATCAATATGCCAGTGCCCACTCTATTGGATTAGATATACATATCATTTTGTCTTTGTCTGCCTATGCAGTATTACTCATGGCGACAATTCAAGCCATTATGATGTGGTTCCAAGACCAAGAACTTAAGAAAAAACAAAAAAGACTTTGGGTAAACTTATTACCTCCATTTCAGGTCATGGAATCATTACTCTTTGATATGCTCATGACTGGATTTGTCATGCTCACAGCCGCATTATTGTTTGGCTTTTTTATGGTAGATAGTTTTATTCAACAACATCTTGCGCATAAAACTGTATTTAGCATTATTTCTTGGTTCGTCTACGGTTTCTTACTGGTTGGTCACTTCAAATTTGGTTGGCGCGGTCAAAAAGCAATTCGCTTCACTCTTACAGGCTTTGTACTATTAGCGATTGGCTTCATTGGTAGTAAATTTATTTTAGAAATTATTTTAGGCCGCTAATTCATTCATTATTTTAAGTATAGACAGTCCTATATTAATTGCGTATAAACACTTTTTTCTTTAATGATCGAGGTTGTGGACAGTGAAACTCATTCTAGCGCCGATGGAGGGGCTTACAGATCCAATCATGCGTGATGTATTAACACATGTTGGGAGTTTTGACTGGTGTGTTACCGAGTTTATTCGTGTCACAAATAGTATTCTACCCGATCACGTTTACTATAATTATTGTCCTGAATTAAAATCAAATGGCTGTACAGCGGCGGGAACACCCGTACATGTTCAATTTTTAGGTAATGATGCTTTCATGCTTGCAGAAAATGCAAAGCGTGCCGTTGCCTTAGGCGCACCTGCTATCGATTTAAACTTTGGTTGCCCTGCAAAAACAGTAAATAAACACAAAGGTGGGGCTATTTTATTAGATGAGCCTGATGTCATTCACAAACTGGTTAAAGCAGTCCGTCAGGCGGTACCATCTCATATACCTGTTTCTGCAAAGATGCGTCTTGGCTATTTAGATGAAAACCATACGTTAGAGAATGCACATGCAATTGAGGATGCAGGAGCAAATTGGTTAACCGTTCATGCACGTACAAAAGCAGATGGATACACTCCGCCTGCCTATTGGGAAAAAATTTATCCAATTCAAGAAGCACTTAAAATAAACGTTATTGCAAATGGCGAAATTTGGAATAACCAACATGCGAAAGCATGTATCGAACAGTCAGGTTGTCAAGATTTAATGATAGGCCGCGGTGCTGTAACTACACCAGATTTAACTCAATGTATTCGTAAAGGTTCAAACGAAGCTCTCATGCAGTGGAAAGATTTAGTTGAATTACAAATTCGTTTTTTAAATGGTCAAAGTAAAACTGAGTTAGGTATGGTAGGTAGATATAAGCAATGGCTTGGTATGATGAGTAAGGCCTACCCCGAAGCAAAACAAGTTTGGAATAATGTCAAACGATTAAAACAAATCGATGAGATTATTGAGCAATTATATTAAAAATAGTACAATAGATATTCAAATAGATATTCAAATAGATATTCAAATAGATATTCAAATAGATATTAGATAAGTCTAAGCCAAGATATCTAATATCTATTATATTATCTTTATATCATTTCATTACACTACTATCCTAGGAGTATGCGATTGGAAATACAATTTTGAGTAAAATTGAAACTTATAAGATCTTTTGGGCGATCTCTAAAATATATTATAAAAACGCAAAAACCCACCTTATCCTCACACTTATTTTAATCCTATTCGTATCATTATTATCTGCCCTACTCCCTTACTTAATGAAAACGATTGTCGACTCGATAAGCAATCAGAATTCAATTAATAAATTTCAAAATTTATTCTCTGTAAATAATTTATTCTTTCTTGTTTTTGCATACTCATTTACATGGTTTATCAATAATTTCTTTGAACAGATTAAAAATTTATTTAGTGCAATTGTTTATTCAAGGTTTGAGTCTTCAATCTTATCCTCTAGCTTAAACAGTTTTTTGAAAATATCTAAAAAAGAACAAGATAAACTAGATATTGGCGTTTTTCATACCGATGTTTCAAGAGCCAGTGATGCTTTTGCAACACTTAACATTACAATTTTCTTTGTACTTTTGCCAATGTTGATTCAGCTGATTTTTATGTCATTTATTTTATATAAAAACATTAACTTAAACTTTTCAATTATTTTTACAATTGGTGTGATTATTATATTTATCTTATCAAATAAAATTAATAAAAAAAGTGGCAAATATTATGAACCATTTTATAATTCACATAGCAAATTACACAGTTATTTTATTCAAAAAATTAACCATGCTTACGATATAAAAATTAATCACTCTTATAATTTTGAAGGAGAAAAATTTAATAAAAATCTTCAATCTTATGTAAAAGAAAATACAAAAAGTCATGTTAAAATTGGTACTCTTATGATTTTACAAACTTTTTTTATTTTTATTTTTCTACTATCTTTTTTAGAAATAAGTATTCACTACTTGTCATTAAAAGAAATTACATCGGGTGATTTCGTTATGATTAGTTCATACATTATTATGCTGACCACCCCCTTTCTAATGATTTCACAACATATAACACTGATTAATGGTCATTTCGTATCTCTAAATAAGGTTTATAAGTATTTCAGTTTAGAGAAAGAAAAGACCACCATGGAAAGCTATCATTATAAAAATTATTTTTTCCAGTTCAAAAATAGTAGTATTTATCTTGGTGATAAACTCATAAAGAACTTTAACCTTAAAATATTAGAAAATAAGACATATCTTATTGTTGGTAAAACAGGCATTGGAAAATCCACGATTGTTAACTATATGCTTGGGCTGTACAAGTTAGAGAGCGGTCATCTATATTATAAAGATCTAGATATTACCAAAAGTTACTCGACAAAAATTTTTAATGAGGTTGCATTTGTATCACAGAGCAATTCATTGTTCAGCGGTACATTAAAGGAAAATCTTATCTATAATTCACCGTATCAATATTCAGATGATGAGCTTCTCACTTACCTTCAAAAATTTGATTTAATTGAAATATTAAATACAAATAAGTTTACCCTTAATGATGATATGACTGAAATATTAAAGAGTTTTTCAGGAGGTGAAAAGCAAAGACTTAATATCATTCGAGCACTTTTAAAAAAGCCCACTTTACTTATTCTAGATGAACCGACATCAGCTTTAGATGAAGACACTGCTATTAAAGTTATGAACTATATTCAAGAACATGTTCATAGCCTTATTATCATTACACACTCAAGACACTTAATTCAAAAATATGACCATATTATTGATATTGAAGAAATCATTAAAAGACATACTTAAAGTATGTCTTCTAAAGTATCAAATTTAGGCTTCTGTTAAATCTTTAACTTTTTCAGATGCCCCATTTGTTTTTACAGATTCAATACCATGATCTCGTGTTTGAGTACTACTGTACATTTGACTTGTTCCGATGACCTGATGATTGACTGCTTTTAAATTAAAGTAGAGTTTTCCATTTTTCGCTTCTAAGCGCTCATATTTACCGTCTTCTGGAGAGTTTTTTTGAACAGACTCAATTCCATTGAATGCAGATGCTTTGGCTTTATATAACTCACTTGTTAGAATAATTTCACCGTTTCCCGCTTTTAATACAAAATGAAACTGGCCATCTTTTGCTTTTGAAAGTTCATACCAACCAGACATAATAACCTCATCATATTTATTTAATTTTTTATATCAGCCGTCATGTTTACTGATACCTTCTATTCACTATAAAGCCTCATTAAATGTTTTTAAAGTGATTGTTTTGTAATCATTTTGATTTTTTTCTTATATTTTATGCACCAGATTGAAAATACTTATTTCGATTATCTATACCATCTTGCAATCAGAAGCTGATTTTTTTTATAAAATCCGACAAAATAACTTCATACCTAAACTAGCTTTGAGAATAACGATGGAACCCCTCAAATTCATTCAATATACATTTATAGGCACAGATGCATCTAAGTTCTTACAAGGTCAAGTGACTTTACATGTCGAACGACTCGAAGAAAACGAGATAAAATATACTGCTATTTGTGACTTAAAAGGCCGTGTACACTTTGGTCTTTGGTTAACAAAACACAATACAGATCATTTTGATATTGTTGTTGTAGACGACCAAAAAGAAGCTTTTTCTAGTCATATCAAAAAATATGCCGCTTTTGCCAAAGCAACGTTATCCGAAGTTGCTGAAGTTTATCCATCTTTCAAAAATGAAGAGACAACTTTTCAGTCTTCTCCTACAGATGTGATTGCATGGCAAATTCAAGCAATCGAGCATGGCTATGCTTGGATTAGCCAAGCAACCGAACATCTGTTCCAACCTCAAGAATTACGTTTACATCAAAGAAATGGCGTACATTACGATAAAGGTTGCTATTTAGGTCAGGAAATTATTGCAAGACTTTGGTTTAAAGCTCAGCCAAAACAATGGTTACATCTCGTTAAAAGCAATCAACCTATTCCAGCATCTGGTCATAAAATTGAAGGTAATATTCAAATTGTAAATATGATTCAGACTAAAAATAATGAATATATCGCACTCGTTATTGCAAAACCAACAACTTTGGAAGAAACTTCTTTCTTAGAAGTTGTTGAACTTCCTTCTCCTCTAAATGAAGATGTTGCTCGAACAAAATAAATGCATTACCAAACAGCGTTTGTATAGTACAAACGCTCACATCAAAATTTAGAATAAATAAAATAAGAGAATCATAATGAGTCAAGGAACCCAGACCAAAGATGTCCCCGAACCAATAAGTAAAGAATATCGTCCTATTCTTTGGCTTGTTGCAATGGGGTTTTTTATGCAGCAGTTAGATAGTACGATTATTAATACTGCTTTACCTAATATTGCACAAAGCTTGAATGAAAACCCACTCAACATGCAATCGGTGATTGTAGCTTATGTACTGGCAATGGCTGTCACTATTCCAATTAGCGGATGGGTAACTGATCGGTATGGTATAAAACGAACTTATTTTTTTGCTATTATCTTATTTAGCTTAGCATCAGTTGGCTGTGCACTGTCTCAAAATCTTACTCTTTTAGTTATATCAAGAGTATTTCAAGGCATCGGAGGGGCACTGTTACAACCCGTCGGCAGATTAACAGTTTTAAAAGTCATGCCACGTCCTCAACTTTTAGCAGCTCTTAGTTTTGTAAGTATTCCTGGCCTCATTGGTCCACTCATTGGCCCTAGCCTTGGAGGACTAATTGTAGAATGGATGAGTTGGCATTGGATTTTCTTAATTAATGTGCCTATTGGTATTGTTGGTGCTTTTTTCACGCTCAAAATACTACCCAATATGCGCCAGTCTCATTTAGAAAACTTCGACTATATTGGTTTTATTTTTGTTGCGACAAGTATGGTCAGCCTATCTCTTGTCCTTGAAAGCATGGTCGACCAAACACGTTCTCAAGCAAGTATGATTATTCTAATTGTGATCGGTTTATCTGCAGGTGCTTCTTATTGGCTACATGCTTTACGCCACCATGCACCACTCTTTCATCCGAGCATTTTTAAGGTACATACATTTAGCATCGGTATTTTAGGTAATCTATTTGCCAGATTAGGAAATGGTGCTATTCCATTTATGATGCCACTGATGTTACAGGTCGCATTAGGGTTCAATCCAACAATGGCAGGCTTGATGATGATCCCACTTGCTGTGGGTTCTATGCTCATTAAACGCTTTATTACACGTCTTATTTATCGTTTTGGTTATCGCAGAGTTCTGGTCGTTAATACACTATGTGTAGGGCTAGGTATTGCAAGTTTTGCGTTAATTACACCAAATACGCCAATCTGGTGGCAACTCATTCATTTCTTTATTTTTGGTATCTTTAACTCTATCCAATTTACAGCAATGAATACCGTCACAATTAAAGACCTTGCACAAGAAGATGCAAGTAGTGGAAATGGTTTACTCTCCGTAGTACAACAATTGTCGATGAGTATGGGTGTAGCAATTGCAGGTGCCGTACTGAATAATTTTATTCATCTCGATGGCAAGCAGCATATGCTTCAATCTTTCCATTATACTTTTTTATGTTTAGGCGCACTCACCGTATGTGCAAGTTGGATCTTTTGGCAACTTAGAAAGTCACCGCAATCTAATCGTGCTTAAGACCACCACACTAAAATAAGTGTACTGGCAATGACTAGCCCAAGTACAGTGCTAATAATAGAAGCATTTAGTGCGCGCTTTTCAATTCCATAAATATGCCCTAAGACTTGAAACAATGTAGGCATAGGTAGTACAGCGATGAGGGTTGCTATACGCATCATTTCCTTATCTTCACTAAAACTATAAAAGAGCAAAAATATGAGTGCTGGCATAAGTATGACTTTAAAAATGACAGGACATAATGCCAACCCATCTAAACGTTTGACTTTCACACCTGCGAGGCCACCACCAATCATGAATAGTGCGATAGGTGCTGCCGCCTGCCCTAATACCTCAAGCGTTTCATCTAGTACCTTAGGTAAAGATATGTCTAAGAATAAACAACTAAATGCGATTAAAATAGACAAGACCAAAGGACTATGCAAAGCGTTATATACGACTTTTCTAAAGAATAAAGGAAATGCTGTTTTTTCGTAGGCATGAGAATCCGTCAGAAATAAAACAAGCGTTGTCAAAATAAGACTTTCAAATAAAATAGTATGCGCCAAATATGCAACCGCATCTTTGCCGACAACCATTGGGACAATTGCAGTACCAATTAATCCAGTATTTGACATGGCAGCACCAAATGAAAAAATGACTGCCGATGTTAAACGCTGATGGAAAAATCGCTTTAAAATATAATAAGAAGCAAAAAATATAACAAGTGAAGCAAAGCCATAAATAAGAAAGTATTTAGGCTTCCAAACCTCTTCAAATGTCTGGCCAAGCAATGCATGTAAGAGAAATGCAGGAAGTGCAACCTTCATGACAAAAGTGCCAAGACTTTTAATTTGTTCGGGGGTGAGTAATCCCCAATTAACACTCAAATACCCAATTAACACTAAGAATAATATAGGTAAAATTACTGTGAGGAACACATTCTTTCTCTATGTATATAGATTACTTTTTGCACTAGAAAGGTTTAAATAACCTTCCGCGATAACCATATGGTTCACAACGTAAATATTGAGGAGCAACAGTAACTTCCTCGCCTAAAGCTTCTGCTGCATACCAAGGCCAACGAGGGTTATATTGTATCGCTCTTGCGATTGCAATAGCATCTGCTTGATCTTTTTGTAAAATATCTTCAGCTTGTGTAGGTTCTGTAATCAATCCTACCGCAATAATAGGGACTTTTACCTTTGCCTTAATCTCCTGAGCAAATGTAACCTGATAATTTGGCTTCACATCAATCATTTGATCTCTATGCAAACCACCACTTGAAACATGAATATAAGCTATACCTAATCGTTCTAAATGTGCTGACAAATAAATACTCGACTCTAAATCCCAGCCCTCATTTTTCATCCAATCGGTTGCTGAAATGCGAATACCAAGTGGAAAACCTTTCGGTAAAACTTGTTTAATTTCCTGAATAATTTCGAGAACAAGACGGCATCTATTTTCTAATGAACCACCATATTCATCTTCTCGTATATTTGAAAGTGGCGATAAAAATTGATGTAACAGATAACCATGTGCTGCATGAATTTCTATAAGCTGAAAACCAACTTGAATAGCACGTCGGGCTGCTTCAACAAAGTCTCTTTTAATTTTAATAATTTCTTCTGACCCCAATGCACTTGGTGTTTTACCATTAATCAGAAATGGAATACTACTTGGTGCAACAGTCTGCCAGCCCCCATCAGCATTTGTAGAATCTTGATTTTTCCAAGGAGCTTCTACAGATGCCTTACGGCCAGCATGTGATAACTGTATAGCAAATGGCATCGGAGAAATTGTACCTATTTTACTCAGTACCGTTTGCATTTTTAGAGCTTGGCTATCATTCCATAAACCAAGGTCTGCATCACTAATACGTCCTTCAGGATTAATTGCAGTCGCTTCAATAATGCATAACCCTGCACCAGAAAGAGCATAACTTGCCCATTGCTGCTCATGCCAAAATTGTATCTCACCTTCAAGAGTTGCAGCATACTGACACATAGGTGCAATACATATTTTATTTGCTAATTCAAGCTGGTCTAGAACAAATGGTTTAAACAGCAATGACTTCATCATGTTATACGCTCTATTTAAAACTGCTTACTAATGCTTAAACCAGCACTCCAATTACGACCATCTGCAGGTTCAAAATAACGATTTGCAGATTTACCATTCACTACTGTAGAGTCATTTACAATGACCGAACCGATATAATTCTTATCAAATAAATTATCTACACGTGCATAGGTATTTACAGACCAATCCTTGTATTTATAAGCATAACCAACATCGATAGCAGTGACTGTATAACTTGGTGCAGTGTCAGTATTCTGATCATTAACGTAGATTTTATCCATATAACGAACATCGACTCCTGCATGAAAACCAGTTTCAGGTTTCCAACCTAAACTTGCAAATCCCTGACTCTTTGCAACTCCTGGTATGTAATTTCCTTTTTGAATCGCGCTCACACCTGTATTTGCAGCAACATCAGCATCAAAAGTTGCATCTAGATAACTATAACTTGCCTGTGCAGTTAAATCTTTCCATAACTTTTTGTTCCAAGATACTTCTATACCTTGGCGTAGTGTTTTATCTGCATTCCTGAAGGTTGCTCGCCCATTGCTACTGCCTGCTGAGACAATGTCATTCTTCGTTTTACTCATAAACCCTGTCAAAGCAAAAATACCAAATTGATTATCTGCTTTTAAGCCAATTTCATAGTTATCACTGGTCGAAGGTTTTAGTGCAAAGTTAAAACCGGCACTTCCATCAGCATTATAAGCCATTTCAGTGAATGTCGGTGTTTCAAAACCTTTTGCATAACTGGTATATGCCAGTACATTTGGCGTAATTTTCCAACTGAGTGCAATTGAAGGTAAAGCATGGTTATAATTTGTCTTACCGCTATTGTCTCCATTACTTAGATAATGGTCTTTAGACTTATAGTGAACATTGCTATAACGCAATCCCGTATCTACACGCCAAGTAGGTAAAAATTGCCAAGATGCTTGAATATAAGGGTCTGCATTCCAAAGTGTATTATTTTCATTACGGCGAATATTTCCTTTCTCGCCCAAGTTATAATCTGTGGCTGCGGTATTTTTTGCAGATCTTGTAAAGTTTTCATAACCTTTACGATCTTCATCCATTGCATCTAAAGCCAAACCTGCATTAATGGTCGTATTTGGTAAGAGCTCTTTCCCTGTCCAACGAAAGTCTGCGCCATAATAAGTCCGATCAAAGTCAATCACACCACCAGCATGATTAATACTTCCACGTTGCGTTGTATTTGGAATAGACTGATACTGTGTTACTTGACGGTTTCCAACATACCCCATCGCGTATACACTGTTATGGTCATCAATTGGCTTTGACCATGTAAGACCTGTTTGCGTTTGCTCTAAATCTTTTCTGGTATTATATGTTAAGACACCAGTCTGAACCTGTTTTGGATTGCTTAACCATTGTGCTTTCGTTAAACCCATCGGATCAGCCGCATGAATTTTAACGTAATTCGTTACCCAGTTAATTTTACTGCCATCATCTAGATTCCATGTGAGTTTAGCATTATTTAATACTTTATCGGCTGCGCTATGATCACGATAGCCATCTGTATTGAAATATGAAGAGCTAATGACATAAGCAGGTTGTGAAGCTGTTTTTGCACCACCCTGTAAAATTAGACCTGTATGATTACTATTATGACTACCACCACCATAACTTAAAGTGATCGAATCTTTTCCTTGGCCTTCTTTTGTCTCGGCAAGCAATACACCACCTGATGAGTTTCCGTATAAAGAAGAAAATGGACCCGTTAGTACCTCTACATGATCTAAGCTATTTAAATCAATATTTGATGTCTGTCCTTGACCATCAGGCATCGTTGCAGGAATGCCATCGACATAAATGCGGATGCCTCGAACACCAAATGTTGCTCTTGCACCAAACCCACGCATTGATAACTGTAAATCTTGTGCATAGTTTTGACGATTATTTAATTGAAGACTTGGAATCCCCTGTACAACCTCAGTCAGATTTACACCAATATTATCAGTTTGTTTTGGCATATCTATTCTATAAATAGAAGCTGGTGTATTTAAATAACTGGTTCCCGTTCTTGTCGCTTCTGCAGTAATCGTGGGTAATTCTTTTACACTATTGGTGATATCGTCTGCATAAAGATTTTGGCAAATACATACTGAAATAAATAAAAGTGGTGTATTCCATGGCATAGTTATAAGCGAACGCATGCTTGATCCTTTAAGATTCTTGTGAATATATTTTAAAATAAATCAAATACATTGTAACACTTATATAACGATTAAAATCGATGATTCATATTTTCTATGGAATTCAAAACTATCATTTTTTATAAACTATAGTGATTTACAATATGTCGTTTACGATCATGTTAAAATAGATTTTTCATGTCATGATTTTATACTATGCCTGAACTTCCTGAAGTTGAAACCACCAAAACCAGTTTGCTACCACTTATTGGCAAAACTGTCACTTCTGTGAGTGTTAGACAACCTCAATTACGTTGGAAAATACCTGAAGATGTAAATACCCTTGTTGGGCAAAAACTGGTTAAATTATCGCGTCGTTCTAAATACATTATTGCCTCATTCGAACAACAAAGTATGCTTTGGCATTTGGGTATGTCTGGAAGCTTTAGAATTTGTAATGCCGATGAACCACTCAGAAAACATGATCACTTCATTCTTCATTTCAAAGATATAGAGTTACGCTATCATGATCCGCGTCGTTTTGGTTGTATTTTATGGGCTAATGAAGAAACTGAAAAAAATTTAATTTCAAAATTGGGGCCTGAGCCATTGAGTGAAAGCTTTAATGCAGAATATCTTGCAGATAAATTAAAAACAAAAAAAACAGCCATTAAAGTTTCTCTTATGGATAATCACATCGTTGTGGGTGTCGGTAATATCTACGCCACTGAAAGCTTGTTTAATCTAGGTATTCATCCGGCTCAGCCAGCAAATACGCTAACACATATACAAATTGAAAAACTTGTAATCGAAATTAAAAGAATTCTAAAACAAGCCATTGAGCTAGGTGGGTCTACACTTCGCGACTATACCAATGCAAATGGGGAAAATGGTTACTTTCAACAAACTTTACTTGCATATGGACGAGCAGGTGAAATGTGCATTAACTGTGAAACCACCTTAGAGAACCTCAAACTTGGACAACGTGCAAGTGTGTTTTGCCCCCAATGTCAGCCTTTAAAAATTAAAATGGTGTAATTATGAAAACAGCAATTGTTCGCCATATTCTCGTCAAAAACATCGAGCTTGCACAGCAACTTAAAGAAAAACTTGCACGTGGCAGTGAGTTTGGAAAACTTGCAAAACAACACTCTACATGCAACTCTGCCAAACGTGGTGGGGAGTTAGGTGAAGTTAAACAAGGACAGCTTGTTCCTGTTATTGATAAACTTGTTTTTTCAGCCCCTGAGAAAGTGATTCAAGGCCCTGTAAAAAGTAAGTTTGGATACCATTTGGTTGAAGTCAAATTTCGCATGGATTTCTAAAAAAATAAAAGGCCATAATGGCCTTTTATTTTTTGATGGTCTTACGCATCTTTACGTGCTTTTAACTCATCACGGATTTCACGAAGCAATTGAATATCTTCTGGTGTTGGTGCTGGTTTAGCAGGCTCAGCTTCTTCTTTACGGCGCATCTTGTTAATGAGTTTTACCATTAAAAATACAACCCAAGCCAAGATCAAGAAATTAATTAAAATTGTCAGGAAGTTACCATACGTTAATACGTTTACCCCTGCTTTTTGTAATTCAGCTAACGTTTGCAGATTATTTGGATTTTTTCCAAGAATAATAAATTTTTGTGTAAAATCGACCCCACCTCCAGTAATCATAGTAATAATTGGCATGATGACATCTTTTACCAAAGAGTCGACAATTTTACCAAAAGCACCACCAATAATTACACCCACTGCAAGGTCAATCATATTACCTTTAACAGCAAATTCACGGAATTCTTTCATTATACTCATTGATGCGTCTCCACAATTTTTATTCGTTCGTTCAGCTTACACTATTGTTAAAATTTAAATAAAATAAGCTCTTATTATTACCGTCTAATTTAATCTTTTTTTAAAATAAAGAAAAGCAATAGACACTTAAAATGAACAATTAGATATTATTCAAACAAAAGAGCCACTCGTTAAGAGTAGCTCTTTTTAAACCTTATCGAATTACTTCGCGCGGTTACGTTTACGCTCATTCTCTGTTAAGAATTTTTTACGTACACGAATAGACTTAGGCGTTACTTCTACAAGTTCATCATCTTGAATGAATTCTAGTGCTTGCTCTAATGTCATACGAATAGCAGGCGTTAATGTTAATGCTTCATCTGTACCAGATGCACGCATGTTTGTTAACTGTTTTGCTTTCGTTGGATTCACTGTCATATCGTCAGAACGCGCATTAATACCCACGATCATCCCTTCATACACTTCTAACTGTGGCTCTGCAAAAAGACGACCACGGTCTTGTAAAGTGAATAAAGCAAACGCTAAACATGTACCATTTACCATAGAGATAAGTACACCATTTTGACGTTGTGCAACAGCACCTTGCTTCGCTTTACCATAGTGAGAGAAGCTTGATGTCATAATTCCCGAACCAGAAGTAATGGTTAAGAACTCTGAACGGAAACCGATTAAACCACGAGACGGTACAGTTGCTTCAATACGGATACGACCTTTACCGTCGAGTTCCATATTAGTCATTTCACCTTTACGGTTACCCATCTGCTCCATGATCGCACCTTGATGTTGTTCTTCAACATCAAAAGTTACGTTTTCATATGGTTCTTGAAGTTCGCCATCAATCTCTTTCATGATTACTTCAGGACGAGATACACCCATCTCGAAACCTTCACGGCGCATGTTTTCAATTAATACAGATAAGTGAAGCTCACCACGACCAGAAACTTTGAAACGGTCTGGACTGTCTGTATCTTCTACACGTAGTGCAACGTTATGAATTAACTCACGATCTAGACGCTCACGAATATTACGCGACGTTACAAATTTACCTTCACGACCAGCAAATGGAGAGTTATTCACTTGGAACGTCATCGATACTGTAGGCTCATCTACAGACAATGGCGGTAATGCTTCAACGTTTTTCGGATCACAAATTGTGTCAGAAATGTTAAGTGCATCGATACCCGTAATACATACAATGTCACCTGCACCAGCAGATTCAACATCTACACGATCAAGACCGTGATAACCCATAATTTTTAAGATACGACCGTTACGTGTCTTACCTTCTTTATCAACTACAGTTACTGGCGTGTTTAACTTAACAGAACCACGTTGAATACGACCAATACCAATAACACCCACAAAACTATTATAGTCTAGTGATGAAATTTGCATTTGGAATGGACCATCTGCGTCTACTTTAGG
This sequence comes from Acinetobacter sp. ESL0695, assembly GCF_029392135.1. Taxonomy (NCBI): domain Bacteria; kingdom Pseudomonadati; phylum Pseudomonadota; class Gammaproteobacteria; order Moraxellales; family Moraxellaceae; genus Acinetobacter; species Acinetobacter sp. ESL0695. The sequence continues at coordinate 654,484 of NZ_CP113932.1, read as the reverse complement.
TGGTTCAACGATGTCTACGATTGTCTCAAACAATGGTGTCATGTCTGGCGCTAAGTTATCTACTTCACGACCAGCAATACCGTTTAGACCAGAAGCATAAACAACTGGGAAATCAAGCTGTTCATCAGTTGCGCCTAAGTTATCAAATAAATCAAATACTTGATCCATTACCCAATCAGGACGTGCACCTGGACGGTCAACTTTGTTTAAAACAACAATTGGTTTTAGACCACGAGCAAACGCTTTTGAAGTTACAAAGCGTGTTTGTGGCATTGGGCCATCTTGTGAATCAACTAAAAGTAATACACAGTCAACCATAGACATTACACGTTCAACTTCTCCACCGAAGTCCGCGTGTCCTGGGGTGTCCACAATATTAATGCGGTAAGTTGTATCCGTACGTTTATCTAACCAAGTAATCGCAGTATTCTTTGCAAGAATGGTAATACCACGTTCACTTTCTAGCGCATTCGAGTCCATGACACGCTCAATCTCGCCAGCACGTTCGCCGAGTGCGCCAGATTGTTGTAAAAGTTTATCGACTAACGTTGTTTTACCGTGGTCAACGTGCGCAATAATTGCGATATTGCGGAGATTTTTAATATCTAATGACATGAATTTCGATACGCCTAAAATTTGAGGGCAAATTATACAAAAAAACTCTACTATTTAGTAGTGACATCTAATTGACAAGTGCATTTTTTTAAATGCAGTAACATGTTTTATTTTGTAAAGACATGTAAGTCGATTAGAATAGTGACATCTCTATTTATACCATACTTTTATGTCAGACCCACTATCTTCGAGCAAAGATAATTCATCTGAGCTAATTCTTCAGTTAGAAGATCGACCAAAGTCTTCGACTGCACTTTTCGCAGCATTGCAACATTTATTAGCAATTTTAGTTCCTATTTTAACACCAGGGATTCTCATTTGTGGCGCATTAAAAGTACCCGCGCATGAAACCACTATGATTCTTTCAATGTCTCTGATCATTTCTGGAATTGCTACTTTTTTACAATGCAAGCGCGTTGGACCTTTAGGTGCAGGGCTACTTATTGTACAAGGTACAAGTTTCAATTTCATTGGTCCAATTATGGCAATTGGTAGCTTAATGATTGCAAATGGTACGCCTTATCAACATGTTATGGCTGCTATTTTCGGTGTCGTTATTGCCGGCGCATTCATTGAAATGGGCGTGTCTCGCATTTTACCTTGGGTAAAAAAGCTGATTACACCACTTGTGACAGGCATTGTCGTCTTACTTATTGGGCTCACCCTCATTAAAGAAGGACTCATTAGTATGGGAGGTGGTTATGGTGCTATGGCTGATGGAAGTTTTGCCAATGCAGACAATCTAACAATGTCTTGCACAGTTCTAGCAATTATTATTATTTTAAATCGTATTCCTATTGTTTGGATTAAAAGTTCAGCAATACTACTTGCTTTAGTCATAGGCTATGTTCTCGCAGGCATGATGGGACATCTAGATTTTTCTGCATTCAATACTGCACCAGCTTTCCAAATTCCAACACCTCTTCATTTTGGCATTGCGTTTGATTGGTCACTATTTATACCACTAGCTTTTATTTATTTAGTTACTTCACTCGAAGCAATTGGTGATATTACTGCAACAAGTAAAGTTTCCCATCAACCTGTCACTGGCCCAATTTGGATGCAACGTATTAAAGGAGGTGTTTTGGTCAATGGAGCAAATTCCTTCTTAGCAGGTATATTTAATACTTTTCCAAGCTCTGTATTTGCACAAAATAATGGTGTTATTCAGCTTACAGGGGTTGCAAGCCGTTACGTTGGTTTATGGATCGCAGGATTATTAGTTTTATTGGGATTATTTCCTAAAATTGCAGGAATTATTCAAGCTGTTCCTCAAGCAGTATTAGGGGGCGCTGTCATGGTTATGTTTGGTGCAGTTGCAGCCTCTGGTATTAACATTCTTGCAGGAATAAAATTAGATAGACGCGCACTTTTAATTATTGCAATCTCTCTTGCTCTTGGTCTAGGCATCGCACAAGTGCCAGATTTTCTTAAACACATGCCTGATTTATTGCGCAATATATTTAGCTCTGGCGTCGCAACTGGCGGTATTACAGCTCTTATATTAAATGTAGTATTGCCAGACAACAAAGAGTAAAGTTTCATGCCCAGTATTTCTGGGCAATTGCCTGTAAGTAATGAGAAGTTTATGGATCCAAGAAGTGAGGTTATCTTAAGACAAGTAAATTATTTGAAAGGTAAAGTGTTATTTATTCATGCACCTAATGATCAATTACTGTCTACGCTTGATACATCAATCGAAAGTTCAATTTGGACGTGGAATTATGCAGACCATCAAGCTCAAATTAAAAATGGTTACACCAGTTATTTCGATGTAAGCTTTCCACAACAGGTATACGACCAAGTCGTTATTTATGTGCCGAAGTCTAAAGAATTACTGAACTACATACTCTACCAAGTCGCCAGTCATTTGCCAAAAAAGTCACAAATCTTTTTAGTTGGTGAAAAAAAAGGTGGTGTGGAACGTGCTGCAAAACAATTAAAAGCGTATGGAGAAACAAAAAAATTAGATAGTGCAAGGCATTGTCAGTTTTGGCAAACAACGCTTGAAAAAATAGTACCAATTAAACCACTGACCGACTGGCTTCAACAGTATCATATTGCTAATCATCATATTGATATGACTATTTATAGCCTACCAGGTGTATTTAGCCAAAATCATTTAGATGTTGGTACAGCAGTACTTCTCCCCTATTTAGAGCAGGTAAAATCAGGTACACTTGCCGACTTTGGCTGTGGCGCAGGGGTCATTAGTTGCTATTTAGCAAAGCTAAGCCCAAATAATATTGTACATGCACTCGATGTCGATGCATTCGCACTTGCCTCCACCAAAATTACTTTTGAACGTAACAACATCCCTCCCAACCAGTTCTACACACATGCTGTGACTGGTATTGAAGATGCACCATCTGATTTAGATGCGATCGTCAGTAATCCCCCTTTTCATCAGGGTATACATACTAACTATGATGCAAGTGAGGGACTTTGCCGACAAGCGAAAAAGCATTTAAAAACACAAGGTGAGCTCTGGATCGTTGCCAATCGTTTTTTAAACTATTCAACACTCATTGAAAAATATGTCGGTACATGTACCGTCAAAGCTGATCAACAAGGTTTTAAGGTGTTATATGCCAACAATGCAAAATTTTAAAACAAAGGAATTTAGATGAGCGAACAAAATCAACCTGCGAATTTACAACGTAAGCTTGGTGCACGTCATCTAAATATGATTGCAATTGGTGGCTGTATTGGTACAGGCCTATTCCTTGCTTCAGGCTCAACCATTGCCAGTGCTGGGCCAGGTGGTGCATTGCTTGCCTATGCAGTAATTGGTGTCATGATTTATTTCCTCATGACAAGTCTTGGTGAACTTGCAACACATAACCCAACCACAGGAGCTTTCTTTACCTATGGCAATAAGTATGTAGAAAATAGTTTTGGTTTCGCATTAGGTTGGAACTATTGGTACAACTGGGCAATTACAGTTGCATTTGAACTGGTTGCAGTTCAATTTATTATGAAATTTTGGTTCCCAGATATTCCTGGTTTTTGGTGGAGTCTTGCTTTTCTCAGCATTATTTTTGCAATTAATGCAATGTCTGTAAAAGGCTTCGGTGAAAGCGAATTTGTTTTCTCTCTCATTAAAGTCATTGCAATTGTTGCATTTATTGGTCTCGGTATTTTTATGATCTTTAAGATTATGGCAAGCGAACCAAACGCAGTATTTGCAAACTGGCACTATAAAGATGCTCCATTTGTCGGTGGCTTGCAGGCCATGATTGGAGTTGCAATGATTGCAGGATTTTCCTTCCAAGGTACGGAAATGGTCGGAGTTGCCGCTGGAGAATCTGAATCACCTGAGAAGAATATCCCATTAGCCATTAAGCAAATTTTTTGGCGTATCTTGTTGTTTTATATCCTTTGTATTTTCATTATTGGCACACTCATTCATTACGATGATCCATTACTTATACAAGCAGCAAATAATAACGACGTTTCTGTTTCACCATTTACACTCCTTTATGAAAAGGCAGGACTTGCTTTTGCAGCAGGCTTGATGAATGCGGTTATTCTTACTGCAGTACTTTCTGCAGGTAATTCAGGTATGTATTCTTCAACACGTATGCTTTGGAATATGGCGAAAGAAGGAAGCGCACCCAAAATATTTGCAAAGCTTGATCACCGTGGCGTACCCATGAATGCATTATATGCGACCACTATTATTGCTGCTTTTTGCTTACTTACCTATTTTGTGAGTGAAAAAGATGTTTATTTTTGGCTACTGAACATGTCAGGAATGTGCGGTTTTATTGTTTGGTTGGGTATAGCAGTATCACATTATCGATTCCGTAAAGGTTATATTGCACAAGGTTATAAACTTGAAGATCTCACCTATCGTGCAAAACTTTTTCCTTTTGGTCCGTTATTTGCGTTTGCACTCTGCTTATTCATTACTTTAGGCCAAAACTACCAAGCATTTATGGGCGATCATGTTGATTGGAAAGGTATTATTTCTACTTACATTACCATTCCCGTCTTTCTTATCATTTGGTTAACATACAAAATAAAGTATAAAACTAAATTGATTCCTTACGACAAAATGGATGTAAAACCGCTAAAAAAAGATTGATTTTTTAATTTTCTACGTTAAAATGCGGAAAATTTCTTATTTCACCCAATTAAAGGAGGACATCATGCCATTATTACTAAAACTTTAAATCTTGGCACGATGTCAGCTCACGGACAAGTGTCATATCAACTTGTCCGAGTGCTTTAAAGACCTAGCATTCGCTAGGTCTTTTTGTTTGGACAAAACAAAAAATACATCGAGAAATATGATATGAGCATACAGCTTACATTAAATGAAAATGCCAAATTTGGCGTTCCTATTAAAATTTACACAACTGATATAGATCAAGATAGCCTAGATCAACTTGATAAAATGTCTCAGTTGCAATTTATACATTCGCATATTGCGGTAATGCCAGACGTACACGTAGGAAAAGGAGCAACCGTAGGAAGTGTTGTCCCCACTAAAAATGCGATTATTCCTGCAACTGTAGGGGTAGATATTGGCTGTGGTATGAATGCGTTACGATTAAATTTAAAGTCAAATCAACTGCCTGATAATTTAGCTACATTACGTCATGCAATTGAACGTAAGGTACCTGTTGGCTTTGCAATGCACAAACAGGTTCGTGCAAAAGCATCTACAGTAAATCCACTCGAAAAACGATTAAACCAAATTACACTCAAACATCCAGCTCTAAAAAGAATGTTACGCCACTTTGACATTACATGGATGAAACAGCTTGGAACATTGGGTGGTGGCAATCATTTTATTGAGTTATGTATCGATGAAAACCAAGACGTATGGATCATGCTTCATTCAGGAAGTCGAGGTTTAGGTAATGTTATTGGAACCTACTTTATTGAACGTGCAAAGAAAGAGGCACAACATCGATTTGGGCATGTACCCGACAAGGATCTTTCTTACTTCGCAGAGGGTTCAAACAGCTTCGATGACTATGTAGAAGCTGTTGAATGGGCGCAAGAATATGCTTATGAAAATCGTCGTCAAATGATGAACCTAATTCTAGAAGCTATTCGTCCTCTACTTCCTAAATTTCAGATGACTAAAGAAGCAATTAACTGTCATCACAACTATGTACAAAAGGAGCATCACTTTGGAGAGGACGTGTTCGTTACACGTAAAGGTGCAATACGTGCAGGACTGGGAGAATATGGCATTATTCCTGGCTCTATGGGCGCGAAGTCTTTCATTGTAAAAGGGAAAGGAAATAATGAGTCATTTTGCTCCTGCTCACATGGTGCAGGACGTAAAATGAGTCGTAGCAAAGCCAAAAGACAATTTTCACAGCAAGATTTAATTCAGCAAACGGAGGGAATAGAATGCAGAAAAGATAAAGAAGTTATAGATGAGATTCCATCAGCCTATAAAAATATTGATGAAGTTATGGCAAACCAAGCTGATTTAATTGAAGTTGTACATACATTAAAGCAAGTCATGTGTATTAAAGGATAAACCTATGAAACTTAAAGAAACATCTAAAATAAAGACACGTAACCATGTTGCACTCTCCCCTCTGCTACATAAAGGTGGAATGCATGAGTCTGAAAAACCAAAGTCTCAGCATCGTAGAGATCGGAAAGATATGAAGAAACAACTAAGAAATATCGGAATTTAAATAGTATGAATACTTTAGGAGAAAAAAACCTGACGGAACCGTCAGGTTTTTTTATTTCAGAACATTTAATTATTGTGGAATACGCAATACTTGTCCTGGGAAAATTGAGTTTACATCTTTAAGTAAAGGTTGGTTTGCCTCAAAGATTTTATTGTATTGGTTTGCATCACCATATACTTCTTTCGAAATCTTAGAAAGTGTATCTCCAGATTGTACTGTATAGAATTGACTTTCTGGTTGTGAAGCATCTGTCGCTGTTTCTTCTACAGTCATTTGGTCATCGACTTGAGCAACATGCTCTACGTTACCAGCAGCCAGTACTACTTTTTCTTTATCTGCTTGTGTATGTGCTTGTCCTTTAATTACAGCCGTATCTGTATCGCTATTATAAGTTACAGAGAGACCAGTAATGCCGAGACCCAAGCTTTGAATATGATTTAAAAGTTGGTTCGCTACTTCCTGAGCTGTCGGTTCAGCAGCTTGTGTTTGTTGAGGCTGTTGTTCTTGCTCTGTTTTTCCCTCAAGTTTTTTACCAATACCTTTTACAAAGTCAAATAGACCCATTGTTATCTCCTAATTAATTATATGTTTTCGCTTTAGTAATTCTAATATAACAAAAATTTGCTTCTTTTATTTTACAATGATCAACAATACGTAAAAATATGTAAATAAAAAAATGGCTCATCTAGAGCCATTTTTCATCAGCAATAATAAAGAATTATTATTGTTGTTGTGCTTTTGGTTGAGCAAGTACTGTACGGCTACCAGTAATCGTAGCGAATACACGACGGTTCATTGCACGACCTTCTTTAGTGCTGTTGTCAGCAATTGGTTGATCCCACGCAAAACCTTGAGTTGTTAAACGAGATGCATCAATGTTGTATTGGTTTACAAGAGCAGCTTTCACAGAGTTAGCACGTGCTAAAGATAAACGTTCGTTTAACTTACGTGGACCTGTGTTGTCTGTATGACCATCAATACGTGCAGTTGCATTTGGATACTGATTTAACGCATCAGCAACTTTAGCAATTTCTGGACGGTATTGCGGTTTGATGTTTGACTTGTTCGTATCGAAGAATACGCGAAGTTCCATGTTTAGATCTTCAGTCAACTCTTGTGGTTGTGGTTGTGGCTGTTCAACAACTGGTGCTGGCGCAGGCGCAGGTGCTGGCGCAACTGGTTGAACGTCAACTACAGGAGCAGCAGGCTTCAAGTGTCCGCCAATCACAACATTTAAACCAGCAAGTGCTGTGTAGTTCCAGAAATCAGCATTTACGTTATATGTTGCACGAGCTTCTGTACGAAGAGACAATGCATCATTTAAGCGCCAGAAGATACCTGTACCAACGTTAACTAAACCGCCTTCACGGTTTTGATAAAGTTGACGACCAACACCATCAAAATCATACTTGTAGTAACCACCACCTAATAGTACGTACGGCTTAATTTTGCTGTCGTAGTTTTTAGTAATTAGGTCAGAAGTTGCATAAAAATTACCGTTAATTTGGCGTTGTTTGTACTGTGCGCCTTGATCAACACTAATTTGTTTATTTGAGTTAGCTACACCATGTACATCGCCTTTAACTTGCAAGTATTCAGCTTCAAAACCTAACCATGGTGTTAACTCAATACCTAATGCAGCACCAACAGCCATATCATTTTGTAATTCAGGGCTAGTTGTTAAGTGTTGTGCACTATCATTTAAGTTTTGTGTACCATTATTATGTGTGCTGTCTTGGAAAGTGTAGCCTAATAATAGTGGAGTTACAGTTACGCCCGCATTTGCAACAACAAATGGAGAAGCTGCAAGTACTGTAGCAAGAGCAATACGACTCAATTTCATGGATATCCTCCAGAGATAACAATTGTTTTTTTTAAGCTCAGCCTAAAGTTTTTGTTTAATTTTACCGAGATATTTTGTACCCCAGTAGTTTTTAACTAATGAACAGATATAATACAAGAGCTTCTTAAAAAATTAAACTTTTAATAACAATAATATAAAAAGTTAAAAAAGTCCTCTTGGCTTTATACACAGTTAACACAAACCTATGTTTTTAAAACATATATCCTAAGCTTCATTATTTAATATAATTCTCCTGTCCACATTATACACTGTAAATATGGCAGAAGGATAAATTTTCTTCCTTTCCTCACTATTCAGCATGCTCATCTGGTGGAACTTCTGTAATTCTCCCACCTTTTGCTAAGAATGCTGCAATCTCATCTTCTAATGCAGAACGCTTTTTATGTTTTGCTGTTACTGTCAGACTTTCTGCTTCTGCAATATCAGATAAATTTTTACTAGACTCCGCATCGTTTACTGCACCATTTTCAGCAGCTCGAGCCTCATCATCATCCACAACAGAATCTTCTGATTCATCATAATTAGTATCATCAACCATGATAAATTCCCTATCTCATTTACATGAAGATCACTCGACGAGTGACAACTACGAAATTTAGCAATCTTTTAAAAAATAGCAAGACTATTATTTGTATATTTTGCTTTTTTTAATACAAATAATACATATCTAATTGTGATATCTAGTGCGTTGCAGTAAATGCATCCCATTTGCCTGATCTAAAAAGAATCCTTTCAATTTTGGGAACTTCATCACCACTCTTTGTCCAAAACTTCTTGCCCAAATTAATGATGAAGATTGAGAAGCTTGTAGCCACCCCATAATAGACATACCATGCATCATGGCTTCATTTTGGTGACGGCGTAAACTTTCATATTTCCGTAAGGTTTGAATATTTGCCCAAACACCACTTCGCTCTAAATCTTCCAATAGAATATGGCCAAGCATTGCAGCATCTAAACAACCAATATTCACTCCCTGACCCGCCAATGGATGAATGACATGCGCAGCATCACCAATTAATGCAAGACCAGCTTGTACATATTTTTCTGCCGAACGAGCTTTAAGAGGAAAAGATGCACGATTTTCTACCTCTGTAACCCCTTCAAGCATATATAAACTTTCTTGTGATAACTTTTCTATAAAAGATTGATTATCGAGTGACATATATTCGTTACATACATCTGTAGGTAAAGTCCATACTATTGACTGCCAGTAACCATTTTCTGTTGCTGTCGGACTTTTCAAAGGCAAATACGCTAGAGGCCCAGTTGGTAAAAAAATCTGACGTGCCACATGATGATGAGGCTTTCTTGTTTTAATTGCACAGCCAATCGCTGATTGTTTATAGTCTAAAACTTTCATTCCAATCAATGCTTCTTGGCGTACAAAAGAATTTGCACCATCAGCTCCAATCAGTAATTTTGTATGTAAAGATGTATTATTTGAAAGTTGAATACGCCAACCATCAATTTCTTGGGCTAAGTGTTTTACTCGTATTTGCGTATGATAATTTTTTACATTCGCTAACATTGTTTTTTGGATTGCTAAGTTTAAGATGCTTGGTTCAACCATGACACCCAGCCACTCATTTTCAGAAGGTGGCTTTAAACTTTCTTGACCAAAATCTACCTCACCATAACCATTTTTGTTCCACACATGCATTGCAGTATAAGGCTCATACCTTGCAATATATGGCCATACCCCCGCAATTTTTAAGAGATGAATGGTTGCTTGGCTTAATGCGAGTACTCGAGAGTTCATTTTTTCTAGAACCTGATTCTCATCAAGTAGTGGTGCTGCATCTAAGACAGCAACATCAATATTTTCTTTTGCAAGAAGTAATGCAGTTAAGCCGCCAACCAAACCACCACCGACGATCACCGTACTATGTTTAATCATGCTTTTAGTCCCATAGCATAAGTTGCAACGATGGGTTTTATTCCAGGTATAATATCAAAAGCAATTAATCCAGTATTTCTTACAAATTTCAATACAGGATTTTGATGACTAAACCCTCTTACGACGGTATCGCAAAATTTAATAACACGCTGCTGATCGATCAGTCTAGCCTGTTCATAAGCTTTAAGTAGTTCTTGGTTACCAATATCTTCAGATGTTTTTAAATGATTAGATAAAAAACGTACCAACACATCTGCGTCACGTAAGCATAAATTAAATCCCTGTCCTGCTACAGGGTGAATTGTATGAGCAGCATTTCCCATTAGAACAACTCGACCAATCGCTTGTTTATGTGAAAGTACTTGTGACAATGGATAACAAAATCTTTTCCCTGTTTTTTCAAACTTTCCAGCTCTTCCACCATAAGTATGTTGTAAGGCATCTAAAAATTTTTGATCGTTTTCACTACCCAACCATTGTTCCTCTGTACCCTTTTTTACAGGCCATACTACTGAACGACGATTCTCACCAGGTAAAGGCAATAACGCCAATGGCCCTAACGCACTAAAACGTTCAAATCCAACATGGTGATGAGGTTTTGACGTTTGAACAGTCGTTACAATCGCAACCTGCTCATAATCATGCACACTGGCATCCACACCTAGTGCTTGTCTACAAAAAGAGTCTCGACCATCGGCTGCGACAACTAACTGAGATTGGATTTGAATATTTTCTTGTTTCCTTTTTGCTTGGACAGTTACCTGCTTTTCATTTTGTGTAAGCGCAGTAACCTCTATGCCATCAATCAGCTCTATAAGATTATTTTTCTTTACTTCTGAAAGAAGTACACGACCTAACCAAGCATTTTCAATAACTTGTCCAAAGTTTTCGACATTCTCTTGCTCTGCCAATAGACGTGCCTTTCCAAAACTACCTTCTTCAGTAATATGTACTTGTCGAATCGGAGTAGCATACTCCTGTAAACGTGCCCACAAACCAAGTTTGTTATAAATTTCTACGCTACGGCGTGACAATGCACTATTGCGTGCATCAAAACTTGAATGATAGTGATGTAATTCTGATTCAGACAAATCTGGGTATTGAATTGCTTCAAGAAGTTTTACACGAATATTGGCTTTAGCTAACATAAGTGAAAGACTAAGCCCCACCATTCCACCACCAACGATTACAACTTGTGGCATTATAATTTCCTATTTAAATAGCAGCAGATTTTATGAGCGATTCTATGTCGTCAATTTCTTTAACCACATTTTCCGTTAAAACTTGTGGCCCCTGAGCAGTCACTAAAATGTCATCTTCTATTCGAATACCAATTCCACGCCATTTAGCATGCACTGTTTTATCTGTAGGTGAAATATAAACCCCTGGTTCAATCGTTATTACCATACCATTTTCAAAACATCTTGAGCCTTCTGATGTTTTATAGGCTCCAACATCATGCACATCTAGACCTAACCAATGTCCTGTACCATGCATATAAAAACGGCGATATTCCTCATCTGCAATTAAATCATCTAAGTGGCCTTGTAATAATCCCAATTCCAATAGACCTTGAGTCAAAATTCTTACAACAATATCGTGTGGCTTTCGGTAAGAGTTTCCGATACGCACTGCATCAATTGCAGCTAATTGTGCATCTAAGACCAACTGATAAATAATGCGTTGCTCCTTCGAAAACACTCCATTTACAGGAAATGTACGAGTAATATCTGATGCATAGTATTCGTACTCGCAACCCGCATCAATTAATACCAATTGACCATCTTCCATTTTTTTATTGTTTTCAACGTAATGTAAAACACATCCGTTTGAACCACTACCAACAATACTACCATATGCTGGAACACAACCATTTTTTCCAAAGATGTAATGAAGTTCAGCCTCTAACTCATATTCCATCATTCCTATACGCACATTTTCCATTGCCTTGGTGTGCGCTATTGCACTAATTTCTGCTGCTTTTCTCATTAAAGCAATTTCTTTTTCGGATTTAATTAAACGCATCTCATCTACAATTGAATCAAGCTGTAGAGGAGTTAACGTTAAATTATTTTTCTGAATAATATTTGCAAGATACGCATCAAAATCAGAATCATGCCCTACTCGAAAATAAAGTTTTTCAGCATGAGAGAGTTTATCTACAATTTTTTCCTCGAAACTCTCTATTACATATGACTCATCTGCATTAAACAGTGTCTTTGCACCTTCTAACCCTGCACGATAACCGTTCCAAATTTCCATTTCTAGATTACGTTCACGACAGAATAACGTATATTTATACTCACCTGAAGTATCAGAAGTTTCAATAACTGCAATGGCTTCAGGTTCTTGAAAACCTGTTAAATAATAAAAACTACTATCAGCACGATATTTATAATCTACATCGCTGTTTCTATAACACACCGGATTTGTACCAATGATTACAATACTATTTGGCCCTATAGTATGTGCCAATTTTAAACGTCGTGCTTCAAAGTCAGCTTGGGTAAGTTCCAACATACCTACTCCTTTAAGTTTTTAAATTATCTAACAGGTATTTTTTTTAACTTGGACGATGAGGGGTAAACATCTCTACCACATTATTCGCTTCTGGTGAGTCACCCACAGATTGAATACGCTCATGAACATGCTTAAGCAAAGAACTTTCCACTACAGCAATTTTTTTACGTCCCATAGATAGACTCACAGGAATTAGACGTACAAATTCAAATAACTCTTGATAACCTGCTTCACCTTCTTCGTCATCATCTTCATCTTCAAACTGAACCGCAGCAACATCTTGAAGATGACCAATCAACTCTCTTTCATCTGTACGAATATGGCCAGAAGCTAAACCAAAACCTAGCACAACACCCGCACACCAATCTGCCAAAGCTTGGACGCGATCTCGCAATAAATGTTGATCATCTGGCAGCATCGGCAAATAATCTAGTTCATCCTCTGAAAGAGCATGTGCCACATCTTCGGTTTCATCCGTCAAAATAGCAAGACTCTCATCGTTTAATTCAGGCACATTCAAAGTCGAAAGGATAAGTACCCATTCTTCTCTGGTAGGCGGTTGTGTCACACAAACGATACCAGTAAGCAACCCATGTAACTCACTTGGGCTTGAAATTTCTTCAATGTTTGAAAAGTGGCGGTTCCATTCAGACCAACCAGTAATATCATCTTGCATTCGTTTTTCCAATGTCTATACTGCGTATATCTTACCTTTGTTTGCAATACTGTGCGACCACGTTATGTTAGAAGAATTAAAGCGACTTCAAACGCATATTGCCAATTTTCAAGAGCGTTTGAAAAATCTTGAGGCTGAAAATACCTCTTTGCATCAGCAAAAAAAAGAGATGGAGAAACATCATGATGAACACACCACTCAACAAACGACAACTCTGCGTAGCAAACAAGATAAAATTGATACGCTAACAAATAATTTAAATAATTTACAGGATCAATATAACGCACTTAATCAAGATGCGAAAACATTAGCTGAACGCTATAGCCGTTTAGAAAAGGGCTGTACCGATTTAAAAAGTCGCTTTCAAGAGATTCTTGCAGAGCGAAATGAGTTACGCGTTCTTAAAGAAAAGCTACACCATGAACAAACAAGTGCAAAACAAGAAATTGCCAACCTTAAAGAAGAACGTGTGCAACTGCTTGAAAAAAATGAACATGCAAAATTAAAAGTAGAAGCTATTATTGCACGTCTTGCTATTCTTGGCACTGATGAAGATAAAAACACACAGGAAATTCAAAAGCTTGCTCACCCATCTGAGCATAATGAGGAAGCCCAATGACCAATACACCTATCGTTGTCGAACTTCGCATTATCGAGCAAATCTTTCGTCTTTCAACTACAGAGGAAGAAAAGGGCACCTTAATAAAAGCTGTCGATTTATTAAATCAACGCTTCCAAGAATTTCGTGCTAAAGCACCTCGAATTGAACATAACAAACTGGTTATTATGGTTGCTTTAGAGCTTATGCAAGAAGTACTGTCACTGAATAAATCGGTACAACAATACGAGCAATGTGAACATTTGCTTAAAACTATTTTACAATCTGTAGAAACAGAAAAAGAATAACAAGCTCCTTTTCAATAAACGCATAAATCGTCACCAACTGAAAAGGAACTTAACACAACACTACGTGAAACGGTATTCATCTCAGATGATATTCGTTATAATAGTAATCACTCTGAGGTGTTCGCCAGCAGGTCAGATTCCCCTGAGCCGATACTAACACTTTAGGATTGCGTTCTGCATATTTAGAGTGTATGCCCATCTTGAATGGGAAACCCAGCAAGTATGCGTCGCGTCCGCCTTGAACTTTAGGGTTCAAGGGTTACGACATGCAGCGGCATCTTGGAGCCTATTCCACATTTTAATTGCCTGTGATGTTTCCTCAACATCATGCACACGCACAATACTTGCTCCTTGCTGTATTGAAAACAGATGCCCTACAACACTCCCTATCGTACGCCTATCTGCACTGTCACACTCGGTCACTGCACCTATAAACCTTTTACGTGATAGCCCAGATAAAATTGGATAGCCCAATTCATGTAAGTGATATAGCTGATTTAATAAGAGCATATTGTGGTTTAAATCTTTGGCAAATCCAAACCCCGGATCAATAATAATATTCTCATCACGCACTCCCATATCTTTTGCATCTTTAATTCTCGATTTAAGCTCACCCATTACCTCATTTACGACATCATCATAATGTGCAAGCTGATTCATTGTAGTAGGCTCACCTCGCATATGCATAAGTACAACAGGAATATCAAGCTTTGCAGCCATTTGTAATGCGTAAGGCCGCGTCAAGGCACGTACATCATTCCAGATATGTGCGCCTGCTTCTACTGCCTGCTTAATGACTTCAGGCTCACTAGTATCAATAGATAAAATTACATCCTCATGAGAGGATAATGCTTTTACCACTGGAATAACCCTATTTAGCTCTTCATCAATTTGAACAGAAGATGCTCCTGGTCTTGTAGATTCACCACCAATGTCAATAATTGTCGCGCCTTGAGCCATCATTTGAAGGGCTTTCTTAATAGCACGATCTGTTTGTGTAAACTGCCCTCCATCACTAAAAGAGTCAGGTGTTACATTCAGTATGCCCATGATGTGTGGAACAGATAAATCTAAAATACGCTTACCACAAAAGATCTGTTTTTTTGGCAAAGATACAAACTGCATAATTCTCTCAACTTCTCATAAAAAAGAGCCACCGAAGTGACTCTTATCTTTAATTCATTGCAGGTAATGGTGGTGGTGTCGATGGCCCATCTTTAGGTGGTTCATCAGATACTGGATTCTCAGCAACATAAACCTTTGGTGGTCTAGGTTCTTTACCTTCCATAATATCTAACACTTGATCACGATCAATTGTTTCCCAATCCATCAGTGCTTTAACCATTACATGAGCTTTATCTTTATTTTGTTCAAGAATATCCCATGCAACTTTATATTGCTCATCAAGAATACGACGCACTTCAGCATCTACTTGCTGCTGAGTCGCTTCGGAAATTGTACGACTACCTATGCTACCTAAGAAAGACTGCTGGTTATCGTCTTCATAGACCATGACGCCCATTTTGTCTGACATACCATACTTAGTAACCATTGAGCGAGCCATTTTCGTTGCACGCTCAAAGTCATTTGATGCTCCAGTAGATTGCTGATTAATGAAAATTTCTTCAGCAATACGTCCACCAAATAAGATAGATAACTCATTCAGCATCTTATCTTTATAATGACTAATTTGGTCTTGCTCAGGTAACTGCCAAGTTACACCAAGTGCCCAACCACGTGGCATAATTGTTACTTTATGCACTGGATCGGTACCTGGTAAAACTTCTGCAACGATCGCATGTCCTGCTTCATGGTAAGCCGTTGCTCTACGCTCTTCTTCACGAAGAATCATAGATTTACGCTCAGGCCCCATATAGATTTTATCTTTTGCATCTTCAAAATCATGCATATCTACCGTATTTTTATTACGGCGTGCTGCAAATAAAGCAGCTTCATTTACAAGATTTGCAAGCTGTGCGCCAGAAAAACCAGGTGTACCACGTGCAAGGACTTTTACATCTACACTTGTTACCGATGGTAATTTTTTCAAATGTACATTTAGAATTTGTTCGCGACCATTAATATCTGGTAAGCCAACCATCACTTGACGGTCAAAACGACCTGGACGAAGTAATGCTTTATCTAAGACATCCGCACGGTTCGTTGCAGCAATAACGATAATACCTTCATTGCCTTCAAAACCATCCATTTCCACAAGCATTTGGTTTAAAGTTTGCTCACGCTCGTCATGTCCACCGCCCGTACCAGAACCACGGTGACGACCGACTGCATCAATTTCATCGATGAAAATAATACATGGTGCATGTCTTTTTGCTTGTTCAAACATATCTCTTACACGAGATGCACCAACACCTACGAACATTTCGACAAAATCAGAACCAGAAATGCTAAAGAAAGGTACTTTTGCTTCGCCTGCAATCGCTTTAGCAAGTAAGGTCTTACCTGTACCAGGAGGCCCAACCATCAATACCCCTTTAGGAATTGACGCACCAAGACGTTTAAACTTAGATGGGTCTTTTAAGAAGTCAACGATTTCTACAACTTCTTGTTTTGCCTCATCACAACCTGCAACGTCTTTAAAGTTAATTTTAATTTGGTCTTCAGCAAGCATTTTTGCCTTCGACTTACCAAAACTCATTGGGCCACTTTTACCACCAGCACCGCCGCCCATATTACGCATAAAGAACATGAATAGTAATATGATTAAAAGCACTGGGAAACTTGCGATGAGTAATTGCATCAAAACGCCTTGACGCTGAGGAGCTGTTCCTTCAACGACAACACTGTTTTTAATTAGACTCGGCATAAGCTCAGGATCTTGTACCGCAGGGCGAATACTTTCAAAACCTGAACCATTCTTTTTCTCGCCAGTAATTTTCTCGCCATCAATGGTGACTTGCTTAATTTGGCCTGCATTTACCGCAGCAACAAACTCTGAATAGTTCATTTGCGATGGTTTATTGTGATCACTGATGTTGCTGAAGATTAAAATCAGCACTCCGAGTATCACTAGCCATAACACTGCGTTTTTGAAGAGATCGCTCAAAGCTTTATTCCCATATCATCAATCTAATTTGAACCTATCTTTCCAGATAGGATCTTTTCACGAAAGTGAGTGACAGCACTCAATACCCTAAACTGTAAACATGCACAATTTTTATAAAATTGGCAAGTCTAACGTGCTTTACGCTGTTGCCCAATGAGGAAAACCTCTTTAGATCTTGCGCGAGACGCCGCAGGTTTCACAGTTT
This sequence comes from Acinetobacter sp. ESL0695, assembly GCF_029392135.1. Classification (NCBI taxonomy): domain Bacteria; kingdom Pseudomonadati; phylum Pseudomonadota; class Gammaproteobacteria; order Moraxellales; family Moraxellaceae; genus Acinetobacter; species Acinetobacter sp. ESL0695. The sequence continues at coordinate 637,062 of NZ_CP113932.1, read as the reverse complement.
TTAAAACATTAAATGTATCAACAACCTGTTTTCTAAACTCGTCAAATCCAGACCCTTGGAACACTTTAACAACAAACTGTCCATTAGGGCCAAGAACCTTTTGTGAGAAATCTAGAGCAAGTTCACACAAATAAATCTGACGAGGTTGATCTACAGCCCTATTACCTGATGTATTGGGGGCCATATCTGAAATTACAACATCAACTTGTCGACCATTTAAGATATTTAACAATTTTTCAAAAACTTCTTCTTCTCTGAAGTCACCTTGTAAAAAAGTAACATCAGGCAAAGCATCCATTTCTAAAATATCAGATGCAATTACTAAACCATTAGAACCAACAAGTTTTCCCGCGATTTGCGACCAGCTACCTGGTGCAGCCCCCAGATCAACAACCGTCATCCCTGGCTTAATAATTTTATATTTTTCTTGAATTTCCAAAAGCTTATAAGCTGCACGTGCACGGTAGCCTTCTTTTTGCGCCTTTTTTACAAAAGGGTCATCTAAATGCTCTCTCATCCACGCACGACTGCTTTTAGATAGCTTCTGATTAGTAATGCGTGTTGCCATAATCATCAAAATTCATAAAAAACAATTATTACATTGTACGCAAAAAAAAAGGTTCTTGCAGTATGGAACTACATATATATAAATAAGTTTTTTTTAATCATGTTAATCGTTTTTATAAAAGCCGCCACCATATTATCTCAATGGCGAAAAGCTAAGCATAAAAATACATAACATAGCTAAATAATAATGATTTATATCAATATATCTGACCTATGCAATCTAGCATACTTTTTTTCACAAAAAGCATCATTTTTATTCAATACAGGAAAGTTTTTGCATTTCTTATACTTTCTAAGCTTTCATTTGTTATACTGTAAGGCTTCATCAATATAGGTTTTCCCATGGCATCTTTATCTACACAAGAGAGCAAACGCTTACGTCAAATTGGACATTCACTTTCTCCTGTTGTCATTATTGGTGGACAAGGTTTAACTGAAAATGTCGTTGAAGAAACAACTCGCGCTCTAAACGACCACGAACTAATTAAAGTAAAAGTAGTTGGTGAAGATCGTGAAGTACGTGCTGAAGTTATTGAGCTACTCGCACAAAAAACACAATCTGTTGTTGTTCAAAAAATTGGTAAAATTGTGCTTCTTTACAAAAAATCTGCACAACAAAACCAAAAGTTGTCTAATCTCGTCCGTTACGCACACCTCGCTTAACTTAAGGCTTTTATGGCAAGTTACGAATTACAACCCTTCAAACGATTTGATGCGATTCACTTAGTCGCTGCGATTGAAGAACAAGGCACTACACTCAATATCGGTTTCTGGGTAAGAGACCCTATGCAACTCATTGACTGGCCTGAAAAAAAAGAGACCTCAAATAGAGAGGATTTCTTATGGAATGCCACATGCTTTGAGCTGTTTATTGGCGTTAAAAATGAAGACTTCTATAGAGAAATCAATTTATCTCCATCTGAGTCTTGGCAATCTTATCAGTTTGAAGAGTATCGCTATCCTGAGTGCATTCCTCCAGTTACTTCAGAAGATATTAAAGTGATTGAGGTAAAACGAACTCATTACGGGCTAAATGCGCTTATCGATTTACAACAGTTCTTAAACACAAATAAACTTCAGTTGAATGATATTTATATTGGTTTAAATGCCATATTCAAAACAACTCAGGGGATGATTTATTATGCGATTCAGCATAGTAGTCCCGAACCAGATTTTCATAATAAACGTGACTGGTTACACGAGTTTTAAGCCCAATAAAGCATCCAAATTATTTGGATGCTTTATGATTCAATGCTTCTTTTATCTCTCTTGATATACTTTCAATTTGAGCTTCTAACTCTTTCAACTCTATCTTTGCAATTTCTTTTAGCTCAATAAAATCATCTTCTGAGAGAGTGTAATCCTCTCTTAATTCGTGCAAGTGATTCAATAGCCCCTCTTTTAGACTTTGAGACTTTTCTTTAAAGGCAACAAGATGACTGCGCTCTTCTGATTTTGAATGATTATTTTCAATAGACATTATAAATATTTCCATTCAATGTATTTTGTTTAAACATATCACTAATATATTTTTATAAATGTAGCATTTTATAAATATTTTTAAATTTTATGTTTTATACAATAGATAAAGTATCATGAATAAATTACATAGACTTTTTATAGTGATATGCGTACAATACGTTTTTAAGTTACGAGTGAGTCGCCTACTTTAAAATATGTCATTTTGACGATTTTAGTCCGGTTTCCTCGCTTTTTTACAGCTTAAAAATCAGGAGCTTCGACTTGAGCACCCCCGCCATTTTAGCCCTTGCTGATGGAACTACTTTTACTGGTATTTCTATTGGTGCAACGGGATCTACGACTGGAGAAGTCGTTTTCAATACAGCCATGACTGGCTATCAAGAGATATTAACTGATCCAAGCTATGCACAACAGCTTGTAACGCTTACGTATCCTCATATTGGTAATACAGGCTGTAATGATGAAGATGTTGAATCTGGCCGCATTCACAAAGTATGGGCAAATGGTCTAATTATTCGAGATCTTCCATTACTGCATAGCAACTTCCGAGCAAAGCTATCTTTAGAAGATTACTTACAACAACAGAATATTGTTGCTATTGCAGATATCGATACTCGAAAATTGACACGTATATTACGTGATAAAGGTGCACAAAACGGTTGTATTCTTGCAGGTGAAAATATTACTGCTGAAGAAGCAATTGAAAAGGCACGTGCTTTTGGTGGTCTAAATGGCTTAGACCTTGCAAAAGAATGCTGTGATCCTAAAGGTTTTGAATGGACTGAAGGTTCATGGACATTAGAAAATGGTTTTACTCAACCTGAAACAAAGTTTCATGTTGTTGCGTATGATTATGGTGTAAAAACAAATATCTTACGCATGTTGGCAGATCGTGGGTGCAAACTGACTGTTGTTCCTGCACAAACGTCTGCAGAACAAGTGCTTGCACTCAATCCAGATGGTGTTTTCCTTTCTAATGGTCCTGGAGATCCAGCGGCATGTGACTATGCTATTAAAGCTGTGAAAACCATTATTGAAACGACTGAAATTCCTGTTTTTGGTATTTGTTTGGGTCATCAGTTATTGGCTTTGGCATCTGGTGCACAAACTGTGAAAATGAACCACGGTCACCATGGTGCAAACCATCCTGTGAAAAATCTTGAAAATGGAACTGTGATGATTACTTCTCAGAACCATGGTTTCGCAGTAGATGAAAACACATTACCAGCAAATTTAAAGGCAACGCATAAGTCATTATTTGATGGTACTTTACAAGGCATTCATCGTACAGACAAACCAGCATTTAGCTTCCAAGGCCATCCAGAAGCGAGTCCTGGCCCACACGACTGTGCCCCATTGTTTGACCACTTCATTGAACTCATTGAAGCATCTAAAAAGTAATTAAGGAGCGAAATAATGCCTAAACGTACGGATATTAAAAGCATCTTAATTATTGGTGCAGGTCCTATTGTCATTGGTCAAGCATGTGAGTTTGACTACTCAGGTGCGCAAGCATGTAAAGCATTACGTGAAGAGGGTTATCGAGTTATCTTAGTGAACTCAAACCCTGCAACCATTATGACAGATCCATCAATGGCAGATGCAACATACATCGAACCAATTACTTGGCAAACTGTAGAACGTATCATTGAAAAAGAGCGCCCTGATGCAGTTTTACCAACGATGGGTGGTCAGACTGCGTTAAACTGTGCATTAGATTTAGATAAACACGGTATTTTAAAAAAATACGATGTTGAGCTAATTGGTGCTTCAAAAGACGCCATTGAAAAAGCTGAAGATCGTAAACTTTTTGATCAGGCAATGAAAAAAATTGGCTTAGAGTGCCCTCGCGCTGCTGTTGCCGAATCTATGCCTGAAGCATTAGAAATTCAATCGCGTTTCGGTTTTCCCGTCATTATTCGTCCATCATTTACAATGGGCGGTTCTGGCGGTGGTATTGCCTATAACCGAGAAGAATTCTTAGAAATCTGTGAACGCGGTTTCGAACTTTCTCCAACACACCAACTTCTTATCGATGAGTCACTTATCGGTTGGAAAGAATATGAAATGGAAGTTGTGCGTGACAAAAATGATAACTGTATCATTGTCTGCTCAATTGAAAACTTCGATCCAATGGGTGTGCACACTGGTGACTCTATCACTGTTGCACCTGCACAGACCCTTACAGATAAAGAATACCAACTTATGCGTAATGCATCAGTTGCTGTATTACGTGAAATTGGTGTTGAAACAGGTGGTTCAAACGTTCAATTTGGTATCAATCCAAAAGACGGCCGTATGGTTGTTATTGAAATGAACCCACGTGTATCACGTTCATCTGCACTTGCATCAAAAGCAACAGGCTTCCCTATTGCTAAAATTGCCGCAAAACTTGCAGTTGGTTATACACTCGATGAACTCAAAAATGATATTACAGGTGGCATTACACCAGCATCATTCGAACCATCGATTGACTATGTTGTAACTAAAATTCCTCGCTTTAACTTCGAGAAATTCCCACAAGCAGAGCCTGTACTCACCACACAAATGAAATCTGTGGGTGAAGTCATGGCTATTGGTCGTAACTTCCAAGAGTCGTTACAAAAAGCGCTTCGTGGTCTTGAAGTGGGTGCATGCGGTTTCGACGAAAAAATTGAAGCGACAACACCAAATGCCAAAGAAAAAATCATGCTTGAACTTAAAGTTCCAGGCCCTGAACGTATTTGGTATGTTGCAGACGCATTCCGTCAAGGTTTCACATTAGATGATATCTTTGAAGCAACCAAAATTGATCGTTGGTTCCTTATTCAAATCGAAGATATTATTAAAACTGAAGATCACATTAAATCACTTGGTTTTGGTGATTTAACTGCTGAAAATATCCGTTCATTCAAACGTAAAGGTTTATCTGACTTACGTATTGCAAACTTAATGGGTATTTCACAAAAGCAATTCCGTAAGCAACGCTGGAATTTAGGTATCTACCCTGTTTATAAGCGTGTAGATACATGTGCTGCAGAGTTTGAGTCAAGTACGGCGTATATGTACTCAACCTATGACGAAGAGTGCGAAGCAAATCCATCTGATCGCCAAAAAATAATGGTGATTGGCGGTGGGCCAAACCGTATTGGACAAGGTATTGAGTTCGATTACTGCTGTGTACATGCTGCGCTTGCAATGCGTGAAGATGGTTATGAAACAATCATGGTTAACTGTAACCCTGAAACTGTTTCAACCGACTACGATACGTCAGATCGCTTATACTTCGAACCAATTACACTTGAAGATGTTTTAGAGATCATTCGTACTGAAAAACCTAAGGGTGTGATCGTACAATATGGTGGACAAACTCCTCTAAAATTGGCACGTGCACTTGAAGAAGCAGGCACACCAATTATTGGTACATCTCCTGATGCAATTGACCGTGCAGAAGACCGTGAACGTTTCCAACAAATGATTCAGCGTCTACAACTACGCCAACCGAACAACAGCATTGTAAAATCTGCTGAAGAAGGTATCTCTGAAGCATCAAAAGTAGGCTATCCATTGGTTGTTCGTCCATCTTATGTACTTGGTGGCCGCGCAATGGAAATTGTATACAATGAAGATGAGCTCAAACGCTACCTTCGTGAGGCTGTTCAAGCATCTAACGACTCCCCTGTACTACTTGACCACTTTTTAAACTCAGCCATTGAGGTTGATGTTGATTGCGTCTCTGATGGCAAAAATGTAGTCATTGGCGGTATTATGCAACACATCGAAGAAGCAGGTATTCACTCAGGTGACTCTGCATGTTCGATTCCACCGTATTCTTTATCTAAAGAAATTCAAGATGAGATGCGTCGTCAAACCATCGCTATGGCAAAAGAGCTTGGTGTAATTGGTTTAATGAACGTACAGTTTGCGGTCAAAGGAAATGATGTTTACGTGCTTGAAGTTAACCCGCGTGCATCAAGAACAGTACCTTTTGTTTCTAAATGTATTGGTGACTCGCTTGCTAAAGTTGCTGCGCGCTGTATGGCAGGACGCTCTTTAGCTGACCAAAACTTTACCAAAGAAATTATTCCTGAGCGTTTTGCAGTAAAAGAAGCTGTTTTCCCATTTGCGAAATTCCAAGGTGTAGATCCTATGCTTGGGCCTGAGATGAAATCTACAGGTGAAGTTATGGGTGTTGGCGAAACATTTGGTGAAGCATTCTATAAAGCTGTTTTAGGTTCAAATGAACGCCTACCAGGTTTACCTACAGAAAATGAAACAAAATATGCATTCTTATCTGTTCGTGAATCTGATAAAAAAGATGTTTTAACCATTGCAAAACAGTTTGCTGATTATGGCTTTAAGCTAGTTGCAACGGGTGGTACACACAAAGTAATCACCGACGCTGGTTTTGAATGTGAACGTGTCAATAAAGTGACTGAAGGTCGTCCTCATATCGTTGACCGCTTGAAAAATGGCGAAATACACCTTATTGTTAATACAACAGAAGGTAAACAAGCGCAATTTGACTCTGCTGCTATCCGTCGTGCTGCATTACAAGGTAAAGTGTATTACACCACAACAATTAGCGGTGCTGAGGCTGTTTGCCAAGCGTTTGCTGTAAAATTACCAATGGATGTATATCGTTTGCAAGATTTAACCGTTACTAGTTAATCCGCATTACCGAAAGGTCCCGTCACCTACTCGGTGGCGGGGCTTTTTATTTTTTAGACCTATATATTTTTATTTTGGAGGGACGACATGCAACGTTACCCTATGACTCCTGAAGGCAAAACTGCGTTAGAAAAAGAGCTGCAACAGCTGAAAACTGTTGAACGCCCACGTATTATTCAAGCGATTGCTGAAGCACGTGAACATGGTGATTTAAAAGAAAATGCTGAGTATCATGCAGCACGCGAACAACAAGGTTTCTGCGAAGGCCGTATTCAGGATATCGAAGCAAAACTTGGAGCATCTCAAGTCATTGACGTGACAGAGCTAGAAAAGAATGGTCGTGTTGTGTTTGGTGTTACCGTAACCATTGAGAACCTAGATACTGAAGAGCAAAAAACATATAAAATTGTTGGTGATGATGAAGCAGATTTTAAAATTAATAAAATTTCTGTGAACTCACCCATTGCTCGTGGTCTTTTAGGTAAACATGAGGGTGATGAAGCTAAGATTACAACACCTCAAGGAGAGGTTGAGTATGAGATTGTAAAAGTCGCCTACCTCTAAATAACTCGGGCATTATTATATACGATTATTTTAATGCCCACCATTCCCCGCAACAATATAATCATCCAACTATAAATATAAAAAACATATTTTACACTATAGTAAAATAAATGATCTTAATCATGATATACGAAAAACAATATATCTGTTATCAAATAACTATAAGCTCTTTAAAGAGTAATAATAATGAAGTACTTAATATTATATTTAATATGCCAAATTATAACTGTCACACCACTCCCAGCAAATACAATCAATATCGCAGGAAATATTATCGAATATTCATGCAATATAAAATTAAAGGAAAATCAAAATGAATGCTTATCGACGACAAATATTAATGCAAGCGAAAAAGTTACCAGTAAGAAAATAGTTTCTGAAAGTACTTCAAATAATGTAGTTACTGTGACCTATTATTAATTAACCGAGGTTATTTTCTGTAATGTTTACGAAATAACCTGTATAATTTTTAATTAAATCTTGTAGTTTTTGTTAAACACATCTAGAATGTGACTCGTGTCACAGTTCTGTTTTATTAGCCCCAAGACAATTAGGTCACTAAAATGAAGAAATCGGTTCTTTTATCACTCACGTTAGGCTTGTTCACAACAGTTACAACATATGCTGCCGACGGTACTATTAATATTACGGGTAAGATCCTAGACAATACATGTAAAATTTCGACTGAGACTGTAAGTGTTACACTACCAACAATTTCTCAGCAAACACTTCAAACAGCAGGCAGTACAGCGGGCCGTACACCTTTCCAAATTAGTTTAAGTCAATGTAAGAGTGCTGGTAACATTGCAACATATTTTGAACCAGGTCCAACTGTAGACTATCTTACTGGTCGTTTAAATAACACCAGTACAGACAATCCTGCAACAAACGTTCAAGTACAGCTTTTAGGTAGTAATAACCAAGTAATTCCTGTTACTGCAACAGACAAAACAAGCGCTCAAACTAACTCTCAATGGGTTTCCGTTGAACAAGGTGGGCAAACTGACCTGAATTACTATGCAGAATACTTTACAAAATCTGGTGGTGTAACATCAGGTAATGTATCTACAAGTGTTCAATATACTATTATTTATCAATAATATAATAATGCGTATTAGAAATCTATTATCGCAAACTATCTTCATACTTACTGCTATGGTAAGTATGAACAACCATGCAGAAGTGATTCTGCATGGTACTCGAATTATATTCCCTTCTGAGAGTAAGGAAACAACCTTACAAATCAGTAATGAAGGTGCTCAACCATCACTTATTCAATCTTGGCTTGATAATGGCAATCCCAACAGTACGCCTGATGAGATTCAGCTACCTTTTGTGATTACCCCACCAATCGCACGTATCGATCCGCAGAAAAGTCAAACCCTACGTATTCTCGCTTTACCAAATAGCAATCAACTGAATCAACAGCAAGAATCTTTGTTTTGGTTAAATGTTCTTGATATTCCACCTAAGCCAGCATCACAAACGGCGGAAGAAAAAGGTAATTTTTTACAGCTCGCCATCCGATCTCGTATTAAATTTATCTACCGTCCTTCATCCATTAAAGACAATGTCAATGATGCTCCAAAGAAATTGAGCTGGTCACATGAAGGCAATAAAATTTCGATCAAAAACCCAACCCCCTTTTATATTACGATTACCTCTATTTTCTCTAAAGAGAATAGAAAGCTAGATTTAGCACCTCAAGGAGTATTAATTTCACCATACTCTGAATACAGTGTTGATAATCCTAAACAACTTTCACAACTTCGTTTTAGCACTATCAATGATTATGGTAGTCATACAGAACAAGACGTTAAGTTTTAATATCTTTATTCCCTATTATGCTTAATCAGAAAATTAGTTTTATTATACTTGGAATATTTGTACTTAATACCTCGGTATATAGTCAAAACTTACCACAAGAAGCAGATTTTGATACTAATTTTCTGATGGGGAATACAAAGAAAAATATTGATATATCTCGATTTAAATATACCAATCCTATTTTACCTGGAACATATAATCTAGATGTTTATGTAAATAATAAATGGGTAGGAAAACAGAATTTTGATTTTACCTCTACAATAAAACAAAGTAATGCAACAACTTGCTTTACTTTAAATACACTCCTTAATTACCATGTTAAATATGCTGCCTTAGAACATTTAATTAACGATAAAAAATCTCACCAATGTGCTGCATTGTCTGAATGGATTCCTAATGCATATTATGACTTTGACACATCGATTCAACGTCTAGATATTTTTATTCCACAGATTGCAATGCAAACAAAAGCTCGTGATTATGTAGACCCCAATACATGGGATCATGGGATTAATGCTGGCTTTCTTTCATACAATGCGAATGCATACCAAATAAAAAATAATTTAACTCAACAAACTCAAAAGACTAATGCTTTTATTAGCTTGTCTGCAGGCGTAAATTTGGATGAATGGCAACTGCGGCATAATGGTCAATGGCAATGGAGTAATGATAAGAATACGCTTTACACTCCCATTAATACTTATTTACAAAGAGCTATACCCAAATATCAAAGTATATTCACTATAGGCGATAGCTTTACTTCAGGGAATTTATTCAATTCGATTGGTTATAGAGGGCTAGACCTCTCTAGCGATGAACGTATGCTTCCCAACAGTATGCTAGGATATGCACCGCAAATTCATGGTGTTGCTAAAACAAATGCAAAGGTAGAAGTAAGACAACGTGGACAACTCATTTATCAAACGATTGTTTCCCCTGGTGCATTTGAAATTAATGACCTTTACCCTACCGGATTTGGTGGTACTTTAGATGTTTCAATTTTAGAATCTGATGGATATATCCAAAGATTTTCCGTTCCTTATTCTGCCTCAGTACAAATGCTAAGACCAAAAAGAAAGAAGTTTTCTTTTACCATTGGTCAAGTTAGAGAAAAATCTTTAAATACCCAACCGGTATTTTCTCAGGGTCTTTTACAATATGGGGTAAATAATTACCTTACAACTTCGGGTGGCCTACAAGTTTCCAAAAAATTCTACGCAATAAATTTAGGTACTGCTTTATCTACAAAGCTAGGTGCTTTCTCTGTCGACCTAACACACAACTCAAATGAGCTAGTAAACAAATCTATTTCTGGTGAATTACTTAATATTACTTATAATCGACTTATGGAGCCAACAAATACACAGCTCTCTCTGTCGGCATCACAACAATTACATGGCAATTACTTCACACTAAAAGATGCCATTTCATTCAAAGATTATGCTCAATATTTTATAGAGCAAAACCCAAATACCCTTGGAAGCCAAAGAAACCAGTTTCAAATTAATATCAATCAAATATTGCCACAGCAGTTTGGGAGTTTTTATTTAACAGGCTTATGGACAAACTATTCAGGAAGCCGCCAGTCCAATAAAGAATATCAGTTTGGATATAACAATAGTTATAAAGGTATAAACTATGCCCTTTCAGTGACTAGCCAACAATTACAGTATGCAAATCAAAAACTTGGGCACAATACAGAATACCTATTAACTTTTGCATTCCCAATTCGATTTAATCGATATACAGTCAATACCAATGCTAGCTTTTCTGAAGACAGTCAAACACTTGGTTTGAATGGAAACATCACTGATCGGCTAAATTATAGTGCGACATTAGCAAAACTTTTTAACCAAAAAAGTTATACAGTCACTGGGAATTATAAAAGTGATCTGACAACAATAAGTTCAAGTTATACGCAATCTGATAGCTATAAACAGGCAATGCTCGGGTTAAGTGGAAATGTCGTCGTACATCAACATGGCATATTATTTAGTCCTGAGCAAGGACAGACTATGGGAATTGTATATGCCCCTGATGCAACAGGCGCCAAAATTAATAGCAACCCAAACATACTAGTGAATAAGTCAGGATATGCTCTTATCCCCTATCTAAATCCTTATCGACTCAATGATATTTATATTAATCCTGAAAATACATCAAATAATGTAGAGCTGAAAGAAACCAGTTATAGAATTGCACCATATGCAGGCTCTATTACTAAAATTATTTTCTCTACTCAAAAAGGCTATGCTGTTTATATTCACAGTAAAATGCCAAATGGTCAGCCCTTACCTTTCGCTGCACAAGCCTATAACACTAAAGGTGAGATTGTTGGAATGGTTGCCCAAGGTAGTCTCATTTATATACGCACCCCTTTACCCGAAGATACTATTAAAATTAAATGGGGTGAAAAAGAAACAGATCAATGTAATGTACATTACACATTAAAGCATCAGCTAGAAAATAGTCATCTGAATATGTTTATGGTTGAGTCGCCATGTCAATAATTCGTTATATCCAATATTTTATTTTTATACTATTCGCCAGCTTTATAAATCAAGCTTATGCAGCCTGTGCACCGTATACTTGGGGAGTATTCGGTTGGACTGGCCGTGCCACAGTCCAAACTGTAAGCCAAAACATTGCTTTGGGTCGGATTGTTGTAAAACCGTCAGATGCTATTGGCCAAGTACTTAAAGAGCAAACTTACACCATCTCTCCAAATGGAAGCTACTTGTCTTGTAACTTCTATAGGAACTCATTTGTAAATCAAGGGGAGCTCTCTCAACGCCGTCCTATAAGCAATTTAGGTAATAATATCTACTCCACCAATTTACGAGGCATCGGAATCAGAATTTCTTTAATAGAAGATGGTGTACAAACAAATTTTCCTTTTAGTACATCTATAGATGCATATTTTTATTATTTTCCGTTGTTTGGTTATAACTACTCACTGGACAAAACCCGCTTAATTAAAGTTGAAATCATTAAAACTGAAAATGATGTTGAGTCAGGAGGTTTAAGCTCTGGCCGTTATGCAGTTTACTATACAGATACTTATAGAAACAAACCAATACTAACAGTAGATTTACCAATTAATGGAATTACCGTTGCATCTTCTTCTTGTTTAATTACAAATAATAATACGACGATTAAGCTTGCCGATGCAATTCGCTCCGGCTTTAACGGAGTCGGCTCAATCCAAGGCGAACAAAACTTTCAAGTTAATGTATTATGCAATGGAGGATATAATATCACCTCCTATAATGAACAAAATCAGATTGGAGTGAACTTCAATTACACAGCCTCTGCATATAATACTCAAGCAATAAAAAATACGTCAAACAACTCACCTGCTTCAGGTGTCGACTTACAACTTCTATGGAGCAACAATAACGAAGCTATTCGAAATAATTATAACTATACAATTGGATCTATCGTATCAAATGATACACAGACCTATGAAATGCAATTAAAAGCACGTTATATACAGACTCAAGAGCAGATTAAACCCGGTCAGATACAAGGGCTTGCAACAATTACCATTAACTATAAATAAAAAAAGCCACGAATTTCGTGGCTTTTTTAAAAAATAGGAATTATCCTAATTTTTTAGTAACGTAATCAATTGCTGATTGAACAGTTGTCAATTCATTTGAATCTTCATCAGGAATAGTGATGTCGAAATCATTTTCAAAAGACATAACAAGTTCAACTAAGTCTAAAGAATCAGCACCTAAGTCATCTGTGAAAGATGCTTCGTTTTTGATTTCTTCAGCACGCATACCTAGTTGTTCTGCAACTGCTTCTTTAACACGTTGTTCGATATCGCTCACAGGAAATTCTCCTCACTGCTTATGGCGTTTTAAATGCCGTTAGTTTAATGGAATAAAACAAAGATTGAAAGTTTATTAGCACAGCATTAAGCCATGTATAAACCACCATTTACATGTAAAACCGTACCTGTAATGTAACTAGATTTTTCACTAGCTAAAAAACTGACCGCATCAGCAATGTCTTGAGGTTCACCTAGACGCGCTAAAGCGACTTGTTCAGTCATCTTTTTACGAATTTCTTCGCTTAATTGATCTGTCATTTCTGTTGCAATGAAGCCAGGTGCAACACTATTTACAGTAATTTGACGGCTACCCATTTCCTTAGCCAAACTACGGCTAAATGCCTCAATACCTGCTTTTGCAGCAGAATAGTTTGCTTGGCCCGGATTTGCAAAATGTGCAACCACAGAACTAATATTGATAATTCGGCCAAAGCGAGCACGTGTCATACCTTTTAAAACACGTTTAGATAAGCGATAAACAGCTTTTAAATGAATATTTAAAATGTCATCCCAATCATCTTCACTCATACGTAATAAAAGATTATCACGTGTAATCCCCGCATTATTTACGAGCACCAGTACTGAACCATATTCTTTTTCAATATGAGTGATAAGCGCATCAATTGCACTTGCATCACGCACGTCTAATACTGCACCCACACCACTTTCTGCAAACTGTGCAGTAAGTTTTTCAGCGCCAGCTTCCGATGTTGCTGTACCAACAACAAAAAAACCATCTTTTATAAGTTGTGCAGCAATTGCAGCACCAATACCACGGCTTGCGCCAGTTACTAAAGCAATTTTACGTTGTTCTTGAGTCATGCAATTTTTCCTTCCGCCACTAAAATTGCGTTTAGGGCATCTTCCATACGAGACTGAGTATCAAGTGCAAATGTTTTTTCAATATTTGGTAAACGCTTCGCCATATTGCTCAGCACATTACCAGGACCACACTCTACAATAAAATCGATGTTATTATTCTGTAAAAGCTGAATTGTATTTGTCCACTGAACAGACCTGTAGAGCTGCTCTGTTAAAGCTTGACGCAATTGAGTAACATTTTCAGCCGCAGCTGCATTCACATTCTGTATTACAGGAATATGTGGTAACTCAATGGCAGTTTGTTCCAAAGCTTCTGCAAACTGTTCGGCAGCAGGCTTCATTAAAGAGCAATGTGATGGTACTGACACAGGTAACGCAATTGCTTTACCACTTTGTGCTTTTACAGTTGCCATTACTTGTTCAACCAAGCTTGCAGTACCAGCAATAACCACTTGCCCCTTGGTATTATAATTTGCAGCTTCAACACTACCGTGACCTGTCTGTGAGGCTTGCTGACATAATTCTAATACTTGTTCATCTGCCAAACCCAAAATAGCTGCCATCGCACCTTGACCTTGAGGCACTGCATTTTGCATCAACTGTCCACGCAGATGAACTAATTTCACAGCATCTGACAAAGTTAACGCATTCCCTGCAACTAGAGCACTATATTCACCTAATGAATGTCCTGCAAGGAACTTAGGTGCAATTCCACCAAGAGAAAGCCAAACACGCCACAATGCAATACTTGCTGTAAGTAAAACAGGCTGCGTATTTTGCGTTTGGTTCAATCCTTCACCGGTTTGTGTAATATTCCACAAATCCAAACCAACAGCATCTGACGCTTCAGCAAATGTTTCACGTACTTCACTAAATTGCTCAGCAATTTCAGCAAGCATACCCACTTTTTGAGACCCTTGCCCAGGAAAAACAAATGCCGTTCTTTCTGCTTGAGCAGCTTGCTCAAGTCGTTTAGCAGACATATAAGAATCCTTTTTTATCTTCTTTTGAAGTTAAGACGTGCAATCTATCATTATTTTTTATGCTTTTTAATTGCCAAATACAACATTTCACGCAATAAAAAAGGAGCTAACGCTCCCTTTTTTATTAGACAAATGCCTAATATCTTCAATTATTCAGCACTTGCTTTAGCGAATAATTGACGACCACGGTAGAAACCGTCTTTAGTTACGTGGTGACGACGGTGAGTCTCACCAGTAGCTTGGTCTACAGTTAATGCATTCTCGGTTAAAGCGTCATGTGAACGGCGCATGTCACGGCGAGAGCGACTTTTACGGTTTTGCTGAACGGCCATGATGGCTCCTTACAAAAAACGAAAAAATGGATCAGAACAAAATAGTTGTCTTAACTTCTGAGTATAACATACTTTTTAGTTAAGTTTACCCTTCAAACTTGCCAATACATCAAACGGATTATCCCGTTTTTCTTCGACAATGTCCTGCTCGGTAGGTTGATGCTTATGCTCACAAGCAATATGCTTAGGAGACAAAGGCAACAACAATAACAATTCGTCTTCTATCAGTGCAAGCAAATCAACAACAGCAGGTTGGTCAAATGACCCCTTTGTTGATGATTCATTTTCACCTAGAACGACGAAATCAGCATCCTCATCCAAGCGCTCTATCAGTGACTCATCTTCCACTAGCGCTAGATGCACGTCAGAAACTAAAGGTTCTTCCACAGTACCTAAGCAACGCTGGCACTCTAGAGGCACTTTGGTCTCTACCTGTACATCCAACCACACTAGACGTAAATATGCGTCCATTGATAGCTTACAGTTTATTTGAACCTGTTGATGATCAACTGGTCCAATGGCTTCACGAGCAATTCGAGCAAAGCGAGACAGGGGCAGATTTCCTGACCATGTAAAGCCCTGTTCAGCCCATTTAAACGGCTCAATTTGTGCCGGAAAGGTATTTGCTGACATAATTAAGGCGGCAATTCTACAAATTCATCTGAACTCTGTCAAAGTTTAAGATACAATTTCCCACTTTAAGACAGAACTATCGGGTAAATTAAGTCATGCAATCGTTGCTAGAGCAACCTAAGACTCATTCGTCATTACTTGTCCACACCCTAACCACCTTGGACTCTTGCCTACCAGTACCGCACATAAAGCTGTCGCCTTGGCATACCTTAACGAGTGAAGAATCACAAGTGGATTGGCTTATTTTACACTTTAATCATTGGTTTTCCCACCATAATGTCAAACTAATTAAAGGCGAAGATGAACCTGAGTATTTTCCAGCGCAAAATCAAACCCCTGCACGCATACAATTTGCACATGGGTTTTTTAATAGTGCCTTACATGAAATTAGTCACTGGAGTATTGCTGGTCAAAAAAGAAGAAAACTTCCAGATTTAGGTTATTGGTATGCACCCGATGGTCGAACACAAGAACAGCAAAAATTGTTCGAACAAGTCGAAATTAAACCACAAGCCATTGAATGGTTATTTGCAAAAGCATTTGGTCGAAAATTCCGTGTATCGCTTGATAACCTCACGGGCAATGCAGGTGACAGTAAGGATTTTAAAGATCGTGTTTTTGAGCAAGTTTACGCTTTCTTTTCAGGAGAAGCTTCTCTACCTAAAGATGCTGCATATTTTATTTATTATATTTGCCACGTCACACGTGATGGACAATTTATTCAACTGAACGAATTTCAACGTAGTGAGCTAGATTAAAGTTTAGGTATCTATAAAATACAGATACCTCCATTGCTATTATTGATATTTTTTCTTCAGTGCTTGAAACTCTGAACATCCTTTAAGCACTTTAGTTTCTTTAAATAGAACCTCTTTATATTGGTTATAAACATTCAAATGAACCGTTACTTTATCTTTCTCAATCACAGTTAATCGAGACTTCATCACACGCTTATTTTCTATATTTAAACCTAGAGGTAATTGGGTAAAATCGCATAACATCTTTTCCAATTCATCATGCAATGTTTTAGGAAAAAAGTCATCGTTTAAATGATCCAAACCAATATTAAAAAAAATTTCTGGATAGCCCATTTTGCGCTCAACCTGTCCTACCAGATTATCATGAAATGTTTTATTTATTTTTGTGGATGGGATCGCTTTTAATGAGTCTCTATATCCACTTTCCATAGAGTAATGAAAATAAAGATTATTCCCCCAAACTAAACCCGCAACAATCAAACCACCAATAGCAATAAACGTCTTACTTAATTCCACAACGATAACTTTTGAAAAACATTATATTAATACATAATATGAAATTCATCTATATTTTAGACAATTTAAATACAAATTTAACAAATTAATTATTAATTGTGATTTATTTATCAAAAATATATATTGTAAGACAATAAAAAATTTATTGGTAAAGTCTATATATAGACGCCATAATACCGCCATTCAATACAAGAAAAAATTTGGAGTCGCTCAATGCTTCACTTAAGAGTTCATCCCGACAATCCACAGCCAAGACTCATTCAACAAGCCGTGGAAAGAATTCGTAACGGCGAAGTAATTATCTATCCAACTGACACTGCGTATGCAATTGGTTGCCAAATTGGTAATAAATCCGCAATGGAAAGAATTGCTCAAATTCGTCAACACGATGATAAGCATCAGTACACCATTTTATGTAGTGATTTATCTCATTTAGCAAATTTTGCAAAGGTAAACAATGCAACCTACCGTCTATTAAAGTCGCATACCCCATCGACGATCACATTTATTTTACCTGCAACTAGTGAAGTCCCTAGAAGACTCATGCATCCAAAAAAGAAAACAATTGGTTTACGTGTGCCTGAAAATACCATTTGTCAGATGCTACTCAAAGAATTAGGTGAACCTCTACTGACCAGTACACTAATTTTACCAAACCATGAACACCCTCTAGATGATCCATATGAAATTGAAGTACAACTAGAAAAAAGAGTAGATGTTTTTATTGATAGTGGATTTGGTACTCTTCATGTAACGAGTATTGTAGACCTCTCTGGAGACCAACCAAGTGTTATTCGTCATGGGTTTGCAGATGTAAGTGTATTTGAGTAAAGCTCATATTGAAATTGATGTAACGAAATAGCTTCTATGCCAACAAATTAATATTTTTCATTTTTTTAATTTATTAACGTAGTGAATTCAGCTAGAATAGCATTCTAACTATCTAACGATGCTTTCGTTAGATACTATCATGCCTTTGAAAATTCGCGTGGCCTAATACTGAATGAACTCTTCCATTTTTACTTCAATGGACACTTCTAAAAACATCCGTGTTATGGATGAATGGCAAGAAGCGATTCCTGAAGATCTATATATTCCACCTTCAGCCTTTGAAATTCTTTTAGACCATTTCGAAGGCCCGCTCGATTTTCTGATTTATCTCATTCAAAAAAATGGCTTTGACTTATTGCAACTTGATATCGCGCCAATTGCAACACAATACTTATCGTACATGCATACAATGAAGTCAATGAACATAGAATTGACAGCAGACTATATGGTTATGGCTGCCTTATTAGCAGACTTAAAATCCCGTCTTTTATTACCTAAACCTAAAACATTAAGTATAGAAAAAGATCCTAAACAGCAATTAATTCAAAAACTAGAAACCTATTTACGCATTAAGAATAGTGCTGAACAACTGAATCAATTGAATATTTTAGATCGTGATACTTTTTCTACTTATGTATCTGTACAGCGTTCCGAGCATACTTATGAAGGTTATGAAGCAGAATTATTAAAACATGCTCTCATGTGTATTTTTAATCGGCCTGAACCTGTCACACATCAAATTGAAAAGGAACCCGTTCAACTTGAAGAGCGTATTGCCTATATTGAAGATTGTTTAAGTACAGGAAAATCTTTTACATTTAATACACTCATTGAACCACGCCAAGGTAAAATAGGCATGGTAGTTACATTTATGGCGATCTTAGAATTAACACGCCAAAATAAACTGAATATTGTATCAAGTGGAGAAGATAGCCCTCTTACTATTCAGGGAGTTCGTGCATGACCCTTCATACTCATATCATCAGCGAAGATGAACAACGTCATGAAGCACTCATGCAATTAGAAGCAATCATCTTTGCAAGTGATTCCCCTGTATCAATCGCACGCTTAAAAGAGGCTTTTCAGCAGAAATACACTTCAGCGCAACTCAAAGATTTATTAAAACAATTGGCACTTTTGCAGCATGGTCGTTCCATAGAATTAATTGAAACAGCACAAGGATTTCGTTTTCAGGTTCGCGCAAAATATAGTAGTATTATTTCACAGGTCTGGCCTGAACGTCCTGTAAAGCTGTCTTCATCACTTCTTGAAACCATTGCTGTGGTTGCATACCATCAACCCGTTACACGTGCAGATATCGAACAAATACGTGGTGTAACAAATAATAGTCAAATATTAAGAAACTTATTTGATTTGGGTTGGATTAAAGAATCTGGTTTTCGTGAACTTCCAGGAAGACCAGCTTTGTTAGTCACCACCCCACAATTTTTAAATGCTTTTGGTCTATCTGCTTTAGATCAACTGCCTCCCCTACAGGATACCAAGGAAGCTTTCATGACACTGGATGCCAATGCCCCAAAGTCGTGAATAGGTGGACTGTTGCTTGATTAATTCTAAGGTTTACTGTTATGAGTGAAAAGTTACAAAAAGTTCTTGCCCGTGTTGGTTTAGGGTCTCGCCGTTACATGGAAGAAGTTATTGCTGCTGGCCGTGTAAGTGTAAATGGTAAGGTCGCTCAAGTTGGCGAGCGTATCGAGTTTGGTGATGAACTTCGTATTGATGGCCGTAAGGTACAATTTCAACTTGAAGAAGAAATCCGTCGTCGTGTGCTCGTATACTACAAGCCAGAAGGTGAAATTTGCTCTCGCAATGATCCAGAACAAAGACCTACTGTATTTGATAATCTTCCTCAAATTGCAAATGACCGTTGGGTTATGGTGGGTCGTCTAGACATTAACAGTACTGGTTTACTGTTGTTTACAAATGATGGTGAACTTGCAAACCGACTTATGCATCCTTCAAATGAGGTTGAGCGTGAATATGCTGTGCGTGTTATGGGTGACTTAACACCACAAATGCGCCAGACCTTAATTAAAGGTGTAGAGCTTGAGGATGGGCCTGCAAAATTCGAGTCTATCTCTGATTTAGGTGGTGAAGGAATCAACCGTTGGTATCAAGTAGTTGTAAAAGAAGGACGTAATCGTGAAGTACGTCGCCTCTTTGAATCTCAAGAATTAAAAGTAAGTCGTTTACTACGTACTCGCTATGGCTCAGTCATTTTACCAAGAGAACTACGTACAGGGCGTTGGACGGAACTCGATAAACACGATATCGACACTTTAACAAAATTGGTAGAGTTGAAACCACGTCAAGGTACTGGATTATTTGGCCTTGCAAAGCGTCGTGCCGACCGTATGACAGAAAAACCAATGGCTGCACGTCGTGGTGGCTATTTACGTCAACAACGTAGAGATGAAGGTGAAACACCTACAACAAATGGCAAACCGGCAAGCTCATCAGAGCGCCCAAAGAAACCATTCAATGTAACCAAAAAACCTTCTTTCAAAAAACGTGATTCACAACGTTAGTTTATATAAAAAGCCTCAGAAATGAGGCTTTTTTATGATTTAAATTTTTGGTATATCAAACCATAATGCAGCTGGAAAGTTTTTTTGAACATATTGTTTTAAATAGCGTTGTGTTTCTATCGAAATGGTCTGATCTTCAGATTCATCATTTAGGTTGTATGCAATAGCATGTAGCTTTATATTTCTTTGCTGTAGTGCTTCTAAACTTAGTAAAGTATGATTGATACTGCCCAAACGACCAGAAGTCACCAATATGACTGGAAATTCGTTTTTCTTAATATAATCAATGGTTAATAATTCATCTGTAAGCGGAACCATTAAACCACCTGCTCCTTCTAAAAGTACAACATCAAACTTTTTTACCAACTCATGTGTCGCATTTTCTATTTTTTTAAAATCAATCGAACGACCATCTAATTTCGCAGACAAGTGTGGCGATGCAGGATAACTAAAAATTTCAGGCATGGTGATTTTTTGATGATCTTCTTCAAAAAGGGGAAGTCCCATAATTTCTCGATGTTTTAAAATATCTTCAGAGTATTCTTTATTTCCTGTTTGAATTAATTTTTGTGTAATAACACATTGGCCATTTTCTAAATACTTTTTTGCCAAATAACCTGTTGCATATGTTTTCCCAACTTCGGTATCTATACCACTAATAAAATAAACTGTATGGTGCATTAGACTCTCCGAGCAACGATATAAATAGGATGATATGTCAATGGATAATATTTTGTATGATCTAAGCCAATATAGCTAAATTGCTCGGTATAGTCGGCATCGAATTGTTTTAAAGTGTTTTTTGTCCAAATAAAACCAGTGGTATTGGCTGTTACGCCTGTGGCCTTAAGATGCTTTAATACAGATAAAGGCTTTGGAAAATCCAACATTATTTTGGCTTCTTCCATATGCAAAACATCAAAACCAGTATTTCTTAACTGTTGTTTTAAATGATTCGCAGATAAATACGCTAAACCCTGCCCTGTTAATGCTTTAATTTCTTTTAAATTATCTGGACCAAAAATTGAAAAAATAAACCAACTTTGAGGTAATAAAGCATCATAGATTTTTTGGAATACTTTAGGTAAATCATGCATCCACTGTAATGCTGAACTAGATACAACAAGATGATTTTGTTTTGGAAATTCAATTGTTTCTGCATCACCAACACAAAACTCTATATTTGAAAATGTTTGAAAGAAGCTTTGTATCTCGGGATAAATATCATTTACCACATAACGATCAACACTTAAACTATGAAGCAATCTGTGTGTCAGCATTCCCGAACCGCAACCCACTTCAAAAATTTGTGGTATTTCTTTAGAGACATGGGCTTGAATTAAATGTGCCAAATGCGCACAAATCTCATCCTGAGCTGTCGCATGTTGCGTATAACTGTCTTTGGCACGTGAAAATCGTTGCTGTACTTGCTGCTTAGAAATACTCACAATATGTCTACCAATCGCTCAATTTCAAATTGTGGTATTGAGGCAGTTAACGATACTCTCAATCTCGCACTATTTTTTGGCACGGTCGGCGGTCTTACAGGCATAATATAAAAACCATGTTCTTGCATAACTTTAGCTTGAGTAACTGCCGCCTCACTCTCACCAATAATAATGGGGATCAAATGGCTTGTAGATGGACTACTATAACCTTTTTGAATGATCTCTGATTGTAAATAGCTGCTTAATTCGGCAAGTGTACGGCGTTCTTTTTGCAATGTTTGTATTTGCTTAAACATGAAAGTTGTCCAAGCAATATTAATTGGGGGTAATGCTGTGCTAAAAATAAGTGGTCGCATTGTATTAATTAAATAATTACGAATAACTGGTTCACAAATTAAGTATCCACCCACAGACGCTACTGCCTTACCAAAAGTTCCAACCAAAAAATCTATTTCTGGAATGACTTGATACTGCTGTGCACAGCCTAAACCTGAATGACCACGCACACCAATGGCATGTGCTTCATCTACATATAACATTACTTTTGGAAATTGTTTTTTCAGTTTTACAAGCTGTATTAAATCTGCTTCATCGCCATCCATACTAAAAATACTTTCAGTGACGACAATAATCCGATCAATCTCTAAATCATCATGATGTTTTGCAATCAGTTGTGATAAATGCTCGAGATCATTATGTCTATACCTGAGGTATTTACTTTGACTTAAACGTATACCATCAATAATACTTGCATGAACCAACTTATCTGCCAAAATCAGCGTTCGATTGTCTGCAAGTGCAGGTAAAATGCCAATATTCATGTGGTAGCCACTATTAAACAATAGCGCAGATCTTCCTAAAAATGCATCAGAAAGTGTTTTTTCACATAATGTATATTCTTCAAAATTACCTGTAAGTAATCGTGAGGAGGAGGAACTAAAATAGTAAGATTTTTCATCTAGAAACTGTTCAGCCAAATGCTTCTTTGAAGCAAGCCCTAAATAATCATTTGAAGACAGATTCAGCATGGTCTTATTTTGAATAGTAATCCAATGGTCATTTTGCTGATTAGCAGTAAACTGTCTAAAATTTCCTGATAATTTTAATATATCTAATTTTTCTTCGTAATGTTTTAAAATAGACATTAGATACTCATCCGACTCTGTATGACTTCACCAAGTTGCGTTAATAAAAATGCCAATTCATCATCCGTAATAATGTAAGGTGGCATCACATACACCAAGCGACCAAATGGACGAACCCAGATACCACGGCGGACAAACTCATCTTGTAAAACAGCCATGTTCACTGCATTTTTCATTTCAACAACGCCAATTGCACCCAAAACACGTACATTTTCAACAGTATCTAGATCACTTAACGGCTGTAGATGCTGAAGTAAAGTAGATTCGATACGTTGAATATTACTTTGCCAATCTTGATTTACAAGGAGTTGAGTACTCTTTAACGCAACCGCACATGCCAAAGGGTTTGCCATAAATGTAGGCCCATGCATAAATACACCTGCCTCACCTGAGGAGATAATCTCTGCAACATGTGTATTTGTAAGTGTTGCAGCAAATGTCATATACCCACCTGTCAGCCCTTTACCAATACACATAATATCAGGCTCGATACTGGCATGCTCCCAAGCAAACATTTTTCCTGTTCGTCCAAAACCTGTAGCAATTTCATCAAAAATCATAAGTACATTATATTTTTCGCATAATGCTTTGGCTTGACGCAAATATTCAGGGTGGTAAAAACGCATACCTCCAGCACCTTGTACAATCGGCTCAATAATCATGGCGGCAATATTTTCATGATGTGTTGCCAAAGTATCTGCCAATGCCTGAGTATCTTCTTTAATCCAAGCCCCACCATATGGACTTTGTGGTGCAGGTACGAAATATCGAATCGGCAAACAACTACCAAAGACTTGATGCATCCCTGTCACAGGGTCACATACCGACATCGCATTCCATGTATCGCCATGATAGCCTGAG
This sequence comes from Acinetobacter sp. ESL0695, assembly GCF_029392135.1. Classification (NCBI taxonomy): domain Bacteria; kingdom Pseudomonadati; phylum Pseudomonadota; class Gammaproteobacteria; order Moraxellales; family Moraxellaceae; genus Acinetobacter; species Acinetobacter sp. ESL0695. The sequence goes on along the minus strand of NZ_CP113932.1, from coordinate 613,253 downwards.
CGAGTGGTGACAAAATTGGTTTTTTGGTGCTTCCCTTGCGCTGTCCAATATTGAACAGCCATTTTAAGTGCGACTTCAACAGATACAGAGCCAGAATCTGCATAGAAAATTTTATCAAGCGTGGGGGGTGTAATTTGCAGTAATAACTTACCAAGTTCGATCGCAGGTTCATGTGTTAAACCACCAAACATCACATGCGACATTTTATCTAATTGGTCTTTAACTGCTTGATTTAATGCTGGATGATTATAACCATGAATGGTACACCACCAAGAAGACATCCCATCAATCATGGTGCGACCATCTTCTAACTCTATTGTAGAGCCATAAGCACATTTCACCTTAAAAGTGGGTAAAGGGTTAAGCATAGATGTATATGGATGCCATAAATGTGTTTTATCAAATTGGTCTGTCATCCGAGCACCTTTTTTTTACAAGATCATGGCATACTAATTTCTTTTAATTTGAAAAACTATTGCTAGATACTTCAAATTTTCACAATTATGCTAGAGAAGATAAGAATTTTTGAATAGCATGCAAAGTTTCTTTTACATGAAAGATAGGAAATGCATGACTCACGTTCGGTAGTATTGTCGTTATCACAGATTCAGTAGATATTTTTTCAATATCTGCTATAACTTGGTAGGGAACTAACGTATCTTCCTGACCAAATATATAATGGATATCAAGCGGAGAATCTTTTAAATTATGGACTAAATTTAAAGATGCAAGTAGTTGCAAGCCCATTTTCAAATGATCAGTGGATAGTGAATCTACATGTTTTAATATAAACTGCCAATGTTGTTTTAATTGTTCTTCACCACGGCAAATATTCAAATAAAATTGTTTTAATGTGGCTTTCTCATTTGCATTATAGCCATTTCTAAATGAGTCAAAATCATTCATTGGCATTGCATGTTCCCAGTTCTCACGGCGTACAAAACTTGGGTTAGAAGCAAGACAAATAACAGGCTTACAGATATTCTCTTTTTCCAATATTTCTAATGCAAGCCATGTTGCCAGTTGCCCTCCCAACGACCATCCAATCAAAACCTCTGATTTACATGCTAAATCATAAATGCTTTGAATTGTACTTACGTCGAATGGATCGAATATATCGACTATACTGGCCTGATATCCTATCGTTTCCAACTGCTTAGCCAACGGACTAAGTAAATTCTTAGTTACTCCCCAACCACTAATGATTAATGCTGTTTTCATTCAGAATGATTACACTTTAAACCTGATCATCGCTAGTTTAATCCGATCAAAAATAAAAAAAAGCCCCTAAGAATAGATTCTTTAAGGGCTCTTCTATAAAAACGCTAGTTACTTTACTTTCTTTTGGATTTCACGTTTTGCTTCTTCTAATGTTTTCATAAAGTTTTTATCTGCATGTAAACGCGCAACCTCTGCCGATCCTGTAATACGTCCGGCATCTACATCACTTTGCCAATGTACACCACAGATTACACGACTTTGCCCAAACTCATAGCCACGTTTTAAAATTTCATTCTGACGGTCAGGACGAATTTCAGCCAAAATTAACGCACTAGACCAACCAATAGTTGTGTGACCCGATGGATAAGATCCATTTTTACTTAATACTGCTTCATCATTTGGTGTACATGAATGTGAACCAAAGAATACAAACGGGCGTAAACGCATGTAGTGCTCTTTTGCTGCTTTTGTTGCATAGCTACCACTGTCGGTACGTAATTTTTTTAAGATGTCATAGGTAATTGGCGTATTGGTTGGTGAAATTTCTACGCCAAAGGCTTCAGAAAACGGTTTACCAATATTCGCATCGGATAAATCTGCATCATCAGCAGCTTGCTTCCAACGTTCAGTGCCTATCATACTTCGTGCTTGGTCATAAGCAGCTTTGTCACGTAAAAAATCGACACTATTGTATGAAGGTGGCGGTGGAATAATTGCTAAGCTATCTGGTGCTTGATCTGGTTGTAAAAAAGAGCTGGAAGATGTGTCTGCAAGAGCAAAAGTTGAGAAGCTCATACATGCCATAATACTACAAAGAAGTGTTTTAGTTTTCATACGTTCTTTTCTTAAAGTCGCTATTTTGTCGAACACACAATACGTGATGTTTTTGACAAAAAAATGACAAAAGTTTGATGAAAATAAAACACTTATATTCGTATTAAATCACGGAATACATGGCTTCATTCAAACTTACTGGATAGGTCTCATTAAAGTGTGCACCTCGGCTTTCTAAACGTTCTAAAGCACCGTCTACCATCAGCAAAGCAACGGTAATCAATTTCTCATTAGGGTATTGCGCCTTCCAAGTATTGAGTTGTATGCGTAGCTTAAGTAACCCTGCATGATCACGCACAATACCAAAATATTGACTCATCCATGCTTGCAATGTCTGTTTTGAAAATACAATATTTTCAGGTGTCGTTTTTTCTTCAGTATATGAGCGATTTAGTATTTTTGACTGTGCTATTTTCGGATATTGCCATTGAATTTTTTCGACCATATCTTGTGCAATATTACGACCAACCACTACACACTCCAACAAAGAGTTACTGGCTAAACGGTTCGCTCCATGCAATCCAGTACATGCAACCTCGCCAACTGCATATAAGTGCTCAATATCAGTATGTCCAAAAGCATCAGTTAACACTCCCCCGCAACTATAATGAACCGTTGGTGCCACTGGAATCATTTCATGACAAATATCTAATCCTAAAGAATTACATTTTGCATAAATTGCAGGGAAATGTGTTTGAACAAACTTTGCATCTAAGTGAGTCATATCTAGAAATACAGGCTGATGATTTTGACGACTCATTTCTTTAAAAATTGAACGGGCAACAATATCTCTTGGTGCTAGCTCTGCACGATCATCATAATCTGGCATAAAGCGATGACCATCTATATTACGTAAGACTCCACCTTCTCCGCGTAGCGCTTCAGAAATGAGAAAGCCACCTGCTTTTTCTAAAGCGAGTCCAGTTGGATGAAACTGAATAAATTCTAAATTTGCAACACGACATCCAGCATTCCAAGCCAATGCTAGACCATCTCCTGTTGCTGTTACCGGATTTGTCGTTCTTTCAAAGAGCTGTCCCACTCCTCCAGTTGCAAGTACGGTATATTTTGCAATGAAATTACGTTGCTCACCTTCACATTTACATCGTAGACCATGACAATGCTTTCCATGCGTCAGCAGAGATTCAACATCGTATCCAAATAAGCAGTCAATATGTTGTTGAGCATTCAATCGTTCAATTAATGCTTGAATAATCGATTTTCCTGTATAGTCTGCTACATGTACAATGCGACGATGATCATGTCCACCTTCTTGAGTTAAATGTAACTGTTTAGTGCGATGAGATGGCTCAGTGTCAAATATAACGCCTTGCTGTTGTAACCAAGTAATTGCCTCGGGTGCTTGAGCTAAAATCTGTTGTGTATTTTCAACATGACATAACCCTGCACCTGCTGTAAGCGTATTTTTTACATGATTTTCTATCGTATCCGTTTCAGCAAGAACGGCAGCAATCCCACCTTGTGCCATATAGCTTGAACAAACATGAATATCGTCTTTTAAAAATAATGCTACACGCATATTTTGCGGCAAAGACAACGCGACTGTTAAACCTGCTAACCCTGCACCAACAATAACGACATCATACTCAAAACTTTGCACCATGCTGTTGCTCCGTTAACCATACTGTAAAAGACTGCGCTCCTAGATTTAAAGCGTGCTTATTTTCTTGGTTAAATTTTTGATATTTTTCAGAAAAATCCAACATTTTTAAAATTGGTTTTTCAGCCTCTATAATTAAATCTGAATCTAGCTCTATACAGTTATGCTGATATTTCAGAGCATTCAAACAACCTTCTAAACCATTCATCGCCATCCATGGACAAAATGCACATGATTTACATGTAGCACCATTACCTGCCGTAGGTGCTGCAATAAACTGTTTATGAGGGGCTTGTTTCTGCATTTCGTGCAAAATGCCCAAATCTGTAGCAACAATAAATGTTTGATTGTCATATTGCGTTACTGCTTTTAGTAACTTACTGGTCGAACCAATGACATCTGCATGTGCTACAACTTCAGCAGGTGATTCAGGATGTACTAAGACCAGCGCATCTGAATGCTTTTGCTTTAAATGTTCAAGCTCAATACTCTTAAACTCATTATGAACAATACAAGAACCTTGCCATAACAACATATCTGCGCCTGTTTGTGCTTGGATATAACTTCCCAAATGACGATCAGGTCCCCAAATAATTTTTTGCCCTTGTGCATGTAAATATTCTACGATTTCAATTGCAATAGAAGAGGTTACTATCCAATCTGCACGTGCCTTTACTTCTGCACTTGTATTTGCATATACAACAACCGTACGCTCAGGGTGATCATCACAGAATTTTGAAAACTCATTGATAGGACAGCCTAAATCAAGCGAACATGTCGCGTCTAAGTCGGGCATGAGGACGGTTTTATGAGGACTTAAAATTTTAGCGGTTTCTCCCATAAACCGAACCCCTGCAACAAGTAATGTTTCAGCAGGATGAGATTTACAGAATTTTGCCATCTCTAACGAATCTCCAACCATTCCGCCTGTTTCTAAGGCCAAATCTTGAAGTTCAGGTTCGACGTAATAATGTGCAACCATTACCGCATTGCGTTCTTTTAAAAGTTGTTTAATTTCTTCAATATAAAGTCTTTGTTTTTCTTGTTCGAGCGGTTGTTGAACTTTCGCCCACGCATGTTGCAATGTACAACTATTTTGTATTTGTTGTTCTTTTGCATCAGTTAAATACGTTTGCATGAAATCCAACGATGGCTTTTCATAGGGATAATGCTCAATAGCGTTTTTCATTACATTCATCCAAATTACTTCTTCACCAATTATGCTCATAATGAGTATATAAATTCAAACTTTTTTTACTCAATTCGAGTATAATTAAGCTAAACTACTAATATATAAATATATTTATTTAATTATTAGAGATTCTTCTAATTTTTTAAGAAGTATTTAAGAAGTCATGTGTTTCCAATACAATAAACCCAATGAAATCCAATAATGCGATATAAGAGAACATAAAATATATATGGTTCAAGAAACAACCACCGAGCTTGTTGCTGTACTAATTGCGGTAACAAATTTTTCAGCACGTGTTCTAACTATTCATGAAGGTGACTTACTCCCCTTTGGACCTCTCACACCTATTCACCACTCGTTACAAGCAGGTGCTCGCACATGGGTGCAACAGCAAACAAGACAACCTCTTGGCTATATGGAACAATTGTACACTTTCGTAGATGTTAAACGCTCACAAATTACTGGCTATCCAGTCGTATATGTCAGTTACTTGGGGCTAGTAAAAGAAGCCGATGAAGAAAAGCTCGCATTAGATGCAAAATGGCATGACTGGTATGATTATTTCCCTTGGGAAGATACAAGGAGGAAAAATCATACGAATAATATTGATTGTATTATCAATAATATACAAAATTGGATAGATTCATCTTCAAATACTGAAATACATAGACAACGTACACAACGACTGAATTTATGCTGGGGATTAGATGAACATGAGTGGCAAGAAGAACATGTTCTTTTACGCTATGAGCTGATGTATGAAGCAGGACTCATTGCTGAATCTCCTTATTTCAACCACCAGTTAAGTAAAGAAATTACAGGTCAACCCATGCAGAATCATCATCGTCGTGTACTGGCTACAGCCATGACAAGGCTACGTGCAAAGCTGAAATATCGCCCTGTTATTTTTGATTTAATGCCATCAGAATTTACATTGTTACAGTTACAGAAAAGTTTAGAAGCTTTCACTGGTGTTGAACTTCATAAACAAAATTTTCGACGCTTCATACACAATCAAAACTTAATTGAAGCCACAGGTAAAGAAGCAATCGTAGAACGAGGTCGTCCTGCACAGCTTTATCGATTTAAAAAGAATGTACTTCAAGAAAGTTTACTTTCTGGATATAAACTTCCTATCGCAAATAATTAAAAAGATTGCATCCTTGTAAATTTCCAACATATACTCTATATGAGCATATATTGGAGATTTACTATGCATTACGCATTGCCAGACGTTATTTTGCAACCACTGATAGAAAAAGCTTTAACAGAAGATTTAGGAAGACGTGGCGATGTAACCTCTGCAGCAGTAATTTCTGCTCAAAAAGAAGCTCAATTACACATTGTAGCGCGCGAGTCAGGTGTTTTATGTGGCATAGACTTAGCCAGACTCACTTTCAAAACAATGGATTCTAATATTCGATTCACTGCACACATCGAAGATGGAGCACCCCTTACCCCTAATACAATAATTGCATCTATTGAAGGTAATGCACATGCAATATTAAGTGCTGAACGTACAGCGCTTAACTTTCTTACACACCTTAGTGGTATTGCAACGACTACCCACGAAATTCAAAGCTCTATTGCACATACTTCAACTCGCCTCACCTGTACACGTAAAACAATTCCAGGTTTAAGAGACGTCCAAAAATATGCTGTACGCACAGGAGGGGGACGCAATCATCGTATGGGATTAGATGATGCAATTTTAATTAAAGATAATCATATTGCGCTTTCTGATGGGGATATTATTTCGACAATTCAAAAAGCAAAAGCATATGCAGGACACCTCATCCCTGTAGAAGTTGAAGTAGATACACTAGAACAACTTGAATTAGTATTAAAAGAAGGTGTGTCTTTAGTATTATTAGATAATATGGCACCTGATAGACTTAAAAAAGCAGTTTTAATGTGTAAGGGGAAAGCCGCAACAGAAGCATCTGGTGGTATTACGCCCCAAACTGCTAAAGATGTTGCAGAAACAGGGGTCGATTTTATGGCGTTAGGCTACCTCACACATAGTGCCCGATATTTAGATATTGGTTTAGATTACTTGAAATAGTAGCCTCAAGGTTGTAATAAAATTTACAACCTTATATTTAAAATTTGTATAAAAACACCTCATAATAGCCTCTATATTTATTAAAAAAAGGCTATGCCAATGTTTTTCAAACCTCCACCCTTTTTAAAGTATTTTTACCTTTTTATTATTATTGTATTTAGTATAAATCTAAGTTATGCAAATAACGTACTTTTCTCAAAAGAAGATACAAAAGAGTGGGTTGGAAAATCTGCTCCAAGATTCCAACTACAAGACCAATACGGAAAATGGCATACACTCGAGCAATATACGGGTAAATGGCTGGTGTTATATTTTTACCCTAAAGATAATTCACCAGGATGTACAGAGGAAGCAAATCAGTTTAAAGAGCTTTATCCAGAATTTTTAAAAAATAATGCAATTGTTCTTGGTGTCAGCTTGGACTCATTAGCATCACATGAAAAATTCTCAAACAAACTTGGATTACCCTTTCCTATTCTCGCAGATCATCAGAATAAATTGACATCCGCATTGGGTATTGTACGTAACCTAGGTATTACAAAAGTTGCAAAACGAGAAACCTTTTTAATTGATCCTCAAGGAAATATTGTTTACCACTACCAAAGCGTAAATACAGAAACCCATGCTAAACAAGTTCTAGCAGATGTAATAGCACATCAACATTCACGCCATTAAGCACAAAATGGGATACATGTTTCTAAGTCGGTACATGGCAAGGCAAGTTTCTTTTTTAAGAAATAGTCTTGCACCATTTGTGCTTGTTGTTCTATACCATATTCACAAAATGTCTTATCACACTTCAATTGATAATGATAACGCCTGTTAAACATTGCTCCCAGTACAACATTTATTCCTTGCTGTAACTGCCAAACATGAACCATTTCATGAATAAACCAAGACTGCCTGTAAATATCTAATGTTGAAAAATCGTCAACCCAATTTACAGGATTAAAATAAACTTTACCATTTGGACTCATTGCATAGTTTTTCATAATGGCTTTATGTGCAATAATCTCTACATTCTCTAAAACAATATGGTGCTTAAAAACAGATTGGATTAATTGTTTTTCACCATAAGTTAATGAGCGTTGCTGTACAATAAAAATTTGATTTAGCCTTTGCCAAATAGACGTAAACATGGTGAAGCACCTATAGATAAAAATTGTGCAAACTTATTGGTTATCTGTAACTTTTTTTGAAGAAATACAGATTTTTTTAATTTTTAAAGCTTAATATTCGTGTAGTTTCGTATATAGTAGCATCTACCGAATTATTCCCTTATATCAATGTGTAACTGACAATGAGCTGAATAATTAAATCCAAAAAATCAGTCCATTGTTACCCCTATAGGAATAGGATTTTGTTTAAATGAAAAATTTTAAAATTGCGCTTGCTCAGTTTTCTCCACATGTCGGCAATCTTGAAAGTAATACCCAAAAAATGATTGAGCAAATAAGCAAAGCAAAACAAGAGCATGCTGACCTCATTATTTTTCCAGAGCTTAGTCTGATTGGTTATTCAGCAGAAGACTTATTACTACGTCCTAGCCTAAAAAAAAGAACCCAACAAGCATTTGAAAAATTAAGTCAAATCAAAGACATCATCGTCGTTTTTGGCTTTGCTCATCAAACAGAAGATGGTCAAAGATTTAACTCTGCTGCTGTGATGAAAGATGGTCAAGTTTTAGGTGTATATAATAAACAAAACTTACCTAATTATGGTGTATTTGACGAACAGCGCTATTTTAATGCAGGAAATCAACACCTTGTATTTGAATACTGTGAACATCGTTTTGGTGTACTTATCTGTGAAGATATTTGGAATTTAAATACGGTTCAGCAACTCTCAAAATTGAATGTAGATAGTGTTTTTGTATTAAATGCTTCACCTTATGAAGTAGGCAAGCCACAACATCGTGTAAAAACACTACAAGAAGTTGCGAAACAATTAAACATCAATATTATTTATAACAATCAAGTGGGCGGACAAGATGATCTCATCTTTGATGGCTCAGGATTTGTGATTAATAAAAATGGAGATGTTGCATTACAAGCAGAAATCTATCAAGAAAAACTGTATTACACTGTCTATAATGCACAAAGTGCAATTTTCGAGAGTTCAGAACAACATGCACCTCTTGAAACAATGGCAGAGATTTATCAAGGTTTAGTTTTAGCAACACGTGATTATGTACAGCGCTCAGGATTTCCCGGGGTTATATTAGGCCTTTCGGGTGGTATTGATTCCGCACTTACATTGGCAATTGCTGTAGATGCCATCGGTGCAGATAAAGTACAAGCTGTAATGATGCCTTATACATACACTGCAAAAATAAGCGTGGAAGACGCTGCCGCTCAAGCACAGAATCTAGGCGTTGCTTTTGGAATTGCAGAAATTAATCAAATCGTGAATAGCTACCAGCAAACACTTTTCCCATTTTTTGGCAATGCAAAAGCAGATGCAACCGAAGAAAATTTACAAGCACGTGCACGTGGTACGTTACTCATGGGACTATCAAACAAATTTGGTAATCTTGTTTTGTCTACAGGTAATAAATCTGAACTTGCGGTTGGTTATTGCACACTCTATGGCGACATGGTTGGTGGTTTTGCAGTACTTAAAGACGTTTATAAAACTATTGTTTTTGAGCTTGCAAAATATCGTAACAGTATATCAGAGAAACCCGTTATTCCTGAACGTGTGATTACTCGTCCACCTTCTGCAGAATTACGCGCAGATCAAAAAGATCAAGATTCATTACCAAGTTACGATGTATTAGACAGTATTTTATATGCCTATATCGAAGAAGATCAAAGCCAAACCGACATTATTGCACGTGGTTTTGATAAAACTATTGTTGAAAAAGTCATCAAGCTTGTAGACAACAATGAGTACAAACGCCGTCAAGGTGTCATTGGGCCACGTATTAGCTCAAAAGCATTTGGCCGAGAAAGACGTTATCCAATCGTCAACGGTTGGAAAGCTGGTATCTAGTACACATAAAAGCCTAACTCTCTGTTAGGCTTTTTTCTTCGTAACTACCCTATGTCACCTCGTCTTATCAATATAAATAAGTAACTTCTGCACCACTATAGATAAATTTTCTTAGCAAGTACTTCCATTATTTAGTTTAAAACTAAACTTTCCTGTTAGTTTAATTCTACTTTTTTAAATATTGTTTTATTTTCACACAAACATTTTATCTTTGTACGCTATAGCTTACAAATATTTTTTTTTACTAACAAAATTAATAATATAGAAAATGAATATCTTAGCTATACACGCTACTATACACTCAACCATTCTTTCGTTCAGGATGCTAATGACAACGTTACTACTACTTACTTTAAAGTCTAAAATAGATTTTCATACTTTATATTTAGAACAAGTAAAAGATGTCATTATGATTAATCAAGAAAGGTATATCCATAATCTTTGGATCAATTCTAAAGATTCAACGATATTAGACTCGGCAATGTATTCTATTTTTGAAAATGCAAAAAAAAACGATAAAATTTTAATTAATACTATTGAATACTATGTCCATGAAGTCACTACACTTATTTTAAGATACGAGTAAAAATTACATAAAAAAAATCCCCAATATTATATTGGGGATTTTTTAAATATATATCTCTGGAGGAATATGGATATATATTTTTTAGTATATGGTGGCTATGACTGGACTTGAACCTGTGACCCCAGCATTATGAGTGCTGTGCTCTAACCAACTGAGCTACATAGCCATATTTTGTGTGTGCATTATCTATATTTATTCGTTTTACGTCAACACCCTATTGCACCAAATGTTCACCAAACAAACAAAGATAGAAATTAAATGGCACAAGCTTAAGGTTTTGTTTGTATTTCACCCATTTTCTCACTATCCCAATAGGTAAATAGGGTTTGAGAGAAATGCTCAATATCTTGAATACGTATCTTAGCGTGACCATTCGCAATAGCTTCAAATCTTAATTCGTAGAATTTTTTCATACGATCGCGTGCGTGGTTAGCATTTTCATCATATCGCTGTATAAATTCATTTACATATTCATCTTCAGAAACCTGCCAATCATGCTTTTGGTTTACATGTCTATACTGGTCTTCTCTTTCAGATAAATACATAGCCAATGTAACGTATTCTTTACCCTCTCCATATTGTTGGATAAAACCTGATACGTCTGTAGCCATAGGCATAGACACTGGAGTTTTAAAATTAGCACCTCCATGGAGTCTATTTTTATTTTCGTCCAATGCTATGTCTTTCTGATTCACTATACCATCATGATTTTTATCAAATCCCTCAAAAGTTTTTAAACCAATCTCCTGAAATTCTTTTAGCGTTAGTATTTCATCTTTATTCTGATCTAGAACATGGAAGCGAACATGAGCTTGTTTTATAGACATCTCACGATATTTTTGCATCATTTCATCCAGCTTAAACAATTCATAATCTATAAATTGTTGCTTATTTATAGATTTGTTTTCTTTGAATAAGTTTAGATATTGGTCTGTAAACTTACGAACAAATTGTTTCTTAGAAACAGTATTTGTATTATTTTCTGCAAACATTTTTACCCAGCGATTCGCCGTTACTTCTGAAGGCTCTTGAATACCTGCTGTAAAAACTTCTGGAATTATATTGGAAGGCTGTACTGCAAATACTTGTACTGAACTTGCACACAATAGAGTAAGAAAAAAATATTTCTTCATAATAGAGCTCATATATTTAATTAAAATTTAAATGCCAAACTTGCAACAACATTTCTTCCTGGTAGTGTTGCTCTATCAATTAAATTTGCACTGGTCAAAGTACCTACCGTTGCATAATCCCAATACTTTTTATCGAAGATATTATTTAAAGAAAGATTTACTGTTATAAAAGATGTAGGTTTCCAATATGCTGATAGATCATGTACAACATAACCTGCAACACGTGGATAAGTCGTACCAGAGCTAACGATACTTGCATCCTGAGAAGCTCTTTTTGAAGCTACTGCTGTACTTGTAAAGCCTAAACCATATTGTTGTTTTGGATCATCATATCCAAGCGTCAGACTAGCTTTCTTCGGTTGAATAGAATTAATGCCCGTTTTTTGACCATTACTATTTTTAGCTGAACCTTTCGTCGTCCCTGCAACAAGTGAAAGACTAAATCCTTCTGAAGAAGAAATAAATTTAGATAAATCGATATGTGCAGAAACTTCTCCACCCCAAATATTTGCACTAGCAATATTCTGAAGTTGATACGTCATCATTGTATCGCCAGAAATAGCAGTACTAAGCTGTTTGTAGTCAATAAAATTATGATACTGAGTATAAAACCCAGTGAGATCTAGTTTTATTCCTTCAAGAGGTGTCGTTTTTAATCCTACTTCAAATGCATCACTTTCTTCTTTTTTTAACTGGCTATTCCCTATAATTGAATAACCACGACCGGGATCAAAGCTTCCTGACATTTCTGCAGCTGTAGGAATGCGATTTCCTCTATTGTATTTTAAATAACTATAATAGTTGGGTGAAAGCTGATAGCTAATGGCTATACTCGGTGCCAAATAATGATTATCTTTGGACGAAACTTGCATTTGTTTCGCTGTAGAGGTTAAAACTTCACTCGTATTTTCTGGTTTAAATGCTTCAAATTGATACCTTAATCCTGGCGTAACCCCGAAAGGTTTACCAAATACACTCCATGTCATCGCATCGGAAATATAAAAAGCGTATTTATTGGTTGTAGACTTTACCATGCGGTTTTGGGTGGTCACACTACCATCGGGATTATATTGTTGCCATGGGCGATTACTGTTTATCTGATTTAAGGTGAGTCCGTACTCTAACCGATGAATGTTTAAAGCTTTTTGAGCATTTAAATTTAACCCTAAATTATCTTCTGTATAATCATTTAAAATTGTTCGATAGCCTTGCCCTGTTTTCCCAGCATAGAACATATAAGTTTTATTATTATTTTTAGTTGCTTGATAATAGATTGTAGATTTTAATTGATCGAATAGACTCAAATTTTCTGGCGTATATAGATCATCTAAACTATAACGAATACGTTGGCCATCAACCTCTTGTGATGCACCCCTTGGGTATAAACTACTAAGTAAGTCTGTACTAATATACCTATGTGTATCCTTTTTATAAAAATCGAACGTTGTACCTAATGAATGTCTCTCATTTATATTCCATAACAACTTCGCTAAAATTGCATCAGAAGACCAATCTACAGGATTTGGACGGAGCTTACCTTCGCTTTGAGTTGCATGGCCATCTCTATGAGAATATACTACCAGCCCTTTAAATCGATCACTTCCTACGGCTGTAGTAATGGAACTGAACCACGCATCATCAGCAGAGCTATATCCACCTTTCACCTCTCCTGCCAGATGTTGCCCCTTCTTTAAATAATCTTCTGGAGTTTTTGTTTTAAATTCGACTCGTCCACCAATCCCCTCACTTTTTGAGTCTACGGTTCCAGATCGAATAACAACCTGATTAAATAACTCTGGATCAATAAAGTCTCGACCCGAACTAAAACTATTTCCTTTTAAACTATCTGGCTCAGGCGTTGCACTTGCTAACTCTACGCCATCCACATCTAAACCAACCCGATTACCCTCTACACCACGAATATTATAGCCACTTGTACCCGCCCCATCCCATGCATTTCCAGAGCCATTCACGGCTTTAGGTGCACTCACTAAAGGTTGATACTTCACTATACTTGCCATATCAGTGATACCCATTCGTATTAAGTTATCATGATCAATGGTTGTAATTGATTCTGGAACCTTTTGTTCTTGTGCTGCATATACTGTAATAACAGGAAGAGATAAAGATTGCTCTGTACTTTGTGCATATGTTGATAAAGAAATACTTATCATTATAGCTGTAACACAACAGTTTAAGTATTTAGGTTTTAGTTTGTTTTCAGACGAATCACACATGCAATACTCTATTATTGATTGATAATCATTTACAAAATGATCTTAAAAAAACTATCCGAGAGATGAATAGAATGCTTTGAGTAACTTTATGTAAAATATTTACAATTGAGAATAATAATCAATAACAAATTGGTTTTCTAGTACTATCGCTATTTTATAAAAGGATTGCTTAATGATTCATCAAAAAAAAGCTCCCATCAGGGAGCTCTTTATTACCAAATATCGCTTTTTACTTTTTTCTTTAATTCAGGATGATCATCCAGTTTAAAGATAGGGTCCTTAATACCTGCTTTTTGTTGTTTACGGTAATCTTTCAAAAGAACCATAACAAAAGGCATAAGAAGTAAAATAGCTGCGAGGTTCAATGTTGCCATAATACCCATAGATAAATCGGCCATTGCCCATACAAGAGGTACACTTGTAATTGCACCAAAATATACCATGCATAAGACTAATATACGGAAGATAAACATTACCTTACGGTTATTTTTAATAAACTGCATATTTCCTTCTGCATATGCATAGTTACCTAAGATTGCAGAATAACAGAATAAGAATAATAAGAACGCGAGTAAGTCACCGCCCCAAGGCCCCAACTGACTCTCTAAAGCACGTTGTGTTAATTGAACACCAACAAAGCCTTTTTCTGTATAAGCACCAGAAATCAAAATAATCATCGCTGTACTTGTACATACAATAAAAGTATCTACAAATACACCCAACATTTGAACAAGACCTTGGTTTACTGGATGCGGAACATCAGATGCAGCAGCAGCATTAGGTGCAGAACCCATACCTGCTTCATTGGAGAACAAGCCACGCTTTACACCCTGCATTAATGCCATTGAGACCATGCTTCCAAAGAAACCGCCAGCAGCAGCATCAAACTGAAATGCTTTTGTGAAAATTAAACCAAATAAATGTGGTAATTGTTCATAGTTAATAATTGCAATATAAAAAGCAACGCCTAAATATAGACCTGCCTTTAACGGTACAAACAACTCTGAAAAGCGTGCAATACGATTAATACCACCAAAAATAGCAATACCAATAAGGAATACGAGTACAATTCCAACCCAAGATACAGGGAAGTTAAAGCTACCCATTGGAATAGAAATATTATACTTATTCCATCCCCATGCATGAGAAGATGCATCAATCATGGCATTGGCTTGTACAGAATTAAATACAAATCCGTATGCCAAAATCATAGCCAATGCAAAGAGAATACCGAATGACTTACTTTTTAAACCATTGGTAATATAATAAGCTGGTCCACCACGGAAACGTTGATTTTTTGGATCACGTATTTTAAATAATTGTGCAAGTGTAGACTCAACGAATGCTGAACTCATACCTACCAATGCAGTAACCCACATCCAGAAAATTGCACCCGGCCCCCCAATCGCAATTGCAATTGCTACGCCACCGATGTTACCTACACCTACACGGCTTGCTAAACCTGTTACAAAAGCTTGAAAGGGAGTTAAACCATGTCGTTTATTATCTTCATTCTCACTACGACTGCTTTTCATAACCCGAATACTTTCTAAGAACATTCGGATTTGTACACCACCTGTTGCGATTGTATAAATAACACCCACAGACAGTAGGAAAATAATTAAGAAGTCCCAAAGTGGATCATTAAGGTGGTTGATCCAACCCATGAGTAAATCATTTAATTCCTGATTCATTCAGACATCCGTCCTTATATAAATATGGCTCTCGAAAGTATCCAAACGTTATAAAAGCACCAAGTTATTCGCACATTAATTATAATGATGATATTTGGTACTATTTCTTGTCTTATGCGATGACCTATTTGGGATGCAATAAACAAAAAAACAAACGTAGAACTGTACTCGATGCAATAGATGTCGGTCTACTTACTATTTAGAAAGTACCCTTCAAACATTTCGCCAGAACTTAAAAGCCTGTTCTTAGATTTCGTTTCTCTGCCTATAATATCAATGGTCAAAAAACCTTATTGATATATATAAATATATAACAATTATTACGAAATCTAAGAACACCTTAAACGTAAAAAACACGCAATTATACGCATACCAGCCTTTAAACCAAATTTTTTTCTTAAATTGAAGAGAACATTTATAGGTTAGATTAGTCTTTTTTGAACATTTACTCAGGATTTTAATGTCGTTTTCAAAAAGATATTTTTTAAATTTAATTCTTAAAAACATACATTTAGAACAATAATATACAAATATCAAACAGCTTTTCTTAAAAACCTATAAATGACAAATATTGAAACAATTTTTAGTAAAGAAATTCATATATCGCGATTTATTAATACGCTATTGTTCTATAAGTGTTATATATATCACAAAACAATGAAACTAACCTAAGGTACACGGATGGATAATATACAATATATTGTTGATGAAGTTATTGGATCACGTCACTCTGTAAGAGCATTCTTACCCGATCAACCTGTTTCCAAATCAATCATTGAAAGTATTCTTGCAGTCTCCTCACGCGCTCCATCTGGCACAAATACACAACCTTGGAAAGTCTACGTCGTTAGTGGAAAAAAAAGAGATGAGATTGTTGAAAAAGTTTGTAACGCACAACTTCAAGTAAATGCAGATCCTTCATTAAAGGAGCAATATACGGAAACTTTTTCCTATTATCCTGAAAAATGGATTTCTCCTTATATCGACAGACGACGTGAAAATGGCTGGGGACTATACGGATTACTTAATATTCAACGTGGCGAAAAAGAGAAAATGGCTGCACAACAATTGCGTAACTATAAATTGTTCGATGCGCCTGTAGGTATATTTGTAACTGTGAACAAAGCAATGGGTATTGGCGCAAAAATGGATATTGCCATGATGCTACAAAATATTATGCTCAGTGCCAAAGCAAGAGGTCTAGACACTTGTCCTCAAGCTGCATGGAACCATTTTCATCAAATTGTTTTAGATAGTTTAAACGCGCCTGATGATGAAGAACTGGTATGTACCATCGCGCTAGGATATGCAGATAAGAATGCACCCGTAAATACCTTTCATACGCCACGTGAACCAGTCGAAAACTTTACAACTTTCTTAGAATAGTCATCGAAGACCAAGATTTTTCTACAGCTTCTCATGTTTTTTAAGGCAAAATAAGGGATATTTTGGTATGAATATTCATATTTTTTAGCCCATCTCTCTATCATCTTTTCAGTTATAATAAGATGGGATTAGAAACTTAAATTTCATGAGAAGTTTTTATGAGGAATCAGGTCATTGAATATTGGGCTTAAGCGTGTTCGTCAGATTAAATATCGTGCCTCTTTACTTTATAACCTCCGAATGGCAATCGCCTTTTTGGGCACAGCATTTATTCCATACTTCTTAAATTTTCAGATTGCGACTATTCCGCTCACTTTAGGGGTTGTTGCAGCAGGTCTCAGTGATATTGACGATCGTTTTACCGTTCGAATTATGAATCTTGCTTATACCTATTTAGGCTTTTTCATTGCGGCGAGTGCGATTCAACTTCTCTTTCCCTACCCAATCATCTTCGCTATCAGCTTACTATTTGCTTGCATATGCTGGGTTTTACTTGGCTCTCTAGGTCGACGTTACGCTACGATTTCTTATGGCTGCCTTGTTGTCTCTGTATATAGTATGCTTGGTGTACACTTATTTGACACTTGGTATATACAACCTTCTTTATTGGTTATTGGCGCAATTTGGTATGGTATTTTATCGACCATCAGTTACTTAATCTTTCCTATTCAACCCGTACAAGAAAAACTTGCACTCAGTTACTCCTCTCTAGGCAATTTTCTATTTGCCAAAGCAAACTTATTCGATGTCGACATGACAGATGAAAGTTATAAACAAAGCTGGATCGATCTATCGTTAGAAAACAGTAAGCTTATTCAGCTATTTAATGAAATGAAAATTTCACTGCTCACGCGCCTTAAAGGAGATCGAGGAAGAAAAAGTACACGGCGTAGCTTACAATATTATTTTGTTGCACAAGATATTCACGAAAGAGCAGATTCATCGCATATCGACTATCAAGTTTTAGTGGAATACTTTAAACATAGCGATATTATTTTTCGCTTCCAGAGGATTTTATCTCTACAGGGCAAAGCTTGCAAAGATCTCAGCGACAGCATTCGACACCGCACAAAGTATGAACATAACATTCGATTTAAACAGGCCTTTGAAAACCTTAACCTGTCATTAAAGCAATTAAGACAAGATTATCCCAACGATCCAATGTGGGTTAATGCCTTACACTCCCTGTATAAAAACCTAAAGTCTATAGATAGTCAGTTAATTAATCTCGAAACTGAACAAGCGATAAATATCGGAACAAGTCAGCAAGAGAGTCTACTTCTTAAAGATGATGATTTAAAAGGTTTTTCAGATATCGTGCTACGCATTAAACAGAATTTCACACCTGAGTCTGTTTTATTTAGACATGCGATTCGCATTGGTATCGTCTTATTTTTTGCATATATTTTTATTCAAACAACGCATATTACTTATGGTTTTTGGATATTACTCACTGCATTATTTGTTAGCCAACCCAATTTTAATGCAACGAAACGACGTTTAAGACTACGCATTATTGGCACGCTAATGGGTGTGATTGTAGGTTTTGGGATTTTATATTTTATTCCTTCAACTGAAGGGCAGCTCACATTACTGGTGATTAGTGGTATCTTATTCTTCGAGCTTCGTAGTAAACAATATGCTCAAGCCACTGCATTTATTACAATTCTAGCATTAATCAATTTCAATTTAGATGGTGGCTTTGGCTATAGTGCAGCCTTACCAAGGCTATTAGATACAATGATTGGTTGTTTCTTTGCTTGGCTGGGTGTTACTTTCATTTTTCCAGATTGGAAATTTAGACGATTGCCTAGAAATATTAAAAAAGCATTCCAAGCACAGTGCGACTATTTAAATGAGGTTGTAAAGCAATACCATCATGGAAAAAGTAATAGTCTAGACTATCGTTTTACACGTCGCGCAGCACATAATAGTGATGCAGAATTGGCATCTGTTATTTCAACATTAGCCACTGAACCTTTTTATAATGCTTCGAAAAAGACACAGTCTTTTGACTTACTCTGCTTAAACCATACCTTATTAAGCTATATTGCAGCACTCGGTGCCCACCGAGAAAAAATTGAAGATCCTGACATTTTAAAATTGCTTGATCAAGCACTCAGTGATATTACAGGTGTGCTACTACATGATGAAATGCCAGACTTAACAGTAAGTAATGTTTTACAAAACATTCGAGAGCGCTTGTCCCAAGACGATGCGAATGATCAACTTGCGATTGTCATTTTACAGCAATTGTCGTTAATGTTTGGTATTCTAGGACAGTTAAGAACGCTTAAACAAAGTTTAAGTTATGAACAAGACGACTCTAGTGCGTTTGCATCTCTTTAAAAGATGCTCACGCCTAAACCTGATTAAATGGTACACTTTTTAAAGTTTAATATCTGTAAAGATTCACTATGACAGCTAAAAATTTATATGCATACACTTTACAACCAGTAAGTTATGAAGTGTCTGAAGCAGAACAACGAAATGCCCAACTCACCATTTGGCGCAGTACAAATAAAATTGGTATGAAAGCTTGGGCAATTATGGGCGTTGTCGTTTTACTTTCAATTTTAGGTATTGTTTTAATAAAAAATTATTCTACTATTTTTTGCTGGGTTGCTCTTGCCTGTGTGGCAATCTATCTACTTATACGAAAATACGGATTAGAGTGGTATGTAAAAAGAAAAATGAATGAGTTCCCTACTCAAGACATTAAAGGCATACGACTAGGTGTACAACCCTCAGGCATTGTAATGCGCCAGAAAGTAGGACTACAAGAAGGTGTCGGATCTGTTGGCTGGAAAGATATGTACGAATGGTACGATACACCAGATTTTTTACTCATTAACTTTAAGCTAAAAGATCAACAAGGTGCATACATTTTACCAAAACGTATGGATAGCAAAAACTTTGCCTTTTCAACAATTCGTAAGCATTTAAAAGAATCTGTTGGACAGCCTAAAAATATTTAAATTTAAAAAAACTCCTTTTTTAAAAGGAGTTTTTTTTCATCTAAAAAAATAAATGATAATTAATGCCATATGTAAAATAATAACATTTAGACTCAATAATTCGTTATAATCGCCAAATATTTATACGCTATCTCTTCTTTATTGTCAGTATTTACTTATGCTAAAAAAGACCCTCTTCCAACTCCATTGGTTCTTCGGGATTACAGCAGGTCTCATCTTGTCCATTATTGGTGTTACAGGTGCGCTCTATTCTTACGATCAACAAATTTTAAAATGGTTTAACCAAGATAGTTATGTTGTTCAAGTTGCAGATTCCCCTAAGCTTACACCAGATCAAATTTATCAAAAACTACTCACTAAAGATCCTGAGCTACAAATTAATAGTATTACGATGATGCAAGCACCAGATGCTTCCTCTATTGTAAATATAAAAAAAGAGGGAGAGCGTAAAGGTCTAGATCTTATGATTAACCCTTACACCGGTGATACACTTCCTCAAGTTCAAGGAAAAGAAGTCTTTCAGTTCATTCTCAGACTGCACCGAAATCTTACTTTAGGCCCTGTAGGTACGCAAATTACAGGTGCATGTGCACTCATGCTCATTTACTTTGTCCTAAGCGGTATCTATCTACGTTGGCCCAAAAAACATACTTTAAAACAATGGGTCTTTATAAAACCTAAACTTAAAGGTAGAAATTTTATTTGGGATCTACATGCTGTTGTAGGTACATGGGTTATTGTGTTCTACCTTCTTTTTGCTGTCACAGGATTATATTGGTCTTATGATTGGTGGCGCGATGGTATGTTTAAAGTTATGGGTGTCGACCGCCCACAGCCTATGCAAATGATGCAAGGTAAAGGTAGCCGTGATGGAGAACATCAACATAAAATTTCTAACGATGACGTCACTCAAGCGCTATATAAAACATGGAATGGATTTAGTCAGAGCTATCCAAACGGATTTTCTAGTTTAACCTTAACTATTCCTAAAAAAAATAATAATCAGGTCGACCTGACATTTGTAGACCCTTCACCACAACATGAACGTGCACGTAATACCGCAACTTATGACTATGCGACAAATAAAATTGATGCATTGAAGAAATACGAAGATAAAAAACTCAATGAAAAAATAATGACTAGCATGCTTCCTGTACATAGAGGAAGTTTCTTTGGACCAATTTGGCAATTTATTGCAATGCTTGCATCTCTTGCTATGCCCCTATTTTTTGTGACAGGCATTTTGCTATATCTAAAAAGGCGTAAACAAAAGAAACTTACAGCACAGGCCAAACAAAGCCATATCGTATTGCCTAACTCTAGTACCAATAAAGATGCTTGGCTCATCGTGTATGCTTCACAAACAGGTACTGCAGAACAAATTGCTTGGCATACGTCTGCCAGTTTACAAGAAAAACAACAGTTCGTAACGGTCAAAGCAATTCATAAGATAGATGCCACAGATCTTAGCAACCACTCACGTATATTATTCATTATAAGTACGTACGGTACAGGAGATGCTCCTGATCTTGCTAGTGGTTTTGTTAAAAAAATAATGACCCAAAAATTAGACTTATCACATCTAAATTATGCAGTACTTGCATTGGGTTCTAAAGAATATGTTGATAGCTATTGTCAATTCGGACATATGGTTAATGAGTGGTTGAAACAACAAAATGCCCTACCATTCTTTCAACCTATAGAAGTTGATAATTTAGATCCTAATGCGATCGAGTTATGGTATACCTCTTTAGCTCAAAGCACACAGCTTGATCTAAATATAGTTGAAGAAGACATTCATTTTGAAAACTGTACATTACTCAGTAAGAAGCATAGTAATCCTGAAAGCCAAGGTGCTCCAATTTATCTACTTAATTTTGATATACCAACAGACATGACTTGGAAAGCTGGTGATATTGCTGAAACACAACCAATGAATACCAGAGTGCACATTCAAGCATTTCTTTCTGAAAATAATTTAGATATAAACAATGAGAAATTTTACTCTCTTCTAGCAGACAAAGATCTTAAACACTTCTCCACTGATAAACAACTAGAAGACCTACCAACGTTACCTACTAGAGAATATTCAATTGCGAGTATTCCTGAGCAAGGTTATTTGCAATTGGTTGTAAGGTTACATTCATCTACCGAAAAGCCTTTCGAATATGGTTTAGGCTCTGGTTGGTTATGTAAATATACAGATATTGGCTCTAAGGTTGCGCTACGTATTCGAACAAATGAGAATTTCCATTTAATCGCAGATAATAGACCAATTATACTTATTGGGAATGGCACTGGAATTGCTGGTCTTATGAGTTTATTACAGCAAAGAAAACAGCTTAACTATAAAAATAATTGGTTAATTTTTGGTGAGCGTCAAAAAGGCAAAGACTTCACCTATCAAGCTGAATTAGAAAATCTACAGAGTATGGATTACTTAGTACACTTAGATCTCGCATTCTCTAGAGATGCAGATAATGGATATTATGTACAACATAAACTCAAACATCAGGCTTTAGAGCTTAAAAAATGGGTCTCAGAAGGTGCCATTATTTATGTGTGTGGAAGTATTAATACGATGGCACGTGAAGTAGATGAAATGCTTATTCATATTTTAGGCGAAGAACTCGTAGATGAATTAAGAGAGACAGATCGCTATAAACGAGATGTCTATTAAAACGAATATAGCCGAGTACATACTCGGCTTTTTTATATTATAAAAAGCAAAATAAGATTAATACAAGGATTAGTATATTTTTGGAAATTTTAAAGTTTGGATATGGTGGGCGCTGACGGGATCGAACCGCCGACATTCTGCTTGTAAGGCAGACGCTCTACCAACTGAGCTAAGCGCCCTTTTCGTCTGAATAGACTAAAGGATATAAGTCTTAAATGGCGCAGCGGACGGGACTCGAACCCGCGACCCTCGGCGTGACAGGCCGATATTCTAACCAACTGAACTACCGCTGCATAATCTTTATAAAAGGACTTATTCTTTTATAAGTTATGGTGGGCGCTGACGGGATCGAACCGCCGACATTCTGCTTGTAAGGCAGACGCTCTACCAACTGAGCTAAGCGCCCTTTTCGTCTAAAAAGACAAGGGTATAAGTCTTAAATGGCGCAGCGGACGGGACTCGAACCCGCGACCCTCGGCGTGACAGGCCGATATTCTAACCAACTGAACTACCGCTGCATAATCTTTATAAAAGGACTTATTCTTTTATAAGTTATGGTGGGCGCTGACGGGATCGAACCGCCGACATTCTGCTTGTAAGGCAGACGCTCTACCAACTGAGCTAAGCGCCCAAGCTCTATCTGTAAATGGCGCAGCGGACGGGACTCGAACCCGCGACCCTCGGCGTGACAGGCCGATATTCTAACCAACTGAACTACCGCTGCACTTACAGGTATAACTTGCACAAACAAAATCTTAAATGGCGCAGCGGACGGGACTCGAACCCGCGACCCTCGGCGTGACAGGCCGATATTCTAACCAACTGAACTACCGCTGCACTTAAGACTTCAACGTAAGAGTGGTGGGCGCTGACGGGATCGAACCGCCGACATTCTGCTTGTAAGGCAGACGCTCTACCAACTGAGCTAAGCGCCCTCTAACGTGTTTATCGTTTGTGAGGTGCATTATAGAGAATCTATTCGGTGTGTCAAACGCTTTTATCACTCTTTGTATTTTTTTGCGATTAAATGATTAAAAAATAAGTCAAAACATCATATTTCGCTCATTTTTTCACAATCTTCTGCAATATAAACCAATGCACCTTCTTCCATCGCATTAAATAAATGAATCAGATCTGCATTATGCATACGGATACAACCATGAGATAAAGGAATTCCCATCGGATTTATGTCTGGTGTACCATGTATATAAATATAACGTTGGTATGTATCTACCCCTTCACCTAAGTTTTTGCCTAACTCTAACCCTTTAAGCCATAAAATTCGCGTTAATATCCAGTCTCTTTCAGGATATTGGTCAGCATATACTGAAGAATAAATTTCACCTGTCGGTTGGCGACCAACAAAAACCGTATTTTGAGGTGCATTCTTTCCTATTTTTTGCTCAATCGTGTGCCAGCCTCTGGGTGTTTTTCCTGAATTTTCTTGTTCCCCTGCTCCATTTAAAGCTGTAGAAATTTTGAATTTTAGTTTGAGCTTTGGCAGAACTAATGTTTGTTTTGCAATATCAACCAAGACATCTACATCTTTAATGTCAAATTTTTCCTGCTTAATCATATTATCCTTTATATCTTTTGGTTCAGGTCTGAGACATAGCCAAATCGCGACAATTAACATTGTTGTGTCGGTAAAAATTTTTACCCATATTGGTGCCGATGTGAATATCATTAAGATGCCACTACCTAACATCATCAAACAAGCAATCCACTTTACCTTACGTGTAACACTACCATTTTTACGCCAATTTCTGAGTGACTCACCATATTTGGGATGATTTAGTAACCATTCATCGACTTGAGGCCATCCTTTAGATGCAGCCCACGCAGCTAAAATGAGAAATACCGTCGTAGGCATCCCAGGTAAGATTGCACCAATTCCACCAAGCACAATAAATAATATTACCAATATTCGCCAAAATAGTGTTTTCATCACACGATTCATTCCTTATATCTTCCATAATTTAGTTTTTTAAATCATGCTTACAGCTACCCCAAATTATTTTATGCCGAATTATAAGATGAAACATCAATATTTTTTCGAACCTTGGTTGTCATACTCTCATCCTGTAGTTCGACAACTTGCCTTTTGTATTGCAAGCCCAAATATTATACAAGCGATACCTAACGATCTCACAATTCATCATGCCTTTTCATTTCACACGAATGAAGATTGGTATGAATATTATGATCAATATAAAACACGCTTAAATGAACTTGACCAAAACCCAACCCCTTTACTTGATTTTTTATCTCAGCTTAAAAGCACGCGACTTGGTTTAAGATTTGAAATGTTCTTATGGTTTTGGCTATTAGATGAAGACTATCATCACTTTAAAGTTTTGGGGCATAGCGTACAACAAATCTTAGGATCTAAAACACTAGGTGAATTAGACTTTGTAGTCTTAAATAAAAAAAACGACCGCATTGAACACTGGGAAGTGGCTCTAAAATACTATTTGGCCGAGAAAAATATGCAATTTAATGACTGGTTTGGGTTAAATAGAGATGATAAATTAGAAAAAAAACTTTCTCATGCAACCTATAGGCAATTTCAATTTGATCATGCTCTTGGTTATTCAATCGATCAAAAAATTGCTGTGTTTAAAGGACAACTTTATATTTCTCTAAAGGAGCAAAATAATTTACCCCACTGGATTAATCCTGAGAGACGGCTTGGCTACTGGGGAAACACTATTTTACCAAATTTTTATCGATTAAGCCGTCAGGAATGGATAACCCCAAACTTAAAGCCCACGTCACCTATAGCTCAATGGTGGATTAATGGGTTATATCATCATGTAAATGATGAATTATTTTATATGTATCGCGCAGCATCACCACTTTATATTTATTAAAATAAAATAACAATTTGATTACAATCCAACCATAAAATTTAATACTTCTTTTATTTTAATTTGGTTATTCTAAAGTCAGAAATTAACTACAATAAATGACATACCTAGGAGAAAATCATGAAAAAAGTTATTTTTGCTTCAATTGCAATTGCTGCTGTTACTTTAACTGGCTGTAATACATTCCGTGGGGTTGGACAAGATGTATCTAGCGCTGGGCATGCAGTATCAAGTACAGCAACAAAAGCACAGTCTCAAATGAAATAATTTAGTAAGAATATAAAGCCCTACTCTTTTGAGTGGGGCTTTTTTTATTTTTGATTATTTTAAATTCTGCTTTATGATAATGGGTTAACTTTCAATGATGTTAAAATTTATTTATGCAGTCTTCAGAAACACTCGATCTTAGCTTAGAACTTTTACAACAACCCTCTGTTACACCAAACGATCATACATGCCAAGATATTATTGCAGCACGTCTTTCAAAGATTGGCTTCAATATTGAGTCAATGCGGTTTGAAGATGTAGATAACTTATGGGCACGTAAAGGTACTACTGAACCCGTTTTCTGTTTTGCCGGCCATACAGATGTCGTTCCAACAGGTAGCCTAGAAGCATGGGACTCTGCCCCTTTCGCACCTGAAATTCGTGATGGAAAACTTTATGGTCGAGGTAGTGCAGATATGAAGACTGCCCTAGCTGCAATGGTCGTCGCGACAGAGCGTTTCATAGAAAAGCATCCTCAACATAAAGGTTCTATAGCGTACCTCATTACATCTGATGAAGAGGGGCCTGCAAAAAATGGAACAGTGAAGGTTATTGAAACGTTAGAAAATCGTCAGGAAAAAATTAAATGGTGTCTTGTTGGTGAGCCGTCAAGTACAAATACACTTGGTGATATTGTAAAAAATGGTCGTAGAGGTTCGCTAAACGCTAAAATTATTGTTCAGGGTAAACAAGGTCATGTTGCTTACCCACACCTCGCGAAAAACCCGATTCATCTTGCAACAGCAGCCATTGATGAATTATGTAAGACAGTTTGGGATGAAGGTAATGAATACTTTCCTGCGACTTCATTTCAAATTTCTAATATACATGCGGGCACAGGTGCAACGAATGTTATTCCCGATACATTAGAAATTACATGTAATTTTAGATTCTCTACAGAAGTCACTGCTGAAGAATTAAAAGCACGTGTGACTGCTATTTTAGATAAAAACGATTTAGATTATGATATTACATGGAATCTTTCTGGACTTCCATTTATTACGCCTGTTGGCGATCTTGTTAAAGCTACACAGCAAGCCATTGAAAAAACGACTGGCTCATGCACACAACTTTCTACCAGTGGTGGTACATCTGATGGCCGATTTATTGCCCCTACAGGCGCTCAAGTGATTGAACTTGGCGTATTGAATGCAACAATTCATCAGGTGAATGAACACGTGAATGTAGCTGATTTAGAGCCTCTTGCTCAAATTTATGAGGAAATATTGGTCAATTTACTTGCATAAAAAAAGGGCTTTAAGCCCTTTTTTTATTTGATGATACTTTCGTAAATTGGGTCTAATTTAGGAATTTGGCACATCTCATTTCGAATGCTTACATACTGAAATACTTCAGCCTTAGCTTCTACATTCTCATCAATATCGACAACTTCCGAAATACGTAACCGTAGTGGTTCAGGCATTTCATTACATAAAATCACAAATCGACGACTTGGCATCTCACCTTCTACAATTAATGCAGTACCTTCATCTAAATCAGGTTGATGTATTGCATACACTGGAAGCTCTAGATCATGCCAATTAATCGTTTTTACACCTGTACGGTGACTCTGTACAGATAAAATAAGGTTCTGAGGCAGTATCATTGGTGGTTGTTGATGACATTCAATCTTAAAAATATCAACAAAACCTGTTGAAACTGCAATCAGATCACTTAACCCTTGTGCAGATGCAATATTTAAATCAGTTTGCACCATCGATTTATTCACCATCTTGCTCACCTTTAGATGCCTTTAACGCATTTTCAATTTGCTCAAGTAAAGTATCTTCTTGGAATGGTTTACCCATATAATCATTTACACCAAGACTTAAGGCACGCTCGCGATGCTTTTCACCTGTTCTTGATGTAATCATAATGATTGGAAGATGATGATGAATCTCATGGTGACGTACTTGGTTCGCAACTTCGAAACCATCCATTCGAGGCATCTCAATATCCAACAACATAACATCTGGACGTATTGTTTCTAACTTTTCAATGGCATCGACACCATCTTTTGCAGTCACAATCTCATAACCATTACGTTCAAGGAGTCTTGATGTCACTTTACGTACTGTCACAGAGTCATCGACAATCATCACTAGATGTCTAACATCTGCTTTTTGACGTTGATGATCAAGCTCACTTGCCAAGTTGACACTACGTTGACTGTTTTGCGCAACTCGGGCAATGTTTTGTCCATCTAAGATGAGACACACTTTACCATCACCAAGAATTGTTGCTCCACTGAGTACTTCAATATCTTTCAATTGATTATCAAGTGGTTTCACCACAATCTCTACACGCGACCCAACCAACTGATCCACAAGCAATGCAATTGTTTGGTTGTTATAACCTTTTAGTAAAATAACAGGTAAAGATTCATTTGTATTAAAAGTAGGTTGCTTTGCATAACCCAAGAATTCTGAAATATAACGTAAGCGATATTGCTTACCTTCAATTTCACAATATTCTGAGGAGCTTGCAAAATACTCTTCTACAACTGTTGGTTGTAAGCGTACAATACGCTCAATTTGAGACAACGGTAATGCAAACTGCTGATTCACTGCCTTAATCATAAGGGCATCAGTCACTGCAACAATTGTTGGAATTTGAATTGTAAACTTTGTCCCTTTATTTGGTACAGAGTTCACTGAAATAATTCCACCAAGTGCACGGATATGACTTCTTACAACATCAAGCCCTACACCACGACCAGATAATTGCGTCACTTCACTTGCTGTTGAGAATCCTGAGTGGAAAATATACTGTAAGATATCTTCATCAGACAGATGATCATTACTCGAAATTAACCCTTTTGACTCTGCTTTACGACGAACCTTCGCAACATTAATTCCTCGACCATCATCTTCGATATCAATAATAATATCTGTACCTTGACGATTTAGAGAAATTTTCAGTTTACCTGCTTTAGGTTTATCTGCTTTAAGTCTTTCACGCGAATCCTCAATACCATGGTCGATGGCATTACGAATCATATGTTCTAAAGGTGCGACAAGCTTATCTAAGATACTTCTATCGACTTCTAGACGTGAATTATTCACTTCAAAATCTACTGCACGATTTACAGTACCCGAGGTTTGCCTTACGAGTCTTTGTAATCGAGATTCAATTAATGAAAAGCTCACAAGCCTTACACTAGTCAAATGATCATAGATATCTGTTTGAATACGCGCTTGCTCTAATAAAAGAGATTCAGAGTCGCGAATTTTCTCCGCAAGTGTCGCTTTAAAATCAAGTAAATCCGATGCAGACTCGGCAAGTGACTTAGACAATTGGTTTAAAGACGAATATTGGTCCATTTCTAATGGGTCAAAGTCTTCATACTGCCCATCATCGACGGTATGTTTTGCTAAGATTTGCGTTTCAAGCTCACCTTCCATTCGACGCAACTGGTCAGATAGACGCTTAACTGCAAGCTCCATCTCAGACAATGTTGCGCTGAATTGGTTCATTCCCATCTCTACACGAGATCGGTTAATTGAACTTTCTGCAGTCAGGTTAGAGACTTTATCAACGAGATTAGATGATATTCGAATCATCTCAGATGTCTGAGAAGCCTCACTATCATTTTCCCATTCACCCATCATCGATGGTGGTTCAGCACCATCTCCTGTAACATACTGAGGGCCACCAGCAATTGCATTTACATCAATACTTTCATCAGAAAGTTGCATTTTCTGTAATGCTTTCTTAGTTTCAGCTAAATCGACTTTACTCGCATCTTCACCATCTAAAATACGACGTATTTTATTAAAGATACTAAAGATTAGACTATCATGAACATCTGTACTGACTTGATAAACTGCAAATTTTTCAAATGCATCAACCAGTAGGTTTGCAAACTCAAAGACAATCCCTTTTTCAATCGCTTTTGCATCATCAAAGAGTACGTGTGCTGTACGCTGAACAGAAAGTAGTAAGCTACGATTTCGACGATCATCCGTCCATGCTGTAAATGCTTTAACCAAATTGTTTAACTGGCCAGAGGCATGATCTCTAAATTCAGGTGTAATTGCCGCAAAATTCGAAACTTCACTTTCTGTAACAGATGGCTGAGTATTGACTGGCTCTACTTTAGTAGGATTCGTCTGATCGAATGACGTATCATACTGATAAACACCACCTTTTAGATGATCCAATATACTGAGTGTATGTTCATTCGAATAGTCAATACCAGAATGACGGATCGTGTCAATGCGGTCTGCCAATTGATCTTGAATAAGTCGAACAATATCTATGAGTGATTGACTTGGATCTATTTTTTGATAAATCAAAGACTCATAAATTGTTTCTAAATGGTGGGCAATTAAACCAAAATTCTCAGCCTGAATCATATTTGCACTCCCTTTAAGGGTATGTAAATATCTCATCAGATTTTTAAGTGCATCAGTGTCGCTAAAGTTATCTTGGAATGCAGATAAATCGATGTCTATCTGTCCCATAATCTCTTCAGCTTCATCGAGGAAAATTTCAATGAGTTCGGCATCATCTAAGATATTAGACGTATAATTCGAAACTGTTTGTTTATCCAAGCTCAACTTTTGAATAATTTGTTGAATCGAATTCTCTGATGTCTGTTTCGCTTTTTGGGTAATATTTGTGTCACTCAATTCCTTCTCTTCAAAATATTCAGATTCAGAGAATAAGTGACTGATTTGACCAATAGCTTCACTAAGATCATCTTTATGACTTAGTAATATCTGATTAATTTGCCCCGAAGCAATGTAATCAAAATAAATAATTAGATTATCATGTGATTCATTCAGAAGTGGTGCTGCCTTCTTCAGAAGATCATAATCTGTAAATGCAATTGTAAGTAAAAGAATATAACCTTCTCTTAATTTAGAAATATAATCTTCTAAATCAAATAAATGTTTTTCTTTTGCCCAATCTACCAAGTTTTCACTTTGGTCAATTAATGTTGTTAAATAATCCTCAGCAGCGTCCCAAACAAGTGTAGGAAACTCTTCGCTAATATCTAGTAAGTCATCAACACCTAGCTCGACAATTTCATTAATAAGTGGTTTATCTGTATCCACCACTTTAATGTATTGCGAATAATTGTCCCATACACTTTGGAATTTTTCTGTCGCTTCGTCTCTCAAAGACGCATTACCCTCTTTGAGACCCTGTAAATAGTGAGATAAAAAGTCTGCAAACTGTGGTAAAAGATCTAAACTTAAATGTAGCTCATTTCTTTCTTGTAGTTCACTATTTAGTGACAATTCAACATTTGCACTTGCAACACAAATCGGCTCTATATGAGCCATACCTGAACTGCCTTTTAGCGTATGTATGCTACGAACAAGTGAAGCTGTTTGTTTAGATGTAGGTTGAGCTTCATCTAAATACTGACGAATCGTATCTAAGTGCTCATAAGCCTCATCAAAGTAAATTGCCAGCGTTTCCTGAGAAATAACTACCCCATTAATTACAGGTGCTGACGTATCAATTTCTTCGGTTTCTGGTAATGCCTCATCAACACGATCTAGCTCTTTTTCATTTATAGATGGAGCTACTTGGGTTGATTCTGGCTCTTCTTGTGGAATTTCTTCCTCGACAGCTTGGCCATGGAGTAGCATTGCTTTTAGTGATGGATCAACTTCTTGCTGATCTTTCAATGCTTTACCAAGATATACGAAAGGTCGAATATCTGTATCTAATGCTTCATGACGCTCAATAAAAGGATAGACCTCCGAGCTATAAAACTCGAATGCCTTTAAGCAATACAGTTGAATATCCGATGTAATTTTATCGTTATCATGAAGAATACTATTTAATAGATCTTCAACACACCAAGCAAGCTCACCTGCTTGATTTGCACCCACCATTCGTCCAGAACCTTTCAATGTATGGAAATGGCGGCGTATTGTCTTTACACACTCAATATCATGTAGATTTTCCTGCCAAACTACAAACAGGTCTTTAAGCTCTACAATGATTTCTGCAGCTTCTTCGATAAAAATATCGATAATTTCTGCATCTTGATCTAAATAGCTATCTTCCGGCAAAGGAACGTCTGCTATTAGCTTTTGCACTAATTCATTCATCGCTTGCTCAAACTTTATCTGTTTAGCCTGAGTAATTACAGTTGACCTATAGGCTTATAGGTCAACGTAATGGCTAAAATATCTAAGATAATTAGAGAATATAAGAGGGCTACATTTATTCTGGTAGCTTAAAGTCAGATACAGACTCTCTTAATGACTCCGCCATGTTTGCAAGCTCAGAAACAGATTGTGCTGTATCGAAGGTCGCAGAAGTTGTTTGAGCGGTAATTTCTTGTACAACATTCATCGTATCTGCAATTTGACTTGCTGAAGCTGACTGTAACTGTGCTGCGCTAGAAATGTTACCAATCAACTGCGCAAGCGAGGTAGATACCGTTTGAATCTCATCAAGTGCGAGACCGGCATCCTTCGCTAAGTTTGCACCACGTACAACCTCAGATGTTGTTTGTTCCATTGAAATTACGGCTTCGTTTGTATCGGCCTGAATCGTACGTACTAATCCATCAATCTGTTTTGTTGCAGATGCAGAACGTTCAGCTAGACGCTGTACTTCATCGGCTACAACCGCGAAGCCTCGACCTGCTTCACCCGCCATAGATGCCTGAATTGCTGCATTTAATGCCAAGATGTTTGTTTGGTCTGCAATATCATTAATTAACGATACGATGTTACCAATTTCTTGTGAAGATTCACCAAGACGCTTAATACGCTTAGATGTTTCTTGAATCTGTTCACGAATATTATCCATACCATGCATAGAGCGGTTTACGACATCTGCACCATTCGATGCAATTTCAACCGAACGTTTCGCAACTTCTGTAGACTCATTCGCGTTGTTTGATACTTCACCAATAGACAATACAATTGCGTTAATTGCCTTAGATGCACCAGAAATTTGATCTGATTGTTGTTGCGATGCTTGTGTCAAGCTGCTTGTTACTTGTTGCGTATTTTGTGTATAGACAGAAACTTCTTGTGATGTCTGATAAATACGCGATACCAAGTCACGTAATTGGTCAATTGCGAAGTTAATCGAGTCGGCAATTGCCCCCGTAAAGTCTTCAGATACTGTTGCATAACTACGTAAGTCACCATCGGCCAAGTCGGCAATTTCATCAAGTAATCGTAAAATTGCTTCTTGGTTACGGTCATACTCTTCTTTTAATTCTTGAATACGCTCTTTATCGGCTTCGGCACGTAAACCAAATAATTTATAAAGAGAATACATGAATGAAACAAAGCCAAGTAAAAGTAGTACTCGTGGAATGTATACACTTACTAATGAAGAAACTGAAATTTCATCAAGATTTTTTAACAGGATATCTGATTCTTGAATAATAAATGCAGATGCTTTTTGTACTGCAGTTACTTTATTTGAGTTATTAAATACAATCGCAGCATCCGTTTTTACAACTTCATCGTACTGCTTTTTCATATCAATAAGTTTATTACGAAGATCTGCATCTGCAACTTTTTCAACACCTAGATCTAAGTCACCTTCAATCTGTGCATTCAAATAAGTACCAAATGTTTCTGTGGTATCTTTAAACTCGTTTGCTGCATCTGTATTCTCAGCTTTCGTTACACTTGTAATATCATGCATCGATCTAAGCATACGTTCTGCTAGAACAACTTGGTCTTTCGCATTTGCAATTTGACCTGTAGGTAAACGACGTTTCACCATTTCATCAACGATCAAGTTATACTGAGATTGTATCCCAGGAATAATTTGGTCCATCTTAATCGTTGTTGCTCTTAAATCGCTCAAAATTGTTTTATTGCTTGTTACAACATCAATTTTTTCGGAGATTTCAGCCCACTCTTTATCAATTTTACCAACATCACCTTTAACTTCGAAAGAACCCTCAACAATCTTTAAGTTTTCTTTAAAAAGATCTCTACTCTCTCTTAATCTCGCAAAAGACTCATCAGAACCTGTTGTCGATGTTGCATCGACCACTTGACGAGAAGCAATCTGTGATAAAAGTTTTAAGTTAGATAAACTTTGAGTTACCTCATTATGCTTTGAAGTACTATAGAAAATAGCAAGCAAAATAAAGAATGTAAAAATAATACTAAAAAATGCGACTAGGATTAATGGTCTTACCGCTTTTTTCTTACCAAAACCACTACCTACTTCATTTAAATAAGCATCTAGTTTCCTAAAAATGCCGTTACTACTTCCCGTATCTTTAAAGCCCATGTGGCTTCTCCCCCTAAAAATCAACAGTATGTAACAAGATAATCTATAAACAATTAGTTTAGTGCAGTCGTAATTTGTCTAAAGTCTTTAATTAATTTGCTAAACAAGAAAACATTCCAAGTTTTTTGATCATAGTCAAAATACCCAGAACAATATTTTTCTACACTTGTATTTAGCTTAGAATTACGCGAAAAAAAGCTTTGTTTATTAAAATGCTGAAGCCCCGTTACTTCATCGACCATCAGACCAATATAGTGATCCTGATGTTGCAAACATAAGATTTTTTGCTGTCGCGTTCTTTTTGTCGGCTTATTCAATAAATATTCCGTGAGATCAACGACAGTTAATAGCTGTCCACGTATATTTGATAAACCTTTTAACCAAGACTCTCCTTTAGGGACAGGTGTCAGACTAGGACAGTACATGACCTCGGCCACCTCACCTAAAGGCACAACAAAAGATTGCTCTTGTAATTCAAAAGCAATCCCAGACCATCTATTTACACTATCAGCAATCGCTTGCTGATGTTTGTCGCCCTGTCTCGCAAGGCGTAGTAACTCAAGAAAGCCATTTGCCGCCATAATAGGACCTAACTAAATTCTTTTATAAAAGATTTAACTGAACTGCATCAATTAATGCTTGCTCATCTACTGGTTTAGTTAGGTAATCTTTGGCGCCCTGACGTTTACCCCATACGCGATCTGTCTCTTGATCTTTCGTACTAACAATAATGACTGGAATATCTTTTGTATGTTCAGAGCGAGAAATTTGACGCGTTGCTTGGAAACCATTAACACCTGGCATCACTACATCCATAAGGATAAGGTCTGGTTTTTCTGCTGCTGCCACAGTTACACCATCTGCACCATTGTTCGCTTCAATTACTTCAAAGCCATGTTTTGTCAATATTTCTCTAAAACGAAATACTTCAGTCGGTGAATCGTCAATAATTAAAATACGCTTTGCTTTCATTTTGTTCCCCCAAAATTACAAAAAAAATCAGCTACTTCACATAAGTGCGAATAGCATTTACTAACTCATCTTTACTAAACGGTTTGGTTAGGTACTCATCTGACCCAACAATTTGCCCTTTGGCACGATCGAACAAGCCATCTTTACTTGATAGCATGATAATTGGTGTGTCTTTATACTGCTGTGAATTTTTAATCAAAGCACATGTTTGATAGCCATCTAGACGTGGCATCATGATATCAATAAAGATGATATCTGGACTGGTCTCTGTAATTTTTGACAATGCTTCAAAACCATCAACAGCAGTGATCACTTCAAACCCTTCGCGCTGTAATAGCGTTTCTGCTGTGCGACGAATAGTTTTAGAATCGTCAATGACCATTACCTTTAGACTGCTCATTTTATCCCCTTGCATTAGAATGATGCGTTAAATGCTCATCTAATCAGTTAATTTATTTAGTCAACAACTTTTCGAGCTTATTACTTACTATTAAACATTCATTTAGTGGAATTTTCAATAAATAAATTAATACAAACTCACTAACCATATCATTTATAAATTAATATTCTTTTACAACTCAAACTATTTCAACTAATTTCAAAATAACACTTGAGCATTAAAAAGTATTCAGTTGATAATAGCGTACTTATTACTCTATTTATTACTTTTTTGAGACTCTAATGTACTTAAAACACGTTTTTTCACCAAAAAGTCGTCGTCATTTAAGCAAAACAATTTTGTCTTCTTTCTTTGTGTCATTTTTTTTCTTTATTTTTAATCAAACCAGTTTTGCAACAACTTGGTACAGATATTATGATCGTCAAGGGGTACCATTAATTAGTACATCTGTTTCTCCAGAACATATACGTAATGGATATGATGTACTCAATGGGAATATGGAACTTATACAAAAAGTACCTGCATTACAAAATACTGAAATATCTAGACAAAAACGGGAACAAGAAGCCGAACAAGATGTTTTAAATGAAAAAGTTCGACAAATTTATACGCATAGTAATATTGCAACTAAACGTAAAAATAATTTATTACGGGGAATTCAAGATAAAATTGCTTTACAACGCAAACAGTATGATTCTTTACAAGGATATTTAAGAGACCTTCGTCATGATGAGTTTGAGCTCCTATATCGAAATAAAATTGTACCGAAATCATTGAAAAATAATATTGAGCAAACCACAAATCGTATTCGTGACTCACAAAAGAAAATGAACGATTTACAAACTCAATATGAACAAACTGAACAGCAATACGACAAGATCATTAATAGATTAAAAAAATTGGAAGAACGCTAGCCAGAAGTTATTTACTTCTTCGTCATTTTCTACCAAACTGCACGATTAGACTTTGATGGTTTAACGGTCGCCTTACTTTTAATGATGTAAAGTAAAGTTTGTATTTTATTTTTGGTATTAGGACAACTTCAAATGCGCGCGAGTCGCTTTTTGTTTGCAACACTCAGAGAGAACCCGAGCGATGCTGAAATTATTTCACATCAGCTCATGCTTCGAGCAGGGATGATTCGTAAACTTGCGTCAGGATTATATACATGGTTACCCACGGGTAAACGTGTCCTGAATAAGATTGAAAAAATCATTAAAGAAGAAATGGATCGCTCTGGTGCACTAGAAGTCTTCATGCCTGTTGTTCAGCCTGCAAGCTTATGGCAAGAATCAGGTCGTTTTGAACAGTACGGTCCTGAGTTAACACGTTTCAAAGATCGTCATAACAATGATTTTGTGCTTGGCCCAACACATGAAGAAGTAATTACAGATCTGGTACGCAATGAACTGAAAAGTTATAAGCAATTGCCTTTGAATTTTTATCAGGTTCAAACCAAATTTAGAGACGAAATTCGTCCTCGCTTTGGTATTATGAGATCACGTGAATTTATTATGAAAGATGCTTATTCTTTTCATATTAATCAAGCATCTCTACAAGAAACCTATGAGGTTATGTACGATACCTATTGTCGTATTTTCACACGTCTTGGTTTAAACTTTAGACCAGTACAAGCAGATACAGGTTCTATTGGTGGTTCTGCTTCGCATGAGTTTCATGTACTTGCATCAAGTGGTGAAGATGCTATCGTTTTTTCAACGGAGTCAAACTTTGCTGCAAATGTTGAAAAAGCAGAAGCTATTTTAGTAGGTGATAGACCAACTGCTCAACAGGACATGCAAATCGTAGATACACCAAATCAAAATACGATTGCTAAAGTTTCCGATTATCTGAAGGTACCTGCACAACAAACAGTAAAAGCGTTACTGGTTCAAGGTGTGGCTTCAGAAGAAAATCCACAAATTCCTGTAGTCGCATTATTTGTACGTGGTGATCACGAACTAAACACTATTAAGGCAGAATCACACCCACATATTGCAGCTCCGCTCACGTTTGCTACAGAAGAGCAGCTCGCATCGCATGGTTTAACTGCTGGATATATTGGACCACAAGGCCTAAAAGAGAAAGGCATTACTGTCATTGTAGATCGAGCAGCTTCTATACTTTCAGATTTTGTAGCAGGTGCTAATACAGTAGACCAACATGCTACTGGTCTTAACTGGGACAGAGATGCTACCTATTCTGAAGTCTATGACTTGCGTAATGTAGTAGATGGCGATCCATCTCCAGATGGTCATGGCACGTTACAAATTAAACGTGGTATTGAAGTTGGTCATATTTTCCAACTCGGACAGAAGTATTCAGAAGCATTAAATTGCACTGTACTTGGTGAAGATGGAAAGCCGACTATTGTTTCTATGGGTTGCTATGGCATTGGTGTTACCCGCGTCATTGCAGCAGCAATAGAACAAAATCACGATGATAAAGGCATTATTTGGCCAAAAGCATTAGCACCTTTTGATATTGCGATTGTCCCAATGAATGGACATAAATCTCCTCGCACGCTTGAAGCTGCAGAAGAACTTTATGAAGAGTTACTAAAGCTAGGTTACGATGTATTGCTCGATGACCGAAATGAACGTCCGGGTGTTAAATTCTCCGACCTTGAATTAACTGGTATTCCTCATCGTATTGTTATTGGAGAAAAGGGTCTAGATGCAGGCACTTTCGAATACAAAGGCCGTAGAGATGAGACAGCTACGAACCTAAATAAAGATGAACTTTTAGAAAAACTGAAAAGTTAATCCAAAAAAACCGCTCAAAATGAGCGGTTTTTTTATGCTTTAGGTAATGTTACACCTGTTTGACCTTGGTATTTGCCACCACGGTCTTTGTAGGATGTCTCACATACTTCATCACTTTCAAAAAATAGCATTTGCGCAACACCCTCTCCCGCATAAATTCTTGCAGGAAGATTCGTCGTATTCGAAAATTCTAATGTCACATGACCTTCCCACTCTGGCTCAAGTGGTGTGACGTTAACAATAATACCACAGCGTGCATATGTCGATTTTCCTAGGCATACAGTTAATACATTTCGTGGGATACGGAAATACTCCACTGTGCGCGCTAAAGCAAATGAGTTAGGTGGAATAATACATACATCTGATTCAATATTAATGAAACTCTTATCATCAAAATTTTTAGGATCTACAATTGCCGAATGCACATTTGTAAATACTTTGAACTCAGGTGCACAACGTACATCGTATCCATAACTTGAAACACCATATGAAATCAGCTTTTCACCTTGATCATTAAAACGAACCTGATTTTCTGCATAAGGTTCAATCATGCCATGTTCACGGCTCATCTCGCGAATCCAACGATCAGATTTAATTGCCATATTTATTCCAAATTAAATAATCATATCTCTGCACGTACTTTAACTGAAAATATAACTGATTCAAAGTCGTGTATTGGGCTACTTCACGAAATTATTCAGCAACAGGTTTTTGACTTCTTCTCCCCGTCCAGAAAGAAGTGCTTTGACCGCATATAAAGAAGTAGATGTAACCTGATTAAGATGAGGGTCAGGAGGCATAACTAACTCTACAGGGTTGGTATGAACGTCTAATAATGCTGGACCAGCATGTTCTAAAAATTCCTGTACCGCTTGCTCTAGTCCCTCTCCTGTTTTAATAGTACGACCATAAAAACCAATTACTTCTGCCAATTTCCCGAAATCGGGATTCATTAAATCTGTATAATGATCTAAAAGTCCCTCAACTTTCTGCTCTAATTCCACAAAATTTAAAGAACTATTATTTAAAACAACAATTTTTATGGGTAGTTTTTCTTGAACCGCTGTTAATAAATCGCCTAAAAGCATGGCTAAGCCACCATCACCACAAATAGCAATGACTTGTCTAGATGGAAATGCCTTTTGTATACCTAAAGCCTGAGGCATTGCATTTGCCATCGTGCCATGCAATAAACTGGTCAATGTTCTACGCTTTCCATTCACATCAATATGGCGCAAAATCCAGACCATTGGAGAACCACCATCTGCTGTAAAAAATGCATCATCTGTAGCATATCTATTCAGTAAAGAAACGACATATTGTGGATGTATTAAGCCATTTTTGCCGACCCTCTCCTCTTCTTTACGCGTTTGATCACTTTGCTGCTTAAGCGATAGTATATGCGTTAGAAACGAGCTATCACTTTTCTCATTGAGCAAAGGCAATAATGCATCCAAAGTCGTATGAATTTGCCCTACTGCTCCAATTTCAATTGGATGACGTCGCCCTAAGTGTTCTGGGTTAATATCTATCTGTATAATTTTAGTATGATGTGGATAATACTGAGACCATGCAAAGTCGGCTCCAAGTAATATTAATAAGTCACAATCCATGAGAGCATGATAGCCAGCTTTAGCACCAAATACGCCCGTCATTCCTACATTATAAGGATTGTCATATTCGATAAAATCTTTGGAACGTGAAGTATGCGCAATTGGTGCTTTAATTTTTTCTGCTAACTGAATAAGTTGCTTATGTGCCTGTGCTGCACCAACACCTGCATAAATCGTTATATTCTCACAGCTATTGATTAATTCTTTAATTTCATAAAGTTCATTCTGTGCGGGTAAAACTTGAGGATTAGTAACATAAGTACGAAAACTATCATCATCTTCTATGTGAGCTTCACTAATGTTTGCAGGAACAATAACAACCGCAACCCCTTTCTTATTTATAGCTGCCTGACAAGCGAGCGTAAAAATACGACGTGCTTGAGATGCTTGTGTAATTTCCTCACAAAATACGCTACATTTTTCATAAACAGATTTAAAATCGACATATTGAGGAAAATCAACAAATCCCGCTATATCTGTTGAAAGCTGGCTCGCAATAAGTATGACAGGTGCCTTATTACGATGAGACTCATAGAGACCATTAATAAAGTGCAAACTGCCCGGGCCACAAGAACCTGCGCATGCTGTTAGTTCTCCACTCATTAAACTATCTGCACCTGCAGCAAAACCACCTACTTCTTCATGGCGTACATGAACCCAATCGATTTTACTTTTTGCTATAGAATTGGTTATATGATTTAGTGTATCACCTACAATGCCATAACATCGTTTTACACCTGCATCCTCTAAAACTTCTACAATTAGATCCGATACTTTTTTTGTCATCTCTATTTCCTTTAATATTATTTTTTTACGACTTATTAATGTATTTTCTTCTCTTTTTTAAAAAAAATACGTTCACTTATGTCTCAAATTTGTATAGAAATATCACTTTATATTTTATATAGACAAATAAAAAAGATAGCTATTAAAGCTATCTTTTAAAAAGAAAAAACATCGTTTTAAGGCATGTCACTATGCTTTATATCAAATGCTTTACGCATAATTTTAGTATTAGGATTACCTGTAATTGGATCATCCGGATAATATCCTACATGCATCACACCTTGCTGATACAAAGATTTAATCGTATCTGCTAACTCCTGTGTCGGAATAGGCTTACTGTTTTGTCTCCAATCAACCGCTTGTAATTCAACAACAGATTTACGAATACCATTTGGATATTGTTTCAAACGTTTCACAATGTCTGCATAAAACTTCTTCTGATCTTTCGCCTGCTCCATATATGGCATCGCCATAATCGCAGTGAAGTCATATTTGTTTAATGACTCTTCTAACGATTGTGAGTACCACGTTGAAGCATAAGGGTTAAGTACAACTTGTGCATACATGTTACGTGCTGTTAACAATGCAGGTTGGTATTGTCTAACCTCTCCTGCCAATTGTAACGCAAAGTTATCTAAGTAATTTGTTTTAAATGTTTTAAATATGTCCACTTTTGTAGACTCTTGTCATCTTTACGTATGGCTTCTAAGTCTGTCGGTAAACCTGCCTTTTTATACGCCTGTAATGCAGCCGGACTCGCATCTTCATAATCAGATAATGTCGCATCATCATGGAATAACACACCATCAATTGTTGCCGACTTACCTAAATCTTGGTAAATCCCCTCAATAATCTTTCTCGCTGGTGCTGAAAATGGTGACAAACGAATGTAACCCATATTTAAGTGATCACTGTTCTTCGGCTGTTGCGTCACCACAAGGTCTTTAGACACAGGATTCGACTTTGGAAGCTCCCATGCCAATAAAGGCATCCATGCATAAATGCGTTGTACTTGCGTACGTGAGGAAATCTGCCAAGCCACGCGGTTAAATAAATCCTGACGCATTGGAATGTAGCGGTTTGGGAAATACACCATGTCCGCTGAACCATTGGCATCTGGATCGGAGAAAGCTTGTAGGTAAACTGTCGTCACATTCATCTTCTGAATGCGATCAAGCAACGCGCCTAAATTCTTTTCTTCCTGCTTCTGATCTTTGTCGTAGATATAATCTAAATCTACATGCATGATTTTTGTGGACGGTAGTTATCGCCTAGATTCTTTTCTCGGCTCTCAATTTCTCGTCCTAAATCATCCAAAGTCATGTCATGCTCAACCAATATACGGTTAAGCGCACCTAACGATTTCTTCAAATAAGCAGGGCCATCATCAAGCGTAATGGTCACAGGCATACCCAATTGTTTGGCTATACGTACAGTTTCCATATTATAACGACCATAAGGCCACACCATTACTCGAGGTACAGGTACACCATTGGCCTTAAACGCTTCGTTGTTTTTCTTTAAGTCGTTATAGATACGTCGGTTATATTCACCATCCCCTTCGTACTTCTTAGTCTTGGGATTATAAATACGTGTTGTTGCTGCAGGCTCTGAGTTGCCTTGTGGATTACCAATTACACCATGGTGTAAGTCATAACTATGACTGGCAATCTCAACATAACCACTGTCACTCATTTCTTTAATTTGTGGCCACGTTAAAATCTTATTACGTACCACAAGCTCATCACCGAAGTGGACTTCTTGGTTTGCAGGTGTATCTACCCATGCACCAACGACGGCCAAAACGACAGGAATCTTATTTTC
The DNA here is from genome assembly GCF_029392135.1 of Acinetobacter sp. ESL0695. NCBI lineage: Bacteria > Pseudomonadati > Pseudomonadota > Gammaproteobacteria > Moraxellales > Moraxellaceae > Acinetobacter > Acinetobacter sp. ESL0695. The sequence goes on along the minus strand of NZ_CP113932.1, from coordinate 570,897 downwards.
TTTAACAAACGGATAGATATTGCTATAAAACGATTCATAGCCATCATCTACCGTTAATAAAACTGGTTTTGCAGGCAAGGTATATTTACCTGCATGGGCTTTAAGCAAGTCATTTACTGATATAAAGTGAAAGCCGTTTTGTTGTAACCATTTAACTTGTTTTTCAAAGTTTTCTGTGGTTACCGCATAAAATGGAATTAATGCATCATTTGCTTGGTTGGTTACCTCATGATATCCAATGACCGTGAGGGTTGTTGGCTGAATGTGAGGTTTCTTCGCTGCATACAACGACGGAGAAATGCCTAACATGGCTAAACTAACACAGCCGGCAACGACTGAACCTAAAAAACGAGTAAGCATAGAGGGTCCATTTTACTATTAGATTTTTATGATAAGCTATTTTTGTAATCAGGTACATTTTCAAGATTACATACACAGATGTTATAATATAACAATTAAAATGCGCTTAAGTATTATAGTGATAAATCAGAGCTGACTTTATAAAACCTACATTTCTCTACCTAAATATACACATTTTATCAATATGATTTTTCTTAAAAAAGAAATTTGGTCAAATTGAATCTTGAAACATCACTTCCTTGTATAAAATTTGCTTTTTAAAGATCTACAAGAAAAGTTTTTTTAGTATAAAATCTGTCCACCGACCACGATAAAAGTGAATAAAAACTCTGAAAACATGATAATTATTTCAGTTCCTTTTATACTAGAACTGCTCATTTGAATAAATGAATTCAACGCTTTTAATCGTTATACAATTATTTTCTTCACTAAGCCATGATTTGGTGAAAAAGCATTAGGTGCCAATATGGAAATCAAGGTTAATTTTCTCGACAACCTTCGTCTCGAAGCCAAGTTCGATGATTTTACCGTCATTGCCGATCAACCCATTCGTTATAAGGGGGATGGTTCAGCACCAGGGCCTTTTGACTATTTTCTTGCATCTTCTGCATTATGTGCAGCTTATTTCGTTAAACTTTACTGCCAAACACGTAATATTCCTACAGAAAATATTCGTTTATCACAAAATAATATTGTAGACCCAGAAAACCGTTATCAACAAATCTTTAAAATTCAAGTTGAATTGCCAGCAGATATCTCAGCAAAAGATCGTCAAGGTATCTTAAGATCAATCGATCGTTGTACGGTCAAACGCGTTGTGCAAAATGGACCTGAATTCATTATTGAAGAAGTCGACAACCTAGATGCCGATGCACAGGCATTGCTTATTCCAAATGGTCAAACAGAAGACGGTACCTATATTTTAGGTAAAGACTTACCATTAGAAAAAACAATTGCAAATATGTCTAGTATTTTAGAAAACTTAGGCATGAAAATTGAAATCGCATCATGGCGAAATATTGTACCGAATGTTTGGTCACTACATATTCGTGATGCACACTCTTCAATGTGCTTTACCAATGGTAAAGGTTCAACCAAAGAAAGTGCACTTGCCTCTGCCCTTGGTGAATTCATCGAACGTCTCAATTGTAACTTTTTCTACAATGATCAGTTTTGGGGTGAAGAAATTGCCAATGCAGACTTTGTACACTACCCTAATGAGCATTGGTTTAAACCAGGGCCTGAAGATGAATTACCTGAAGAAATCTTAGATGCACACTGTTTAAGTATTTATAACCCTGAAGATGAACTTCGTGGGTCACATCTTTACGATACAAATTCGGGAAATACGGCGCGTGGTATTTGCTCGCTACCTTATACACGCCTTTCAGATGGTAAAACCGTTTACTTCCCTTCGAACTTAGTTGAAAACTTGTTCCTAAGTAATGGAATGAGTGCAGGAAATACGCTTTCAGAGGCACAAGTACAATGCCTTTCTGAAATTTTTGAACGTGCTGTTAAACGTGAAATTTTAGAAAAGGAAATATGTCTACCAGACGTGCCTGAACACGTATTAGAAAAATATCCAAGTATTCAAGCAGGTATAAAAGCCTTAGAAGAACAAGGCTTTCCTGTATTAGTCAAGGATGCATCCTTAGGTGGTCAATTTCCTGTGATGTGCGTGACACTCATGAACCCGCGTACAGGTGGTGTATTTGCTTCTTTTGGTGCACACCCAAGTTTAGAAATAGCCTTAGAAAGAAGTTTAACAGAACTACTTCAAGGGCGTAGTTTTGAAGGTCTCAATGATCTACCTCAACCAACATTTAGAAGTCATGCAGTTAAAGAACCAAATAACTTTGTAGAACACTTCATCGACTCAAGTGGAGTCGTATCATGGCGCTTCTTCAGCTCAAAATCTGACTTTGAATTTGTAGAATGGGACTTTTCAAACCATGGCCAAGCTTCAAATGTAGAAGAAGCAGAGAAATTATTTGCTATTCTTAAAGAACTTGGCAAAGAAGTATATATGGCTGTTTATGATGATCTAGGTGCGATTGCTTGCCGTATTTTAGTACCAGGATACTCTGAAATTTATTTGGTCGAAGACCTCATTTGGGACAATACCAACCAAGCATTAAATTTCCGTGAAGATATCCTAAACTTACATCGCTTAGAAGATGAACAGCTTGAAGCATTGGTGGAACGTCTAGAAGAAAGTGAGCTAGATGACTACATCGATATTACAACACTTATCGGTATTGAGTTTGATGACAATACGGTGTGGGGACAACTCACAATTCTAGAGCTAAAGTTGCTCATTTACCTTGCCCTAAAAGACTTTGAAACTGCAAAAGATTTGGTAGAGGCATTCTTACAATACAATACCAATACCGTAGACCGAGGGCTATTTTATCAGGCACTCAACGTTGTTCTTGAAGTCACCTTAGACGATGAATTGGAATTGAGTAACTACGAGATGAACTTCCGTAAAATGTTTGGTCACGAAAAAATGGATGCTGCTCTTGGTTCTATTACAGGTGACGTTCGTTTCTATGGTTTAACACCAACAAGTATGAAGCTTGAAGGTCTAGACCGCCATTTACGCCTCATCGATAGTTACAAAAAACTTCATGCAGCACGTGCAAAGGCTGCACAAAAACCGAGCATATTTCTCTAAGTCATTAATTGAAGCCACTCCAAAGAAGTGGCTTCATGTTTCTATACAAAATATATTTACCGAGATTGCTTCATGCGTCGTATTACGCAACACTCACACTTCCCTGAACTCACACTCATCTTTATTACCTTTATATGGGGTGGTACATTTTTAACTGTGCAATATGCATTAACATTAAGTAGCCCTATGTTTTTTGTGGGTTGCAGGTTTGCTGCCGCCTCTATTGCAATTTGCTTACTGTCGTGGAAAGCATTAAAAAATACAACATGGTTGGATATCCTAGCAGGCAGTTCTATTGGCTGTATGATTGCGATTGGCTATGGTGCACAAACGATAGGTCTACAAAGCATTTTAAGTACTGAGTCGGCATTTTTGACCGCATTATATGTTCCAATGGTACCTTTATTTCAGTGGATTATTTTCAAAAAAGCACCAAGACTGATGACATGGATTGGTATTCTATGTGCATTTATAGGTTTAGTTTTACTTACAGGAAACCACTCTTTAAATATCTCATTAAATACGGGTCAATTATTTACATTACTCAGTGCAGTAGCGATCGTTTTCGAAATTATTTTTATTGGTTTATTTGCAAATAAAGTAAATCCTCAGCGTGTGACTATTATTCAACTTATCGTTGCTTCACTGGCTGCATTCATCAGTATGCCTATTGTCGGTGAAAATCATTTACCTACATTTTCATGGACACTGTTCATTATCATCATTGCCATTGGTCTAGCCAGTGCTTTAATTCAATTTACGATGAACTGGGCACAACAATTTGTCGATCCAGCTCGTGCAACGGTTATTTATGCCGGTGAACCCGTATGGGCAGGAATTATTGGTCGTATTGCAGGTGAAAGACTTTCTGAATATGCTATTTTTGGTAGTGTACTCGTCATTATTGGTGTACTACTCAGTGAGTTAAAGCCTTCTTTCTTCAAAAGAAAAAAAAGGCAGTCATAGCAACCATCCGTCATAAAATATTCATAAGCTCATTGAAACTTTGAACACTATATTTAGGAGCGGCATCGTCTAACTCTTGCTCAGTACCATAACCATACCGTACAGCAATCGTGTCTATATGATGATGTCTTGCCCCTAAAATATCATATCGACGGTCTCCAACCATTACACACTCATTTGCATTTATCTTTTCACTTTGCAAAATGTAAGCAATAAGATCTGCCTTATTGGTACGATCGCCATTTAACTCACTACCATATGCATATTTAAAATATTCTAGTAGTTCAAAATGGGCTAAGATGCGTTGTGCATATATTTGTGGTTTGGCTGTTGCTAAATAAAGTACGTAACCCTTATTTTTAAGTATATGTAACGTTTCCTTTACCTGAGGATAAACATAATTTTCAAATAGACCTACATCAGCAAATCGCTCTCTATAAAAAATCAGTGCTTGCTCTGCATCTGACTTTCTACCTACAGTATCTAATAAAACCTCAAATGACTGTTTTAGTGGTGGTCCTATGGTCCAATCTAAATCGGTATTTTCTGGTAAAGGCAATCCTAACTTATTCATTGCATAATGGATGCAAGCATGAATCCCTTGCTTTGGGTCTGTAAGTGTTCCATCTAAATCCAATAATACATACTTGATCTGATCCATGATTCACCTGTTAGTCATTTAAAAAGAACTCGGAAGTTTTAGAAAACTTACCCTATACTAACCATAAGTGTAACAAATTAGGAGTTCTCTACGTGCGTTCTACAGTACTTTGTTTTTCAGGTTTAGATCCTTCCGGCGGTGCAGGACTACAAGCAGATATTGAAGCCATTGGTCAAAGTGGCGCACATGCAGCGATTGCATGTACAGCACTCACTATTCAAAATTCTCAACAAGTGTTTGGATTTGAAGCAACCTCTAAAGAATTATTACTTGCTCAAGCAAATGCTGTCGTTAAAGATTTACCGATTCGTTGTGTAAAATCAGGAATGCTCGGTACAACAGATAATATTTCAGCACTTGCACAGTTTTTGGGTGAACATCCAGATTATTTATATGTGCTCGACCCCGTTTTGGTTGCAAACAGTGGTGGCTCTTTAGGCGATCAAGCAACCTTGGTACAAGCATTTAAAGCTCTTATTCCATTGGCCACTCTCATTACCCCAAATACTGTAGAGCTACGTGCACTCACAGGGTTAAACGATCTACATGAAGCGACACAAGCACTCTTTAAAATGGGTGCACAAGCGGTACTTGTAAAAGGTGGTCATGAAGCGACGCCCGATCATATTCTAAATACACTGTATATAAACGGCGAAATAATTTCTGAAACACGCTGTCCACGCTTGGAGGGAGAGTTTCATGGTTCTGGTTGCTCCCTCGCGAGCTTTATTGCAGGACGTTTAGCGCAAGGAGATCATATCAAACAGGCCGTTCATCATGCGGAGACATGGTTGTTTGGTGTACTCAAAAATGCTGAAATGCCTGTAATCAATGGACAAAAAATGCCAAAGCGGTTTTAACTGCTACAACATGAAGCATAAGTTATTTATGCTTCATTTCCCTTGATGAGCAGTCTTTAAATTTTTCACATGCAATCTATCAGTTTTTCTTCCACGCTCTAAAAGCTGCTGTTCAATTAAATATTGGGCTTTTCTGACAGCGACCATAGACAGCACAGGGGTATCGAACTGTTTCACATAATTTACCCATGCTTTACCACGTAATACATTTTCAGGCATGTCCGTTTTAAACTCGCACTCCCCTACAAAAATAATTACCGAATATAAATGGTTTAAATCAAAATTCATCTGGCTTTCTAATAACTCACCTAAAACTTTCGTATGTTTATAATTTTGATGCAGTGGATTTTGAAAGCGATGTTTACTTTTTGGAAAAGATTGTGTCCATTGTTTTTGAAACTTATCGCCAAAAATCCATCCTTTATAATTCTTTGTTTCAAGTACAAAAATACCATAAGGACTTAATAAAATATGATCAATTTGGGTTGTTCCGCCATGACTCGTTGGCAATGTACAGTTATTTATCAGCACATATTTGTCGTTATCTAAATACTTTTTATAATGCAAATGAACAATACTCTCCCCCACTTTTCCCTTAAACTTGGGAGACGAAATAACGCCTAAAACAACAAAGACAAGAACAGCAAGAAATAAGTAAAGTAACACGGAATAAATTAACCTAAAATTTTCAGTAGGTTATTATACATCAATTCTTATATTTTCAATTTCTAATAAATACTTTTTACGGTCTAAGCCACCTGCAAAGCCTGTAAGTTTGCCATTTTTACCAATCACACGATGGCAGGGAATAATAATCGATAGTGGATTTTTACCGATTGTTCCACCAATTGCACGAATAGCAAGTGGATGATTTAAATAAGATGCAACATCTGAATAACTCCATGTGGTTGCAAAAGGAATTTTCTTTAATGCATTCCATACAGACTGTTGAAACGGCGTTCCTCCTAAAAAATCTAATGGAATATCAAAATCCTGTCGTTTTTTATTAAAATATTCATTGAGTTGATACTGTGCTAAATCAAATATAGGATGATTATGCTTAATCGCAAATTTTTGCTTTGCAAACATACTTATTTCATCGTCTGACCAACATACAGCAACAAGTGCTTGATCATGTGCAACAAGTCTAAGCTTACCAAGAGGGCTATCCATGCTTATTTCAAATAAATCCATATTCTTATCCTAGAGGAGATGCATGATCGTTAGAAAACGACCATGCTCTTTTAAAATATTAGAACTTAAAAGTCACACCAGCACCATAATAAAAGCCTTCTTCAGTTTCTGTATAACGTTGCCAATTGGTTTGCTTTAGTCCTTTATCATATTTATATGCGAAATGAATAAAAGGCATTACATTTTTTGTAATTTCATAACGTGTTTGTACACCTGTCATCACCTCAGATAACCCAGTTTTCTGAGCACTACGAGATTTATCACTCATTACAAGCGTTGCATTGATATAAGGCTGAGTAATCAATTTCTGTGTCAGTAAAAAATCACGACTGGTACTTAAAGAAAATGCAGCATAATTATTTTGTCCAACATATAAATAAGCTTCAGTTTCAAAAAAATAGGGAGCTAAACCATGTAAACCAACAACGCCATCTATTGAAGTTTTGTCTTCATACTTATTTGCATCATTTCTATATCTTGCACCGACTTGAGCATCCCAAAATGTTGCAATATTACGGCTATATAATGCCGAAATATCGTATTCTTTGTGTTCAGACTCTTCCTTAGTTAGCTCAGCTTCAATAAACAGTTTGTTCTCATCTGTTCCAACCCAAGTTTTTAGCCCTGTACTTAATTGCCCGTCTCCACGGCGATTCATAAGCCATTCACTGTCGAACGTTGTTGCCTGATAAATTTGGTCACCATGACGATGATCCATCGTCTCCATATCACTCGCCCATGTTTGCATTGCAGTTAATACAAGGCTAACGACTGTCAGTAATTGAAATGCTTTAGTGATGTGCATGATGACCTCCCATTGGCATAGACATCATGTCAGACATATCCATATCAGCATGGTGCTCATGTTGTTTTTCTACCGTTGTCGGTGCAGTAGTTGCTGCCGCAGGTAACTGTGACTGATCAGGTGTATTTACAATTAAGGTGCTCATCATGCCCGCAGTCATGTGATACAACAAATGACAATGTAGTGCCCATTCACCTGCCTCATCTGCTGTTAATAAAACACTCACCGTTTTTCCAGGTGGAACAATAACTGTATGCTTATTAGGCATATTGGATTCAGATTGACCATTTTCCAATTGGAAGAACATCCCATGTAAATGCATCGGATGTGCCATCATGGTGTTATTCACAAAAGTCATTCGAATACGTTCACCATAATTCACTTTAAATGGAGTCGCTTGGCTATATTTTTTGCCATTAATTTCCCAAATATAACGCTCCATATTGCCATCTAAATTTAAAACAATTGTCTTGTCTGCAGGGCGCTGATCTTTCTGAGGTGTCAATGATTGTAAATCTTGATATTGCAACATTTTCAAACCTTTAGGGGTCGAAGCATTGGCCCAACCATCTGCTGGATCATATTTAGGCACATCCGATGAAGTCTTTACATCTTGCATATTGTGATGACCAGACATATTCATATGATCCATATGCATTTGATGCCCTGACATATCCATACTTTTCATGTCATGCTCAGACATATTCATATCTTTCATCGCATGTTTTGAGTGATCCATACCCATCATGCTGTGCTTAGACATGTCCATTTCATCATGTGACATACCCATATCTTGCATATTTAATAATGCTCTTGGTCGGTGTGTTGGCATGACAAATTCAGTAGGTTTTGAGGCTTGATTATGCAAATTACCAACTGCAAAACCTGTTCGATCAATAGATTCGGCTTGAATTTGATAATTGTCTGCGGTTGGTTCGACAATCACATCATAGGTTTCACCTGCACCAAAACGAAATTCATCTACACTTACAGGCTTTACAGGTTGTCCATCTGCACTGACAACTGTCATTTTTAAGTTGGGAATTCTTACATCAAAGAATGACATTGCCGAAGCATTAATGAAACGCAAACGAACACGATTTCCTTGTTCGAATAAACCAGTCCAATTCTGCTGAGGTGTTTTACCATTCATTAAGAACGTATAACCAGTCACATCACTCAAGTCTGTTTTGAGCATACGCATTTGGTTCCACATTTTACGATCTTGCCAAGTCGCTTTAATGCCTTGTTGTTGTACCTGATGAAATACATCTATCATCGTTTCACGCTGATTTTGATAATAATCAGGCGATTTTTTAAGATTTTTCATAATCGTTTTACTTGAAGATGTATGAAAATCTGACAGCATTACCACATAATCTTGTTGTACTTTTTCAGTGGATGTTAAAGGGGTATCATCTTTGGGATAAACCACAAATGAGCCATATAAACCATCTTGCTCCTGTCCTTCACTGTGAGCATGATACCAATATGTACCACTTTGACGCAGTTTAAAACGATATGTGAAATCACCATTGGGTTGGATCTCTTTAAATCCACCTAATCCTGGTACACCATCCATTGAATTTGGCAATAAAATTCCATGCCAATGCACAGAAGTAGGTTCTTTTTTTAAGGAATTATGTACATGAATGACTGCTTCGTCACCCTCATTGAAGGTTAACGTTGGTGCAGGAAATTGTCCGTTGACTGTAATTTTAGGGACAGATTTTCCCGTAACATTTACAGTTTGTTCATTAATATCTAAATGATATTCCTTGATTTGTGCTAAAGAAATTTGTGACAGCACACCACATAAACATATAACAGATAGGCGAAATAACTGACGTAACATAAGATTAACCTTTTAATAGAAAATGAATATCCAGAAAAAGATTAAACTCTAGGAGGACGTAATATCTCTTGTAAATAACCGCTTAAAGGTACCGAGTGATATTCAAGTGAGGGTGGTTGTATAAGTGTCTCATTTGCAAATAAAGGATTGACCACTGCTTTATGATCTGCAAATGCATAATTAGTATTTTGACAATGCAAAATCTGACAATCTATACAACCTATTTTATGCTGATGAGGTTTTTTTATATTTTTTTCAAAGCCATCGTCTGGATCCATGCAATGTGTTTGCATCATCTCATGATGTGACATTGATATTTTTTCATTTTTTTCTATATCTATATATGCTACTTGCATTTTTGCATTCACCACGCCAAAGCAACCTATTGCAAAAGCAATAAGCAACTTTACAGCAAGATGAAAAACGTTCGTCATGTGCATATATAAAAAATAAAAACTATTTGTCCGATCATAATAGACCAGAACATGCTATTCAAACTATTTTCGTAACTATTAATGTAATTAAGCCCTTAAACAGGGTGAGTGAGGATTTGGACATATATACCTTAGTAAAAGTATGACAATATAATAATTTAAATATTTATATTTTATAAAAAGTTATTTGAGTATCGCCTATTTAATAACTAAGGCGATACCCTAAAGTTTTAAATATCTTTTTTAAATGTAATAATTGAACGTGTCGTTCCTGGCCAATTCGGCATCTGACGCCACGGCGTTAAAACATCTAAGGTATTACCGTGTACATGAAACTCTCGACATTGTTGTGTACCAACCCACTTCGGATTCCATGCAGCCTCTACATCTGTACACCATTGATTTTCTTTCAAAGACCATTTACCTGTATATGCAATTACAGAATCAAGCAATGCTGCTTTTTCAGCATCTGTCGTCGCATTCTTATTTCTATTGTCTCCAGTCAAAACAAAGTTAATACGATGATCTGAAGTAAAAATTACACGTCCAGTTGGGTGTTCACCCATAGCTGGAATAAATTGATGCGTCGCTTGATCTTCAACTTTATAACTTTCAAGTACCCAAGCACCTTCAATACTTGGTTTTACTTCATTTTCTATTGCAAACACACTCTCATTCATACAAAAAAGAGAAAATATAACCGTCAATATACGTTTTGAACCAAAGAATTGCATGGTTTCCCCAAATAAGGCAAAAAAACCATTATATCGTTAATTATATTACAAATAATATCTAATTGATCACATTATTCAAGAATATGTATCAACCCTCCTTTCTAAAAGACTGATACATATTTATTGATCGTTATTTTACTTCTTGTAATGCCTGACGCATTTGGTCAATTACGCTTTTATAATCAGGCTTACCAAAAATTGCAGATCCTGCAACAAACATATCTGCACCTGCCTTAGCAATTTCAGCAATATTTTCTGGGGTTACACCGCCGTCTACTTCTAAACGAATATCTTGACCACTTGCATCAATAATTTGACGAGCTTGGCGTAATTTATCTAAAGTCATCGGAATAAACTTTTGACCGCCAAAACCAGGATTCACACTCATTAAAAGAATTTGATCTACTTTATCTAATACATAATCTAAATAATGTAATGGCGTCGCGGGATTAAAAACGAGGCCAGCTTTTGCACCGCCAGATTTAATTAACTGTAAAGAACGATCAATATGATCTGATGCTTCTGGATGAAAGGTAATAATATCCGCGCCCGCATCTAAAAAATCGCCAATCATACGATCAACAGGAGAAACCATTAAATGCACATCAATAGGTGCTTTAATTCCATAATTTTTGAGGGCTTTACATACACCAGCACCAAAAGTTAAGTTAGGTACATAGTGATTATCCATCACATCAAAGTGAACAACATCCGCGCCCGCATTTAAAACGTTTTCAACCTCTTCGCCTAAACGAGCAAAATCGGCAGATAGAATAGACGGCGCAATAAGATATGGCTTAGACATGAAAATCCCAAACAATGAACAGGTATTCTACGATTATAGCAAATCTAAGCGTTATCGTCTTAAACGAAAGTATAATATCAATGCGCTTTAACTACATTTTTCTTACATCTAATTTATTCAATATTGTTAAGATTAATTCTCATTAAAAAATTAAAGGGAATACGTAGATATGAAAAGTTTTACTCAAATTCATACTGAAGAAGGAAAACGTATTGCAAAAAGACTATTTAATCACTGGAAACATAAATTTGAAGTTGAAGAAACTGAAACAGCTTTTTTCATTCCATTTCCAAACGCAAACGTTTTCCTTTATCCAAAAGAAACGACTTTAGATGTTTCTATCGAGGGTAAAGAAGATGTCGACTTTGCACGTTTAGAGCAAGTTATTATTGACCATCTAAATCGAATGGCACACCAAGAATTTGATGTGACATGGCAGCACATATCCGATGAATCATCTACTCATTAATTTGAGCCATATGAAATTTCAAATGGTCATCAATAAATGACTGAATAAAGTAATATCCATGGTCATAATGATCATGGAATCTTAGCGTGAGGAATTGACCCTTTTTCTCACAGATGTCCTTAAGTTTCTCAGGTTGAAGTTGTTCATAGAATTGATCATTTAAGCCTTGATCAATCAGTATATCTGGAAATAATGCGCCTTTATTTTCAATTAAAGCTACCGCGTCATTCTTTTTCCATTCCAACTTATCTTCACCTAAATAAGCAGAAAAAACTTTTTCGCCCCATGCACATTCACTGGCTGCGCAAATCGGAGCAAATGCTGAAATAGAGTTGAATAAATGAGGATACTTCCATGCTAGGGTTAAAGCACCATGCCCTCCCATACTATGCCCCATAATACCAATCTTTTGCTTATCTATTAAAAAGCTTTCTACAACTTGAGGATACAACTCATCAATTAAATAGCTTTCCATATGAAAATGTTTTTTCCATGGCATTTTTTGAGCATTTATATAAAACCCTGCACCTTGTCCAATATCCCAAGCCTGCTCATTAGCAACATCTTCACCTCGTGGTGACGTATCGGGCATAATTAAAATCATACCCAATGTTGCAGCCATCTTTTGTGCATGGGCTTTTATTGCAAATGTTTCCTCATTACATGTGAGGCCAGCAAGAAAAAATACAGCAGGACAGTTTTGCTCTATTGACTGTGCAGGAAGATATATAGAAAATTTCGTTTCACTTTTTAATGCGTGAGAAAACAACGAATAAGTTCTCTGCTCACCACCAAAACAATAATTTTTTTGTAATAGTTCCATATTATTCTTCCTAGGGTACTGTCGAGATAGGGACTTGATTGGCATTATTTGGCATTACAGTCGGACTTGGAAAAAGATGTTTTTCCAGTTGAGGCAACATTAACTCTATACTCTTTCCTAAAACCCATTGTGGTTCAGAAGGTTGGAATCCTTGCGCATTTTCCCATTTAGATACCGTAGATTGCGCATCATTAAATGCATCATGCAAAGTGCTTTTCTCTCGCATTGCTTGATCGAAGAAAGCTCTACCAAAATAAGTATAATCAGATTCGCTATTGCAACCAAATGATGAGCGATCTGCTGCCGAGGCCGTAATAACTAATGTATTTTCTGACTGCAATGCAGGAATAAAGCTTCCTGAATAACATGCAGAAATGACAATAACACGCCATTTAATACCAGATTTATCTAAAGCACCTCTTAGCCATTCAGGATCAATTTGCTTTAAATCAATGGGTGCATTTTCAAGTTCGAAATGGTTTTCCAACCCATGCGATGTAAGATACATAAATAAAACGTCAGTATCTTTATTCATTTGCTGACCAATACGATTTAAAGCCATTTGAATACTGGTTTTTGAAGCAATTGGAATTTTTGTGATGGTATCTGGATCATTTACCAATTGGACAGAACGCCCTAAGGTTCCAAAACGCGTATCAAATTGCGCTTTAATACGTTGTACCTCTGAACTAAATACAGAGTCGTAGCTATCTCCAGCCACGCCTAAAAAATACCAGTGCGTTTGTGAAAAGTCACCTAACTGTATTTGCTCTAATGTTTGGCGTAATAAATTGCCTTGTGCATACAATGCATCTTCTGAAATCGTTGGAGGTGTGTCATCAACTTTCCAAATCGGTTGTTGCTTAACAGACATTTGCCAAACCACAAGTGTGCAAATGGTGGCAAACATAATCAATGCCCTCTCCCACCAAGGCCACTTTAATTCACGTGAAAAGACCCAAATAACTGCCAAGCTTTGCCATACAAAAAACACCATAAATAAGGTGGGTAAAAAGTTATAAATACGATCTGGTAAAAAGTTTAATAGATTATTATCACCCAAGTACTGCAAAAAGCATTGAATGAGTAAAACATTGCTGTCAAGCACAAGCCAAAGTAAAGCAGGTACGAGCATAAGGCGTGTATTGTTCATTCTTTGGGAAAGAAAAATACCTACGATTAATGCAATAAAAGGCCATAGTGCATAGCTTACAAGTCCCTGAGAGTTAAAATGCCCAACTTGTCCCGCAACCATCCAACTATAAAGCGTATTTACACTTGCTGCGACTGCTCCCCAGAAAAGTAGCTGAAGAATAGATGGATGTACAATTTGTAATGATTTACGCGAACCAAGAAACAGCCATAGGCCTGCCGCTTGGTTGCTTTTTAAATCATGCCAAAAATTAATAGAGGGCTTAAGGTCTATCATAGGATTCTTGCTGGCCAGCAACATGCGTTGCTTTATACGTTATCGCTCATTTATTGTTTATGTAGTCTAATCGATATCTCACGCACTACAGCATTACATTACAAAAACGAACAACAACTTGTTTATGTGTCCATATTGAAATAGGCATCGAAACGACATGCATCACCTAGCCATTGATGCTTGGGCTCTTCATTATTTAAGAACACTGCATGACGCGGTCGCTTTACAATGACTCTTTTTGCAACTTTCCTTGCTTTAATAAGTAAGTGGTCGCCTAAATCCATTTCACCATGTTCGGGCAATAGCATATGCAAAAGTTGCATCTGTTTTTTGACCTGTGCTTGTTTTTTTTGTCCTTGTTGGTTTTGGTCTCTTTGTGGGAACATGGGGTCCAAATAAACAACATCAACAGTTTGTTTCATCTGAGCTAGCTGTTCAAGATAGCTTGCTGAGTCTGCAAATATAAGCTGAATTTTATCAGTTATTGATGCTAAAAATACATCTTTTTTTGCACTTTCATATGCTTCTTCAAGCAATGTAAATAAAATAGGATGTCGCTCAATAAGCGTTACATGGGCACCAAACTTAGCCATTAACAGTGAGTCATGACCTAAACCAGCTGTTGCATCAATTAATATAGGCGCATCATTTGACTGTGTGGCTCTAGCTAACATTTCAGTTTTTAACGATGCTCTTTTTAGTCTAGGAATTTCTGCATACCAATCGGGTTGCATTTTCATACCTTGCGCAGAAAGACTAAGACCATCACGATCAATCACGAATGATAACTCAGGATGTAAACGCAAAAATTTGGCATTCACTTTCTCGGTTATACATAACTCCACATCGACATCACGAGATTGCAGGCGCGCTGCAATCTCATGTGCTTTTTGTTCGTACTCTTGCTCAAACCAACAAACAAATTGCATTACCAACTTACCCAGCCTGTCCACCACGTTACTAAAATAAAGAGACCAAAGATAATTCGATAATAAGCAAAAACACTAAAGTCATGCTTAGATACATAACGAATTAATGCACGAATCACAAGCAATGCAGAAATGAAGGCAACAATAATTCCAACGCCTAGAATTTCCATATCTTCTACATGTAGCTCATGACGCATTTTGTACATATCAAGCAATCCTGCGCCCATCAGTACAGGAATTCCTAAGAAGAACGAAAACTCTGCCGCCGCTTTACGCGACACACCTAAAAATAGAGAACCTATAATTGTGGAACCAGAGCGAGATGTACCAGGAATCAGTGCAAAGCATTGAATAAGACCAATGAGTGCAGCTTGTTTAAAACTTAATTGTTCTACTTCATGACTGACTGTTTTATGTTGTCGTTTTTCAGCCCATAAAATAATAAACCCACCAATAATGAGGGCAATCGCAACAGTAATTGCATTAAACAAATAAGATTTTAATGCCTCACCAAAAGTAAGACCAATCACCATAATTGGAATAGTCGCAACAATCAGATTAATGCTTAAACGGCGTCCTTGTTCCTGACCTGTAAGTGCACCAATTAATGCACCCCAGAGTTTATTCCAATACTGATAAATTACTGCTGCAATTGCACCAATTTGTACAGCAACAGAGAACATATCTCTTTTTTCAGGTGTCCAAAAATCGAGTAACTGACCAGTTAAAATAAGATGCCCCGTACTAGAGATCGGTAGGAATTCGGTAACACCTTCCACCAACCCCATAATCGCGGCTTTAAAAAGTAAAATAAGATCCATGAATTAAGACTTGCCTTGTTCAGAAATTTTTTTCCATGCATTATCACGCAAATATACAGGCAATGCATATTCTGCACTGACCCATTTTTTTTCTTGAGCTAGCGACATAGCAATGGTTGCAATATCTTCAGCAGTTGCTTTCACATGAGTAAACATTGTATTTTCTTGCAACAAATTTGCTCCTGAACCAACAAGCGTAAATTTTGTATGTTGCGTTGCATCTACATAGCTTAATAATTGTTCTGCATCTACAGCTTGCATTATACCGTGATCATCTAACTCAAAATTCGCGATATATACTTCTTTCATTCTTGCATCAATCACAGCAGTAACAGCCATCAAACCATGCTCACGATACGCCGCCTGTGCTAATGCTTGAAGTGTAGAAACACCTATTACAGGTAAATCATTTGCCCATGCAAGCGCTTGTGTAACAGCAGCATTAATTCTTACACCACTAAAAGAACCTGGTCCACGACTAAATGCAATAACATCTAATGCTTCAGTGTTTAAATTACAATGTTGTAAGCCCTGCTCAATCATTGGCAATAATGTTTGTGTTTGCATTTTTGCTTGATCACTTAAAACTTTAAATAGAATATCTTGATCACGCATCAAACAAACAGAACATTGGTCATTTGCGGTTTCGAGTGCTAGCAGTTTCATGCATGCCCTTATTGTGAAAGAAACTTAAAAATTTAAGGTATCATACGCAACTCTAAAAAGCTTTGCGATACCCTCTTTATAATTATTCGTTATCGCCAAACCAATACGGTTCAAGTGCTCTATAATTTTCGATCAATCCATAAGCCATCTCTGCTTTATGTTGAATCTGCTGAACATGTTGCTCAGTCACATTTGCAATAATCTTTGCAGGAGTACCTGCAACCACTGAATAATCAGGAATAATTTGATGGGGTTCTATCACTGTATTTGCTTCAATTAGGCAATAATTTCCAACGACAGCATAGTCAGAAACAATACTATGCATACCAATTAAAGTATGATGTCCGACAGCGCAACCACGTAAGGTGGCATGATGTTCAACCGTCACATACTCACCAATTTCTAAATGTTTAGCATCACCTGCCTCTAAAATACTATAAGCTTGCACATTGGTGTAATCACCAATACGGATACTTCCTGTATCACCTCTGACAATTGCACCAAACCAAATGCTCACGTTGCTCCCTAAAGTGACTTGACCAATTACATTGGCAGTCTCTTCAATCCAACCATTCCATGGAAGACAAGTAGTTGACGGCGCATAACCTTTATATTTATACATCATTATTTTTTTCCTTTTATTTCTTTGTCATTTATAAAATCAACATACTGTGCTTTATTAAATAAGTCATAAAAATGCTATAAATCATAACAATAAACTGTATTAAATCTAAATTCGCTTTTTGAAGTAAGGACGATAACGGGAATATTGCTGACTTTTTTGATATGACATGCCAAAATAATGAAATAAGGCAATTTAATCCATTTTACAGATAGAAGAATCATGATGACGATACACTACTGCCAAAAATGTGGGCATGAAACCACGAAAAAAGTCCCATTAGGTGACAGTAAAATTCGTCAAGTGTGTGTGGCCTGTGGAGCTATTCATTATGAAAACCCCAAAGTAATTTGTGGTGCGCTAGTCATTTGGGAAAATCAAATTCTTCTTTGCAGACGAGCAATCGAACCACGCTATGGATTATGGACACTTCCTGCTGGTTATATGGAACTTGCAGAGACCATGGCTGAAGGTGCAGCTCGAGAGACTTTTGAAGAAGCTGAAGCACATATTAATATCGAAGGTTTATACTGTATGTATGATATTCCTCATATTGGACAAATATATGCCTTATTCAAAGCACAATTGAAAGACGGTATTTTTGGTGCAGGGCCTGAAACAATTGAAACTCGCCTCTTTAAAGAGGAAGATATTCCATGGGATTCTTTGGCTTTCCCAAGTGTCAAACAGACATTACGTCACTACTTTAAAGATAAATTGAATCAACATTATCCCCTGCACTTTGAAACAATTCACTCAGAAATAGATCAACCTTAAATCGCTTTAACCAACTGATGATTCAAAAGAATCTATAATTATGGCTATTTTTTTGTTATGCAAAAAC
The DNA here is from genome assembly GCF_029392135.1 of Acinetobacter sp. ESL0695. Taxonomy (NCBI): domain Bacteria; kingdom Pseudomonadati; phylum Pseudomonadota; class Gammaproteobacteria; order Moraxellales; family Moraxellaceae; genus Acinetobacter; species Acinetobacter sp. ESL0695. Next base: position 552,940 of record NZ_CP113932.1, on the reverse strand, counting down.
ATCTTTCAAATTTAACACTTTCTCCTGCACAAGTATTACAAAAACTACAACAGCTTCATGGCATTATCTTTCTACAAGATCATGGTAAACCCGTTATTTCATTTTTGCCTGAAAAGTACTGGTTAGAACATGATGGAAGCTTTTATTTCAACAGACAAAATGATTTTTCTTATGTGCTGGACTCAAACAACGTTCAAGATCATCCTTTAAAGCTTATTCAACTGGACCAACACCATAAAAACAAACCCCAAAAAAACGGTTTCAATGGTGGGTGGATGGGCTTTATTGGTTATGATTATGCATCGCAACAAGCTATTGACTATCCGCAACATCAACAGCCTGCAGCATATTTAGGTTTATATCACTCATATTTAAAATACGAAAACCATCAATGGATTTTTTACAGTACAGATATTCAAGCAGTTGAAATCTTAAACCTCGTAGAGCATCTCCTTGCTAGTGATTCGTCCGAAATAAATTTTAACTTAATCACATCTTGCCAAGCTGAATGGAGCAAGCAAGAGTACAGTCAAAAATTCCAAAAAGTTCAAGATTACATTCGTGCAGGCGACTGCTATCAAATTAATCTTACCCAAAAATTTTCAGCAACAGCGCAAGGACAATTACTTGCAACCGCACAAGAATTTTGGCAACTCACACATGCACCTTATGCCGGCTATCTAAAGTTAAATGACTTTGAGCTACTGAGTTGCTCACCAGAGTTATTTATTGAGTTTCATCCTAACCGTCAAATAACAACACGTCCCATTAAAGGAACAATGCCTAGATTTTTAGATATACAAGAAGATGAAATTTCAAAACAGCGACTCAAGGACTCTGAGAAAGACCAAGCAGAAAATTTGATGATTGTAGACTTACTACGCAATGATTTAAGTGTATATGCTGAAAATGGGTCAGTAAAAACTCCAAAACTTTTTGAAATTGAGAGTTTTAAACAAGTACACCATATGGTCAGTGAAATTCATGCAACGTTAACAATAGAGACCTCTCCCTTAAATATGCTCCTCACCGCCTTGCCTGGTGGCTCTATTACGGGTGCACCTAAAATTAGAGCCATGGAAATTATTGAAGAATTAGAACAAAAACCACGTGGAGCATATTGTGGCTCACTCGGTTACTTTAATCTAGATGGAACAGGTTGTTGGAATATTCTTATACGCTCTATTCAGAAATACAAAGAATCACTGTCAATTTGGGCCGGCGGTGGAATCACCATTGCATCAGATGAGGAAGCTGAGTACCAAGAATGCTTTGATAAAGTGAATGCCATGCTTGAGCTGATCAATACTTATCACTCAATATAACGCTCTTGCTGTATCAATGCATTTTGAATAGTTGCCTGCTCTTCAGATGATAGACGACTCACATAGTTATTATAAAATAGCTCGCGATGATTCAAAATAATTTGTGTTAACTCTTTCGAATAAAAGGGTTGATTCAACAAATCTCGCCATGCCAAATAAGCATGATGGTATTCACCCAACTGAATACCTAAGCTTAACACCTGATAGTCAATCCCATAATTTAAGATACGTGTTTCGAGTGCAGTGGCATGCTTTTCTATTTTCTTTTGTTTTGCAAGTAAAGCAAAGTCATAAGCAACATGGTATTCATTACGCTCAGTGTATAAAAGGCTCAACTCGTACAGACATTCTAAATACAATGGTTCAACATTACACCCTTTCAACCAAACTACAATGGCCTCATCAAATGCTTGCTGTTCTTTATAAATCGATCCTAAATGACGACAGGCTAAGTAGGTTTCTAACGTATTGGAAGACCGATTTGCATATTCAATTCTTTGTTTAAACCAAAAAATCGCTTGAGTAATATCGTTATAGCTATAATACGATGTTGCTGCATAATAAGCATATCTGGCTTTTAAAAGAAGATCTTCATTTTCATTTTCAAATGCCTGAGTGAGCATTTGTGCATCTTTTAAATATTTTTGCGGATCTTGGCTCCTCGCACCGAAATGACCGGTTTGAATATAATAATCGCCTTGTATTTCAATTTCAGACAGTTGATCTTGTATATTTATAATACTCTCGTGTAGTACACCCACCCATTTCACAATATTATTATTTTTAAATAATATTTTACGCGTATAAAAAAACTCTCTATCTGCACTTTTAAACGTAACATGATAAATATCATCAGTTAAAGGCTGAGGTAGTCTAAACTCACCATGAAATCGATCATCGGCATCAAAGACAATTACATAGTCTGCTTTTCCGTCACACAAACTCAGTGCCAAGTTGCGATTATGTGCAAAATCTTTCCAAGTATGCTCATGTACCTCACCTTGAATATGATGTGTTTTTAAATAATTTGTAATTTTATCTTGTGTACCATCGGATGAACCAGTATCACAAATAACAACATAATCAATTTCAATAGATGAGCGAATATTATCGAGCGTTTCTACAATAATATCCGCTTCATTTTTGACAATCATATTTAAACAAATTGTCGTTTTTTTCATATTTTTCTTCTAGTTATACAGTTTCTAAAATATCCTTTAAACTATCGACCAATCGTTTATTCTCTTCATCTGTACCAATAGTGATACGCAAAAAGTTATCAATTCTTAGCTTATTGAAATAACGTACAATAACACCTTGTTCTCGTAGCTTTTCGGCCAAGATATTTGCTTTTTCGTGCTGATGCGAGGTAAAAATAAAGTTTGCTTTAGATGGTAAAACATTAAAATCTAATATTTTTAAATCAGCAATTAACTTTTCACGACTTTCAATCACTTTATTACAATGTGCTTCGAAATAAGGCTGATCTTCAAAAGAAGCCACCGCAGCAGCAATCGCTAAACGATCAATTGGATATGAGTTAAAACTATTTTTTACTGTTTCTAACGCTGCAATTAAATGTGGTTGTGCAATCGCATAACCTACCCTTAAACCTGCTAATGAACGAGATTTCGACGTCGTTTGGCAAACTACAAGATTTTCATAATGCGCTACCAAGGAAACTGCTGATTCAGCACCAAAATCTACATAGGCCTCATCAATCACAACCACACGGTTTGGATGGTCTTTTAAAAGCTTCTCAATTTCACTTAATGGCAATGCAATACTCGTAGGCGCATTAGGATTTGTGATTATGATCCCACCATTAGGTTGTTGATAATCTCGAATATCAATTTCAAAATATTCATTTAAAGGAATGACTTTTGTTTGAGTATTAAAAAATTGACTATATACAGGGTAAAAACTGTAAGTAATATCCGAATATAATACCGGTTCTTCCTGCTGAAAGAATGCCTTAAAAATATGTGCCAAAACCTCATCTGATCCATTACCTACAAATATATGATCAGCTTGAATTTTTTGCTGTTGTGCAATCGCTTCTTTTAGAACACTTGCATCAGGATCTGGATATAAACGTAGTACATCAGCCTGATTAGATAACTGTTTTTCTAAAGCTTCTACCACTTTTGGTGAAGGTGGATATGGATTTTCATTTGTATTTAATTTTAAAAGATTTTGAATCTTAGGTTGTTCGCCAGGTACATAAGGTTCTAGCTCACGAACTTCAGGACTCCAAAAACGCATTTTTTCATTGGTTATGGTCATTTAACTTCATCTCAGATTGAGGTGGTCTTAAAGACCACCTTATTATTCTTATTTATATCGGTAACGTGCTGAACGTGCATGCGCATCTAAATTTTCTTCTTGTGCCAGAATATCTGCAACTTTTGCGAGTGGTTTTACCCCTTCTTCCGAGCACATAATCAAGCTAGAACGTTTTTGAAAATCATACACACCGAGTGGTGAAGAGAAACGTGCCGTACCTGAAGTAGGTAAAACATGATTTGGCCCTGCACAATAATCACCAATCGCTTCTGGCGTATATCTTCCCATGAAGATCGCACCTGCATGACGAATTTCTTCACTCATCGCTTGAGCTTCATCTAAGCATAACTCTAAATGCTCAGGTGCAACTTGATTAATTAATTCAATTGCTTCCGCTCTGTCTTTAACCAGTATAAGCGCACCACGATTTTCAATAGAAGTACGTGCAATTTCAGCCTTTGGTAATTCAGCCAAATGTGACTCAATTGCTTGAGCAACCGCTTCTAGAAAATTTTCATCGGGAGTAATGAGAATAGCTTGGGCGACCGTATCATGCTCTGCCTGAGAGAGCACATCCATTGCAATCCATTTAGGATCATTATTTCCTTCAGCATACACCAAAATTTCAGATGGCCCTGCAATCATATCAATACCGCATTGCCCAAACACAGCACGTTTTGCGGCAGCAACAAAGCGATTTCCTGGGCCTGTAATTTTATCTACAGGTGGGATTGTTTGAGTACCATAAGCTAAAGCAGCAACAGCTTGCGCGCCACCAATAGTGAATACTCGACTTACACCTGCTAAATATGCAGCCGCAAGCACCAATGGATTTAACTCACCCTTTGGTGCGGGCACAACCATAATAATCTCTGCAACACCTGCAACATGTGCAGGAATTGCATTCATTAATACAGAAGATGGATAAGATGCTAAACCGCCTGGTACATAAATTCCAACACGATCAAGCGGTGTGACTTTTTGACCTAATGTATTACCTAGATCATCAACATAAGTCCATCCTTCTTGCTTCTGCGCTTGATGGAATGTGCGAATACGCGTTGCAGCCATTTCTAATGCTTCGCGCACTTCAACATTTAAATGATCAAATGCCGTTTTTAATTGCTCTTGCGTCAATTCAAGTTCAGAAAAATGATGCGCAGGATGTCGATCAAACTGTTGAGTCAATTTAAGAACATGCTCATCACCAAACTGACGAACATCAGCAATAATTTTATCTACAGTTGAAAGAAGCTCAGGATCGTTGACTGTTTCGAAAGCCAATAAATCCGCAAAGACCTGTTTGAAATTTTGGTCTTGAGTCGATAAACGTCGCATCAATTTACCCACAAGTTAAACAATTAAGGCTTCAGTTTAACCTTTTTAAAGTCACTTGTGGGTAAGATATCTCATTCAATTTATAAGAGTTCATAATTTTTTCTACTTACTCCTATAAATTTTCCCGATGCCAAGGCTATTTTGAAGCTACAGCCTGTTCTAATTGCTCTAAAATAGGGCTCAGTAAGTTTTGTTTACGCTTGAAGCTTGCTTTGTTCACAATTAAACGTGAAGATACCTGGCAAATTTCTTCTAATGGTTCTAGACCATTTGCACGTAAAGTATTTCCCGTATCGACAACATCTACAATGTAGTCACCTAAACCAACTAAAGGTGCAAGCTCCATAGAACCATATAATTTAATTACATCAACTTGTTCACCCAGACTTGCATAATATTGGCGTGTTAGATTGACATATTTCGTCGCAATTTTTAAACGACCTTTAGGACGTTTCATGCCTACTTTTGCTGCAGTCATTAATCGACAATTTGCAATTTTTAAATCTAATGGTTCATATACATTCTGAGCACCATGTTCCATTAGCACATCTTTCCCTGCAACGCCAATATCAGCAGCACCATTTTCTACATACGTTGGTACATCTGAAGCACGCAAAATTAAAATACGAACATGCTTATGGGTTGTTGGAAAAATTAGTTTACGAGACTTTTCAGGATCTTCTAATAGATTGATGCCTGCTGTTTCTAGCAAAGGAAGTGTTTCTTTTAGAATACGTCCCTTGCTTAATGCCAATGTCAAACCATGATCAAAATTCCCCATTACATCAAAATTTGGATCATCGTTTCTTAGGTCACTCATGATTTACTCACTTACTCGCTTAATTTGTGCGCCAAGGCCTTGAAGTTTCTCTTCAATTTTTTCATATCCACGATCAATATGATAGATACGATCCACTAAAGTTTCACCTTCAGCAGCAAGCGCAGCCAATACTAAAGAAAAAGAAGCACGTAAATCCGTTGCCATTACAGGGGCAGCTGAAAGTTTATCCACGCCAGTTACCACTGCATCATTGCCTTCCACTTGAATATTTGCACCCATACGCGAAAGCTCAGGTACGTGCATGAAACGATTCTCAAAAATTGTTTCAGAGATCGTTGCAAAACCCTTTGCAATTGTATTTACAGCCATCACTTGGGCTTGCATATCTGTCGGAAACTCAGGATGAGGTAATGTTCTAAAACTTACGGCTTTAGGACGCTTGTCTTGCATATCAAGTTCAATCCAATCCTCGCCACGAGTAACCTCAGCACCCATTTCTTCAAATTTTTCTAAAACAGATTCAAGAAGCGTTGGATCTGTATGCGTCGTTTTTATACAGCCACCTGTAATTGCTGCTGCTGCTAAATAAGACCCAGTTTCTATACGATCTGCAACAACTGCATGTTCACAGCCATTTAGATGCTCAACACCCGTAACAACTAAAGTATCTGTATCTATACCTTCAATTTTTGCACCCATTTTAACGAGCATGTGTGCTAGATCAGTAATTTCTGGTTCTTTGGCTGCGTTTCTAATTGTTGTCACACCATCTGCAAGCACAGCCGCCATTAGTATATTTTCAGTACCACCAACAGTTACCATATCAAAAATAACTTCACCACCTTTTAAGCGGCCATCAACATGCGCATTCACGTAACCATTCTCTACTTCAATAGTAGCGCCTAAAGCCTCTAAAGCTTTAAGATGTTGGTCTACAGGACGTGATCCAATTGCGCACCCTCCAGGTAAAGAAACACGTGCTGTTCCATATCTTGCAAGTAGTGGACCTAAAACTAAGATTGAAGCACGCATCGTTTTTACTAATTCATAAGGTGCGAACTGGTTATCTAAGGTAGATGTATCTGCTCTCACAAGATGGCCATTTTCATAACAGATGGTCACGCCTAATCCTGCAATAAGTTCAACGAGTGTATTCACATCTTTTAGATTAGGTACATTTGTAATCGTTATCGGAGTTTCTGCAAGAATTGTTGCAGCCAACAAAGGTAAAGCTGCATTTTTTGCGCCTGAAATACGCACTTCACCACGTAATTTCGTACCACCTTGAATAAGAAATTTATCCATTTAACTTTTATACTCCGAACATGCTAGCTTTACGCCATTCTTCTTTTGTCATTGCTTTAATTGTTACTGCATGTACCTCGCCACTTGAAATAAAACTATTCAATGGTGCATATACAAGCTGTTGACGCACAACAGGACGTTTCCCTTCAAACTGATCATCAACAACTCGTAGGTCAAACTTGCCTGCCTGTCCACTCACAACTACTTCTGCACTCGGAAATGCTTGTTTTAAAATTTCTGTGAGTTGTTCGCTATTCATTATCAAAGACCTCGCTTTGGACCTACGGCTAAAAGTCGGCTATTTTACTATAAATCTTAAAGTTAATTCATTAAGTCTCAATCATTTTGAAACAAAAAAGAGGGTTAATGGTCCCTCCTTTTTTATTCTCACATACTATATTAATACTTTCCGATCTGACGAAGATGGAATATGCAAAGATTCACGATATTTCGCTACAGTTCTTCTTGCAACATCTATACCTTCATTTTTAAGTAGATTTGCAATTGTATTATCAGAGAGAGGTTTTTGTGGGCTTTCGGCAGAAATTAGCTTTTTAATTCTTGCTCGAATTGCAGTAGACGAACATTCTCCACCCGTTGTTGTACCAACATGGCTTGAGAAAAAATATTTCAATTCAAATAAACCTTTGGGCGTTAAAATATATTTATTCGTCGTTACACGCGAAACAGTAGATTCATGTAACTCAACCTCTTCTGCTACATCTCTTAGAATTAAAGGTTTCATACCTTCATCACCATATTCTAAAAAATCTTGTTGATGTCGAATTATACAAGTAGCGACTTTTAACAAAGTTTTATGTCTTTCATCAATACTTTTAATAAAATTTTTAGCTTCCAATAATTGTGTTTTTAAGTATTGGTTATCTGCACTAGAATCTGCCCTCTTAATTAGACTAGAATAATAGCTATTCACACGTAGTTTAGGAGCGATGTCTGGATTCAACCCAACACTCCAAATATTATTTTTTTTCATCACTACTGCATCTGGAATTTGATACTCAAATTGTTTTGATTGAAAATCGATCCCTGGATAAGGCTTTAATGTTTTAATTAAATTAATTGTTTCTTTTAACTCTAAAATTGATAAGCTCGTTACTTTAAGAAGCTTTTGCAAATCATTTGTAATCAGAAACTGATAATGTTTAAGTACATTCAATGCATTTGATTTCTCTTTGATAGAATCAGGAAGTGCATTGAGTTGTATAAATAAACATTCAACCAAATTTCTAGAACCCACTGCTAAAGGATCAAGTTGCTGTATATGTTTTAAGACAACTAAAACTTCATCTTCCTCTATATTTAAATGACTTAAACCAACTTGGTCTAGTAAATGCTCTACTGATTCTACTGTTTCTTCAATAGAGATAGATAAAAAACCTTTTTCATCTAAAGCATCAATCACACAAAAGGCTATTAATTTATCGATTTTTGAAAAATTCAATAAGTTAATCTGATCTTCTAAATGTTGTTTCAGCGTCATATCTTCTGAATGTTGTTCTTGTTTATCTTCAAAGTCTCCACTCCCCAAAGCTGTTGGCTGATGAGTATAAATATCATCCCATTGCGTATCTATAGGCAAATCATCGGGAAGATAGTTCTCATTTAACTGGTCGGATAACTCAGAAGTATTTTCTATTTTCTTATCATCAACTTGTTGATCGATATGCTCTTCAACTTTTTCTAATAGTGGATTGCTATCTAATTGATTTTGAATTTCTTGCTCTAATTCAAGGCTTGACAGTTGCAATAAACGTATCGCCTGTTGTAATTGAGGTGTTAACGATAGGGAGTTCGCTACTTTTAGCCCAAGAGACAACTTCATAAACAAACCTCACTTTACTAGCAAAATCTATGCCGTTATTATTTTTTATAACACAAGATTTGTATAAATTATACGATGCAATAGTCTAAAGTGAGTATTTTTTGTATATGGCATATACCATTAGAAATTTTAAGACTATAGGGATAAAAAAAAGCCTCCTTGTGGAGGCTTTTTAGGAATTAGATGCTGGCGATGACTTACTCTCACATGGGTAACCCCACACTACCATCAGCGCTAAGAGGTTTCACTTCTGAGTTCGGGAAGGGATCAGGTGGTTCACTCTCGCTATTGTCGCCAGCATAACTTTTATGGAGAACATTGAGGTCTTAATTATTGCCTCTGTTCCACCAAATTTGGCATAACAGTTTATTCAATTGGTCTGTATTGTAACTAGGTTTATCACTAAATCAAGCTATTTGAAGAGAAATACAACTGTTTGGGTGTTGTATAGTCAAGCCTCACGAGCAATTAGTATTGGTCAGCTTCATGTATCGCTACACTTCCACATCCAACCTATCAACGTCCTAGTCTTGAACGGCTCTTTAGGTGACATAAAGTCACAGGAAATCTAATCTTGAGGTAGGCTTCCCGCTTAGATGCTTTCAGCGGTTATCCCTTCCGAACATAGCTACCCGGCGATGCGACTGGCGTCACAACCGGTACACCAGAGGTTCGTCCACTCTGGTCCTCTCGTACTAGGAGCAGATCCTCTCAAATTTCCAACGCCCATGGTAGATAGGGACCGAACTGTCTCACGACGTTCTAAACCCAGCTCGCGTACCTCTTTAAATGGCGAACAGCCATACCCTTGGGACCTGCTTCAGCCCCAGGATGAGATGAGCCGACATCGAGGTGCCAAACACCGCCGTCGATATGAACTCTTGGGCGGTATCAGCCTGTTATCCCCAGAGTACCTTTTATCCGTTGAGCGATGGCCCTTCCATACAGAACCACCGGATCACTAAGACCTACTTTCGTACCTGCTCGACTTGTTGGTCTCGCAGTTAAGCGCGCTTTTGCCTTTATACTCTACGCGTGATTTCCGACCACGCTGAGCGCACCTTCGTACTCCTCCGTTACTCTTTAGGAGGAGACCGCCCCAGTCAAACTACCCACCAGACATGGTCCTCGACCCAGATTATGGGTCAGAGTTAGAACCTCAACATTACCAGGGTGGTATTTCAAGGATGGCTCCATAGTAACTGGCGTTACTACTTCAAAGCCTCCCACCTATCCTACACAAGTAAGGTCAAAGTTCAATGTCAAGCTGCAGTAAAGGTTCACGGGGTCTTTCCGTCTAGCCACGGGTACACGGCATCTTCACCGCGATTTCGATTTCACTGAGCCTCTGCTGGAGACAGCGCCGCCATCATTATGCCATTCGTGCAGGTCGGAACTTACCCGACAAGGAATTTCGCTACCTTAGGACCGTTATAGTTACGGCCGCCGTTTACTGGGGCTTCGATCAAGAGCTTCGCTTACGCTAACCCCATCAATTAACCTTCCAGCACCGGGCAGGCATCACACCCTATACGTCCACTTTCGTGTTTGCAGAGTGCTATGTTTTTAATAAACAGTTGCAGCGGCCTGGTTTCTGCGGCTGCCGACAGCTCAGGAAGCAAGTTCCATCACCATCAGCAGCGTACCTTCTCCCGAAGTTACGGTACCATTTTGCCTAGTTCCTTCAGCAGAGTTCTCTCAAGCGCCTTGGTCTACTCGACCTGACCACCTGTGTCGGTTTCGGGTACGATTCCTGTGTAACTGAAGCTTAGAGACTTTTCTTGGAAGCATGGTATCAGCCACTTCGTAGGTAAACCTACTTGCTATCGACTCTCAGCATAGAGCACCCCGGATTTGCCTAAGATGCATGCCTACTGTCTTCCACCTGGACAACCAACGCCAGGCTGACTTAACCTTCTCCGTCCTCTCATCGCATTACACAGAAGTAATGGAATATTAACCATTTTCCCATCGACTACGCCTTTCGGCCTCGCCTTAGGGGTCGACTCACCCAGCCCCGATTAACGTTGGACTGGAACCCTTGGTCTTTCGGCGAACGGGTTTTTCACCCGTTTTATCGTTACTCACGTCAGCATTCGCACTTCTGATACCTCCAGCATGCTTCTCAACACACCTTCATCGGCTTACAGAACGCTCCCCTACCACTTACGCTAATGCGTAAATCCGCAGCTTCGGCACATAGTTTTAGCCCCGTTACATCTTCCGCGCAGGCCGACTCGACTAGTGAGCTATTACGCTTTCTTTAAAGGGTGGCTGCTTCTAAGCCAACCTCCTAGCTGTCTATGCCTTCCCACATCGTTTCCCACTTAACTATGATTTTGGGGCCTTAGCTGGCGGTCTGGATTGTTTTCCTCTTGACTACGGACGTTAGCACCCGCAGTCTGTCTCCCGGATAGTACTCATAGGTATTCGGAGTTTGCATCGGTTTGGTAAGTCGGGATGACCCCCTAGCCGAAACAGTGCTCTACCCCCTATGGTATTCGTCCGAGGCGCTACCTAAATAGCTTTCGGGGAGAACCAGCTATCACCAGGCTTGATTAGCCTTTCACCCCTATCCACAAGTCATCCCCTGGCTTTTCAACGACAGTGGGTTCGGTCCTCCAGTTAGTGTTACCCAACCTTCAACCTGCTCATGGATAGATCGCCTGGTTTCGGGTCTATACCCAGCAACTAAACGCCCTATTAAGACTCGATTTCTCTACGGCTCCCTATACGGTTAACCTCGCTACTGAATATAAGTCGCTGACCCATTATACAAAAGGTACGCAGTCACATAACAAAGTATGCTCCCACTGCTTGTATGCATGCGGTTTCAGGATCTATTTCACTCCCCTCACAGGGGTTCTTTTCGCCTTTCCCTCACGGTACTGGTTCACTATCGGTCAGTCAGGAGTATTTAGCCTTGGAGGATGGTCCCCCCATATTCAGACAAGGTTTCACGTGCCTCGCCCTACTCGATATCATTATCTAAGCCCTTTCGTGTACGGGACTATCACCCTTTATAGTCACACTTCCCAGAGTGTTCCACTAAAACTTAGATAACTTAATGGGCTGATCCGCGTTCGCTCGCCGCTACTGACGGAATCTCAATTGATTTCTTTTCCTAAGGGTACTGAGATGTTTCACTTCCCTCGTTCGCCTCAACAACCTATGTATTCAGTTATTGATACCTACCTTATGGTAAGTGGGTTCCCCCATTCAGAAATCTCCGGATCATAGGATATTTGCCGCCTCCCCGAAGCTTATCGCAGGCTATTACGTCTTTCATCGCCTCTGACTGCCAAGGCATCCACCACATGCACTTAATTACTTGACTATACAACCCCAAACAGTCGCTTACGCGAACTTCAAGGTGTACAGCTTCAATCTCATACCAAAACGCTTGATTCAGTTAATTTGCTAGTTCTCATCTCATTTCAATTTGTCTCAATCTAAATTAATTAAAATTTCAATTAAAACGCTTCAAAATGTATGAGTGAACAATTTATTTCAGACTCAAATTGAATAATCTGTTAATGATTTTACATGCCTTCGTCAGGTCATGTACCGTGATTACTCACAGAGGTTAATATCAAGGTCGCATATCTTACACAATCTTTCTACTAAGCTCTATAAGCAAATAAGCTGTTTGCTTATTTATTAGCTTAATCTTAATTAAATTGAAATATCAATCGAACTAAAATCATGGTGGAGACTAGGAGAGTCGAACTCCTGACCTCCTGCGTGCAAAGCAGGCGCTCTACCAACTAAGCTAAGTCCCCAGCTTAAAATCATTTGTGAATTGTACATTATCTTTCGTCTTTGGTGGGTCTGACAAGACTTGAACTTGTGACCCCACGCTTATCAAGCGTGTGCTCTAACCAACTGAGCTACAGACCCTCAGATAATATACCGAAGAACAACTTGTTGTGGATTCTTACCAAGTCTCACCTTTTCGTTAAGGAGGTGATCCAGCCGCAGGTTCCCCTACGGCTACCTTGTTACGACTTCACCCCAGTCATTGGCCACACCGTGGTAAACGTCCTCCCGAGGGTTAGACTATCTACTTCTGGTGCAACAAACTCCCATGGTGTGACGGGCGGTGTGTACAAGGCCCGGGAACGTATTCACCGCGGCATTCTGATCCGCGATTACTAGCGATTCCGACTTCATGGAGTCGAGTTGCAGACTCCAATCCGGACTACGATCGGCTTTTTGAGATTAGCATCACATCGCTGTGTAGCAACCCTCTGTACCGACCATTGTAGCACGTGTGTAGCCCTGGCCGTAAGGGCCATGATGACTTGACGTCGTCCCCGCCTTCCTCCAGTTTGTCACTGGCAGTATCCTTAAAGTTCCCATCCGAAATGCTGGCAAGTAAGGAAAAGGGTTGCGCTCGTTGCGGGACTTAACCCAACATCTCACGACACGAGCTGACGACAGCCATGCAGCACCTGTATCTAAGTTCCCGAAGGCACCAATCTATCTCTAGAAAGTTCTTAGTATGTCAAGGCCAGGTAAGGTTCTTCGCGTTGCATCGAATTAAACCACATGCTCCACCGCTTGTGCGGGCCCCCGTCAATTCATTTGAGTTTTAGTCTTGCGACCGTACTCCCCAGGCGGTCTACTTATCGCGTTAGCTGCGCCACTAAGTCCTCAAAGGACCCAACGGCTAGTAGACATCGTTTACGGCATGGACTACCAGGGTATCTAATCCTGTTTGCTCCCCATGCTTTCGCACCTCAGTGTCAGTATTAGGCCAGAAGGCTGCCTTCGCCATCGGTATTCCTCCAGATCTCTACGCATTTCACCGCTACACCTGGAATTCTACCTTCCTCTCCTATACTCTAGCCATCCAGTATCGAATGCAATTCCCAAGTTAAGCTCGGGGATTTCACATTTGACTTAAATGGCCACCTACGCGCGCTTTACGCCCAGTAATTCCGATTAACGCTTGCACCCTCTGTATTACCGCGGCTGCTGGCACAGAGTTAGCCGGTGCTTATTCTGCGAGTAACGTCCACTTAGCCTAGATATTAGCTAGGTAAGCCTCCTCCTCGCTTAAAGTGCTTTACAACCATAAGGCCTTCTTCACACACGCGGCATGGCTGGATCAGGCTTGCGCCCATTGTCCAATATTCCCCACTGCTGCCTCCCGTAGGAGTCTGGGCCGTGTCTCAGTCCCAGTGTGGCGGATCATCCTCTCAAACCCGCTACAGATCGTCGCCTTGGTAGGCCTTTACCCCACCAACTAGCTAATCCGACTTAGGCTCATCTATTAGCGCAAGGTCCGAAGATCCCCTGCTTTCCCCGTAGGGCGTATGCGGTATTAGCGCTCCTTTCGGAACGTTGTCCCCCACTAATAGGCAGATTCCTAAGTATTACTCACCCGTCCGCCGCTAGGTCCAGTAGCAAGCTACCTTCCCCGCTCGACTTGCATGTGTTAAGCCTGCCGCCAGCGTTCAATCTGAGCCATGATCAAACTCTTCAGTTAAAATCATTAATTCCTTAAGGGAATCAATCTGGCTCATTAATCACTAGCAAAAATATTCGCTCTCAAATAAATCTTCGAGTAAATTTCTACTTTTAATCAATGAATCTTAAATATATTCAGTGATCACTCAGTAAAAATCCACACAAGTTGTTCTTCAATTCTATTAATGATTCGCATCACTGATTCGTCATCAGCAAGCTAGGTCGGCTATATTACTCTCTTTTTAAAGAAAGTCAACTGCAATCTGAAAGTTTTTTATCCCCTTCATCAAACTCTAACCTCAATCAATCTAAGAACTAAATCTCAAACCAATCAACTAAGTTATTGTTTATCAAGAAGTTTCTTTCAACATCACCGCCGATGGATACGCATTATAGACCAATCAATTCCAAACACAACCCCCTAAGCCATTTTATTTCTATTTTATTTGTCAATAGAACGTTAAATAATCAAATTTAACTTTTTTGGTTTATTTTATATTCTCTTTTATGTTTTTACCCAAAGATTGTTTGGCTTGTTATACACTACGTCCATGTTTATCGCATCGTTCAGGAATATATATGCGTCATAAATCTTATAAATTGTGGACATCTTTATTTATATCTATAACAACATCTTCAGTTGCTTTAGCGGAAACTAATATTCAGTCTTCCCATGTGGAAGATTCTAAGAATATCTCTACAGAGCTTCATCATTTGTCAAATAAATTAAAAGTTGATGCAAATGCTGCTCAACCAGATGATGTAAAAGACCCTTTTGAAGGTTTTAATCGTAAGGTATATGTATTTAATGATTTTCTAGATACACACTTTTTACGTCCTGTTGCTGTTCAATATAGTTTAAAAGTACCAGAAACCGTTCGTGGTTCTTATTCACAGTTTAGAAGTAACTTAAATGAGCCTTGGAATGCAGTTAATCAGACAATTCAATGGAAACCGTGGGTTGCTTTAAAAACCTTAGGCCGTTTTGCTTTTAATTCACTAACCACTTTAGGTTTAGCAGATCCTGCAACACGACTTAACTTAAATAATAATGATGAAAGTCTTGGAACTACTTTAGGTTATTACGGAGTTCCATCTGGACCTTATCTAATGTTGCCATTTTTTGGTCCGAGTACTTTAAGAGATGGTATTGGTCTTGTAGCAGATCGACAAGCTAAATTACAACGTTATATTTTTGAAGATTCAGATCAACTCTATTGGTCAGATGCAGTTCTTGGCGCAATTGATACCAGAAGTTCTCTTTTACAATTAGATAGTACCCTGCAAGGTGATAAATATGCAGCGATCAGAGATCTTTACTTACAGCGTAAAAAATTCTTAATTAGTGAAAAGCAAGGGAAAGCAGACCAAGATGTTTCTTTTGTGAGTGATGACAGTGATACAAATAGTGCTCAATAAGATGCATAAATTTTATATAGAGTCTGTATGATAGGTAATATGTAGAGATAATATTTCTACAATACCTATCTTTTTTATTATTATTTGGGCATATAATTTTCTTTATTATGTACTTTATACAACCTACTCGCACAGTATCACATTTAGAAAGTGTTCTTGATGCACTGCCTGATGTGCAGATGATTCATGTTGATGAAATATCTCAACATGACGAGAATATTCTGGCTATTGCTGATGTACAAGACTTTTTAAATTATCGTTGGAGCTTTCCAACGATTGTGATTGCCTATGAGCATGAAGGGTCTGCATTGGCAGAAGCCTGGCAAGCAGGTGCTTTAGCTGGGTGGGTATGGCATAAGATTCCTAAAGATCCGATTAAACAATTAATTAAGATTGATGCTCAATATAAGAGAAATCAAGACAGTCGAGACCTTCCTTCCGCCGCTGTATTACAAAAAAAACTTCTCCCCGATGACATCTCAATACCTAACTATAAAATAGAATCTTTTTTCAAACCTTCAGCCTATCTTTCAGGAGATTGGTATGATTATTGGAAGATTAATGATCAAGAAGTCATGTTTTATTTAGCAGATGTATCTGGTCACGGCGTTGCCAGTAGCTTACTCACTTCATGGATGGCTGCGTTTCATGGACGTTCAAAAAAACCAAGATCATTAATTAAAAAACTCAATGGAATGTTGGTTCAAGAGAATATTGAAAAGCACATTACAATGATCACAGGGGTGTTAAATTTTGAAACACATAAATTACGTTGGTCGAGTGCAGGACATTACCCTCCGGCAATTTTATTTAATGAAAATGAACCACCAATTATTCTAAATACCAGTAGCTTTCCTTTAGGTTTAACTGAAGATTTAGAAGTAGAAGAATTCGAATGTACTTTATCAAAAAATGCAAGATTTATGGTGTGCTCTGACGGTGCTTTAGAACCTTTTGAAGGTGGTTTGAATGATCAGTTTCACCAATTAATTGAACATTTAAAGAATCAAACCTTTCAAGCACCAGAACATGTAGCAGACGATATTGCAATATTAAGCATTCGTCGCAAGAAATAAAGTTATTGTAAATCAGCAAGATAATTTTATAGCTTTTTACTTTAGTCGACCGCCCTATTGAGTATAACAATGGGCTATGGGATAATTGACTAATCCTTCTCAAGAAATGGCATATATATGTCAACAGGTCATGTTGAATATGCAAGTTTGAATGGTACGCACTTCTTTAAAATTATTGGCGAAGTTCGTGCGCAATCTTGTATAAGTCTAGACAAGTTATTGGGTAAGATTGAAAAACAGTCTACTAATATCGTCAGTGCAGTCGTAGATTTAACCCAAACTACGTTTATCGATAGTACTGTGCTTGGTATTTTGGCTAAACTCGGGTTAAAGTTAAAGCAAATGCATAATATCCAAAGTGTCATGCTGTCGACGAATCCTGATATTACAACCCTTGCCAATAGCATGGGGCTAGGTCAAGTTTTTGCTATCTTAACATGTAGCGAAGAGACAAAAGTGTGTACCAAAGTTCTCCCAGACGAAGAAACCACACAAAAGAAAATGTTAACTACTGTCCTTGATGCCCACAAAACGCTCTGCAAACTAAACCAAAGTAATCACAATATTTTTGAACCACTTGTAAAACAACTTGAAAAAGAAAAAGAGCAAGAAAAAGTGTAATCAGTTTTTCTTTTTCTACTAAAGCTTACTCCCACTTCCTACGATCATTTTAATGGTCGTAGGCGTAACAATTTAATTTCAATACCTATACTAAATTTTGATTTAAAATAAACTAAATTTTCAGATATATTAAAAATAGAAAGCTCTCATTTTTGTAAATAAATACCATTCTTTTTGATTCATGTTATGTAACAATATCTACTCTTCTAAAATATATTTTATGATCAAATAAATGGGCTTCAGAAAATTAAAAGGAAATCTTGTGCCGGTCATTTTAGATGAAGCTGAAGTAGAGACGCCAAACATCCATTGGTGGGGTGAATATGAGTTTGAACTTAACCAAGCACGTACTTGGCAGTTTGGATCGTTGCTTCTACGTATTACACGTCATGCACAAGAATGGCGTATGGAATATCACCGTCCTATAAGACAGCAAGATGACGAACAAAGTTGGGGTGAAATTTTAGATCCAGAATTTCCTTTACCCGAACCCACGCATGTTGAACGCTACATGTTTAGGAAAACCCAAAATAAATTTCAATTAATGCCTAGATTGGCCGATCATTCCGTGGTTATACGCCCAATTGAACCCATTTACATTCCTGCTGGTCAAAAAGGGCTACTGTATATTAGTACGCCTTTATGGGTCGTTGGTTTTTCTGAGGGACATAAAGAGTCACTTTTTGATATTCCTGTCATTCAGCCTAAAGAAACGTGGTTTGGTCCAGACACGAGAACAGG
Organism: Acinetobacter sp. ESL0695; assembly: GCF_029392135.1. Classification (NCBI taxonomy): domain Bacteria; kingdom Pseudomonadati; phylum Pseudomonadota; class Gammaproteobacteria; order Moraxellales; family Moraxellaceae; genus Acinetobacter; species Acinetobacter sp. ESL0695. The sequence goes on along the minus strand of NZ_CP113932.1, from coordinate 534,730 downwards.
TGAATTATGTTATGCAACTGAAGTAAATGGGCGTACCGAACTCGAAAGATTAAAACCTAAAGCATTTAGAGCAGTGACACCAATTGTGTTTCACAATACAAGTCATGAGCTATTAAGGTTAGATCGTATGAATGTACCTATGGTGGCCTTACCGCTTTTTTATAGTGAAAGTACGAACCGTTTATGGACATCACACATTAAAGTAGTTCATGACTCATCCGACCGACCACCTCGTATTAAAATAGAAAATAGAACACCTCCCCGTGCAGGAGAAGTGACTTATATGCATGCACCACGATCACCTGGTGGAGTTTTATTCAATATGTTCGACTCTTTCTTTTAGGATATCTCATGGATAAAACTCAGATCCCTCAAGATATTGTACTTAGCCTTAAAGCTATTTTTACAGCAATTAACTTAGATAGAATTGGTGAGCTGTTTATTGCTGCCATTTTAGGTCTTATTGGATTCGTCACAGCACGTTTAATTTCCAATACATTTATTCGCACCATTGGTTTACGATTTAATGCACATCAAAGAATGGTCTGGCGAAGAGGTATTTTTTATACTATTTTTGTTTTCTTTATTATCGCTGCATTAAAGGAAGCCGGTTTTAAGGTAAGTGTATTCTTAGGTGCGGCAGGTATATTAACAGTTGCCCTTGGTTTTGCATCTCAAACATCTGCAACCAACCTTATTAGTGGACTTTTCTTGATTGGAGAGGGTTCATTTGAAATTGGTGATGTTATTCAAATGTCTTTACTGCGCGGCCAAATTATTGAGGGTGAAGTAATATCTATTGATCTACTCTCAGTAAAATTACTCACAATGGATAATACTTATATTCGTGTTCCAAATGAGCAACTGATTCGAACTCCTGTCTATAATCTTTCTAAGTATCCGATTCGGCGAATTCCCGTCACGCTTCCAGTGACATTTCATGAAGATCTCTCCAAAGTTAGAAGAGTACTTACGCAAACTGCACAATATCACACCTTAATTTTAGATGATCCAAAACCGCATGTTGCCGTAACAGAGTTTGCAGAGTCCTCTATTGAATTAACGTTTACCGTATGGTGTCATCAGTCACATTATGTACAAGTCAAAGATGAAATTTTAGAACGCATTCGCAACAGTTTCATCGACAATCATATTGAAATTCCTGTACCTAAAATGGACTTTGTAAACGAAGATTTAAAACCTTCTTCTAAAAACTTCAGAGATGATCAATAGAGAACCCTGTATAGTTTCTTATTTTCACGTAAAATATAAGAAGATTTTATTAAGGAAGTGATGATGCCACCTTTTGTTTTGGTTGATGGGTCTTATTTTTTATTTCGAGCATACCATGCTATTCCCCCTCTCACGACATCGACTGGATTGCATACCAATGCAGTGCGAGGAGCAGTTGCTGCGATTCAAAAACTAATGCGCCGTATAGAACCAACACATATGGCCGTAATTTTCGATACACCTGAGCCAACTTTCAGACATCTCCTCTCTCCAATTTATAAGGGTGATCGCCCTGCAATGCCAGATGATTTATCTGAACAAATTCCATATCTACATGCATTAATTCGTGCATTAGGAATACCATTGTACTCCCTGCCTGGTGCTGAAGCTGACGATGTCATTGGTACATTAACCAAGCGCGCAGAAAAAGAAGGACACCATGTCCTCATTTCTACTGGCGACAAAGACATGGCACAACTTGTTAATGAGCGCGTAAAACTGGAAGATAGCTTTAAAGAGCGTGTACTTGATGTAGACGGCGTATTCGAAAAATTTGGCGTATGGCCTCATCAAATTATCGACTATTTAACACTTATGGGCGATGCTTCAGATGGTATCTTAGGTGTACCAGGTGTTGGTGCTAAAACGGCAGCGAAATTATTAAATGAATATGACTGTTTGGGTCGAATTTTAGAAAATGTAGATAATATCAAAGGTCGCGTAGGTAAAAACCTCAAAGAACATGTAGATACAATTGCAATTGACCATCAGCTTGCGAGTATTGTTTGTGATCTAGATCTTTCTTTAGAGTGGGATGATCTTAAACTCCAACATCCAAATACAGATGAGTTACGTAAACTCTACACCGAGTTAGAGTTTCGTAATCAGCTACAGTCACTCGATCATCCAAATAATCCGAATAGTAAAGTTTATAAACAAAATAGTCAGGCTGTCATTCAACAAGATGCCAATACTGTTCAAAACAATATGGATGAAGCTACCTCAACCAGTCAAGATGATCAGTTAGGACAAGCAACTTACCATACTGTATTAAATGGTGAAGATTGGAATCACCTATTTCAACGAATGCAAAGTGCTAAAAAATTCGCTATTGATACAGAAACAACACACCTTGACTATCGTTTTGCAGAGATGGTGGGCTTTTCAATTGCATTTGATGCAAAAGATGCTTATTACGTACCTTTTGTTCATGATTATGATGGTGCACCTATACAGCTGAATAGAGAAGATATCCTAGCTCAGATTAAACCCATTATTGAAAATCCCAACATTCAAAAAATTGGACATCATTTAAAGTATGATGCACATATTTTTTCAAATCATGGGATTCATCTTCAAGGTTGGTATTTCGATACCATGCTAGCGTCCTATGTTTTAAATGCAACAGCAACACGCCATGGTATGGATGATGTAGCACGTTTATATTTGAGTCACTTAAATACAACGTTTGAAGAAATTGCTGGCAAAGGTGCAAAACAAAAAACGTTTAACCAAATTGATCTTGCAGTTGCTGGACATTATGCTGCAGAGGATGCTCACGTAACTTTCCGTCTATATGAAGTATTAAATGAAAAACTACAAGACTCTCCAGAACTGCTAAACATCTTGCATAACGTAGAAATGCCAGTTGCTTCAATACTTACTCAAATGGAAGAAATTGGCATTCAGCTTGACCCAGCCTTCTTGGGCAAATTAAGTGATGAATTCTCACTAACCATGCAAACCCTAGAAGCAAAAGCCACAGAAATTGCTGGTGAATCTTTTAACATTGCATCACCTAAACAAGTAGGTGAAATTATCTTTGATAAATTAGGTGTTAAAGGTGGGAAGAAAACTGCTTCAGGTCAATACAGCACAAGTGAAAGTGTATTAGAAAAACTTGAGCATCCAATTGCTGAAATGATTTTAGAATATCGTGGTCTGGCTAAACTGAAAAGTACCTATACGGATCGTTTGGTTGAACAAGCCAACGTTGATACCATGCGAGTACATACAAGCTATCATCAAGCCAATACTGCAACAGGCCGTCTCTCTTCATCTGATCCAAATCTACAAAATATTCCAATTCGTGGAGAAATCGGACGACAAATTCGTAAGGCTTTTATAGCACCTCAAGGTAAAATTATTCTTGCTGCCGATTACTCACAAATTGAGCTGCGTCTTATGGCTCACTTTTCACAAGATGCAGCACTCATTGATGCATTTAATCATGGACAAGACATTCACCAACGTACAGCAGCAGAAGTTCTAGGAATTGCTTTACAAGATGTAACATCTGACCAACGTCGTCAAGCTAAAGCCGTGAACTTTGGTTTACTTTATGGCATGTCAGAGTTTGGACTAATTCGTCAACTTGGGTTCACACGTGAAGAATCTCGTGAATACATTAAACAGTATTTCCAACGCTATCCTGGCATCTACGAATATATGCAGAGCACAAGACAAGTCGCTCTAGATCAAGGTTTTGTTGAAACTGTCTTAGGTCGCCGTCTATATACACCTGATATTAATGCAAGAAATATGATGGTAAGAAAAGCAGCAGAACGAGCAGCAATTAATGCCCCATTGCAAGGAAGTGCAGCCGATATTATTAAACTCGCAATGATTGAAGTTGATAAAAAAATTCCAAAAGAGCAAGCATCACTATTGCTACAAGTTCACGATGAGTTGGTATTTGAGGCAGATGAGAAGTATGCAGATCAGCTCATTCCTCAAATTCAAGAAGTCATGTCATCTGTGCTTTCCCTGTCTGTCCCTCTAGATGTTGAAGTCGGTCGAGGTATAAACTGGGACGAAGCCCACTAAGGAAAAAGGGCTTTTATGCAACAAAATATTGCACAAATAATCATCTACTATCAAATGTGTTAGGATGACACATATAGTATTTATGATTAGGTACTATAAGCTCAGCCTTGAACTTAAGTAACTTGTTGAAGATACCTCCAGTCAATAAGTTATTCTTTCAAGATCTTTTCTTAAGCTACTTAAGAAAAGATCTTTTTTTATGTGAGCTCAATAATATCGACTGTCGGTCTTACACGGAACCGAAAAGGTACACCAACCATACCTGTTCCCACAGTTACATACACATTTGCATGAAGATGATGATAAAGCCCTCTTTTATGGCCCATAATTGAAGCCTTTTTCATCATATAACTGGTTAACCAAGGCAACTCCACCTGCCCACCATGTGTATGTCCCGCCAACATAAGCGGTTTAGTTGGAAGCTTAGGTACCATTTCCACAGTATCTGGATTATGCGAAACAATAACCCATGGTTTATCTTGTGGTAAATCTGGCATGAAACACATATCGGTTTTACCTGCCCACAAGTCCCCTACACCTAGTAATCTAAAATGATCAAATTCAACAATTTTTCCCTCAATATCCATAATATGATTACTTTCTAATGCATGATTCAATAACTCTTGAATGGGTGGCCCTGGATATTCTTCATCATGGTTACCTAACACTGAATATACAGGTACATCAATCTGTTTAAGAATTGATAATTCCTCTGCAAGTGTATTTTCAGGTTCATATGTCCAGTCGCCTGCCACCACGACAATATCAGGACGCTCTTTATTAATAATTTTAACAATCGTTTCCAATTGCTTCTCATGTCCTGAAAAAAGACCAATATGTAAGTCGGCAATTAAAGCAATTTTAAATGGTTGGCAAAAAGGGTGCTGGCTATCTAATTGATATGAGGTATGTTTTGTACGTAACCAATTCGGCTCAATAAAACGAGCATAAATAAAAATAATACTTAATAATCCTAAAATACCAGCAGTTACCGCAGAAACACGGCCATAGAGATATGCCGTACAAATAAAGACTAAAAAAGGTATGAAAAGATAAGATTGATAGAAAATTAATAAGTGTATAAATGCTTTAAAGGGATGGATCGTTTCTGTTTTTGATTGACTTTTCCATGACTGTAACGTCGCCCACAACGCAACGATAAAAAAAATGATATAAAAAAAATTAAAAATTGAATTAGAATCCAACATATATACTCTCAGATCAGCTCAGTTTAAGAGCTTATCGCTATCATGAACCGATCCACACGTGATAACTATTAACATTATGCCAAAACAAAGAGAAAAATATCGAATTTACTTGGACGCCATAAACACTAAGGCCTATGGGGTCTTAACTCTTAGTTTTGGTATACTCTTTGGTCTTCATGGATGCAGCACACTTCCACCATTAAATGCACCGAAACCCACGTATAGTACAGATTTCGATACCTCAAAAACTGCACTTTCACACCTCATTACACCATTAAAACAACAAAACCAAGGCCTCACTGGCTACCATGTGCTGTTTGACCCACTAGAAGCAATTGCTGCACGCTTAAGTCTTATTAATAAGGCTCAAAAAACTTTAGATATTCAGTACTATATTTGGGATAACGACAAAATTGGTGCACTCGCATTATACGATATTATTCAAGCTGCAGACCGTGGTGTTAAAGTTCGCTTACTTATAGATGACAATAATGCTAAGAAAATGGAGGGTATTTTTTTAGCGCTCGATCAACATGTAAATATTCAAGTTAAACTCTACAACCCTTATAAATATCGTAATTTCAGACCTCTAGATATGGTACTCGACTTAAAAAGAATTAATCGGCGTATGCATATTAAAAGTTTTATTGTAGATAACCAAATTGCATTAATTGGTGGTCGCAATATGAGTAACCAATACTATTTTACCAGTGATAACTATCAGTTTTCAGATATCGATATCTTATTGGTTGGACAGTCTGTAGATCAGATTAATCATTCTTTTGATGACTATTGGAATGACAGTTATGCCTATCCAATTAGACAACTCGTAAACCCACGTCAGCATTTGCTGCGTTATGACAGTTTAAAAAAACAGCTTACTGAACACTATAAACGTGTTTCTGTACAAGATTATCTGAATTTAGCCAACCATTCAGATGCATTTGATCATTGGCTTTACCATGATTTGAGGTTAGATTGGGTAAAAGCAGATGTAGTGAGTGATGCGCCGAGTAAAATTCATGGAACTGCAAAACCAAATGAGTTTTTACAGCAACAATTAAGCCAATACCTAAAACAGCCTAAAAAACATTTAGATATTGTTTCTGCTTATTTTGTACCAGAAAAAAAGGGAACAGATTTTCTAAATCAACTTTCTAATAACGGAGTTCAAGTTCGTATTCTGACAAATTCTTTTAAAGCAAATGACGTTTGGCTCGTTCACGCATTTTATTCTAAGTATAGAGAAGCTCTATTAAAAAACGGCGTACAGCTTTATGAGTTTTTACCTACATTAAGCTATAAAGAACTCAAACCTTACACCAAGAATTTATCCAGAGAAGCTAAAATTAGTTTAAAAAGTTTAAGTCGTTCTAGCCTCCATGCAAAAATGATGGCTGTTGATGATCAAGTATTTATAGGCTCTTTCAATTTAGATCCACGCTCAAGTCAACTGAACTCGGAGATTGGTGTGCTTCTCAATAGCCCAGCGCTTGCCGACGAAATTCATCAAACATTATCGGAAAATATTGATGCTTATAGCTATCAATTACAGCTTACCCCAGATAATAAAATTACTTGGACGAAAAAACTTTCTACAGGTGGCACTGTCACTTTTGATAAAGAACCAAAAATGACGTGGTGGCAACACAATGGTCTACAACTCATTTCATGGTTGCCACTAGAAGGAATGATGTAACATTCACCTACTTAGAGAGTACCTTTTGGTGTAAATGTAATAAGCCTTCTTTCATTGCCACTTGTACTGTTTTGGTAAGCGTTTCTACAGTATGACCTTTAACATCAATCTCAGGTAAAAAAGCAACATGCGCTGTTACCTTTGGCATATCTACAACATTTTTTACATGTTTTACCAAAGAGGCATCTCCTATATAAGGCGTAACTTGGTCTAACTTACCCTCTTGGTTCACATAACAAAGTAAAACAAGTTGCACTGGTTTTTGTGCTTCTATTGCTGCGGCAAATAATCGACCATGTATTCGTTGTATATATGTACCATCTGATGTTGTAGCTTCAGGAAAAAATAAAACAGGTACATCTTGCTTTAAAAATGCTGTGATCTGATCTTTAATTTTTGCTGAATCACCCGATCCTCTTTTAATAAAAAGCGTACCACCACCTTTAGCAAGTTTACCTAAAATAGGCCATTGTTCTATTTCTGCCTTTGCTAAAAAGAAAATACGCGCACTTGCACCTAAAACTGGAATATCTAACCAAGAAATGTGGTTACTGGCCCATAGTGCAACCGTATGGTCTTTTCGCTGCTCGCCATGAATTTGAATATCTACATTAAATACCTGACACATTTTGCGACAGAACCATTGTACATATTTTGTATTCTCAGGTTTATTTGGAGACTTGTACAACTGATTTTTATAAACCACATAGAACCCCTCACCAATTGCAGTGACACCACTTCCTACCTTTTTGGCATAGTGAAAGGTCTTCCCCAAACTCGTTTTACTCGACTTTAATACTGTATTAATATTGTGCATCATGATCTTTGGTTAGCTATTCATACAATTTTATTTATTATAAAGTACAGATGCTCTACGCTGTAAATAAACTTACAGACTGCATCTAATAAATCGAACAAAACTATTAAATTTTACAATTTTATTTATCCAAACAATAAAAATAGAATAGGTCTATTCACATTAGGAGACATGGGCAATGAATACAATCAATCAAACCGAATTGAAAATGAAACCTAAACATGCATTTTATCAATTAAGAATTATTGCAGGCTGTTCGATCTTATACTTCGGCTCATTTTTGCTGGTATGTAAGTTTTTTTCGTCGGTCTTGTAAGTCTATTCTGAATGATGCTAATGTTACAGAGAGATGTCAAAAACATTATCATTCAACTCATTCAGTAGGTAATTATATAAGTGGAATATTTCGATCGTCATCAAGGCGGTGAGCGCGCCATACTCGTCCATGTAGCAGTACAAATGCTTAAAGATCTTGATGCCGAAGAGTTTCAGTTACTTGCCAAATCAGCAGGCGCTGACATTTTAGAACAAGTGACTGCTCAACGCCAAAGGCCTGACCCAAAACTTTTTATCGGTTCAGGTAAGGCTGAGGAGTTAGCAGTCTTGGTAGAAGACCTTGAAGCAGAACTTGTGATATTCGATCATGCTTTATCTCCAGGCCAAGAGCGCAATTTAGAGAAAATACTTAAATGCCGAGTCATCGATCGAACAGGGCTCATTTTGGATATATTTGCTCAACGTGCCCGAACACATGAGGGTAAATTACAAGTTGAACTTGCTCAACTTGAACACCTCTCAACCCGATTAGTAAGGGGTTGGACACATTTAGAACGTCAAAAAGGTGGTATTGGTTTACGCGGCCCAGGTGAATCACAACTTGAAACCGATAGACGTTTACTTCGTGTAAGAATGGGACAACTTAAAGACAAACTTGAAAAAGTAAGACAGACACGAATTCAAGGACGTGCTGCGCGTCAAAAAGCAGCCATTCCGACTGTTTCATTGGTCGGTTATACCAACGCAGGTAAATCTACACTTTTTAATATTCTTGCAAATAGTGAAGTCTACGCAGCAGATCAACTTTTTGCCACATTAGATCCAACCTTACGTCGTCTAAATTGGGATGGTATTGGTTCTTTGGTTCTTGCCGATACTGTTGGGTTTGTTAGAGATCTTCCACACTCGTTGGTCGAATCATTTAAAGCAACTTTAGAGGAAACCTTAGAAGCGACACTTCTACTTCACGTCATAGACAGTAGCAGCCCCGATATGATGGAGCAAATTGAGGCTGTTGAAGAAGTGTTAAAAGAAATTGGTGCAGATGTACCTATCCTTAGGGTATATAACAAAATTGATCAGTCTGGCGAAGATGCGAAAATTATTTATGCTTCACCAAATACGCCAGATCGAGTATATGTATCTGCACATTCCCAACAAGGATTAGACCTTCTAAAACAAGCTGTACAGGAAAGCTTAGTGGGTCAAATTCAAACATTTGAACTCTCTCTTAAACCAGCCTATGGTAAGCTAAGAACAGCGCTATATAATCTGAATGTTATACAATCTGAAGACTATAACGATGATGGTGATTTACTCATCCATGTTCGCATTGCACCACATAAACTTGAACAAACGATTAAACAGCTACACTTACCTATTGATGAAATATTAGGTGAAGCAGCACAGCAGTTCAAACGTCCATTAGAGGCTTTTGAAATTTCTTCGCCATAATATTCGCTCAATCTTCTGATAATAGAAATAAATCAGATAGATTATTCGAGTTGTTTTAATTGTTGTTATCTTCAACGAAGTCTCTGTATGGTTTAATTATTTCGTTAACCATACAGAGCTTAGCAAGCTTGGGGCTAACTTATGGCGCCTAAACATAAGTTTTTCCGAATATTTTAGACATGAAGTATTCTCCAACTATGAAGAAGACTACTCCATAAGAACAGTTATTAGACAATTTTAAGTTTGAAATCGGTATTAAGATTAACCCATCGTTCCTATAAACTTGATTCTGATACCCTACTTATATAGGTTAAAATAGCAGTATGAAGTGTGCACACTTCTGTTATATAACAACAGATAGAATAATTATTACCATTTATTTGCCAATAATATTAATGCTAATTAAACGTTAAATTTGATACATCCTGTATTAGATTACTTTAACTTCTCTGATGTTCCATATAAAAAATGCAACTAAACCAATTAATGTTGATTACCTCTAGACAAAACTGGCTTAATACAATATTGTGAATAAAATCACATTTTAATGATTTTTTATGATTAGTATACCTTTTTATGTAGGGGTTATTGCTTTATTTTTTATCTTTTGGCCTTTTACAATTATAGGATTAATCGTACATATTGTTGCATGCTACGCTGAAAAAGATAAAAGTAAATTTTGCGAAGTAATGATGTATGTATTGATATTGCTATTAATCATATTCATAGGAGTACTTTATGCTATTAAAAACTAATCAAATATCATATATATTTGCATTTAAATAATATTCAATTATTTGGTATAAAGTTAATCATCAAGATAATTTTACTTATATAGTATTAATGAGGATTAACTATTATTCGATTAAATTTTTTACTCTGAACACATGTTGATCTTCTAAGCGATAGGCAATCATATGCCCACCCCAAACACAGCCCCCATCTACATTATGAATCATTTTATGATGAGTTTTTCCTTCTAAAGCTGCCCAATGACCAAAGAAAATCTGATGTGTCTTTTCTATCTGTCCTTTAATAGAGAACCAAGGTGCAAAACCTTGAGGCATTGGATCATTTAAACCTTCTTTGAAATGAAAATCTAATCTACCTTCTATATCAATCAAACGCATTCGAGTTAAATAGTTTACAATTACACGTAGACGTGTTTGACCTGTTAAATGATCAGACCAAGTATCAGGCTCATTTGAATACATTTCCTTTAAGAATGTATCCACATTTTTCCAATTTTTATCCCTCAAGACCTTTTCAACTTCAATTGCATAGTTTTCTACTTGCTGAATATTCCAAATATGTGGAATACCTGCATGTGTCATGATTGCGGTATCATTTAAAGCTAAATATAAAGGTTGATGTCTAAGCCAATCAATCAGTTCATCACAGTCTTTCGCTTCTAAGATGTCATGAATTTTATCTTTGGTTTTTGCTTTTTTTATACCGCGCGCACATGCAATTAATGTGAGATCATGGTTTCCGAGTACCGTAGCAGCACATTTTTTTTCAACCATAGATTTAATAAAGCGAAGCGTTTTTAAGGAATTCTCTCCACGTGCTACGAGGTCACCAGCAAACCAAATAAAATCTTTTTCTGTATCAAAATTTATGGTTTCCAATAGTTTCTGTAATGCTCCAAAACAACCTTGAACATCACCAACTACATAGTGAAAACGCTTCGCCTTATTCATTTTATGCCACCATTTGGTCTGACAATGCAACGAACTGAGCAAGTGTCAGTGTTTCAGGTCTAGCCATAGGATCAATACCTGCTTTTTCAAAGGCATCATCACTTAGCATTCCTTTTAAACTATTACGCAGAGTTTTACGACGCTGTGTAAAAACATGACTCACCAATCTAGATAATGCTTTTTCATCTTTTGCAACAATTGGTTTTTGGTCATATGGCTCTAAGCGAAATACCGCACTCGTAACCTTTGGCGGCGGATTAAATGAACCTGCCGGCACTTCAAATAAATAAGTCGCTGCACAGTAATATTGAATCATCACAGATAAACGGCCATATTCTTTCGTATTCGGTTTTGCTGTAATACGATCGACCACTTCCTTTTGTAGCATGAAATGCATATCTTTAACTTTACTTCCAAACTCCAAAAGATGAAAAAGTAAAGGCGTAGAAATATTATATGGAAGGTTACCAACAATACGTAAAGGCTTATCGTCTTTTAAAAGCTGATTAAAATCATATTTCAATGCATCTGCTTCTACAATGGTTAAGCGCTCTGGATGTGGTACTCGCTCAGGCAACCCCGCAGCCAAATCTCGGTCCAACTCAACAACAGTCAGTGCATCACACTCACCAATAAGTGGTGATGTAAGCGCAGCTAGACCTGGGCCAATTTCTACAAGGTTATCGCCTGTTCGTGGATTCACTGAACGAACAATTTTAGCAATAACACGTTGATCATGTAAGAAGTTTTGCCCAAAACGCTTACGTGCCTTATGCCCCTCTTCTTTTGGGTTTAAGGCATTAATCTGATACATACACTCATTCCGACAAATTATTTTGAAGATGCTAGCTGTAAAGCAAGATCTACAGCTACATGTAAACTCGAGGCTTTTGCCTGACCTGTACCAGCTAATGTTAATGCGGTACCGTGATCAACAGAAGTACGAATAAAAGGAAGCCCTAAAGTAATATTAATTGCTTCACCAAAACCTTGCGATTTTAACACAGGTAAACCTTGATCATGGTACATTGCCAAAACAGCATCTGCATTTTTTAAGTGTGATGGTGTAAATAATGTATCTGCAGGCAAACTTAAGCTTACTTGTTCACCCACTGATTGATATTTTTTAAGTAAGGGGTCAATAATTTCAATTTCCTCTGTACCTAAATAACCACCTTCTCCTGCATGCGGGTTTAAACCACAAACTAAAATACGAGGGGTATCAATTTTGAATTTTTCTTTTAAGTCGTGAATTAAAATATCAATCACTTGAGTCAAGCGCGTTGTTGTAATCGAATTAGCAACATCTTTTAACGGCAAATGTGTTGTTGCTAAAGCAACTCGAAGTTGTTTCGTTGCAAGCATCATTACAACACGATCTACACCTGCAATTTCCTGATAATATTCAGTATGACCGCTAAATATAATACCTGCGTCATTAATGACGGATTTTTGAACAGGTCCTGTAGCCACTCCCACACTTTTTTCTTCCAAAGCATATCGTGCTGAACGCTCAAGCTGCTCTATCACATAAGGCGCATTTTTAGGATTTAATACACCATCTATGACAGGTATTGCTACTGCAATATGCTCGACATACAATTCATTTTCTTCAGATGGGATCGTCTGACCGACATATAGTGTCAATTTCACATCTAAATTCAGTTTCTGAGCACGTGCCTCTAACAAAAATATATCTGCAAAAACGACTACTGGACGTTTATCTATACGTTTTGCGAGTGTTAAACAAATGTCAGGTCCAATTCCTGCAGGTTCGCCACTGGTCACATATAAAGGTTTAAGATACATACCCACCCGCTTATAACTCCCCGACTTATAGACTTTCACCTTATTATATGAAGATATTATTTTCAACAAACTCACTTATAAAATGATAGAAATAAAAAAAAGAATTTTATGTAAATAACTTTCTAAAAGACTTTAATTCGGGTAGAATGTGCGCTCAATTTTATATTGATGATGTTGTCATTCTAACCTTTTAACATAGAATCTCGACTCTCTTTTGTTTGGACATTTTCACGTTCAAACCAACTATAATAGGTATGTAGTAGATGAAAACTCTCAGCGCAAAGCCTGCTGAAACGCAACACGACTGGTTCGTTGTTGATGCTTCTGGCAAAACTCTTGGTCGTTTAGCGACTGAAATCGCTCGTCGTTTACGCGGTAAGCACAAAACTTCTTATACTCCTCACGTTGACACAGGCGATTACATCGTTGTAATTAACGCTGAACAAGTTCAAGTAACTGGTAAGAAGTCTTTAAATAAGAAATACTATCGCCACACTGAATTCCCAGGCGGTTTAAAAGAAACTAATTTCGAAAAATTAGTTGCTCATAAACCTGAAGAAATCTTCCAACGCGCTGTTAAAGGCATGTTGCCAAAAGGCCCTCTTGGTTATGCAATGATCAAGAAGATGAAAGTGTACGCTGGTAGCGAGCATCCTCATACTGCTCAACAGCCACAAGTTTTGGACATCTAAGGGATACAGCACATGGCTACAAACTATGGTACAGGTCGCCGTAAGACCGCAACTTCACGTGTTTTCCTATCTGCTGGTACAGGGAAAATCGTTATTAACAACCGTTCTATCGAACAGTACTTTGGTCGTGAAACAGCGCGTATGGTTGTTCGTCAACCATTAGAGCTTTTAGAAGCGACTGAAAAGTATGACCTTTACATCACTGTTAAAGGTGGTGGTATTGGTGGTCAAGCAGGTGCTATTCGTCACGGGATCACTCGTGCGCTTATCGCTTCTGACGAATCTTTAAAGCCAGCACTTCGTCAAGCAGGTTTCGTTACTCGTGATGCTCGTGAAGTTGAACGTAAGAAACTTGGTTTACGTAAAGCTCGTAAGCGTCCTCAATTCTCTAAACGTTAATTCGTTTACCGAATTGGACAAAAAACCTCGGATTATCCGAGGTTTTTTTATATAAAAATAAATATATTCTGTTATGAACATGATGCGTTTGAAACGTAATTTTAGTATGCTTATTGATTCTGTAAAGGTTACACTCTATTCATGGCATTAGAAATATCTGAACACCAAGGAATCACCTTACTCAGTCATGCAGATGATTTCCGCTCGCATTGGATGCGTTTTATTCTTACAGAAAAAGAAATTAAGCATCAACTTATTTTAACAGATTATGATGATGAAGATTTAGCCTCTCTTAATCCCTACAATACTCTCCCAGTTTTACTTGACCAAGGCATAAAACTCTTTCAGCCTAGCATTATTGCTGAATATTTAGATGATCGTTATCGTCAAAATAAACTCTTTATGGATAGCCCATTACAAAGAGCAGAACAACGTCAGTATATTTGGCGGTTTGAAAAAGATTGGTTTCGCCTTGCAGACATCATGCTTTTACACCCTGACAGTTTAAACCAAAAAGAAAAAGAAAAAGCACAAACTGAGCTAAGAAACACTCTTATTTCTTTAACGCCATTATTTCAACATTTTCCTTACTTTATGTCTGAAACATTTTCGGCATTAGACTGCATGCTTGCGCCCATGTTATTACGTTTAAATAGTATGGGTGTACACTTACCCACATCACAGTGCCGAGCTATTTTTCTATATTGTCAGCGCATTTTTAATCGTACTAGTTTTATTAAATCAATGACTCTACAAGAGAAAACTCGTTACAATCATCTTTTAAAGAACACCGAGAATTAAGCATATGTCCGAACAAGAGCCTCAACTCAGCCCAACACGCCCGTATCTCGCTCGTGGAATCTATGAATGGATTTGCGATAACCACTTGACGCCTTACTTACTTGTAGATGCAACACAGCCCAATACAGATGTTCCATTGCAGTTTGTAAAAGATGGACAAATTGTGTTAAATACTGCACCACATGCGGTTCACCAGCTTTATATGAGTAATGATGCTATTACCTTCTCTGCACGTTTTGGGGGAGTTTCGAAAAATATCTTTATACCATTTTATGCATTAATTGGTATCTATGCCAAAGAAAATGGTCAAGGTCTATTTTTTGATCCAAATGAATATGACAATATTGATATTAACACTGAAGCTAAGACAGAGACTGTAGAAGAAAAACCTGAACCAAAGAAAAAACCAAGTCTAAAAATTGTTGAATAAAATTAAGAATACTTATTTTAAATAATAAAAAAGCCAGTATAAATACTGGCTTTTTTAAAGACATCTAATTAGTCGTTAAATTTACGACGACGATCTGATGAACGTCCGCGATCATCTGAACCGCGCTCGCTGTTTCCACGGAATGAACGAGGTTTGTAATCTGCACGATTACCACGGTTGTCATCATTCATATTGAAACGTGGCTTGTCACCAAAGCCTTCACGCTTTGGACGATCTGAATTAAATTCGCGTTTTGGACGATCTGAACCAAATTCACGCTTTGGACGATCTGAATTAAATTCGCGTTTTGGACGATCTGAACCAAATTCACGCTTTGGACGATCTGAATTAAACTCACGACGTGGACGGTCTGAATTAAATTCGCGACGCGGACTATCTGAGTTGAATTCACGCTTTGGACGGTCTGAGTTAAACTCACGACGTGGACGGTCTGAATTAAATTCACGACGTGGACGGTCTGAGTTAAACTCGCGACGTGGACGATCTTCGAAACTACCTTCTTTACGTGGTTTATCATCGAAACGACGACGATCACCGCCATCACGATCATTACGTTTGAACTTGCTTTCGCCTTCAAAACGACGACCACCGCCAAAACCGCCACCACGACGACCGTCGCGTTTACCGTTACCACGACCACCATCACGGCCTGAACGTGCAGGAGGTGGAGATGGCTCTAAACCTTCAATTTCAGAAACATTTAAACGTGTTTCTAAATAATCTTCTAATGCACGGATCTTGCCACGCTCACGGTAAGTTGCAAGTGTTACTGCTTGACCTGTACGACCAGCACGACCTGTACGACCTACACGGTGTACGTAGTCCTCATGTTTCATTGGTAAACCGAAGTTAATTACATGAGAAATAGTCGGAACGTCTAAACCACGCGCTGCAACGTCTGTCGCAACCAAAATACGTGCACGGCCTTCACGAATACTACGTAAACGACGGTTACGAACTGTTTGTGGCATTGCACCATGTAAAGCAACAACCGAGTGACCAGCTTCAGCTAACTCTTCAGCTAACATATCTGTATCTTCTTGAGTACTTGCAAATACAACAGCTTGATCTAGTTTTTCGTCATTTAACCAATGAGTAAGCAATTTTTTCTTATGCTCAAATCCATCAGTCCAATGAAGTGTTTGCGTAACATCTGTATTTGTTGAATGACCTGTTTCAATCGCAATACGTTGTGGATCATTCATCATACGTTCAGCTAAGCTGATAATACGACCTGCAAATGTCGCAGAGAACATTAATGTTTGCTTACGATTTGCAGCAAAATCACTAATAGCCTCTAAGTCTTCAGAGAAACCTAAGTCAAGCATGCGGTCTGCTTCATCAACAATTAATGCATCAACTTTGTCTAGCTTAATCTGACGACGGTTTACTAAATCAAGTAAACGACCTGGTGTTGCTACAACAACTTGTGCACCTTTAAGTTGTTGAATTTGTTTACCAAAAGGCATACCACCCATAACAGCTGCAATACGCACACCTTTCATGTGACGAACAAATGCAATTGCATCTTGGCTTACTTGTTGAGCAAGCTCACGTGTTGGGCAAAGTACTAAAATATTTGGTTGTGTAACTGCACGCATACGCTCTTTGAAAGGAACGAATACATCATTTTCGGCAAGTTTATGAAGTGTCGGTAGTAAAAATGCCGCTGTCTTACCAGAACCTGTCTGGCTAGAAACTAGTAGATCTTTCCCTTCTAATGCTGCTGGTATTGACTGCTCTTGAACTGGTGTTGGATTTGTAAAATTTAACGCCTCTAATGCTTGTGTAAGAGACTCATGTAATGAAAAATCGGCAAAAGTTTTGCTCATAGAGAATTCCACCCTACAAGGGTGCTCCATTTAATAATAAAAAGTAACATCGGCAAAAGCGGCACAGCAACAAAAGCTGAAATCTAGAATTCAGCGGCGATCCGAAATACAACGATGTGAATATTACGCACGCATGATTACGATAGTAACCTGAAGAATCGCTTTCAGCGATTGGGGCGCGAGAATTCGTCCTCTATGGACCGCACGCGCATACACAATAATAAGAGAGAAATGTTCAGGTAATGAACGGAAATGAAGTGCGTTTGGGAAATTATAACAGGTTAATTATAAATGTCACCTAGTTTATATAAAATTCTTCATTATTTTTCATATGACTGAAACAATAAGTAGAAAGAGTGACTTATATCACTCTTTCATACAATATCCTACTTAATTGCGTTTGCCCACGCAGGGGTAATCGCTTGCATAAATGGTTTAAGCATTTTCATAGAACATGCAATAACCTGACCATTTTCCATAGATTCTGAACCGCCACGGCCATCAACCACAATACCGCCAGCTTCTTTTACAATAAGCTCACCAGCAGCAATATCCCATGGTTTTAAGCCTAGCTCAAAGAATCCATCAAAACGGCCTGCGGCAACGTATGCAAGATCAAGTGCAGCAGAACCACCACGACGGAACTGTGAACCTGCTTCTGTAATTGCAAGCATCGCATCAAAATGCTGTTTTGCATAAGATACAATTTCGCCATTACGTTTTGCACGGTAAGCATGACCAACAGAAATAAATGTGTTTTCTAGACTGTCACGTGTATTCACACGAATACGACGCTGATTCATCATCGCACCGCGGCCGCGACTTGCAGAGAATAGCTCATCGCGTACAGGATCGTAGATTACGCCGTGCTGAGTTACACCTTTATGTTGAACTGCGATTGAAATACAAAAATGAGGAAGACCATTAACGAAGTTAAGTGTGCCATCTAAAGGGTCAATAATCCAACACCAATCGGCATCATGACCATTGCCTTCTTGTAGACCAAACTCTTCGCCCAAGAAACTATGATTTTTATAACTTTTACGTAGTGTATCAATCGCCAACTGCTCTAAGTAACGATCTACACGTGTTACAGGGCCATCAATGCCTTTTTCTTCAACTTGCAGGTCCAACTTATGACGATTTTTATGTGCCTTTAAAAGCTCTTGACCAACTAATTGTGCTGCACGCGCAGCCATCACCACCATAGGTTCCATTGAACACCCACACTCAAATATTGAAGATTTTGACAAAGAATAATGCATAAAAGCATGGCTATTCTAACAAATAGACATGCTTTTTAATAGAATTTATTAAAAATAATTAGGCAATTGATTAACAAAGCGTAAGGCTTTTTTTCCATGCACTTAAAATTGATTCAGTAATACCCTCGGCATCTAAACCGCAATCATGTAGCATTTGCTTATGATCGGCCTGCGCTAAGAACTCATCTGGAAGGCCTAGATTTAACATCGGTTTTAATATCTGAGCATGTGCCAGATATTCATTTACACTGCTTCCAGCACCAGCCATTACGGCGTGTTCTTCAATTGTCACGAAGAGTGCTGTTTTTGCCTGAAGCTCATCAATCATGCATGTATCTAATGGTTTGATAAAGCGCATATTCACAACACAAATGCCAATATCAAGCTGTTTTGATAACTGGTGTGCTGCACTTAATGCAGGACTCACTCGACTACCAAAAGCCAAAATTGTAATCTGCTCTTCATACTGTTCATCTGCATGAAGCACGATCTCAGCACGACCAATTTCTAGACTTTTCATTTCTTGCTGAATATCTATACCTTCACCAACACCACGTGGATAACGTACAGCTGCTGGACCTTTGTAATGATACGCTGTATGCAACATTTGGCGACACTCATTTTCATCTTTTGGTGCCATGAGTACTAAATTAGGTACTGTTCGCATATAAGCATAATCATATACACCCGCATGTGTGGGGCCATCCTCCCCAACTAAACCAGCACGGTCTATTCCAAAAGTCACATCTAGGTTTTGTAAAGCAACATCATGAACCAGTTGATCATAGCCACGTTGTAAGAAAGTTGAGTAAATTGCAACGACAGGTTTTAAACCCTCACATGCCATACCCGCAGCTAGTGTTACAGCGTGTTGTTCTGCAATAGCAACATCAAAAAAGCGTTTTGGATATTTTTTTGCAAACTCAACCATTCCAGAGCCTTCACACATTGCAGGTGTGATTGCAAGTAAGCGTGTATCTTGCTCAGCTTCGTCGCAGAGCCACTGCCCAAACACACTCGAATACTTTGGTGCAGATTTTTTCGAAGCCAGTGTTTGAGGTACGATGACAGGTGTTTTTGAGATTGCATGATATTTAATAGGATCTTTTTCGGCAGGAGAAAACCCCTTACCTTTTTTAGTATATACATGAATCAAACGCGGTCCTTGACGTTTTTTTAATGATTCAAACACACGTAAGAGTTGAGGAATATCATGACCATCAAATGGACCGTAATATTCAAAACCAATGGCTTTAAATAAGTTATCTGCTTCGTTGGTTGCTGCTTCATGCAATCTTGAAGTATATGTCCAATTTGGATAAGGCTCCACAACAGCTTCGCCAGCTTCTGTAATATTTACAAAATGCCCTTTTTCCCAAATTGCTGCCAAATGCTTTGCAAATCCACCAGTACTGCATGAAATTGACATGTCGTTATCGTTTAAAACAACCATTAGGTCTGCTTGATGAGCCACAGCATCGTTCATGGCCTCAAATGCCATACCAGCCGTCATTGCACCATCACCTACAATAGAAACAACCTCACAAGGATTGCCTTGATAACGGCGTGCTAATGACATTCCCAAACCTGCAGAAATTGCAGTCGAAGAATGCCCAACACCAAAGGTGTCAAACTCTGATTCTTCTCGTGCTGGAAATGCTGCTAAACCATTTTTTGCTCGGATTGTTGTAATATCTTCACGTCGACCTGTTAAAATTTTATGTGGGTAAGCCTGATGCCCCACATCCCAAATTAAACGGTCATTCGGTGTGTTAAAGCAATAATGTAACGCAATAGTCAGTTCAACTACGCCAAGATTTGCACCAAAATGCCCTCCACTAATTCCGGCAGCATATAAAATATACTGACGCAACTCATCAGCCACCTGTAAAAGTTGGTCTGGATCAAGTTGACGTAATTGTTTTGGATGGTCAATTGCATCTAACAATGGCGTAACAGGACGCTGAGCTGGTATTTCTGTATACAACATAATGTGGCAGAGCCTTCTAGAGCTGGGCTAATCCGAAGCTGAGTTATAGTGCGTTAAACCGATAATTTTAACCTATCAGTACTTATTTTCAATGCGCCACATCAACGATCTGTAGTTTTACATTGCTTTGTCTCAGACAAGCATGGAATTATCTAAAAAAATGCTATGAATGATCAACCCTTATCTTCGTCTTTCCACAAAAATAAACGGTTTGTCTGAAATTTTGTATATTTAAACAACTTCTGTGACACCATTCAGCTATACTTTTATTATTTCCTTCTAATAAATGGTTTTTATTGTGGCTATCGAATTTGTTGCAACATCGAAGCTTCCAACAGCTTTCGGTGATTTCTATATTAGTGTATTTCAAGATCCTCAAACAAAAGAAGAACACGTTGCGCTCACCAAAGGCTTAGAAACACCGCCAAATGGGCCAGTATTAGCACGTATTCATTCAGAATGCTTAACTGGAGATGCTTTTGCATCTTTAAAATGCGATTGCGGCCCTCAGCTCAAAGCAACGCAATCACTCATTGATCAAGCCGGACAAGGTATCATACTCTACTTACGACAAGAAGGTCGTGGCATTGGTTTAACAAATAAAATTCGTGCTTATGCTTTACAAGACCAAGGACACGATACTGTAGATGCAAACACAATGCTGAATTTACCTGCCGATGCGCGCAAGTACGACATGTGTAAAATTATTTTAGATCATTTTGGTATACATCAAATTAAATTAGTGACGAACAATCCGCTTAAAGTAGAAGCTATAGAATCTTTAGGTATCCAAATTACTGAGCGTGTTCCTCTAACTGTAGGACTGAACCCATTTAATGCCTCTTATTTAAAAACAAAGGTCAGTCGTATGTCACATCTTTATAAAGAAGATGACTTTTCAAAATAAAAAATCAATCAAACTTAGGGATTTTACCCATACAAAATCCCTTACTTTTTTTATGGATTTATGTTTTTATATGATCACTTTTATTTTATGTATGAGGCATTCATGCAGAATCCATCAAAGATAGATATTGAACGGGTCAGAACATTTTTACTCGATTTACAATTACGTATTTGTACAGCACTTGAAGAACAAGAAACAATTGGCGGCGGTAGCGAAAAATTTATTATTGATGACTGGGAACGTCCTGAAGGTGGTGGTGGACGTTCACGTGTACTTCAAAATGGTGAAGTTATAGAAAAAGGCGGCGTGATGTTTTCCCACATAAACATTCGTCAATTACCTGCATCAGCAACAGCGAGACACCCTGAAATTGCAGGTGCAAAGGCACAAGCACTCGGTGTATCACTGGTCATTCATCCTAAAAATCCAAACATTCCAACCTCTCATGCGAATATTCGTTTATTTGTCGCTGAACCTGAAGGAAAAGATCCTATTTGGTGGTTTGGTGGAGGCTTTGATTTAACACCTTTTTATCCACATGATGAAGATATTAAACATTGGCATCAAAACGCTTTTGATCTTTGCCAACCATTTGGTGAGAACGTATATAACGAACATAAAAAATGGTGCGATGACTACTTCTACTTGAAACATCGTGATGAGCAGCGTGGTGTAGGTGGTTTATTCTTTGATGATTTAAATTGTTGGGATTTCGAAACCTGCTTTAAGTATATACAAGCTGTAGGTAATGGCTACTTAACTGCAATTTTACCAATCTTTGAAAGAAACCGTGAAAAACCTTATACACCTGCTCAAAGAGAATTTCAGCTTTACCGACGTGGCCGTTATGTAGAGTTTAATTTGGTATACGATAGAGGAACAATTTTTGGTCTACAAACTGGTGGACGTATAGAATCGATTTTGGTCAGTCTTCCAAACCTAGTCAGTTGGTCTTATCGTCCTGAATGGGAAGAAAACTCAATTGAAAAGCGCCTAACAGACTACTATTTGAAGCCACATGACTGGCTTTCAGAGCTATAAAAACTAAATCAATATACAAAAGAGTAAAACTACTCTTTTGTATTACAATACATCTCGTTACTTTTTTAAATAAAAAATCTCGTATCTTAAGCAAAATTTCATATTATATTGGTCTTTACCGTTTACACTACTTGTTGTTTCTTTGATCAACCCAGTAAAGAAAATAGCAGGCCTATATTTTATGTTGAAGTTTTTAAATGAATATAAGTGGTTACTTATAATGAGTTGCCTCTTTCTCCTGATGCTCAGCTCCATTGGCATTACCGTAAGTTATAACGATGTTCTTTCCGATAGTATTTCCATCACCACAAGTATCCTTCTCGGTTTTACCCTATTCTTCACTCTCACTTCGTGCCTTGTAGAGAAGGTTCGTGATATTTGTAACCCTTCATAATTTGTTTGTTAGAACCGCAAGATGATTTACACCACTTTCTTTTACCGAATAAAAAAGCAGCCTATTTAAAGACTGCTTTTTTTACAACCGATGTTTTATTGTGTGATGTTTTTCACTTCATGCTCACCATCAACAACTGTTGCTTTACCATTCTCTGTATTGACTACTTTGAACTCAATACGACGATTACGGAATTTACCTTCAGCAGTCACATTGTCTGCAATTGGATTTTCAGCACCATATCCCACTGCAGTTAATTGATCTTTATTTACACCTTTCGATACTAAATAATCTAAAACTGATTGCGCACGGCGTTGAGATAATGTTTTGTTTGCTTCCGCATTACCTGTTGAGTCGGTATAACCTGCAACAGTTAATTTAACATTTGGCACGTTTTGGATAAGCTTCGCTGCTTCATCTAAAATTTCTTTATTTTTCTGTGGTAATACTTTTGATGCAGTTGGGAAATTAATAATCTGGATATTCAAAGCATTTGCAACATCTTGTGGCGTTGAATTTCCATTTAACATTGAAAGTGCTGATCTGCTTTTATCAATACTTGAATCTACAGATTGCTCTTCATTTAACGGTGTTGTTGCAGAAACGACTAATGTAGGTTCAACGGCTTTTATTTTCTCTACCAATTCATTCATTGATTTTGCATCAGGTGCATTTACAGTAATATGATTACCTTGCCAATCAATACTTGCATTCGGTACAGCTTTAATCTGATCCATCACTTGTTGGAATTTACTTACACCTTGTAAAGCAGTCGTGTAAGACGGATCTACAGTAATATCACATTTTACATTTGAGCCAAAGATTTGAGCTAAGCGCTTTTGCATTGCCTCAGACAAACTTTCATTTCCAACCGTTGCATGACATGCTTGTACTTGATTACCTACACCAGAAACCAGTGTAATTTGACTTTGCTCGGTATCTTGCTCTTCCTCATGATGTGCTTGAGCCATTTCTTGTGCAGTTGGCTCTGATGCCTCGTTATTTCGTGGAATTGGCATATCCATTTTATGTTGACAAGATTTCCAAAGGAAAATAACAATTAATGCCAAAATAATTAGACCAATAATAGGTAAAAGCTTCCCGAACATACCAGATTTTTTCTCAGGCTCTTTACTATAAACATGCTGAGACGATGCTTGTGTACCCAACGAGCTGCTTAAACCAAGTGCAGAAACTAGACCCGCACTCCACGCAGGAAAACTTGTCGCAATATCTTTTAAATGACTGGTAAGATAAGCACCAATTTTGTCTTGGCCAACTTCATCTTTTAAAGTTTTTACACTTAAAGGAATTGCTTGATCAAAAAGAGAGGTTACCGTTTTTTCAGGTAGACTATGATGTGTAGAGAACCCCTCTACTACCTGTCGAATAATTGGTGCTTGATTACCAAATAACGTATTTAAACCATTACTTTCTAAATTTACTGTAGACTGAATACGTTCAGGAAACTTATGTAATATCGATAATAATATTGGATAGAATTGAGCCAGCAATGATGATTTTTTATCAGCATCAATAGCAAGTTGTTGTTGATTAATAATTGCTGGTGTTACTTTTTCTTTCAGCAATTCGACAGGGTTTATAGACATTCTTATACTCCTCATAGGGAAATTGCGATTGTTTTTATCTTTTTACCATCGTAAATACGCCTTCATCGACGTAAATTCTTATTGGCTATGGCTATTATTTGTGCCTAAGTATGTGATTCGTTCATTTTACTTTTTTTTGCTATTGCTTCCTATGTGTTTATGTAAACGGTAAAAAAACTCATCTTTGATTCCCCTATTTTTATTCGTTTTCTTGTATATTTCTATTCACCATGACAATTATAGAGCGCCATATTATGCAAACAACTAAACACTTTGCAGTCATTGGAAATCCTATTGCACATTCAAGATCGCCTGAATTACACCAAGCATTTGCTCAAAAGACAGGAATAACTTTAGTCTATAACAAGCGATTGGCACAGATCGGACAATTTGAATCTAGCATTGATGAGTTTTTCAAGAATCATGGCACAGGTTTAAATGTGACAGTCCCTTTCAAAGAAGATGCTTTTAAGGCTTGCGATGTACTCACAGAGCGCGCAAAAATTGCAAAAGCTGTGAATACGCTTTGGCAAAAAGAGGGCAAACTTTACGGCGACAATACAGATGGACAAGGCCTTGTTAATGCAATCAATGCATTAGAGTGGCCACTCTCTCAGTCTAGAATTCTTATTTTAGGTGCAGGTGGTGCAACTCGAGGCGTGATCTTTCCACTTGCAGAGGCAGGTGCTCATGAGATTGTCATTGCAAACCGTACTCTCTCGCGTGCAACTCAACTTATACAAGATTTATCACCTCATATTCAAAATACCTCGCTCAATGCAGTTGGACTAGACCAACTAACAGGACATTTTGATATTGTGATTAATGCAACGTCTGCATCGCTTTCAGGAGATGCTCTTTTACTTCCTGAATCTTTAACTTTTAATTATGCTTATGAAATGGCATATGGAAAACCATCTCATTTTCTAGATGAAGCAAAAAAAAGGAACATTCCTTACGCAGATGGATTTGGCATGCTGGTTGGACAAGCGATTGAATCTTTCTATATTTGGAACGGTACAAGACCCAATCTCAAAGACTTTTTATAATATTTTCCCCATATTCTATAGTAGCAATATGGGGAAACTTCGCTTTATGCCAATACTTCAGCCAATAAATGTTCTGATGGTGCAAAATAGTATGCACCATCGACTGGCGTCACAAAATGTAATAAGCGATCATGTATACCATCGCCACTTGTACCGAACATACGCTTAAGCATTGCATCAATTCGACTTAACTCTTTTGTATATGCAACAAAGTAGAGGCCTTGTTCACCATGGCCATCACCATAAGGTAAGCTATGACGTAAGATTTCGAGCTCCTCACCTTCGTCATCTTCTACAACTGTACGACTAATGTGTGCATTCTCAGGCTTCACATCATCATCAAGTTCTATCGATTCAAGTTTTGTTCGACCAATTACTCGCTCTTGTGCATCTACTTTTAATCTTTGCCATTTTTCTAAATCATGAACATAACGCTGTGCAAATACAAATGTACCATCTGCAAATACACCATGTTCTGAGGAAAGCAATGTTGTTTCTGCACGATCTTCTTTAAATTGCGGGTTCTCTGTCCCATCTATAAAGCCTGTTAGATCACGACCATCTAGATAGCGAAAACAGGTTCTTTCTTCAAGTACTTCAACCTTTTCTCGTATGCCATGAAAAAATGCTTGGCTCAATGCAAAGCAGATATCTGTACGCTGACTCGCAATATGAATAAAAACATCACCAGGCACGACAGGCATATTAAAACTACCTTGCTCCACTTCAAGTTGTTTAAAATCTTGAGGGGAGTTTTTATAGAGTTTTGACCATGTTTCAGGCCCAAAAGCAATGCCTGTTTTCACTTGATCATTAGGATGCTGTGTAATGAGACGATTTCGTTCAGAGATCAGATTTTTAAGCTGATGTTTAAGTTCATCCACAGATAAATTTTTAAGGCGTATAACAATAAAGCGCGCATGATCTGATGGAAGTGGCAAAATCACGGATTGAGCAGTCATTTATAACTCCGAAATGCTGTGTAATTTATGGCTAGTTCCTGTCTTTAGTTTACCTTTAAATGAGGTAATGTAGATGATTTTATTCAAAATAAATCAATATCAACTTACCCGATTCAACCCCAAAAGATGGTTATAAAAATTCTTCTAAAACAGCATTCAAAAAGCGATATCCTCTATCAGTACAAACAATTCGTTCAGACTCTTTAGACAATAGTCCTTGATTATATAATTGTTGTAAGGAGTCATTTGCTGTCGTCAATTCGAGCCCTGTTCTCTGTTTATAGTAATCGGCAGGTACACCTTCTTTTAATCGAAGTGCATTCATCATAAATTCAAAAGGTAAATCATCAGATACAACTTTTTCAAAATTTATCATTGGCGCGGGTGTTTTTTCTAAATAGTCTTTTGGCAACCGAGTTTTTTGAAAACGGTATACACCATCTTCTTGAGTGACTTTGCCATGTGCACCTGCACCAATCGCTAGATAATCGCCAAACTGCCAATAATTCAAATTATGGAGTGATGGTTTTTCTTTACGCCATGCAGAAACTTCATAGTTGGTAAAGCCAGACTCAATAAGATACTTCTCACCTTCTTCTTGAATATCTGACAATATATTCTCAGAAGGCAGAATAGGTTGTGTTCTAAAGAACACTGTATTGGGCTCAATAGTAAGTTGATACCATGAAATATGGGTTGCACCATGATCAACCGCCATTTTTAAATCATATAATGCTTGTTCTAAGGTCTGTTCAGGCAAACCATGCATAAGGTCAACATTAACACGTTTAAAACCAGCTTTTTTTGCTTGTTGTATTGCATTAACTGCATTATCTGCACTATGGATACGGCCAAGCTTTGTTAAATGCGCTGTATTAAAAGTTTGCACGCCAATCGATAAGCGATTAATCCCTGCTTTGAGATATGCTTCAAAAGGTTCGTGCTCTAGTGTTCCTGGGTTAGCTTCTAGTGTAATTTCACAATTGTTGGAAAAATTGAGATGCTGTTTAAGCTGAGCAAATAACCACTGGTAACCTTCAGCAGAAATCAGCGAAGGTGTACCACCCCCAATAAATACACTCGTTATTTCACGGTCTTGAGCAAAATTTATCTGAGTTTTAAAATCTTCTACTAATGCATGTAAGTATTCTTTTTCAAGCTCTAATGACAATTGTTGACCGCCTGGCACAGTATGTGAGTTAAAGTCACAATATGGGCATTTTCGCACACACCAAGGCATATGAATATATAACGACAATGGTATACTTTGCGGTACTAAATCACTCAAGAAATTACTCAACTTCACATCAGGTCTAAGTTAATAATTTTAACATGACTTTTGAGTAAAGCTTAAAGTTTGCATCAATTTAAATAAGCACAAAAGTATTTTTATCATTGTATTTATTGTACTATCTGATCAAATTTAAATAATTTTTTCAAATCAGTGTAACGAGAAAAGGATCTCTCTTCACTTATAACAAGGCTGTCTTGTCCACTCTATACAGCACAAATTCTTCCGAGTAGTTTTTATGACAACTGTTGTTTCTTCGCGCATTGAGCTCAAACGCTTATTGTCTCTTATGATTCCTATTTTAATTACCCAGTTTGCCCAAGCAGGTCTAGGGCTTATAGATACAATTATGGCTGGACGATTTTCTGCTTTAGACTTGGCTGCCATTGCTGTGGGTGTAGGAATCTGGATTCCAGTTATGCTACTTTTTACAGGTATTTTATTGGCCACCACCCCATTAGTTGCAGAAGCTGTCGGCGCACATAATCGCCATGAGATTGGTCATATTGTACGTCAGTCTCTGTGGATGGCGGGAATATTAGGTTTCATTGCGTTAGTTCTTTTGCAATTCATGCCATATCTCTTGCCACTATTTAAAGTTCCTGAAGATTTACAACCTAAAGCTGGGTTATTTTTACACGCAATTGGTTTGGGTATGCCTGCTGTCTGTTTATATACCTCTTTACGTTGCTATTCAGAAGCGATTGGGAATCCCAGACCCGTTACTGCCATCAGTCTTTTATCCTTAGTTATTCTTATTCCACTAAACTATCTCTTTATGTATGGCTATGGCCCTATTCCTCGTATGGGAAGCGCGGGGTGTGGTTTTGCTACAGCAACTTTGCAGTGGCTGATGTTATTTAGCCTTATTCTATATATCTCTAAGGCTAAGATTTATCAAAAAGATCATATCTTTGCAGGTTTTGAAAAATTTAATGTTCTTCTTGCTAAGAGGCTACTTCTTTTAGGTTTTCCAATTGGACTGGCTATATTTTTTGAAGTCAGCGTATTTTCTACAGCTGCAATTATTTTAAGTACTTTGGGCGATACCGTCGTAGCTGCACATCAAATAGCCATATCTGTGACATCACAGCTCTTTATGCTACCTATGTCATTGGCAATAGCACTTACCATACGAGTAGGTACGTATTATGGTGAAAAAAACTTAGAAGCCATGCGTAAGGTTCAAAAAGTTGGCCTGATGACAGCAACTGTAATGGCTTGTTTAACCATGTCATTTATTGCACTATTTCGACATCAAATTATTAGTTTTTATACGCAAGATCAACATGTGGCTCATATTGCAGTTTATCTTTTACAATTTTGTATTGCCTATCAACTTATGGATGCATGGCAAGTCAGTGCGGCAGGCTGTTTACGCGGTATGCAAGACACCAAAGCACCGATGTGGGCAACCATGCTTGCTTACTGGGTAATCACACTTCCTCTAAGTATTTATTGGATTCGCTATGCATCTATGGGGCCACAAGCCGTTTGGATCAGCCTGATTATTGGGCTTGCGGTGGCATGTGCTTTATTACTTTCTAGACTTTATTTCAACAATAAAAAACTTGCACAAAAATATAAATCTTAATTTCTAGGGAGCATTGCTCCCTATTTTATTCAACTTTTTGTATTTAAGGCATCAACAATCGCTTCTACCAGTTGTTCACCAATTTTAAGTTTAGATGCTTTTTCTAATTGACGTTGATCAAAGTCATACTTTTTAGCAAAGAATACTGTCATAGCATTTTCATCTGCCCCAAAACCAATGTCTGTTCTAGAGACATCATTACATGCAATCATGTCTAATTTTTTCGAAATAAGCTTTCCGTTTGCATATTGCTCAATATTTTGAGTTTCAGCAGCAAACCCAACCATAAATGGTCTTTTTTCTTGTTGTGCAATAGTGGCAACAATATCTGGATTCTTAATTAATGCAATATCTAATGTATCGCCTGTTTTTTTTATTTTATGTGGTGCAATCTCAGCGACTCTGTAGTCTGCAACAGCCGCCGTTGCTATAAATATGTCACAGCCCTGATTTAGCATGTACATGCTTTCATCTAACATCTGTTGTGCTGAAACAATATTTTTACGTGTAACCCCATAAGGTGTGTTTAAAGTCACTGGCCCTGCAATTAAAGTTACATCTGCTCCTGCAGCATAACATGCACTTGCCAAAGCAAAACCCATTTTTCCAGTACTATGATTAGAAATATAGCGAACTGGATCTATCGCTTCACGGGTTGGGCCTGCTGTAATTGTTACCTTTTTACCTGCAAGAAGGCCAAACTGTTGTGTATATGCTCGCTCTTGTGTTTTAAAATATTCAAAAACTTGTTCTGCTAATGCCTCTGGCTCAGGCATTCGACCACGACCGATATCACCACACGCTTGCTCACCTGCATCTGGGATAATAATATGCATACCATCTTCAGTCAGTGTTTTTAAATTACGTTGTGTCGCTTTTGCAGCCCACATCTGTTGGTTCATTGCTGGCGCAATCCAAACAGGTGCCTTTGTTGCCAGATAAAGTGTCGTCAGCAGATCATCTGCTAACCCTTGTGCAAACTTAGCAATGACATCGCAACTTGCTGGTGCAACTAAAATTAAATCTGCCCAACGTGCCAATTCAATATGCCCCATACCTGCTTCCGCTTCAGGATCAAGCAATGTAGTATGTACAGGATTCGATGAAAGCGCTTGGAAAGTGAGTGGTGTAATAAATGCTTGTGCACCTTTTGTCATCACAACACGTACGTTAAAACCATAATCTTTGAGGCGGCGGACTAAAACAGCACTTTTGTATGCCGCAATTCCTCCTGTTACCGCCAAGATAATGTTTTTATTTAATTTTATATTGACATTTGAACTCACAGATAGAACACTCTTTACCTTGCAGTGGTGCTCACAATAGCACTAAACCGATATTCTCCCAAACTTAAATCTTAAAATGAAAGTCGATCGTTTTTCCATTAAGTCATGGCCTATTCAGGAACGGCCTCGTGAACGTTTAATTAAACAAGGTGCTGAAAGTCTTTCAGATGCTGAATTATTGGCTATTTTCCTCAGATCGGGATCAAAACAATATTCTGCTGTCGAGCTATCGCGTCGTTTAATTTTACATTTTGGTGGGTTAACACCAATTTTTGATTGCTCACTTGATGAATTAACCACATTTCATGGGATTGGAGAAACCAAATACGCTCAATTAATGGCAGTCAAGGAACTAGGTCGCCGTTATGTCGACAATGCTTACTTACAACAGCAACATGCATTTGATAGTTCTAAGAAAGTTATTGATTTTTTACGTTACCAATTACAGGGTGAAAAACAAGAAGTTTTTGCTGTACTTTGTTTAGATGCAGATTTATGTAAACTCAATTTTAAAAAATTATTTTTTGGCTCTATAAACACCTGCACTATTTCTATTAATCAAATGATGCGTCACGTTATTCAGCAGCATGCATCTCAAATTATTATTTGTCATACACATCCCTTTGGAAAAGCCACACCTTCTGCTGCCGACCATCAGCTTACTGAAAAGATTAAGCATGCTTGCGATTTAATTGAAGTTAAATTAATTGATCATTGCATTATTTCACCGACAGGTTCATTCTCTTTTGCAGAGAACCACTTCATATAGGCAGTTTTTTAGCTATATAAAGTCTGATGAAATTTTCAAAGTAATATTAATTATGATTATTCGAGATAAAAGCAATATTTTCCAAATTTTACTTGCTTGGCAAGGAACAGTCTTACCAAAAGTCTTACCCGAACTAATTGGCTTAATGCTTATTTCTACAATTATTGGTTTTTTGGCTTATTATCAAATCGTTCATATTCCTCAAGTACCTGCTATAGGGTTTACAATCTTTGGAATTATTCTTTCTATATTTTTAGGTTTTAGAAATAACACTTGCTATGCACGTTGGTGGGAAGGCCGAAAACTATGGGGATCACTTATTGCGAGCTCTAGACACATTGATAGAGACAGTAAAGTTCTTTCCCATATACGTAGAGAGCGTGTTCTTAATCATGTTATGGTTTTCTCAAGCACACTGCGAGATCGTTTACGTCATCAAACAGCCAATTTAGAACAGTTTATTGGAACGGTTGAATTAGATGAACAGTCTGTACAGCACCTTAATGATCAGCTAAATGCACCACAATATATGCTAAGCCTAATTCAGTGGGAGCTCCTACAAGCATATAAAGAAAAAGAAATTACGGATATATTATATACCCAAGTAAATAATCATACGATTGAGCTGGGTGCAGTTCAGGCAGGGTGCGATCGTATTGCAAGTACGCCTTTACCTTATGCTTACTCAGTTTTACTTAACCGAGCTGTTTATTGTTTTTGTTTCTTGCTTCCTTTTAGTTTAGGTTCAACACTCGGACTTTGGACACCTTTCCTTGTTGGTTTAATTGCCTATATGTTCTTAGGATTAGATAAGCTAAGTGCAGAACTTGAGGAACCATTTGGAACACAGAATAATGATTTACCCCTAGACTCGATCGTACGTCTTATTGAGCGAGAACTACTTAGCTCGCTTGGCAAACCACTTCCCCCTGTTATTGCTATAAAAAATCATAACTTAAGTTAGGTTTATTGTAGTTTTAATTATTATCCAATTTGAAGCTAACCTCTTGGATAATTTCTTTACTATGACTATTGAGGGTTTTGAATTGCTCTTGGGTCGCATCAAAGATGACTTTCTCACCTGAAATGGAAATGTCCTTGGCATTTAAACGTGTACTCGTCAGCGTTGTATTGCCTAAACCTTCTATGCCAATATGGTTGGCTGCAGTCAGGTCACTACTATTTTGTGAAATGGTTTGATGGTATGTCTTACTGCTTTCACCGATGGTAACTGGAGACTTCATAAAGGGTAAGCTTTTCAGTCCAATCGAAATGACTTTCGCCAGTTCTTTCATAAAACCACGATACCCCGATTGATGTTCGTTCCAATCTTCGTTTTGGGTTTCTATCGTAGAAATATGTATGTTTGGTGCTAAAGACTGCCCATCTGAATTGAGTTCATCATGGTTGGTATCTTTTTTAGTGTAGATAATTTGATGATCACACACTCTTAGGTGATACTATTGATCTGATACTGAGTTCAGAAACTATGCATAATCTCAAAAGTATATTACTTGGTTATAAAGGGATACATGAATAAAACAAAAACTGAGATTCTAGCCTTAAGAGGACTAAGGCTTATCACACCAAAAGGTCGGAATATGAAAAAATAAACCTATTACTTTTGATGACAAAACATTACTTTCAAAGTGTGGATTGGTTGAAATAGTGAATAGTCAACTTAAAAAAGCCTATTGAATATACAAGCAATCTTTCGCTATTCAACTTTATGGTGAGTATAATAACTACTGTGATTGTATATTACCTGAGTCCCAATGAACCTAAATCTCAATGAATGATTCTGTTCTAGGCTTATTATATCGAAATTAAGTTACGGTATTTAAATATATGCTCTTAGAAGAAAATCTGTTACTTCCAATCTTGACAACAATTGCTCTGCTTTGACGATTAATATTAATAATTATTTCGTAAATAGGATGCTCCCTATTGATAGCTAATCATGTAACATTTTTACAAAGTCCTCAAAGTTATTTGCTACCTGTATAACTTTCATTTTAATTTGATTATTATGATCAGTTATATATTCATCATGGTACATAAAAACAACTGGTGGATTATTTGTTAAAGGATCTTTTCGATAATCAAATGCAATATAATCCCCTCCTCCATCTAGACCAAATGTGATTAAATTATCATAACCATAAATATCATAGTCTTGACAATCTTCAATATTCTCATTTCCTACAATATTGCCATAAGAACAAAACCCAATATTAGATTCAATGTAATTGTCAGCTTCATCAAAAAAAATAAAATTATTTTCGACGAATTGTCCGCCATTATGCATCGATATAAATTCGACATATAAATCTGGAAATATAACATTTTTCTCTTTAGCAAAATCGAGGACTACCGATTTATCGATAATACCAAAATCATATGCAACTATTAAATTTATCATTTATTTCCACCACTTAAACTGCTTTCTCCAATATGATTTACCGAATTATGAATACTTATTGGAAGCAACTGAAAACTATTTGACGCTGATGGTGCATTGTGATGCCTGTACCTGCACTCACATTAAAGTTTTTTGTCCCATCAAAGTAGGTACTGCCTGTGCTATAAATTTGACCACCTTGTACGTTTACATCTTGTTGTTGCGATCTTAAAATGAGATGGTTTAAATCAAGTTGACTACCCTACCATTATCCTTGAATGATACTTGGGATATCAGTAGTTTATTGCCATTGGCCAAAATCCTCTGCCATAACTTGTTGAAGAGGCAGCTAATGCGCCTGCCATCGCTGTACCTGCGGGATAGTCTTTTTCCGCTTGGTTGTATACCTGTCTTGCACCGTTTACATCTTTAACTACAATCACCGCTTTCGCTGCATCTAAATAGGTATTACGCACACCAATCTCTGCAGAAATGGTTCAGGTATGGGTTTTATTGACTGTCGTGGTCTTGTCTTCATAACCACCTATGTTTAATCTGCCCATGGTTAAGCACTGTAGCGCCTATCGATTGTATGTTTTGACCATAAATATCGATGCTGGTATTGTCCTGTACATTTAAATTCTCAACAGTGATCCCTCCTGCTTTATGGTGTATTCCCTTCGTACTAGCACTTCTGCAGAATGTTCTTAATGATAGTTTAGTCTAAAAAATTTATTTAATAGGTTATTTCACATTTTGGTCTTTTAGTTTTACACGCTCTCGCCATAACTCTTTAGGAATTTGAGGATAATCTTGATCAAGCTCTTCTTCACTTAAATCACTAATTCCTTTCATATATAAACTCACCCAACTATCTTCTTCTGGAATATATGCAAAATCAATATTAAGCTTCCCAGTATTAGTTAAAGTTACTTTGTAATGTGTCCATTTTTCTTTAAATATATCTGAATTTCTCAAATTATTAACTAAATATTTTATATGTAGTTCTATATCGGTAGGCTCCTCGCCGAAAGAGAATGTACTCAAACTTCCATTCTTCAGAATAAAACTAGTCCCCCACCCTTGATATTCTGGGTAAATATTCCCTATAAATGTAATAATTTCAGCTTCTTTTGGCATTATTGACCATAATAACTCTCCTATTCTTTTGTAAGTTTCTTGATTATTCATAAACTCTTTTCCTGTAGGAGTATTTTTCAATTCTAAAGAAGGCTGCCTAATACATTAATACTTTGATTAATAATAAAACTCTCAGGGCATTTACTCTTTTCAGAATAAATTGGCTGAATACTACTTACTTGAAATGATTGATTATCTTTACACCTTGTACTTTAGCCACATCAATATATTTTTTGAAGCTGCTGTAGCTCACCCTATATATTAGAATAAGTTTGCAACAAAACTGGTTCATTGAACTATTTCCCGTACAATATCGATAAACCATAGTCTTCAAGACTATTGATCTAGTGACTCTAAAGTATGTTTTAAAGTGCCTTTAGGTAAAACTATTTCATAGTAATTTTTCTCATAATTTATCGAGTAAAATATTCTTTCACAATCGTGATTAAAACCAATTATAAGGCTGAAACCTAGTTGAAATAATTCACCAGTGTCTAGCCATACAAGACGATCATCTTCAAAGTTCTTAAAATCAATTTCTTCCATAGGAATATTACCTATATCTATAGATAAATTACCTATTTCTAGAAGATTACTTCTTAAAATGAAAAATAATGAACTTAGTGTTAAATTAATTCCTGTACCTGGATAACATTTATCATTTATCCAAAAATTTAAAATACCTAAGTTCATTTCTCCTAAAGAGTAAACTATATCAAATTGAATAAAAAAATTTTCATTGTGTTTAACAATCATTTTAAGTCCTTTGTTTTTCAACCCAGTTTTTTCAGTTGGGCTTTTGTCTTATTATCTAATAATAATGGATTATATTTATCATTACTTGAACCAGCCCAATGATATGTATTATTGCCAATTCGCTCATATTTAAACTGATGAATCGCACCATCTTAATCTAAAGTAAATCTTTTATTTGAATTAGCTCCCAAAGAAATGGAGTTATTAAATAGTTCAAAAAAGCTTTTAGGTTCGACTATTGCATTTGGTCTATTTCCTAGCTAACCAAATGTATGTTTCTGATTAGACTGGCAACCAATGCAGCTTACTATTTGTCTATACCACTTTCATCAATCGCGAGATTACTACCTTTTTTAACGGAAATCGTTTCATCACCAAGTACAGTCTCAAAGCTACTTGCATTGGGTAATAAGTTCGTACTTGCTGTGATATGAGTTTTGACTAAATCTGTATAGACTGATTGGCTAGATGAAGAAACAGTACCACTCGTATTATCATCAGTAATATCCAATTTCTGACGATATTTCGGCAGTATCAACTGACGGCTTTGGTTCTTAATCTATGTATTATTGAGCCCTTTTTCTTTTAAATCCTGTTATAGGCTGTCAGGATTTTGGACTTAATAGGCTTCTCCTGTTTGCTTGCAACACCTGAGGATTATCTACCAATGCTCTGAATAATTTAGGATCACCATCTTTTCTAATACATTCTTGGTACTTATTAATAATTTCACTACCAAATGTTTTGAAGCTATCTGAAAGTACCACAACTTTAGTTTGTCTGAGGTCAAGTGATTCTAAGGCTTGTTTTTTTATATGTACCCTCAAGTAGAGTACCAATACCAATCTATACTATTTAGGATCAGCTATAGTCTTCAAATTCCCAAAAAAAATATCTAGAGAGCTTTTCAGAAATTATCGTCCAATCCTCTCCATCACATTTATCTATATATGTATGTATTATATTAATAATTTTTTTAATATCATATTCACTTACTATAAGTGTATTTCTTAAGATAGTATCAATGAAACAACTTTTTGCTAAGTATTCTGGGCTAGATATGTTGATATCAAAATAATCAGCACCGTCCAATCCTTTTATACCAATAGAACAGGTGAGTGTAATATGTAAGTCATCTTGATTTTCTGGGATATAATCGAAAGGATTACGCCCACACCAATCAATTGATTTCAATTCTGCTTTCATAAATAAATCTAACCCTTTTAGTCATTAATAATATCTAAATGCACTTTGCCAACTTTAATCCGTTCTCCCTGACTATCAAACATAAATGTTTTAAAGTTTGCTTGTATACCTGCCAAAGCAAATTTCGATTTAGACTTATTAGCTGGAGGACTATACAAACGTTTTCCATATGTACTAACTCTCTTTTCCACTTTTTCTAACACCAGCAGCAACCCAAACTGAGTTGTCTCGCTTCATCCACAGTACCCTTACCTATATTGTAATTTAAACCAGATTGATCTACTTTTTTATTTATTGCTATTTGGTTGTCAATGTGGTTGCTTTTTATCCTCCATTTTTATACTTTGCCTCTTTCCAAAGTTCAGGCTTATAGGGAAAATGAACAAACTCGTAATCTATGCGTTGTCGATATTGAGATAAATCAGCAGGTTGATATTCTTCATCAAATAAATAATCCCATAAAACAAAAAGAAATTGTTGATAGGCTTTACGCCACTCATCCATATCTTCAATATATTCAATACCAGGAAAACATGCATCAATCGGAATAACACCGTTAGATATAATTATTTGGCGTAAGCTTTCTTTATATAAATTATATCCTCTATATTCTGCATTATATATTTCAATAGATCCGACTAATCTTTCTAACCAATATAAGGCAATATCTGTATTTCTAAAATCAGAATCATAGTACTCATTATATTCTTCTGAAGATAAATAATGCTCTAAAGCATCATCATGAAAATCACCAAATAATAATGCAATATGATGTGGACTGTACTCAATCATTTATTTTTTCCTTTATTTAGTGTTTCCGCGGATCAGGATGTACTCTTCCTTCTTCAAGATTTGGATATGCAGTATAAGCTTTGCCAGTCTGTTCATCTATTCGTACTGTTATGGTATTTGTTCGACGATACTCACCAACTACATTAGCCTCGATATTTTTTCTATTATTCCCCATATACCCTTCTCCAACAGCTCTATTTAAAAAAGAAGCGTAGATAAATTCGTATAACTGAATCCCCAACTACGGAAAAATATGCATTTTTTTAAGTCTATTTTGACAATCTCATCAATAACTCATTTAATATACTTTTCGTCTTGTATTACATAAGGTTCAGCAATTTCATTCCAGATTTCTTGAGCCATTTGTTGCCATCTCATTAGGTTCTTCTGATTAGAGATATAATTTCTAATCAACTGAACTGCTAAGTTAAAGTCTTCTTTATTGAGCTCTACAAAACTATAAAATTTTAAATATTCACCTTCTTCAGACTTAATTATTTCATGTAAACTAGAATAGTTAGGTAAAAATACTGCATCCAGTAAATCACCAAATGCATCCCAGTAGTTACTGTTAACATATTCAGCCACCCATTGATCTTCTAATTTTTCTTTCGTCTCATCTTTGTTAAAAAAATTGTAACCCACATTTTTATTACCTCACAATAATAATTTGAGATTGTTGTGGCTTTGGTAAAATCTTGATTGTACTGGTTAATTATGTTTTGATTAGATGAAACGCCAACATCATATGCCCAACCAGTCGCTTTACCCATGAGGTCTGCAGCAATTTCACTTTGGATACCTTATGCATGACTCAGCTCATAACTTACTGTTTCTATAATGCTTGAACGGTTTATATTATTTACATCTGATATGACTTGTTGACTTTGTGGGTCATAAACACCTTTTTAAACCGTAGAATGCGGTTATCGAGGTTGCAAGCACTTCTATGTCTTGATTGAGTACATTTACAAGTAGTTGTAAGCTCCCTTGAGTATTCATCAAGTTTTGATATTGACCATTTAATAATCCTGTGGTCTGGTCTCGAGTAGTCTCTTGCATGTGTTGAATATCACAGTTGGTACTCTGTGTTGCTGACCGACTATGCCTTTCCATTATCCTTGAATGGTACTTTGGATATCGGTGCTTTGTTAGCATTGTCCAGTCACCCCAAGTGTGAATCCCATACCATAGCTCGTAGCTACACCTTCTACTGAAGCACTTTTTAGTGGATGATTACCTCATATTACAAAAAAGGTGAATCAATTCTAATCTACCTTTTAAATTTAGAACGGTTTATTCTATAGAAATAACTGGCATTACAATCCATAACTGATGATCATTACCGTTACTCTTTGTCCAGCTTAGGCAAGCATCTTTTAAAATATCTATGTAAATATTCAAATCTGATGCAGATAGTGAAGGGACTCTAGAATGGAATATCACAATATTTCTTTCATTTATCCAATGGAAATCACACAGGCAATCAAATAATGCATCCCAATTTTTTCCAAAATATGTTGGGAATGATAAAGCAGATGAAAGATCATACATAAGTTGTGGAACACTTAAAATTTCATCATTTAATTTTCCTATAAAATTACTACTTTCATCTAACTTTAAATCGTCTATACAGCTATAAAAAAAAGTTTTTTGTAGTTCCATTTATTTTTACTCAATTCTTACGCTCATGACTATTTTGGGTATCTTGTACGCTTTCAACAGCAATACCATCGACTCTTAAATGGTCAACATCAGCTAAAGCTTAATCTCGCTTTTAATGTGATTTATACCTTATTTTTAGTTATTTTTATTATACAATCAAGTAAATCACACTACTTCAGCGATAACTTTCACTAGTGTGATAGTTCAATTCTTTATTTACTAAACCTAATTTTTATCATTTTTTGATTTATACAAGAAGTCTATCAAGGATATTCATAAATTATTTCATAGTCCTCTAACTCCTTTTTTAAATCGTGAGCTAGAGATTCTCCTAATAATTTAAAATTATGCTCATCAGCTAGTGAACTGAATCCCGATTTAATTGGATCATCTAAGCATAAGGTGTCATCATACTTACTTGTCCAACTCTCAATTCGTTCAAATAAATCTTTAGAAATATTTAAAGATTCGGGATTTAGGTTTTTTATCATACCTTCATTGTCATATTCCCAAATAGCATAGCATTGATAATCAGGCATCAATTTAATTAATTTTTTCATTTTATAACCCTCGTAGGATTTGCACCAACTATAAATCCATTGCTTCCAATAGTGATAGCAATTGCTCTTCTTTGACCATTAATAACTGTTTTTATCTTTTAGTCTTATTACTTCTAATTAAATTATTATAAAAAACATCAACCCCAGTAATCATATCTTTTAAATATTTTTTGCTAACTATACATTCCATCAAACCATATTGATCTAAGTCTTTTAATGAGAAATATGATTTTTTAGGATATTTATATACAATTAAACGAATTTCTCCTTACATCCTATACAAAAAATGTAGTATCTTTTATCTTCAAAAAGATCGCGTTCTAACTTTGCACGATAACGAAATTGGTTAGTAGAATCATCAACCCATTCTTTTCTCTAATATTCTTCCTCAGTTTCGGCAATATAATTAGAAAAAACGATAGTTATTATTCTTTTAAAACATTCTTCTAAATTTAAATTAAATAAATATTCATCATCAATTGTATTACATAAAGCTCCTGTTTGAATTGACTGCTTTTGGGTATAAAATATGTGAGATTTCTCTGAAATAAATGCTCTCCCATTAATATAGAACCCACACTCCACATCATAATCATTCATTTCAGGAATAAAGCAAATAGGGTTAATGTATAATCCAAATATATTTTCATTACCAAACATCATTGTTTATTAACCTTTTATGAACACCCATATGGTCTAAATCTGCACCATGGGTTACATCTATTAAGTTAGCGAAGAATCATCAATCTATATTTTCTAGACTATCGCTTCATTTGATCTAAAACCGAATGAAGGAACACCTTAACCTACTTATTTCAAAGTAGAATAGATTTCAATATCATCACGTAAATCTTCTAATTCTCCTAATGAAATCTGCCTTGTTTTTAATTTTTTTTTAATTTCTTCATAGAAATCTAAATCTAAATTTTTATCAATTCTAGCAATATGACTAAGAGCTCTTATGGATGCACGAATTACATTTATATCATTACTATTTAGTTGACTAATACTAAGCTCCTTAGCCCATATCCGATCGTTAGAATATAAAGATGTAGATATTATTGCCTCAATCAAATTATCTACTGATTTATTGTGAATAAAATTCTTAATTTTAAAATTTGGCTGTAATTTAGGATCAATATATTTCATTTAAATCTTCTTCTTGAATCTACTATACCATTTTTAATCAATACATTTTTCATACTTTGATTTAATGCACTCCAAGGTCTTACGTATCTATGATAAATATTATTTAAAGTCTTATCAAAAATAATAAATTTTTTATTTTCTTTATCTACACTAATTCATCTAGGCGAAGAATCTTTAACTTGAATTGAATACCCAATAACCACTTTAAATATAGCTTGATACGTTTGGTTGAAATAACTGGACGGCAACCATATTCGTGCGTTATCGCATGTCTTGACCAAGCCAACTCACCCCAATGTCTCTACAGCTTTCCATCCTTCTGATGTTTATATCAACGTATCTGCGGTAAAACACCATTTTCATTTGTACAGCCTCTTACACAAGGCTCTTTAATTTTTTCTTTCGTAAATTGCTTGAATACCACTTTGGATATCGGTGGTTTCTTAGAGTTAGTAGCCACTCGCCCCGATAGTAAAGCCATAGGTTGCTGTATTTGCTACTGCACCTGCCATCGCTACGCCTGCGGCAATTTGTGCCGCTGCAACATTGGTGGTTGCCATGGCAATATTGGCTTTTGTGTCGCCTAAATCTTTCCTGCCGCATAGTCTTTTTCAGCTTGGTTATACCAGTCTTGCATCGTTTAGAGCCTTCACTACATCTTTAACGGCAATAACC
This sequence comes from Acinetobacter sp. ESL0695, assembly GCF_029392135.1. Lineage (NCBI taxonomy): Bacteria > Pseudomonadati > Pseudomonadota > Gammaproteobacteria > Moraxellales > Moraxellaceae > Acinetobacter > Acinetobacter sp. ESL0695. The sequence goes on along the minus strand of NZ_CP113932.1, from coordinate 493,027 downwards.
GCTTTCGCTGCATCTAAATAGGTATTACGCACACCAATCTCTGCAGAAATGGTTCAGGTATGGGTTTTATTGACTGTCGTGGTCTTGTCTTCATAACCACCTATGTTTAATGCACCCTGCCCATGGTCAAGCACCGTCACACCTGTCGATTGTATGTTTTGACCATAAATATCGATGCTGGTATTGTCCTGTACATTTAAATTCTCAACAGTGATCCCTCCTGCTTTATGGTGTGTTCCCTTCGTACTAGCACTTCTGCAGAATGTTCTTAATGATAGTTTAGTCTAAAAAATTTATTTAATAGGTTATTTCACATTTTGGTCTTTTAGTTTTACACGCTCTCGCCATAACTCTTTAGGAATTTGAGGATAATCTTGATCAAGCTCTTCTTCACTTAAATCACTAATTCCTTTCATATATAAACTCACCCAACTATCTTCTTCTGGAATATATGCAAAATCAATATTAAACTTCTCATCATCAGTTAAAGATATTTTAAAATGAGTCCATTTTTCTACAAATATATCCAAACATCTTAGCTCCTCCATTAAAACTATAATTTGATCTCCAATTTCATTTGGCATTTTATAAAAATCAAATGATTTTTTTTCACCATTTTGAGTAAACCATCTAAAGCTGTATGAGTTAGAATCACTATAAATGGTACCTGTACAAAAAATAATAATTGCTTCTTCTGCCATTATTGACCATAAAAGCTCACCAATTTTCTGATATATTTGTTGATCATTCATAAATTATTCGCCTGTTGATGTATTTTTCAATATTTGTCTTATAGGATCAGTTGAACCAATTTGATGTGTCACAAGAAAACTATCGAGTCTTTTTCTCGAACCTGAATATACTGGTTGAATATTTACTTTGACAGAATAGTTGCTTTCTAACGCTTTTTTCCACCCTAACTCCAGCTGATAACATGCACCACTTGAGCCGTTAAATTTTTTATCCATAGATACAATATTTATACCTTCACCTGGACCTTTAAACATAGATGCAATTAATTGTCCCCCCTGAGACTCAGCTCATGACCTGCTGTTTCTATAATGCTTAAACGGTTTACATTATTTACATCTCATATTGTTCTCTGTATTTGCAAAATGATCATAAAAAAGCAGATTAATATTTAATCTGCTTTTAGGAAATCTTGAAATATTATATTAGTCTTTGAATTCACCCATGCAGGACTGAATATCATAAATGAATTGTGTTTTTACTTCTCTATTTCTATCTATGGTTAATATAAATTTCCTCCAATCTCCACCAGAGTGTTTATGCATTACCTCATGTAAAATTTCACATATTTTTTGAGAATCATCACTAAAACTATCGAAATTCTCAGGAATCTCTTTTCTACCATCCTGCTCATACCAAGCTGAAAATGAGTACCAGTTCTCTTGTCGATTAAACTTATATTCTAGGTATGCCTCATCATATACTTTTCCACTTACAAAATTTAACTGTCGTGATAACTCATTCAAAATTTCAATCTGTTCTTGCATTTTATCTTCCCCTTTTTCATTCTTAAATGCTTCTTTAACAGGCTTATAATCGATAATATAGCTTAACTGTATTTAATCAGGTCTCGGAAATTTTGGATCATTTCTCGTAAACTTAATTGTAACATTATCAATAACCCTTCCATCCTTGTTTGCATTTTTAAAATATGCTTTGTAAGCAGAGTTAAGGTGGAATGTAAATATTCGCGACACGATCTGCTTTCGGCTGTGTCCGATTAACGGTAATGTCCTTGCCTGCAGTGAGTCCAATACGTTGTCCCTGTATCTGACCATCTTCAATGCGAATATCGTTATTCGCATTCATTTCTACTTACTGGTTTTCTATACGACCTTTAAGTACATTAATATCTTTTGCATTAAGTAGGACTTCTTCTTTTCCATAGATTGTCCCAGAGTTATTAATCTCTTTTTGCTCACCTAAAATAACAATATAATCTGCTGAAATTAGACCGCCATAACCTTTTAAATCTCCTTTTTGGCTACGTACGTATATTTGAGGCACCAATGCCTGAACAATACGACCATCCTCTAACTGTATTGGTTTTTCAACTAACCAGACGATATCACTCGTCAAATGAGACATTTGCTCTGCTGTTAAAGTGATACCTGGGCGTAGACCATACTCCTTTGCAAAAGTCAGTCCATTATTCATTAATGCTTGGTACTGTTGATCGTCATCATGATATCCATTTAAGAAACGACGACCTGTTAATTGCGCAATTTGGTCTTGAACTAAACGTTGCTCATAATAACCATCACCCAATCTCTTTTGCGTCAATGTAGGGTCAAGCTTGAGTGCGTCAAGCATATACGCAGAAGATACCCAGTTTTTATAGCTTACAAATGTAGGATCTGTTTCTACAAGGTAAGATACCCTTTTCGATATCGCTACTTTAACAAACATTGAGGTACTTGGACTGTGCTTGAGTAAAGGTGGAACACAGTCTAGCTCCACTAGACTATTATACCTTAATGAGGAATAGTTAAACCCATAAGCTCTACTTCTTTTACAGAACTATAGCTTACGAAAAAATCGTATTGCTCGTTACCAATGCTCCATCTTTGAGTTAAAAGATGCCCATTATCATACTTTCTGATCGATATTGGTTCACCAAGCAAGCTAACCAGGTCTTCACTTTTCATAGAAAATTAAAGGCCAAATGGAAGCCCTAGATTATATTTAGAAAAGCCTTCAACTCCTTCATTATAAAAAAATATTGTAGACAGATATAATATCTCTCCTAAAAGAGGCTTATTAATATTTTCTAAAAAAAATGCTTCATCTGTAAAAATAAAACTTAATCCTTTAGATTCATTCTATATATAAGTCATGCTCATCTATCCAATCTCCATCTTCATCATAAAGAGAAAGTTTTATATCTTTCTCATCTTTAATAAAATTATTTTTCACAAAGAAATTGATTAAATTATTATCTTGATTTGATTTTCCTAAAAAACTACTCAAATCATCTATAAAGTTTTTCATTACTTTTGACCTTTGTAAAGAATATCTTTAGTGAAAAGATGATGATAACCACCCAATAACTCTATCGTCTGAAATGTAACATTCAGTATTATATATGGCATTTTTTTATACTATTTCGCATCAGGTATGCTTAAAGCAATATACCTAATATCTCCAGAAAAACTATAAGAAACAAAGAGTGTATAAGGTAGATGTTTAAAACTCCACTTTTGACTAAGTAAAATGTCTTCATCACTTTTTCCACAAAAGATAGGATTTCCAAAAATATCTATTAAGTCATGTATTTTCATAGAAAAATTAAGATCAAATGGAAGCCCTAAGTTGTATTTAGAAAAGCACTCAACCCCTTCATTATAAAAAAATATTGTAGACAAATATAATATTTCTCCTAGAAGAGGCTTATTAATATTTTCTAAAAAAAATGCTTCATCTGTAAAAATAAAACTTAATCCTTTAGATTCGTTCTTTATATATAAGTCATGCTCATCTAGCCAATCTCCATCTTCATCATAAAGAGAAAGTTTTATATCTTTCTCATCTTTAATAAAATTATTTTTCACAAAAAAATTGATTAAATTATTATCTTGATTTGATTTTCCTAAAAAACCACTCAAATCATCTATAAATTTTTTCATTACTTTTGACTTCTGTAAAGAATATCTTTTAGGAATTTATCATAATCTTGATTTGTTTTACAATTTAAGGTATCAAACGCATTCTTTAGCTTACCTACATGTTTTGGTGCTAATTTTTCTGCATTCTGTATCATTGCGTCAGAATCCCGTCTCTGTGCAGCCTGTAAATCAGAAGCATCCTTTTGCTGTAAATCTTTCGGCAGTATTAACTGACTGACGTGTTCATTAACCTCTTTATTATTGAGCCCTTGCGCTTTTAAATCTTGTACATAGGCTTCTTCTGTTGCTTCTAGCACCTGAGGATTATATACCAATGTTCTAAATAATTTACGATCACCACCTTCCCTAATATATTCTTAGTACTTGTTAATAATTTCACTACCAAATGCCTTGAAGCTATCTGGAAGGACTGCAAGTTTAGTTTGTATTCGATTAAGTGATTCTAAGGCTTGTTTTTTATACGCACCCTCAGGTAAAGCCCCAACAATATTCTGTGCAATTTTCGTTGCATTTTCTAAGAGTTCTTTCTAGTCTTGAATAATCTGAGTACGACCATCCGCAGTGAAAAGGCGATGTCTACGGTAACTCGACCATTTAACAGCCCTGTGGTCTGGTCTCGTGTGGTCTCTTGCGTATGTTGAATATCACGGTTGGCACTCTACTGTGCCTTGCCCCAATGTCGCTTTGGTCACTTGTTCAGTGGCCTGACCTGTATGGTTCATACCCACCGTCGTTGAACTATTTGGATATTTATAGCTGTTGGCATCTATCTAAGTCCATTGCCGATATAAGGACTTATGGGGAGAATGAACAAACTCGTGATCTATATTGAGATAAATCAACAGACTGATATTCTTCATCAAATAGCAGAGGACTTTCTATCGGTTCACTACCTAAAACCTCCTAGATAAAAGTCAGACTAGATCTAATTTCTCGTTTAGAAATAATCTTACTGACACCTCATTGGATCCAACCCATTTTTGTATTGGTATACAACCGTTAGTATGAAAAAATTCTACTAATTTATTCCAATCATTTCCACTACGTGTAATGTCCACATATTGAGATGATTCATATATATCTGTGATGGAAAAGTCTATTTTTTTATTCGATAAAAATAAAAAATAATGGCCTGTATACATAAATGCATTTATTTGTAGTACTGGGAATAAATCTTTCCTATCAATTTCAAATAAAGTGACAAATTTTAATTTATCTTTATTTAAAAATATTTCTTCCCTACTTAGCTTATATTTAATTAAATAATCAGTGAGAAAATTATCATTCCACAATCCTTTATAAATATTAATCCTATTATTATCACACCAAGTTTCTGAACATAGAAAAAAATAATATTTAAAATCTAGAGGTATATATTTCTCCATATAATTAGCAATTTCCTGCTCCATTTTCATAACATTATTCATTGAATCATAGGAGCTAATAAATAGTTCCTTATTATCATTTTTTCAACTTTAATAGTCATAATGATCTCCATTAGGTGTATTAAAATAAGGTCCTCTATTTTGCTTAGGATCATCATAAAATATATGTCTTCCTTTATCATCCCTAATAACGATTTCTTTAAATCTTCCACCATCTTTAGGAACTCTAAATACATACTGTAAACCAGGTTAGCTTTTACATCTTTTATCGACATTTGGAAGAACCTTCGATGGTTGCATAGTAGTCAGAATTCCTGCATCTCTTTTTGCTTACTTGAACTCCCCTTTACGACTAGCACCCTTAAGAGATAAATTAGGTGGCTGCTCTCCCTGTATTTTCTTTACAAGGTTTTCATCACAATTTGCATTATGAACCCACGTACCAAACATACCCACATGGTAAGTATGGAAACCTTCAATCTCAATGTTATAAACCGTATCTAAATAATCAGGAATCAAATGCTGAGATACCACCTTCAACTCGTTATTATTCCGATCTAATAATATCATCCCCGATTCAAGTAATGAGGCTTTCAGCCATCCATACTCTTTCACCCAAAATGGATACTCTACGGTCGTTTCTAAGATTTCTTGCTGACCCCAATTGAATTTTCAACAATCACTTTAAATATAGCTTGGTCTACTGTACGTTTGGTTGAAATAACTGGACGGTAACCATATTCGTGCGTTATCTCATATCGTGACCAAACCAATCCCCCCCGACAAATGTCTCTACAGCTTTCAACCCTTCTGATGTTTCTATCAACGTACCTGCGTTAAAACACGCATTTTCAGTTATACAGCCTCTTACACAAGGTTCTTCAATTTTTTCTTTCATAGCTGAATTACCGAATAATTCTAATTCTTTTATATGAGTATTGACCATTGTAGCATTCTTAATCTTCCCTACAGCCTCAACAACAACCGTCACCCCATTCTTAGCAACGATTACGGCCCCTTAACTTAAAATAAGTGAAATGACATTTGAGCTTGACCTAACTTTTCAAAATCAGCAGGAGTATCCCCTGCTATATTCATACGGGCGATGGTGTCTAAATTTTTTAAAATGGAGATTTTTATAATAGATTACGATAAATATGGTTTCAGACAAGCTAAGCTTTGAGGTTCGTATTCGTTTGAGATTTTATTTCGTTTTAGAAAATCTCAATACATTGATTCAAATTTTATAAAAAAATCATCGACTATACAAAATAAGGCTGTAATGTAAGTCAGAAGGATTAGAACTGATATTTTTTATGAATAAGCTGATCATTCAGATCATGATGGATTTAGATTAACCTATATAACTGCTTAATAGCTTTATTTTAGGATGGATCACCAGGGTTATAGTTCTTATTTCATTTTCAGAAACATAAGACTTTATTTCTAGCTTACTATCATCTTCATGTATATAAATAGATAGCAAATCTTTTTCATACATTTCTAAAATAATATCATCTTCTTTTGAAAGACAGATTTTGAACAAACCATCTAGCAAACCAAAACTAATTTTTAGGAGTACCTCATGTTCATTATATATTTCAATATATTGAACATAATCATCATTAATATAGCAATCACACCCTAAAGCTGAAATAAATTCTTCGCATTTAGGTATTATCATTTTATCTACAGAGTACATATTATTTATAACCTACCTTTCAAAATAGTTGTAGTTAACCTTCTAGAATTATTTGGCCTTACCTCAAATAAAGCCTCCATTTTTCTAAATCCTCCTAGGCCAGATATTAAAATTCCACGAATCTTAAAAAAAATGAATATTACTATTAATTTCTTTAGTAAAAGACTTTATTACATTTGAATTATCTTTTAATGAGTTAGCTAAAAATGATATTTCGACCTTTCTCAGTATTATCTATACTGATACTTGCAAGTTGTTGCTCATTTTGTAAATCATCTTGGTGTATTATGAACATCTGCTGATTATGGTCAACCGTTCTTGTTAGATTGTATCTGCTTTAGTAACCACAGGGAAAAGGACTGATATCCAAGAAGTGGCCTATCTATTATTCAATACGAGTAAATTTCAGGGTAAATTATTCGCAGATCGAGGATATATTTCTCAATTCCATCAGCAATTTTCGCAAAAAAATGCTGTCAACTGATTACACGAATAAGATCATCTATAGCTGTATTCCCTTTAAATAAAGAAGGTGAGCATTATATGTGTCAAAGAAACTTTCTTGAAATACTGTATGGGCAGCTCAAAGAAAGCTTTGGATTAAAAAACTCCCGTCATCGCTCATGGCAAGGGTATATTGTTCATATTTATGCCACATTGATTGCTTATCAATGTACTGCGACTAAACCTAAAGTTCAGGACTTTTAAATGATTTCTTATCTGTGATTTGGGTTATCTATAGTCTTATCAAAAATAATAAATTCTTTATCTACACTAATTCGTCTAGGCAAAGAATCTTTAACTTGAATTGAATTGTTCAATTGTTCTTGCCCATTTTTTGGTGCCTTTGATTTTATAGGATTATCTTTCTTACCATGATATGAGGCATTCTCATATTTAAGGTCACAATTTGCATTATGAACCCAGGTACCAAACGTACCCACATGGTAAGTGTGAAAACTTTCAATCTCAATGTTATAAACCGTATCTAAATAATCAGGTTCACTACATCAATGCAGTTATATTACAAATTTAACCAAAAAAGTATCCAAATCCTTTAATCTGTATTTCTTGGTTTTGTATTTGTATACTATTTATTCTATTAATAGCATATCCCTGAGAAATATTTTTTGAGAAAAATGGATTTAAAAGTAGATTATCGTAATCTAAAATTAATTCACTAAATTCTCGAGGGTTTTTATAAGCGAGAGTTTGACTATCTGGATATTGCAAAGTTTTAAGAAAAGTAATATCAGGCTCTGACTGATCCTGATCATCAATTTTGCATTGCAAAATAAATTCATCAATTGTACTAGTTGTAATCTGTAAAAACTCATTTATGTTTTGTTTCCATATAAAATCTTTTTCCAAATCTAATATATCATTCTGTCCATAACCTAAATCTCTAATAGTCACTTGTTTATCAAAGTTTAAAACCATATTTTGAACTTGAAACACTGTATTTTCCTTTAAAATTTATTTGGTGGAATTATAAGTACTTTACCATCTGGACTAATTGTTACCGAACCTGATGAGTAATACGGTTTTCCTGCTTTAGGATCTCTATCTGAGCGAATACCAGAGCGCTGAAAAAACTCTTCTGGTGATTTAATTTCACTAATTACAGCTGTAGAATTTCCTGATGTAATAATTGTTTTCTCGATAGGAGCACTATTAGCTATATGATCTAATTTTTTAATATTTTTTCCTGATTGATGAATATTTAAGTTACCAAATCTAATATTAATATCACTCCCCTCAACATGGTTGCCCCCACACACGACTACCTCCAAACACTAAAGAAGTATCTTTTCTAATGAGTACTCTCTATTTTATTCAAGTTTGGTAAAACTTCATTATTTGTAATCTTATTATTAATACCTAACTTAACAGGCACTTTCACATTAGCCTTACCAATCGGAGTGCCTTACAATATATTCGATTTCGCTGCAATACCTGAGCCTAGAGTAAGACTACCTAGAGCAGTACCAATCGCAATATTCTCTTGTATTGCCTGATCTGCTCCAAAGGTCTTTACACCTAAATAACTACCTGCCGCAATAACACTATTACCCACCATTCCTAGTATTGCATTTACGCCACGACTACTGTCTGATCGTAATTTCTCAATAGCCTCAGCAGTATTCTCTATTTCTCAATTCTGGTAACCGTCTGGATAAAGATATAGCCTAAATTTATGTTTCCTGAACTATCCCTTGGATACACATAAACTGAATTATATTTCCTTACACTACCACTTGCATATAAATTAGCTTGGTATTGCTTAGAGACCTGATCTTGCATTCGAACAAGTTTCTGTACTTGATCATACTCACTAGAAACTTTAGGAACCATATTAAACAATCTATTCAGTTGTGAACCTGACAGCATGATTGGGTATTTGGCATCGTGTGCAACACCATCTAAAACAATATCGACTTTCTGATAAAACCTTTTACTTTTTTTCTGAGTTTCATGTTTTAGATGGTCAACATCACCTATCGAAACCTCGCCACCTTTAATATTTAAGCCATTTAAGTGTCCAAAGGTATTTTGAAGCTGAATCTCACTATTAATATGATTTAGACCTTGTGTTTCAGCATGTGAATCTTTTTGTCCAATTGAGGCATTTACACCACCTGAGCTGTAACTTGCACTTTGACTATTGCTACGCATGTAATGTGTATCTGCACTTACATTAAAGTTCTTTGTCCCATTAAAGTAGGTACTGCCTGTGCTATAAATTTGACTGCCTTGTACATGGGCATCTTATTGTTGCGATCTTAAATAAGAAGGGGACACTGCCCACTTTTAACTGGGGGAACATATCACTTAATGATGGATTTGCTTTGAGGGGCTATTGAATCGCCACTATGAATATCTAACATATTTGGCTGACACAGAGTTTTTGAACACCCTCTCCTAGTACGACAAAACCAATTATTTAGTAATATAAATACTTTCTATCACTGCCTCATCCTGTTTTTCAGTTAAATCAGGAATAAATAACTTAATTTTATGATTGTTAAAGTTTATTTCTAAATCATCTTCAACTTCATCAAAATAAATATTTTTTTTAGTGAAAAGCTTTTTTAACGAAAAGACTTTCGTACCAATTAAATTCATATTATCAACAAAAAAACTGCCGTGAGGTGAATAAATCTCCAACCCAATTATCATGTCTTTATCATCATAATAAATACCAGTACCATCTGAAAACGAATAGTCGATTGTATTATTATCAAATAGACTTTTTTTTACAGTAATACATTCACTTAATATAGCTTTAATATCATCTCTAGTTCTATCTTCCAAGAAAAAGTTACAGCTACCATCTTCAACAAAAAAAAATTCATCATAATTTACCATTACATTGCTACTTACTAATAAATTCTCTTTATAAGGATCGAATGTCCATAACTCTGTCTAGGATCAACCTTAATGGTCAACACTTAAGCTGATATTACCCCCTAGATTGGAAAAAAGATCATTAAAAAAGTAGATTAATGTTTAATCTTCTTTTAGGAAATCTTGAAATATTATATTAGTCTTTGAATTCATCCATGCAGGACTGAATATCATAAATGAATTGTGTTTTTACTTCTCTATTTCTATCTATGGTTAATATAAATTTTCTCCAATCTCCACCAGTGTGTTGCTGCATTACATTATGTAGTTGTTTACATAACGCAATAACTTTTGTTGATTCATAATCAGATGGAAGATAAGCCTTACCATTTTTTATACTAGATAGCGTCATTGATTTCCATCCTTCATTTGGATTAAACATATATTTCAAATATGCTGAATCATAGTCAGCTACACTACAGAAGTTTAAAATAGTACTTAATTCATTTAACATATTTAATTGGGTTTTCATTTAATCCCTGCTTTTGCTTTATTTTCAAACTCTACAGTTTTTCTCTCTGCTCCAATAGTATATACTACGATTATTTGGTCAGGTCTCGAAGATTTTGGATCATTTCTCGTAAACTTAACTGTAACATTATCAATAATCGTTCCATCCTTGTTTGCATTTCTTACTACATTTTCAAAATATACTTTGTAAGCAGAATTGTTAAAATTTAAATTCTGTGGGAATAAGTTATAGCGGTCACACGTTCCCCCATAGCACAAGCCTGAATATGACCACATACATCAGCCTCTTCACCTAACTTACCTACTGCTGTCTGTCTTTTATCTCTGTTACCTTTATTATCAAAATCAGGCTTAAAGCTAATTTCCTCAACAGGATCAAACTCCTTAGTTTTAAACTCAGTACCATTTCATAACTTATAGTGTTTCGATGGTTGTAAACTATTTACTAAATCATATTCTAAAATTCCTTTTTATTTAGATCTTTATAAGCAATAAGCTCAGCATTTTCAGAAAGATTAGTAGTTTTACACCCACTGCTATTACGACCCACTTCAACCTGATGGCCATCAATATTTATATGCGTATCCGATTTAGCTGTCACATCTCCACCAAACCACCAATTTTTAATGTACCCTGCCCATAGTCAAGCATCGTAACACCCGTCGATTGTATGTGCTGACCATAAATATCAATACCAGTATTGCTCTGTACATTTAAGTTCTCGGCAGTGATCTCTCCTGCTTTATGGTGTGTTCCTGTCGTGCTGCTACTTTGTGTTATATTTTCTGTTCTAACACCACCTAAGCGTATACTGTCGTCATTGACCTTAAAACCAAGACCTTGAGCCGTTTCTTTACTATGACTATTGAGTGTTTTGAATTGCTCTTGAGCCGCATCAAAGATGACTTTCTCACCTGAAATAGAAATGTCCTTGGCATTTGTACTGGTCAGTGTTGTATTGCCTAAACCTTCTATGCCAATATGATTGCTAGCAGTTAGGTCACTACTATTTTGTGAAATGGTTTGATGGTATGTCTTACTGCTTTCCCCAATCGTCACTGGAGATTTTATAAAGGGAAAACTTTTCAATCCAATCGAAATGACTTTCGCCAGTTCTTTCATAAAACCACGATACCCCGATTGATGTTCGTTCCAATCTTCGTTTTAGGTTTCTATCGTAGAAATATGTATGTTTGGTGCTAAAGACTGTCCATCTGAATTGAGTTCACCATGGTTAGTATCTGTTTTAGTGTTGGCAATATATAGATCATGTTTTGCATTTAAGTTCGTCGCTTGTAGTGCAATGTTCTGTCCCGCATTCACATCAATATCTTCACCCGCACTTAATTGTGTTTGAGCAATATCTTGGTGCATGTAACCTACTTGGTCATTACGATATTTAACTGTACCTTTCTTCGCAGATTTTACATCTTTACTTTCTATGTCTTCAGCAGACAATAAGACCACATCATTGCATAATAGTATGCTAAAGCGTGCCTATTCAACTAGTTGCTTTAGCATATGATAATATTATGGAATATAAATTGATCTTTTTTGAGAAAACCTTAAGATCGATGAAGGAAATATCTCTTGAAGCAAAAATCTATTATTAAAAATAAATATTTTAGGGGATAGTGCTGTAACGTCTTCTATTTTGTCTAAAATATGTTTTAACTTACACTCAAAAATAGGTACTTCCAAACTATCCGCCACAACATAGACAGAATCATTTAAAAAATTTATTTTTGTTTCTAATAAAACATTTACTGAAGGATAATCACAGTGAGATACAATACTCAAATCAATAGTATTGAATTCAGTTAAGTAAGTATCTAATATATTCAGAATGATTTCTTGTTGTTTAAGATCATCAATAATATTGATATTTTCACCTAAAGCACTTTTACATTCCTCAAACAATAAGTTCAATTGTACACTCCAATTTCTATCAAATTAATTAAATTGTTTTAATAAGGCCTTAAACGTCTTTTCATGCTCATCAAAGGGTATTACCTGCTTAATTCCTTTATTTTTTACCATTACTAAAATCCCAAATATTAATATGTACACCCTTTTTTGGATCAAAATCTAGCCACCATCCTTCTTTGGTATCAAATGTCTGACGTCCAATAATTTCGCTGCATCTACATAGGCATTACGTACGCCAATCTCTGCAGAAATGCTTTCAGTATGGGTTTTATTTTCTGTCGTGGTCTTGTCTTTATAACCACCAATGTTTAATGCACTCTGCCCATAGTCAAGCATCGTAACACCCGTCGATTGTATGTTTTGACCATAAATATCGATACCAGTATTGCCCTGTATATTTAAGTTCTCGGCAGTGATCTCTCCTGCTTTATGGTGTGTTCCTGTCGTGCTGGTACTTTGTGTCGTATTATCTGTTCTCACACCACCTAAGCGTATACTGTCGTCATTGACCTTAAAACCAAGACCTTGAAATGTTTCTTTACTATGACTATTGAAGGTTTTGAATTTCTCTTGAGCCGCATGAAAGATGACTTTCTCACCTGAAATAGAAATGTCCTTGGCATTTAAACGTGTACTGGTCAGCATTGTATTGCCTAAACCTTCTGTGCCAATATGATTGGTAGCAGTTAGGTCACTACTATTTTGTGAAATGATTTGATGGTATGTCTTGCATTTAAGTTCGTTGCTTGCAGTGCAATGTTCTGTTCCGCATTCACTTCAATATCTTCACCTGCACTTAATGGTGTTTAGGCAATATCTTGGTGAGTGTAACCTACTTGGTCATTACGATATTTAAATGTACCTTTCTTCGCAGATTTTACATCTTTACTTTCTGTGTTTACAGCAGACAATAAGACTACATTGCCTTGCGCTGCATTTAATCCAATATGATCCCGTTGCATTGACTATGTTTACCGAAGAAACCTGATTTTAAGATTTTTTATATAAGATCGCAGACTTGTAAGCCTCTATGAACCCAAACATCCTTAACATTACACTCTGGATAAATCCATTTATGCCAATTTTCAGTAAGCCAAATAGCTGATACGTCCTCATATACTTCTGAATCAGGAAGTTTCTGATAACAGTTTTTTCCAGCTTTATATCCAGTAATCGTCATTAAACATAATCCACTTTTGTCTGGTGATTGACAAATCATCATAACAACTTCACTTTCAAAAGGGTATTTTGCAGAAAATTTAAGAAGTGTTCCTTTAATAAAGGATTTTCCTGCTAATTCCGTAAGTTTCACCCAATTTGTTAACATATTTTCAATCTCATATTTTCGCTACTGTTTACTGCATATAGTAATCATATATTTACAATTCATGAGCTGATAACCCTTCATGAATCATAACTTCATTTATATTGCAATTTGGATACACCCATTCATTCCAGTTTTCAATAAGTGACTTAGACATTAATCCATTACGAGTAGCTTCATTTGGAAACAAAGTATACATATTGTCCCCAGCTTGAGCACCTGTAAGTGAAATTAATCCAAGCCCAAAAGGGTTAAAACCCTCCTCACAAGTCATCATAATGACCTCCTCTTTAAAAGGATATTTTTTTTCAAATTTAAATAACATTCCTCTTTGAATTCGAATGTTGGGATTATCAACTAATTTTGACCAATTCATTTTATTTCACCAATAAGTTATGACCCCTAGATTTGTCAAGAGAACCAGGTTTAGGGGTTAATGTATGTAAAGTTACTTCACCTAAATGAGTCCATTTTTAGGATTAATTTTCCCCAAGCTCGGCAAGTTCAGGTTATAAATAATAATAATTCCCATAAAAATTAAATGCACTTGTTGTCGAACTATCAACTACTTTATAATCATTAATATTATCTGACAGTGTGAAATCTCCAAATGTATATTGCCATAGCAACGGATAAAACGACTCTAAAAAAAATGCCATTGACTTTTTATCAGGTGCTCCAATAAATACGTCCTGTGTTCGCCGATAACATAATTTATCAGCATCTTCACCAAATTTCATAAGGTAAAAAAAAGCAGTTTGATAATTTCGGTACCACGCAATGCTTTTTTCTCTCATAAACTCATAGGAAGGAATCGTCACTTCTTCCGCAATTTTTTTTACATCTTCCTCATTATTACATGAATAAAACTTAACATTATCTTCATCTATAATAATAATGTCGCCAATGAGACTAGAAAACCAAGATTCATTTACTAAATACATATATAATCTCTCAATCATTATTTACGCTCAGGTAAAACTGGATAAGCACTTACCAACTCGCCTGTTTTTTATCGAGAGTTACCTCTACTTTTCTAGATTTACCATATACTTCCCCGGCACATAATATTCTTCTACAACTATTTTATTACCAAAATCAATATTAACTTTTCCTCCTGCTCTCTCAGGAGCCTTTAATGCAGATTGTATTGCGTACTCCAAATCACGATTATCTAAAAAACGGGTTGCATCGGGGAGATGTTTAGACCTATTTGTAACTCTATTTGGCTAGTCAGGTGGAATACCTGTTTCAGCTCTATATTGTTGTTCTAAAGTTGTTTCTACACCGTGTCGATTAAGAGCATGTACACCTACATAGCGATAATCTTTCTCAATTTTTTGAATATTTTTATTAATTTAATCACAATTCTGATTATGAACCCACATGGTAAGTGTGGAAACCTTCAATCGCAATGTTATAAACTGTATCTAAATCGTCAGGAATCAAATGCTGAGATAGAACGTTCAATTCATTATTATTCCGATCTAATAATATCATCCCCGATTCAAGTAATGAGGCTTTGAGCCATCCATAGTCTTTCACCCAAAATGGATGCTCTACGGTTGTTTCTAAGATTTCTTGCTGACCAATTGAGTTTTCAATGACCACTTTAAATATAGCTTGGTCTACTGTACATTTGGTTGAAATAACTGGATGGTAACCATATTCGTGGGCTATATCGTGTCGTGACCAACCCAACTCACCCCGATAGTAAGGCCATAGGTTGCTGTATTTGCTACTACACCTGCCATCACTGCGCCTGCTGCAATCTGTGCTGCTGCAACATTGGTAGCTGCCATGGCAATATTGGCTTTTGTGTCGCCTAAATCTTTCCTGCCGCATAGTCTTTTTTAGCTTGGTTGTATGCCAGTCTTGCATCATTTAAAGCTTTAACGGCATCTTTAACGGCAATCACCGCTTTCGCTGCATCTAAATAAGCATTACGCACACCTATCTCTGCAGAAATGCTTTCGGTATGGGTTTTATTTTCTGTCGTGGTCTTGTCTTCATAACCACCAATGTTTAATGCACCCTGCCCATGGTCAAGCACCGTCACACCCGTCGATTGTATGTTTTGACCATAAATATCAATACCGGTATTGTCCTGTATATTTAAGTTCTCGGCAGTGATCTCTCCTGCTTTATGGTGTGTTCCTGTCGTGCTGGTACTTTGTGTTGTATTGTCTGTTCTCACACCACCTAAGCGTATACTGTCGTCATTGACCTTAAAACCAAAACCTTGAACCGTTTCTTTACTATGACTATTGAGGGTTTTGAATTGCTCTTGGGCCGCATCAAAGATGCCTTTTCTCCTGTAATGAATACATCTTTGATGGATATCTATGCTGGTTAATGTGGCGTTAGCTAAACCTTGTATGCATATGTTGATGGCATTTAACTGACCTGCATTTTGTGTGATGTTTTGGCTATATTTATTTTGTTAATATCAGCCATTAGAATTAATTGGAGATGATGAATCTTGTCAAGATTTTAAACCCTTTGGTGTGAAATCGAAATCTTCGATAGTTTTATTCTTTGATTTCAATAAGTCTACTGTAAATTGATGATCAACTTTTAACAACGATTGAATGGCATCATAAATTTTCCAGCGATGAATTTCTGGATGGTCAATAATTGCGGTCAAATGTTCTTCTAAATAGGGAATGTATTCATTAAAATGGTATTTTTCAACTAAAGAAAACATATATCTGATATCGAATGGTTCATTATTTGACCTGTGAATAATTTTACACACATAAGGGAAGATCTTCTTTCGTGCAATATCACTATTTCCCAAATCAGAATTAACCGCCCAATAGCAACTTAATGCATCAAGCACATACTGTAGTGTTGCATCATATGAATGTAGCCTATGACCAATATATCCCTCTACAGAGTCTGTATCTATCAGCTCAGTTAACTTATCAAAGCCTTCATTTATACCCCAATTAGTCAGTAGTAAAGCTGCTTGAAAAGCAATATAATCATTTAAATTAGAAAGCAACTCTTTTACACCAGTGATACGCTCAGCTGGGATATCTTCTGCATCTAGCTCTCCTGGTTCAGTCGCATAATCGGCATGCTCAGGGATATCACAGAGTAAATACTCTATTTTATCATCCATACACTTTCTCCTCATTACTTTTTAATATACTCAGGTGGAATACAGCCTTTAATTAAGCATTCACCATCCCGAGTTGCATTATATAAATCTTTTTCAGCTCTCTCTAAACTTTTGCTATTCCTATCACTTGGATTTCTATCATATTTAGTTTGTGCTTGATCAAGCCTTTTCTGTAAAATATCCTTAATTTCTGAATGTGGTACAATCTGTTAAATAGGCATTACGCACACCTATCTCTGCAGAAATGCTTTCGGTATGGGTTTTATTTTCTGTCGTGGTCTTGTCTTCGTAACCACCAATGTTTAATGTACCCTGCCCATGGTCAAGCACCGTAACACCTGTCGATTGTATGTTTTGACCATAAATATCAATGCCGGTATTGCCCTGTACGTTTAAGTTCTCGGCAGTAATCTCTCCTGCTTTATGGTGTGTTCCTGTCGTGCTGGTACTCTGTGTCGTGTTGTCTGTTCTCACACCACCTAAACGTATACTGTCGTCATTGACCTTAAAACCAAGACCTTGAACCGTTTCTTTACTATGACTATTGAGGGTTTTGAAAATTCTTTGCGATTATCTAAGTCCGTTGTCGATATAAGGACTTATCCTGCAACACTAGCAGCTATATCTATTTGGTTATTAATATCATCACTTTTTATACTCCGTCTTTATACTTTGCCTCTTTCCAAAGTTCAAGCTTATGGGGAAAATGAACAAACTCGTAATCTATGCGTTGTCGATATTGAGATAAATCAGCAGGTTGATATTCTTCATCAAATAAATAATCCCATAAAACAAAAAGAAATGGGTAATAACACTCAATATACCACTTTTCAATGTCAATACTGACTGTATCAACATCATCAATGCCAGGAAAACATGCATTAATTGGAATAACACCGTTAGATGTAATTATTTGGCGTAAGCTTTCTTTATATAAATTATATCCTCTATATTCTGCATTATATGTTTCAATAGATCCGACTAATCTTTCTAACCAATATAAGGCTGTATCTGTATTTCTAAAATCAGAATCATAGTACTGATTATATTCTTCTCGAGATAAATAATGCTCTAAAGCATCATCATGAAAATCACCAAATAATAATGCAATATGATATGGACTGTACTCAATCATTTATTTTTTCCTTTATTTAGTGTTTCCGCGGATCAGGATGTACTGTTCCTTCTTCAAGATTTGGATATGCCGTATAGGCTTTGCCAGTCTGTTCATCTATTCGTACTGTTATGGTATTTGTTCGACGATACTCACCCACTGTATTAGCTTTTATATTCTTAGGATTATCTCCCATATAACCTTCTCCAACAGCTCTATTTAAAATAAGATCAACCTGTCCTTTTTCATATTCACTTGGATTTTTCTTATACAACTCTTCAGCCTTTATCAAAGCATCATGCATATCAGTTGAATTAAAGAATTTAGATGCATTAGGCTTGAATCTTTCTTTACGACCTGTCTGTGGGTTAGTACCGTTTATAGCACGATCGTATTGTTGCTCTAAAGTCGTATAAGCACCATGTTTACTATCATAATGAGGGTTATTTAAACCTATCTCAATATCTGTATCTTTCTTCTGAGTAATTGCTCGATCTGCTGGTGCATTTGGATTCCCATCAAATACATTAGGTAAATCGGCATCTCTATTAATATTATTTTCAACGATTTGTTTCTTTCTAGCTATTTCGGCAAGCTTTGCTTCTTTAAGTGCTTTCGTAGCCTCAACAACGACCGTCACTCCGTTCTTAGCAACGGTTACAGCACCTTGACTCAAAATAAGTGAAATGACATTTAAAGCCGATGACATTTGAGCTTGACCTAACTTCTCAAAATCAGCAGGAGTATCCCCTGCTATATTCATACGGGCGATGGTGTCTAAAGTCTTTAAAATGTCGCCAGGAATGGATACAACACCACTTAATATTGCTTTCACCGTCCCCTGAGGGTCTCTTTTTATCGCATCATAAACCTCAGATGGTACGTTCGGTAAATTCTTAAGATCCTCTACAAACTTATCGACTGCTTTACGCGTACCTCGTTCATAGGCATCTTGCTGAATACGATCTGTTGCATTATATTTTTGCCGGCAAGTGCTATCCCAACATGTCAAGACGTTAATGAAATCTTGTTTATATGACGTTTTGTTCTCCATCTGATCGCCATGATCTTCTTTATTTTGTATAAATGTTTGATTGTTATGATGCAGAAGTTCTTGGTTTTGTGCAGCTGTTGTACTGTCTTGACCATCTCCTAACGTACTCTTGTACTGATTAATTATGTTTTGATTAGATGAAACGCCAGCGTCATATGCCCAACCAGTCGCTTTACCCATAAGGTCAGCAGCAGTTTCACTTTGGATACCTTGCGCATGACTCAGCTCATGACCTGCTGTTTCTATAACGCTTGAACGGTTTACATTATTTACATCTAATACGACTTGTTGACGTTGTGGGTCATAAGCACCTTTTAAACCGTAAAATGCAGTGATCGAGGTTGCAAGCACTTCTACGTCTTGATTGAGTGCATTTGCAAGTAGTTGTAAGCTCCCTTGAGTATTCATCAAGTTTTGATATTGACCATTTTTAAATTGTTCAATTACTGCTGCAGCTTCAGGATGTTCCTGAACAAATTTAAAGATGTTGGCAGGGGTCATTACGGTGTTATATGCTTTTTCTAAGGTCACATCTTGGCTTGCTAATGCTGCTGTAGCAACACCCAAACTGGTTATACCTGCCGCAGTCATTTTACCAATAATTCCAGCATTTCTCGGTAAGTCTTTTTGCTCTTGAATAATCTGAGCACGACCATCCGCAGTGAAAAGACGATGATCTACGGTCACTTGACCATTTAATAATCCTGTAGTCTGGTCTCGTGTGGTCTCTTGCGTGTGTTGAATATCACGGTTAGTACTTTCTGTTGCCTGACCGACTGTGCCTTGCCCAAGTGTCGCTTTGGTCACTTGTTCAGTGGCTTGACCTGTATGGTTCATACCCACCGTCGTTGAACCATTTGGATATTTATAGCTGTTGGCATCTTTGTCTTTTTGAATGCCAATCGTTGTCGAAATATTAAATCCTCGACTTTCATTAAAACGATGGTCTTCAATATCTTTGAGCGTTAAAGCACCACTATAGTTTAAATGCCCATAGTCCTCTAAACTCCCATCTACATTCTTGCCTGCATTGGCAATGACACCACCCACATTCGTCACAGTATGAACACCCATACGGTCTAAATCTGCGCCATGAGTGGCATCGCCCATCAGCAGTTGACTGGTACGGTTTACCCAAGCCACATCGGTTTGACTTATTCCTTGGTTAAATCCTGCAGTGACGTTTTTACTTCCACCACCCAAACCAACACCGACTGAACCACCTTGGCTACGCTCATGACTACTTTGAGTATCTTGTACGCTTTCAACAGTAATACCATCGACTTTTAGATGGTCAACATCACCTATCAAAACCTCGCCACCTTTAATATTTAAGCCATTTAAGTGTCCAAAGGTATCTTGAAGCTGAATCTCACTATTAATGTGATTTAGACCTTGTGTTTCGGCATGTGATTTTTGTTGTCCAATTGAGGCATTTACACTCCCTGAGCTATAACTTGCACTTTGGCTATTGCTACGCATGTCATGTGTATCTGTACGATGTTCTGTACCTGCACTCACGTTAAAGTTCTTTGTCCCATCAAAGTAGGTACTGCCTGTGCTATGAATTTGACTGCCTTCTACGTTGGCATCTTGTTGTTGCGATCTTAAAATGAGGTGGTTTAAATCAAGCTGACTGCCTTGCCATTGTCCTTGAATGGTACTTTGGATGTCGGTAGTTTCTTGGCGTTGACCACTCGCCCCGATAGTAAAGCCATAGGTTGCTGTATTTGCTACTGCACCTGCCATCGCTGCGCCTGCGGCAATTTGTGCTGCTGCAACATTGGTGGTTGCCATGGCTATATTGGCCTTTGTATCGTCTAAAGCATCTTTAGTAATCTTTCCTGCCGCATAGTCTTTTTCAGCTTGGTTGTATGCCAGTCTTGCATCGTTTAGAGCCTTCACTGCATCTTTAACGGCAATCACCGCTTTCGCTGCATCTAAATAGGCATTACGCACACCTATCTCTGCAGAAATGCTTTCGGTATGGGTTTTATTTTCTGTCGTGGTCTTGTCTTCGTAACCACCAATGTTTAATGTACCCTGCCCATGGTCAAGCACCGTAACACCTGTCGAGTGTATGTTTTGACCATAAATATCAATACCAGTATTGCCCTGTATATTTAAGTTCTCGGCAGTAATCTCTCCTGCTTTATGGTGTGTTCCTGTCGTGCTGGTACTTTGTGTTGTATTGTCTGTTCTCACACCACCTAAACGTATACTGTCATCATTGACCTTAAAACCAAGACCTTGAACCGTTTCTTTACTATGACTATTGAGGGTTTTGAATTGTTCTTGGGCCGCATCAAAGATAACTTTCTCACCTGAAATAGAAATGTCCTTGGCATTTAAACGTGTACTGGTCAGCGTTGTATTGCCTAAACCTTCTATGCCAATATGGTTGGTAGCAGTCAGGTCACTACTATTTTGTGAAATGGTTTGATGGTATGTCTTACTGCTTTCCCCAATCGTCACTGGAGATTTTATAAAGGGTAAGCTTTTCAGTCCAATCGAAATGACTTTGGCCAATTCTTTTGCTATACCACGATACCCCGATTGATGTTCGTTCCAATCTTCGTTTTGGGTTTCTATCGTAGAAATATGTATGTTTGGTGCCAAAGACTGTCCATCTGAATTGAGTTCACCATGGTTAGTATCTGTTTTAGTGTTGGCAATATACAGGTCATGTTTTGCATTTAAGTTCGTCGCTTGTAGTGCAATGTTCTGTCCTGCATTCACATTAATATCTTCACCTGCACTTAACTGTGTTTGAGCAATATCTTGGTGAATGTAACCCACTTGGTCATTACGATATTTAACTGTACCTTTCTTTGCAGATTTTACATCTTTACTTTCTGTGTCTACCGCAGACAATAAGACCACATTGCCTTGCGCTGCATTTAATCCAATATGATCCGTCGCATTGGCAATCAGATGCCTTGCACGAATATCGCCTGCTTCACTAAATATAGAGATATCTTTGCCCGAAGAAATAGTATTTGCAATAGAGCGTTCAATTTGATGACTTTGCGTTGTTGTTTCTCTATGTTTACGACCAAGTGTATGGTTTTCACTATAATTTTCACTGTCTAAACCATCGGACAAATCCACACCATTTTGAGCAGCAATATTGACAGATCCTTGTATACTTTCTAAATGAAGTGCTTTGCCTGCTACAGCGCCACCAACAATGCTTATATCGCCTTGACTCTTAATCTCTGAGCCAACGTCCTTTATTCGACTTTGATGTACAAAGTTATTTTTATCTTGATCTACATTATTTATACTTTGAGTACGAAGTGCATCAATGTTGACCGTATTTCCAGCACTAAGATATGTCGCGCCTTGTCGATTCTCAATTTGAACCCCTTGCAGTTGAATATTTTGGCCTGCTTGTATACTCAAATTTGGTATAAGTGTAGGCGCTGAAGTGTCATTCAAAGGTGGAATGTAAATATTCGCGGCACGATCTGCTTTCGGCTGTATCCGATTAACGGTAATGTCTTTGCCTGCACTGAGTCCAATACGTTGCCCCTGTATCTGACCATCTTCAATGCGAAGATCGTTATTCGCATTCATTTCTACTTGCTGGCTTTCTATACGACCTTTAAGTACATTAATATCTTTTGCATTAAGTAGGACTTCTTCTTTTCCATAGATTGTCCCCGAATTATTAATCTCTTTTTGATCACCTAAAATAACAATATGATCTGCTGAAATTAGACCGCCATCACCTTTTAAATCTCCTTTTTGGCTACGTACGTATACTTGAGGCACCAATGCCTGAACAATACGACCATCCTCTAACTGTATTGGTTTTTCAACTAACCAGACGATATCACTCGTCAAATGAGACATTTGCTCTGCTGTTAAAGCGATACCTGGGCGTAGACCATACTCCTTTGCAAAAGTCAGTCCATTATTCATTAATGCTTGGTACTGTTGATCGTCATCATGATATCCATTTAAGAAACGACGACCTGTTAATTGCGCAATTTGGTCTTGAACTAAACGTTGCTCATAATAACCATCACCCAATCTCTTTTGCGTCAATGTAGGGTCAAGCTTGAGTGCGTCAAGCATATACGCAGAAGATATCCAATTTTTATAGCTTACGAATGTAGGATCTGTTTCTACAATATAAGATTGATCCTGTCTGATGTTGGCTTTATACAAACCACTTTGTGGGACTTGAATGATTTTTGTCAAGTTGACAAGACGAATTTCTTCACCTGTCGCATGAGCAGATTCAGGCGCATAGACTGCGATCGAATTTAACTGTGGTAATTGATCAACATTTGCTTTTTGTTCAGTAGGAAGTTGCTTTATCGTAATTTCCTGATGCACCTGTGGGTCTTTAGGTAAAGATTGAACATCAACAAATGCGATAGGCCCCTTAGGATTTACGATACTGGTCGTATTCTTAACACTTGGAACATATTCATAAATCAATTGAACTGGTTTTGAAATAATCTTTTGTGAATTTGTTTCCTCATGAGACCCGCTTATACCTGTTTGCGATGATACAATTTTTGGATCAGTGAAGTGCTGATCCTGAGTGGTGAGAATAATTTTATCCAACATACTTGGAAAAATAGAGGTATGTACAGCATTATTACTTAAATTGCCTTTACCATTTAAATTCGATGTTGGTACACTTACGTCCGCATCGTGATTTGCTCGATAAGTATCTATATTAGGCGTATCTATGCTTGCAGTTTTTCTAAATTTATTGATGCTATCTGAAAGGCCATCTTTATCCAATTCGTTTTTGTCAGGATAAGTCAATACCGAAGTACTTGGCGTCAGATTCGTCTGAGCCAATGTAACAGGCGTAGTCGTTTGTTGATAATCAATTTCATAAAATTGTGGTTTTTCCCATACTTGTCGATGCCGATTACCAAATGTTCCCGCACTTTCAATCCAATGATAACGACTTTCACCATTTCGACTAAAAACTGATTTTCTTAAATCACTTACGGTGTTATTGATTGAACTATTTTCACTCCAAATCGTACCACCAGCAATAATCTGACTATCTATATTGTTAATTGCTGTCTCTGGTGCAAATAAAATATTTTGTCCTGCAATCATTTGTGCAGGTGCAGATGCTTTCACCTCATCTTGCTGTGTAATTAGATCATAGGTATATTTAGTCCAATCTTCACCACCTTTAATAAATGGTTCTGCTTTAGCTTTTGCAGGATCAGGGTTTGGAATAAGAAGTACGCCATTTTCGCCACCACGTCTATTGGTATTGCCAAATTTTACTTCAGACTCATCCCAGAGTTTTCCATTTAAACCATATTTGACAGTAGGTGTACGCGTTTCATTTGTATCTATAATTAAATGAATATTCTGGTTATTTATATTTTCTGCAATAATAGATAAATTACGAGCTGCCTCTATACGTGCACTCGTATTTGAAACATATGTTGCTCTACCATGAACTTGATTATTTTCGTCTAAAGACTTACCAATAGATAAATCACCTCCACTAAAGATCCAAGCATTATCTATTGCATTTGCAGAAACAAGGTCATTACGTGAGGTTGCAAAGTGCCCAAAAATTGTATCGAATACAATTTCATGATAGTCATTAATATAATAAAATGAGGTATTATATAACTCATTAACCCCTAGATTCATTTGTTGTGCGGCATAAATTACACCACTTTTTAGTTTTTTATCGGTAACGTCACTCTGGTTAAAAAGTAGATTCGACTTAATGTTAATCACATTTCCTAAAATAGTACCACCAACATTATCCAATCGATCTGCCTTAGCATAATCTAGATGTGATGTCATCTTAGTATCTCTAGCTTCTACATTGATATCAACTACATTTGATGCTTCTAATAAACCACTATTTTTAAGTCCATGAGACGTCAATGCAATATTATCTGAGACGATTGATGCATTGTTTTCATTAGAAATAGCACTGGCTTGTATCCCAACAAGATGACCAGAAACAATTTTTGATGTATTTTTAAACTCTCCATCTACAGATAAGTTAAGATCGTGTCCTGCCTTAATGAAAGTTTGATCATTAAAGTTGTAATTTTTCCCCAAATGAAGGTCAATATCTCTTTCAGAAACTATTTTTCCAGTTTCTGAAATATCATTCACATTTAATTTTAATAAGTTCTTTGCATATAAAATACTATTATCTGTATTTTGAATAAGATATGCATTTGCATGAATATCAATATTATTTGAAATAAGCGTACTATGATCATTCGTGAAAAAACTATTGCCGTTGTTAGATACAAAATTATTTTTAGTATCTATAAAGCTATCTTTAATTAAAATCTTTGGAGATGAATCTGAATTCGATAATGTGTCAATACGTATATTATTTGCAAAAATGTTTGCTTTTTCTACTTGAATATCATGATCACTTTTGATGTCAAAATCACCTTTTGATATATACCCACCAAGTAATTGTACAACATCTCCCGATTTTAAATAAAATCCACCTTCTGTATCAGCAGAACCTGTATATATACTTGCATCTTTATTCTGTCTAAAAGAATTAACATCAATATTTAAATTCTTTTTTGTATATATAATTTTATGATTAACGAGTTGATGACCACTCATATTTATATTTTGGGAGGAAATCAGTGTCCCATTATTGATGATATTAGAAATATCAAAATCACTGTCATCATACGATTGAATCGTGCCTAAGTTGGAGAGTTGTGTACCTTTGAAGTGAATATTTCCACCATAAAATACACCCAGATTACCATTGAGCAATTCTGAAAAACTCAGATCGATAGTATCTGCCTGAAAAACTCCGCCTGTATTCTCTAATGAGTCAGCTTTTCCCTGAATATTTTGGTATGCAATGACTTGACCTGAATTGTTTTCAAAATGATTTACTTTAAAATCAATATTTTTTGCTAATAACCTTCCTCGGTTGTTTACAGTCTCACCAGTAATCTGTAACTGGTTCTGACCTTGAATCACTCCCGTATTATTGAGAGTATTGACATTCAAGTGGAGTTCTTTTGACCCGATCTGACCTTGTATGTTATCAATAATTTCATCTACATCGATACTTGCATGATTCTGCCCAATTAAACGTCCCAATTGGTTATTAATTTGCTCCACATGCTCAATATGTAAATCACCACCACTTAAAATCCCACCTTGGCTCTGAGTGTCGTCCTTGTAGTTATCGATAACATCATGTTTTGCATCAATATGTAGATGTGTCCCTGCCTGAATGAGCCCTTGACTGTTATCAATTCCTTGGGCAGATAGATCTAAGCGCTGACCAGATTGTAATACCCCTGCATGGTTATCAAAGCGACCGTGTTGTTCAAGCGTCATGGATTGATTTGAAATTAATGACCCTGAACGATTGTTGAGGTGGTCACCTTTGATGTCTAACGTATTGCCTTGAATTAAGCCTGTTTGATTGTCAATATCATTGCCCAATACATGCACATCACCTGCAATACTGGCAATCTGCCCAGATTGGTTATCGATCGTTTGACCGGTCAATTGCACTTGTTTATTGGCCAAAATACGACCTGTGCTGTTCTTGAGTGCATCACTGACAATCGTTACATTGCCCTGACTTTGAATCTGACCCTGTTGGCTATTGTCTAAATGCTTGCTCTGTAGATCAACTGTTGTTCCTGCATTGATCATCCCTTGTTGGTTATTCAGATCAGTGCTCTCTACCATGACCTGCTGGGCACTTTGTAGTGCCCCTTGTTGGTTTGCAAGCTGTGTGCTGTGAATGCGAACATCACCCAATCCTGCAATCTGACCCGATTGGTTGTTTAGGTCCTGCTGCACAGTCATGTTTAACTGACGCTGTTGATCTGTTTGTAACATCTGAGCTGAATGATGATCGAGCTGATCTGCTTTGATCTCAACCCCCGCAGCTTGGGTTTTTGCATGGTTTAGATCAATATGGCTACCTTGAAGTTGAAGCTGACCTTGGCTTTGGATCTCACCTTGTCCACCATCAATCGCTTCGCTTGTTATTCCTAATGCCCCTGAACCCGTATGGAGTATGAATCCAGATTGGTTATCTAGCGATTGGCTGACGATATCTAAATCACCTGCATTGGTCTTAATCTGGCCTTGGGCGTTGTTAATCTTGGCAAGATGAATGTTTTGTCCAGCTTGACCCAACTGAACAATTTGACCCTGTTGGTTATTCAGGGTTTGTCCTGTTAACTCAACCTGATTGGCTTGGAGTTGTCCCTGTTGGTTATTTAATGTCTGGCCTGCACTTAGTTTCAGTTGATCTTTGGCTTGGACTTGGGCATTTGTAGTTGATACATCCCCCTCTACCGAGCTAAGGTCAATGGCTTGACCAATAATTTGGCTGTGATCGGCATTAAATACATGTACCGAAGTTGCTTGAATTTGACCATCTGTAATTGCTTGACCTTGTAGTTCAATATGATCAGAAGCACTTAATCCAATTTCACCTGATTGACTCAATTTACCGGATGCATCTAGACCTGACCATAAACTCCCTGTCGATGTCTGTAATAGCTGTGAACCTTTCCATATCAATTGCTTACCAGTAACAATAGTCCCTGCATTTGAAAGGATAGGTACAAAAATATTGATATCTTCATGACCATAAATCTGGCCAATATTACTTATTTTATCTTGCAACAATTGCACATGTTGCGCTTCAATTGTTCCAGTATTTTCTAATGTTTCACCAACAATCTCTAAACGATTCGCTGATGTCATTTGACCATTATTGTTTTTTGTATTTCTTGTATCGAGTAAAATATTCTGATCTGCACGAATACGACCAAATGTATTGTCAATATTCTGAGCATGTAAATTAATCGTACCTCGACTTAATATCCCACCCAAATTTAATGATGTATCAGAATCACGATTTGAAATTGTTCCTTTACCTACATCAATATCAAGATTACCTCCAGACTGTAAAACACCATGGTCATTATCAACTGAATCAGATGAAATTGTTAAATCCTGACCAGTTTGAATGATACCAGCTCGGTTAAGAATTTCCTTTTGTTGATTTAATACCAATGAAGATTTAGATAAAATCACACCAGATGTATTGTCCAAATTTGGTGTATCAAGCTGTAACTCATTTGACTGTATTACGCCTTGACTATTTTTAACCTCATCACTAATTAAATGTGTTTTACCTGCAATACTGGCAATCTGCCCAGATTGGTTATCGATCGTTTGACCGATCAATTGCACTTGTTTATTGGCCAAAATACGACCCGTACTGTTCTTGAGTGCATCACTAACAATCGTTACATTGCCCTGACTTTGAATCTGACCCTGTTGGCTATTGTCTAAATGCTTGCTCTGTAGATCAACTGTTGTCCCTGCATTGATCATCCCTTGTTGGTTATTCAGATCAGTGCTCTCTACCATGACCTGTTGGGCACTTTGTAGTGTTCCTTGTTGGTTTGCAAGCTGTGTGCTGTGAATGCGGACATCACCCAATCCTGCAATCTGACCCGATTGGTTGTTTAGGTCTTGTTGCACAGTCATGTTTAACTGACGCTGTTGATCTGTTTGTAACATCTGAGCTGAATGATGATCGAGTTGATCTGCTTTGATCTCAATCCCTGCAGCTTGGGTTTTTGCATGGTGTAGATCAATACGTCGGCCTTGAAGTTGAAGCTGACCTTGGCTTTGGATCTCACCTTGTCCACCATCAATGGCTTCGCTTGTTATTCCCAACGCCCCTGAACCCGTATGGAGTATGAGTCCAGATTGGTTATCTAGCGATTGGCTGACGATATCTAAATCACCTGCATTGGTCTTAATCTGGCCTTGGGCATTGTTGATCTTGGCAAGATGAATGTTTTGTCCAGCTTGACCCAACTGAACAATTTGACCCTGTTGGTTATTCAGGGTTTGTCCTGTTAACTCAACCTGATTGGCTTGGAGTTGTCCCTGTTGGTTATTTAATGTCTGGCCTGCACTTAATTTCAGTTGCTCTTTGGCTTGGACTTGGGCATTGGCAGTTGATACATCTCCCTCTACCGAGCTAAGGTCAATGGCTTGACCAATAATTTGGCTGTGATCGGCATTAAATACATGTGCCGAAGTTGCTTGAATTTGACCATCTGCAATTGCTTGACCTTGTAGTTCAATATGATCAGAAGCACTTAATCCAATTTCACCTGATTGACTCAATTTACCGGATGCATCTAGACCTGACCATAAACTCCCTGTCGATGTCTGTAATAGCTGTGAACCTTTCCATATCAATTGCTTACCAGTAACAATAGTCCCTGCATTTGAAAGGATAGGTACAAAAATATTGATATCTTCATGACCATAAATCTGGCCAATATTATTTATTTTATCTTGCAACAATTGCACATGTTGCGCTTCAATTGTTCCAGTATTTTCTAATGTTTCACCAACAATCTCTAAACGATTCGCTGATGTCATTTGACCATTATTGTTTTTTGTATTTCTTGTATCGAGTAAAATATTCTGATCTGCACGAATACGACCAAATGTATTGTCAATATTCTGAGCATGTAAATTAATCGTACCTCGACTTAATATCCCACCCAAATTTAATGATGTATCAGAATCACGATTTGAAATTGTTCCTTTACCTACATCAATATCAAGATTACCTCCAGACTGTAAAACACCATGGTCATTATCAACTGAATCAGATGAAATTGTTAAATCCTGACCAGTTTGAATGATACCAGCTCGGTTAAGAATTTCCTTTTGTTGATTTAATACCAATGAAGATTTAGATAAAATCACACCAGATGTATTGTCCAAATTTGGTGTATCAAGCTGTAACTCATTTGACTGTATTACGCCTTGACTATTTTTAACCTCATCACTAATTAAATGTGTTTTACCTGCAATACTGGCAATCTGCCCAGATTGGTTATCGATCGTTTGACCGATCAATTGCACTTGTTTATTGGCCAAAATACGACCCGTGCTATTCTTGAGTGCATCACTAACAATCGTTACATTGCCCTGACTTTGAATCTGACCCTGTTGGCTATTGTCTAAATGCTTGCTCTGTAGATCAACTGTTGTCCCTGCATTGATCATCCCTTGTTGGTTATTCAGATCAGTGCTCTCTACCATGACCTGCTGGGCACTTTGTAGTGCCCCTTGTTGGTTTGCAAGCTGTGTGCTGTGAATGCGAACATCACCCAGTCCTGCAATCTGACCCGATTGGTTGTTTAGGTCTTGTTGCACAGTCATGTTTAACTGACGCTGTTGATCTGTTTGTAACATCTGAGCTGAATGATGATCGAGCTGATCTGCTTTGATCTCAATCCCTGCAGCTTGGGTTTTTGCATGGTTTAGATCAATATGTCGACCTTGAAGTTGAAGTTGACCTTGGCTTTGGATCTCACCTTGTCCACCATCAATCGCTTCGCTTGTTATTCCCAACGCCCCTGAACCCGTATGGAGTATGAATCCAGATTGGTTATCTAGCGATTGGCTGACGATATCTAAATCACCTGCATTGGTCTTAATCTGGCCTTGGGCGTTGTTAATCTTGGCAAGATGAATGTTTTGTCCAGCTTGACCCAACTGAACAATTTGACCCTGTTGGTTATTCAGGGTTTGTCCTGTTAACTCAACCTGATTGGCTTGGAGTTGTCCCTGTTGGTTATTTAATGTCTGGCCTGCACTTAGTTTCAGTTGATCTTTGGCTTGGACTTGGGCATTGGCAGTTGATACATCTCCCTCTACCGAGCTAAGGTCAATGGCTTGTGCACTGACACGACTTTGATCTAGATGAAGTGTGGTCTGACCATCTATATGAATATCCTTTATTGCTTGTAATGTACCTTTTGCAAATACAGCATTATTGGTAATCTTTAAATTACCTTCATTCAATCCATTATTTAAGCCAGCAACAGAAATCCCTGAATTCGCTTGTACAAATACATTTCCTAAGACATTAAGATCTGTGTTCGAACTTAAAATACCATTATTGAGAATTTGATTAACTGCAATGGTTAGATTCTTCTGAGCATGAAGTTGACCACTATTGAATAGATCATTACCTTCTAACAACAAGGCCTGGCTTTGAATCAATCCCTGATCATTGGAAATCTGATGACCATAAATATAAGCAGTGTGGTTCGAACCAATTTGTCCAAATTGATTATTTAGCTCATTAGATTCAATGTGAAGATTTTGTTGAGCAGTTATTTGTCCAAGTGTGTTATCAATTTTGTCATTAACATCTAAATAAACATCTTTTTTCTGAGATGAAATCACACCTTGATTATTGGAAAGAGATTGTGAACTTAACTGAACATCATCATTGGCAACAATCTTCCCTTGATTATTTTTTATTTCTTCAGAAACATCAATATTTGCGGTATTATTTGCAAACACTACCCCTTGATCATTATCGATAGATTGATGATTTATTGAAATATTTTTACTAAAAATACGTCCTTGCTGATTACTTAAATGCTGCCCCGTCATTTTCAGATCAGTTGAACTGAGCTGTCCTTGGTTATTGTTTACATTCCCTTGACTACTCAATCGTTCAACTGCAATTTGCCCATCCTTATTGGTTACTAAATCCTTTAAAGACAGCTGAAGACTTCCATTATTAGAAATCTGCCCTTTATTGATGAGTTCAGCATTGATCGCTAGTTGTCCTGCCTCAGTATAAACTTTTGGATTTGCTGGATTTGCTGGATTTGCAGTATTTGCAGTATTTGCAGTATTTGCAGTATTTGCAGTATTTGCAGTATTTGCAGTATTTGCAGTATTTGCAGTATTTGCAGTATTTGCAGTATTTGTAGTATTTGTAGTATTTGTAGTATTTGTAGTATTTGTAGTATTTGTAGTATTTGTAGTATTTGTAGTATTGTCGACTAGTCCAATTTTACCTAATTCATTCGATAATTTTTCTGTTGTCACTTTCAGATCTTGTTGACCTGTTTGAGTAATATTCCCTGTATTTGTGAGTTGATCTGAATGAATATTCAGTTGTTGACCCATCAATGAACCACGATTCAATATATCATGCTGATTATGAATAATAAGCTCATCATTGGTATCGATCGTGCCTTGATTTTCAATGGTATTACTTTCAATCGAAAGTTTATCTTGTTGGCTTTGAATACGATGTTGGTTTGTTAACTTATCTGTCTGAACAGTTAATTCACCCTGATGAGACACAATATTGCCATCAACTGTATTGATCAAATCACCATGCACATTTAGTTTAAGTGATCCAGTTTGAGTAGTTAATGCCCCAGCATTACGAACACCTACACCTGCTTCAGTCGCAATCAGCTGGATCTTTTTAGCATACATCCCTCCTAAGTTTGCAACATCAACCGCAAACTCAGGTTTTGCCTCAGATTGATCACGTCCAGCAGTATTTGAAATAACGTCTTTATCATCTACTGCTTGAGATTTTATCTGGTTGTCACCTGTCACAACTGTTATATGCTGAGCAGCAAGCTCACCACTTAACTTTAAGGCACGCGCATAAATATCGGTATATGGGGTTAAACTTGCATTTAAACCTTTGTCTCCGATAGTGACTGTTCCTTTTCTTACTAAAAACGATTCAAGGTAACCCTGTGAATCAAATTTACTTTCACCTGTTGTTAAAGTAAATCGATCTGCATTAATGACACCACAGCCATCACAAACCAGACCAGTTGGATTGGCAATAATCACTTGTGCAGACTTTCCTGCAACCTCAACAAAGCCACGTAAATAACTTGGATTACTGCTATTGACCTCATTTAAAATAACTTTTGCTTCGCCTTGCCCAAGCCAAGGGTTACCTTGAACCCATCCAGCCAAATTGGTTTTTGCACTGGTTCTTGAGTTATTTAAAATGGCACCTTCTTGACCAACATCAAACTGTGAATAGGTATTTCTTGATACGCCTCGTTCACTTGGTGCTTGAATGTTCACTTGCGTAATGTGATTGGCTGTTTCTAATATTGTCGGCTGTTGATGTGTAGGTGCAGCTCGATCTGCAATAATTTGACTCTCGGCCCAAATCGATGTTGAACAAAGCATCGTCATTGCACCCAATCCAACACATACAGAGAAGCTGACGGGTTTTAGTTTTTTATAGGTCATCATCTGTAAAGATGGTGATGTAGGGGTATTGGTACCACTATATCTAGATTGGCCAACCTGCTTTTTTTTACTTTTTACATATTCTGCAACTGCAACAAATACACCTAAAGCTTGGCTAAAAATAACGCGATAGCAATTCTTATTCATCTGACTAACCTAAAAAATTAAAAAAATTAGAAATTCCAATTCAAGTTAAAGCCTGTGACAAGATGGTCGGGCTTCATGGTGCGGGGTTGTTGTAGCGGTGTAGATACAAAAAAATCATAATTGATATTCAGCTTCTCAAATTGGCCTTTCAAACCAATGGCTGTACCAACTAAATGATTATTTTTTGTTTGATAAGAGGGTCTATTTTCAAGATAGTCAAAGTTTTTTCCACCCACTTGACCATAGTCCAAAGCCCAATAAATTAAGTGAGATGAATGAAGAACTGGAGTGGCGAACTCATTACGAATCGTCAATCCATTCGTTCCTGCAAGCGTTTCTTCACCGCTAAAGCCACGAACGGTATAACGATTGCCTATCGAAAATCGATCCTGAGGTGTTAAGATTTTATCGCTGTACTGCATACGCCAATCCATCGTGTAGAAAAATGGCATAGATGAAACCTTAAAGGGGACTTGTAATGTTGAGTTAATTTGCCAAATCCCAACACGGGTAAAAGCCTCATTAAACTTTTCTTCCGAAGCCAAAATTGCTCCAAAAGCACCTGTTCCTCGTTTATAAGAAAGACGTGCATTGAGGGTCGCTTTTTTAAAGTACTCCGTGTAATCAGCATGAATTTGCCATCCACCTGTACGACGATACTGAGAGAGAATTTCAACATCATTGATAAAGTTGTTTGATTGTCTAAACCATCCCCCTGCACCCAAAGACACTTTGCGAGATGCATCTCTGTAAATCAGACGTGTGATGTCAAAATTTAGTTGCTTACTTGTGCCACTATATTGATAGTTATCGTTTTTACCCAAAACATTTTGACTATATTTAGAATCACTATAATTTGCAGAAAATAAGAAGTAATTCCACGGAATACTGTAATTCAAATAAAGACTTGAACTACCTTTATTCTCTTCATATTGAAATACATCATGTGTGTAGCTTGTATAAAAAAGATCATTTAACGTCAAGAGATGATCGAGTGAAAGCGTTGCAGTTCCCTGATATTTACCTGTCGTTTTAGAACCCGAATCATCTAGGCTTAAATTAATTCGATAAGGTCGAGTTTGTGTCCATGTCAGATCCAAATCACTATAACCAGGTTGCCCTGTCTCAGCAGGCTTAATCTTGAAATTAGCATCTACCGTTGGTATACGTTTGAAGTTCTCTAATCCTTGCTCAATATCACGAATATTTAAGATATCACCTTGACGAACAGGTAAAGCATTTACCTTATGTGCACGTCTAGAGGTATTTGAAGCAAAGTGAATTTGATTGACACGACCTGCAATCACTGTAAAACGAACAGTGCCTGAAGATATATTTTGTTGTGGAAGTAAAACGCGTGTTGTGATATACCCTTTTTCAATAATTTTATTTTGAATGAGCTCAACCAATTGGTTCAGACCCTCTGCTCCCAAACAACGACCAATAATATTATTTTTTCCATGTGTAAATGGGACAACAGCAAAGGTGAATTCTCGTGCCTGCTCACCTTCTAAGGTGAAATGATGAACTGGAAAACAGACTTCTTCGCTATGAGATTGTAATTTAGAAAGTTGGACTTCACCCAATGCACGTTCTTGTTCTGGCTTCAAACTGACCCGAGGGTTGGTTTGCATTTGCTGATCGATTTGTTCATTTCTTTGTTGTTGTTGTATGTACGGATCTGTAGGTGAAAAAGCTGCATGAGCTACATTGAGCATGCAATAAGAGAGCCCTAAACCGCAAATTAAAAAGTTTCTTCCACTACATAATTTGTACATTAAAAACTTCTAAATTAACAAAGATTGTACAATTATACATTAATAAATAATCATATAAAGTGACTCAATTATCATAAAAAGATAATTAGGAGATTTAATTTTTTTAATTAATTAAAAATCAGTAAATTATATTTTTAATTTTTTTATGTGAATATGAAAATAAATATTTATAAATTTTGATCACCTCTGCTTAAACGTAATTAACTATAAGTTTAAGCAGAAAAATTTAAATAAAACTTTCCCAAACCCCTTCTTGCCCTTCTTTTAACATAGGTACACGACCTAAGTGTAACCATGGCATATGCTCACCATGAAAATCACTACCAATAGAAACCTTAAGCCCATGCTCTGCAATTAAACGATCAATCATTTGACGACTAGATGCTGTTTCAGATGGTGGAGGTAACTCAACCGCATCCCCTCCATATTTAGTAAATAATTCCATCAAATAACGAATATTGGTTGCAGATAAATCATATTTTGTGGGATGTGCTAAGACTGCTAAGCCTTTAGCACTATGAATGGCTTGAATTGTTTTTTCGAGTGACAACCATTCAAATGCAACAAAAGCAGGTTTTCCCGTTTTTAAAAATCGGTCAAAAGCCTGTTGCAACCGATTGACAACACGTTTCTCCAGTAAAACTTGTGCAATATGACTACGTGTTACTCGATCTGCAATCCCATCTACTTTGGCAAGTACATCAGGATAAAAATCTTGTTTAAGTATTTTTTCAAGCTTGTGACAAATTTCTACAGCACGTTGTGCTCTAATTTGTTTTTGCTCTGCTAAAACCTCATCTAGATATCCACGATCTTGCATATTTAAGCCGACAATATGTACGCCATAACTTTTTTTAGTAGATGGACGTGACCATTGGCTCGAAATTTCCACCCCAGAAATCAATTTAATTTGATTTTCACATGCAACTATTTCAGCTCTTTTTAAGCCATCCATTGAATCATGATCAGTTAATGCTAAAGTATGGATACCTGACTCAACTGCCTTACGCACTAAATCCTCTGGTGTTAACGCACCATCAGAAATATTGCTATGTGTATGTAAATCTATACCCTGCATATTTTATAATGAACCATTCGCGAGATAGGATTAAACACTTTAACATGAAAGCACTTTTGGACTTTATCCCTCTTATCATCTTTTTCTATTTTTATAAAACAGTTGATCCTACAAATAACCATCACCCTATTTTAAGTCTTGTTGGCTCTTCAGGTGGCATTGACAATAATAATATTTTGGTTGCAACGGCTGCACTTATTATTTCGATGATTGTCGTTTATGGGGCACTTTTTGTTTTTCAAAAATTTCGTTTAGATAAACAACAGTGGTTAATTTTTATTATGACCGTTGTATTTGGTGGTGTGACATTATTACTAAATGACGATTTCTATATTAAGCTAAAAGCAGCATTGCTTAACTTTCTATTTGCAATAGCATTTTTACTCTCTCCTCTTTTTACCAAAGATAAAAGTCCACTCATTAAAAAAATGTTTGGTACTGTTCTTGAACTCAATCCTAAAGGATGGCGTAATTTAAACTTTGCTTGGGCAGGTATGTTTATACTAATGTCTTGCTTACATGTATTTTTCGCATTTTTATTTATGCACGGAAAATACTGGGGCGAGTTTACATCATTTGGTGACATGATTATTATGTTCTCTTTTATTATTATTCAATTTGTTATTCTAAGAAAACATTTTAAAACTTCTGAATAACAAGAATACTTTTTTATATAAAACAAGAGTAAAATTATGCCTTTATTTATTGTTACATGTACAGATAAAGAAGGGACTTTAGCAACTCGCCTTGCTACTCGTCCTGCACATCTAGCACGTATTGAAAAACTTGATGCTGAAGGTAAATTAATTGTCGCTGGTCCAATGCCAAAAGAACATGACAACCTTCAAGCTGGCTTTTACGGCAGCACGCTCATTGTAGATTTTGAAACACGTGAGGCTTTAGATGCTTGGCTATCAGATGAACCTTATCTTAAAGCAGGTGTATATGGTCACATAGATGTAAAGCCATTCATTCAAGTTTTTCCTAAAGGATAAAGATCATGCAACGTGTTGTATCTCGTACATTTGGTGTGTTCATGCTACTGTCAGCATCTGCATGGGCTGTCGAACCAGTATCTCAAACAACACCAATTCCTCAGGCACAACCTGTTGCAAATCAACCATCAAGTCCGTCTCAAAATAACGCATCAACAACGCAAGTGACAAAAACAAATCAAAGTGCACCTTTGGTAGAACCTAACTCTCCAGCACAACTTGCGCAAAAAAAAGCAGAAGATGATTTAAAAATGAAAACATTGGTCAAAAACCAAGAAGTTCGAATGCAGCAATTAGAAAAAGCAAATTTAGATGCTTTAGCTCAAAATCAAGCATTACAACTTAAAAACGATAATTTAGGTGTACAAGTTCAAGTTCTACAAAGCGAACGTACAGCACAATTATTTATGTATGGGGCTGCAACACTGGCTATTGGTGTCATTTTAGGCTTTGTGCTCGCAGGTTATATTTATACAAAACGTCGTCGTCAGTGGTAAAAGATAAAGGGTTTAAGATTGTTCGGTAAAATTGAAACTGCAAAGCTTACATGGCAACGTGTTGATGGTATTGATATTCCAGTCTCAACGCAGTTTGGAGACGTTTACTTCTCTAAAGACAATGGCTTACTAGAAACACGCCATGTTTTTTTAAATGGAAATGACCTATCTACAAGGCTATCTGAGCTAAGCAGTTACGAATATTTTTGTGTAGGTGAAACAGGCTTTGGTACAGGTTTAAATATTTTAGCTTTATGGCAAATGTGGCAAGCAGTACGCCCAAATAATCAGAGTCACCTTCATGTTTTAACTGTAGAAAAATTTCCTCTGGCTAAAGAAGATTTAATTCGAGCATTAAAAGCATGGCCGGAACTTCAGCCTCTAGCAGAACAACTCATCTTACAATACCCTACACCAATTGCAGGTTGTCACCGTCTTCACTTTCCAAATGAACGTTTTAGTATAGATTTGTGGCTAGGTGATGCAGCAGATATTTTTCCTATTATTCCTAAAATAGGGACTGTAAATGCATGGTTTCTAGATGGATTTGCACCAGCATGTAATCCTGAATTATGGCAAGAAAATATACTGTCACATATCATTCGCCTATCTGCACCTCATACAACATTCGCATCTTTTAGTGTAGCAGGCATCATTAAACGTGGTCTTAAAGCATATGGTATAGACATTTCTAGACCTAAAGGTTTTGGTCACAAACGTGAAATGTTAAAAGCGATCTGGCCAGCTTCAGACCGCTCTGAGAGAGCTCAGCCTTCAAGTCAACTGAATATTGCTATTATTGGTGCAGGAATCGCAGGTTTAAGCCATGCTTGGGCATTTGCACAACGTGGCCATCATGTGCGTATCTACGAGCGTAAAAACGCAATTTCTGGCGCATCTGGTAACCCACTTGCACTTCTAAACCCCAAACTTTGTCCAGCAACACAAAATCACGAACATTTAATGAGTTTAAGTTGGCAATATAGCTGTTCATATTACTCACAATTTAAAGCGTTTCGTCGTATCAGTGTCCAGCAAACTGATTTAAAGCAAAACGGCGAACTTCATAGTATTTTGAATGATTATCCTGAAACTGAATTAGTTGCAACTGAAGATAGCGTTCTAAAATCAGATTATTCATCAATACAACTTAAACATGCTGGTGTTGTGACTCCTCAGATCTTAGCTCAAGAGATACTTCAGCATCCTCTTATCGAACTTATTGAAAGTGAAATAACTCAAATAGAGGAACAAGCCGAACAAGTTTACATCATTGATAAGTTGAGCCAACAGTTTTTTGCAGACTTTACTATTGTCTGCACAGCAA
Source organism: Acinetobacter sp. ESL0695 (assembly GCF_029392135.1). Lineage (NCBI taxonomy): Bacteria > Pseudomonadati > Pseudomonadota > Gammaproteobacteria > Moraxellales > Moraxellaceae > Acinetobacter > Acinetobacter sp. ESL0695. Next base: position 453,932 of record NZ_CP113932.1, on the reverse strand, counting down.
TAGATAGTCATCTATTACTGCCTGAATTGCCACAACTTAAACCTATTCGTGGTCAAGTCAGTTGGCTAAATAATGAAAATGCACCACTTCCTAGTCATCAAGCATTGAGTTATGGTGGTTATGCAATGCAGTTGAATGATAAACAACTTATTTTAGGTGCTTCTTTTCATCCACAAAGATCAGATGATGCAGTACTTGAAGAAGACCATATACATAATCTGGCCCTCCTAAAAAAAGTTTATCCTGATTATGCTGAAACGTTAGAAGATATCGTGCATTGGGAAGGTCGAGCATCTGTACGCGCACAAAGTGCAGATTATTTTCCGTTACTTGGTCCATATGGAGACCACCAAAAAATATATACTTGCTCAGGACTAGGGTCTAAGGGCTTCTTATTTGCACCACTGTGTGCTGAAATATTAGCTTCTCAAATTTTAAATGAGCTTTGCCCAGTACCTATAAGTGTTATAGACAAACTCAATCCGCAAAGATTTTTGAGAAAAACCAAACCCAAAAAACCGTACTACCAAAATAAAAGCCTTAAAAAAGCGCCCTAAGGCGCTTTTTTTATTCTATCGGTAATCCTGCTGCTTTGGCCGCACGTGTACCACCCATCAGTACGACATATTCTCGGCCACTATCAAAGCTTTCTAATTTTTCAGCAGCTCTAGGTGCCTTACTGCCCCCACCACACAAAATATAAATAGGCTGATCTGCCGAAATTTCGGTCAATGCATCTTCATTTATATGGTCAATCGGTTGATTTACCGCACCTTTTAAATGTGCCTCTGCATAGGCATTTGCATCTCTAACATCCCAAATAACAGCATTATCTGGGAATTCAAATGTTGTAATTTCTTGTTTACGGATCATTGTGTCCTCCTTTTATATAAACAACACTTGGCAAATCAAGAAAACCCTCTTAGCATCTCAGATATTTCATCCACTTGTAAAGGTGCTAGATATGCCTTCTTTTGATATCGTTTCCGAACTTGAGACTTTCGAAGTTAACCACGCTGTACAAAATACACAGAAAGAGATCGCAACACGTTTTGATTTTCGTGGTCAAGATGTAACTGTTGAGCTCAATGAAAAATCGAAAGAGATTAAAATCTCTACAGAAAGTGACTTTCAGTGCGAACAAGTTTACAGCATGCTTGAAAATCATTTCTTTAAACGTAAAATTGATATTCAAGCAATGGATCCGCAAAAAGCATCTGCTTCAGGTAAGCATTTTGTTCAGGTCATTAAACTTAAAGATGGTTTAGACTCTGACACTGCAAAAAAAGTAAATAAGGCCATTAAGGAAAGCGGAATCAAAGTTCAATCATCTATTCAAGGTGATAAAATTCGTGTCAGCGATAAAAAACGCGATACCCTACAAAAACTTATGGCATTCTTACGTGAAGAGCAATTCGGTATCCCATTACAGTTTAATAACTTCAAAGACTAAGCAAAAAACAGACCATAAAAAAGGCGCATCAAATGCGCCTTTTTTATATAGCTTCTTACATATCAACCATTTCTATGCCATCTAAACGGGCAACAGTCATCAAATCTTTATCTCCACGGCCTGAGACCGTCGCAATTAAAATCTGATCTTTAGACATGGTTGGTGCCAACTTAGAAACATATGCCATTGCATGGGCACTTTCTAGTGCAGGAATAATTCCTTCAATTTTTGTAAGGTCTCGGAAGCCCTGTAGAGCTTCATCATCTATAATCGGTACATATTGCACACGTTTCATATCTTTTAAGAAACTATGCTCAGGACCTACCCCTGGGTAGTCTAGACCAGCAGAAATACTATGTGTTTCAATAATTTGACCTTGCGCATCGCTCATCAAGTACGTTCTATTGCCATGCAATACACCAACATGACCTGCATTAAGAGGTGCAGAGTGCTTGCCTGTTTCAACACCCAATCCTGCTGCTTCGACACCATACATGGCAACGTCAGTATCATTTAAGAACGGATAGAACAAGCCCATGGCATTTGAACCACCACCTACACATGCGACTAATGCATCAGGTAAACGACCTGCTTGTTCTTGAATTTGCTGACGTGCTTCACGTCCAATAATTGATTGGAAGTCACGTACCAACTGAGGGTATGGATGTGGGCCTGCAACCGTACCAATAACATAATAGGTACTGTCCACATTACTCACCCAATCACGCATTGCTTCATTCATTGCATCTTTTAATGTACGTGAACCGCTCGTTACAGGAACAACTTTTGCTCCCAATAATCGCATACGGTAAACATTCATCGCCTGACGCTTTACATCGTCTGCGCCCATGTAAACAACACACTCAAGCCCTAAACGCGCTGCAATTGTTGCTGTTGCAACCCCATGCTGTCCTGCACCTGTTTCTGCAATAATACGCTTTTTACCTGAAAGCTTAGCGAGAAGAGCTTGACCAATCGTATTGTTTACTTTGTGCGAACCTGTATGGTTTAGGTCTTCACGTTTTAAATAAATTTGCGCACCACCAAGATGTTTCGACCATCGCTCAGCATAATAAAGAGGACTTGGACGGCCAACATAATAGGCCAAATCACGATCGAATTCTGCTAGAAACTGGGCATCATCTTTCATTCTCTCATAAAGAGATTGTAAATCTTCTAACGCTGCCATTAATGTTTCTGACACAAATCGTCCGCCATGAATACCAAAATGCCCTTTTGCATCTGGATATTGTGTGTAGTCAATCTTATTTTGCTGATCCACAATGGACTCCTTGCATAAATTTTTCTATCAGTTGATGGTCTTTTATTCCTTTACTTGCCTCTACCCCACCACTCACATCTACCGCAAATGGGTGTGTCATTTGAATAGCTTCAGTAATATTTTCAGGCGTTAAACCACCTGCCAATATAAGCGGAATATCTAAGTCAGGAAATTGAGACCAGTCAAATTGCAATCCTGTTCCCCCTTTGAGTTCAGGATGCCAAGCATCAAGTAAAATAGCACTTGCGCCTGCTTTTTGATAACGCTGTATTTCGCCAATTAAGTCGAGTTCAGGCTTCACTTGAATGGCCTTATACCAGCGTTTACCAAATGCTTGAGCAATAGATGTACATTGCTCTGGTGTTTCATTACCATGAAACTGTAAAACATCTATAGAAACATCATGAAGTATGTTTCTTATTTCATCAATTTCTGCATTTACAAATAATCCCACAATTTGTACGTAAGGTGGAATCATTTTTACTATTTTTTCTGCCTGTGATACAGAAACAGCTCTAGGGCTTGGCTTATAAAATACTAAACCAATAGCATCTGCACCTGCATTTACGACTGCTTGGGCATCTTCTAAACGGGTAATTCCACAAATTTTTGCACGAGTTCGCATAGCTTCTCTTTATTGCCCAATAGTTTATTTAGAAAGCATTCTATCAATATCTTTGCACTGTTATTTTTAGCAAAACCATACCGAATTGCAAACTTTTTGACATGACAATCCCATATAATATTTTTATTTATCGCATTTAGAACATAATTATGCAAATTATAGGACATCGTGGTGCTCGAAATGAAGCACCTGAAAATACCCTAGGTGGTTTTAAATACTTAAAAGAAATTGGAATTACAGCTGTTGAGTTTGATGTTAGACAGCTTAAAGATAATACATTGGTTATAATACACGACGACAATCTAAAACGAACAACAGGTCAAGTACAATCAATTTATGACACTCTATTAGAGGATTTAATCAAACATGACCATCGGTTAATCTGGAAAGATTGGCAGTATAATGAACCGACACCCACACTCATTGAAACACTCAAAATTATTCAACAATTTACACATATAGAGGTTGAAGTTAAAGCTGTGGAAACTTTGAATGAAGCAGAAATACTTTGCCGAAGTTTACTTAAAGCACTTCAAGGCTTTGAAAAAAATGTAACGATTACGAGTTTTGACGAAAAAATTCTACAAGTATTACAACAACAAAACTGCCCATTTAAACGTGGACTACTTATAGAAGAAGATATTAAAGAAATGGCAATTGAAAAAGCATTAATTTTAGAATGCGATCGTATTGGGTGGATGAATTCACTTGCAACTAGAAACATCATTGAAAAAACACATTGTGCAGGTTTGAAGGTCAGTGTTTGGACAGTGAATGAACTTGAAAGAGCAAAAGAGCTCAAAGCATATGGTATTGACGGCCTTATTACTGATGTACCTCAACTGATGAAAAATAAATTATAAATCTTTCAATTCTAATCATTTATATTTGCCATAATATACAACTGTATACTATTATATATTCATATTTAGCGTTCAACTTTTACGCAAAGTATTTTCAGAGTTTTACTTTGAAAATGACCATCTCATTCTTTTGGGAGCGTCTCCTATGACTCTTTCGTCCCAAGCGCTTAAAGCTCCTATTAATTGGACAGCAGCCATTACTTTGCTAGGCACACCCATTGTGTCCATCATTGCAATTCCGCTATATGCATATCATTATGATTTTTCATTGTCAGCATGGATTAGCTTATTTTTCTTATTGGCTTTCAGCAGTTTAAGTATTACAGCAGGATATCATCGTTTGTGGGCACACCGTGCCTATGAGGCCTCTCTTCCCTTAAAAATTATTCTTATGCTTGGCGGAACCTTTGCCATTCAAAATAGTATTTTATATTGGGCATCTGGCCATAGAACACATCATCGTCATGTAGACGACGAAGAGAAAGACCCATATTCTATTAAAAAAGGTTTTTGGTATGCACATCTAGGCTGGATGATTCGAGATTATCCAGCAGCAGAAGCAAATTACAAAAATGCTCCAGACCTTATGAATGACCGCTTAGTCATGTTTCAACATAAACATTATGTCTCATTAGTCATTGCTGTACATACCATCCTTTTACTAGGTATAGGCTGGGCTGTAGGAGATATTTGGGGTGTTATCTTATTAGGTGGGTTATTACGACTGGTATTGAGCCATCATGTTACATTCTTTATTAACTCGCTTTGCCACATGTTCGGTAAACGTCCTTATACCGATGAAAATACAGCACGAGATAATTTCTGGTTAGCCATTGCAACATGGGGTGAGGGATATCATAACTATCACCACATTTTTCAATATGACTACCGTAATGGTGTTAAATGGTGGCAATATGATCCAACAAAATGGCTCATTTGGTCATGCTCAAAGTTAGGGCTTGCAAAAAATCTAAGAAGAATTCCTAGCTTGAATATTAAAAAAGCCGAACTTGCTATGAAATTTAAATATGCAGAACAAGACCTTGCTATCTATGGACATCACGTCAGTGAAGATTTTCATACGATTAAACATCGTATCGCCCAAGAATATGAGGCTTTTACACATACATTAAATGACATGGCTAAGCTCAAAGAACAAGAAATGTTGGCAAAAAAACAACGCATGACTGAAAAACTGCATCAAATGGATGACAAGCTAAAGTTCGAATTTCAGCTCATCGAACAACGCCTACAACATCATAGAGCGCGTTTAGAAATTATGGTAAAGAGCCTTCCCAAACATCTTCCACCATCATCTTCTTAAATTAAAGGGTACATTCAAGTACCCTTTTTAACACCTTAGATTCATCGCATGATGATAGGAGTTTTGTTATAGTGGTCTGCATGGCTTAAAGGATTTTTTTATGCAACTCAACCCACGCTATCCACAGCTCAATGCGAAACTCTATCGTGAACAAATGCCTACGCCACTGAAAGGTGCAAAAGCAGGTCACTTTAATGAAGCCCTTGCAGATGAATTACAATGGAGTGCCGAAGAAAAGCAGAATTGGGTTGAAATTTGCAGTGGACAACGCACAATTACACCTTTCCAGCCGCTTGCTATGGCTTATGCTGGTCATCAATTTGGGCATTGGGCTGGTGCTTTGGGCGATGGACGAGGATTACTCATCGCACAGGTATTGAATAAAAAACAACAGACGGTCGATTTACATTTAAAAGGGGCTGGTCAAACACCTTTTTCTCGTATGGGAGATGGCCGTGCTGTTTTACGTTCTGTCATCCGAGAGTATCTAGCAGGACATGCCCTTAATGCTTTAGGTATTCCATCAAGCAATGCCGTAGGCTTTACAAGCTCATTACAGGGCGTACAGCGTGAAAAGTTAGAGCCTGGTGCCATGCTGTTACGTAGTGCTGACAGCCATATTCGTCTAGGTCATTTTGAATGGATAAATCAATATGCACCAGAATTACTCTCAGATTTTACACAGCACTGTATTTCTTGGCATTACCCTGAATGTCTTAAAGCAGAGTCACCTATCCTTGCATTTGCAAAAGCAGTCATAGAAAAAACAGCAATTTTGGTCGCAAACTGGCAATTGGTCGGTTTTGCGCATGGCGTTATGAACACCGATAACCTTAATATTACAGGTTCTACTTTAGATTTTGGCCCTTACGGTTTTTTAGAAAGATTTCGCCCCAATTGGATCAATAATCACTCCGATCATCAGGGACGTTATACATACGAAAAACAACCTAGCATTGCTCATTGGAATCTATGGGTTTGGCTTAATCAACTCGTTTACCTTGTCCCTAAAGAAACGAGAGACACTTTTAAAGCAGAACTTTCAGATACTTTGAGCCAATTTGAAATCACTTTCTTAGAAAAATACCAAACAGGCCTAGCATGCAAAATGGGGTTACCGACATTTCATAAAGAAAGTTTCGACTGTAGTTTAAATTTTTTAAGAATATTACAGCAGGAAAAACTAGATTACACCCAAAGCTTTATTGCGCTACAAGAAAAAAGATATACCGACTTACGAGATAACTGTATTAATACAGATGTATTTGATGAGTTTTTAGAACATTATCATCAGATTCGCGAAAATCAGGATATCGAAGCACTACAGCAAAGCATGCAGGAACATAACCCACACTATATTCTTCGCAATCATATGGCACAAGATGCCATTGAGGCTGCAGAGCGGGATGATTTTTCGGAAGTTGATCGCTTATTTAAGCTGCTTGCCAATCCATTCACCAAACAGCCTACCCTTGAAAAACCCTCGGATTTGGTTCCACCTGCAACTGATGCACCTGAAATCTCAATCAGTTGCTCATCGTAAATTACATATTTTCAGGATACTCAAAACGATAACCTACTCCATACACAGCTTGAATCCACTCATGCTGTGTATCTACACTCGTAATGTCGGTAATTTTACGGCGTAAATTCTTAATGTGGCTGTCAATCACACGGTCAGCAACATCAAAGCTATCAGGGTTAATATGATCTAACAATTGAGAACGAGAATAGACTTGTCCAATATGATCTAAAAACAATTCGAATAGTCTAAACTCTGTTGGTGTTAAATTCAGTGCTTTTTGCTTATACCAAATTCGTTGTTGAGATTGATCAATTTTGAAAAACTGATGATCTTCTGGTTCGTCTTTACGCTCTAAACGACGCAATACAGCTTGTACTCGTGCAACCAACTCTTTAGGACTAAATGGTTTACAAACATAATCATCTGCCCCCATATTCAATCCAAGTACGCGATCTATTTCTTCTGTTCTAGCAGTAACCATAATAATTGGCAAATCTGACTGTTCGCGGACTTTACGACAAATTGTCAGGCCATCCATCTTAGGCACCATCAGATCTAGAATCATTAAACTGGGTTTATGCTGTAAAAAGCTCTGGTATGCTTCCTGACCATCATGAAAAACACTTACCTCAAAACCTGCAGCTTCTAAATAATCTTTGACTAAACTTGCAAGCTCTACTTCATCTTCAACTAAAACAATATGTCTCATGTACACACTTTCCTAATTCAACTTTTCTTTTAAAAAGGTCAAAGTACAACGTAATCCGCCAAGCGGAGAATGATCAAATGAAAGCTCACCGCCAAGGGCTTGAATAATTTTTGCAGAGAGTGCCAGTCCTAAGCCTGTACCTCCTGTTGCCCGAGTCCGCGAGTCATCGACTCTATAAAAACGCTCACCTAACCGTTTTAATTGGTCATCGGTCAATCCTAATGGGCTGTCGTCTACAATGACACTCCAATATGTATCTGTTTGATGCGTATGTATATATATTTCTCCATATTGTTCTGTATAACGCACACTATTACTCAATAAGTTCACAATCACCTGCTTAAAGCGATCATGGTCTAACATTAATATTGTCCCAGTTCCTTGTGTTCGAACAGTTAAATGTGCTTGTTCAAACTTAGATTGAAAGTTATTGACTTCTTGTAGTATTGCTTTCCACGGATCCATTTCGGCAAAGTAGCATTTCAGTTGCTGAGCCTCCACCTGTGCCAAGTCTGCAAGATCTTGCGTCAATTTTTTCAAACTTGAAACCTGACTCATCATAGAGGTTAAATGCTCAGGTGTAGCCTTACGAATACCATCTTGCATTGCCTCAATCTGCGCTTGTAACACTGCTAAAGGTGTTTTTAACTCGTGGGAGGTATCTGCTACCCATTGCTTACGTGAATTCTCATGCTGATCTAAAATAGATGCCAATCGATTAATTTGATTAGAGAGATCACCAAGCTCATCATTTCTTCCCACTTTTACCTTATGTTGATAATTTCCTTTCGTCAGCTCTTGCGTGGCTTGCAATAATTTTTGAATAGGCTTTTTAAAGTAAGTTGCCAACAGCAAAGCAAGAAGTAAACTTGCAAAGAAAGTTACTGCATAAATTAAAAGTAATACACGTTTTTGTGTACTAAAAAAGCTCAGACTTAAAATATCATCTTGGTCTAAAACAGGTTTTAATCCTAAATATCCAATCACAATACCATTAACCAAAATAGGTCTGTATGAAACTGCTCCCTGTGGTGGCTGACCAACAACAAAGCGTTTCTTCGCATCATACAACGAAAGTCGTGAGCTCAACCCAAAACGGTCTGGCATCGGAATAAACTTCTTGGTTACAGGCTCATCATCTATCATTTCAACTTTATCTTCAGCAGATGGATTTCCTCTATTGTTTCCTCCCTCCATTTCTGGTGGCCCATCTTTAGGACGGCCAAATAAAGCGAAGTTATCTTTTAAAGGAAATTTCAGCCCTTCAAATGGCTGAAATTCTGATGGTAAGTTTTGTTGTATTTGTCGAATTTCACTCTCAGTTAAAGTCTGTTTCTTTAAACGATCTGTTTTTTGTTCTAATCCAGTAGGAATACTTAAAACCGTATTTTCTTTAAAATAACGTTGCTGAAAAGCAATATCGTATTGTCTACGCAACCAAGTTCTAGATAAACGATCAAAGTCATCTGGTGCGGCAACTCCTTCTACCTGCAAAATTTGTGCTTGAATCGCATCACCCCAATCATGGTATACACTATAAATACCAGCCAAGTTCTCAATCAAATGGTCAAGTTTTTGCATTTCCACATCGGCAACATACTTGGCAAAATTCTGCTTCATTGTCCATTGAAAAACGCCCAAACTGACGGTTGTAATAATTAATGTCGTTAATAGAACTGTTGAAAATAAACGTAGCGCAATAGGTATACGGCGGTTATTTACAGGTGTTTTTTTTATTCCTAACCCCATATTGGCTAATCCATCTCATTTCAACTTATTTGCAGTCATTATTCTAGCGAATAAAATAGGTTTCAATATGAAGTTCAATAATATTTGTTAAGCTCAAGTGTGAAACAAATATTGCATGTATTTTATAAGAATAAATGAAATGAAGCTTTTAAATATTATGCAACTGATAAAAATTTACTTATGCTATAAAAAGTTATATTGATGATACGAGCTTTCATCCATGAATGAGCAAAAAACGAAACTTCATAAAATTAATGCCAAACTAGATAGAATAGGAAACTTTGCAGTTGAGGCATTTCATTACCTCGCATTATTTATTATTGGATGTTTAATTGCATGGTCAGCAGTACATACGACCATTAATATCTTTACAGAAAAGTCATTTGCATCTATTGATGATATTCTTCTCTTGTTCATTTACTTAGAACTTGGCGCGATGGTCGGTATTTACTTTAAAACCAACCATATGCCTGTACGATTTTTAATTTACATTGCAATTACTGCACTCACTAGATTACTTATTTCTGTAATTCAGCACGACCATAAAGCAGATGTTGGTTTGCTCATTGTTTCTGGCGCGATTCTTATTCTTGCACTTGCCATATTTATTGTACGTTATGCCTCTTGGCATTATCCATCTATTGTCAAAGATAAAAACTCTATACCTCGCCATCTAAAACCTGAAGATGACGAGCTTGCATAATTCAATATAGAAAAAGCGGTAAATACCGCTTTTTCTACCCATTAAAATGTAGAAATACCTGACCACTCCAAGAAGCGATATAACCAGTATCTCATTTTCGATGAATCTTCATACTTTTCGTAATTCACACTCATTTGCTGACCATTCAAATTTGACCACGATGTATTAAAATAACTTTCAGCATCTTTAAATACCTGCAACTGGTTTGAACCAATTACTCGTAAGTCAGTTTCTAAATTATAATTTTTTAAATTACGTGCTGTTAAATTTGCAGAACCTAACAACATTTCACTCTCTGCATTGCCACGCTTAATTACCAGTTTACTATGACATTGTTCACCATGAGTATCACACCAACGTACAGGAACACCTGCCTCATGAAGTTCCATTGCCACCTGACGATTTGGCATTCCAACTTTCTGATGACCAAAAGCATCTTTATTCGGATCTAATAGAATATTTAAGTGAACACCACGTTCCTGTGCTGCTTTTAATGCTTCAATAATTTGACGCTCAGATAAATAGAACATTGCCATTTGAAGGGTTTCACCACGCTGAGTGCCTTGAATAAGTTTCAAAACAGCACGATAAATTGCCTCTTCGGTTAACACCTGTACCTGAGGTAATTGAGGATTAGCTTCTTCACCCCCCATAAGTACTGTAGGTAAAGTACCACCAGACATTTGAGCGACTGGCTGTTCAGTATTTAATACATCTACAGCCGCTGCACCAGTAACGACCAAAGCAGCATTGTCATGTCTAGAACTACCCGCATGAATATTTTGCGATGTTACTAAAGCCTGCCATCCACGGGGCGTATCTACGACCAGAGTCTTGCGATGGTTCGCTTTAAAATTTAACAAGTTTAAATAACTGCGTATTGTAACTTTTTCGTCGCCAAAAGGATTTGCTAACCAACCTCTTTGATTATTATTGCCTAAATTCTGACAGCACAAGTACCACAAACCAGACCATGCTGGATTAGATGCTCTTAAAGGCGTTAAGTTTGTTTCAATGAGATCCACACCAACACGGCGTAATTTCACATATTGCTCAGGTGCAAAGCCACCATACATAGAGTTAATAGGATCAGTAAGTACAGTAATTGAAATATTCGGTTGCAAAGCACGCTTGCGAATTAAAGCTTCAGCAAGCTCTTTCGTTAAAGCACGTTGTTTCTGCTTAGACTCCCCAACCTCATCATTAAGTAAGAACATATCCAACACAATGGTCGTTTTGGCTTCATTAATCATTTTTAGCATTTCATCAAAGATTTGATGATGCTGTTCTTGTTGCCCTTGAGCATTTAAATAAGTCTGATCAGACAAAAATTGTGCATCTGTATAGTGCAACGGACCTGCATAGTCTAGCCCTACTGGTATAGGCTTTACTGTATGATAAATTGCAGATGAAGCATAGCCCACCAATAAAACGCCAGCAATCAAACACGTATACTGTTTTTTTGACCAATTTAATTTATGATGAATTCTTTGAAAAATACGCATATTAAAAAACCTAACCCTATGTTTTTAGGCTAGGTTTTCTGAACAACTTTTTCAAGCTTATTTTAGTGAAATTTTAAAAATTAAAATCCACACCTACTGTAAAGTTTCGCCCAATTTGTGGCACATTCGCAATGAATGACTCATGTTGATAAACTTTACTATCTAATAAATTATTCGCTTTGGTATATATACGATATCCCATATTTTTTGGGAGTACGCCACTGTAGGCAAAGCCTAAATTCAACATATTATAACTCTGTCCATCTGTTTCATAACTTGCAATATCATCTTGTTTAAATACATGATAATACTCTGCTGAACCTGTATATCCATTGCCAAAGTCTGCATTTACTCGTGCACCCAAGCGACCACCTGGTATACGTGGTGCATTACCTGCATCTTCTAATTTGCCACGTACATAGTCTCCAAATAAGCCAACCGTATAACGTGGTGAAAGCATATAAGAAATATCTCCATCTACACCATAAAAACGTGCCTCAGACTGTGTATATTGAATTAAACGGAAATCTTGATAGCGATCTAAAGTATTGGCATAAATAAAGTTATCAAACCAATTGTGGAATACACTCACATTATATTTCAAACGATCATTGTCAAAGTGAAAGCCCAATTCAAGATTATTTGATTTTTCTGTATCTAAATGGTCATTGCCTAGCTCATAAGTATTTGTTGCCATGTGCTTACCATTTGAGTATAACTCTTGTGCCATAGGCAAACGTTCTTGATGTGAAGCTGTTAAAGACAGCTTATAGTTTGGAACAAACTCCCAATCCGTAGAACCGGCAATAGAATAAGCAGTACCTTCAAAATTTTTCGCATCAGGATTAATATTTGCACGTTTCACATCAATCTTTTGGTGATCGATACGTGAAGACACTTGAAAATGAAGTTGATTCCACTGTTTTTGTTGTAAAGCAAATAAACTATATTTTTGGGTGGTTGTCGGATCCATTAACGCCTCATCGCCCCCAATGGTCAGCTTTTGTTGCGTATATTGTGTACCAAACTGACCTTTCCAGCCTGCCCATGCCTCATTATCTAATGTAATACGCGCATCGGTACCACGACTTTTAAAGGTCGTATCTGGTGTATCACCATCCATTTCTTGATGCTGATAGTCTGTATAGTTGACTTGTCCGGCTAATTTTGAAAAACCTGCAAAAGGATCGTTCAACTCTGACTTTATCGCATAGCGTTTTTCTTTTAAATTAATCCATGATAATGCGCTATCATCTTCCTCTTGAGCATGTCCACAAGAGTCTGCGGTAAATCCTGTTTTAGTATTATTAATTTCACATGCACCATAGGCTGCATTATCACCAGGAATACCATAGCGATCATGCCTTTCGCTATAGGATATGCCTGTAAAACCACGGTCATAAATCCAAGAAAGCCCCACGTTATAATCATGCGATTTTGCAAATGTACTGTCTTGACGACGATCCAATGTTTGCAAATCTTGAGGAAGAATATAATTGTTGGCATCACGATTTAGACCACCTATACGCAATGCAACCTGATCGCCTAACCCAATCGTTGCATTGCCCGAATATAGCATCTCATCACTTGCTGTGTTGTAGCGTGCACCTATGCGCCCTTCATAACCTTTTTCAGGCATTTGTGTAGGAATCTTATTATCGACCACATTAATTAAACCACCTACAGATCCCGCGCCATACAATAATGCCTCAGGGCCTTTCAAAATTTGAATCTCTTGTGCAGAGTTTGGATCTACAGTGACAGCATGATCTGGAGACACAGAAGAAACATCTAGCGCATCTCCACCATTTTCAGTGATTTTGACACGTGCCCCATCTAAACCACGAATAACAGGTCTACTTACACCTCCAGTATATTGAGCAGCATATACCCCTGACTGACCATTGAGCGCATTCCCAATGGTGGTTGCACCTTCGATCAACTGCTTTTGTTGTAAAACATGATCACCTGCTGTTGTATCCAACAGAGAACTTGGCGTTTTATCTGCTTTTAATTCGATTGGAGATAAACGATCTACCACTGATGAATCTGCCACTTGTTCAGCAAAAGCACTCTGCATGGCAACAGAAAGTAAAGACAATACAAATAAATGCTGTTTAATATACATAATTCAGGCCCAATTTTAATTATAGTTATGTTATAACATATTTATTAATTTACAAGATTTTTCTAAAGTTATTGTTTTTTATACGTTTTATAAAAAAATAATCTATTTTAAAGCCAATAACTTATGACCATTAAGTCGAAGATTCTCATTTGTATAAATTATTGTTCAAATTAAAATAGATGGCATATAATTTTTAAAAAAGAGAAATAAAAAAACGTAAATTAAGTTTCAATATCAATATAAAATGCTATATAAATCACATAAAAAATCTTTTTTATTTAAAAAATCAATGAAATTTTAAATTTCACCACAAAAAACGTTCAGTAACTTCTTGTGTTGAACTACTATTTAATTGTAAAAATATGAATATAAGAAACGCTAAGATGTCTAAAACAAACGATAGAAATAGATCAAGGACACGGTGATGATATGAAAACAACTGCAATTACCTTAAGTACAAACCCCACATTTGTGACTGAAGACGTCGCCTATATACAAGCTATTGGCGGAGAGTTTTTATTTGTATTTTCTGAAAAAAAACCCACCAATTTGAATCCGAAAGAAGCACATCTCGACACTAAAGTATATGTAGATGGTAAGTTAGGTAAACTATGGGCATGGAAAAAATACTCATGGAAAACAAAACTTATTGTCTCTAGTTCATAATCTTATAACATCAAAAAATGAACGGAGAGCAAAAATTATAATATAGCATCTGTTTTCACACTCTAAATCGTTGTTTAAAGCCTGAAATATCTATACTCCACACAAGGTTTCATGAGGTTTTTTCCCTACCCCCTTGAGCCTAAGCCATGAAGTGGGCATAATTGAGTGTTTCTAAGTAGTAAGTAAACACTTACTTAAATAATTTTCACAAGTTTTAAATAATAGAAGTTGGACTAAGTACGCCATGATGCGAACTCACTACTGCGGCTCACTCACAGAAGCCCAAATTGATCAAACAGTTACATTATGCGGTTGGGTACACCGTCGCCGCGATCATGGCGGTGTCATCTTTCTTGATATGCGAGACCGCGATGGTCTTGTACAAGTGGTTATCGACCCTGACACGCCTGAAGCATTTGCTACTGCAGATAAAGTACGTTCAGAATTTGTATTAAAAATTACAGGTCGTGTCCGCCGTCGCTATGAAGGCACAGAAAATGCCAATATGGTAAGTGGCCAAATTGAAGTGCTCGGTAAAGACATTGAAGTATTATCTGCTTCTGAAACACCACCATTTCCACTTAATGACGAAAACATCACTGTTTCTGAAGATGTTCGCTTAAAATATCGTTTCTTAGATATTCGTCGTCCTGAGATGCTTGAGCGTTTACGTTTCCGCTCTAAAGTAACAAACCTTATTCGTAACTATTTAGATGGTCACGGTTTCTTAGATGTTGAAACTCCAATTTTAACCAAAGCAACACCTGAAGGTGCACGTGACTATCTTGTACCAAGTCGTGTATCTAACGGTAGCTTCTATGCTTTACCACAGTCACCGCAACTCTTTAAGCAATTACTTATGGTTGGTGGTATAGACCGCTACTATCAAATTGCTAAATGTTTCCGTGATGAAGACTTACGTGCAGACCGCCAACCAGAGTTTACTCAAATCGATGTTGAAACATCATTTTTAAATGATGATGAAATTATGGATTTGATGGAAGGCATGACTGTAAAAATGTTTAAAGATTTACTCAATGTCGAATTTGGTAAATTCCAACGTATGCCATACAGCGAAGCAATGCGCGACTATGCATCAGATAAACCAGACTTACGTATTCCATTAAAACTGGTTGATGTTGCAGACTTAATGCAAGAAGTCGAGTTCAAGGTATTTGCTGGACCTGCAAAAGATCCAAAAGGTCGTATTGCAGCTTTACGCGTACCAAATGCAAGCTCACTTACACGCAGCCAAATCGACGAATATACAAAATTCGTTGGAATTTATGGTGCTAAAGGCCTTGCGTATATTAAAGTCAATGAAATTGAAAAAGGCATTGAAGGGCTTCAATCACCAATTGTGAAGTTTATCGAACCTATTGTTATGCAACTTTTAGAACGCGTTGGCGCAGAAAATGGAGACATTGTCTTCTTTGGTGCAGACAAAGCGAAAGTTGTAAATGATGCAATGGGTGCTTTACGTGTTAAAATTGGTCATGATTTAAACCTTAAAACATGTGAATGGGCACCGCTTTGGGTTGTTGACTTCCCAATGTTTGAAGAAACAGATAATGGTAAATGGACATCTGTACACCACCCATTTACATTGCCAAAAAGTAGCGTAGAAGATGTGAAAAACAATCCAGGTGAAGCTCTATCTGTTGCTTACGATATGGTTTTAAATGGTACAGAGATTGGTGGTGGTTCTTTACGTATTCACACTCTCGAAATGCAAAAAGCAATTTTTGAAGCGCTTGGTATTTCGGATGAAGAAGCAGAAGATAAATTTAGCTTCTTACTGAATGCATTAAAGTTCGGTGCACCTCCGCATGGTGGTTTAGCATTTGGCTTAGACCGTCTTGTGATGTTAATGACAGATGCAAGTTCTATTCGTGATGTTATTGCATTCCCTAAAACGAAGACTGCAGAGTGTCCTCTGACAGAAGCACCGGCTCCTGTAGAAGCAACACAGCTTCGTGATTTAGGTATTCGCCTACGTGAACAACCTAAAAAAGATGCTTAAATAATGAAATAAAAGACCCTGCTTCGCAGGGTTTTTTATTAATTGTGCTTCATGTTTCACAATGGCATAATATAGACATATATTAATAGGGAGTTCATTCTATGGCTATGCGCCCAGAAGTACGTCGTCGTGCATTGGTCATCATTGTGTTTTCTATAGTACAGTGGTGCATTATGAACTACATCATTCATAATGAACTATTTAATATGACTACTTATCAACGCATTTTATACTTCTGTGTTAGTAGTTTATCTGCTGCTTTGCTTATCTTTGTATCATTAATTTATATGGTACTAAAAGGAAATGCAGAGAATCATCAGAACTAATCGCTCTTCATATATTAAAAACAAATTTTTTAAAGCAACTATACAAATTATTTTAATTTGAATAGCTTGCTTTTTTGTTGATAGACTATTTTCGATGCAACCATTAAAAATTTTTCGCTACATCCCGCTAAAAGCACTTCAAAATATTGCTCAAGCATGTGCTTGGTGGCTAAATCGATCACCTGAAAAAGGTATGCTTCGCAAAGTCCTTATTAACTTAAAATTGGTATATCCACATTTACAAGAAAAAGAAAGAGAAAAAATTGCCAAGCAAAGTGTTATTAAACAATGTATGTCTTATGCAGAGTTTATGAAGTGTTGGGCAATGCCGCCTCAATGGAGTATAAATCAAGTGACTACGGTTCATCAGCTTGATGTACTGACTCAAGCACTTGCTGACCCAAGAGGCGCTCTCATTATTACACCTCACTTAGGCACATGGGAAATTATGAATGCATGGGTACATCAGTATGGAAAGCCCACCATTATGTATAAACCCATTAAAGAAAAAATCATGAATGACTTTGTACTTCATTCTAGAGAAGGACTACAGTCTAAACTCGTGCCAACAGATGCGACGGGCGTAAAGTTACTCTTTAAAAACTTAAAAGAAGGTGGCTTTAGTGTCATTTTACCCGATCATGTACCTCATCCTTCGGGAGGTGTCATTGTTCCTTTTTTTGGTATTCATACACTTACAAGTACATTGGCCAGTAAAATGGCTCAAAAAACAGGTTGTCGCCTTGTTGGACTCAGTTGTTTTCGTAAACCAGATGGCCAAGGCTTCGAAGTGTATTGCGATGCATTAGATAACCCTAACTTATATAACAAAGATATTCATATTGCGACAACAGCTATGAATGAAGCGATTGAAGAAATGATTAATCGTTCACCAAGCGATTATATGTGGGGCTACAAACGTTTCAGACATGTGCCAGATATTCCTGATGTCTACAAATAATTGTCAATTGGCAGTTAATTTATACTAACCACCAAAGACCTTTTATCATTTATCAAGATTCATTTTTTCTACAAGAGAGTAACTCAGAACTCAGAATCTCCTTTGAGCAACTTTCCCAAGAAGCTGGCTGATATTCATTAGAGATTTTTCTTTCTTTTTCAGTAATATAATCTGGATGATTTATTAAAAATTTAAATCGTTCAATCCACTGTTCTAGATGATGTGGGTCTGCATAATCTATATATGATCCCCCGACTTCAAGCAAAGAGCCTGTATTTGAAGATAAACAAAATTTACCTAAAGATAGACTTTCAGCGACAGGTAAGCCATAACCTTCTATAAAAGATGGATACAAAGTAAACCAACAATGTTGATATAACTGTATAAGATCAGAATCGGAGACATTATCTAAAATAAAAATTTTATCTTTAATTCGAGAATCATGATCTAAATTGTGTAGTAATTTTTCTACTTTCCAGCCCCTACGCCCAACAAAATAAACTCTCGGTAGATTCTCTACACCTTGTTCTAAGAGCTTTAAATACATTTGATAAATTAAATCATGATTTTTTCGAGTTTCAATAGTAGATACAAATAAGACATAAGGTTGATTAACCATATCTTTTAATTGCTCGCTACTCTTATTCATAACTTGCTTTATATGTAAGTCACAGCCTAAAGTCACTACTGACATTGGTGTCTTTTTATTATCTACTTTTGCTTGATACTCGGCTAATTCATTTTTAGTAAATTCAGAGTTGCAATAAAAATGATCAACTACTTTAAAGGTTTGATGTATATATTTTGAGAACAGTCGTGTATTTTGACTTAAAAAAAACTCTGGATAATTAATTGGAATCAAGTCGTGACATAAAAGCCTTAAATGAATATCTACTTTTCTTTTAATCTTTTCAAAAGCAGTCATTTCACTCGAAGTTAAATTTTGTCCTACGGAAATAATTATGTCGCCATCGCAAAACTCATTACACACCTTTCCCAAGTGAACTTTGAATGTATTCCAACGTTTTGCAGTGCTTCTTTTTAATTTTGGTAAAAATTTAATCTTTTTCTTTTTCATTACACAATCATGTTTCAAATTATGTAAAACCTCAGATAACTGTTGGCTCTCAATCTCAATAAAACCCAAACAATCATCAAACGTACAAAATCTAATTTCATATTTCTGCTGATATAATTGATACGCATACGAACACAACTCATACTCTGTACGCGCAATACCACTAAATTTATCAACTTTTAAAATATTCGAAATATTTACCCAAAGCATTACTTTACACCTATAATCATCTACAATTTTATATTTCTCGGACTAGAATCATCTAGTTCTTCATTTTCCCCATCGCTTTTAATGTATTTTTAACTAAGCGAACACCAAAAATATAGAAAAAAGAAATAAAATTAATTGTAGTTCCCTGATCAATTACAGGTCTTTTATAGTTTGCATAATGACTTGTTAATACTTTGGTATGCGATTTATTTTTTAATGCATTATATACAAAGCCAAGATCTTTATCGTAACGTTCAAATCGAATAGCATGCTGATTTTTGATTTCATAAATTGCTTTCGTATAAGCCACAGGGCCCGTTACGAATAAGACCCCCCTTTTTCCATAGCAATGAAATCGATAATTCCAAGCACGATAACTCAAAATATTGTCTACAACTGTATCTACAACATGCTTCATTATAGGAGAATTTTTTTCAGCGATAATAAACCACTGCTGATACTCTCCATGAGCTATGTTTAGATTTTCTCTTAAGCAACGAAATAATCCTGCACCTTCATCTTTCTGGCCAGGTTCATTCTGCCATTGAGTAACAATAAATTGGTCATCTGATTGAATGACATCACTTAATGGATAAATACAGGTACTTTTAATATCTAAATACACACCACCTTCTTTATACAGCACTAAGTATCTAAATAAATCTGCTTTAGCAGCACCATAAATCGGATTAATTTTTAGATATGCAGTTAAGACTTTCTCATCAAAGTTTTTTCGAATATATTCTAAAATATCTTCATCTGTATAAAATCGATATTCCCAATCTGGATTTAAGCTTTTAAGACCTTCCACAATTTCAAGAATTTCTGGTGGAAGTGCTTCACTTCTATACGTTTGGTGAATGATTTTAGGAATAACCATCGATTACTTTCTTCCGTACAAGCTATCATCAAAATGAATAATATCATCTTCAAAAATAGTAATATATCTTAGACCTATGACTGGCATTTGCTATAGGGTTTAAAGATGAATAAGGCATGCTGAATCGCCAATAACACGAAGCAACTCAGGTCAACTCAAGATACGCCGTTTCAGTTGTTTAACATTCAACAGCTGAAAAAGTCATTTTTCTTTGAAAACTTAACTACTGTATATTCATTACATCTGTTCCCAATCTGCAAAATCATTACCATGCTACCTAAAATCATTTAAACCCCATGAATCAATCTAAGTTAAATCGACGATTGTCGAGTTGAATTTCTCGACGTGTAAATTTAAAAATTCCTTTAATTTGATGGACACCTAAAGACAATTGCTGCACCACTCTATTTTTTTTATACTTTATTTTTGCAATAGATGAAGTAAGCGCATTATTTTCATGATTGTTCTTTATAAAACCAATCACTGAACTGTGCATTGCAGGCACTTTTACCTGATACATCTCTGCTTTATCACTTTGTAATGCTGCAGCAGGCTCTATCTGATAGCCAATTAAACTATAACAATTCCATATAAACTCATCTGCTAGTTTAGGATAAGTATGCTCTAAACGTTTAAGTAACTTATTCGCACCAGATGGAAATAAAATATAAGCTGCCGCTCCACTACGGTCTTGGTACAACTCAAATAAATGATAATTCTGTGCTACCGTTGCAACACACTGTTTGGAAATCATTTTTTTTCGTCCATGCACCTCTAAATTTACAACATCAATATTTTTAAGTGTTGCGACATCATGAAGAATATTTTTTAAATCTCTGACTAAAACAGCATCATCTTCTAGAATTAAACAAGGTGCATTTGCTTCAATAACAGCCGTCCATGCCTTCTTATGACTGAGAAAGCAAGCTAGTTCTGACTGTTTCATTGGACGTTGGCCATTAAAAGCCAAACGCTCATAGTCCTTTGTTGATATTTCCTCAATAGAAACAGCAGGTAGTCTTTCAAATGTTAATCCAAGCTTTTTGAACTGTGTTTCTTGTTGCTTCAAACGATCAGTACATTGCTCTAAATTAATAATGAAAACATTCAATGAAACTTACTCCGAGATATCTCTATCATTTTGTTCGTGCCATAACATTAGATATTTATCTAATGTATACCCCATTGTCGCAATCGCAAAAATAAGCCCATAACCTTTGGTACGCCATGCTGAACGCAGAACATACTCTCGGATAAATGAAACAAATGCTCTTAAAAATGCACTTATCAACCATATAGATTTCTTTTTAAGTGCATTTTGCTGTGCCCATTGATGACTATACTGAATATTCTTGTATAAAAAATGAAAAAGGCTATCATTTGTATGATGATAGAGCACACCTTGGAGTATTTCTCTCCGTATTGCTTTGCGGTCTAAGGACTCATGTACTTCTGCATCACTAAAATCAAACGATTGTCTTGCATATAAACGATCATAAGCATCAAAATAACCTTGACGAACAACCCTGCCACAAAAATAGTCGCGTCGATTGAATGCATATACGACATCGGTTTTTACAGGTTGTTGAAGAATATTTAAAATTGATGCTCTTAATGTATGATCTAAACGTTCATCTGCATCTAGTACCAAAATATAATCAGACGTCGCATAGGATTGCGCTATTTGACGTTGCTTACCAAAACCTTGCCAATGGGTATTTATGTGCCATTTTGCACCATAACGTATTGCAATTTCTCTCGTTAAATCTGTACTTCCAGAATCAAGTAAAACAATCTCATCGACTAAATCTTTCACTGTATCTAGGCAAGCAGCAAGATGCCGTGCCTCATTCTTTACAATCATGACTAAAGATACAGTAGATCGTTTATTTTCTGGTACTAAAACCGTTTGTTTTTCAGTTTCTAAAAGCGATTTTTTAAAGGTTTGCTCTGCTTTATTTTCGGCAAGATCATATAAAATCGCGTATTTATTAAATGTATATTGAGCAAATAAAGCTGCATAAAACAGGCCATACTTACCCATTAAGAAGCGACCATCGACAATATACTGTTTAAAAAAAGCCCAAGAAGAACGCAAAAAGATCGATGAAACAGATACTCTTTTTCCTTTTGGAAAACGATCCTCCGCCCATGCTTTTGCATAAGAAAGTCTTTTATCTAACCAAAATAATGGCGTATCGGCGGTATGGTGTAATAAAAAACCGTCTAATTTTTTACATGTTGCATGATTTAAATCGACAGATTCATGCACAAGATTATCGTTATACTGATAATTTTTAGGGTACAAACGCCAATGTGCTTTTACTGGCCAGTATGGATTATCTATCTTATGCCCAAAAATACAATCTATGCGTTTAATACCATACACCACCTGTTCAGGCGGATTTTTAATGACTTCTAGAATACTATCTCGCAGATGAGGAGTAATTTCTTCATCAGCATCTAATGCAAGAATCCAATCTCCAGTTGCATATTGCTGTGCTATCTGACGTTGCTTACCAAAACCTGGCCAATTGGTATTGCGATGCCATTGTCCACCTGCTTGTTGAACCAAGGTTTGCCCATGATCCGTACTGCCAGAGTCAAGCACAATCAACTCATCAATCCAACCATGCAGTGCAGGTAAACTTTTTTCTAAATTTTTAGCCTCATTCTTCACAATCATAACCACACTTAAACGGTATGGTCTAGGTTGCTGATTAATTGCAGTTCCTGAAGTCATCATTACTGCCACGCGTCTTTAATCCAATCTGATGGCAAGACATAGCGGTACCATTTTCCACCTGTCCCATTAATCGCATCCGGTGGATTAATTTCACCATGGAAAATAATCACTTTTACACCAGCGGGTTTAATAGGTGGCTTAAAATAAGCAAAGGGAATTTTATGTAAGCAATGATATTTATAACTTTTACACCAACTGTCTGGCCAATACGTTAATGTGCCATGTTGGTCAATAAACCACGAGAGATAAGCTTGCTCATTACGAAACTTTTGTCTAATGTCATCAAAGTTTTTTCTAAAATAAGGAAGTACTTCTGGAAATGCTCCAATTTTAAAGCGATATACCGAACTATTTCCTGTAATACGCCAAGGTCTTTTCCAGTCATGAATAATTAAAAAATCACCTTCTTGTTGGAAAAAACAATCGATATTATCAACAATGACTACATCTAGATCTAGAAATAAGGCATTTCCTTGTAAACCATATAAATCGGGTTCAAATGTAGACAGTTTATTCCAACCACGTTCAGGGCTACCTTCAGGTAAATCTAAAGGTGGAATTGGATAACACTCTACTTCTGGCGTAATTCCTTCAGAAATATCCGTGAGACAAACCATCTTAAATGGCAACGTTAAATGGCGTTTGACCATGTTATATAAACGATTCACATATTCAGCACCATATTTTGTGCCCCATTTCATACACAAAATAATATTTTCTTGCACATCCTGTGCTTCTGACTTTTGAGAATCTAACATGTTACGCTACCTACTATTCATAGCCACTGACCTGACAACGGGGCAATTTTAGCATAAAGCCCATAAGGCAGATATAAAAAAAGGCGAACTTCATCGTTCACCTTTTTTATCAAAGATTCAAACTAGTTTACATATGTTAACCAATGTTCATACTTTGGATTTTTACCTTGCACAGCATCAAAGAATGCTGCTTGCAGTTCTGTTGTGATTGGGCCACGTTTGCCTTCACCAATTTGACGATCATCATACTCACGAATTGGTGTTACTTCTGCCGCAGTACCTGTGAAGAAGGCTTCATCTGCAATATAGAATTCGTCACGTGTAATACGGCGCTCTACAACCTCATACCCGAGATCTTTAGCAATGGTAATAATCGTCTGACGTGTAATTCCTTCGAGTGCACCACCCGCTAAATCAGGTGTATGTAGTACACCATCTTTAATAAGGAATACATTTTCGCCAGAACCTTGGCACACGAAACCTTGTGGATCCATAAGCATTGCTTCGTCGTAACCTGCATGAGCAACTTCTTGGTGTGCCAAAATAGACACTGTATAGTTACCACAAGCTTTTGCTTTACACATTGTCACGTTAGGATGATGGTGTGTAAATGAAGATGTTTTCACACGAATACCCTGTGCCATCGCCTCTTCACCCAAATACGCACCCCAACCCCATGCAGCAACTGCAGCATGAATTGAGTTATCTGTTGAAGCAATACCTAGCTTTTCAGAACCAATCCAAATAAATGGACGTAAGTAACACGAATTTAATTTATTTTCACGTACTACATCAATTTGAGCTTGTTCCAACGTCGCTTGGTCATAAGTTACTTTCATCTGATAAATCTTTGCAGAGTTCAGTAAGCGCTTAGTATGATCTTTTAAACGAAAAATTGCAGGGCCTTTTGCCGTTTCATAAGCACGTACACCTTCAAAGACACCCATACTGTAGTGTAACGTATGTGTTAAGACGTGGATTTTTGCATCACGCCAATCAATTAATTTTCCATCTTGCCAAATAAAACCATCACGATCAGCCAAATTCATGGCGCATACTCCAAATTTCTACATTATTATTGACTGTCCAAGACATTTTCTGCCGTTGGATCAATTAGTTTTTGCCACAATTTGCAAACGATCTCGCGGGTGTCTTGCCAATCCGTTGCTTGGACTTGCATGTTATGATTTGCAAGGGCTAAACGGTGGCTTTCGGCTCGTTCACTCAGGTAAGCTTGAATCAAAGCCTGCGCTTCGGCATTGGATAAAGTGCCAAGTCTTGCAGCATCTTCTAAGATTCGAACATTGTCAGAGTAGCGGGCGAGATCAGGTTTCGTCCCACTCCATGCCAACACCATATACTGTGCCATAAATTCAATATCAACGATACCACCTGCATCCTGTTTTAAATGAAAAATACCTGATTTTTTTTCTGTCTCATTTGAACCTAAATGATCTTTCATCTTCTGACGCATTTTCAGTACTTCATGTTGAACACTCTGAACATCACGTATTTGTGTGAGTACATCTATACGAATCTGCTCAAACTGCTCCCTTAAACAGTCATCGCCCGCTATTGAGCGTGCTCGCACCAATGCTTGATGCTCCCACAGCCATGCACTTTTTTCTTGATACAAACCATATGCA
Organism: Acinetobacter sp. ESL0695; assembly: GCF_029392135.1. Lineage (NCBI taxonomy): Bacteria > Pseudomonadati > Pseudomonadota > Gammaproteobacteria > Moraxellales > Moraxellaceae > Acinetobacter > Acinetobacter sp. ESL0695. Next base: position 428,772 of record NZ_CP113932.1, on the reverse strand, counting down.
CGTAAACTGGTCACCAACACGCCAGACTCCCCAGAAGGACGAAGGCGGGTATCAATTTCATAAGCACGACCATCTAAAGTTTGTGTGGTCATCAGTGACATAAACTTTTGCGCAACTTTTAAAGCAAATTCGAAACTGGTAATTTGCTTTAAACCATCCGTATCGGCTTGCTCATCTAAATCATGAATAAACACCAAATCTAAATCAGACCCATAACCTAACTCTATACCACCGAGCTTGCCATAACCAATAACAATGAAACCCTTAGTATCTAAGGTACATCGCTGACCACTTTTAAGAATAGGAAAGCCAAATCGGTCAGCAACTGCTCGATATGCCAAATGTAAAGTAGTTTCTACACTCACCTCTGCAATATCTGTCAGTGCATCTGAAACTTTCATTAAAGGACTTTCAGCCAAAACATCACTAGCAGCCACAGTTAATACATGACTTTTTTTAAACAAGCGTAGTACACGCATCTGATCTTCAATTTGATCTGCTTCAACACGCAAAAGTTGATGACGCATGGCATCTTGTAAATCTAGACGAGTAGGTAATTCAAAATCCATAGATAAAAAATCATCCAGTAATACAGGATACTGTGTTAATTCCTGACAAATCCAAGGGCTAACAACAGCCATCTTAATCAGCCTTTGTAGAGCACCTTTGTTCTCAATGAGCATGACCAGATAGACTGTACGCCTCAATACAGACTCAACAAGTGGCATTAAACGTAAAAGTGCAGTTTGAGGTGATTCGGATTCTAAGATCAGTTCAACAAATGGTGGCCAAAATGCTTTTAATCGCTCAAGTGCTTGTGCTGGTAGCTTTTTTACAGCATTACTTGACCAAAACTCTTCTACCAATTGTTGTCCACGCTCATCTAAATAGACATTTAGACGTTGCTGTAAATCTTCGTTATTTTTTTCTACAACTTGTCCATCAATATTTTCTTGAATGAGTAATTTAAACTGTGCTTTAACGACTTCACGCTTTTTATCCAAATCAGATAAAAATAAGCACCAATTGCTATAGCCGAGCCCTACCAATAAACGCGCTTTTAAATCTTCATCAGTCGGCAAAGACTGTGTTTGTTGATCATTTAATGCTTGAATAGCATGTTCAACCCGTCTTAAAAAAATGTATGCATCTTTAAGCTCTCTTACAACAGAAGGTGCAAGCAAGTCTACCTCTGCAAGATGCTCAAGATTAACTAAACACTGCCTGTCTTGCAGCTCAAGTTTAGCTCCGCCATAAATAAGCTGAAAGACCTGTACAATAAACTCAATTTCCCGAATACCACCTGCCCCAAGCTTAATATCGTCTTGTAAATTTCGCCGTACCACTTCCTTCTCTATCATGCTCTTCATGTCACGCATTGCAGAAAAAGCTGTATAATCGACATAACGACGGAAAACAAAAGGACGTGTCATCGCAAGAAGTTCTTGTCCTTTTTCCATACCTGTAATAATTCTTGCTTTAATCCAAGCGTAGCGCTCCCACTCTCGACCATGTTGAATTAAATATTTTTCTAACCCAGCATAACTCATTGCCAAAGGTGAGCCATCTCCCCAAGGTCGTAAGCGCATATCTACTCTAAAAACAAATCCATCTGCTGTAATATGGTCTAAAAGATAGATCAGTTTTTGCCCCCATAAAATGCAAAACTGTTGAACATCTATCGTTTTTCTGCCATTGGTTTCCCCTTGCTCATCAAATGCAAAAATAAGATCTATATCACTCGACAGATTTAACTCTTGTGCACCTAATTTACCCATACCAATCACAATAAGGTCTTGCACTAACCCATCACAACCAATGGGTTCACCATATTTTTCTAATAAAGGTTTTTTCGAGAAATCTTTGGCTTCATTAATACAAACATCTGCAAAATCAGACAATTCTTTAGTGAGTTGAACAACATTTGTTAATTGATTTACATCTTGCCAGATCCATCGGAACATTAATCTTGCACGTAGAACCCGTAAAAGCTTCATCCACTGTTGTTCATTTTCACAATCTTGTAGAGTCTTTTGCGTCAGTTGCACAATTTCACGTTGTGAAAGTAAGCTTAAGTATTTATCTAATTTATAATCTTCTTCAATTTGCTCACGGTAAATAGAAAACACTTGAGTGGCATACACACTTGCGTTTAATGTTTTTTCTAGTTGTTCTCTATTCATGATTTAACCTGTACCACGTCCAATATATACAAGTTAAACATAAAATAATTTACATGCTTTGTCTTTATAACTTTTCGAATTTATACAGCAACTTTCTCTACCCGATGTTTAATATTATGGTCTTGTTGTATATTCGGTAACAAAATCTCAAAAGTTGTTCCTAAGCCTTTTTGAGAAGTTACCTTAATTTCACCATGATTTAAATCTACAAATCGCTTACAGAGAACTAGTCCTAGGCCTGTACCTTTCTCACCAGCAGTCCCTGTTAAAGAGGTTTTAATTTTTGGCTGAAAAATCTCAATTTGTTGCTTTTCATCCATACCTAATCCGGTGTCGGTAATTGAAATACGAACATGATCTTGATCATTTTCAGCAGAAATGATTACTTTCCCCATACCATCTGTTGGGGTAAATTTAAGTGCGTTTGAGACAAGGTTCTGCAAAATAGACGTAACCATATTAATGTCTGCATACACCTCAAGCTCATCTGGTATCTGATCAATTAACTGAATCTTTTTATTCATTGCTAAACTGTTTAAAACACCTGTAACAATTTGGCTCGATCGATGCAAACAAAAAGCCTTAGGGTGATAGACAAAATGTCCACCTTCAGCCATTGCCCAGTTCAGTAAATTTTCAAGTAAATGATAGGTTGATTGCGCTGTGTCATTTAAATAATTGGCGATACGTTGCAAACTGTCTGGATCTAATGTTCTAATTTCATCTGCGAGCACTTCTGAAAAACCTAACAACCCATGAAATGGTGCACGTAAATCATGTGCAATAATTTGGAAAAACTTTGTTTGGCTATAGGTTAAAGCAGAAAAGTTATCATTTATCTCTTTTAACTCTGCATGCGACTGTTTTAAAAGAATATATTCATTTAAGTCTTCACATACTTCTTCAGCTTCTTCAGTAGCTAAATATACTTCATTTTCATCTTTCTCATTACACAGCAGTATAAAACCTATGGTTTCTTTTCCTTGACCTATTGGAAAAGCTGCAACGTGTTTTACAGGGAAAAAATGAGATTCTATGAGTTGTTTAATTTCAAGATATTGAATATGGCTTGAATTTATACATCGCTGATTTTGAATATAATCGGTTAACGTTGTCGTAAGTGTAGACGGTATAGCATGTGTTTCTAAACCATTCTCGACGTGTGTAATACATTTCCATGCATAGGGTTCATCTTTAAAAATACAAATACTATGCTCAAAATTTGTTGTTTTTACTCGACGTAGACACCGCATTAATTTATTATTTTTTGCGGAAGAATCAAGCAAAAGTGCACGATGACATGCGCTTAATTGCTCAATGTGATCGATATATGATACTGCCATGTGTCCCTCTCATATCATTGTTTTCTAGTTTTCACTACGGAGAAACCTTACGTAGATAGTGTTAACGGTTTTTACAAAAAAATCAAATAATGAATAGAACTTTTACACTTAATTAATTTATTTTTAATCTACTATCGTTAAAAAGTATAAGTGTCACATTTAAATTTTTTTCTGCAAAACAAAACACATTTATAAAAAAATGAATTAAATTAAGTAACTTATGTGTTTTTGATAATAAGCAATACAAATGAAAGGGTTACATTATAAATTGATGATTCAATATTCCAATGATAACAATTCAAAATAACAATCATGTATTGAATTAACGGCAAATAAATAAAGCATTTGACTCAACGGTTCAAAATCATAACCTGAATTGTGAATAAAACCTAAGAATTAATTGAAATTTCACATAAAAATAGGCTCGTATTGAGCCTATCAGATCTATTGAATAAACGACCTCTCATCTTGCAGCATTCCTGTCTTAGAATGGCACGCAATATATTCATAATATTGAGACTTTGCAGGCAATACCATGACTTCATGAAAGAGTTTTAAAGAGATATTAAACTGCATTTCCCTAACATACGACATAAACTCTGCAAAAATTGCAGTATGTGTTTCATGAGACTTCGCCCAGTTCTCTAAATGTTTTAAATCCTTAAAATGTGCTAGCCCAAACGTCTTGTCAATTTCATCGCCTGTATCTTTATCTAACACACGCATATATCGACAACTCAGACATCCCTCCTTTTTTCCATCAAGAGCTAAAAAGTTCATACCATGACGCAGAATCGGCTCTACATGCTTTAAATAAATATTTCTTTCATTACCAACCGTATGACTCCAGTCCTGCCCAGAGCGAATTAAACTTAAGTTTTCCTTACCTTTAATCTGTATTCTTTTCTTACTCACCTCAATTCTACTTTCTTTAGTAATACTTTCTGCTTGCAATAAGTGAGTTTGCGCTATAGGTAATCGATCTCTCATACTTCCATAATATCCATGCTCTTGAATCTCACCACTCATTCCCTTTGCAAGATGTGCTAACCCTTCTGGTGTCTTAGGATCTGAGAAAATCATTTCGAACTCGGAAATTTTGGGATAATAGACCTCAAGAAAGTAACCACAAGACTCCGCTTCACGCTCTTTATCTTTCCACCATGCTTCAAAGCCAGAAGATCTAAACCATGCTTCAAATACTTGAGTGGATGACCAGTACATTGTCACAACCAGATGATAAAACCCAAGATGATCTCTATAAGTGGATGGAACCCAATATTCAGGCAAATGATTTTTCTGAAGATATTGGGTCACTTTTCGATGTTCATCAAAATGAATGCTTTGCAAAGACTGAATTGCAAAGTAGACCACCACAAATTGTTCTGCATTATTTTCAAAGCGAGATGTCCATGCAGGAAATGGAGGCAGATACTCTTTATCTGCCTTATGATGTGGACATGTACGCTTCTCCTGTAAGTCTCTAGGAATAGCCGATTCCACAAACTAACTCTCCATCGCCTCTAATTCATCAATAATCATGTCTGACTCAAGTGCATAGTTTTGTTTTTTAATCACTCGCTTCGTTGCTGTTTTATTAAAAACAAGTTGGAATACGTCTGGTCTAGAGTAATGCCCTACAGGATCTGCAGCCGTTTTTGCAAGGGTAATCAGATTCAAATCTAATGTTGCATATAGAAGCCCCTCTTCATCTTCAGCAAGAGGTTCAACTAAATCTTTCCCATCTGGTCCAAAAATACGTGCATGACCGCCGCCGAGTTTAAGTAACTCTCTTTTTTCATCAGTATCGCACATCAAATCTTGCATCTCTTTAGACACAATTGCACATGGCGAGATTACAAAACATTGACCTTCAGCCGCATAAAGTCGAGATGCAGCAATGTTTACTTCAGGACCAATAGACCCCATATGTGGCTGATACAAAGAGAAACTTGGCCAAGCAGCAATATGAATCTGCTCATGTTGTGAATACATGGCATAGCGTGCTAAAGGTTGTAAATGCTCCCAACAACACAACGCACCTATTCTTCCCAAAGAGGTTTCATCTACACGAATTGAACTTCCATCACTTTCTCCAAATAAAGTGCGCTCAACATGTGTTGCTTTCAATTTACGGCGTGTAGAAACAGTTTCTCCTCTATTATCAATAATCCATTGAGAAATATATAAGCTTCCATGGTCTTTCTCACTAAAACCAAGTACGACAAAAATATTATTTTGCTTTGCAGCTTCTCGAATTAAGAATGCCTTTTCAGAATCTAACTCTAATGAGTTTTGATGATACTGATATACCAGAGGCATATTTTTCATAGGTGTATCTAGCCATAAGAACCATGGATATCCAGGAATCCATGTTTCAGGAAATGCAATAAGCGTTGCACCATTTTGGGCTGCTTGCTCAATCAGCTGAACTGTTTTATCTACAGTCGCGTCCAAATTCATAAATACGGGTGCAGCTTGTACACATGCAACTTTAATTTGTTGAGTCATTTGAGTTTCCTATGGGTCTGCTGAGTGCCTATTTATTTTTATAATTTAAATTTTTATGTGTGAGGTATTCTGAGAAAGAACGATAACTTGACTGACAGCGAACACCGCATGTTTTTTTAAAATTTAGGTATGAAATTTGCTTATTTTTTAATGCTTAATATTCGGATGTATATACGATGAAAACGATATGCTTAGATAATATTAAAACAAGTTATTTTGATACACGAGATATTGTTCTCAAACAACGTAATGACTATTGGCAAGATGCCATTAGTCAAGTTTTTGTTCCTTTAGACTCTCAAACAGAATCTTCAGAATCATTTTGGGGAAGGCTTGAATCACGTACATGTTCGGACTTAACCATTGTGCGAGTACAAGGTGCATCACAACACGTCAAACGTTGCAGACAAAAAATACGTAAAACACCTAAAGATCTCGTGTTAATGAGCTTTATGTTAAAAGGAAAAATGGGGCTAGATTATTACCAAAAACAAATTACCCTCAAAGAAAAACAATTTGTCTTTTATGATACAGATCAAGAATATAACCTTAATTTAGACACTACCTTTGACCAAATTGTGGTTGCTATTCCAAAAGCACGTTTTGAAGCGAACTTTGGCACATCTAAAGACTTATATGGTTATAGTTTTGGAGAAAATCATCCTTTACAGCAGTTTTATGAACACTGTTTACAAGATATTTTTACTACAAACCAGCTATTTACTGAACCACAACAATGCATGATTGAAGAACACCTATTTCACCTTATGACCCATATGGTCGCAGATCAATATCCAGTAAAGACCTCTTACTTATTCAACGATATTAAACAATATATGACTGCAAATCATGTCGATCCTCAGCTAAACATTCATGAAGTTGCTCAAGCATTTAGAATCAGTACCCGATATATCAGTAAACTTTTTCAAAAGGAAGATATGACCTTTGGTCAGTTTTTATTGGCTGAACGACTTAGACATGCTAAACAACTTTTGCAAATTACACCTAAAGACATGTATGCAGTTAAACAAGTGGCATATGACACAGGATTTAACGATTTGTCTTATTTTTCCAGAGAATTTAAAAAATTATATGGACTTACTCCATCAGAAGTTCGTCCACTAAATACTTAGGTTTCGAGTGGCTAAGGATTTGATAAAATAAGTTGATAAAATGCTAAATCTAACCAACGATCAAATTTGAATCCGACTTCTGGCAAAGTACCAACCAGACGAAACCCTAATTTTTCATGCAAGCGAATACTGCCTTCATTTTGCGCATCTATACCACCAATCATAACGTGGATATTGTTTTTCTTCGCTTCTTGAATAATTTCTTCCATGAGCTTACGACCTAACCCACAGCCCCTAAACTCTTTATGAATATAAACCGAATGTTCTACAGTATGTACATACGCAGGAAAATTTCTAAAAGCGCCATAAGTAACAAAACCCATTAAGATCCCATGTTCATTTTCAAGACCAATCACAGGAAACTGCATACTTCGCTTAAGCTCGAACCACTTTTCTACATCTTGTAAGGTGCGTTCTTTGTATTCATACAAAGCTGTCGAATTTAAAATTGCATCATTAAATATTTCTAATATACGTTTACCGTGCTGTTCGAATGTACAACGTATCACTTGAAAACTGGTCATAAAAATGACTCACTGCTGCCATGAAGGTAGAAGTAGTTTAAGCAAAATATAAATTTTTAGAAGTAGCCAGATGAAATAATTATGAGGGTATTAATATAATTTAGAATAGCTTACGAATGTAAGACTTGGTCCCGAGGGTCGGACTCGAACCGACACATCATCTCTGATAGTGGATTTTGAATCCACCGCGTCTACCAATTTCACCACCTCGGGAAGAGTATGGGTTTGTGATGTGTATATTACGCAATTTCTTTACATTGTCAATCTATTTACGTTCAGAGTGGTGGTTTTTAAACCACATACAGTTTAAAGCCTTTGTATGCTTAAAAGAGAAAATGTTTATAATACATAAAAATCGCTTTAATGATGACTATGCAACTCTCAGATTTTAACTTTGACCTTCCAGATGAGCTTATTGCCCGTTACCCACTTGAACAACGTAGTGCCTCACGTCTATTACATGTAGATGCTTCAGGTAATTATCACGATCATCAATTTACAGATATTGTAAACTTACTCAACGAAGGAGACTTACTTGTATTAAACGATACTAAAGTTATGAAAGCACGCCTTAAAGGTAAACGTGAAAGTGGTGGTGCTGTTGAAGTACTAGTAGAACGTATGCAAGATGAATTTGTTGCACACTGTCATATTAAAGCAAGCAACTCTCCAAAGCCTGAAACGACCTTATTTATCGGAGCGGGTGCCGTACCTGTTACTGTTAAAGGTCGTCATGAAAACCTTTACATCGTAGAATTTTCACAGCCTATTTTAACGGTACTCGATTTATATGGACAGCTACCAATTCCTCCTTACTTCAATAGAGAAGCCGAAGAGATTGATACGGAACGCTATCAAACCGTATTTAATGACCCGACAAAACTAGCAAGTGTTGCAGCGCCTACCGCAAGCTTGCACTTTGACGATGTATTACTTGAAATGTTAGAGAAAAAAGGGATTCAAAAAGCTTTTGTTACCTTGCATGTTGGTGCAGGCACATTTCTACCTGTACGTACCACTGATATCGAAAATCATATTATGCATAGTGAATGGTGCCAAGTTTCTTCAGAAACTGTTGCACTTATTCAAGCAACCAAAGCACGTGGCAATAAAGTTATTTCTGTAGGTACAACAGCAACTCGTGCAGTGGAAAGTGCTGCACAGGCACATGGCGGAGAACTCAATGCTTGGACAGGTGATACTCAAATATTCATTTATCCGGGCTATACATTTTGTGTTGTGGATCGTTTAATTACCAACTTCCATTTACCAGAATCCACCTTATTAATGCTTGTTTCAGCTCTATCTTGTCGTGAGAATATTCTTAAAGCCTATCAGCATGCTGTTCTCGCAAAATACCGTTTCTTTAGTTATGGTGATGCCATGCTTATTGATCAAGCAACAACCTAAATATACAGGGTTATATCACGTGAGATATAACCCTATTTTGATCGTATTATTCATGATCATGATGCACAAAACCCTTCTTTAAACCAAATCACTCAGAATAAATCTTTGAAAAAAACATAGACTTCCTTACAAAACACCTGAATAAAAGGTGGCATCTACAGGCATAATTTAGGAAAATAGATCACTTTTAAAGAAGTGCTTAGGCACTCAGTATCAGCGAACTGTTTTTTCGCCTCGATTCGGATGACATATGAAGTTTGAAAAGTTAGGTCAGTCAGGTCGTGCCCGTCGTGGCCGCTTAACACTTGAACATGGTGTAGTTGAGACACCTGTATTTATGCCAGTAGGTACTTATGGCACAGTCAAAGGGATGCTTCCTCGCGATATTGAAGAAATTAATGCCCAAATTATTTTAGGAAATACCTTCCATCTTTATCTACGCCCTGGTCTAGAGGTCATTAAAAAACATGGTGGACTACATGAATTTATGAAATGGAATAAACCCATTTTAACTGATTCAGGTGGTTTCCAAGTGTTTAGCTTAGGCGCAATGCGTAAAATTAAAGAAGAAGGTGTTACTTTCAGATCTCCGATTGATGGTTCTAAAGTCTTCTTATCGCCTGAAATTTCAATGGAAATTCAGCAAACACTTAATTCAGATATTGTGATGATTTTTGATGAGTGTACACCTTACCCAGCGACCCATGAACAAGCACAACAATCTTTACAGTTAAGTCTGCGTTGGGCGAAACGTTGTAAAACGGCACACACGAACAATGGCAACCCGAATGCACTCTTTGGAATTATCCAAGGTGGTATGTATGAAGACTTACGTGATGAATCTTTAAAAGGTTTGCTCGACATTGGTTTCGATGGCTATGCCATTGGTGGCCTCTCTGTTGGTGAACCTAAAGATGAAATGATTAAAGTCTTAGATTACTTACCAAGTAAAATGCCTGAAGATAAACCACGTTATTTAATGGGTGTTGGAAAACCAGAAGATATCGTCGAGGCAGTTCGTCGTGGTGTAGATATGTTTGACTGTGTGATGCCAACACGAAATGCACGTAATGGACACTACTTTGTAACAGATGGTTTAGTACGTATTCGTAATAGCCGATACCGTCACGACCAAGGGCCTCTAGACCCTCATTGTGATTGCTATACATGCAAAAACTTTACACGTGCATATTTATACCATTTAGAGAAGTGTGGTGAAATGTTGGCTTCTATGTTGGGCACAATACATAACTTACGTTATTACTTACGCTTAACAGAAACCATGCGCCACGCACTTGATGAAGGAACATTTGATGCCTTTGTAGAAGACTTTTATACACGCCGTGGTTTAGAAGTTCCTCCTTGTCCTGCTGAGTAATCTTTATACATTTGCGCTCAATGCCAAGACAAGGTACATTGCTCAAGTAATCAAGTATCTTTTTTGATTTTATTATTTAGGAAATTTAAATGAGCCTGTTTATTTCTACTGCTCACGCCGCTGAAGGCGCTGCACAGCAACCAAGTATGATTGCCAATATTGGTATGATTGTTGTCTTTGTTGCAATTTTTTACTTTTTAATTTGGCGTCCACAATCTAAACGTGCCAAAGAGCATCGTGCCCTCATTGAAAGTTTAGGTGAAGGCAGTGAAGTGGTTTTTGCAGGCGGTCTGATGGGTCGTATTACAAAAATTGACGGTGACTATGCTGTGGTTGAACTTAGCCGTGGTGTAAACATTAAAATTCAACGCTCAAGCGTGATTTCAGTTTTACCAGAAGGTACTTTAAATAGTCTTTAATTTTTTATTTCAAGTCGTGCAAATGCACGACTTTCTCATATTAAGAAGATAGCAAATGCGTTACCCTGCATGGAAATATTTACTAATCATCTTTGTTCTAGTGATTAGTACATTATACGCACTGCCAAGTTTGTACCCAGATGAACCTGCTGTTCAGATCTCGGGAGCGAAGGCTGGTACAACAATTGACCAGTCTATCTTACAAAAAGCAGAGCAAATTTTACAAAGTGAACAAATCGCAAGCCACGATAACAGCTTTACCAATAATGCTGCTTTATTACGTGTAAGCAACTCAAGTGCTCAATTAAAAGCACAAGATGCTTTACGTCGTGGTCTTGGTGAAAACTACGTTGTCGCACTTAACCTTGCACCAACAACACCATTGTGGTTACAAAAAATTGGTGCTAAGCCAATGAAGCTCGGTCTCGATCTTCGTGGTGGTGTTCATTTTCTACTTGAAGTAGATATGGACAAAGCGATTGCACAACGTATGGAAACATCTACGACTGATTTACGTCGTCAATTCCGTGATAATAATATTAAATTTAACAATTTAAGCTTAAATAATAATGTTATTACTGTGCAATTTACAGACAATACAGATCGCGATAATGCGATGGGGTTCTTACGCCGTAATGGCAATGAATTTTCTCAGCAAGCACTTGCAACAGATGCAGGTCCAACATTACGCCTAACGTATACAGATACACGTCGTCAAGAAATTCAATCCTATGCGGTTAACCAAAACTTAACAACGTTACGTAACCGTATTAATGAACTTGGTGTTGCCGAAGCTGTAGTACAAACTGAAGGTAGCAACCGTATTGTGGTTGAATTACCAGGTGTACAAGATACTGCTGAAGCAAAACGTGTACTTGGACGCACAGCAAACTTAGAATTCCGTCTTGTTGCAAATCAGAATGATCAATTTATTGATGCCTATACGGGCAAATATAATGGTCAGCCACTTCCAGCAGGTACAGAACTTTTTGCTTATCAATCGTTAAATAGCGGTCGCCAAATTTTATTACAGCGTAATCGTATTTTAACAGGTGAACGTGTTCAAAATGCATCTTCTGGCTTAAGTCAAGATTCTGGCGGTGCTGAAGTAAACATCACGCTCGATAGTGCTGGTGGTAAGCTCATGTCAGATGCGACCCGTAGTGCTGTTGGCAAACGTATGGCTGTATTGTTCATTGAGAATAAACAACGTATTACCTATGTAGCTGACCCAACAACAGGCGCTCAAACAGAAGTACGTACGCCATATACTGAAGCAGTTGTAATTAATGCAGCAACCATTCAACAAGTATTGGGTTCACAATTCCGTATTACGGGCTTAAGTTCACCACAAGAAGCAGCTGAGCTTTCATTAATGCTTCGTTCAGGCGCGCTCGCTGCACCGATGTACTTTGTTGAAGAACGTGTGGTTGGTCCAAGTCTTGGACAAGAAAATATCGATAAAGGCATTTTGTCTACTGAGGTTGGCTTTATTCTCGTAGCATTGTGGATGATCGTTTTCTTCCGTTTATTTGGTTTAATTGCAAACTTTGCATTGGTTTTTAACCTAGCCATGATTCTTACTATTATGTCTTGGATTGGCGCTTCCCTTACCCTTCCTGGTATTGCTGGTATTGTCATTACTATTGGTATGGCGGTCGATGCAAACGTTCTTATTTGTGAACGTATTCGAGAGGAAATGAAATGGGGCGCTTCACCGAAGCAAGCGATTGTTGCGGGTTATGATCGTGCCTATAACACCATTTTCGACTCGAATTTAACAACATTTATTGTTGCTTTTATTCTGTTCGCAATTGGTTCAGGTCCAATTAAAGGATTTGCCGTTACACTTATGATTGGTATCGTTTGCTCAATGTTTACAGCAATTACTGTAACACGTGCAATTGTCCAACTCATTTATGGCAAACGTCGTAACTTACAGAAGTTGAGTATATAAGGAGACACCTATGACCCAAGTAACTCAACAATCTGAAAAGCAATACGGCAGACCAGACAACGAGCGTATTATTCCATTTATGAAGATTGCTAAACCAGCAGCAATCATTTCTATTTTAATTACGCTTGCAAGTATCTTCTTCATTTGTACGAAAGGATTAAATCTTGGTTTAGATTTCACAGGTGGTATTGCAGCCGAAGTGACTTATCAAAAAGCAGTTGATCAAGATCAGGTTGTGAAATCGCTAGAATCTTCTGGATTTAAGCATACCGTTGTACAAACATTAGGAAGTAGTAGCGACTTACTCATTCGCATGCCTGTACAAGATGTCAAAGTTGAAGACCTTAATGCTGCACTGACTAAAGCGATACAAGTACCGAATAATGTAGCAACGTTGCATAAAGTAGATTCTGTAGGTGGTCAAGTCGGTAATGAGCTTTATGTACGCTCTGCGGGTGCTGTTGCACTTGCACTTGTACTGATGCTTATTTACGTAACAATACGCTTCGAGTTTAAAATCGCTATGGGTGCTATTTTGTCGTTATTTCACGATATTATCGCTATTCTTGGCTTCTTTGCACTCATGCAATGGCCTTTCGATTTAACTGTACTTGCTGCTGTACTTGCTGTAATCGGGTTCTCACTCAACGATAACATTGTTGTATCTGACCGTATCCGTGAGAACTTCAGAAAAATTCGTGGTGCTTCACCACGTGAAATTATAGATATTGCACTCACAGAAACATTACGTCGTACTGTACATACATCAATGACATTAACTTTAGTGGTTGTGTCTATGATGATTCTCGGTGGTGATGGCCTACATTGGTTCTCTGTTGCAATGTTCGTTGGTATCTTCGTTGGTACTTACTCATCTATTTATATTGGTACAGCATTTGCACTTTGGAGAGGCTTAAATCGCCAAGACTTCATTGTACAAGTTAAACCAGAATTTGATGAAGAACATCACAACATTCCATAATCTCAATTATTATAAAAACAGCACCATAAGGTGCTGTTTTTATTTAAATATAATCTTAGCGTTCGCACCAATATCTTTATATGCAATAGTTAATATAGAAGAATCCATTTGGAAGCAATGGTAACGAAAAGTACCAAGCTGTTCATGATGAATCAGACTAAAATCTCTTTTATCATCTATATTTGTATTAATTGTTTTTAGGCTTAAACGTATACCTAAACCATGTGCTTTAAGTACAGCCTCTTTTGTCGTCCAGACCTTAAGCCAAAACATTTTATCTTTCCCAGATGCTTCCCATTTTTTTATTTCTTCAGTATGAAAGTATCTTTTTGCTAAAGCATCCATATTAATATTTCTTGAGAAATCTTCGATATCTATTCCAATAGACGTCGCTGTATTCGTATATGCTAGGGCGTAATAGGCTTGACTGTGTGATTGATTAAAACTTAAATTTGGATGGTCTACAGCATAAGGCTTACCATATTCATCTTCCGTAATACTAAGTGGTAAGTCAGATTTTAGGAAATGACTTAAATATAAGTTACGTTGTTGTTGAATTAATTGCTTTTCTATTTTAGTTAAAGCCTTTATCGCTGTTGTACTATTTATAGATAATAGCTCATCAAGTTTAAGATAATGAATAAATATCTGTGTCTGCATATTTTCAGTCTACCAATTAAATGAAAAAGCCAAGCATATGCTTGGCTTTTAAAATATAAGAAAATTAACGCTTATATTTTTTCTCAGCTTTCTTGAATTTTTGCACATAACGACGACGACGTGCAGCAGTTCGCTCATCTAATTGTGACTTACGGCCTTCAAATGGGTTTTCTGAAGTCTTAAATTCAATTTTAACTGGCGTTCCTTCAAGTTTATAAACCTTACGGAAAATATTCTCTAGATAACGACGATAATCTGCAGGCGTTTTATCTACTTTGTTCCCATGAATGACGATCGTTGGTGGATTTTGTCCACCCATATGCGCATAACGCATTTTAATACGACGACCTTGAATCTGTGGCGGCTGATGTTGATCTGTTGCATCATTCAAAATTTGAGTTAATTTTGATGGTGAAACTTTTAAATTCGCAGATTCATAAGCACGATGGATTGATGGATAAAGATCCCCTACTCCCGTGCCATGTAAAGCAGAAATAAGGTGGATTTTTGCCCAAGGGATAAAGTCGAAACGTCTTTCTACATCTAATTTTACTTGCTTACGATCATATTCGGACATATTGTCCCATTTATTAATCGCAATCACTAAAGCTCGGCCTGCTTGTAAAGCATAGCCAATAAGATGTAAATCTTGCTCAACGATACCTTCCCGTGCATCAATTACAGCAACAATTACATGTGCATCTTTAATCGCTTGTAAGGTTTTCACAATTGAGAATTTCTCAATCGTTTCGTCTACCTTACCCTTACGTCGTACACCAGCGGTATCAATCAGTGTATATTTACGCTCATTGCGCTCATAAGGAATATAAACGGAATCACGTGTTGTTCCCGGCATATCATATACAACAACACGGTCTTCACCTAAAAGACGATTTACGAGCGTCGATTTACCAACGTTTGGACGACCAATAACAGCTAAACGTAAACCTGTGTGTTTGTCTAAGACTTCTGAGCTTTCGTCTTCAGGTACATCTACTAAAATATCTTCTAGCATTTGCGCAACACCACGACCGTGGCTAGCTGCAACATGGATAGGTTCGCCTAAACCAAGCTTATAAAACTCAACGACAGCCGCTTCTGCATGTACACCATCAACTTTATTGGCAACTAAGAAAACTTTTTTGCCAAGTGTACGCAAATCTCTTGCAATTTGCTCATCAGAAGCCAATAAACCCGCACGCGCATCTACGACAAAAACAATCATATCTGCTTCATGAATAGCAGTTTTGGACTGCTCAGCCATGTAGCTATCTATGCCTTGTTCACTTTCACCAATACCACCTGTGTCTACCACAATAAATGATTTATTTTGATATACAGCATCGCCATATTTGCGGTCACGAGTTAGACCAGCAAAGTCAGCCACAAGAGCATCACGGCTTTTAGTGATTTGGTTAAATAATGTCGATTTTCCGACATTTGGACGCCCAATCAGCGCAATTACGGGTTTCATAAATTAACGATTCTGCCAAACGCTTAAAGCGCCTTTTTGAGTTGAAACATAGAGTTGGTTATCAATAACACGTAATGACGTCACATCACCTTTTGTCATTGAGCGACCAATAATTTTCCCTGTACTTGGATCAAGTAAGCTTAATGCACCATCAAAATCTCCAACCACAAGGTCAGAGCCAAATAATACAGGGTTACTTAAATTACGATGTAGAAGCTGATCATTTTCCCACAACTTCTCACCTGTCAACAAGCCATAAGCAATAATTTTACCATCCATTGTAGTGACATATACCGCATCTTGAGTCACTTGTGGACGTTTATTACTGCTAACATTATCACTCCAAACAACCTGTTGTTGCTGCAAGTCTGTGACAGTTACTTGTCCTTGATAGCTTGTCGTCACCATAAACTGACCCATCATAACAGGATCGCCATCGATATCGTTCAAGCGTTGTATATCTGTTGAACCTTCAGCAACGGAAACACGACGTTGCAGACGAGGAATACCACTTACAACATCTATGCCATATACATAGGCATTTGCTGTTCCAATCAGTACCGTATTTGGATCCAATTGTGTTGGTGCAGCTTGTCCACGTAAGCTTAAAGTGACTGTTGGTAAACGATAAGTCCAAAGCTGTTGACCAGAAGAAATGTCATGTGCATACACATTCCCATCATTAGTTACTGTAATCACACGGCCTTGTTGAATATGCGATGGTGTAATAATCGGGCCAGATAATTGGCTGGTCCATTTTACTGTTCCTGTTGCTTGGTCCAAAGCAAAAAGTTGACCTTTTTGATTACCCACAATAACCATACCACTATCTGCTACAGCACCAGCACTTAGAGTCTCATACTTAGCAATACGTGTTGCCCAAAGACGTTTATTGCCTTGAAAAGCTTCAACTGTATCTTTGTTCGGATCAATCAAAAATAAAGTTCCATTATCTACAGCAATTTGTAAACGTAGAGGATCATATTTATTGGTTGCAGAAACATGCTCAGAAAAAACCTGATGTAATGTTTTTGCTTGAACAAGCTTAGGAAGAGGATTAGGTTTAATTTTTTCTACTTTTGGTTTATTGCTTGAGCAACCCACAAGAGCGGCAGCAACAAGAGTCAGCACAAAAGGTATTTTAAATCTTTTATTCATTTAAGAGTCATCCGCTTGTGTTTTCAAAATTGGACTTTCGATATCTGGATCATCTACCAAAATGCCAACACTTTCTAGTTTAGTGCGTAAAATTTGAGGTTGCTGTTTATGTTCAACAGCTTCTTTCCATGCGCTTTGATAAGCAGTACGTGCGTTATTTATATCATTTTTATAAACAAAAATATCGCCGCGTGCTTCATCTACCGTCGACTTAAATGATGGCAACTTGATTAAATCAAGAGTTTTTACTGCTTCATCATATTTGTTTTGGGCAATTTGTGCGTATGCAAGATGTAAATTGACCAACGCAATCAGTCCTTCATCTGAAACCTTAGCGCTTTGTACTTTTTTCAATGCACGTTCAGCAGATGCATAATCACTACGGTCAGTATAAGCCTTAGCAATCACCAATTCTGCTTGTAATGCTTGTGCAGTATCTGGTCCATTATTCACAATTGCATCTGCAGAGGTAACAAGACCTATCATTGCATTTTTATCTGTCAATGAAGCAGATTGGGCTTGATCCATCAGTTGTTGTACGCGAGCTGTTTCATTTTGCCCTGTTACAAGTTGCTTTTTCTGCCAATAGTTCCAACCAAAAAACGCAATTAATGCAATGAGTACTCCACTAACAACTGCTGAGCCATATTTTTTTGTCAGTGATTTTAAATTGTCGAGTTGCTCTTCTTCTGTTAGTGCACTACTCATCTGACGGTTCCTTCACTAAATTAGATAAGATAAATTAAGAAAACTGTTTCAGAATAAACGAAGTAATTTCTGAAATTTCAATCTCGGTTTGTTCAGCATTTGCAAGTGTTTTAAAAGCTACATTTCCAGCTTCATATTCACGCTCGCCTAGAATCATTGCAAATGTCGCACCAGATTGATCTGCTTTTTTCATTTGGCTTTTCATACTACCTTGAGAGCCTACTTTTAAGCGAATAGTTGAGCCTACAGCCTCTAACTCATTTCTTAGTTTTTCTGCTAAAACGAGTGCCTTACCTTGATATTTTGGATCAGCCACTAAGAAAACTTCACAATCACGAACAGCTTTCACTTCTTCTACTTGCTCTAACAATAATAGAAGACGCTCCATACCCATTGCAAAACCAACAGCTGGTACAGATTGATTTGCCTTACCTTTAAGTTGTCCAACAAGGCCATCGTAACGACCACCTGCACATACTGTTCCTTGCGAACCTAATGCTGTGGTTGTCCATTCAAAAACAGTCTTATTATAGTAGTCTAATCCACGCACAAGCTTTTGATTCACAACAAAAGAAATGCCTGCATCCGAGAGGTATTCTTTTAGTTGATTAAAATGCGCCATACTTTCTTCTTGCATAAAGTCATGCAATTTTGGTGCATTTTCTAAAATTTTCTGAGTTTTTTCATCTTTCGAATCTAAAATACGTAGAGGATTTGTGCTTAAACGACGTTTAGAGTCTTCATCAAGATCAGCTTGATGCTCTGTAAGAAACTCAACTAATGCATTACGATAAGCTGTACGCTCATCCATTTCACCCAAAGTATTCAACTCAAGTTGTACTTTATCTAGCACACCCATTTGTTTCCACAAACGCGCTGTCATGAGTATTAATTCTGCTTCAATGTCAGGTGTTGCAACACCAAATGTTTCCACACCAAACTGGTGAAATTGACGATAACGACCTTTTTGAGGCTTTTCATAACGAAACATTGGGCCGACATACCATACGCGAGGTGTCGCACCACGAAGTAGGTTATGCTCAAGCATGGCACGAACACAGCCTGCTGTACCTTCAGGGCGTAACGTCAACGATTCTGGTGGATTACCTTTGTCTAAAAAGGTATACATTTCCTTTTCAACAATATCTGTTGCATCACCAATTGCACGCTTAAATAACCCTGTTTGCTCGACAATTGGCAAACGAATTTGTTGGTAACCGTATGCATCCATTAATGATGCTAAATGATGCTCCAAACGTCGCCATGCAGGCGTTTGTGTTGGAAGAATATCGTTAAAACCTTTAATTGCAACAATTGAACTCATGATGATGAACTACGAATAATTTCTTTTGATTTTGCTTTTTCAAGCTCTTTAACACGTTGGCGAACCATCGTTTCGATTTCATCGACCAAATGGTTGGTGTCGATGAGATGGCTTTTATCACCGTTACGATAAACAAGTGAACGCGGGCTTGCACCAACTACCCCAATATCTGCCTCTTTTGCTTCGCCTGGACCGTTTACTTTACAGCCAATGACTGAGACATCCATAGGTGTACGAATATCTTCTAAACGTTCCTCGAGAGATTGCATGACCTTAATGACATTAAACTCCTGACGTGAACAACTTGGACACGCAATAAAGTTAATACCATTTGAACGTAAGCTGAGCGATTTTAAAATATCAAACCCGATTTTTATTTCTTCTTCTGGCTCTGCTGCCAAAGAAATACGCATTGTGTCGCCAATACCATCGAGTAGCAATCCGCCTAGTGCAATGGCTGATTTGACAGTACCTGTACGGTAAATGCCTGCTTCAGTCACACCTAAGTGCAGAGGATTATCAATCTGTTGTGAGAGAAGTCGATAGGCATCAAGGGTTAAAAATACATTTGATGCTTTTACGCTTACTTTAAACTCATGAAAGTTTAGACGATCTAAAATATCTATATGACGTAAAGCAGATTCGAGCAAGGCTTCGCCTGTCGGTTCACCATATTTTTTTTGTAAGTCTTTTTCAAGTGAGCCCGCATTTACACCTATACGCATAGAAATGCCATGATGTTTCGCAGCAGCAACAACTTCTCTAATTTTTTGCTCAGAACCAATATTTCCTGGATTAATTCTTAAACAATCCACCCCGTAATCAGCAACCGCTAACGCAATCTTATAGTCAAAATGAATATCTGCAACCAGTGGTACATCCACTTGTTTTCGAATTTCACCAAAAGCACGAGCAGCTTCCATAGAAGGCACAGATACACGCATGATATCTGCACCAGCTTGTGCACAACGCTGAATCTGTGCGACAGTTGCATCTACATCACATGTTTCAGTATTGGTCATACTTTGAACACTAATCGGTGCATCACCACCAACATAGACAGAACCAACACGTATTTTTCGGGTTGGGCGACGCTTAATCGGGTTTACTATCATTATTACTGCTCAACTTTGTCTTTTAACGTGATAAACGGAAATCTGCTTTACCATTTACCGTATATGGAGACAATGAAATAGGTTCACCATTTAATTTTAATGACACTGCATCAGCATCGTTCAAACGAATTTGAAATGGTGTCTGTCCTGTCAAATTTAAACTTTCAGCTTGACGACCAGTCGCCAATACTTTTCCTGTCGAATCGACAATATTTAAAGATGTTGGACGAGAAATATGAAGTTCTAAACGATCGCCAGATATAGCTCCGCCTTGATCGACTGAAATCACTTGTACGTTAGATTGTGCATTTGCAGGTTGCGCTTGTTTCTTCTTCGCCATCCAATTTTGAATACCAGCAATAATTAGCCATGCCACCAATAACACAACAACAAGTATGACAACACGCTTTAACCATTTACGACTTCTTTCTTTATTAGAACCAGAAAGTTTCCCCATAATTTTTATTGGAGAGTCTTTTAACCCATGGTGTGCTTGCAGTCCCGTATCATTTTGATAAATTTCATCAAATCTTTGAATAATTGTCGAAGCATCTACATCTAAATGTTTGGCATAACTACGATAATATCCTTTAATAAAGGCAGGCTCAGGCAATGATTTATAATCATCTTTCTCTAAAGCTTCAATCGTACGCAATGGAATATTAAGCGCTTGCGCAATAGAAGATAAGTCATACTTTTTATTTAGGCGAACATGGCGTAAGTATTCACCAGGACGTTGGACATTACCTAATGTATTCGGAGTCGACTGCTTACCTGCCGATTGTTGTGAATTTGGATTTACTTCCATACCGCCTCAGTACTGTACTGTAATTTCAAATAACGCTGATATTCTTGGCTATCAGGATATAATGCGCGCAACTGATTCACCAAGATCTGCATACTCATATTATCACCATTCGCACGCGCAATGCGAATTCCAACCCAAAGTGCTTGAGCACTTTGATTTTTGCTACCAACAATACGTACATAGCCCTCATAAAAATCTGAAGCCGTATTATATTGTTGGCGCTGATACATAATTTCTGCCAATTCTACCAAAGCAACAGGAGAACTCTGATCAGCTCTTAGTGCACTCATGAAAGCCTGCTCAGCAGCAGTTGTATTCCCCAAACGCAAATAGGTTTGTCCAAGATTTTCTAAGGCCATGGCTCTTTGATCGTAACCTAATGTAGAGCCCGCAATTTGTAATTGCTTCTCTGCCTCATTATAGCGACCCAATTGGTAAAGATAACGACCATAGTTATTACGAATTTGCGCATCTGTTGAATTTAAAGAAATTGCTCTTTTAAAGTAACGATCTGCTTTTTCAAGGTTACTTGGACTACCTTCTTGTTGTAATAACACACCCATCATCATATTTGCAGTTGCATCACGGTCATCTTTTTGTAATGCCTCATCTAAAGACCGTTTTGCTGCATCCAAATCGCCAGAACGAATATATTCTGCTGCAATTTGTGTTCTTACTTCAGCAGATTTTTTAGGATCTTGCTTCAGATTGCTTTGGGTGGTCTGGCACCCCTGTAAGGTTAAACTTAAAATTAGCCCCACAACTGCATATGATGATATTTTTTTCACGCACTTGCCTCTACATTATTTTATCCTTGAGATCGAATAATTTCGCCTTGCTGTGCAATTTTCTTTTTCCATTGCTCTGCACGACGCGTTCGATCCGCGACCTGTCCAACGAGTTGCCCACATGCTGCGTCAATATCATCACCACGCGTTTGACGAATTGTACATACAAAACCAGCATCAGATAAAGCCTTTTGAAAAGCAATAATTCTATTTCTGCTAGAACGCCCATAAGGTGCATGAGGGAACGGGTTAAACGGAATTAAATTTATTTTACTTGGTAAATCTTTCAATAATTGTATAAGTTGTTGTGCATGTTCAGCGTGATCGTTTACACCATCTAGCATGACATACTCGATTGTGACATGTTTACGTGCACTTTCGTTACCATCTTTGCGAATATAACGCTGTGCAGCGCCAATAAGTTGCGCTAAAGGATACTTTTTATTAATAGGCACAAGCTCGTTACGCAAAGCATCGTTAGGTGCATGCAACGAAATAGCCAATGCAACATCAAGTTCCTCTGACAGTTTATCCATCATGGGTACAACACCCGAGGTAGACAAAGTTACACGGCGTTTAGACATCCCATAAGCAAAATCATCCAACATAAGAGACATTGCTTTAACCACAGGTTTGAAATTTAATAATGGCTCACCCATACCCATCATCACAACATTCGTTACAGAACGTGTACGATCAGCAAGTGCCACATCTTCCATATAAGACTGATTTGCAACCCAAAGTTGTCCAATAATTTCATCTGGTGTTAAATCGCGCTGGAAACCTTGCTTCCCTGTAGAACAAAAAGAACAGTCAAGGGCGCAACCCACTTGTGAAGAAATACATAATGTTTTTCTTGCCCCAGTTTTATCATCGGCTGGAATAAGCACAGTTTCTACCAGTGAACCCGCCCCGTCTCCCACGCGGAAAACCCATTTACGGGTACCATCTTTAGAATAGTTTCTGTGTACAACCTCAGGGGCTTTAATTTCACTAATACGTTCTAATTTTTCACGCAGTTTCCCAGAAATATTTGTCATTTCTGCAAAATCAGTTACAAAATACTGGTGAATCCATTTCATGACCTGCCCAGCACGAAACTTTTTCTCGCCTAGACTTTCAAAAAACGTCTCTAATTCCGCCCTCGACATACCCATGAGATTAACTTTTGGGGTTGTATTCTCAGGCTGAGATGTGGCGTTATGGTGTTCACCCGTAACAGACGATGAACTAACTGCTTCATGAGCCATGTATATTACCTAAATAATGTCGAAAGAGAAAAAAAGAGAATGCTTTTCAAGCAAAAATGTAAAGCATAAAAAACCAGATAAGCATTATAACACTTATCTGGTTTGAAGTGGCCGACGAATTAACGTGTACGTGGGCAAACTTCTGTTTGTGCGAAGAAGTAAGAAACTTCACGCGCAGCAGATTCTACAGAGTCAGAACCGTGAGCAGCATTTTCATCGATGCTTACAGCAAAATCTGCACGAATTGTACCTTCAGCAGCTTCTTTAGGGTTTGTTGCACCTAAGATATCACGGTGAGCTAATACAGCATTTTCACCTTCAAGAACAGATACTACAACAGGACCAGAAGTCATGAATGCAACTAGATCGCCAAAGAAACCGCGCTCTTTGTGCTCAGCATAGAAACCTTCAGCTTCAGCTTTAGACAAATGCTTCATTTTTGTTGCAACAACTTTAAGACCAGCTTTTTCAAAACGTGCAAAAATATCACCGATGTGGTTTTTTGCAACTGCGTCAGGTTTTACGATTGATAACGTACGTTCAATTGCCATGATTGGCTCCTTAAACAAGAGGTGAAAAAAATTTTCCGCATTATAGCGGTGTCAGCCGAAATAATCAGCTTTGAATCTATAAAAGTCTAGTTTTTTATGTGTTTTTTAGTCTGCTTCATCAATCCAAGCCATTTGAATCGCTTCAAGTAAGCCCTCTGTAGATTTATTGGGATCATCACCAAACTCAGGCAAAGCACAAATCCATGCATGTAAATCTGTAAATCTTACCCACTGCGGGTCTACCTCTGGATGTGCTTCTGACAGCTCAATTGCAATATCAATAGTATCTGTCCAACGTAAAGCCATAACTACTTCCTAGATTCAAAAATTTAAACTTAAGCTACTTTAACAAAAAAATCAGACGGAATTCATGACTACTTATTTTTCTATAACAAAATATTTAAATGAAACGACAAGTGAATAACTGTTATAGCTAAGACTGTACCTAAAATTGCACCTACCAAAACATCACTCGGATAATGTAACCCCAATACCATGCGCGATAATGCAACACACAAAGTAAATGGCATCATAAAGAATAACAAAACAGGCTGAATATACCCCAAGACAATGGTCGATAAAACTGCATGTAAGGTATGACCCGATGGAAAACTAAAATGGTCTAAGGGGCGTTCTCCCAATACAATGACCTGATGGACTTGGTAAGGTCTGGGTCGCGTCGTTTTATGCTTAAGTAGTTTATATAAAAGCGTTGCGCAACTACTTGCTACCATTAAATAAAGTATTTGGAATAAATAACTGGTTGATTGCATATACCAAACAAGAAACATCATGGCATACCAAAAACCTCCATCTCCCAAGCGGCTTATCACTTTAAAAAATTTTGCTACAGCCTTGACCTGAGAAAATTGATTTAAATAAATACACCCTTTTAAATCAAGCGCGAGCATTCTTATTTTTAGATCTTGTAACATCACGATTGCCCCCCAAACCATTTTTCTAATTTCAAGCGATCAATATTATTAATTATTTTCACCACTCAACTTATCGTTAAAGCATGACACCATTATGAATACCATAAAAAAAGCCCCACGGTAAAGTGAGGCTTTTTTTATTCAAAAGATAAATTAGTTTTTATCTTTATCAATAATTTTATTTGCTTTAATCCATGGCATCATTGCACGTAGCTTTCCACCAGTTACTTCAATACCATGTGCTGCATTTTGACGACGACGTGCAGTCATAGATGGGTAGTTTAAAGCACCTTCTTGAATAAACATTTTCGCATATTCGCCAGACTGAATACGTTTAAGTGCATTACGCATTGCTTCACGTGATTGGTCATTAATCACTTCAGGTCCTGTTACATATTCACCATACTCAGCATTATTTGATACTGAGTAGTTCATATCTGCAATACCACCCTCGAACATTAAGTCTACAATTAATTTCAACTCATGTAAGCATTCAAAGTATGCCATTTCTGGTGAATAGCCTGCTTCAACTAATGTTTCAAAGCCTGCTTTTACAAGTTCAACTGCACCGCCACAAAGTACAGCTTGCTCACCGAAAAGATCAGTTTCTGTTTCTTCACGGAATGAAGTTTCAATAATACCTGTACGACCACCACCTACGCCTGAAGCATAAGAAAGTGCAACGTTACGTGCATTACCAGAAGCATCTTGATGGATTGCAATAAGATCTGGAACACCAGAACCACGCTGGAATTCTGAACGTACAGTATGACCAGGTGCTTTTGGCGCAATCATAATTACGTCTAGGTCTTTACGTGGTACAACTTGGTTATATAACACAGCAAAACCATGTGCAAATGCAAGTGTTGCACCTTCTTTGATATTCGGTTCAATCACATCACGGTAAAGCTGAGACTGGAACTCATCTGGTGTTAAGATCATTACAAGATCTGCACCTTTTACAGCTTCTGGTACTTCAGCTACTTTTAAGCCAGCACCTTCTGCTTTTTTCCATGATGCAGAGTTCGCACGTAAACCTACAGTAACTTCTACGCCAGAGTCTTTAAGGTTTAAAGCATGCGCATGACCTTGTGAACCATATCCAATAATTGCTACTTTTTTGCCTTGAATGATTGACAAGTCACAGTCTTTATCATAAAAAATTTGCATTTGTTATCTCCAGTAAAAATCTTTCTTAATTTAATTAAATACTTAAAACTTTTTCGCCACGTGCAATTCCAGATACACCAGAACGCACTACTTCTAAAATTGTATTTTCGGCCAAAGCATCCATGAAACCATCAAGTTTTTCGGCTGTACCTACAATTTGTACGGTGTAGGTTGTTGGAGTCACATCAATAATACTGGCACGGAAAATATCTGCTGTTCGCTTAATTTCATCACGTGCAATACCCGATGCCTTTACCTTAATGAGCATAAGTTCACGTTCAATATGTGCACTTTCACTTAATGCCACAACTTTGACCACCTCAATCAGTTTATTCAACTGCTTTGTAATCTGCTCAATTTTATGATCATCGCCATAAGTGGTCAGCGTAAGACGTGATAATGTTTCATCTTCAGTCGGTGCAACGTTTAACGTTTCAATGTTATATCCACGTTGACTAAATAAACCAACCAAACGAGAAAGTGCGCCCGACTCATTTTCAATTAAAACAGAAATAATATGTCTCATGACGTACGCTCTCCCTTAGCCAGCCACATGTCTTTCATTGCTTGACCTGGAATTTGCATTGGATATACATGCTCAGAGTGTTCTACCATGACATTAATAAACACACACTTATCATTAATAGCCATTGCTTCTGCTAGTTTTTCTTCAAGCTCATCTGCATGATTAATCGTAATTGCAACATGACCATATGCTTCCATGAGTTTAGGAAAATCTGGTAACGATTCAACATATGATTGCGAATGACGACCTTCGTAATTCATGTCTTGCCACTGACGAACCATACCCAATGAGCCGTTATTCAAGCATAAGATTTTTACATTTAAGCCATATTGCTTACATGTAGATAGCTCTTGAATACACATTTGAATTGAGCCATCACCTGTTACACAAACCACTTGCTGATCTGGATGCGCAAGTTTAGCACCCATTGCATAAGGTAAACCTACACCCATAGTCCCCAAACCGCCAGAGTTTACCCATTGACGTGGACGCTTGTATTTGTAATACATTGCACTAAACATTTGATGTTGCCCAACATCAGAAGTAATGATGGCATCGCCATGAGTGACTTTATATAAAGCTTCAATCGCTTGCTGTGGCTTAATCAAATTATTGACAGCAGGTGTATATTTTAAACCATGGTGGTCACGCCACTCATTAATTTGCTTCCACCAATCAGAAATAACATCTGCATTTGGCTTCGATACATCTAACTGCTTTAACTGCGCAAGCATTTCTTGTAATACAGGCTCAACAGCGCCGACGATAGGAACATGTGCCAAAATTGTTTTTGAAATCGATGCAGGATCAATATCAATATGAATAATTTTTGCATTTGGACAGAATCTTGCAGGGCTATTCGTTACACGGTCATCGAAACGTGCGCCTATTGCAAAAATAACATCTGCATTATGCATTGCCATATTGGCTTCATATGTTCCATGCATTCCTAGCATTCCTAGGAATTGATCGTCTGTACCATCAAAACCACCCAACCCCATTAATGTACTGGTTACAGGATAGTTTAAAAGGTGTGCAATTTCGGTCAATAATTCAGAGCCATTGCCTTGTACCAAACCACCACCTGTATAAATTACAGGGCGTTTGGCACTAATTAACTCATCTACAGCCTTACGAATTTGTCCAGCATGGCCACGACTCGGTGGCTGATAAGAGCGCATTTTCACCTTGTCAGGATATTCATAGGCAAACTTATCTACTGGATTCGTTGCGTCTTTTGGAATATCAATAACAACAGGGCCCGGGCGTCCACTTGAGGCAATGTAAAATGCTTTTTTAATAATTTCAGGAATTTCGCTTGCATGACGCACTTGAAAACTATGTTTTACAATTGGTCTAGACACACCCACCATATCTGTCTCTTGGAAAGCATCTTCACCAATAAGATGTGACGCCACTTGTCCAGATAGGACCACCATTGGAATAGAATCCATATATGCAGTTGCAATTGGTGTAACTGTATTTGTTGCACCAGGTCCAGACGTAACAAGCACTACACCTGTTTTTCCTGTAACACGAGCATAGGCATCTGCCATATGGCCTGCTGCTTGCTCATGACGGACCAAGTAATGCTGAATTTTATCTTGTCTAAAAAGTGCATCATAGATATGCAGTACGGCACCGCCTGGGTAACCAAAAACCTGCTCAACACCCTCGTCCGCAAGCGCGCGAACGAGCATTTCACCACCAGAAAGAAGTTCCAACGTGATTCACCCTATTGTTTTTCGTACCATATGGGAGACATATAGCACTTTTAATTTTTACACTCACTGTGCTTCTTTATAACACAGCTTTAACGATTAATCTTGCAATAGGAGAAAAGAAGATTCAATGTGGTTTTTTACACACGAAACCTGACAAAACATGCTGGGATAAACATCGTTTTTTTCTAAACATAACAACTCGGCTAGAGCGCATGCCCATTGCTACTACTTTATTTGAAGGGTGGTCAAATGAAGTAGATATATTGAGCATTCTTGTTTTTTCAGCATGAAATGTCAAGACTTCTGCTATTTTTTCGTAATTCTTATCTCAGAATCTGCAATATCAAGAAAATCTCTACTATCTTGGATAGCTTTCAAACACATTTCGATACTTTTTATTTCAAAAAGAAATTTAAAAGAAATTTTTTCCCATTGTCACATAATCCATTTATATTAATATGAGCATTACATCACACAAAAGGCGAAAAAATGATTTTGAGTTTTAAAAAAATGATACATCTCGCGTCTCTAGCGACTGTATGTATCGCTCCAATAGCTTCTCATGCACAAAATTTTTATAAATGGACAGATGCCAGTGGTTCTACGCATTACACAACCACACCACCGCCGAAGCAAAAAGGTATTGCAAGTCAGGGTGTTGTTAAAACTTACAACAGTCCATACACCCAAAGCAGTGACTCCAATGCGAGTAACAATAACAATGCGTATGTGCCGAATGACCCTCATGCTCCTGCACCTATGCCGATGACACAACCTATTCCTGAAAATAATGGAGATGAGTCCGAGTTACCACCAAGGTAACTATAATTCATTGGTGAATATGGATAGATTAAAAATAGCTGATAGAATTTATCTCGCAAAATTCACTTTTATGGGCATTTTGCGATATGCTGTACTAACTTTTTAACTCTAATTCGTCATCGATTAAATTTTTATGACTACATCACATATTGACCCCGAATACCAAGCAAATGCGATTGAGCCTAAAGTTCAACAAGATTGGGCTGATCGCAAAGTTTTTAAAGTTGCCGACACTGTTGAAGGTAAACATCGTTACATTCTATCTATGTTTCCATATCCTAGCGGCAAACTACATATGGGGCATGTACGTAACTATGCAATAGGTGATGTCCTGAGTCGCTTCCATCAGCTCAAAGGTGAAACTGTTTTACAACCAATGGGTTGGGATGCTTTTGGTCTACCTGCAGAAAATGCAGCAATTGCGCATAAAGTTGCACCTGCGAAATGGACATTTGAAAATATTGATTACATGCGTAACGAGTTAAAACGACTGGGTTTAGCCGTTGATTGGGATCGTGAAATTGCGACATGTACACCAGAATATTACCGCTGGGAACAATGGTTATTTGTTCAACTTTATAAAAAAGGTTTAATTTATCGTAAACTCTCGACAGTAAACTGGGATCCTGTAGATCAAACAGTCCTCGCAAATGAGCAAGTTGAAAATGGTAGAGGCTGGCGTTCAGGTGCATTGGTTGAAAAACGTGATATTCCAATGTATTACTTCCGCATTACAGATTATGCTCAAGAATTACTTGATGATTTAGATCAGCTAAAAGAAGGTTGGCCACAGCAAGTACTTACAATGCAACGCAACTGGATTGGCCGCTCTGAAGGCATGGATATTACTTTCCCATCTGCCAATACAGAAATCTACGCAGATGGATTGACGGTCTATACCACTCGACCAGATACGCTAATGGGTGTGACTTATGTCGCAATTGCCGCAGAACACCCAATGGCTAAAAAAGCAGCCGAGTTACGCCCTGAACTTAATGCATTTATCGAAGAATGTCGTCATGGTTCAGTTTCAGAAGCAGACTTAGCAACAGCTGAAAAGAAAGGTATTTCAACTGGACTTTACGTTAAGCATCCGATTACTGGTGAAGATGTAGAAGTTTGGATTGCGAACTATGTTCTTATGAGCTACGGCTCTGGTGCTGTTATGGCCGTACCAGCACATGATGAACGCGACTTTGAATTTGCGAACAAATTTGGTTTACCTATTAAACAAGTCATAGATGCTCAAGGCGAAAATGATCAACCTTACAATCCAACTGAATGGCAAGATTGGTATGGCAGTAAAGAAGGTAAACTTGTTCATTCTGGGCAGTTTGATGGATTAACATTCCAAGCTGCTTTTGATGCATTTATTGAATTGTTAGCACCAAAAGAACTTGCAAGCAAAAAAGTTCAATTCCGTTTACGTGATTGGGGTGTATCTCGTCAGCGTTATTGGGGTTGTCCAATTCCAATGATTAACTGCGAATCTTGTGGTCAAGTACCTGTTCCTGAAGATCAGCTTCCTGTTGTTTTACCTACAGATGTTGTTCCAGATGGTTCGGGAAATCCACTTGCAAAAATGCCTGAATTCTACGAAACCACGTGTCCAAACTGTGGTAGTGCAGCAAGACGTGAAACAGACACGTTAGATACATTTGTAGAGTCTTCTTGGTA
This sequence comes from Acinetobacter sp. ESL0695, assembly GCF_029392135.1. Classification (NCBI taxonomy): domain Bacteria; kingdom Pseudomonadati; phylum Pseudomonadota; class Gammaproteobacteria; order Moraxellales; family Moraxellaceae; genus Acinetobacter; species Acinetobacter sp. ESL0695. The sequence continues at coordinate 398,242 of NZ_CP113932.1, read as the reverse complement.
CTATGCACGTTATGCATCTCCTGACTTTACAGGTGGCATGGTTAAGCCTGAAGCAGCGCAAACATGGTTGCCTATCAATCAATATATTGGTGGTGTAGAACATGCGATTTTACATTTACTTTACGCACGCTTTTTCCATAAACTAATGCGTGATGAAGGTGTAGTTCAAGGAAATGAACCTTTTACGAATCTTCTTACTCAAGGTATGGTACTTGCAGATACGTTCTACCGTGAAGAAACAAGTGGTAAAAAAACTTGGTTCAATCCAAATGAAATTGAATTGATTCGTGATGAGAAAGGCCGTATTACATCTGCTATTTTAAAAGCAGATGGACAGCCTGTTGTTATTGGTGGACAAGAAAAAATGTCTAAATCCAAAAACAACGGTATCGATCCTCAAGCAATTATGAATCAATACGGCGCAGATACAGCACGTGTCTTCATGATGTTTGCTGCTCCACCCGATCAATCACTCGAATGGTCTGATGCTGGTGTAGAGGGTTCAAATCGTTTCTTAAAACGAGTATGGCGTTTAACTGCAAGCTTTTTAGAAAAAACTTCTAATAAGTCACTTCAATTAGACAAAGCAACTGTGTCTAAAGATGCACAAGATTTACGACGTAAAACGCACGAAACGATTGCTAAAGTGGGTGATGACATTGAACGTCGTCATGCATTCAATACAGCAATTGCGGCACAAATGGAGCTATTAAACTCAATTACCAAGTTTAATGCAGTGTCTGATAATGATCTTGCTGTTGAGCAAGAATCTATTATTGCTTTACTTACGATGCTTGCTCCATTTGCACCACACTTAAGTCAAACGCTTTTAGCTGAGTTTAAAATTGATTTAACTCAAACAACATTCCCTGTGGTTGATGAATCAGCACTTACACGCAATACACAAACCATCGTTGTTCAAGTTAATGGTAAACTTCGTGGTAAACTTGAAGTTGCAACAGATCTTTCTAAAGAAGATATTCTTGCCCAAGCGAAAGCATTACCAGAAGTACAACAATTTTTAACAGGACCAACAAAAAAAGAGATTGTTGTTCCAAATAAACTCGTAAACCTCGTGGTTTAACAGAAAAGGAAAAAGCATGCACTTAGTCCAACGTCTCTCAGCAGTTATTTTAACTTTAGGCCTAAGTGCAAGCTTAGTGGGCTGTGGCTTTCATCTTGTTGGCCATGGTCCTAGTGCGACACCTTTGGTATATCAACACTTAAAGCTCGATTTACCTTCAAATACAGCAAACTTAGGTGAAAAACTTAAAGTATATTTAACAGGTAATGGAGCTAAATTTGATGACAGTTCAAATGCTTATACCCTCCATGTATTGGACTATCAATATCGTCGTCAAAAACTCAGCGGTCGTGTTGCCGAAGTCATTTTACATTTAGATGTTACGTTCCAAATTGAAGACCGCAACGGCACACCAATTACAGAGCCACGCACGATTTCTAGCGTTAAAAGCTACCAATATAATGTGGCTACGGTAAACGTCGATGATAACGAAGAGTCTTATCTGAATGACATGCTAGTAGATGACGTAGCACAACAAATGTCACGTCAGATTTCAACCAATCGATTACCTACGATAACAACTGTACAAGATACAAAATAATTGATCATTTGTTATGAAAATTGATTATATGCAAGCACTCAAGCGTACAAATAACGCTTTAGGTGCTTGGCTTATTCATGGTCAGGAACCTTTATTAGAGCAAAACCTACTAGATGAGTTTCGTAAAGAGTGGCGATCTAAAGACATTGAACGCCAACGTTATGATATTCAAAGCGTTCACGACTGGAAAAATGTATTTAATGCTTTAAATAGTTTGTCCCTTTTTTCACAACAACTTGCGATAGAAGTACATGGGAATATTAAGCCTGATGCCAATGGCTTAAAATTACTGAAAGCATTTATTCAGCACAATGAGCAAAATTTACTTGTCATTGTCATGCCCAAACAAGATACACAGAGCTTAAAAAGTAGCTTTATACAAACTGTTGAAGCAAATGGTACATTGGTTTCTCTTCAAGCGAATTACCCTAAAGATCGACAACATATTCTTGAAATAGAAGCAAAAAAACTTTCCCTTCATTTAGAAAATGATGCTTGGCCATGGCTTCTTGAACACCATGAGCATAATTTACTTGCAGCAAAAAATAGTCTCATTCGTGTAAGCGATACATTTCCAGAATTGGCCAATGTTGGTATAAAAGAGCTTCATGGCTGTCTACAAGACCAATCGCGTTATTCTGCATATGATCTTAGTGATAGCCTAATTGCAGGTCACTTCGAGCAATCTATAAAAATTTATCAATATCTCATCGCAACAGGCGAACCAAGCACCTTTATTTTATGGGTTATTAGTAAAGAGATGCGATTACTCATGCAGTTGTTTGAACAACCCCATCAAGGTATACAACTGGGCATTTGGAAAACCAAAGTTCATCTTTATCAGAAAGCTTTACAGCGCCTTGATGCACAAGAATTCTTAAATTGGCCAAGCTTACTATTAAATATCGACCTTTCTATTAAAGGTCTCTCAAATCAAAAGCCAGAACTGCTGATATTGCAAGCAATTGGGCAATTATGTGGTAAAGTACTTTTTAGATAAGACTCCCCACTTGCTATGGAATAGTCAGGGGACACTTTTAGAGCAAGAAAATATGATAATACAGCAGTGTCATATTATTTTATTTCTTTTACAACGCCCATTCAGATACAGCTACGTAGCTTTCATATGTTAAAAAAAATTAAATCCGTCAAATTTCTCGTTGTACTTTTTATTCTTCTGATGATTGGCTTTTTAATTTGGCAGTCTTCTAAGCCAAAAGCTGAACAGCCACAGTACATTACAGAAGCTGTCACCACAGGAGATCTAGAAAGTACTGTACTTGCGACAGGAACGTTAAGCGCAAGTAAAATGCTCAGTGTAGGTGCTCAAGTTTCAGGCCAAGTCAAACACATGTATGTGCACCTAGGTGATCAGGTAAAAACAGGGCAAGTCATTGCCAAAATTGACTCTGAAACTCAGGAAAATACGCTACAAAATACAGCAGCCAATATTCGTAGTTTGCAGGCTCAGCGTCTACAACAAGATGCAAAACTGCATGAAGCAACATTAGAATATAATCGTCAAAAAGCAATGCTTGCACAAAATGCAACACCTCGTTCAAGTTTTGAGGCAGCAGAAGCAAACTATAAAACAGCATCTGCACAAATTAAAGTACTCGATGCCCAAATTGAACAAGCACGCCTGTCAGAATCTACAGCAAGAACAAACGTGGGCTATACACGTATTGTTGCACCCATTGATGGCACTGTAGTCGCAATTGTGACGGATGAAGGTCAGACTGTAAACTCAAATCAAACTACACCGACCATTGTAAAACTCGCACAATTGGGTGAAATGACTGTAAAAGCACAAGTTAGTGAAGCCGATGTCATGAAAATTGAGAAAGGCCAAAAAGTATATTTTACAACACTTGGAGATGACCAAAAGCGCTATGCTACATTACGCCAAATAGAGCCTGCTCCAGACTCAATTGCAAGTGACTCAAGTTCTACAAATACTGCTGTTTATTATAATGCATTATTTGATGTACCTAACCCAGATGGCAAGCTTAGAATTAATATGACTGCCCAAGTTTATATTGTACTTAATGCTGCAAAAGATGCCATATTGGTTCCCTCTTCTGCACTAAGTAGCTCTAAAGTTGTTCTCTCTGCAAATGGCATGGCATCTGCAAACTTACAAACGACTTCCCCTCAAACGCGCAAATTAGATTTAAATGAAGCTCAAAAAACACTACTCAAAGAAGGTAAAGCAAGCCTTAATACAGTACGTGTATACAATGGTGGCGATGTCTATTCTCAGCAAGTTCTAATTGGTATTAATAATAGAGTAAATGCCCAAGTGCTTGCAGGTCTTACAGAAGGTCAACAAGTTGTTATTGCAGACAGCAATGATGCTTCTGCTGCAACTGCAAAATCGAATAATAGCCGTAAACGTAGTGGCCCACCACCTATGGGAATGTAATCATGACGAAGCAAGTATTGCTTGAGGTCAACAACCTTGTTCGTGAATTTCCTGCAGGTGAGTCGACCATTCAAGTTTTAAAAAATATAAATTTAAAAATTCATGCGGGAGAGTTTATTGCCATTGTTGGTCAATCTGGCTCTGGAAAATCGACCCTCATGAATATTCTAGGCTGTCTAGATAAGCCTACATATGGTACTTATAAAGTTAAAGGTCAGGAAACTGGTCAGCTCTTGCCAGATGACTTAGCAAAGCTTAGAAGAGAATACTTTGGATTTATTTTCCAAAGATATCAACTGCTCAACGACTTATCTGCAAAAGAAAATGTCGAAGTACCAGCAATATATGCAGGTGTAAATACAACTCAAAGGCAACAACGTGCTAAAGATTTACTCAGCGAGTTGGGCTTAAGAGAAAAATTAGATAATCGTCCTAACCAACTTTCAGGTGGTCAACAGCAACGTGTTTCTATTGCAAGAGCACTGATGAATGGTGGGGATGTTATTCTTGCCGATGAACCAACGGGTGCACTAGATTCTGCCAGTGGCTTAGAAGTGATGCGCATCTTACGTGAATTAAATGCCTCAGGCCATACTGTCATTTTAGTCACACACGACATGGAAGTCGCTCAAAATGCAACGCGTATTATCGAAATCAAAGATGGGGAAATTATTGCAGATCAAACCAATACACCGTCTTCAATAAATACGTGTACTGAACAAGTCACCCAACATCCAAACGAAACAACTGCATTAACCCATAATGAAGATAAAGGGAAAAAGTCATCTTCTTTCTTTTCAATGTTAGATCGTTTGACTGAAGCATTCCATATGGCACTTCTTGCTATGAATGCTCATCGTATGCGTACCTTTTTAACCATGCTTGGTATTATCATTGGGATTGCATCGGTAGTGACGGTAGTCGCTTTAGGTAAAGGCTCACAAGAACAGATCTTAAAAGATATTAGTAGTTTAGGTACAAATACCATTACTGTATTTCAGGGAAAAAACTTTGGAGATAACTCTAAACTTGCCAATGTTAAGACACTTATTCCAAGCGATGCCGATGCACTTGCAACACAGCCCTATGTCAATGCAGTAAGCCCAGTTGTAGGTACATCAAAAATTATACGTTTTGAAGAAACTGAAGCAACGGGTACTATTAATGGTGTTAATCAAGATTTCTTTGTCGTTAAAGGGCTTAAATTTAAAGAAGGACAAAGCTTTGACAATACCAGTGTTCATTCTCGCTCGCAAGATGTAGTCATCGATACCAATACTCAGCAACAGTTTTTTAGTCGCGTACAAAGCCCTATTGGACAAGTGATCCTTCTAGGAAGCGTACCTGCACGTATTATTGGTGTCGTTGAATCTCAAAATACAGCTATGTCTTCTAGCGATACACTCAATGTATATATGCCTTATACCACTGTCATGAGTCGTATGCTTGGACAATCCAATGTAAGAAATATTGTCGTACTAATAAATAGTCAATATTCAACAAGTGCCGCAGATAATGCGATTGTTAACCTTCTTTCCTTACGTCATGGTGCGCAAGATATCTATACCATGAACAGTGATAGTATTCGCCAAACCATTGAGAAAACAACAAATACCATGACAGTATTGGTATCAGCCATTGCTGTCATTTCTCTCATCGTTGGTGGAATTGGTGTAATGAATATCATGCTTGTTTCTGTGACTGAACGTACACAAGAAATTGGCGTAAGAATGGCTGTTGGTGCTCGTCAAAGCGATATTTTACAACAGTTTCTTATAGAGGCTGTTCTGGTCTGCCTACTTGGTGGAATATTAGGTATATTCCTTTCAATGGGGATCGGGCAAGTTATTAGCCAATTCGCAAGTGGTGTATTCACACTCTCCTACTCTACCATTTCTATTGTTGCAGCATTTATTTGTTCAACCCTCATTGGCATTGTCTTTGGTTTTTTACCTGCTAAGAATGCTGCAAAACTTGACCCTGTTGCTGCGTTGGCAAGAGAGTAAGGAGAAAAAGATGAAAAAAAATATTCTCGCTTTTGGTCTAGCTACATTCATTTTAAGTGGATGTAGTGCTTTGGTTAAAACCCCTTATCAGGCACCTGCTGTCAATATTCCTCAAAATTTTCAACACAGCAAACCAAATGCCAAACAAATTTCAATAGATAGTCATGCAGATTGTTGGTGGACACTTTTTGGTGATACCAATTTAAATGGGCTTGTAGAGCAGGTACTTCAGCGAAACAATAATCTAGCAATTGCTGGACTTACGCTGAAACAAGCACGATTAAAAGCAGGACTGGCGGAAAATCAACAAGGCTTACGTGCTTCTGCTTCAAGTTCTGCAGGGCATACGTTAAACCTACATACAGGCAATGATCAGTCTCAGGGCTTTTCTTTAAATGGTAATGTAAGTTATGAAATTGACTTATTTGGGCAATTAGCAAGACAAACTGAAAGTGCACAATGGGAAGCTTTAGCCACAGAACAAGACTTACAGGCCACTGCCCAGTCCTTGGTTTCAACAACTGCTAAACTGTATTGGCAATTGGCTTACTTGCATGAAAGTAAAACTACCGCTGAAGAAAGCCTCAATAACTCTCAAAAACTCTACAAGTTGGTTCATATTCAGTACAAAGCAGGTGCTGTCTCAGACGTAGACTTAACCCAAGCTGCACAGGCTGTACAAAGTCAACAAGCAAACCTAAGCCGAATTGCACAAAGTCTGGTTGAAACACGCACAGCAATTGCTGTATTGCTTCATATTCCAGTACAACAACTCGATATTACAGAACCTAAGCGCCTCCCTCAGATTCACCTTCCTCAAATTTCATCAGGCTTACCTGCAGAAATTTTGTCACGGCGTCCAGATTTAAAAGCTGCAGAATTAAGACTACGTAAAGCACTTGCGACAAAAGATGCAACAACAGCAAGTTTTTATCCCTCTATTAATTTAACTGGGGGATTAGGTTCAAGTAGTACTTCTCTAACACAGCTCCTTAAGAATCCTATACTTACTTTAGGCGCAAACCTCAGCTTACCCTTCATACAATATAATGATATGAAAAAAAATATTGCTATTAGTCAGCTCGATTATGAAAAAGCAATATTGCAATATCGACAAACACTCTACCAAGCATTTGCAGATGTAGAAAATGCTCTTTCTAATCGTACCGAATTAGATTATCAAGTCACAGCTCAAGCCAAAAACCTTGCTCTTTCTCAAAAAGCAGAACGCCTCGTGTTGGTTCAATATAAATACGGCGCAGTTGCGCTAAAAAATGTTTTAGATCAGCAAGAGAATTCTCGTGCCGCACAACTAAGCTTAGTCAATACCAAGCAGAGTCAATACAATGCTTATGTCACGCTTATGCAAGCACTCGGTGGCAGTCCAGTGACACAGCTTCCAAAATAAACAAAAGGGCGACTTAAAAAGTCGCCCTTTTTAATTTCCTATGAATGTTTATTCATCATCCATAATCGCTGGACTCATGCCTACTGTATTAAAGCCAGCATCGACATACATAATTTCACCTGTAATACCAGATGCCCATGGAGAACATAGGAACAATGCAGCGTTCCCAACTTCTTCAATGGTAACATTACGCTTAAGTGGGGAAATTTTTTCGTTTGCATCTAACATTTTACGGAATGATTTAATGCCTGAAGCTGCAAGTGTACGAATAGGACCTGCTGAAATTGCATTTACACGAATACCATCTTGACCTAAGCTTGATGCTAAATAACGAACACCTGCTTCTAAAGATGCTTTTGCCATACCCATAACATTATAGTTTGGCATAACACGTTCAGAACCCTGATACGTCAGTGTTAACAAGCAACCTTGACGAGCTTGTAATAAAGGTTTAGCTGCACGTGCCATCGCAACAAAGCTATACGCACTAATGTCATGTGCTACTTTAAAGCCATCACGATCAGTGACATCTGTAAAGTCACCATCTAACGTATGCGCAGGTGCAAACCCAATTGAATGTACGACACCATCTAAACCATCCCAATGTTTCGCAAGCTCTGTAAATGCTGTTTCAATCTCTGCATCTACAGCAACATCACAAGGGAAAACAAGTTTAGAGCCAAATTTTTCTGCAAACTCATCAACACGCTTCTTTAATTTTTCATTTGGATACGTAAATGCGAGCTCTGCCCCTTCACGATGCAACGCTTGTGCAATACCATAAGCAATAGATAACTTACTTGCTACACCAGCGATTAAAAAGCGCTTGCCTGTTAATAGTCCTTGTGCCATTTATATATTCTCTCATTAAAAACTATGCGTGAAATAATGCCTATTTTGGACATTTTTAGAAATTGCATAAAGCATCTTTTTTCATTTTTTTGATGCTTACACATAAAAAAGTCGCCTTTACAACGATAAAGACGACTTTTGATATTCATTTATACCACGTGATCAATCATCAGATAAAAGACCAATTAAACGTAGAAAAGACGTATACATCCAAACTAGGGTTGCAAGTAAAGAAATTGCACAAACCCATTCAAAGGATTCTGGAGCACGTTGTGCTGCAGCATTTTCAATTAAATCGAAGTCTAGAATTAAATTTAAAGATGCAATAACTGCAACGAATGCTGCAAACCCTATTCCTAACCAATTACTTTGAAAAACATATGGAATAGATGAACTAAAAATTAATCCCATTACCATCTGTACAACAAAAACAAGTGCGATAGCTAACGTTGCAGACATGACAACAGCTTTAAACTTTTCAGTTGCACGAATAATTTGAAACTTATACAGGCCAAACAAAGCCAGTGTCGTTACAAATGTTGCAAGAAGAGCCTGTAATGGTGCACCAGGATATTTCATTTGAAAAACAAATGATACACCACCTAAAAAAGCACCTTCGAATAACGCATAAGGAACGGCGAGCATGCGTGATGTATTCGGTTTAAATACAGTAACCAGTGCAATCAATAAACCCCCGATCGCACCGACTAAGCTTGCAGCACCTGCCAAAGCGACATTCATTGAAAGTGCACAATAAAAGAAAATTGCAAGACCAACTGCTGCCGCAATTCCCGTAAGTAATACTGACTTCCCAATTGTCCCTTGAATGGTCATTGGTTTTTGATAATCGGCGTAAGTTTCAACGCGTGTTAAAATTGGATTATTACTTTGCATTGTTTTGCTCTAATTTCTAAAGATTAGTGAAATATGTATACCATTTTAAAGCTTTTCAAGTCGCCATCCTATACAGCAACATATGTTTTTGTAACTTCATTTTATTTTTTTATAAATTAAATCGACATGTTTTACAAAATAAAAAGCCCTTATCAAAGATAAAGGCTTTTATATTACTTATTCGTCATTATTCGTAATAAAGAAATATTCTCTATAATATTTTAATTCACGAATTGAATCACGAATATCATCTAATGCTAAATGAGAAGCTTCTTTTTTAAGACCACTCATAATTTCTGGACGCCAGCGCTTTGCAAGTTCCTTCACAGAGGAAACATCTAAATTACGATAATGAAAAAACTGCTCAAGTTCAGGCATAAGACGATGCATAAAACGACGGTCTTGGCAAATAGAGTTTCCGCACATCGGTGAAGATTTTGGAGAAACCCATTTTTTTAAGAACGCAATCGTTTGCTCTTCTGCATCACGTGCCGTTAACTGGCTACGACGAACGCGCTCAATTAAACCAGATTGTCCGTGTTGGCGAGTATTCCACTCATCCATGGCATTTAAAATTTGATCTGACTGATGAATAGCAAGTACAGGCCCTTCAGCAAGCACGTTTAAATGATCATCTGTGATAATGGTTGCAATCTCAATGATTTTATCATTATCAGTATCTAGACCTGTCATTTCGAGGTCAATCCAAATTAACCGTGTATCTACTGTACTGCTCATTAAATCAGTTCTTATTCGCCTAAAACATGAATAGTAGCAAATTTATTGCATCTTGGCTGTAATTGAAACAAGCTTCATGCTATTTTTGCCATCTCTCAACTGGTTTTTATATGTGAATGGCTCTTATCCGTAAACGTCGTTTGACAGAGCAACAAAAGCGTCGAATTCAGAAACAACATCAATCACGTCAAGATGAAATTGATACATCCAACGACCTCGAAGGTCTGGTTGTACAGCACTATGGTAGACAACTTGAAGTTCAAGCACTCTCTACTCCACTTAATCATCCCGAAAAACCAAAGGTAAAGGACAATGAACCAGAACCATTTTGGAAACCGATTGAAATAGGTAGTGTTTGGCGTTGTCATACTCGTACTAACTTAGAACTTCTCGTTACAGGCGACAGAGTGAAATGGCAAGCAGATCCTAATACGGGATTGGGCATTATTACAGCAATTCATGAACGTAAGTCCTTACTTACTCGTCCTGACCGTTACCACAAGGTTAAGCCTGTTGCAGCCAATATTAGTTTGATCGTTATTGTATTTGCACCACTACCTGAACCTGCACCAATGCTCATTGATCGCTATTTAGTGGCTTGCCAAGAAGCAGATATTCCAACCCTATTGGTACTTAATAAAGTTGATTTAATTCAAAACGATCATGAAATCTATACACTTGTCGAGGAATATCGACGTTTAGGTTATGAAGTCATGCTTACCCAATCTGATGGTGATTTAACTCCTCTCAGAACACGATTAGATGGTGAAACAGTTGCCTTTGTTGGGCAATCTGGTGTGGGAAAAAGCTCTTTAATTAATACCATCGTTCCAGATGCTTCACAGAAGACCAATATCATTTCAGAAAACTCTGCACTTGGACAACATACGACCACATCAACGCGCCTTATTAGCTTTGGAGAAAATGGTGCACTCATTGACTCTCCTGGAATTCGAGAGTTCGGGCTATGGCATTTGACAGAAGATGCGGTACTTCATGGTTTTCCTGAAATTTTCCCTCTCATTGGATCATGCCAATTTAGAAATTGTACGCATAAAAATGCAAAAAACTGCGCACTTGAAAAAGCGGCAAACACGGGAGAAATTCTTCCTAGACGTTTAGAAAGTTTTTTACGTTTGTGCGATGAAATTCAAGTCGCAAACCAAAAAACTTAATTTTCTTGGCAATTACCCTTGAACCACGCTTTTTGATCACTATTAATATAAGCTATACTCTAGCTCAATTTTTGATGGTAATAAGGTGAATTGTGGAACGTTGGTTCGAATTCATGGGGAATCACCCCTTTTTATTTGGTCTGCTTGCGGTTCTTATCGTATTGTTTTTCGTAATTGAAGGAAAACGCAATGGCCGCAAAATTTCTCCACAGTCCCTTGGTATTTTGGTGAAAGCACAAAATGCAATGCTGATTGATTTAAGAGATACCAAAGACTATCGCGAAGGTCATATTAGCGGTAGTCGCAATATTCCATACAGTAGCTTAAGCAACCATATCGAAGAGTTACAAACTGCGGGAAGACCGTTAGTTTTCATTTGTAACTTAGGTCAAGTTGCAGGTAGCGCAATCGCGCAAGTTAGCTATGCAGATAGTTACCGTCTGGATGGTGGAATCTCAAATTGGAAAGCTCAAGGCTTACCATTAATTAAAGCAAAATAACGTTTAGCGAGAAGCATTATGGCAAATGTCGTCATCTACTCTACAACAGTATGTCCTTACTGCGTACGTGCAAAACAACTTTTAGAACGCAAAGGTATTTCATATAAAGAAATTAACCTTTCAAACGAAGCGCCTGAAGTACGTGTAGAGCTTATGCAGCGTACCAATCATCGTACAGTTCCACAAATTTTTATTAACGATCAGTTCATTGGTGGATTTGATCAGCTTTATGCATTAGATCGCGAAAGCAAACTTGATGAGCTGGTTAACTAACCAGCTCGATATTAAATAAGGATTTAATAATGACTGAAGAAAAGCAACCACAATTGGCTTTGGAACGTCTATATACAAAAGACGTTTCTTTTGAAGTTCCTGGGGCACATGTTTTTACTAAAGAGTGGCAACCTGAGTTAAACATTAACTTATCTTCAAATGCAGATAAAGTTGATGCAACACACTTTGAAGTTGCACTAAAAGTAATTGTAGAAGCGAAAAATGCGGGTGAAACTGCGTTTATCGTTGATGTAACACAAGCAGGTGTTTTCCTTGTAGATGGTATTGAAGAAGACCGCCTACCTTATATATTAGGTGCATACTGTCCAAATATTTTATTCCCTTTCCTACGTGAAGCTGTAAATGATTTAGTCACAAAAGGAAGCTTCCCTCAGTTATTGCTCACTCCAATTAACTTTGATGCAGAATTTGAAGCGAATATGCAACGTGCTCAAATGGAAGCAGCTGAAGCTGAAGGCAAAGCATAATTATTTTCTAAAGTGAGATAATATCCATTATCTCACTTTTTTATAAAAGCATATCACTTGGCATATATTGCTGTATTTCTATCTATTATCATTATATTTACATAACAACTAAAATGTAATTCACATATATAATAATTTTTAAGCATAAAATAAAATAATTCTCACAAGAACATGATAATAAAATGAATAAAAATATAATTGCATCACATTTTAAAATGTCCAATGCAAACTTGTTCACAATATCAGAAAGTATACATAAAAATATCTCACCACAAGAAATTATTACTCTTTGCAAAAATACTCTACTTTGTGAGGATATCGTCTTTTTAGAATCCATCAACGGTTCTGAATATTCTTATTATTACGATAGTGCTTATGCACTTTCTAAGATAAATGCCATTCAATATATTAAAAACATCCATTTCTTTAAAAAAAATATGCCCTTTTCTTTTTATGTTAAAAATAAAGATCAGCCTTTAAATATAGATAATAATTATCTTATTTTAGAAATAGATAATACCCATATATCTCAAAAAATATTTATCTTTATAAAAGGTAATTTTATAAAGAGGCATATTGTTTACAATAAGAATTTCTCTGTTTTTATGGGCTTATTAAAATTATATTTTGCAAACCGTGCTTATTCTCAAAAAAATATTATTGATAATATTAAAGCTGATCCACTTTATAAACAGTTGGCTCAACAGGCACCTGTATTAATTAATATTATTAGTCCAGATTTAAAATTTACTTTATGGAATCAAGAGTGCGAACGACTTTTAGGTTGGAAACATAGCGAATTACAACAAGCAGATAATCAGTTATTAAGTTTGTTCACTAACTTAACAGACTACAATAAAGTAAAAAATTACTTTTTAAGTAGACCTGAGAAATCCACACTGACGGAACTTACTCCCATTTGTAAAGATGGCTCTATGCTTACCACATTGTGGACCAGTATTCAGCTTCCAGATTATTCCTATATTAACATTGGTATCAATGTTACAGAGCAACGTAAATCAGAACAGATACTACAAAAACGTGCAAACACAGATAATCTTACACAATGTCTAAATAGAGTCGCTATTTTTGACCAATTAGAAACGTCTTTAAAAACATGTAAAAACTCTCAAATAGGTTTTTGTGTATTTCTTCTAGATATAGACCATTTTAAAATCGTGAATGACACATGGGGGCATATGATTGGAGATAAAGCACTCCAACACTTCTGCCATATTTTACAACTCAATAAAAAACAAAAAGTACATATAGGACGATTCGGTGGAGAAGAGTTTCTTCTCATTTTGGAAACAAGTTATGAAAATGAAGCAATCGCTTTTGATGAGCAAATTCGGGCTTCTCTTGCAAGTCACCCATTGTATGAAGGCAAAAATAAAATAGAACTAAACTATAGTGGTGGTTTCGTAATGGTGAAGGATGGTGAATGTTCCAAAAATCTACTTCTATCAGATGTAGATCACGCTTTATATCATGCAAAAGAACAAGGTCGTGGTCGAACACTTCAGGCACACACCTCATACTAAAAACTTAACAATTCTCTGGCATAATGAGTGACTAAAGGTCGTTATTATCAAAATATTATTTAAGTATTATTAGAGGCGAAATAGCACATGGCAAAGTCAGTTAATTCTCCAAGTAAACGCTTCTTAAAACTTGCAAGTATGACAGCCAGTATCGCAACAAAAACTGTATCGAACTCTATTCGTAGCTTTACTGCCGATGAGCAGCATAAAGACCAAGCTAGACATAAACTTTTTCAAGATATCGGAATTCAAATTGCAGATACACTTGGAGAAATGAAAGGTGCTGTCATGAAAGTTGGACAGATTGCCTCTCAATATAAAGATATTTTTCCTCCAGAAGTATCTAAAGCAATTGAAAAACTACAGCGCCAAGCACCACCTATGCCCTTTAATGACATTAAAGTGCAAGTCGAAAAAGAACTAAAGCAATCACTCCATGAAGCCTTTTTAGCTTTTGAGGAAACACCTTTTGCTGCTGCTTCCATTGGACAAGTTCATAAAGCACAACTCAAAACGGGTGAACATGTTGTTGTAAAAATTCAGTATCCTGGTGTAGATGAAGCATGTGAAAGTGACCTAAAGCAAATTCGCTTGGCATTAAAAATGATGGGATTACTGAAAATTGATAAAAAACTCCAAGATCAAATTTTTAATGAAATTCAGGAAAGTTTAGCCAATGAACTAAACTATGAAATTGAAGCACAAAATTTAGAAATTGCACGTTCATTTCATGAAAAGTTAGATCCACAAATTATTATCCCAAAAGTCTTTAAAGACTACTCTACTCGTCATTTATTAACACTGAGTCTTGAGGTCGGGCATGATATTTCAACAGCAAGCACATGGAGTCAAGACATTCGAAATACCTTAGGTAGACGCCTTGTAAAAGCAATGGGACAGGAAATCTTTTATCTGAAGCGTTTTCATTGTGACCCTCACCCAGGTAACTTTGCATTTCGAGAAAATGGCGATGTTATTGTATATGATTATGGTGGTGTGAAAGTTATTTCTTCTTATGTCATTCAGCAATTTAAAGACCTAATTCAAGCTTCTCGTGATGGCAATATTCCTCAATTAGAAATGGCTTTATTTGATTTACAAGCACTCACTGAAAAAGGGAAATTTCCTTCAAACTTATATCATGAATGGCTTGAAGTCTTGCTAAGACCACTTACCCAAAAATATGACTTTAAAGAAAATTCAGCTCACCATGATAGTGTGAAACTGGCTAAACAGTCTTTAAAATATTGGGATTTATTTAAACCATCACCCGATACACTTATGATTAATCGAACGATTTCAGGTCACTACTGGAATATGATTCATTTACAAGTCAATGACAATTTAAGTGATCTATTTGAAGAAATTATTCCTAATCAACATACGAGCTAGTTATTTGTATATGACATCATTTGTTGTAGGATAAGATTTTTAAATTAAATAGGGCAGAAAATGGCACAGCATCTATTAGCACAATTAAATGCAAATACAATCAAATTTATAGATGTGATTTCTTACATTGACCGTCACTATACACATACACCAACAGCTTTCGTGAATGGCGCTCAAAAAAATCAAGCAACAGAAAACCAAGGCAGTGCAAAAGTTCTATCATTTGCAAAACTGCATGAGTTAAATGAGCAAGATACGCTGCAACTATTCGCAGAGCACTACGCAAAAGTTCAAGCAACCCCAAATGAAGAAGACCACCAAAATATCCGTCAATTTATAAAAACAGGATGGAAAGGTGTTTCTTTTGATGGAGACGTACTTCAACCTCGCGTATAAAATATCGGTTTTCGATATGCTTAAAAGCATATCGAAAACAATAGTTGATTAAGCACCATGCCACCATTGAAATACTGCCATACCTGCCATCGTACACAACAATGCACCAATCACATGAATCGAAATAACCAACATAGCAGTAGAAATTCTTCCTTGTTGTAGCAAAGTCACAACCTCTAAGGAAAATGTTGAAAACGTGGTTAGACCACCACAAAACCCCGTAATTACAAATAGTTTATAATTTTGACTGAGCTGGCTTTGCGCAAAAAATGCGATTGCAAATCCAATAATGAACCCACCTATCAAATTTACGGCAACGGTTCCCATAGGAATAGATGGATGTAGATTGTTCAGTTTCAAACCAACCCACCATCTAGACCATCCCCCTAAAATTGAGCCTAAAGCAATCGCAACTAATGAATAGTACATATACTCTTCCTATTTTTTATCTTCTATTTAAGCAGAGTACGCATATACCTACGCCCCTGCTATCATCATCAAGGTTACGTAGGCATCATTAGCCATTATTGGCGGTTTTAAAAAGGAAGATACCATTTCCTCTATCTCAAATGATTATATAAAGGTAGTTGAAGGAAAATTTCAATTATTTTTGCATAAAAATAAGTGAGCACCTTCTCCTGCGATCCTTCCAGTCGCAAAACATGCTGTAAGTAAGTAACCACCTGTTGGCGCATCCCAATCAAGCATCTCACCACAACAAAAAATACCTGATTGTGAGTTTAACTCTAGCATTGGTGACAATACATTTTCTTTCACTCCACCTGCACAGCTAATGGCTTCTTCTATCGGTCGGAACCCTTCAATAGAGATACATAAATTTTTTATTTGAGATGCCATTTTTTCAGGTTGTTGCCATAACTCTTTTTCAACAATCTCACGCAAGAGTGCAATTTTCACTTGGTCTAAACCAGCTTTTCGCCAAATATTTGATAAAGATTGTTTTTTTGTGTGGTTCAGTTTACGAACAAGTTCATCTTCTGAAAGATGAGGCAGTAAATCTAAAAACAATACTTTAGAAGTACGTAATGTACGATTAAGACGATAAATCACACCACTTTCAAAGCCGTAATGTGTAATCACAATATCACCATCGACTTTATGCTGAGATGATGTCCACGCCTGAATACGTTTTAATGGCTGACCAAAAATAGGTTTCATATACTTCGACCAAGAAAACTCAACCCCGACGTTACTGGCAACAAAGGGTTGAAGCTCATGTTGTTGTAACCATGTTTGCCACTGTCCATCACTCCCAAGTTTTGGCCAAGATACAGCACCACATGCCAAAACAACTGCATCAAATAATTTCTCAGACTCAATAGATTGGTTTACTGATGTATCAATATAAGTAAGTTTTTTTTGTTCGATACCTGTACATTTATGCCGATAATGAAACTGAACACCTGTATTACTTAATCTTTTCAACCATGCACGCAATAACGGCGCAGCCTTCATTTCTAATGGGAAAATACGCCCTGAACTTCCCACATAAGAGGTTATACCTAAATCATCCATCCATGCACGTATCCACTGTGCATTAAACTGAGTAATCCATGGTTTCAACCACTCGACTTGATCATAACGGTGAATAAATTGTGAAAGTTCTTCTGCATGAGAAATATTTAAACCCGTCTTACCTGCCATCAAAAATTTTCTTGCAGCCGAAGGCATTTGTTCAAATACATGAATGTCATAGTTATATTGACTTAAAACTTCTGCTGCCATTAAACCAGCAGGCCCTGCACCTACAATTGCAACAGACTTTTTACTCATACATGATCCCGACCATTTAAAGGCTCAAACTCATCAAACCGCGTTTTATAACCTTGTGGCTTACGAATAATGAGTTGCTGACACAATTCACCACGTTGTAAGTATTTCACTTCGAAATGTGTTCTTGCAGAATCACTTGGAATAATTTGCTTTTCATATGGCAGTTGCCATAACTCTTTTAACTGTTGCTCTGCTTCTTCAATATAACTTTCAATATTACTTGCAAGTGTAACTGTGCCTTCATCTGCTAAACGAGAAAGTAAAAGCTCAAAAAATGGCATGTTTAACCAACGCTGTGCAGAATTATGAGGCTCTGGGTTTGGGTAAAGTAAGAAAAACTGCGTCACTTGCTTAGGATAAAGCGCATGTGTAATCCATGGTAATGCATCTGCATGAATATCAATTAGGTTGTTTTTTGGCTGTAACTGTGCCTGTTTATGCATTGCATCGAATTTTTCACGAGTACGTTCAATGGCATAAAGGATCTGTGTTGGATGCAACGTACAAAATTGTAACGCATGCTTCCCCTTTCCCGCTCCAATTTCCACCACAATCGGTTTATTTTCAATAGGTTGGAAATCACGAGGGGCAACCATCCGCTGTGCCTGAAATTGACGAATTTGCATAATCAGATCAAACTAGTAAAAATTGACATAAGTCTAGCAAGCGGAAGACTTATTGCCTACTTTTACTCTCATATTTGGATATTTTTTATGACACGCTATATTCCATGTCCACGTTGTGGTGAGCCTGCAAAATGGCAAGAGAATGCATTTCGTCCATTTTGCTCAGAACGTTGCAAAATGATTGATTTGGGTGCATGGGCAAATGAAAGTTATCGTTTACCCACACAAGATGCACCACAGTCAGAATTGTCAAGAGAAGATGACTAACTTAGCCTGCTCTACCCGATACAAAGGGATTAAATTTTTTCTCATGACCAATGGTACTCATCTCACCATGCCCTGGAATAAACTGTGTTTCATCAGGTAATGTAAAACATGTGCTATGAATAGAATCTATTAATTGCTGATGGTTTCCTCTTGGGAAATCTGTACGACCAATAGACTCTTTAAATAGCACATCACCTGCCCATAACAACCGATGTTCTGCATTGTAAAAAATGACATGCCCAGGTGTATGGCCTGGTGCAAATCGCACTTCAAACGCGTGCTTTCCAAGTGTAAGTACTTCATTGCCCTCAAGCCAAGTCGATACATGAACAGGCTCTGGAATAGGAAAACCATATTGTGCTGAAACTTCTTGAAGCATATCTAGCCAAAATTGATCTTCTTTATGAGGACCAATCACAGGGATACTCCATATACGTGCAAGTTCACCCACTGCACCAGCATGGTCAAGATGCCCATGTGTCAGCCACAATTGCTTAACCTGAACTCCAAGAGCCTGAACCTCTTGTTGAATTCTTTGTGCATCACCACCTGCATCAATAATAATGGCTTCTTTACTCTCACTGTCCCAAACAATTGAACAGTTTTGAGCAAATGGCGTCACAGGTACAATCTTAACTTGTAGCATGGGCATCCCTTCTGATTTATTCGTATTGTGCCAATGTTACCTTGATCGCATCCAAATGTGCGGTCAATAATGTTTTGAAAAGTGTTAAATGCATTTCATCTGTATTCAATGCAGGAATATAAGCATAAGACTCTCCACCTGCTTTTTTGAAGTTTTCCGCATTTTCAACGGCCAATTCTTCTAAAGTTTCCAAACAGTCTGCGGAAAAAGCTGGACTCATAATCTGAACAGACTTAACACCACTCTTGCCCCATTCATCTAACAGTTCATCTGTATAAGGGCGTACCCACTCTTGAGCACCAAAACGCGACTGAAAGCTAATTGCCCATTCGCTGTCTTGTAAGCCCAACTCTTGGGCAACCAATTTAGCAGTTTTACGACAACGCTCTGGGTATGGATCGCCTTTGTCTGCAAACGGCTGAGGAATACCATGAAAAGACATTAAAAGTTTGTCGGCTGTACCGTGCTCGGCACGGAAACGTTTTACACTTTCTGCAAGTGCACGAATATATAACGGGTGTTGGTAGTAATCACGAATAATACTTATACCCGGCAAATTACGCTGTTTTAATGCCCACTTTGAGAGTAAATCATATTGTGGAGCCGTAGATGTGGCAGAGTACTGAGGATACAGCGGAAACAATAAAATATGATCTGTTTTACTACCATCTAAATCTTTTAGCAGTGCTTTCATTCCCGGATTACCATAAGTCATGAGCGGGACAATATTTAAGTCAAACTCAGGATACTTTTCAGGCAATGCTTTTTTTAAATAGTCGGCTTGATCAAATAAAATTTCACGCATTGGCGAATCTTTCCACCAAATTGAAGCATATGCTTCTGCCACACGTTTAGGACGGCGCGGTAAAACAAAAAGGCGTAAAATAATTTGCCAAACAATTTTAGGAATTTCAACAACACGTTGATCTGACAAGAACTCTTTTAAATAACGGCTGACAGCAGGCGCTGTTGGCTCATCTGGCGTGCCAAGATTAGCGAGAATTACTGTGATTTTTGGTTTATCTTGTTTCATCTTCACTCATTCGCTGGAAATATTTTTATCTACTTTAACGGTTTTGAATTTTAATTAAAATAATATAATTACTCGTTTTTTTGTTAAAACTTATCGTTATTCACAATCATTTTACAAATCATGATTCTATATCATTTTTTTTAAAATATTTTGTATATTTATGCTCACTTTCCACAATAACCTTTGTCTATGGTCGCGACCAATAGGTACAATCCATGCATTGTCTTTTATATGAATTTTAATGTTATTTAAAATATAGTCATCAATATCGACATGTGTAATATGACTCAATAAAGGATTTTCTTTACTTAAGGTTTGCCATGTTATTTGCATTAAATACTGATTTAAGCGCTTTAAAAATACATCTTCTATAGCAGGTTCAGTTAGCCCTTTTGCGATAATTTGAAGAATTTCCAACCAAGTAAGGCGTATAGAGCGCGTAATTCGCTCAAACGAATCATTTTCATGTGCACAAACCTGATAACTGAGTGTAAAAAGGTCTGAAAGTTGCACTAAAACAGATTGATTCGCTGTCAGTTTTATATTTTTTTCAGCCTGTAATTCAAATTGCGCCACCTTATGCTTAAGACGCTGAATCTCGTCTTGCAACAGTCTTGTATTATAAGCACGTACCCACCCTTGGGTCGGATATGTCTGTACAATTTTGGGCATATGATATTTTACTTGCGTGACCAAATCATCGACATGATCATATTCAAAAATTTCCTTCACTTCTTGCTGGATCAATTGCCTGAAATGATAAAATTTTTGTTGTGCTTCATCTAAGGTGGAGACATTACTCGGTAAGTCATACTTTTGCATGAACACAACAATCGACTTCTGTCGAGCCAATGCATAAATATACTCTAACTGCATATAACTCACACCAGAAACAGATAACTGTCCATAGTCGCTACCTAAAAGTAGCGTTATATAGTCACTTTCATCAATTTTACGGCGCGCCAGTGTAGCAGTAGTTGTACATCTATTTTCTACACCCCATGCAAAATAACCTAACCCAATCAAAGTTTGACACAGTATTCGATATTCTTTAGACATTCCCTCCCCTGAAGTTGAGATGAATATCTGATAACGCTTATCGACCATGTGTAAACTCAATAAATAAGGGAATTTTAAAGCCAAGTAAAATCATTTAGATGGAATATTCTCCCATAGTCCAACGAATTTCTTTAGCAATTAGACGTTGTACCACTATTTCAGTCTGAGGTGTATAGCCACCTGTGAAATAGCAGGTCATCTGTAACGTTTTTGTTACATTTGGGTTGATTAATCCATGATGGGTAAGTACATGTGCAAGCTGACGTGCAACTGCTTGACCTGAGTCGACCAATTGGAATTGATTTGGAAAAACAGTTTCAATACTATTTTTTAAAAAAGGATAATGCGTACAGCCCAATACCAGATGGTCAGCTTTACGCTCAAGTGCTGGCTTTAAAGTACGCTCTAGAAGCGAATACATATAATCGCTGTCTTGCTTACCTGCTTCTATTAGCGGCACCAGTTCTAAAGAAGTTATAGGCAAAACCTCTACATCTAGAGGTTCTGCAAAACGACATACAACTTCCTTAATTAGCTTCCCACGAAATGTTGCAGGTGTTGCTAACACAGCAACAACTTTGCTTTTAGTATTTAAAACTGCAGGCTTAAGTGCAGGAACCAAACCAATAATTGGAAAATCACTTCCATAATGTTCACGAAGGTAGTCTAAACTAAATGCAGATGCTGTATTACATGCTACCACCACTGCTTTACATCCCTTTTGATATAACCAATCTACGGCTTGCGTTGTAAGGTGACGAATTTCGTTATCATCTCTCGCTCCATAGGGAACATGTGCTGTATCTGCTAAATAATGAATATGCTCATGAGGCAAATATTTTAAAATATCATTGACAACAGATAACCCTCCAACACCCGAGTCGAACACACCAATAGGCGCATCTTTAGATGCTTTAATACTGTGAATTCGTCTATATCTTAGGGAATGAAAGTCATTCATGGGATCATTTATTTTGAAATTAATTTAGCTGACAAATCTTAAACCTCAGGCAGTCAAATGCAAGCAAAAATCACCACTTTGAAGCACAAGTTCTGTCTGTAATTGATCATTTTCAATCAATTCACCCATTTCTATTAAATGAAAAAATACCGACCTTGGAATAAGTGCATACAAGCCATAACGAATATAGACGTATGGACGCATTTCACCTTTATAGGCACGCATAATCATCCTATTCTTTTCACCTAAAACAACCACATCACCGTCGGTAGTATGAAAGTAAATCCATGTTTGTTCAGCTTGAGAAATTTTTTCGACACTGCGAATACAAAGTGGTGCATCCTCGACTTCAATTTCAATTTTTTCTACAGGTGTTTTTAAATAGTATTTTGATTCTTCTTTGCATAAAATATGCGAAAATAGTTGGATGAGTGCATCTCTTTGAATTTGTGTACCCTCATGCCACCACGTATGATTGGCATGTATACATAAATCCATTTTTCCACATCTTTCAGGTTGCCACTGATCCAGTGGTGGGATTTGAGTTTTATGTATGTCCCCATCTAAATTTATACTTTCTAAAACGGAATCTAAAGTTTTATCAGATAAATTTGAGTGTTTTTTATACATACTCTGAGAAATATCATCTTTTCCCATCGCTTTTATCCCCTATTTGACAGAAAATACACACTTATCAGCCAATAGGCTATTCTATACATCTTAAGTGATGATATCTCGGGCACGTTTTGGCATGTGTCTGAGATTTGTGTCTATAGAAAACACTCATGGCAGCACCATAATGTACCGTTTGGTTGCCACCTTTTTCAATATGAGGAGTCCTACATGGAACACATCGAACGCGAATCGATGGAGTTTGACGTTGTTATTGTGGGTGCAGGACCTGCTGGTCTTTCTGCAGCAATAAAAATTCGTCAGTTAGCAATTGAACATGACTTATCTGATTTAACCGTTTGTGTCGTAGAAAAGGGCTCCGAAGTCGGTGCACATATTCTGTCTGGTGCTGTACTTGAACCTCGCGCTTTAAATGAGCTTTTTCCAAATTGGAAAGAAGAAGGTGCGCCACTTAACGTTCCGGTTAAAGAAGACAAGACTTATTTCTTAATGTCTGAAACAAAACATCAAGAAGCCCCTCATTGGATGGTTCCAAAAACCATGCACAACGACGGAAACTATGTCGTTTCACTAGGTAATGTTGTTCGTTGGTTAGGTGAAAAGGCAGAGGAGTTAGAAGTTGCTGTTTTTCCAGGATTTGCTGCATCTGAAGTTCTATATCATGAAGATGGTACAGTTAAAGGTATTCAAACAGGCGATATGGGTGTAGGTAAAGATGGTGAACCAACACCTCATTTCACACCGGGCTATGAATTACATGCAAAATACACCCTATTTGCAGAAGGTTGCCGTGGCCATCTTGGAAAACGTCTCATTGAAAACTTTAAATTGGACAAAGATGTCGATCCCCAACACTACGGGATTGGGATTAAAGAGCTTTGGGAAATCGATCCTGAGAAACATCAAGAAGGTTTAGTCATGCATGGCGCAGGTTGGCCATTGTCTGAAACCGCATCTTCAGGTGGTTGGTGGTTATACCATGCGGAAAATAATCAGGTGACTTTAGGCATGATTATTGACCTTTCTTATACCAATCCAAACATGTATCCATTTATGGAAATGCAACGTTGGAAAACACACCCTCTTATTAAACAATATTTAGAAGGTGGTAAACGTATTTCCTACGGCGCACGTGCTGTGGTTAAAGGTGGTTTTAATGCCTTGCCAAAACTTACTTTCCCAGGTGGTTGCCTGATTGGTGATGATGCAGGTTTTCTGAACTTCGCCAAAATTAAAGGCTCACACACTGCTATGAAGTCTGGCATGCTCTGTGCAGAAGCAATTTTTGAAGCGATTGCTCAAGGTGTAGACAAAGGTGGTGACCTTGCTATTGCACGTCTTACTGAAGATGAAGATCACTTTATTAAAGAAGTGACAGCATATACAGAGAAATATAATCAGAGCTGGTTAAAAGAAGAGCTTTACAACTCTCGTAACTTTGGCCCTGCAATGCATAAATTTGGCCAATGGTTCGGTGGTGCATTTAACTTTGTTGACCAAAACATCTTTAAAGTCCCATTTACACTGCACGATACCATTCCTGACTTCTCTGCATTAAAAACAGTTGATGCAGAGCACTTTAAGCCAAACTACCCGAAGCCAGATGGTACGCTTACTTTCGATCGCTTATCTTCAGTATTTATTTCAAATACAGTACATGAAGAAAATCAGCCATCTCATTTAAAACTGACAGACGCAACGATTCCTGTAAATGTGAATTTACCAAAATGGGATGAACCTGCACAACGCTACTGTCCAGCGGGAGTGTATGAAATTATTGAGGAAGACAATACCAAACGCTTCCAAATTAATGCAGCAAACTGCGTACATTGCAAAACATGTGATATTAAAGATCCATCACAGAATATTACATGGGTAACACCTGAAGGTGGTGGTGGTCCAAACTATCCAAATATGTAATAAAACCTATAAGCCTCTCATTTGTAGAGGCTTATTTTTATCCCTTTTGAATGAGGTAACGATATTCTTTATGCCCTTTATCGTCTAGATATTCTTCTTTTAGTAACAGCTCATGATTCATGTGCACACAAAAACGTGGAATATCCCAAGAGGTCGATGTGTCAGTTGCAATGACTTCAACTACCTCGCCCGACTGTATTTTACGTATTGCCTGACGTAACATCATAATTGGGTCTGGGCAATATAGTCCTCGCGTATTAAGCTGAACTTTAGGGTCAGCCGATACATCTGTCATAGCAAATACATCACTTCAAAAATAAAATTGATTTTATCATAATGTCTTAAATGGTGTTGCGACAAAAAAATTCATTCTTTTCAAATTTTTCATACAGTTTTTCTAATGCATGAACCTTTTTTCTTCGGTATGATGAAGCCTCTACTTTGATAACAAATACACCGATTTAGGAAGGATCATGCAAGAGGAATCAGGCTCATCGTGGGGTATGCGCGGCTTAAGAAAATGGTTAGGCACCGCACCAGAAACCAGAGATGAGTTACTCAAACTTGTACAAGACTCTCGTCGCTTTTTAGAACCAGATACAGTTGCAATGCTTGAGGGCGTACTCGACCTCCCTGCAACGAAAATACGTGAAGTCATGACACCACGTACTGCTATGGTAAGCCTACAAGAAGATGATCAGTTGTTAGACATTCTACATGTACTCACTGACTCTGCACATTCTCGTTTTCCAGTATTCTCTTCAGATCAACCTGATACTGTTGTCGGTGTACTTTTGGCAAAAGATTTATTGCCTTTTCTGTCTGAACCGACAGCAAAAGTAGATATTTGCGCGCTGATGCGCCAACCACTTTTCATTCCAGAAAGTGCTCGCTCAGACCAAGTATTGCGTATGCTTAAAAATACACAAACCCATATTGCCATGGTCATTGATGAGTATGGTGCAACCTCTGGTTTAGTCACACTAGAAGATATTCTAGAAGAAATTGTTGGCGAAATTGAAGATGAACATGATACAGCTGATGAAGAAGGACAATTTATTCTTCCAGATGCAAAACATGACACTGCCAATGCTTGGATCGTACAGGCATTAACACCAATCGAATACTTTAATGATCTGTTAGATGCAGATTTTTCTGACGATGAGGTCGAAACCGTAGGTGGTTTACTTCTTCAAGAAATTGGCCTTGTAAATGATTTAAAGGGTCAAACCATAGAAATTAAAGACTGGAAGTTTACAATCATTGAAGCAGATACACGAACGATTCAACTCATTCGGGCTGTTCGTCAATGAACCTCGTAACATCGCTTACGTCTAAAAATGTTCAACTTCCCACCTTCGTTTTATGCCTCATCGCATTAATTTCAGGTGGGACTTTTAGCCTCTCTTTAGCACCGTACCACTACTGGTGGATTGCCCTACTTTCTCCTGCATTGCTTTATGCATGTTTACTTGGACGTAGACCCAAACAAGCCTTTCTGATCGGTTGGAGTTTTGGGTTTGGCTTATGGTTCACGGGCGCGTTTTGGCTATTTGCTTCAATTCATAACTACGGCAATATCAGTACACCTATTGGTATACTCCTCATTGCACTCTTAGCAAGTGTCATGGGATTATTTAATGCTTTTCAGACATGGGCTTACAAGCGTTTTTTTCCTGAAACGCCCCTTACGTTTGCACCACTATGGGTTTTATTTGAATGGCTAAAAACATGGTTATTCACTGGTTTTCCATGGCTTTTTGTCGGTTATGCATTTACAAATGTCTTTCTCGATGATTATGCACCTTTATTTGGTGTATTAAGTGTTTCTTTCGTTGCCGTACTTATTGCTACTGCCTGTGTGGAAGTCATAAGAAAACGTGTGTTTTGGGTTCTCCCTATTCTTACCTTACTTTTAGGGGCTTGGGGTGCATCTTCCTTGCAGTTTGTTCAACCAAAAAATGAACGCGCTTTAAGTGTCTCTCTTGTTCAAGGAAATATTCCACAAGATTTAAAATGGCTAACAACCTACCAAGACCGTACTTTAGAAATCTATCAAACACTAAGTTCAAGCGAATGGGGACGCGACCTTATCGTATGGCCTGAGTCTGCAATTCCAATGACTCAAATTAGTGTGGCACCATTTATACAAGAGATGACTCAATTCGCTAAACAGAAGAACTCTGCTTGGATAAGTGGTATTCCCTATTATGATGAACAAGCTTCTATTCAAGCAGGTCGAAGTGTGTTTTATAACAGTCTAATGGCATCAGGTGCACAAACATCTGGGTTATATGAAAAACAACGTCTAGTCCCTTTTGGTGAATATGTACCATTGGCAGGGCTTTTGAAATGGGTCTTGCCTGCACTACAAAATGATATTACAGAAGGTAGTATGTCGGCAGGGCCATCTGGGCAAAAAGCATTAAATATAAAACAGCATGCATTAGGTACAGCAATTTGCTATGAAGTTGCCTACCCCAATCTCACTCGCACCAATGCAAAAAATAGTGACTTTATGGTAACTGTTTCTAACGATGCTTGGTTTTCTGGTACAGCGGGACCTTGGCAACATTTACAAATGGTACAAATGAGAGCCAAGGAGAATGGTCGCTGGTTTATTCGTGCAACCAATACAGGAATCACAGCATTTATTAATGAAAAAGGTCAAATTGTTGCGCAAGCACCAATCGATCAAGCCTTTGTATTAAGACATGATCTGCCTGCATTCTCAGGACAAACCTTATATACGCGTTTAGGTGATTTGCCTATCTTAATTTTCTCAATCATTTTACTTTGCTTAGGTATGTATTATCGTCCAAAGCAAGTAGATGTATCGTTTAAATCACGACGTTAAATGAAATAACCTCCTTATGGAGGTTATTTTTATTCATATACAATATAAAAAAATTGCATGCTAAAATGCATCTTAAACAGAAAACCCATTTAAAAATTATGGTATTGAACGCAGAAATATCTAGTCATCCTCTTCGTATTCGTGTTGCTGTACCTCTTCCTATTTATGACTCCTTTGACTATTTAGTGACTGCTGAGCAATATCGCTCTTTAAACTTAGGTTCGAGAGTAAAAGTATCTTTTGGTCGCCAACAATGTATTGCTGTAGTTATCGAAAAAATTCCACCCAATACACCACAAGAAACTACATTTAAACTCAAAAATATTTTAGAGGTGATCGATACAACTTCTCTTATTCATCAATCTATGATGTCATTATTGAAGTGGTCGGCACAGTACTACATATTTCCCTTAGGTGAAGTCATACAAAGTGCATTCCCTACACGTTTACGACAAGGCCATGCTTATGAATGTCATGCGCCTGCTTGGGAAATTATAGATTTTCATGCAGAAGAAAAGCTTAAACGTTCTGAAAAACAGCGTCTAGCCTATACACACTTATGCAAAAAAGTAGAACCTTGTTTTGAAACAGATCTTGTAAATGAAGGAATCCATTTAACGACATTACGCGCCCTAGAAAAAAAACAAATTATCCAAGAAATAGAAAAAAACATCGACTTTTCAGCAAAACCTATAGAATTAGCACAAATCCCTTTAACTGCAAATGAAGACCAAACACAGGCAATTCACACCATTTTAGAGAAAAAAGAGGGTTATTGTGCTTTTTTACTTGATGGTATTACAGGCAGTGGCAAAACTGAAGTCTACTTACAAGTCATGTATGAAGTCTTAAAGCAAGGCAAACAAGTTCTGGTACTTGTTCCAGAAATTGGTTTAACCTCTCAGACCATTGCACGTTTTAAAGCCAGATTTAATTGCCATATCACCTTACTCCACTCGGGATTAACAGATGTTCAGCGTCTACATGCATGGCAGCAGGCACAGACTGGACAAGCTTCAATTATACTCGGTACACGCTCTGCCATTTATACACCCTTGCCACATCTTGGACTAATCATTTTAGATGAAGAACATGACCTTTCTTTCAAACAACAAGAAGGTTTTAGATATCATGCCAGAGATGTTGCACTCTATCGGGCGCATTTAGAAAAATGCCCTATTATTTTAGGATCGGCAACCCCTAGTATTGATAGCTTTGCCTTGGTACAACAAAAGAAGATTCAGCATTTAACCTTAAATACACGCACAGGAAGTGCCGTATTGCCCCAAATGCATCTTATCGATTTGAAAGTGAGTCCAAAAGTGCATGGACTAAGCCAATACTTAATTGGTCACATTAAACAGCGTTTACAACAACAAGAACAAGTACTTATTTTTTTAAATAGGCGTGGTTATGCTCCTGTACTTATGTGTGAACACTGTGGTTGGCAAGCCAACTGTCCGAATTGCGATGCTCACTTTACACTGCATACGCAGCCATATCAGCACTTACATTGCCATCACTGTGGGCTTATTCAAGTTTTACCTCCAAGCTGTCCAGAATGTAAACAAGAAACGCTTAAACCCATTGGCTTAGGCACAGTAAAAGTCGAAGAAGGTCTTAAAGAACTATTTCCCGAAACAGAAATTATTCGAGTAGATCGCGATAGTACGAGTCGTGTTGGTAGTCTCGAAAAAATCTACGACAAAATACATCAAAATAAACCACTTATTTTATTAGGCACACAAATGCTCGCCAAAGGGCATCATTTCCCCTATGTGACTTTAGTGGCCATTTTAGATATTGATGCAGGATTATTAAGCGTTGACTTTCGCGCGCCTGAGCGAACAGCACAAATGATTGTCCAAGTATCTGGACGTGCAGGTCGTGGCGAGAAAAAAGGAGACGTCTTCTTACAGACATTACGACCTGATCATCCCACATTAAATACACTTATTTCCAAAGACTATCGAACATTTGCACAACATACACTAAAAGAGCGCCAAATTGCCCTCCTACCACCCTATCGATATACGGTTTTAGTACGGAGTGAATCTAAAGATGAACAGAAAAACCTACAGTTTTTGACAGAGATTTCCCAAAATTTACAGGAAATATCAACACAATACTTAGACATCTGGGGGCCTATTCCTGCCCCAATGCAACGTAAAGCAGGAAAGTATCAAGCACATTTGGTTATTTTAGGCAAAGATCGAGCGCATCTACATTATTATATTAGACACTGGTGGTTATTTATTACCTCTCAATGCCCAGCATATATTCGCCTTTCAATTGATATTGATCCGCAAGAATTGAACTGAGTAATAATTTGATATGCTTTTAAATGACTATGATCTTCACATGGCATAATTACTTTTAATGAACTCAAAATGACGATTAAACGTCTATGACGTAGGACAATTGCATGTCACTTTTGCTACAGATGACTATTTTTCTTGGTGCATGTCTCATTATTGTACCTTTGGGCAAACGTTTAGGTATTGCCACCGTTCTTGGCTATTTATTTACAGGCATTATTTTAGGACCTAGCGTACTTAATGTCGCAAATGATCCTCATGCCATTATGAATTTAGCAGAATTTGGTGTTATTTTGCTGATGTTCCTTATTGGCTTAGAACTTAGACCACAAAGATTGTGGCAAATGAGACAAGCTATTTTCGCAATGGGTAGTTTACAAGTCACTGTAACAGGACTCATTTTCATGGCAATCTTATGGTTTATTTTTAAACAAAGTATTCCTACAAGTTTTGCGATTGGTTTTGCGCTTGCATTGTCATCTACTGCATTTGTACTTCAGCTCTTAAATGAAAAACAAGAACTTAATACGACCTATGGTCAAAAATCTTTCTCAATTCTTCTTTTTCAAGATATTGCTGCAATTCCCTTACTTGCAGTCATTCCTTTACTTGCAGGTACGTCTTCTGCACACCATGGCATTGCATACTTTGCAGCAATTATTGCAGCATTTAGTGGTTTATTCTTATTTAGTCGTTTTGTCATGCGCCCATTTTTTAGATTTGTCGCGAAAAGTGGTGCCAGTGAACTTATTACGGCAGTTGCACTCTTTATTGTGCTTGGGGTCGTTCTACTTATGGAAACACTCGGCATAAGTACAACTTTAGGCGCATTTTTAACAGGTGTTTTACTTGCAGATTCTGAGTTTCGTCATGAGTTAGAAGCAAGTATTGCGCCATTTAAGGGGCTTCTGCTTGGTTTATTCTTTATGACTGTTGGAATGACCACTCAACTTTCTACGCTATTTGAGCATCCATTGCTTATTGTAGGTGGTGCACTGGCGCTCTTACTCATTAAGCTTATTTCTATTACACTCATTGGTAAATATTATAAAAATACGTGGAAAAATAGCCTGATGCTCGGTACGTGTCTTGCACAAGGCGGAGAATTTGCATTTGTAGTATTTAATGTTGCACACAGTGAACAGCTATTAGCGCAAAGTTTACTTGAGCCTGTAACTTTAATTGTCACACTCTCTATGGTATTAACACCTATTTTGTACTGGTTCATGACACGCTTTGTCATTCCAAGACTAGAACAAAATGATGAGCAGGTTTTCGATGATATTCCAAATCATGAAAGCCCAATGATGATTGCAGGTTTTGGCCGTTTTGGTCAAATTATTGCCCGCATTGCACGCTTACAACACATTCCCTTTATTGCGATAGATTCTAGCTTAAAACAGATTGATTTCGTACGGCGTTATGGTGGAAAAATTTACTATGGTGACGTCACTCAGCCCGATCTTCTGAGGTCGGCAGGTATTGAACATATTAAAGTTTTTGTGTTGGCCATTGATGATGTTGAAGATTCACTCAATACTGCACGACACATTACACTCAATTATCCCCATGTTAAACTGCTTGTCCGTGCACGTGACCGTCATCATGTACATCTATTGCGTGATATTGGCGTGAGTCATATTTGGCGGGAGACTTACTTATCCTCTTTAGGTCTTGCCTATCGTGCCCTCAGAGAGTTAGGTATAGAAGACCAAGAAGCCTATGCAAAAATAGAGCTTTTTCGTGACTATGATGAAAAGTTACTTGCAGAACAACAAAGTATTTATAACGATGAACAAAAAGTGTTTGAAACACATCGTAATGCCTTAGCAGAGCTAGAACATCTATTTGAAAGCGACACCAAAGTAGAGCCCAAAGAAAGCGAAGTGAACTTACGCCGTGGGCTTGAACAACAACGCATCAATGTCTCTAGAAATGAGGATGAATAACTTGTGTTTTATGATGATGCCACCATTAAATAAAGGGATTGGAGAAATATATGTCTAACTTACGTCAACGTTTTTATATTGAAAACTGCCCTGTTCGTGGTGAAGTTGTTCATCTAGATGAAGCACTGCAAACTATTTTGTCTCAGCGTTCGTATCCAGAAGCAATAAAAATTCTTATTGGAGAGATGCTCAGTGCAACGGCATTACTTGCAAGCACATTAAAAATTAAGGGTCAAATTAGCTTACAGATTCAAGCAAAAGGCACACTCAAGTGGGCTATGGCTGAATGTAACCACCTAGGCGAGGTTCGTGCTCTAGCTGATTTTGCAGAAGACCCTCGCTTTGCAGAGGCGCATGACAGCAGTACAGTTCTTTCGACTTTAGAACAACCTGTATTATTTATTAATATCGAACCTGAAGTCGGTGAACGCTATCAAGGTATTGTTCCTTTAGATAAACCGACACTAGCACAATGTCTTATGCAATATTACGATCTTTCTGCACAGATCCCAACACATATTGTACTTGCGAGCACAAAAGAAACGTCAGGTGGTTTGCTTATTCAGTTACTGCCCCGCCGTGAAGATGAATATGAAACCATAGATGAAGATTTATGGCCTCGTCTTATTATGCTTACAGACACGCTAAAATCAGAAGAAATTACATCACTCGACCCACAAGAGATCTTATTCCGCTTATATCATGAAGAAGATGTAAGACTTCCAGAACAAGAATCTCTACGATTTGCATGTACATGTTCTCAAAAAAAATGCGTCAATGCACTGATTCAAATTGGTGAAAATGCAGTAAAAGAGACTTTAGAAGTACAAAACCCGATTGAAATGAATTGTCAATTTTGTAATGCACGTTATACCTTTAATGCAGAAGAAGCCCTCTCATTATTTGGTAAACACTTAAGTTAAATCATTTGATTGGGAGGAAAGTTACTTCCTCCCAACATTCAAAATTAATGCACAGTGCCAATAAGATCCCACCATGTATTACTGGTTGCACCATTTACCGGAAAATACCAGTATTGCGAAGTCGTTTTTAAACGAAATAAAAGATTGCCTGATCTAAAAACCTCACCAACTTGACCATATCGGTTATTTGCTCCCCAAGTCGAATATATCTGTGTTTTTAAAGACTCTCCTTTTATAAAATGCCTACCTACATATTCCCAATCTTCATTACTCATTTTATTTATTGGAAAGTAACTTGCAGGTTTTCTTTTGATTTTAAAATATTCAACATCTGAGGTATATGGATTACTATAAACAAAATAATCTCCTATATTCACCTCACTACTATTTCTCTGTTCCCAATTAAATAATGGTCGATTCGTTAAATATAAATCATTAATAATTGGATAACCTAATCCAATAAAACGCCAATCAGCATTTGACTGATTGGTCGATGGAATATCACCTAAACTTCCAGTTCGTTTTGCTTGCCATAATATTGGATATTTTGCATCGAGATTTTTAGAGTAAAAAATACCTTGTCTTGCATAATGCTCATTCGCATTCCATGCTTGTACGCCTCGATATTGATTCCCTAATCCTTTCACAGAAGAATCACTTTCTAAATAAGCATGAGAACCCATTGTTTCTTTCGATGAATGAGGTAGAAGTAGATTATCTGCACACTCATGCGCATCCCCATATGCAGACGCATTTGCAGAGGCTAATTTGGTCGATTTCCCCCAATTACCTTGTATTGGATAATATGTTGTATTGGCATGTCGAAGCGTATCACAACGATAAGGTCCCCAAAAATACTCTAGGAATAGAGAGTTAGATTTTTTAAGATTACCAAAACTCGACGGTGTTTCTAACTGACCCAATACATCTGTACGATTTACTGTCAGATCAGTTAATGTAATTTGCCACCACTGACCACCTGTAGCTTTTAAAGTGGGACTTTTTTCAAACCTAAAACGATACTGATGCCCGACCTTCCAAGCATATGGTCCTTGAATAGATGAACAACCACCAAACTCATTACAGTTGGCCAATTTAGGAATTGCACCACTTACTGCATTAAAGTATTTTGCCTCTTCGGGTTTATCTCCTGTCCAAATAGAAACCAAAGCACGCTTTTGGCCACCACTTCGTTGGAGACCTAAATAACCACCATTTGCATTTTGAAAGGTCACGTATTGTGAGAAATAAACAGAAGATGGAGATGTTTTTTCTGAAGAAATATTATTATATGCTTCCCCAGGATCAACATTAATACGAAAGAAATAATCTTTTACATCAGGTGTTTCATCGACCAGAGTCCATGAACCTGAAGGGGTTAAACTATATGCTGAAATAGGATAAACCACGCTAAATAACAACAGAAATAAATGTTTCTTTATATGCATAACAGACCTGTAAATTGAATATTCATTATTTTAATCAATTCGTATTATTTATAATTCGACTTATCCAATGACTGAATAAATCTTTTCATTAAAGAAAAAAATCCTTAATTCAATACTAGTCTATCTTTTTTTATTCATAAAAACTGATTCATTTTTAATTATATTTTATATAACTCACTACACATCTTTTTATTACTCTCTCATCGAAAGCTCAAATTTACCCAATTTTACTACTTATCATGCAAATAATTTAAAAAAATATGAATATATTTATTTTTATTGTTAAATTTTAACATCACAACAATAATTACGCTTGAGATGCCTTCTGTTTTTCAGGCATATTCGCTTAGAATGTACGCTCTGAATTTTGGACAATATGCATGAAGATGAATCGAACTGCCATGAAATTAACAATAACCACTTTACTCATGGCAAATAGTTTATGTTTTTTGCATGCTGCAGACACTTCCAAGCTACAAATTGGACTGACAGATACCTACGATTTCCAAGCTTATAAAAATCAAAATAACCCAAATACTGTACTTCCTGCGATCTTCTATGATTCTCGCTATTTTTATATAGATGGCGATGAGCTTGGTTTTTATGGTCTCAATCAAGACCATCATAAACTTAAATTTAATTTATATTACGATTCTAGTGAATTTAAACCTTCTGATGAGTTGAAAACACTCAATAAAAGAAAACCATCTGTGATGGCTGGCGGTAGCTATACATATATTACTCAATATGGTGGTTTCCAAGTTCAAGCCGAACAGGACATTCTTTCAAGGAGCCATGGCGCTTTTGCAACTTTTGCCTACTTAGCTGAAGTTAATTATGGACAGTGGACATTTGCACCTGAACTTGGCATTCAATGGAACAGTAAAAAGTATAACAACTATTACTATGGTGTAAGTGCAACAGAAGCACAAACCAGTGGTCTAAAAGAATACCATCCTAAACAAAGCTTACAACCGTACCTCAGCTTAGACACAGGATATCAACTCAATTCACGTTGGACACTGTACGGTGGCCTACAATTCACAGGATTATCAAATCAGCAGTACCATAGTCCAATGGTGGAAAAACACATGGATATTTCAACGTCACTCGGATTTTTATACCGGTTTTAATTATAAATTGAGTGATTTCTCACATTCTTTAATGTTTTGTTAAAAATAATATGTTATTTAACTGCAAAACCTTCTAGACTAAATCAGCACAATAAGGACTGACTTATGGCAATTAACGAAAAGCAACTGTTGCTTGATGAAGCAAAATACTGTTCACATGGTGACACTGTACACTATGTAGAACCACCAAAAATCTTTACAAACTGTGAAGGCAGTTACCTCTATGATGATCAAGATACACCTTACCTAGATCTTCAAATGTGGTATTCAGCAGTTAACTTTGGCTATAAGAATCCTCGTTTAGATAAAGCGCTGATTGATCAAATTCATACACTTCCACAAGTTGCGAGCCAATACTTACACCCAACAAAAATTCAGTTAAGTAAAGTCATCGCAGAAGACATCTTCAAAAAAACAGGTGAAGCAGGTCGTATTCACTATAATGTTGGTGGTTCACAAGCCATTGAAGATTCTCTTAAGGTTGTACGTAACTTTACTGGTGGTAAAAGTCGTATGCTTGCCTTTGAAGGCGGTTACCATGGTCGTACTTTAGGTGCGTCGTCAATCACTTCAAGCTACCGCTACCGTCGTCGCTATGGTCACTTTGGCGATCGTGCACACTTCATTCCATTTCCATACCCATTCCGTCGTCCAAAAGGTATGACTGCTGAAGAGTATGGCGACAAACTCATTGCAGAATTTGCACGTTTATTCGAAACTGAATACCACGGTGTTTGGGATCCAAAAGTAGGCGAAAGTGAATTTGCTGCTTTTTATATGGAAACCATTCAAGGTACAGGTGGTTACGTTATCCCACCGAAAAACTTCTTCACAGGCTTGAAAAAAGTACTTGATGACCATGGTATTTTATTGGTAGTTGATGAAGTTCAAATGGGCTTCTACCGTACCGGTAAACTGTGGTCGTGGGAACATTTCGGTATTACACCAGACATTACTGTATTTGGTAAAGCACTTACCAATGGTCTAAACCCATTGGCAGGTATCTGGGCAAAAGAAGCTCTAATTAACCCTGAAGTATTCCCAGTCGGTTCTACACACTCAACATTTGCATCTAACCCACTCGGTACTGCTGTTGGTTTAGAATTGATGACCATGCTTGCTGAAAAAGACTATGAAAAGCAAATTATGGAAAGTGGTGCATACTTCCTAGAAGGCTTAAAAGATCTTCAAACTCGTCATGTAGAAATTGGTGATGTCGATGGTCTTGGTTTAGCATTACGTGCAGAAATTTGTGAAGCTGATGGCTTTACACCAAACAAAGCATTGCTTGATAAGATGGTAGATATTGGCCTATCAGGTACTCTAGAGTACAACGGTCAAAAATGTGGTCTTGTTCTTGATGTGGGCGGTTATTACAAAAACGTAATTACTTTTGCACCATCACTCGAAATTTCACGCGCTGAAATTGATCAAGCACTTGTACTACTTGAGCAATTGCTTAACCGTGCGAAAAAGGAAATCTAAACATTTCTTATGGACAATGGTTTAAATCATGTAGAACCAAATCGTCTTGTGGATGCTTTTTTAAAGCATCCACCTCAAGATTTTCAGGCCTCTACTTTAGATAACTCTCTTTATTACTTTGTTACCAACTTCAATTTACTCACAACACTTGATGCACCTGTGCGTCAAAAAATTGAGTCTTTGGTTGGCTATCATTATTGGAAAAAAATTGTTCATTTTCCAACACGCTTTATTGGCACAACAGTCACAGAATATACGCCAATACCTCAAGACACGTCATCAGAGACACTGATAGATACCATAAAGAAGAACAGTCACGAACATAGTCTTACGATTATTAAAGATCTTCCACTATCTTCACCACTGCTTACACAAGAAGAAAACCAAGCAAGTGCGGCACTTATAGGATCGGCTAAAGAAGCAGGATTTTTGGCTGTTGAAGGACAAGCTTTAGCATATGTCGAAATAGACTTTAATGATCGAGAAGATTATCTCTCTAGATTGTCAAAAAGCAGACGTAAAAATTTAAAACGTAAACTCCGTAGCTTAGATGAATTAAATGTTGAAATTCACCAAACAGGTGACCATTACTTTAATCATACTGAGCGCTTAGAACAACTGTATACACTTTATCTTGCAGTATACGAGCAAAGTGAAATTCATTTTGACTTGCTTAGCAAAGCATTTTTTCAAGAAATTTTACAAGATAGCCAAAGCGGCGGTCGAGTTTTCATGTATTGGAAAGGCGAAACACTCATTGGCTATAATATCTGCTATGTTTATGAAGATAAACTTGTAGACAAATATATTGGTCTGAACTACCCACTTGCACTTGATTACAATCTCTATTTTATTAGTTGGTTTGTTAATCTTGATTATGCGAAAAGCCAACATTTAAAATATTATGTGGCAGGATGGACAGACCCAGAAGTTAAAGCACAACTTGGTGCAAAATTTACATTTACTCAGCACCTTGTATGGGTCAAATCGCCATTACTTCGTTTTATTTTAAAAAGATTTAGACATCTATTTGAAGCAGATGCTCATTGGCATCAACAACAAGAGGAGAAAACTGCTAAATGAGTACCTCTCCACGCCATCCAGTCGTTTTAAACTTTGATGATTCAGCAATGGCATCAAACCAAATATGGACAAATATTCCTCTCCAAAGTGAACAAGAAACTATTCGCTTTGGTTGTAAATGGCAAGCGTTTGAAGCATTAGGACAAAAACTTTCAAATGAGCTTCCATCAATAGAAGCAATGGGTTGTGTCCTGTTAGGTAGTGGCGATTACCATCACCTCAGTTATTTGTTATTGTCTCGTCTTAATAAAGAACAACCAATACACCTAATTATTTGTGATAACCATCCAGATAATATGCGCTACCCTTTTGGTATTCATTGTGGCTCATGGGTCTACTGGGCCAGCCAATTACCAAATGTGGCACGTATAGATGTATTAGGTATTGGCTCAAGTGATATTGGCTTGGCACATGCTTGGGAAAACCACTGGTCACCACTACGTCAAGGCAAACTGCATTATTGGAGTATTCAACAAAATGCGAGTTGGTTACATAAGGTTGGTGCAAAATCTGCTTGGCATGCATTCGATGAACCAGATTCACTCATGAAAACATTTTTAGTTGAAATGGAAAAAGTAAACCTACCTGTCTACTTATCTATAGACAAAGATGTACTTTCTAAAGATGTCGTACAAACCAATTGGGATCAAGGTTATTTTGCAGAAGAACACTTAAACTCATTGATTGATGCATGCGACCAAAAACTTACGGGTGCTGATATCACTGGAGATATTTCACTTTACCAATACAAGCAATGGTTTAAGCGATTACTCAGCTCGTTAGATGATCAAGAAGTACCAAGTGAACATCAGTTAACGACATGGCAAGAAGAACAACAAGCACTCAATGTGAGGCTCATTGAGCGTATGCAAAACAAATGGAAATAGCCTGATTTAAGGCGTTTC
Organism: Acinetobacter sp. ESL0695; assembly: GCF_029392135.1. Classification (NCBI taxonomy): domain Bacteria; kingdom Pseudomonadati; phylum Pseudomonadota; class Gammaproteobacteria; order Moraxellales; family Moraxellaceae; genus Acinetobacter; species Acinetobacter sp. ESL0695. The sequence goes on along the minus strand of NZ_CP113932.1, from coordinate 359,486 downwards.
CTTTGTCATTTGCTCTGCTTTAAATTCTTCTGCTTCGCCTTTGGCTAAGCATAAAACACCTAAGAAAATTAAGGCCATTCCACATACTTTAACCAGTGTTAATGGCTCATTAAACAGCCACACAGACAATAGCGTTACACTAATCAGCTCGATATGAGAAGCGGCGACAGCAGGGCCAATCGGGGCACGCTCCAGTAGAGTCATCCATGTAAAAAATGAAGCGATATAGCCCAATAATGCACCGTAAATCCAGATATTACTAAAAATACGAAATAGCCAAGGCAAATCAAATGTCAGAGGCATTGCATGGTTCGAGGCCATTTTAAAACTTACCTGAGCAAGTGTATCAAACAGCATTAATACCGAGAATCCAACCAAGTAAAATAGTTTCATATACTCATCCCAATCACTGCAACGCCTGCTGTAATAAGCAATACGCCCATTAAGCGATATTTTGTTATTTTCTCTTTAAAGAATAAGCGACCTGCAATCATAATGACCACAATATTAATACACCCGAGCATGACCCCATCAGAGAGTGGTACTAAAGATAGAAATGCCAACCAAACAATAAACTCAACAACATAACAACCTATGCCTAACCACATCATTGGCATTTTAGCAAGTGCAACCCAACGCTCCATCCCTTCATATTCTGCACCTCTCAAAGCAATGGCTTTAAAAGCCAGTTGCCCAACAGTATCTACAGCAATGGTAACTAACCATACGATAAAAACAATGGGTTCCATAAAGATACCTTAAGAAGCAGAAGACGCTTGAGACAACGCACTATATGTATGAATGAAATTTAATGATTCATCAATCACTTGCTGACGATCATTATCAATAGTAATCATATGATAACTTTTCTTTAACCATACAAGTTTTTTAGGGCCTTGCACACGATCATAAATAAGCTGACTGTTTTTACGGTGTGCAATATCATCTTCATAAGCATGCAAGCACAAAGTTGCTGTTTTAATTTTATAAAGATTTCGTTTTACATGATTCGACAAACGTTGCATATGGTAAAGCGAATGCCATGGATTACCTGGTAACCCCGCTTCACTACTGTCCCCATGATGCATCGACTGTACAATGCGTTTTCTTAGATTTTCATTATAAATTCCATAGGGCTCAGCCTCATCAAACATGAGTTTACGACCTATTTTTAAATGGTAAACCGTCGGTAAAATCCAAGGTGCAGCAAGTTTTGACCAACGAGGAATACTCCATCCATCGTATTTAAATGTCGGACTATAACAAATGACCCCTTTTACATCAGAGTGCTCAATGGCATAGTTAAGTGCCAACAAAGAACCCATCGATAAACCACCAACAAAGATTTCATCGACATGTTGTTTTAGCTTTTCAGCCCCAGCACATACACTGGCATACCATGCTTTCCAATTGGTCTTTACTAAGTCTTCGACAGTACCGCAATGCCCTGCCAGTTGAACTGAATAAACGGTATACCCTTGTTGATTGAATTTACGTGCTAATCCACGCATTTCATTAGGCGTACCCGTTAGTCCATGAATAAGTAAAATACCAGTACGATTGCCTTCTAATAAAAATGAGTGATCTTTGATCATACATGAACCTTAGCATCTAATTGCGGTAATCCAACAAACTGATCTAGTGTTTTGGTAAGTTCTGTAAATGTAGAAAATGGTACATGTTTAATATTATTATCTTGGCAATGCTTTAATAAGGATTTTTTCGCATATACATAATCTGCTTCTTCAGATAAACAAAAATCTGAACGACCATCACCTATGAGAATCGTTTTGTATTGCTTATGCTGTGTTTGAGATACCTTACATTTACATGTACCAGACTGCGATTTACATGTTTTCGTTGCATTCGGGAAATGTAACTGCCAACGATGCTCACTAACTTGCTCTAACTGGTTGGCAATAACAGGAACATGGCGTAAGTTATATTTTGCGAGAATATGACGAATAACTATATCTAAGCCATCGCTCACAATCGTCAGTGGAATACCCAATTTTTTTGCAGCTTTAACAAAATCAATAAAGCTTTCGTCAATTTCTATCTGATGTACAAGCGCTTCTAACTTTTCTTTGGTGACATTCAACAATGCTATTTGACGTTGCATACACTCTTTAGAGCCAATTTCACCCTGCTCCCACAACTGTTCAATCTCTTCCCATCCTTGATCTGCAAAATTTTCCAACAAGACATCCGTTGTATCTTGCAAACTAATCGTACCATCAAAATCACAAAGAATTTTCCAGCTATTTTCTTGGTACTGTTCAACATTCATGAGAAGCATAGGTTTTCTCTCAGCATATTTCTTAAAATTCTCTGTTTACATTTGAGTAACAGAAACCGCCTAGTATAACCATTTTTTGATTAAACATCGCTTATATGTCAAAAAAATAATGTAACCTAAATTCAAAAAATATAAAAATATAAAAATATATCAATTACTTAAAATTATTAAACTGCTATTTTTTAATCGTTTCAAGCTATCAATTTAAAGAAATATTTAAAGATAAACTGCCTACTTTTATTCGAAACAATAATAAAACATTCGTACACTATTGATTTATTTTTATACACAACATAATAAAATTCAGGATAAAAATTTAATAACAATTCATGTTGAATGACTATGGCTAAAAACTATTATGAAATTTTAGGCGTTGATAGAGATGCAACTCCTGATGAAATAAAAAAATCATTTCGTAAACTTGCAAAGAAGTATCATCCAGATATTAGTAAAGAAAAAGATGCTGAAGCACGTATGCAAGAAATAAATACCGCATACGACACTTTAAGCCACGAAGAGCGTAAAGCAGAATATGACTACGCATTAGATCATCCAGAAGGTGCTTTCCAAGGGGGGCATGGTTTTTCTAATCAGCAAGGATTTCAGCAAAGTCATGATTTTCACGGGTTCGAAGATCTTTTTGGTCGTTTTGGTTCTGGTTTTGGTGGAGGCTTTCAAGATCGAGGGTTTAAGGGTGAAGACCAACATGCATCCATTGAAGTTCCTATAGATGTTGCTTACCACGGTACAACACAGCAAATTACTTTACAAGTTCCTACTTATAGTCCACAAGGTAGACCAGAAGTTCAGAGAAAAACTTTAGAAATCAGAATCCCTCAAGGTATGAAATCTGGTCAACAAATTCGTCTCTCAAAACAAGGCCAAGCTGGCATAAATGGAGGTGAAAATGGAGATCTTTATATAGAAATTACCTACCAAAAATCTACAAACCTTTATGTGGAAGGTACAGATGTATATTTAGAAACACCCATCACTCCATGGGAAGCTGCACTCGGCGAAAAAATTCAAGTCCAATTACCTTCTGGCAGTACGATTGAAGTCAATATTCCTAAAAACACGCAGAATGGGCAAAAGCTACGTATTAAAGACAAAGGGATTCCAAGTTCACCCCCAGGCCATTTGTATCTGATACTTACAGTTAAAACACCTGAGGTAATAACCCACGAACAGCAAGAAGCCTACAAGAAACTTGCGGCTGTTTTTCCTCAGTTTAAACCACGAAAAAATTAAGAGATGAAACTATGAAAAGTCGTATACATTACTATGAAGTGACCAGTCATACTCATCATGATGTAGAAGTTCTACATCATGAGTTTTCTTTAGAAAGATTTGCAGAAATTTGTGGGCAACACCCTAATTGGATTATTCAGCTCATCGAATATGACATTTTACCTGAAAGGGCAAAAAAGCATGCTTCGCCCACTTTTTTGCAAGAAGATATTCAAAGAGCCAGAAAAGCATATCGGTTGCAACGAGACTTTGAAGCCTCGCTCCCTGCGGTTTCAGTCATGTTAGATTTAATTGATGAAGTAAACATACTCCGTCAGAAGACAAAGCATGTTTAAATTTTTTCGTCTATGCGCTTTCTGCTTCGCATAGACGAGTCAGCTCTTCTTCATCTTTTGCTTTTAAAACAATATCAATAACATCTAAAACGGCTTCTTGCTCATTATGCTTTGCCATATATTTTGCAACTTTTTTTAACTCAGGAATCGCATTTTCTACAGCAAATCCATAGCCTGCTTTAGAAACCATTTCAATATCATTGTTATTGTCGCCAATGGCTAAGATTTCGTGGTCTGAAATATTCCATTTCTGTTGTAAAAAATCTAATCCATAAGCTTTGTGTTTTTTAGGCACAATCAAATCGATAAAACCAAAACCACTAGAAACCAGTTTTACATCGCCAGATTGAATGTATGGCTTTCCATTTAGATCATTGGTCAACTCATCAAAGTCATAATAGGTTGTATTAATTGTTACCTTACAAATGAGATCGTCGACCTTCTCTAAATCTTCAACTTGTTTTAATCGCTTAAAGTATTTATTAAGCTTGGGCATGGCCTCAGATTTTACTGCTGGCCCAATATAAGCCCCTTGTTTCCCACACAGAATAATTCCATCGGCGTAATGCTGAGAGAGATCATGAATCATGGTATCTACAGCATCTTGGCTAAAATGAGAAAAACTTACCTCTTCGACACCATCGACCACATACGCACCGTTTTCAGCAACGTATGCTATCTCATCTTGAATATCTGAAAAGTAGTTTTTGAGTGTCCAAAGTTGATTTCCACTTGCTGCAACAAAGTGGATGTTACGTGCTTGTAACTGAAGAAATTGTGCAAGAAAACGCTGTTTATTGTACTTTTTTTCTCCATTTAGAAATGTACCATCCATATCTACAGCGATTAATTTAATTGACATTTGCACCTCGTAGGCTAAGACAAACTATTCACATCATTTCTTTTTAATTTCAATTTACTTTCAAATTATCTTAGCAAGAGATGACGTGCTTATGAATAATCTCACCTTAAATATTACAAAATTCTAATATTTTTATATTTCTAATATCCGCATCACAATTATTAATTAATAACAATATTGATAATTATTATCATTTATATAAAATAACACTATATTTTTGTAATTATTTATATTTTTATGTCTACTTTCCGTCAGCAAAAATTTTTACGCCATCCATTGAGTTTAAGTATTCTCATGGTACTTGCCCTTTCACCATCTTTTTCATACGCAGAAGATGCAACAACAACTCAACTTGAAACGATTAACGTTAAATCTGAAACCTCATCTGCCTTAGAAACAGCGACAGGCCTAAAGCTGAAACCTAAAGAAACACCTCAATCTATTAGTGTAATTACGCAAGAACAGATAAAAGATCAGGGGATTTCGAGTTTAAGCAAAGCATTAAAGCAAACAACAGGTATAAATGTAATTCGTGATTCTGGAAGATATCGCTTTCAATCTCGTGGATTTTATATCGATCAAATTGAAGAAGATGGTCTAAGTAGTACCGTTCCTGGTTCAGCAAGCAATGCCAACCGAACAGCATCGAGTTCAGCAGATTTAGATATTTATGAACATATTGAAGTCATTAGAGGTGCAACAGGGTTAACCCAAGCCAATAGTGAACCAGGTGGAACAATTAATGCAGTTAGAAAACATCCCACACAAGATTTTCAAATGCATGGTTATGTACAGGCTGGGCAATGGAATAATGTTCGCTCTATGATAGATACATCTGGTGCTTTGAATAGTAATAAAACTATTCGAGGACGTCTTGTTGCAATTGGGGGAACTCAAGACTCATTTAAAAATAGTGCTCACAGTGATACCCGAACTTTATATGGTGTATTAGATTTTGATCTTACACCTACGACCCTGCTACGCCTTGGTGCAATGTACCAAAAAACACATGATATGCCAGATTACTTTGGTATACCTATGGCTACAGGAGGAATAGATTCAGGTTTGCCAAACCATACGTATCTGAGCTCAAGTTGGAGTACCTTAAATTCAGAGAAATACAATGTTTTTGCAGAGTTGGAACATCAGTTTAATGACGACTGGAAAATATCAGCTAAATTAAATAGTAACTGGAATCAGTCCTTACAAAAGATTGGCGGTTTAGCTCAGCTCACAACGAGTTATATTGGCATAAATACAAATAATCCAAATTTAAAAACCAATAATTATCAGAACTATAAAAACTCCAGCGACGAAGTAACTGCCAAAATTGCTTTAAATGGTAAATACTCTTTATTCAATGCGACACATGACGTATTTGCAACGCTTGACTATAGTAGCTTATATGAATTGTCTAATTGGAAATCCATTGTTAATAATACAGCATATAATGTCTGGACATTCTCTCCCTCTCAAATTCAAGAACCTGATTGGAATAAAAACCTAAGCTACCATATTTTTTATAAAAACTATGTTGTCCAACAAGCCGCATCATTAGGTACACGTTTTAATTTTCCTGAGAACTTTCACTTTATTCTTGGTGGTCGTTATACACAAGCCATTAGCAATGGTTCAACCTATTACGAAATCTATAACAGTAAACCAGATGGTGAGTATGCCAAGAACCGCGAAGTTAAAAAGAAGAAATTTAATCCCTATTTTGGTTTAACTTACGATATTACACCTGATACAAGTGTATACCTCAGTCATACCGAAATATTTAAGCCACAATCTGTCCGTCAAATCACAGGTGAAATTTTAGAACCTGTCGTGGGCATAAACCAAGAAGTGGGTATTAAGTCTGAACTATTTGACCATCGTTTAAATGCATCACTTGCATTATTTAATATTGAACAACAAAATCGCCCCCTCACCGATTCCAGAAACACTCATTTTTCAATTCCTGAAGGTAAAGTACGTAGTCGCGGTGTAGACATTGAAATATCTGGAAAAGTGAATGATGATTTAGCAATTTTTGCAGGTTATACATTTAATAAAAGTAAATATCTACAAACTGAGAGTTCACGATATATCGCAGGAAGTAATTTTAGTAAACATACTCCTGAGCATATGTTTCGTCTATATACTCAATACCAACTTCCAGGCGTATTTGATCAATGGTCAGCAGGTCTAGGCGTAAGTACACAAACAGAAACCAGTAGTCTATATGATATTCGTCAGGGCGGTTATACATTGTGGAATGCAAATGTACGTTATAGCTATTCTGAAAATCTATCATTTAATTTAATTGGTGAGAATCTTACGAATAAGCGTTATTACGAAAATAATAGAGTACGTATGAACGGCGGAAACAATTTTATAGGTGATCCAAGAAGCTTACTCTTTCGTGTAGATTGGAAATACTAATTGTTTAAAAATTTCAGGTGTAGTTCACTGTCTACACCTGAAAAATGAGACTTACTTTCTCTTGGCAAACTGCTCTACTTCTTTAATCTTCTGTTTAATTGGGTCCATATCTAACAACGAAAGAAAATTCGTACCTTTTTGTTCATGAGATTGTGATAATAAGTCCAAAACACTTTTTTCACTGCGTCCAACCAAATGACGGCGATAAAAATAATAAATAAGTAATACTGTACATAAAAGCATTGCCACAAGCATCATCCAAAATCCTTGAGGTGATTTTAATCCTGGAATAAATTCAAAATTCATTCCATAAATCCCAGTCAGCAATGTTAAAGGTGCAAAAACAGCGGTAATAATTGCAAGAATACGCATATTTTCATTGGTCTGGTTCGATATCGCGGAAAAATGTAAATCTATTGCAGCCTGAATCGAACTTCTTAAACGCGCAGTATGTTTTTGAATACGCTCAATATGACTGGCTAAGTCATTAATACGTACAAGAACCAAATCTAAAGACTCAAAATGACTATCTTGCGAGAGATGGTGATAATTTTCTACAGTTTCGTCTCTAAGCTCTTGCAAAGTTTCTATCTGCTCTTCACATAAATTTTCGACCTGTTGAAAAGCCATATTTTCTTCAAGTAGTTGCTGCCATTGATGAAAATAATGCTTTCCTTGCAATAACTCTTTTTGCCAATATTCAACACGGCGTGTCAAAGGTGCTCTTAATCCTAAATAATCATCAATCATACTATTGAGTATTCTTAAGGTTAAATTAATAGAGGTTACAGGTAACTTTCTTTGTTTATTCTGTTCATTTGGTTTTTTACCAATTAATCCAACCAGTCGCTCAATGTAATTTTGAATTGCTTTATTCCCATCCTCTCTTACTGTCACTAATGCTTTAGGTGCAATAATAAAGTTTACAGGTGTTGTAATTAGACCAAACTCACTCTGATGCTGTTCTGATCCCATATCATTTGAACCGATATGGTCGTGTGGTGTAACCAGTTTACGAAAAATGAGAAAGTCATACTCTTCCATTACATCAAAACCACACGGATGCTCGATATTTAAAATATCTGAAGTATGCAGTTCATTAATGGTAATATGCGTATGTTCAAAAACGTCTTTTTGCCAATGCTCAATTCGCCCCACAACTTCAGTTCTTAAACTGTCAATCCACATGAAATTTAGAACACAATTTTCATGCTTCTGTTGAGAAACAAAAATCGTATTATCATCTGGATGATGGTAAAAATAGTAAATTTGCATAAATAATTATAAATTTTTCATCGTGCTATACATGATGCCATAAAAAAAGCCCGCATCAAGCGGGCTTTTCATAAACATATTTAAGCTTGTTCGATATCTTTCATCGTAAGTTTAATACGACCACGGTTATCAACATCTTGTACTTGTACTTTCAGCTCTTGGCCTTCAGTTAATACGTCCGTTACATTCGCAATACGTTCGTTAGAAATTTGAGAAATATGTAATAAACCATCAGTACCTGGCATGATATTTACAAATGCACCAAACTCAACAATACGGATAACTTTACCTTGGTAAATCTTACCTGGCTCAATTTCAGCTGTTAATGCTTGGATTTTTGCAATCGCAGCTTTCGCTGCCGCTTTTGTTTCACCAAATACGCGAACTGTACCATTGTCTTCAATATCAATCGCAGCTTTCGTTTCTTCAGTAATTTGGCGGATAGTTGCACCACCTTTACCAATTACGTCACGAATCTTGTCTGGATTAATGCTAATGACTTCAAATGTTGGTGCGTGAGCCGAAATTTCAGGACGAGCACGAGAAATTACTTTATTCATTTCATTCAAGATATGCATACGACCTGCATACGCTTGATTTAAAGCGACTTCCATAATTTCTTCAGTGATACCTTCAATTTTAATATCCATCTGAAGTGCAGTAATACCGTTTTCAGAACCTGCTACTTTAAAGTCCATATCACCAAGATGATCTTCATCACCTAAGATGTCAGAAAGTACAGCAAAACGCTCACCTTCTTTCACAAGACCCATTGCAATACCTGCAACTGGTGCTTTTAATGGTACACCTGCATCCATAAGTGATAATGAAGCACCACATACAGAAGCCATTGATGATGAACCATTTGATTCTGTAATGTCAGATACGATACGAATCACGTATGGGAAACGATCGATTGGTGGAAGTACAGCTTGTACACCACGACGTGCTAAACGGCCATGACCAATTTCACGACGTTTCGGGCCAGTTTCACGACCAGTTTCACCTACAGAGTATGCAGGGAAGTTATAGTGCAACATGAAGTTATCTGTTTTTGTACCAGATAATGTATCTACCATAAGTGCATCACGTGTATTACCAAGCGTAGTTGTCACAATTGCTTGAGTTTCACCACGTGTAAATAGTGCAGAACCATGTGCACGATCAAGAACACCTGCTTGTACATCTAATGCACGTACAGTTTTCGTATCACGACCATCAATACGTGGCTTACCTGACAAGATATTGTCACGTACTGTACGGTATTTTAAATCTTCGAATAAGAAGTTAACTTCATCAGCAATTTTGTCGCCTTCATCTTCCTCTGGTACGAACTGAGCAACTGCTTCTTCATACAATGCACCAAGTGCTGCATAACGATCTTGTTTTACGGCAATCGTATATGCTTCTGAAATTTTCGCTTCAAACGCTTCTTTCAGTTTTGTACGTAGTTCTTCATCGTTAGTTGGCGCAGTCCATTCAGACTTTGTTGTACCTACAGCCGCAGCAAATTCATTAATCGCTTGGATCGCAATTTGCATTTCATCGTGGCCGTAAAGTACCGCACCAAGCATTTGGTCTTCTGAAAGCTCTTTCGCTTCAGATTCAACCATTAATACCGCAGATTCAGTACCAGCAACAACAAGGTCTAAATCCGACTGAGCCATTTGCTCAAAGTTAGGGTTTAGAATGTATTCGCCGTTTACTAAACCAACACGTGCACCAGCAATTGGGCCACGGAATGGTGTATCTGCAATTGCAAGCGCTGCAGATGTACCAATCATAGCTGCAATATCAGCTTCCATTGTCTTGTCAGAAGATACAACCGTTGCAGTTACTTGTACTTCGTTGTAGTAACCTTCTGGGAATAATGGACGAATTGGACGGTCAATTAAACGAGATATTAGTGTTTCTGCTTCTGAAGCACGGCCTTCACGTTTACCATAACCACCTGGAATACGTCCCGCTGCATATTGCTTTTCTTGATAATTTACAGTGAGAGGAAAAAAGTCTGTACCTGCTTTTGCAGTCGGTTGAGCAACGACAGCAACCAATACAGATACACCACCCATTGTCACAAAAACAGAATTTGCTTGACGCGCAATACGACCCGTTTCTAAAACAACTTGGTATTGTCCATATTGAAATTCTTTACGAGTAACATTAAACATCGACATATATTTTTATTTCCTGATTTTATTCTAGTGGAGACCCCTAAGGTTTGGCATTCACACTACGACTGAGTTTTGTAATTATAAATGACAAAGCTTAGAAGCCGACCTCACTAGATTTTAAACATAAAGAAGGAGCGAACATTCGCCCCTTCTTCCGCTTAGAAGACTAAGCGTTGCTTTTCAGTCACGAAGTTATTACGAACCTTCGATGTTCCGAAAACACAGTGTTTCATCGAATTAACGACGTAAACCTAACGCACCAATTAATGCAACATAACGGCCGTGGTCTTTACCATTTAAATAGTCGAGTAATTTACGACGTTGGTTAACCATACGGATTAGACCACGACGGCTGTGGTGATCTTGTTTGTGTGCTTTAAAGTGGCTTTGTAAATCATTAATTTGTGCGCTTAATAAAGCAACTTGTACTTCTGGTGAACCAGTGTCGTTTTCTGCACGTGCAAATTTAGCAATGATTTCTGCGCGATCTTGTGTAGTTAAAGCCATTCGATTTCTCCGAGATGCTTAAAATTTAAAAACTGATATAAAACAATTCTATTGAATAAAACTGTCTGCCGTGCATCACTACAGCAAGCGCATATTTTAAGTGAAAAACAATAGAATTGCAAAATGCTTTGTATATTTATGCAACATGATTTTTCTGAGGATTATTTGGCATACTTTATTCCATTAATGAGATACATTTTATAAATATTTTTTATTATGTGAAAATAATAATAGATAGATATATAAAATATAATTCAAGATAATATTAAAAGAAAACCTTTAAATACAACATAAATATGACATAATAAAAGGCCCAAGTTTCCTTGGGCCTTTAATATGCGCTGTGCTTTTTCATTTATTATTTTATAGTCTTATTTTTATCAGAAGTCCTTATCTCTGTTACTTTGCTGCGTCCTTATGCTTTCTATTATTGCGATATATTTTTGTCGATCATAGAGGTTTTTTCCTCACATCATGTACGCCATCACTTACAAACAGAAAGTTCTGTACATTTCAGTGAACTACATCACTAAAAAATCAATAAAACGAGGTAACCTCCTAAAAAGATTATTTTTTATTCTTTAAATAGAAGAAGGCCTTGTAGTCTCTCCCAAAACTACAAGGCCCAAATATACTTACTATTTTTTTTAACTACACATCACTGTAAGTTCGCTGTCTTCGACTATTAATATAATAATACGATTTATCGCTTAATCTTCCCGACCAAGCTTATTTAATAAATCAATTATTACAAAACTATACCGATCTTTCTATTCGTTAATATCTGTATTTAATGTAAGTCATAACGCACAAAGAGTTAAAATACGACTAACTATCATTCTAATATATTGAATTATTAATTTTTTTAGTTAATCCACTTTGACGAACTGTTTTCACCATCAATGCAGTTATTAATGATTCAGGGTCTGCTAGAATACTTACAACACGTTTTGCACGTGTAATTGCTGTATACAACAGCTCTTTGCTTAAGAGCTTTTCAGCTTCCTGTTCCAAGACAACAGCCACATGTTCAAATTCTGAACCTTGAGATTTATGAATCGTCATTGCAAATGCAGTTTGAATCGTTTGTGGTAAGCGTGTGGCCATCACCCATTTATTTAAACTCGGGAAGTATACTTCATACTGTGCAAGATTTTGTCGATGCTTAAAACATATACCAATATCGCCATTAGAAATACCAAGCTGATAATCATTTTCCGTGACCATAATGGGTCTACCAACATACCAATCGCCATAAAAAGTAGTCTGCCCTAAAACAGCATACTTAAAGTGTTGTTCAATATAATGGTTAATACGTTTTACACCTAACGCACCAGCATTCATTGCACTCAAAATACGGTAGTCATTAAATCTTTTTAAAATATTATCTCTGAGTTGAGCTAGATCATGCGCTTCACTACCTTCATTTAAATTATACACTTTCACTGATTCTGCATATTCTTGATACCCTAACCAAAGTTGCTCTAAACATCGCTCGACATCCTCTGCTGCCATTAATTTGGGTAAATATTCAAGTTGAATTTGATCTATCTCTACTTTTTTCAGGTCAATTTTCTGAATGACTGAAGGCCTAATGACCTCGTTACTGAGTCTATCTAGTACATTCTCATGCGTATCTACCGATGTTTGACCCACGTTTTGAATAAATTTTGCTATTTTTCCAATTTGAGCTTCATCACTAAATCTTCTGCTATGAACTAAATGAGTTCGATACCTAGATAGTATGTCCATATTTTGCAAATCTGCTAAAACTGACCCCACACCAACAGAAGCAAGCTGATTTGCATCTCCTAATAAGATTAATTTTGCTCCATCTGGAATTGCTTCAAAAAGTGTTGTCGCAAGATTTAAATCAAGCATGGAGGCTTCATCAATTACAATAACATCAAAAGGTAACGGCTGTTTAAGATGAAATTTAGCAATGCCTCTATTGCCCATGGCCAGTAAGCGATGCAATGTAACTGGTTGTATACGATGTAAATTATCAGTAATTAAGCCCTTACTTTGAAGTGTAGGATCTTGAAATGCGTTTTGTAATGCCTCTTGCATACGTTGTGCCGCTTTCCCTGTGGGTGCTGCCATTGCAATGCGTAGGTCAGGTATTAATTTATTTAAAACAGCAATAATACGTGCCAATGTATAGGTTTTTCCTGTACCGGGGCCTCCAGTGATAATTCCAAAATGGTGTTGCACGACCATTTTTAATGCCTGTTGCTGATATTCGTCAATAAGTAAGTTTTCATAGCCATACAGATCTAAATTTGAGTCGGGCTGTTGTATAAGGCGTGCAATCTGTTGGGCTAAGCGTTGTTCTAACGCATAGTATCTGTACAAATAGACTGCTTCACCGTCAAAAACAAAAGGACAAGTATGGCTTTTCTCTTGAAAAGCCACTAGACTACGCAACCTCTCTAAAGAGGCGATATCTGTAGACAAACAACTATTGCCTTGTGTATTAGAGAGCAAAATATTTTGGATCATTTCTTGTGCGTATTCTTTGTCATCAGGCTCATCGAAATACGACGCTTGGGTAAGATATTCTGCCCACAGTATCATCCATTCATCATATTTTTCTAACTTATCCAATGACTTACTCACACAGTTATCCTCAAACTTATTCACACAGATATCAACAGAGTTATACTCACGATTATCCACAATTCAACATTTTGTTTTTCAAAGATTTATAATTTATTTAAGCCAACTTCTGTACAGCATAATACCCAAGTATTGCATCTAAGCGCTCAATAAACTCCGCATTGGGTTGCCAGTGGCATACACCCATGTCTTTATTTGCTGTCATGCCTCGTAAATACAAATAGGTTGCCCCACCCAAATGGCTTTCAATTTCATAACCTACTAATCGCTCTTTCAAATAACGATGCAATGCCACTAAATATAAACTTGCTTGTAACCAGTAACTACTTTGAGACATGTTCTTAGCAATTTCATGCTGGGTATAACATTGAATGGTTTCACCAAGAAAGTTACTTTTATAGTCGGCAATATAATATTTACCTTCAAATTGATAGACCAAATCGATTGACCCATTTAAAAATCTTGCAGACTCAGCAGGATTTAATGTTGGAATAAAGACATCGTACTCTTGAAACAATTGATGGATACGCTGACTTGCAAAGACCTGATCTGACAATGCTAAGTAGAAGGGAAACTCAGAAAGATACATCTCCGATGTCAATTGTCCTAATTGTATTCCATCTCCAAATGGTGTCGCTAAAATATCACTTAACCATGATTTTACATCTGCAATTAAACGCTCTTCTAAAAACTGTTCACTTAATTGCTCACTAAAAAGCATTTGATACTTTTCAAAAACTTGTTTTTTAAGACCACTATAATCATTCTTAAAACGACGATAAATTTCTAGATCCCATGAGTTTTCATCTTGAAAATGAATATGTTCAAAAATCTCATGTAAGAAATTACCTGCATGTGTGCCCATTGGAAAATTTCGTGCAATCCATGTAATTCTTTCTTCATCATGTACATCAGTATTAACATCGTTTATGGGTTCAGCAATTAAGACCTCATCCTCAGCAGCAGTTTCATCACTGATATAATTCGCTAAAACGTCTAATGCTTGTTGCTTGGTTAAATGCTGTGCCAGAGCAGAAAAGCTGGTCTTCAATCTTGGATAAAGCTTAAGCTGAGGTTGTGCCATCGCATATAACTGTACTGTTAATTCGCGATCTTCTTTATAAGGTCGTGGCTTACTCTCTAACAGAGGTTCATCTGTCGTTGCAGGGTGTGTAAATAATGCAGGTTGAACTCTCCAGTAGTTAATCCCAGTCGTTGTTTCAGATTTTCCTTTATTAAGTACAGCATAAATACGATGACTGGCTCGAGTCAAAGCAACATACCACAATCGGTTTTGTTCTGCTTGCGCACGTGACTGGTGTTGTTGTAACTCTTCCTCAGTTAATGCATTTTTATCATCTATTGCAATGACGCGTTGTTGTTCCAATTGATTCGTTTTTTCACTTAAACGCTCGGTTGTGGAAAAATTCAGTGTTTTATTAATTTCACGAAATGATCCATTGGCATTGAGTAAAAAAACAATTTTAAACTCTAGCCCTTTCGATTGGTGAATCGTCATGAGCTGGATACCAGCATCTGTAGATAAGCTCCGCTCTAACTCCCACTCTCGGTCACTCGGTGAAGCAACTTGTTTCAAATACCAGTTAAATAAGTTTTTAGGCCCTTGATACTTTCCACTATGCTGACTTAAAAGGTCAGACAAGTGCCTTAAATTGACAACACTTCTCTCATTATCTCGGCTCTCAAAGCGAACTAAATTACGCCAGACATCAAAATATCGTAAGCAATACTGCCACGCTGCTAAAAAATGTCGTTCAAACCAAATCTCACGAATTTCACTAAATACTGAAATAAATTGCCCTAGGCCATCCGCTTGATGTTCATATTCATTTAAATTTTTAAGCGTATAACCCAACATTCGACTGAGCAAAGCACGCTTTACTTTCTTTTCATCATAAGGATTCATCATCGCTGTTAAGACAGCAGCAACATCCTGTGCCAGTAAACCATCAAAAACACTTCTTTTAGAAGGTCGATTTACTCGTATACCTAAACGCTCTAGCTCAAACTGAACTTTATCTAAGCCATCATGATTTTTAGATAATACGGCAATATCATCTGCAATAATTGGAGTATTGATCTCATCTTTCGCTAGATATAACGCTCCTTGTTGGCCTTGTTGTAATAGTGTAGATATTTTCCATGCAACTTGTATTTCAGCCTGAATGTCACCTTCTATATGTAACCAGCGCAGTGGTTTTGGATTGTGTACTTCACCTTCAATAAGTTGTGGATGCGGTCGTGTGCCTGCTTCTACAGGTTCATAAATCACTTGCTCACCAAAATCGGCATTTTGTAAAAATAATGCATCTACCGCCTCAACCAAAGGTTTTATCGTTCTATGATTGTATTTTAAACGATAAAAAGAGCCTTTTTTTGCCACAACATCATGGTAAGCACCAATGAATGTCAGCATATCACCACCACGAAATCCGTAAATGGCCTGCTTACGATCCCCCACCATAATCATGCAGCTTTTTTCATACCTTGTAGGTGAACGCCAAATACTGGCAAGCATATTGTCTTGCTCTTGGTTCGTATCTTGAAATTCGTCGACTAAAATAAGTGGATAGCTTGTCTGTACAAAAGCAGCGAAATGCTCGCCTTGCGCCCCCTGTAGTGCTTCAGATAATGTTTTTATTTGCTGTGAAAAAGTAGTCTCACCTTGCTGTTGTAACAATGCAGGTAAACGAAGTTTAACTTGTTCACATAAATAGTATTTAAGATAACCCTCTGTTTCAACCAGTGCATTTTCCATTTGCTGTACATGCACTAAAACATCTAAAAGTTTGAGTAGCACGGTATCGGTATAAAACTGTGTTGCGTCTTGTTCCGAACACTTCTTTGTAAAAACTTTACTGTCTTGAATATTTTTTAAAAACTTTTCCAGTGCTGCCCGAGCCTCTGTAAACTCTTTTAAAAAAAAGTAACGCCCATCTTCTTTTAAAATACGCTCTATAGCATTAGGAATAGTTTGCTCAAATAAAACCGTAAAACTATCTTTAGTAAATATTTTTTTATTTACTGTAGAAAAAAACTGGCCTTCCGCCAAATAATAAGGTGTTAAATGAGTAAAGTTCACATCACGTAATTTTTCTCTCAATACTAAGAATTTTTCTATTTGTATTTTTGGAGGTTCTACAGGTTTAAAATATGCACTGGTAAAATTGAGGGCATCTTCAACTATTTTTATATAATGCTGAGTTGGCTTTAAACGACCACTCATATAAAACCAGTCAACTTGCTGTTGCGACTGTTGCTGTAACCACTCACGTAATACATCATGAATGAGCTGCTGCGTATATTGCTTCGATTGGTCTGTAATGTCTACACGTTCAATTTTACCACTTTCAAATGCAAACTCTCTAAGTAATTTTTGACTAAAACTATCGAGCGTTCCTACAAATAACTCATCAAGCTGTTCCAAAACCAATTGTAATCGGCTACATGCATAACTCACTTGTGTCGAAAAATTTTCCAATAAAATAATTTTTAATGGATCGGCTTGCTCAGCTTTAAGTGTTTCTAAGTAGACAATATTAGCTTGGTCATCAAAAGCAATTCTCTCTTTAAAGAAAGCATGCATTTCAATGATTCGAGCTCGAATACGCTGTTTCAGCTCAGCCGCAGCAGCGCGTGTAAATGTCGTTGCAACAACTTGCTTAGGTAAGTATTTTTCTAGCAGAATTCGTACAATTAAGCTCGAAAGTGTAAATGTTTTTCCTGAACCTGCCGATGCTTCAATCCAATGTAACCCTTGAAACTGAATATCTTGAATCGGTTGAAAAGATACTTCTGGTGCAACTCGTTTCACAACTCTCTTTTCCTTTCAGTTATTCATCAACAGTTAAATAGTCATAAATTGGCGCATATAAACGATATGCCCATTCACGGCAATGACTTTCTAATAGCAGACTTGCATCTTGTTCTTGTAAAATAAATTGCCAATCTTGATGATATTTCGATGCTTTATCGTCACTTGCTGAAAAAACCTCGCTATATTTTTGTGGGTCATTCCAATGTTTAGACAATGTCTGCCATATTTTCTCATCTAAACCATTGTCTTCTGTACAATCTAAAGGCTTATTCTTTTCACTTGGCTTCATTAAAAGTGCGGCAGGTAGTACAACTGGAGTGGTCATTGCCTGTTGCCATAACTGGCACCAATGGTTTAAAAACTCCCTTGCCTGATTTGAGCTAACACCTTCATAAATAATAGTTTGATCGCTAAAGACAACAATATAACGATACTCTTTCCCCTGCTCATGCAAATTTAGATAACGTAACCATAATAAATAATTAAGCCACGCTTTTGCACGCCGTTCAGCACGAGCACTAGAGATTTGTAACTCAACCCATTGAGTTTCTGCATTTTGTTTTGGAACAGTAATACGTAAATATAAATGATCTGAAAGACATAACGTTTGTTGCGTCGTAGGTGTAGGATGATCTGCATAGCAATGCAAGCGCTCCAATAAAGTACGATACTCTTGTTGCGATTGTTGCCAAGCACTCTCTTGCACTTTGCCCACAGGCAATTGATCTAATAACACCTGCATATTTTCGACAAGCATATCTTGAGCTTGAAAAAAACGTCTGACTTCATATCGTGCTAAACCATCTAATAGCAATGGCTCTTCATCAATATTTTCTACAACACTTTTCGTATTTTCGATACCTAATGTTTTTAAGTAAAGTTGGGCTGGAAAAGTGACATCATTAATCCATTGCATACTGTCAAATATGCTCATGTCAGGATCATTCACTTGATAAGGCTGATCTATCCAAGGCTGTCTTTTTCCTGAAAAATGCTGTAACTGTTTAGCGACGGCAAACCATTGATCCTCATAGTGTATTGCCCCTGAATCTACAAAATTAATAGTATCAAAAGGTTGTAATGCATGAATGTGATATAGAGATGCCAGTTGCATCGGCACATTCATGTCTTTTAAATACTTAGATTTTTCGACCGAAACTTCTTGGGTTAATACATCTTGAGTAATAAGAGCCAAATGGTCTACGAACTCTTGCAATACACTTGAGGGTTGCATGAGCTCACCACTCTTTTCATCAAAACCATTATAAAACAACCAAAAGTTATCTTTTGCTAAGAGCAATGCATCTAAAAATGCACCTTGATCATCTTCTAAACGTGAACGATCACCTAAAATTGGACGTAGCACCTGCATTAGATCGAATGGCACATGTTGATGACGGCTTGGGAAAATACCACTATCTAAACCTAGTACAACGATTAATTTATAAGGAATAGGACGAATCTGACCAATTTCGCTAAATGTAATATGACCACTCGGTTCAGCATTTTCTAGCTGACTTTCTAAACCTTGTTCAATTTCAGAAATGACATAGGCAAGTGGTAAAGTAAGGTCATCTAACTGTCCCATTTTTTCTTGCTGATTACGCTTTTCATACGTGACTGAAAGGGTGAGCATACGAATATGCTTTTGAATCAACTCTGCAACGGTACGTAAAATATCTTCACCCTGTTGCTGAAATTGAGCAATTTCATCAGCAAGTACAGTTAACCAATACTCAACACTATAATGCTCGCCTTTTTCATGACAAATGAGCCAATCACGACGATGGTTCAAGTCTTTATAAATCTGAATTAAATGACCAATAAGCAGAAAGTCTTCAGGTTGTACATCACGATAACTGAGTGTTTTTAATACCAAGGTATGCTCAGGTACAGCAATTCCCATTGCTAAACGGTCTAACGCAAACTTAAACGTAAAACGATAATCTTGATCATCTTCTAAAAGAAAACGCTTTAAATGCGCATCATCCAAACCACGTTTAAAACCTGCACCCTCAAGAAGTGCAAGCATTCGTGTCACTTGTTCATGATCTAAGCCATAATAGTGTTGCGTGGGTAATAAACTCAGCCAATCTGCAAAGTCGCTATACCTAAAGCGTCCTTGTGGAAGTTGAATTCGACCAATGACCGCCAACCATGCATTGGTTAAGTCGAACTGCGGTACACCTACAATTTTAATCGGTAAATAACTTTCTTGACGCTGGCCTTGTGATCGTGGCGGTGGTGCAAATACACTACGAATCATCGGTTCAAGCATACCCAGATCAGGTGCAACTACTAAAATATCATCTAAACGGCGTGGTGCTTCTTTTGTGGCTTGAGATAACCAATGCATCAACTGATCTTTTAAAACTTCAAGCTGTCTTAAATTTGAATGACATACATGTACTTGTATCGACTGATCTGCTGAATCTAATGGATAGGCATGTGTTTCAGGTTCCATAAGGAATAAAATATCAGATTGTATTTTTCCAAGTAAGGTATCCTGATAGTGATCAAAGAATAGATCTTGCCAGACTCCCTCCTCACCTGATGACAAACCTGCTAACAGTGAAAAATGATCACGCGCCTGCTTACCAAATCGAGTTAATAGCGGGTGTCTAGACTCCCTTGCTTCTGCATTAAACGTTACATTAAAGGTTTGAATAAATGCTTCAATGTCCTCATCTGTCAACTTTTTCTTTAATCGCTCATTCTTTTCTCTAAAACGCTGTATTGCTTGAGCATCATATGTTTTCTTCCACTGAGGATCGACACTGTCTGCCCAGTACTCCTGCGAAGGATTATAATGATAAATCGTAACGTCAATATACTGTCCCAAACGACGCAAAAACTGTAACTGATTGGGGGGTAAATCTAAGAGAGTAAAAATAGTCACTTTTCGCGGCAATTGCTTCAATGCCGTTGTTTTTGTCGCTTCCAAAATTTGCCAAAATTGCGTATCAATTTCTTTAATTTTTAAAAAATCGTCATGAAATACTTCATGCCATAACCAACGTTGCCATGCCTCTAAAGACTCAGCTTGTTCTAAGTTATATAAAGAAATGTTTTTTGACTGAGGTGAGATTAATTTTTCAATATCAATGGCTTGGTTACGTCCCCAAGCATCTAGCCAATTTTGATTACAACTGCACTTTCCCTCTGCATGCCCTTCAAGGCAATAGCCACGATACAACATATAATGGCTAAATAAACGAGATACATGCTCTGCAACCCAATACAACATACTTTGCTTTTTAATTTGTCGTTGTGTCGGGTCGGTTAAATGTATCGCACTGTCAAAAATACGTGACACAATGCCAAATAATGCATGCTCTTCTGATAATTCGAGCTGGGCCGAAGAAATAAAAGGACGTAAAGCTTCATAAATACGCCATTTCATTACGAGTCGAGGAATATTTGCCTGACGAACCTGATCCTTATCGGTCATCACTTGCTGATAAACATACCACTGAAAAGTCTGAATACGTTGATGATAAATCTGATTTGCACTAATGCCTTGTTGCTCTGCAATATATTGCTTTAACCACTGCTCAATCGCCTGATTGGGCACAATAAAGTGTTGTGTTTCTAACACGCGAAATGGATCATTCGTGACTTTAGATTGTTGCTGAAGTAGCATCTGTGCAAGCACTTCAAGCTGCTGACTCTGAAATACATGAATACCCATTTCTTATATTCCTCCTTTTGAGAGGAAGCATATTACACCACTCTATTTATCTAAAGTAGTTCAGGTTACTTTACGTACCAATTACTTTTTTTATATACGTAAAGACTTGCGAAGATCACTGCATTAAATGTAACCTTATTTTATCAAGCCAAATTTATATAAATATTAAGCTTACTTGTCACTTTCCTCGGCAACAACAATTTTAAAGGTATTATGATATGAATATTGATAATGTACCCGAATATATTGATCCACATTTAGATTTAGAACAAGCAAAGCGCGAATGTTTAGAACTGATAAAAAAACGTGCTTATATTTCGGCTGGGGCTGCAATTGTACCCATTCCATTTTTTGACGTAATGATTGATGTTGGTTTACTTACCGCACTTATTCCTGAAATGAACCAACGCTTTGGACTATCGAAAGAATATGTCAGTGTATTTAACCCAAAGACGAAGGAAGTCAAATGGGATGAGCTACGTAAGCGTGGTGTAGAGTTTACAGGCCTTATGGTCGCACGCACAGGCGTAAAGAAATCGATTAATGGTTTTATTAGCCGTATGCTTACCAAGCAAGTTACCAAGTTCATCCCACTAGGTGGTCAAATTGTTTCAGCAAGTCTAGGCTATATTGTCTTCAAAAAAATTGCAGAAACACATATTGAAGATGGTTATAAACTTGCTAAAAGTATTCAAGAAAAATCTCAACCCAAAACAGTCAGTGCATAACTGTTCACTCATTGCTTATGAAGGTGAATACCCCACCTTCATTTGCTGAACAATCGCTTCTAGTACCTGTAAGCGTGCATGACGTTTATCATCGGTAGAAATAATATGCCACGGTGCAAATGCTGTGTCAGTATTAGCAAACATATCTGAAGCAGCTTGCAAGTAGTCATCCCACTTTTCACGATTACGCCAATCTTCATCTGTAATTTTAAAGCGTTTATGGGGTGTATTTTCTCTAGCCTTAAACCTTTTTTCTTGCTCGTCTTTATCAATAGACAACCAAAACTTAATTAAAACCGTATTGTTACTTACCAGATCGTGTTCAAAACGATTAATCTCTCCATAAGCACGTTGCCACTCGATATCATCTGCAAATTTTTCTACACGCTCGACCAGTACACGCCCGTACCAAGAGCGGTCAAAAATCGTAATTTTATCTTGATTGGTTTTTGTCCAAAAACGCCATAAATAAGGGTGTCTTAACTCATATTCTTCAGGTGCAGAAATTGCATGAATTTCATATTCTCGTGGATCAAGTTTCTTTACAATTCGCTTAATTGCTCCCCCTTTGCCTGCAGCATCCATACCTTCAAACATAATCACAATACGCCGTTGATCTTCACGTAGTAAATGAGCCACTTGTTTGGTTAACTTTTTTAAGCGTTTTTTATATAACGTATGATCGAGCGTTTTTTGTTCCACGTGCGTAAGTTTTTCATTCAGTGCTGACTGCGTCCAAAGCTCTGCATTTCCCGTCCAAGACAGTGCATCATGTTTAAGGTGTTTTAATATATGCACTGCAAACTTACGGCTACGAACCGCCTCATCTTCTTCATCAATCACAATCCAGTCTTGTGTAAAGCGTTGACGTAGTTGCTGTACACTTTCGTATTGCTTTTTCTTTTGCCAGTCTACGCCATGTAACCGATGTAATAGCTTTTCAGATAAGTCGATGTGCTTTAATCTTTTTTGCAAGTTACTCCATGAAGCATCAAACCAAAACTTCATGACATCTACAGCATTATTTTTTAAATCTTCTTCAAATGCCTGCATTTGTTGCACATAACCATCGAATGTACTTTCATCAAATGGGTGATTAATATGCATAGCTGTGGTTAATAAGTCACTATACCAATTACCAAAAAGTACAACTATTTGACCTTCTCGAGGTATAGATGAAGTATACGGTTGCCAAAAAGGTTCTTCGTGATTAAGTAAATGTGGTGTGTCCGCTTTTACACGTAAATAGCGTGGATCCATCCACTCTCTTAACTGTTTTACTGCTTCGCCTTTGCCGGCAAGCTCTACACCACTGACTAAAATAAGTAAACTTTTTCCATTTCTTGTGCCACGTGCTTTTTTAAATGCATATTGCGCCTCAATTAAAGCAAGTGACAATTCATCTTCGTTTACCTTCATTGGATTCATCATAAGAATATCCTGTTATTTTTATTTTTACATGTACTCAGTTTATACCGTATTTTTACGCGATAAATATATTATTTTTAATCAAGTCAATTTATGATGAATATGTTTTCTCTTGTTGTTTTATATTCATATGACAAAACTTGCTGTACTTGATGATCTCGTATTGCGGTATCAACAACTTAAATACCATAATAATCCTGCATTAAAAAAACGTTTACAAGATGTGCAACAATGGCAAAAAAATAGATTATGCAAAGCACATCAGCAGTTTTTTTCTCAGAAAAACCATGAGCTGATGGGACATTACTTTGTTCAACGCCTCTATGGCGGACCCGACTTCGACCTTATTGCAGAACAAGTTTCTCGTTTAATTCAGCACGCACATAAAATAGAAAGACTTATTCCAAGTACTGCGATTCAAACAGGGACACACGGAATAGAGCTTTCTATTTTAGCTGTACAGCTCGATGAAGAAGTTGCAGAAGAGCTCCTAAAACATTATGACCCACAGACACCATTAAATAACAGCATGATGCAACAATGCTATATTCAAGTAAAACAGGAAAAAGAGCGGCTAAAACAGCTCGAAATGACAGATAAACTAGGGTGCTACCTCGACAGTCATTTACGTTCTTTTATGTTGCAAACCGCCTTTAAAATGGGTAAACCTCTCGCATATAAACATCGCTTCGATACGCTATATCGTTTTATGCATGAAGGGTTTATTGCACTAAAACCATTAAACTCAGCGGCAAATTTTGTAAAAACGTTTACGAATAAAGAACGACAAGTCATTGAAAAATTACATACAGGGCATCCATCACCATTTGCTTAAGCTGTTCGTAAGATAAAATGCCACAACAACAGATTTTTTCTGTATATTATTGACCTATCTATGCATTACAGCACATTAAACAAAGATTCCTTGTTTAATACAGCTTCTAACTATTCTTCGTGATCAGGAGAGACTCCATGTCGAATGAAAACCAAACGCCTACAACAACATCAAATACGGCTACTCAGTCAGACAAAGTGAGTCCATTTTTATCTTCGCCACTACCTGAAGGTACTCCTCAAGGTCAAAAAGATGCGATCGAACCTTCTAAAAGCGACAATAAATATACGCTTCCAAAAGGTGCAAATAAAAATGAACAGGTTGGAGAAACCACACATTTTGGTTTTGAAACTGTACGCACAGAAGAAAAAGAGCAAAAAGTCGCTCATGTTTTTCATTCTGTTGCAAAAAAATATGACCTCATGAATGACTTAATGTCATTTGGTATTCACCGTCTATGGAAACGCTTTGCAATCCAAATGTCTGGTGTACGCCGTGGTCAACACGTTTTAGATATTGCAGGTGGAACAGGCGATCTTGCAAAAGTATTTAGTCGTGAAGTTGGGCCACAAGGGCATGTCGTTCTGTCTGATATTAATGAATCTATGCTAAATGTAGGGCGTGATCGTCTTATTGATGCAGGTTGTACAAATGTCGACTTTGTTTTAGCAAATGCTGAATCTTTGGAACCTTTTGAAGACAATAGTTTTGACCTTGTAACTATTAGCTTCGGTTTACGTAACGTTACCAACAAAGAAGCAGCGCTTGAGTCAATGTTACGTGTGCTAAAACCCGGTGGTCGCTTACTCATTCTTGAGTTTTCAAAACCAATCTTTGAACCTTTTTCAAAATTATATGATGCCTACTCATTTACAGCACTTCCTTTAATGGGAAAAATTATTGCAAACGATTCTGAAAGCTACAAATATCTTGCGGAATCTATTCGTATGCACCCAGACCAAAAGACTCTCAAAGCAATGATGGAAAATGCAGGTTTCCAAAACTGCGACTATCATAACCTGACGGCGGGAATTGTCGCTGTTCACCGTGGCTTTAAGCTTTAAAATTCAAGGTATTTGTCATGTGGTCAGTACTGGCTCTAAGTACAGCAGAGAAAATGGTCAACCAGTGGGTTGACCTCGATACACTTACACGCATTCAATTAAATTCACTAGAAGGCCAAAGGCTACGTGTCATTATTGACTCGCCTCAAATTTCTATAGATGTACTTTTCGATGCTGAGAAAATTCGACTTGAGCCTACGGTCACAGGACATACATCTGCACCCTCTTTATTTAAACAACGGCCTTTTGATAAGAAGCAACATGTCGTAGAAGCCACTGCCACACTCCATGTTAAAAATCTTGTCGAACTCGCAAAGCTTTTACTAAACCAAGATGTAGGCAATATTCCTTTACAAGGAGATTATCATTTATTGCAAAAAATTCAGGACATTCTGCAACACATGAAACCTGATATTGCAACATCTATGTCGCCATGGATTGGTGTGAATTTGTCTAGTGGAATTGGTGGCACACTTCAAGTGGTTCCTAAATACATTCAGCGTTCAATTCAAAGCCAAATCTTCTTTTTAGAAGACATCATCAAGGAAGACAGTAAACTCTTTGCTGCCAGATGGGAGATGGATGATCTTAATCAGGGTACGCGACAACTACAACAAAATATTGATCGCCTCGATGCAAAAATTAAACTGCTTCAAAAAAAGCTCCATTTAAACCATACGGGTGATTAAGTTATGATTCCGCATATTTCTCGCTTATTCGAAGTATGGCGTATTGCTGCCCACTATCGATTAGATACTTTAATCTCTGCGGAAGATATTCCACCCAAAGCACGCCCTTTACTAAAACTCATTCGTTTACACCCTGCTGCATGGTCAAGTAGACATTTAGATAATCCACTTAAACTGAAAGAAGCGCTAGAGGATATGGGCCCCCTCGCAATTAAAATGGGGCAACTACTCTCTACCCGTCGAGATCTCATTCCACCTGAAATCTTACAACAATTGGTTATGTTGCAAGATCAAGTGAAACCCTTTTCTGTTCAGATTGCCAAAGATCGTATTCAGTCAGCATTTAAAGCAGATTTAAACACATTATTTAAACGATTTGATGACCAACCTCTTGCGGCAGCATCCATTGCACAGGTTCACACAGCCGCTTTACACGATGACCGAGAAGTTGTCGTTAAAGTAACGCGTCCAGATATACGTCCTCAACTCATTCAAGACTTTGAAGTACTCACATGGATTGGACAACACTTAGAAAGTCGAATTGAAGCGGCACGTGCTATTCATCTGCTTGAAATTATTCAAGAGTACCGTCAAACCATACTAAATGAACTCGATCTTTCATTAGAAGCCAGTAATACTCGCCGTATGCGTCAATACTTTACTGGCTCTAGTATGATGTATGTTCCTGAAGTCTATATGGACAGTACCGATGCAATGATTGCAGAACGCATCACAGGTGTCCCTATATCAGATACAGAAACCTTTGACCGCTTAGGAATGGATCGTGCAGATTTAGCCGAGAAAGGACTTACTGTCTTTTTCACACAAGTCTTTCGAGATAACTTTTTCCATGCAGACATGCATCCGGGTAATGTCTTTGTAGAAACAATTAATCCTAAAAATCCAAGATATATTGCGCTTGACTGTGCAATTATGGGTGAACTGTCCAAACAAGATCAAATGACTGTTGCGCGCATGCTGCTTGCCGTGATGAACGGTAACTTCATGCAACTTATTCAAGTCGTACATCAAGCAGGTTGGATTCCACCGGGTACAAATCAAGATGCGCTTGCGCGCGAGATGCGTCGTACCGTCGGCCCTATGATTTCACAACCAATGCATGAACTCGACTTTGCAGGTATCTTACTGCAAATTATGGACATTGCTCGTCGCTTTAGATTAGAAATACCACCTCAACTCATGTTACTTCTCAAAACATTGGTACATATTGAAGGTTTAGGAACAGATCTCTATCCTGAGTTAGATATTTGGAAACTTGCAAAACCTATCTTAACAAAATGGGTCAAAGCAAATATGGATCCAATTTATAACATTCGACAATTTGGCAAACAAATCCCCGATCTCTTACTCGGTGCACAAGATTTACCGAGTCTAATTGTAGATAGCCTGAATGGATTGAAAAATCAATCTACATGGCAAGATAAGCAGTTACGTGAAATACAACAACTGCGCTTACAGCTTGAATATCAACAAAAAAGAAACTGGATTTTTGGTAGTGTACTTTTAATTGTACTTTCTATTGCGATTATTGCACCGTGGTTTATTTCTGTACCACTCATTATTATCAGTACTTTATTGGTGATGTGGCGTCTAGTTCGCTAAGAAAAGCGTTTAGAAATGGAACAATTTCACGTAAACTATAAGCACGTGTCTGTGATAGACCGTATTTCTTTTTTAGTTTAATTTTGGTGATTTCCATGAATAACGTGCAATGGCTTGATGAGGTAAAGTTTAATGAACAAGGTTTAATTCCTGCTATTGCACAGCATCATCAAACTGGTCGCGTACTTATGGTTGCGTGGATGAATCGTACATCACTTGAAATGACTGCAGAAAAGAAACAAGCTATTTACTTCTCTCGGTCACGCCAAAAATTATGGCATAAAGGTGAAACTTCAGGCCACTTTCAGGTTGTTCACGAAATTCGTTTAGACTGCGATGCAGATGTCATTATTTTACAAGTTGAACAAAAAGGTGGTATTGCATGCCATACAGGTCGAGAGTCATGTTTTTATAGAAAACTGACAGAAAATGGTTGGGAAACAGTAGACCATCCACTCAAAGACCCTAAAGAAATTTATGCGACTACCTCTGAAAAAAATGCCCATACACTTGCGATGGAAAGTTCAACGACCCAAGCAGAAACAGTAGAAATTTTAGATTATTTAGGTCAAATGATGGTCGAGCGCCAAAAAGCTGACCCAGACAGCTCATATGTTGCCAAGCTATATCATAAGGGTTTAAATAAAATTTTAGAAAAAGTGGGCGAAGAAAGCTTTGAAACTGTACTGGCTGCAAAAGAGTTCGATTTAGAAAAAAATCAAAATAATAAAAATGACTTTGTCTATGAAGTTGCAGACCTATGGTTTCATAGCATTGTCATGTTGGGCTACTTCAACTTAAATCCACAAGATATTTTAAATGAGCTTGCACGACGCCAAGGCCTTTCTGGTCTTGTAGAAAAGGCAAATCGTACTCATTAAGATGACCACAACACCTAAGCCTACTAACGAACAAAATACTGCCATTGAACATGCATTGCTTGGTGAATCATTTAAAGTGGTTGCTTATGCTGGTACAGGTAAAACGACAACTTTACAAATGATTAGCCATGCCATGCCTCAACGGCGTGGTATGTATTTAGCATTCAATAAGGCGATTGCAAGTGAAGCACAAAAAAAGTTTGATCGACAAGTCGACAGTAGAACATTTCACTCCTTAGCATTTCGTAGCGTGCCACGTGCAGTAACCGATAAACTACGTCTGCCTCGTTTGAGTCCTAGTTTTTTAGCTAAAGAGTATCGTCTAGAACCGATTACGCTTAGACGTTTAATGGGTGGTCGCTATGAAAAATATACGATTATGCCGAGTCGTTTGGCAGGTCTTGTCGTAAATGCTGTCGGGTATTTCTGTTCAACAAACTCACAATATCCAGCACCTCGTCATATTCAGGCACCCAATTGGCTACATACAGACGATATTGATGCATTACAAAAACATTTATACCCTTTTTTAGAGCGACGTTGGCTTGAGTCAATCCACCCTGAACATCAAGCAGGTATTGGGCACGACATTTATCTAAAATTATGGGCATTGTCTAATCCAATTATTCCTGCAGATTATGTTTTATTTGATGAAGCACAAGATGCCGACCCTCTCATGCTTGGTATTTTGCTCAAACAGCAACAAACGCAGGTTATTTATGTTGGAGATGCACATCAACAAATTTATGCATGGCGTGGTGCAGTCAATGCCATGCAAAAGCTTCCCTTACCATCTTCTCGCTTAACAACCTCATTTCGTTTTGGTGATGAGATTGCTCAAGTTGCGAATTTATTGTTAAGTGGCTTAGATGAAACTGTCCCTCTACTTGGTAACCCCAATCAAGTTTCAAAAGTGGTCAATAAACCACATACCAAACAACGTGATGCTATTTTATGTCGTACCAATGCACGTGCAATGGAGCTGTTGCTTGCAGGTTTAGTAAATCATGACAAAGTTACCTTACAAGCAGATCATGCTCGTTTAGGACGTTTTATCGATGCAGCAAGTATGCTCAAGCAAGGAAAACGCGTCACAGATGTGCCTGAACTTGCATGGTTTAACTCATGGCATGATGTACATGAATACTGTGAAACGCATGAAGGGAGTGATATCAAACCCTTAGTTAGATTGGTCGATGAACATGGTTCAGGCCCATTAAAAAAAGCACTCACTCAAATTACGCCCATTGATGAAGCTGACTATGTCATTTCAACAGCACACAAAGCAAAAGGGCTTGAGTGGGATCGTGTTCATCTTGAAGATGACTACCAATTTAAACTCAATCAGCACGACTATAAAATTAGTGATGAAGAACTTCGTTTGCTTTACGTTGCATGCACACGTGCAAAATCAAGTTTAAATATTCACTATATTTATGATCTAATTCAGCAGATTAAAAACAAAAAACCAAGAAAATAAAAAAGGAGCTTTCGCTCCTTTTTTATTTAAATTTCATTTTAGTTACGGTCAATACTGTTTAATTCTCTAAACGCCTGTTCTAGACGTGTCACCATAGATGTTTGACCTGCACGTAACCAAACACGAGGGTCATAGTATTTTTTATTTGGTTTATCTGCACCTTCAGGATTGCCCAACTGCGCTTGTAGGTAAGCTTCGTTCTTTTTATAGAACTGTAAAACACCATCCCATGTTGCCCACTGAGTATCTGTATCAATGTTCATTTTAATCACGCCATAGCTGATCGATTCTTTAATTTCTTCAGCAGAAGAACCAGAACCACCATGGAATACAAAGTCGAGTGAGTTGTGCTCTAGATTATGCTTTTTACTTACGTACTCTTGTGAATCACGTAAAATAGTTGGTGTTAATTTCACGTTACCTGGTTTGTATACACCGTGAACATTACCAAATGAAGCAGCAATACTAAAACGTGGACTAATTGCATTAAGTTTTTCATAAGCATAGTCAACATCTTCAGGCTGTGTATATAGTGCAGAAGCATCCATATGGCTATTGTCTACGCCATCTTCTTCGCCACCAGTACAACCCAATTCAATTTCTAACGTCATACCAATTTTTGACATACGTTCTAAATATTTTGCACAGATTTCAATATTTTCTTCTAGTGATTCTTCAGATAAGTCAATCATGTGTGAAGAAAATAATGGTTTACCTGTTGCTGCAAAGTGCTTTTCACCCGCATCTAACAAACCATCAATCCATGGTAATAATTTTTTAGCACAGTGGTCTGTATGTAGAATAACAGGTACACCATAATGCTCTGCCAGAAGGTGTACGTGATGTGCGCCAGAAATCGCACCTAAAATAGCAGCACCATGTGGCTGTTCTGTTTTTAAGCCTTTACCAGCAATGAATGTTGCCCCACCATTAGAAAACTGAATGATGATTGGACTTTTGACTTTTGCAGCAGCTTCAAGTGCAGCATTGATTGAATCGGTACCTACACAGTTTACCGCAGGAAGTGCAAATGCATTTTCTTTTGCAACAGCAAACACTTTCTGAACGTCATCACCAGTGATAACACCCGGTTTCACAAAATCAAAAATTTTAGACATATCATGTTTTCCTATTTCATCAATCAGATGGATTCATTCGGATTACAAAAAGCGTGTGATTTCAGTATAACCTGATTCACACAATCGTATATATTTCTATAATGAGTTTCATAGCTCTCGCTATTTCAATCATTGATCAAGCTTTCATTAAGCATACTAAACTACTGAAGGTTGAAGAGAAAAGAACATGAATGTGACTTGAAATATTACAATCATTGAAGTGCGTTGCTATTGCTGCGTACTCTGTAAATATTGCTCTGCCCTAAAACATCCTATTCTATTCTCAGCAATATCCTACTTGCCTAGATTCTTATACGAGTTTAAATATAACTGAACCTAACACTATAGTAAAAGTATCTGCTTACTTATTTAGACAATATGATACTTCATACTGACTTCGTATTTTCCCTAAGTTACTCTACAGACAAAGCCAGACCTGCGATATACGACTTAAGATACAGTGACATCATAAAAATAGAGCAAAAAACAAGATAGCAGATTTATTCTGCCCTGCATAAATTTTTTTCAATTTTCATGATTTTTAACAAACAATTTTGCTTCTAACTAGGTGAAAGAATAGAAATCGTTTATCATTTAAGAAAATATTAATATTTAAAGAAAATATGCTGTTTTTTAATGTTAAAAGGTCAGATATTGGTTTATTTATTGATTACAATATATCTTAAAATTTTACTGTATTTTTCTACGACTTTATCCCTGAAAATATTGTAAGTTTTCAAAAGATACCTCCGCGTTAAACTTTGAATATTGGATAATTCCTTGTTTTCCTTTGAAGTTTAAAAAAACTAACCTAGGTGATTACGGTCGGCCTATATCATAAAAAGGACACAAGTGTGCTAGCGATTATCATACTTTTACCTTTGCTCTTGGGTACTGTACTCAGTGCAAGTTTGCATCAAATCCCACGACTGATAAAAATGCTAATAGCTGTTGGTATTAGCCTCACTTGTTTTACATTATTGCTTACCCAAGCAAATATGATATTCAATGGTCAAACCTTACTACAAGAATGGCAATGGTTGCCTGAAATGGGTATCAATTGGAGTTTTAGGCTCGACAGCTTAGGGTTACTGTTTGCATTGCTCATTAGTGGTATTGGCACACTCATTTTCATTTATGCCTATTATTATTTAAGCGAAAAAAGTAGCTTAAGCAAGCTGTATTGTTTTCTCATGCTATTTATGGCTGCCATGCTAGGTATATCTCTGTCAAATAACCTGATTGTTTTAATGGTATTTTGGGAACTAACCAGTATTTCTTCTTTCCTACTGGTTTCTTATTGGCAACAGTACGATGCAGCCCAACGTGGTTCACGTATGGCATTTACCATTACAGGCATGGGTGGCTTAGCTATGCTAGGAGGATTCATCCTCCTTGGACAAATTGCTGGTACTTATCAAATAGACCAAATCCTCGATATGGGGAGTGTCTTACAACAAAGTCCTCTTTTTACACCTGCACTATTACTTATTTTATTAGGTGCATTTACCAAAAGTGCTCAATTTCCTTTTCACTTCTGGCTACCTAACGCAATGGCAGCGCCCACTCCAGTTTCTGCTTACCTTCACTCTGCGACAATGGTGAAAGCTGGAATATTCATGGTCGCACGGCTTTTACCTATCTTCGTAGGATATGCTCTTTTCCATCAATTAGTTACCGTAGTTGGATTAATTACTTTCTGCATTGGTGCCTTTTTTGCCGTCTTTAAAGAAGATTTAAAAGGTCTATTGGCCTACTCGACCATTAGTCACTTGGGTCTAATTATGTGTCTACTAGGCATTGGCTCGCCACTTGCTGTTGCTGCTGCAATTTTTCATATTATCAACCATGCAACATTTAAAGCAGCATTATTTATGATTGCTGGTGTTATTGACCATGAAATGGGAACCCGTAGTCTACGTAAGCTACAAGGTATCTGGCAGTTACTTCCATTTACAGGCACACTTACTTTTATTACAGCCTCGGCAATGGCAGGTGTACCACTGACCAATGGTTTTATTTCTAAAGAAATGTTCTTTACAGAAATTGCGCAAACATTTAGTGGAACAAATGCACTTCTTGCTATTATTGCGACCACATGCGCAGGTATATTCGCTGTTGCTTATTCAGTACGAATGATTCATGGCGTATTTTTTAATGGCAAGCTAGGTGAAGACATTCCAAATAAAGATGCACATGAACCGCCATTTGGTATGCGTGCACCGATCCTACTACTTGCAATCTTATGTATCTTGGTTGGTGTTGCCCCAGCCTTTTTTGCAGAGCACACTGTTATAGCTGTAAGCGAAGCAGCCTTACAGCACAATATTCCTTCACCACATCTTTCTATCTGGCATGGCTTCAACCTACCATTTGTCATGAGTTTAATTGCACTTTTTGGTGGAATTGGGTTTTATGCTTTACTCGCACGTCATGGAAAAATTAAAAATATTGAACTAGAGTCTTACTTAGGAAATTTCCAAGGTAAGATCATCTTTGAAGGAATCTTAAATTTTGCCGAAAAAACTGCAAAGAAAATTAAATTAGCCACTGAAACAGGTCGTCTACAAGGCTACTTATTTTGGATTATTATCTTTGCGGTGGCATTAGTTGCAATTCCTTTAATTTCAACGCCAATATCTACGGGCACACGTGTACTTACACATGCTTCTCCAATCGCTGTGGTACTTTGGGCATTACTATTTACAGGTTGTTGGATGCTACTTTGGTTCCATCATGAGCGTGTTAAAGCAGTACTCATCATGGGAGCAATTGGTCTCGTTGTTTCTATTGTTTTTATTACACTGTCCGCACCAGATTTAGCACTAACGCAAATTACTGTAGATGTTGTTTCTACTGTTCTTTTACTCATGAGTTTATCACTTTTACCACAGCTAACCCCTTACGAGTCATCGCAAACACGACGTTGGCGTGATGCTATCATCGCTACATCAGTGGGGTTAGGAATAGGCTGGATTGCATGGTTAATTCTTACACGTGATCATGACTCAATTTCATGGTTCTTCGTCCAACAATCTTTACCTTTAGGTGGTGGCTCAAATATTGTCAATGTCATCTTAGTGGATTTCCGTGGCTTTGATACCTTCGGCGAAATTACTGTTCTTGGCATCGCAGGTATTGGCACACTATGTCTTATGGATGGCATGCGTGCACATGGAACAACAACAACCAAAGGACTGACCTATCGATTTACCCCCTCACCTCTTTTGGTAAGAACAAGTACGTCGTGGGTACTCCCTGTTGCTCTTATTGTCAGCCTTTATATTTTCCTCCGTGGACATAATTATCCAGGCGGTGGTTTCATTGCGGGGCTCATCACTGCAATGGCTCTAATTATGCAATATATCGCGCTTGGCCAAGACCGTGCAGAACGACTACTGCGTGCAAACTCAGGAAGACGTTATGAGAAATGGATTGGTATTGGTTTAACAATTGCAGGCGTGACAGGACTTGCTGCATGGTTATGGACAAGACCATTTTTGACCAGTGCACATATATATGTAAACCCTCCACTCTTAGGATCAATGCATCTGACCTCTGCAGCACTATTTGATTTAGGCGTATATTTTGCTGTGCTTGGTTCGACCATGCTCATGATTTCTGTTTTAGGTGATTCAAGACACTCGTCTATGTCTGGCCCTGTTGTACCCAAGGAGTAAATTTTATGATTAGTCTTGAACTATTACTTGCTTCGGCAATTGGGCTCTTGGCAGCAACAGGAGTCTATCTATTACTACGTGCAAGAACCTTCCCCGTTGTACTTGGTTTAGCAATGATCGGCTATGCCGTCAATCTATTCCTATTTGCCACAGGTAGAATAAAAATTAACTCTCCGGCTATTTTAACCGAAGCAACGTCTATCACAGATCCACTACCTCAAGCTTTGGTGCTTACTGCCATCGTGATTGGCTTTGCAACAACTGCTTTTATTATCCAACTTGCTTTAAGAAGTCGTTATGAATCAGGTACAGACCATGTCGACTCCAAAGAAATTACAGAACTAGCCAATGATCCTAATGAGGATAAAGCCCCATGATGGATCAAATATCAAATTTTTGGCAACTACAAACACCTATTCTAAGTATTCTTATTCCTGCTTTTGCTGGCTTTATTCTTTTACTTTTAGGTAGTTCAAACGCAGATAATCTTCAAAATGATAAACGCCAATCTATCAGAAGAGTAATAAGCTATATCGCAACACTCGCAGGTTTAGGTACAGCGATACTCTACGTTAGCCAAGCAGCTACAGATCATATGATGATTTATCAACTTGGGGAGTGGCGTGCACCTTTCGGTATTATTCTAGTACTTGACCGACTGTCTGCATTCATGGTTTTACTTACTTATATTTTAGCTTTGCCTATCGTATGGTTTGCAAGTAAAGATTGGGATAGCCGAGGTCGCTATTTCCATGCACTTATTCAATTTCTACTTATGGGACTGTGCGGTGCTTTTTTAACAGGAGATTTATTCAACTTATTTGTCTTCTTTGAAATACTGCTAATGGCTTCCTATGTATTGCTGACATATGGACAAGGGAAAGCAAGATTTCAGCTTGGTATCCACTATGTCATTATTAACTTGTTTGCAAGTGCGCTTTTCCTCATTGGTCTTGGACTCATTTATGCCAATGTTGGTAGCTTAAACATGGTCGATGTTGCGCGTCTAATGCATAAGTTACAACCAGATCAGCTTCATCTTGCCACTGCAGGAATTTATTTACTTTTTACTGTTTTTGCAATTAAAGCTGCTGTGTTTCCACTGGGTTTTTGGCTACCAAAAACCTATGCTGTTGCCAGTACTCCAGTTGCTGCGTTATTCACGCTCATGACCAAAGTTGGCATCTATGCCATATTACGTGTTAACTCGATATTACTTCTCGACAATCCATCTCCTCTTTTCGATATTTTACTCATTATTGGCCTCACAACATCTCTTTACGGTGTGATTGGCGCTTTAGGTGCCGTGCGTTTGAGACGTTTCGTAGGCTTTATGATCCTTTCATCTTTAGGGACAATTTGTATTGGCTTAGGGCTTCATAAACCTGAAGCGTGGGCAGCTAGCTTATATTACTTGTTTCACAGTACTCTCATTGGTGCAGCATTTTATTTACTCTGTGGCTGGATTACAGCTCAACGTGGCATTTTTAAAGACCATTTACATGTCGCACCACGAATGAAACAAAATGCTCTCATTTCAATATGTTTCTTCATTGTTGCATTAATGATGGCCGGCTTACCACCATTTAGTGGTTTCTTTGGTAAAGTTTTTATTTTACAAGCAACGCAAAATAGTGCTTATCAAATGTGGATTATTGGTAGTGTATTAATCGTAAGTTTGCTGAGCATTATTGCTTTTATACGTGTGGGATTCATTTTATTTTGGCAAGCAAGTGAGCCCGAAACCAATCCAAAAAGAGAAGATTATCTCTCTTATCAAGCACTCCCAGACCATGCGCCTAGTCGAAATGATAAGACAATTTACTTATTAATTGCAGTACTGATTGGTTATGTTGTTTATGCTCATCCTATACAACAGTACTTATTTAAAACAGCATTTATGCTCACACAAAGCGATTTATACCAAAAAGAAATTTTATACAAAAATATGCGTGGTGAGTTTATTAGTGTTGAACCTTTTGATCCTAAATATATTGCCGAAACTAAGTATGCAGGTGAGAATCCAGATCCGAATGCTCACTTTATCCCATATATTATTTCACCGAACTCTCTTCATGGTGAGCATATTTCACTCTACAAACAACAGCAGATTGAAATACAACAACAGCAGCTTAATCAATCAACCAGTATTCCAACTCGAAATACTGGCGCTAAATTACAATCTGTGGAGCCATAAATGAAAAGAAAAACTCGTTTCTCTCGTTGGTTTCCGCATCCATTTTTTTCAGTTATCTCTGCGGCTACGTGGTTATTATTAAATCATAGCCTTGCAACGAGTGATATTCTCTTAGCAATTATACTGGCAGTAGTTGTTCCAAGAATGGTTGCTCCTTTTATTACAAGGACGCCAAGTATTCATTGGCCTTCTGCCATCCGTTTACTCTTTACTCTACTAATAGATATTGTGATTTCCAATTTTGTAGTTGCAAAACTGGTATTAGGACCTAAGAAGAATTTAAAGCCCAAATGGTTCCGTATTCCTTTAGCCACGCAAAATGAACAAGTCAATGCATTGCTCGCAATGATTATTACCACGACTCCTGGTACGGTAAGCGCAGGTATTGACCAAAAACGTGGTGACATTCTTGTACATGCCTTAAATTCAACAGATACAGATGCTGAAATTAAAGAGATAAAAAAACGCTACGAACAGTTACTCATTAAAATATTTTCGGCTCAGTCAGGAGAAAATACATGATTATCCTGCCATATGTTCTTGGGATTTGCTTATTATGTATCACTATCTCAATGTCACTGTGCCTAATTCGTATGATTATTGGCCCATCAATTGTCGATCGGCTATTGGCGCTAGATACGTTATTCTTAAATACAAGTGCACTTATTATTGTATTAGGCATTTATTGGACAACCACATATTTATTTGAGGGTGCATTACTTATTGCCATGCTTAGCTTTATTTCAACAATGGCTCTTGCACGTTACTTCACTAGCGGTCATGTAATTGATTAAAAGGAAAGCTTCTTATGTCTGCACAACTCTTTATGGAGATCATTGTTTCTTTTTTTCTCCTACTTGGTAGCTTTTTTATGTTGGTAGGAAGCATAGGAATGATTCGACTTCCAGATTTATTCACTCGATTACATGCACCTACAAAATCTAGTACTTTGGGTCTCGGAAGTTTTTTAATTGCCTCAATTGTATACGGTTACTTTCAAGGACATTTGGGCTTTTCTGAACTTTTACTTACTTTTCTAGCATTTATTACTGCCCCTGTATCTGCCAACCTTATGGCACAAGCAGCTTTACATCTAAAATTACGCTCGTTGAGTGGTGAAGTTCCAGAAAGTATTGAACGCCCACTACCTTGGTCAAAGTATCGCTTTGTTCCTAAAGGTAAAATTAAAAAAGATAGTGCAATCCATACGATTTCACAGAAAAATCAAGATTAAAAAAAGCCACCCGAAGGTGGCTTTTTTTAATCTTCATCTTTTTTTCGTTCTGGTAAATCTTTTACTGCTTCTTCAATTAAGCCAAACATGTAGTTACCATGAGCATTGGTCTTATCATAATGAAAACGCAAACGTGGCGTTACACGTGTTTTTAAACGACGACTCAACTCTTGGCGTAAGAAACCTGATGCTTTGTTTAAAACACTCAGTGTCTCTTTATGCGCTTCTTCAGTTTGATCGTCTTGTAAATCACGCCCCATGACGGTGACATAGACTTCTGCATAACCTAAGTCAGGACTTACTTTCACAGCAGAAATGGTTACATAACCACCTAAACGAGGATCTTTAAGCTCTTGACGAATCAGTTCAGCGAGTTCTCGCTGAACTGTATCGGCCATACGCTTAAGACGCTGACTACCTGCCATTAAAGACTCCGTTTGATAATTTGTACGTCGTAAACTTCAATTTTATCCAGTGCTTTAATATCTTTATAGCCTCGAACTGCAAGACCACATTCCATACCTGCACGTACGTCCTCAACAACTTCTTTATAACGACGTAAAGATTCAAGTTCACCTTGGAAAATTACTACATCATCACGTAATACACGGATTGGTTTATTACGATGAATTGTACCTTCCATAACCATACAACCTGCTGCTGCACCAAACTTGCTTGAGTGGAATACTTCACGCACTTGTGCCACACCAAGAATTGTTTCACGATGCTCAGGTGCTAACTTACCACTCATTGCAGCTTTTACATCATCAATCAATTGATAGATAACGCTATAGTAACGAATGTCAATTTCGTCCTGATCTGCTTTCTGACGTGCTGTTGCATCTGCACGAACGTTAAAGCCTAGTAAAACAGCATCAGAAGATTCTGCAAGTGTTACATCTGACTCGGTAATCGCGCCGACACCAGAACCAATTACACGTACTTTTACTTCATCTGTTGCAAGTTCATATAACGCAACTTGTAATGCTTCTAACGAACCACGAACATCAGTTTTTAGAACAATATTTACTGTAGGAACATCTTTTTTGCCCATAGAAGACATTAAGTTTTCTAAACGCATTGCACTTGCGCGCTCAAGACGTTTTTGACGCTCACGGTCTGCACGTGCATCTGCAACTTCACGTGCTTTTTTCTCATCATTTACAACAAGTACTTCATCACCAGCCATTGGTGCTTCAGGTAAACCTAAAACTTCTACTGGAATTGAAGGACCTGCCGACTTAATACGCTTACCATTTTCGTCAGACATCGCACGAACACGACCGTAAGATGAACCAGCAAGGATTAAATCACCAACATTCAATGTACCATTTTGTACAAGAATAGAAGTAA
Organism: Acinetobacter sp. ESL0695; assembly: GCF_029392135.1. Classification (NCBI taxonomy): domain Bacteria; kingdom Pseudomonadati; phylum Pseudomonadota; class Gammaproteobacteria; order Moraxellales; family Moraxellaceae; genus Acinetobacter; species Acinetobacter sp. ESL0695. The sequence goes on along the minus strand of NZ_CP113932.1, from coordinate 319,898 downwards.
CAGCACCACGGCCTTTATCTACACGTGCTTCAATCACAACACCTTGTGCAGCACCTTCAGCAGATGCTTGAAGTTCCATAACCTCTGCTTGAAGCAAGATTTGGTCAAGTAAGTCATCAATACCTTCACCTGTATGTGCAGATACTTTTGCTACAGCAACATCACCGCCCCATTGTTCAGGAACGATTTCTTTTGCTGTTAACTCATTTAACACACGATCAGGGTCAGCTGACTCTTTATCCATCTTGTTCATTGCAACAATGATTGGTGTACCTGCAGCGCGCGCATGATCAATAGCTTCTGCTGTTTGTGGCATTACACCATCATCAGCAGCAACAACAAGTACCACGATATCTGTTGCTTTTGCACCGCGAGAACGCATTGATGTAAACGCAGCATGTCCAGGTGTGTCTAAGAAAGTAATAATTCCTTTCTCTGTTTCAACGTGGTAAGCACCAATATGCTGTGTAATACCACCTGCCTCACCTGAAGCCACTTTAGCACGACGAATACGGTCAAGTAATGATGTTTTACCATGGTCAACATGGCCCATAATTGTAACTACTGGCGGACGTGTCGTTAATTCACCACGCTTTTGCTCAGCTTGTTCAATTAAGTTATCTTCAGCAGCATTATCAGAAACCAACACTGGGTTGTGACCCATTTCTTCAACAACTAAAGACGCTGTATCACGATCAATTGCTTGGTTCTGGTTCACGAGTTCGCCCATTTTCATAAGCGTTTTAATTACTTCGCGAACTTTAATTGCCATTTTTTGTGCTAAGTCAGCAACAACAATGGTTTCACCAATTTCAACATCATAAACTTGCTTTTTAACAGGTTTTTCAAAACCATGTTTGTTGCCTTGGCTTGTCTTTAAGCCACGTTTATGATGGTTATTTTTGCTGAAGTTTTGCTCTTCTTGATTGTTACGACCTTTCTTACGGCCATCTTTTGCACCACCACCACGTTTAATTTCGCGGTCTTCTTTCTTGAATGATTCTTCATAAGCTTGACCAACAAGGCCTGCCGCTAATGGTGAATCATCGACAACGCGAATTTTTGCAGTGCTGTCATCATTTGAATATTTTGATGCCATTTGACGCATTTGCTCAAGCGTACGTTGTTGCGCCTCTTCAGCAGCTTTACGACGTGTCGCTTCCTCAGTAGCTCTCAGTTGAGCTTCTTGAGCTTGTAGCGCTTTTTTCTGTTCTGCATTTTTAGATGGCTTGGTATTTGGTTTAACCATTCCACCGCCACGCTTTCTTACGACAACAGCTGCAGCTTTCGGTGCATCTGTTCCTTTATCTTTTTGCTGTGCAGCACGCATTGCTTCTAATGTTGCGTTTGCTTTGCTTTCTGCTTTCGATTTTGTAGCTTCGTCTGCTTTTACTTTTGCTTCAGCTTCAACTTTTACCTTTGCTTCAGCCTCAGCTTTTGCCTTTGCTTCAGCAGCAAGTTGCTTAGGATCTGGTTTTGTAAAAGTATGCTTTTTACGTACTTCAACGTTAATCGTTTTCGCTTTACCAGATGTACTTGCAACTTTTGCTGTACCGGTTGTTTTACGTTTCAAAGTAATTTTTCCTGCATTGCTCTCAGTCTGACCATGCACTTTTTTCAGATGATCTACGAGAGTGTTTTGCTGTTCAGTAGTCAAGACATCATCAGCTTTTCGCTGTGGCAATCCTGCATCTTTCACTTGCTCTAGGAGCTTCTCAACAGGACGTCCCACGCTTTGCGCCAACTCTTTTATAGACTTGTCCGTCATTTATTACCTCCTAGTTAAACCATGATTCTCTGGCTTTCATAATCAATTGACCTGCTTGTTTTGTACCAAGTCCTTCGATATCTGCAATATCATCAGTTGCTTGATCAGCAAGATCATCAATTGTAATCACACCACGATTAGCAAGTGCATATGCAATTTCTTGCGTCATGCCTTCCATATTTAATAATTCTGAGCTTGGCTCTTGAATATTTTCTTGTTGCTGTAAGGCATCTGCCAAAGCAACTTCTTTTGCACGACTTTGTAAAAGCTCTACTGTTTCTGCATCTAATTCAATTTCATTAAATGTCTCTGCAGGAACATATGCAATTTCATCAAGGGAAGTAAAGCCCATTTCCACAAGTGCCATTGCTAGATCTTCTTCAATATCTAAACGTGTTACAAACATATCTAAATATTGTTGTGCTTCGTTTTGTTGGCGTGAGCGATACTCATCTTCAAGCATCATATCTAGTTTATAGCCTGTCAACTCAGATGCTAAGCGAACATTTTGACCTTGTGAGCCAATTGCTCTTGCCAATTGATCGCTTGTTGCAAAAATAATATCTGCAGTTTTTGCATCTTCATCGATAACAATACCAGATACATCTGCTGGTTCTAACGCACTTGCGATATATTGTGCAGGATCATCAGACCATACTACAACATCAATACGTTCATTATTGAGTTCCTGTTGAACTGCCTGAATACGCGTACCACGCATCCCAATACAAGCACCTACAGGGTCAATACGATGATCATTTGTTTTTACAGCAATCTTAGCACGTACGCCAGGTTGACGCGTCGCTGCTTTAATCTCGATAATTTCTTCAGAAATTTCAGGAATCTCTTTTTGCATTAAAGCAATAAGCATTTCTGGTTTTGCACGAGAAAGCAATAACTGTGCACCACGTCCTTCGCGGTTAACTTCATATAAAATAGCGTTAACACGCTGTTTTGGACGAAGTAACTCTTTAGGAATCATTTCATCACGCGCAAGATAAGCTTCAGCATTGTCACCTAAGTCAATGATAAAACCATCTTTTGTTTGCTTCTTCACTTCACCGTAAATGAGCTCACCTACTTTAGACGCATAAGCATCTGCAACAAGTGCACGTTCAGCCTCACGTATTTTCTGAACAATGACTTGCTTTGCAATTTGTGCAGCAATACGACCAAATTCAATAGATTCAACTTCAAGCTCACGAATATCGCCAATTGACCATTTAGCAGGATCTACATCAGAAATCGCATCTTGGCAAGCAGGCATTTCGTGGTCTTCATCTGCAACCACTTCCCATTGACGAAATGTACTATATTCACCCGTTTTACGGTCAATTTGTACACGTAAGCGTGCTTCTTCTGAGTTTGTACCCTCATAGAACTTTTTCTTAGTTGCAGCAACGAGTGCCTGCTCTAATGCTTCAAAGATGGCTTCGCGGCTCACGCCTTTTTCATTACTAACCGTTTCTGCAACGGTAAGAATCTCACGACCCATAAGTCACCTATATTTCAAATTTTCTTAAGTTTAGTCTTGATAAACCAAATTTGCTTTATCGATATTGTGACTATCGATGTCCAACACTTGCTGTTTTTCTACTTCCACTTGAATCATCTCATCATCAAGATTGACTGCAACAAGTTTTGCCTGAAATTTACGACGATTATCTACAGCGCTAATTAAACGTAATGCAACTTGTTGTCCAATATAGGCTGGCATTTGAGATAGTTCAAAGAAAGGGCGATCCCACCCTGGTGATGAAACTTCAAGAGAGAACTCTCCTGAGATTGGATCATGTACATCTAAGATCGCACCCACTTGCTGGGTTACTCGAACACAATCTTCGACACTGATACCACGACCATTTTCTTCTGTTTCACCTGTCTCAGAAGCATTGGTTACGGGTTTATCAATGTAGATACGTAACATTGAACGTTTACCTTGAGGCAAAAATTCAATACCCCATAGATGAACATTACAAGCAGCTACTGCTGGGGCAATCATGTCTTGTAGCTCTTGCGTTTTATTTGATAATTTCATGTACTCTCGTCATTTTGTGCAATACAACAACCGGCCTTTGCCGACCAAACCTCTTGTAGTGAAGCATGTCTTTTTGACCAATTGATGTCGACACTACACGATAGCCAATAAAAAAAGGGCGAGAATCCACATCCGCCCTTTTAACACAGAAAAGCATTGCCCACTGTGCAAAAAGGCCCACCTATTTGTGAGCCCTTTTAGCAAGAATCTTGGTAGCGGGAGCTGGATTTGAACCAACGACCTTCGGGTTATGAGCCCGACGAGCTACCAGACTGCTCCATCCCGCAATAGTGTGCAATAATATATCTAATTTAAGCGAAAAATTCAAGTTTAAATTAGCTTAATGAATTTGCAATTTTCATTAAATTGGTAGCGGGAGCTGGATTTGAACCAACGACCTTCGGGTTATGAGCCCGACGAGCTACCAGACTGCTCCATCCCGCACCGACAACTTACTTTCTGGTTTAAAGTAAGCACCAAGTATTTAATTAACTTGATGGAGCGCATTGTATAGAGGAAAATAAATTTAGGCAAGAGGTTTTCTTTATTAAAAAAACAATGACTCATTTTTTAAACAAAGATACTTTTATTTGCTTGAAAAAGATCAAATGCTCTCATTAATGTAAGCTTTAACTTACAAGGGAAGCCGTTAAAACGTATATATTCAATGAATGAATATACTTATTATGGCTTTATCAACAACGGAAAGTGCTTATAGGATTTAAGCAAGTACGGATACAGGTTGAATAGATCACGGAAAGATCGACACAATGGATGTAAATGAGGATGTTACTCTATAAACCCGAGCTTGCTCGGGTTTGTGTTTTTTATATTATAAATCTTGTGAACACATATTTGGACGATAACTCACATCTACATCTGTTCGACAAGTCCATGTTCCACTGTTTGCATCTCTAAACCAAACAAGCCTTCTACCACTTAATCGATTACTTACCCGATTTCCAAACGTACCTACAATCTGCTGATTTGCAACCAATGGAAAAGTAATTTGTGGTGACCCTGTATTGGGAGCACTGCTTTGCTCATCTGGACGATTTCCTGTAAGTAAGCTAGAGGCAATAATAGGTAAATGACAACCTTCATTATTTCTTTCTAATTCTAATTGACCTTCTAAAAGACAAATATCAATAGGATTTTTAAGGCTAGCAGTTTCTTGCATAACAGTATTTACTTGTGTTTTTGAAACATAGATTTGATATTGCACAAGTGCAATTGCAGATATAAGTGCAACAATTGCTATAGCAATTAAAACCTCAATAAGTGTAAATCCTTTTTGCATGTTTACCCCCCAAAAAAAAAGTACACCTAAGTAGGTGTACTTTTATTATAAGATTAAATTTTATTATCCACCGTTTGTTAATGCTGTTACACAACCTGCAGGACGGAATCGTGCATCTACATTTGTTGAACAAGTCCATGTACCATTTGCATCGCGTGTCCAACGAACTTGGTTTGCATTCTGTGCTGTAAGCGTTGTAGCAGCATTGTTACCAAAGGTAGCTGTAATAGTAGTTGTATTTGTTAGTGTAGCTGGAACTACCGGTATACCTGTACCATCAGTTCTATTAGGACTAACCATTAAGTTAGATCCTGTAGCACCTAGGCTACACTGACCAGCACCATCACCTACTGTAGTTTGTCCATTCAACAAACAAGCTTCAATTGCTGTTTTTAAACTACCTGATTCAGCAACAACACGGCTTACTTGCGAACGTGCAATGTAGTTTTGATATTGCGGAATTGCAATTGCTGCCAAAATACCAATAATCGCAACAACGATCATTAATTCAATAAGAGTGAAACCCTTTTGAGCATTCATAATATTACCCCAATGTGTTTATAAAATTGTAAACTGAAGCATGTATGCTAACAGGTTTACCTAACATCTATATTACAGCAACTACTGTGCCAAACCTATTTTAATACAATTTTCATCCATTTAAGCAAGTTTATTTTTCTTTTTCTAAAAAAAATTGGTCAATTAAGGCAATAATTTGACAAAATTTGTCACTTTATTACATTACTTGAAGCGCATTTTAATTAAAAATATTCGATTATATTCACATAATACAACTGGCTTTCTTTCATTTTTATAAAAAATAGATCTTTTGCTTAATAAACTATAAAAAAAATACTTTATATAAAAAAACCGAGCAATATCGCTCGGTTTTTTTATTAAACTTCTAAATAATCTAATATTCCCTCAGCAGCTTGTCTTCCCTCCCAAATTGCAGTAACAACAAGATCTGAGCCTCTTACCATATCTCCACCTGCAAAAATCTGCGGATGTGATGTTTGAAATTTAAATTTTTGTTCCTCAAAAGCCAAAACACGTCCTGAGCCATCTAATTGAATATCTACATCTTTAAACCAAGATTCAGGGCTTGGACGAAAACCAAAAGCCAGTAGAACTGCATCTGCAGGGACAATTTCTTCAGACCCTGGTATAGGCTCTGGGCTACAGCGTCCACGATGATCAGGCTCGCCCAATTGTGTAGTGACAAATTTAACACCTGTCACTTGACCATTTTCACCCACTACTTCAATTGGTTGTCGATTAAATAGAAATTCTACGCCTTCTTCACGTGCATTGCGGACTTCTCTACGTGACCCTGGCATGTTCTCCTCATCACGACGGTAAGCACAAATGACTTGTTCTGCACCTTGACGTATAGAGGTTCGGTTACAGTCCATTGCGGTATCACCACCACCAAGAACAATGACCTTTTTGCCTTCCATCGAAATATATTCGTTTGGGTCTTTCTCCCAGTTTTGACAACGGTTAACGTTAGCTATCAGGAAGTCAAGTGCATCATGTACACCCTTCAAGTCCTCACCAAGAAAACCGCCCTTCATATAAGTATAAGTACCCATTCCCATAAAGACAGCGTCGTAGTCTTTTAGAAGGTCTTCAATTGTTACATCTGTACCGATATTGGTGTTCAGCTTAAATTCAACGCCCATACCTGTGAAAATTTCACGACGGCGCTTCATTACATCTTTTTCCATTTTAAATTCAGGAATACCAAATGTAAGTAAACCACCAATTTCTGGACGTTTATCAAAAACAGTAGGCTTAACACCATTACGAACTAAGATATCTGCACAACCTAGCCCTGCAGGCCCTGCACCAATAATTGCAACCTTTTTATCTGTCCATTTCACATCAGACATATCTGGTCGCCAACCCAAAGCAAATGCCGTATCATTAATATACTTTTCTGCATTTCCAATAGTTACTGCACCAAAACCATCATTTAAGGTACAAGCACCCTCACATAAACGGTCTTGTGGGCATACACGACCACATACTTCAGGTAATGTATTGGTCTGATGACATAACTCTGCCGCCTGAAAAATACGACCCTCTGAAATAAGTTTCAGCCAGTTAGGAATATAGTTATGTACTGGGCACTTCCATTCACAGTAAGGGTTACCACACCCTAAACAACGGTGAGTTTGATCTTGCACCTCTTCCTTATGAAAAGGTTGATAAATTTCCACGAACTCTGCTTTACGTACATCTATTGCTTTTTTTTGTGGGTCGTGACGGGCAACATCTAAAAACTGGAAGTCATTACTAAGGCGCTGTGCCATTTTCTTCTCCATGGGGTCCGTGTGAATGAAGAAATACCATTCACACCTACCTATTCATTTCACATAAAGGCCTAATTTATTGCGGATCTGCTTGGGTTGTTTTAAGCAAGGTCAGTAAATTTGCAGCTTTTGGTTTAACTAACCAGAATTTACGACTATAAAAGTCAAACTCATTACGAATTTTATATGCCCAAGCACTTCCAGTTTCTTTAATATGCTCATCAAGAATACGCAATAAGTTTTCTTGATGCTCTTCCATAGACTCTGTAGAAATACGCGTTAAATCAATTAATTCATGGTTATAACGATCGACAAAGTCATTATCCAAGTCAAGTACATAGGCAAAACCGCCAGTCATACCTGCACCGAAGTTATGCCCCACTTTTCCAAGAACAGTGACAATACCGCCTGTCATATACTCACAGCAGTGGTTACCTGCACCCTCAATGACAGCAAATGCGCCTGAGTTTCTCACCGCAAAACGCTCTCCTGCTGTACCCGCAGCAAAGACCTTACCGCCTGTTGCACCATAGAGACAGGTATTACCAATAATTGCCGTTTCTTGGCTTTGGAACTGAGAGCCTTTTGGCGGGAATATAGAAATTCGACCACCTGCCATGCCTTTACCAACATAGTCATTGGCATCGCCTTCTAACTTAATATGTAGGCCACCTGCATTCCAAACACCAAGCGACTGTCCTGCTGTACCTTTTAAGTTAACAACAACAGGTGTACTTTCCATATTTAAGTTGCCATGACGGCGTGCAATTTCACCTGACAGACGCGCACCAATAGAACGATCACAGTTACCTATTTTAAACTGATACTCGCCACCAGAACTACTTTCAATCGCAGGCAGAATTTCAGAAACCATTTTCTCTGCGAGTATGCCTTTATCAAAAGGTGCATTCCCTTCTACTTGGCAATACTGTGCTTTGCCTTCTGCAAAAGCATGTGATTGTAAAAGCGGTGAAAGATCTAAATGTGCATGCTTTTGAGTTTCACCCGGAAGCACTTCCAGTAAATCAACACGTCCAATTAAGTCTTTTAACGAACTCACACCCAGTGCAGCAAGCCATTCTCTCGTTTCTTCTGCAATAAATTGGAAAAAGTTAATGAGCATTTCAGGCTCACCAATGTAATGTTCTTTACGCAAGCCTTCTTGCTGTGTTGCAACACCTGTAGCACAGTTATTTAAGTGACAAATACGTAGATACTTACATCCTAAAGCAATCATTGGTGTTGAGCCGAAACCAAAACTTTCTGCACCTAGAATGGCTGCTTTCACAACATCTAAACCAGTTTTTAAGCCACCATCAGTTTGCACACGTACTTTGCCACGCAAGTCATTGACACGAAGTGCTTGATGCGCTTCTGCGAGTCCTAACTCCCATGGAGAACCTGCATGATGAATAGAGGAAAGTGGCGATGCTGCCGTACCACCGTCATACCCTGAAATGGTAATAAAGTCTGCATAGGCTTTTGCCACACCTGCTGCGATTGTCCCTACACCCGGCTCAGATACCAGTTTCACAGATACCATCGCTTTTGGATTAACTTGTTTTAAGTCAAAAATAAGCTGAGATAAATCTTCAATCGAATAAATATCGTGGTGCGGCGGTGGTGAAATAAGTGTTACACCCGGTACAGCATAACGTAACCGTGCAATCAAACCGTTGACTTTACCACCCGGTAATTGTCCACCCTCACCTGGTTTTGCACCTTGTGCAACCTTAATTTGTAGCACTTCAGCAGAGACCAAATACTCAGGTGTAACCCCAAAACGTCCTGAAGCAATTTGCTTAATTTTAGAGTTTTTAATCGTGCCATAACGTGCAGGATCTTCACCACCCTCACCTGAGTTAGAGCGACCACCCATCGTATTCATCGCAATTGCAATAGCTTCATGTGCTTCTGGTGATAATGCACCAATAGACATACCTGCCGAGTCAAATCTTGGTAAAATCGATGTAATTGGTTCAACATCTTCTAAAGCAATTGAATGATCTGTTTTAAGCTTTAATAAATCTCGAATAGTTGCAATTGGTCTTGTATTTACAAGCTCTGCATATGCTTTAAAGTCTGCATAGTCACCCGAACGAACTGCTTTATGTAACGAGTTAATCACTTCTGGGTTAAATGCATGATACTCTTTACCGAACACAAACTTAAGCATTCCACCTTGATCAATCGGTTGACGATGTTTCCATGCCAAAGTAGCAAGTTTCTTTTGATCTTCTTCTAGATCTGCAAAGGTTGCTCCTTGAATACGACTTGCAACGCCTTTAAAACACAGATCGACCACTTCACTCGATAAACCAACAGCTTCAAACAACTGCCCACCACGATATGAAGCAACTGTTGAAATACCCATTTTAGACAAGACTTTGAGTAAACCTTTATCTATACCCTTTCTAAAGTTGTTCTGCGCTTGAATTGGATCGCCAAGTAATTCACCTTTCGCCACAAGGTCATGAATCACATCGTATGCTAAATAAGGGTAAATTGCAGTTGCACCAAACCCTAAAATCACAGCAAACTGATGCGGATCACGCGCTAAAGCAGTTTCAATAATAATATTTGCATCTGCTCTTAACCCTGTTTGAATTAAGTAGTGATGTACTGCACCTGTAACCATTACAGCATTGGCAGGTAAATAGCCTTCTCTTATTTTTTTATCTGACAGAATAAGTACAGTTTTTCCATCACGAATCGCTTGTGCAGATGCTTCACAAATACGAGTAATCGCTTGTTGTAGACCTTCACTTACTTCATAGTTCAGATCAATTTCAGCAATTTCATAACCTGTACGACCCAATGTACGCAGTTGATGCATTTTAGAGTTTGAAAGTACAGGACTTGAAATAATGAGACGGTCAGCATGTTCAGGGCCTTGCTCAAATACACTTTGCTCACGCCCAAGACACGTCTCTAAAGACATGACAATAGATTCACGTAATGGATCTATTGGTGGATTGGTCACTTGCGCAAACTGTTGTCTAAAGTAGTCAGAAACATGGCGCACCTGTTTAGATAAGACAGCCATTGGGGTATCATCACCCATAGACCCAACTGACTCCTGACCATTTTCAGCAATTGGTCTGAGTACCTGATCTCGCTCTTCAAACGTTACCATGAACATTTTTTGTGCAGCTTTGAGTTGGTCGCCTGTTAGGCCTTTATCTGCCAAATGCTCTTCTAACTGTGGGCTCACTTGTAAACGAAAAGCATTTTCACGTAACCACTGACGATACGGACGCATACGTTTTAAATGATTATTTACGTCTGTGGTATCTAGCATTTTACCTGTAAAGGTATCAATAACGAGCATCTCACCCGGGCCAACACGTCCTTTAGAAATAACATCTTCAGACTTGTAATCCCAAACACCAATTTCAGAAGCCAGTGTAATATAACCATTTTTTGTAATAACCCAACGTGCTGGACGTAGACCATTACGATCGAGCATACAAATTGCATGACGACCATCTTGAATTACAAGACCTGCAGGACCATCCCATGCTTCCATATGTTTAGAGTTAAACTCATAAAAAGCACGCAAGTCTGCATCTAAGTTTTCAACATTCTGCCATGCAGGTGGTACAAGCATGCGTAAAGCACGGAATAAATCCATACCTCCACCCACAAGGATCTCAAGCATATTGTCTAAACTTGAAGAGTCCGAACCACTACGGTTCACAATTGGATTAAGCTCAGTTAAACCTGGTAATAATGGATTTTTAAGCTTTGGCGTACGTGCAGCAGCCCAATTACGGTTTGCTGTAATGGTATTAATTTCACCATTATGTGCTAAATAACGAAACGGTTGTGCAAGAGGCCAACGTGGTAATGTGTTGGTAGAAAAACGCTGATGAAATACAACAATATGTGACTCAAGTGCAGGGTTAGCAAGGTCTGTATAAAAGTCTGCAATTGCCTCTGGCATCATTAAGCCTTTATAGCTAATGACGGTCGAGCACAAGGTAGTAATATAAAAATCTGCGTCGTGTTGTTGTTTTTGTTCTGCACGACGACGTGCTAAAAATAATTTACGGTTAAACTCAACTTCTGTCACACCCATTGGGCAATTCACAAAAACTTGTTCAAATCGAGGTAGAGACTCTAACGCAATTTCACCTAATGCATCGTTGTTTGTTGGAACAACACGCCACCCTATAACACGTAGCCCTTCTTCTTCAATTTCTCTTCTTAAAGTATCTTTCGCAAGCTGTGCTTTTTCATCATCAAGACTTAAAAATACAGTGCCTACAGCAAAAACTTCACTCAGGGTAATATCACTAATTTTAGGGGCTTCTTGTCTAAAAAATGCTTTTGGCATCGCAAGTAATAAGCCACACCCATCTCCCGTTTTGCCATCTGCGGCAATCCCTCCTCGGTGGGTCATACAGCTTAAACTATGAATGGCTGTTTTTACCAAGTCATGACTCTCATTGCCTTCCATATGGGCAATTAAGCCAAAACCACAATTATCCTTAAACTCATCTGGCTGATATAAACCTTGAGCGGGAGCTACTGTTTTTAGCGATGGCATGTGCATAGCGTACCCTTCTTTAATTGATGCTCCTGAATGAGCGACACATAGTAAATTTTCTGTATTACTTTATTCCTATATCTTTTAGAAATAAATTAGACTTTTAGACAGGATCGCTATCTTTATTTTGATTCATCAGATATGAGTTCATCTGAATAAATGCACACTTTTGATGCAATAAAAGCGCTATTTGAATAATATTTGGTAATTTTGCACCAAATGGAGAACAAATAAACAAGCTTATGCACCAATACATGCAAAATAAGTGCCAAAAGGTGTAATTTTTAGAGAGTAGAAAGTCATTTTCTTGTATTTATTCATGTTAATTTTTTAAGATGGTGCACTGTATTTTATGTAATAGAAAAAAATTGCGTGTTTACATCACCATTTTAGTGCACATTTAGAGCTTGTGGCTCCGAAGCAGTAGAAGAAGATCGCTCAAGTACATCTGTAGCTGTTTGAATCGGATTAGGTAAACTTGTTGCTCGAGGTACAGGAGCATTCGTTAGATTAACTTCATAAAGTTTTGCATCCGATGATAATTCATCTGTACCCATGTCATTGACTTGTTTTGCATAGGTTGATAATGGCTGTACTGCTGGATGTAACGAATGAGGTAAATTCAAATTAAGATTTTGTAGTGCACGATTGGCTTGTGGTTCATTCGGGTACAAACCATAAGCCAAAATATAGCGGTCTGGTTGGTTCTCGTTAGAAAGCCTAAAATAAATAAACTTATCGCGATCTTCCCTTTGCTTTAAGAAGTCTCTAATCACTTCTTCTTTACCGACTGTCAGTAACTCTAATGTAAAACCGTATGGATTACGTTGAATAAATTTAGTTCCCCTAAATTCTGCTTCATGTGTACCAGAAATAATGGCGCGTGTTGTTTGCTGTAGTGGTTTTACTTGATCATCCAACACACCCAAATTGGTCATGGCAGCAACTTTTTCAGATTGAAACTGTGGATGAATATCCTCTTCTTCAATATTCTTTTCTGACTTAGGTAATGCTTTTGCTGTCAGACTTAAAAATAGTGCAGCAAATAAACAAATAGTGCCTATTCCAAGCGAAACCCATGGTAGGAAACTACGCTGTTTTTTTTGCTGCTTAGACATGTTTATTGCCCTTTATTCTGATTATTTAAGATGGCTTGCTTCATTGCGTCTACATCAAAGTCATCTGTAATTACAGCTTGACCAAGTTGTTTCATTAGAATTAATCTAATTTTACCATCTAATACTTTTTTGTCATGAGACATGTAAGCCAAAAATTCATTTAGCGGTATGGTCGGGCATGCAATCGGTAAATTTGCATTTTGAATAATTTGCTTAACACGTGCTAAATCTTCAGACGAAATCCAGCCCATTAAATGAGACAGATCGGCCGCCATAACCATGCCAACAGCAACTGCTTCACCGTGTAGCCATGCACCATATCCTAAATAGGATTCAATTGCATGGCCAAATGTATGTCCTAGGTTTAACAGTGCGCGCTCACCCTTTTCATGCTCATCATTTGCAACAATACGTGCTTTATGTGCGCAAGAACGATAAACAGCCTCGGCCAAGGCTTTTTCATCTCCCGCAGTAAGTTGATGAATATTTTGTTCTAACCAAGATAAGAATTCGACATCGCCCAATAGTGCATATTTAATAATTTCTGCAAGACCTGCTGAAAGTTCGCGTGGTGGTAATGATGCCAACTGCGACATATCCGCAAATACGACTGATGGTTGTTTAAATGCACCAATCATATTTTTACCTAAAGGATGATTAATTCCTGTTTTTCCACCTACGCTCGAATCAACTTGTGACAATAACGTTGTTGGTACTTGAACAAAGTTCACACCACGCTGAAAACTTGCTGCTGCAAAACCCGCCATATCACCAATTACTCCACCTCCTAAAGCCAAGACAGTGCAATCACGATTAAAACCTGCAGATAATAAAGCATCAAAAATAAGATTTAAATTTTCAATATTTTTAAATTTTTCACCATCACGCAAAATACAATGTGCCGTTTTTTTATCTAATTTATTTAATGCGTTTTCATATACATCTAGATATAAAGGAGCAACCGTTTCATTCGTAACAATCATGACTTGTTTACCCAAAACATATGGCTGCAACAAATCTGCTATATTGAGTTGACTCCCAATAAATATAGGGTAACGGCGATCTCCAAGTTCAACATGTAATGTTTGCATAAAATTAAACCAGTTTTAAAATTAGGGAATTACTCTAGAATTTCATCAAGAATTTGATACGCTAGATCTTTTGCTGCACCACTATGGGTATCTATAACAAAATGTGCAACTTCTCTATATAGAGGATCTCGAATCGTCAGTAAATCATGCAAACGTTGCTCTGGATTTTCAACTTGTAATAGTGGACGATTTTTATCTCTGTATGTTCGTTGCAATTGAATTTCTACAGGTGCAAATAAATAAATGACAATACCACGCTGTTTGAGAAATTGTCGATTTACTTGTTGGGTTACAGCACCACCACCTGTGGCAAGTACAATCTGCTTTTGCTGAGTTAACTCACCTAAAACACAAGCTTCTCGTTGACGAAATCCAAGTTCGCCTTCTTTTTCAAATATCCAAGGAATGGAGGCACCAGTTTTTCTTTCTATTTCATGGTCACTGTCTATAAACTCTCGTCCAAGAATTTCAGCCAAATGACGTCCAACTGTTGTTTTCCCAGCCCCCATGGGCCCTACCAAATATATATTTGGTAGGGTAGTTATTGCTTTTTTTGGCAAGGAGCCACCTACTTCATTACATCAATTAAGCTTATATTAATGATTTCTTGAAACAGTGTCATTAACAATTCGTGGTGTAATGAAAATCAGTAGCTCTCTTTTTTGTTCTGAACGTGTTCTGTTCTTGAACAAATTACCTAACCCCGGAATATCTCCAAGTAATGGAACCTTGTTGACACTATTTGACGTTGTATTCTCGTAAAGTCCACCAAGTACAACAGTCTCACCATTATTAACTAACACATTCGTTTGCAATGTATTGGTATCAATTGCATATCCTGCATTCGTTAATAGACCTAAAGTATCTTTAGAAATATTTAACTTCATTTGAACTTTGCCATCAGGTGTAATACTTGGTGTGACTTTTAACTCAAGTACTGCATCTTGGAATGTTGTCGTCGTTCCACTATTGGCACTTGTAGTTGCATACGGAATTTTTGCACCAGATTTAATAATTGCTTCTTGTTTATCACCAGTCATGACTTTAGGTGTAGACAATACCTCTCCTAAACCATCGGTCTGTAATGCCGATAATTCTAAAGAAAGTAATGAATCTGCTGTGTTTAAAATACCAAAAGCAATGCTTGAAGAACCTGCAATTGTAGAGCCCAAATCAACACTTAAGTTATTTGAAAGAGTGTTTGATGTTCTAAGCGTATTTACATTTGAAATTGAACTACCAATTAATGTACCTGTACTACGTGTATTGGTTCCATCTGTTACAACACCACTACGCCCAGTATAACCCCATTTCACACCAATCGATTTAGAGAAATCTGTAGACGCACGAACAATACGTGCTTCAACCATAACCTGTTTAACAGGAATGTCGAGTTGTTTCAATAAATCTTGGATTTGAGAAATTTTATTGGCAGTATCATTTACAATGATTGTATTTGTACGATCATCTACAGAAATTGTACCTCTTGGACTTAGAAGCGAACCACCGCCATTATCATTACCATCGGTAGGTTCTCTTCCATCTGTATTTCCTGACTTTTTAGTTGCAGAAATCAGCTTTTGAATATCTGATGCTTTTGCATAATTCAACTGAATATATTCAGTCTGTAAAGGAGCAAGTTTAATTGATTGTGAATATAATTTGGCTTGCTCTTCATCATACTTAATCATGTCAGCAGTTGCTGCAATCCAAATAACATTACCTGTACGGCGCTGATCTAAGTTTTTCGTTTGAAGAATTAATGCAAGTGCTTGATCAGCAGGAACATCTTTTAAATGAAGTGTAATGCTTCCTTGAACATTATCTGCAACAACGATATTCTCGCCCGAGAAATCTGCAAGCAACTGGAGAACTCTTCGAATTTCAATATCTTGGAAATCTAGAGAAATCTTTTTACCTGTATATTTAGGTGCTTGAGTTGCTCTTTGGCTTGGATCAACCTTTTTACTTACATTAATAGTTAACTTATTTTCAGCCTGATAAGCCATATAGTCAAAACTATTGTTTGCTTGAATTTCAACAATTCCATTATTGCCATCGTTATAGCTATCTACAACAGAAACAGGCGTAGCAAAATCATTCACGTTCAAACGACGTGCCAAATACATTGGTATTTTATTTCCAGCAAATCGTGCAATAATCTTATTATTACGTTGCTGCACATCTACGGGTGTTTTCGGATCTGAAAGATCTATGATGATCTGACCCGCACCCTTATCATTTCTTTGGAAACTGATATTTGAAACACCTTGTACAGCCGATGCTACTGTAGATACAGGTTTAACATCGTTTACTTGCGATGCAGGTACAATCTTTAAAATATAAGTATTCCCTTCAACACGTGTAGAAAACTTACTATTTTGTTTTAAGTCAACATTTAAACGAGTACGCCCATTGTCTGACGATAAGTTTAGTGCACTTACCTGATCGTTTGAGAATGGAATTTGACTTTGTGTTGTAGAATTTGCCGTATCAGGAAAATCTAAAATAAGCTGAGATGCCTGTTGTACTTGATATGCTTTTGGCTGCGGAGGCAAACCATTAAACATAACACGTACTTCAGTACCCTGATTTAACTGCATTGGCACAACATTAGTCACAGCAACACCAGCCTGTGCAGCTTGCATGATTGCAACTACTGCTGTACCTAAAAGAAGTTGACGAGAGATAGAGTTCATGCTGTGATCATCCCCAAAAAATATTGAATTACAATTTTCATTATTATCCCCAAAAAATTAAGATGTTTGACCCAATAAAACTAAAGCTCGTGGTCGCTCAACATATCCGCCATTGCCATCAGAGATAACTTCTAATAAATCAATCTTGGTTGGAGATATTTTCACAATTCGGCCTTGATTAAGTCCCATATAATTACCCACCTGAACACGATAAATTTGTGAATCAGGTGCTTGTATGAGCGCAATATCATTGCCATTTGCACCGCGTAAAGTCCCTTTCATCGCTAACGACTCAAGTGGATATACTTCTAGCGGTTGTTGTGCTCTAGAAAAATTCGGATAAACACGTTTACCTGCCATAACCTTAAGCTCTGTATACAAAGAGCTTGGTAGGAAAGGACTACGTAAATTTTGTGCCCCATATTGAAAAGAGGGTGTTGTTTCAAATATTGGTGCTTTTTCTACAGGTAATGGAGGTTGATTTTTAATAGACTCCATTTCTTGATTGACAACACTCGTTCTCGATCCACACCCAGAAAGAAGAAGCAAAACGCAAGTTAAGCAAGTTAATTGATAACGCATTATTTGGCCCCTGTACTTGAATTCGGTTGACTGCCTAACGAACTCAGCTCATTGCCTAAATAGCGGTATGTTTTTGCATTTACAATATAGCTTAGCTCAGGTATTTCAGATTTTTTATTGCTATTCGGCTGTGCCGTAATTGAAAAATCTTGTAAAGTGACAATTCGTGGCAATAAAGCAATATCACTTGCAAACTGACCGAATGCATGGAAATCGCCAGTCGCTTCAATCGAAATCGGTTGCTCTAAGAAAAAGTTCTGTCGAATTTCTGGGTCAAGACGGATATTTTTAAACTTTAAACCAGACTCTACACCAGTAACGTTAATGTCCTCAACCAGCCCAGGAATCTCAGACTCTTTTGGTAATTGTTGAAGTTGTTCATTAAAACTGTCTTGCATTGTTTTGAGCTGTTGCTCATAACGCTCTAAGTTTCTTAATGTAGATTCTTTTTGACGATACTCATTCAGCAAATTCTCTTCTTGTGCACGTGCTGTCGAAATTTGATCGATAACACTGCTCACAAGAACAAAATAACCCACTACGCAAATGACAAATGTAATGAACAGCCAGCATGTAAACTTAACAATAATTGGCCAGCTTCCATAGTTATTTGGATCGAGTGAGTTAAACTGCTGAGTAAACTTTTTAAGTGTCATCTTCGACTTAGGGGGTTGTGTTGACACATCATTCAAATCATTTTCTTGACTCATGGTTTACTCCCCCTCTTCTCTGTCTTCATCAACTGTCGTTAATGCATTAATATCTTTTGCTTTCTCGCCTAGATTTGCCGTCACTACGAACATGCCATACTTGTCTTCGTCACGTGGGACAACCGAACCAGGTGTAGTTGGATTTGACTTTGTATCATTTGCTAAGAAAGAACTCATAAACACATTACGATACCAAGGAGATGCCGACATCAGACGCATTAACTCCGCAACTGCATTTGGACTTTCAGCACGTCCTTCTAATGTAAAGCTGTCGCCATTTCTCGTAAATTTAGTTAAATATACGTTTTTAGGAATAACTCGTGGTAATTCATCAACAATGCGTACAATAACAGGACGTTGAGATTGAAGATTTTGAATCAGATGCATACGATCTACAATTTCTTTTCTTCGCTCTTGAAGACCATCTAAAGAACTTAACTTCTGATTAAGCTGATTATTATGATCTACGATGATCTGATTCGCTTGGTTTTGATCTGTGAGTCTTTGATCAAAGAAGAACCATGTTGCTGCAACGATAAATACCCCAATTAAAGCAGCAACCACTGACATAAAGACAAATGCTTTTTTCCGAGCTTCTCGAAGCTCATCTCGCCAAGGTAACAGGTTAATTTTAGACATTAATCAAAACTCCTTAACGCAGCACCACAAGCAACCATTAACGACGGCGCATCTTGTTTAATCTGTTTAATATTAACTTGAGGAGAAAAGGTCATTTGTAGGAAAGGATCAGCAACCGTCACGCGATAACCTAATGTGCTTTGCAAAAACTTTGCTAAACCCTCTAGATTTGCTGTTCCACCGGCAAGTAAGACATGGTCAATTTCATCATATGGCGATGCTGAGAAAAAAAGCTGTAATGAACGCATGGCTTGTTGTGCTAGCGAGTCCATAAATGGGTGCAATACCTCCGATTCATAATCATCAGGTAAAGTATCTTCTTTTTTGGCACGACCTGCTTCTGCATAAGACAGTCCATATCGGTCCTGAATGTCGAGCGTTAATTGACGACCACCAAAATTATGCTCACGTGTGTAAACAATTTTTCCATGATCTAGAATCGACAAAGTCATCATCGAGTGACCAATATCGAAAAGTGCAATAACTTTTGCTGCAATTGGTAGTGTATTTTCAAAAACAGTAAAGGCACGCTCAACCGTTAAGCTTTCAACATCCGCTACTTTAGGTGTAAGACCAGCGTAAATTAATGCCTCATTACGCGTATCTACATTTTCTGTTCTTGTCGCAACCAATAAAACATTCACTTTGTTTGTCTTGTTTGGTACAACAGATAACACTTCAAAATCTAAACTGACTTCGTCTAATGCAAATGGAATATATTGCTCAGCATCTAAACGAATTTGAACTTCACGTTCATCATCATTCATATCCTGATCCATTTCTATGACTTTAGAAATTACACTTGCAGTTGGCACTGCAAACGCAGCCGCATCTGAGCGAGGATTACCTTGCTCAATCGCAGCTTGAATTGCTTCCGAAACAGCTTCCGGATTAACAATATTTTTTTCTACCACGGCACCTTCTGGTAGGGGTGCAATCGCATAGCTTACAACTTCATAGCGACCGCCTTTCACAGAAAGTTCCAAAATCTTCACAGAAGTTGAACTAATATCAACTCCCACTAACCCCTTTTTCGGTTTACTATTTAACCTAAGCACAATAAATATCCCAATCAAAACAATCTATTTTTATAAGAACAAACGCGATAACTTAAAACTACTGTTCGCAAGATAACCAATATAATAACGTATATAGTACTTTTTATGCGAACATTCTAAGCTATACTTTCATTCTGCTGCCCAATTCATATATCAAAACTAATACATATTATGAAAAATTCATATTGCTCAGGTCGAATTTACCCACTTTTTTTGCTACTAGTTATCATTATTATAGCAGTTCCGGTCGGTTTTTATGGAATGTATCTCTACATTGCACCATCTCTTCCTGATATGAGTAGCATCAAAAAAGCCCCTTTACTCAAACCAATTCAAATTTATACCTCCGATAATCAACTCATTGGTGAATATGGTGGAAGGCTTTCAGTACCTATCGAATACAAGCAAATTCCTCCCCAGTTCATTCATGCATTCTTGGCTGCTGAAGATTCCTCCTTTTTCGAACATAGTGGTATTAGTTTAAAAGGCCTTGGACGCGCAGTTAGCGAGAGTATCTCAGGCTCCGACGTGCAAACTGGTGGTTCAACAATTACCATGCAGGTTGCGAAAAATTATTACCTTAGTCCCGAAAGAACATTAAAGAGAAAACTTACAGAAGTCTTCCTTGCCCGAAAACTCGAGCAAAATTTAAGCAAAGAAGAAATTTTATCACTTTATGTGAATAAAATCTTCCTCGGAAAAAATGCTTATGGTATTGCCGCCGCAGCTAAAATTTATTACAACAAAAATTTAAATCAACTTAGCTTGGCTCAAATGGCCATGATTGCAGGTCTACCTAAAGCACCATCTAAATACAATCCCGTTGCAAATCCAGAGAGAGCTCTAGAAAGAAGAAACTGGATTCTCGGTCGAATGTTACAACTTGGCTATATTAACCAGCATGAATATCAAATTGCTGTTGCAGAATCATTAAATTTAGATATGCCAGATCGAGGTATTACCACACAATTCCCATATATTGGTGAGTTAGTTCGTTCCGAAATTGTAAGCAAATTTGGTACAGCAGCTGTAGATGCCGGTTTTAAGATTTATACCACAATTAATAGCAAACGTCAGGCTTATGCAGAAGAAGCAGTTCAAAATGGTTTAGAAGAATATGATCGCCGTCACGGATGGCGTGGTGCAGAAGCACACGACAAGCCATTAAGTCAATTTTTCGCTTATGCAAATACTTACCCTGCAAAAGTGGTTGAAGTAAACCAAACCAGTTTTGTTGCTGAACAAAAAGATGGTAAGAAAATGACTGTTTCTTGGGAAGGCATGGCATGGGCAAGACCGTACCAAAATGCAAATAGTGTTGGCCCTGCACCAACAAAAGCATCTCAAATTGTTAAAATAAATGATATTGTTCGACTGCGCCCAAATGCTAACCAAACGTTATGGTCACTTGTTCAAATTCCAAAGGTTCAAGGTCAACTTGTTGCATTAAATCCAAACAATGGGGCTGTAGAAGCAATTGTGGGCGGATACAGTTACTATCAATCAACCTTTAACAGAGCATTACAAGGCTGGAGACAACCAGGTTCTACAATCAAGCCATTTATTTATGCATTGGCACTCGAACGTGGCATGACACCAAATACGATGGTAGATGATGATCCAATTACCATTGGAAAATGGTCACCTAAAAACTCAGATGGTCGTTTTTTAGGTATGATTCCTTTACGTACCGCTTTATATCTTTCTAGAAATACAGTATCTGTACGATTGCTACAAAGCGTCGGTATTGAACGTGCTAGACAACTACTTATGGATTTTGGCTTACAAGAAAACCAAATTCCTCGAAACTATACTATTGCATTAGGGACTCCCGAAGTATTACCTATTCAAATGGCAACAGGGTATGCAACCTTTGCTAACGGTGGTTATCGAATTGAGCCTTTTTTCATTGATCATATTGATGATGCTTACGGCAAAACGATCTATCGTGCTAATCCAGATTATGCATGTATTCCCTGCATAGATGAGGAAAGTGCAAAGAAAGCAGGACAAATTTCAAGTACGCCAGATGATGAAGCATTTACAACTCACCATCAAAACAACCAAAATGTGCCAAAGCTAAAACAAGTGGATCAAAACCAAAGTGATTACCGTCAAGCACAAAGAATTTTGAAATCAAGTTCAGCTTATGACATGGCGAATATACTCCACGATGTTATTCAGATTGGTACAGGTCGTGCGGCTCTTTCAGTGGGACGAGATGACTTAGGTGGTAAAACAGGAACAACCAATGATGCAAGAGACGCATGGTTCTCAGGTTTCAATGGAAAGCTAGTAACAGTTACTTGGGTAGGCTTCGACCAACCAACAACGCTAGGTAAGAGAGAATACGGCGGTGTCGCTGCCCTTCCTATTTGGGCAAATTTCATGAAAAATGCTTTAAATGGTACACCATATGCATGGGTCAGCTTCGATAAAAATGCTTCCGATCCCGATCTGCATATGACACCTCAACAGCGTCTTTCTCAAAGTGATGATCGAGCATCACCACCATTAGCTCATCCTATTTATCGCGCAGTTGTGCCTGCAAAACCAAAAATCAATAAAGATTTTGAAAACTTACCTGAAGATTCCGGTCTTATCCCAGAGAGTGAAAATGAAAACAACTCGACAAATAAGGTCGCAAATCCTGCACCTACGCCAGCGCCATCAAGTAAAAAAGATGATTTAGAACAGCTTATTAATCAAGTTCAATAAGATTAGGGAAGCCGCTTAATTAAGCGGCTTTCTTTTTAAATAGATATAGCTGAAAACTCGCAACCACATCAAAAGAGGTATGTAATTCTAATTGTTCACGACGCTCTTGTTTTGCTTTATACGCATAAGGTGTCATCGCAATTAAATTCTTTAAAGCCTGTTGGTTTAAGTTTAAAGGAGCATGAATACATTCTTTTTCAACAAGTTCAAAGTGATCTTCAAGTTGTTTTTCAATTTTATCGGGATCATGTAAATTCACCTCACCAAACAAGGCCTCTCTCATTGCATACAAATGTTTAGATGCTGCAACAGCCACCAAGCAATAGCCTTCAGGCTTTAAAACTCTTAAGATTTCATCAGTTGGAATAGGGCTAAAAAGTGTTGTGCACATATCCATAGATGTATCAAGCACGGGTAAAACAGCGCCTGTACCTACTATCCATGTGACCGATCTATTTGTTTTTGCAGCGCTTTGTACTGCACTTTTAGAAATATCTACACCTACACAAATATCCGTCGATGCTTGCATCGAACTGGTGTAATACCCCTCACCACAACCAATATCAAGTAAGTATTTTACTCCATACTTTTTTATACAAACAGTAATCGCTTGTTTTAAAGGTGCATAATAGCCTTCTGATAAAAAAGCACGTCTTGCAGTCACAGACTCAGGCGTATCTCCTGGTGTTTTACTATGTTTGTGCTGAACTATATGTAAATTTACATAGCCTTGTTTCGCCACATCAAAACTATGTTTTTGAACACATTGCCAAGTTTTTTCCTGCAAGAGAAGTGCTTCCCGACAAACAGGACACATTAAATAAGGTTTAGCAATTGCTTCCACTTGTTCAGACTCCATCATAAAAAAAAGCTGGTCAATTGCCAGCTTTTTTGTTTCTTTTTAGCTTATCGTAATTTTAACGTCATTAAACCTAAAACTACTAAGAAAATCGTAATGATCCAGAAACGAACCACAACTTGAGTTTCTTTCCAACCTTTTTTCTCATAATGATGATGTAAAGGCGCCATTAAAAAAACACGTTTATTACGCATACGGAGTGAGCCAATTTGTAAGAAAACAGAAATTGCCTCCATAACAAATACACCGCCCATAATCGCAAATACAATTTCCTGTCTTACCATGACCGCAATTGTACCAAGCATAGCACCAAGTGCTAAAGCGCCTACATCGCCCATAAAAATTTGTGCAGGGTGTGCGTTATACCATAAGAATGCCAAACCTGCCCCCACCATAGCAGAACAAATCACGACAAGCTCAGAGGTATATTTCACATAAGGAATATGTAAATAACTCGCAAAACGAATATCGCCAGACAAATAAGAGAAGACACCCAAACCTGCTGCTACAAGAACCACAGGCATAATTGCAAGGCCATCTAAACCATCTGTTAGGTTTACGGCGTTCGATGCACCATTAATGACTAAATAAGTAAAAGCCAAAAATGCAAGACCAAATGGAATAGCAGACAGTGGAATACTAATATTTTTAAAGAAAGGTACAAGGAGGTCTAACATGTTATGAGTAACAATCGGATTACCCTGTGAATTCGCAATCCAATACAATGCAATACCTGCACCGAGTGAACCAACTGACGTCCAAAAGAATTTTTTACGTGCAGGTAAACCAGCATTATCTTTGTAGCGAATCTTAATCCAGTCATCTGCCCAACCAACAGCGCCAAAAATGACCATTACACCCAATACAATCCATACGTATGGGTTGGACAAATCTGCCCACAATAATGTGCTAATACCAATTGACATAAGAATAAGCACACCACCCATTGTTGGTGTACCCATTTTTTGCGCATGACCTTCAGGGGCAAAACTACTTACAGCTTGGCCATATTTAAGTGCACGTAATTTTCGAATCATTATTGGGCCAAGACCCAAACCAATTAACAATGACGTGATTACACTTAGTAAGGCACGCAATGTCAGATACCGAACAACAAGGAAGGATGTATCAAACCCTGCCAATTGTTTAAACAACCATAACAGCATTTAAAGCTTCTCCATCAAGTCAGCCATCAACGTCTCCATATGGGTAAAGCGAGAACCTTTAAACAAGAAGTTCATAGACTGAGGTTGATGTTTTTCAATCATGTGAATTAAAGCAGGCAACGCGTGTGCCTGCGTCTCAAAATTTATTATTTTATCCGATGCCGAGGCACCCGACTTAATCGCTTTTGAATACTGACCCACAGCCACAATGTAGTCGATTTCTTTTTCAGCAAGTTTTCGGCCTAAAGCAACGTGTTCACGTTCTGCTTCACTACCTAACTCACCAATATCGCCTATCACCATGACTTTTAAGCCATCTTGCTTCAACAGTACATCTGCAGCCGCAAGCATTGAACTTGGGTTTGCATTATATGTGTCATCAATAAAAGTATATTGATGATGCTGAATAAAATTTAAACGACCTTGAGCACCAACTGCATGCTCAAGGCCTTTAACAATCTGTTGAAGTGGAATATTTAATGCCATTGAGAATGCGACTGCTGCCAATGCATTGAATACATTATGCTCTCCAGCAAACGGCAAACTGACATCTGCTTTGCCTTGAGGAGTATGCAGACAAAAAATTGAACGCTGTGCTTCTAATTGAATATCTGTAGCAAAAATATCACCACCTAAACCAAAGCTAAGTGTATTTAAATGCTGAGTAGTATTTAAAATATTGATGGTGAAGTCATCTTTTGCAGGCACAATAGCAGTACCATTTTGAGATAAATGACGATATATCTCAGATTTTGCACGACATATACCTTCGCGACCACCGAACTCACCCAAGTGAGCCGTACCAATATTTAAAATACCAGCAACATCAGGACGTACTAAGTTTGATGTATAGTCAATTTCACCCTGATGATTTGCACCAAGTTCCATAACGGCATAACGATGTTCAGGCAATAGCTCTAATAACATCATGGGTACACCTAAATCATTATTTAGATTGCCACGTGTAACAAGTGTAGGTGCAACACCACTTAAAATACTGTTTAACATTTCTTTTGTGGTTGTCTTGCCACTACTACCAGTCAGTGCAATTACTTTTAAGTTCTGACAACTTTGACGACGAAATGCACCCAAATGGCCAAGTGCTATACGTGTATCGGGTACAACGAGCTGACAAAGATTTTCTATATCTATAGGTTCAGAAACAATTGCAACTGTACAACCATTTGAAATTACTTGTGAAATAAAACTATGCCCATCAAAACGCTCACCCTTCAATGCAAGAAAAATATCTCCTTTTTCGGCATGACGAGAGTCGGTGAGTATTCGCTTCAATAATTGCGTGGGTCTATTATTTTTATACCAATAGCCATGTGTTGCTTGTACTAAATCATCTGCTGACCATGGTGTAAGCTCTCCAGAGCTTGTTGTCGACGTATGCATTACTGATGATCTCCTACTGAGTATGCATTTGGCTGTATATGTTGTGCTTCTATTGCAGATCTCACTTCAACCACATCATCAAACCAATGTCTTACACCACTTACTTCTTGATAGTTTTCATGTCCTTTACCAGCTATGACCACAATATCGCCTGTCTTAGCATATTTGACAGCATACTTAATCGCTTCTCTTCGATCATCAATTTCTTGTAATGTTTCAGACAAGGTCAAACCTTGCTTCATATCTGCAAAAATTTGTGCTGGATCTTCTGTACGTGGATTGTCTGAAGTTAAGATAATACGATCTGCACCACTTATGGCGGCTTGTGTCATTAAAATCCGTTTACCGCGATCTCTATCACCACCACAACCAAATACTGCCCAAAGCTCAGCATGCACATGACGTCTCAAACTTTTAAGCACTTGTGTTAAAGCATCTGGTGTATGTGCATAGTCAACCACAAAAATGCGCTCATCATCGCGAATCACCTGCATTCGCCCTGGTGCACCTTCTAGTTGCGTACAGCAATCTATTAATGCGTCAAGCGACTCACCCATCTCAGATACAGCAATTAAGCTAGCAATGAGGTTTTCAATATTAAAATGACCTAACAATGGGCTATTTACAGCATAGTTCTGCTCTGCTGTATGCAAGGTAAATTTGGCACCTTCCAAGCTAAATGAGATATCAGATACATAAAAATCTGCCGTAGCAGTTTTCATTGAATATGTTAAGACTTTTGGCTGACTTGGATTCATTCGTGCAGCTTCATACATCACATGAGCATATTCATCGTCAATATTAATGACAGCTGTTTTCAAACTCTGAAACGCAAAAAGTTGAGCCTTTGCATGTGCATAACTTTCTAATGTTCCATGAAAATCTAAGTGATCTCGACTGAGATTACTATAAACAGCAACCTCAATATTCGAGCCATTTAAACGGCCTTGTACCAATCCATGTGAGCTCGCCTCTAATGCAACAAACTGCGCGCCCTGTTCAGCATAGTGGTGAAGTTCGCGTTGTAAATGTAAAGCATCTAATGTGGTATGAGAGGATGGTGTAAGATGAGGTAAGATTCCGTTTCCTGCCGTTCCCATCACTGCGCAGCGCTTATGCTGTAGGGTTAGTAGCTCTGCTATCAGACGTGCAATTGTCGTTTTACCGTTGGTACCTGTTACGGCAAGAATTTGTGCAGATTGAACCGGTTGTACTTTTTCTAAGTATTGCTTTTGCCATGCACCCATTAAATACCGAACATCTGGGCAATAAATGCTGTGTTCGATATTTAATGGCTGCTCAGAAATAATACCTAAGGCGCCCTGAGCTAAAGCAGCTTGTGCAAATTCTAGTGTTTTCTCAGGTTGAGTATAGCTATTTAATGCAATAAAAATTTGCCCTGAACGAATATATCGGCTATCTAAACAAAAACCTTCGAAAGGTTGATTTACCCAAGATTCCTGAGATTCAACGGGATAAATTTCTTGCAACGTAATAGACATAAAAACTCACTTATCGCCGAACATTCGTAGATTGTAATGGCTTATCTAAAGGAACATTAAGTAGACGTAAAGACTCTTGCATAATTCTTGAGAAAATTGGAGCCGCAACTAAACCACCATAGTAAGCACCTTGTGGATTTTCTACTACAACCACCATTGCAATGCGTGGATTACTAATCGGTGCAACACCTGCGAACAATGCACGATACTGCGTTTTAGAGTATCCCTTACGGTCTGGGTTTAATTTATGCGCTGTACCAGTTTTACCTCCAACACGATATCCAGGAATTTGTGCTTGAGGTGCAGTCCCTCCTGGTAATGTGACTTGCTCAAGCATATTCACAATTTCATCAGCAATTTTAGGTTCTAGTACTTGTTTGCCTTCGGCAGGTTGATCTAGCTTATACAAAGATAATGGTAGCTCTTTACCATGATTGGCCAACATGGCATACCCTTGTGCTAGTTGTAATACAGTGGCATTTAAGCCATAACCATATGCCATTGTGCCAATTTCAGAAACATTTAAATATTTTTGAGGCAAAATTAAACCAGCACTTTCACCTGGAAAATGAACTGCCGATTTAGAACCAAAACCAAAACGCTTAAAAGTCGTTGGTAAGGTAGTTGCTGGTAAAGACAATGCAATTTTTGCAGCACCCACATTCGAAGATTTTATAATGACACCTGCAAGTGTAAGCACACCATGGTCATGTGTATCACGAATTGTATGCCAACCTATCCGCATAGAACCTGGATGTGTATCAATAATCGAATTGGTCGTATATTTTCCACTTTCGAGTGCAGCTGCAATAGTAAATGGCTTCATGGTCGAACCAGGTTCAAACATATCAATTGCGCCACGGTTACGCATCGCATCTTTATTATTTAGATCGTCTTTATCATTCGGATTATATGATGGCCAACTGGCAAGCCCTAAAATTTCACCTGTTTTTACATCAACAGCAATTGCTGTTGCAGAACGTGCGTTATTTGCAACACCTGCAGCGGTTAACTCACGGTACATCAAGTATTGGATCCGAGAGTCAATACTTAATGTAAAATCTTGACCATTTTGAACAGGTCGAATGATATCTGGATCGCGTACACGGTTACCAAATTTATCTCGAATATTGGTTTGTAACCCAGGTTGCCCTGTTAACTGTGTATTTAGCTTCATTTCCAAGCCTTCTACACCTTTACCATCATTATTGGTTAAACCAATAATTTGAGCATTTGGCTGAGGCTGTGGATAATATCTTTTATACGATTTTTCAGTGTACACCCCCTGAAAGTTACGCTGTAAAATCATATCTGCTTCAGGTGGAGGCACTTCGGTTTTCAATACCAAATAACGCGAATTTGGATGCGCCTTCATGCGTGCTTTTAGTGTTGCACGATCCATTCCAACAGCATCAGCCAACTCATCTAAATTAAAATCTTTATCTGGAAGCTTTTGTTTTGGTTTACGTTTCTTACCATCTGCAGATGGTGCTGTCATCAATTCATATAATTTTTTATTTTCAAAATAATCTTTTGGATCAAGAACAATTTTCATAATTGGGGAGCTAATCGCCAATGGAATTCCATTACGATCACTAATAACCCCACGCATAGGTTCTACGGTCTGATCACGCTGAATTAAAGCATTTGCTTTATTTTGCAAAAATTCTTTATTGATAATCTGAACATAAAATGCACGACATACCAATGCGACAAAGCAGAATAGAATAACACCCCAAATTAAATAGAAACGCCATTGATCAAATGTAGCGGTTGGTTTTTCTGTAATTGAACGTTTTAGTTTACGTGTTTGCTTCATTTGTTTTTCAGCCATAGAGCAACCTTACTTTTTTTGCTCCAAAGAAGGTAAAGAAATTACAACAGTATCTGCAGTAGGTGGGGAAAACATTCTTAACTGTGTTACTGCACGCGTTCCAATTTGGGAGGTCGATCCAAAAGTTTGTTGTTCAATCAGCAACCTACCCCATTCCGCATTTAAGTCATCTTCTTCACGTAAATAGGTTGTCATTTGTCTATAGTCATGCCGATATTCAAATACTTCAAATACAACCATTGTTGCACTGGCAAAAATAAGAAGTATAAGAACAACATATGCAATGATTTTTTTATGAGTAATGCTCAGCCGAGAAGGCTGAGGTGCTATTGCTTCTTCTAAGTTCATTTTTTGCCTTTATTTACAAACCCTTCTGCAACACGAAGCCATGCACTTCTAGATCTTGGATTACTTTTTACTTCTTCAGGACTCGCACAAATACGCGCAACTTTTTTGAGTCGTCTTGTATCTTCTTGTTGTTGTGGCATCCCCCAACCGCTATCTTCAGACAATGTCGATTCTTTTTGAATAAACTGTTTAATCATTCTATCTTCAAGCGAATGGAAGCTTATCACAGCTAGACGACCTTGTGGTTGAATCAACGCCACTGCTTGAGGTAAAAAAACTTCAATATCTTCAAGTTCTTTATTAATTGCAATTCGAATCGCTTGAAATGCACGTGTTGCAGGGTGTTTATTTTTTTCCCATTTAGGATGTGCTTTTTTTACAATTTCAGCCAATTCACCTGTTGTTGTAATATCACCTGCTTGCTTAATTGCACGTGCGATACGGCGACTATAACGCTCTTCACCATATTGATAAATCGTATTTGCTAACTTCTCTTCTTCAACCTCAAGCAACCATTCACGTGCTGTTTGACCTTTAGAATTATCCATACGCATATCAAGTGGCCCATTATGCATAAAGCTAAACCCTCGCTCTGCTTCATCAAGCTGTGGAGAAGACACGCCTAAATCGGCCATAATTCCATCTACATGCTCAATACCAATTGCATTTAACTCAGCTTGTATGTCTGCAAAACTTGCATGAATAATTTTAAAGCGAGAATCTTGTTGCTCCAACTCAGCAGCAACAGCTAAAGCTTGAGGATCTTTATCAAAAGCATAAACGCGACTGTTTTGGTCTAACTTAGAAAGTAGAAGCTTTGTATGACCACCTCGACCAAAAGTTGCATCTACATATACTCCTGTATCGCGGTCAGCAAGTAGCGCATCTATGGTTTCATTAAGCAGTACAGAAATATGTGACATAAAAAGCAAGCATCAAATGATTTAAAAATGTAATTGCACATTATCTATGGCTTTATCACAAGTACCAAATACCTTTTTGTAGAAAAATATTAACCCAATTGAAGGCATAATGATGTTTTTATCTATTTTTTATACAAACTTAGCCAATATTCCAAAGAATTTTATTTTTGAAAATACAAAGTACAGCATGAACGTATAGTTTTATCGATGTATTGATTACAACTGTGGATATAATTTTTATCCCTGTATACATATTGTAAAATAAAATGACTCTCATTTTTATCAAAATACGGTATAGTAACAACTAAGATCACGATAAAGTCACAATAACGGATCTGAACATTAATTTTGTATGTATTGGGAGTATAGAAATGACGGTTTTTCGCTTGGTTTTACTAAGCCTGTGTATTGGAATAAATACAACATCTGTTTATGCCAATGCTATAGAAAAAGCGCATTCTAGCAAGCCCACTTCAAATTTGATTAGCAAGCAAAATTTTACTGAAAGGTCTCATATTTCACTCATTGAGCAAACACTAAATAAACAACGTCAAGCTGTCGACCAGCTCAGTTCGAACTCAGACGACATTAAAATTTTAACCACAATACATGTACAACCCACTCAAAACTTCTTTGCAGCTCAACACGACCGCTTTTCTCGTTTTCTCCAAAGTCTTTTTTCACACGACTCCTAAGAAAAACCACAGTCAAAGTTAAATTCAGCGATTGCGACATATATTTTTCACGCTACACTTAACGCTATAATGGTTTTTATTTGAATTAAAGTAACTATGACTGTTCGTACACGTATTGCTCCATCCCCTACTGGTTTCCCACATGTCGGAACTGCATATATCGCCTTATTTAATCTATGTTTTGCAAAACAACATGGGGGCGAATTTATTCTCCGTATAGAAGATACAGACCAACAACGCTCTACGCCAGAATCAGAAAAAATGATTTTAGATTCGCTACGTTGGTTAGGTATACAATGGAGCGAAGGCCCAGACATTGGTGGTGCTCATGCTCCTTATCGCCAATCTGAGCGTATGGATATTTATAAAAAATATGCTTTAGAGCTCGTAGAAAAAGGCCATGCATTTTATTGTTTTGCTACAGCAGAAGAACTTGATCAAATGCGTGCTGAACAACAGGCACGTGGTGAAACACCTAAATACGATGGCCGTGGCCTTCAACTTTCAAATGAAGAAGTAGCACGTCGACTTGCCGCAGGTGAACCACATGTTATTCGTATGAAAGTTCCTGAAGAAGGCGTTTGTAAATTTAATGACCTTCTACGTGGAGAAGTAGAAATTCCTTGGGTACAAGTAGATATGCAAATTCTACTGAAAACAGATGGTTTACCGACATATCATTTAGCAAATGTCGTAGATGACCATTTAATGGAAATTACCCATGTATTACGTGGTGAAGAATGGCTTCCATCTGCTCCAAAACATCAATTACTTTACCAATACTTTGGTTGGGAAATGCCTGTGCTTTGTCACATGCCGTTATTACGTAATCCAGATAAATCTAAACTTTCAAAACGTAAGAATCCAACATCAATTAATTACTACAAAGACATTGGTGTACTTCCTGAAGCATTATTAAACTATTTGGCACGTATGGGTTGGTCTATGCCCGATGAGCGTGAAGTTTTCACCCTAGATGAGATGAAAGCTAACTTTGACGTCAAACGTGTTTCTCTTGGTGGTCCAATCTTTGATGTCGAAAAGCTAAACTGGTTAAATGGTCAATGGATTAAATCTCTTACACCTACAGAACTGATGACACGTATCTTGCAATGGCAGAATGATCGCCAAAAATTAGAAGATATAGCTTCAGCGATTCAACCACGTATTAGTTTACTTTCAGAAGCAGTAAATTGGTCAGCATTCTACTTCAATCATATGCCAACTTTAACGCCAGAAATGTTTGAGCATAAGAAACTATCGGCAGAACAAGTACGTCAAAGCCTACAATTTGCAATTTGGCGGTTGGAAAAAACATTCACATGGAATAATGACACTGTAAGCCAAATTCTCATGGATTTAGCAAATCAGATGGAAATTAAACTACGTGATTTTATGCCTACGTTTTTTATCGCAATTGCAGGTTCAACCAGTGCAACACCAATTATGCAAGCAATGGTCACCATTGGACCAGACTTAACATATGCTCGCTTAAGACATGCACTTGAAGTGGTAGGAAAACCAAGTAAAAAAGAACTAAAAACATGGGAAAAGCTGAATGAATCTCTAGAGTTGGCTAAAAACAACTCAACTGATTCATAATATATATATTTTACTTGACCTCTGTGAGTGTTATTCATAGTATAGCGCTCACAACACAGCTGGGGTTATAGCTCAGTTGGTAGAGCGCTACAATGGCATTGTAGAGGTCAGCAGTTCGATCCTGCTTAACTCCACCAGTCTCTTTGTTGTTTTTATATGTCCCTATCGTCTAGAGGCCTAGGACATCGCCCTTTCACGGCGGTAACCGGGGTTCGAATCCCCGTAGGGACGCCAAATTCTAAAAAAGCCTAGTATTAAAATACTAGGCTTTTTTACTAAGTAGCAGCAAGCAAATCATAATTAATCCCATTCCAAACCAACCAAGTACATTTAAAGACTCTCCAACAACTGTAATTGCGAAGATTGCTGCAACAACTGGCTCAAATAAAGTTAATGTAATCGCTTTACTGGCATCTATTGTTTTCAAACCATAACCAAATAGTACATAACCTAAAAACATAGGAATAAAGATCATATATCCTACTACATAGAGATTTATATTACTCGAGAAGATATGATCGCCTGTAATGAGTAGTACAGGTAAAAGAAAAAGAGCTGCACCTCCAAACATTGTCCCCATAGCT
Source organism: Acinetobacter sp. ESL0695 (assembly GCF_029392135.1). Taxonomy (NCBI): domain Bacteria; kingdom Pseudomonadati; phylum Pseudomonadota; class Gammaproteobacteria; order Moraxellales; family Moraxellaceae; genus Acinetobacter; species Acinetobacter sp. ESL0695. Next base: position 286,393 of record NZ_CP113932.1, on the reverse strand, counting down.
GCTTTGGAATGAATCTTACGCTCAATTAGTTTTTTTGCACTCCAAGAGTACAGCGCATAAGTGAACCCTGCTACCAAACCTAAGATTAAACCTATAAATTTCTGACTTTCCCGATTTTGATCTAGCTCAGAGATATGGGAGCTTTCTCCTATTGATAATAACGCTACCCCAGTAACTCCCAAAATGAAACTAATACACCATGTTAAAGATAATTGCTTTTTATCGAAAACTCTTTCAAGTATTGCAGTAAATAAAGGAGCCGTACCCATAGATACAACAGTACCAATAGTAATACCAGCCAAATGCATAGATGAATAAAATGCCAATGGATACAATACAACAGCAATTACACCAACTAAAAGTATAGATAAATTGGATTGAATATCATTAATCTGTTGAGCAATTTGCCTCCGTGCAAGTATCGCTTGTAGAATTCCCCCTCCTCCCATAGCAGCAGCCCCTACAGCTAAAGGACTTAAAGTCGGTGCAAGTGATGCAACTGTCCCAGTGGTTCCCCATAGAAAAGCCGCCAACAGAATACTAAACAATCCATAATAATGTGAAATATTTACACTCGATTTCATTGTGAGTTTTCTCTCACTAAAATATTCTCGGCTAGCTTTCTTGCACTTGAAATCTTACGGCTTGAACTTTCTAAACCTGCACGTGATATAGACCCTTCTAATAGAAAAGAAATCGTTAAAGCAAGCTCATCTATTTTTTCAGCGTTTAGTTTTAAATCTATAAGATGCTTTCTAATAATATTTTCAACTTCTTGTTTATGTATTTTTACAGCTTGTCTATGCGGACTATTGGCAGGAAATTCTGCAGCTGCATTTAATAAACCACACCCCCTAAATCCATTTTCATAATTGAACTCGGCATGGTCTTGATATGCATCAAATGTCGCCAACATTTTATCTATAGGATGTTCTACTTTTAATACACGGCACTCATATAACTGAAGCCATTCTTCATGTCTTGCCGTGATATATGCAGCCACCAAATCAGATTTCGTTTCAAAATTGTTGTACAAAGACATCTTCGCAACATTCGCTCTTTTTGTAATGCTATTAATACCCGTTGCTTCAATTCCTTCGTTATAAAAAAGGACAGATGCTGCATCTAATATTTTATCTTTTGCTTTATTCATAACCATACCATAATAAATATGTAGACCGACCTACCTAATATATAAACTTTATTGTACCTATACAATAGCTATCAAAATCAGTTCTACTCTAAAAACAAAAATACTTATCTAAAAGATGCAAATAAGGTAATAAAAAATGGTGCCAAAATTGTTAATATAAAACCGCTAAATATCGCAATTTGTACATCTAAATCGCTACAGTTCTTTTTTACAAAAGGTAAAGTTGAATCCATAGCAGTTGCGCCACATACCCCAATGACGGCGTGCGAACGGTACTGTCCAAATATATATAGTAAAATAATCGCATACAACTCTCGAATTAAATCAGTCAGAAGCGCAAAGCTTCCCAACTCATTGGTGGTTAATTTTGCCACCAAAGATCCCGATAGACTAAACCAACCAAAACCACTTCCGACCATCATTAAAGTTGAAAACTTATAATCCAATACATAGCTTGTAAAAAAAGCAGCGATAAACAGGGTCAATATCACTATAAGAGGTACATAAATATGCCCAAAGGTAATTCTCTCTATTTTTATAGAAGCTAAATCAATTCCAATCAAAACAATAACAATATAGAGCAAATAAGTTGTTAAAGGAGTATTTACCAAAACCTGAGGGAATAAGCTATATAACAAAACACCAAAAACCACCATAGAGATTGCACATATACACTCTATAATTGGAGGCCATATATCTTTTAGTTCTTTTTTGACTGAAGCATGTATTAACCCTACACGCTTTTTTTGAGTAAAAAGTAAAAAAAATGTGGTCAAACTAAGTATAGATGCATACAAAAAAGCATCTAAGCAGACCTGCCGACCAACCAAAGGATTTGCAAGGACACTTCCAAATTCATAACCCACTGAAACCAGCAATATCCAAATTACATATCCTATTTTTTTAATTAAATATTGACGTAAAGATAAAGAAATAACACGTGCACCGCTCCAGCCTAAAAACAAAGCAAAGACTAACGGCAAAAGTGAATAAATGAGAATTGTAAGCATATATTTTTGTTTGGTTTATATCTAAAACGAAATATAACACAAAGTACGATTAAGCCATTTGTTTTGAAGGGTATCTTTTTAAACAAATAAAGTGTCTTGATTTTTGTTCATTTATAAGGCTATTGCACATTTATAGCTTTTCTCTACAATAACTCGCTTCTTTTTTCAATTGATTTGTGTATTCATGCCGTCATCTCCTCCGAATGATCCATTGGATCAGGGCAATTCTGCGCCGCTCAAACGCGCTATGAGTACCCGACACTTGGTGATGCTGTCACTAGGTGGTGCCATTGGCACAGGCCTATTCTTAGGCTCGGGTGAAGTCATTGCACAAACGGGGCCTGTAGGTGCCATCATCTCTTACTTTCTAGGTGGCTTAATTGCCTACCTTGTTATGCTGTGCTTAGGTGAACTCGCTGTTCATATGCCAGTATCTGGCTCTTTTGGAGAATATTCCACAAGATATATTGGACCAGGTACAGGCTATATGATTACATGGGTATACTGGCTCACATGGACAGCCACCCTAGGAACAGAGTTCACTGCTGCTGCACTTTTAATGCAAGAATGGTTCCCACATGTATCGATGTGGATATGGACGCTTGTATTTGCTGCAATTGTTTTCACACTCAATATTAGCTCTACACGTCTCTTTGCAGAGTCAGAATTCTGGCTTGCACTGGTGAAAGTCATTACCGTAATTAGCTTTATATTACTTGGAATATTAGCCATATTTGGGATAATTCATTATAACAACCAACCGACAGCACCTCTTTTTACAAACTTGGTTTCTCACGGTTGGTTCCCTCAAGGTATTTTCCCAATATTTGCCACAATGCTGATTGTTAACTTTGCTTTTTCAGGCACAGAACTCATTGGTGTTGCAGCTGGAGAAACTGAAAATCCTGCCAAAAATATTCCAAAAGCAATTAATGCTTCAATCTGGCGTCTACTTATTTTCTTTGTAGGTACAATTATTGTAATTAGTGCACTATTGCCTTACGAACAAGCTGGTTTAAGTAGCAATTCAGTGAGTAGTAGCCCTTTTGTGACGGTATTTAAATATATTGGTATTCCTTATGCCGAAGACATTATACGCTTCGTCATTATTACAGCATTACTCTCTGCAGCAAATTCTGGTTTATATGCAGCATCACGTATGATGTGGTCGCTTTCTAATAAGCAACAACTTCCAAAAGTGTTCTCAAAACTTACAAAATCGGGTACACCCATTATTGCAATTATTGTAACGATGTTTGGCGCGCTTCCTGGTTTACTCTCAGAGCATTTTGCACCTGAAACGATTTTTAAGAACTTACTTGGCGTTGCTGCATTTACCATGGTTATTGTTTGGACAGCAATTTGTGTCTGCCAATTTAATTTTCGCCGCCAATGGTACAAGTTAGGCCATAGCAAGGAAGAACTTAAATTTGCAGCACCATTATTTCCTATCACGCCAATTCTTGGTTTCATTTTCTGTGTGATTACCTGCATAAGTATGGCAGCAGACCCACAAATGCTTCCAGGTTTTTATAGTTGTTTGGGCTTTATTGCACTATGTTATATCAGTCATTTCTTTTTATATAGAAAGAAAAACTCATAATAAGAGACAAACGTCTTTTATTATAAAAGTGTAGCGAATCGCTACACTTTTTTTTTATGCATTTATACTAAAAAGTCTTAGCTATCGTGATGTACTTCAAACAGATATGAAGATTGTTTTTATTCATGGCATAAATCAACAAAACTTTGATGCAGAATCTTTCGAGCATCATTGGTCAAATGTATTTAATATTGGTCTAGAACGAAACAATCTTGATTTAACATCGAAAGATATTAATCTCGAATTTCCATTTTATGGCGACATTTTAACAGCCAGAAATATGAAAAATGCTGTTGATTTAGATACCATGAATCCTAATTGGGCCTTCTTTGAAAAACTTCCCAAACTCAAAGAAAGAAATAAAGAGAAAATTCAGAAAGCTCTAGAAATTCCACTCTTGCCTCATTATGACGAAAATCTAAAATACTCTCTTAAAAGAAAGTTTTTTCTCATGTCCCAATTGGCTAAAGATCATGTACTCAAAGAAATGGTCATTTTGCTTAACCACTTTCCAAACCTACATGAGTCATTGGTTCAAAAATTTATTTCAGAAGCATATTTGTATTGGTACGATACAACTTTTAAGAAACAAATTCATGAACGTATATTGTCGTGTTTTGAGAAAGGAGAACAACATATTGTAGTTGCCCATTCTTTAGGAACTGTCATTGCTTATAATGTCTTACACGAGCTTTCAAAAGATTATCCTATAGAAAGATTTATTACGCTTGCATCTCCACTTCCTTTTAATGTCGTCCAACGACATATTGTCTCCCCTATTCAGCGACCTAAAGCATTATATGGCGACTGGTACAATTTCTATTCCAGAGACGACTATTTAACAACCTTCCCAATGACTGCACCAAGATTTGGAATTTCACCGAAAGTCAAAAATCATCTCATTACAACCTTTGCAGATAAGCCACACGAGATTATTGGGTACTTACAACATCCAAATGTTATACGTTCCATTTTTGAACAAACAAACTACTTAAAACAAATGCCTAAAACTCAATCATTGTTTAAATCTGCTCAAAAAACTACCTAAAAACATAATTGTTGTTATTTTTTAATCAAAAGATTAGAAATACCTCATTTTTAATGAAAAAGCATTTGACAGTGAGCCAGATTAAACCTAATATACGCCCACCTTCTGATGTGTCCCTATCGTCTAGAGGCCTAGGACATCGCCCTTTCACGGCGGTAACCGGGGTTCGAATCCCCGTAGGGACGCCACTTAAATTCAGAATACTCTAGAAGTCCCTATCGTCTAGAGGCCTAGGACATCGCCCTTTCACGGCGGTAACCGGGGTTCGAATCCCCGTAGGGACGCCAAATTCTAAAAAGCCACTGAATATTCAGTGGCTTTTTTTATGTGTGTAATCGTCAAAAAACCCCAACAATTTGCTGGGGCATTACTGCTAAATGTACTAACTTAGAAATCTAATGAAGTTTGTAAGAAAACCGTTCTTGGTTGACCCTCATATTTACCATAGATACTGTCAGATGAACGGGTAAAATAGTTTGTATCGAATACATTCTTAATACCCGCAGCAACTTTTAACCCTTTTAACTGCTGGTTAAAGTCATATCCTACACGCACGGCAGTGGTCGTATAACCATGAATACGTCCAAAACGACCTTTATCATCCTCAATGACTAAATCGTCTTTATTTGTGGCAACTTGACTCGATTGTGCAAAAAGATCTGTATTAATCGTCCATTGATTAACTTTATAGCCCAACCCAAGATTTGCGACCCAACGAGAATAAAGTGGAATATCTTTACCTTTACGAACTCCAGCTGCTGCAGTTGCATGGGTATATGTTAAATTACTATAGGCAGACAGGCCTTGAAGTACATCATACATTTGACCAAAATCATAGTTTACACCCAATTCAAATCCTGCATGACGTGTAGCACCAAGACTACTCCACTCTTCAACGCCATTAATTTTAGAGCGTTTTAACTCCTGATTAAAGTCGATATAAAAAGCGGTTAACTCTGCTTGTAAGCCATGGCCTAAATAATGTGTGCCAATCTCATAGTTTTTTGCTTTTTCAGGGCGTAGGCCTTCAGTTTGAGAAACAGCTCGATCACCATCGATTTTTGCCATTTGGCTATATTGCTGTGGACCGAATGAAATACCATAGTTCGCAAATACATTCCACTGATCATTAATGGCATATTTGACTGAAAAGTTTGGCAATACCTCATTCGACTTTACTACAGGTGTAATTGAGTTTTTAACCGTATTATCTGCATTTAACCGATTAAAGTTTTCTGTCGTTTTAATTGACTCAAAACGCACTCCAGGCGTAATTGACCAACGTCCAATATCTGTTCTATTGTCCAAATAAATCGCATGTGCTGTAGTCTTACCATTGGCAGATGAATAACCATCTAACTGGGTAATTACAGGACTATTAATTGCATAAAATGCGCTGCGTCCAATATATTCTTTACTGGTTTCATAAAGATAACGATATCCCACTGAGATTTCATTATTTGTATGACCAATGGCATAAGCATGTGAAAAGCGTGGTTCTATGGCAGAGACTTTATAAGTACGTGGCGCATTTCTAAGTTGCATTTCTAGCTTTTTAGTTTTTGAATTTTGCGCCTGATTTTCCATAACTGCATTACGATAAGTATCGGTATGGTACGCTAAAACCTCAAATGTATTTACATCATCCTGATGCGTATATTTTAAAGAACCATCTGTACGATGCCCCTCAAAGAAATCATTTTTCATAATAGATTGATCAGGGTTAACAGCATATTGTTGTGGCGTTAGTCCACCAGGCATACCGGCCTTTGCATCATATCGATGTAAACTAAACTCAAGTTTGTCTGTATCTGTAAAACGATAAGCTGTTTTTAAAATAACATCATTAATATTGTTATGATCATTGTCATCTCTATAGCCATCTCCTTGTGTTCCAGAGTACATCAAGGCAACACCTAAGCCATTTTCGAATGTAGTCCCTAAAAATGCATTCGGGCTTAACTTCACATTACCATTTTTAGCAAACTCAGTTGTTAGGCCAACACTGCCTTTAAACTCACTTGGAATCTCACGTGTATTAAAGTTAATAATACCGCCTACATTTTGTGGTCCAAAACGTACTGAACCTGCACCGCGTATTACATCAATTGACGAAATATTTCCTAGGCTTGTTGGTGCAAGAGAGAGTTGAGGTTGACCATAAGGTGCAAATGCCAATGGCACACCATCCATAAGTACAGTAGAGCGTGGTGAGAATCTCGATGTTAAACCACGTACACCAAAGCTAAGAGACAGATCGCTTCCTGCTGTACCTGCATTATCTTGTACTTGAATACCTGGAACTTGCTTTAATGCATCCTTTAGTGTTGTAGAAGCCGTTTCATCCAATTGTTTACGATCAATAATCGTTCTTGCACCAGGATGTTCGAAGACTTTTTTTGCAGTCACATCTTCCAACCAGTTTCCTTGCGCACGTAATTGAATCGTATTTAAAACGGGGGGTGTTGCTCCATCTTCTTGTGCGTGTATAGATGCAGATACGCCTAATAAAATACATAATGTTGCAAATGCTGTTTTTGAATAGCGAAACTGACGTTGATAAAAAAAGAGCTTTTGATGCATTCTGGGTCTCTTAAAGTATAATATATGTAAAAATATGTGATAAAATAATATGAGTTAAAAGTAAAAACAATAATTATTCTTATTTATACTTATCGATATTTCTTGTGAAATTGGAGATAAAAAAAGGGATTCTGACTTAAAGTTTTTTATTTCTATATAATTTCGCTAAAATGAAGATAAAATTATTTTGGAGCTTTCATGCAATATCGTTGCCCTAAATGCCAAAGTCAAAAAGTCATTCCTGTTGCACAAGCAGGCAATGCAACACGACCAGATGTCCCAAAAAGTCTTATGGTTTTAGTTTTTTCTATCTTTTTACTGTTATTACTCATCATTTCAAACATTGTGATGTGGATTTTTAGTAAAGGTGCAGGAACAAATCTACAAATTGCAACAGCAATTGTATTCGTCATTACTGCTATTTCCGGTGTACTATTTTGGAAAGACTTACCTAATTTTAAGCTTTCTATGCAAGCATTTATGCAGTCACAGAAAGCTTGGAAATGCCGCGAATGCAATAACCAGTGGCAAATCTAACATGTAATTTTAATGTTTAGAAAAATCATGAGTATGAGTATGCTCATGATTGAGTGAAATATCAGTTTCGATCTGCAGGGTTACCTCTGTAATTCCGTAGCGATAAGAGAGCATGTCAACAGCCTGACGATATAATCTTGTTTGATTCACCAAAGGTGCAAATACATGTACTGTTAAATGTACATTTTTTGAAGTGATTGCCCACACTCTTAACTGGTGTATGCCATGCACACCAGGCAACTCGAGTAAATCTTGTCGTAGAGCCTCTATATCAATTTCTTCTGGAACACCTTCAAGCAGAATGTTCAAACTTTGCTTCAATAATATCCATGCCCGAGGTAAAACCCATAGGCCAATAAGAATAGCAACAGCAGAATCTATCCATTTCCAGTCTGTATAATAAATGACAATTGCACCAGCAATAACCCCCATCGATCCAATTGCATCACTTAAAACCTCTAGGTAAGCACCTTTAATATTTAAACGATTATTCGCATCTGAAGCAAGAATTCGCATAGAAATTAAGTTTATGATTAAACCAATACTAGCAATGACCAACATGCCTAAACTATGTATTTCAGCTGGCTGCGTAAAGCGCTTATATGCCTCATATACAATATATAAGGCAATCATAAATAACATTAAAGCATTCAACAAAGCAGCTAATATTTCAAACCTTTGATAACCAAACGTACGTTTGTCATCTGCTGGTAATTGGCCAATATGCACAGCAATTAAAGCGATTGCTAACGCAATTACATCCGTAAACATATGTGCAGCATCAGAGAGTAACGCCAAACTCTCTGTCACAAATCCTGCAACTATTTCAACAACTAAAAATATAGAGGTTAAAACCAAAGCTATCGCTAATTTTTTAGCACTCCCCTCTGTTACCTCTACATGACGATGGTCATGCCCACTCACGTTTTACTCCTTATTTTATATAGTTATAGAATAAATCTTGCAACTTAGATACTTTTAAATAATAATGATTATCATTTATTGTCAGTATTCTTTTATGAAACCTGTTCTATTTATTTCACTTCTATTTTCAACCATATCATATGCGCATGAACCATTCTTAACAGCACCTATAAGTACAACAGATAATCATCGCGTTCTTATTACAGCAGGCTACAGTGAAGAGGCTCTAAATAGTGAAATTGCTTTGAAAGATGCAACTTTTACCATCACTGATCCTCATCAAAACGTTCAAACAGTTCAATCGAATAGCACATTAAAGTCGGCAAGCACATTCGATTTAGAACTCCCGACTGAAGGAACATATAAAATTCAATCAGTGCTTTCTCATCAATTACAATATACATATTTTAATGATGAATGGCGCACTTTTTTTAATATTCCAGCAAATAAAGTCACAGATATGAAAGATCGTACATTTGTTATTCCAAGTGACTTTAAGACTGCACCCAAATTGACAGAAGTTACACGAGAATGGACGATAAAAAGCTACGTTTCTAAACAGCACAGTTCTCCTTTAAAAGAAGAGTCAGATTCAAGTATTCATGTTGATTTTAGTACTCATCCAACAGATATAAAGGCAAACGAGCCTATTGTTTTAAAAACAACATATCAAGGTTTACCACTGACAGATGCAGAAATTACAATACGATCTTTGGGGCAAAATGACGAACAAGCAAAACATTTTACATCTGACAAATCAGGACAATTAGCATTTAAGTTTCCCCATACTGGTCAGTATCTAATTTCAGTCAGTCAAAAGTTTAACCCTAAAGTTAAACCGACTCTGCAACGTTATACATTGATTAGTTTAAGTATTCGCTAAACAAAAAAAAGCCAGCTTACATAGGAGCTGGCTTTTTTATTGGCTTAGTAATTAGCCACCAATTTTTCTATATTTTTGACGCTTTGGTCGAGCTTCATCGCCCAATTTTTTCTTACGGAATGCTTCATATTCTGTATAGTTACCATCAAAGAATTCAGGACCTTCATCTTCAAAAGCAAGAATATGCGTTGCAATACGGTCTAAGAACCAACGGTCATGCGATACAACCATAACGGTACCAGGGAAAACTAAAATAGCATCTTCTAGGGCACGTAACGTTTCAACATCAAGGTCATTTGATGGTTCATCGAGTAAGATAACGTTTGCACCTTGCTGAAGAATTTTTGCAAGTTGTAAACGGTTACGCTCACCACCTGAAAGTTCACCAACACGTTTTTGTTGGTCTGAACCCTTAAAGTTAAAGCGACCAATATAAGCACGAGAAGCAATTTCGTAATCGCCTACACGTAAAATATCCAAGCCACCTGAAACTTCTTCCCAAACCGTTTTGTTATCATCTAACGTATCACGAATCTGACCTACATAAGCTACTTTTACAGAATCACCAACAGTAACCGTTCCTGAAGTTGGTTCTTGCTCGCCTGTCATCATACGGAATAGCGTTGTTTTACCTGCACCATTTGGCCCAACAATACCTACAATAGAAGCTGGCGGTACAGAGAAGCTAAGATTTTCGTAAAGTAAACGATCGCCGAATGACTTACTAATGTTATCAACTTCAACAACCTTGTTCCCTAAACGAGGGCCAGGTGGAATATAAATTTCTGAAGTTTCGTTACGCTCTTGGAATTCTTTAGAGTTTAACTCTTCAAAACGTTCCATACGTGCTTTATTTTTCTTTTGCTGACCTTTAGCATTTGAACGAACCCATTCAAGTTCTTTTTTCAATGCCTTTGCAAAAGACTCTTCTTGTTTGTTCTCTTGCTCTAAACGAGCATTCTTTTGCTCTAACCACGTTGTGTAGTTCCCTTGGTAAGGAATACCATGCCCACGGTCAAGTTCTAAAATCCATTCAGCAACATTATCTAAGAAATAACGGTCATGGGTAATCGCAACAATTGTGCCCGCAAAGTCTTTTAAGAAACGCTCAAGCCAAGATACAGACTCTGCATCTAAATGGTTTGTCGGTTCATCAAGTAACAACATGTCAGGTTTAGACAAAAGCAGACGACACAGTGCAACACGGCGGCGCTCACCACCAGAAAGTTTGTTTACGTCTGCATCCCATGCAGGTAAACGTAACGCATCTGCGGCTTGTTCCATTTGGTTGTTTAAATTATGTGCATCCCATGCATGAATAATTGCTTCAAGTTTTTCTTGCTCTTTCGCAAGTGCATCAAAATCGGCATCTTCAGCTGCATATTCAGCAAATACTTCGTCTAAACGCGCTAAAGCATCTAGAGGTTCACGTAGACCATCTTCAACGTTACCACGTACATCTTTGTTTGGATCTAAAGGTGGCTCTTGTTCAAGATAGCCAATTTTAATACCAGGTTGTGCACGTGCTTCACCAGAAAAATCTTTATCTACACCCGCCATAATGCGAAGTAGCGTAGACTTACCCGCACCATTTAAACCAAGTACACCAATTTTTGCACCAGGGAAAAATGATAAAGAGATATCTTTAAGGATTTCGCGCTTCGGCGGAACCATTTTAGATACTCGGTTCATTGTATAGATATATTGGGCCACGCGGACTCCTCAATTGAAAATAATGTACAGCTAAAAATATTTGAAACTATTATACCTAAAAGTACTCAGAAAATAAGGTGATTGCCTTTTTATTGTCATTGGTTCTATCACTTCATACCAACAACATTATTATTCAATATCATTGTGACAAAAGATTGTACTGTTTTCAAATCTGTTTAAAATATTCTCAACCTGAAAAATACGCATCTATTTTTCATATTTTGTCATTATCTCCTGTTGGGTTTTACGATATGCTTTCGTGATATCGCTGATACTTCTTATCATAGAAATCAGATGAAGATATTGTCTGCTCACCAACCATATGCGCCTAGGTACCATTTCGTGAAAAAAAAATTAGAGAATCTTTTTCAACAACGCGTTCAAGGAAAAGTTGCACTGATTACTGGGGCCTCAAGTGGTATTGGGCGTACAATTGCTCAACGCCTTGCTTCTGCAGGTGCACACGTTTTATTAGTAGCACGCACAGAAGAAAATTTACGTGAGGTACAAATAGAAATTGAACGTCTTGGCGGTCAAGCATCTATTTTCCCATGCGATTTAAATGACATGGATGCAATTGACCGATGCTCTCAGGAAATTTTAGCAAATATTGAACATATTGATATTTTAATTAACAATGCAGGACGTTCAATTCGTCGTGCCGTTGAAGAGTCCCTCGATCGTTTTCACGATTTTGAAAGAACCATGCAACTTAATTATTTTGGTGCTGTCCGTTTAGTACTGAACATCTTACCTCATATGATTAAGCGTCGTGATGGACATATTATTAATATTAGTTCGATTGGTGTTTTAGCAAATGCCACACGCTTTTCTGCCTATGTTGCATCTAAAGCTGCACTTGATGCATTTAGTCGCTGTCTTTCAGCCGAAGTACATGCACACAAAATTGCAATTACATCTGTATATATGCCGTTAGTACGCACACCCATGATTGCACCCACAAAAATTTATAACTACGTTCCAACACTCTCTACAGAACAAGCTGCAGATCTTATTGCATATGCTATTGTTAAACGCCCTAAAAGTGTAGCGACAAATTTGGGCCGTTTAGCATCGCTTACTTACTCAATCGTTCCGGATTTAAATAATAAGCTTATGTCTATTGGCTTTAACTTATTTCCAAGCTCTACAGCGTCCGTAGGTAAAAAAGAAAAATTAAACCTTATTAAACGCGCTTATGCCAAACTATTTCCGGGTGAGCATTGGTAATAAAAAAGCCTCCTAATAAGGAGGCTTTTTTATGTCAGTCAATTATTTTGACCCTTTAATTCCTGCTTGTAATAACAACGCACCTAAACCACCAATTTTTTGCTCTTGTGGTTTATCTTGCTTCGCACGTTTTGGTTGATCTTTACGTGGTTGTGCTGGGCGTTTGTGTTGTGGCTTACGTTGCTCATCTTGTCCCTTGTACTCGCGACGTGGCGGGCGCTGTGCTTTTACAGGAGCCTGAGCGCCTTCTGGACGCATGCTTAAATTCACACGCTTACGCTCTGCATCTACCTGAATAACACGTACTTGTACAATTTGACCTGGTTTTACAATCTTTTGTGGGTCAGCAACAAACTCATTTGCCAACTCAGAAATATGTACTAAACCATCTTGATGAACACCCACATCGACAAAAGCACCAAAGTTAGTCACATTTGTAACGACGCCCTCTAACTCCATACCTTCGTGTAAATGCGCAACTTCTGTTACATCTTCACGAAATTTAGCTGTACGGAATTCAGGACGAGGATCACGACCAGGTTTTTCAAGTTCGCTTAAAACATCTTTCACTGTTGGTAAACCAAATTTTTCACTTACAAACTGATCCGCATCAATTTGGCGAAGAATTTCAGTATTACCAATAATATCTTTTACAGTCGTCGACTTTGCAGCCACGATATCTTCAACTAGACCATAACTTTCAGGGTGTACAGCAGAAGCATCTAATGGTTGTTCGCCATGATGAATACGTAAGAAACCAGCAGCTTGCTCAAAAGTACGCTCACCTAAACGAGGAACTTTCTTCAAAACTTGGCGATCATTAAAAGGACCATGTTCTTTACGATATTCAACGATTTGTTGTGCAATTGCTTTATTCAAGCCCGCAATGTAACCCAATACAGCTGGTGATGCTGTATTTACATCCACACCAACAGCATTCACACAGTCTTCTACAACTGCATCAAGTGCTTTTGCAAGACCTGCTTGGTTTACATCGTGTTGATACTGTCCTACACCAATTGACTTAGGATCAATTTTCACAAGCTCTGCTAAAGGATCTTGTAAACGGCGTGCGATAGATACTGCACCACGAATTGAAACATCAAGCTCAGGTAACTCTTGTGAAGCAAGCTCACTTGCAGAGTAAACCGATGCACCTGCTTCACTAACTGTTACACGTGTCAGTTTAAGGTCGCTATTTTCTGCCATCATTTCAGCAATAATCGTTTCCGTCTCACGACTTGCCGTACCATTACCAATTGCAACTAAATCGACAGCATATTCACGGCATAAACGTGCAAGCTCCTCTTTTGCACCAGCTTTATCTTCTTTTGGAGCAAAAGGATAAACTGTACTATGTGCAACAACGTCACCCGATGCATTCACAACTGCAAGTTTTACACCTGTACGAACACCTGGATCTACACCCAGTGTACAGCGACCGCCAGCAGGTGCTGAAAGTAACAAGTGACGTAGATTTTCTGCAAATACTTGCATTGCTTCCGCTTCTGCAGCCAAGCGTTTTTCAGTCAGCAATGAGTGTTCGATTTGTGGTCTAATTTTACCTAACCAAAAAAGTTTTGCGGTCTGTTTTAAGAAATCTTGACGTGCTTGAGGTTGAATATTGTCTAAGGCATATTCTTGCTCAATACGTAATAATGGCGCTTCATCTTCACCATCTACTTTTAAACCCAATACGTTTTCTTGACGACCACGAAGCATTGCAAGTAAACGATGAGAAGGTACTTTGTTTAAATTTTCTGAAAACTCAAAGTAATCTTTAAACTTCTTGCCTACTTCACGCTTTTCATCTGAAGCAACTGCACTGTTTAAAACAGCCGTTTTAGAAAAAATCGCTTTTAAGTCGACAGATAGTGCAATATTTTGTGCCCACGTATCAATAATAATATGCTGTACAGCATCTAACTGGCTTTCTGCATCTGCATAATCTTCATGAGAGAAACCATCTAGTGCTTCTACAGGTACAATCTCTTCTTGCAAAATACGCTCTGCAATAGGCCCAAGACCTGCTTCTTTTGCTTTATACGATTTGCTCGTGCGCTTTGGACGATATGGCGCATAAATTTCTTCTAATGCATTTTTTGTTGTTGCAGTATTTACACGTGTAAGTAAATCATCACTCAATTTATTTTGTTCAGTTAAAGACTGAATGACTTTTTCACGACGCTCGTTTAAATCACGTAAATAGCTCAAACGTGTGTCCAGCTGACGAAGCTGCGTGTCATCCAAGCCTTGGGTTACCTCTTTACGGTAACGTGCAATAAATGGAACACTTGCCCCTTCATCAATTAAACGAATTGCGGCTTCTACTTGGTTCGGACGTGCGGCAAGCTCACTTGCCAACTGCTGAACGAGGTCAGTCATCGTATGGAATCCTACTTAAGGAACATAAACTAAAAGCAGAGATTATAAAGACCATGCTCGTAAAATCTACAGGTAGAAGCAGGATTTTTTAAATTTATCGCAATAAATATGCACTTATTTTGTTTTTAAATGTATTTCTAGGTATCTTTACCTTGAATATCGCTACTTTAACAACCACCTAAAGACATATAATGAAAAGTTATACAATCCGTCATGTCACTGTAGATATTTGTAAAATTAGGCAAATTAATACATAGCCATACACAGGTTGAAAGCATTATACTCAAACTATCTAATATTAAATAATTGATTAAAAAGGGAGCACTTTATGAGTTTAGTGGTACCTGCTGAAAACACGGAAAATGTTGTAGATACAGACCGTGTTGAACGTATTTTGGTAGTCGACGATGATGTACGCTTACGTACACTTTTACAGCGTTTTTTAGAAGATAAAGGCTTTGTCGTCAAAACAGCACACGATGCCACTCAAATGGATCGTTTACTTCAACGCGAATTATTTTCTCTTATTGTTTTAGACTTTATGCTTCCAATGGAAGATGGGTTAAGTATCTGTCGTCGATTACGTCAATCTAACATCGACACTCCTATTATTATGCTTACAGCTAGAGGAAGTGATTCTGACCGTATCGCAGGTTTAGATGCTGGTGCAGATGATTACTTACCCAAACCATTCAATCCAAATGAGCTACTGGCTCGTATTCGTGCAATTTTACGTCGCCAAGTCCGTGAAGTGCCAGGTGCACCAAGTCAGCAAATGGAAGTTGTCAGTTTTGGCCCTTGGTCATTAGATCTGTCAACACGTGCGCTTACACGTGAGGGTCAAGTAGTTACACTAACTACAGGTGAGTTTGCTGTACTCAAAGCATTGGTACAACACCCTCGTGAACCACTTACTCGTGACAAGCTGATGAACCTTGCGCGTGGCCGCGAATGGGGTGCAATGGAACGCTCTATCGACGTTCAAGTATCACGTTTACGCAGATTGGTTGAAGACAACCCAGCACGTGCACGTTATATTCAAACAGTGTGGGGCGTTGGTTATGTTTTTGTCCCAGATGGTGCAGAATAACAGCCACTGCTTTATATATGCTTATGCTAGGAAACTTAAGTGACACTTGATCCAATTAACCCTAAAGAACTCATTGATTCATCTGGTTACTACGCGCAAAAGCGTACCAAAATGGAAAAGTTTCTAGATAAAATTAAGCCACGTTCTGCGGCAATGCGAACAACTGTTTTGGTTGCCTCCGTGGTGTTCTTTAGCTTATTTATGTCACTTTGGTTTTTCTGGCGTACATTATATTTGCCTGAAATACAGCAACATGCACGCTATTTAGCCATAGAACTCGATATTATTCACAACCCCAACTTCACGATCTCTCATCATGGAAAGGATATCGATGTTGATACATGGTTATATCGTCGTTTGGGCGTGGAATACATTACGGATCCTAAGCAATATCCGAATGTACAAGAAAAATTAATTGCAGATTTTATTACAAGTCGAATAGAAAAACGCCTTGCTCAAGAGTTACAAGTGAATAGAGAGCAAGTGACTGTTTATTTTAAATTTAAGCCTTCACCAACAATTTGGGTACAAACACCCGATATGCATGGTCATTGGCTCAAAGAACCATTAACCACTTATGCAAACTATAAGCCAGAACTCATATTTGGTTGGCTCTTTGGTATTCCTATTCTGGCATTTATCATTATTCTCACATTAGTACGTCAGTTAAATCGTCCCCTCAAACGATTACAAAATGCGGCCAATGCCTATAGCCAAACAGGTACAGCACCTTATCTAACAACCAATCACGGCCCACTAGAAATTAGAGAAGTAAATCAGGCATTTAATCATATGGTCTACAATTTAGAGCAAATTGAAAAAGATCGTAAAATTATGCTTGCAGGTATTTCTCATGACCTAAGAACCCCTTTAACACGCATTCGACTAACAGCTGAAATGTTGCCTGATGCCTTCTTAAAAGAAGGATTAATCTATGATGTCGATGATATGGATGCGATTTTGAACCAATTTATTTCTTATATGCGCGATGGTTCGGATGAGATACTTTCAGATACAGACATTAACTGCCTTTTACAAGAATTAATTGTTCAGTTTAGTCCTTTAGATATTCGATTTACCCCAGAAGATATACCCGTCATTCAAGCACGGAGCTTATCTCTTAAACGACTCATTGGTAACTTAATTAATAATGCAAAACGCTATGGTGCAGAGCCTATTGAGGTTTCTGCACGAGTCAATCATAAGCAAATTGAAATTAGTGTTGCCGACCATGGTGAAGGCGTACCCAATGATCAAATAGAAGCACTCATGCAACCATTTGTTCGTGGAAATACAGCACGTACTATCCAAGGCAGTGGATTGGGGCTTGCCATCGTAAAACGTATTGTAGATATTCACCAAGGAGAGTTAACCTTAAAAAATCGCGATGAGGGTGGGTTTGAAGCAATAATCTCTCTTCCCATTCAAACAAAAAATGTAAAAACATAAATTGTCAGATTAAGAACGCTTTCAAAAGTTGCTATTTAAAATACATATATTTATTTTGGATTATTATACCTTAGACTAAGGTAGTTACATCGGTGAGTACAACAGCGTAAAATCGCTGATACAGGGAAAAAAATAATGTTTGAAGGGTTCAACATGTCATCTAATCGTATTCGTTTTGCGCCACTACAAGAGCGCGTTATTTCAGCAGAAGCAGCAGCAGACTTTATTCAAGATGGAATGGTTATTGGAATGAGTGGTTTCACACGAGCAGGTGAAGCAAAAGCCATTCCTTTAGCATTGACCGAAAAACATAATGATAAAGCACCTCAAATTACACTTATTACAGGTGCAAGTTTAGGGAACGACCTCGACAAGAAACTCACCGAAAAAGGTATTCTTGCCCGTCGTATGCCATTTCAGGTCGATACGACACTTAGAAAAGCGATCAATCAGGGACAAGTCATGTTTATCGATCAGCATCTTTCTGAAACTGTCGAACAAATGCGCGGCTTCACATTAAAAAGACCTGATATCGCGATCATAGAAGCTATTGCTATTTCAGAAGATGGTTTGATTATTCCTACAACATCCGTTGGTAACTCTGCGAGCTTTATTGAGTTTGCAGATAAAATTCTTATTGAGATTAATACTTCAGTCAGCCCAACCTTAGAAGGTTCACATGATATTTATACTCCTTCAGCACGACCAAATCGTACCCCTATTCCACTAACACAGGTAGACGACAGAATTGGTACAAAAGGGATTCCTTTTGACCCAAATAAAGTGCTTGGTATTGTATTTAATGACTTGCCTGATTCGCCTTCGACAGTAACAGATCCTGATACTGAAACCCAAGCAATTGCAGATCACCTCATTCAGTTTTTTGAAAATGAAGTAAAAACTGGATATTTGCCTAAACATCTTGCACCTTTACAAGCAGGTATTGGCTCAATTGCAAATGCAGTATTAACTGGATTTAAAGATGCACCTTTTGAAGATTTGGTTATGTATTCAGAAGTATTGCAAGACAGTACTTTTGAGTTAATTGATGCAGGAAAAATGAAGTTTGCATCTGGGTGTTCGATTACGCTTTCTAAGAAATGTGGTGACCGTGTCTTTAATAATCTAGAAAAATACAAAGATAAATTTGTACTTCGCCCACAAGAAATTTCTAACCATCCAGAGATTGTACGTAGACTCGGTATTATTAGTATCAATACTGCTTTAGAGTTCGATCTTTACGGTAATGTAAACTCTACACATGTAGGTGGTACTAAAATGATGAATGGCATTGGAGGATCAGGCGACTTTGCTAGAAATGCACATTTGGCTATTTTTGTTACGAAATCTATTGCAAAAGGTGGGGCAATTTCTTCGGTAGTTCCAATGGTAAGTCATGTAGATCATACAGAGCACGACACAGATATTCTTGTTACAGAACAAGGCTTAGCAGATTTAAGAGGCCTCGCTCCTAGAGAGCGCGCAAAAGTCATTATTGAAAACTGTGTTCATCCTGACTACAAAGAAATCCTCGAAGATTATTTTAACCGCGCATGCGAAAAAGGTGGCCACACACCACATCTTTTAAAAGAAGCAATTGAGTGGCATACCAATTTCGAAGACTATGGTTCAATGAAACCCAACAAAAACTAAACGATAAGGTAAGTCGCCATGATTTTTTCTTACATGGCGATCTTTCATACTAAATATTACTGATGTGGTTACTATGTTTATTATTAGAACAATTGAAAATAAAGATATAGATACAGTCGTTGAATTATGGGAAATCTGTAATATTACGCGTCCATGGAATCATCCTGAAACAGATATTTTTAGAAAAATGAATCAAAAAGATGATTTATTCTTAGTTGCAGAAAAAGATAACAATATTATTGCTTCCATTATGGGAGGATATGATGGACATCGAGGTTGGATTCACTATCTTGCAGTACATCCTGACCATCAGCGTCTAGGTATAGCCACAGCACTTATACAGAATATTGAAAAAAGACTTATTGCTATTGGCTGTCCTAAAATTCAACTCATGGTTCGACCAGAAAATACATCGGTTATTCATTTTTATGAAACATTAGATTTCGAAGAAATTGAAAGCGTCTGCCTAGGCAAACGCTTAATTCAGGACTAACCGAATAATTTATTAGCAGTTTCAATAATAAGTTGAATATTTAACCCCACTAATAGCGTAGTAGAAATAACACCTACAGCAATCGTTAGTTTTGAATTAACAAATTCTCCCATCCACTTCTTATTCGATGTAATCCAAATTAATGGGATCATTGAGACAGGCAGAGCAATACTTAGAAATACTTGTGAATAAATAAGTAAGCCTTCGATCACATCTTCACGATCTCCCCAAAAATAAATTGCTAGAAAAATAGGTAATGTTGCTAAAGCACGTGTAATAAACCGACGTAACCATGCAGGTACTTTCAAGTTAACAAAGCCCTCCATGACAATTTGTCCAGTTAAAGTGCCTGTAATCGTTGAGTTTTGTCCTGAAGCCAATAATGCAACTGCAAATAATGTCGCAAGTAACCCACTGGCTATACTTCCAACAATCGCAGGATTTTCTAACGCATGATATAACTGTGAAAACCGCCCTAACTGTTCAGGGTCATGACCAAAAAATAACGCAGCGCCTAGAATTAGTAGTAAGCAATTAATCACAAAAGAAAATGTTAACTGTAAATTTGAATCGAAAATTGAAAACTTAATTGCATCTTTAATCCCTTCTTTAGTTTTACGATCATATTGACGCGATTGTACTAAAGATGAATGAAGGTAAAGATTATGAGGCATAACAGTTGCCCCCACGATTCCTAAAGCAATAAGCAGTGCAGAATCTTGACCAGACAAAGAAGCAGTAAATATTTCTTTTTGTGGAATAAATCCACGTACAATGTCACCCAAATGAGGTGAAGCGAGCATGACCTCATAGGCAAAAATGAGAAATATGGTCAAAATAAGTGTAAATACAAAAGCTTCAATCTTGCGTAAACCAAAGGATAAACACAACAGTAATAAGAAGACATCAAATAAAGTTAACAATACCCCTAGCATTAATGGCATGCCAAATAATAAATTAAGGGCAATTGCTGTTCCAATCACTTCTGCAACATCGGTTGCCATAATAGCAAGCTCAGCAATAACCCATAAAATAAAAGCCCCTTTCTTTCCTGTCAGTGTTCGAGTTGCTTGTGCCAGATCCATTCCTGTAACAATACCAAGTTTACTGCACATGGCTTGCAATAGCATTGCAATCAAGCTTGAAAGCAGAATTACTGACAATAAAAGATATCCATACAGTGCCCCACCCTGAATAGAAGTAATCCAGTTACCAGGATCCATATATCCCACTGCAACAAGCGCACCTGGCCCTGAGAATGCAAACAGTTTTCGAAAAAAAGAAGCATTGGAGCTGGGTATAGGTACTGTATTATTGACTTCTTGAAGACTTTTCGTCATTTTCTCTCGCATTTTCATCAATACCTTATATCATTATTAATATATTTGAAAATGATTATCATTTAAATAATTTTATTGTATTTCTCTATCTAGATTTTAATTTTTTTACGATCCTGACTATCTACTATAACAATAAGCATAAAAAAAGCCCCAGTAAAATACTAGGGCTTTTTTGAATATGGTGGCGTGAGGCAGGATCGAACTGCCGACACACGGATTTTCAATCCGTTGCTCTACCTACTGAGCTATCGCGCCAATGGGTGTATTAAGCCTGAAACAGGTACACAAGTCAATAAAAAATATTCATAATTCAATCAAGTGAACATTCTTTATTCAAAAAAAATCCCTGATGGGACCAGGGATTGAAAACACAAATTTTGGTGGCGTGAGGCAGGATCGAACTGCCGACACACGGATTTTCAATCCGTTGCTCTACCTACTGAGCTATCGCGCCGATGTGGTGCGTATTAAACAGCTTCATGACATTTGCGTCAAGTACTTATTAAAATATTTATTACAAATGATTATTTTTAAACCCAATTGAGTTATATATGAACATCATTTAGACAGCAAATCGAGGATTCGTTTAATTGCTACACAGCCAGGAGTAAATAAAGTATGTGGATTATGCTTTTTTTCCATAAAACATACTTCTGAAATTAGCCTTTGAGCAACTCCTCTTCCCCTATTGGCAGGATGTACAACAATATATTTTAAAATACGCTTAGAATTCGCTTCATCTCTAAAGCACCAAATTGCCGCAATAATTTTGGTATTAAATTCTGCTGTATACAATAATGTTTGCTTGCCTATCGTTTTTTTTAATTCGTGAACAGCTTCTATACCATTAGAAAACTCAGGACTCGTCATATAAAGCTGTTCTAATTGCCTTTCTATTTCTTTATTTTCTAAAGAAGAATAAGGATGAATGGTGATAGGCATTGATTAACCCTCCTGAGCCATCTAATATTGCTATAGTAAATACAGCCATTGTTATTAAAACCAGCCATTTATTAAGGAATGTGTCCATGACGACTCAACGTATCAGTGAAGTAGTGAGAAACACCAACGAAACTAAAATTCGTGTTCGTGTAAACCTCGATGGTACAGGTCAAGGCACTTTAAATACTGGTGTTCCTTTTTTAGATCATATGATCGATCAAATCAAGCGACATGGTCTATTTGATATAGATATACACTGTGATGGCGATCTTGAAATTGATGACCACCATACAGTAGAGGATTGTGGCATTACACTTGGCCAAGCTTTTGCACAAGCACTTGGTGACAAAAAAGGGATCCGTCGCTATGGTCACTTCTATGCACCACTTGATGAGTCTCTTTCTCGTGTTGTCGTAGACATTTCAGGACGTCCGGGATTATTTATGGACATTCCTTTTACACGCGCACGTATTGGAACATTTGATGTTGATTTGTTCTCAGAATTCTTCCAAGGATTCGTAAACCATGCATTAATGACGCTGCATATTGACAATCTAAAAGGAAAAAATAGTCATCATCAAATCGAAAGTACATTCAAAGCATTTGCACGTGCTTTACGTATGGCATGTGAACAAGACCCACGTGCGGCAGGTACAATCGCATCAACAAAAGGAAGTTTATAAATGACACGTATAGCACTTTTGGACTATGGCATGGGTAATCTACACTCTGCTGCAAAAGCTTTAGAGCATGTGGGTGCAAGTGTAGATGTAACCAATGATCCAAAACTCATTGCACAAGCCGACAAAATCGTTTTTCCTGGTGTAGGTGCAATGCGTGACTGTATATTAGGTATGCAAGATGCTGGCATTGATGAAGTCATTAAACATGCTGCTTTTAATAAGCCCGTTTTAGCGATTTGTGTGGGTATGCAAGCCCTGTTACAGCAGTCTGAAGAAAATGGCGGTAGTAATGCATTAGGTATCTTTGAAGGAACGGTAAAACGCTTCCCAGACATAGATCAGCTTAAAGTACCACATATGGGGTGGAATCAAGTTCATCAAAATGAGCCAGACCATCCTATGTGGAAAGATATCTCACAAGATTCACGTTTTTACTTTGTACATAGTTTCTATGTCGAACCTAAAGATACGAGCACAGTAGCTGCTACATGCAATTATGGTTTAGATTTTTGTGCAGCAATTCATAAGGAAAATTTATTTGCAACACAATTCCATCCTGAGAAAAGTCATACCGCTGGCTTACAGTTACTTAAAAACTTTGTAGAGTGGAATATTTAAACTAAAGATTTAGAACAATATAAAGAGGCTAAAATGGCCTCTTTATTATTTTATTTTGATAAAAAATTAACATATAATAACAAAAATGCAAAATATAGCACACAAATGACCACTGAAGTTTCTCAAAATCCTTCTTCTACCAATGATGAAAAAGTACCTAAAATATTTTCACGTAAAGGCCGTCTAGGAAGACTTTCTTTTGCAGCATGGTACGGTTTAGTCGGTAGTATATTTGCTTTACTTATTTTTCCAATTCTATTTCGTTGTTTATCTAGTAATTCTTTTCATAATCATCATCCTGACTTCACTTATAACCTCATTTTCCCAATAATTATTTTTTTTATTTTTGGTATTATCCTGTTTTACTTATATACGGTACTAAGTATTAAACGTGTACATGATTGCAATCAAAGTGGATGGATGGTTTTATTAAGTTTCATACCTATTGTTAACATTTTATTTTCTATCTATTTATACTGTGCTGCTGGTACTAGCGAAGCAAATCAGTATGGCAATGTTAGAGAAACAAAGGCATGGGAAAAGTATTTAGGATGGTTCTATATTGTCGTTCTACCACTATTTTCCTTATTGTTTACAGGAGTGATATTTTTTCTATCAGACGATCAAAGATATATACTTCTTACTCACGTAATTACGTTCTACTTTCATTACCTTGAAATCTTCTTCTTTTAGCTTGGTTATTTTATTGCAATCTAAATCTGCTTTTTTCATAGACAACAACAGATAGTTTGCTAATATCAAAGCATATTTACGACTTTAACTGAGAACAAGGTGCGACAGCATGTTAATTATTCCTGCAATTGACCTCAAAGATGGAAAGTGTGTTCGACTCAAACAAGGACGTATGGAAGACGATACCGTTTTTTCTGATGATCCTGTAGCAACAGCAACGCATTGGGTGAATGAGGGTGCACGTCGTCTCCATCTTGTAGATTTAAATGGTGCTTTTGCAGGCACACCTATTCATAAAAATGTTGTTGAAGCAATTGCTAAAGCACACCCAGAACTACCTATTCAAATTGGTGGTGGTATTCGCTCACTAGAAACTATTGAGCATTACTTAGAGGCGGGGGTATCTTTTGCTATTATTGGTACAAAAGCAGCAAAAGAACCTGAGTTTGTAGAAGAAGCATGTAAAAGATTTGCTGGACATATTATTGTTGGTATAGATGCTAAAGATGGCTATGTAGCAACAGACGGTTGGGCAAATGTACTTGATGTAAAAGCAACCGACTTAGCAAAACGATTTGCAGATGCAGGTGTTTCAAGCATTGTCTACACTGATATTGCACGTGATGGCATGATGCAAGGTGTGAATATGGAGCAAACTATTGCTCTTGCCGATTATTGTGGCATTCCTGTCATTGCATCTGGTGGTGTAACCAATATAGATGATGTACAAAGATTAAAAGGCCAACACGGCATTTTAGGTGCAATTACAGGTCGCGCAATTTATGAAGGTTCATTAAACCTACGCGAAGCACAAATGCTACTCGATAGTAAATAAAAACCATAAAAAAGAGGTCAAATGACCTCTTTTTTTTATGAGTACATGGCTCTATTGTCATTCAATACAATTAAGCCTCGAACAGCTCTATAAATAATCCAAAACCATGCAATAACGACAACTGCCATCCAAATCACTAATCCTACAGGACCGACAACATCTTGTGAGTCTGCGCCATTGGTGGTTATTAAAAATATAAAAAGTGGAACAGCACCCAAAATATTCCAAAGTAGGTACCACCAAACTGTACGAATTTGCCAAGTAAAATGGCTTTCAAAGATTGTTCCTTGTACATCTTTTCTTTTTACATAGTTAATAATAAGTGCAACAACTGCCAAAATACCTGCAGAAAAAATGGCAGCTATATACAAAATGTAGAGTACAAAAGTAAGTGTTTTGTCTGACTTAAACTGTGCATCAAATGACATATATCCCTCTTCTATTGTTCTAATAAGATAAGCATACCTATAGTAAACAATATATTAATGACAACAGTACAGAGGAAAATCTTTTTAAACGGTTGCTTTTGTGTTTTATGTCTGAACTTTTGTTGCGCAAACCACGCAAAAGTCCAGCCACCTAACAATGCAAGGAGATGCAAAGTCATCTCAGGTATACGTTGCTTTCCTCGTTGTGATGCAGTTTTATCACGGCGATATGCCAAATAAGTAATAGCATTCACTAAGACAAGCCATAAGAAATAAAACTGCGGTAACTTTCCAACGTTCAGTAAGACAAAGAGAATGAGCCAATACAGAATAATACCTATGGTCATTTTGTCCAAAGTTGAATTTTGCTTAGAAAATGACTCGATGCGTGTATTTAGTGGCTTATGAGTTTGAGACGCCTTTAAATAAATAACATCTTTTGCACGTATACGCCCTTTCGCATCAACAACCACTGCATAATCTAATGCACATCCAATCAAAGGCCGTGGTCCTTTTTTTGCAAAATCTTGAATATGCAAAAATACCTTATGCTCTTTTTGGTGGTCTGACTGAATAAAACCATAACCTTTTTCATCAAACCACTCAGTTAAACGGCCTTGATCTCTCTTCATTACTTATAGCTCAGTCACATGTGCTAAACGTTCAATAAGCATTGCGCGCATTTGAGCAGGATCTTTTTGAAAAACATCATCACCTCCACGCCCTTCTAAACGATTGAGTCTCGCTACGTTTAAACGTAATAACCAGAAACGACAAGCCATCATCGCCAGATAGACGTTCATACACATTCGCTCATCTTCACTAAGCGGACGAATCATTTCATATGTTGTTAAATATGCATCTACACGTGATTGATCTAAAGAAACATCCGGATATTGCGTGCAAAAATCATTAATCGTAATGGCAATATCAAAGAGTAGCTCATCAAAATTTAACTCAAAGAAATCTAAAATTCCTTCTAACCGATCTCCTTCAAACAAGGTATTATCACGAAATAGATCCGAGTGAATCCAACCTTGTGCGCGATTTGGATATTGTTTTTGGTACTTCGCAAAAATTTGATAAACACGCTCAAACAATGCCGCATCTTGCTCAGACATTTCTTCTTTTTGTAATGTCTTCCCAATATCTGTCCAATAAATATGGCCACGACTATGACTACGCGACAAAGGAAAATCTTGTAGCGCGACATGCAATTTTGCTTGTGCGATCGCTATTTGTTTCACTTGCTCGACAGTTGCTTCTTCAGGATGTTCACCCCAAACACGTGGAGCAATTTGTGCAGGCTTACCTACTAAATAATGAATCGCCTTTCCACTATGTTCTAACGGCGCAGCAACAGGTACATCATGTTGTTCTAATTGTTTTAAAACAGGGACTAATTCACCCGCACTTTGCTCAGTTTCATTTTCAAAAACCGTTAAAACATATTGCGTCTCATCTTTACAAATAATAAAGTAGTTTGTGTTTTGAATACCACCTTGAATGGGAACAAGTGCAATAACATTTAAACCATAGGCCTCAGCAAACTGCTGGACTTCATCAACATTCAACGGTGTGTAAACAGACATAGAAAACCTGCGTGAAACAAAATAAGCTTGATAGAATACATGAAGTTTATCAAGTTTGTAGCCCTTCACGGGAACTTTATTTATAGACCATTGGACTACCATTATGCTTGCAAAACGAATCATCCCTTGTTTAGACGTAGATAACGGTCGTGTTGTTAAAGGCGTTCAGTTCTTAGACATTCGTGATGCAGGTGATCCTGTCGAAGTTGCAAAGCGTTATAACGAACAAGGTGCAGATGAAATTACCTTCTTGGATATTACAGCAACGCATCATGGTCGAGATACTACATATCGTACTGTAGAGCGTATGGCTTCTTCTGTATTTGTCCCACTCACTGTAGGTGGTGGTGTACGTAAAGTCGAAGATATTCGCTCACTTTTAAATGCAGGTGCAGACAAAGTAAGTATTAACTCTGCTGCTGTATTTAATCCTGAATTTGTACAAGAAGCCTCTTCACGCTTCGGTGCGCAATGTATTGTTGCCGCAATTGATGCAAAAAAAGTTGCAGAGAACAAATGGGAAATTTTTACCCATGGTGGTCGTAAAGCAACTGGAATAGATGCTATAGAGTGGGCTGTAAAAATGGCAGATTACGGCGCAGGTGAATTACTCATTACAAGTATGGATGCAGATGGTACAAAAGCGGGCTATGACATTGCGCTTATGCGTGCCATTAATGATCGAGTTTCTATTCCAACCATTGCATCAGGTGGTGTGGGCAATTTACAGCATTTAGCAGATGGTATTTTACAAGGTGGTGCTGATGCTGTTCTAGCAGCAAGTATTTTTCACTTTGGCCAACATACAATTCCTGAGGCAAAAGAATATCTTGCCGCACAAGGCATAGAAATGCGAGTTTAAAAATCGAGTGCCATAACACTAGATGTGATGGCACTTCCATTTATTTAATGAGTCACTTGACACTCGGTATCTTGTACTTCTTCAATTGAACCTAAGTTCATTTCTAATACATTAAACTTCGTTGCAAGTAATATTGCCTCATTATTCTCTATAGAAACCATTGCTAGACCATAGTCACCCATTTTTGTCTTTGGCTGTGTTTTTACATATTGCTCTAGCTGTAAAAATGGACTTTGCTCATCTAAATCAGCTACCTTTATTTTCTTAGCAATATACGTATGACCCAAAAGTTTATCGGGTAAAATAGACCATTGCTCACGAATATCTGAGCGATATTTTTGAAGTACTGTATAAACATTTTCCTTTAAACATGATGAATGTATATGCAATTGATCTTGTGTACGTCCATGCGAAGAGTTCACAGAAAAAGAAAGATACTTCGGATCAATTTCTTTCTTATTTTGCTGATTCAAAATTTGGGCATTTACCCAAGCATCATGAAAGTAATTTGGTGTTTGCACATTCAATAGTTGTACATCTTCAATACCAGTCACTTTTTGTGTAGGGATAATTAAAGTCTGTACAGGCCCTTTAATATCACGCAACACCACATAGCCTTCTTGTCTATTAATTACAAGACAATCGCCTTTCAGATCTTGGCTTGTACCACAACGTTCATTTACAATTTGCCAAAGTACATTTCTATTTGAAACCACTTTAGAAACTTGTTGGCATCCGAATGCACTAAGCATTACAAGTCCCAACAGGGTATAAATCCAGTGTTTATATTGCATGATTTACTCTTTTGCTGGGTTTACTCTCATATACTTTTTTTGAACATCAATATTTTGTGCATAAGGGCTTGTCCAAAGTTGCTCATATAGCATATCTAAACGCCTTGCCATATGCTCATCATTCAAGACAACTTCTAAATTTCTTGAACTGTCAAAATAACCACCGCTCCAATTCGATGTCCCTACCCATGCAGTATGATGGTCTATTGTCATATATTTACTATGAACAACGCGTGCAAAGGGAATAAAACCTTGTTTGCTCTTAGGAATCGTCACAATTTTAATATGAATATTGGGTATAAGTGCCAAGCTTTTTAACCATGATAGATCGGGCTCTTTCACATTCCAATCAGCCACCATTAAATTAACTTTTACCCCTTTGGCTGCAGCTGCACGCAGGCTATTGTCAATTAATGGATAAAACGCTCTTTTCCCTTTTGTCTCTGTAAAACTAAGTGGAGAATACTGCATCACCTGTATGTTTATTTCTGACTGTGCAGTTGCTATCAATTTTGGAAAAGCTTCTTCAGTAATATATGTTTCATTTGGCGTTACCTGCGCAGGACTGGCCAGTAAGTAACTTTCTTTCTTCGGATCATTTAAAATCTGATGCTGAGAAAATGTTTCAATCGCTTTTCCCTGATGAATACGTGCTTGGTTTATCCAGTCCACCTGAAAAATACGGGCTATTTGTTGAACAAGATTTATTTGGTGAATCGCTAAACCTGTTTCATGAATATGCGTCAATGCTCTCCAATCAAAATTTTGGCTTCCAACAAAAGCTACTTTATCATCTACAACAAAATATTTTGCGTGAATAATTCCATTTTCAATTTTAGAAAAATCCATAATTCGTAATTCTAAATGAGGAATTGCTTGAATTCGCTGAATTGTTTCTGGATTAGAGATATCCACTCCTTTCTGATCCAATAAAAATCGAATTTTTACACCACGCTCACCAGCTTGATGCAATGCATTGAGTACCTGATCTAAACTAGAATTTGACTGGTTATAAACATAAAATTGCGCGATATCAATACTATGTTTTGCTGAAGCAAACATTTCTTCCCAAACGACTGCTGCACTACGTAGATCATCATTTTGTAACTGTGTTTCTACGGGTGTATTTACAACCAATTCCACCCCTTCAGACTGAAATTTGGCATAAGATGTATGTGTTGTCATAAATATAGATAAAATACTAAAAAAGCCCAAACGACACAGTCGTCTGAGCTCTTGAGATGAATTACAACTAAGCATAACGCTTTTCATTAACGACTTCTGGCTTTGCTAATTTTTTCTCTTTACTGACTTGAATGAGTAAAATTTTTGAAAGCTCGTTAATTTTTTCAATACGACTACCTAAGAAATTATTCGCGATTAATGCAATTAATGCAATCGCAATACCTAGTCCTGTGGCATACAGTGCTGTACCCATACCACCAGATACTTTACTTGCATCTGAGGTACCCGATGCAGCAAGCGCATGGAATGTATCTACAATACCAAGAATGGTACCTAGAAGACCCAATAAAGGTGCAGCAGTCACAATCGTTTCTAAAATCCAAATACCTTTATTTAAGGCGCCTTTACTTTGTAAGTATTGTTGTTCTATAACATCTGACTTTTCATTTTCAGACGAAAAGTGTGTAGTGAGTAGAGGCTGAATTAAAGCATATGCAGGATTCTTGTCTTTCTTATCAACTTGCTGTTCATCAATTTTTGCATCACGTTGTAATTGATCTTTTAGCTTTTTACTCTGTTTCAATGTCCAAGAGAAGTAAATCACTCGCTCAATAAAAATAACAGCCAATACAACCAAAGAAGCGTACATCACGTAGAAAATAAGATTATGGATCAGTTCAGCATTCATTTTAAGTTACCTTTTTATTTACATTTTTGCAGATAAAGAAATTACAAACGTACGCTCTTCACCAATAATATATTGAGGAGATGAACCTTTAGCTTGTCCGAGAGTTTTAGAGTTTTGTTTTACCGATTTTGCTGATGCTAGATATTCTTTATCAAACAAATTATTTACACCAAAGCTTAGGGTTGCTTCTTTAATAAACTTTTTGTCTACTGGTAAATGTACACCTGCCGAGAAATCAAATACTGTACGACCTGCAATTTTTTCATCATTCGTCATGTCACCATAAAATGGGCCTGTATAATTTCCTTTGAAATCCCATGTCCAACGACTGTCGTCATAACCAAGACCAGCAGTCAGTACATTTTTTGAAGTATTCGGAGATTGCTTGCCACTCGTTGGTAAGGCAACGCCTTTACTCATGACATTGTCTTTTTGTTCAGAGTCTGTATAACTATATGATGTATAATAATTTAAGTTATAAGGTAGCTTTCCACTCCACTCTAACTCTAAGCCTCGAGTATCAACTGTTCCACCATTAATCATAATATCGTCACCGCCGCCATTTTGGCTTGAGAGCTGACGATTTTTATAATGCAGATTAAATAGAGTGGCACTTACTAGCATTTTATCTGTTTGATAGCGCCATCCCAGTTCATTATTTAAACTAATTTCTGGTTTGAGACTTAAAGAATCATCTGCGTTATACAACACATAGTTTTGTGGTGCACGCATATTTTTTGAGATGTTATAGAAAAATTGGTTCTGTTCATTAAGCTGATACTTGGCACTAAAGTTCGGTAAAAGTTCATTATATTTTGCTTGTTTCTGATATGCAGTTGTCGAAAGACTTCCTTTATTTTCACCTTTACGCTGTACACTTTCCCAAGCAAAACCACCTGCTAAAGTGACTTTTGGAGAAACATACCACGTATCTTGCAACCAAATACGCTGTGCAGGTGTGGTCGTAAATTGATTACGCCCTTGTACAATATTTCCTTTTGCATCTACAACTTGATTTGATTCTGCCCAAACATCTGTAGGCACACCATTATTTGCATAAATATAAGGTTGAGTTTGACGCTGACGTGCACGCTCATACCAATATCCCGCCGAAATACTATGCTCGTCTGTTACATCCCATTTTACTTTTGTAGTAATTCCCGGACGCCATGTGGTCGTCATTGATGGTCTATAATATGATGCAGACCCCGTTAAATTGCTTAAGTCATATACATTCGATTTATTTGATGATTTAGATAAAGTACTCGATCCGACGGCACCACCACCGTTACCCCAATAATAGTATGGCTGAATGGTCGCTTTAAGACGTTCACTTAGAATCAAATCTTGTGTAAATGAAATATTTAAATTTTCAAATGGATTACGTGCATATTGATAATATTTTGAACTTGTAGGATCTGATGAGTAGTCTGCTTTATGTCCAGTTGTACCATTTGCTGTGGGTGCCGAGTCATAATCTGCTTTCGTGATGGTATTATACTGATAATTGTTCTGCTTATTATATTTAACAATCAAGCTACTGGTATTACCATTATCTGCTTTATAAAAGGCATTAGCTTCAACTTTATTTCCCTCTAAATCACCAAGGCCTTTCCATTTATCTGCTTCCGTATGAGATGCCGAAAGCCATGCACTAAAATTCCCCATTCTACCTGTTTCTAAACGAGCAAAACTTTTTCTTAAATTATTACTACCAAATTTCTGCTCTACAAATACACCTGCATCACGGTCTGGGCGCTTGGTCACTAAACCAATATTACCGCCACTTGAACCAATATGTGGACCATCTGCTTCAGATGAACCTTGAGTAACAAAAACTTGGCTTACATTTTCAGAGTCGCCGAGCAAGTTAGGATAAACGGCATAATTGCCTGAATCATTAAGTGGAATTCCATCTGCAGATAAACCAATTTGGTCTGCATTCATACCACGCATGCTATAGTTCAGACCACTAATACCTGTCGAGTCATTACTCGCCATTTGCAGACCGGGAACATTTGCAATTTTATCCAGCGCATTCCCTGCACTTGGATTAGTGTTCATAGCTTCTGCTGTAACCACCGAACGTGCTTTGGGTGTATCTTCCTGAACCATTAGGCCACCACCAAGTGATTGACCTTTAACACTGACTGTTCCAACATTAACTGCACTATTTTCTGCATGTGCAACAACTGACATTAAAATAGATACTATCGAAACCGATAACAATTTCTTTTCAAACATTTTCATAGATAATTTCCCTAACGCAGACAACATCAAGGTGCGCTATAGTTTAATGTGGCAATAAATTTTTTCTGACTTTCCCCTGCAAAAGCTTCTGCAGGAAATGGCTCAACTTGCTTAATATTTTGTAAACTTGACAAAGCAGCTCTGTTCAACAACATGCTTTTCGATTTTTCTGAAATTCCTGAATCAAGGACTTTTCCTGAACGATCAACTTGCAACCACACCACTACATTTCCTTCGGGACGATCTAATGATGCTTCCCTACCTGTTGGATAACGCTTTTGCTCTTCAACCGCGGCACGTACTTGTTTCAAGTAACCTGCTTCCGCGCTAGGATTTCCTGCACTATGTACTACTGGAGGTGTTGGCTTTGGCTTTTCCACCACAGGCTCAGCTTTTGGTTTCTCAACAACGTCGGCTTTAGGAGCTTCAACCTTCGGGGTATCTGTCTTTTGCGTAACTTCTGGCGTTGGTTTTTCTACTTCCTTTTCGACTTTCGCCTCAATTTTTGGCTCAACCTTTTTTACTTTTGGTTCAATATTCGGTTTTAGAGGCTCAGGTTTCGGTTTAGGCTGTTCTACCTTCACTTTTGGTTTAGGCTTCACTTGTTCAATCGCATCTTCCACAGGAACATCAGGCTCTGGAGTGGGTGTAGGTATTGGTTCAGGTTGTGTTTGAGGCTCAATCACTTTAGGTGTTGGCTCAGGCAGTGGCTCTGCCAATGAAATCTCTATTGTTTTTTCATCGTATTTCGGCTGAATCTTTAGTGCATCAGGCTGACTCATAAATAATAAATAGGCACCCATAAAAACCGCAGGGCACCAACTTAAAATATGTCTATTTTGATAAACGAAGTATGTGCTCATACTTATGGCTTCCGCGCTGCCAAAGAGACGGAAGTAAAGCCATCGGCACGTAAACGATCCATGACTTGAACAAGTTGCTCTACAGCTACGCCCTTGTCACTGTTAATAATTATTGAAAGATTTTGACTCTGCTGTTTTTGATTTTTTAAATTCTGTAATAACTGATCTACTGTCAGTTTCTGACCATCCAGCTGAATTGTATCTGGCAATAATGTCACTACGGCTTTGGTTTGTGGCTTCAAAGCCTGAGCTGTAGTGGCTGAAGGAAGCTGTGTTTTTAGTCCTTGAGAAGGAATAACATTTAAACTAATTAATACGAAAAACACCAATAGGAACATCATCACGTCAATCATAGGAATGAGTTCTATATGTGGTTTTGCTTTTTTAGATTCACTCCAACTACGCATGAAATAAATACCTTACCATTCGATGATCGACATGGTATCGGCCAATTATTACACTTCGGTGATGAATATATTAAGATAAAATTAATATTCCATAAATTCTCCACTTTATTTAGAGCTATTTTTATTCTTATAAAGTTATTTATAAACAACAACTTAAAATTCATCTTAAAATTAGACCCTAATATTTCTTCTTTTAATCTATCTGAATGTCCTTATTTACTCTATTTGTTTATTTTTTGGCTTGACCTTTAGAAATAATCCTATAGAATAGCGACACGTTGCCGACATAGCTCAGTTGGTAGAGCAACTGACTTGTAATCAGTAGGTCCTCAGTTCGAATCCGAGTGTCGGCACCAACGAATTCTAAAAATCCTCTCTATGCTTTATAGAGAGGATTTTTTTTAATTTAATCCATAACATTTTGATGTTGCAACATTTTGATCTGTTTGTGCATTTGCTGGATAAACAAAGCATAACAAAGATTTTTTACCCTGTTGCAAAGTAAAAATTGGCCCTCGCTCCCCCATTTGAGTGTTGATAATTTTAGCACCATGATTCAAAAAATCAGACATTGGCTTTTGTTGACTATTTAATGTCGTAGGATATTCCAATGCATTCCCTACGACTTTTGCCCCAGTTTCTGGTGGCCACGACATTTGTGCAAAGGTACTTTGAATCCCTAATGCTAAAATCGCAAAACATAAAACTTTTTTATTAAACATATAAATCCCTTAATCTAAGAATATATTTTATATTTATATAAGACTTATTTAATATTTACGAGACAACCTACAATAAAGTAGCAAAAAATAAGAAATAACCAACGTTTCAATACTTTATATTATATAAAAAGATCATAAAAATCATTGTACTAAAATAAAAAAACTTAACGCTTTAAGTTAAATATGCTGTAAATTCTTATATAGGATAAAAAGTAAATATAGAACAAGGAAAGTAAAAAATGGCGATTAAAGATATTTTTTTGGCAATGGTCATTATTTTGGCATGGGGTTTAAATTTTGTCGTTATTAAATTCGGTGTTGCAGATATTCCACCATTTTTACTCGGTGCCTTACGTTTCATATGCGTCGCTTTTCCTGCTATTTTTTTTATTCCTCGCCCACGTATCCCACTTCATCTGCTTGCATTTTATGGGCTTACACTTTGTTTTGGGCAATTTGCTTTACTCTTCTTAGCTATACATCTTGGCATGCCCGCAGGAATTGCTTCATTAGTTCTACAGTCTCAGGCCTTTTTTACAATTTTATTGAGCTATTTATTTTTAAAAGAAGCAATTCATTTACCTCAAATAATAGGTATTTGTGTTGCACTACTTGGGCTAATCACCCTAGCCTCTAGCCAATATATGCAAAATACCCAAACCATTATTCCAGTATTACCGCTTTTCTTCGTGCTCACAGCAGGACTTTCATGGGGTATGGGAAATATCTGTAATAAAGTTATTTTAAAAAATGGTCAGACAAAAACGCTTTCTCTTGTCGCATGGGGTGGATTATTCCCAATTTTTCCCTTTCTTATTTGCTCATTTATATTTGAAGGAAAAACTCAAATAGAACATAGTTTGAGCCATTTTTCTTTTAAAGATGTCATGATTGTAATGTATCTTTCTGTCATTTGCTCTCTTATTGGCTACAGTCTATGGGGTCATTTACTCCACAAATATGAAACATGGAAAGTTGCACCACTTACATTATTGGTTCCTGTTGTTGGTCTAATTTCAGCTTTTATATTTTTAAATGAGGTTTTGTCGATACAGCAATTCATAGGTACATTAATAGTTATTTTAGGGCTATGCATTAACGTTTTTGGCGCACGTATTTTTAAGAAGATTCGGTCGATTTATAACTAACAACTTGCACATAATCTAAAATACCTTCCTTAAATAACAAATGGCATAGTTTTGCGGTGAGCTTAATTTTGATGCCATCTAAACCATGGATATGATTAGATTCTTTTTCTCGTGCTGTAATATAACTTGAAAACCCATCCAATACTGGCTCTGTAAGTATCTGAATATCTGTATGTTGCCAACTAAATTGCTTTAAGACACATTTAAGTTGGTGAGAAGAGTAAATATGATCTAACTTAACATCAGCTAAACCGAGTAAATAGCGATATTTTTTCTTTTGCAGAAAAGAGAGTGATGCCCAACGACTTGTAAATACCAAATAATGAAAACCAAGACGTGTATGACCATGTGTAAATAGTTCAATTGAAGCTAAAAAATGGGGCAAAGCATGATGATACAACGCATCTATACACATAATCGCATCATAATTTGAATTTAAATCTAGTGATTTTAAATTCAAAAATGATCCCTGATATTTATTGATCTGCTTTAGAGCCTTATGCCGACTAAGATGTTGAAAGCATTCTGCTTGTAACTCAACAGCATCAATATGACTTACATTGTACTTTTGTTGCCATAAATTTAAACTTGCGCCCCATCCACAACCTAGGTCAAGTACATAATCATTTGAATTCAAAACGAGAGCATTTGCCAAAGTAATTGCCAGATTTTGGCAAGCTTGAGGATAATCTATCCCCACTTGCCATAAACCCAAATTGGTCCATGGCAACGAAGATGTATCTCCAAGCATCACAGCATTAATTGCATACTTGTGTGAGGGCATTTTAGCTTTCAAATGATCATGCACCAGTCGCTATATTTAGTCTAGTAACCCAATTCAGGTGCAATTTCAACCTTTGGTTTAAGACCAACAAAAGGTAAAGGCGCACCTAAATTTTTTGCAATCTGCATTGCTGATGTCACCGCAGATTCTAAAATTGGTAAACCATCACAAGACCATGAACCACAGAAATAGACTTTACGATCCACTGCTTTCTGACGGCGTTGCAACTCATTATTTAACTCTACAGTTTGCCAATTCACTACAGCACGACTGAGTTTAACAGTAGAAACAATTTTCTTTGGATCAATCGGAGTCACAGGACGCCATGTTTGGAAAACAGCCTCTTTACCCACCAAAGTCGGTTCAACTGCATTCATCCATACAGTAAACTGTTGCTTGGTGAACTTGCGATCCATCATATAACTTAAAACAGACCAATCTTTACGACGTGGAGGCATCACACTTGAATCTGTATGAATGACCAAGTCACCTTCTTCAAATTTAAATTGCTTTAATAACTCAATATCTTCAGCAAATTGCGTTTTATCTAAGAAGTCTTCAAGTTTATTTGTCGGTGTTGCAACAATTGTACGATCGAATAATTGGTGAAAACCTGCTTCATTTTCAACGTAAACTTTCTCGCCTTGAATTTCAACTTTGGTAACTGCTGAACCACTTTGAATATCTACACCTTCAATGAGTTTGTTTACAAATGCAGGCGTACCCCCTTGTAAACGAAGTAGCTGGTCGCCATTGGTCAACTGCTGTAAAAATACCAGTAATGGTTTTGCTGGCCATTCACCAATCGTTTCAGGATTACAAGTACAAATTGTATAGAGTACAGGCATGACTGCACCATGCCAAAATACCTCTTCGATTTCATTTTTATTAATGAATTCAGTTAAAGTAATATCTTGATGCTTAGACTTAAAAAAGCGATAAATGGCACTTTTTAATTGAAGCATGCCTTTCACTAAACGCACACCGTATTGCTGTAATCCCTTACGATTGTTAATAATTGGGAAGTTTCCAATCGGTGCACGCGATGTTGTTAGCCATGTTTCTGTCTTTTCTTCAAACAACCAACTACAAGACATATAGGTACGTACAGGAAAAGTATCAATACCCAAATGAGTTGCAAGGCTTAGCGTATTTTTCCATAAATATGGATTCATCACACGCAAAGGTGCATCAATCATGCCCCCATCAAACTCAATGGTATGACTGTCCATGCCGCGACCAGGAAGTGCTTCAAACACGGTTATATTGTGTCCGGCATCTTTTAGAATTCGTGCAGCAGCAAGTCCTGCCATGCCACTACCAATGACTGCAATATCCAATTTCTTATCCATTTTGAAAAAAGTTTTTTTTATTATGCGTGATAATGACATGAAAAACTTTATTAAAAACTACCATTCTTGGCTGTTATGTATGGTTTTATTAACTTCCAAATGGCTAAGAATCTATAGCACTACAAATAAAAGATAATCCATAGACCATTCAAATGAAGAAAAAGGCTTCTGTTCTTTTATATTTATTTTTAAATACAAACCCATCTAGTCGAAAAAAACCGACCCTTTTTCAGGTCGGGAATGGAAAAAACGTATGAATTATATGAATTTATTTTTAAACTGCACTAACTATTTGATTGAATAATTGTAACTTATTGAGTAATTTCTATAAAATGTATCTTTTTTAAACAGCATTTCAGCACTTTCCATAAAAATTAAAAGACCGTCTCTTCAAACAAACAGCAGAAACGGTCTTCAAACGCTAAACCTTTTAAAAGATTGAGTGAGCGTTTACAGTCATGATAAATAAATACCTAAAACTTCATTTGCAATCTTAACCAATAATTTCGACCAATATTGTTTATTTGCTCTGTTCCAATATTGCCCGCACTTGCGGCGCCTAATTTATTAAGATGCTCAGAGTAGCTTCGGTTAAGTACATTATCTATACCTAATGCCAAATTGAGATCTGTTGTCATTTGATACGTACCATTCAGGGAAAGAATACCAAAACCTCTACTCTCACCTAAATCATAACCCACAACATTTCCTTCATTTTTACTATAGCGATGTTGTGGAGCAACCAATCGCCATAAGGCACCTAGACTGTACTTGTCAGTAACATAATTAAGGTTTATACGTGCTTCAAACGGCGCTATTTGTGGTAATGCTCGATCATTGGTTGTGTTTTCTCCCCAAGCATACATACCACTTACATCAAATTGCAGATGATCAGTAACCGCATAGCCTACCCCCAATTCTCCACCTGCAATTTGTGCATCGATATTGTTAACACTCCGATTGGGTGCATAACGCATTAAAATAAAATCATTCACCTGTCCAACATAGGCAGAGGCCCAGTGTGATAAGGCGCCATGTTTATATTGATACCCTACATCAATCTGTGTTGTCTTTTCTGTTTTCACACCATTAAAAACATCTTTTGAACCAGTTGTATCTAACATCATTGGAGAGAATATTTCCCAATAATCTGGCATGCGCTGTACATGACCTATACCAATATAAGTCTTTGCATTGAGTTCAGGATACTCACTCTCTAAACGTAAAAAACCACTTGGCAGAACAGCGTTTCGCGTTTGATTAAATATTTTAGTTCTAGTACGGAAGTCTTGAACTTGTACGGCATCAAATCTAATACCAGATACAAGCTTTTGTTGAGCTGTAATGTCGTATGTTGCTTCGGAGAATGCACCATAGGACTCAAAAGTCATATTTTTTTGTCTCGGTAAGCTTGTGTACTTCAACCCACCACGGCTTGTATGTGTATTATGCTGACTGTCAACGCCAGTAACTATGCTTAAACGATCCGTCCAAATAGTGGTCAACTCCAAACGACTATTTAATGTTTCACGTGCAACATTCGATAGCATTTTCATTCCTGTAATAGGACGCATACGATAGTTATCCATGACATGATCATTAAAGCTGTAGTTCACTTGCGCATCAATTTTTTGAATAAAACGATTAATATTCTTTTTCTGAACACGTAAACCTAAACTTTCTCTACCGAACTTCGTCCCATCCATACCACGGCCTGCATATGCCACTTCACCATCGGCACGGCCTGCAGTTGCTTCTATCCACGTATTATCATTAGGTGTCCAACCTGCTGCTAAATCAGTATTCCATTTTTCCCAATTTGAATGTACTGATTTTCCATTACCATCTTTATAATTATTTGAAATCGACCTATTTGCATTTACCCTTAAATATTTTGTGCTGTCTCCAATTGCTAGATCTAAATTATGATCCCATCGACCAAAAGAACCCACCACTGTACTTACCTGACCTTCCATATTTTTACCTTCGGGTAAATGTACAGGGCCACGTTCAAACATAACCGTTGCTGCTGATCCAGGATTGGCAAAACGAACTGTTTGAGGGCCTTTGACGACAATAATTTTGTCAAAGCTTTCTGGTGAAATATACGAAGTAGGTGAATCCATACGACCACCACATGCTCCTAGATTTTCAGAACCGTTGATGAGCATTTTTATTCTCGAACCAAACATTCCTCTAAATGTCACATCACTATTTGCCATACCTGAACTTTTAACTGCATTAAAACCCATAATACTTTGTAAATAAGAGGCACCATCTATTGCAGGAATAGGTTGCACAGGCTGCTTAGGATCTTTTATGACGACCAAACCATGAGATTCGTTGCCTTGTTGTGCTGTGAGTACGATGGGAACTAAATGATAAGGTGTGTCCGATGCTGTTTCTGCCAAAGTGTAATTAGAATAAAGCGCAAAAGAGATCGCTACAGTCAATCGCTGTATAAAAAATTTTGAATTCAACATATCTATCTCAAATTTTAGATAAAACAGTGCTATAGGTATTAAAAACACCTATTAAAGTTAAGTTTTCTAGAATTTAAGCAATAGATGGTGGCGCTCGCCCTTGAGGGATTAAAAATAGTCGCTGTAATACAAAATAGATATGCTGAAACGCTTGAGCAAAGGCCAATAACCGAATATTCAGACGTTCGAAGACCTCATCAATACCTAAATCTATAAATGGAATAATATGATTATATACTGTACAAAATGGGCATTGATGAGCAGCATCATGGTGCATTGTTTGAGGATGTTCAGACATCTGCATCGATTTCATATCATGCATATGATGATGTTCTTCACTCGGGCTATTTGAAGCCAGAGCGGTTGTGATTTGCTCACACACTAATGCAACCTGATATTGCTGAGGCAAAAAAGGCTGTAAAAAAACGGCAAGTTGTAAGATGATTGCACCTAATGAAAGGGCTAAACCAGACTTAAACAAGAACATCACTTAAGCAAAATAATTACGAAAATAATAGCATATTTTAGAATATATAATTTAGAAAAATTGGTATTTTTTATTATTTTTCGAATAGTTACTGATTTTAAAAAATTTTATTTATCAGCAAATAAAGAGGAATACGTATTTTAAATACGTACCCCCCATACCCATCACTTAGAACTGATAATTCATTGTTAAAAATACTTCACGAGGGTTACCTGGCGTCACCCAAAGATCTTTTAAGCTAGAGCTATAATAAGTCGTATTGAATGCATTATTTAATGTCATTTGGAAACGCAATTTATCATTTACTTGATAATAACTATTTAGATTAACTAAGGTATATGCGGGTAACTCAAAACCATCATCTGCGACATTCCCAGAACGGGCAGAAACATACTGAATATTGCCCCCTAAACCAACTTTCTGTGAACCAGACTGCCACACATCATACATCGCAAGTAAATTTGCTGTGTGCTTAGGTGTATTCAATAAACGTGCACCTTGTCGAATACCCTGAGATACATCTCCTTTCATTACTGAAGCATCAATGTATGTATATGCAAGTTTAAGATTCAATGCATCAGTCGGTTGAGCTGTTAAATCAAATTCAATACCTCGACTACGCTCCTCTCCCGTCGTAATCATATAAGTACTGTTATTCGTATCAGTTCTTGCTACATTTTCTTTTTCCACGTGGAACACCGACATACTCGATGTTAAGCGATCTTCTAATAATTTCGTTTTAAAGCCGACCTCATACGTCCATGCTTTTTCAGGATCTAAAGGCTGATTCTGAATATTTAAACCTGAATTTAAGTGAAAAGATTGTCCCGCCCCTGCAAAAATAGAAAACTGATCGTTAATAAGATAATTTGTCGCAAACTTAGGACTAAAATGATTAAAATTTCTAGAGCCTGAAATATTTTGTGATGACTCACGATATGATTGTTTGTAAAGGTCAAATCGTCCCCCTAGCGTTACAGACCATTGATCTGTAAATTCCATCATATCACTTACTGAAAGCCCCACATTGGTTTGTTTTTCTACTGGGCTAAATGCTGGTTTAACCGCTGGTGAAGCATGTCCGTAAATAGGGTTATAAATATTGATAATATCTAATGAGTTTGTACCTTTTACACGATATCTCTGTAAGTTATTTACAATGTCTAAATAACTTGCTGTCGTTCCAATAACTACTTGGTTTGGAATCCCCCAAACATTAAATTTACCTAACAAATCATGGTTAAATAAATAGCTTGTGGTTTTATAATCGCGATAACGGCGCTCTCGGTTTAAATCTCCTTGACTATTTAACAATTGATATGCTTCTGAGGAGAACCCTTTCCAGTCATTCTCTTTATAATTCAATGCCATTTGACTGGTCCATTGATCATTCCAAACTTGCTTTATACGTACCTGCTGTAAATAGTCTTTCATGTTCATCAGACCTTCTGATTTTTCACCTAAGAAGCGACTATTTGGAATAACACCCAATTGTTTGTTTTTAGCAAGTACACCACGATCAAATAGACTACGTGTCACAGAATATTCACTATCATAATCAATTTGTGTTTGATCAGAAGGCTGCCAAGTTAACTGTGGTGCGACAAATAATCGATTATTTTTTACATCATCACGGAAGCTGTGGTTGTTTTCATAAGACACTCCCAAACGATATGCAATTGTATCTGTAAGTGCATTTGTACTGTCTATTGCCGCACGATACTGGTCATACGAGCCACCTCTGAGTTCAAGATGATGCTCTGGTTCAAACTTAGGTTTTTTAGTAATAATATTTAATGTACCACCTGGATCTCCTGCACCATACATTGCAGCAGCAGGCCCTTTAAGAAATTCGACCTGCTCAATATTTACCATATCTTTTGCAGCACTAAGCCCTAGATTTGAAAGAATACCGTTTCGTAGACTAGATGCACCAATGGTTTGATCTGTATTAAAACCACGAATTGAATAATTGTCCCATAATCCACCCATTGGATTTAATGCAGAGACACCACTGACTACAGATAAAGTATCACTAATGCGTTGAGCATTAATATCCTTTAAAACATTTTGACTTACTACATCAACCTTCTGAGAAGACTTCATAGGGTCTACATCAAACTTCGTTGCTACAGATGACTTTTTCCCTAAATAAGGAAGTGTATTGTCTTTTGATGAAACCTTTATGGTAGAGAGCGTTTCAACTGCACTTTGCTCTTGTGCATTAGAAATTGTACTGACAAATAAAAGAGATAAAGGAACAACCCCAAGAGAAAAAATCTTCATGCGACAACAACACTCAAACAAACCGTTATGTTATAACATTATTACATAATAGTTATTCTTGATTTATATTTTCTAAATATAATTAAGTCATAATCTATACTATTTACTATCTAGCTTATGCTTTTTTGCAAAAAAATAAATATGAATGATATAAAACATGACAAATTCATCTTTTTTTAATAAAAGTGAAATCCTCATTAAATCTAAATTTGTTAATGTTAAATATTTCTATAAATTTATGCACAGAATATTTGTATAATTTTCACTCATAATTATGATAACTATCTGTAACCTACAATACTATATTAATATATTTTATGAATAAATAGACAAGTAAGTATTTTTTTCAGTCCAAACTATTATTCATTTATACCTTATAAATAAACAAGATAAACTCATTATAAAAATGAATCAAATCAATATTAAATAGAACTTAATTTATTCATATTTTTTTACGATTTATAATTATATAAGATATTGTTTTTAAAAGACTATTTAGTAATAAAACTAAAATATTTCCGTCATATGAGTGTCATAAATGTCTCTTAATTTATAGTCAGTTTCGTCTAATACGCATCTATATTTTTAGCAAATATAGGTTATCAAAACTTGGGGAATCTCATCCATGGCATATCGCACAACAAAACTATTTAAGTCATCATTAATGGCTCTAGTGGCACCTTTAGCACTTTCAATTTCTGTTGCGCATGCTGCTGAAATCACAGGTGCAGGATCAACTTTTGTTTATCCAGTACTTTCAAAATGGTCTGCGGCCTACAATACAAAAACAGGCAATAAAGTAAATTACCAGTCTATTGGTTCAGGTGGTGGGATCGCACAAATTAAAGCGGGTACAGTCACATTTGGTGCTTCAGATATGCCTCTGACTCCTCAAGAATTAAACACTGCTGGTCTAAAACAGTTCCCTGTAATTGTTGGCGGTGTTGTACCTGTCGTAAATATTGAAGGTGTTGCACCTGGTGCTTTACAACTTACAGGTCCTGTATTGGCAGATATTTTCTTAGGAAAAATTACCAAATGGGATGATCCTGCCATTCAAAAACTTAATCCAAAATTAAAACTGCCGAACCAACGTGTTTCTGTTGTTCATCGCTCTGATGGTTCAGGTACAACATTTAACTGGGCGAACTACCTTTCAAAAGTAAGTCCAACATGGAAAACAAAAGCTGGTGAAGGTACATCTATTTCTTGGCCAACAGGTGTAGGCGGCAAAGGGAATGAAGGTGTCGCTGCATACGTTAAACAAATTAAAGGCTCTATTGGCTATGTAGAACTTGCATATGCCTTACAAAACAAAATGAGTTATACCGCTTTACAAAATAAAGCAGGTAAATTTGTTCAACCAAGCACCAATACGTTCCAAGCAGCAGCAGCAGGTACAAACTGGAATCAAAACCCAGATTTCTACAATATTATTACCAATGCAC
The DNA here is from genome assembly GCF_029392135.1 of Acinetobacter sp. ESL0695. Taxonomy (NCBI): domain Bacteria; kingdom Pseudomonadati; phylum Pseudomonadota; class Gammaproteobacteria; order Moraxellales; family Moraxellaceae; genus Acinetobacter; species Acinetobacter sp. ESL0695. The sequence continues at coordinate 241,749 of NZ_CP113932.1, read as the reverse complement.
CAGGTGAAAACTCTTGGCCAATTACAGCAACAACATTTGTAATTATGCATAAAGTACCAAAATCTGCGAATGAAAGCCGTGAAGCATTGAACTTTTTCAAATGGTCTTTAGAGAATGGACAAGCAGATGCAAAAGCACTTGATTATATTCCTTTACCAAACAACTTAGTGAAGGAAATCGAGGGCTATTGGTCGAAGAACATCAAGTAATTCATGCAAGTTATCTCCCTAAATCCAGCAAATTGATTTGTTGGATTTATTTCTTTTAAAAATGAAGCTCTTCGATGATGAAACAAAATAGTAATACAGATCTAAAAGATCAACGCAACGATAAACTTTTTCACTATACCGTCAAAAGCTGTGCTCTTTTTGTTCTTCTGATTATGCTTGCTGCTTCTTTCTCAATGATTTGGGGAGGTAAAGAAGCATTTCAAACATTTGGCACCTCATTTGTATGGAACAGCGCATGGGATCCTGTGAGTAAGCAATTTGGCGCTCTTGTCCCTATTTACGGTACATTGGTCACATCGTGTATCGCAATGATCATTGCTGTTCCGGTCAGCTTTGGTATTGCAATTTTTATCACTAATCTTGCACCGAATTGGTTAAAAACACCCATATCAACTGCAATTGAATTATTAGCTGGGATCCCATCCATTATTTACGGTATGTGGGGTCTATTTGTATTTGTACCTTTCATGGCAGACCACGTTTATCCATGGGTAGATGAACATATGGGCGCTTTACCTTTGATTGGTCAACTTTTCCAAGGCCCTCCTATTGGCCTAGGTATGCTTACTGCAGGTATTGTACTGAGTATTATGATTATTCCTTTTGTATCTTCTATTATGCGAGAGGTTTTTTCTACTGTGCCAACACCACTCATTGAATCTGCCTATGCAGTTGGGAACACCACCTGGGAAGTCATTTGGGATATCGTTTTACCTTATACTCGATCTTCTGTACTTGGTGGTATTTTCTTAGGCTTAGGTCGTGCACTTGGTGAAACCATGGCAGTTACCTTTGTCCTTGGAAATGCACATCAACTCAGTATTTCTTTACTCCAGCCTGGAAACTCAATCTCTGCAACCATTGCCAATGAATTTACTGAGGCAGATTCAAGTCTCTACTTATCTTCATTACTGGCATTAGGATTTATCCTATTTGTTGTTACATTCATTGTACTTGCTTTAGCAAGATTCATGTTAGGCCGTTTGGCTCGTCGTGAGGGAGCATAATTATGTCAAATATGCTTTGGAAAACTCGACAAATTAAAAATATTCTTGCAAAAGTGTTCTCACTCATCACTGCAATTATCGGACTCTTTTGGCTTGTGTGGATTCTATGGACCACTCTCATCAATGGCTTACCTGCACTTAATTTAAATTTAATCACCGCCATGACACCACCACCAGGTGAATCGGGTGGTCTGCTTAATGCAATTGTCGGTAGCATTATTATGAGTGCTATTGCCATTTTTGTGGGAACACCCGTTGGTATTGCTGCTGGAACATACTTATCTGAATATGCACGAGATACAAAACTTGGTTTTTGTATTCGATTCATTAACGATATTTTGCTCTCTGCACCTTCTATAGTAATTGGACTCTTTGTGTATGAGATTATGGTAAGACGCATGGGACACTTCTCTGCCCTTGCAGGCTCAGTTTCTCTCGCATTCTTGGTTTTACCTGTTGTCGTACGTACCACAGATGAAATGCTACAGCTTGTACCAAATACCATGAGAGAAGCCGCACAAGCACTCGGTATCCCTCGCTGGAAAATTGTCAATCAAGTGCTATATAGAGCAGCTATGTCAGGCATTATCACAGGGGTATTGCTCGCACTGGCACGAATTTTAGGTGAAACAGCACCGCTTTTATTTACTGCACTTAACAATCAATATTGGTCGACAGACATTATGCAACCAATGGCAAATGTACCTGTTGTTATTTTCCAATATGCAATGAGCCCTTATGATGACTGGCACGCACTGGCTTGGGCAGGTGCATTGGTTATGACGCTCTTTGTTCTTATTTTAGGCATCATTTCACGTTCACTCTTAGTGAAAAAGGAGAAATAAGATGGATATTAAAGAAGCCATTCTAGGCAACCCTCATCAATCTACCTCTACGCCTCATCATTCAGATATCACACTCGATTTTATGAATAAAACAGCACCTAAACCAGAAAAAGCAAAGTTAGATGTTCGTAATCTAAACTTTTACTATGGCGACACTCAAGCACTTAAAAACATTAATATGGTTATTCCTGAGCATCGTGTGACGGCGCTTATTGGTCCATCAGGCTGTGGGAAATCTACCCTATTGCGTATCTTTAATCGTATTTATGATATTTATCCCAAACTACGTGCAGAAGGTGAAATTTTTTTCGAAGGGAAAAATATTCTTAAAGACCAAATTTCAATTAATCAGCTTCGCGCAAAAATTGGAATGGTCTTTCAAAAACCTGTCCCTTTCCCAATGACAATTTATGAAAACATTGCCTATGCAATCCGTCATTATGAAAAGCTTTCTAAATCAGACATGAATGATCGTGTAGAAAAAGCATTACGTGACGGAGCACTTTGGGATGAAGTAAAAGACAAACTGCATAAAAGTGCTTTAGGTTTATCAGGCGGTCAGCAACAACGATTATGTATTGCACGTGCTGTTGCACTTAAACCAGAGGTTCTCTTATTAGATGAACCCACATCTGCATTAGATCCAATTTCAACAGCAAAAATTGAGCAACTCATTGAAGAGCTTAAACAACAATACTCTGTTCTTATTGTAACGCATAACATGCAACAAGCAGCCCGTATATCGGACTATACTGGTTTTATGTTTATGGGTGAATTAATTGAGCTAGATCATTCAAACAATATATTTACTAACCCACAAAAACAACAAACAGAAGACTACATCACTGGTCGCTTCGGATAAGTACAATTTTCAAGGAGAAAGTAAGAAAAATTCTTTCTCCTTTTTTATTTTCTTATTTGGTCTATCTTATAAACACAATATCCAATCATCATAAAAGTTATTTCCTCTAATAAAACTTCCCTATTCTCTTGTTTTAAACTTTTATATTTTTCTAATTCCGATTACCTTAGTGATAACCATTCAAAGTGATTTATTTTGGGCTAGATCCATCTAAGTCACTTACAATAATTATTCAGATGAGGGTAAATTTACATTGGATAGTCAGATCTTAGTGGCTTTTTTAGTCACAATTATTGCAAGCTTAGCAACCGTCATTGGAGGAGTACTGGTCTGTTTTTTCAAACAGCCTAGTCCTCGATTACTTTCTTTTGGCTTAGCATTTGCAGCAGGTGCAATGGTTTATATTTCTTTAACGGAAATCTTAAATAAATCAATTGAGTCATTCTCAAATGTCTATCCTGAAAATATAGGCTATAGTTTCGCAACGTTTGCCTTTTTGGGCGGCCTCGTCTTGGTATTAATTTTAGATAGAGTGATTCCCAATCCTCATGATGGATTAGAAGAAAAATCCTCTCAGGCATTAAATACAAAACAAATTATGCGAACAGGCTTATTAACTATGTTTGCAATTACAGCACATAACTTACCTGAAGGATTAGCTACTTTTTTTGCAACACTAGATAGCCCAACTGTAGGTGCTCCATTGGCATTGGCAATTGCTATACACAATATTCCTGAAGGTATTGCAATTGCACTCCCTGTATATATTGCAACACAAAATAAACTTTATGCAGTGGCCGCAAGCTTTGTTTCAGGCCTTGCAGAACCCATCGGTGCATTACTCGGATATATCTTTTTAGCCCCTTATTTAAATGATTTGGTCTATGGTATCGTATTCGGCATTATTGCAGGTGTGATGGTGTACTTAGCTTTAGATGAACTATTACCGACTGCAAAAAAATATGCCAAAGGTCATGAAACTGTATATGGTTTGGTTATTGGTATGTCAGCTCTAGCTATTAGTCTAGTTGCATTTAAATTTGCATAAATCAATTTTAAAACAGGTAAATCTAAATAGATTTACCTGTCTGTAAAGCCGTGTCATTAGGCAATACATTTTTATTTTTAAACATTACTTTCGCATTCAATCCACTTAAAATCGCTGAATCTGTAAAAGACAGTTGACCATCTATGAGTTTCAATGCTGCCTCAACAATAGATAATCCTAAACCACTACCTACAACTTGATGCTGAGTACTTTCTAAGCGGACAAATCGCTCCTTTACTTTCTTTAGATTGCTCTCATCAATGCCAGGGCCTGCATCGTGAAACTCTACAGTTGTATGCGAATGATCTGCATAAACTTTTATTAAAATTTGACCATTGGTACGATTATACTTGATAGCATTATCAATTAAATTTAAAAAAATTGTTTCTAAAATAGACTGCGTTGCCCAGACAAACACTTCTTCATAATGATCGACAACAAATTGCATTTGAATATTTTTTTCTTTTGCACTTATCGATAGCTGATTTAAAGCAGTTCGTAATACATCTACTACATTCATCTGCTCTAATTCATTTACAGCCATGTCATCTTGATGCGCCAATTTCATAAGCTGATCGACCAAACGAATCATTCGCTGTAAGCTTAGTCTTAAATCCACCATATTTTCATCGTATTGAGCTGTATTTTGCTTGAGCTTAGATAACAAATTTGTTTGTAAATTAATCGCCGTTAATGGCGTTCTTAGCTCATGTGCAGCATTGGCAACAAATGATTTTTGCTGAGTTTGTGCTTCTTCTATTCGCTTAAATAAATAATTTAACTCATTAATTGCAGGTGAGATCTCAGCAGGCAGTTGCTGAACATGAATGGGTGATAAATCAGAGGGATGTCTTACTGAAAAAATCTCTTTAAGTGTAAATAAAGGACGTAAATGTCTCTGGATTAATTTATATAAACCCAAAATACCAAAAGGTACAAAAAATAAATAAGGCAATAGCATATTAATGGCCAACTCTTTTGCAAGGTTGACACGTACATGATTCAGTTGACTAATTTGAATTTGTTTATCACCAATCGGTTTGACATAGATGATGAGTGTTCCACGTGATGTTTTCTGTCTTTTGACGTAGCTTTTATCACTGTATGGCATGAGATAACCGCCAGTCAATCCAGATTGTTGCAGATGGTCTTTGGCAACGATATCAATAAAAAAATCAACTTCTCCATAATGACGTTTTGGATTAAATGTCGATGTCCTTAACGTCGGATTATTTTGCTCTAAAAAGTAAGCCATATGTTCCATTTGGCTATTAATGACTTCTTGAGACTCTTCAAGAGCAATACGATAAGCTGCAAACCCAATGACAACCAACAGCAATATACTGAAGATAGAAATTGACCATGACATCTGAGTACTTAATGATTTTTGTTGATACATCCTACGTACTGAGCTGCATAAACGATGTATATACATGTTAAAAAACTTCAGTTTAGTCGATACTGCCTACACAATATCCTAACCCACGTACTGTTCGGATACTTTTTTTGCCTAGTTTGGCTCTTAAATTATGGATATGTACCTCAATAGTATTACTTTGCACATCATCACTCCAACGATATAGTTTTTGTTCAAGCATTTCTCTGGAGAAAATCTGATTTGGATACATCATCATGGGTTCTAAAATCGTCCACTCTTTTACAGATAAAGAAACTGGATGACCTTCTTTAAATAATCGATGTGTACTCGGATACATCACCAAATCACCCACGCTAAAGCTGATTTCTTCACGTGTATAATTTGAGCTACGTCGAATTACAACCTCCATTCTCGCTAAAAGCTCATCAAAATCGAATGGCTTAACCATATAGTCGTCTGCACCTAATTTCAAACCTTGAACCTTGTCCACTGTTTGATCTCGTGCACTAATAATAATGACACCTGTTTTATTCAGTTCTGCTTTATCTCGAATATGCTTTAGTACCGACATACCTTCAAGCTCTGGTAAGCCAAGATCGAGTAAAATGAGATTATAGGTATGATTAAACAAGTAATCTAAAGCTTCAAGACCTGTTCTTGCCCAATCGACTTGGTAGTTTTCGTGCTCTAGAAGCTGAAAAGTTGTCTTCCCGATCATCAGATCATCTTCTACGAATAAAACTCTTAACACACTCACCTTCCCAAAAATAAAGATAGATCCAGTAATCTTAAAATTTAATATAAAACAAACACGAAGGATTGATAAAATATTATGCTATAAAATTAACTAAAAATATAAATAATTTTAAATAAGTCACAAAATATAAAAAATGTTTATATTAAATAGAGATAATCTTAAAAATATAAAACTTATATTAAGAAAATCTTAGGATTTACTTCATAGATGAATATAAAATAGAGTATATAATTTAACGTAAAAAATATTTTAAATGATTTCAATCACACATGATTATTCATTCTAATTTGATGATGAGTGAACTTCTAATTTAGCTTGATCAAAACCTTGTTCTGCTGCAGCATTAAACCAAACATAGGCATTCATATAACTTTGTTCAACACCAAGACCATTTTTATACATTAAACCCAGATTATATTGTGCTTGGTCTAAACCTTGTTTCGCTGCCTGATATAACCAATAAAAAGCTTGCTGATAATTTTGCTGTACACCTAAACTCGTAATGTACATCATGGCTAAACTATTTTTTGCGATTGCCAGATCTTGATCTGCTGCTTGTTTAAACCAGAAGAACGCATGGTCATAACTCTGTGCTGTACCTAAACCATCTTTATACATTAATCCTAAATGGTATTGAGCTTGATCAAATCCTTGTTCAGCCGCTTTATAAAACCAATCAAAAGCTTTGCCATAGTTCTGTATAACGCCTAACCCTTCTTTATACATCGATCCAAGATTATATTGCGCTTGATCAAAACCTTTTTCTGCAGCCTTATAAAACCATCCAAAAGCTTTAGAGTAATCTTGTTCAATATCAATACCATCTCGGTAGGAGACACCTAAATTGTATTGACCAATGACATTTCGGCTGCAGTAAAGATCAAATATATTTTTCTTATTCATATGTAATTCCATTTAAAAATTTCTAGTTTTATATATTTATTATTCTTATTTTTCCGTATTTTTTTATTTCAAACTGAAACAATAAGTTTCGTTCTCCATGAATATTTTTTCCATGCCCATAGATTACCTGTGTGCCCATCTAAATAAATTTTAGTGTCTCTATGTACTGCTTGAGAGTTTGTGATAGAAGGTTTTTCATCTGAGAAAACAAATAAAAACTCACCATTAATTGCTTGTATATAAGCTTTACTTTTTGTAATAAGTACAGGATATGTTTTTAAATCTATTTGTCTAGTTTCACTCATATATTCTACCTTTATTAGTTTATTTTCAAATACAACCTAAATCATAAAATATAATAAATTAAAATAAACTTCAATATTACTCAAATAGACAAAAATAATATTTTTAAAAAAATAAAAAATATTATCTATATATATTAGCAATTTATATCACATATTTTTAAAATACCAAAGAAAAAATAAAATAAGTTAAATATACGATAAATAATTCATATTTTATAAGTTAAATCTATCTAAAATAAAAACAAAGATATATATACTTCTCATGTTTCTTAAAAAAATCTCATTCAAAAATTGATTTATTTTTTATTGTGATTATTTATAGAGATCTGATTTTTTATGCTATGCAATATTTTCATACGAATCAAACCACTTATCGGTCTAATCAAGTACCAATATATTCTAAATCTTTTTAATGCATACGTATCTAGGCAATGGATACGCGTTTCAGTCGTTAATAATACTTCTTTTTCATTTACTTTTTTTACATTAAAGATAAGAAGTAACTTTGCGTAATGAGGCTTTTTAAAGTCTAAGAAATCACTATTTTCCTCAATTATGAATTGCCCATAATTAAGTTTCCAAAATTTGCCAATTAGACCATAGATCTGCTCATTGCTGTTATGCTCAAGCTTTATAAAATTATGCATATTAAAATGCGCTACTGGAACATTCTTATAGATACCAAGACGATTTAAAAATCGCATAGGGATTTCACGTAGCAAAATCATCATACGAAAAAATGAATCATCGATGGAATCGTAACTATCAATAGTATCTTGTACTTCTTGTATGGAGGCTTCAATAATAATTTGATGTTTTTCATGAAATTGATAGTTCGATAGATATTTATTAGCTAAACTCATCATTACATGCCCTTTAATAGATTGAATAGCCTTCTATGTTGATTAAATATTATTTATTTTGACTCATTTGTTGTTTTCTATAAGAAATAGATGAAAGTGCTGACCATCCAATAAAGAATATACCAATCAATCCTGTAATAATTTCTGAAATATGAAGTCCTGTGCCACCAGAAATCATAATGAATGCCAATGCACCAATGGCATAATGTGCACCATGCTCTAAATAAATATAGGCATCTAATGTACCTTTATCAACCAAATATACAGTAAGAGAGCGAACAAACATCGCACCAATTGCTAAACCAATCATAATGGTGACAACGTCAGTCGTAACTGCAAATGCTCCTAGTACACCATCAAAGCTAAAGGAAGCATCTAAAATTTCTAGATATAAGAATCCTCCCATACCACCTTTAACGACGGTTTTTCCTAAGTTTATATTTTCATGGTCATGAGAGTTACTTTCCAATAAACCACTCACCACTTGCACCCCCACATACACCATAATTCCCCATAATCCTGCCATGGTTACACTATGATGTGCTGCACCTGTTACATACTCACTCATAATCATGAGGCAAGCAATAGCGATAAAAATTGATATAGCAGGTGCACGACCCAAGCTAGCTAAATGCGCTTCAATCCACTTAAACCAATGGGTATCTTTATTTTGGTCGAAAATAAAATTCAGAAAAACGAGAAGAAGGAACATACCACCAAATGCAACAATTTCGGCATGATGCAATGTTAATTGTTGAGCATATTCGACAGGATTATTTAAAGCGAGATGTGCAACATCCACCATAGACATATTGGCAGTAAAACTGACAATCAATAATGGAAAAATAAGTCGCATACCAAAAACAGCAACTAGAATACCTACAGTAAGAAATAATTTTTTCCAGAAGGGGTTCCAATGCTTTAATACAGAAGCATTTACAACAGCATTATCAAACGATAAAGAAACTTCCATGACAGCAACAAGCATTGTAATTGCGAGGACTTTTAGCATACTTGCTATGCCTGCATTTGGACCGTGTGTGTATCCCCAATATGCAGAGACTAGAAGACATATCAATGTAAAAAGAATTGAGAATCGGAAGTGCTTTAACATGATAAAGTCCTTTAGCTAGCATAAAACCAACGATTCATCTCTCCTGCTAGCTAAAGTTTTTCAAAGCAGAGAAATAAATCAAAGGTCTTGCCAACAAAGGATTTTTGGTCTTTGCTATGATGGCCATGTTTTTCAAAACAATTATGTTGACCATCACCCGTTTACTTGGTGTAAGCGGAGGCTACTCCCCAATGAAGTCTTTCTATTATATTTAAAATTATTTTAGTGTCAAAATTTTCTCATCAACTTAGACTTTAATTAGACTAAATTTAAAATTATTTTATTTTTACATCGCATTGGTCATAAAAAAGCCCAATAAAGATTGGGCTTTTAAATATTTGTTAATTAATATAAATTTTTAAAATTTAACAAACTAACTACTAATAAAGAATAATTTAATAAACTTTACAAAACATAGTCTCTGGTATGTGTCAAAACGGTAAATCATCATCTAAGTCATTTGGTGCAGGCGAACTCGGTTGCTGAGGTTTCTGCATCGCATTATTTTGACCATACCCACCGCCAGCATTCTGACCTGCAAAATTATTCGAGTTGTAACCCGTATTTTGCGGTGGAGTATTTTGATTACCATAACCATTACTTTGTGGCTGCTGATTAAATCTTGGTTGTCCATATCCACTTTGGTCACCACCACCAAAGTTTGGTGCTTGATCACCCATTTGACGTGAATCGAGCATTTGCATTTGATCGCCTCGGATCTCAGTAGTATAACGCTCTTGACCATTTTGATCTGTCCACTGACGAGTACGTAAAGAGCCTTCGATATATACTTTCGAACCTTTACGTAAATACTGCTGAGCAATTTCACCAAGACGGTTATTCAATACAATACGGTGCCATTCAGTATTTTCTTTTCTTTCACCTGTATTTTTATCTACCCAGTTTTCACTTGTTGCAATAGAAAATTGAGTGATCGAACCACCATTTGGAAAAGTTTTTGTCTCAGGATCTCGCCCCAAAGTTCCGACTAGAATAACTTTATTTACACCGCGCATGTGCTATTGCTTCCTATATCTTTCTAAGATTTTCTATCGCCATTATACCTAAATAACGTGCTGTTTCCCAAATAACTGCGACAGTCGTTGTCTTCCTTCTTCATCAATGATCTTCTTATCCAACTTTACATAAGCAACTTTCTGCTCAGCCATCACAACAACTTCTTCAATTCCATGAATATCTAATAACTCAGCTGTCCAGTTTTCTGCTGTATTTTGATCATTGGCTTCAGGGAGTCTTAAAATAATTGACGATAAATATCTTGGTTGCTTTAAACCAAAACTGATCACAAACCATACTAACGCAATTACTGTTAAAATAGACCAACCAATAGATGTATTATGTAACATTAACAATTGACCACCCAATGTTCCACCCACGAATGCTCCAAGAAATTGAGCACTGGCATTTACACCCATTGCAGTCGCTTTTGATTGAATTGGTGCAGCTTTAGAAAGCCATGAGGGTAATAATGCTTCCATGACATTAAAGGCAACAAAAAATAATCCCAGACCAAGTAACAATAAATATTTAGAAGTCGCACCGAGCGTCAGTACAATCAGGCCTAAAATTACGCCAACAATTGCCATTAAGAAAATACCACGCATTTTGCGGTATTTCTCGGCCAAAATAATGCTTGGAAATGAAAAAAATACACCTATTAGCAACAGCGGTAAATACACTAACCCATGTTTTTCAAGTGGAATATTTGCATATGTAATTAGCTGTGACGGTACATAAATAAACATTGCCGTGAGCAAAAGGTGTAATGAAAAAATCGACACATGCAGTCGATTTAAGTCAGGCATTTGTAATACTTGTTTAAGTTGACGTAAATAACCTTGCTGAAAATTACGATGATGCCGTGTTGTTTTAGGCACTAAAAATAGGGTAAATATGGCCAACATCCCCATAATTGCAGTAACCCAAAACAAGCCAGAAATACCCACCAACCCAGTCAACCATGGGCCAATGCTAAATGCCACAACAAAAGATAGCCCTATACTCATTCCCATGACAGCCATCGCTTTTGTCCGATGCTCCTCGCGAGTCACATCTGCCAATAAAGCCATAACTACGGCAGAGACTGCACCCCCACCAGCAATAGCACGTCCAATAATTACACCGTAAATTGTGTGGGACATCGCAGCAACAGCACCACCTATTGCAAATAACAGTAAGCCTAAAACGATAAGTGGCTTACGACTAAATCGATCTGCCCATAAGCTAAATGGAATTTGTAAAATTGCTTGTGATAATCCGTAAACACCTACAGCTAAACCAATGAGCGCTGGCGTTGCATATTGATACGATTGCCCCTCTACAGCAAATACAGGAATAATCATAAACAACCCAAGCATTCGTAGTGCAAAAATACTACTCAAAGCAAAGGTTGAACGGCGTTCTAAAGCATTCATCATATTCATTTTATCAGTGGGTTCTTTCTTTCAAGGGCATTATAAGATGGCTCATAGGCTGTCTAATATATTTTAAAGTGAGGAAAAAGCAGGATGCTTCCTCCCCTATTCTATACAATTTCCTGAAAATTGACTTAATCTAATTTCTAATCATCATAATAACTATTTTGAATGCTGACGATTGTATTTACGAGATGCAAGTACAGACCATACAATAAAAGCAATCCCTATTAAGCCTGTCGCTACTTCAGGAATATGCATACCAGCACCCGTCATAAACATAATGACTGCTAATGCTCCAATTGCATAATGGGCGCCATGCTCTAAATACTTATATGATTCAAGTGTTCCTTGATCTACAAAATAAATTGTTAATGCACGTACAAACATTGCACCAACAGCAAGCCCGAGCATAATAATGACCACATCCGTGGTAATCGCAAAAGCACCAATCACACCATCAAAACTAAATGAAGCATCTAGAATCTCTAAATATAAAAACCCGCCAATTCCTGCTTTTACAAGCCCTGAACCTGCCTGATTATTTGTAGATGACGACTCATCAATTTCGGGTTCTCCTCCCAAAAGATGACCTAGAAGCTGTACACCTACATAAACAAGAATACCCCAAATGCCTGACATAATGACTGCCAATCGAATATCATCAACTACATAATGAGACATCACTAAAAGTAAAATGAGTGTAATAAATACGGAAATTGCAGGTACATTTGCCAAATGTGCAAATTGTTTTTCTAGATATCTAAACCAATGAACGTCTTTAGACGCATCGAAAAAGAAATTCAAAAATACCAATAGTAAAAATGCGCCTCCAAATGCAGAAATTTCTGGATGATGCGCCATTAAACGCTCAGAATATTCGGTAGGATGATTGAGTGCCAATTGCGTTACATCATACATACTCATATCTGCTGTCACAGCGACAATGACAATTGGAAAAATAAGCCTCATTCCAAATACGGCAATAATCATTCCCACTGTTAGAAACAACATTTTCCAAAAATGATTCCATCCTCTTAAAATCGAAGCATTGACAACAGCATTATCAAACGATAGAGAAACCTCCATCACAGCAAGTACAGCCGTAATCATTACTGCATTTAACATAGCCTCTATTCCTGCATTTGGACCATGATAAAATCCCCAATATGCAGCAATAACTAAACACACCAAAGTAAAAAGAATAGAAAACCGAAAATGCTTCATGAACTGACCTACAAATATGGGAATGGATACATCCCAAAACAAACAAAATATGATGAAATAATAATGGGCTTATTATGCCAATTTTTAATCTCTTTGGCATGATATTCCGCTGAAATACAATAAGGTATAGTTAAGGCCGATTTCGCCTTAATTTAAAATTATAGAGATACAAGCAATGACCTTTACACAAACACTCTGGCAAAAAAACCTTGAACTCTACGAAAAAATTCAAAACCATCCTTTTAATCGGGAAATGGCTCTAGGTACACTCAAGCCAGAAGTATTCCAACATTATATTATCCAAGACTCACATTACCTTGTGGCTTATGGTAGAGCGCTGGCTGTAGCAGCAGCAAAAGCCTTTGAAGCGGACGATATTATTCAGTTTTCAGAAGGTGCAAAAGTTGCCATTATTGTAGAGCGCAGTCTACATAGTGAATTCATGCAACAATTTGGAATTACAAAACAACAATTTGAACAAACGCCTCTTACACTGGCATGTCACCATTATACTTCTTTTTTAACTGCGACGGCATGGTCTGAAAGTTATCCGATTGTACTTGCGGCCTTACTTCCATGTTTTTGGATTTACGCTGAAATTGGTAAAGATATTGTTCAGCATAGCCAAAAGAATAATCCTTACCAAGCATGGATTGATACCTATTCAGGTGAAGAATTCAATACAGCTGTAAATAATATTATTGCAACGGTCGATCAGGTCGCATCGCAGGCAGATGCACATACACTCGAAAAAATGCACAACGCATATCGTCGTGGCGCAGAGTTAGAGTGGTTATTTTGGGACAGTGCGTATCATCAACGCCAATGGTTAGGTCTAGACTAAACCCATAACTTTCAGCATAAGCACTTCTACAAAAATGTCTTATGCTGAAATTAAAGTATCAAACCCACTTAAGGCACGTGAAAACTCGACTTGAATAATTTCATAATCTGCAATCATCTGAAAAGGGTCTGCTTGCAATATATCTTCAAGTTTTTTCCTAGACATCGATTTCACAAGAATAACCCCACCATCTCTAGGTACTTTTCTTCCTGCTGCAATAAATTCTTCTTGTTCAAAATGTTGTAGTAGCCATGCAATATGTTTCTCTAAATAAGCGTCTACTTCATTTAGAGGTTTCGTATAATTTAAATTCACAATAAACATATTATTTCCATTTTTCGTTCTTCTAATTTCTTAAAAAATAGTAACATAATTTCGTTAAAGAGTACTCCAAATTAAAATATAAGAAATACTATAAAAAAATATCATAAGCCATTGTTTTTTAATATTTATTAAATTAATTTAAATTTATAATCTTAGCTAGACCTTTAAAATAAAATATGTAATGATAATCATTACTAATAACAAGCTAGAGTATGGGGCACATGAAACAACAGCTTTCTCAAGGTACGGAGGCACTTAGAGCGATGGTTACACTACGTCAGTGCTGGCTAGAAAATGAAGAAATTTATATCAATAAAGGCTGTCTACATTGTGGCTCAGCTGCCACCTATCTAATTTACTTTACCAATAAAAATATTCAAAAAATTATGCTCGATTTTATCTCGCGTTATAATTGTAATCATTCAGGCCGTTTTGATTTACTCGATCTGAACCATTTTGAAAAAGAATATGAACAATTTCTCTCATCCATTGAACAAGAAATTATTCACTATGCATTTAAAGAACAAAACACACCTCGTAAATATGCTTTTGAATCCATTAAATCAATCTTTGAACGAGAATTAAATATGGCTTGCTAAACATAAAAATCTTTTTAGGAGAATCTCTTTTTGAATAAGTTACATAATAAGAATTAACAATTCATCACGTGGTGATAAGCCCAAATTTCAGGCATATTGATATACACTATAAGAAAGTAATTATTCATCAAATTTTAGGATTCTCCTCTTTATGAGCCAAAGTCATATCCGTATCCGAGGTGCACGCACACATAACTTAAAAAATGTGTCACTCGATATTCCACGTGATAAATTTGTGGTTATTACGGGGTTATCAGGCTCAGGAAAATCTTCCTTAGCATTCGATACCCTCTACGCTGAAGGGCAAAGACGCTATGTAGAATCTCTGTCAGCTTATGCGCGCCAGTTTCTTTCACAAATGGAGAAACCCGAAGTAGATTCTATTGAAGGGCTTAGCCCTGCAATTGCCATTGAGCAAAAATCGACAAGTCATAATCCACGATCGACAGTCGGTACTATTACTGAAATTTACGATTATCTACGACTCCTTTATGCTCGTGTAGGTACGCCCTATTGTCCAGAGCATGACCTGCCTATGGTTGCACAAACAGTCTCTGAAATGGTCGATGCAGTAAAAGTACTTGAAGAAGGTACTGCTCTCATGCTTCTTGCACCTGTCGTGCGTGAACGCAAAGGTGAATACACTCAGCTTTTTGAACAACTGCAAGGTCAAGGTTTTGTTCGTGCACGTGTCGACGGTGAAATTGTAGAAATTGATACACCGCCTGCACTCGACAAAAAGAAAAAACATACGATTGAAGTGATTGTCGATCGCTTCAAAGTTCGAGATGACTTAGGCAACCGTATTGCTGAATCTTTTGAAACAGCACTACGTCTAGGTGGGGATATTGCCATACTTTCTTGGATGAAAGGTGAACAACCTGATCGAGTGTTTTCTGCAAAACACTCATGTCCAGAATGTGATCGTGCCGTTGGAGAACTAGAGCCTCGCCTCTTCTCATTTAACAATCCGTTTGGTGCTTGCCCTGTATGTGATGGGTTAGGAACACGCAGCCACTTCAGTCAAGAAAAGCTCATTCCAAACCCTGAGCTTTCAATTAGCCAAGGTGCAATTCGTGGTTGGGATCGTCAAAAACCTTATTACTATGCCATGTTGCAAAAGGTTGCGTCGCACTTCGAATTTGACCTTGAACAACCATGGCAGTCTTTAAGTAAAGATGTACAGAAAAAATTTCTTCAGGGCACAGGTCGTGAAAAAATAGATATGAGTTATACAGACGAACGCGGTCGCCACCACAACCGTGTTCAGGTATTTGAAGGAATTCTTCCACACCTTGAACGACGCTACCGTGAAACTGAAAGCAATTACGTTCGTGATGATTTGGCGCAATACCTTTCAAATGCTGCTTGTGACGCATGCGGGGGCTCTCGTCTAAATGAAATCGCACGCCATGTTCGTGTTAAAGATAAAACCATTGCCAACATTACACAAATGTCGATTGGCGATGCCGAAAACTACTATCAAGACTTAAACCTGACAGGTGCCAAAGGCGAAATTGCAGATAAGATTTTTAAAGAGATTCGCGAACGCTTACACTTTCTTGTCAGTGTTGGCTTAAATTATCTAAGCCTTTCACGCTCTGCAGAAACACTCTCTGGTGGCGAAGCACAACGTATTCGTCTTGCCTCACAAATTGGTGCAGGACTTATGGGTGTAATGTATGTATTAGATGAACCTTCCATCGGTTTACACCAACGTGATAACGATCGTCTACTGCAAACACTAATTCGCCTAAGAGATTTAGGAAATACTGTTTTAGTAGTTGAGCATGATGAAGATGCCATTCGTGAGGCCGATCATATTATTGATATTGGGCCAGGTGCTGGTGTACATGGCGGTCATGTGATTGCAGAGGGTACAGCCAAACAGCTAGCGAAAAATAAGCATTCTTTAACAGGACAATATTTGGCAGGCAAGCTGAAAATTGAAGTGCCTAAAGAGCGTCTTAAACCAAGCGATCCTCAAAAAATGATTCAACTCATGGGTGCGCGTGGCCATAACCTCAAGAATGTAGATCTCAAAATTCCGCTAGGTATTATGACGTGTGTGACAGGCGTTTCAGGTTCTGGTAAGTCAACACTCATTAACCGTACGCTACTCCCGTTGGCTGCGACTCAACTTAATGGAGCAACCACCCTTACCCCTGAAAAATTTGATTCGATTAACGGCTTACAATATTTAGATAAAGTCGTAGATATTGACCAAAGCCCAATTGGTAGAACACCTCGCTCTAACCCTGCCACGTATACTGGACTATTTACGCCAATTCGTGAGCTATTCGCACAAACACCTGAAGCAAAAGCACGTGGCTATGCTGCAGGTCGCTTCTCATTTAATGTCAAAGGTGGACGTTGTGAAGCATGTGAGGGAGATGGCATGATTAAAGTTGCAATGCATTTTTTACCCGATATGTATGTGCCTTGTGATGCCTGCCACGGCAAACGTTATAACCGAGAAACATTGGAAGTTGGCTACAAAGGTAAAAATATCTCTGATGTTTTAGAAATGACTGTTGAAGATGCTGCTGAATTTTTTAGCGCTATTCCAGTCATCCATCGTCGTTTAGAAACACTGACTCAAGTGGGACTCGGTTACATTCGTTTAGGTCAAGCTGCAACGACGCTTTCTGGTGGCGAAGCACAACGTGTGAAGCTTGCAAGAGAACTTGCTAAACGAGATACAGGACAAACCCTATACGTATTAGATGAACCAACAACGGGGTTACATTTCCACGATATTGCAAAATTGCTCGATATTTTGTATGAGCTGCGCAATAAAGGAAATACTATAGTCGTCATTGAACATAATTTAGATGTCATTAAGACAGCCGATTGGGTTGTCGATCTTGGACCTGAGGGTGGTTCAGGTGGCGGACAGATTATTGCTGAAGGCACACCTGAAGAAGTCGCACAAGTTGAAGCTTCTCATACAGGCAGATTCCTTAAGCCAATGCTCTAACATAATACTTGGCATCAGGCATTCACTATGAATGTCTGATGCCAACCATATTTACTCATCTATTCTTCATTTAAATATGTATATAACCAATAATCACTTTTTAAATAAGAAAAATACTCCAATAAGTCATCAATTAATGAACTATTTACGTCTTAAAAATCGACAAAAAGCATACAAAATAATCAATTTTTCAAAAAATTAACAATTGATTACATAAAAACAAACATCCATATTATGGTTACTTATTAATCAATCATTTATTTTTAGTTAAAATTTTGTATACTTTACCCCTTTGTTATACATCATATTTTTTTTAGATCTGATTTGAATTTTTAATTTTCGTAAAAGCATCATATTTTTTTTCTATCAAATTTATCTAAAAATATGTTCATCAGATCATTGACTAAATATTTTGTAACAATAGAATAAATATCATTATCTAAGTAGATAACTTTGGACATTTATTATGAAAAAAATCGGTTTAGCAACAGCGGTTCTTTTAGCCATGACCGGCGCTCATGCTTACCAAGTAGAGTTACAAGGTCAATCTGAATATATCAATTCAAAAGGATTTGAGAACTCTTACACAGGTGACGGTCAAGGTACATTCTATTTTAAAGATGTAGACGCTTCTAAAGGCCCATTAGCTGAAGCTGCATTTTTAAATAAAGCATCTAATGTACAAGTAGGTTACCACTTCGATCGTCAAAAAGAGTTTAACAACACTTCTACAAGTGAAAAAACTCAATCTTATGGCGCTAAAGCTGAAGGTTACTACGACACTTCTTACATCCCTATGCCAGTATACGGCAGTGCATCATATACGCACACTGACGTAACTTCAAAAGAGCAAGGTTACAAAGATAAAGATCGTGGCGACCGTTATGCATTAGAAGTTGGTGTACTTCCTACAAATAACTTCTTAGTCGCTGTAGGTTATACAAACGTAACAAATGCTTATTCATTAGATAACTTCAAAGCATTTAACAACGGCGTATTAACTGCACGTAACGAAGCTAATACAGCAAATGCACGTTATAAAACTGATGCAGTGACTGCACGTGCGAAATACGTAGGCAACATCGACAACACAAACATGGCTGTTGGCTTTGAAGTAGATAGTATCTTTGTTCGTGGTAGCGCAGCGTATGGTCTAGCAACTGACCTATACCTAACACCTAAGTTAAGCGTTGGTGCTACATATGCAGACACATCTGCATTTGATTCAGGTACTGACCACATTTGGGGTGGTAACGTAAACTACTTCATCACACCTGCAATTTCAGTTGGTGCAACTTATACAAAAGCAAATGCTAAGAACTACCGTGTTGTAGACTCAAATCTTGCTCAAGATGCACAAACAATTGGTTTAAATACTCGCGTACGTTTCTAATCTAGAAAAAGTATTTATACTAAAAAAGGACTCTTAAGAGTCCTTTTTTATTTTAATCGTCATCTTCAGGTGGTGAAGATTTATGAATATATTGCAATGCAATTAAACGTGAAACGACCATTGCCAAATACATCACACCTACAAACATTTGCAAAATTGAAAGTACTTTCACTGCTGGTGCGACTGGAAGCAAGTTGGATAGCCCTGTAGCGGACTGCAAACTAAAACTAAAAAACAAAATATCTAGCCAAGATTGAATACTTGTATCTTGCACTGAGTTGGTAAAACTATTTGGAACCAGCAACTGACAAATATTATAAGCATAAGCAAATGCCCAAGCGAGTAACGTAAATACAGCACCTGCAGCAAACAATTCGTCTTGTGTTAAATATCGATCAGCAAACATATACCTAAGTAGGCTATACGTTGCAGAGAGATAAGCGCCTATTTCAAAGATATGAGCACCTACTTGCAGATAAACATTATAGCCCCCAATCATCATTAAAACTAAACAGACAATTGCACCACTAATAAACAACTTTCCCAATGTATGAAATGAAGCAGTATGCTTAATGACACGTGCAATAAATAAAAGTGCGAGAACCCCACTTCCCCACATGACCAATTGATAATACAAATTGGTGACTGGTAAAAAGGTCAACATTAAAATAATTAATTGAAATATCAATAGCCATGCAGATGGTAAACGTTTCCAATGATATATAATTTGTTTGGTACGAGAAAATGCCATAATGACAATAGCCTTAGCTTTATGATTTGCGAGTAGATCCAAAAAATACGTTACGTCATACACTGTTACGCTTTTTATATGATCTCATTTCTAAAATTATGCTAAATATAATATAGATTATTTGTGCTTTTGTTCGTTTCAAAAGGTATTATTATGCGACTCAATCACTTTCTTATTTGCATCGTTTCTAGCATCCCACTCATTGCATGTGCGCAAACAAATACTGTCTTAAAAGGCCAAGAGAACTTTATTGGGCAATGGCAAGCACCACACAGTAAAATTGAAATTGGTCACGATGGCAACTTACAATATAAAGCGTCTTATCAGCAAGAACAAAAAACAGCAAATACATTCCAACAAAGTAGTTCACAATCAAACATCAGTGCGCCTATTACACAAATTGATACGCAACATATCCAAGTCGGTACCGGTATGTTTTCCACTCAATTTAATGTAAATAAGGCGCCTTATCTACAAAATGGTCAGTGGCACATGACTATTGACAATGAAAACTATTTAAAAAAATAACTGGTATAGGTATTTTTCTTTAAATGTGTGAACTGCCAAAAATAATAGTACATTCATTATAAAAATATAGATTTTAGTTACTGACTTTCAGTAAATAGACTGTTAGCATTTTCATAAGATTATAACTTTTAACGACACATGGATATCATTAGCTTCATTCTTCATATAGACCAGCATCTCCTTGATTTTATTCACCAATATGGTCGTTGGATTTATGCCATTTTATTTTTAATTATTTTTGTTGAAACTGGCTTAGTCATTATGCCTTTTTTACCAGGCGATAGCTTACTTTTAGCTGCAGGAGCACTCGCTGCCTCTACTGGTGTCATGGAGCCAATTCCGCTCATTGTTCTTCTATCAATTGCTGCGATTTTAGGTGATACCGTGAATTATCATGTGGGTAAATATATTGGCCCGCGTGTATTTGAAATGGATTCGAAGCTTATTAAAAAAGAACACCTTTTAAAAACACATGAGTTCTTTCAAAAGCATGGAGGTAAAACAATTATCTTCGCTCGATTCCTTCCATTCTTTCGTACCTTTGCACCTTTTATTGCTGGTGCAGGAGATATGAACTATAAGCAATTTCTTTTCTTTAATGTGGTCGGTGCTTTATTGTGGATTAGTTCTTTGGTGACATTAGGCTATCTATTTGGCAATATTCCTTTTATTAAAGATAACTTCTCTCATGTTATTCTCGGTATTATTATTTTAAGTATTTTACCTGCTGTATTTGAATATTTTCGTAATAAGCGTAAGTCTAGTCAGTAAGAATAAATATCAGATATACACTTCTTCAATGTTAAATCAGGTTTAACAAAGAAGAAGTACTCTGTATTCCATCTATTTCTTTATAATTTTCATAGGACAGTTCTTAAACTGAGCGGCTTGCGCAATTGCATCCTGCTGACCTAATAATTGAGAAATTTCTGTACGTTTTGTATTTGAAGACTGACCTAAATTAAAAGAAAGTGATGGACCAAAACCCCAACCCCCTCTACCCCAGCCACCGCCAAGTCCTAAGCCCACACCCATTCCAGTTCGCTTAGGTGTTTCCACACCTTGTGCCATATACTGCTGAATACGGTTATATTCAGATTGTAATTGTATACAGCTAAAGCCTTGATACTGCGCAGGAGATACATATGTTGGTTTGACTGGCATAGTACTACATGCTGTCAGCGTAAAAACTGCCATTATCGGAATCAAATATTTAAATTGTGTCATATCTTCATCATCCCTTGTTATTTTTATAAGCCAAAAATATTCTTTATTATTTTTGGCCTTTTCTATAAATATAACAATTGTAATTTGTAATAGTTGATTAAAATAAATTTGGCTTTATTGCTACCAAAATAAGAATTGCAATAAAAGCAATCCATGCAAGAACAATTCCCCCACGCCGTTGAACTGGTAGGATTTCACCTGTTCCCTTTTT
Source organism: Acinetobacter sp. ESL0695 (assembly GCF_029392135.1). NCBI lineage: Bacteria > Pseudomonadati > Pseudomonadota > Gammaproteobacteria > Moraxellales > Moraxellaceae > Acinetobacter > Acinetobacter sp. ESL0695. Next base: position 219,918 of record NZ_CP113932.1, on the reverse strand, counting down.
AAAAGCTTTAATTAATGATGAAAGTAACACTACAAAAAGAATTGCTTTGGCATAAAACCAATTTTGAACAACAAAGCCTTTTAAATAAAGTAGCCACCCACCTGTAATCAGAAAAAGTCCAAAAGCACTATGCTGAAAAATAACTATCTTTTTTCGAGAAGATAAATTTGAAATATCCAAAGAGGGATTTTTTCTAAATAAAATGATTGTTTGAATCACTAACGTTATAAATAATAAACAGATGGCAACGCCATGTATTATTTTAAGCAATGTAAATAAAGTCATTGTTATACCTATTGTACTTTAGGTGCATGCGCACATTCAGGACTAGTAGGCACATGACCATCCCACTCCTCTAAACTGTATGTATGTAAGGCCAATGCATGAATTGAGCCACCACCAGCCATAAGTAAGTGTTGTACATGTGTATATACCAGTTGATGCCTTTTCACAGCACGTATACCTTTAAATACATCACTGACAATGATGACTTTAAAATGAGACTCTTTACCTGGATAATATCCTCCATGACCAGAAGATTCATTGATCACTTCTAAATGAATAGGTTCAAGTTTAGATAAATGTCCTAAAAGTTGTTGCTCTAATTTCATATGAGTTATGGCTACAAAAATTTAGTTCTATTATAACAATAATATTTAGTAAGAAATCATAGAGGAAACAAATCGTTCGACACGACAGAACTGCTCAATTTTAAACCTAACCATATCACATTGATTTTATTTTATTCAATTAAATCAGTTTTTTTAGATTTTATATTGCTTCTAACAGCATTTCAGGTATTATACCTCTCACGCGGGAATAGCTCAGTTGGTAGAGCACAACCTTGCCAAGGTTGGGGTCGCGAGTTCGAGTCTCGTTTCCCGCTCCAAATATTTTTTAGTGTAAGTTTTTCTTAAAAACTGCTCAATATGCGGAAATAGCTCAGTTGGTAGAGCATAACCTTGCCAAGGTTGGGGTCGGGAGTTCGAGTCTCCTTTTCCGCTCCAAATTCTAAAAAGCCCTATCATCCAGATGAGGGCTTTTTTCTTATGTAGAATATACCACTAGAATAACAAAACACTTCATGTAAAAAGCCTATTATTATGGATGTGTAAACCATGTCAACATCACTTTGGATATTAAGTTATATCGCTTATAGCATCATATATAAATGGATTATTTCATGGGGTGGAGCTAAGTACATAAAAGGTTGGAAAAGTATTTTTTTCACAGATATGGAGTCCTCCGACTGGAGTACTGAGCAAATTAGACTCATGACCTTGTTCTTATGGCTAATCTATACGATTTTATTTCTAATTGGCTTATTTCATCCTGAGTATAGATTTTTCAAATCTACATAAGTTCAATAACTCGTCATTATTTTACAAAGATAAAGTAAATAAAATGCCCTATCATTTAGCTTTAGATTCAATAAATATAAACAATTTAAGTTGCTAGTCTACACTTCTATATAAGCCTACTAATTATTATAAGAAGGATACAAAACAGTTTTAATCTTACAAAAACAATTTTAATCATAAAAATGCTTAGTAGGTTGGCTCTGTTCCTCAGTTTGATTGTTAAATGAAGCAATATAAATGCCTACTCATGCTTTTAGAAGTTTTTTAAGTGAAACTACGCACTTTTATCAGGTAAATTCAAAAGCAATCTTGAACAAAATTAGTATGTTCTCCAAGTTTAATTGGAATAATAGGTGTATCACCAAATGTTATATTATTGATTGTCTTATCAAGCTTATTTACTTTAATTAATCCCATAGGATTCATTTCATCATCGTCAGATTTTAGCGACGATACTTGAATCAATTCAACTTGTGCATCCTTAGGTTTAACATCTAAAATTAGATCTTTTCTTGAAATATTATTTTTAATTAAAGCAAAATTTCTTTCATTTGAAACAATATCCATCAATTGTGTTAAGCACTGTTCTGTATGTTTCAATGTACTTTTTATATTCGGATCAGACTCAGCTTCGCTCTTTACAGTACATCCAGATAGAATTAAAAGGCCACATAATACTGATATTTTTTTGTACACTACGATCAAAACTCTTCTAAATTAAACACATGAAAATATTTCTCATGAAGAATTATAATACCAAAATCATTATACAAGAAAGTATAATTTAAAAATTCAGTTTTTCTTTTAGCATATTAGACACCTAATTGACTATACTGAATGAGAATAAGTACATTTAAGAAATAGAGTTTGATTAATCAATCATGAGCGATACATTAGATAACTTAAGCTACTATAATAAATATGCAGAACATTTTTTTGAGACTACATATTTACTTCAAATCGATGATTTATATGAACCATTTCTAAGCTACTTACCCCCTAAGAGTTTTATTTTAGATCTTGGTTGTGGGTCTGGACGAGATACATTAGCCTTTAAGAACAAAGGCTATCAAGTTGAAGCACTCGACTACTCAATTGAGCTTGTCAAAAAAGCAACCCAACTCACTGGATTAAATGTAAAGCATGAAAGTTTTTATAACCTGACAACCACCACTAAATATGATGGTATATGGGCATGTGCATCGCTGCTCCACTGTAAAAGAGACCAACTAATTGATGTTATTACGCGTATCCATCTTGCACTAAAACCAAATGGTATTTGCTATATGTCTTTTAAATATGGTAATAAAGATCGTGAACAAAATGGAAGGTCTTTTACAGATTTAAATGAAGAGCAAGCACATTCCTTACTTAAAGATATCAATCATTTATTAGTATTAAAACAGTGGATTACATTAGACCAAAGACCGGATCATGATGAAAAATGGTTAAATATTTTATTTAAGAGAGTATCTTAAAACGAGTCTTTATATGTCAGAATTTTATGAAATTGAACCTTCTATTGAGAATTATTGGCGTTCTATTATTTTATTTGGACGCAATGTCGCTTCATATAAATTTGCTCTTGCTAAATCTCTCTATGAATTAAAGTTAAATCATCATACGATTATTACTTTAGATGAACTTGCTTTACCATTTAGTCAAAATATTTGCCAACACCTTAAACTAGTCGATAAACAAACAACGTCTAATTCAAGTAAATTCTTAGATTTCTGTAGGGCTTATAATGTAAATGAAATTAGTCATGAAACATTAATTGCAAAAACAGTCCAATATGGCTTTGCTAATGTGATAGATGCTTTTCATAATGTTCATGGGAAGGAAATACCTAACAAATTTTTTGTAGATGCTCGAAAAACACATCAAGGAATTATTCTTACTGATGAGCTATTTGAATTGTTTAGTTCACCGAATACTCAAGATTTAATTCATGAAACAGAGTCTAGATGGCGCTTGGTTGAAACGGCTTGGGATATGAATTTACCAAAACATTTGGTACAGATCCAACATGATGAAACAGGAATTTTAGTCGCAGAAAACAAATTAAGACGTATAAATGTAACTTCTGCTAAGTCCGCATTAAATGGCTATCAGAAGGGTAAATGTTTTTATTGTTTTAAACCTATCCATCTTGAGTCAAATTTTGAAAACTCCGCAGAAGTAGATCATTTTTTCCCACATAAACTTCGTGACTGTGATAGTCAAAAACCAATTAATGGCGTGGCAAATTTAGTTTTAGCTTGCAATACCTGTAATCGTGGTTATCAGGGTAAGTTCGATCGCCTACCCTCATTAAAACTATTAAAACGGTTATATAAACGTAATGAGTATCTCATTACAAGCCATCATCCGTTAAGAGAAACTTTAATAGGTCAGACAGGATTTCATTCATCTTCAAGGAAAGATTTTTTACAGAATGCATATGATTGCGCAACTCTAATTTTAGGAAGTCATCAAAAATGGGAGCCATCTGCTCAAGGAAGTGATCTTTTTTAAAGATTAAATTATGATTTTTATTAAATTTAGAACTTAAAGATAAAACTCAAAATTAAATTCGAGTTTTATCTTTTAAAATAATTTATTTTATAGAAGGGTTATTTTCAGGCGTACCTTCTATATATCCATCAACATCGACAATTACTCGTCGATTAGGTGCTAAGCAATCTATAAGCTGTTTTTTTTCAGATATACCCTGACATTCTTTAACTGCGTCTTCAGAGCCCTTTGCAATAGTATTAATGATCTGCGAAGGAATACCTTTTAAAGTTAGATATTGTTTAATTGTCTGTGCCCTATTATAAGACAGTTTTTCATTATAATCCTGTGTACCCAACCGATCTGTGTAACCAATAATCTGAATTGTATTTAGCTCTTTAAATTTGCCTAACTCTCTAACTAAACTATCTAGGTCTTCCTTTCCCTTTGTGTTTAAATTTTCAATATCATATTTATCAAATGTAAATAATGCATCCACCGACAGTGTATAACGTTTATTTGCTATTTGCTTATGCTGTATATTAGGTGGACAAACACCGTTTTTAGGATTGATAGGATTCCAATAAAAACTACTAGCAATCATATTATGATCAAAAATGACTTTAAACTGGCAAGTGGTAATATCGTTTTCACCTTGCCCAGGCGTAGTAAAATGAAATAAGTAATTCCATTCTCTTGGTCTCCACCCATCATCATAATGTGGACGACCAATCAATGAAAATAGCTGATCTTTGGTCATCCCTTTTCTAATTTCACTTAAGCTTTGTAAATTAGGAAAAGTCCCTTGATCTTTATTTAAGATAGTCTCTACTTTGTGCCATTTAGGATCGTTTGTTGTACCCTCTTTAGTAATTGATGTTCCTGTTGTACAGCCACCGAGCAAGAATCCCGCGATACTTAGTATGATTAAATTCTTCATGTTATCAATCTCATATCATTATTTTAGATAAATTTATTTATTGGATTAGAGATAGACATAAGCTATCTCCAATCTTATTTAAACCGTTACCATTGGATTCCAGTGCCTACAGTTCCACCAAAGTCGCCACGTGAATTTCCACTGCCACTGACTTTAAATACCCATCTACCACTATCTGAGATTGAAGACATACCAATCGCATAGCCATTTTCACCACGGAATGTACCACCACTAATTGCTAACATGCTTTTTCCTGGAATATACGCCTGTGGTAATCCAGCTGTAGCAAGTGCTTGTGCACTTCCTGCGTTCGCGTGTTTTTCTAAATCGTCAATTCGTTTATTTGTAGTATAAAAGGCTTGTTCAAGTTGATTTCCAACATTTGTGACCTTCTGATCTAATGCATTTAGGGCATCGCCAACATTGGTTTGTGTTCCACCTGCAACATTGTATGTCGGCCCTGTATTTGTTGCGTAGTCAGCACCACCACCTAAGTAACTATATATATTGGAGTTACTTGTATATAGCTGTGAACCATTTATAGCATCTGTTGAAGTTGAAGTAACTGCGCCAGAAGCAACATTGGTAACTTTTTGATTACCTGCATTAATACCATTTTGATCAATAGTGACATTTCCAGAGGTTAATTTGTCTGTAGTTACAGTTCCTGCGGTAACTGTATTAAAATTAACATCTTTACTGGTTGCAACCTGATAGTTAGTACTTCCATCCGTATTTTTACTGCTTGTTACTGTAACGTTATCGCCTGCTGTTACGGTTGTTTTTGCTTGCGTAGCAGCTGCACTTGCACTTTGGGCAACTTGTTTTAACTGATCTTCTGTCGCAGCCTGACCTGAAACAATATTATTTGCATCCCATGTCGTATTAGATAAACCATTTACGGTACCTACGGTACCATTTACAGTGACTTGGCCTGCAGTAATATTTCCTTTAGAGCCATCAATTTGAACACTACCTGTTTGAATTGTACCGGTAGTACCATCGACTGAAATAGCTGTGCTTCCAGATCCTACTTTAACTTGGTTGCTCAAACCAACCGTCACATTATTTCCAGAGTTAGTGACTGTAACACCGCTTGATTGTGCACCATTAATATTCAATGTATCTCCAGACTTCACTGTGCTTGTGGCAGTTACTCCAGAATCAGTAGCGACTTTCCAACCTTGATTTGCAGTGGTTGCTAGACTATTTACATATGAAATTGCATCATTAATTGTCGTTTGTCCCGTACCACCAATATTGGTCCAACTAATCTGATTATTTGAGTATGTAGCATTACCCCCAAATAATTGAGTTAAGTTATTTCCTAAACCATAAAGCTGATTACCTGTTACTGCATCTTGAGAGGTTGAACTAATATCACCATTAGCAACATTCGTTATTTTTGTACCTGCAGCATCAATACCGGTTTTAGTTATACTTGGGCCATTTGCAATCACTAAACCATCTGAAGTTAATGTACTATCACCAACTGTAACATTATTAAATGTTACGTCATCGGCTGTAGATACTTTAATCCCACCTTGCCCATCGTCAGACAATTTAACGTTCGTTCCACTAACAAAGTTTGCGGTATTGTCCGTTTTGCTAATGCTTTTTACATTGGTGCCATCCACTTGGGTTTGCACTGTTTGTAGTCCACTATCTGCACTGGCTAAGCTGTCTTTCGTTGCCTGACTTAAGTCAACCGCATAGTCCGTTACGTTGTTGCTGTCTGTCGTACCTTTGGTCACAGTCAACGCACTTGATCCTGCTGATGCGGTTGTCCCATTGGCATTTACTGTATAAATAGCTTGACCATTAGTTCCAGTCGTTTGGCTGACATTCGCAACATTCGTCCCTGCAGCAACCTCTGTTTTTGCTGCTGCTGATTGTGCATCAACATAACTCTTGTTGGTAATGTTATCACCACTAGTGATCGGTCCCGTATAACTTGCACCACTGCTATTGACTGTGAAGTTATCACCTAATTTAGTGGTGCCTGTTGCTGTTAAGTTGGTGGTGTTCACATTGTTAAATGTTACGTCATCGGCTGTAGATACTTTAATCCCACCTTGCCCATCGTCAGACAATTTAACGTTCGTTCCACTAACAAAGTTTGCGGTATTGTCCGTTTTGCTAATGCTTTTTACATTGGTGCCATCCACTTGGGTTTGCACTGTTTGTAGTCCACTATCTGCACTGGCTAAGCTGTCTTTCGTTGCCTGACTTAAGTCAACAGCATAGTCCGTTACGTTGTTGCTGTCTGTCGTACCTTTGGTCACAGTCAACGCACTTGATCCTGCTGATGCGGTTGTCCCATTGGCATTTACTGTATAAATAGCTTGACCATTAGTTCCAGTCGTTTTACTGACACCTGCAACATTCGTCCCTGCAGCAACCTCTGTTTTTGCTGCTGCTGATTGTGCATCAACATAACTCTTGTTGGTAATGTTATCACCACTAGTGATCGGTCCCGTATAACTTGCACCACTGCTATTGACTGTGAAGTTATCACCTAATTTAGTGGTGCCTGTTGCTGTTAAGTTGGTGGTGTTCACATTGTTAAATGTTACGTCATCGGCTGTAGATACTTTGATCCCACCTTGCCCATCGTCAGACAATTTAACGTTCGTTCCACTAACAAAGTTTGCGGTATTGTCCGTTTTGCTAATGCTTTTTACATTGGTGCCATCCACTTGGGTTTGCACTGTTTGTAGTCCACTATCTGCACTGGCTAAGCTGTCTTTCGTTGCCTGACTTAAGTCAACCGCATAGTCAGTTACGTTATTGCTGTCTGTCGTACCTTTGGTCACAGTCAACGCACTTGATCCTGCTGATGCGGTTGTCCCATTGGCATTTACTGTATAAATAGCTTGACCATTAGTTCCAGTCGTTTTACTGACACCTGCAACATTCGTCCCTGCAGCAACCTCTGTTTTTGCTGCTGCTGATTGTGCATCAACATAACTCTTGTTGGTAATGTTATCACCACTAGTGATCGGTCCCGTATAACTTGCACCACTGCTATTGACTGTGAAGTTATCACCTAATTTAGTGGTGCCTGTTGCTGTTAAGTTGGTGGTGTTCACATTGTTAAATGTTACGTCATCGGCTGTCGATACTTTGATCCCACCTTGCCCATCGTCAGACAATTTAATGTTAGTCCCACTAACAAAGTTTGCAGTGTTGTCCGTTTTGCTAATACTTTTTACATTGGTGCCATCCACTTGGGTTTGCACGGTTTGTAATCCACTGTCTGCATTGGCTAAGCTATCTTTCGTTGCCTGACTTAAGTCAACCGCATAGTCCGTTACGTTGTTGCTGTCTGTCGTACCTTTGGTCACAGTCAACGCACTTGATCCTGCTGATGCGGTTGTCCCATTGGCATTCACTGTATAAATAGCCTGACCATTACTTCCAGTCGTTTGGCTGACATTCGCAACATTCGTCCCTGCAGCAACTTGTGTTTTTGAGGCTGCTGATTGTGCATCAACATAACTCTTGTTGGTAATGTTATCACCACTAGTGATCGGTCCCGTATAACTTGCACCACTGCTATTGACTGTGAAGTTATCACCTAATTTAGTGGTGCCTGTTGCTGTTAAGTTGGTGGTGTTCACATTGTTAAATGTTACGTCATCGGCTGTCGATACTTTGATCCCACCTTGCCCATCGTCAGACAATTTAACGTTCGTTCCACTAACAAAGTTTGCAGTGTTGTCCGTTTTGCTAATACTTTTTACATTGGTGCCATCCACTTGGGTTTGCACGGTTTGTAATCCACTGTCTGCATTGGCTAAGCTATCTTTCGTTGCCTGACTTAAGTCAACCGCATAGTCCGTTACGTTGTTGCTGTCTGTCGTACCTTTGGTCACAGTCAATGCACTTGATCCTGCTGATGCAGTTGTCCCATTGGCATTCACTGTATAAATAGCCTGACCATTACTTCCGGTCGTTTGGCTCACACTCGCAACATTCGTCCCTGCAGCAACTTGTGTTTTTGAGGCTGCTGATTGTGCATCAACATAACTCTTGTTGGTAATGTTATCACCACTAGTGATCGGTCCCGTATAACTTGCACCACTGCTATTGACTGTGAAGTTATCACCTAATTTAGTGGTGCCTGTTGCTGTTAAGTTGGTGGTGTTCACATTGTTAAATGTTACGTCATCGGCTGTCGATACTTTGATCCCACCTTGCCCATCGTCAGACAATTTAATGTTAGTCCCACTAACAAAGTTTGCAGTGTTGTCCGTTTTGCTAATACTTTTTACATTGGTGCCATCCACTTGGGTTTGCACGGTTTGTAATCCACTGTCTGCATTGGCTAAGCTATCTTTCGTTGCCTGACTTAAGTCAACCGCATAGTCCGTTACGTTGTTGCTGTCTGTCGTACCTTTGGTCACAGTCAATGCACTTGATCCTGCTGATGCAGTTGTCCCATTGGCATTCACTGTATAAATAGCCTGACCATTACTTCCGGTCGTTTGGCTCACACTCGCAACATTCGTCCCTGCAGCAACTTGTGTTTTTGAGGCTGCTGCTGATGAAGTCAATTGACTCACATTGACCGCATCTGTATCTGCTGTACCTGCTGCAACATTCGTAACCTTAGTACCTGCTGCATTAATTCCTGAAGCTAAAACACTTGGCCCATTACTAATCGTCAAACCATCAGTCGTTAAAACACTATTACCTGCTGTTAAGCTGGTTACACTAACGTTTGGATTTAATTTTACTTGAACCCCATCGGTTGTGGCTGCAGTTGTAATATTGCTATCACCAGTAATTGCTAATGTTTCTCCAAGCTTTTTAACACCTGTCGTACTGGAGTTATCTCCAGTGAAAGTTAAACCTTTATTTGCTATATCTGTACTGGCTTGCTTACCTGCAGAAATATCATCTTTCGTTGTTTGTGCAAGATCAACCGCATAGTCAGTTACGTTGTTGCTATCTGTTGTACCTTTGGTCACAGTCAATGCACTTGATCCTGCTGATGCAGTTGTTCCATTGGCATTCACTGTATAAATAGCCTGACCATTACTTCCGGTCGTTTGGCTCACACTCGCAACATTCGTCCCTGCAGCAACTTGTGTTTTTGAGGCTGCTGATTGTGCATCAACATAACTCTTGTTGGTAATGTTATCACCACTAGTGATCGGTCCCGTATAACTTGCACCACTGCTATTGACTGTGAAGTTATCACCTAATTTAGTGGTGCCTGTTGCTGTTAAGTTGGTGGTGTTCACATTGTTAAATGTTACGTCATCGGCTGTCGATACTTTGATCCCACCTTGCCCATCGTCAGACAATTTAACGTTCGTTCCACTAACAAAGTTTGCAGTGTTGTCCGTTTTGCTAATACTTTTTACATTGGTGCCATCCACTTGGGTTTGCACGGTTTGTAATCCACTGTCTGCATTGGCTAAGCTATCTTTCGTTGCCTGACTTAAGTCAACCGCATAGTCCGTTACGTTGTTGCTGTCTGTCGTACCTTTGGTCACAGTCAATGCACTTGATCCTGCTGATGCAGTTGTCCCATTGGCATTCACTGTATAAATAGCCTGACCATTACTTCCGGTCGTTTGGCTCACACTCGCAACATTCGTCCCTGCAGCAACTTGTGTTTTTGAGGCTGCTGATTGTGCATCAACATAACTCTTGTTGGTAATGTTATCACCACTAGTGATCGGTCCCGTATAACTTGCACCACTGCTATTGACTGTGAAGTTATCACCTAATTTAGTGGTGCCTGTTGCTGTTAAGTTGGTGGTGTTCACATTGTTAAATGTTACGTCATCGGCTGTCGATACTTTGATCCCACCTTGCCCATCGTCAGACAATTTAATGTTAGTCCCACTAACAAAGTTTGCAGTGTTGTCCGTTTTGCTAATACTTTTTACATTGGTGCCATCCACTTGGGTTTGCACGGTTTGTAATCCACTGTCTGCATTGGCTAAGCTATCTTTCGTTGCCTGACTTAAGTCAACCGCATAGTCCGTTACGTTGTTGCTGTCTGTCGTACCTTTGGTCACAGTCAATGCACTTGATCCTGCTGATGCAGTTGTCCCATTGGCATTCACTGTATAAATAGCCTGACCATTACTTCCGGTCGTTTGGCTCACACTCGCAACATTCGTCCCTGCAGCAACTTGTGTTTTTGAGGCTGCTGCTGATGAAGTCAATTGACTCACATTGACCGCATCTGTATCTGCTGTACCTGCTGCAACATTCGTAACCTTAGTACCTGCTGCATTAATTCCTGAAGCTAAAACACTTGGCCCATTACTAATTGTCAAACCATCAGTCGTTAGAACACTATTACCTGCTGTTAAGCTGGTTACACTAACGTTTGGATTTAGTTTTACTTGAACCCCATCGGTTGTGGCTGCAGTTGTAATATTGCTATCACCAGTAATTGCTAATGTTTCTCCAAGCTTTTTAACACCTGTCGTACTTGAGTTATCTCCAGTGAAAGTTAAACCTTTATTTGCTATATCTGTACTGGCTTGCTTACCTGCAGAAATATCATCTTTTGTTGTTTGTGCAAGATCAACCGCATAGTCCGTTACGTTGTTGCTATCTGTCGTACCTTTGGTCACAGTCAATGCACTTGATCCTGCTGATGCAGTTGTCCCGTTGGCATTCACTGTATAAATAGCCTGACCATTACTTCCAGTCGTTTGGCTCACACTCGCAACATTCGTCCCTGCAGCAACTTGTGTTTTTGAGGCTGCTGCTGATGAAGTCAATTGACTCACATTGACTGCATCTGTATCTGCTGTACCTGCTGCAACGCTAGTAATTTGTTTACTTCCCGCATTAATTCCTGAAGCTAAAACACTTGGACCATTACTAATCGTCAAACCATCAGTCGTTAAAACACTATTACCTGCTGTTAAGCTGGTTACACTAACGTTTGGATTTAGTTTTACTTGAACTCCATCGGTTGTGGCTGCAGTTGTAATATTGCTATCACCAGTAATTGCTAATGTTTCTCCAAGCTTTTTAACACCTGTCGTACTTGAGTTATCTCCAGTGAAAGTTAAACCTTTATTTGCTATATCTGTACTGGCTTGCTTACCTGCAGAAATATCATCTTTTGTTGTTTGTGCAAGATCAACCGCATAGTCAGTTACGTTGTTGCTATCTGTTGTACCTTTGGTCACAGTCAATGCACTTGATCCTGCTGATGCAGTTGTTCCATTGGCATTCACTGTATAAATAGCCTGACCATTACTTCCAGTCGTTTGGCTCACACTCGCAACATTCGTCCCTGCAGCAACTTGTGTTTTTGAGGCTGCTGCTGCTGAATTCAATTGACTCACATTGACCGCATCTGTATCTGCTGTACCTGCTGCAACATTCGTAACCTTAGTACCTGCTGCATTAATTCCTGAAGCTAAAACACTTGGCCCATTACTAATTGTCAAACCATCAGTCGTTAGAACACTATTACCTGCTGTTAAGCTGGTTACACTAACGTTTGGATTTAGTTTTACTTGAACCCCATCGGTTGTGGCTGCAGTTGTAATATTGCTATCACCAGTAATTGCTAATGTTTCTCCAAGCTTTTTAACACCTGTCGTACTTGAGTTATCTCCAGTGAAAGTTAAACCTTTATTTGCTATATCTGTACTGGCTTGCTTACCTGCAGAAATATCATCTTTTGTTGTTTGTGCAAGATCAACCGCATAGTCCGTTACGTTGTTGCTATCTGTCGTACCTTTGGTCACAGTCAATGCACTTGATCCTGCTGATGCAGTTGTCCCGTTGGCATTCACTGTATAAATAGCCTGACCATTACTTCCAGTCGTTTGGCTCACACTCGCAACATTCGTCCCTGCAGCAACTTGTGTTTTTGAGGCTGCTGCTGATGAAGTCAATTGACTCACATTGACTGCATCTGTATCTGCTGTACCTGCTGCAACGCTAGTAATTTGTTTACTTCCCGCATTAATTCCTGAAGCTAAAACACTTGGACCATTACTAATCGTCAAACCATCAGTCGTTAAAACACTATTACCTGCTGTTAAGCTGGTTACACTAACGTTTGGATTTAGTTTTACTTGAACTCCATCGGTTGTGGCTGCAGTTGTAATATTGCTATCACCAGTAATTGCTAATGTTTCTCCAAGCTTTTTAACACCTGTCGTACTTGAGTTATCTCCAGTGAAAGTTAAACCTTTATTTGCTATATCTGTACTGGCTTGCTTACCTGCAGAAATATCATCTTTTGTTGTTTGTGCAAGATCAACCGCATAGTCAGTTACGTTGTTGCTATCTGTTGTACCTTTGGTCACAGTCAATGCACTTGATCCTGCTGATGCAGTTGTCCCATTGGCATTCACTGTATAAATAGCCTGACCATTACTTCCAGTCGTTTGGCTCACACTCGCAACATTCGTCCCTGCAGCAACTTGTGTTTTTGAGGCTGCTGCTGCTGAATTCAATTGACTCACATTGACTGCATCTGTATTTGCTGTACCTGCTGCAACATTCGTAACCTTAGTACCTGCTGCATTAATTCCTGATGCTAAAACACTTGGTCCATTTGTAATGGTTAATCCATTTGTGTTTAACAAACTATTACCTGCTGTTAAACTGGTTACACTAACGTTTGGATTTAAAGTAACTTGAATCCCATTTGTCGTAGTTGCTGTAGTAATATTTTTATCGCCTGTAATCGCGACGGTATCACCCAGTTTTTTATTCACTACTGATCCAGAGTCAGAAGAAAAGCTTAGCCCTTTATTCGTAGTTGTATTTAATGTTTCTACCGCTTGATTTGTTGCATAAAGTTGGCTTCCATTAATAGCATCTGTACTAGTAGAGCTTATTCGTCCTGCCGCTACATTTGTAACAGTACGTTCACTTCCTGAAGTTCCTACTGATACAGTACTACTTGGACTGGTACCTGCAAACGTATATGTGGTGCCTGCAATAGTTACACTTGAAGTTCCAACTGCGCTAGCAGTTGTTGAGTTAGAGCCCAATGCAACATCGTTGGCATTTGTTGCTGTAGAATTAGATCCTAATGCAACACCATTTGCAGCAGAACTATGTGCAGTATTTCCCAGTGCAATTCCCCCAGCAGCATCGGCTTTTGAGGTATAACCTATAGCTAAGGAACCTTGTCCAGTTGCTGTATTTGTATTACCTAAAGCAACAGCACCATCACCATTTGCTGTGTTGTCTTTACCTGTAGCAACAGCACCTGCACCTGTTGCTGTATTAGGATCCCCAATTGCAACAGCACCATCACCGTTTGCTGTATTTCCTGAGCCAATCGAAACAGCCTTTCCACCTTTGGTGATTGCTGCTGAGCCTATTGCTACAGATTCTGCAGATGTAGCCTGAGAACTGTCTCCTATAGCAATTGCTTTACTCGCCGAGGCAACTGTGGAATTACCTAAAGCGATAGTACTAACTGCACTTGCAGCCGCACTGGTTCCTTGTGCAATTGCATTCGTTGCCCCTGCTGCAACCGTTGCACTATTACCAATTGCCATAGAGCCAGTAGCTAGATTACCTGATGTACCATTTACTTTTGCACTATTACCTAATGCCAATGCATTGGCTGCATAGGTCACAGCACTTCCATTACCTTGTGCTATTGCCTGTGCTGAATTTGCATCAACTGAGGTCGTATTGCCTATCGCAATTGAACTAATTGCATTTGCAGCTGCACTGGTTCCTTGTGCAATTGCATTCGTTGCCCCTGCTGCAACCGTTGCACCTGTGCCCAATGCCATAGAACCTGTAGAAAGGTTACCTGATGCACCGTTCACTTTTGCACCATTACCTAATGCCAATGCATTGGCTGCATAGGTCACAGCACTTCCATTACCTTGCGCTATTGATTGTGCTGAATTGGCATCTATGGTTGCAGCTGTACCTAATGCAACACTATCAGATGAAGCTGTATTTGCATTATTACCAATCGCATTTGATCTAAGAGCACTAGCTTTTGAATTATAGCCAGATGCAATTGAAGCATTTCCAGATGCATTTGCACTTACCCCTTGAGCAATTGCACCCGATGCACTTGCAGTTGCACTTGTCCCTTGAGCAATCGTATTATCTGCACTTGCAGCTGCACTATTACCAACCGCTGTTGCATTTACACCACTTGCACTAGAGCTTGACCCTAGAGCGATAGCGTTAGTTGCACCAGCTGCTACTTTTGCGCTATTACCAATGGCCATAGAACTTGTAGACAAACTATCAGATGTTCCTTTGACTGTGGCTCCATTACCCAAGGCTAGAGCATTTTGTGCATAGGTAACAGTGCTACCGTTACCTTGTGCAGTCGCTTGTGCTGAGTTTGCATCAACTGAGGCCGTATTACCTAGCGCAATTGAACTAATTGCATTTGCAGCCGCGCTAGTTCCTTGTGCAATTGCATTCGTTGCTCCTGCTGCAACCGTTGCACCCGTACCTAATGCCATAGAACCTGTAGAAAGGCTACCTGATGCACCGTTCACTTTTGCACCATTACCTAATGCCAATGCATTGACTGCATAGGTCACAGCACTTCCATTACCTTGCGCTATTGATTGTGCCGAGTTCGCATCAACCGAAGCCGATGTTCCAAAAGCAATTGTATTTGTAGAAGATGCTTTTGCTGTATTACCAATGGCTGTTGCACTTGTACTGCTAGCAGCCGCACCAGTTCCTTGTGCAATTGCATTTGTTGCCCCTGCTGCAATCGTTGCACCTGTACCTAGTGCCATAGACCCTGTAGAAAGATTACCTGATGCACCGTTCACTTTTGCACCATTACCTAATGCCAATGCATTAGCTGCATAGGTCACAGCACTACTATTACCTTGTGCTATTGATTGTGCTGAGTTTGCATCAACTGAAGAAGAAATACCTAAGGCAATTGTATTTGTACCTGATGCAGTTGCAAGATAGCCTATAGCATTTGAACCATCTCCTGAAGCGACTGTACCTGTACCTGTACTATTCCCTCCTCCAACAGCCAATGCATTTTTACCTGATGCTATCGTATCATTACCAAGAGCCGTTGCAGCTAACCCCGTTGCTTGTGCTCCAGCACCTAATGAGGATGCACTTTGGCCTGAAGATATCGTTCCATTACCTACAGACGTTGAGTAGAGACCAGATGATGTTGAACCATAACCTATTGCAGTCGCTTTTTCTTTGTTAGCTGTCGCAGTATTCCCTACGGCTGTTGTATTTGTATCGGATGCAACAGTATTAGCACCAATAGCAGTACTTGTTATGCCTGAACCTTTTGCTGTATTTCCAATTGCTATAGAACTCGTGTTACTTGCTGCCGCATTTGTTCCTTGTGCAATTGCATTTGTCGCTCCTGCTGCAATCGTTGCACCTGTACCTAGTGCCATAGACCCTGTAGAAAGACTGCCTGATGCACCGTTTACTTTCGCACCATTACCTAAAGCCAGTGCATTGGCTGCATAGGTCACAGCACTTCCACTTCCTTGCGCTATTGATTGTGCTGAGTTTGCATCAACTGATGCAGTATTACCCATTGCTATAGAGTAATCACCTAAAGCACTTGAGTAATATCCAATCGCACTCGCAGCATTTCCAGATGCCGTCGAATTACTTCCTAAAGCCACAGTACGTGCATTCGTTGCATTTGCAACATAGCCTAATGCTGTAGATGCATTTCCAGATGCAACAGCACTAGTACCTTCGGCGATAGAGTTCATGCTAGATACTGTTGCACCATTACCTTGGGCTATAGCGTTATAAGCACCTGTAGCAACCGTTGCTCCATTACCTTGGGCTATAGAGTTTGTTGCTCCCGCAGCAACCGTTGCACTATTGCCTACTGCAATTGAACCAGTAGCGAGATTACCTGATGCACCATTAATTTTTGCACCATTACCTAAAGCCAGTGCATTGGCTGCATAAGTCACCGCACTACCATTACCTTGTGCTATTGATTGTGCTGAGTTTGCATCAACTGAGGCCGTATTACCTAAAGCTATTGAACTAGCTGCATTTGCAATAGTAGAAGAACCTTGTGCAATAGCATCTGTGGCTGTTGCTGCAGCTCCATTACCCAAAGCAATAGAACGACTAGCAGATGCAGTCGTTCCACTACCATTTACTGAACCTCCACCTAAAGATAAAGCATTAGCTCCAGATGCAGATGCGTTGTTACCTAAAGCAACAGCTGCAATACCTGTAGAACTAGCACCAGATCCTAAAGCTGTAGAACTAGCTCCACTTGCTGTTACATAATTACCTATTGCTACTGTATATGAATTTGATGCTAATGAACCTGAGCCAATTGCAATAGCATGAGTTCCACTAGCTGTTGTTGCATTTGTAGAACTTCCATCAGAGGTCGATGACTGGTCAGAACCTATTGCTATTGCATTTTTACCTGCTGTTGCATTTAAAGTAGCTTGACTACCTAAACGCATTGAATAAGTACTACCTAAAACATCAGTTACACCTATTTTTCCACCATTTACATATAGGAATTGTCCTAAACTTAAACTTGATGAAGAACCATCTTGAGTATTCCCATCTGCAGATGATCCAAAAAATAATGACTGTACAGTCTGAGTTGCCGGATTAGCCTGACAAGCACTAGTAGCGCCAGTGCCAATACCTCCTGGATCCAAAATGCTAACACATCCTGAATCTGTTCTATCATTTACGTATAATCCACCTACTGCATAGGCAAAATGACTAGAACCCGTTAATGCAAGAGCTACAAAGATTCTGGAGAAGGAAAATTGTTTATTATTCGCTATAGTTTCAATCTTTTTATTATCTTTAGAAGATGATTTTGCCTTTCCTTTTGCCAATTCAGAAACAACAATCCATTTCCCCAAATACACATTCCATATTACCTTGTATATTTTATTCATGTACTTCACCTTAATTACTTTATTAATTTATTTGTTACTTTATTAAAATAATATTTTATTAAAATGAATACGTTTTATACACAATTAATTACAGATAATTCAAAAAATATATAGCCTATACTAACAACTACAAATCAATATTAAAATATAATGTGAATTCAATCATAATATAAAAAATTAATAGATTTAAATAATTATTAATTTTTTCTTAAAAAATAAAAATAAATCACAATAATATTAGAATATATTAAAAATTTATCATTTCAATTAATTTAAATAATAAAATTTATTAGAAAGTAAATTTAGATAAGGTTTGCAAAAAAATAAAAAATAAATATCAAAATATTTAAATTATTTGATAAAAATAAAAAATAAATACCATTTAATTAAAATAAAAACATATTCTAATAAAATTGTGTATTATCTAGCATTTTTAAAGTTATTTTCTTAACCTCATCACGGCTTTTTTTAATATGTGAATTTAGAATGTATTTTGCGTCATCTTTATTTTTATTTAAAATCAGTTCTAGTATATGTTGATGTTCACTATAAGTTGCTTCAATACGGTAGGTCTTAGAAAAATCGAGCCTACGTATAATTCTAATTTTTTCACTCAGTTCTCTGTGAATACGTGCCATTTCCTGATTTCCAGCCGCACGTACCAAGCTACAATGGAAATCTTCATCTTGCTGCGCCAGTGTTTTTAAATCCTTAAGATATTGCTCTGGTTGAATACACCATTTTTCTTTTAAAATTTCTAAATCTATTGGTAATTCACCATTAGAATCACATAGCATATCAATTGCTATATTTTCTAAGATCATTCGTACATCATACAATTCTTCGTAGTATCTAAAATTTAAAGGTCTCACCTGCCAACCTCTCCGAAATCCAACATCTACATAACCTTCTTGTTGTAAACGGTAAAGTGCTTGTCTTACAGGTGTTCTGCTCACCTTATACACTTCAGCAATTTCTGATTCTGTAAAACGTTCACTCGGCATCAATTTAAAATCAAAAATATCATTTTTAATTCTTTGATAAACAAGCTCAGATAAATTATCTGAGCGTTGTATAAGTGTTTCTTTATTTCTCATTATGGCTCCATATAAATCAGTGGTTCTCCACCATGTACCGTTTGACCAGCATGACAAACAATTGCTTTGATCTGACCATCTTCCGATGCATATACTGGCAACTCCATCTTCATAGCTTCAATAATTGCAATAGTGTCATTCTTCTTCACATTTTGCCCTTCATGAACCAATACTTTCCAAATATTTCCCGTCATAGAGGCATTAACTGCGGTATATTGACTAAAGTCTTGAGCAATATATTGATCTTGAATGATTTCATTTGAGGCAATAGTTTCATCTTTCCAACGCTCTACTTCAGTATGAAATGCTATTTTTTGTTGCTTCTGAAATGTATTAATACTGTCTTCTTCGTCCTTTAGAAACTGACAATATTCCGCATAATCAAATGTTGTTTCCTCAATATCAACGTGTATAAGACCATTCTCGAAATCGGAACGCCATTGATCTAATTCAGTTTCAGACACTTCAAAGAACTTGATTTGATCAAAAAACTGTAAAAACCATTCTTTATTTTCAAATTGCTTATTTTTCTTAAATTTATTCCAAATTGGTAAAGTACGACCAACCAACTGATAGCCACCAGGCGAATCCATGCCATAAATACACATGTACATTCCACCTATTCCCACAGTGCCTTCAGCTGTAAATGTGCGTGCAGGATTATACTTCGAACTGAGTAAGCGATGACGAGGATCAATAGGGACAGCACAAGGTGCTGTTAAATACACATCCCCCAAACCAAGAATTAAATAGTTTGCTTCAAATAAAATATCTTTAACTTGATCTCTATGTTCTAAACCATTAATTCTCTGTATAAAATCTACATTATTAGGCAACCAAGGTGCTTTTGCACATACACTTTCTTGATAGCGTTCTACAGCACCTAAAGTGGCACTGTCTTCAAATGCCATTGGTAAATGCACTATACGCGAAGGGATTTTAATCTGGCTTAAATCTCCCATTTTATCTTCTAAAGAGATGAGCTCCTGAATTAACTTAGCTTGTGAAATGATTAAACCATCATATTTAATTTGGAGAGATCGAACCCCTGGTGATAACTCTAATACGCCCGAGAGATCTAATTCACGAATCATTTGAATGAGTTGATGCACACGCAAACGAAGTGATAAATCAAGAACATTTTCTCCGTATTCGAGCAATATATAACTGTCTCCTGCCTGACGATAAATCGCTTTTGGAGAAACGGATGTCACTTCTTTCTGTGCCAATATTGTTGTTCCCAAACTTTCCTCAAGACAATCCTTTAAGCCCACTTGACTGTCTGAGAAATTTTGAATAACTGTTAACTGATCTCTTTCAAGTTGATTTGCTTGATTTACCGTTAGGGGATAAAAAGAAATTTTATCATCTGCCTTTAACTGTCCAACCTTCCATAATTCTGCTTTTGCAATGGTTACTGGACAAACGAATCCTCCTAAGCTTGGTCCATCTTTTGCCAAGATTACAGGAAAATCTCCAGTAAAATTAATTGCTCCAATTGCATACTCACAGTCATGCACATTCGATGGATGAAGCCCTGCTTCTCCGCCATTTTCTCGCGCCCAACTCGGTGTTGGCCCTGTTAAACGAATGCCTAAACGATTTGAGTTGAAATGAACAGTCCATTCCGATGCAAAAAATTCTTCAATATATTCTTGTTTAAAAAAGTCTGGCGCACCATGTGGCCCATATAACACGCCAATTCGCCACTCATTACCATAATTAGGAATAAGCGTTTCAGCGATTGCTCGAGGTGCTTGATACGTCACATCTACATCATGAGTAAGTAACTCTGGATGTACCATTTTAATCGTATCTCCCATGCGGAGTGTACGACCTGCATGACCGCCAAAGTTTCCAAGTGCAAAGGTTGAACGGCTTCCCAAATACAATGGAACATCTAAACCATGACGCACAGATAAATACGTGCGACAACCTGATGAAACATAACCCAATTCAAGTCTTTGCCCAGCTTTGATATTGATCGGTTGCCAAAAATTAATTTTATGCCCATCTATTGTTGCTTCACAAGGAGCACCTGTTAAAGCAATCACTGTATCGGCATGAAACTTAAATATCGGACCTTTCAGTGTAAACTCAAAGCCCGCTGCGCTTTCTGGATTACCAACAATTTGATTGGCAAGTCGAAATGCAAAATCATCCATAGGTCCGGAAGGTGGTACACCAATATCCCAATAGCCAACACGTCCTGGATAATCTTGTATAGAACTTAACGTACCTGCGTCAATCACTTCAATGACTCTAGGCGTATACGCAAAACTATCAAGCATTCTTGTCCATATGCTCATATCTTTAAAGCGATGGTCTGAAATAATTTCTCGCGCATAATCTAGATTGGTACTAATTCCATTGAGACGAGTTTCTGCAAGTGTGTGCTTAAGTTTTGAAATCGCTTTTGTTCTATCTTCTTCATACACAATAATTTTTGCGATCATTGGATCAAAATATTGAGAGATTTCCGTACCCGTTTTTACCCAAGTGTCTACCCGAACATCTTCTGGAAAATAGACCTCTGTGAGTACACCCGGACTCGGTTGAAAGTTTCTTACAGGATCTTCTGCATAAATACGTACCTCAATGGCAGCCCCTTGTGGTTTAAGCTGTGCCAAATACTCCCAATCAATGTCATCATGTGAAGCGACTTTAAGCATATATTCAATAAGATCTAAGCCTGTCACCATTTCCGTCACAGGATGCTCCACTTGCAACCGTGTATTTACCTCTAGAAAGTAAAACTCATCTCGAATGGCATCATAAATAAACTCTACAGTACCTGCGCTTCGGTAGTTTACAGACTGGCCAAGTTGTATGGCTGCTTGATGTAGTTTTTGGCGCGTATCTTCTGGTAAATTTGCAGCTGGCGTTTCTTCGACAATTTTTTGGTTACGGCGTTGCAGTGAACAATCTCTTTCTCCAAGTGCAACGACTTGCCCTTGACCATCTCCAAAAATTTGAACTTCAACATGTCTTGCTTTATCTATAAAACGCTCTAGAAAGACACCTGCATCTTTAAAAAATTGCTCACCTAAGCGCTTAACACTTTCATAGGCATCGATTAGCTCTTGTTCATTATCACAGCGTGTTAATCCAATTCCTCCACCTCCTGCTGTACTTTTAAGCATAACTGGATAACCAATTTCTTCAGCAGCTATCTTTGCTTCATCTAGACTACTTAATAGCCCTGTTCCTGGTGTCATTGGCACATTGGCAAGGGCAGCCAACTCACGCGCACGATGCTTTAATCCAAACTCTAAAATTTGATGTGCTGTCGGCCCCATAAATGCAATATTATTTTCTTCACATGCATGAGAGAAATCAGCACTTTCAGATAAAAATCCATAACCTGGAAAAATTGCTTGTGCACCTGTTTTATGTGCAATATCAATTAGTTTTTCAATGTTTAAATAAGTATCAGAAGGTTTTATTCCGTCTAAAGAAATTGCAATATCGGCATCTAAAACATGTTGTGCATAGCGATCTGTATCTGAATAAACAGCAACACTTTGAATTCCCAATTTTTTTAATGTACGAATTGCTCTAACAGCAATTTCACCACGGTTTGCAACAAGAACTGTATGAAACATTTGGAACCCCTTTTTATGCCTGATGTGATGAATTGATGTGTTGAATATAGGCACGCCAGCCACCAAACTGAGTAATGTTTTCTGCATTTTCCAAGCCGTAGGGCTCACAAATAAATCCTTTTACCCATCGACCATCTTCAAGCTCTACATTTCCAATACCCAAAGGTGTTGGAACTTCTGCAACAAATTCACCGAATCTCGCCATAGGGATATCCCAAAGCTCGACAACAATAGAACTTCCACCTTCAATATCTCTAGCCAATCCTGGTTTTGGTGGTACAGTGCCATTTAATGCGTAGAGTGAATAATTTGAAGCTGTTTTAGTCACCTCACGGCGTACAGCTTGACGTGATGTTAATTGGAAATTTAAAGGCATTCCTGTTAAATGAGCGCCAACTACTGCAACACGAATATGATGTTTAGAAAGAGGTAAATCCTTTGCGATCACATCATAGGATTTACTGGTCGCTCCAAGTTGAAGTGCAAGATGATTCTGCCAACGTATACCAAAGTCTGCCAATGCAGTGTCATACCAAGCAGGTGCAATACATGTAATACCAAAAGGCAAACCATCTTCTCTAAAATGAGAAGGCAAAGCCAAAGCACTCAAGTCTGCCAAATTGGTAAAATTAGTATATGTACCAAACTGAGCATTTAACTTAATCGGATTATTTTTCATTTGCTCAATGGTATAAATTGTGGGTGAAGTCGGCACACAGAGTGCATCTACTGTCGCCAATATCTCTTGAATTTGACGAGTTAAGTCTTGCTTTAAATACTCCGCTTTGTAAGCATCTACTGCGGTATAGTCATAGCCTTTTTCAACAATTTCTAGAACAACTGCATCAAAGTCATGCTTATGATTTTCTAAAATGTGCTCTAAAGCCGTTGTTCTTTCTGCAACCCAAGCACCCTGATAAAGCTGTTTTGCTAATTTTTCAAAAGGTGAAAAATCTATTTCAACAATAGATACACCCAAAGCTTTTAATGTTTCAATAGATGTACTAAATGCTTCTTCCGCATATTGATCACCAAAAAACTCTAAAACACGAGGAATGGCAAATGTTAGATTTGATGAAAAGCTCGCAGGTGCTGTATTTGGGTTTTTTCTCGAGTAACTGTCCTTCATATCATATGCTTCCATAAAATCTGCAACGTATGCTGCATCTTGGACAGTCAAAGCAAATATAGAAATACAATCGATAGTTTTACATGCAGGTAGTAAACCAAAATTAGAGAAACGACCTTTTGTAGGTTTTAAACCCACAATATTATTAAATCCTGCAGGAACCCGACCAGAGCCTGCGGTATCTGTGCCTAAAGCAAATGGGACTATCCCTCTTGCAACAACACTTGCCGAACCCGAACTTGAGCCACCACTGACATAATCTTTCTTAAATGTATTAGGAACTGCACCATAAGGAGACCGTGTACCAACTAAACCTGTTGCAAACTGGTCTAAATTAGTTTTTCCCACAACAATGGCACCCGCTTTCTTTAATGCTCTAACCACAGTTGCATCTTCTAAAGCGACCTCTTTAAGTGCACGACATGCAGCCGTAGATACAAAACCTTCTACATCAATGTTATCTTTTACTGCAAAAGGAATGCCATACAGTGGAAAATGTGTATATATGTTTTCAGAATCGTCTATGTCAGAGTTTTTAATATCTTGAATCTGAGCTTGTATTTGCTCATCCGATGCAATTGAAATCCATGCTGTATCTTCTAAATTAAGCTGTTGAATAATTTTAATTAAATCTTCTATTTTTATTTCTTTAGTCTTATAGGCATGTTGCCAATCTTGGATTGTCCATCCGCAAATCTGATCTAATGTCATGATTGAATCCCATCTTGTATACAAGTTATATTTTTAATAAGCACAATATGTGCCAAATAATTAAATGAATAACCGTATACAAGTTGAGTATGAAAAAATTAAGTTACTTTTCCATTGTTTTACAAAGAGAACAAATCACGCCATGATGTTTATGTGAATACATGACATCTGGTCTTTCATATTCTTGATCACACGCTAAACACATATACGATGTTGCTGTTGGTGATCCCTCTTGATCAAATCTTGGCTCATGAATACCATCGTGTTCTTGCTTAATATAGTATTTTCCTTTTGTTAATACCCCAATGACTGGTGTAAGAACAAAACCTACAACCAAAGCAATTAAAGGTGAATATGAAGATAAAAAACTGCCAAGAAACCCGAAAAATGCCAATAAAGACAAACCAGCAGCCATCAGAAAGGAAACTAATCCCACAGGATTAAAGTCGTATAACATTTCACGTCTATATTCAGGCTCTTTTGGGGATAATTTAAGTAAATATTTATTGACTGCAATATCTGTTGCGACGACCACAACCCAAGCAATGGCAAAGTTAGAATAAAATCCTAAAATCTTTCCTAATACTGCAAACATATTGCCTTCCATCAATACCAAGGCAACCACTAAATTAAATAAAACAAAGATGATTCTTCCTGGATACTTTTTACTTACGCGTGTATATGCACTGGTCCATGCAAGAGAGCCTGAATAGGCATTCGTCACATTAATTTTAATTTGTGAAATGACAACTAAAATAACCGCCAGCGCAAGTGCGAGCCAACCCGGCAACATATCATGAAATGCTGCATTGAACTGTTGTACAGGTTCAGTGGCATCAACACCGGGAATCTTTGTAAATAAATAAAAACCTAAAAATGCACCAATAATTTGCTTGATTGCACCTAATATTACCCAACCCGGACCTGCAGAAATGACTGCCATCCACCAAGATTTACTATTTTCTTTTGTTTTTGCAGGCATAAATCGTAAGTAATCAATTTGTTCACCAATTTGCATAATTAAAGACAAACAAATACCTGCACCTAGCATAATTGCCGCAAGATCGCCTGGTGCATAACCTTTTTGACCTGCAAATATAGTAAATGATTGAACTAAAGTCGGTTCTTGATAAATTAAATAAGCTACAGGACCAATCATTAAAATAAGCCAAATCGGTGTTGTCCATACCTGTAACTTACTAAGGGCTTTCATACCATAAATGACTAAGGGGATAACCATAATGGTTGAAATTAAATAGCCCAACCATAAGGGAACTCCCAACCCTAACAATAAACCTTGCGCCATAATAGAGCCTTCAAGCGCAAAGAAAATAAATGTAAAACTCGCAAAAATGATACTTGTAATTACAGATCCAAAGTAGCCAAAACCTGCACCACGTGTAATTAAATCTAAATCGATGTTATAACGCGCTGCATAATAGGACAGTGGAATGCCTGTGATAAATATAATGATTGCAGCAAACAAAATAGAATAGATTGCATTGGTTGTGCCATAAGTCATGCCAATGCTTGCACCAATTGAAAAGTCTGCTAAATATGCAATTCCTCCAAGTGCAGTAATTGCAACAACTTTCGGACTCCAACGGCGGAAGCTATAAGGTGCATACCTTAAGGTATAATCTTCTAATGTTTCATTGGCTGCTTTATTTGGCCGTTCCTCTACATACTCATATTTTTCCATGCCTCTTCAACCCAACTCAAAGAATGAGTGGTAAAAAAAGCAATGAATATGCCAAGTTAAACTTCTATATTATTTTATACACATATATATCTATAGATATTCGCTTAATATCTTAATCACTTACCGCAAGACGACAGTCAAAAAATGACTGTCATCCTATATATAATGCTATTTTTGCTACAATAAATTCAGTGCCATTAATATCACCAAAAGAATACTGATTAAGTAGAATGCATATCTACAACAAACCTATATTTCACATCATTTTTTTCTAGTCTAAGAAATGCTTCATTTATTTGATCCGATTTTATGAGTTCGATATCTGCAGTAATATTATGTTTAAAACAGAAATTTAGCATTTCTTGAGTTTCAGCAATTCCTCCAATATTTGACCCAGCGAGACTCCTTCTACCATGCACAATATTAAAAGCACTAACATCTAAAGGTTCAGGGGGTAATCCAACAACAACTAAAGCCCCCTGCCAAGTCAATAAATTTAAATAAGGATTTACATCATGCTTCGCTGAAATAGTATCCAGAATAAAATCTAGTTTTTTTGTCCACTCTTTTACTTGATTCTCATCTGTAGTTAATACAACATGGTCCGCACCGAGTCGCTTTGCATCATCTAATTTACTTTTTGAAGTTGTAAATACTGTAACTTCTGCACCTAAGGCTTTCGCAATTTTAACTGCAATGTGCCCTAACCCACCTATCCCTAAAATTCCTACATGTTTATCTGCACCAATTTTCCAGTGTTTTATAGGTGAATAAACCGTAATGCCTGCACATAATAAAGGCGCAACTGCTGCAAGATCCTCAAATGGTGGCACACAAAGTACATAATTTTCATCACAAACATAACTCTGAGAAAAACCTCCATATGTTTGTTCTCCATTCATATATCTGTCAGGAGTGTTGAAGGAAAAAGTGGTACCATTTTCACAAAATTGCTGTGTGTCGTGATAACAATACTCACAAGAACCACAGCTATCTACAATACAACCAATTGCCGCAAGATCCCCTACTTTAAACTTATTTACCTGATTACCAACTGCACTAATACGACCAATAATTTCATGGCCTGGTACGACTGGCCACATTGTATGACCAAAATCATTATGAATTTGATGTAAGTCCGAATGACAAATACCGCAATATAAAATCTCTAACTCAACATCAGTCTCTCTTAACGCACGTCTAGGAATTAATATTTCTTTTAAAGGCTCATTCACAGCATAAGTACCAAAACCTTTTATTGTTCTACAGCTCATTGTATTGTCCTTTTTGACTTAATATATCTAGAATTTTCATCACTTCTCATGATGAGGTAACATCGACATTAGTGCGCTTAATACAGTAAATATCGCCATAATTACGATCATTGACTCAGCAGAATCAGTTCTCCATAAAGTGAGTAAAATAGAAGAAATAATGCCGCTTCCATATTGCATTGCACCCATTAAAGCTGACGCAGAACCCGCAATTTCAGGTACGCTATCTAGTGCTGCGGCGGTAGACGTTGCAGCAATCACTCCGTTCATAGAAAAGAAAACAAATAGAAGAACAACCAAAGTGATTAGGCTCATAAAATGTGAAAAAAATAGAATCACTAAAGTAATCATCCCAAGCATAGCCAGCATGCTTGAATATTTAAGAAGTACATGTAAATGAACATGTTTCACTAATTTTTTATTAATAAAACTCATCAGCATTAAACCAATAATATTTATGCTAAAAAGCCATCCATAATGCTGTGGCTGGATGTGATAATATGAAATATATACAAATGGCGAGCCAATAATAAAAGTATAGGCAGCTACATAAAATGCTGTTAACGCAAGGACATACCTAATAAAAATCCATTTTTTAAATAGATATTTATAATTAGAAAAAGCTTGTTTTATCGTTATTTTTAGATCACTTTTCTTTCTTGTCTCTGGCAACAGAAACAAGCAAAAAAACATAATTAACCCAATCATTGCAAGCAACCAAAACATTGCATGCCATGAGGTAAATTTTAAAATTTGCCCACCAATTAAAGGGCCAGCAATTGGTGCAACTGCCATAATAATCGTCAGAGTAGATAACATCTGAGTTGCTTCAACCCGATCATACAAATCACGAATGATTGCTCTGGCAAGCATTGGTCCAGTACAAGCACCAATCGCTTGAATCACTCTCCAGAAAATAATTTGATATATCGTTTCTGAAAGTGCACACCCAACTGAGCCGATCACAAATAGAATCATTCCAATAAACAATGGTTTTTTTCTACCGATTTGATCACTGATCGGTCCCCATACCAATTGAGCTATTGCAAAACCTATAAGAAAGCTGGTTATTGTTAGCTCGATATTGCCTTGCAAATCTAATTGCATAAATGGCATCGCTGGTAAATAAATATCTGTAGATAATGAGGTAAATGCCATAAGAGCACTTAACACCATAATCTGTATCAATCTAGAATGTTGTACAGAATGATTCATAAAAATTTATTGTGTCCATATAAGAAGCTAAATTGATTTATTGTTAGAATAGTAGAGATTACTTATAATTTTAATCATCAAAATTCCACATTTATTTAGCGAAATTCCAATGGACCCATTATCTGATCTTATGAATCTAATTTCTGCGAAAAGCTATGTTACAACAGGAATTTCTACAGGGCATAAATGGGCAGCTCACTTTTCAGTATTCGATGGGCTAAAAGTTATATGTATAAAAAAGGGAACCTTTTGGCTAAAAACCCAAAAGCAAACACAGTGGTATAAGTTACAAGAAGGAGATGGAATTATTCTGACGGATGGTCAAGCATTTTCCATGCTTACAGAAAATGCTTGTATTGAAGAAGCAATTGAGGCCAAAAAAATTCCTCATGTAAAAACTGCTGGGCTACTCGATTATGGTGAGAGTACCAATATACTACTTGCAGGTAGAATGTCTGTGAATCAAATTGGGACATCTTTTTTTCAAAAAGAACTGCCTTCTATTATTCACTTTTCTACAGGTTCAATGACCTCAGACACATTAAACTGGTTGCTCAAGCAACTTCTGCATGAAAATGTCTCTCAAAATATAGGTGCTTTAACTGCCAGTAATCACCTGATGCATCTCATTATTTTAGAAATATTAAGAGTATGGATTATGACAGATGAAAGCTCTCAATCTGGTTGGTTTAAAGCAATTAAAGATGAGCGTATCGCAAAAACACTTGCTCTCATACACCAACATCCTAGTAAAGATTGGAGTCTCTCTGAACTTGCTGAAATTGCCAACCTATCTAAATCTGGTGTTTCTCAAAAATTTAATGATTTATTGGGAATGTCACCTTTAAAGTACGTAACCTATTGGCGTATGCAAATTGCGGTTAAATCTTTATACCAACAGAATACTTCCATAAAAAATCTTGCTTTTAGCTTAGGGTATAATGCCGAAAGTACTTTCAGCACTGCATTTAAACGCATACATCATGTATCACCTCGTACTTATAGGGAAACTTTAGAAAATTCATGAGTCCAAACTTGAACTCATGAACAAAATTCATTGTTTCAATTATTCACTGTTATTCATAATTCCCATATTTTTTACACCAAGCCTTTGCGCTGATGCCATAACCATCGCAACATCTTTATAAGATGCTTGTGCTTCAGGTTTAATTTGTACCTGATCTTGATCTATTTTTTTAGATACCGCTATGAGTTTTGAATCTAACAATGCTTTATCTTTTACCAATTCATTGTTCCAAAAAATATCACCATTCATTTTAATTAAAATCGTAATGACTTCTGGTGGTTTTTCTTTAGTAGGCGGTGACGGCGTAGGCATATTAATATTAATTGCATTATTCTGAATTGGTATAGTAATAATGAACATAATAATGAGCACTAACATGACATCAATTAAAGGTGTCATATTTACTTCTAACATAACATCGTCATCTGAATTATTTGAGCTTGGTGTCATTCCCATAATGAACTCCTTAACGCTATTTACTAGCCGCGTGCAGGTGGTTGCGTAACAAATGCAATCTTAGTAATACCTGCCTGCTGAACAGTTTCAATGACTTTACCTATTGCATCATAGTGAGTTTGTTGATCACCACGAATATGTACTTCAGGTTGAGGTCTTTTTACCGAGTTTTCTTTTAAATGACTTAATAATGTCTCTTGGTTAGGGATAAATTGTTCATTCCAAAACACCTGCCCGTCCTTGTTTACAGCCAAAGTAATATTTTCAGGCTTTGTTTGATACTTTTGATCCGTTTCTTCAGGTAATTTCACAGGAATAGTATGTGTCACTACTGGAACAGTAATCAGAAATATAATTAATAGAACGAGCATTACATCTACCAACGGTGTTGTATTGATGACACCAATTACATCACCATCATCATCTTCTGACCCAACATTCATACCCATAGTATTACTCCACAGCAGTTTGAGTAGTCTTAGTTGCTGATCCAATTGGTGTTTCACCAGAAACCATATTTCCACTCAGTGCTACTGCATGAAGATCTGCGCCAAAAGAGCGGACTTCCTCTAAGATTGACTTATTACGTCGAATTAGCCAGTTGTAACCAAGTACCGCAGGTACAGCAACTGCAAGACCAATCGCTGTCATAATTAGTGCTTCACCTACAGGTCCTGCAACTTTATCAATTGAGGCTTGCCCTGAAATACCAATCGCTGTAAGTGCATGGTAAATCCCCCATACTGTTCCAAATAAGCCGATAAAAGGAGATGTAGATCCAACCGTTGCCAAAAATGCAAGACCACCTGATAAACGACTTTGTACTTTATCTACAGCACGTTGAATACTGAGTGTCACCCAAGTGTTAAAATCAATTTTATCTAGCATATGACTGCCGTGATTTTGTGTGGAGGAATGAGCTTTTTCAGCAATAAAACGATAAGCACTTTTTTGCTCTAATGTTTGCGCACCTTGTGGAATGTTTGCAGCATTCCAAAATTTCTCTCTCGCAATTTTTCCTTGCCGCTTAACCTGTTGTTGTTCGAGAAACTTGGTCACAATTAAATACCACGTACCTGCGGACATCAGTAACATAATAATAAGCGTACCACGTGCAACAAAATCACCTTCACGCCAAACAGCATCGAGGCCGTAAGGGTTACTCACTTTTTCAGTAGTGGCTGGTGCAGGTGGTGCAACTGGTTGTGTATTTGTACTATTCGATGTCGTTACAGCACTTGGTGTTGCTTGTTTTTCATCTGCAAAACTGTAATTAGATAATAAACTCGCTCCACATAAAGCCAATACACTAGCTATTTTTTTTACTGTTTTTACTGGGTTTGTATTTTTCATTGCATTCATCCAAATTTGTTAATATTTCATTCAAAAATTAATCGAGCTTAAATGTATATTCCAAGCTAATAGACCCAGCCGTTGCTGTACCATTTTCCATTGCTGCACCAAAAACACATTTTTTATAAGCATTAATTGTTGCTTTATCTAAATTTCGTGAACCTGAAGACTTCAATACTTTTGCATTTGTTACATGTCCATCTGCACCAACATCTAGCTGTAATTTCACAGTACCCTGCTCTTCATTCATAAGCGCCTCTTGAGGATACTCAGGAGTTGGGCAACTTGCAGATGCGCTTCCAGAAACACCTTTGGTTTCACCCTTTGGCTTTTCTGGAGCTGGTGCAGGTGGTGTCGCCTCTTTTACTGGCGGACTTGGCGGTACTGGTTTTTCTGACTGTGTAGCAACCTTGGGTTCACTTGGCTGTGGTGGAGGCGTAACTTGTGGTTTTGGCACAAATGGCGCAGGTTTCACAACTTGTGGTTTTTGTTGAACTTTAGGTTCAGGTTTTGCAACTTCCGGCTTAGGTTTCGCTACAGGTTTTGGTTCTTCTTTAGGTTTTTCAATGGGCTTTGGCTTAGGCGGTGGTGGTTTTACTTCTTGAATAATTTGCATTTCTACAGGAGCCTGCACAGGTTTGAGAACGTCACGTGCAAGTCCTGTCGCTAGAGCATAAATAAGCAATGCATGAAGTAAAACAACTACACCAATTCCTATGAATCGCTTGATAGAACGTTCTCCGTCCTGATAAAAATTCATAATTATTGCACCTATATGGAGGTGGGTTGGTATTGAAATCAAACCCACCTAGTATCTAACGATTTATTTTAATTAAAATTTATATGAAACACGCCCAAAATAAGTACGCCCCATAATATCGCTATAACGTGGGTCGTATCCCATTTGGAAGTTATCTACAACGTTAGATACTGGCGGCTTAGTATCTAAAATATTTTTAATACCTAAAGTAATTTCAGTACCTTTAAAGCCTGTATATGTGCCAGATAAGTTATACAGTGTGTAGTCAGACACACGATGGTTCTGGCCATTTGAGTTTTGGTCTAAATAACCTTTAAAGAAAGTTTGTTGAAGGTTTAAATTCCAAGCATCGTAGTTCCAATTAACATTGGCATTATGCTTCCAGCGTGTAACTACAGTGCCTGCAGCATATCCTAAACCTAAATCTGAATTATATTTTCCAACTGCATTTTCCCATACGCCATTCTTTTCAGTTTGGAATTTATAACTATTAATATAAGTACCATCTACACTCAGCCCTAGACGTCCGTATTGTGTCATTGGACTACGCCATTGCAAACCAAGATCAATACCAGAAGTCTTTGTATTTCCAAGGTTTTGTAAATTCTGATTAATATAATTTAGAGAACCATCTGTATTACGCACATACTTATCAGCATATTTAGTTGGGTCTGTGAAAATAGCACTTTCACTAATTTGTCCGACTTGGTTTTTTACTTCTATATTAAAATAATCTGCCGATAGAACTAGGTTTTTCACAGGTTCATACACGACACCGAAAGTGAAGGTATTAGATTTTTCAGCTTGTAAATTGGTATTACCACCAGTTTGTGTATAAAACTGAGCGTTACAATCTCTTGCTGCATTTCCACCATTTGTTGGTGTACCCCCTTTACATAATACTGGATCATTCCAACTTGCAGCAGTTTGAGTTTTCGTTGTTTGATTATGCATTTCATACAAAGTAGGCGCACGGAACCCTGTAGAGTAGCTCGTTCTAAACATTAACTGTTTTGCAGGCTGCCAACGCAAGGCAAACTTTGGATTAAAGGTACTGCCAAAATCATTGTAGTCGTCATAACGCGCTGCAATTTGTGCGTTTAAAGTTTTAAATATTGGAATTTGAAACTCTGTAAATAATGCCTTAAGATTTCTAGATCCTGTACTGTCAGGGGTTGTAGGATCGACACCAGTACTTGCTGTACGGCTATTGACTGTAGCATTTTGTGATTGTGACCATTTGTCATAACGGAATGTCGTACCCACTGCAAAACCAACATCACCTGCAGGCAACGTATAA
The DNA here is from genome assembly GCF_029392135.1 of Acinetobacter sp. ESL0695. Lineage (NCBI taxonomy): Bacteria > Pseudomonadati > Pseudomonadota > Gammaproteobacteria > Moraxellales > Moraxellaceae > Acinetobacter > Acinetobacter sp. ESL0695. The sequence continues at coordinate 186,608 of NZ_CP113932.1, read as the reverse complement.
ATTGGACGGCTTGCTGTAAAATCGAAGCTAGTACTTTCTAATTTCGCTGTTTGCGAAACGCCATTAATCTGCATGCTGTCCCAAATACCACTATCGGCACTTGCACCAAATGGGTTCAGTGTCCCATTTGCTAAATTTTTTCTTACCAAATCATTATCTAAATACCCACCTGTTAAGTCATACTCTCCCGAACTCTTTGCATAACTTATGCCTGTGGTAATATCCCAATTTGCAGCATTACCCTCTAAACCAACCAATACTCGATCTGACTTGAAAACACTTTCTGAAATCCGATTTCCGCCCTGCGAACGCAAGTTAAGTCCAAGTGATTGCCCATTTGCACCAGCTAAAGCAGGTGTAATTCCATTTCCTGGGTAGTATGGACTTGTACTTGGTATGTAATAATCTGCTCCTTGACCTAAGAATACATCTGGAGCAACTATTGACGTTAACTTACTTTCAGCGTGTACGTATTCTCCAATTGCATTAAAATTATCAGTAAGTTTAAGTGTCCCCTTACCTAAAAAAGAGAAAGTTTCTGTTTTTGGAACAATTCCAATATCCGCTTGGCTGTTATAACGACAGTAATTTCCTGAGGCAAAATTTTTCGATGTATTTCCACAACCTAACGTTGCATAAGGATTTCCTAAGCCTGCAATATTTGCGGGGAAGGTTCCACTACTTGTACGATTCACACCAAGTTCTGGGAGAACACCACCTCTACTGGATGTGCTTCTTTGATTTGCGAGCACACTGTCTTGCTTTTGGTACGTCGCTGCACCATAAACATTAAAGCCTTGATCTTCTAAAGTACCGTACCCCCCAAATAGAGTATATTGTTGCCCAACACCCCCACCCGATTTTGGATAAAGCCCCTCCGCTGCGAATCCACCACCTTGATACTGTTTTTTTGTAATGAAATTAATTACACCGCCGATTGCATCTGTTCCATAAATGGCTGATGCACCATCTTTTAAAATTTCTATACGCTCAATTAATGCCAAAGGAATAGTACTTAAGTCAACTGCCGAAGCATCAAACGGCGTACTTGCTAAGCGGCGGCCGTTTAGGAGAACTAACGTTTTATTTGCACCTAAACCCCTCAGATTTGCTGATGACAGTGCACCACCAGTAGTACCCACATTACTTGCAGCATTTCTACTAGGCTGATTTGCAGAGATACTGGATAATGCTTCTTCAGCTGTAGTTACACCTTGTTTAGCAAGTTCTTCAGTTTTTACAATTGTTATGGGTGATGCACTCTGAGCAGCCACTCCTTTAATTGAGGAACCTGTAACAGTGATTCGCTCTACCTTAGATTTTGTAGGTGCATCTTCTGCATGTGTAATTATTGCAGTTAAACCAATACCTATCCCTACCGTACCGGTAAGTGTAGAACGAATAGCACGAGTCAATCTATTATAGTTCATTCTAATACTCTCTATAGCGCATACAATGATGGAGTGTTCAAGTTGTATTTGTGAAACTTTGTAATTTTCTAGTTGCAATGAGCGTGCCACTCTTAACAAAAAAAAATAAATATTTTTATTTGATAAAATTATATCTTTAAGTTGTTTAATAAAAATTCAAAAAAATAGTTAAAAACAAAATATCTTAAGGCTATGTTTTAATTAGATTTAATTTAATAAGTGACAAGAGGTTATCTCATTCACATATATTCATATTTTTTAAAATTATTTAATTCTTCATTTCCACACTTGGCACAATGTTCGCATACATAAATCAACGTATATTTTGATGAAATAAAGCAGCGATTAGAGAATTTTAAATAGTCATTAGTAACTTGATGCACTTAATTAATCTATATTTCATGCACTTTTTATTCATTTTTGTACAAATAATAAACAACATATTTGATATTTATCCTGAAATTTTTTAGTGCATTTTCTTCAAAACATGCACCAAATTTAGTAATACAGGTCAAATTATTGTTAATGGCATTCACCAGCTACAGATATAAGAGTATGGTTTAAATGAATATTGAATTAAATTTGAAAGTACGAAACCAAGTATTCAAAAAGCATTATCAATCGACTTATAAAAAAATTAAGAATGTCACATCTATAGTATGTATCTCTTTATTTAGCATGAGTTTTTTAAATGTAGCTAATGCCGCTAACTCCAATAAAGTTATTCATACTTATTTCATTGCGGCAGAGACAGGGTTTGATCCTGTTGCAACAAATGACTTGTACTCAGCTGGTATAGACGATTCTATTTTTGAAACACTTTATACTTATGATTATTTAGCAAGACCTTTTAAGCTTATTCCACAAACAGCTGCCAGTTTGCCTCAAATTAGTGAAGATGGCTTAACTTATACTATTCATATTAAGCCAAATATTTTTTTTGCAGATGATCCTGTCTTTAAAGGAAAAAAACGCGAGTTAACATCTTATGATTATGCTTACAGTTTTAAGAGAATTATCGATCCAAATCTGAGATCACCAAATAGTGACTTATTTGATGGCAAACTTGTAGGCACTGACGAGTTAATAGAAAAAGCTAAGCAAACAGGCGCTTTAAACTATCACCAACCTATTGAAGGTATTCAAACACCAGATAAATATACACTCATTTTAAAATTAAAAGAAAAAGACTACAACTTACCTATGATTTTAGCTCATACACCAACAGCAGCTATGGCTAAAGAGGTAGTAGACACATATAAAGATGCGCAAGGTTTTGTCCTTTCTCATCCTGTTGGGACTGGTCCATATTATTTAAGCAAATGGATTAGAGGCTCAAGAATTGTACTTAAAGCGAATCCTAATTATCGAGGATTTATTTGGAATTTTAAATCTGACGATCCAGATGATAAAAAAATTATCGCCGATATGACAGGTAAAAAAATGCCTCAAATTGGTGTAGTAGATATTCAAATCATTCCCGAATCTCAGTCACAATGGCTAGCTTTCAGACAAAAAAGGCTAGATTGGTTCGATGTAACGCCTTCTCTCTCACCTAAAATTCTTGAGAATGGAAAATTAAAATCTGAATATATTGAACAAGGTATAACACTGAATACTTCTCCAGACTTATCTGGTTATTATACTTTTTGGAATATGCAAGATCCCATCGTAGGGGGGTTAAGTAAGGAAAAAATTGCTTTGCGTAGAGCCATGTCTATGGCTTTTTCGCATGATAGATACTTAAGCATAGTAAACAACAATACAGGCTTACCACTTTATTCAATTATCCCAACAAATGTAGTCGGTTATGATGAAAATTTTAAAACAAGTCGTCCATACAATATACAAGCTGCCAATCTACTTTTAGACAAATATCAATACCGTATTGGCAAAGATGGGTACCGAACCTTACCTAACGGCAAGCCACTTGTTATTTATTATTCTACTCCTGTTTCTAATTCAAGTATTGCATCTACAGAATTTTGGCAAAGATCATTAGAAAAAATACATATTCGTTTAATTGTAAAAAGCATGCAGTTTCCCGAGTATTTAAAAGCCCAAAAACAGTGCAGTGTACAAATGGGATTACAGGGGTGGATTGCTGACTATCCAGATGGAGATAACTTTTTACAGTTATTTTATGGAAAAAACATTCATGTTTCTAATTTTAACTGTGTCTCTATTCCTCAGTTCAATGCGTTGTATAAAAAAAGTAAATCCTTACCTGCAGGTCCTGAAAGACAAGCTTTATTCTTAGAAATGATGCGCTTACTTGAAGTATATGCATCTGTTCTCCCTATTTATACACCAAATAAGAACTTTGTTATTCAGCCATACGTTCAGGGATTTAAAAACCATCCTCAATTACGTACTCCTTGGTTATATATCGATACTAAGCAATAGCTTCGTCAGTCACTGCAATAAATACACTTTTTGGAGAAAAAAATGCTGTCATATATGGTTCGGCGACTGTGGCAAATTATTCCCACACTGCTTGGTGTCATTTTACTGATATTTGTCTTATTTAATTGGATTGGTGGAGATCCAGCTTATATTTTAGCTGGAAAAATGTCTAATCCTCAACAAATCGAAAATATCCGTGAACAACTTGGTATGAATCAACCTTATTATGTTCAATTATGGATATTCATAAAGCAAGTTATTACATTCGATTATGGTTCAAGTTGGAGTACAGGGGAAACCGTTAGCCATATTATTTTATCGAGAGTTGGTCCAAGTCTAACCATTATTATTCCGCTTATTATTTTACAAACTCTAATTTCAATTACACTTGCTTTAGTCGTCGCTCTCATAAGAGGTACATGGATAGATCGGACTCTAATGGCAGTTTGTACGATAGCAATGTCTATTAGTATCTTGGTTTATATTATTATTTTTCAATATTTTCTTGCATATAAACTCAACTGGTTTCCAGTACAGGGATGGGGAGATAGCTTACAAACCAATCTTTTTTATTATGTACCACTTCCTGTGATTATTATGCTTGCTGTAAGTATTGCACCAACATTACGCCTATACAGAAGTTTTGTGCTTGATGAAATTGGACAAGAATACATTCGTACTGCTCGAGCAAAAGGTGTAAGTGAATCACGTATTTTATTTGTACACGTTCTGAGAAATGCTGCAATTCCTATCGTCACAGATGTGATGTCTAACCTCCCTGCCTTACTCATAGGTGCTTTCTTAATAGAAAGATTTTTTGGTATCCCAGGAATAGGACGAGAAGTCATCCTTGCTGTTGAAAGAAGCGACTTTCCTGTGATTAAAGCTATTACGGTTTATATTGCTGCATTAACGATGATCTTTAACCTACTTGCAGACCTCACTTATAAACTCATCGATCCACGCTTAGAATTAAAATAGGTGAGCTTATGTCTATAAATATTTCAACTCATTCATCAAGCAACCAAGATCAAAAAGTAAAGCGTCCAAATGGTTTATGGGGGCTGGCATGGAAAAGACTAAAAAAAGATAAAACTGCTCTTTTTTCATTAGTAATTGTCATTGCTTATCTTGTCATGATTCTACTCTCTTCTCTTGGACTTATTGCAAAGAACTGGAATGTAGAAACTGCTGTAAGTTATGCACCTCCTACTTTTATCTATAATTTAGATAAAGAAAATACTCAGCCTATTATTCCACATGTTTCTGAAAGTACACTTGAACAAACCTCACATGTAAATATGTACGGTGTCGTAGATCCCTTAGCAACAGATATGAATACAATTCGGCAAGAAATCATATTACAACCTGCAGAGCATAAAGATGAGCTAAAAAACAGCCTATTTTTTGGGGCAGATCGGTGGGGAGTCGATGTCCTCAGTAAAACAATTAAAGGCTCTGAAACATCAATTTCAGTTGGTCTAATAGCTGCATTTTTTTCAGTTGCTTTGGGAACTATTCTTGGGGCAGTCTCTGGATATTTTAGTGGGTGGATAGATGATCTAATTAATTGGTTTTATAACATTTTTACTTCAATTCCTTATATGTTACTTATTTTAGCTGTTGCAGCCGTATTACAACAGCAAGGTATTCTCTCGATTATTTTAATTTTGGCACTTACCGGATGGACTGGAACTTATAGACTCATTCGAGCCGAATATATGAAACATGTCGATCGGGAATATGTCCTTGCTGCAAAAGCGATTGGTGTAACTCATACCAGAAGAATATTTATTCATATATTTCCAAATGTTAGCCATATTGCATTAGTACAGATTTCTATTCTAGTCGTTTCTTTTATTAAATCGGAAGTCATCCTCAGCTTCTTAGGGTTTGGCGTCCCCATCGGTACAGTATCTTGGGGAAGTATGCTTAATGAAGCACAAAGTGAATTTTTACTCGGAAACTGGTGGCAACTTGTTGCAGCTACAACAGCAATGGCTATTTTAGTCACAGCATTTTCCATATTCACTGATGCATTACGCGATGCATTAGATCCTAAAGCTAAATAATCAAGGAAATGCATCATGAATAAAGATTCATCATTACTTTCAGTACACAACCTACATGTATTTTTTAAAACAGATGATAGTGAATTCGAAGCAATTAAAGGAATTTCTTTTAATATAGAGAAAAATCAAACTGTCGCGCTTGTCGGAGAATCTGGAAGTGGAAAATCAGTTACATCATTAGCAACAATGGGGCTACTTCCAAAAAAACAAGCACGTATAAGTATAGACAGTAAAATTCTATTTGAAGGAGAGAACTTACTTTCCCTCTCGACTAAAGCTTTAAGAGAAAAGTGTGGTAAAGAAATTGCGATGATATTTCAAGATCCAATGTCTTCTCTTAATCCAGTTTTTAAAGTTGGTAAACAGATTTCTGAAATTCTTCAAATACATACCAATTTAAAAAATCAACAAATTAAATCTAAAGTTATTTCACTACTTAAAGAAGTTGGTTTACCCAATCCAGAAGAAAAGTATCACGCTTATCCTAATCAACTCTCAGGAGGGCAACAACAAAGAGTTATGATTGCAATGGCAATTGCCTGTGAACCTAAATTATTAATTGCAGATGAACCTACCACAGCTCTAGATGTTACGATTCAAAAACAAATAATAGAACTACTTGAAAGTATTCGAAAACGTAGAAAAATGTCGATGCTATTTATTACACATGACTTAACACTTGTAAGTGAAATTGCAGATCAAGTTATTGTAATGAGATATGGGATTATTCGAGAACAAGGTAGTGCACAGAATGTACTCACACAACCTCAAGATATTTATACAAAAGCCTTATTAAACTGTAGGCCACGTCTAGATGTACGTCCCTATCGTTTACCTGTTACAGCTGATTTTATGGATGAGGCGTCAGAAGTAACACAACCATTCAATGATATTCATCAAGCCCCAGAAAGAAAAAGAGGAGTGCGAGGTGATGAACCAATTATTTTAGAAGTAAAAAATTTATCTAAATATTTCTACACCCGCAAAGGGTTATTCAAACGTAATACTTTTACTGCTGTCAAAAATGCCTCGTTCAAATTAGCAAAAGGAAAAACACTAGGCTTGGTGGGAGAATCTGGTTCGGGAAAAACAACTATTGGTTTACTTTTAATGCGTTTACATCAAGCAAATAGTGGTGAAATATTTATTGATGGTCAAGATATACTAAAACTTTCTGATCGAGATTTTAATGCTTACCAACGAAAAATTCAGATTATTTTCCAAAATCCCTATGCATCATTAAATCCAAGATTTACGATTGGACAAATCTTACTTGAGCCTATGCAGATACATCACATTGGAAAAGATGATACTGAAAGAAAAAGTATAGCCTTAAATTTATTACAGCGTGTTAACTTACCGGAAAGTGCTTTTTATAAATATCCTCACGAGTTTTCAGGAGGGCAAAGACAACGGATCGCAATCGCACGTTGCTTAACCCTAAAACCAGAAATTATTATTTGCGATGAATCTGTTTCTGCACTAGATGTCTCTGTTCAAGCACAAGTTCTAAACTTACTCCAAGAATTACAAGATGAGTATGGATTAAGCTATATTTTTATATCTCACGATTTATCTGTTGTAAAATATATTTCTGATCAAGTGATGGTCATGCATCATGGAGATATTGTAGAAATTGCAAACTCAGACGACTTATACAAACATCCTCAGCACCCTTATACTCAGAAATTACTCGAAGCAATTCCTAAAGATTTTTAAACAAGAAACGCATGTATTTTAAACATGCGTTTCTTTTTTATTTTAGAACTTATATTTTACTTGTACATTTACACCGTCTACGCCAGAGAATGGACTTTGGTGTGTATAAGAAACTTCCGCTGCAACATTTTTGTTAAAGTTATATCCAAGACCTAACTGGGCAATCACACCAGACTCTGTTCTTTCGTCATAACCATAATCTGCTTTCATTACTGAAACGCCAACTAGACCCTTTGCATATACTTGATCTACTAAAGGATACTGACCAGTAATACCAGCACCGTAGTATTGAACATCAAGCTTTTCACCTTTTAATGGCTCATTTGTAGATTTATTCCAAAAAGCTTCTAAACCAAGAAAATCATTCAGCTGTACACCACCATTTAAACCTAAAAAGTGGAGGTTAACGTCATCTTGTGTTTGATATGTATAGCCTGCACCTACATATGGCTTCATGTTTGAAAAGTCCATAAGGTTTGCAGCATTTGCGCCAGTTAAACCCATTGCCCCTAATAAAGATAATAAAAGTAGCTTTTTCACTTTAAAATTCCATTAATTCAAAAAAGAATAGGAAATCTATAAATATAGATAACCAGTTATCAATATTATCTAATTTGTTGTATTTATGCAATTTTATGTTATTTAAAGTGATTAAAATATCTAATTTTAAAAAATATAAAAAAACAATTAATCACTTAATATATTGATATACAAGAATTATTTTAATAACTTAAATGTATTATCATGATAAAAATCTTTATCTTTATATTACCGCTTATGCACAGTCGACCCTACCAGCTTACTTGGATTTTTGTTCTTGCAACGCTTACTGCTCTTGGCCCATTTTCAATAGATATGTACTTGTCAGCTTTACCACTCATGGCAAAAGATTTATCTGTAACAAGTGGTCAAGTAGCCAGTACACTTCCTGCTTATTTTATGGGACTTGCTTTCGGGCAACTGATCTATGGCCCTATTACAGATCACTTTGGAAGACGAAGACCTTTATTTTTTGGATTAGGCCTTTATCTTATTGCCAGTTTGCTCTGTATTTTCGCAACGCAACTTGATGTTCTCCTACTTGCACGTATTGCTCAAGCACTGGGTGGATGCGTAGGTGTAGTGGTTGCTCGTTCTGCAATACGTGATACTTTAAGTGGCACCGATGCTGCACAAGCATTTTCTGCACTTATGATTGTACAGGGACTAGCTCCCATACTTGCTCCTCTTTTTGGTAGCCTTATTTTATATTTCCTACATTGGCGTATTATTTTTCTCTTTTTATTTATCCTTGGTGGTATAAGTTTTATTCTTGCGTGGTTTAAACTGCCAGAAACATTACCCGTAGAAAAAAGAAAAAAACATACTTTTGTTTCAGCAACATCCACTTATATACAGCTATTTAAGAATCGCGCATTTATTATTCCATCTGTTGCAAGTGGAATCTTAATGGGTATGATGTTTACTTATATTAATAGTGCATCTGAAGTAATTATGGATCAGCTTCATGCATCTACAATCTTATTTTCTATTTTATTTGGTATTAATTCTTGCGGTATTATTTTTGCATCAAATCTAAACCGAGTCCTACTTAAACGGTATCGCCCATTGCAACTCCTTAAACTTGGATCTTCTTTGCAACTATTAGGCGCACTCATACTTACAGCTGTTATTTTTTCTCATGCACTTTCAACTGTAACAATTATGTTAGGTTTATTTCCGATCGTTGCTGCTGTTGGTTTTGTAGGCCCCAACGCTACTGTTCTCGCATTGGCAGAGCAAGGCCATCAGGCGGGTCAAGCAAGTGCTTTACTTGGCTCTTTGCAATTTTTATTCGGTTTAATTTCTGGGGTATTATTGTCTTTTATTCCATTTAATATCGAAGTTTCAGTGTGTATTGTAATGTTAATTTATAGCATCATTGGCATCGGCTTAGTCCACAAAATTAAGCATGTATAAATATTGCAAGCCAATAAAAATACCAGTTGCTATACTGTACTGGTATTAAAAAATTAATTATTTTCTAAATCCACTCTTATTTATATTCAGCATTTATGATGCAAGTATATCTGGATCCTTTAGGTTACCATGAATAGTTTACTGATTATTGGCACACTCATTCTCTATATCTCCATTCTTTTTATCTGTGCAATCTTTGGTGAAAAGTATGCCATGCATTTGAGTGCAAAGCGTAGAATGCTACTATTTAGCTTAACGCTTGGTGTCTATTGCTCCTCTTGGACATTCTATGGAGGTGTAGGAGAAGCTGTTCGCCATGGTCTAAACTATCTCCCGATTTACTTGGGACCACTATTTTTTATTAGTTTTGGTTATTACGTCTGGCGACGTATCGGTAGAATAAGGCAACACCATTCTATTGCCTCTATTTCTGATTTTATTTCTGCACGCTATGGTAAAAGTGGTGCATTGGCTGCAATGGTCACTATTTTATCTGTTGTCGGTACAGTGCCCTATCTAGCTTTACAACTTCGGGCAATTTCCTTAAGTACAGTTGCAATTTTACCAGAAACTGGCTTTGTGCATTTAACTACCAATATCGTTCTTTTTTTAACAACAATCATGGTCATGCTTTCCATGATTTTTAGTACACGGCAAGTTTCAAATACAGAACAACATGCGGGCTTAATGCTAGCTGTTGCAATTGAATCATTTGTAAAAATATTCGCCTTACTTTGTGTCGCCTTATTTTTTATTTTTGCACACCCAAACAGCCTCCATCTGATCGCACATGATTTAAAACAACAATATAACAATATGCAAGTTTCAGGAGTGCCTGAAACTTTTTGGACACAGACCATTTTAGCGGCATTAGCCATGATTTGCTTACCACGTCAGTTTCATGTGGCTGTTGTCGAACTTAGAGATGAACAACATATTAAAGGTGCTAGAAAATGGTTTTCTCTTTACCTTATTTTAACTGCGATTGCGATTTTTCCAATTGCGAGTTGGGCACTACATTCTGACATTAGTTTATTTGGTATTCCAGATATTGCTGTTCTCACACTGCCTCTCAATTATCAACATGAATGGCTGGCACTTCTTGCTTTCTTAGGTGGGTTTTCAGCATCTACAGGCATGCTTCTTGTTTCCTCTGTGGCTATTTCAACCATGCTGACCAACGATCTGATTATGCCTGCGATGTGGCGTTTAGGGATTATATCTAGACATGATGAGAGACTGCCAAAAGTCCTTAAATTTGCAAGACGTATCTCTATTGTCTTTGTAATGGTTTTAGGTTTTCTGTTCTATCACGTATTTGATAGTGTCGATCAATTGTCTATATTAGGCCTTCTTGCTTTTACAGCGGTTGCACAATTTGCACCTGCTCTCATTGGAGGATTATATTGGAGAGGAGGCAGTAAACAAGGCGTCTATGTCGGGCTAATTGTTGGCTTTATAATGTGGGGGTATACACTCTTACTACCAACAATTTTAAAGCATGTTTCACCTGCACAATTTTCATTAGATCATCGTATTTTAACAGATGGGCTATTTGGTCTTTATATCCTTCGCCCAGAGGCCTTATTCGGTTTTTCTTCACTTGCACCACTTACACATGGCGTTTTGTGGTCTTTAGGACTCAATGTTCTATTCTATGTCTGGATTTCTCGTATATACCGTCCAAGTTTAGCTGAACAAATTCAAGCAGAAAGTTTTTTTTATTACGAATCAAAAGTTTTACCATCTAAGCAACAATCAGAAGATGCAAACTATTTCAATACAGACAGCCATCGTTTAAAGGTTGCAGACTTATTGGCATTGGCAGGTCGTGTCACAGGTGAAAAACAAGCCAAACAAGCTTTCGAAAAATTTGCCAAACGTTATCATTTGGTTCTCAATTTAAACCATATTGCTAATGGTATTTGGTGGCGTTTTACAGAACAGTACCTCGCAAGTACCATTGGCGCTGCATCTGCACGGACATTACTCAAGACAGCATTGGTTAATAATGGGTTAGGCGTTGCTCAGGTCGCCAATATTCTGGATCAAGCTTCACAATGGCAACGTTTTAGCCAAAACTTACTCATGACCATGATTGACCACATGGCACAAGGCGTCAGTGTTGTGGATGCGAATATGTGCCTTGTTGCATGGAATACACAATACTTAACTTTATTTGGCTATCCCCAAGAACTGGTTTATGTGGGATGTCCTGTAGCAGATCTCATCCGTTATAACGCAGAGCGTGGTGAATGTGGCCCTGGACCTGTCGAAGAACACGTACGTAAACGTATTCATTGGATGCAGGTGGGTAGTCCACATGAATATGAAAGAGTGCGTAAAGATGGCAAAGTGATTCAGATTAGAGGTAATCCAATTACTGGCGGAGGATTTGTGACTACATTTGCAGATATCACGCCATTTAAAGAAGCAGAAGCGATATTAGAAGCACGTGTGAATGAACGAACACAACAATTAAAAAATGCACTTACTGAGCAACAACTAGCACGTAAACAGGCAGATACGGCGAACATGTCGAAAAGCCGATTTATCGCTGCTGCTAGCCATGATCTTCTCCAACCTATGCATGCAGCACGTTTATTCAGTACGGCGCTCGAGCAAAGCATTCATCAAGAAGAAGATCGCAAAACACTGCAGCAACTCGACCGTGCTCTCTACGGTGCTGAAAGTATGCTTTCTGCCCTACTCGATATTGCGAGATTAGAAGGTGGAACCATTCAACCGAAACGTCAAGCCTACCCTCTGCACGACCTACTCAGCGATTTAAAAATGCAATTCCAATCTATTGCTGCACAGCGTGGAATTACGTTTCATGTTCACGATGCCAAATTCTGGATTGATACCGACCAACAATGGATCCGTCGCATTATTCAAAATTTTGTCAGTAATGCATTACGCTATACTGCAAAAGGCAAAATTGTCGTAGGCGTACTAAGAAGTGCTTCTCAACCTAAACATATTCGTATTGGTGTTTGGGATACAGGACCTGGTATTTCCGAAGTGCAAAGACAAAAGCTTTTTCAAGAGTTCGAACGCTGTGGACATACATCACCATGGGGCGAACAAGGACTTGGACTTGGCTTGGCCATCGTTCAACGTATGACACATATGCTTGATTACCCAGTATATGTATATAGTGAACTTAATCAAGGCTCATGCTTTATGATTGAAGTGCCGATCACATCTGCACCAAAACAAGCATCGGCGAGTGTTCCAACTGTAACGACCAATCATCATCATTATACTATTTTATGTTTAGATAATGACGAAGCCATCTTAGAAGGAATGGTTACACTATTAACGAAATGGGGGTATCAGGTATTTAAAGCCAGAGAGCCAGAAGAAGCAGAAGCAATTATTGAAAAAGAAAATATTCAAATTTGGTTGGTCGACCAACATTTAAATAACCATAAAAGAGGCCTAGATTTTATTGAAAAAAATAGGAAAAAATATAATGTCCCAGTTGCTCTGATTACAGCTGACTCTGATCCAGAGTTACCACAGCGCCTAAAGACCTTAGACATTACTCTATTAAAGAAACCACTTAAACCTGCATCAATGCGTGCATGGATTTCTAGATTAAAAATTGAATAAGAAAAGCGAGGACTCACCTCGCTTTTTTCTTGTTATATGGTCTTTTCTGTAATTTTTAATGCACCGATCGCAAGTACTGCTTGTGTTCGATTTTGTACGTTCAATTTTCTAAAAATAGCAGTTACATGGGCTTTAATGGTTGCTTCAGAAACATCTAGCTCATAAGCAATTTGTTTATTTAATAGACCTTCTGCCACCATCATTAATACGCGAAATTGTTGTGGTGTGAGAGATTGAATACGTTCAGCAAGTATGGCCTCGTCGTTACTACAAGCATCATTCATATCTTGGGTTGGTAAGTTGGCAGGTAGCCATATCTCACCTTCAAGGACTTCAACAATTGCTTCACTAATATGACTTGGATTTGCAGACTTTGGAATATAACCCATTGCACCATGCGCAATAGCACGACGAATAATTGAAGTTTCTTCATGTGCAGAAACAACAACTATTGGAATAGCAGGAAATTGTGCACGTACATGCACCAGTGCTGAAAACCCAGAAGCACCTGGTAAGTTTAAATCTAGTAAAACTAAATCTGGTTCTGCGCCACTTTCAAGATATTCGTAGAATTCTTTAACAGTTGCTTTTTCTTGAATCTGAGCTTGTGGTAGACCATGACGCACAGCTTGAATTAAAGCATGGCGAAATAAGGGGTGGTCATCAACGATTAGTATATTCATAATACGTTTGGCCATGTCTGTTGAATGTGTGCAAAAACGTGAGCATTACTATAAAAGTAGCCCTGTTAATATTACAGATTTTTTACGGTTTGTATCTAGTTTCATCATAAAAAACCCTTATTTTTTATCATAGTTTTTCTTTAAATTCTCAAGTATTTACGCAAGATTATGTTTTTTATATAGTTTATTATATAAAGCGAGCGATTATTCAATTACTACGTGAACTATATAGTAGTAAAATCTAGGACTTATTGTCTAATAAGTAAACCAAAATACACTTTTTATTCAAATTAAAGATCTTTACTCATTTTCATATGGTTTATGTAATTAAAGAGTTAAATTTATTTATGGATTAAGGCACAATATATTTAACTTTATCATTTTTGAGAAAAATTGTGGCAGAACAAAACGTCATAACAAATGCAGGCAATAAAGCTGCAAATATGTTCAGTCAAAGTGGTCAATATCATGATGCGTATCTGACCATCGACCGTATCGTTAATAGCTTTTGGGAGCGTGTTCCCTACCTTTGTATCGCTATAATTGTCTTTATTATATTTTGGTTACTTTCTAAAGTATTTAAGATTTTTGTGGCAAAGGCACTCTCAAATCGTCCTTATGCAAAACAAAATTTAGTACTGGTACTTAACCGTGTTGGTAGCACATTTATTATTTTCTTTGGCTTCCTCATCGCCCTCGTTATTGCTATTCCTGGCTTTACTCCTGGCCAACTTATGAGCGCTTTAGGGATTGGTTCGGTCGCTATCGGTTTTGCATTTAAAGATATCTTTCAAAACCTACTCTCAGGAATTCTTATTTTACTGAGTGAACCTTTCCGTATTGGCGATGCGATTGTATGTAATGGTTTAGAAGGGACTGTTGAAGATATTCAAATTCGTGCAACAACGTTACGTTCATATGATGGTCGCCGTCTTGTTATTCCAAATGCAACTGTTTATACCAGCTCAATTACCGTCGTCACTGCGTATACACAACGCCGTTGTGAATTTAATGTTGGTATCGGTTATACAGATGATATTCAAAAAGCAAAAGACGTTATTCTTAAAATTTTAGAAGAAAACAAAGGGGTACTTAATCAACCTGCGAGTATCGTTAACGTGACTGCATTAGGTGACTTTGCAATTAATATCAATATTCGTTGGTGGATCGATACCAATAAAGTTGCGATTAATAATTCAATTAGTGAAATTCAGGAGTTGGTAGTTGCTGCGTTTGCGAAAAACAATATTAGCATTCCATATCCAATTCAAGAACAAATTACTCAAGCGCCTGTTAAAGCCATAGAAGGTCAATCTTAAACAGACAAGCGTCCAAGTAAATAAGAAACTGCTGTTTCTGTTCTAAGTATACGGTTGCCAAATTGAATCGCTTGGCAACCATTTTTTATAAGTAAATCAACCTCATAAGGGATAAATCCACCTTCAGGCCCAATTATAATTATACCGTTCTTAGAGACAATCTCTTTGGGCAAAGTATTTTCCACATAAGGATGTGCCACATAGGCCCAATCTTTTTGCTGAATAAGCTGAGGAAGTATATCCTCTACAAATGGTTTGAACCTTTGATAACACTCAATCTGAGGTACGTAGGTATCCCCCGCCTGTTCGAGCCCTAGCGTAACATAATCATTTATTTGCTTTAAAAATGGGCTCTGCCAATAACTTTTATCTACTCGAAAGCTATGTAATAAAATAATTTTCTCCACACCAAGTGTTACGCTATCCATAATTAAACGACGCAAGACTTTCGGTCGAGGTAAAGCAACAATTAGTGTAATTGGATGTTTTTCAGGAACAGATACATTTTTTAAAGCTTTTATTTGTATTTCTTTCGGTGCTATGGTCACGACCTCAGCAACGTATCGAGGACCATTTTTTATACCAATTTTTAATGTATCGCCAACCTTCGCCTTCAAATGGGTACAAATATGTGCCAACTGTCTTTGATCTCGGATCATCCAACATGTTTTATTTTTTTCAGATTCTTCTAATAAAACAATATTCATAGAAATTGATCAATTAATTGAATATGACGGAGGACGGAGCCTTGATTCTTTTTTAATATTTTATTGGCTTGCTTAACCATCTCCTGACGCTGTTGGGTATTATCTAGAAGCCGATAGAGTACATCTGCCGCTTCTTCTGGAGAGTTAACGACTTGTATAGCATGATGTGAAACAAACTCATCCACCAACGTTTGAAAATTAAAATAATTTTTACCTAATATTGTAGCTACATTTACTGCAATAGGTTCAAGAATATTATGTCCACCCCCAGGCTCATTTAATGATCCACCCACATAAGTCACTTGACTAAGTGCATACCAAAGCCATAACTCTCCCATACTGTCTGCTAAATAAACTTGCGTATTTTTCTCTATAGGTTGTTGTGAGCTACGGCGTTGAACATTTAAACCTAAATCTTTAATCACCTGATATACCTCATCAAACCGCTCAGGATGGCGTGGTACAACAACACAAAGTAATTGAGGATCTTGTTTAAAGTAAGGTATGAATGCATTTAAAATATTTTTTTCTTCATCTGCATGCGTACTGGCCAAAACTATAATTTTTCGATGATGCAATTGCCAGTCCTGATATAACGCTTCTGCCTGCTTCAATGCTTGCTCGGGAGGTTGAATATCGAATTTAATATTACCTACAATGCTCATTGCATCCGTCTTTTTTCCCAAAGATACAAATCGCTTATAAGTTGCTTCATCTTGCGTTGCAATCCAACTTAGCTGTTCAAGCATCGGTTGAGTTAAACGCTTAAATTTAGCGTAGCCACGGGCAGATTTTTCCGAGAGCCTTGCATTTAATAAGAGTTGAGGAATACCTTTGTTAGCTGTCATGGCAAGTAAATTAGGCCATAGCTCAGTTTCCATTAGAAGTAAAATTTTAGGTTGATACTGGCTTAAGAATTTCTCAATTTGAGATTGCGTATCAATAGGTAAAAAAACAGCTTGAAATGAAGATGGGTATTTTTCGACGAATAATGATTTTACTCTTGCCTGACCTGTTTTTGTTGTATTGGTTACAAGTACATTTTTACCTTGCTTTAAGTAATGCTCAATCAGTGGTTGAGCTGCATTGGTTTCTCCGACAGATACTGCATGGAACCAAATGACATTTGTATTTAAAGGAGGAGCTAAACTTCCGAATCGTTGTGTTAACTCATCTGCTAACAACGATGAATTATTTGATCTCTTTTTAACTCGCCAACGATAAAGCGGTTGTATACAATGAAGTAAAAGCTGATACCAAAACGGAGGTTGCAATGAAAAAATCCTTATCTACTTAAAGCAAAGTAACTACAAAAAAATGGTAGTTACTCGCCATCAAATCTTTTGAAATTATATCAAAGGATTTTAAAATAGACATACTAATTATGAATAAAGCAAACAGTCTAAAACTACTATACTTTAAGTATCTAGAAGTGACTAAATTCTGGAATCGGTTGTAGATAAAGTAAAATTGAAAAATAGATAAGGCATGATCCTGAAACATACATCAAAATTTTACTATATTTTTGATTATTAAGAATTATTGTGAATTTTTTGATAAAAATAGTCATTAATATAAACCAAGATGTAATCATTAAAGCATGTATAGTTATTAAAACTATACCTTGTAGATGATACTGACCTTGAGAAAAATGGATAAACTGTGGAAAAGCCGCAATATAAAACATGGATACTTTAGGATTAAGAATTTGTGTTAAGAATCCCTCTTTAAAGCTATGTAAGTTATTTGTTTTTTTAACATTGCTTAGTTGCAAAACTTGTTTATTCTTAATTTTTATACCTTGTACAATAAATTTTATACCTAAGTAAAACAAGTATAGTGCACCAAATACTTTTATCATCATAAATAAGTTATAAGATTTCAAAAGAATTAAAGAAATCCCAAATAGAGATAATAAACCATGAATATATGTTGCAACGACAAGACCAAGTATTTTTAATAAAGACTCTCTTTTACCAAGGTATGATGCTGTACTAAAAATCAAGAAAGTGTTTGGCCCTGGAGAAACAACCAGAATGAAGCAAATGACTATATATTTTAAAAGTATCATATTTCACCTTAAAGCTATTTGCTTTTTCAATTAGATCGATTGAACAAATTGAATATTAAGGTATTTCTTTTATTTACTTGATCATTCTTTTATAGTCTGAGCATAATTATTTTTTAGCCTATCTATCATGATTAAAGAAATAAATACTTTTTTACTTGTTACCAGATATGGCTCTTTTTCGAAAACAGCAATTCATTTAGGTATTACACCTTCCGCAATAAGTACTCAAATTAAAAACTTAGAGAATCATTTAGGAATACAGTTATTTACTCGGTCAGCTCACTCAATTGCACTCACAGATGCAGGAAAACAAATCATTGATCATGCAAAAAATTTAATACAGGTCTACGATGAATTAAGATATGCATCTGATGCTGAAATTTATTTAGGAAAAATAAAGTTAGGTGCTATTAATACAATACAAACTGGCATACTACCAATGAGCTTGAAATTATTTCAACAAAATATAAAATTTGTTGATATGAAAATTATTCCAGGAATCTCCAAGCAACTCATTTCTGCACTGATAGCAAAAGAGATTGATTTAGCAATTACAGTTAAACCAAACTATTTACTACCTAAAGATATTAGTGTTGAAACGCTTTTTTATGAGCCTTTTATGTTAATTTACACTGACGAAACTAAAATAACAAACTACAGTGAAATTATAAAAAATAATCCATTTATTCAATATGATAAAGATTCTATAGATGGTAAACAAGTATCTCAGTTTTTACTTAGAAATCAATTAGACCACCAAGTTATTTATGAGTTAGATGAAATTGATGCCATTGTTCAAATGGTCAAGTTAGGTATAGGTGTTTCAATAATTCCTTGGGCAGGGCTACTCGTTAATTCATTACCAAATGGTATAAAACATATAAAACTAGAAATGGATAATTTTAGACGAGAAATTGTTTTAATCGAACATTATTCATCTAAAGGCCTTAAATCACATCAAATATTTAAGGCCTGTTTAGAAGAAGTTATTCAGACAATAACTTATAATGAAGTTTAGATAAATTTATATGGCAAATGCATTTTTCCTTACCATACCTCTTCATCTAGTTTTGGTCTAAAACAGGATAGTCTGTATAACCTGCTTCTAATGATTTTTCAGGGTTTGGATACATTGTTGAAGTATCTAAATCATTTAAAGGTAAATTATCTGTTAAACGTGTAAGCAGATCTGGATTGGCAATATATAGCTTACCAAAAGCAACTGCATCTGCTTGATTTTCTGAAAGTATCCGTTTAGCAGATGTTGCTGTTAAACCTTCATTTGCAATCCAAGCACCTGTAAACTGCTCACGTAATTTAGGGCCAATACTATCTTCAGCTTCATACTCACGAGAGAAAATAAAAGCAATATTGCGCTTACTTAATTCTTTAACAACATAACTAAATGTTTCTAAAGGATGATCATCATGCATGTCGTGTGAGTCACCACGCGGCGCAATATGTACACCAACTCGTCCAGCACCCCAGATCTTAACCAACTCATCGACCACTTCAAGAAGTAATCTTGCACGATTTTCTAAGCTACCACCGTATTCATCTTCACGGGTATTTGTACCACTTTGTAAGAACTGATCAACCAAATAACCATTTGCCGCATGCAATTCCACACCGTCAAAGCCAGACTCTTTTGCAAGTTCAGCGCTGCGTTTATAAGCACTTACGATATCTTTAATTTCGGCAACACTTAAGGCTTTAGGTGTTACATATGGACGCATTGGTCGAACTAAACTTACATGCCCTTCAGGTTGAATTGCACTAGGTGCAACAGGGGTTTCACCATTAAGAAACGTCGGATCTGAAATACGACCAACATGCCAAAGTTGTGCGACTATTTTAGAATTTTGTGCATGTACAACGTCTATAATTTGACTCCATGCTTCTGCCTGTTCTTTATTCCACAATCCTGGTGTATTTGCATAGCCCACAGCATCTGCACCAATGACGGTTGCCTCGGTTAAAATTAAGCCAGCATTCGCACGCTGTTTATAATATTCAACCATTAAAGCTGTCGGTACACGTGTTTCATCACTTCGTGCGCGGGTTAATGGTGCAAGGACTAAACGGTTTTTTAGAGTAAGGTCACCCATTTTTAGTGACGAATTTAGATCTGCCATAATATTTCTCACTTCGCGATACACATGATTAGATCATTAGAGTACTTGTTGTAAATGTTCAATATATTGCTGAATCAATGCTTCGTTTCTAGAAAAATAAGACCACTGACCATGTTTTTTTACATCTACCAAACCTGATTTCTGTAAGACAGATAAATGATTAGACATGGTCGATTGCGCAACTTTTCCAAGTTGTTCAATTTGTCCTGCACAAACACCCTGTTGTAAATCACCTGCATAACCACCTGCTAAAAAGTGTTCATGAGGATTTTTAAGCCAAAGTAAAATTTGACGTCTTAAAGGGTTTGCGAGTGCCTTACTAATTAAATCAATATCCATAATCAAACCATCTAAAGACATTACTAGAAGTTAGCATTGCTTCACAATCACTAATATCGAATATACACGATATGTATATCGAAATAAATAGATTTATATATCTAATTATTTCGATTTATACGCAATGCCGTTTCTTTTTGTAATTGTCGTAACCTTTAAAGTCCTTTTTTCAAACTTGCTTCAATAAATCGGTCTAGATCACCATCGAGTACTGCTGTGGTATTTGTATTTTCCACACCTGTACGCAAGTCTTTAATACGTGAGTCGTCAAGTACATACGAACGGATCTGACTTCCCCATCCAATGTCTGATTTAGAATCTTCAAGTGCTTGCGCGGCTTCGTTGCGTTTTTGCATTTCTAATTCGTACAATTTTGCACGAAGTAATTTCCAAGCACGATCACGGTTCGCATGCTGTGAACGCTCATTTTGACATGCAACCACTGTTCCTGTTGGCGTGTGGGTTAAACGAACAGCCGAGTCAGTTTTGTTAATATGCTGACCACCTGCACCCGATGCACGATATGTATCTGTACGTACATCTGCTGGATTAATGTCAATTTCAATATTGTCATCAACCTCAGGAGATACAAACACTGCACTAAACGAGGTATGACGACGATTGCCACTATCAAATGGTGATTTGCGGACAAGACGGTGTACACCTGTCTCTGTTCTTAACCAGCCAAATGCAAATTCACCTTCAACACGAATTGTCGCAGATTTAATACCTGCTACATCACCATCTGAAACTTCCATCAATTCAGCTTTAAAACCATGGCGTTCAATCCAACGCATATACATACGCAATAACATTGATGCCCAATCTTGTGCTTCAGTACCACCAGAACCTGCTTGAATATCCAAGAAACATGGATTTGGATCCATCGGATTACTGAACATTCGACGGAATTCTAGTTTCGCCAAAGCTTCTTCCGCTGTATTTAGCTCTGATTCAACATCTTCAAGCAAGCTTTCATCTTCTGCCTCAACTGCAAGATCTAGCATTGCTTTGGCATCTTCAAGTTGTTTAGCAAGTTGATCTAATACATTTAAAACGTTTTCCAACTCACCTTTTTCTCGTGCCATTGCTTGTGCACGACTTTGGTCATTCCAAATCGAAGGATCTTCTAATTCACGTAAAACTTCTTCTAAACGTTCTTTCTTAAGATCGTAGTCAAAGATACCCCCGTAATGTTTCACTACGATCAGATAAGTCTTTTAATTGGTTTAGATAAGGATTAATTTCCACGTAAATTTCTCTCTACAAACTTTCAATATTTGTCTTATTTTATCATATTGCTCTTGCGATACATCAAATAAACACCCAAACAAAAAATACGAAACTGGAAAATTCAGTGTATTTTTCATACAAAAATAAATTAAATATGCTAACATCACATATTTACAACGTTTTTAATAAAAGATAACAATATAAATTATTTATATATTTCAAAATATTAGAAAAATATTATTACAAAACCTTACGTTCGTACATTTCAATTACGTGTATCTAGTTGACCGTATATTTTTTTCGCATAGACTGAAAGTTGTAACAAAAGATGAATGTGAAGTTTCACAGGAGTATCATCATGAAAAAGACATTTATTGCAGCTGCAATCCTTGCAGGCCTTGCATTTACGGGAACAGCAAATGCCTACCAAAGCGAAGTGGGAGGCACTTATAGCTACTTAGATCCTGATCATGGCAGTGGTGTGAGTCAGTTTGGGGTAAATGGTACTTACTACTTTAACCCAGTACAAGTAAAGAACTCGCCACTTGCAGAAGCTGCGTTCTTAGACCGTGCAAGTAACGTAAATGCTGCCGTAAAATACGGTGACAATGACGGAACAAAAAACTCTAGCTACGGTATCGGTGCGGAATATTACGTTCCAAACTCGGACTTTTACTTAGGTGGCGGTGTAGCACGTGATGAGTACAAAGTAAAACGTTATGGCTGGGATAGCAAAACTACACGTTATAACGCTGAAGTCGGTTACCTTCCTGCACCAGGTCTATTGGTTGCGGTAGGTGTACAAGGCTATGACGTGAAAGATGGTGATGACGGCGCAGATCCAACATTACGTGCAAAATACGTAACACAGTTAGGTCAGCATGACATCAATGTAGAAGCACGCGGTGTATTCGGTGACGGCAACAACAAACAATACTATGTTGGTGGCGACTACTACATCGATAAAACACTCAGTGTTGGTGCTGACTATACAAAAGATAAATCAGTTGACCAAGATCAATGGGGAATTACTGCTAAGAAATTCTTCAACCAAAATCTAAGTGTAGATGGCCGTCTTGGATTCGGCGATGACAACTACAATACTTATACTGTAGGCGCGTCTTACCGCTTCTAAGCTATATTTACTCAAAAAGCCATGCAACCGCATGGCTTTTTTTATACAACATCTATGATACAGAAGATAAATACGTAACTTTCAACTGCACACTTACTCTGCCATTATATTCATTCTTATCCAAGGTATATACCAAATAAACCTGATCACTTTGCTCATTAAATTCAAATCTATCTTTTGCATTAAATACAATCGCATCAAGTTCTTGTCCAGATACAAGCTGTAATGTCAGCTTAAGATGTTTATCTTTTAACCATCGATAATTGATCAGTTTAAAAGTACCTTCAAATACTGGCGATGGAAAATTTTGTCCCCATGGTCCTAATTTTTCAATATCCTCAATGGTGTGCAAGTTAAAGTATTTATCTTCAAGCTGTCCATCCGTCCAAATCGTTGCCTCTAAAAGCTGTTGATCGACCTGAGCTATCAATTGTTCGAAACAAAATTTAAACTCATTAAAATATTTCTTTTCTATGGTTAATCCTGCTGCTGCTGCATGACCACCAAAG
This sequence comes from Acinetobacter sp. ESL0695, assembly GCF_029392135.1. Taxonomy (NCBI): domain Bacteria; kingdom Pseudomonadati; phylum Pseudomonadota; class Gammaproteobacteria; order Moraxellales; family Moraxellaceae; genus Acinetobacter; species Acinetobacter sp. ESL0695. The sequence continues at coordinate 163,273 of NZ_CP113932.1, read as the reverse complement.
TAACGAACAAGATGAGGATGTGTTTCTGCCACCTGCTCAATCATATCTCGAATATGAATACCTTCGACAGAACGTGCAGACCCTTTAATATGAATACCATCTTCATCTGGTGCAAACACAATACTTGGACGATGGAACTGCTCTTTTAATCGACCAGCAACAATTCCTATAACGCCTTGATGCCAATGTGGTTCAAATAAGACCAAAGCACTTGGAAGCTGTGTAGCATCTAACTGAATTTGAGCTAAAGCTGTTAGGGCTTCCTCTTTCATTTCAGTTTCAACTTGTCGCCTGTCTAAATTTAGTTGTTGTAACTGCCTTGCCAATGTATAAGCTTGAGAAAAGTCCTCTGACAACAAGCAGTCAATACCTATACGCATGCTATCCATACGTCCTGCCGCATTTAGTCTTGGCCCTAAAACAAAACCTAGGTCTTGTGCTGTTAGCGCTGAAAAGTCACGTCCTGCAACATCGAGTAGTGCTAAAATACCCGCACGACAATGCCCTGCTTGAATTTGTTTTAAACCTGTTTGGATTAAAATACGATTGTTATAATCTAGTGTAGCGACGTCTGCATACGTACCTAACGCAACTAAATCTAGATACTGCGTCACCGATGTAATTGATTTACCTTGCTGTTTACGTAGTCTCATTAGGCTAGCCAAGACATAAAAGGCAACGCCCACACCTGCCAGAGATTTACTCGGAAAATTACAGTCTAATTGATTTGGATTAACGACAGCCTCTGCATTTGGTGGCTGTTTCGTAGTTAAATGATGATCTGTAATAATCACCTTCATGCCATAGGTCTGTGCCTTTTGCACACCCTCATGACTTGAAATTCCATTATCAACCGTAACCAATAAATTTGGCTGGTACATCTCTTGTACCAAATCTGCAATTTTAGCAGTCAGCCCATAACCGTATTTAAAACGATCAGGAACAACATATTCAACATGTGCGCCTACAGCACGCAAAATCAACACCATAATTGCTGTACTGGTCGCACCATCTGCATCATAGTCACCTACGATGACAATTTTCTCTTGTAAATCTATCGCATCATTTAGCAGTCCTACCGCTTTATCCAAGTCTTTTAAAGTGGGAGGAAGAAGTTTAGGTAACTTAAGTTCCAATTCTGAAACTGAATGAATAGAACGACGTGCTAAAAGGTTAGCTATAAATGGCGAAAGCCCTAGAAACTTTTCGGGGCTTGTTTTAAGTGGCCTTTGACGAATATGGAGCATAAATTTATGGCATTAAACGTTGGAGAACCCAAGTCGTATCTTGTTTAATATATTGAAGACGGTCATGCAAGCGATTAGGACGGCCTTGCCAAAACTCATAAGAAGTCGCTTGAAGGCGATAACCTCCCCAAAAATTTGGTTTGTCTAAGGTCTGTTGCTGTTGAAGCGCTTCTGACAAATGTTCAAATTTTTGCTGAAGTTTTTCCCTGCTTTCAATTGTACCACTTTGAGGTGTACTCACATGTGCAGCAATTTGACTATCTCTTGGTCTTTTATGGTAATAATCTACAGACTCTTGCTCAGAAATTTTAATTACTTGACCATGAATACGGACTTGACGCTCTAGACTTGGCCAATAAAATAGAATTTCTGCAAATGCATTTTCTGCAAGATCTAATCCTTTTTGACTATCATAGTTTGTATAGAAGTCATATCCACGCTCTGTTGCACCACGTAATAGTACAGTTCTTACATGTGGATGCCCTTCTCGATCTGCGGTTGCAAGAGACATTGCATAAGGTTCGTGAAGTTGAGCTTCCAATGCAAAATTAAACCAATTTAAGAATTGCTGATGTGGATCTTGAGAAACCTGATTTTCTGTTAGTTCACCTTGCTCATAGCTTAAGCGTAGCTCACTTAAATCTTTAATCGTATCAGTCATCAAACATTTTCCTCAGCATATTTACGAATTAAATCAGCCAAATCATTGGCTAAAGCAGTGACTTCAGTTGCATGTTCACCTTCAACCATGACGCGAATCATCGGTTCTGTACCAGATTTACGAATAAGTAGGCGACCACGACCTTCGAGCTGTTTTTCAGCGTCTTTGAATGCTTGATTCAAATGAGGTACAGCAAACGGGTCAATCATTTTATCTAACCGTACATTTACCAAAACCTGAGGGAATAATTTTAATTCTGCCGTCAATTCATGCAATGATTTTTTCTGATAAACCATAACAGTCAATACTTGTAATGTTGCGATAATCGCATCGCCTGTCGTACTTTTATCTAGCGTGAGAATATGACCTGATGGCTCTCCGCCAATACTCCATTGTTTTTCTGCAAGTGCTTGCAATACATATCGATCACCAACATTTGCACGTACAAATGGAACATCTGCTTCTCGAAGCGCAAGCTCAAATGCCATATTACTCATGACAGTGCCCACAATACCTACAGGTTTCTTTTTTGCTTTTGTCGCTAAAATATAAAGAATATGATCGCCATCTACTAAATTTCCCCGATGATCTACCAATACAACACGATCTGCATCACCATCAAAAGCAACCCCTAAATCGGCCTGATGCTCAAGGACTGCTTTTTGTAAAGCCTGTGGGTGTGTTGAACCACAATCTTCATTAATGTTTAAACCATTCGGCTCATTATAAATCGTAACAACTTTTGCCCCAAGTTCTCTAAATACTGCTGGGCCAACGTTGTAAGCTGCACCATTGGCACAATCGACTACAATTTTTAGATTTCTTAAATCATAATGGTAAGGAAATGTCGATTTACAAAACTCAATATAACGACCATTCGCATCTTTTACTCGGACGCTTTTTCCAAGATCTGCTGTGTTTTCAATGACAATTTCTTTTTCAAGCTCGCTATTAATTTCATCCTGAATTGTATCTGGAAGTTTCTTTCCTTCAGATGAAAAGAACTTAATTCCATTATCAAAATACGGGTTATGCGATGCAGAAATCACGATACCCGCATCGGCATGTAATGCACGTGTTAAGTGTGCAATTGCAGGTGTTGGCAATGGACCAAGCAAATGTACATAAACACCTGCAGCATTTAAACCTGACTGTAATGCTGACTCTAAAATATATCCCGAAAGACGTGTATCTTTGCCAAGCACCACCACAGGTTTATGATTAAAACTATGTTGCTTTAATACTTTACCAGCAGCAAATCCTAGTTTTAATGCAAACTCTGGTGTAATTGGAAGCTGTCCAAATTTTCCACGTATACCATCTGTGCCAAAATAACTCATGCGTCTCTCATACAGTCAAAACTTTTACTGTGGGCAATCTATAGATTTATACCCAATTCATATTCACAATTTGAAATACTTTACACCAAAAATAAAAAAACCGTCATCACAATGACGGTTTTCCTACAGTTAATTTACTTAAAGTATAAATTAACCTAGCTGATAGTTTGGTGCTTCTTTCGTAATAGTCACATCATGCACATGAGACTCTTTCATGCCTGCAGAAGTAATTTTCACAAATTTTGCATTTTGACGAAGGTCATCAATTGTTGCAGAACCTGTATAACCCATAGATGAGCGTAGGCCACCCATCATTTGATGTAGGATTGCACCCATAGTACCTTTATACGGCACACGACCTTCAATACCTTCTGGAACAAGCTTTTCTGCACCTGCTTTTGCATCTTGGAAATAGCGGTCAGCTGAACCTGAAGAACCTGCCATTGCACCTAAAGAGCCCATACCACGGTAAGCTTTATAATAGCGACCTTGGAAAAATTCTACCTCACCTGGTGCTTCTTCAGTACCTGCAAGTAAAGAACCTACCATAATCGTACTTGCACCAGCACCAATGGCTTTAGACATATCGCCAGAGAAACGGATACCACCATCTGCAATAAGCGGAATTTGATCTTTAAGCGCATTTGCAACACTATCAATTGCAGAAATTTGTGGTACACCAATACCTGCAACAATGCGTGTTGTACAAATAGAACCCGGTCCAATACCAACTTTTACAGCATCGGCACCAGCATCAAGTAAAGCAAGCGCAGCATCGCCAGTCGCGATATTTCCACCAATCACTTGCACTTGTGGGAAGTTTTTCTTCACCCAGTTTACACGATCAATTACACCTGCTGAATGACCATGTGCAGTATCTACCACAATCACATCTACGCCGGCTTCAACTAAAGCTTCAACACGAGATGGTGTTTCTGCACCAGTACCTACTGCTGCACCCACACGTAAACGACCTAAATGATCTTTTGAGCTATTTGGGTAAGACTCTGCTTTACGAAAGTCAGTGACTGTAATTAAACCTTTAAGCGCTTGGTTATCGTCAACCACTAACACTTTTTCAATACGATGTTTTTGTAATAATGCTTGAATATTTTCTTTAGATTCGCCTTCACGCACAGTTACCAAACGTTCTTGTGTCGTCATTAAATTACTAACAGGCTGTTCTAAATTAGTTTCAAAACGTGTGTCACGCCCAGTAATAATCCCAACAACACGACCATCTTTAACAACAGGCAAACCGCTAATGTTATTTGCTTGTTTAATTGCAATCAGTTCACGTATTGTGGTTTCTGGTGTAACAGTAATAGGGTCTTTGACCATACCCGCTTCGAATTTCTTAACGCGACGAACTTCAGCCGCTTGTGCAGCAATATCCATATTTTTATGAATAATACCAATACCACCATTTTGAGCCATTGCAATTGCCATACGAGCTTCAGTTACCGTATCCATTGCAGCAGAAACAAGAGGAACATTCAGGTGGATATCACGTGTTAAACGCGATTTTAGAGAAACATCTTTTGGGAGGACAGTAGAATAGGCAGGCACTAAAAGGACATCATCGAAGGTTAGCGCTTCTTGAATGATGGTTAGCATAACAATCTCACTGGTTAATTCCGTGAGCTATTATAAACAAATTTTATTTTAAATTGCATCGTTTCTTTTAATTTCTTTTAAATACTTGATGTGATGCTTGTTTTTATCATATTTAACTGATTTAAAATAAAAGAAAAATGCAGTATTTTTAACAAATACTGCATTTTGGTTCTCTAAAGAACTAAAAATAATAATGTTGAATCAGCGTACTTATACCCACCAATAAGAAAATAACTGCTCCAATTTTATGAATGAGCGCAATTGGTAATTTTCCTGCCAAACGATCTCCAATAAATACAGCAGGTGCATTTGCAATCATCATTCCAATCGTAGTTCCTAGCAATACCGTCCAAATACTATCGAAACGTGCAGAAAGCGCGACAGTAGCAATTTGTGTTTTGTCACCAATTTCTGCAAGAAAAAATAAAATAAAGGTGGCACCAAAGACACCAAAGCGTTGCCATTGATTAATACTTTCTTGACCGTCATCTAATTTATCTGGAATAAGCATCCAAATTGCCATACCAATAAAACCAAGTGCTAAAACCCACACCATCGTGGTTGGACTCACAACAGTGGTGAGCCATTGCCCCAAAACAGCAGACACCCCATGATTAATTGTCGTTGAAATAACAATTGCTGCTAAAATTGGAACAGGTTTTCTAAAACGTGCGGCAAGTAATAAGGCAAGAAGTTGTGTTTTGTCGCCCATTTCTGCAAGAGCAACAACTGCAACGGATATTAGGAAGGCATACATATATGTTTTCCTTGGCTGGCAATAGCTACCAATGATTCATCTCTCCTGCCAGCCAAAAAGTTGCAGAGTGATAAATCAAAGGTCTTGCCAACAAAAGAAAAATTTGGTTCTTTGCTATGATGACCATGTTCGATAGAACAAGTATGTTGATCATCATCTATTTACAACAACTGTAAATAGCGGCTACTCCCCAATGAAGTTACTGATAATTATATAAGTTTTTTTTAATATTGCAATCCCTACCAAAATAGTTGGTTTAATTTTATTTTGAAACAAACCTTAAAATAATCTTAATTATTTGTTTTATAAATTCTTATTGATTTATATTTATCGTTTTTAAATATAAAAAAGCCCCGCTAAAGCGAGGCCTTTTTATATGTATTATTTACAGTAAAAGTGAACGAATATCATTTAATAATTTCGTCAGCTTATTTGTAAATCGTGCTGCATCTGCACCGTTAATTACACGATGGTCATAAGACAGCGACAACGGTAACATTAAACGTGGATCAAAATCTTTACCATTCCAAACTGGTTGTATCGTTGCAGGTGAAATACCCAAAATCGCAACTTGTGGCCAATTTACAAGTGGTGTAAACGCTGTTCCACCAATGCTACCTAAACTCGTAATTGTAAAGTTTGCACCTTGTAAATCTTTTGGAGAAAGTTTCTTCTCACGTGCCTTTTTGCTCAGTTCACCCAATTCAATTGCAATATCTTTAATTGATTTTTGATCTGGATTACGAATAACTGGTACTGTCAATCCATCTGGTGTTGCCACTGCAATGCCCATATGAATTTCGTTACGAAGTAAGACACTTTTCTGATCATCTGCTAAATGTGCAGCAAAATAAGGCTCTTCTTTAAGAAGGTGTGCAACAGCTTTTGCAATAAATGCAAGAATGGTTAAGCTTATGCCTTGCTGTTTAAAGCCACCTTTAAGCTCACCGCGCCATGCTTCTAAGTCAGTAATATCAGCATGATCAAACTGTGTAACTTGCGGAATAAAGTTATTCAATGACAATTGCGGTACAGAAACTTGCTGTAGGCGCGTCATTGGCTTTTCTTCAACACCACCAAATGCCGTAAAATCAGGTAACTTTGGTAATCCAGCAGCTGGTGCTGTGGTCGTTGCTTCAGCAGTTTTAGGTTTTTCTGTTAAACGCTGTTTAACAAAAGCAAAAACATCTTCTTTCATTAAGCGTGCATGTGGACCTGATGCTTTCACTTCAGCAAGTACTACACCTAACTCACGTGCAAGTTTGCGTACAGCAGGGCCTGCATATACTTTGGCATTGTCTGCTTGTTGTTGCTTCGTTAGTTTTTCAGTAGATGAGTGTGCTTCGACAGAAGAAGTTTTCTCTACAACTTGTTGTGGTGCAGATGAAGCTTTAGGCGCAGTCGCTTGCGGTGCAACAGGCGCATTCACTTGTGATGCTTTTGAACTGCCCTTCACCTCAATCGTTGCAAGTTTCACACCTTGTTTAACAGTCTGTCCAACTTCAACATGTAAAGCAGTAACCACACCTGACTCGGTACTTGGTACTTCAACAGTTGCTTTATCCGACTCTACAACAATAATGCTGTCATCTTTTTCGATCGTGTCACCAACTTTTACTAATATTTCAGCAATAGCCGCTTGATCAACACCAAGGTCTGGTACTGTCATTTCAACAGAACCACCTAATGCTTGAGTAGATGGTTCTTCTTGTACTTGCACTGTTGGCTCAGCAGACTTTTCTACTTGCTGAGGTGCCGATGTAACAGGGGCAGCATCTTTTGAAGTAGTTGTTGTTTTTAATTTAATAAGAACAACACCTTCTTGGATTAAATCACCTTCTTTAATTTCAATGCTTTCAACAACGCCTGCAGAGGTACACGGTACTTCAACGGTTGCTTTATCCGACTCTACAACAACAATACTGTCATTTTCTTCAATCGTGTCACCAACTTTGACAAGAATTTCGCCAACAGTTGCTTTTTCAACACCAATATCAGGTACTTGAATATCAACCACTTGTGAAGAAGTCGATGTCTGAACAGGCGCTGTTTCTACTTTTTCTTGGTTAGAAGCTTGCGTTGCAGATGGTTCTACTTTCTCTTCTTTTTTTGGTTCACTTGGTGCAGCAGATTGTTGCTCTGAAGATGAGATTTCAAGAAGTGGAACACCTTCTCCGATTTCATCACCCTCTTTTACAAGAATTTTGGTCACTACACCTGCTGAAGTACTTGGTACTTCAACAGTTGCTTTATCTGACTCTACAACAATAATGCTGTCATTTTCTGCAATGGTATCGCCAACTTGAACAAGGATTTCGCCAACAGTTGCCTTATCGACACCAATATCAGGTGTTTTGATTTCCATGCTTAGTTCTCCTCACCTGCTTGATCTTCACGATACTCAGCAACGGGTTGTACTTCAGGATGCGCTTGTGGTGCCCATGCAACAGGACGATCCGTATCTAACTCAAATGATGAAATAGCATCTTTAACTAAGCGGTTATCTACTTCACCTTCGTCTGCTAATTTCTTCAGTGTTGCAACAACAATATGTGCAGCATCTACACCAAAGTAGCTACGAAGGTTTGCACGTGTATCTGAACGACCGAAACCATCTGTCCCTAATGTTACATATGGGCGGTTGTCTGGAAGATATGCACGAATTTGTTCACTATAGGCACGCATATGGTCTGTTGCTGAAACAACAATACCATCTGTCGGGCGCAATTGCTGTGACACCCAAGATTCTTGTGCTGTTTCATCCATCGGATGTAGGCGATTATGTTCTTCACATACCATACCATCACGCGCAAGCTCATTAAAGCTTGTAACACTCCAAACGTTTGAGTGAATTTGGTATTCATCACGAAGAATTTTTGCAGCTTTAATTACTTCACGCAAAATTACGCCTGAACCGAGTAGCTGAACAGTTGCTTTTTCATCTTCTTCAAATAAATACATACCACGTTTAATTCCCTCTTCAACGCCTTGTGGCATTGGTGGGTGTTCGTAGTTCTCATTCATTAATGTTAAGTAATAGAACACACGCTCTTGGTCTGCGTACATACGTTTTAGACCATCATGCATAATTACAGCAAGTTCATAACCAAAACATGGATCGTAAGATACACAGTTTGGAATTGTTCCTGCAAGGATATGCGAGTGACCGTCTTGGTGCTGTAAACCTTCACCATTTAAGGTAGTACGACCTGCTGTTGCACCGAACAAGAAACCTTGTGCTTGTGCATCGCCTGCTGCCCAAGCAATATCACCGATACGTTGGAAACCAAACATTGAGTAATACATATACATTGGAATCATTGGCAAGTTATTGGTTGAATAACTTGTTGCTAATGCAGCCCATGCACTCATTGCACCTGCTTCATTAATTCCTTCTTGCAACATATGACCATCTTTTGCTTCGCGATAGTTCATCAGTTGCTCTTGGTCTTCAGGCGTATATTTCTGACCATGTGCAGCATAAATACCAAGCTGACGGAACATACCCTCTAAACCGAATGTACGTGCTTCATCGGGCACAATAGGTACAACATGATTTTTCAGTGCTTTTTCTTTAAGTAAAGCAGAAATTAAACGCACAGAAACCATGGTAGTCGATTGTTCTTTACCACCACTTCCTTTTAACACAGCATCAAATACAGACAACTCAGGAATTGGTAAAGCAGCACTTTCTTTACGACGCGCAGGTAAGTAGCCACCGAGTGACTCACGGCGCGCTTTAAGATATTTCATCTCAGGTGAGTTTTCACTTGGACGATAGAATGGTAATTCTTCTAATTGCTCATCATTAAATGGCAGGTTAAAGCGGTTACGGAAGTATTTTAGTGATTCTAACTGCATCTTTTTAATCTGATGCGTCTTGTTCACTGCTTCGATTTCGTCAGAAAGACCATAACCTTTGACAGTTTTAGCAAGAATAACTGTTGGTTGACCATTACTTTGTGTCGCCGCTGCATAGGCAGCATATACTTTATGAGGATCATGTCCACCACGTTGTAATGCGTCAATATCATCATCACTTAAGTGTTTTACAAGCTCTTCAGACTCAGGATATTTACCAAAGAAATGCTCACGTGTATAAGCACCACCTTTCACTTGATAACGCTGGTAATCGCCATCTACAGTTTCATCCATACATGCTTTTAGTGCACCTGAATGATCTTTTGCAAGTAGTGGATCCCACTGACGACCCCATACCACTTTAATCACACGCCAACCTGCGCCACGGAATAAAGACTCTAATTCTTGTATAATCTTACCATTACCACGTACAGGACCATCTAGGCGTTGTAAGTTACAGTTTACAACCCAAATAAGATTATCTAACTTTTCACGCCCAGCAAGAGAAATAGCACCTAAGCTTTCAGGTTCATCCATTTCACCATCGCCAAGATATGCCCATACCTTACGGTCTTCTTCTTTAATCAAACCACGATTCATTAAATATTTTTGAATGTGTGCTTGATAAATTGACATAATTGGCCCAAGTCCCATTGAAACAGTTGGGAACTGCCAATAGTCAGGCATTAAATAAGGGTGTGGGTAGCTTGGTAAGCCATTTCCGTTTACTTCACGACGGAAATTACCCAGTTGTTCTTCTGTTAAACGACCTTCTAAGAATGAACGTGCATAAATACCAGGTGCGCAGTGGCCTTGGTAGTAAATCATATCACCGCCAAAGTTATCACTATTGGCACGGAAGAAATGGTTAAAACCAACATCATAAAGTGTTGCCGAAGATGCAAAACTTGCTAAGTGACCGCCTAAATCGTCACCTGTTTTATTTGCACGTAACACCATCGCCAAGGCATTCCAACGGATAAGTGCACGAATACGACGCTCCATACTAGAGTCCCCTGGCATAGCAGGCTCTTCTTCAACTGAGATCGTATTTAAATATGGCGTATTAAGACGCTGGATTGGGACATGCTTAGCAACAGCTTGCTGATACAATTTTTCTAATAAGAAAGCGGCACGTTCTGTACCCATATGTTGTAAAACAGAATCAAAGGCATCTTGCCATTCTTGGGTTTCTTGAGCGTCGGAATCACCATAATACGCCATATTTCACCTTTCCTTAATCATTATCAATAACCGCTTATAGTTTTACCATGTTTTCATGGCTATAAGTAATGGTTACATTTGAATACAACTATATCTCGACATTTCGTAAATAAATACCGATGGATTTAAACCACTTTAAACATAAAATTACGATGTAAGTCATTTTATGATAAAGCCCTATTTTTCTAGCTTATAGAGATTTTACTGGCCATATTATACATCAGTTTTTATATGCAACTTATGGCAACATTGCTAAATAAGTTTCAGGGTTCTTACGCTTTCCATCAAGTACAATTTCATAATGTAAATGTGAACCTGTACATCTCCCTGTGCAACCTACTTTTGCAATTTCCTCTCCAGCCTCTACACGATCTCCTACTTTCACTAAAAGGCGTGAGGCATGTCCATAACGTGTAAGGTAACCGTTTCCATGGTTAATTTCTACAAATTGACCGTAACCTGTCACCCATCCAGCACGTACCACTAATCCAGAACCTGAAGCGACAATAGGTGTACCTGTCGGTGCGGCAAAATCAACGCCTGAATGACCTTCTCTTTTTCCAAACATCACACGCTCTCCAAAATCAGAGCTCATACGTGCATTGGGTAATGGATGCTGTGTTAGCCAATTCATGACGGCATTTTTTTCTGAGAATCGGCTATTCTTCGCAGCAATATTTGAAACAACATTCGTCTTATCTTTTAAACGATTCTGCTGTTCACGTGATTCAGTTATTCGTTGACTACTATAATTTTCAATCAAATCTGCATAAGCAAAAGGGGTGGATGCAAGGACGGACAAGGCAAAAAAAATACGGCGCATAAATGTTCCCAATATGTGGGTTTAACCTAAATCGTTTCAGAACCCTTGTTTGAATACGCATAATTCCATTAACATCTCATTTGGTATTAAATGAGAGTTATGAAATGTCACAACCCACCAAGTTTTTCGAAACAGCAAATAAAAAAATAAATAAATCAAGTAACGTAAAACACTTAACCCAGCAAGTGGCTTACTGGCAAAAGCTTACAAAGATTATTCAACCCATATTGCCTCAACCAGAAGATTGGCAAATCGCATGTTATCAACATGGTATCTTAACAATTACTGGTGAAAATCAAGCAATGGTGAGTCAGCTCGGTTACCTGCAAAAAAACTATATACAAAAGTTATCTCAATTAGATGACTTTAAAGACTTAGAAAAAATCCATGTAAGGTTGCGCTTTCAGTCCAAACCCAAAGAAACTCAGAAAGATGCTGTTCCTCTTCCTCAAGAAACTCAAAGCATGCTTGAAAGTGCAGCAAGTTTTGTTACAGACCCTAAACTTAGCCAAGCACTACTTAACTTTGTAAACCGTAAAAAATAGACCACCCAATTATTATGGTTTTTATCTAAATGATCAATTTTACTTGCTATATTTCAATAGCCATAATTTTAAAATTAAATGCTTAAATTACACTAACATAAGGAATAGGACAGTTTTTTATATCATCAAATGTTACAATTTCATAAGAAGAAGGATCATTTTTAACATTGCGCAATAACTGATTATTTAGCGCATGCCCCGATTTATAAGCATCAAATTTTGCAATAACTTGATAACCTAACAAATAAAGATCGCCTACAGCATCTAAAATTTTATGGCGAACGAATTCATCGTTATAACGCAAACCTTCTTCATTCACGACACCATTTTCATCTACTCCAATGGCATTTTCCAAACTTGCACCTAAAGCTAAATTATTCGCTTTTAAAAAATCTAAATCTTTCATAAAACCAAAGGTACGCGCATCACTTACTTCATACACAAAAGTTTCAGTAGAAAAATCGATAGTGGCCGATTGGTATTCTCTCGCAAAAGCAGGATGATCAAAATCTATTGTAAAGTTCAGCTGAAAACCTTCATGTGGTGAAAATTTTGCAGTTTTATCATTAATCTGAGCATCGATAGGTTTTAAAATTTTAATAAATTTTTTCGGGGCGTCTTGCTCAACAAGTCCACCTTGCATAAGCAAGTAAATAAATGGCCCTGCACTACCGTCCATAATAGGTGCTTCTGAAGCTGAAACTTCAACAATTAAGTTATCTATGCCTAGTGCAGCAATCGCACTCATCACATGCTCAATTGTACCTACTTTAAAGTCACCCTGAATCAGGTTCGAACACATAAATGCTTCTTGTATTAGCATTGCATCTGCAGGAATGTCTACAGGCGGATTGACATCTATACGACGAAAAACAATGCCCGAATCAACCGTATGCGGCACAAAATTAATCATGACTTTTTGTCCGCTATGCAAACCAATTCCGCTGGCTTTAACAACACGTTTGAGGGTACGCTGTTTCAACATCTGTACTCATCTTCTACCTATAAATCCGCTATACGTTAGCACATTTAGCCATTGATAAAAAAGAAAAAAGGTAGATGAAACACCTACCTTTTTTCAGATTAAACCTATCGGCTAAATAAATATTATCTACCTTGTTGTTTTTTAAGGTATTCTTGAATACTCATTGGACTAGGTCTTGAATTCGACTGTGCTGCCGTTGGCTCATGTTGTGATGCATTTTCAGCCTGTTGCTGTCTTTGAATCGCAGGAATCTCATCTTCAGACACTGGTTGCTGACGTGCAGCCTGTTGGTGAGCTGCCTGATGTACAGCAACTTTTGAAGGTCTAGATTCTTGCTTATTTGCATTACGTGTTAGACCAGTTGCGATGACAGTAACACGAATTTCATCGCGTGCTTCAGGGTCAAATACTGTACCGAAGAAAATTTCACCTTCATCTAAGTCAACAATTTGATTGACTACGTCAGTAATGATTTGGGTTTCACGTAAAGTAACGTCATTACCACCTGTAATATTAATGAGCGCACCCTTAGCATTCATAATATTTACGTTATCTAGCAATGGGCTACGAATAGCCAAACGAGCTGCCTCTTCAGCACGCTCAGGACCTGAGCTTTTACCCTCACCCATCATTGCATAACCACGTGTGCTCATTGCTGTTTTTAAGTCAGCAAAGTCAAGGTTAATATGCCCAGGACGCACAACAAGATCAAAAATACTACGTACAGCGCTAAGTAAAACATCATCTGCTTTACGATAAGCATCTTGCATTGAAATATCGCCATACACATTTAGTAGACGTTCGTTAGGAATAATAATTAACGAATCTACAAACTGTTCTAAAGCTTCAATCCCTTTTTCAGCAGATTTTTGGCGACGACGACCTTCAAAGTTAAATGGTGTAGTCACCACACCAACCGTAAGTAGCCCCATCTCTTTAGCAACTTCTGCAACCACTGGCGCAGCACCTGTACCTGTACCACCGCCCATACCTGCAGTTACAAATACCATGTCTGCACCTTCTAGGTGCTGACGAATTTGCTCACGGCTTTCTTCTGCTGCAATTTGACCCACTTCAGGGTTTGCACCTGCACCCAAACCACGAGTGCTTTGCTCACCAAGTTGGATTTTAAAAGGTGCGTTCATACGATCGAGTGCTTGTTTATCTGTATTTGCACAAACAAACTTCACACCTTTAATGTCAGATTGCACCATGTGTTGAACAGCGTTACCACCGCCACCCCCAACACCAAATACAGTGAAACGGGCTTGACCGTTACCATCAACTTGTTCGTCGTCTAAAAATTCAAATGAGGCCATGACCTTGAGTGTTCCTAATGTTTATTGGCAGTCACTTGAGCCCGTATACTGCCTTGCACTTCATAACTAAAAATACAAATTTTTTTTAGGATGAAGCGAGAGGGTTACCTTTGTCAAGCATGAACGCTCTCACTTACAACATCCCAACAATGTCTAAACTGAATTTAACTCAAAAAATTGACTTCAGCTTATTGTTTAATGTATTCCATCCACTTTTTAAACGCTCTACAAACGTTTGATCTACTTCATCACTTTCTACATCAAATGCTTCTGATGTTTCACTCTGACTGTACATAAGTAACCCAGCTGCTGTTGCATACTGAGATCGTCTAAGTGCAGGAAGTAATTCGTCTGCTGCTGTTACTGCAATTGGTGCGTTACCAAGATGTGCAGAAATACCAACGATTTTACGTGTAAAGCTAATCATACCTTCAATTTGACAAGCATCACCTGTTAACACAATACCATGATACAACCCATGAATGGCTCCTGTCGCCTCTAAGTCATAACGAACTTTATTTAAGATCTCTTCATAGCGCGCTATAATAATCTCACTGAGTTCTATACGACTAATTGTCTGAGGACCTTCAATACCATGCACTTGGATCATATGATCTGGCTTTACAGCATGTAAATCGATACAACCATGTAAAACTTTAAGTCTTTCTGCTTCTTCTGTCGTCGTCTGTAGGACAGCAGCAATATCTCGGGTTACATTTTCACCACCAATGGTATAAGTCTGTGTTAATGCAAGTCGACCATCTAAATATACAGCAACGTTCGTTGTACTTGCACCGATATCAATCAGACAAACACCATAATCTTTTTCATCTTGCAATAAACTTGCTTCAGCTGTTGGCAGACAAGAAATAATCATCTTCTCGACGCCTATACTAGCACCTTTCATTGCACGATCTAAATTTTGCATCGTATGAATGGGTAACATCATCAACTGATAGTGACCAGTAATTTGCTGTGCAGACATATCTACAGGATTCACCACCCACTGATCCGTACCATCTAATTCAAAACCTAAAGGAACGGCGCTAGATAAATAGTAGTCTGGTATAATATATTGCTCTTTTGCGAGCTCTAATGCACGCACAACTTCATTTGTTGTAATAATTTTTTCTGGGTTAATAATAGATGTTGTGCCCACAGCATAAAAGCTTTTCAAATCAGTACTTGGAATAGAGACCCATGCTGAATGGATACGGCATTCAGCCATATCTTCAGCCTCGGATACTGCATTTTTTATTGCAGAAATCACTTTATCCAAACTTACAATTTTACCTTTACTCATTCCACGGTTTCGCGCGGTGGCCATACCCACAACTTCAATGTTGTCTGGTGCATGTACCTTTCCAATTAGAACAGCAATCTTATGCGTTCCAATATCTATTGCTACAACTGAGGAAACAGCGTCACTCATTACCTAATACCATTCATTTATCATTTAGTTTTGGCGTATTGACCGCCTGTTATATTAAAAAACCGCATATTATCACTTGGTCTTCTGTTTAGCTGCAATGCTACTGTCATTATTCGTTACAACAAATTGTCCATGAAATACTGGTGGACGTCCTTTCCATTGAATAGATAATCCATTTCTGTAACGTAAATCAATTGTCGCGATTTGTGCCCATACTGGTTGTAAGTCTCTAGATGCCATTTGACTTAGACGTTGCAGTTTACTCATTGTTTGATCTTGGTCAACAATAATTCTTAAACCTGTATCAAACTGCATAAACCACGTCATCCGCTCTGTAAGATACAACTCCTTTAAGTGTAAATTTAAAGGTTGGAACAACTGATTAATCTCATTGTATCTTCGCATCATCAATTGAGCCTGACTTGCAGGTCCATGCAGTAATGGCAGATTATTATGATTTTGCGGTACAGCTTCTTTAAACACCGTACCATTATCACTTAAAAGACGACCTGTTCCCCAGCGAGCCACAGGATGCTGAGGAATAATACGTAAACGAATCTGATCCGGCCATGCACGAGAAACAACCACATGGTCAATCCATGAAATTTCTAAAGCACGATCACGAATTTGCTCTAAATCTGCAGTAAAATAATTGTTTTTTACCACAGGTTGAACATAGCTCACTACCTGCTGTTTTTCTACAGAAGAATCAACACCTACAACATCCAAGTCTGCAACATGTGCATCTGTAATCACCTTATACAGCCCATACGCACCAACTAATGCGATGACCGTTGCAAATACAAGCAAAAGCCATCCACCAATATTTGCTATTTTTTCCTTCTTAGAGGGCGGTTTATCGTGAATAGATGTCACTGCTGCCGTACGTTTACGGCGCATTGCTGCAGGTAGTTGAGCCATAAACTAGTCAGCCACCTTAAGTGTTTGCTCTAAGATAGCCAAACATAATGCATCGAAACTGTAGCCAACAGCTTGCGCAGCTTTAGGAACAAGAGAGTGGCTGGTCATTCCTGGTACAGTATTCACTTCAAGTAACCAAAAATTCCCATGTTCATCGCGCATTGCGTCTATACGTCCCCACCCACTTGCACCGACTGCCTGAAAAGCACGTAAGGTTAAAGATTGTAATGCTTCTTCATCTTCACTAGATAAACCACTTGGAATACCATACTGCACATCATTACGCTGATATTTTGCATCGTAATCATAAAAAGCAACGTCTTCAGGTGGCTGTAGTCGAATAACAGGTAAAGCCTGACCATTTAAAACCACAATAGTATACTCTTTTCCTGTAATCCATTTTTCAGCCATAACAACATCATCAAGTGCCGTTGCTTTTTCAATAGCTGAAGCAAAGTCTTCTGCTTTTTCAACTTTGCTCATTCCAATACTTGAACCTTCATGTACTGGTTTAATAATCAATGGCAATCCAAGCGCGTCAATCACATCTTTAGCTAAAGTATCTTTCGTTACAATACGATAAGGTGCTGTCGGTAAATCACTTCCCTGCCAAATTTGTTTTGTTTTAACTTTATCCATACCAATGGCAGAGCCCTGTACACCTGTTCCTGTATAGGGAAGGTTCAGCCATTCAAGTACACCTTGAATCTGACCATCTTCACCACCTCGGCCATGCAGTACAATAAATGCACGATCATAGTTCACAAGCTCAGTGACAGAACGCACTTTAGGATCAAATGCTTCAGCCTCAACACCTGAACGCAATAAAGATGCAAGCACAGAGTTTCCACTGTCTAAAGAGACATCTCTTTCAGCAGAACGACCTCCAAGTAACACCGCGACTTTGCCGAATTTAGAAGCATTTGACACGTTTATTTCCTTACACAATATGAATAAAAACCAGATAGCTTGAAATTACAGAAACAATTTTTTCTGTGCTAAATCTGCAGAAATAGCACCTACGTTACCCGCACCTTGTGTGAGCACCAAGTCATTGGACTGTAATACGCTTTTAATAACATTTTCAAGGTGCTTTTCATCAATTGGATCTATGAGTATTGGCTCGACCTGACCACGTAGACGAATACTGCGTGCCAATGCACGACTATCCGCACCAACAATTGGTTTTTCACCTGCTGGATATACTTCTAATAAAATAAGTTGATCAACCTCAGAGAGAACATCTACAAAATCGTCAAAACAATCTCGTGTTCTTGAGAAACGATGGGGTTGAAATACCATCACTAAACGTCGATCGGGATGGCTTTGGCGTGCAGCTTTAATCGTTGCATCCACTTCTTTCGGATGATGACCATAATCATCTACAAGTTTTACCGTCCCTTCATTAAGCGGATATTCACCTTGAATTTGGAATCTACGCCCAACACCACTAAATCCTGCTAAGGCACGACTGATTGCACCATCAGATACACCTTCATCTGTTGCAACACCTATTGCAGCTAAGGCATTTAAGATGTTATGTAATCCTGGCTGATTAATCGTTAACCGTAATGGCTCGTGACCTTTACGCAACACGGTAAAGTGTGACTGCATCCCATCTTGTAATATATCAATCGCACGAATATCGTTATCTTCACCAAAACCATACGTCAGTATAGGTCTTGCCAATCTTGGCATAATTTCTCTAATGTTTGCATCATCACCACAAACCACTGCCAAGCCATAAAATGGAAGACGTCGAGTAAACTCTACAAAAGTGTCTTTGAGCTTATCAAAGCTACCCTCATAGGTATCCATATGATCTGCATCTATATTGGTAATAATTGCTGCCATAGGTTGTAAATGCAGAAAAGATGCATCTGATTCATCTGCTTCCGCAACAATGAAACGACTTTCTCCTAAAGCTGCATTTACACCAGTACTATTTAGCAGTCCACCAATCACATATGTAGGATCAAAATTCTCTTCCGCAAGCATTGTAGTCAGTAAACTGGTCGTTGTCGTTTTTCCATGTGTACCTGCAACCGCAATACCATGACGATAGCGCATTAACTCGCCTAGCATTTCTGCACGACGCACTAAAGGGATGCGTTGTTCTATAGCCGCTTTGACTTCAGGATTTTCACGATCAATTGCTGTTGAAACCACAATCACATCAGCATTTTTTATATTGTCAGCAGCATGGCCAATAAATACTGCTAAGCCATCTTTTTCTAGTTGGGCTGTGGTTTTTGAAGCTTTAATATCAGAACCTGATACATGGTAACCTTGGTTTTTCAAAACCTCAGCTATACCACACATACCAGCACCACCAATACCTACAAAATGAATATGCTTAATACGACGCATTTCAGGAACTTTAATTAATTTTTTTGCTTGTTGAGCAGGGATTGCTGGAGACATATAACTCTCTAACTATAGTATTTCAATTAAATGAGCGACTTTTTCTGTCGCATTTGGTTGCGCATGTTGACGCGCTTTTACTGCCATTTCAGATAATGATGCACGACTCATGAGTGGTGTAAGTACCTCAACTGCATGATCCACCGTAAATGTTATTTGAGGACAAAGCTTTGCTGCACCTATATCAGATAAGAAGCGTGCATTTGCGGTCTGATGGTCATCTACAGCACTTGGTAGTGGAATAAAAATAGCAGCCACACCAGCGGTCGCAACTTCAGTAACCGTCAAGGCACCTGCTCGACAGACAATTAGATCCGCATCACTGTATGCTTTAGCCATGTCTTCAATAAAAGGAACAACATCTACCTGTATATGTTTTGGTAAATTTTCATACTGTGCTTGTGTTGCTTCTAGTTTTTGTTGACCACACTGATGTGTAATATGCAAAGGCACGGTCAACCTTTTAAAGGCTTCAGGCAAAGTTTCATTTAATGCCTGTGCTCCCAAAGATCCACCAACAACTAAAATGTTAAGCGGCGCATTTTCCTTTTCACGTTGTTCATAACGCCAAGCAGGACTCAATGTCTGTGCAATTTCACAACGTACTGGATTACCCGTCGTTACGACTTTTTCACTCTCAGGAAAAGTTTTTGGAAATGCCTGACATATTTTCTTTGCCATCCGTGCCAATTGAAGATTTGTAAAACCTGCAATCGCATTTTGCTCATGAACTAATACAGGAATACCGAGTGCACGTGCAGCTAAACCACCTGGCCCTGCAACATACCCTCCAAAGCTTGCAACAACGTCTATTTTTTGTTGTTGAATAATTTTAATTACACCTAATGTTGCTTTTAACACTTTAAAAGGTGCAACAATTTTTCGAATAAAGCCATTTCCTCTCACACCTTGAATATTAATACGGTAAATAGGAATATTTTCATTTTGTAGTAACCTATTTTCCATACCATTTGGCGTTGCAAGCCATGAGATTTGATGCCCTTGTTGTTGTAATAATTTAGCGACGGCGAGCGCTGGAAAGACATGTCCTCCAGTTCCTGCGGCCATCATAAGAATATGTTTAGATTGGGGCTTTTGAGAATTGCTCACGTGTATAATACTTCAGCTATAAAACTATAGATTTTCGGGTCTTATTGTAATCATAAACTACTTATTGCGTGAACGATTTTCACATCGTTTAAACAAATTTAGTTAAATTTTATTGTCTATATAATAAATTCACTAAATTACTGTGTATCACACATTCAGTAATTTATGCCTTATGTAAAAACCAAGCTATTTTCAAGCAAATACTTTCAAAACTTGCAAAAGATGATTTTCACATAATGTACTTACTAGTCTACTCTGCATAACAGCCTTGTTACAAGTCAGCTTCTCTTTTTTTATTAAAAATACAAACAATCTCACAAAGATGAGCATCATCTAAAGAACACTCATCTTTGTTTTTTCGATTAAACTGTTTGACCCTTTTCAAGGACATCAAACAAGGTATCGGCAATAGAGGTTCCAAATTGAGTATCAATTTCACGAATACATGTTGGACTTGTTACATTAATTTCAGTGACATAATCACCGATGACATCTAGTCCAACAAAAATTAAACCCTTTTCACGTAAAAAAGGACCAATTTGTGCAGCGATTTCTTTGTCTTTCTCTGTAAGTGGTCTTGCCTCCCCTCGTCCACCTGCAGCTAAATTACCTCGAACTTCACCATTTTGTGGAATACGTGCCAAGCAATACGGAATAGGCTCACCATTTACCATTAAAATACGTTTATCACCTGCGGTAATTTCGGGAATATAACGTTGTGCCATGATTGGCTGTTTACCTAGTTCAGTCAGCATTTCTAATGTTGAACCAATATTTGCGCCTTGTGCATTTAAACGAAATATTCCACTCCCTCCCATACCATCGAGTGGTTTTACAATCACATCTTCATGCGTTTGAATAAATTCACGAATGAGCGATTGCTGAGAAGTCACCAGTGTAGGGACCTGTAATTGAGGGAACTGAGTTGCGAATAATTTTTCATTGCAATCTCTTAACGATTGAGGTCTATTGATTACCCACGCCCCTTCTCTTTCTGCCTGCTCTAAGATATACGTTGTATATACAAAGTTCATGTCGAAAGGAGGATCTTTCCTCATTAAGATCACATCATATTCAGCCAAAGATTGCGATTGCTTCTCACCTAACTCATAGTATTTTTCTGATTTTTCAAAAACTTGAAGCGGTGAAATAAGGCCAAATGCTTTACCATGATTGATATATAAATCTTGCTGTAGTACATAACCAAGCTCGTGACCACGGCGAGAGGCTGCCCATAACATTGCCATTGTCGAGTCTTTTTTTACATTGACTTGCTCAATCGGATCCATCACTACAAGTACACGCATTATTTTCTTCTCATTCAATTAAAATTTAGTTCATCATACTGCTATACACCCGTACGAGAAAAGGCTGCTGCTTCATCAAATAATTCTTTTTCAGGATAAACTCCTGTATATAGATAAAATTGTTCCAGTGCTTGTAAAGCAAACACTTCTGAACCAGAAATTATTTTTTTATTATATTTTTGAGCAACCTGAATTAAAGGTGTATTCTCAGGCAAGGCAACAACGTCAAAAATGATCTGGGCACGTTGTATTTCCATTTCTGAAAAAGAAAGCATTTGTTCATATCCTGCCCCCTGCATACCAATCGGAGTTGCATTAATTAATAGATCTATTTTGTCAGTCTCTGACAACTCTTTTTTCCAGATATAACCGGTTGCTTGAGCAAGTGCAGAACCTGACACTTCATTTTTTGCCAGAATGATACCGTCTTTAAACCCTTTATTTTTTAATGCAAAAGCTACGGCCTTGGCCATTCCTCCACTACCTTTTAAAACAAATGAACTGCTCGGATTGATTGCATGTTTTTCAATAATTTTTTGTATTGCAATATAGTCAGTATTATATGCTTTTAATATGCCCTCTGTATTTACAATGGTATTTACAGAATGAATCTCTTGTGCAGATAAATCTACTTCATCGACTAAAGGAATAACAACCTCTTTATACGGCATGGAAATAGCACAGCCACGAACGGGTAATCCACGTACTCCTTGTATCGCTTGCTCAATACAATGCGGTGCAAAAGCTTTGTACATAAAATTCAAATTAAGCGCTTCATATAAATAATTATGAAATCGTGTCCCAAAATTACTTGGCTTAGCAGCAAGTGACATGCATAGAATAGTATCCTTGTTAACTCTCATCGTTTTTATTCCCTTTAAATATTATTTCCATGAGTATTAATACTAGCATTTCGAGCTTAAAACACATCACAAACGTCTTCATCTGTAAAATATTTACAACGATTGATTAAATTTAAAATATAGATCTGTCATGATGGCAAATTAATTTAATTTTTGAGCATCCAATTATGAAACTATATCGTTATCTGACAGGTGTAGATGACTCAGCATTTTGTGCACGTGTTACAAAAGCATTGAATTTAGGATGGGAGCTTTATGGATCGCCAACCACGTCATTTAATGGCGAAAATATAATTGTTGGACAAGCTGTGTGTAAAGAAGTTACCAAAGACTATCAAGAAGATACCGATATTATTGCAGTACTCAAAGCCGAATCATAAAAAAAAGGAGCTTTTCAGCTCCTTATATTTTAAATACCGTATTTGACACGATAGGCTTGCATACCAGCAAGTGATTCTAGATCACCTTTTTGTTCTAAATAATCCATTAGATCTTTCATCGTAATAAGTGCATGTACTGGGATTTCTAATTCTTTTTGTACTTCTTGAATTGCAGAAAGTTCCCCTTGACCACGTTCTTGACGATCTAATGCAACCAATACACCTGCAATACTAGCACCTGCATTTTTCAGAATCTCAACCACTTCACGAATGGCTGTACCTGCTGTAATCACGTCATCAATGATCCATACTTTTTTGCCTGCCACTGAGGCACCGACTAAAACACCACCTTCACCATGGTCTTTGGCTTCCTTACGGTTAAAACCCCATGGTACACTTTGGTTATATTGTTGAGATAAAGCAACTGCTGTTGCTGCAACAAAAGGGATGCCTTTATATGCAGGTCCAAAAATGACCTCCACATCGTTACATGTAGTTAACTGTGCTGCATAACCTTGCGCCAATAGAGACAGTGCTTCTCCATCATTCAAAAGGCCTGCATTAAAAAAATAAGGGCTCACACGTCCCGATTTTAAAGTAAACTCACCAAACTTAAGCACACCACGTGATAGAGCAAGTTCAATAAAAGCTTGTGGGTTAAATTGATTCGGCGTTGTCATGCGGTGCTCCATTTTTTTAGATACTGAGGTCAAACTGGCATATGATACCAAAGGATCACTATCCAAGTGATGAAAAAATTCTTCGAGTTGTTTCTCTTAACGTCAATGGTCTACGTGCATCTGTAAAAAAAGGGCTTCTTGAATGGCTTGAGCAATCAGATGCAGATGTTGTTTGCATTCAAGAAAGTCGTATAACACATGCGCAATGGACAGATCAATTTAAGCCTGAAGGGTGGCACACACACCTATTTCCTGCTGAAAAAGCAGGTTATGCAGGTACAGCAATTTATAGCCGCTTACCTTTTGTGTCTGTAAAAGATGGACTTGGTTTCGAACTTGCAGACAGTCAAGGCCGTTTTACTGCTGCCGAATTTGATCTAGGCTTAGACAAAAATGTTTATATCTGCTCGCTTTACCTTCCATCAGGTTCTTCTGGTGATGAGGCACAAGCTAGAAAAGAAGTATTTCTAGAGCACTATCAAAAGATTTTAAAGCAATGGCGAGATGAAGATAAATCGCTCATTATTTGTGGTGACTATAATATCGTTCATAAACGCATTGATATTAAAAACTGGTCAGGCAATAAAAACTCATCAGGTTGTTTGCCTCATGAGCGTGCATGGCTAGATCATATGTACGATGAGCTTGGCTATGTTGATACATTTAGAGAAGTACGCCCTGAGGCAGAACTTTATTCTTGGTGGTCAAACCGTGGGCAAGCCAGAGCAAAAAATGTTGGTTGGCGAATTGACTATCAAGCTTGTTCACCAGATTGGAAAGCACGTACTGTAAATGCTTGGGTCTATCGAGAACAGTGGTATAGCGATCATGCACCTGTCATTATCGATTATAAAATTGCATAGCTTCTAATCGTTAGTTTTTTTCGAAATGAAATAGATGTTTTATTCAGCAATATCTATTTCATTTTATGAGATATCTTTATATTTATAATCGTTTTATAAAATCGTAGCTGTATGATATACCTATATATTTCGATAATTGATTTAATTTGTGAACACTCGTTCACTCAGAATAGGTTCATCACCTACAACTTTTGTCGTTTTTGAGTCTATGCTTTCTGTTCAAATAAGCGCAATATAAGGGCACGGCAAAGGGATATGTCAGGATGACAGCACAAGGATTGGAAGCCGTAGGATGGAAAAAAATAAGTTAACTCGTTAATTTATTTTCAAGGATGTGACACTGGACGTTAAACTATGAGACCCGCATAATCAGGATGATATAATGCGGGTTTTCTCTATTTTATATCACAAAAATATTTTTTCCAAATCACCTCTAGAGATCTACTCTATTCTTAGATAGGCTTGTACTTATATCACTAGGAATAGCACAACTATGTTAAAGATTTATGGCATAAAAAATTGTAGCTCAATGAAGAAGGCTTTCGATTTATTGGCACAGCTCGAAATATCATATGAATTTCATGACTACAAAAAGTTAGGAATAGATGAAGAGCATTTAAAGCAGTGGCTAGAAGAAGCTGGGCAAGATGTTATTTTAAATAAAAAAGGGACGACTTGGCGAAAACTAGATGCTCAGGCACAAGAACATGCATTAGAAAGCGAAACCCAACTAATTAAAACTCTTCAAGCCAATACCAGTATGATTAAAAGACCTGTACTGGAAACACCAAATGGATTAATTGTTGGATTTAATGAAGATGCCTACAAAGCCCTAAAAGATTAAGCCTTTGACTTTAAGTCTGCATATGTGTGTGCAGACTTAAAAGATTTACATTTATTGAACACGTTGCCAAATTTGATTACGACCCAACAGTGAAATACCCAAATAACCTCTCAATTTAAGCGTCTTTCCCTGATTTAGAATTTCACCCTTTAAGCTATAAGTCTTACCATTTTTAGGATCGGTAATTTCGCCATTGGCATATTGTCCGCCACCAATACTTTTTAAATGATGTACGATACTTACACCTTTTAAAGGTTTGTTATGATAAGGTCCTTCACACCCTTCGCATGGCCCATCTTCACCAGGTACTAAAATTTTTTCAATAGTTCCTGAAAGCATGCCATCTTTTTGCTCGGAAAAACGAACTAAAGCTTTTGGCTGATTTGTTTCATCATCAATCGTTTTCCATAACGTTCCGTTTAAAGGGTCTGCGGCATGTGCGGTCACCGCTGCACCAAGCATACTTAAAATTAAGCATAATTTTTTCATTTGTACATCCTCAATCACATGAACCTATCGTTCGGACACTTAAATTAAAAACAATATTGCAATTTTGTCATGTGACGAACGAATGTTGGCCTGACATAATACATATTATATGTATTCTAAATTTAGATGACTTATTTTATAACAAATAAAGGAAATGAATATGCAAGAAATGTGGAAGCAATGGCTTACAGAAGCTTTATTAAAAACAACCATACGTTACCCAAGTCAAGGGCGCTTCTCGCCTCAAATTAACCGATTTTATATTAATCATGCAACGTCTATTTTTCCATTACATAAACAAGATATTACTGTTGAAAAGAGTCAGCTTGCACGACTAAATATTGAAAAAATTACACCCACCATTCAAACCAATGAATATGTTATTTTATACTTACACGGTGGTGGATTTCATATAGGTTCATTAAAAAGTCACCGCGCATGGTTATATCGTCTTGCTCAAGTGACCCAAACACAGGTCATTCATCTAGAGTATCCGCTTGCTCCTGAAGTACCTTTCCCAACATCAAGTGAATCAATTTATAATGCTTATTTGGCATTACTTGAGTCTGGTGTAGATGCCCAAAATATTATTCTCGCTGGAGATGATAGCGGTGCTAACCTTGCACTTGCTTTAACACAACGATTCATACGCAAACAAAGTGTCCCCCTTCCTCGAGCATTAATGTTGTTTTCACCATTTTTAGATCTTACACTCACAAGTAGATCTATACGCTCCAACCAAAAGCACGATGCTCTCACCTCTCTACAATTCTTACAAAAGAGTATTCATTACTATACTGCTAATACCAACTTTGAAGCAGATGATCCTAGAATTTCGCCATTGTATGGTGATCTAACAGGTCTACCACCTCTACTCATTCAAGTAGGTAGTAAATCTTTATTACTTGATGATGCAAAACGATTAAAAGAAATGGCCGAAGCAGTAGATGTTACTGTGGACTACCAACTATATACAGGGATGTGGCATAACTTTTTTATGTTTAATGAGTGGTTTGAAGAAGGAAAACAAGCGCTTGTAAATACTAGAAGTTTTATTGAAGAACTATAAAAAAGGAGGCTTTTATGCCTCCTTTTTACTTATGATTCTTTAAGTAATTTAAGTTGTTGAATTAGCTGTGGTGCCTCAAACTCACCGACCAAACGTAAACCTCTTTTTTCTTGATGTGTAGCATCTAAAAATAAGTACGTTGGTGGCCCTAGAATATCCCATTTTGCCAATAAAGCTTGATGAGAAGTATCGTATTGACTTAAATCAAGTTTGATTAAATAAAAAGGTGTTAAAGCATTTTGAACATTTACTTGCTTTAAAATATGATGCTCAATAGGCTGGCAAGCCACACACCATTTTGCATATACATCAATAACAATTGCTTGTCCATGAGGTGCATTTTTCAATAGCTGTTCAAACTCTTCTGCATTTTTTGCAACATGCCATTTCACTTCAGCATCGGTCGTGACTTGTGAGTTTTGTGCATATTGATATTGTTGATATCCAGCACCAGCAATAACAGCTAAAAGCAAAAGACCAAATAATATTTTTAACCCTTTCGTATATTTTAAAATGCCATATATGAGATAAATAGCAAAGCATACATAAAGTAGCCATGCCACCAGATGCATGGTCACAGGAGAAAGGAGGGGTCTTAAAAAGTATAAAGCTAGACCTAGCATAATAAATGCAAATACCACTTTAATCTGTGACATCCATTCACCAGCTTTCGGTAAAATTTTTGTACCTAAAATACTAACTAAAAGCAGTGGAACTCCCATTCCAAAACCAAGAACAAAGAGTAAAATAGCGCCATGCCACTGATTCTGCGTTTGTGCAATAAAAAGAAGTGCACCTGCCAGTGGTGCTGTCATACAAGGGCCAACAAGTAAGGCAGAAATAACCCCCATGACACTTGCGCCAATAAAAGACCCCCCTTTTTGCGTAGACTGTACTTGATCTAAACGAGAAGTCCATGACTGAGGCAGTTTAATTTCAAATAATCCAAATAGATTAAGTGCAAACACAATAAATAAAATACTAAAAGCAATCAGTGTTGCAGGCTGTTGTAACCAACGCTGAAATCCTAAACCTGCATATGAGGCAACCATACCCAAAATTGCATATACACATGCCATACTGCACACAAAGACAAGTGCGATTGCCCATGCCTTTGTACCTGTTTTTTCTCGTATAATTAAAGAGCTTAGAATGGGCAACATGGGCAACGAACACGGTGTAAATGCCAATAATATACCTAGACCCAAAAATAAAATGAGTCCATATATAAAAGAATGATCGTGAAGCCGTGTAGATAAAATTTCATCTTCGGCAACAGCATTCTTATTGGCCTTTTCCCCCACCACTTTGCTTTCAAATGACTGACTATTTGTCTGGGATGTAATGACTTTATCTTCTTCAGATTTCTCAGATAAGCCAAGTAACGTCGATTTTCCAAGAGACTGATTTTGATCTAGCACCAAACCATCACGGTCAGTTTTGAACTGGGTATGCTGTGGAGGGTAACAGAGCCGATCTTTCGCACATCCCTGCCAACTCACATCGTATGTTGCATTGGCGCTCGTTTTTATATTTAAACCGACTTGATTAAAATAAACTAAACTCTTTCCAAAGGTCGCATCGTGTTGTGTAACCGCCTGAGGAAAATTGAGTTGAACCGTCTTGCCATTTTCTTGAATGGTAAATTTTTGCTGATAAAGATAATAATGTGGAGCAATACTCCAAGATAAAGATGCCTGCTGATGATCCAAGGCATTTGCAGAAAATTGAAATGCTTGTGATGCAGGTAGTAATGGCTCTTCTGCATGGCTTGTATGCACTATGCTAAAAAGTAAACAGCACTGCGTAAATATCCACAGTGCTGCAAAAAACTTGTTTTTTATAAAACCCATGTTTTGTCCAAATGCTTAAAACACACTAGAACAGGAATGATACGCCAAATCCACCCTTATAGTCAGGTACATCACCACTGAGTCCAGCACCAATACTTGCATCGAATTGCATACGATTGTTCAGTGCATAGATAACACCAGTAGCTACAGATGTTTGAATATGTTCACTTTCTTGTTTTCTATAAACAAATTCAGAGTAGCCAGACCATTTTTTTGACAATTTGTAACTTAACGTAGGTACAGCTGTTACCGCCCAGTCACTATTTTGCATTTCATAGCGCATAGTAATGCCTGTGGTTAAAATATCATCTTGTGCATACTGGACACTTGATGAAACTGCATAGATATTGTCGTGATTAGAAAACTCTTGATTACCTGTAGCAATAACAACTTGCCCTAAAAGAGCCATCGTCATTCGGTCATCATGTAAATCTACGGCTTTTTTCAAACCAACGCTCATGTCACCTGAGCCATTAACTGTAGTTTTCTTACCATTTTGCGTTGTTTTTAGCCAAGTAGGCCCAGCCCAACCAAGCTGTAACTCCATATCCTTTGTTAAACCTGTACGAAATACCATGTCTTCTTGTAAGGAAACAGATTGCTGTTGGTCATTTGCAATACTCGCTTTTGTATAGCTTGCTGAAGGCAAACTTTGTTCCCATGCTAAACGCCCTACAGGGGTAATTCCTGTGCCAAACCCAGTACCAGGACGATCAAAAGAAAAACTGTCTGCAAATACATGTCCAGTTGAAAACACGACAGAGGTCAGCATTGTTATTTTGAATAGCTGTTTCATATTTATATCCAATTTTATTAAATAAGCTCTTTTGACATTTTTGCGCCATGCTCACGTAACATGTCTAATGTGTTTTTTTCTTCTGGTAATGCTTGAGACCAATCAATTTCGTCATAATCACATTCAAAGAATAAATGACTGATCGATGAAAGTATGGTTAGATCATCATCATCTTTAGTATTTGGATCAACTTGCTGTGCAAGCAGACGTTCAACGGCTGGTACACATGCTGCACTTGCTGCATCCCAAAGTGGTCCATAAAACTCATCTGCATCCCAAAGATGAAGATTTGCTTTGGCATCTATTAATAGATCTAACAACGTAAGATGTGGCTGTAGAAGTGTTTGTTTCTCAGTATCTGAAAGCGGTTTTTCATTTTCATACGCCTCACAAACAACTTCCCACCACTGAAAAATACCATCACATACAATAGAAATAGGTGGGCCATTTTCAGGGTCAATAAAGTTAGGATCTAATCCCTGTTGTAATAACGATTGTGTTGTTTCAATGTCTAGCGCTTCAAGAGATTGAATAAATGATTGTTGTTCGGTGGTTAGCATACAGTGCTCACTATAATCTGCTTAGATCTATCTCTACTATCCCTAGCAGTTTATCAAGAAAGTTTCATTTAAACGATAAAAAAGCGCCAAATGGCGCTTTTTATATGAAGGTTCAAAATTTATTTATTCTTCAATAATTTCTAAGCCTTTATGGCTACGAGGGTGGTCTTTTTTCTCAAATAAATGTTCTAAGCTACGTTTAAGACGGTCTAGTGCTCCGTGAATTGCAGCATCAATATTTGCTGCTTTATGTGAAACTGCGACAGGTTTTAGGCCTGCTGGACGCGCTTCAATCATACAACGTAAATCATCATCCCCGCCTTTTGCAGCATTTTCATCGCTTAAATGCACAGAAAAGTGTGTAATTTTTTCGCCATAGCGTTGAAATTTTTCTAGAAGTTCTTCTCGCACATAATTAATTAAACGCTCACTATTTTTAATATTCTTATCAGTACGGATTTCAATATTCATAGTTTATCCTCACTACTTGCGCATGCTATGCGGAATTAATACATCCTTCTTTTTCACACTTTTTTAAATAAATTTAAGGTTTAATACACTTGAAACTTATTTAAAATATTCTGTGTCCTTTTAATTTAATATGAGCCATCTATAAAAATATGCAAGTACATTTTTATAGATTTGATTAAAAGAAGATCAATAGCAACGTGTTACTCTCACAACATCTATATTTCATTACAAACCAATTATATTTAATTACATATTTTGTTTTTCTAATTCATTTTGAGCTAAAAAAACTATAAATACAAAGAATTAGGCATATTTTTTGCTTGTAAAAAACAAGAACTTTAAAGCATTTTAGGTAAGATGTGAATATTCATCAGTTTAATGAAAAATCTTCTGCAGAGATACAAGATCTATTGATCCGTTGTGTCAATATTCCGCATTGGGCTCAACACATTGCATGTCATCGCCCTTATGAAAATAGGCAAAAACTTCTAACGACAGCAAAAATACTTGCGTTAGATTGGACGTGGGATGACATTTTAACTGCACTTCACGCACATCCCAAAATAGGAGAAAAAGATAAAAATTCCAACCATAATTATTCAAGCAAGGAGCAAGCTGATATTTCTCAAAATGCATCAGATCTAGACTTGCTCAAACAAGCAAATCAAAACTATGAAGAAAAATTTGGTTTTATTTTTTTAATTAAAGCCAAAGGACTGACGACTGATCAGGTTTTGGTACAAATTAAGCAACGTTTAAATAACACCATCGATGTAGAAAAAAAATGTGTCCATGAGCAACTTATACTTATTACGCTTCTGCGCTTAGAACAGGAAATATTATGATTAGTACACATATTTTAAATATACAAACAGGCAAACCTGCTCAAGGTGTTAAAGTCCGTTTACTTCATACAAAAACACAAGCCTGTCTTGGAGAAGAGATAACTGATAGCAATGGACGTATTGCAGACTTTCAAATAACTACACCTATTGAAGAGGGTGTATATACACTCGAATATTATGTTAGTCCCTATTTTCAGTTAGAAAATATTGCGTCTTTTTTTCCAAAAATTGATATTACATTTACCATTCATCTGCTCAATGAGCACTATCACGTGCCATTACTTCTTAGTGCACATGCTTATTCTACTTATAGAGGAAGTTAAAAAGTATAAATAACCTTTTAATTTATTTAAAATAATTAAAAAAAGCTATTTTTTTATTTATTTTTTATTACAAATTTTATACATTATGGCTCATTTTTTGCAGAATACGCGTATTCACTGCATTCTCTTTGGCTCAAATCAAGAGAAAAAATTTATACGTTTATTCTGACCATTAGGTCTCTACATGGTGTCATATATGATGTCTTTCTTTAAAAAGTCTGTTACAGCAATTGCCTTTTCTTCTATTGCTCTTCTCTCTTCTTCAGCCTTTGCACTCACATGGAGTGATAATGCAATTGGCTGGCGTTATGGAAGTGATTTTGCAGAACCCTATAAAAACAATGCAGATGGTTCGAGAATGGATATTACAAAACAGATTTATTCATTCACACATAGCAGTGGTTATCGTTATGGTACTAACTTTTTAAATGTAGACTTTTTACAATCATCAAAAGAAATCTATGGTGGACAAGGTTCAGACCAATTTGAACGTGGAACACAAGAAGCATATTTGGTTTATAGAAATAATATCGATCTAGGTGCTGTTTTTAAGAAAGATTTTTCATCTAAAGGAATTCGTGGCTATGCATTAACTGCAGGGCTAGATTGGAATACAAAAAACGATTCATACGGTTCTAAAAAGCGTATGTGGGTTGTTGGGCCAACCATTAATTTCGATGTACCTGGTTTTCTTAGTCTAAGTGCACTTGCTTTCTTTGAAAGTAACCAACCTAAAGGTTTAGGTCATCGTTATTCATATGACCCACATGCTGCATTTCAGCTTACATGGGGCATCCCTCTTGGAAATACACCTTTATCTTTTGAAGGTTATGCCCTATGGATCGACTCCAAAGGTAAAAATGAATACGGTGGTAAGACATCACCAGAAACCAATATCGATGCAATGGTTATGTATGATCTAAGTACATTATGGGGCAAAAAAGATAAAACCTTACGTGCAGGTTTTGAATATCAGTACTGGCACAACAAATTTGGAAATCCAACTGATGGAAATGCAGGTGCAACTGCAAATACACCAATGGTGCGTGTAGACTATCACTTCTAAATAAACATTATATTTTATTATTAAATGTCAATTACATTTATGTTTTAAGCACGTAAAATTATCCCTAAAGCAGTTTTGCTTTGGGGATTTTTTATTTTAGCATTTAACTTAACTTTAGAGAAAAACATGAAAGTAAATCTAGCCATACTGGCACTTTTTATTAGCACACCACTTTTTGCTGATACCACGCTTTTTCAATGTACCACTGCGAATGATAAAGAGTTACTGGTCACGATGAACTCGTCAAGCGTCTCTTACAAATTCGGATACACCTTAACGAATCCTGAGCTTTCATTTACTCTTCCAAATACCAAAGTAAACTATGGTGTAAGTAACAAGCCGTCTAACCAGTACAGTGTATATAGCCTAGACATGCCAAATGGCGATACTACGTACCGTATATATTCTAAATATTCTGAATATTCACGCCAACTCGATATCGACTCAGGAATTTCTGTTATTAAAAATGGGAAAGAATTGGCTCATATTCCTTGTATGAATAAATCTTATTATGATTATGTAGATAGCTTAGATAGTAACCGCTTATCTTATATCTTTTACTAAGTAGCCTCATGAAATGATTTCTCTTACATTGTTGTAGTAAGAGAAATCAGACTGATATTAATCTTCTATAATTATTCTGCCATGCGTGGGTTGAATAGGACGATGGTTATCTTGGTTTTTCAGTAAAACTTTAAATGTTTTTAGTTGTTGCTCAGAAATGGTTAATGGGTTTTTCAGAACAACCCAGTTCACACCCTCAGAACAAGGAGGTGTCGTTAAAGACCCTGAGAAACGATAATAGTCTAAATTTTTAGGAAGAAGTTTATTCAAATTGACTTCATGCGATAAATGTCGATCGTCATTTTCTTTACTTGATAAATCTATCCATAATTTATCCCATTCTGGATTTTTTTCACCTAAAACAAACATCACAGCCAATACTGTCAGATCACCCTGAGCATTTGCATTTACAAAATGTAATTCTAAAGGATAACTCTTTCCTTCAATTTGGTTTTCACTTGGCGTATGAAAATGAAATTGTTTTAAAAAGAATTTCTGACCATCTAATATAACGTAGTCGCTTTGATCATCTTTTTTAGTATTGACCTGAACTGTATGACCGTTAAATATAATGTCATTAGGCGACACTTTATATTGAATATTTAATTTGTGCTTAATTACACTTTTATAAGTATTCCTAATATCGATTGGTGTTTGATTTTTACCACTACTACATTCTTTAAAATTTTCATTCAACTCTCCCCAATGCTCAGGTGAAATTTCATGATCGTAACCCCAGTGTATGGTTTCAGATGCAACAGTAAATGTACTTAAACCAAAAACTAAACTACCCAATAAAAAAGATTTCATTTCAAAATACTCTATTTAGTCAATCACTATCATTCATTGTTCAATAGTCACTCAAACTTTACCTCTATATTCTTAATCATTTATTTAAATATTAGATAAATAAATCATTAAAATTAAATATAATGAAAAATAGATCACACTTCTAATAAAACTACAATTATTCTGTTAGTCGAGTACATTTCCTATAATATTACTTAAAATTCCTTTCATAATATTTTCTCCTTTCTCCTTTCTCAGCTCGCTGTACCAAGCTTGTGTTATATCACTGTCTTTCATATGCGTAATATCACAACGTTTTCTAGCACGTAACACCATTTCTTTCGCTCGCTCATTACGTTTGCTTTGGTATCGACTCAATGCATCTACTATCCCTAAGCTGTTAACTTGTAATGCACGTGCAAGATAAATTGCATCTTCCATCGCCTGACAACCGCCTTGACCAATATCAGGGGTTGTACTGTGTGCAGCATCTCCAATAAGTACAACATGCCCCTTATAAAACTTTAAAAAAGGTTCAATATCATGAATTTCTACGCGATTTGTTTTTTCTACATCAATATGTTGGATAAGTCGTTGAACCTGAGGGCACCAACCCTCAAAATAGTCTTCCAAATCTGAACGATACGTTTGCTTATTATTTTCTAGTCCTACTGGCAGTGGTACATCAAAGAAAAAATAAAAACGCCCATCGGAAACAGGCATTAAGGACACACGTTTGCCATCTGCAACATAAGTCGTCCACTGATGTTGTGGTGCTATTTCTTCACTTGCCTTTACTAAACCATTCCAATTTACATAACCTGCGTAACGGCGCGAAACCTGCTCACCTAATACATAACGCCGTGTCATAGAGTGCGTACCATCTGCACCAATTAATAAATCTGCCGAATCTTTTCTACCATCTTCAAATGTGAAGTGAACACAATTTTTATGCTCCTCTAAAGCAATTACTTTTGTACCTAAATGGATATTTTCATGACCGAATTCATCCATGAGCATCCGTTGTAATTCTGCCCGAGAAACAGGGTACGGCCGTTGACCTGAATCTTGAATGAGTGGCATAAGACTAAATGCCGTCATTACATCTCCATGAATTCCATCAACATAAGATAAATGATCCATTTGGCCACCTAAAGCAGCGACTTTATCCTTCAAACCCAAATAGTTTAGGCATTTAACGCCATTCGGCCATAAAGAAATTGCTGCACCTACTGGTCTTATTTCTTTCACTTGTTCATAAATAATAACGTCGTAACCGAATTTTTTTAGTGCAATTCCAGCCGTTAAACCTGCAATACCTGCACCAATAATGACAATTTTCATTTAAGTATGCCTTATTTTAGATATTTAAAGTTTTATATAGCGAGAAATATGCCACTGTGTAGCAACACCTGAAGAAAAAGCGTTATTGAATGAAATAAGAATATATTTTATACAGTTTTATAAAAGCATGCTTTAGAAAATTTACAGTTTGATCTGCATAGATCAGTTATATTTTTTATAAGTATAAAGTAGATATTTGACGATGAAAAAATTATTAGTATTTGGTGTTATCTGTATAGGTATTTCTCTTAGTGCATGTAATAGCCTGCCATCCCTACACAAGAAACAACGTATAGGTATGGCCAATCCTGCAAGTGAATACTGTGTCGAACAACAGGGTAAACTTAAACAACTCAAAGATGCCTATGGCAATGTCAGTTTTAACTGTAAATTACCAAATGGTGTAGAAAAGAACGAGTGGGATCTTTACCGCGAAAACCATCGCTAACGATAAAAAAAAACGGCATTTTATGCCGTTTTTTATGATTAAGCTGTAATGTCAGCAAGATTACCTTTTTGTTCCAACCATTGTTTACGATCTGGTGAGCGTTTTTTAGCAAGTAGTTTGTCTAACAAACCTGCTGTAAATTGAGCATCATCTAAATCTAATTGCACCAAACGACGCGTATCAGGGTCCATTGTCGTTTCTCGAAGCTGACTGGCGTTCATCTCGCCTAATCCTTTAAATCGAGTAATTTGCGGATTCTTTGTTTTGGTACGGCTAAGTGTTGCATTTAGCTCATTTTCATCAAGCGCATAATGTACATCTTTTCCATCATCTATACGAAACAGTGGTGGCATTGCCACATATAAATGGCCTGCCTCGACCAACGTCGTAAAGTGCTTCACAAATAATGCACACAATAACGTTGCGATATGCAATCCATCAGAGTCGGCATCAGCCAAGATACAAATTCGGCCATAACGCAATTCAGATAAATCGTCACTTCCCGGATCAACACCAATCGCAATTGCAATATCATGAACTTCTTGTGAGGCTAAAACTTCATCTGAAGCCACTTCCCACGTATTTAAGATTTTTCCTCGAATTGGCATAACTGCCTGAAAATTCTTATCGCGTGCTTGCTTTGCACTGCCACCTGCAGAATCACCTTCGACAATAAACAATTCACTTTCTTCTCGAGTCTGTCCCACACAGTCTGCAAGCTTTCCAGGTAATGCTGGCCCCGATACAATTTTTTTACGCTGTACTTTTTTGGCAGCTTTTAAACGACGACCTGCTTTTGCAATAACAATTTCTGCAAGCTGTATAGCAACTTCTGAGTTCTGATTTAACCATAAGGTAAATGCATCTTTTGCAATATTTAAAACAATGCCCGATGCCTCTCGACTTGAAAGACGCTCTTTCGTTTGTCCTGAAAATTGTGGTTCTTGAAATTTTAAGGAAAGAATATAGTTTACACCGTCCCATACATCTTCTGCAGAGAGCTTTAGATTTCTCGGTAAAAGATTTCTTAATTCACAAAATTCACGTAGTGCTTCAGTTATACCTGAACGCAAGCCATTTACATGTGTTCCACCTTGCGCTGTTGGAATAAGGTTTACATAGCTTTCTTGAACTTGTTCACCACCATCGACATTCCAACATAATGCAAACTCACAACTTGCACGTTCTGCATCACCTTGTGTCACAAACACAGGAGTTGGCAAAATTTCACGATCTTGAACCTCATCCATCAGATAATCGACAAGACCATTTTCAAACTGCCACTCTATTTTTTCATTATTAATTTCATCAATATAAATAATTTGTAAACCAGCAGCCAACACTGCTTTTGCTTTTAAATTATGTTTTAGTGCTTTGAGTGCAAATTTAGGACTATCAAAATATTTTGCTTCTGGCCAAAAATGGACACGTGTACCAGATGCACGCTTGGGTGCCTTCCCTTCCAAGACTTCAAGCGCTGCAACAGGTTCGCCATGTTCGAAAGCCATTTTATATAAAGCGCCTTGACGCTGAACTTCCACCTCTACACGTGTAGATAATGCATTTACTACTGAAATTCCTACACCATGTAAACCACCTGAAAACTGATAGTTGTCCGTACTAAATTTTCCACCAGCATGAAGCTTAGTAAGAATAATTTCTATACCACTTTGACCATATTCTGGATGAATATCTACAGGCATCCCACGTCCATTATCTTGTACAGACAGCGAGCCATCTTTATATACTGTTACAGTAACTTTATTTGCATGCCCTGCAAGTGCCTCATCTACTGCATTATCAATAACTTCTTGTGCTAAATGGTTTGGGCGTGTTGTGTCTGTATACATACCCGGACGACGACGAACAGGATCTAAACCAGATAAGACTTCTAGGGATTGGGCTGTATATTGTGACACGTTTTATATATTCCTTAATGAGAGGTGTTGCAACAAAAATACGAGTAGCATGGGAATCTTTTCAGCAAAATTATCCATGACATGATTGCCACCGCATTCTGTCATTATCATACTAGAAATTTTGCGCTCACCATAATAATCTTGTGTTGCCTTATAATCCAAAGTTGCATCGCCTTGTTGCAGTAACACCAACAGTTTGCTTAGGTCTTGAACATCGGTAGTATCATATTGTTTCAATGACTGAATA
Source organism: Acinetobacter sp. ESL0695 (assembly GCF_029392135.1). Lineage (NCBI taxonomy): Bacteria > Pseudomonadati > Pseudomonadota > Gammaproteobacteria > Moraxellales > Moraxellaceae > Acinetobacter > Acinetobacter sp. ESL0695. The sequence goes on along the minus strand of NZ_CP113932.1, from coordinate 125,287 downwards.
TCTTTAAGCGTTAATGACCAGTTTGGTGTAACTTCATAAGGCAATTGATCTAACCCAATATGCGTCTCAAAGAGTTGCCATGGACGGATGACTGGGTTAATTAAAACACCTGAACAATCATAATGGTGCGCCAAATAAGTTGCATAAAAACCACCTAAGCTACTGCCAACAAAACAAATATGCTCTCGTTTATATTTTGCATCAATTTGTTTTTTGATCTGTTCAATAACAAGTTGTGGAGGAAAATTGAGATCGGGTAAATGTACTTGTATATGAGGATATGCTGTCTTGCAATATCTTTGTAAAAGTGTACCTTTTACAGAGTTGGCTTGGCTTTTAAAGCCATGTAAATAAAAAATATGATACATAATAAATAAAAAAACCACCTCAAAGGTGGTTCTTACTTTAAAGTTTACGGAACATTTGCCAAAAACAAAGAATGGTTAAACAGGCAAAAAATACAATAGATAACTCAGGCAATGAAAAACCAAATAATGTCCAATCAATTTTGGCACACTCACCTGAACCGGTGAACACTTGTGCAAGTACATCTTTCATTGGAAAAACGTCAATTAAATAGTTCAAACCAGGGCCACAACTTGGCACTTGATCCGCAGGTAAATGCTGTATCCAAATATGTCTTGCAGCAACACCAGTCGACCAAATAACACCTAAACTGGCAAGCAACGCATAAATGCGCTTCATTATATTACTTTTAGGATGGTGTAAAAATGCAATTAAGGCAACTACGCCCGTTGCAATGAGTCCTACACGTTGAAAAATACATAAAGGACATGGCTGTAAGTGCTTTACATGCTCTAAATAAAGTGCAAAAGACATTCCTATAATACTGGCTAAAACCAGTAATCCATTCACGAGACGATAGCTTACTTTCACGCTTTACTTTCTCACTCTGCTATTAGCGAAACTTATTCAAATATTCTTTAAAAGTTTCAGTTGAGGCTTGCTCTAAAGCCAACTGATCTTGCTGAGAGATAGTAACAAGTTTGTCAAAATATTGCTGTTTCTCGGCTGTAATTTGATGTGTGTCATATATTTTAGCATGCTGTGCTGCCAAGTGACCGCCAAAACGACGTGTTCCACCATGAATTTTCATGTCTTCAATCACTTGAGCTGATGGCGTTTTTTCTGGTGTTTGAATGCGCAACAACATGTCATTTAAGGCTGGTTTGTACAAAGGCTTATTTAAATCTTGATCGAATAAATTTGCCAAAGGTTGCATAGCAGTTAAGTGCTCATATAGCCAATCTATTGCAGAAATTGAACCTTGTTCCATATCTAACATTAAATTTTCAGCACGTCCTTGCTCTACAATTTTACTTTGATTCTGCTCTATACGTGTTTGTTCATCTTCTGAAATCTCAGGACTATCAAGGAGTAAACAATATAACGCGATCAGTTCAAGAAATGCAGCACTATTGGCCTCAATACCAATAGGACTATACGGGTCTACATCGACTGCACGTAACTCAACATAAGCAACGCCTCGATTTTCCAATGCCTGTGATGGCGTTTCATTCCCTTTTGGTGTTTGCTTTGGACGAATAAGACTGTAGTACTCATTTTCTATTTGTAATGTATGATCATTAATTTGAAGAGGTTCACCATACTCATCATCTAAACCTAACTTAGAAAAAGGCGCATATGGCTTTTTAACCGCTTGCTGAATACCCTCTAAGTATCCTGTTAAATTATTGTAATGAATTCCTAATTTTTTCTGTGCAGAGTTTTGATAACCATGTTTCCCCATGCGCAGTGCTGTGGCGTATGGTAAATGTAATGAACCTGCAACTAATGGTTGTAGATGATGGTTTTGCCCAATTAAAAAACTACCACACACAGTAGGACTGGCACCAAGTAAAAAAATAACAATTGGTGTCAAACGTATAAAATTACGAATCAGACCAAAATAACGACTGCTCTTGTAATCTTGTAAACTCAATGCTTGAAGCGCTGGATCTGTTTCATGTGCTTGTAATTGTTTAAATAATTCATCTGGAAAAGATATATTATAATGTACGCCAGAGATGGTTTGCATTCTACGCCCATATCGTATGGCTAAGCCTTTTCGATATAAGGTTTTAAATTTTCCTATATTTGAACTGCCATATTGTGCAAATGGAATATTTTCTTCATCTTCATCTAACATGCACGGCATAGACATCGGCCAGAGTTTTTCACCCTCAGGCAAATTTTGATGTGCAATACAATGAAGATCTTTTAGATAGGCCAATACCTTTTCAATAGAAGGCTCAGGAGGTGTAATAAACTCCATCAATGCCTCAGAATAGTCAGTCGTAATATGAGGATGTGTTAACGCAGAACCGAGACTTTGAGGATGTGGTTTTTTTGAAAGATAGCCATCACTTTGCATACGCAGGCTTTCACGCTCTATACCACGTAAAGTTCCCTGAAGCATTGATGCGTCTACCCAAGCTGGCACTATAGAATGAGAACTTGCTTTGGGTTGACTCATAGTATTCCTCACTTTAATTTTTCGCTGTCTATTTGTTTCGTTGTTTATATTGCATGAATACCACAAAATACTACGTAAAATCATGCCAATTTCGTGTAGTTTTTGAAGGACAACATACGTCTAAATCATATTTAAATCGTAAAACTATACAATATCAAGATCTACATTCATGATCGAATAAAAATATACACCATTTCATTGGGTCTGCTATGAACAAAGATACTATTTTAGATTTTTGGTTTAATACTGAACACAAACCACTATGGTTTGTAAAAGATACACAATTTGATCAAAAAATTGCAGATCAATTCCAAAAAATTCATCATCAAGCATCACAAGCTGAGTTATGGTCATGGAGAACCACCGCTGAAGGGCGTTTAGCAGAAATTATTATTCTTGATCAGTTCTCTAGAAATATTTTTAGAGATCGGCCTCAAGCATTTGCTCAAGATGCGCTTGCACTTGCGCTGGCGCAAGAAGCGATTTCTTTAAGAGTAGATGAAGCACTCTCAAGTGAGGCACGTTCATTTCTATATATGCCATTTATGCACAGTGAGTCAGAAGTTATCCACATGCATGCTGTACGCTTATTTGAGGCATTGGGGAATCCGCTCAATTTAGCGTTTGAGCATAAGCATAAAGTGATTATCGATCGATTTGGAAGATACCCACATCGAAATCAAATCTTAGGCCGTTCATCGACTGCAGAAGAAATTCAATTTCTGACTGAACCAGACAGCCACTTTTAAAATCGTGTGTGGTCAACCACTATCGTTTGGAGTATAAAGATGATTAAAAAAACCGTTCCATGTTTGGTTTTAGCCATAACCGTAAGCCTCTCAGGTTGTATGACAACATTTGAAAAACCACGCACCTTTGACCAGTTGGGACATTTTTCGAGTTATCCACTGAATCAAAGTACTTTCCGTGTGAGCTTTAAGACTAGTCCTAATATGAGCTATGGCACAGCACAAGAAATTACGCTTCTAAAAGCAGCTCAAATTGCTGTTCAAAACGGTTTTGGTGCGTTTAAAGTCTTAAATGATCCGAGTAACCGTAATCAGCCACCAAGACAAACCGTAGTTTACCCTGCTCCACCTCCAATGTTTGGAGGTCCCTACGGTTTTTACAGACCAGGTCCAGGTTTTGGTTATGGTCCTTGGAATGACTTTCCTGAAGTTGTTAATCTTGATCCGACCGAGGTTTCATATACGATTGAATGTTATAAAGAACCTGAAAACACCCCAAAAGATGCATTTAATGCAGGACTTATTTTACAATCCCTTGGTGCAAAATATGGTGTTGCCCCTAATGGTCAGGTCTTACCACCCATTCAGCCACCACAACGCCACGCACCACCAAAATAAATAAGAGGATACGCCTATGGAGACAACCACAACTTCTACTCATTTAAAACGTAGTCAAAGACTGGCCACCATGGCACTTGTGACTGCCATTTTGGTTTGGATTGTCTTCATGGTCGCTGCAAAACTCTTTCCAGAATATGCATGGTGGATACATATTCTCATGCTTGCTGCCGAGGCTGGTGTGGTCGGTGGCTTTGCAGACTGGTATGCAGTTACGGTCTTATTTCGGAATCCTTTTGGGAAAATTCCCATTCCACATTTTCTAAGAGACCATACGGAAATTATTCCTCGAAATAAAGCACGTATTGCCGAATCTATGGGTAGGTTTGTACAGGAAAACTTTTTATCACCTCAAATTGTAGAAAAAAGTCTAAGTAAAACTGACCTCACCTTAAGTATTGGACAATGGTTAGAGAATCCAAATAATAGTACACAGGTCACCCAAGTTGTACAACAAACCCTCCCTAAAGTATTCGATTTTGTAGAGCAAGAACAAATTGCTCAATTCATTCAAAATAACAGTGTGCAGTGGATTCAGAATACTAAAATTAATCGTCTTGCCAGTGAGATGCTTCACTCTATTTTAGACAATGATTTTCATCAGGATGTATTACAACGTGCTTTAGATTATTCACATGAGTGGGTACTTAAATACCCTGAAAAAACCCGTGATATTGTCACTCGTATTTTTAAAGAAATGGGAATTTTAAAACTTTCTAAAGGCGTAAGTTGGCTTGGCATTGATATGGAGCAACGTACTGTTGACAGTTTCATGCACAAACTTGAGGAAATACTAAAAGATCCAGAACATCCATGGCGACAACACATAGAAGACTATGGACAGTCACTCATTGGTGAACTTAAAAACGATGAAAGTGCAGTAAGCATGCGTTTAAATTCAGGCAAAAATGCATTATTAGAAAACCCTCACGTCCTTAATTTTATGACTGGTGCTGTGGTTATTTTGTTTAATGCCATTAAAGAGGATTTACTGAAAGAAAACTCTGGTATTGCCATGAATATGCGTGCAGCGATTGAACTTGTAGGTAAAAACCTTGCCGAAAGTAAAGAGGTTCGACAATTACTTAATACTCGGCTTATTACGCTTGCCACCTATTTTAGTGACCAATATAGCGATAAAGTCATTCGTTTTATTAGTCAGCGTATTCATGAGTGGGACTCTACGGAAATGATTGCCAAAATTGAAAACTCCGTTGGTGGTGATCTACATATGATTCGTGTAAACGGCGTCATTGTAGGTGCATTTATTGGTTTAATCCTTGGTGTTATTCGTGCATTGGTCGATTATCTTTTATAGTTAGATTATATTTTTATTATGTCATGGATGACGTACAGAAAAATATACTGCATGATGTAGGAAAACCATTCTAAATATAACAATAGCATTTAGGCAAAATCATGCATATACCTGAACCCAAACTGCCACAACAAGGCACAACCATCTTTTCTGTAATGTCTGCGTTAGCACAACGTCTAAATGCTTTAAATGTATCACAAGGCTTTCCAGATTTTGCTGCACCTCCTCAACTTTTAGAATATCTCGCAAAAGCGACCTTAGATGGGCATAACCAATACCCCTCAGGAGATGGTCTTCTTAAACTTCGTGAGCAAGTCGCTCAGATTTTTCACCATCGAAATCAGGTTCATTTAGATCCAATCTCAGAAGTTACAGTCACAGCAGGCGCAACGATTGCTTTACATAGTGCCATACAAGCGTTTGTTCATGCTGGCGACGAAGTTATTGTATTCGATCCAAGTTATGACAGTTATGGGCCTGCCATTCAGTTGGCACAAGGAGTTGCCAAGCATATATCACTCAAGTCTCCAGATTTCCATGTAGATTGGCAACAAGTAAAAGATACCATTACCTCAAAAACATGCATGATTATTGTCAATACACCGCATAATCCAACTGGTGCGATTTGGTCAAAGGAAGATTGGCAAACACTCATCGAACTTATTCAAGACACCAAGATTATTGTGCTGTCAGATGAGGTATACGAACATATTATTTTCGATAAACAACGTCACTATAGTGCTTTTTCTTTTGAGTCACTACGCAATAGAAGTTTAGTGGTTGGTTCTTTTGGAAAAACCTTCCATGTGACAGGATGGAAAACTGGCTACTGCGTTGGTTCATCTCATTTAATGCAGCAATTTCGACAAGTTTATCAATTTGCGTGTTTCTGTGGTGTATCACCTGTACAAGTCGCACTTAGTCAGTTTATCGAACATTGCCCTGAGCATATCGAAAACCTTGCTTCTTTTTATCAGAATAAACGCGATTACTTTATCAATGGTCTAAAGGAAACCTCTTTTAAACTACAACCTACCCAAGGAACTTATTTTCAGTTACTCGATTATAGTTCCATTAGACCGGATTTATCTGACTATGAAATGTGCCAATATCTTGCACATGAATATAAAATTGTGACTATTCCTTTGTCTGCATTTTATAAAGTGCCCCCACAATCTTCAAGACTTGTCCGTCTATGCTTTGCAAAGAAACAGACTACATTAGACCAAGCCATTCACATTCTAGAGAAAATAAAATAAGCACCTATTACAAAGCAAAGCTGTACCAACACACACAGAAGTCTTAAAATTATACCCTTTAGTCAATAGGTCAGTTTTATGCAGCAAAGCCCTTTGGTAACTGGCCAAAAGCTCTGGAAATCATTTTTCTTATTTTTGCTTCCACTGATCGCAACCAATATTTTACAAAACTTGTCCATGACCATTAATACAGTTTTTGTCGGTCAATTACTTGGTGTACATGCTGTTGCTGCGGTTGCTGTTTTTTTTCCAATTCTATTTTGTCTTTTAGCATTTATGATTGGGCTTTCTGCAGGTGCCAGTATTTTAGTGGGTCAAGCATGGGGGGCTGGTAATTTAGAAACTGTTCGTCGTGCCGTAGGCTCAACTATTTTTATGACTGTGATCTCGGGTATAATTATTGCAATACTAGGCCTGACGTTTACACACCCACTTTTACACGTGCTTGGGGTTGCACCCGATGTATCACATCTGGCTGAACCTTATATACGTAGTATGCTGATTGGTAGTCCCTTACTGTTTTTATATATTGTTTATACATCACTCTTACGGGGTGTAGGAGATAGCATCACACCCTTGGTATCACTTGCGATGACCAGCCTACTTGGCCTATTTATTACACCTGCGCTAATTAAAGGTTATTTAGGATTACCCCAATTGGGCATTATCTCTCCTGCAATCGCCTCAATTGTTGGAAACTTTGCAGTCCTTTTATTTCTAGCATTCTATTTAAATAAAAAACAACATCCTCTTCGTCCCAATAAAGCACTCCTTAAAGAAGTAAAACATCACGCTCAACTCAGTAAAACTATTTTAAAATTAGGGGTACCCACAGGTATTCAAATGATTACAGCATCTATTGCCGGACTAGTGGTCATTCGTCTTGTAAACTCTTTTGGTGCAGATGCAACGGCGGCTTATGGTGCATTAAACCAAGTCATTAACTATATTCAATTTCCGGCTTTCTCAATTGCAATTGCAGCATCTATATTTGCCGCACAAGCCATTGGTGCAGGAAAAGCAGAGCTTTTGTCAAAAGTCACCAAAACAGCACTTTTTATGAATTTAGCTATTACAGGGTCATTGGTCACACTTGCTTATTTATTTTCTCGTCATTTAATGACGCTTTTTATCACAGATCCCAACGTTGTTGCTTTAGGCCAAAAACTTCTTTTTACTATTTTATGGGCTATCTTATTTTTAGGAACCAATGCAGTGTTTGCATCAATTATGCGTGCATCAGGTACAGTTACACCACCTATGCTTATTAATATTGCAACCATCTTTATTATAGAGGTACCGTGTGCATATCTGTTCAGCCACTTTTGGGGGTTACAGGGCATTTGGTTTGCGTATGCACTTTCTTTTGTCAGTCTAAGTATTTTTCAGTTTTCTTATTATCAGTTTGTTTGGAAGAAAAAAGCCATTCGTAAATTGGTTTAGCTGAGTAGAAGGTATACTTTTAAAGGTATACCTCTTAAGACTTTAAAACCGAATGGCGTCAATTACTTCTTGTAAATATTGTGCATCAATTTCATCAAATGTATTTAACGCACTACTGTCTATATCTAATACACCCAAGCATGTTCCATTTCTTAAAATTGGTAAAACAATTTCAGATTTTGAATGTGAACTACATGCAATATGCCCCGGGTAAGCATCTACATCTGGAACAATAAGTACTTTTGACTGTTCCCATGCATCTCCACAAACACCACGACCTTTTGCAATACGTGTGCACGCAATAGGTCCTTGGAATGGTGCAAGAACCAATTCATTGTCTTTTACTAAGTAAAAACCGACCCAAAACCAGTTAAATTGCTCTTTTAGTGCAGCAACAATATTTGCTAAATTTGCCACTAAATCTGTTTCATCGGCAATAATTGCTAAAATTTGAGGAATAATATCTTTATATTGCTCTATTTTACTTCCTTCAGTGATCTTTAAATCTTCAGCCATACCAATACCGTAATATAAAATGAATATATAATGCAGTTTAACCATTTATAAAAATATAGAAAATTGGTTTTTAAAATACAAAAAAATAAAGAAATAAAAGATAAATTAAATATTTTTTATAAAAAAATAATAAAATCAAAAACTTAAATTAATAATTTCAATTTGTCTCTAGTTTTGTCAAAAAAATGTCATTTAATATTCATTAAGGTCGTATGATTTTGTCATAAAAAAACATTAAAATGTTACATCCTTACCACTCTTGCAATAATACTGTCACAATAAATCTTTGTAATACTCACCTATAAGGTTTAATGAAATTGTTCATATAGGATATTGCGTAGTGAAAGAGGATTATATTTTAATTGTCGACGATGAATTGCCAATTCGTGAAATGATTCATACATCATTAGATATGGCAGGTTATCAATGTCTACAAGCAGAAGATGCCAAGCAAGCACATCAAATGATTGTAGATCGTCGTCCATCTTTGGTACTACTTGACTGGATGTTACCGGGTGGATTAAGTGGTGTAGATCTATGCTATCGTCTAAAACGAGATGAGACTTTGGCTGAAATTCCTGTCATTATGCTGACAGCACGTGGTGAAGAAGACCATAAAGTACAAGGGCTAGATGCTGGTGCAGATGATTACATGACGAAGCCATTTTCAACACGTGAACTTATTTCTCGCATTAAAGCTGTTTTACGTCGCTCAAGTGCATTAAGTGGTGAAAAATCTATCGATGCCAATGGATTAATTCTTGATCCTGTAAGTCAACGCGTGAGCTTTAATGACAATATCTTAGATATGGGCCCAACAGAATATCGTTTGCTTGCATTTTTTATGACACATGCAGAACGTGCTTATACACGCGCTCAGCTTCTAGACCATGTTTGGGGTGGAAGTGTCTATATTGAAGACCGTACTATTGACGTGCACATTCGCCGTTTACGTAAAATTTTAGAACCATTTGGTGCCGATAAATTTGTTCAAACTGTTCGTGGAACAGGTTATCGTTTTTCAACACGCACCGATGCTTAATCTTTAAGACCATTGCCTTATGTATGAACCCTACCCAACACCTGAATTAAGTCACGAACATAAGAAATATCGTTATAGCAGTTTATGGGAGTCTGCTAAACAAGATTTCAAAGTATTGATCTTTTTACTTCTGATCGCGGGGCTTATTGGTTTAGGTAGCGGACACTTTTGGTTATGTATTGCAATTGGCTTTAGTGTATTTACAGCATTACAAGTCCGCGCGCTCTACTTAGTCAATGAGTGGATTTCAAGTCGTCCTTATGATGCGCCTCCAAATATTAATGGTATTTGGGGGGCATTGCTTTTTAATATTTATCGAACACAACGTCAAGAACGTGTTGTACAGGCGGAAATGGTAAGCCTAATTGACCGTGCTCAAGCCTCTTTATTTGCATTAACTGAAGCGGTAGTGATTACCGACGAACTTCATCAAATTGAATGGTGTAACCCTGCGGCAGAACGTATTTTAGGAATTAAAGCCAGTGATCATGGCAATAATATTTTAGGCATTTTAAGACGACCTGCATTTGTTGAATATTTCCAAGATATGGAACAGCATCCAGATGGCATTAAAATCGAATCTTCACTGTATGAAGGCCACTATGTACAAATTAAGCTGACACGTTTTGGCGTAGAAAGTCGCCTATTGGTTGCTTATGACGTTACGCGCATTCATAACTTAGAGCAAATGCGTAAAGATTTTGTCGACAATATTTCACATGAATTGCGTACACCACTGACGGTACTCAGTGGTTATTTAGAAACCTTCCAAGAACAAGATGATTTTAACCCAAGATGGCGACGTGCTTTTGATCAAATGCAATCACAAACGCGACGCATGAATGCTTTAGTCAACGATCTACTTTTACTCTCTCGTCTCGAAAGTGAGAAAAAAATTATTAAAAATCAAATTGTCGATATGCCAAGTCTAATGACACAGCTTTTTGATGATGCACAGGCTTACAATACAGAATACAGACACATCCTGCACTTAGAAATAGATAGTCATTGCGACTTAATTGGCTCAGATATGGAACTGGCAAGTGCATTTGGTAACCTAATTACTAATGCCATTAAGTACACGCCTAAAGGCAATGGTCATATTACGATTGGTTGGCATGATGACCAAGAACATGGATATTTCACAGTACAAGACAATGGGATTGGTATTGATCTTAAACACCTACCACGTCTGACAGAACGCTTCTATCGTGTAGATAGTGCAAGAAGTCGTCAAACAGGTGGAACAGGCCTCGGATTAGCTATCGTCAAACACGTACTCATGCAACATGGTGCGTACTTAGAAATTGAATCTATTCCAAATGAAGGTTCTTGCTTTAAAGCTATTTTTCCGAAAGAATGTCTCTACCAAAGCGAAAATTAATTTAGAATTTTTACCATGAATGTAAAAAAAATAGGCCTCCCCATTGTTGGGGCAATTATTGTTATTGCTGTATCTGCATATGTGTATATATCAAAACACCGTCCTAACGACGATGATAAAGCCTACCACCGATCATCGCTTTGTTACGTGATTAGTAAACCTAGAATCTCTCAGAATCCCACACAGATGTACGATAACTTCTTATATGTAGCGCAAAATGCAATTCCAGATTATGCCTATTATAAACCCAAAATTTATGAAGAATTTGCGCATAAATTAATTAATCGCTTCTATAGCTTTTCGCCTGAAGAGCAAGAAAGATTAAGAAAAGATACGAAAGCATGTGACAAAGCATTAGATCAGGACTAAAAGAAGTGTGACCTTTGGTCACACTTCTTTAAGAAAACTAGATAACCTCACCCAGTCTTTCACCCATAACCACATGTGATTCAGCTTTAAAGACATCGTCCCATTGCATGACGTTTTCTTCAAACAATACAATTGCCGTAGAACCTAAATAAAAACGTCCAAGCTCATCACCTTTTTCTAAGTCAAGCTGATGCTGTTCGAGTTCAAGACGTCCTGTTGGTTTCACTTTACCCGTAGCAACTGTTTCTATTCCAGCAACAATCATTGCACCGACCAACACCACAGCCATGCGCCCAACTTTTGTATCGAATAAACAGACCATACGCTCATTACGTGCAAACAAGGCATCTACATTTTCTGCAGTCACTTGATTTACAGAAAAAAGCTCACCTGGTACATACAGTGTTTCTGTCAGTGTTCCAGAGAATGGCATATGTACGCGATGATAGTCCTTAGGTGATAGGTATACAGTCGCAAAATTTCCTTGCTTAAATGGTTCTGCCAATTTTGGATCACCAATTAATTGCTCAACCGTAAACTTTTGGCCTTTGGCTTGAAAAACGTCACCATTTACAATTTTACCAATTTGAGAAATTGCACCATCTGCAGGAGACACAATATGTGATTCAACGTCATCTACAGGACGCACACCCGTTTTAAGTGAGCGAGTAAAAAACTCATTAAAAGATTTATATTTTAATGCATCGGTCTGTTCTGCAATCGAAAGGTCAATGCCATACTTCGCTTTAAATGCCTGAATCGCTAAATTCTTTACGACAACATTCTCACTGGCTGCCACTTTACCCACAACACGGCTCAGCTGATGCTGAGGAACAATGCGCTGTGCTTTTAAAAACACCTTATTCTTTAATGCTGCAAGATTCAAAGTGGTTTCTCTCCCATAACAATTGGACTGTCTGACATATTGCCCCACTCACTCCATGCACCATCATATGCGCGGATATCCCAATTCAATAAACGTCCTAAAAAATAAGCGAATGCTGACCGATGATGAGACTGACAATATACAACAACGGGTTGATCTAAATTAAATCCAACATCTTTTAAAGTATGTTGAATACGATCAAAAGAATGTAATTTTAAACGATTTTCACGATTTAGGGCACTACTCCATTCAAAGTGATGTGCATTTGGAATATGTCCACCCTTTCTTGCAGCTAAGCGCTTACCTGTATATTCGTCAAAGGTTCGGCAATCCCAAATTTGAATTTCATTATTTTCAATAAGTTGTCTAATTTCTAAATAATTTATTTGATGTTTTTCGAGTGCAATAGGGTGCACTGAAATAAAGTGACTGGTGGGTTCAATTTCTTCAATAACATTACTGGTTGGCAGGCCATCGCCAAGCCAAGCATGTATACCACCGTTCAATAAACTGGTGCGATAAAAGCCTATACAATGTAGGTTCCACAACAAGCGACTTGCCCATGCTCCGCCTTCATCATCGTATGCAACCACATGATGCTCTGGTGACAACTGCAAATATTCAATTAATGCTTGCAGTTGTTCTTCATCTGGTAAATAACCTGAAGCCATTCCTTTTTGCTGGAGCAACTGCTGTGGTTTAACATGAATTGCATGAGGGATATGTAACTGCTCATACACAGAAGCTCTTGTTAAGTCGACAATGCGTACTTTAGGATGACCCAAGTATGGAACAAGTTCTTCTGCCTCAATAAGCAAACCAAAGGGCAAGTCTGGTGTAGCCATAGCGGATAAATTCTATATTCTTTGACATTTTCAATATTAGCATAAGGCAACAGTCTGCTTTTCTTAATTTTGTATAAGCTCAATACAAAACTGCATGTCGTATTACTCTGCTGGGATTTCAAAGACCTGTCTTAAATACGCAAGGAATGTATCGTTATCTGTCATCGTTTTTCCCGGACTATCAGAAATTTTTGCGACAGACTGTCCATTACACTCGACCAATTTTAATACAATATTTAACGGCGTTATTCCCATATCATTGGTTAGGTTTGTCCCTATTCCGAAACTCACTTTAAAACGATCTTTAAAGTACTGATACAAGTCCCAAGCACGATCTAAATTTAAACCATCACTAAATGTTAACATTTTAGTTTTACTGTCTATTTTAAGTTTTTGGTAATGGGCATATGCTTTGTCTCCCCAAACATATGGATCACCACTGTCGTGACGTAGACCATCAAAAAGCTTTGCAAAATATAAATCGAAGTCTGTAAGAAAAGCATCCATTCCTACCACATCAGTTAATGCAATGCCTAAATCCCCACGATATTCTTGTACCCATGCTTCAAGGGCTGCTTTTTGAAAATCTCTTAATCTTACATCAAGTGCTTGGAAGGCCTGTAAAAACTCATGTGCCATTGTTCCTATAGGAATCATACCCAATTCTTTTGCAAGTAAAACGTTACTTGTCCCTCTAAAAATTGTAGGTGCAGTGAGTTTAAACTCTTGTACGACATGACGGTGCCAGTCCAAGCTATAACGACGGCGCGTACCAAAATCTGCAACTAAAAATGGGGGTTCTGTACCAGCTTGTTTTTTCTCAAAAGTTTTAAGCTGTTCCAATTTTTTTTGTAATCTTCTTTCACCTTCTGCTAAGACTTCTACTGAGTGTAATCTACGGAAATACAGTTCATTTACAATTGAAAGTACAAATATTTCAAACATTAATGCTTGAATCATTGGCCCTTCAATATGGACATCTAAACGTCCTTGTGTATCCAAACCCACGTCGATAAAACGACGTTTCAATTGAAACAGTTCTAGATAGTCAACAAAGTCACTTTTAATAAAACGAAGTTTTCTTAAATATAAGAGCTCGTCGGGTTTAAATTTAAGCTCACACAGTAAATCGAGTTGATGATTTAAATCATCTAAAATTTCAGGTAGAGGATAAACGGTATCCTCTAAATTACGACAGCGAAATTGGTACACACTATGTGTTTGTGGAAATTTATGTAATACCACTTGAAGCATTGTAAACTTATATAAATCCGTATCAAGTAACGACTGTATTATTGGTTCCATATCAATATAGCTTTTTTTTGACTTCTAGCATTAAAGCATATTTTTCAGTAGATGAAAGATTAGAAAGCCCTAGAATTCAAAATTGTTTACCATTCTAATGTATTTATAGATAATAAAATTGAATGGTGATCTCATCACAAGACCAAGTATGGCTACAAACCATTTAAATGAAGAGTATAAGCATCATATGAGTCAGAGAAATTTACTTGAGATCTTAGATAGTCAAAAATTTTAGATAGCCCATATTTATGCAACATAAATCTCTTATCAATGTACTGTAACTAAACTTAAAATTCAGGAGTTTTAATTGATTTTTTATCCGCTATTTAGGTTAGCTAAACAATATGAGTCATTAAAAAGGATCATTCTCACCCGTCTTACTTAATATTTTATAACATTTAGAAAATAAATTCGGTAGTTATTAAAATTATAATTTTTCTCAGTGTAAGTATATTTAAAGAGCTTACTGTCTTTAGCAATATTCATATGTAGTATGTAAATTTTACAGCACTTTCCCCATAAAAAAACCAATACGACTATTCATATTGGCTTTAAAGTGACTACTTTATTTTTTCTTCATACGAAGAAATTCAGCATTGTAATTACCAATTTTTTCATTAACATCATCACCATCACTACAGCCACCGGCTAATTTATTGGTCGAAATACATTTAAAATTACGGTCAAATGTCACTTTATAAACTGGCATGTTTTTAATGGTTTGTTCGTTGATTGGTCCAATGCAGCCTTTTTGAATACGATCTGTATAAGTAAATAACTTGTTTTTTTCGTTATAACTTAATTTCATACCTGCTGTACAATCCATCGCTTTAGTTGGATTACCTTTGGCATCGACCGAGCTAATTTCTGATACCGACTTTAAACTTATCACTTTATTATTTTTTAAATTATAGACATACGTGGTGACGTCATTTGTTTTATATGGCGATGTACCATAATTGATATATTTATTTGTCCGCACAGTAAGTGCAAGATAGCCTGCTTCTTCATTTAACCAAATCTTATTTATACGAATCCATAGTTTGTTATTATAAGCAGCCGTCGTTTTAAATAGCTGATAGATTTTATTTTTATTGAGTATCTCGACACCATATTTTTGCAACTGATAATTTTCTTTCCCCGTAGATTCGTTGCTAATTCCATAGTCTACAATTTTAACTTTTAAATCATCACTATAATAAGAGTAATAATTAAATTTATCATTACTTAAATAGTCAACAGGATTCTTTAATTGCACACTTTCAATCATAATATCATCCCATTCAGGGTCGTCTGCATAACTTAAATTGGTGAACAAGCCACCACACAGTAATACCAGTACTTTTAAATATTTCATTTATTCCCCATAAAAAAAGCCAATATGAGCGCTCATATTGGCTTTAAAGTGACTAATTTATTTTTTCTTCATACGGATAAATTCAGCAGTATAATTATAAATACTCTCATTGACGTTATCTTCGTCAGTACAACCACCGGCTAATTTATTGGTCGAAACACATTCTAAATTACGGTCAAACGTCACTCTATAAACTGGCATTTTTTTTATGGTTTGCGCATTGATAGGTCCATCACAACCTTTTTGAATGCGGTCTGTATAGGTAAATAGCTTGGTTTTTTCGTTATAACTTAGCTTCGCCCCCACAGTACAATCGAGCGGTTTAATCGCATCCCCTTTAGAGTCGACGTTACTACTGACCGATATTGAATTCAAACTTATCATTTTATTTGTTTTTAAATTATACACATAAGTCGTAACATCATTGTTTCTTTGAGGTACTGATCCATAATTGATATAATCATTTGTACGCACAGTAAGGGCAATATAGCCTTTTTCTTCATTTAACCAAATATTATCTATGCGTACCCATAATTGATCATTATATGGTGCTGTTGTTTTAAATAATTGGTAAATTTTATTTTTATTAAGTATTTCTACACCATACTCTTGTAATTGATAGTTATACCCACCAGATGATCTATTTAAAACCCCATAATCGACAATCTTAACTTTTAAATTTTCACTGTAACGCGAATAAAAATTAAATCGATGATTACTTAAAAAATCAACAGGATTTTTTAATTGTATATCATCTATCATAAAATTATCCCACTCAGGGTCGTCTGCGTAACTTAAATTGGCAAACAACCCACCACACAGTAATACCAGTACTTTTAAATATTTCATTTATTCCCCATAAAAAAAGCCAATATGAGCGCTCATATTGGCTTTAAAGTAACTACTTTATTTTTTCTTCATACGAAGAAATTCAGCAGTATAATTACCGATGCTTTCATTTATATTATCTTCATCACTACAGCCACCAGCTAATTTATTGGTCGAAATGCATTTAAAATTACGGTCAAACGTCACTTTATAAACTGGCATATTTTTTATAGTTTGCGCATTGATGGGTCCATCACAGCCTTTTTGAATACGGTCTGTATAGGTAAACAGTTTAGTTTTTTCGTTATAACTTAGTTTCACTCCTACAGTACAATCTAGTGGCTTAATCGCATCCCCTTTAGAGTTGACGTTACTGCTGACTGATATTGAATTTAACCTTATAAATTTATTGTTTTTTAAATTATAAACATAAGTCGTAACATCATTTGTTTTAAATGGTGATGATCCATAATTGATGTATTTATTTGTACGCACGGTAAGGGCAATATAACTATCGTCCTCTAACCAAAGAGTATCTATACGTACCCCAAAAGCATCATTATAAGCACCCGTCGTTTTAAATAGCTGATAGATTTTATTCTTGTTTAGAATCTCCACACCATATTTTTTTAGTTGATAATTCTCTTTACCTGTAGATTCATCGCTAGTTCCATAGTCTACAATTTTAACTTTTAAATCATCACTATAATAAGAGTAAAAATTAAATCTACGACTACTTAAAAAATTAACAGGATTCTTTAATTGCACACCTTCAATAAATGGATCATCCCATTCAGGGTCATCTGCATAACTTAAATTGGCGCACAAGCCACCACATAACAGTGCCAGTACCTTTAAATATTTCATAAAAATTCCTTATAATAATTTGCTCGAAATAAATGGCAACGGATCAATACGTCCGTTTAATCCACCCATCTTTTCTTTTGTAACACGTACTTCAAAATGCAAATGTGCCCCTGTTGCAATGTGTTTCATATTAGACGCATTGCCTGTACAG
The DNA here is from genome assembly GCF_029392135.1 of Acinetobacter sp. ESL0695. Lineage (NCBI taxonomy): Bacteria > Pseudomonadati > Pseudomonadota > Gammaproteobacteria > Moraxellales > Moraxellaceae > Acinetobacter > Acinetobacter sp. ESL0695. The sequence continues at coordinate 107,853 of NZ_CP113932.1, read as the reverse complement.
CCGGTTTGACCGATTTTTTGCCCTGCTTGCACAGGTTTATCTGTATCTACATCTATTTTGGATAAATGCGCATAAAAAAAGTAAATTTGTTCCTGGTTACCTACGATATTTTTTGCATACGTTTGATGCTTAGGCGGTAAATCTGCGACATTGACTGTTAAAACAATCACTTTGCCATAAGCACCACCAGAGTCCCCAGCCATTAGGATGCTACCGCCACAAACCGCAAAAACATCTGTGCCGGGTTCTGCTTCTAAGTCGATGCCTTGATGGGGTTTTTTATGACCTTCCTTTGTCATTCGCACCATACCAAAGGTCGAGCCTTTGACATCTCGTAAACCTTTGGTTCTTAATTTACACACTCTAACAGGGTCAAACCAACCATTTTCCCCACCCACTACACCACTCGGTTGTGTAGATTGTGGTTGTAGCTGTATGGTTTGATTTAGTGGCTCAGCAGGCTTCGTATCTGGTTTTGCTATCGGCTTGACAGGTGGTTTGGTCTGATGTAAAGGTGCAGCCTCACCTACACGTCGGTACTGTGGATTTAACTGTACTAATACCTCTTCAAAATCTAAATTACTAGAAATAATTTGATTATTTTCATCTTTTGGATAAAATTTATATACATTGATATGCTCATTCACATACCCTATCAGCCACGCTTTATAGGTTTTAATCGGGTCATTGTGATAACGCTTTAACCACATATCCCTACGTTCGGTCACTAGCTGTTTGGTCTTTTTATTTGTATATACAAGTTGTGTATTAAGTAATTCGTGCGCTCTTTTTTCAATCAGATTATCTTTAATAATTGTTTTTGCACCTGCTAACCCTTCATGGTGTAACAGGTAAGCCAATTTTGCCAATGCTTCAGCATCTTGTAGTTGACTCGAACTCGGTACATATTTTTGTAGCTCGTTTAAATTGGCACGGGCATACGCCCCTGCTGCATCAATCGACATCTCTGGGTTAAACCTTAAATCTAAAACCTCTTGTTTTATATAGCTGTTCTTTGAAAATAATGTTGATAAATCTTTCGGCTTTACATTGGGGTACTTCGCTGCAACATGTTGACCGACCAATGAATTAGAATCGGCTGCCATACCTAACCAAGTGCCATCTAAAAATTGAGTTAAGCCTGCTGCTGTACCTGGAGGCGGTGCTTTTGACTTTGGATTCCATTCTTCTGTTTGAACCTTTTTCTGTCTCCCAGGTACAGTTTTACTAATTCTTGCCGCTTCCGCATTAATTAATGCTGCTAAAGAATGCGGGGTTAAATTATGTCGTTTTGCTGCTGCGAAAATATAGCCTCGGTATTTTTCATTTTCAGGAATAATAATAAAGTTATCTTCTGAAAAATGAACTGCAACCACATGTGTACTGTTGCCGTGGTCTGTTCTTTTTTGTTCATTTACAGGTGGTGGTGTTTTTACTTTGGGCGCTCCTAACACTGGTTGAGCTGGCGGTTTTGGTTTAATTGTAGGTGTTGTCGTTTTTGGACTTTCTGGTACTGCTGTTTTTGATGTTGCAGGTTGTGCCTCTGTGTGTACAGGTACTGTTGGAGCTTGAGGCTTTGGCATCTTGTCTTGAACTTGTCTTGTATGTTCAAGAATTTCTTTACCAGCCTTACGAAGATTTCGTTTAATTGAATCTGTAGAAGTATGCTGTACACCTTCTTTCGGATGATAACTTCCCTCGACTAACACTTTCCTAGACGTAAGCTTAAGTACTTTATTGCCAATGCTGACTTTTTTATGATCTGCAACAAGATCAAATTCTTCTTTTAAATTTTTAAAGTAAACTTTTAAACCTTTTGCATGGTCTTCAATAAATAATTCATTACTTACACCATCATGCACAAATATAGTTTCTTTTTTACCATCATATTCAACCCTTAATGTCGCCTTTTTAATTGGTTTAAATGCCAAATCAAAAAGCTTAATGGTCAATTTTGTTTCATATGTTTTTAGATCTTTAGGATGCTCTTTTAAATAAATCTTTTGCCCTAATCTTAAGTGATGAACAGCATTGCCTCGTAAATGGTTAATAGATGCTAAATCACTGACATGAATGTTATAATGTTTTGCAATACCCCAAAGTGTATCGCCTTTTTTTACAGTATAGAACTCAGACATTTTTATTTCCTTTATCTATAATCATCTCATCTACTTCAGTTTGAGGGCCTTCATGTTCACCTAGATCAAAACTCTCCTCTTCTTCTATTTCTGGTGCATACTGTTCTTCGTCTTCAAACTCACTCGCCCAATAGTCAAAACCGACTAAAGCTTTGTATGTTTGCTTTTCATCTAAAACAGAAAGATTTGTTATACCCAATGCATCAGTTTCACCCTGCCAAATTGGTTCTTTTGTTTGAGTATTTACAATTTCTACTTTGGCATCTTTTTGTGCTCGCCCCATTAAATCTGAAAATAGGAAATTAATGGCATGTAGACCTTGTTTTGGTAGCTCAGGTATTTGAGCTTCAACTTTCTCTCCTTTCTTAAACTGATGTTGTGCAGCATAGTAAGAAATACCTTGAGCTGTTTTAAGCGTAATCCCATTGGGAGAAATTGAAATTTCTGAGCCACCCGATTTCAATGAAATGCCTTTTGCACTAATGAGTTCCAAAACATCTTCCGTTGAAATGATCTTCATCATTTTTCTTGCAATAAGCTCAATCATGTCATCTTGTGCATGAAGATCTATTTTGCCTTTCGCGGCTTTTGCACTAATGCCCTTTGTACTTGCGAATAAACTAATTTTATTTTGTGCCTGAGCAATCAGGTTATTTTGCGTACTCATGCTAATGCTGTCGCCTGCAGTTTGACTAATCTTAGCATTTGCAGACAAGTGAATATCCTGTGCCGTACTTAGACCAATACCATCAGGTGAACTTAAAACTAAAAGTGCTTTATTAAATTTTGCAACGTCTTTTTCAAGCTGATCTGCAAATGCTTTTAATTGATCAATCGTTTCAATTTCATCAGTTTGCTGATTTTTTGCAACAGCACTCAGCACTTCGCTATTGTCTTTACTTTGCAGAAGTTGTTGTTTTACAACCTGAGCATCAAGATGATCTCCTTGTGCATCTGATTGTTTATACGTAGAGATTAAAAGACCTTCTCCTGCTCGAACAGCACCCCACTGGTCTGTTCTTAACTCAAAACCCTCTCCTCGACTGTCACTGGTCGCTTGTGATTTAGGATGGCTGAGTTGCCCTAAATTAAGTTGACTCGATGCATGACTACTTTGTAACTGAGCACTAATCTGTCCATGAGTATCATCAAAACGCAGTTGGTTATAACCCGACCCTTTGATCTCTTGTGAACGTATACCACTTAAACTTTTGGTTTCGGGAAGTTGACCAGCCTGATCAAACTGTGTCGGGTGACGCTGTGCTTCATGCAAGCGACCTGTCACAAAGGGACGGTCTATGTTGCCATCAAAGAAGTCAACGACAACTATTTCACCAACACGCGGAAGGAATCTGGCACCGTAGCCTTCACCTGCCCAAGGGGTAAGTACATCTACCCATGCAGAATCGGTATCGCTTTGGTTACTCCCTGCACCTCCATCATGGCTGTTGTCTTCTGCACGACTAAATAAGAAACGAACTTTAATTCGACCCCATGAATCAACATGAATCTCTTCACCTTCAACCCCCACCACCTGCGCACGTTGAACATGCACTGTCGGTTTATGTTGTTCAGGATGATACTCAGGCACCACCTTAATCTCACGTCTGATGAGTGTTAAGGTATTGCCTTGGCGTTGTTCATCTTCTTGAATGTTTTTATGATGCCAACGACTCGACGTGAGTAGTTCTTCTGCCTGTTTTTGAATATCTTTGGGTAAGTTGTTTTGGTTATAGAAGTGCTTGCTTAAAATAAGAAAATCTTGGTCTGAACCTGTGTGTAGATCTATTTCAGGGTGGCCATTCAGTTTAAACCAATAGCCCACTTGCGCATCACGTACGGTACTGTGTGCAGTAAAGTATTTTGACTTTAAACGGTTTTGATCGGATAAATGGCTGTTCAATGCCTCAACTTGTTGATGGCTTGATGGTGTAACACCATCTTCACCGTTCAGATCTCCCATCCATGCTGGGCTCACATGCCAAGCATCTTCTAAGCTGAGTGTGGCATTGTCATATTGACCACTTTGCTCACCTAAAGATAAAACTGAACCTGCACCATCTTCTTGTTCTAAATATTGCGGTTGCCATCTTTGTACATGCACCGTACTTGGCTGAAGCTGACGAGAAGCCGTCAGGCTGGTAATGGTATCGAATGTTTCTGTCGCATCACTACGATGAAAGCGAATCAGTTGACGATCTAATGCTTTAAACTGGGCATTGGCATCAATTAAACGCAGTTTCTGTGCTTGGATTTGATCTTTGTTATGCAATACAAATGCTTGGCTTTCATCAATTAACCAATTGATCCCTTCACTTCGCCATAAACGGGTTAGAAACTCATATTCTGTTTCTACAGCACTTTGCATGATGAACGGTCGTACATCATAGGCTTTACTCAGACCACTCATGTCGAGCATTAAACTCGATGCAAACAATGGACTTTTCTCTTGCCATTCTTTAAATAAGATCTGTGTAATATCTAACACAGATTTATTCATAAATACTCGACTATTGCGACGCTTCTGCCAAAGGGAGGTTGCATCTTGAATTTTAAGTTTGTAGACACTCAATGAACCATCATGTTGTCCTTGTGAGGCTTCTACAATAATTCCTGTTGTTCTAAATAACTGACCTAGATCTGTAATTTGATCGACTGCCACACGGCATCCTATAAATTCCTTGAGTGGAATCGCAGGATTAATCGACAAACAAATGAGTTCACAACTCAGGCCTTTATTGATTTCATGATGGCCATCGATGCGTTGTATAAAAAGTTGTGGATTAAGTAACGGACTTGAGAATTGAGCGTGAATCGCTCGTGTTTGATATCCAAACCCCAAACTTTCTAAAAGAGAAAAAACATCACTGATCATTAGAAAAAGTTATTTAAATAAAAAGTAAATTATACAATAAATAAACAAATCAAAAACACAATATTTATAAAAAATGTGACTTATATTGCATTTTAATTAATCTGAAAGTAACTTTTGTTTCTCTTCTCAATTTATAATGATGGCAAGATAAACAAAAAAACTCCAAAGCACGCTTTATGCTAAATATTATTTATAATAAAAAGACGTTCTTTATTTAAGTACAACAATGCGCGCATTAATTCAAAAAGTACAACACGCTAAAGTCGTTGTAGAGCAGCAAACAACTGGCGAAATTCAAACAGGTTTATTGGTTTTTTTAGGTATTTCTAAAGATGACAATTTTGAGATTGGCAAAAAGCTTATTGAAAAATTACTAAAATACCGTGTTTTTGATGATGAGCAAGGTAAAATGGGATGGAATATTTCACAAGCGCAAGGCTCTATTTTACTTGTATCTCAGTTTACCTTAATGGCAAGAACACAAAAGGGATTACGTCCTGACTTCGGAGATGCCATGCCTCCACAAGAAGCAAAAGTTCTATATGAACAGTTAATTGAATATACAAAGCAACAGAATATTAAAGTCGAGACCGGTATATTTGGTGCAGATATGAAAGTTCATCTTATTAATGATGGACCAGTTACATTTAATCTTGAAGTAACAAATTAAAATAAAGCCCTTAAATAAGGGCTTTATTTTTACTTACTCGTTTTTTTACGAATAAATGCTTTCGCATGTTGAATTTTTTCTTGAAGAGGATTTGGTAGTTTTGGTGGAAGCAAACGCAACAACTTTGCAAAAATAACCAATAATCTTTGGTCGCCTTCGAGCTGAATACTTCCTTTCTGAATACCTGAAAGAATTACAGCAGGATCTCCTTGTAAAAATGTTTTTACACCCTGATCACTATTTTTAAATTGAAGCACTAAATCAGCAGGTTCAATCTCACCAGATACACTTGAAACAGCACCTTGGTCAATTACAATTTGACGCGCCATTCCCTTTTGCGTACTTATTTGAATACGTAATTGGCGATCGTGTGTCAACTCAATAAATTTTGGACTGGTTTTTGCAAGTTGCTTCATACGCAATGCTATACCTGCAACCAATAAATCTAATGGATCCGTACTGACATCCACTACAGGTAATTTCACAACAGGAATTGCTGAAAGATTTATACGCATTCGCCGATTCTCATATTCCCAAATATTAGAGCATCGTATCATACCCAAGGATAAGTAAGATTTGAACTAAAATACATATCTTGTAATATCTAAAAAAAAAGGTGTATTTTTCAATACACCAAGTCGAGTGAGCTACTACTGGTTATTATTATTGTTTGTCGTCATACACAGGGGTATGTTCTATAAGTTGTCGATTCGCTATTGTCTTTTGTTCAACACGATTAAGACGTAGTAAAACGAAGAGTAAGCCAATCATTCCAATGAAAGCTGAAATAAGATAACTAGACGATATTGAACACTGTAACGTGTATTGGATACTTAAGCGCATAATTTCTATTGCACCCCAAAACACCATACCCGCTAACATAAAACCAAGCCAATGACGATACGGTGAGAAGTACACAGAAACAAGTGCTATCATGATGAGAAATGTCCCCACCATACTGGCAAAACTTGCTGTTAACATAAAACCTCCGTCAATCACTGTATGTGATGAACCATAAATAAAAATAACTACTATTTATTTTGTTGCAACTCGAAGGAGTTAAACATCTGATTCAACACTCCTTAAGCCATATTATGCCGTAAAAAAGTGGAAAAAAAAGTGGTATAAATGCTCAGTACGACATAAGATGTCGCAATATTATTTTGTAATTACAGTTTTTTAAATTGGTCTTTAGCGTATAGCCATGATGACTTATAGCTTCCCGTGTCATTACAAAAAAATACCACCTGAAAAAGTGAGAAATTTCTTTTTTTATAAGAAATATGATTTATAGATATCGTTTAAGCCTATTTAATAAGAACACCATAATTTTCAAATACTTTTATTCAATTATGATGTCCTCTGATCACTAAATATTTGTTTTAGATTCAATTTCATCATCAGAAAGCTGAAGTAAATATAAAATACCGTCAAGCCCTTCATATGAAATAGATTGCTTTGCCTGCGCCTTTACCAAAGGTTTTGCTCTAAATGCTACACCAAGCCCTGCCAAAGAAAGCATAGGTAAATCGTTCGCACCATCCCCTACAGCAATAGTTTGCTCTAATGAAATATCAAGCTTGTTCGCAAGCTCTTGTAACAAAACTGCTTTTCTTGCACCATCTACAATTTGACCTTTCACTTCACCTGTGACTTGCCCATCTTGTATATCTAAAGTATTTGCATGTACTTCATCTAAACCCAGTTTATTTTTTAAATATTCAGCAAAATACTGAAATCCACCAGAAAAAATAGCTGTATGAATCCCATTGGCTTTTAAAGTTGAGATAAGTCGAGCAGCGCCATCATTAATTGTTAAACGCGATGCAATTTTATCAAGAACATCTGTATCTAAACCTTTTAAAAGTGCAACTCTTGCTTTAAAGCTTTCTTGAAAATCGAGCTCACCTTGCATAGCACGCTCAGTAATTTCAGCAACTTGCTCTCCTATCCCCGCTTCCTTTGCTAACTCATCAATCACTTCTTGTTCAATAAGTGTAGAGTCCATGTCGAAACAAACTAAACGACATGCTTTCGTGTCAAACGACTGTGGTTGCGCCAACAGGTCAACTTTGTGGTGTGCAGAAAAGTTTAAGCACAAGTCACGTAATGTATGCTGAGCATGAGAGGTTTTAACTGCAAATTGAACTGCATCGTGCCCCTGCCCTACAGATAAATATTTTGGCGACGAATCAACAGTAATTTGAGATTCTTTAAACACCTGATTTAAAGAAGCAATATGATCTTTGGTCAGAGTTTTTCCCAAAAGGGTAAATTGATAAGATTGGATTGGAGTTGTCTGCGTCATATAGTCAATCTTCTATGTTACTCATTGGTTTCAATCTAGCTACTTTAGCATTCTAATATGTTAAAATTAGCCATATTTTTTTACACATACAACAATAAGTTGGATATAGAAACGAAATCACTTTATACATAAATTAACTGAAGCCAATGAAATAAGGTGCCATATTTAAAAAGTGATGAGTAAATTAAACTTAATTTATTAAAATATATCATCATTCATGCGTTAAATATGCCCCATACTGGTTTCAGCATTTATAAATATCTCTTGATATAAGCGCATTTCGGCTCGATAGCCAAGCTATTGTAATAGGCACTAGAAATAAACTAAATTGCTTTGGAACGTTACCTTGAATGCACCTAGACAAGGGCTTTTTGCAAGCCTACTTATCATCAGTTTTGCACTGCAAGCTTTTTTATTGGTTCTTGCGACAACCTATCAATTAAAAGAAAATCGCGCGAATCAAGGGCAACTCATGACAAGCCAATTGGTTGCAGATGGGTTACAGGAAATGAGCCCTCCAAATACAGTTTCATTGGCGCTCATTGCAAATCGTTACTCAAGCAACCCAAGCGTTGCATCTATTCGTATATTAGGAATGAATAATGATGTACTTGCAACGAGTGGTTTACAACAAACACGTACGGGTGAAGTCTTTTCTCGCGATGCCTTACAAAATGAGAAGAAAGTCGGACGTGTAGAAATTACCTTAGTGAAGCCGAGTATCGGAGAAATCTTACGAACTGAGTGGCTTGCTATCGTACTTTCATTCTTCCTACATGTAATTTTATGGCTTGCCTATCGCGTCATTGCACGTCCAAGTCGAACTGAATATATTCAGCGCATTCAGCATGAAATGCAGTTAAAAAATGAAATTCAATCTTTAACTGAAGCTTTAGAGCAAGAAAAACAAAAAAACATTGAGCTTGTGACACAGCAAGATATGCCTAAAAGTAAAGTGTTTAATGCTGAACAAGTCTTAGATAATACTCAGGCCAAAGATCTCAATAAAAGTCAAATTGCGTTAAATATTCAGTTTTACGACCCAAAACAATTGCTTAACTCTGTCAGTCAATCTGTTGCTACATCACATTTTAACCTGTGCCAAATCTTCCTCAATAAAAGTATTGCTTTATGTGCACAGCATTACCAAATTCCGACATCAACCATTTCAATTGAAGAAGAGTTTAATGCACAAGGTGCAACAATCTGTATTACTACAGACAAACCTAAAGCAGCAACCTGTTTGCTCATGATTTCAACCGTTTTTCAATTGTTGTCTGAAGTGTTATATAAACGCTATAGAGAAGAAAAACGTTTTGTACTTCAAACACGTTGTGGTATTTCAAACGCTGTAGATGAAATGCAATTAGAAGCACCTCAAGCTGCATCACGCTTATGTCAACTTTTAAGCGCAAAAGAAAGCGCTGTGCATCTAGACCATGCGATGCTCAAAAGCGTAAATGACTGTTATCAGTTAGTTGCTCTACCTAGCCCAACTAATGTACTTACACGCCATGCGTTTATGATTAATGGTATGAATACCCCATGTGCCGTTATTGCTCAAAAGTTAAGAACTGAAATCCTAAAGGGTAAAAAAACCACAACATAATTTAAAAGACATCTGTATTCATAACGTAATACAGATGTCTCTCAGAAGCTTTAACAAATGTATAAATAACAAAGCCCCTTCCCTCTATTCAATTCTCTCCATTTCTTTTATTGTAAAATTTTAATATCACTTTCATAGCAACCCATCGGCGCTTACGGTAAAATATCGAAGAAGTGCGATAAATATTGCTAACATAACTTACAAACAGTATTTGCAGAATAAGTGCAATCTGGGAAAGGTGGACGGATGTCACTTAACACAGTAGAAGAAATTATCGAAGATATTCGTGCCGGTAAAATGGTCATCTTAATGGATGATGAAGATCGTGAGAATGAAGGTGATCTTGTGATGGCAGCGACGCATGTTCGTGCTGAAGACATCAACTTCATGATTACTCATGCACGTGGCTTGGTCTGTCTTACTTTAAGTAAAGCTCGTTGTGAACAGTTAAATTTACCTTTAATGGTAGATCAAAATGGTGCTCAACATGGTACAAACTTTACATTGTCTATTGAAGCAACTGAGGGCGTAACGACAGGTATCTCAGCAGCAGAGCGTGCACATACCATTAGAACTGCCGTTGCAGCACATGCAAAGCCCTCAGACATTGTACAACCGGGACATATTTTCCCATTAATGGCACAGCCCGGTGGTGTACTACACCGTGCAGGACACACTGAAGCAGGTTCAGATTTATCTCGTTTAGCGGGTTTGGAGCCTGCATCTGTTATCTGTGAAATTATTAATGATGACGGTACGATGGCACGTCGTCCCGATTTAGAAAAATTTGCCGAGAAACATCAGTTAAAAATTGGTACAATTGCCGACCTGATTCATTATCGCATGACAAATGAACAAACTGTTGAACGCTTAGGGCAAGAAACGCTTGAAACGGAATATGGTTCATTTGAACTTTATCGCTACCGTGAACATGGTAGTACTGAAACACATCTTGCATTGGTTAAAGGCGAACCGAAAGAAGGGGTAACTACCGTTCGAGTTCATGGGTTTAATCCACTGCGCGACCTCGTGAAACTGAAGCAGCAATCTGGCGAAACGGCATGGAGTTTAGATCATGCCCTTCAATACATTGCACAAAGTGAGCGTGGTGTTTTAGTATGGATTGGTCAAACACATTTGTTAGATCTTGGTCATGCTTTAGAAACATCATTGTTACCGCGTAAAGCAAGCAAGTCTAATGCTGAGCTCTCAAAGCAATATCAAAATATTGGTGTGGGTGCACAAATTTTACGTGACTTAGGTGTAGAGCAAATGAAATTGCTCAGCTCCCCTTTACGTTTTAATGCATTATCAGGTTTTAACTTAGAAGTAGTAGAATATATTTCTGCTGATCAATCTACTGAAAAATAATAGAGGTTTCTTATGGCTATTCGCCGTATCGAAGGTTTAATGCATCTCGCGAGCGAAGGCCGTTACGCGATTTTAGTTGGACGTTTCAACAGTTTTGTTGTTGAACACCTTCTTGAAGGTGCTATTGACACATTAAAACGTCATGGTGTTGCTGAAGAAAATATTACTGTTGTTCACGCACCCGGTGCGTGGGAACTTCCTGTAGTTGCTAAAAAATTAGCAAATACATCAACTTATGATGCCATTATTGCGCTTGGAGCCGTAATCCGTGGTAGCACACCTCACTTCGACTTTGTTGCAGGTGAATGTGCGAAAGGATTAGGCGTTGTTGGTCTTGAGACTGGTTTACCAGTCATCAATGGAGTCTTAACTACTGACAGCATTGAACAAGCCATCGAACGTTCAGGTACTAAAGCGGGCAACAAAGGTAGCGAAGCTGCTCTTACTGCCATTGAAATGGTTAACTTGTTAAAGGCAATTTAATCGATGTCACAAACACAACAAGCAATTTATGCTGCTAAACGTAAAGCTCGTCGCTTTGCCGTACAAGGGATTTATGAATGGCAAATGAGCCAAAATCCTGTACACCAAATTGAAGCACGTACACGTGCAGACAATGCAATGCATAAGGTTGATTTAAATTACTATCATGAACTTCTTACACGTGTGGTTGCAGAACATGATGTTCTCGATCAACTTTTAAGTAGCGTACTCGATCGTGATTTAACTGCTCTTGATGGTGTAGAGCTTGCAACCTTACGTTTAGGTGCTTACGAATTGCGTGATCATGCTGAAATTCCGTACCGTGTTGTACTAGATGAAGCGATTGAGCTCGCAAAACACTTCGGTGGTGCAGATAGTCATAAATACATTAACGGTGTATTAGACCGCCTTGCACAGACATTACGTCAGGCTGAAAAGCAAGCATAAAGACAGACTTATGGCCGAATTTTCAATTATTGACCGCTACTTTAAGCAAAAACATGCTCGGCAGAGTAACGTAAACTTAGGTATAGGTGACGATTCGGCCTTAATTACCCCACCAGAAAACCAGCAACTTGTCATTTGCACAGATACATTGGTCGAAGGTAGACATTTCCCTTCATCGACCACTGCACATGCTGTTGGTTGGAAAAGTGTAGCTGTGAATCTATCTGATATTGCTGCAATGGGGGCAACTCCTCACAGTATATTACTTGCGATTACACTCCCCAAGATTCAAGAAGATTGGCTAGACAACTTTTGCCAAGGCTTATTTGCATGTTGTGAACAATATGGTGTTGAACTCATTGGTGGCGATACAACTCAGGGGCCTCACTTAACAATTAGTGTGACTGCTTTAGGTTGGGTTCCAAAAGGTCAAGCCATTACTCGTAGTGGTGCAGAAATTGGTGATTATATTGTCGTGAGTGGCCAACTTGGTGATGCTGCATTTGGCTTACAGCACTTAGGTCATCCACTTCAAAAGCGTTTAGATTACCCTACGCCTCGTTGTGAGCTTGGAAAGCATTTGCTAGGTTTTGCATCGAGTATGATAGATCTGTCTGATGGTCTCATCCAAGATTTACAACACATTCTAAACGCTTCTAACGTTGGCGCAACGCTTCAACTTGAAAACTTACCGACAGACAATGCCCTACATTCACTCTCTCGACAACAGCAATGGCAATATGCAATTGCAGGTGGAGATGACTATGAGCTTTGCTTTACAATTTCTCCAGAAAACTATAAAAAACTTTGTTTACAAAAACCAAATGTTTCATTAAGTGTGATTGGTTATATTGAATCTGCTTTAGGTCTACGTCTGACTTATCAAAACGAAGAACAAGCTTTAAATTTTCATGGATACCAGCATTTTGCATAAACCAGCTATTCATTTTCGCCAATTTTCCCTTTATCACCGATTTATTATATTTTTAGGTGTGGGGCTCGGCTCTGGTCTTTCTCCTAAAGCACCGGGTACATTTGGTTCAGCATTTGCACTTTTATTTATTCCAATATTTATGCACGTAGGTTTTTATAGCTCGTTCATACTCATAACTTTCATGACACTGATTGGGATATACATTTGTGGCAAGACAGCGCGCTTAATTCAAGTACACGATGACGGTCGTATTGTATGGGATGAGTTTGCTGGGCAATCAATTACCTTTCTTCCTTTAATCTATTTTAATCTAATGAATATACAATGGGCACTGATTGGTTTTGCCCTCTTTCGTTTATTTGATATATGGAAGCCTTGGCCAATTCGTGTCATCGATCAAAAAGTTGATGGTGGCTTCGGCATTATGCTCGACGATGTCATTGCTGGTATCTGGGCTGCCTTATGTATACTTATTTATTTAAATTTCTCGGTTTAATTCCAATAGGGTGATTATGTCAACTACCGTGATTATTCTCGCTGCCGGCAAAGGAACACGTATGCGTTCTCAACTGCCCAAAGTACTCCAACCTTTGGCTGGTCAACCTTTACTTGGTCATGTTGTTGAAACAGCAAAACAATTAAAAGCCCGCCGTATTATTACTATTTTTGGTCATGGCGGCGCACACGTTCAAAATGCATTTAAAGAAGAAAATATAGAGTGGGTTGAACAAAAAGAGCAATTAGGTACAGGACATGCAGTTCAAATGACACTGCCAGTGCTACCTACAGATGGTTTCTCACTTATTTTATATGGAGACGTGCCATTAGTCTCTTCAGAAACCTTAAATAAATTGCTCGAAGCCAGTCAGAAAACTGGTATTGGTATGATTACACTGAATGTAGATGAGCCAGCAGGTTATGGTCGTATCGTTCGTTCGCATGGTCAGATACAAGCAATTGTTGAACATAAAGATGCCTCTGAGGAACAGCGTCAAATTACTGAAATTAATACAGGTATTTACTGTGTTGAAAATAGTAAATTACATGAGTGGTTGCCTCAGCTTTCAAATGAGAATGCACAAGGCGAATATTACTTGACTGACATTGTTGCAATGGCCGTTCAAGACGGTTTAGAAATTGCATCAATTCAACCGAAATTGGCTTATGAAGTTGAAGGTGTAAACGACCGCATTCAGCTTGCAAATTTAGAACGTGCTTTTCAACGCCAACAAACCATACATTTAATGCGTGAGGGTGTTGCTTTTGCCGACCCAGAGCGTTTTGACTTACGTGGTACATTAACCACTGGGCAAGATGTTTATATCGATATCAATGTCATTATTGAAGGTCATTGCGAAATTGGAAGCAATGTCGAAATCGGTGCAGGTACGATATTAAAAGATGCCAAAATTGCTTCAAATACAAAAATTCAACCTTATACCATAATCGACAATGCTGTTGTCGGTGAGAAAGTTATTATTGGTCCTTTCGCACGTTTAAGACCAGGAACTCAACTGGATAACGATGTTCATATCGGGAATTTTGTAGAGGTTAAAAACTCACACCTTGAAAAAGGGGTTAAGGCAAACCATTTCACTTATTTAGGTGATGCAGAGGTTGGCACCGAGTCTAATATTGGTGCAGGTACAATTACCTGTAACTATGACGGCGTAAACAAGCATAAAACCAAAATTGGCTCATCTGCTTTTATCGGTTCAAATAGTTCATTGGTTGCCCCTATCTCTATTGGTAAAGGTGCAACAGTCGGTGCTGGCTCTGTTATCACTCGAGATGTACCTGAAAATACGCTTGCTTTTGAACGTTCACAACAAATCGAAAAAGCAAATTATCAACGTCCTCAAAAGACTAAATAGCAAAACAGAAATAGAGGCTTAAAATATGTGTGGTATTGTTGGTGGTATTGCAGAACGAAATATTAGTGAAATTCTTATCGAGGGTTTAAAACGCTTAGAGTATCGTGGGTACGATTCTGCAGGTTTAGCACTTATTAATGATAATAATATTCTGCGTGAACGACGCGTAGGTAAAGTGATTAATCTAGAAGAAGCAACGAAAGAACATAAGATTACAGGTCATATTGGAGTTGCTCATACGCGTTGGGCGACACACGGGAAACCTACTGAAACAAATGCACACCCACATATCTCGGGTAAAGTCGCCGTTGTTCATAATGGTATTATTGAAAACTATGTAGAAATTAAATCTGAGCTTGAACGTTTGGGTTATGTATTTGTTTCTCAAACAGATACTGAGGTAGTCGCGCATCTTGTTGCCGAAGCAATGAAAACTCATCCATTACTTCTCGATGCCGTTCGAAGTATTGTGCCTCGTCTAAAAGGTGCTTTTGCTTTGGGTATTGTACATGCAGATTATCCAGAAGATTTGATTGCAGTCCGTGAAGGCTCACCTCTAGTAATTGGTGTAGGGATTGGTGAACATTTTATTAGCTCAGATCAACTCGCATTGTTACCCATTACAAATCGTTTTATTTACCTTGAAGAAGGTGATATTGCGCACCTCACACGTACTCAAGTTGAAGTATTTAAAAATCATGGTCAAGAGCGTATAGAGCGCCCAATTAAAGAGTTAGATGCGACAGTCAGCCATGCTTCTAAAGGTGAATATAAACACTTTATGCTCAAAGAAATTTATGAGCAACCCGAAGCGATTCAGCAAACGATTGCGCAAGCTCTTAATGACAATGCACTTCGTGAAGACTTTTTAAGTGATGCAGTAACTAGCTTTCAGAATATAGAGCAAATCCAAATTATTGCCTGTGGTACAAGCTACCATGCGGGTATGATTGCTAAATATTGGGCAGAACAACTGATTGATTTACCATGTCAGGTTGAAATTGCAAGCGAATTCCGTTATCGCTCACCTGTAATTATTGACCGTACATTGTATGTATGTATTTCTCAATCAGGTGAAACAGCAGATACATTGGCAGCTTTACGCGACACTCAAAAGCGTGCGAAAGATAAAGGGCTGAATATTTCAACAATGGCGATTTGTAACGTTCCAACTTCATCTATGGTACGAGAAACAGATCATCATTTATTAACTTTGGCAGGCCCTGAAATTGGTGTTGCCTCGACGAAAGCATTTACAACTCAACTTTCTGCACTCATGTTGCTACTGCTTAAAATTGGTCAAGTGAAAAAGCGCTTAGCTGAATCACAATTGACTGAAATCGTTGCAAGCTTATGGCACTGTCCAAAAGTCATTTTAGATACATTGCAACACAATGCAGAAATTCTACGTCTTTCGGAACTCTTTGTTGAAAAACAACACTGCTTATTCTTAGGTCGTGGAACAAACTACCCTATCGCACTTGAAGGCGCACTTAAGCTCAAAGAAATTTCATATATTCATGCTGAAGGCTATGCTGCAGGTGAGTTAAAGCACGGACCTCTAGCACTCGTAGATAATGAGATGCCCGTTGTTATTTTAGCACCTAAAGATGACATGTTAGATAAGCTAAAATCGAATATGGAAGAAGTGCAAGCACGTGGTGGCGAGCTTTTTGTTTTTGCAGATGAGCACAGCGGTATTGCGAATAAAGAACGTCAACACGTTGTTGATATTCCAACAGTTAACCCTTGGTTAGCACCAATTATTTATAGTATTCCTGTACAGCTTCTGTCATACCACGTTGCTGTATTACGTGGTACCGATGTAGACCAACCACGTAATTTGGCGAAATCTGTAACGGTTGAATAATACGTTTTGAGTTATTGTATGAGAGTAGTAAATATTCTCATACAACCTATACAGTCAAAGAATTTTTCATCAATTTACGATTAAACCTTAATGTGTCTGAAGGTAACTCACTAAATAGACGCTTATAATCTAATGAGAATTGAGACAAATGCCAAAAACCAAAATAAGTAGCCACCGTACTAATTGAAACTTTTTCTGTAGTTTGTGCCAATATTCTTCTTACATAGTTTAGACGCAAATACTTTAAAAATAAGGCAGGGCTAATATTTATTGTTTGTTCAAAACAATTTTGAAGAGTTCTTCTTGAAGTATTCGTCATACGACATAGATCAGCGATCGATAATTGTTGTTCTTGATGTGCATTCACATACTCGATCACGGTATTTACAACTGAACTCGACTTATAAGAAGAAAACTTAACATTTTCATGACACACCAAAAAATTCTCTTCCAATAAATCAATAATTTCTTTTTTTAATTGTTCTCTTGGCTGCTTTGTTGCAATAAGCAGTGGCTGGGACAAAAGTGCCTGAATTAAATGATAAAGCTTAGAATAGACCCCTGTATTTAATATAAGTTGGTGGTTCATTTTTTCATTAGATTTATATTTATACTCTTCACTCAAATGATGAAAAGGTATACTTAATCCTAAACATACAGCACCTTCTGGTGTGCTTAAAATAATATCTTCACCTCCCATAATTGTAATAATTTCCTTACCTTCCAATACACGACCTTTCCATAAAATAGGCGATAATGTAGGCAAGTAAAAACCAAGATTCAAGCACCCTTTTTTTGCTTCACCTTGTTGGAACACAGAAGTTGAAAAGCTTTCTCGATATATCTGTATATCATCAAAAGTTAGCAGATTTAAAGTGCTTTTAAATTTGCCAGAAGATATTTGATGATATGATAAATCCCAATCAGTCATCATATTGGCATGCTGACTGATTTCTAATATATTTGATGCATTATAGAATTGATTCTGTTCTGTATTTTGCATAACTAGAAACTTAATTTTTCTGATCTTAACTACCAAGCAAAAAACAAACCAAATAATATAAAAACTAACTCTTAATAATAGGAAGAACAAAATTTCTTTTCTTAAAATGTAAAGCCTTTAAAAAGCCAATAACAACTACCAGTAACACTATCCAAGGTAAAAATGACAGTACAATAGAAGATGATCCACCAATAAGCTTAATATTCTCAATCACATTCATAAGTACATATGCCATCCCAAAAGCAGAAATTGTAGGTGCAATCACCGAACTCCACTTAGAAACATTTAGATGTTTATGCCGTAAGAAAAAACAAATAACTGCACAACTTACGCCAACTTGCAAAGCGAGTATGGCCATACTTCCAAGCATAGAGGCCCATGAAAAGACTTCACTCATTGGGTCTAAATGAAAAGCTCCAAAAATGGCAAGCATAACTACCATAAAAATACCTTGTAGAATGCTCGCAATATAAGGCGTTTGATGTTTTGCATGTGTGTATGATAGCTTCTCCCATACAAGTTGATCTTTCGCCATCGCAAACAAATAACGAGATAATGAGTTATGAAATGCCTGCGTAGCTGCAAATAAACTTGTAACCAAAAGTACTGACATTAGCTGAACAGCCCAGCTTCCTAGAGTTGCTTGTGTAATATTAAAAATAAGAGTGGTAGGATCAAGTGAGGCAAATGAAATATTCTTTTGAACATTTACAAGGTACTGGACAATAGCCCATGCACTAAATGCAAAAAATAGAGTGATAATAACAACCGCAATAAATGTAGCTCTAGAAATATTTTTCTCGGGATTTTTACACTCCTCTGCATAAATTGCCGTCGCCTCAAAGCCAATAAATGAACATATAGCAAAAACCATTGCTATGCCAAAGTGACCACTCAAAAGGGTCGATGGTAAAAACGAATTTAGATTCATTGTATGTGTATGTTGTAAAATCACATAATCAAGTAATATGACAATTCCAACTTCACACAGCATTAAAATTCCTAATACTTTGCCACCAATTTCAACTTTAGAAATACCTAACAGTACAACGATTATCTGCATTACTATTGCATATTGCCACCATGCAACTGGAACATGAATCTGTAAAGACTTCACTAACTCACTCGTAAAAAAACCAAACATTGCACTAATCGCAAATTGCATACAGATATAACCCAAAAGTGCAAGATTCAGCCCTGCTAACCCACTTGAAAATCCTAATCCTTGAATAATATAGGCATAAAAAGCACCAGAATTTTTTGTATATTTACTCATGGCAACGAAGCCAAAACTAAAAATAACCAATAAAATCCCAGCTAATAAATATACGCCTGGAATACCTTCACCATTTCCCAAAGAAAATGCAACAGGTAATGCACCGACAATACCTGTTAGTGGAGATGCAGCAGCAACTACGAAAAATACAATAGAAAAGAGCCCTAGACTGCCGGATTTGAGTTTGTTTTTAGAGGTCATTTTAGATATCTCCTAAATAGAATTTATTTCTTAGTCTAGGAGTATGTTCAAAACATTCGTTATCGAAATTAGGCAATTCAATCTAGGAAATTTGTGGCATAGATTTGCCGTTTTTTGATAGAAAAATAAATTCTTTTAAGAAAAACTGATGAGAATTTCATACACAACTCGGTCATATAGAATGAATAAAGAAATCACTTATGCACTTACATTTTCTATTATCTTTCAAACACAATCGGTCTTTGCAAATCTTTCACTATTAAAGACAGAAAATACCCAATTAAATACCAATTTAAATTTATCTTTAGGTGCGTTCTCAAGTAATAAAGGTTATATAGCTAGTCATTCAGCTCAATCTTATCAATGGTTAGAAGGATATGCTCAATATGGTATGGATGCTACACATCTTATTGGTATGAAAAAAAGTTCGATCTACGGTCAAGTCAGCTTAGTTAGCGCAACGACCAAAGGAGATGGTGATGCTGGAGGATATACGAATGGTAAGGAGGCAGCAACTCGTATAGAGGATGCTTATATTGGATGGAAATCTGGAGAGCTATTTTCTTTCTTAGGAAAAGATGGAATAGATATTACATATGGGAGACAAAATTTTTGTTTAAATGATGGCTTCTTAGTTTGTTCAGATGAACCTAATTTGGGCAATACCACTGCATATCCGCATAAATATGCAACAAAAAGAGGCGGTGCATATTATTTAGCTGCTCATAAGGATTTCAAAAACACAGCTATTTTAAAAATTGCACAAAACAAAGTAATCAATGGGAGTATTTTTACATTTAAATCGAATCAACCCATACAAATGCAATCTCAATTTATTGGAGGAAATTTAAATTATAGAGATAATTTAAGCCTAATTTACTTACATAATACTAGCTTGAATGATAGTTATGCCGATCCAGCAATACTCGGTCAAAATGCCTACCGGAAACATATCAACGTATACAGTATCCTTGGTCACAATCAGACCCTTATTCAAAATACAGACCTTTCCTTTCAATATGCATACCAAGATAAAAAAAATAATGATCATGCAAATGCTTGGTTCGTACGATCAACTTATACATTTTCAAAGTATCTATGGGAGCCAACTATTAGTCTAAGATATTCAAGATTTTCTTCAAAATGGGACAATCTTTTTGTAGGTGGCTCAGAATACGGTACATGGTTTCAAGGTGAAGTTGCTTACAACTACGCAGGGCCTTTTAATAGTAATGTCCAAGTGGTGCAGATTGGAGCAAAATTTACCCCTAGGAGTTCACTTACATTTGGTGCACTCTACTATAATTTTAGAACATTAGAAAAAAATAATTCACTTAACTTATCAGCGAATGAAATAGATTTATATAGCTTAATTACCGTAAATAAAAATATTAATATCTCACCTGTTATTGCCTTTTACAAACCATCTAAGAGTAGTTCAGATCAAGGGCTTCAAAATGGAAACAACCATTTAAATATTTATTCTTCTCTTGTTTTTACTATGAATTTTTAAATCTAATTAGCTGAATATGGAACGATATTTGCTTCTTTATTCATCAGATAAACTAGAGGTGAGTAAAAATGATAACAAATAGTTGGGATTCATTTTTGGATCATTTTTTAACGAGTATTCATAAGGCTGTGCCTTTTTCACAGTTCTTTGCTTATGAAGTACATTCAAAAGAGCACGCACTCCACTCTTATACATCTCAAAATATTTCGAAAAAAACAATAGATCACTACATTCACCGCATGAGTGATCATGATCCTATTTATTTTAAAAATAATATTCAAAATACAGAAGAAGTACTCTCCTTAGGAACACAACATATCTCTCCTATTTATCAGAGTTTCTTAAATGAGAATGGCGTTCTAGATAATATTGAATTAATTTTTAAACAAAATTCACAGACCGTTCGTGGCATTAGCCTAGTACGCAATACACAAGAGTCTTATTTTTCGGAGCATGAGCTTATGGCTATTCAAAGCTGTCATTCACTTGCTAAACACTCCCTAACATTTATACCTTATAAAAGCCAAAAAATGGTAGATGTTACGGAACTAACCAGTAAAGAAAAAAAAGTGTTAGATCTTATTTTACAGGGAAAGAAAAATCAGGATATTGCAAATATTCTTTTTATTAGCATTACTACTGTAAAAACACATATTCAGCATATTTTTCAAAAAATGCTAGTGAGTAGTAAATCTGAATTAATTGTAAAATCTCTTGCTTCATAAAAGTAGATCGTAATAGCACGTAAAAAGGGTACAAAGTACCCTTTTTTTCTTACTGGAATCGACGAAAAGAATAAGGGGTGGGGTCAATAATTGGAGTATTACCCATGATTAAATCAGCTGCCAATTGCCCTGCTGCAGGCGAAGTCCCAAACCCATGACCAGAAAAGCCTGATGCAACAAAGAGGCCATGAATCTTATCAATTGATCCAATAATTGGATTAGAATCGGGTGTTACATCGATTACTCCTGCCCAAGCGTTAGCAATTTTTAATGCCGAGAACATAGGCCAAGCATGCTGTAGATTATTTATTGCTTCTTTATTTAACCTTATATTTGCTTGAGGATCCATAATTCGTATCTTTTCAAAAGGTGAAATATGATCTCTTTTCCAACGGCGAGACAATGCTAAGTCTGTTAGACCATACTTTCCAAGAGATACTCTTAAAAAACCACCCTGTGCTCGAAGCTGATTCAAATACCGCATCCCAATTAATAAATGATCGAGTGTCATAGGTGCATCTAGAGCTCCTCTTTGAGTAATAATAAAGCCACCATCTTGATGTCTTCTAAAAGAAAAATCTGGTGCACCCAATGAAATATCAGTAGGTCCTTGCATTGGTTTCGTATGTAATACCGAACAAATTAAAGGTAAGGTCGGGAAGTTAATATCTAAATTTCCAAGAAATTTTCTCGACCATAAACCACCCGTTAATAATACCTGCTCACAGCGAATTTCTCCTTGTTCTGTAACAACACCACTTACTCGTCCTGCAGACAAACTCAACGTTCTTACCGCACAAGACTCAATAATAATCGCCCCTTTTTCAATCGCTGCTTTTGCAATAGCACTTGCCGCCAATGTTGGTTCTGCACATCCATCTGAAGGTGTATAAACTCCTCCTTCCCATTTAGTTTTTCCTTGAGGGGCTAAACTTGAAATTTGGTGATTCGATAGAATTTGTGTGTCTAAATCTAAATGACGAACTGACTCATACCATTTTTCATAACTTGCCATCTGCTCTTGTGTACGTGTAACAAACATAATTCCAGATTGTCGATACCCTACGTCACCCTGAACACGTCGACTCATCTCTTTCCATAATCGATCTGAAGCTTGTGCTAACGGCACATCTTCTGAAGTACGGCTTGTTTTACGAATCCAACCTAAATTTCTAGATGATTGCTCACCAGCGATCTGCCCTTTTTCCAAGACAACAACAGGAATTTTTCTTTCAGCAAGCGTAAGTGCGGCTGTTAAACCCACAATCCCTCCACCAATAATAATCACTGTAGTTGAAGAAGGTAAATTACTAGAAGTTTCTACTGAAGATATTGCAGGTCTCATAGGTTCTCTCCAACAGCTAAATTCTTAACTTCTTAATTGTCGCTTTAGAAGCATCTTTATATGCTGTTACCTCTATCTCTACTTTATAATGTGCTGAGCCTAAAGATGGATTTGTGACTGTGATCGTTGGATCTATCCCACAAAATTTTTCTCCAACAATTTTCATTACAGCCAAAGTATCTTTAGGATTTTGAATAAAAATTCGCGCATTAATAATATCTGCTAGGCCAGACTCTATCCCAATCAAAGCAAATTCAATATTATTAAATACTTGTAATGTTTGTTCAGTAATATCTTCTGGAATTTCTTTTGTTTCTGGATTACGCCCAGCAGTATTTGAAACAAATATCCAATTATCGATACTTACAATACGTGAGTAGTTATATTCTTCTTCAAGCTTAGCGCCTGTTTTTACTTTCACCAACTTTGTCATTTTTCTGCTCCTTTTATCTCTGAATTATCGTAACACTGGGGTTTCCCACAAGTTCAGCTTTGTACCTATACCTTGCGCAATTGCATTTCTATATACAACAGTTCCCCATGCAACATCTTCAACAGGCATTCCACCAACAGACATTAAAATAATTTCTTCCTCTGTCTTACGACCGGGTGCTTCTCCAGAAACAATTTTTCCTAAATCTTCTAAATCTTGTTTTTCTATTTTTCCCTCTTGCACCATATCTAGAAATTTAACGCCAATAAGAGGAATATGCACATGCGCAGGCTTAGGAACTTCCTCAAACCATGCCTCATACATACCTGGATTATCCAATACCTTACGAACACTTTTGTTATTCATGGCCTCATCTGTATTGCAATATGCTGGCATTGCAAGAAATGCACCTTGTTTTACCCATTCATATTTAACCAGTGGATAACTGTCTGGATTACCGGTCTCTCCAGAATTGCAATAAGTAACAATGTCAGAATCTCTTACAACTTGCTCTATAGTGTCTACAACTTGAATATTTTTAATTTTTGGATGCTCTACATTTAACCACTCAATAAAATCATCAATACTATGCTGACTACGTCCTTTTATTTTTATAGCGTTTATTTGAGGACAAACTGACACAAAGGCAGAAACTGCTGTTTTTCCCATTACTCCCGGACCGACAAGACCAATCACTTGAGAATCTTTTCGTGCTAAGTATCTTGCACCTACCCCAGGTATTGCACCCGTACGATAAGCAGACAATAAATTTGCAGACATGTAAGCCAATGGTGCACCCGTATCTGCATCATTTAAGGTAAACATTAAAATAGAACGAGGTAATCCTTTGTTTCTATTTGAAATATTTGATCCATACCATTTCACGCCTGCAGTACGAAAGTTACCACCAAGATAGGCAGGCATCGCCATAAATCTACGATCAGCTGTTGGTTTCGGCATCGTTTCGAATAGTGAGTCCTCTGGAAAAGTAATCATCGCTCCATGCGAATCACTATTTGCACCAGCCATTCGATAGTCACCGGAATAAAGTAATCCAAACATTTCTTCCATGGTATCGACACAAGCAGGCATATCCGTTACACCAGCTTTAACCATATCTGTCTCAGAAAGGTATATAAAATCTATATTAGAGTTCGTCATTCTTCATGCATCCTTTGTGGGTAAGAATATAAACAAAGTTGAGTATTTAGAATGAGCATATAAAAAGATTAGAATAGAAAAATCATCCGAATGGATGATTTTTTAAGAAGTTATATCATTTTTTATTTTAAAATTAGTCTAATAAAATTATATAATACATTGAAATATATTTATAATTTAGAAATCAATCTTGCATATCTCTCCAAATCAATATTTCCACCCGTAATAATCACTCCAACTCGCTTACCTTTACATAATGAACGATACTTCATAAGTCCTGCCAAGCCCAAACAACCTGTGGGTTCAACAATCATTTTCATTCTTTGGGCAAAGAATGCCATCGCTTGCTGTAGCTCTAAGTCACTTACCGTTTGAATATCTGCGACATATTTTTGAATAATTGGAAATGTGAAATGCCCTAAACTGGTAACTTGTGCGCCATCTGCAATGGTTTGAGGCGTATCGATTTGAATAATATGACCTGCCTGCAAAGAACGCTCGCCATCATTCCCCGCTTCTGGCTCGATACCATAAACCTTACAATCAGGCAATAATGCATGTGCTGTAAGTAGCGTGCCTGATAACATTCCACCACCGCCGAGTCCAACAAAAATAGCATCAAGCTGGCCTATATCTTCTATAAGTTCCTTAGCTGCTGTTCCCTGACCTGCGATAATATCTGGATGGTTGTAAGATGGTATTAATGTCATTTCATGTTCCAATGCCAACCGCTTACCAATCTCCTCTCTATTTTCTATATAGCGGTCATAAAAAATAACCTCTGCACCATAACCCTGTGTTGCTTGTACTTTAGACTTAGGTGCATCTTTTGGCATGAGAATTTTTGCTGGAATATTCAAAATTTTTGCTGCATAAGCAATACCTTGTGCATGATTACCCGATGAAAATGCCAACACACCTTTTTGTCGTTGTAGAACATTAAAATTTAATAATGCGTTCAATGCACCTCTCAATTTAAATGCGCCTGTTTTTTGGAAATTCTCACATTTAAAATAAACTTCTGCATCCAATAATCTATTTAAAGTTTCGGATGTATGTATGTCTGTTCTTCGAATATGCGCATTAATTTTCTCATGTGCTTGAACCACATCATTATATTGAATTGTACTCATATTTGTATTTCTATCCCATCGACATATTTACAAAATATTAAATAATTGACATTTTGTAAAGTTAATTTTTAGAAGATGGTACTAAAATTAAAGCATGTTTTATTTTAGATAAGCATAAATTGTTGGTCGTGAAACACCGAGATGCTTAGCAATTAAGTCAATCGAGCGACGAATTTCTAAAAATCCTTGTTCTTTTAATTCAGACATTAATTGCTTTCTTTCTTGACTACTTAAACCTCTTACTGAAATTCCTTTGGCTGCAGAGAATTGATTCATATACTCAATCAAATCGTCCTGATTGAAAGGTTGTAATCTTTCCTTAGGCTGTAAATCACCAACTGCTGTAAATTGGGCAAGCATATGTTGCACTGTAGAGAATGCAGCGATATCTACATTCAGACATAAAGCTGCAATGTACTCACCTTGTTTATTTTTAATTCCAATAGAGGTACTTTTTAGTGGTTTTCCATCAGGTAGTGTATTTGCATAATTGGCAATAATACTCGGATAATTATCATCTGAAATACGTGCTTCGCCCAATGTTGTGACAGGGTCACCTTCTGTTCGGCTAGATAAATTATTGTAAATCCGATGTATACCTTGTTGATCACCATTTAAGTGATGAACAACCACCTCACAAAAGGGTTTTAGAGTTTGGCTTAAGCCGTCTGCAATAATGTCTAACTGCGCTAAAAGATGTTGTTCATCTAACTGACTATCTGACATAAATCACCCAATCACAATATAGTCATTTTCAAAGCTGTTTGGCTCAAATGAACCCTCTATAAGATGGATATATTGTTGATCAATTAAATTAAGTTCAATACATGCATCGACATCGACAACCGCATCTGTATGTGGTTTAAACCAATGCTTTTCTATTGCCTGTTTGCCTTGTTGCTTTGCATCTGCTGTACTTTTACCCGCAACGACTAGGTACTTATGTACCTCTCCAAACTCTTGCGGAACATAAGCACCTAAATTAATAAGGTATAGTTTTAATGCCGAAGATTGTGGTTGATCTGAAATCACAAGCTTATAAGATTGATCATGATAATGAACACCATGAATTTTCATCCATCCATCAATATGTAATCCCTTTTGGAGACCAAACCATTGTTGCTTTAATTTGGAATATATATCTTCTAAATTTGAACAAATGATCGGTCTGATATCATGAACCTCTATATTTGCTTTTTCATGTTTTCCACCCAATAAAACAATATATAGAGTTTCCTGCGACATCGGTATTTCCTATTTATAAAGGTTTAAATATAAGTATAGATGCAATTGTAAACATCATTATAGCGACAAAGCCATCTATAAAACGCCATGCCATAGGTTTTTGTAGCCATGGTGCAACTTTTTTCGCCCCCCAACCTAACAAAGTAAACCATATAATCGATGCTGAAATAGCTCCTACAGTAAAGGCAATTTTTGCATTGCTGGCATCGTGCTGACTTCCAACTGCTCCTAAGAGTACCATTGTATCTAAATATAAATGTGGATTTAGTACAGAAACTGCCAGAACAAGTTGAACTGCCGTCATTCTTGTTAGTGTTTTATTTTGCTGAGCAACATATAATCCCTCTTTGGCAAAGAGTGCTCGTTTCAATGCTAAAAATCCATAACTTAATAAAAATAAAGCACCGCCCCAACGTGCAATATTCATTAAAATTTCATTACTTTGAATAAAGTTTCCCACGCCTGCCACACCTACTGAAATTGCAAGTGCATCGCATAAAATACAAATGAATACTGTAATGAGTACATGTTGTTGCTGTAAGCCAATGCGTAATACATGCGCATTTTGTGCTCCTACTGCAATAATCAAACCTGCCCCCATAACAAGTCCTTGCCCCCAGATTCCCCACAACATTTTAGACTCCCCATATTTTCAGTTTTGCACTCAAATGCATTATTCATATTTTTATTGCTTTTTAAGTATTATTAAGAAAATATAGGTCAAACTAAAAATAATTTAGGTAGTATATGCTTGATAATAAACAGTGTGAGGCATTTCTAGCAGTGGTTGAAACAGGAAGTTTTGAATTAGCCGGTGCTCAATTACATGTGACGCCATCTGCCATTACATTAAGAGTAAAAGCACTTGAGCAATGTGTAGGAAAAACATTATTACTGCGTGAAAGGCCATGTAAACCAACCCAATCAGGACATGAGTTATTATCTTATTTAAGAAAAGTTAAGCTATTAGAGCAAGATTTATTGTATCAATTTTCGGGCAAAGACCTTTCCTCAGAGTTCTTCAAACTCGCAATTGCAATTAATGCAGACACTTTAGCGACTTGGTTTTTACCTGCTTTACAACAAGTCACACTTACTGAAAAAATCTTACTAAATTTACAATTAGAAGATCAGGACTACACTCATTATTTACTAGAGACAGGACAAGTGAATGCCTGTATTTCTACAGAATCAAAAGCAAGAAGCGGTTGCTATGCCACTTTTTTAGGTAAAGTTCGCTATCATTTAGTTGCATCCGATGCATTTATTCGCAGATGGTTTCCATATGGGATTTCTAGAGAAGCGCTCAAGCATGCGCCTGCTGTTATTTTTAATCGTAAAGATAATATGCATGGAAATGTACTACTCGAGCATTTTGGATTACCTAAAACGGCTTATCCTTATCATTTCATTCCATCTTCAGAATCTTTTGTAGATGCCATTGAGCTTGGACTAGGCTATGGCATGGTACCCGAACTGCAAGTAAGAAATACTGAGTTGGTTGTGCTTACCCAAAAAACAACTTTAGATATCAGTTTATATTGGCATCATTGGCAACAACAGTCACCACAATTGGAAAGGCTTACACACCATCTCATTATTAAGTCACAAGAGTTTTTACTTTAACCAGTTTCAGCAGGCGTATAAGTCACTACAAACTGACCATCGGGTAAACTTTTAACAGCATAAGTTACTGCGTTGTCCACCGTTTTTTGCGCATAACTTTTTGGACTAGCGACAGAAGCTTCTATCACATCTTCAAGTAAATCCCCCTTTTTCTTTTCATCAATCGTTGGAGGCAACACTTTGGCAGTTGCATCTATCAATGTCATCGTTTTAACGAGACTTTCATCGTCATTCATACGACTTTTATAGATAATTGCAGTGAGTTCACCATTCGGTGCAACCGTCCCTTCCAATATAATATTACGCTGTGAGATGTCATCCACTTTAAACTTATTTTTTTGAATATTGAAAGACTGAAATGGTACAAGTACAAATGTATTTGTCTTATCCATACGTGCATTCATTTTTTCACGGAACTGTTCAGCTGTAATACCAAATGTTTTTTGGTGTTCATCTGCATATTTCGACTTTGTACTGGAAGATATTTCATTTTTAGGATTTTGTATGGATGTTGAACATGCTGTATTCAGTAGTGCAAAAAAGCAAACAGCCATACCTATGAAATATTTCTTATTCATTGATTTACCCTCTTATAATTCATTGTAGGGAAGCGTGTAAGTTTATTTTTTATACCTACATTCATATTGAATGTTTTATGCTTCCTAATATAACAAAAAAAATTGTAATATAAAGCTACTAATCTATAAAAAATGATAACCTAGTAGTATTACCTATATATTATTTGAGAAAATTCATCTTTATACAGCATAGAAAAAATAATTATATCTATATTAAGTTTTTGATTAAAAATAAAATATTGAAATTACTAAAAACTTTTAAGATGTCTAATAAATACTATTTTTTACAGTATTTTCATATTAAAAATATTTAAAATATATCTTTATATTTAAAAATCTATAACTCATATGAACCAAGACCTACCTACCCATCGACCAGGTTTTATTGCCTTTCTCGCATTTGACGAAGGTGATTATTTAGAACTCAAAGAAGGCGTTGAATCTATTGACCAACCTATTTTAATTTCTTCAAATACCATATTTAATCTAGCTTCTTTATCTAAACAATTTACAGCTTTCTCTATATTACTTTTAGAACAAGCAAATAAACTGTCTTTAAGTGACAAACTATCCACATACTTTCCTCAAATGAGTATTTGTGCAGATCAGATTACATTACAGCATTTAATTTATCACACGAGTGGACTCTACGATTATATTGACGTTGCTATTGATCATGGCGTTTCTCTCAATCAACCGTATACCGTACAAGACACACTTCATGACATCTTTCGTGAAACTCAAACGAAATTTCAAGCAGGAACAAAGTTTGAATATTCAAATACAGGGTATTTTTTACTGGCTCAAATTATTGAGCAAGTCACACAAACCCCTTTCTCAGTATTTGCAAAGCAAAATATTTTCGCACCGTTAGGTATGGTCAATACTACCATCGTTGAAAAGTATCCATTAGATTTCCCAATGGCAACAGGCTATAAAATATCAGAGAATCATCAATATGAAATTTCTGAATCTTTATGGACACAAACTGGAGATGGTGCTGTTCATTCAACAGTTAACGATCTTTTAAAGTGGGGACATAATTTTAAAACATGTCAAATTGGTGGAAAAGCACTAATAAATAAGATGATGACTGTTTTACCTAAATATCACATTAACCACTTACCTGTTATCGATCATGAATCGTATGCCTACGGTCTTTTACATGTAGAAAATGAATATGAAAATATCTTAGAACATTCAGGAGAATGGCTCGGCTTTGTTTCTTATTTCTTAAGAGATATAAAGAATAGTTTTACGTTAATTGTACTGTCCAATAATGAAGATTTAAATGTACATCAAATCGCATCTCAAATGCGTGAAAAAGCAAGAACAATCATGATTTAGCACGCATTATTATTTGAGAGGAATATTAAACTTTTTTAAACACTCTATCAGTAAAGTAAAAGCATCAAA
Organism: Acinetobacter sp. ESL0695; assembly: GCF_029392135.1. Taxonomy (NCBI): domain Bacteria; kingdom Pseudomonadati; phylum Pseudomonadota; class Gammaproteobacteria; order Moraxellales; family Moraxellaceae; genus Acinetobacter; species Acinetobacter sp. ESL0695. The sequence continues at coordinate 77,619 of NZ_CP113932.1, read as the reverse complement.
CATATTTTTTTCATCAACACAGGCAAAACCGAGTAATAATCCTTTTTCGCATGCGCTATGTCTATTTAAATAATACTGAGATAAAGGTCTGACTTTTACACCACGTTGAATGGCATATTCACTTAATGCAGTATCATCAACACTTTGAGGAAGTTTAAGTACTAGATGCAGACCTGAAGCATTATCATAAGGGTGTAAAAAACGTTCGCCTAAGTATTTAAAAATAAGATCTATTAGATAAGATCGACGCTTACCATATAGTAGTCTCATACGGCGAATATGTGCTTCATAGTGGCCTTCTTCAATAAATTCAGCTAAGGTATTTTGAAGTAAAGTATGTCCACCGCGATACAGCTCTGTAGAGGCTTGACGTAAAATAGGCGCTAAACTTTTTGGCGCAACCACATAACCAATACGCAGTGCTGGATAAATCGTTTTACTAAAGGTTCCCATATAAATAACAGGGCTATTTCTTTCAAGTCCTTGTAAAGATGGGTATGGTTTTCCCGAAAAACGAAACTCGCTGTCATAATCATCTTCAACAACCCAACATTTATTTTCTCGTGCAAACTTAATCAAATGTTTACGTCGCTGAATACTTAAATGTGGACCTAAAGGATACTGATGTGAAGGTGTGACAAAAATAAGGCTTGGCAATCTTTGAGGTGAATTGGGAATATACAATCCTTCTGAGTCAATAGAGATAGGTTCTACATCGAGCCCATTCATACTTAAATTGTTTTTAACACCCCAATAACCAGGCTCTTCAACCCAAGCTAAATCGCCCACATCACTTAATACTCGCGTAATTAAATCAATTCCTTGATGAATGCCTTCTGTAATAATAATCTGATCGGCATCGCAAGAGACTGAACGAGATACTTTTAGATACTGAGCCAAAGCAGTACGTAATCGAAAACATCCACCTGTATTGCTATAAATTAATTGTTCAATTTGAGGCAATTTGCTTTGCTTGGTTTGAATACGTTGAAAAATATGATGAGGAAAAGCCATGACATCTGGTACACCTGGTACAAAAGCACCCCATTGATGTGGTGAAGCTGACGCCCTCTCAATTAAACATTGTCCCCTTTTAGAAATCTCATACTTTTCTTCTTCATCCAATTTTTCTCGTTTATTGTCTATGTACGAAGGAAGTGAAGATAAAAAATCATCTGGAATACGAGAAGATACCCAAGTCCCATGCCCTGTCTTTGCTTCTACATAGCCTTCAGCCTGTAATTGGTCGTAAGCACTTAAAACCGTATTTCTAGACACATGTATTGCTTGAGCAAGATCGCGTGATGCGGGCAATCGTGTACTTGGTTGTACAACACCTTTGACAATAGCATGTCTTAAACAACGAAATAAGCGATAATGTAACGTACCAGTTTGCTCATTTTGTAAATGTTGTAAGACATAATCTCCAAGTAGACTCCGCAATTGGTACCCTCCACATTTAAGAAAATGGCTCTCGTCAACATCTATAAAAACAGACACATTAGAGCATAAGAAATTTCTGACTCAGCTTTACATTATAAAGCATTGTATATGCACGATGTAGCCATAAACTCAAGGATGCCATCATGGAAAAAAATACTTTAAATACTCGTAAGCAACAAGCTACCCCTCGTGGTGTAGGTGTTATGTGTAACTGGTACGCAGAGAAAGCTGAAAACGCTACGATTTGGGATACCGAAGGACGTGTATTTACAGATTTTGCAGGTGGAATTGCTGTACTCAATACAGGACATCGTCACCCAAAAATTATTAAGGCCGTCACGCAACAACTTGAACATTTTACGCATACTGCATATCAAGTCACACCTTATGAAAGTTATATTTCTCTCGCAGAACGTATTAATGACATTGCACCAATTGAAGGTGAAGCAAAAACAGCATTTTTTACAACAGGTGCAGAAGCTGTAGAAAATGCGGTAAAAATTGCAAGATCGTATACTGGTCGTCATGGCATTATTACATTTGGCAATGCATTTCATGGCCGTTCTTTTATGACCATGGCAATGACAGGAAAAACAGCACCTTATAAACGTGATTTTGGTGTAATGCCTGCTGGTGTATTTCATGCTCGCTATCCGGTGGCATGCAATGGTGTCACTGTCGATGATGCTATTGAAAGTATTCATAATATTTTTAGTGAAGACATCTCTGCACACGATGTCGCTGCAATTGTTCTCGAACCTGTTCAGGGTGAAGGTGGCTTTCATATTGCTCCACCTGAATTTCTGGTTCAGCTCAGAAAAATTTGTGATGAACAGGGTATTTTACTTATTGCAGATGAGGTTCAATCTGGCTTTGCCCGCACAGGTCAAATCTTTGCAATGCAATATCATCAAGTAAAAGCTGATCTCATCACTATGGCAAAAAGTTTAGGTGGCGGATTTCCAATTTCAGGTGTAGTCGGTCGTGCAGAAGTCATGGATGCACCACAAGCTGGAGGCCTTGGTGGCACATATGCAGGTAGTCCAGTTGCTGTTGCTGCCGCTCATGCTGTTTTAGATATTATTCAAGAAGAAAACTTATGTGAGCGTGCGCATACTTTAGGTAAATCACTTGTTTCTTTACTCGAGCAGTTAAAAGAAAGTTATCCTTCTGTTATTCAAGATGTTCGTGCACTTGGTTCAATGATTGCGGTTGAAGTGACAACAGCCGATATTGCGAAAGCAATACAAAATCATGCAATGGAAAATGGTTTGCTGTTATTAACTTGTGGTAAATATGGCAATGTAATTCGCTTTCTTTATCCACTGACTATTCCAACAGAACAATTTAATGCAGGGTTACAAATCCTAGAACAAAGTTTTGCATCTTTATAAATACAAAAGCGTAAAGCACGGAGAGATTTAATGATTGCAACAAAACTACAATACCTACTCAAACATCCCGATATTTCTTTTGATAAGCAAACTTCGGATTATCTTGAAGTCACAGATGCAGCAACCAATGAAACTTTGGCATGGGTTAAAAAGCATGACAAAGTTGCTGTAGAAAAAATCATTCAGCGAGCTGAAAAAGCACAAGTATCTTGGAAAAATCAAACTGCTTTGGCACGTGCAGATATCTTATTGGCTTGGTATCAATCAATGATTGAACATAAAAAAGATCTTGCACAAATTCTTACAGCAGAACAAGGTAAATCGCTTGCAGAGGCTGAAGGCGAAATTGGCTATGCAGCTTCATTCATCCGTTGGTTTGCGGAGCAAGCAAGACGAACTGAAGGTGAAATTATTCCACAAACCCAAAGTCATCAACGTCTTCTTGTCATTAAACAACCTATTGGTGTTACGGCGGCAATTACCCCTTGGAACTTTCCTGCAGCAATGATTACACGTAAAGCAGGACCTGCTCTCGCCGCAGGCTGTGCCATGATTGTTAAGCCTGCTGAGCTAACCCCATTAACTGCTTATGCACTTGAAGTGTTAGCACTACAAGCAGGTTTACCTCAAGACCTCTTAATTCATGTAAGTGGTGAAACTGAAGATGTTGGACAGGTTCTTTGTGAAAGTGATGTTATTCGCAAATTGAGTTTTACAGGATCTACAGAAGTCGGGCGTATTCTCATGAAGCAATGTGCGCCCACTATTAAAAAACTTTCTTTAGAACTCGGTGGAAATGCACCTCTTATTGTGTTTGACGATGCCAACCTAGAGCAAGCAGTCCAAGGTATTATGGCAAGTAAATTCCGTAATAGTGGACAGACGTGCGTTTGTGCAAATCGTATTTATGTACAAGACGGTATTTATAACGCACTAAGCGAGAAACTCGTTGAAGCTGTTAAAAAACTTAAAGTCGGTGATGGTCGCGATGAAGGTGTAACTCAAGGGCCACTCATCGAACAAGCTGCTGTAGATAAAGTTTTATCACACATTGAAGATGCAACATCTAAAGGTGCCCATATTGCAACGGGTGGAAAATCTACAGATCAAGGCGCTTGCTTTTTTGAACCAACAGTCCTTACAGATGTTACACAAGACATGAAAGTTGCCAAAGAAGAAACTTTCGGACCAGTTGCACCTCTTTTTCGTTTTAAAGAAGAAAGTGAAGCGATTACTATGGCAAACGATACAGAGTTTGGCTTAGCTGCCTATTTATTTACGCAAAACACTGGTCGCCAATGGCGTGTTGGCGAAGCTTTAGAATATGGTATGGTAGGTATTAATACAGGTGCAATTTCAAATGAAGTCGCACCATTTGGCGGAATTAAACAATCTGGTCTTGGTCGTGAAGGTGGTCAGGTCGGCATTGACGAATACCTTGAAACAAAGTACTTATGCCTTGATATTTCATAAACACATTAACCAGCCTTATTTACTAAAATAAGGCTAGTTTTTTTATGCATTAAAACGACAACCGCATTGCTTACACAAATAATCAAAAAAAACATTCTTATCGACAACTGTACCAGCTTTATTCCCAAATTTTCTACCTAAGAAACCACCTGTTACGCCTGCACTAATTGCACCGACAAAGGTACCAATTGTTGCACCTGTAATAACACCTAAAGGTCCGGCCAATGTCCCAATAGCGGCACCTGTAGATGCACCTGCTGCTGCACCACCAACTGTGCCTGCGGCAACACCTGCAGAACCAAGAACAATGCCACCTAAACTTTTTAATCGCTGTTCATGATCTCTAATTTCTAGTTCAGATGAACCACACTTTGGACATATCATCATTTTTCCAGATTTATGAATGCATGTTTTAATCATAAACTGTATTCCATGCATGTGCGTTGGCAAAAAACCTCTTTCATTTTTCCTTATGTTAAGCTGGTGATCGCTCCATAAATGGCAATAAATATTAAAATCATCCCGCAGAGATATAAAGTTTTAGAGTACTGTCGACTTTTAGATAATCGATTAAATCCCATATAAACAATAGATAGCGTAAGAAAATCTAAAATAATCCAGAGAACAATCAGAACCATCAAACTCATATTTACATCGGATGTAACATTGACAAACTGAGGAAAAAAAGCCGAGAAAAAAATAATATCTTTAGGATTAGAAATACCTACCAAAAAACCCTTCTTAAAACCACCTGCTTGAGGAGAAATTTGATCTATTTTTTCTTTATTGCCACTCTCTTTTGCATCCTTGAGTGTCTCATAACCCAAATATGCGATATATAAACAGCCCAACAATTTAAATAAAATAAAAAACTGCATATTTAAAGTAAATATGCCCTTTAAAATACAAATAGAAGCGACAATTAAAACTAATGAAGCAGTATTGGTACCGAAAATTGTTTTTAAAGCTTGTACATATCCACCTTTTAATCCTGCACTAGCAACAAGTAACATAACAGGACCAGGAACAGCAATCATTACTACAACCGTAATAATATAGCTCAATAACTCTAACCAATTCATTTCTTTACCTTTCTATGTTTCAATTTCAAATAATTGATTGAGATATGAAAAATAATAAATTTATACGATAAAAATATTTAACTAAAAATATATTATTTATGTGCCTTGTTTTACAAAAATATATATAACCGTGATTATTTTGCTTAAATTACAGATAATATGTTACTTATATTCTGTTTAAATACTAAATTTACATATATATACTCTCATATTTAAAATTAGATATTTATCTCCTATGAATACTAGTACAATATTGCTTACCAACTCCCCAACATTAATTACAAATAAAAAAGTTTATCTTCAGGGAATTAATGGGAATTTCCTATTTGCTTTTTCAGATAAACGTCCAACACTCGACATTCTTCGACACGCACATGTAGACAATAAAATCTATATTGATGAAAATTTAGGCAATTTATGGGTGTGGAAAAAGTACTCATGGAAGACTAAATTAATTGTTTCAAAATCACATAAATAGTATATAAATTAATAAAATAAGATCAATTTTGGTACTAAATTAAAATTAAGAATTAAATCAGGAATGTCATTTTTCTATGTATATTTTAATTTAAAAAATAATTTTTAATTTAAGTACCATTTAAGCTATTTACATTAAATAGAGAACCAATTAACTAAATTAGACAGACCTGTCTTTATTAGTGTAAAATAAAACCAATTCAAGCAAGAAAGTTGAAGAAAAATGCATTTGTATGAAATGACTTTTCAGATTACACCTTGGGAAACTTACAGCAGAGTTTTCCCATGTGACAATACAGAAAATAGAGAATTATTCTTTGAACACATACAGAATAATAACTATAAAGAAATAGTAAAATTACTTAATACAGAAGACAGCAGTATTTCAGTACTTAAAGATGTATATAGTGAAATTAATGATAATCTGGAAAAGATGAAAGAAAATTTCATTCAGACTGGTAATGCTACTATTGATGATTTTACATTTTTAAGCGTAGAAAAATGTACTGATCCTTCAAATTACCTAACAGTAGAATCGATTGACTTAGATAATGATATTTACTCAGTATCAGCAAATGAAGATTTAGAACTTGTAAACATTATTTAATATAGATAAATTAGGCTAAAAAATAACTACTTTATAATAATAAAATTTTAGCTATTTATAAGTAATTTTAAATATACAGTAACATTAATTCTAAATAATCATTTGCCTAACATGTTTAGTTATAAAACTATATTTGCTCCATCTTACTCCAAAATGCATACCATAAGTCACAGTACTCAATTGCGACTTTTCTAACATCTTCGAAGTCAGTTAAATGCAATGCATGATTAAGTAACAACCACAAGTCCTCTTCATGAAGATCATCTGCAGCAGATGTACTCTCATCTTCTGTAGTACCATGAACATCGTAATAGCCGCGATCTGTCGCGATATCTAAACTTTTAACAGACTGTTTCAATGGTGGCGAGAATGTAATCACTTGTTGTTCTGCAATCGCAAGTGCTAATACCACTTTAATGTAGTCAGAGTAAGTATTTTCTAAAAATGTTCTGAGGTTGTTTGCTTCTTGAGAACACACATATTGCTCAATTTTTTCTTTAGAAATACTTAGATCGTCAAGTACGCGATTAAACAAACAAAAGTGGGCATTTAGAGGTGTGTCATCATAACTGTTATGTTCTGAAGACAAACCAAACTCATCATTAATATTAAAAGCGATCAAGAACCTTGGGTACATTTTAATAGTTGGAAATATTTTTGGATCGAGCTGGCGTGCCTGAAACTGTGACATCAACAATGCATCCGTAAATATCTCAACAATACTGTGTTGATACTCCAAATGGATATCTTGTACTTGTTGTAAATTAAAAAATTTATTGTTTAATTTTTCAATAATATCGTGATTGAATAATGGATGCGCTAAAATTTCATCCTTCAAACCAGCAAGTTTATTTTCACTCTCATTCCATATACTTTCTGGAATAGATTTTTTTAGAAGATCAATTGCAGTATGCCTAGCCGATTGATTATTCGCCATATTACACAAAAGGCTTCCCCTCTTTTTAATAGAACTAATAGACTTATCTGTATATAATATGACACATAATATTTTTATATCATAATATTTTAAAGAGATTAAATGATGTCAAAAAAGCAAAAAGATATCCTTTATAAGGCTATAGAATTGTTTAACCAATTTGGTTATGCAAGTGTGGGAATTGACCGCATTATATCGGAGTCGAAAGTAGCAAAAATGACATTTTATAAGTATTTTCCATCGAAGGATAATCTTATTACAGAGTGTTTAATAGAAAGAGATCGACTCATCCGAGAAAGTATCTTGTCTTCATTGGAAGAAAATAAAGATCCTTATTTCAAACTTAAAATGATCTTTGATTGGTTTGAGAAATGGTTCAATCAAGATGATTTTCATGGGTGTATGTTTATTAAAGCCTTAGATGAGTTACCACACCATCCAGACTCCCAAACGATATCAAAAGCCCATAAAAAGTGGTTAACAGATGTGATAGAGCAACTATTAGAGGAAATGAATGTTGTAGATAATCATAAATTAGCCATACAAATTCGTTTATTACTCGACGGTGCTATTATTCATGAACAGCTATTCAAAGATCGTCAAGCAATCACTTTAGCTTGGGATGTTGTTGCGGCGATGCTATCGCATGCAACAATCTCATAGCTAGTTACAAAAAAGTGAAAATAAATACAGAACTGTCTATCTTTTTAATGTATCATTACATATATACAAAATGTTAATATATATTTTTGGGTTAATGTATGATTTACCAGTCTGAAGATCATTTCACGCATGATAGAAGTTGGAAAAATGAAATCATTGATGATTTAAAATCTGTTGCGATAGCAAAGAATTTTCCATGTACATCTGCCCAAAAATTTATTACGACGCATCGGTTCTTCTATAGTTTCTGTTGCAAAGAGCAGTTTAAAAACTATCATCAGTTTACTTCTGCTCTCTTGCTCTATACTAATACGCTGAAGGAACATTTAGATGATTCTTTAGTTGAACAACCATTAGTCGTATTTTTTGATAAAAACTTGAATCGATTCTTCAAGCATAATCCAAAGGAGCTCATTTGGGATGCCTTAGGTTATGCACAGCAGTTTGATTCTGGGTTATCAAATAACAGAAAATTTAATGAGATGACAGATACTAAACAAACGTTCTTTTTCAATGATTTAGAGCTTTGTTTAAATATTATTGACTCATCTGTCAAATACTCCCGAGGTGTTTTTGACAAGAACCTGATGCTTATATTGCATCTAAAGAAAAAAAATAGCCCTCGTATAATTACAATGAAAAAAGCGAGTTAACGTTTTTTATCCCAACAGTAAAAATATAGTACCCCCTATATTTTTACTGTCCTTTTTTTTTAAATATCTTTCATCAAAATTCTTTTGACGCCCATTTGTGTCATTTGCAACCAACTTTGCCCTAATGATCCATTTAAATTAATTGCAGCCGTCGCATCTTCGATGACATAAGTGTTAAATCCAAGTTTAATTGCATCAATCGCAGTCCAAGCTACACAAAAATCTGTAGCAACACCTACAATATATACCGTATCAATTTCTCTTGAATTTAAATATCCTTTTAAACCAGTAGATGTCTGATGATCGGCTTCTAAAAATGCAGAATAACTATCAATATGTTGATGAAATCCTTTGCGAATAATTAATTGTGCTGTTGGAATATCTAGTGCAGGATGAAAATCTGCATCATGAGTGCCTTGTACGCAATGTTTTGGCCATAAAACTTGCGTACCATATGCTAACTCTATCGTTTCAAAAGGCTGTTTAGCTATATGATTTTCTGCAAATGAAATATGGTCTTCTGTATGCCAATCTTGAGTAAGTACAACACAACCAAACTGCCTAGCTATTTGATTGATACTTGGAATAATCTGGTCTGCCTCTTTTACTGCAAGGTTTCCCCCAGGCATAAAGCCATTTTGTACATCAACCACAATTAACGCAGATTTTTTAGATACCATATGAGCACCTTCTATATGACAAGATATTTATAAAATTACGACGAATAATATGTAATTACATCTATTTTTTTCAAAAAATGAGCAGGTTTATTTTTTCTATTTAATAAACAGACAAATATGGTTGAAAAAATAACAAAAAATGACTATAAAGTTTTATAGACTTATTTCAAATGATATTGTTCTTCACGTCATGATCATTCATAATTTGAATAAGCATTATGCAATGATCAATTTTTTCATTCAATTTTAAAATTACTTTCACCATCCGCTTTATTGATTAAAATATGGATGACCAAACAGGATATTTTTTCAAAATGACTCAGCTAGCTCAGAATATTCAAGGCTCAATTGTCGCACTCGTCACCCCTATGTTTGAAGATGGCAGCGTAGATTGGAAGGGTCTAGAAAAGCTCGTTGAGTGGCATATATCCCAAGGTACAAATGCTATTGTTGCTGTAGGTACAACTGGTGAGTCATCTACACTTACCATGCATGAGCACGCTCAAGTGATCAAAGAAATCATTCGTGTTGCAAATAAACGTATTCCTATTATTGCAGGTACAGGTGCAAACTCAACGCATGAAGCGATTGAGCTAACCAAAGAAGCTTATGAATTTGGTGCTGACGCAGTTCTCTCTGTAACGCCTTATTATAATAAGCCGACACAAGAAGGTTTATACCAGCACTTTAAAGCAATTGCTGAATCTGCAGATATTCCTGTTATTCTTTACAATGTTCCAGGTAGAACCAGTGTAGATTTAAAAAATGAAACTGTTGTTCGCCTTGCAGAAATTGAAAATATTATTGCAATTAAAGATGCAACAGGTGATGTCCCTCGTGGTCAAGCACTCATTGAACAATTAAATGGTAAAATGGATGTATTTTCAGGTGATGACGATACTGCCGTAGAACTCATGCTTTTAGGCGGTAAGGGAAATATCTCAGTGACTGCAAACATTGCTCCAAATACAGTCAGTCAAGTCTGTAAAGCTGCTATTGCAGGAAACGCCCAAGAAGCACGCCATTTAAATGAAAGAATTGCAAATCTAAACAATATTTTATTTTGCGAATCCAATCCAATTCCTGTGAAATGGGCACTATACGAAATGGGTCTTATGTCTACAGGTATTCGACTTCCGCTTACGCCACTTGCAGAAGAATATAGAACACCACTGAATGAGGCACTCAAAGAAGTCGGAATTATTTAAGAGCACAATATTATGCAATTACGTTTAGGTCTTACATTTATCACACTTTCAGTGTTAGCAATTACAGGTTGTAGCACTTTAGGCCATAAATTGGCTGTGAATAATGGATCTTTAGATTATAAAAAAGCAACTACGCTTGAACCACTTAAATATCCAGAAGGTGATCAAGTTAGACCTGCAACTCCTTTATATCCTGCTCCAACAATTGATCCACTTGCACTTCAACACGCACCTGATTTTGAAAATCAAAAGGGAAATCGATTTGCAATGCCTAGACCAGGCGAAATAGTTGCAAATAGAACATCTGCAAAACAGGGATTGTATGTCCGTCCTACTGTATTATTTGATGCTCAGCAAAATCCTTTACTGAAAGTCAGCGGTAAACCTGATACTATTTGGCAGTATACGCTTGGCGCGCTCAATCATCTGAACTATCAGGTCACTGACCAAAGTCGTTCAAAGTATCAAGCAACGATCCAAGGTAATGATGGTACATATATCATTAAACTTTCGGCTGTTGGCAAAGACAGTACAATTGTATTGTTTAACCCTGATAATAGTTTTGCTGACCAAACAAAAGCAAAAGCATTATTGGATCAAATTTCTCAAAATTGGCCAGCCTAAATTTTAAGCATTATTTTTGAAAAAACAGGTTTATCCCATGTTAAAACAAGCCCTGCTCTATACCGGTAAAGCAAAATCTGTGTATGAAACAGATCATCCAGATCATTTAATTTTAGTGTTCCGTGATGATGCTTCAGCATTCAACGGCGAAAAAGTTGCTCAATTAGACCGTAAGGGCAAGGTAAATAACCTATTTAATGCCTTCATTATGGAAAAACTTGCAGAAGCAGGTATCGAGACCCATTTTGAAAAGCTTTTAAATCCAAGTGAAGTGTTAGTTAAGAAATTAGATATGATTCCTGTAGAGTGCGTTGTTCGTAACTATGCAGCAGGTTCATTATGCCGTCGTTTGGGTGTAGAAGAAGGTAAACAACTTACACCACCAACATTCGAGCTATTTTTCAAAGATGATGCTTTAGGTGACCCAATGGTGAACGAGTCACAGTCTGTGGCTTTAGGTTGGGCAACTGAAGAACAACTTGCACAAATGAAAGTGCTTACTTATAAAGTGAATGAAGTACTTACTGCTCTCTTTAATGAAGGCGATATGATCCTTGTCGACTTTAAACTTGAATTTGGTGTATTCCACGATCGTATCGTTCTTGGTGATGAATTTTCGCCAGATGGTTGCCGTCTATGGGATAAAGAAACAAAGAAAAAACTAGATAAAGACCGTTTCCGTCAAGGACTTGGCGATGTCGTAGAAGCATATGAAGAAGTTGCACATCGTTTAGGCGTAAATCTAGACAGCATCTAATCATATTCAATATGATAAAAACCGAGTTATTTAGCTCGGTTTTTTTCTGCTTCAGTGATAAATAAATATAGAAGGTCATATTCAAAAATAGAGAACAGGCGAACAGAAAACTACAGGTACTAACAATATTTATCCTGTGGTTTAAGAATAGATTAAATATAGATGAATTATGCTCTTCCCTTAGTTTCTAGTTCTTTGTAGGGTGATCATCAATGTTAAAAAGCTATTTTCTATTCATTTTTTCAATATTTATTACACCTCATCTTTTGTGGGCACAACCTATAAGTATTGCTATATGGCCCAATCAAAATCTACTTCATCAGTCATTATTAGAAAAAAATGTAGATAGACATGGTATAGAAGCGCCAATGATGGCTTTATATCAACCACAGCAAGAGAATAATAAGCATACTGCAATATTAGTACTCAGTGGTGGAGGTTATGCACATGAAGCATTAAATAAAGAAGGAACGCCAACTTCAAAATGGTTAAAAAAACAAGGTTTTACTGTATTTGAACTTATTTACCGACTACCTAATATTAAAGAAAATGCCAACTCACGCAATGATCCATTTGCAGACGGCCAACGTGCTATTCGTATTATTCGTGCAAGTGCAGAAAAATATGGTTACGATGCACATAAAATTGGTGTATTAGGCTTTTCAGCAGGAGGACATCTCGCAGGGATTTTAAGTACACGATGGAATACAACATTTTATAATCAACAAGATGCTTTAGACTCTATATCTGCACGTCCTGACTTTACAGTTTTACTTTATCCTGTCATTCATATGGAAGCTCCTCTTAATACTACACACTCTTACTATAGCCTTTTAGGACACACTCAAAATATTGCTCTAGAAAAAGCATTTTCTGTAGATGAGCAAGTCTCTTCCAAAATGCCACCGGTATTTTTCGCACATGCAGAAGATGATGAAACTGCACCGATCATGCACAGTCTTCTCTTAGAACATTCATTGAATAAAGCACATGTTCCATACCAGTTTTATAAGTTTAAAAATGGTGGTCATGGTTGGGGACTTGGAAAGCAAGGTACAGAAACCACCGCATGGCCCCATCTATTTTTAGACTGGTTTCAAACCTTACAGTAACTTTGTACCAAGCAATACTTCACCATCAGGAACACATAAAACAACCTCACCATGTTCATTATGTAGGCCTGTGACTAAGCACTCTGACATAAACTTTCCAATCTGTTTTTTTGGAAAGTTTACAACAGCAATGACTTTCTTACCTTTCAGGTTAGATGCATTGTATAAGTCAGTAATTTGAGCACTCGACTTACATATACCAATTTCATCATCAAAATCGACAAGCAATGTATAAGCAAGTTTCCTCACTTTTGGAAAATCGATCACATCAATAATTTGACCTACATGTAACTCTACTTTTTCAAAATCACTCCATGTAATTTCTTATATATTTATTCCTGTTCTTTATTCCAACGACGCTGTTGTAATTTTTCACCCTCTACTTCTCTTTTATTACGTGCAGACTCATATAACTTTGTACCTTTTAATTCAGGTGGGAGGTAATCTTGAGTTACAAAATGTTCAGGGTAGTCATGAGGATACAAATATTCGACACCATAGCCTTGTTCTTTCATTAAAGTCGTTGGTGCATTTCTTAAATGAAGTGGTACCGAAACATCAGTTGTCTTTTCAGCAAGTGCCATGGCTTTATTTATTGCCAGATATGTACTGTTACTTTTCGCACTAGTTGCAAGATAAACCGCACATTGACCTAAAATAATCCTTGCTTCAGGCATACCAATGACTTGTACAGATCTGAAACACTCACCTGCGAGAAGAAGTGCATTTGGATTAGAATTCCCAATATCTTCAGAAGCAGCGATCAGCATTCTACGTGCAATGAATAATGGATCTTCTCCACCCTTAAGCATTCGTGCCATCCAATATAAAGCAGCATCAGGATCACTCCCACGAATCGACTTAATAAAGGCAGAGACAAGATCATAATGTTGCTCACCACTTTTGTCATAGCGTGCAATATTTTGCTGTGCAACTTTAACAACAAGTGCATTGGTAATATGATTTACATTTTCATTCACATCGAATGTACTTGAAACTAGGTCTAACAAATTGAGTGCTTTTCGCGCATCACCTGCTGAAAATTGAATAAGTGCTTCAAATTCATCGATAAATAAATGGCGGGCTTGTAAAATTTTATCTGTCGCAATCGCATGATTTAATAAATGAACAAGCGCCTTTTCATCTAAAGCATTTAGTGTATAAACCTGACAACGTGACAATAACGCGCTATTTACTTCAAACGATGGGTTTTCTGTAGTTGCACCTACAAGCGTAATTTTGCCTTTTTCGACTGCACCCAGTAATGCATCTTGTTGAGATTTATTAAATCTATGAATTTCATCAATAAATACCACAGGCGTAAGTAGATCACCACTTTCAGCAATTACCTCTCTTAACTCTTTCACGCCTGTATTTAGAGCAGATAAGCTTACAAATGGTCGATCGATCGCTTGAGCAAGTAACAGCGCAATCGTTGTTTTGCCAACACCTGGCGGCCCCCAAAAAATAATAGAAGGTAAATGGCCTTGATCAATCATCTGACGTAAAGGCGCATGCTCACCCAACAAATGATCTTGCCCCATAATTTCAGATAAATCACGTGGACGAATACGTTCAGGTAAAGGAATGTGGCTGTCTGTCATCATGAATAATATGTAATCAAATCTAAATAAGAAGAAGTATTTCTACATCATGCCATGCTTTATAAAAAAAATCGCCATGCACATCATGTGGTTGTTGGGCTTAATGTAAATCAATCGTGCTTACATGTCCAAAAGATTGCTCATCATCCGAACGTTGTAATGCTTGAATAATTTGGCAGGACTGAATAGTTTCATCTGAATGGCACGAATGCTGTAATTGTTCCAATTGCTCTTTAAATACTTTTAATTGAGCAATTTTTTCATTCACATGTGCTAAATGGTTGGTAATTACCTGTTTTACTTCCGAACAGTTATTTAATGGATGCTGTAACTGCAAATGAAGTGCTTCTATTTCTTTTAAAGACATGCCTAACTCACGACAATGCCGAATAAAAGTGAGTCGTGTAAGACTATCTTCATCATAGTAACGATAATTATTGTCTGCGCGTTGTGCAGGCGCAATCAATTTTTTCTTTTCATAAAAACGAATCGCATCTGCGCTTAGTTTTGTTTTTTTTGCTAACTCACCAATTGTAAATTTCATATTTACCTCTTGACCCTAGAGTTACTCCAAGCTTTCTAATGAGTTTAAATAACTTCTGGGGGATTTTCAAATGGCTGGATGCGCTTGCAGTCACGACATTCCAAAAAAGTCGTACTCAAAAAAATTTCGTAATGCGTTATGGATTGCACTCATACTCAATCTAAGTTTATTTCTCACCGAAGTGATTGGTGGTATGCAGTCAGGTTCTGCTGCACTTTGGGCAGATGCACTCGATTTCGCAGGTGACTCTTTTAATTACATTCTTTCACTCATCGCATTGGGAATGAGTTTATATTGGCGTGCCAATGCTGCTCTCCTCAAAGGTGCAATGATGCTTTTATTCGCAGGGTTAGTTGTTGGAAAAGTCATCTGGTCTTATGCCAATGGACAGCCACCTGAAGCAATAACAATGGGGCTGATTGGTATCTTAGCACTAGGCGCGAATATCATCAGCGCGTTGGTACTTTATGCTTTTAGAGAAGGTGATTCAAATATGCGTTCGGTATGGATTTGTAGCCGTAACGATGCCATTGGTAATATCGCTGTTTTACTCGCAGCACTTGGTGTATTTGGGACACAAAGCATTCTTCCAGACTTAATCGTTGCTTTTATTATGGCAGTACTTGGTTTTTCAGGTGGGCTACAAATTGTGAAAAAGGCATGGGCTGAACGTCAAGAATCTCAAGAACATCACCACGCACACTAGCTTCAATCTAAATATCTCATTGTACGTTGGACTATCTTACCCAACGTACAATATATTCATCAATATCATCATCATTAATTTCTTTTTCTGAAATACAGCGACCAGCAACGGATTTTTTAGCCTGAATCACACTCTTACGTGAGCCTGTATTCAAATAATGCCAAGATGGTAAATTTTTTCCTTCATATAAACGGCGATATGCACAGCTCGTAGGTAACCAATAAGCGATTTCAGTAATTTTTTGAAGGGTGAGTTGAATACAGTCTGGTACAAAATTTTTACGATGAACATAGTCGGAACAGTACCCCGTTGAACAATCTAATAACTGACAAGCAACTTTAGTATAAGCAACCTCATCCGTTTCATCATCTTCAAGTTTAATTAAACAACATTGGCCACAACCGTCACACAATGCCTCCCATTCATCTGCATTGAGTGCTGCTAGGGGATATTTTTTCCAAAACAATGGACGTAACGAAAGCATTTTTCCAACCAACTGAGGTACAACATAGCAGATATTATAACAGCTCAAGAATGGTAAAATATATTGTCTTCTCAATGCAGATTTTTGCTTTTTGACACATAAAAAATATTGACGATGGGTTATAGATAACCACATGATAAAGGTAAGATTTAGACAACAAGAACTAAGTTCTTGGACATAGCAACTCTAATCTGCCCGATATACTTCTAAAGAATACTTATTAAATAAAAACTTAACTGATAGGAAAATAATATGTCTGACATTACAACCCGCGAAATTGAATACACGGCACATGACGGAAAAAATTTTGTTGGTTTTTTTGCAGCACCTAAAACAGACCAACCTGTCGCAGGTATAATCGTTGTACCTGAGTGGTGGGGACGTGACAACTATGTTGTAGAGCGTGCAAAAGCACTCGCAGAAAAAGGCTACGCAGCTTTTGCAGTAGACATGTATGGTGATAAAAAAACAACCGATGAAGCCAGTCAAGCACACGAATGGATGAATGAGACATTCGCACAACCCAATACCATTGTAGATCGTGCGAATGCGGCTTTAGCAACCTTAAGCGCCCAACCTGAAGTTGATCCGAATAGACTCGCTGCAATTGGTTTTTGTTTTGGTGGTAAAGTCGTTCTTGAACTTGCACGAGCAGGCGCACCCATCCAATCTGTTGCATCATTTCATGGCAACCTACAAACTCAAAACCCAGCCAAAGAAGGAGTTTTCAAAGCAGCAACTTTAATTTGTCATGGTAAAGATGACAGTATGGTAAGTTTAGAAGATGTAGCGAATATAACCCAAGAACTTGAAAGTGCCCACGTGCCACATCAAGTCCTTGTTTTAGAACATGCAAAACATGGATTTATGAACCCACTTGCAGATGAGCGCGCTAAAAAAACAGGTGTAGATGTGGGATACAATGCACAAGCAGAACAAAAAAGCCTAATTGCTTTAGATGAGCTACTTCAAACCACGCTCAAGTAAAACCTCATTAAAATGAGTTAGACTAAAGATAAGCCAATAATATAAAGAGATCGGTTAAACTCTTTATATTATTCAATGATATGGCCTAAAGGAACACATCATGTCCTCAGAAAAATGTATCTATTGCGATGTAGATGAGTACGATATCATTGCAAAAAACGAATTTGGTGTAGTTTTTCCAGAGCCTACTTCATTGTCTAAAGGTCATGTGGTTATTGTACCTTTACGCCATATCAGTTCATTTTTTGAAATTACAGATCAAGAACGAAAAAGCTTAATGTCTTTGCTAGAAAAAGCACGTAATGAATTAGAAATGCGCTATAAACCATCTGGTTATCATATTGGTTTCAATGATGGTGATGTATTCGAAGACCGTGCTGCGCATCTACACATTCATATTATTCCACGCTATGAAAAACAAGCACTCCAGTTAGATCAACGTTGGGGTGTACACCAACCAGATTTAGATGCTCTATCTTAATGTAGCGTAAATATTAAAATAACTGTTTAAACCTTATTTTTAATCTAATTCGATTTATAATATGTCGCATTAAGAATAGGGTTTATATGTCGAATTTTTCTTTTTCTCAAGCATTACTCAACTGGTTTGATGACTATGGTCGTCATGACCTACCTTGGCAAGTTTCAGATAATCCTTACAAAGTATGGGTATCTGAGATTATGCTTCAGCAAACCCAAGTTAAAACAGTCCTCAAATATTTTGACCGCTTTATTGAACGCTTTCCAACTGTTGTTGCACTGGGCGAAGCATCATGGGAAGAGGTCGCTCCTTATTGGGCAGGACTTGGATACTATGCAAGAGCAAGAAACTTACATAAAGCTGCAACTCAAGTCGTTAAGAATAATAAAATACTTCCACAAACCTTCGAAGAATGGATTGCGCTACCTGGTATTGGACGTTCGACAGCAGGCGCACTCATGTCACTCGGATTACGCAAATACGGCGTAATTATGGATGGTAATGTGAAGCGTGTACTCGCTCGGTTCTTTGCTATTGAAGATGACTTAACGAAGTCTATTCATGAAAAGGAAATGTGGCGTCTTGCAACTTCACTTTGTCCAACAGAGCGCAACCACGACTATACACAAGCGATTATGGATTTAGGTGCAACAGTATGTACCCCTAAAAAACCATTATGCCTTTATTGTCCAATGCAAAAACATTGCAAAGCACATCAACAAGGACTTGAAAACGAGCTTCCTTTTAAGAAAACAAAAAAACCTGTACCAATAAAATATGCAAAGGTTCTACTACTTCGCTCTCATAATCTTTGGCTTTGGTATCAGCGTCCATCGACTGGATTGTGGGGTGGCTTATGGTCTCTTCCAATTTATGATGTACCAATACAGCAAGAATATCGTGCTTTGAGTCTACCACCCGTTGAATCGACATTTGAAATTAAGCACAGCTTTACACATTTTACATGGCAATTAGAAGTTCAAGTTGTAAGTATTACACCTGAACAAAAAGAGATCTTTGCTAAAAATATTGGTGGTGAATGGATAACACCAGAACAAGCAGACGAACGAGGTATTCCAACTGCAATGAAAAAAGTAATTACGACAGCCAATAAATATAAAGATCTTGGTGTTTAAACCCATGTAAAAAGGATCTTTCAGTGAAATATTCAACCTCTATTATTATTCTTTGCTGTACTTTTTTGATCAGTGCATGCCAGCATACTCCTGTTAAAAAATCACATCCCTTACCTGCAAGAGATGTTCAATATTTGAAACAATTGCCACTTAGCCCTGTTTTACCAATTCCTGTCTTTGGTATTACACGTCAGCAGCTCACAGACACTTGGGGAGCTGCACGCAGTGTAGGTAGACGCCATGAAGGTGTAGACATTATGGCTCCACGTGGAACACGTGTCATTAGTGCAACAGAAGGAATTGTCGCTAGCCTACAAGGCAATAACTTAGGTGGAAATGTTGTTTGGATTCTAGGCCCTAGTGGCTCATGGCACTATTATGCACATTTAGATCGTCATAAATCTGGATTACGTGTGGGCGACTATGTTCACATTGGTGATACAATTGGCTATGTGGGAAATAGTGGCAATGCAAAATATACAGCAAGCCATTTACACTATGGTATTTATTTAACAGGCAAAGGACGTGGTGCGACAAACCCCTTCCCTTATTTAAATGGTGATTTTTAATGTCTGATCAACAGTTAGCATCTTTAATTGAATTTGCAGAATCTGGCAACCAACAGAAAATTGAATTTCCTGAAATAACTTATCAAGGTTGGATTATGGAAGTTTCTGAAGAAGGACTGCTTATCAGTACAGGATTTAATGAGAAGAAAGGCACTGATGTTTGGCTTTCTTTTGAAGCCTTAAAGAATGCTAAACTATTTTTTTGGGATCAAAAACACAGTATATGGCAAGCATTTAACGACGTTTCGTAATCCCCCATCCCCTATTCTTATCTCATAAACTTTCGTTTAATCTAAACACATTAGATAATAACGATGAGATCAATGATATGTCACGCTGTGGTTGGTGTTTAAACGATTCCATATATATTCAGTATCATGATTTAGAATGGGGAAAACCCTTATATGATGAGCAGAGCCTCTTTGAGTTACTCTGTCTAGAGGGGCAACAAGCTGGACTTTCTTGGCTAACCGTTCTCAAGAAGCGCGAATGCTATCGCCACCACTTTTTCCAATTTTCTATCCATGAGATTGCACAATTTTCAGATCATTTTCTAACAGAAAAATTACAAGATCAAGGCCTGATACGGCACGCTAAAAAAATTTATTCAATTCGTGATAATGCTATTGCATGGCAAGCGCTTAAATCAGAAGTGGGTGATGTATCCACATGGCTTTGGTCTTTTGTACAACAAAAAACAATTATCCATCATATCGATAATTACAAGACACTTCCAAGTAGTACAATCATAAGTCAAGCGATGTCAAAAGCGCTTAAAAAGTATCGTTTTAAGTTTGTCGGCCCAACCATCTGCTATGCATTTATGCAAGCTTCTGGCATGGTGAATGATCATGAAAATGATTGTATGTTTAAGTAATATAAAATAAAAACTTAATTCTAGGAGAAACAATGTCTAACAATACGATTCGTGCTTATGCAGCAAAAGAAGCTGGTGCAAAACTAGAAGCATATGAATTCGATGCAGGTGAGCTCGAAGCTCATCAAGTTGAAGTTAAAGTTGAATATTGTGGGTTATGCCACTCCGACCTATCCGTCCTTAATAATGATTGGGGCGTTTCATCTTATCCTGTGGTGGCAGGTCACGAAATTATTGGCACAATTTCACGCTTAGGCTCAGAAGCAAAAGGTCTTAAAGTCGGACAACGTGTTGGTATTGGCTGGAATGCTGAAAGTTGTGAGTCATGTGATCAATGTATTAGCGGTCATCAAGTCCTTTGTACAGGTGAGCAAACACCAACGATTGTAGGTCATGCTGGTGGTTTTGCAGATAAAGTACGTGCAGGTTGGCAATGGGCTATTCCTTTACCAGATGAAGTTAATCCTGAGAGTGCAGGACCTTTATTGTGTGGAGGTATTACTGTCTTCAATCCAATCATTCAACATGACATCAAAGCCATTCATCACGTTGGTGTCGTTGGTATTGGTGGCTTAGGACATATTGCCATTAAGCTATTGAAAGCATGGGGTTGCGAGATTACAGCCTTTACTTCAAATCTAGATAAAACAGATGAACTCAAGGCAATGGGTGCAGACCATGTTGTTAATAGCCGAGATTCAGAGGCTTTAAAATCACAGACTGGAAAATTTGATCTTTTACTCAGTACAGTGAATGTAACTTTAGATTGGGCAAGTTATCTTTCAACACTTGCCCCAAATGGCAGTCTACATCTCTTAGGTATTCCTTTAGAACCTGTATCAATTCCTGCGCCATTATTAATCAGTGGTACAAAATCATTAGCAGGCTCAACGACTGGTTCACCATCTACATTACGTCAGCTCTTAAAATTTGCAGCACGTAAAAACATTGCACCACAAATTGAGTTATACCCAATGTCAAAAGTGAATGAAGCTATCGAACACCTAAAATCTGGGAATGTTCGCTACCGTGTGGTTTTAAAATCTGATTTTTCTTAATATTTGATATGTTTATGCTCAGACTTCTGGGCATAAACCCCATGATCCCATTTGAATAAATATTTATTTTTAAAAATTATATCTTGTTCTTATATCGCTCTTTAATCTTAAACTTATAAAGCCTCTTTGAATATCGGAACATGATGCATAATTTTATAAATTTGTGCGTTATATTTCGAACCCACTAAATAACCATTTTTGACACCGCCGAGCGACTGTGCAATACGTTGACTGGCAATATTCTCTTCTGCAACAGAATAACTAAATTGCTCAATTCCTAGCTCCTGCGCTGCCCATTCAATGACTGCTTGTACAGATGCTTTACCGTACCCACGTCCATGACTGACTTCTTTAATCCAAATACCAATACGAGGCGCAGTAGTTAAACGATGTAACCCCACAAGCCCTAAAAACTCTTGTGTTTTTCTATCTCGAATAACGAAAACGATCTCTAACTCTCGTTTACGATTTTCTTCCCAACCTTTCCAAACTTTTTCAAAATCAGCAGGGGTTTTAGGTACCTCCCAACTCATAAACTTCGACAAGCTAGGTGTCATTGCTTCAAATGCTTCTCTTGCATCTGTCGCTGAAAAAACGCGTAAAATAATACGCTGAGCTCTTACCTCGACGTTATTTCTTAAAGGCATGGTTTTTTACCGTCATGTTTCTATGAGGAAGCTTAGATTAACTTCAAACCATGACAGTAAATTGACTATATTTAAATCAGTAAAATAATATAACAATTTAATGATCTATTTTATTTAATTTTAAACAAAACACATCATATGAAGATATTGTGATTCAGTTTTCATAAAAAAGCCTGAACAATGTTCAGGCTTATAAAATTAGTTCAAAGGTTTTTTCAAATCTAAGACATCTTGCATATCATATTTTTGTGCTTCTTTTCCAACGACCCATACAGCCGCACGTACAGCACCAGAAGCAAAGTTCATACGGTTTGTTGCCTTATGTGTCACTTCTACACGTTCACCTTCACCAATGAACATCACGGTATGTTCACCAACAATATCGCCGCCACGAATCGTTTCAAAACCAATCGTTTGACGATCTCTTGGTCCCGTATACCCTTCACGGCCATATACAGCAACTTCTTTTAAATTGCGACCAAGTGTATCAGCCACAGCTTCACCCATCATAAGTGCTGTACCTGATGGTGCATCTACTTTATGACGATGATGTGCTTCAATGACTTCTATATCTACCGTATCACCAAATACTTTAGCAGCAAGTTCAAGAAGTTTAATAGAAACATTTACACCCACCGAGTAGTTAGCTGCATATACAATTGGAATATATTTTGCTGTTTCTTCAAGAATTTGTTTTTGTTCGTCTGAAAAACCTGTCGTACCAATGACCATTGCAACACCCGCATCACGACATAATTTTAGATGCTGTTCTGTTGCAGCAGGTGCTGTGAAGTCAATAATAACATCGACCTCTTTAAGTACAGTTTCTAGTCCACCAACAATTTTCACATCTAGCTTTCCAATGCCCGCCAACTCTCCTGCATCTGCACCCACCAGAGAACTTTCAGGACGCTCTACAGCAGCAGCTAAAGTGTAACCCGCTTGTTGTACTGCCTGAATTAAAATACGGCCCATTCGACCGCCTGCACCTAAAATACCAATACGAGGTGAACTAGACATTTTCTTTTCCTAAACATTGAGTCTTTTATGTTATCTAATATAACAAACTAAAATGATCCGTTTCGACCTAAACATAAAAAAACCTACCATTTGCAGGTAGGTTTTTTATAGTCATTCAATAAATTAATCGAATGTTTCTTTTAAACGATCAAAGAAAGATTTTTTCTTTTCGCTTGAATGATGGTCTGTGCCATCCATAGAAGCTTGAAGCTCTTTTAGTAAATCACGCTGATGACTGGTTAGATTTACAGGGGTTTCGACCACAATACGACAAAGTAAATCACCAACCATGCTTGCACGTACAGGACGAACACCTTTGCCACGCAAACGGAAAACTTTTCCATTTTGTGTGCCTTCAGGAATTTTCAAGCTTACACGGCTATCAAGCGTTGGAATTTCAATTTCTTTGCCAAGCGCTGCATCTGCAATGCTAATCGGTACATCCATATATAGGTCTGCACCGTCACGCTGAAATACAGCATGCTCACGTACAGCAACTTCTACATATAAGTCACCTGCTTGACCATTACGAATTGCTTCACCTTTACCAGTCAAGCGAACGCGGTCGCCATTGTCAACACCTGCAGGAATCGTTACTTCTAACGATTGTTGACGATCTTTTACACCAGAACCATGACAGGTACCACATGGGTTTTTAATAATTTTACCCTGTCCATGACATGTACTACATGTTTGCTGTACAGAGAAAAATCCTTGTTGCATACGCACTTGACCTGCACCATGACAGGTCGTACATGTTTGTACATCATTTGGATTTTGAGAACCTTTACCATCGCAAGCATCACAAGGTGCAGGAGCAGTAAATGTAATGGTTTTCTTAACGCCTGAAACTGCTTCTTCTAACGAGAGCTCCATAACATAACGAAGATCGGAGCCTTTACGTTGACGTTGTTGACCACGGCCACCACCACCAAATGCACCACCGAAAATATCACCAAACTGGCTAAAAATGTCTTCTGCGCTAAAACCGCCGCCGCCGAAGCCACCGCCACCACCAAAGCCACCTTCAAACGCATTATGTCCCATACGGTCATACATACTACGTTTTTCGCTATCTGAAAGTACTTCATAAGCTTCACTTGCTTCTTTGAACTTATCTTCAGCTTCAGCATTGTCAGGGTTGCGGTCAGGGTGATATTTCATCGCCAACTTACGGTAGGCTTTTTTAATTTCATCATCACTTGCGGTTTTAGCTACACCTAAAACCTCATAATAATCACGTTTAGCCATGATAGGCGATGCTCCTTACGGAATTTGAAAAAATACGATAACTTTCGAATAGATTGGGCTATTGATTTATTTTACAAGGGGAGATTTGTAGAAAATTTAATTTTACTAAAATACAGCTTTCTTTTTTACATATCTGACCAAGCCTTTAATAAAGGCATTGAGCAACATCATCCATGCAATAAAGACAAAAACGATTCCCGCAATCGTACAACCTTTTACCCACAAGAAAGTGTCCCAGTAGTAAAAGTGTAAAGGAATAAACCACAATGAGGCAAAAATACTTGTAGTAATAAAAAAGAGAATACTGCGCATAACCCATAAAGCTTGGGCTTGTATCCAAACTTCGACATCTTGTGCATGTGCAACTTTTGCAGACAAGAGGTAGGCAATGACACCTGTGACAGCAGTGAATAATGCAAAAAACATAAAAACATATGCCCAATTCATTAAACGTCGGTGCTTGAGAATATTGTCTTGCCCCATGTAGTGTAGACCTCTCTCATGACCTCTTATGATGCCATGGATCATTGCTTGAAATTATCTTTTAAAATTAGCCCACTACTATAAAGTAGTTTTGTAAATTTAGCATCTACAATCCCAATATAGTTCTGCATAATTCACAAAACTACTAAACAAAATGTAAGTATTTATGTCATTCCTTCACATATTTCTTGGCTATGCTGAACATACACATGATCAGTTCAAATCTTTTCTATTTTTAAACCAATGGTAGACCAATGGCTAAAGATTTTTTGATCTTTATTTGCTATGGTTGAAGGAGATTATTGAGGATTAATAATTCAAAGCATCATTCTTTATTTTATAAGAAACATACTCCTTAGAAGGAATTTATTATGGCACAAGATATCGATGCCCCATTACGCGACGATGTTCGTCTTTTAGGTAATCTCCTTGGAGAAACTTTAAAAAGACATGTTGGAGAAGATCTGTTTAACCAAGTTGAACAAATTCGTGCTTTGGCAAAGGGTGCAAGTGATGGTCAAATTGAAGCTGAAAAAAAGCTAGAAGAATTATTTTTGAACCTCGAGGATGATGCTTTCCTTCCACTCACACGCGCCTTTACCCATTTTTTAAATTTTGCAAATATTGCAGAACAATACCATGTTGTACGTGGACGTCGAGAAGCTGAATTCGATACAGCACGAACTTCACCAAATCCACTCATTCCACTATTTGAAAAACTACAACAGCACGATATTGATCAAGAAACGCTATATCAACAAATCTGTGATTTAAATATTGAGCTTGTACTTACTGCTCACCCAACAGAAGTCAGTCGTCGTACGCTTATTCAAAAGTATGACAATATTAATCTATGTCTTGAAACATTAGATCAGAAGAAATTAACGCCTCATCAACGCACAAAAATTATTGAAGACCTGAAGCATCTTATCTGTTCTGCATGGCATACGGACGAAATTCGTCAACAGCGTCCAACACCTGTAGATGAAGCGAAATGGGGCTTTGCAGTTATTGAGCAAACACTATGGAAAGCGATTCCACGCTTTTTACGTGAATTAAGTGCATTGGTTGAAGAAAAATGTGGTAAGCCTTTGCCAATACACTCAACACCTATACGTTTTGCCTCTTGGATGGGTGGCGACCGTGATGGGAACCCAAATGTTACACATAAGGTTACTCAGCAAGTACTATGGTTTTCTCGCTGGCAAGCAACTGACCTCTACTTACGTGACTTAGAAAGTCTACGTTGGGAGCTGTCTATTCAGGAATGTACGCCTGAACTACGCCAAGCTTTAGGCAATGATCATGCAGAACCTTATCGTGAGTATTTAAGAGATACCCGTGAACGTTTACGTTTAACTCATGAATGGCTTGCAGACAAATTACAAGGTAATCCAACCACAGATCACCCTCGCTTAATTCGTCATAAAAATGACTTATTAGAACCTTTAATGCTTTGTCATAAATCATTAATTGAATGTAATCTTGCAGAAATTGCCAATGGTAATTTACTCGATTTCATCCATCGTGTTCAATGCTTCGGAATTGAGCTACTTAAACTAGATATTCGTCAAGAATCTACACGCCATCGCCAAGCAATTTCAGCAATTACGGAATACTTGGGTCTTGGAAATTTTGAGACATGGACAGAACAGGCAAAGCAAAACTTTTTGCTTAATGAATTACAAAGTAAACGTCCTCTACTTCCTAAAATTATTCATGAGCCAAAAACAAGTCTAATCAACCACCCCGATGTACAAGAAGTGTTTGCAACAATGCGTACATTGGCTGAACAACCTCCTGAGTCTTTAGGTGCTTACATTATTTCAATGGCAGAGCATCCAAGCGATGTGTTGGCTGTGCTACTGTTGCAAAAAGAAGCAGGCATTCAGCATCCTTTGCGTGTCGTGCCTTTGTTTGAAACCCTAAAAGATTTAGATGGTGCTTCAAAAGCCATGGATACACTCTTTAATATGCATTGGTACAAACAGCATATTCAGGGCAAACATGAGGTAATGATTGGTTATTCAGACTCTGCAAAAGATGCAGGCTTTATGTCTGCCAATTGGGCACAGTACCGTGCTCAGGAAGAATTAACTGCTGTTGCGAAAAAACATGATGTGCGCTTAACACTATTTCACGGTCGTGGCGGATCAATCAGTCGTGGTGGTGCACCGACTCAACAAGCCTTGTACTCTCAACCACCGGGTTCAATTTCAGGTGCCATTCGTGTTACTGAACAAGGAGAAATGATTCGATTCAAATTTGGTGTCGCAGACATTGCTTTACAGAATTTGGAAATTTATACAGCCGCAACACTTGAGGCGACCCTACTCCCACCTCCTGTGCCTAAAAAGGCATGGCGCACGCTCATGGATCAGATGACAGAAACATCTGTACATGTGTACCGTGCAACGGTTCGTGAAAACCCACATTTTGTAAGTTACTTACGTACAGTTACACCTGAACTAGAGTTACAAATGTTACCTTTAGGTTCTCGTCCTGCAAAACGTAAAGTAAGCGGTGGTATCGAATCTTTACGTGCGATTCCTTGGGTATTTGCTTGGACACAAATTCGTTTAATGCTTCCTGCTTGGCTAGGAACAGGGGCTGCACTAGATGAAATACTCAATGCAGATAAGAAATCGCAATTAGATGAAATGCTACAAGAATGGCCGTATTTCAAAACGCTTATCGATATGTTAGAGATGGTGTTATCGAAGTCAGATGGTGATGTTGCTTGGTATTACGAAGCACATCTAACAAATGATCCAAACTTACATGCATTAGGCAACGAGTTACGTCAACGACTACAAGATGCAATTGATACATTACTTCGTTTAAAAGGTGAATCTGAGCTATTAAGTCAAAATGAAGTACTTGACCAAGCAATGCGTGTGCGTAAAACGTATCTTCTTCCACTACATTTATTGCAAGCAGAATTAATGCGTCGTCGCCGTGCTTATGTTGCAGAACATCAAGCCGAGCATACGCCTGTAGACCACTCATTAATGGTAAGTATTACAGGAATTGCTGCAGGTTTACGCAATACAGGTTAAGTATTTTAGCGACAATCAATACACATATAGAGAGTAGCCATCTACTCTCTATATTTTTTAAGTAGTTTAAAGAACTCTTCCATTTCACTTTCATTGTATTGAGTACCTGTGAGTACATGATGCTTTAAATGTTCTTCAATCAATTCATTCATCAGTCCATTCACTGCGCCTTTTACCGCGGCAACTTGCTGTAATACCTCTACACAACTCTTGTCCGAGTCGTTAACTGTTTTTTGTATTGCATTAATTTGGCCTTGTAACCGACTTAGACGATTTAAGATTTTTCGATTTTCATGTAAATGACTCATATAGACTTCCTAAAGAAAGAAATATACTATACCCAGTATAGTATATTTAGGATTTATATTATGCAAAAGAGGACATATTCTCCTGCACATTCTCATGTATTTGATCAGGGTAATCCATTAGCCCAAAGAAAAATTTTAATTGCTACCATTTTTACAGCAGTCATGATGGTACTCGAAATCGTTTGTGGCAGTATATTTAATTCAATGGCATTACTTGCAGATGGTTGGCACATGAGCTCGCACATGGTGGCGTTAGGTCTTGCCTATTTTGCATATAAAGCTGCAAAGTACTATGCAAAAGATCATCGTTTTTGCTTTGGTACATGGAAAATCGAAGTACTTGCAGCTTATACAAGCGCTATTATTCTTATGATGGTTGCTGTATTTATGGGATATGAATCTACAATGCGTTTACTCCACCCAATAGCGATTCAATATAACGATGCTATTTTTGTGGCAACACTTGGGCTCATTGTAAATTTAATTTGTGCATGGCTACTTAAAGATAACCACGGTCACGGTCACGGTCACGGTCACGGTCACGGTCACGGTCACGGTCACGGTCACGGTCACGGTCACGGTCACGGTCACCATGATATTAATCAAAAAGCAGCTTTTCTACACGTTATTGCAGATGCCGCAACATCTATTTTTGCAATTCTTGCACTCTTTGCAGGAAAATATTTAGGTTGGAATTTTTTAGATTCACTATTAGGTATTGTCGGTGCGCTTTTAGTTACTCACTGGGCATGGGGTCTCATTCGACAGGCAGGAAAAACCTTACTAGATGCAGAGATGGATCATCCACTTGTCGAACGTATTATTCATTCTTTTGATACACTTCAAGATAAAGTCACCATTACAGATATACACCTTTGGAGAGTCGGAACAAATAGATTTTCTTGTATTCTCGCATTAAAAACCAATAGCCCAGATATATCACTCGATATCATTAACAATATACTGTCAAACTATCATGAGATTGTTCATACGAGTATAGAAATACAGAATATATGATATTTTTCAATATTTTAATTTTATCTTGAATCTATGAATCCTTTAAAAAAATTATTTTTTTGCAGAATTTTTTTTCAACAACGCGTATCATTGTTTTAATTTTGTCTGCTTCTTTGGTTCTTTTATGTCATGGTTTCCTCAATGGCGCCCATATCAGGGTGAAACCGAAAATCGTCCCGTTGCAACGAACGAGTATCTTCCTGTATCACACAGTATCGTTTTAGGTTTACAACATACTTTCGCGATGTTTGGTGCAACAGTGCTTGCACCTATTCTTATGGGGTTTAACCCAAATCTTGCCATTTTAATGTCGGGTATATGTACCATCTTGTTTTTTATACTTACAGGTGGACGCGTACCAAGTTATTTAGGTTCAAGCTTTGCATTTATTTCTGTCGTTGCAGCAGCAACAGGACATGCGATTGGTGCAGGTGCAAACCCTAACTTAGGTGTTGCACTCGGAGGCATTATGGCATGTGGTATAACCTATGCAGTCATTGGCCTGATTGTCATGGGCACAGGAACACAATGGATTGAAAAACTCATGCCTCCTGTGGTTACGGGTGCAGTGGTCATGATTATTGGTCTAAACCTTGCACCTGTTACAGTAAAGTCTATTGCGGGCAATCCTTTTGATACTTGGATGGCTCTTATTACCATTTTATGTATGGGTGGAGTTGCTGTTTTTACTAAAGGTTTATTACAACGTCTTTTATTACTGCTTGGACTCGTCCTTTCTTATATTATCTATATTGTTGCAACCAATATTTTAGGTTTGGGTCAGGTCATCGATTTTGGAAAAATCGCTGCCCAACCATGGTTCGGAATGCCATCATTCACACACCCAACATTTGATACCAATGCAATTTTAATTATTGCCCCAGTCGCACTTATTCTAGTCGCTGAAAATCTTGGGCATATTAAAGCAGTTAGCGCAATGACCAATGAGAATCTAACACCACAACTTGGTAAAGCATTTTTTGCAGATGGTGTGGCTACAACTTTATCTGGTGGACTCGGAGCACCGGGTATGACAACTTATGGTGAAAACATTGGTGTCATGTCTGTTACTCGAGTGTATTCTTCAATTATTTTCGTCATTGCAGGTGTGTTCGCTGTTTTACTGGGCTTATCGCCAAAATTTGGTGCGGTAATTAGTACCATTCCAACAGCACTACTTACAGGGGCATCTATTGTGGTATTTGGTTTAATTACCATTGCAGGTGCAAAAATTTGGATTCAAAACAAAGTTGATTTTGCACAAAATCATAATCTTATTATTGCTGCTGTAACCATTATTCTCGGTGCAGGTAATTTTGAATTACATTTTGGTAGTTTTAATTTAGGTGGTATTGGTACAGCCACTTTTGCAGCAATTACACTCAATTTATTATTTAGTCTAAAAAAAGTTTAAAATTTTGGGCAGTGTATTTCTACGCTGCCCTCACTTTCTATTTTCCTACACAATATAGTTTTTACTTAAACCCAAATCTGCCAAAATACGCCGATACATGGTCGAAGAACGATCTGCTTCAAAATGCGCCTCCATAGTTAAATCTAAAGGTAATTCCTCAGGTTTTTGTGACTCGACAAACTCTTGATCTTCAGCAAAAATTTGTGCATTAAAATCATAAACTGCCTGTAAATCTCCTGTGGTATCAAAATTACGCGTCAGTGGTACAAATAGACGAGTTTTATTGTGAGAAGTTGGGCAACAGGCATTAAGTATTTTTAACACGCCATCATTTGGAAAATGTACTGTCAATATTGCTGAAAATGGTGGATATACATCGAACACACGTTTCCATAAGAAATCTTTCGGCGCTAAGTGCTGTAATCCATGTGGATAATTACTCACATCACTCACATATTCAGTATGCAATCCATAGCTTGTTTTTGTGGTTGAATATTTAGGAACAATCGGATTTTCACGGCTCGCAAATGCGTTATGATGTACCCATGCAAAGTGTGCAACGTCAATAAACCCTTCAAGTTGTCGACCACTTGAACCTGAAATATCAACAAATGGAGGCAAGATATTTTGATGCTCTTCATGTTCCCACGTGTCTAGCTCTGGAAGTAAAGCAGCTTCAAGGTTTCTATTTTGCAAACTAGTCCAAACCAAACCATATTTTAAAATAACTGGAAACTTTGTGAGTGAGAACCGATCTGAAATTTTAACTAAATCAGGCTGTGCGGGAATATGAGTGCATTTTCCTTCAGCGTTATAACGTAGTCCATGATATGGGCAAATAATATCCTCACCTTCTACCCATCCTTTAGTCAAAGGCACACCACGGTGTGGGCAAATATCACGTACTAAATGAATGTCTCCACTTTCTGTTTTATAAGCTGCAATTTTTACATCTAACAACGTAACTTGCTTAGGTTTTATGGAAAGCTCATCTATAGTGGCTACGGGATACCAATGTTGTGATAAAATTTCCCAATCTCTTTCTTCAAATTGGCTATAGCAAGGCTTATTTACTAAATTTACGACTGGGATTGCATTCATGTTATACCTCGTCTCTTTCTTTCCACTGCTATAAGTTAATTTCTAAGACTGTACTTTTGGCTCTAGAGCAACACAATGCAATGTATTGCTGATCTGCTTGTTTTTCTTCATCCGACTGAACAGTATCTTGATGGTCAACTTCGCCACAAACCACTTGAGTTAAACATGCACCACACATGCCAATTTCACAGGAAATAGGTATATTTATGTTATTTTCGATAAGTACCGTTGCAATAGTCTTGTCGTTGGGCACATGAAATGTTTCCCCTGTAGAGCTTAATCTGACTTGGAAACCATTATCTGGACTGATTGGAATATTTGTTTTTATAGAAGCAAAAGCTTCAAAAAATATTTGCTCATTCGACCATCCATGCAGTAGAGACTTTTCAATACACACATCCATAAAACCCTGTGGTCCACATAAATACATTTGGCTATCTTTTTGAGGCTCTTTTAGGAAATCAGGAAAACTGTTTCGAATACTTTTCCCATCCATTGTTTCAATAATTTCTATAGTGCCATGCTGGAAGTCAGCCCTTAGTCTCTCTAAAAAAGCCACTTGATCAATGGTTTTTACATAATAAAAAAGTTTAAATTGTTTCTTTGACTGCTCTAAGTATTCCGCCATCGTTAAAATAGGTGTAATACCAATACCACCTGCCACTAAATAATACTCATTTGATGGTGCTAATTTAAAATAATTACGTGGCAATGAGATCGTCAGCTCATAGCCAACCCGTAGCGTATCGTGAATAAATTCAGAACCTCCTCGAGAGCTATTTTCTCTTTTTACACAAATCGTATAATGTTGTTCATCCAATGGATGCCCGACCAAAGAATATTGGCGTATTAACATTGGTGTTAAATAAACATCAATATGTGCACCTGCCTCCCAAATAGGAAGAGTCATTTTATCTTTTGACTTGAATACAACCTCCATATTGCCATCGCCTTGAAGTGACATACTTTTAACAACAACCTGAATTTTTTCCATATTTAATGACTCTTTAACGTTTTTGCTACTTATGAGAATTCAGTGGTTAAATTAGAAAAAACTGATCAAATCCTGCTTTTTTCAAACAACGGCGTAACATGATCGAGCTACGATCAGCAGGAATATGTGCCTCAAGAGTTAAGTCGAGAGGAAGTCGTTCAGGTTTTTGTGTTTCAACCATAAGGCGGTCTTCTTCAAATATTTTCAGGTTGTAATCAATCACATCTTCTACGTTGTCATTTAGATCATAATTTTTCACAATAGGTGCAAATAGGCGTGTTTTTCGTGCAGAAATAGGCGAAGCAGCATTCATAATGACTTGCTTTGCGCCCCCTCGAAGGTGAATAGTAAGTGTTGCAGTAAATGGCAAATGAAATTCAAAATGTCTTAAAATTTTAAAATCGTCTGCTTTCTTGAAAGTATCGCTGGCTGGATAATCTCCAACTGTACTCCAATAATCTGCATTAAAACCCTGTGCTGTCTCTTGTGTCGTATAGTCGGGTACAAGTTGATTTTCTGGATCTGCAAATGTTCCTGTATGTACCCATGCAAAGTGTGCAACATCCAAGAACCCTTCTACTTGTCGCCCTGCAAATGCTTCTATATCTACAGGTGTGCATACCACCTGCTGTACATTATCTTCATGCCAAAGTGGCATATTCGGTACAATTTCGGGTGTATCGTGTGTTAGGCATGTCCATACCAAGCCATATTGCTCTACAACACGATAGGTATATAAGTTTAGCTTACTTGGAATCGCTTGCTGTGGACTAGATGGAATACGATTACATTTTCCACCCTCGCCAAAGCGTAAGCCATGATATGGACAAATTACACCTTCTCCATCATGAGAACCTAATGTCAGTGGTACGCCACGATGTGGGCAGACATCTCTCGCAACAATAATTTCTCCTTTTACTTTATAAATGACTAAGTTTTCATCTAAAAGTGTCGCTTTTAAAGGTTCATTTTGAATATCTTCTATACGTGCAACGGGATACCAATATTTGGCAAGTTTAAGCCAATCGCTTACAGAAAATGTGCAATGAGCAGGCAAATCAATATTTAAGGACTGTGTTTTTATCGCTGCACTCATCATTTTCTTTTTCGCTTATTTGGCTAATTAAAATTATTATTATGTGAAGCTACTATTTCGTCTATTATAATGATTTGAATATCTCATTCTAATTTTTAGAACACTTATGGATGCACCATTTTCACGTTTCTCGAGCTATTTTATGGCAGTGGCAAGTACAGGAAGTCTGCGCCAAGCAGCTGATCAATTGTATATTTCTGTATCGGCAGTACATCGGCAAATTGCACTGGCTGAAGAAGAACTTGGTGTACCACTTTTTGAAAGACTACCTCATGGTATGCGTCTGACCCTTGCAGGCGAATTACTTTACGCCGATCTAATAAAATGGAAAAAAGATTTTCAGATTACACAAACACGGTTTGATGAAATTCAAGGTCTTACACGAGGAACCGTCGATATTGCATGTATTGCGGCATTAGCAGATAGTTTTCTTATAGATGCTATTGCAAAAATGTCCAAAAAGTACCCTTGGATTAATTTTAATCTGACTGTGGACGAAAGCGATGCTGTGGCACATAAGATCATTCAAAATGAAGTCGACTTTGGGATTATTTTTGAACCTAAACAACATCGAAATTTAGAGGTAATTTCTTTTTTAGAAATTCCTATTGGATTTGTAGTATCACCACAACATGCATTTGCACAATTCAGTGAAATTTCTATTTCTAACACATTAGACCAACGCCATATTACCGCACATCGCCCACTCGTCATTCAGGAAAGAATCGAAGCCATTTACCAACATCATCAGATTCATCCTAATCAACATATTATGTGCAATGATATTGAAATGATCCGCTCACTACTCAAACAAAATTTAGGTCTAGCAATTCTTAGTCAGTTAGATGTTATGAACAGTACTTTAAAAAAAGAGTTGTGCTTTATTCCCATCAAAGATAAAAACATTCATCCTTTAACTCTTGCTTTATGCACAGCACCCCGAAGACAAATATCAAAATCTGCTCAAGCTATGTTAAGTGAGCTAACTTCTACTATGCAGCATTTAGAATCAATTTTTTCGTAAATGTATTTTTAAATATATTGTGTATATATGGCATTTAAATTTTAAGCGATTTCATTAAAAGATAAACTATAATCAGTCATCTAGAATGAATGTTGAACAATTATGTATTACGGAATTCTGTTTCTTGTTATTTCAAATTGCTTCATGACACTTGCATGGTACGGCCATTTAAAATTCATGCATGACTCTCCTTTATGGAAAGCAATTTTATTTAGTTGGTGCATTGCTCTACTTGAATACAGTTTTATGATTCCTGCAACTCGACTACTTTCTCAAACAAATTGGTCTTTAGGACAAGTCAAAATTACGCAAGAAGTCATTACACTTATTGTTTTTACACCATTTATGATTTTTTTGTTCAAACAACCTTTTAAATTAGACTACCTATGGGCCATGGGATGTCTACTTGGTTGTATATACTTCGTGTTTAGAAGTCAGTAACCTTATTTAGATTTCTGAGAAAGAAAAAGTCATTTATGTTTTTTCTTTCTCATTCCATCTCCATTAAATTCAAACTATTTTTACCTCTAAACTTATCAATGTGTGCTTTTATTCCTCTTTAATTTAGTTTAATCTAAATTAGATTTTACTAAATTAATAAAGAGACCATGAATCCAGAGCAACAATATCAAAATATTTTAAGTGCATCCTGCTTTTTGCAAGCACTCAGTAATCCCAAAAGATTAATGATTTTATGCTTATTAATTCAGGAGGGTGAAATGACTGTTGGAGAAATGAATAAAAAAATAGACTTAAGCGCTTCTGCTTTGTCTCAGCATTTAGCCAAAATGAGACATGAAAATTTGGTGACTTACCGACGAGACTCACAGACTTTATATTATCGTATTCATAATCCAGATGTCATAAAGCTGATAAGTGCGCTCAAAGATATTTTTTGTCCTGAATAACAGAGGAAGATTACAGTGCCAATATATGAGATATCTGCTAAAGAAGCCCGTCAGCTTATTCAAGAAGACTCCCTAATTGTCGACATCCGTTCGAAACAAGAATATATGCGAGAACATATTCGCCATGCGATTAATATCCCTCTCGAAGACTTAGCAAACCATACGCAAGCGTACCAAAATAAGATTATATTTTTCTATTGTAAATCAGGTAATAGAACACAAAGTAATCGAGATTTTTTAGAGAAAAATTTCTCTCAGCAAAATTATATAATTAAAGGTGGTATAGACGCTTGGCGTAATGAAAATTTTTCTATTGTTCAAGATCTAAAACAACCTATAGATATTCAGCGTCAGGTACAAATTACTACAGGTTTACTTATACTTATAGGACTATTGCTCGGTTATACCATATCGACATGGTTTTTTCTTATTTCTACAGCAATCGGTATGGGTTTGGTATTTGCAGGTATTTCAGGATATTGTGGTCTTGCAAAAGTACTTATGAAAGCACCTTGGAATACAAAAGCATTCAACTCACAATAAAAAAGTAGCATTTTAGCTACTTTTTTATTTCTCGCTATTTTATGAATGCTTTAAATCTCTTGGTCTAAAACCAACAATGAGTAGCGTCACTGCATATGCAACGACGCCAACGAAACAAAGACCCAATACTTCAGCAATACGCAACCACTGCGATAATTCTCCATTATAAAAATGGATGCCAATAGCTAATGCAATAGCCATAACAATGTTTGCAATAAAATATTGTAGTGCAATTTTTTTCCAGTGTGACCCAAATCTAAAAACATCGCGCTTATGGAGGAAATAATATAATAAACCTGCATTTACAAGCGCAGAGAATGACGAGGAAATACCTAAAGCCATATGAGGCGCATGCCAGTCAATATATTTAAAGAACGTAATTAAAATAACATTCATTAAGGCATTGGCAGCCACAGCAACAAGTCCAATACGTACAGGTGTTTTTGTATCTTGTTGCGCGTAAAAACCAGGTGCAAACACCTTAATTAACATAAATGCTAGAACACCACCACTCATACACTGTAACGCCAATGCAGTCATTTTAGTATCTTGTGGTGTAAATTCTCCATGTTGAAAGAGTGCCTGAATAATCGGTGTAGATAGCATAAATAATGCAAGACTTGCAGGTACACCCACTAAAATAATGACACGTGCTGCCCAATCAATCATTGCTTTAAATTTTTCAACATCTTGCTCGGCATGTCTACTTGAAAGTGAAGGTAAGATTACAGTACCAATTGCAACACCAATCAATCCTAAAGGTAACTCTGTCATACGTTCTGCACTGTATAACCAAGATACAGAGCCATCTTGCATAAATGATGCCCAAATCGTATTCAACAACAAATTGATTTGTGTCACAGATACACCAAATAGCGCAGGAAGCATAAGTTTTAAAATCTTACGCACACCTTCATGTTGAAAGTCTACTTTAGGTGGAATAAGTAGTTTCTTATGCCATAGCTCTGGTATCTGTATTGCAAGCTGAATAATACCCGCAGCAATGACCGCCCATCCTAGCGACATAATAGGAGTTTGCATATATGGTGTAAGCCACCAAGCAGCCGCAATCATAATCGCGTTTAAAAGAACTGGTGAAAATGAAGGACTAAAAAATGAACCATAACTGTTTAAGATACTACTTGCGAATGCCGTCAAAGACATAAACATAAGATAAGGAATCGTTAAACGGAACATCTGTACTGCATCGGCAAACTTATCGGGATGTTCATGAAACCCCGGAGCATATACATAAATAATATATGGTGCAGCAAGCATAGCAATAAGTGTTAATGAAGACATTAACAACAATAGACAGCCAAAAACTCGGCTAATTAGTATTTGTACCTCAACATGCAATTTGGTTTTGTATTCAGTTAAAACAGGAATAAATGCCTGAGAAAATGCACCTTCTGCAAACAGTCGCCTAAAGAAATTAGGTATCCTAAATGCAACAACAAATACGTCAAATTCTTTCCCTGCTCCGAATACATTTAACAGAACCATATCACGTACTAATCCTAAAATACGTGAAAGCATCGTCATTGCACTTACGACAAATGTCGACCGCCAAAGCGCCATTTTTTATACCTAAATTGAGTTGAATGTGGCCATTTAAATTTAAATGGATGATTTTTATTTCGAGATGTTATATTCACCTAATAATTGTCTAAAGTGAGACCAATTAAAATAAGGTCCTGGATCTGTTTTTCTTTCAGGTGCAATATCTGAATGTCCAGCAATATGATGTTGAATTTTAGGATACGTCTGTTGCAGACAATTGACTACATCAACAAGAGCTTGATATTGAACACTCTCAAAAGGCAAGTCATCGCATCCTTCTAACTCAATTCCGATCGAATAATCATTACACTCTGGTAAGCCTAGATAATTCGAACGCCCTGCATGCCATGCGCGGTCATTAAAATTGACCAATTGTATGACTTCACCTGTTCTTAAAATAAGTAGATGTGCAGAGACTTCCATTCCCTTTATTGTTTGAAAATATGGATGTAGTGTCCAATCTAATTGATTTTGAAAGAATTGCTCAATATATCCCTGACCAAATTGAGAAGGTGGTAAACTAATATTATGAATAACCACCATCTGAATATCGGTATTTTCAGGACGTTGATTAAAATTTGGAGATGGTATTTGACGCACCCCGTGTAAAACACCATTTTCTATATAAAAAGGCTGTGTTTTTTCTTGCATTTATCGCCTCAATTCAATGCACATTTCGAAAGAATCGCAGAATACCACTTTAATAAAGTCGTCATTCAAAAACTTACATTTAAAAGTAATTTTTTATATCGTATTAAATTTAACTTTTACTTAATTATATACGAGGTATCATAGCATTCATCTTGCTTATTACGCACTTATTTCATTCATGGGTCAATATTCACCATTTAAAGGCAATCAGGGAATAAAACGTATCATTCATGCGTTCCATTATTCACTTTCAGGTTTTCAATCTGCTTTTAAGCATGAAGCTGCTTTTAGACAAATCGTTTACTTAAATCTCGTTCTTTTTCCAATTAGCTTTTTCATTCAAGCCTCTAAAGCTGAACATATTTTATTAGTCATAGTAGGACTAATTGCAATTATTGTTGAACTATTTAATTCAGCAATTGAAGCTGTAGTCGATCGTATTTCACTTGAAAGACATCCGCTTGCAAAAATTGCAAAAGACATGGGTAGTGCAGCCCAATTTGTTGCACTCTTTATTATTTTTATCACTTGGGTTACTGTCTTATTCCTTTAAATAAAAAGCCGATATAGAAATATCGGCTTTTTTTAATCATTACAATTTCTTGTAAAAATTATTTTACAGCAACTTGTTCAATAGTATCGATTAAACGGTTAGAGAAGCCCCACTCGTTGTCGTACCAGCTTGTTACTTTTAAGAATTTATCGCCAATCACATTTGTTAAACCAGCATCGAAAATTGAAGATGCAGGGTTTTTAATGATGTCTGAAGATACAATTTCATCTTCTGTATATGCCAATACACCTTTCATTTCATTTTCTGCAGCTTTTTTCACAGCAGCTTTTACTTGCTCAATCGTTACTGTTTCTTTTAAGTTTACAGTAAGGTCAACCATTGAACCTGTAATAACTGGTACACGCACTGCACCACCGTCTAACTTACCTTTTAATTCAGGAATAACTAGACCAATCGCTTTCGCTGCACCTGTAGATGTCGGCACAATGTTTTGTGCTGCACAACGTGCACGGCGCATATCTTTATGTGGAGAATCTTGTAAGTTTTGATCTTGTGTATAAGCATGGATTGTTGTCATGAAACCATCAACAATACCAAAGTTATCATTAATTACTTTTGCTAGAGGTGCAAGACAGTTTGTTGTACAAGATGCGTTTGAAACAATATTGTGTTTCTCTTTGTCGTATAGGTCGTTATTTACGCCTTGAACAATTGTTAAATCTACTTCACTTGCTGGTGCAGAAATAACAACTTTACGCGCACCTGCTTTTAAATGTTTAGAAGCAGCAGGACCACTTACAAATACACCTGTAGATTCTAAAACAACATCAATGTTAAGCTCTTTCCAAGGTAAGTTTTCTGGATCTCTTTCCTGATAAACAGCGATTTTTTTGCCGCCAATATATAATGCATTTTCTTCTACTTTAACTTCTTCAGGAAAGTTGCCAAACGCTGTATCGTACTTTAATAGATGTGCAAGTTGTTTTACTGATCCAAGATCGTTAATTGCAACAACATTAATTTCGCTTTGTTTTGCTTGAAGTGCACGAACGAAGCTACGACCAATACGACCAAATCCATTAATAGCAACATTAATCATTTTATATTCACCTTTGAAATTAAAATTTCCATCTTCTTTAAAATATATCAGGTACGAGGCTAAGCTTTTGACGTTAACCAATCAACAGCTGTTTTTTCTAGTCCCCAAGAGGCCCAAGGAGACTCCCCTTCTTTGATAGCGGTAACGAATACTTTATCGTCAAAATCGAGTTTTAAATAGTTTTTAATGTAGTCTCGAACTTTTTTGGCATCAGGATAAAGTGTATCTACCACCCAAAAATTATGTAAGATTTTTTGGCATTTTCCCTTCGAAACGGTATGAATTGCGTCTTCAACACGCCCATAGTTCGCTTCATCTGTTTCAAATATAATCGCAAAATATGACATTCCCGACTCCATTAAACTATTTAAAATAGCGCAAGATTAAGTCAATAAAAAAGACTATATACTTCCTCTACACGATGAAAATACACCTTAGGCATTATCTGCCCCAAAGGACATACTACATTAGTATAGAAAAAGTTATTTCTTTGCGTTTACTCCATTTCCCACAAAAAAGTACAAATTTAAGATA
Source organism: Acinetobacter sp. ESL0695 (assembly GCF_029392135.1). Taxonomy (NCBI): domain Bacteria; kingdom Pseudomonadati; phylum Pseudomonadota; class Gammaproteobacteria; order Moraxellales; family Moraxellaceae; genus Acinetobacter; species Acinetobacter sp. ESL0695. Next base: position 36,837 of record NZ_CP113932.1, on the reverse strand, counting down.
ACACGAGTTTTATTAAATACAGACTTTTTTACTTTATGATTCCGTAAAAATTTAGTGATCAATCATTATTCACAAATAACGTTCATTTATCATTTCTCTGACACGAGAACTAAGCAAAGCGCTATCTTCCTGAATTGGCTAAATTCTTATTTCCTTCAATCTCAAAACTAGCACATTAAGTTAATCATTATCAATCACTTAAAAAAATAAATTTGTCTAATATTATTTCACTGCTAAACACTATAAATTTAGCCTATTGAAAGGATATATAAATCAATAAATTACTATTAAACGAACTATACGTCTCTTTTTTTGCAATTAATTTTTATATAAAAATTAAGATTTTTATTGAAACAAAATGTCTATTCATTTTTTAATTTAACTTATCTTTCATCTATTCTTATTAGATACAGTTCTTCACTTTAATCACTGTTATTTTTAGCCATATATTGTCTAAAAAATTGTAAACTCGATATACAAAGGTCAATCTTTTAAGCAATCAAGGATTGTTTTACTGCATTTGATTGATCTTTTACGATACTTATAATTCAAATTAAATAGGAATAAATGAAGATGAAGCAACTTTATAAGACTGTAGGTCTATGCTTTACAAGTATTTTAATAGTTACAGGATGTACGACAATTTCTTCAATGCATCATCATTCTACAGAAAAAGTTACTGTATATGCCGTATCTGCACAAGGCATAGGAGAAAAGTTAGGTACGGTAACTTTGGAAGACACATCTGAAGGTCTAAAAATTCAGACTAATTTAGAAAAAATACCATCAGGCCCTCATGGTTTTCATGTACATGAGTATGGTTCATGTCAGCCTGTTGGAAAAGATGGACAAGTAGGTGCAGCTTTAGCAGCGGGTGGTCACTTCAATCCAAACCATGCAGAACATCATGGGACACCAATGACTGGTCACTTAGGTGATTTACCTCTGCTTACTGCCGATGCAGATGGAAATGTTAAAGAAACCAACATTGCACCACGTTTAAAACTCGCAGATATTCGAGGGCATGCAATTGTTGTTCATAGCGGTGGAGACAACTACTCAGATACACCGAAACCTCTTGGTGGTGGTGGTAGTCGTATTGCGTGTGGAGTTATTTAAAAGATTACTGAAATTTGAAAATTTTCTTTAGAGGTATACGATCAGCTCGTATACCTCTAGTATAAAACCAGTGATAAAACTGGTTTTATGCTTTTAAAAGCTTACCAACCCAATGCTTCTTGCTGTTTTTGAATAAGGGTTTGAATGCCCTGCTCTGCTAAAGCAAGCATACTGTCTGCTTGTTCACGTGTGAAAGGCTTATCTTCAGCCGTTCCTTGAATTTCAATAAACTCACCTGATTGTGTCATTACAACGTTTAAGTCTGTTTGGCAATTCGAATCTTCTTCATAGCACAAATCAAGTAAAGCTTCATCTTGATAAATACCTACAGAAATTGCAGCAATTAAACCTTTTAAAGGATCTTGTTTAATTTTTTTCTTTTCAAGTAACACGCTAATAGCATCTACAAGTGCAATCGCTGCCCCTGTAATAGAAGCTGTACGTGTGCCGCCATCTGCTTGAATAACATCACAATCAATTGTAATTGTATTTTCGCCAAGTTTTTTTAGATCGACCATCGCACGTAAGCTACGGCCAATCAAGCGCTGAATTTCTTGAGTACGACCACTTTGTTTTCCTCGAGCAGCCTCACGATCTGAACGTGTATGTGTAGATCTTGGCAACATACCATATTCAGCAGTTACCCAACCTTGTCCTTGCCCTTTTAAAAATCTTGGCACACTATGATCAATACTTGCTGTACAAAGTACTTTGGTATGACCAAATTCAATGAGAACAGACCCCTCTGCGTAACGAGTATAGTTTCTAGTAATTTTTACGTCACGAAGTTGATCGACAGCTCTCTGGTCTATACGCATTTTTTTTCCTTCAATTTAAAAGCAAATGAATGAAATAATTGTAACAGATTCTATTTATTTTTTTTGACGATTCGAGTGAAGAAAATGTACAAAACAAAACCAGTGTTTAATATCAGCTACCCAAAGTAGCTGATATTTGAGATATTATTTTAAAGACTTAGAAGTGATAACCTAAAGCAAGGTAATAACCCCATCCTGTGCTTTTTTGTGTGAAATCACCACTACCCCAGTTATTTGTTGCACCATCTTTAAACTGACCACCGTTATGGAAATAGCGTGCGCCTGCATATGCACCAAACTCTTTCAGCTTATACGAAAAAATATGGGTTGAAACAAAAGCTTCATTAGTGCGCGTATTACCACCTGTTTTATCAGCTAATTTAGAACCAAAATCGTAGTTAGAGAAAGTAAAGTAGTTTAAAGATGCACCATTTTGGAATGAATACAATGGATAGAAAAATTGTACTTGTAGACGACCGCCATCATCAGATGTATAGGCATTTGCAGCACCATAGTTTTCCCACTGTTGCTTCGCATAAACATTTACACTCATACCCAACTTAGTATGCGTATCAATTGATGTACCTAAACCATAATACAATGTATTTTGGCGTGTAAGCACTGTATTTCCAGCATCTACAATCCAGTCAGTTGCAATAAACCAATCTTTAAATGGGCCAACAGATAAGTCTTTGCCTGTTAAACGATTTAAAGAGACTTTCGGCTCATGTTCCATAAATAACTTAGAACTTTTGCTATCCCAAACACCTGTAATATTTTGGTTCCCATCAAAAAACTTAGGTGCGTCAAAATATCCATACCAATCAATTGGGCCTGTTTGTCCCGAATATTCAAGCTCTAAATAAGCATTCTTTACAGGTTTTGGGCTAAACATTACGTTATTGCTATAAATTCCCCATAACGTTGTGTTCATTGCTGAATTGGCTTGTTGAACAGTACAAAGCGTCGCTGTTGCAGCAAAGATATAGCTCAATAATTTGGTAGACATGATTTCACGTGCTCCTAAGTCACGAACTGTACAATTTTGACCGAGAGTGGCAAAAATGGAATAAAAGGAGTTTTATAAGCAAGGAATATGCCTATTTACATATTCAGTGCAACAAAAATCATCAAATAATCATATTGATGGTAAAACTAAGCTATTATTTTATTTCATTTATATGTGAAAATGTTATTTTTCATCAAAAAATAGTGTTTAATTTATCCATCTATTCATTTATTTTCTACTTTCTTAGAAAGATAATCTGCCAATCTTTTTTGGCATATTGCTTGCTTAACTCCCCTTCAATTATCCTGAAAGGCACTTTATTTAACATGAAAAAGTTATTGACCTTCTTTCTTAGCTTACTCATAAGCACCATCGCCTTTGCTCAAAGCAAATTAGATACGACCTCTCGCATTGCCATTATATGTGCATTTCAACCCGAAATTCCTGAATTACGCGCTGCATTAAAAGATGCAAAGTTACATACAATTAACCGTACCGAATTTTACACAGGTAAAATTGGCGATAAAGATGTCGTACTATTTTTATCAGGCATGTCAATGGTCAATGCTGCAATGACAACTCAAATGGCACTAGATCATTTTAATGTTAAGAATATTGTGTTTTCAGGGGTTGCTGGTGGTGTAAATCCAAACCTTAACATTGGTGATATTTCAGTGCCAGATCAGTGGGGACAATATCTTGAGTCTATTATGGCACGTCAAACCAATGGTAAATTTGTTGCACCTGCATTCTTAAAAACACCTTATCCAAATTTCGGTATGATGTTTCCACAAGATGTTCAAATTGCAAATGGTAGCCAAGCACCTGAAGAGAAATTTTGGTTTAAAGTAGATCCGAATCTAATGGCACAAGCAAAAGAAATTTTGGCTCAACCACGCCTAGACCGTTGTACTGCAGACAATCATTGTCTTAGTCATACACCAAAAGTTGCTTTTGGCGGTAACGGCGTTTCTGGACAATCATTCATGGACAATGCAGAATTACGCCAATTTGTATTTAATACCTTCCATGCAAATGTTGTAGACATGGAATCTGCTGCTATTGGCCATGTTGCTTATGTCAATGATAAGCCTTTTATCGTATTTCGCGCTTTATCTGATCTTGCTGGTGGTGGCGCTGGTGAAAATGAAGAGAGTACATTTATCCAACTTGCTGCGAAAAACTCATCTCAGATCGTTATCCAATATGTTAAAGCTTTGAAATAAATCACAATTAGAGATCTTACTATGAAAAAGTTCGTTCGACCTGCAATTGTTGCTATTACTTGCATTATGGCTGTACAAGCAACATATGCTCAAACAAAGCAGTCACCTGTGATTATTCAAGGTGCACTTGATATCGAAACTGACCATATCGTAAGTCAGTTGAAAAATGTAAAAGAAAAGACCTATGGTGCTTGGAAGTTTTGGGAAGGTACATATCAAGGTTACCCTGTTGTAGTATCACGTACACTTATGGGTATGACAGATGCTGCAGCTGCAACAACTTTAGCGATTGAACACTATCATCCTGCTGCAATTATTAACCAAGGTACAGCAGGTGGTCACGATCCAAAACTTAATGTGTTTGATATTGTACTAGGAAAAACTTCTGAAAATATTGGTGCATTTATTACACCAAATAAAGCATTGGGTGAAGGTTCAAATACCCTCACATGGAATAAGTCTTTTAATGTTTTACCTAAAAACAATACGCCAGAGGAAGAAAGTCGTCGCCTTCGTTTTGATGCAGATCCGAAACTTCTTGCTGCAGCCAATGCAATTAAAGCAACCTATAAACAAGGAAAAGTTGTTGAAGGCGTTATTGGTTCAGCAGATGTTTGGAATAACGAACTAGATCGTATTAAATATTTCCATGAAAATTATGGAACGTCAGTAGAAGAAATGGAAACCGCTTCTGCTGCACAAGTTGCGTCTCTATATCATGTTCCATTTATCGGTATTCGTGTACTATCGAACAACCTAACCAACAATGGAAGCTATAACCCAAATACGGGTGCAGCATGCCAACAATACGTACTTGATGTTGCTGTAAATTATTTAAAATCTGTGAAGTAATTCACAAGGTCTATTTGTTTCTTTAATAAATAGGCCTCTTTTTATCAATTATTTGTAAGATATTATGAGTTTATACTATAAAAATAGAACTCCAATTTATTCTATGTTTAAATTGTTTTTTATATTATTAGATGGAACTTGTAATGTCTATGCGTGCTGAGCGTAAGATACAAAGTCGGCAAGCCATTATCGAAAAAGTCCTTTTACTAAGCTATAACGGGCAGCCATTTCATAGTATGAGTTTACGTGAAATTGCACGTGAAGTAGGCGTTGTTCCTAGTGCACTTTACCGTCATTTCGAAAATAAAGATATGCTTGCTCAAGCAACGATCGATCAGGTAACTGTATTCATAAAAAGTGCACTCTTTCAATCTCGTGCTCGATTTACTACGCATAGCCACGAAACGACTGAAGTTCGTCTAGAAACATTATTTAAATTTGTTGAACAACATGCAACCTACTGGCATTTTTTTATTTCAGAACGTTGGGGAAACTACCCAATACTTGAGAAAATGATTTATCAAGATGTATTTGATCTCACACGTGACTTAGTAAGTGATTTAAGAAAATTAGATCAATATCAGAATACTCACCCGAACGAACTTTATATGTTTGCTGAAATTCTATTAGAGATGTGTTTGGTATGGTCTAAAGATTGGATTAACTTATGCAGAAATAATACGATAGAAATGGAAAAAATAAGTTTTTTTCAAAACTGTTTAAAACGAGTGAGCTTTATTCAGAGCGCACTACTCAAATAAGATCAAAGATACCCGTAGATATCTTTGATCAATCATATTTATTTTTTAGATTTCATTTCTTTATCAACAAGATATGTGAGCACTTGTACTACACGCTCATTTTCACCTTGAATCATATATTTTCCATCAACAACAACTGCAGGTACACCTGAAAGTTGGTATTGTTGTGCAAGTTTATTTGATTCAGCAACTTTCGTGCTTACAGCAAATGAATTATATGCACTATTAAACTTACTTTCTGGAACACCATATTTTGTAAAGAATTTTGCAGCCGTTGCTTGATCAAAGATTTGCTGATTGTCCACTTGAATTGCATGGAACAACGGTAAATGTGTTTTTTGACGAACACCTAACATTTCAGAAGCCCAGTATGTACGTGCACCTGACTCCCACACAGGATTCATTGCAGCAGGCGTACGAACAAATGTTACATCTTTTGGCATTTGTTTTAACCATGTCTGCATGTGTGGCTCAAGTTTAAAACAGTGCGGGCAGCCGTACCAAAAGAATTCACGGACTTCAACTTTATTGCCAGATACAGGCGTTGGATTTTTTATAACCGTATAGTCTTTCCCTTCAACAAACTGGTCAGCCATCGCATTCATAGAGAAAGCCATTACAGTTGCTGTTAACCCACCTAAAATAAACTTCTTCATATTCTGAGTATTCCCTTTTGCAAGTTTGTAAACTACGTCATAGAGTAACGCTTAATTTAAAAAGATTCATGCAAAAAACGTCTTGTTTCTGTGAAGTTTTTTGCATAGCTAGTCCATTTCTTGATAATAAGCGCTACACTAGATTAAATGAAAGGACTGAATAATTTTAGGTATAACATATGTCAGAATTAAATGTTGATCCACAAGAAATTGCAAAATTTGAAGCACTCGCAGAAAAATGGTGGGACAAAACATCGGAATTTCGCCCACTTCACGAAATTAACCCACTTCGCTTAAACTGGATAGATGAGCATGCAGGGGGACTTGAAGGCAAAAAAATTATTGATGTCGGCTGTGGTGGAGGTATCTTAGCAGAGAGCATGGCACGACGCGGTGCAACTGTACTTGGTATCGATATGGGTGAAGCTCCCCTGAACGTTGCTCGATTACATGCTGAAAAAAATGATGTGAATAATATTGAATATAAGCAAGTGCCTGTAGAACAACTTGCAGAAGAGCAAGCGGGTCAATACGACATTGTTACATGTATGGAAATGTTAGAACATGTACCGAATCCCGCATCTATTATTCAAGCTTGCAAAAGGCTTGTAAAACCGGGTGGCCACGTTTTCTTCTCGACCATTAACCGCAATCCAAAATCATATCTATTTGCCATCATTGGTGCTGAATATGTATTGCGTTTACTTCCAAAAGGAACACACGATTATCACAAATTTATTAAGCCTTCGGAGCTTGCTTACGACATTCGTGCTGCTGAATTACAATTAAAAAATATGATTGGTCTTCACTATAACCCACTTACAAAACATTACTGGTTAGCACCAAATATAGATGTGAATTACATGGTTCATACAGTAGATAAGAGATCCGTATGAAAAAGGCCGTTTTATTCGATTTAGATGGCACACTTGCAGATACAGCTGCAGATTTTATTCGTATCATTCAGCAAATCTGTAAAGAGCTTGGTCGTCCAATTCCAGCAGAAGATGCAATACGTGCACAAGTTTCTGAAGGCGCACGTGCAATGGTTCAATTGGTCTATCCAGAACTCAAACAAGACGATGCAACCTTATTAAAATATCGGCAACATTTTTTAGATGTGTATGAACAACAAGTTGTTGTGGATACAGACCTTTTCGCCGGGATGTATCCTCTTCTAGAGATGCTAGAAAAAGAAAATATTCCGTGGGGTATTGTCACCAATAAACCAAGATATCTTACAGAAAAGTTATTAAACGAGTTAAAACTCAACACACGTTGTGCTGTATTGGTCTGTCCTCAAGATGTCAAACATACAAAACCAGACCCAGAACCTATGTATTTGGCAGCAAATACGCTCAATCTTTCCTCAGAAGATATCATCTATGTGGGTGATCATCCTAGAGACATTGATGCTGGAAACAATGCAAATATGCTAACTATTTTGGCAGCTTATGGTTATTTACCACCCAACATGAAAGATAATTTAAATGCTTGGGGCGCAGATATTATTGTACAAAATGTTGAACAATTACATCTAGAAATTGCTAAGCAAATCAGCTAAAAATCACTACATAATAAAGTGAATGGAGGCCACACAATGAAGTACTCAGAATACAAAGCAAATCCAAATTTGCTTAAAGATAAAGTCATTTTAATTACCGGAGCAAGTGACGGTATCGGGCGTACTGCTGCGATCAGTTATGCACTTCATGGCGCAACTGTTGTACTGCATGGTCGAACCCTCAATAAGTTAGAAGTGATTTACGATGAAATTGAAGGTTTAGGTGCACCACAACCTGCAATTTTACCATTACAACTGTCTAGTGCATCTGTAAGAGATTATGAGTTACTTACAGATACGCTCACATCACAATTTGGCCGACTAGATGGGATCTTACATAGTGCAGGAATTCTAGGTGAGCGCTTACCATTGGCTGAATATCCAACAGATACATGGGATGAAGTGCTAGCGGTGAACTTACGTGCGCCATTCGCCATGACACAAGCTTTACTCCCATTATTGTCACAGTCAACGTCTGCATCTGTAGTTTTTACTTCATCAGGTGTGGGACGTGAAGCACGTGCTTTATGGGGTGCTTACTCTATTTCCAAATTTGGAGTAGAAGCAATGAGTCAAATTTTTGCACAAGAAAATACAGATCCGCACATTCGATTTAATTGTATTAATCCTGGCCCGACACGTACTGCAATGCGTGCCAAAGCTTATCCAGATGAAGATCCATTAACCCTACCTACCTCTGAAATGTTAATGCCTGCGTATCTTTATTTAATGGGTGAAGACAGCAAGGACTTAAACGGTCAGAGTATTGATGCTCAAGATTAAATGTATCATCCTCATCTCTAGCAGGGAGATTATTCTCCCTCCACCACCTTTTTAATTTTTTTTAATTCTTGCACCTAAAACTACTTATGATCTTCACACTTTCTCTGCATTTTTTAGATAAAGTAGGCGAAAGTTTTAATAGAAAAATAGCTATTTTAGATAAAGGTGCAATATGAAAAAGTTTTGTCATACCTTGGCATTTGCATCGAACTTGCTTATTTGTGCACCACTTTATGCACAACCACATCAAATGGGAATGGGGGGAGGTCCTGGGCAAAACTTTATGCACAATGGACCTCAACAAGATGGGTTTTCAAACTTTAATAACAGAGGGTACTCTTCACACCAAGAAGTTTGGCATGACCTACAGCAAATTCGTAAAGTTCAAGAAGAACAAGGTTTTGAACGCTTAAAACAGTTAAAGTGGCAAGCAGGATATACGATGCCTCAACATTATCGTAGTGATAGATATAAAGTTAACTATATCGAATACAATCTGCCTAGGCCCGAAAGAGATCAGCAGTGGTATCGTATTAATAACGATTTTTTACTTATTAATGCCAGTAATACAATTGTGAATGTCCAATAAAAAAAGCGCCTAGGCGCTTTTTTTACAAAATACTAAAGCTTTGCTCACCTGAAGGTGTCACTTTAAATATTTCCACCTCAAAACTAATATTCTTTCCAGCTAAAGGGTGGTTAAAATCTATTTCGGTCGTATCATCATTCACAGCTTTTACCACGCCGAATAAGCTTGATTTCGCTTTATCTTCAAACTCAATTAAATGACCTACAGTAGGTAACTGTTCAAATTTCACCGTATCAAATATTTGTACATTTTCAGGATTCCAAGGGCCAAAAGCATCTTCTGGCGGTAGGTGTACCGTACGGCGATCACCTGCACGTAATCCATAAAGTGCTTTTTCAAATCCTGGTAATAAATTCCCATCGCCAATCGTAAGTTTTACAGGTGTCTCATGTTGGCGTGTATTATCAATTTCCACACCATTTTCAAGAGCAACCGAAAAGTGTAATTCAACTTGTGAACCGGCCTCTACTCTAACCTCTTCATTAGGAGTAATGATATCAACCATTTTTTTGCTCCAATTTTTGCTTACGCTTCTTTTCTAAAAAGAAGGTATCAATCAATAATAGAATAGTTCCCAATGTGATTGCACTATCGGCAATATTAAAGGCAGGAAAGTTATAGTGTTGATAATACACATGTATAAAATCGACCACATAGCCTAAAGTAATTCGATCAATCAAATTACCAATCGCACCACCGAGAATAAGTGCCAAAGCTGCAGGCAATACCTTCTGCGTTTTTGGCATGCGCATTAGCCAAAAAACGAATACCAATGACACAATACCAGCAAGGCCAATAAATACATAACGTTGCCAACCACCTGCGCCAGATAAGAAGCTAAAAGCAGCACCATAGTTATGTAAAAGCGTCCAATTTAAAAAAGGAACCACATGCTGGGGATCAGCATATTCAAGTGCTGTACTTGCAATATGCTTCGTCCATTGATCAATCACTATGGCTAGTACAGAAAGTACTAACCATAATGCATTACTCGCATGAAATTTTGAGCCTTTTTCATGTTGTTGATTAGGCATATTTTCTCTCTTCACCTGTACCATCGACGTTGATGATACAACGAGAGCATAATCCCGGATGTTCTGAATGTGTATTTACATCTGGTAATACATGCCAACAACGAACACATTTTTCACCTTCGGCAGCAAGAATCTCTACACGTAAACCTTCAACCTCAGTTTCCTTGCCTTCTTCAGCAAACGCATTTACCTCAACTTGAGAAGTAATGAGTACAAAACGAAGTTCATTTTCTAATGATTTAAGTAGTTTTTCTAGTTCAGGTGTTGCCCAGATTTTTACTTTAGCAGATAAATTTCCACCTACAACTTTTTCATTTCGAGCAAATTCAATTTGTTTATTCACAGCAGATTTTACTTGAATAAGTTGCTGCCAAGCTTGCTCAGAAATTTCATTTTCTGCGACTTGAGGCAACTCATACCATGTTTGCGTAAACACGTATTTTTCAGACTGTTCAGGAATTAAAGGCCATGCTTCTTGTGCAGTAAAGCTCAAAATTGGGCTCATCCAACGAACAAAGGCTTGAACAATGTGGTAAAGCGCTGTTTGTGCTGAATGGCGAGCTTGTGAATCTGCTTTAGTGGTATATTGGCGATCTTTAATAATATCTAGATAGAAACCACCTAAATCATTAATACAGAAACTGGTTAACGCTGTACATACAGCATGAAAATTCATTTCATTATACGCATCAATAATTGTCTTTTGGACTTCATTGGCACGTTGTAAAATATATTGATCCAAAGCAATCAATTGATCTACTGGTAGTGAGTCTTTACTTGGCTCAAAACCTTTAAGATTTGCCAATAAGAAACGCAGCGTATTACGAATACGGCGATAACTGTCACTTACACGATTAAAGATTTCTTTAGATGCTGCAATCTCATAACGATAATCACTTGATGCTACATATAAACGTAACCCATCTGCACCTAATTGCTTTGTAATTTCTTCTAAGGGAATATAGTTCCCTAAAGATTTAGAAAGTTTACGCCCTTTTTCATCGACGGTGAAACCATGCGTAAGTAGCGTTTTGTATGGTGCACGGTTATGTATTGCTACAGATGTCAATAATGAAGACTGGAACCAACCACGATGTTGGTCAGAACCTTCTAAATATAAATCGGCAGGACTATGTAACTCTTCACGTTGATCTAGCACAGCATAATGAGTAGTACCAGAATCAAACCATACATCTAATGTATCACGTACAGGGTTGTACTCTTTTGCTTCATCCGCACTTAAGAATGCATCTGTATCACGTGTAAACCACGCATCAATACCTTCTTTTTCAATCAGCTGAGCAACTTCTTCAATAATTTCAGGTGTACGTGGGTGTAGCTCATTGGTATCTTTATGTACAAAGAATGGAATTGGTACACCCCATGTTCTTTGACGTGAAATACACCAGTCAGGACGACCTTCAATCATCGATTCAATACGGCTTTGTCCCCAATTCGGTACAAACTTAATATCGTTTTCGATAGATTTTAATGCACCTTCACGCAAGCCATTTTGATCCATATTAATGAACCATTGTGGTGTTGCACGGAAAATAATTGGTGTTTTATGGCGCCAGCAATGTGGATAGCTATGTTGAATCGTTTCATGTGCCCACAGACGACCTGCTTCACGTAATGCATCAATAATTTTAGGAACAGCTTTATAAATATGCTCGCCTACAAATACAGATGCAGCAGGTAAATAAACACCATTTCCACCTACAGGATTTTCTACAGGTAAATTATTTTGTAGACCAACTTTATAGTCATCTACACCGTGTGCAGGTGCAGTATGTACAGCACCCGTACCACTTGTTGCAACAACATGCTCACCTAAAATTACAGGAACTTGTCTTTCAACAATTAATGGATGTTGTAACTGAAGCTGATCAAGTTTTTCACCGACAAAATCTGCAATAACTTTTGGATTTTGAAGCTTATAACGCTCATAAGCAGACTGAGCCAAATCTTTTGCAAAAATTATATTTTGCTTACCAGTATCAGTATCAATTTCAATCAGTTGATATTCAATTTCAGCATGTACAGCTACAGCTTGGTTGGCAGGAATGGTCCATGGTGTTGTAGTCCAAATGACCATATCTGTTGCTGTTGTAACGTCTATACCTAAACGCTTTGAAAGATCTTTTAAATCTACAACTGCAAAACCAACGTCAATTGCTTCTGATTTCTTATCCTCATATTCAACTTCAGCTTCAGCCAGTGCTGAACCACAGTCTAAACACCAGTTCACAGGTTTTAGACCGGGTTGAATATGACCATTCTTCTGAATCGCACCTAACGCACGAACAATATCTGCTTCTTGTTTAAAATTCATGGTTAGGTAAGGATTATCCCAATCACCTAAAATACCGAGACGTTTAAAGTCCTGACGCTGTAAGTCAACTTGCTTTAATGCATATTCACGGCAGAGTTTACGGAATGTCGTTGCATCTACTTTTTGCCCGACCTTTCCAACTTTTTCTTCTACTTTTAGTTCGATTGGTAAACCATGGCAGTCCCAACCCGGAACATAAGGTGCGTCAAAGCCATCTAAAGTGCGACTTTTAATAATAATATCTTTAAGTACTTTATTTACTACATGTCCTAAATGGATTTGACCATTTGCATATGGAGGGCCGTCATGCAATATATATTTCTTTTTGCCAATACGCGAGTCACGAATTCGCTGATAAATGTTGTCGGCATACCACTCTTCCAACCATTTCACCTCACGTACTGCTAAGTTTGCTTTCATTGCAAACTCAGTACCCGGCAAGTTCAATGTGGCTTTATAATCCACTACATTTTCAGGATTTTGCTTATCGCTCATGCAAGTTACTTCCAGTTTTCAGAGTTTTCTATGACTCGTTGTACTTTAAAATTCAAATTAAAAAGGAAATGTGTTGTTTTGCTTACGAAACTCGTTTAGCTGAACAACATCATCTTGTATTCCTACCTTTAATGCTTCAAGTGAAGCATAATTTTTCTCACCGTGTAAGTAATTTAAAAAAGTTACACGCATAAGTAAACCATACAGATTAGCAGAAACTTCAGGAAAGTGAACTTCTAAACGCCATTCTGGGGTATCTTGTTTTATCGCAGGACGTATGCCTACATGGCCAGCACCAAATAAACTATCTGACTGATAGCCCATAATGCCCTTTAATGCTGATTCATGATTAACGATTTCTCTTAAATTTTTCGTTTCACACACAACATCTACACCATAAATCCCATTTAAACATGGTCTATGACGTTTTAGTGCAACATTGATGGTAGGAAAGTTTAATGTGCGTCCAAGTTTATCGCCATGCTGTACACGACCAATAATGCTATAAGGACGACCTAATAACTGACGCGCAAGCTGTAAATTTCCTTCTTGGAGTACTTTACGAATACGAGTCGAGCTGACTCGTTCGTTATCAAATATAATTGTTTCTAAATTTTTGACGTCAAACCCATATTCTTTCAGAAAATGACTATTTCCTTGTCGATCTCGACCAAAATGAAAATCATCCCCAAGAACTAAACTTTGTACATTTAATTTGTTTTTTAATAATGCAGCGAAATCTTCTGCACTCTGACTACGAAAATGATTATCAAACTTTGCAATAGCAACATAATCAATGCCCAACTCTTTAAGATACTCCACTTTCTCTCTGAGAGAGGAAATTCGAGGAGGTGCTTCTATTCCTTTAAAAAACTCTAAAGGTTGGGGTTCAAATACAATCACCAATGTCTTTAATGATTTTTCTGATGCGACTTCTTTGAGCTGCCGAATCATCGCTTGATGCCCTAGATGTACACCATCAAAATTACCAATACTAACTGCAGTTTTAGGTAAATTGAATGAGGAGGTCAAAGCATGCAAACGAAGTAGATTCATGGAAGGCTCATATAATCCATTTATAAAATAATCTTCACCTATTTTGCCATATTCTGACTCATTCGTCTTGTCATTCTCATTTCATTAAAAAGACTATTTTATAACGCAGTTGTTCTTGCTACTGCACCATGTAATAGAAGTTGTACTGTATTTTGGATTGCACGTTGATGAAATAGACGATTACGTAAAGTTTTCCCCGTAAACACTTCAAATTGCGTGTCGAAATCAGCATAACTTTGAGTCAAAGACCATAAATTCATAATAAATAATTCAGGTGAAATATCAGATGCTATTTTGCCTTGGGCTTGCCATTCAGCAATAACTTTTACTTTACGTCGGAAATGTTTTTTAATCGTGCCTTTTAAAATATTATGAATATAAGGTGCACCTTGAATCACTTCCAAAGCAAACAATTTGGATGCTTTCGGATTAGACCTAGAAAATTCAATTTTACTTTCAATATACTTTGTAAGTAATACTTCAGGCTCTTCATCTACATTTAGCAACTGCATCGACTCTAGCCATTTATGTAAAACAGATGTTAACACTTCTATATATAACGCTTCTTTATTGGCAAAATAATAGAAAATATTCGATTTATGCATTTCAGATCGTTTTGCAATTTCATCTAAACTTGCACCACTAAAACCATAAATTGAAAATACATCTAAGGCTGCATTCAAAAGTTGACTTCGTTTTTGCATACTTTTTTTTAATTCCATACCATGCAACCTGTCTGAAAAAAGATATATAGATTTTAGATAAAAATCATTGATTTTGCATGGAATTTATCAAAAAAAATTATTTAAAAATCTCTTTAAAGCTATCGCTTTTCTCAATATATATCACTTAACTCAGTAATTTCTTAAATACTAATGAGTTTCTCTGGTAATTATAAAGTTGCTGACGAGCATTCGGCAGTTCATCTACTTGAGCAGGCTGAAAACCATGTTCAATAAACCAATGTGCTGTGCGTGTTGTTAAAACAAACAATTGCTGGATATGGTTGTTTCTTGCTTTTTCTTCTAAGAATTTAAGTATCTGACTCCCTCTATTTGACTTACGATAGTTAGGGTCTACAGCCACACAGGCAATTTCTGCAGAGGGTATTTCACCTCCTGTAATTGAGATTGGATAAAGTGCTGCACATGCAAGTATTGCACCATCACGCTCAATAACAGCAAACTGTCCTATTTCATCCTCTAAACGTTCTCTAGAACGATAAACTAATATTCCTTTTTCTTCTAATGGTCTTAGTAATGTCATCAATCCACCTACGTCGTGAATTGTTGCCATACGCACTTCTTCATAAAGATCATCCGTAATCATTGTCCCTACACCATCACGTGTAAATAATTCTTGAATGAGTGCTCCATCATAAGCGAAGGGTAATAAATGAATACGTTGTATACCATGAATTAAGGCATCTTTTGAGCATCCAAGTATTATAGAAAAATGTGGATCATTAGATTTATAAAGCTCAATATAATTGTCTAATTGATTTGAGCATACTTCACGAATTAAATTATTTTGATGATTAACTATACCCTTTTTTTTACCTAAAAATATTAATTTATCTGCTTTTAAGGCAATTGCTGTCTTAGTTGCAACTTCTTCAGCTGATAAGTTAAACACCTCTCCAGTTGTAGAATATCCTGTAGGCCCGAGTAAAATTACATTATTATTTTCAAGTAAGCTTTTCATCATTTTGGTATCTACAGATCTCACCTCACCAGTAAGTTGAAAATCGATCCCATCGACAATACCATACGGTTTTGCAGTAATTAAATTACCAGATATTACATCTATACGAGAGCCAAACATTGGAGAGTTTGCTAAACCCATAGATAATAGTGCTTCAATATGCATACGCGATGCGCCTACTGCACTCATGACTTCAGGTAAGGCCGTTCTTGTTGTAATTCGACGGTTTAAATAAAATTCTGTAATTATATTTTGTTTAGATAGATTTTCATCAATTTGTTTTCTAGCGCCATGCACTAAAACTAAGTTAATACCCAAAGAATGTAACAAAGCAATATCGTGAATAATATGATGAAAATTGTTATCTTTTAGAGCTTCTCCATCAAACATAACCACAAAGGTTTTTCCTCTATGTGCATTAATATATGGGGCAGAATGACGGAACCAATGTAAATAATCTGGTGCTGAATTTGTGCTTTCAAACATAAATAAGCCTTTCTAATTAAACAACAATTTATGCAAGCATACAGGATTTAAAATATAATCAGAATGCCTATCTAAGTTTCAAAAATAAATCTCATTCATTTTGTATAAATAAAAAATCTACACGTATTTTTAAGTAAAGAGTAAACTTATGATCGTAAATTTATAAGAAAAATTGTTCTAATCAGGAAAATTTAAATGAATGTATTAAAAAAAATATATCACAATATCCGATACCACCCCTACTTTTATTTAATGCTTCCTATAGGTTTAATATTTTTTAACATACTAAGCCATACTACAAATTGGAGTTGGTCTACGATTGTACTCACAAGTTGGAATATTAGCGTAGGCTTATATTTAATTCGTACTTTCTTCATTTTAACCCATTGTGATCAAAAGCATATTTTTCGAAGAGCGAGCAAACAAGACGAGAATAAATGGGTAATTTTATTGCTTGTATGTTGTGCAATAGCTATGTGCTTATATGCGATTCTTATTCATTTATCGCATTTATCAAATGTTCCCTTATTAAAATATGCGCATATAGGTTTGGCTTTACTTACAATTGCGATGGCATGGCTATTTATGCATACTGTATTTGCTATTCACTATGCACATTCTTTTTATATTTCATCAAATAAAGGAGATAATCCTGGTTTAGATTTTCCTAAAACACCTATTCCTTTATATTTAGATTTTATTTACTTCAGTTATGTTATAGGAACTGCTTCTCAAACAGCCGATATATCAATTACCTCTCAAAAAATGCGTATGCTCAATACATTTCACTTAATGCTCGCATTTGCTTTTAATACAATTATATTAGCAATATCTATTAATATAGCAGCTAGTCTAATTACATCCTAAATTTTATATAAAATTCATTCTGAACTAGATCATAATTAAAACGCATAAAAAAAGCCTCCTTGTGGAGGCTTTTTAGGAATTAGATGCTGGCGATGACTTACTCTCACATGGGTAACCCCACACTACCATCAGCGCTAAGAGGTTTCACTTCTGAGTTCGGGAAGGGATCAGGTGGTTCACTCTCGCTATTGTCGCCAGCATAACTTTTATGGAGAACATTGAGGTCTTAATTATTGCCTCTGTTCCACCAAATTTGGCATAACAGTTTATTCAATTGGTCTGTATTGTAACTAGGTTTATCACTAAATCAAGCTATTTGAAGAGAAATACAACTGTTTGGGTGTTGTATAGTCAAGCCTCACGAGCAATTAGTATTGGTCAGCTTCATGTATCGCTACACTTCCACATCCAACCTATCAACGTCCTAGTCTTGAACGGCTCTTTAGGTGACATAAAGTCACAGGGAAATCTAATCTTGAGGTAGGCTTCCCGCTTAGATGCTTTCAGCGGTTATCCCTTCCGAACATAGCTACCCGGCGATGCGACTGGCGTCACAACCGGTACACCAGAGGTTCGTCCACTCTGGTCCTCTCGTACTAGGAGCAGATCCTCTCAAATTTCCAACGCCCATGGTAGATAGGGACCGAACTGTCTCACGACGTTCTAAACCCAGCTCGCGTACCTCTTTAAATGGCGAACAGCCATACCCTTGGGACCTGCTTCAGCCCCAGGATGAGATGAGCCGACATCGAGGTGCCAAACACCGCCGTCGATATGAACTCTTGGGCGGTATCAGCCTGTTATCCCCAGAGTACCTTTTATCCGTTGAGCGATGGCCCTTCCATACAGAACCACCGGATCACTAAGACCTACTTTCGTACCTGCTCGACTTGTTGGTCTCGCAGTTAAGCGCGCTTTTGCCTTTATACTCTACGCGTGATTTCCGACCACGCTGAGCGCACCTTCGTACTCCTCCGTTACTCTTTAGGAGGAGACCGCCCCAGTCAAACTACCCACCAGACATGGTCCTCGACCCAGATTATGGGTCAGAGTTAGAACCTCAACATTACCAGGGTGGTATTTCAAGGATGGCTCCATAGTAACTGGCGTTACTACTTCAAAGCCTCCCACCTATCCTACACAAGTAAGGTCAAAGTTCAATGTCAAGCTGCAGTAAAGGTTCACGGGGTCTTTCCGTCTAGCCACGGGTACACGGCATCTTCACCGCGATTTCGATTTCACTGAGCCTCTGCTGGAGACAGCGCCGCCATCATTATGCCATTCGTGCAGGTCGGAACTTACCCGACAAGGAATTTCGCTACCTTAGGACCGTTATAGTTACGGCCGCCGTTTACTGGGGCTTCGATCAAGAGCTTCGCTTACGCTAACCCCATCAATTAACCTTCCAGCACCGGGCAGGCATCACACCCTATACGTCCACTTTCGTGTTTGCAGAGTGCTATGTTTTTAATAAACAGTTGCAGCGGCCTGGTTTCTGCGGCTGCCGACAGCTCAGGAAGCAAGTTCCATCACCATCAGCAGCGTACCTTCTCCCGAAGTTACGGTACCATTTTGCCTAGTTCCTTCAGCAGAGTTCTCTCAAGCGCCTTGGTCTACTCGACCTGACCACCTGTGTCGGTTTCGGGTACGATTCCTGTGTAACTGAAGCTTAGAGACTTTTCTTGGAAGCATGGTATCAGCCACTTCGTAGGTAAACCTACTTGCTATCGACTCTCAGCATAGAGCACCCCGGATTTGCCTAAGATGCATGCCTACTGTCTTCCACCTGGACAACCAACGCCAGGCTGACTTAACCTTCTCCGTCCTCTCATCGCATTACACAGAAGTAATGGAATATTAACCATTTTCCCATCGACTACGCCTTTCGGCCTCGCCTTAGGGGTCGACTCACCCAGCCCCGATTAACGTTGGACTGGAACCCTTGGTCTTTCGGCGAACGGGTTTTTCACCCGTTTTATCGTTACTCACGTCAGCATTCGCACTTCTGATACCTCCAGCATGCTTCTCAACACACCTTCATCGGCTTACAGAACGCTCCCCTACCACTTACGCTAATGCGTAAATCCGCAGCTTCGGCACATAGTTTTAGCCCCGTTACATCTTCCGCGCAGGCCGACTCGACTAGTGAGCTATTACGCTTTCTTTAAAGGGTGGCTGCTTCTAAGCCAACCTCCTAGCTGTCTATGCCTTCCCACATCGTTTCCCACTTAACTATGATTTTGGGGCCTTAGCTGGCGGTCTGGATTGTTTTCCTCTTGACTACGGACGTTAGCACCCGCAGTCTGTCTCCCGGATAGTACTCATAGGTATTCGGAGTTTGCATCGGTTTGGTAAGTCGGGATGACCCCCTAGCCGAAACAGTGCTCTACCCCCTATGGTATTCGTCCGAGGCGCTACCTAAATAGCTTTCGGGGAGAACCAGCTATCACCAGGCTTGATTAGCCTTTCACCCCTATCCACAAGTCATCCCCTGGCTTTTCAACGACAGTGGGTTCGGTCCTCCAGTTAGTGTTACCCAACCTTCAACCTGCTCATGGATAGATCGCCTGGTTTCGGGTCTATACCCAGCAACTAAACGCCCTATTAAGACTCGATTTCTCTACGGCTCCCCTATACGGTTAACCTCGCTACTGAATATAAGTCGCTGACCCATTATACAAAAGGTACGCAGTCACATAACAAAGTATGCTCCCACTGCTTGTATGCATGCGGTTTCAGGATCTATTTCACTCCCCTCACAGGGGTTCTTTTCGCCTTTCCCTCACGGTACTGGTTCACTATCGGTCAGTCAGGAGTATTTAGCCTTGGAGGATGGTCCCCCCATATTCAGACAAGGTTTCACGTGCCTCGCCCTACTCGATATCATTATCTAAGCCCTTTCGTGTACGGGACTATCACCCTTTATAGTCACACTTCCCAGAGTGTTCCACTAAAACTTAGATAACTTAATGGGCTGATCCGCGTTCGCTCGCCGCTACTGACGGAATCTCAATTGATTTCTTTTCCTAAGGGTACTGAGATGTTTCACTTCCCCTCGTTCGCCTCAACAACCTATGTATTCAGTTATTGATACCTACCTTATGGTAAGTGGGTTCCCCCATTCAGAAATCTCCGGATCATAGGATATTTGCCGCCTCCCCGAAGCTTATCGCAGGCTATTACGTCTTTCATCGCCTCTGACTGCCAAGGCATCCACCACATGCACTTAATTACTTGACTATACAACCCCAAACAGTCGCTTACGCGAACTTCAAGGTGTACAGCTTCAATCTCATACCAAAACGCTTGATTCAGTTAATTTGCTAGTTCTCATCTCATTTCAATTTGTCTCAATCTAAATTAATTAAAATTTCAATTAAAACGCTTCAAAATGTATGAGTGAACAATTTATTTCAGACTCAAATTGAATAATCTGTTAATGATTTTACATGCCTTCGTCAGGTCATGTACCGTGATTACTCACAGAGGTTAATATCAAGGTCGCATATCTTACACAATCTTTCTACTAAGCTCTATAAGCAAATAAGCTGTTTGCTTATTTATTAGCTTAATCTTAATTAAATTGAAATATCAATCGAACTAAAATCATGGTGGAGACTAGGAGAGTCGAACTCCTGACCTCCTGCGTGCAAAGCAGGCGCTCTACCAACTAAGCTAAGTCCCCAGCTTAAAATCATTTGTGAATTGTACATTATCTTTCGTCTTTGGTGGGTCTGACAAGACTTGAACTTGTGACCCCACGCTTATCAAGCGTGTGCTCTAACCAACTGAGCTACAGACCCTCAGATAATATACCGAAGAACAACTTGTTGTGGATTCTTACCAAGTCTCACCTTTTCGTTAAGGAGGTGATCCAGCCGCAGGTTCCCCTACGGCTACCTTGTTACGACTTCACCCCAGTCATTGGCCACACCGTGGTAAACGTCCTCCCGAGGGTTAGACTATCTACTTCTGGTGCAACAAACTCCCATGGTGTGACGGGCGGTGTGTACAAGGCCCGGGAACGTATTCACCGCGGCATTCTGATCCGCGATTACTAGCGATTCCGACTTCATGGAGTCGAGTTGCAGACTCCAATCCGGACTACGATCGGCTTTTTGAGATTAGCATCACATCGCTGTGTAGCAACCCTCTGTACCGACCATTGTAGCACGTGTGTAGCCCTGGCCGTAAGGGCCATGATGACTTGACGTCGTCCCCGCCTTCCTCCAGTTTGTCACTGGCAGTATCCTTAAAGTTCCCATCCGAAATGCTGGCAAGTAAGGAAAAGGGTTGCGCTCGTTGCGGGACTTAACCCAACATCTCACGACACGAGCTGACGACAGCCATGCAGCACCTGTATCTAAGTTCCCGAAGGCACCAATCTATCTCTAGAAAGTTCTTAGTATGTCAAGGCCAGGTAAGGTTCTTCGCGTTGCATCGAATTAAACCACATGCTCCACCGCTTGTGCGGGCCCCCGTCAATTCATTTGAGTTTTAGTCTTGCGACCGTACTCCCCAGGCGGTCTACTTATCGCGTTAGCTGCGCCACTAAGTCCTCAAAGGACCCAACGGCTAGTAGACATCGTTTACGGCATGGACTACCAGGGTATCTAATCCTGTTTGCTCCCCATGCTTTCGCACCTCAGTGTCAGTATTAGGCCAGAAGGCTGCCTTCGCCATCGGTATTCCTCCAGATCTCTACGCATTTCACCGCTACACCTGGAATTCTACCTTCCTCTCCTATACTCTAGCCATCCAGTATCGAATGCAATTCCCAAGTTAAGCTCGGGGATTTCACATTTGACTTAAATGGCCACCTACGCGCGCTTTACGCCCAGTAATTCCGATTAACGCTTGCACCCTCTGTATTACCGCGGCTGCTGGCACAGAGTTAGCCGGTGCTTATTCTGCGAGTAACGTCCACTTAGCCTAGATATTAGCTAGGTAAGCCTCCTCCTCGCTTAAAGTGCTTTACAACCATAAGGCCTTCTTCACACACGCGGCATGGCTGGATCAGGCTTGCGCCCATTGTCCAATATTCCCCACTGCTGCCTCCCGTAGGAGTCTGGGCCGTGTCTCAGTCCCAGTGTGGCGGATCATCCTCTCAAACCCGCTACAGATCGTCGCCTTGGTAGGCCTTTACCCCACCAACTAGCTAATCCGACTTAGGCTCATCTATTAGCGCAAGGTCCGAAGATCCCCTGCTTTCCCCCGTAGGGCGTATGCGGTATTAGCGCTCCTTTCGGAACGTTGTCCCCCACTAATAGGCAGATTCCTAAGTATTACTCACCCGTCCGCCGCTAGGTCCAGTAGCAAGCTACCTTCCCCGCTCGACTTGCATGTGTTAAGCCTGCCGCCAGCGTTCAATCTGAGCCATGATCAAACTCTTCAGTTAAAATCATTAATTCCTTAAGGGAATCAATCTGGCTCATTAATCACTAGCAAAAATATTCGCTCTCAAATAAATCTTCGAGTAAATTTCTACTTTTAATCAATGAATCTTAAATATATTCAGTGATCACTCAGTAAAAATCCACACAAGTTGTTCTTCAATTCTATTAATGATTCGCATCACTGATTCGTCATCAGCAAGCTAGGTCGGCTATATTACTCTCTTTTTAAAGAAAGTCAACTGCAATCTGAAAGTTTTTTATCCCCTTCATCAAACTCTAACCTCAATCAATCTAAGAACTAAATCTCAAACCAATCAACTAAGTTATTGTTTATCAAGAAGTTTCTTTCAACATCACCGCCGATGGATACGCATTATAGACCAATCAATTCCAAACACAACCCCCTAAGCCATTTTATTTCTATTTTATTTGTCAATAGAACAAATTGTAGACGAAATTGGACGGTTTTTTAGTATTTTGATTTAAAATAGATCAATTTAATGAGTAATTATAATTTTTTATTTCTACGAAATTCCTAGAATGCATATTTATTAATGAATATAGATGAGTTTTTTTTATAAGCACTAAGAAATTGTTGATGTTTAATTAAGATAATTGCTAAAAAGATTGCTGAATCGTTTATATCTCATTTCCTAGTAAATTTTATACAAAACTACACTGAGTTAATTTCTAACTTTTGCCCTAAGTACTGTACAACCCTAACTTCATAAGCAGAAATAAGGATATCTATGAAAGAGTCGAACTATCAAACAGGTCAAAATTGAAGTTATACTTAGTTCCCTGTTTATATATTCTAATGACTAATTGTTTATTCATCTAGAGTAATGCCACTTTTGACGTAAGTTATATGCTCAAATATCTAAGCAAAAAATATTAGTGATTTATATTCATTTTTAGTTAAATATTTCCTCTGTAAAGATTAAATATTAATCGTGATAGCAAAATTTATTAAAACGACTCTCGTTCTTCATTTTTCGTAAGCATATAAAGCCTACTAAGAACCATTGAATATAGGTAAGGGATATTCCCCCACCTATTACTGTTTTTTTTAATCACTTATTATTTCTTGTGTACTGTAATCTAAAAGATTTGGTTTATAAATTTGACGTTTACCATCAAGGCTTGGTTGGTTCTGTAAATATTTCAAAAATACTTCAGCATAATCCAAACCAAAATTTTTACGACGTTCTCCTTTTATAGTACTTAAAATATCGTAATGACCTGATCCTCTTGCTAGAAAATCAATGGTTGCAAGTTTATACATTTTATTTAAATCTAAAGGTTGTACTTTCCCAGAAGGTAAAACTTGTTCTAAGTTTTGGATTCGATGTCCTTGAGGCTGATTCAAATCTACTGTCCAACGCAATCCTGCCATATATGGATAGCTACCTGCATCCTTATATAAGTTATTTTTATCCATTACTTCTTCTAAAGTGTTTTTTATTTCATAGCCAGTCATATTTAACTGCACTAATGTATTTTTAAATGGTAAAAGCTGATAAACCATTCCAATACTTACAGGCCCTTTTGGGATTGGAATACGAACGCCACCACCATTTTGTAAAGAGAAGTCTGCATTAAACTGATGTTTTCCTTCTTCTAATAACGCCTTTGCAACCAGCTGTTGCAGTTGTCCACCATGTTTTCCACACTGATTATTTAGAGTTGGCACAGGCATACTTTTTATACATAAGTCTTCTTGAGCATAACCAACAATTTTATTTGTAAAGTGCTGTTTATCTTGGCTATATGGAAGTAATACCTGCAACATTGTATGATCTGGCTGTATAATATTTATTGGTAACTGCTGTTTTTTAATTTGATCTTCAATTTTTTGCTTTTCAGTTATTGATAAGTTACTTCGATCAGATGCTCTTTTCATATCATCACCTATTAAAATATGTGATGTACCTGTACAGCTCAAGACCTTACCTTGTTTGTCAAACTTAATATTAAGTTCACCTAGAGCATAGTTATACTGCCATGCTTGTGCAATACAAACAGGCTCTCTATCTTTATTTTTTACTTGGGTTGGATACTCCCCCTCTGGCTTTAAACCAATACTATTCAGGGCAGTTGGACCAAGTAATGTATGTGAGTCTGCACCAATAATAACGTTTATGCCTGTAAGTTGCTGTGCTAGCTGAATATCAAACTTATATCCCAAGTGAGTTTGTAAGATAATTTTATTTATTCCATCTGCCTTTAGACGGTCAACTTCCTGTTGCACTGTTTCCAATTCATTTGAAAAAGTCGTATCAAAATTAGGTTGTGATGCATTTTTTGTTTTATTTGCAACTGTTAAACCAATAAAAGCAATTTTCTGACCTTGTTTTTCAATAATTGCTGTTTTCTGCACTAAGTTCGTTTTATACAAAGGCGAAGATTTACCAAAGTTCACGTTGGCAGAAAGAATTTGTATTGGATTAGGACAATTACCATTTTTCAAAAAATAAATGAATTGATTAAGCCCTTGATCTTTTGCATCAAACTCATGATTACCTAGTGTAAATGTATCAAAGCAGATTTGATTCATGGCAACAGCATCCGATTGACCTGCATTCAGGTTGTAATAGAAATCACCTGTAATCGCATCACCTGCATGTACTTTTACAATATTTTTATTTGGTAAACTGAGTTCATGGATCATTGTTGCAACGCGTGCGATACCTCCACGTGTTACCTCAAACTCTTCTATACCCTTACCCACATCAAATTTTAGTTTTGTTTTTTCTTCATCTAAATGTGAGTGATGATCATTGATGTGCAGAATAGTGAGTTCAAATGGTTGATCACTGATTTGCTGTACTTTTTCAGCATGGCTCAACTGCACTAACGAGCAGCCAAGAGTGAGTACTGTAGAAATAAACTGACAAAGAGAATACATAACATATTTCAAATAGTAGAAATTTTTATAATATTTTTTTAGCGTTTAACTTAAATGAATATCGAAAGTAATTAGTTTTTTTGATAAAAAAATGCTCCCTAAGGAGCATTTTTTAAGCATGATTTAGTTAGTCTACGAATGTAACACGAGCAATCGCTTTCTTGCCTGCTTGAATTACAACAGTCTTATTTTCATTGACCGAGAAGTCTGCACCAATTACCTCACCATCAACTTTAACGGCTCCACGTGAAACAGCATCTTTCGCTTGAGCAGCATTTTTAGTTAAGCCAGACATACGTAAAATAGAAACAATAAATATTTCACCAGACTCACCACGAGAAACTTCAACTTCTGGAGTATCTTCTGGTATCTCGCCATCGACTAAACGGTTACCTGCGCCTTTATGTGCATTTTGTGCAGCTTCAGCATCATGGAAACGTTCAACAAGCTCTAATGCAAGAATACGTTTAATCTCTTGTGGATTACGTCCTTCTCTCATTTCATTTAAAAGCGTTTCAATTTCTTCTACAGTTTTAAAGCTTAATAAGTCAAAGTAACGTTCAATGAGCGTATCTGGCATTGAAAGTACTTTTTGATAAATAGATCCTGGTGTATCAAAAACACCGATATAATTACCTAAAGATTTAGACATTTTATTTACGCCATCTAAACCTTCAAGAATTGGGATCGTGATACATACCTGTGACGCTTGCCCATAACGGCTTTGTAATGTACGCCCCATTAGTAAATTAAACGTTTGGTCTGTTCCACCAAGTTCTACATCTGCTTCTAATGCAACAGAGTCATAACCCTGAACCAATGGATATAGAAACTCATGAATGGCTATCGGCTGTTGGTTATTATAACGCTTTGTAAAATCATCACGCTCTAACATACGAGAAACAGTTTGCTGGCTTGCCAACTGAATGAGATCTGCTGCTGTTTTTTGTCCGAACCACTCTGAGTTAAAAACAACTTTTGTTTTTTTCGGATCAAGAATTTTAAATACTTGTTCCTGATACGTTTTCGCATTTTCAAGCACTTGTTCACGAGACAAAGGCGGTCTTGTTGCACTTTTTCCTGTTGGATCGCCAATCATGGCAGTGTAGTCACCAATGAGAAAAAGCACGTCATGGCCTAAGTCTTGAAATACTTTAAGCTTATTAATCAGTACTGTATGACCAAGGTGTAAGTCCGGTGCTGTAGGATCAAATCCTGCTTTTACACGTAATGGGCGGTTTTCTTTTAATTTCTTCAGTAAGTCTTCTTCAGAAATAATTTCATGTGTGCCTCGTTGAATGAGGGCTAACTGCTCTTCAGCAGGTAAGAAATTTGACATCACAAAATCCAAACACATCAGTTATTCAATTTATGCGATATACTAACACTTTTTCAGCATATTGCAGGTTTTGTTAATCATGACATCAATCTATATTGGAGTGATGACAGGAACAAGTATGGATGGCATCGATATTGTCGCTGCGTCTTTTGAGCCTTTACAGTTACATGCAACATTTACGATTCCATTTGAGCAAGATTTAAAAGATGAGCTCATGGCATTAACGTTACCGAGCGATAACGAAATTGATCGTATGGGAAAAGCAGATGTTGCACTTGCAAAACTGATTGGCCACGGCATTAATGAGTTAATTCAAAACAATAAACTTGATCGTAAAAAAATTAAAGCAATTGGTTCTCATGGTCAAACGATTCGACATCGTCCAGAAGATGGATTCACTTTACAAATTGGCGATCCTAATATTATTACAGAGATTACTCAAATTCCGGTTATTTCTGATTTTCGCCGTAGAGATATGGCAGCAGGTGGGCAAGGCGCTCCTCTTGTACCTGCGTTTCATCAGTCGTTATTCCAACATGAACAGATTGATCGAGTTATTTTAAATTTAGGTGGTATCGCAAATGTCAGTTTCTTGCCTGCGGGTAAGAAAGATCATATTTCAGGTTTCGATACAGGCCCAGCGAATGTACTTATGGATGCGTGGTGCCGTCTCCACACAGGTCAAGCCTATGATGAAAATGGAGACTGGGCTGCAAACGGTTCACCTATTCGTAGTCTTCTTGAACGCTTATATGCACATGAGTTCTTTTCTAGAAAACCACCCAAGAGTACAGGTCGTGAAGACTTTAACTTAGATTGGTTAGAAGGTCAGCTTGCTGACTGGCGAAATGATGAATTGGAATATGAAGAGTTTGATGATACACCTGAAAATATCCAAGCCACCTTAGCCAAACTTACCGTACGTGCCATTCAAAAAGCAATTTACCGTTCAGGTATGAAAGATGGTGAAGTATATGTTTGCGGCGGTGGTGCATATAACTCACATATTCTTGAACAACTACGTTGGCGTTTAAGAAAGCACCATTGGTCTGTACAAACTACAGATGTTATTGGACTTGCACCAACATGGGTAGAAAGTACAGCTTTTGCATGGCTTACAATGCGTTTCGATCAGAAACTTAGTGGAAATCTCTCTGCCGTAACAGGTGCAAGTGGCGACAGAATATTAGGTACAATTACACAAGTTTAAGCATATAAAAAAGCGGCAAAATCTGCCGCTTTTTTATCAAATTTATAATTTTAAATCGAAAATGATGACCCACAACCACATGTGGTTGTTGCATTTGGGTTTTTCACGATAAAACGCGAACCTTCAAGACCTTCAATATAATCCACTTCAGAACCAATTAGGTATTGGTAGCTTAAAGAGTCAACAAGCATTTTAACATCGCCATTTTCAAATGAAGCATCGTCATCATTTGCGCTTTCAGCAAAATTGAAACCGTAAGAAAAGCCTGAACAACCACCACCAGTGACATAAACACGTAGCATGAGTGCCTGATTCCCTTCACTGTCGCGAAGCTGGCGTACTTTTTTTGCTGCATTATCAGTTAATACTAAAGCTTGAGCAGTCATGTTGGGTATTCCTCAAATCAACACAGATGGTCTGGCAGGACAAATTATCCGTATAATATAACATAATTCAACTCATGAAGTATGTCTGCATCGCAGTGTTTTGTTTTCATAGTCTTTCGCTTTAGAATAGCAACATCTTATTATCTACTGAAAGCCTTATGATCCAACTTGAACATTTTAGTATTCGTCTCGGCGGTCGTGTGCTCTTTAAAACAGATACGATGCAATTACATCCAGGTTGGAAAATTGGCTTAACAGGTGTCAATGGTGCAGGGAAATCATCATTGTTTGCGGCATTACTTGGTAAGGTTTCCGCTGATGAAGGAAGTCTGACAAGGCCACAAAGCTGGACAGTTGCGCATATGGCTCAAGAAATTGAAGCATTAGATTTACCTGCCATCGACTTTGTACTGTCAGGTGATGAAGAGTATTGGCAGATTCAGAATCAATTAAATGATAGTGAAAATTTAAGTAATGATGATATCGCTCAACTTCATGGACGGTTTGACGAGATTAATGGCTATACAGCTTTTGCAAAAGCTGCACAGCTTATGGCTGGTTTAGGTTTTTCAGAAAAACAAATTCGTAATCCCGTTGCTAGTTTTTCAGGTGGATGGCGAATGCGCTTGAACTTGGCGCGTACATTAATGAGTCGCTCAGACCTTCTACTTCTTGATGAGCCTACTAACCACTTAGATTTAGATGCAATTTTATGGTTAGAAGATTGGCTAAATAGCTATGAAGGAACATTAATTCTAATTTCGCATGACCGCGACTTTTTAGATTCGGTAACAGACCATATTTTACATATCGAAAACCAAAAACTTACGTTGTACACGGGCAACTATTCATCATTTGAAACTATACGTAGTGAACGATTGGCTCAGCAACAGCAAGCTTTTGAGAAACAACAAGAAACAAGAGCACATTTACAAAAATTTATTGATCGCTTTAAAGCTAAAGCCACTAAAGCAAAACAAGCACAAAGTCGTATTAAGCAGCTTGAGAGAATGCAAGATCTCGCGCCTGCACATGTAGATACAGCATTTACATTTAGTTTTAGAGAGCCAACAAAAATGAGCTCTCCACTGCTTACTTTAGATGATGTAACTATTGGTTATCCTAATAAAGAAATTGCAAGTCAGGTTAATTTACAAATTACACCAAGTTCTCGTATTGGTCTTTTGGGTATGAATGGTGCTGGGAAATCTACTCTCATTAAATCCTTAGTCGGTGACTTATCTATTCAACATGGTGAGAGAAAGGCATCTGAGTTACTCAATATCGGTTATTTTGCACAGCATCAAATGGATGCTTTAGATGGTCAAGCGAGTCCAATGTTGCAACTTGCACGTATTGCAGACCCTAAAATTAGCGAAGCCTCTTTAAGATCTTTTCTAGGCAGTTTTGGATTTAGCGGTGAACGAATGGACACCGTATGCGAAAACTTTTCAGGAGGAGAGCGCGCTAGACTGGCTTTAGCTTTAATTGTTTGGCAACGTCCAAATGTACTCATTCTCGATGAGCCGACGAACCATTTAGACTTAGATATGCGCCATGCACTTACGATGGCCTTACAAGACTTTGATGGTGCTGTCGTACTGGTCTCACATGAACGCCAACTTATCTCAAGTGTCTGTGATGACCTTATTTTGGTACATGCTGGAGAATGTCAAAATTTTGATGGTGATCTAACTGAATATGCCAAATGGTTGCGCGAAGCACGTCAGCAACAAATGAATGCTCAAAATGCAGTCGATGCGAAAAGCACACCAAGCAAAGTCGATAAAGAGGCACAAAGAAAAGCTGCTGCAAAAAAGCGTGAGCAAACACGACCACTTCGAAAGAATATTGAGAAAGTTGAAAAAAAGATCGCCAAATTGCAAGAGCAACTACAAGCGATTGAAGTACAACTTACAGACACTACTCTTTACGACGCAGAGCGTAAAGAAGAATTGCTTAAAATAATGGATGAGCAATCTGTTTTAAAAAGTGAATTAGGAAAAAATGAGGAAACTCTTCTAGAACAAATGATGGAGCTTGAAGAGTTAGAAGAAGAGATATCTGAGTAGACAGATCTAAAGAGATGCTCGATACAGAGCATCTCTTTTTTATTATCTAAATGAATAATGTCCAAATTTCATAATTCGATCTATTTCTTTTGAGCATTCTTTGGCTTGTGCTAACTGATGATTCTTTACGAAATCTTCAGCTCTTTGAATTTCTGTAATTAAGGCATTTAAAGTTCTAAAGTAAGATTTCACCTCAGGGCTATTTTCAGGCTCATTCATGAGTTTCATAGGAATGCTATTCTTTGCATCTGTTGCATACGCTTCCATCTGTTCTAAAGCAGCAATTGCATCTTGGTTATTTTCCGTTTTTTGAAATTGCGTATAACTTGTTGATAACCCATCCATGTCTGTGGATAAGTCAGCTGCAAAGAGAACTCCACTTGTAAATAAGCTAGTTATCACAGCTATTTTTATTAAAAACTGCATCATTTATCCTTTCTCGATTTTAAAATACAATATAGACCCATAAAGATTTTGTGAAATTAACTCACTCTCTTTATTTTTATATTAATTTTTATCATTTTGTTTGATTTATTAGGCTTATCTAGATATATCTACTAAGTTTGACTCAGTTTCAAATAATCTATGCTAGAATTATTTTGAGCAAGTTGCGTGCAACATCAATCCTATGTTGCTTTTTCAGTGGAATATTATGTAAATAAAAGTGGGAACGTACCCCCGATGAGTTTTTTTGATTTTATTCTTAGTTTTGAAAACTACTTACCTGTCTTGGTTCAAGAATATGGTGTGTGGATTTATGCTATTTTATTTTTAATTATTTTTGCAGAAACTGCATTTATTTTCATGTTTTTCCTTCCAGGGGATAGTTTATTACTGACCATTGGCGCCTTATGTGCGACCACACCCGTCCTTAATTTAAACTATATGATTCTTCTTTTATTCGTTGCTGCTGCACTGGGTTATATTGTTAATTATCATATTGGTAAAGTCTCTGGTAACCGAATTATTCATTCAAATTCTCGTTTCGTTAAAAAAGAATATTTACATAAAACTGAAGCATATTTTGCAAAACATGGTGGTAAAACGATTCTTTTGGCTCGATTTATTCCATTTGCTCGCTCATTTGCACCATTCGCTGCAGGTTCGACAGGCATGAATTATTTCATGTTCCTTATGTACAATATTGTAGGTGCGTTTATTTGGATTGCCCTATTGGTTGGCATTGGCTATGTATTTGCATCAAGTATCTTAACTGCTGTCCAATAAATCATATATAAAAAAAGCACTCTAATTAAAAAGCACTCTAATTAGAGTGCTTTTTTTATGCCATCATATTATGCATCAATATCTGCATTTAGTGCATTTTCTTCAATAAACGCACGACGTGGTTCCACATCATCGCCCATTAAACAACTAAACATACGATCAGCTTCTATTGCATCATCAATCGTTACTTGAAGCATATGACGATTTTCAGGATCCATAGTTGTTTCCCATAGCTGGTCGGCATTCATTTCACCTAACCCTTTATAACGCTGAATCATCATACCGCGACGAGAGTCTTGTAAGATATTTTGCCAAACTTGATGAAAATCCGAAACCTGAATCTGTTTCTCACCTTTTTGAAGATAAGCGCCGCTTTCTAAAAGATTGAACCAACTGGCTGAGTTTTTAAGTAATCGAGCATATTCACTAGAATTGAGTAAACCTGCATCTAATAAATAATGCTGTGGTAAGTTATGCACATATACCGTAATACGTGGCCAGTAATGTACAGACTTCGTACCATTCGCATCTTCTCTTTCAAAAGCTTCTAAAGAAATTTCAGGTCTTAAGCTTTCTTGATTTTTCTCTACAGCTTTCTTAAGTTGCTCTGCCCAATTATTTACATAATCAATATTATGATTCTGATCTACTTTAAAAGCTTCTAATCCTAAAAGTGCATCTAATACACTTGCAGGATAGCGCTGAGTTAAACGAGCTAAACTTTTTTGAGAAATCTGATAATCACTAATAACTTTTGCTAATGCTTCACCTGTAATTGCAGGAGAATCTAAATGAATATGTAATGATAGATCGTCAATCGCATTTGAAATAAGGAAAGTATCTAATTCATCTTGGTCTTTCATATACTGCTCATTCTTACCTTTCTTTAACTTAAATAAAGGTGGCTGTGCAATATAAATATTTCCACGTTCAACCAACTCAGGCATTTGACGGAAGAAGAAAGTTAAAAGTAAGGTACGAATGTGTGAACCATCAACATCGGCATCCGTCATAATAATAATTTTATGATAACGCAGTTTATCTGGGTTATATTCTTCGCGACCAATACCACAGCCCAATGCTGTAATAAGTGTCCCTACTTCTTGACTAGAAATCATTTTGTCAAATCGAGCACGCTCAACATTTAGAATTTTACCCTTTAACGGTAAAATCGCCTGCATCTTACGGTTACGACCTTGTTTTGCACTACCACCAGCAGAGTCACCCTCCACCAAGTAGATTTCAGATAATGCTGGATCTTTCTCTTGGCAATCTGCCAACTTACCAGGAAGACCTGCAATATCAAGTGCACTTTTACGACGTGTCATTTCACGTGCTTTTCGAGCTGCGTCTCGTGCACGCGCTGCATCAATAATTTTTCCTGCAATCGATTTTGCGGCTGCAGGATTTTCCAATAAATATTCAGAAAAAGATTTATTCATTGCCTGCTCTACAGCAGGTTTAACTTCGCTAGAAACCAACTTTTCTTTGGTTTGCGATGAAAATTTTGGATCAGGAACTTTTACAGAAACAATGGCGGTTAAACCTTCACGCGCATCATCTCCAGATACATTCACTTTTTCTTTTTTAAGAATATTTTCTTTATCTAAATAACTATTTAAGCCACGAGTTAGTGCTGCACGAAAGCCTGCTAAATGCGTACCACCATCTTTTTGTGGAATATTATTTGTAAAACATCTTACATTTTCTTGGTAAGAGTCATTCCATTGCAAAGCAACTTCAACCGAAATACCTTGGTCTGATTCTGTATTAAAATGGAAAATATCATTCAGGTGCGTTTTACCTTGATTAATGTATTTTACAAATTCAGCAAGACCACCCTCATAATCATATGCGTATTCTAAATTGACACGCTGATCAATTAAAATAATACGTACGCCAGAGTTTAAAAATGAAAGTTCACGCAAACGACGTGCGAGAATGTCTACATTAAAAATTGTTTGGCTAAAGGTATCTGCACTTGGCCAAAAACGAACTGTTGTTCCTGTTTTTTCTGTTGTTCCAATTACTTCAAGTGGTTGTTGTGGCACACCATGATGATATTCTTGCTCATGGATTTGGCCAGCTCTATGAATGGTCAACTGTAGTTTACTCGATAAAGCATTAACCACAGATACGCCTACACCGTGTAGACCACCAGAGACTTTATAGCTGTTGTCGTCAAATTTACCGCCAGCATGCAAAATCGTTAAAATTACTTCTGCTGCTGATACACCCTCTTCAGGATGAATATCTGTAGGAATACCACGACCGTTATCAGAAACACTTAACGATTCATCTTCATGAATTTTAACAATAATTTCATCACAATGACCAGCCAATGCTTCATCAATTGCATTATCTACAACTTCAAAAACCATGTGATGTAAACCAGTCCCATCATCGGTATCACCGATATACATTCCAGGACGTTTACGAACTGCATCTAGGCCACGTAATACCTTAATGCTAGAGGAATCATAAGCCTTTTCATTGTTTAGTTCTGTTTGAGAAGCAGATTGAGACTCTGAATCCATGGTTTCTCCCTAGTCATAATACAATAATGATTATTCAACATTCGCATTATTCATTAATTGAACAACGCCGTTGGCTACATTAAATAATTGATACGAAATAGATAATTCATCCAAGTGTCTTTCTACGCTTTTATGATCTAAAGTGGTTAAAAACACCTGACTGCCAAGTTCGCTTAAATGCGATAATAGACGCCTTTGCGCCGATTGATCTAATTCTGCCGTCAAATCATCTAATAATACCACAGTTTCCTTGTTACACGCATGTAGCATCGCTATCTGAGATAACTTTAAAGCAATAATTAATAACTTCTTTTGCCCTCGAGAAAGTATGGCGTCTGCATCTCCTCTTGCTGTTTTTAATCTTAAATCAGCTCGATGCGGTCCGTATTCTGTATAACGTCTTTCGCAGTCTCTAGTATGATGATTTATAAGACTTTGTAGTAGTGTATTTTGTAGCGAAAACCCTGCTTGATATTCTAATTTCAACTCTAAATCTGGCAGTAATTGTTTCACAATATCTTGAAAAAAAACTTGCCACTTTTCTATCACACTTTCACGCTGAGCATGTAAAACCTCTCCATATTCTGAAAGGAGATTATTCCAAGGTTCAATTAAAGCCAGTGAAATATTTTTTTGACTTTTTAATAACGTATTTCGTTGTTTTAATGCGCGTGAATATAATTGCCATATTTTATAAAACTCAGGTTCCACGTGGAACATTAACCAATCTAAGAGCTGCCGTCTTGGTTTTGCACCATGATCAATGATGTCCGTACTTAGAGGATCAATATGTTGTAAAGGAAGCTTTTGTGCTAATTGCCCTTGTGTAGCAATATGGTCACCATTTATCTTTATTGTTTGTTCACCAGAAATAAACTTTTGTACGCCCAACTTGTCCTCTTCAGTTTGGGCAAATATAAGTGCATCATTTACTTCATATTGGATATAGTTCTTTGGAATATGTGTTCTAAAAGATCTACCCGTTGCAAGAATATGAATTGCTTCTAGAACAGAAGTTTTACCTGAACCATTTTCACCATATAAAACAGTAAACGGCTGCAATTTTTGCATTGCAACCGTTTCTAAATTTCTCACACGTTCGATATGTAGACGTGTTAAATACATAATTTACTCTATAAATATCTAAACGCGCATCGGCATCACAACATAAACCTGATCTTGATGTTGTAAGTCTTGCACGAGTACAGATTGATTTGCTTCGGTCATTGTCATAGAGACATCATCACCATCTAAAGCACCTAATACATCTAACAGATATTGTGCATTGAAAGACATCTCTAAACTATTATGTTGATATTCAATGGCAAGATCTTCAATTGCTTCATCTTGTTCAGGGTTATTTGCACGAAGTTGCAAAGTGTCTGTATAAAAATTTAGAAACACGCCGCGTAATTTTTCATTACTTAAAATTGCAACACGTTGCAAAGATTGTTTGAAAACATCATGGCCTATTGTCACTGTTTTATCCCCACCACGTGGAATAACACGACGATAATCAGGGAATTTGCCATCAATTAATTTTGTAGTAAATCGAACGGTAACCTCACCTTGCTCTTTATCTCGACTTGGCATACCAATAGTCACATTTAACAACTCACGACCAATGAGAACAGTTAATGCTTCATCTTCTACACTCAACAAACGCTGTAATTCCGCTACAGCCTTTCTTGGAACAATGGCTTGTAATGCTTGTGTCGCTGTTGACTGCGCATTCGTTTCACACATCGCAAGACGATGCCCATCCGTTGTCACAGCACGCAATTGTTGTGTATCTATTTCAAGTAAGGTACCTGTTAAATAGAATCTTACGTCTTGAACAGCCATAGCAAAAGCGGTTTTCTCAAATAAGCGTTTTAGCTCTCTTTGCGTAACTTGAACTTGAGTACCTTGCGTAGTTTCAGTAGTAAGTAACGGATAGTCTTCTGCTGGCAAAGTACCAAGAACAAATCTACTATTTCCAGATTTTAAAATACAACGTTGATCTTCGGTAATCTGCAAATCTACCAAGGCTGCAGTAGGTAAAGACTTACAAATATCCATTAACTTTCTTGCTGGCACAGTGGTTTCACCAGCTTGGATACATGCACCATTTACAAACGGCATACTTGCTACCAATTCAACCTCTAAATCTGAACCAGTAATTGTTAATGCTTCTTGCGATGCTTGAATTTTGACATTGGATAAAATATTTAAAGTATGGCGGCGTTCTACTACACCAACAACATGAGATAAGATATTAAGTAAACTCTCTTTCGCAATTTTTAAACGCACAGCGCATTCCTCTAAACAGGTATTTTAAAAAATAGGGTGAATTGCTAAACACAATGCAATCTTAAATAATGAGATGCAAATATAGCGTTTTCAAGTTGAATAATGAAGTTTTAACT